>NZ_CM146328.1:0-3195000 GCF_055693205.1 Parasphingorhabdus sp. W113 | reverse complement strand
ACTGGGGCGGTCGCCTCCTAAAGAGTAACGGAGGCGCGCGATGGTGGGCTCAGGACGGTTGGAAACCGTCTGTTAGAGTGCAATGGCATAAGCCCGCCTGACTGCGAGACTGACAAGTCGAGCAGAGACGAAAGTCGGTCATAGTGATCCGGTGGTCCCTCGTGGAAGGGCCATCGCTCAACGGATAAAAGGTACGCCGGGGATAACAGGCTGATGATTCCCAAGAGCTCATATCGACGGAATCGTTTGGCACCTCGATGTCGGCTCATCACATCCTGGGGCTGGAGCAGGTCCCAAGGGTTTGGCTGTTCGCCAATTAAAGTGGTACGTGAGCTGGGTTCAGAACGTCGCGAGACAGTTTGGTCCCTATCTGCCGTGGGCGTCGATAATTGAAAGGAGTTGACCCTAGTACGAGAGGACCGGGTTGAACATACCTCTGGTGTACCAGTCATGCCGCCAGGCGTGCCGCTGGGTAGCTATGTATGGACGGGATAACCGCTGAAAGCATCTAAGCGGGAAGCCTCCCTTGAGATAAGTTATCATAGAGTCGTGGAAGACCACCACGTTGATAGGCTGGGTGTGGAAGTGCAGTAATGCATGAAGCTAACCAGTCCTAATTACTCTTTTCGCGCTTGTAGAATCCCGCCATCAACAACAATGTTGGAAACAGCTTTGTCGTTGGGGTGGACAATATAAGCTCAGCCCACGGTATCATGTGCATGGATATAAACATGTGCATCATACCAACGATATATCGATTAAAAGACCCGTGATTACAGCTTATGCGCTTGCTTCATTGCTTGGTGGCCATAGCGCCTGTGCCCCACCCGATCCCATCTCGAACTCGGCCGTGAAACCAGGTAGCGCCGATGGTACTTTGTCTTAAGGCATGGAAGAGTAGGTCGTCGCCAGGCATTGCAGCAGGCGCATGGAGATGTAGTCACGAGGAAATAACCCATTCACTTTTTCAAAAAGCGGCCTGTCCGGCAACGGGCCGGCCGCTTTTTTTGATTTTGGCACCGTTGAAAAGCAGTGCCATGGTTGGCGCGGGATGGAGCAGTCCGGTAGCTCGTCAGGCTCATAACCTGAAGGTCGTAGGTTCAAATCCTACTCCCGCAACCAACACATATCATCTTCGTAGTTTTACAAGCCTCGCTGGCAACAGTGGGGCTTTTTTGCGTCTGGGTGTCAGGAATCGCCGGTCGTTCTCCTTTGATCAGGATCGGTTTCTTCAAACCTGTCATTTCAGCCATTGCCGAAACCAGAAATTGCATTATGTTCCATGATCTTGCGGATAGGGGGACGGCGATCAAAAGCGTTGAGCACGAACCAGTGTCGCACACCATATCCGCTTTGCCGCGTGCAACCCTTTTTGGCGGGTTCCAGCTCCATGCGCCAGATGGCACAGAAATCATCATTACCAATCGCCGCGGACAAGCTATTCTCGCGATGCTTTGTCTGGCGCCGGGTGAGCCGCTTGAGCGCAGCTATGTCAGCAAATTGCTGTGGCCGGGCCGATTTGAGACCCAGGCCAAGGCCAGTCTAAGGCAATGTCTGCTGGACCTTGGCAAGCTACTCGCCGCCCATGGCTGCAACCTTCTTGATATCAACCGCACCCGGATCGCGCTCATTCACGGCGCCGTTCAATCCGACTTGTCCGCGCTGGAACGGGCCTTTTCCGAAGGCGATCCTCTTTCAGCGACCGCAATACTTGACCGGATAGGGGCCAAGCCCTTGCTCGAGCAGATGGATTTTGGCGAGGCTTTCGCAGACTGGCTTGCCGCGCAGCGCCGTCAGGTAGAACAGCAAATGCAAAGCGCCACTACCCTGACTTTGGCGGTATTGGAAAAGAACGACCAATTGTCCGATCATGCCCGTTTACTGCGCGCCTGGTCGGTGCGCTCGCCCGCAGGTGGCGCGATTGCGGACCGCAATATCGGCAAGGCGCGGATTGCGGTCCTGCCGTTTAAATCGTCGGCGACACCGGATGATCAGGGGTTTTTTGCCGATGGTATTGTCGACGAACTGATCACGACATTGGGCCAAGTGCCTCAGCTTCTTGTGGCCGGTCGAACCTCGTCTTTTCTGTTTCGCAATTCGGACAAAAGGCCTTCGGAAATCGCCGCTGCGTTGAACGTGTCGCATCTCTTGGAAGGATCCGTTCAGCGGCAGGGTGGACAGGTCCGGATCGATGTCAGCTTGGTCGATCCGGAGACCGGCTTTGAAGTCTGGTCCTATAGCTATGATGGTAGCCTGGATGACATATTTGCCGCCCGGGCCGAGGTAGCTGAAGCGGTGACCAGCGGGCTGGGCCAAGCGCTCAAGCTGAACGGGCATGAGGCCAAGGTGCGAAAGCTGACCGATAACCGGACCGCTTATGGCCTCTATCTGCAGGGTCGTGCCTTGACGATCCGGGCAATCGGTGACGGGGTGCTGCCCACGGCGATCGACTTGCTGAACCAAGCGTTGCAGCTCGACCCCGAATTTGCCGAATGCTGGACCGCGCTGGCAGAGGCCGAAATCAACATGATCGTTTTTACACCCTGTCTGGACCGGATGGAGCGATGCGAACAGGCGGCACAATATGCGAAGCGCGCGCTCGCGCTGGCTCCGGACCAGGCGCATGCCCGAGTCATCCTGGCGATTCACAAATGGACGCAGAACGACATATCCGGTGCACTCGATCTGGTTTTTGAGGCGTATAAGCTCGAGCCAAATAATCCGGATGTTCTAAATCGTGCCGGTTCTTTTCTGCTTTATTGCGGGCGGTCCCGGGATGCCCTGCCTTATATTGAGGCCTCTATCGATCAGGATCCGGTCAACGGGCGCAACTATGGTATTTTGTGCGCGGTGCATATCAATCTCGGGAATATCGAAACGGCCATTAATGCCGGTCAGAGAATGGTCGATCTCGGTTTTCCAACATTGTTTCTCGCCAAGGCAATCGCCGCATCGGGTGACAGGGAAGCGGCTGTCGAATCCTATCAGCAGACAAGAAAGCTGATGAACACGGTGATCTTTCCACCAGCCGGCAGCGCGCCGATGGAACCAGAAGCCATGGATGCCTATTGGCTGATGGCAGCGAAAGGATTGTGGAGTGGAAACGAGCAGGACCGAAAAAATTACTGCATGGTCCTGGAAATGCTCCACGCAACGCTGCACGATCCGTATGATTCAACCATTGTATTGCCCGCCATCTGCATGGGCGAATCGCAGATGGTCTTCAAAACGCTCGGCGCGCAAATCACACCCGCGAATTTCTTCTGTTTCATGTTGCTCTGGTCCGACTTCGATCCGGCCTGTCAGGTGCGACGCGATCCCGGTTTCATCGCATTTGCCGAACGGATCGGGATGGTTGCGGCGTGGGAAAAATATGGCTGGCCAGACTTGCTGCCCAAGCCCGCCGCCTTAGCATGATCCCCGGTTCAATTCGGCTGCGAAGGATTGCGGTTGCCCGAGAGGTGTTCCGTGGCTGCCGATCCAGAGCCTTTGTGTGATGGCCCGACGGTTCGTCTGACCAGTATCAGAATTACGAACAGACAACAGGCAATGCCCACCGCTGCCGGAAACAAGATCGTTGTCCAGGAATACTGTTCCAGCGCCAGGACAACGAACAGGTTGCGCAGCGCGCCGATGCTGAAAAACATGGCATTTTCTTCCTGAGGGCTGACATAGGCTTTGCGCACTGACGGCCCAAATCCGAGCAGGTCTACGATCGTCAGAACGATGACAGCGGAGAGCGCTGTTTCGGTCAGCAGCCACAATGGCAACGCACTCCCTGCCAGCGCGAGAAACACCCAATCCATGCGAACGATGCTGGTGTCACGAGATTTGATCCAGGCGAGCAGGGCGACGCACAAGGTTATCAGACCGGACAGGCCGATCACCATTGCACCGATGCCGCCGCCGTCGAGCAGTTGGGCGATGCAAACAACAATCGTACCGAAACCCCAGATTGTCCATGAAAAGACGTGCGGACGCGTCTCGTCGCGTAAGATCGAGCCGATATAGGGGTAGAATGCGGCAAAGGTGAGGACGAGGGCGATTGCCCCAAATATCTCTTTTGTAAGAAATATTCCAAACATGCGATCAGCATGAAGGATGCCATTGCGGATTGCGAGGCTTATCTCGCGCGCCGGGGTTCAAATTCGATATGCAGCGCCTTGAGTGAGCGCAGCAGGAAGTGCGGATGATATGCGAAATCATTCTGCCCTTCGGCAAACCACATATCTTCGAACCGATCGACAATGGCGGTGAACCCCCAGATCAGTTCCCGCCGCGCAAGCGGGGCGCCGAGGCAATGATGGGTTCCGGACCCGAAGCCCATATGCGCCCCGGCCTTTTTGCGCTCGAGGTCGATCTTTTCCGGACAGGCGAAAAAGCGGTCATCGCGATTGGCGGCGGCGTAGCGAATGTTGATCACCGAGCCAGCGGGAATCGGAACCTCGGCCAGCTCCGTGTCTTCGTGGACGAAGCGCATCAGGCTTTGCACCGGAGATTCCAGGCGCACCACTTCTTCGACGAAGGTTTTCATATATTTGTCGGGATCGGATTTCAGCTGGCGCCAGACATCCTTGTTTTCAATCAGCAGTTTCATGCCCGCAGCCAGAGCATTGGTCGTCGTCTCGCTGCCGCCGACAAAAGTGTCTGCCATCATTTCAGCGTGCAGTTCATTGTCATTCAGCGGGCGCCCCCAGCCCTCAATCACCGTGTTGACGAGTATGCTGATCAGCGAATCATCCGGTTTTGCGCGCAGCTTCTCGAAAATAGGCTGAAAATAATGTTGCGCCTCAATTTCCCGGTCGACCATTTCCAGATGGCGGTCCTCCGGCAACATCATCGAGATGCGCTGGAAAAAGGCATCGGTCCAGCGCTTGATCTGCCACATGTCGCTGCGTTTCGCGCCCATCTGCTCGCCGATGATGAACAGCGGCAGCGGAATCGCAAATTGCTGCACCCAGTCACAATGACCATCGTCGATAAACCCGTCGATCAATTCATAGGCAAGATTTTCGACCAGCGGATCGATCTGCTTGATGCGGCTGGGCTTGAAGGCTTCATTGAACATCGCGCGCATCTGCTTGTGGTTCGGGTCATCGCGCCCCGCCAGTGTTGGCGCTGGTAGCCAGCCCTTTTCTTCGAACCGGCGGGTCACCTTGCGCCCGCGTTCAATATCGGCTGGCGCTGCACGGCTACTCATATCGGGTGCGGCGCTCGGGAACCGGGTGGGGTTGGTCAGGACCTCGCGCACATCGTCATAGCGGCTGACGATATACATATTGTCGGTTCCGGGCTGCTTGTAGACCGGGGCCTCATCGCGCAGCCTTTTATACGCATCATAGGGGCATTGCTGCGTAGCGGAGTCGAACAGATTGACGGCGGGGTCGGTTTTGGTAGTCATCTGGTCCTCCTCAACGCACCATGATTTTTTCTTCGCCCCATGGCGCAATTGCATCGGATGTTCGGAACGCTTCGGGCAATTCGTCGACCATGTGCCAGGTCGCCGCTAGCCGGCCAAAGCCGACGAAAAAGGCGCAGGTCATCCCCAGTTCGACAATCTCGGCTTCGCTGAAATGGGCGCGCAGTTCGTCATGGACGGCATCGGTAATCGCCAGATGGTCGGTTGCCATCAGCTCGCCATAACGGATCGCCGCCTTTTCGGCGGCGGTCAAATTGTCAGCTTCCTCCGGCTTCTCGAGCGAACAAACCGCGTCTTCGTCAACGCCATCTTGGACCGCATCAGTATAGCGGATCGCCATGCAGCTGCGGCACTGGTTGAAAAAGGCGATGCGCAGCCGGACCAGTTCGACCAGGCGTTCGGGCAGCTGCCGGTTCATCTTCAGCGCACCGCCAAATTGCATCAGCCCCAGTGCCTGGTCCGGGCAATGGGCAAAATAGCGGGTCAGGCCCTGTTCGAGATCCGTCTGCTGATCCGGTTGCACCGCATCACGAATACGCGGATCCCATTGCTCTGGCGGTAATTTGGCTATGCGTCCCATCCGATCCTCTCCAATCTGCCAATGGCTATGCGGTCCAGAATAGGCTTAGTTGCCAACAAGAAAACTGACAGATTGGAGAAGGACAGGTTTTGGACAAGACGCCCAACCACAAGCTAAGCCCGATGGCCTGTCCGGTAACACTCGACGATATCGATCTGTTCGGCCCCGGTGCGGCCGAACATTGGTATGAAGCTTATGACATTCTTCACGATCAGGCGCCGGTGTTGCGCATTCCCGGCGAGGGGCTGACGCCGGACAAGGATGCCTTCATCCTGACCAGACATGAAGATATTGCCCGCGTGGTCAAGGATTGGGACCGGTTTCCGCCGACCCTGTCGCTGCTCGTCAAACAGATCGCAGCGACCGGAAAATTGCCTCAGGACATGCCAGATCTCGACGCGATGATCATGTCGATCTGCTCGTTGCGGCCGACTCCGAAACTGTGGCGCGCGCACCGTCAGGAACTGACCGATCCCTGGGTCGGGCCAGGCGCGGGACGGCATCAGGCCATGATAACCGGTCATGTTGATCAGCTGATCGACCAGTGGATTGCCGACGGCGCTGTGGATTTCGTCCGGCAATTTGCCCGGCCCCTGCCGCAACGCACCATGGCCTCGGTGCTCGGCTTTCCGCTGGACGATATTCCGCAACTGGAAATCTGGGGCAATGCGCAGGTCTTGTCCTACGTCCATGGTTGCGGTCACAATAACAAGCTTAGTGTGGAACAGACGCGAGAGAAATTCCGGTTGCTGGATGGTTTCAGCGACTATGTCCGCGCCAAAACAAGCGAGAAACGGGCGAACCCGCAGGATGACATGATCAGTTTCCTCACCCAGGTGCATTACAAGGCGCTGGATCGGCCGCTGACCGATGACGAGATTAATGGCGTTGTCTATGCCATGGTGATTGGCGGATTGGAGACGACCCAATATGCCATTGCCGAACAGGCGCAGCTGATTTGCGAGCGCCCCGGGCTGTTCCAGACACTCCAGCAGGACCGCAGCCTGATCCGGACATTTATCGAAGAAGGCATGCGGCTGCGTTCGCCAACCCAGGGGCTGTCGACGCGAATCACGGCCCAGGATGAACAGTTTCAGGGTGTGGCCGTGCCGGCCGGGTCCTCGTTGCACTTGCGCTGGGCGGCGGCCAATATCGATCCGACCGAATTTGAAGACGCCAAGCAACTGAAGCTGGATCGCAAGGCTGTTACCCGCCACCTCGCCTTTTCCGCGGGACCGAGAGTTTGCCCGGGCGCCGGCCTGTCGCGGCTCGAGCAGACGATCGCCTGGAACCGGCTGCTCGATCGGTTGGAGGATATGTCCTTCGGCGAGGGCAATGATTTTCTGCATCAGCCCGGCATCATGCTCGGCATAAACAAGCTGCATCTGACCTTCACCCCGGCATAGGAGAGAGACATGACCACGCTGTTGGCCCATATAAAGATCAAGCCTGGCAAGGAGGCGCAATGGGAGGCGATCATGGATGATATGGTGGCCCAGACTTTCGCCACGGAAACCGGTGTGAACCGCTATGAATATTGGAAGGGACAGGAAGAGAATTTCTATTATTGCCTGCTGTCTTTCACCGACAAATGGGCCTTTTACCGGCACCAGATGTCCGACCATCATGAGGGCCATGATTTCGCTGCTGTGCTCGCCGATATCCGGCTTGAATATGTCGACCCGGTAACCGGTGCCGGCGGTGATTTGGCAGCGACCCGCGACCCTGCTCTGCCGGATGATGCGGATGCCCTCACAATAACCGCGCAGGAGCGCTTCCCCCTGGCCATTGCCGGCTGGTGGAGCGGAAGGAAATAGATATGGAAAAGGCGTTGCAGGAGCTGCTCGACAAGCAGGCGATCACCGAAGTGCTCAACCGTTATTCGCGAACCCTCGACTGGCTCGACGACGACGGACAGGCGACATGTTACTGGCCCGATGCAGCGATTGACTACGGCTTCTTCAAAGGTTCAGCCACCGATTTTGTCCCCGTCGTCATGGAGATTGAACGCGCTTCGAAACGCCGCTGGCATATGCTGAACAGCGTCCAGATTCGTTTCCTCGGTGCGGCGGCTGCTGACGTGGAATGCTATGGTCTGGCGGTGGGGATAAACGACAAGGAAGGCGAGATGAAGGGCAATCTCCTTGGTGGCCGCTATCTCGACAAATTTGAAAAGCGCACGATCAAGACCGGCGCGGAATGGCGTATTTCACAGCGGAAATATATTCTCGACTGGACAATCCCGCTACCGGTTCAGCCCGATGGCAGCCCGCGCCCCGAATTTCCCTTGCACATGCTGGACCTGACGCAGTCGGGCCATGGCGATTATCGACCGATGTAGGCCCCGAAAAGATGCCCGCGCGAGCGGCGCGGCCAATCAGGCTAAAAATCTCCGATGTCACATTGCAGGCACGTAATCCCGTTGCGCCGCCACATGTCGACAACCTGCTGACGATCATCAACCGTGAACAGGATAGTCTTTCCCAGCGCGAGCAGCCGATGCAGGATTTCTTCCTTGATGATGTGATCCGCCCGATAATCACCATCGGCGCGCATATGCATGGCGCCAAAAGATATCTCGTTCCAGCTCAACCATTGTTCGGTCAGTTTGCGATGCGCTTCGTTGCGGCCAGTGACCAGGATCAACTCATAGGCCCCGGAGGTCCAGAGCGTATGATAGAGCTGAACGACGGGCTGGTTCGGCACGTCGCTTCCCATATTGGCATTAAACGCTTTCCAATCCGGTTTTGCGCCCCGGACCAGATGGCGGCGGTGCTCAATATCTGCCAATGTGCCATCAATATCGAACAATATTGTTGGTTTTTCGTTCATTGACTCCGTCATCCGTTGAGATCTCGCCAGGACAATTCAAACCGAGCGAGATATTTCCGCAGGCGATCGGCATCATTCGCACTTTTGCGTTTCTTGCGCGACTCCGAAAACAACATGCGACCGGCTTCGGACAGTGATTTGCTCTGCTGACAGGTCTTGATGACCTGCGAGAGCTGCGCCCGATCAAAAGGATCCAGAGCGGTGATGACTGCATCATCGAGCACGGTGGCGAGATCATCAGGTGGATTGGAATCCGGATCGGCCCAGAGCGTTTTCAATCTCGTCAACTCCATCTCGACGGTGTGTTTGTCGATCCGGCCCGTGGGGGACAATGTGGCCATGCGGGTCACACTGGATGCCAGATCGCGGAAGTTGCCAGACCAGATCGCGGAACCGGAAGTTGCAAACCGCAGATAGGCGGCTCTGGCTTCCTTGTTGAAGGTTACGCGGCTGCCTTCGCGCTCGGCAAACCGGTCCAGCTCATAGTCAAGATTTGGTTCGATATCCTCCTTGCGGTCTAACAGTCCGGGCAGGGCAAAGGTCCACAGATTGAGCCGCGCGAGCAGATCATCGCGGAATCTGCCTTTGCGCACCGCTTCGGAGAGATCCCTGTTGGTGCCGGCAATCAGCTGAAAGTCGGAAGACACTTCCTTGTCCGCGCCCACCGGCAGAAACCGCTTTTCCTCTATCGCGCGCAAAATCATCGCCTGTTCGTCAGCACCGAGCTCGCCGATCTCGTCGAGGAAAAGAATACCGTCATGTGCAGTCCGCAGCAATCCGGACCGTTCGCTTGCGGCGCCGGTAAAGGCACCCTTTTTGTGGCCGAACAGCGCCGACATCGCGCTATCGCCGCGCAGGGTGGCACAATTGACCTCGACAAATGCGCCGGAAACCTGGTGGTTCAGTTTTTTCAATTCGAAGATCCGCTTAGCGAGCTGGCTTTTGCCCGCACCGGTCGGCCCGGTCAGCAATATCGGCGCCTTGGATCGCCCGGCCACTTGCTCAATCTCGTCGATCAGGGTGTTAAATGCCGGGTTTCTGGTGTCGATGCCGGATTTCAGAAAAGACGTGCCTTCCTCAACCTGCGCGGCAAAACGTGACGCGATGCTGTCATAGCGTGACAAGTCCAGATCGATCATGCTGATCTTGCCGGGATAATAGCCGTTCACACGCGCGGCCGGCTGAGTCTGCAGCAGCCGACCGGGCAGGAAGCGGGCCTCGGTCAGCAGGAACAGGCAAATCTGCATGACATGGGTGCCGGTAGTGATATGGATCAGATAGTCTTCCTGGTCCGGATTGAACGGATAGGACCGAGCAAAATCCAGCAGCTTCCCGTAGACCTCTTCAAATTCCCATGGATCATCGAATTCCAGCACCCGTTTGTCCATTGTGGTTTCGGGAGACACTGTTGCGATGTCGGTGGATATCTGATCGGCCAGTCGACAATGTCTGGTGCCGTGCAGAAGAACAAAGCGGTCGACGCGAACATCTTCATGCATGGTCAGTGACACAGACGGCCGCCATTTGTTCCAGCGGGTAGGGCCAAATTTTCCGGCATCTAGCGTGGAACCGAGAAATCCGATAACGACGAGAGGTTTCATGACTATCCGATAATATATAATACTATATAATAATATAAGAAAATGCGATTCTAGAAATTGAGAAAATGAGAACCTGCGCAGCGATATAGAAAAAATCTAATAAAATCATATGGATAAAGAGGTGACGGCCGAGTTTCGGCAAAACTGGCACATGCGCTGCAATAGGAAAGGGGCCTGGCTGGTTGGTCAAACATGGTTGGCCAGGTGACGCGGAAACCGGAGCGGCTGGAATGGGCCAGCCGCTCCCGAGGACATTCTCCGCGGATCAACAGCCTGTCCTCGCAGCTTTTGGCTGCTAAGAACAAGACAAGGAGACCTGCGATGGTCGATATGAACTATGAATTTGTGGACGTTGAAGGCGGCCATCCGATCAAGATGTGGACACGCGGTGTCCCGGTTGATGATGGCGCGCGCGTCCAGCTTGCGAAAGCGGCGCAGATGCCGTTTATCTTCAGCCATATGGCGGCCATGCCTGACGTGCATGTCGGGATTGGCGCAACCGTTGGTTCGGTTATTCCGACCAAGGGTGCGGTTATTCCAGCCGCAGTCGGTGTTGATATCGGTTGCGGCATGATGGCCGCGCAGACATCGCTGATGGCGAGCGACCTGCCGGATAATCTGGAGGCCATCCGTTCAGCGATCGAAGCCGCTGTGCCGCATGGCCGGTCCGTGGGACGTGGTCGCCGGGACAAGGGCTCTTGGGGAGATCCACAGCAGGAGATCCTCGATGCGTGGACTCCGCTATCTGCGCGGTTTGACCGGATTACGGACAAATATCCGCGGTTCAAGAATACCAACAACGTGGTCCATCTCGGCACGCTGGGTACGGGCAATCATTTCATCGAACTGTGCCTCGATACCCAAGACCGGGTGTGGATCATGCTGCACAGTGGTTCGCGGGGTGTCGGTAACGCGATTGGCTCGCAATTTATCGAGCTGGCCAAGCGGGATATGCGCAAATGGCATATCAATCTGCCGGATCAGAATCTCGCCTATTTCCCGGAAGGGACCGATCATTTTGACGATTATGTCGAAGCGGTCGAATGGGCGCAGGATTTTGCGATGGCGAACCGTCAGATGATGATGAAAAATGTCATCAAGGCGCTGCGCGGCCAGATTGCCAAACCGTTTGATGCGGATGTGGAGGCGATTAACTGCCATCACAACTATGTCAATCGGGAGCGGCATTTTGGTGAGGATGTGCTGATCACCCGAAAGGGTGCGGTGCGTGCCTCCAAGGGCATGATGGGTATCATCCCGGGCTCAATGGGTGCGAAATCGTTCATTGTCCGGGGGCTTGGCAACCGGGACAGCTTTGAAAGCTGCAGCCATGGTGCCGGCCGGGTGATGTCCCGGACAGAAGCCAAAAAAGCCGTGACGCTGGAAGAACATATCGAAGATACCAAAGGCGTCGAATGCCGGAAGGATATCGGTGTGCTCGACGAGACGCCGAAGGCCTACAAGCCGATCGAGGCGGTCATGGCCGCGCAGGATGATCTCGTCGAGATTGTCCATACGTTGAAACAGGTTGTGTGTGTGAAGGGCTAGCCCTTCACACACCGGCTTGCTGGAGAGAATATCATGTCCAAAGTCAATCTTGCTGACATTCCCGGCGACGTTCAGGCGGAAATCGAAACCCGGTTGGCGACGATCGAACGCGACGAAGACGTACAGATTCTGTTGGCTATCGAATCCGGCTCTCGGGCCTGGGGCTTTCCTTCGCCCGACAGCGACTATGATGTGCGGTTTGTCTATCTCCGCAAACGCGACTGGTATCTCAGCCTGCGTCCGGGGCGGGACGTGATCGAGCAGCCGATTGTCGATGACATCGATCTCAACGGCTGGGATATCCGCAAAGCGCTTGGGCTTTTGCTGAAATCCAACGCCGTCGTCAGCGAGTGGATGGAATCACCGATAAGATATCGCGCCGATCATCCGGTTGTTGATCAGCTCAAAGGCTTGGCCGATGATGTTCTCAACGGGCGGGCCCTGGCACATCACTATGCCAATCTTGGTCGAAACAATGCCAATCGCTGGATCACAAAGGGCGGGGACGTGCCGGTGAAGAAATATTTCTATTCACTCCGCCCGGCTTTGGCGATCCGCTTCTTGCGCCATCATCCCGGGGAACGCCCGCCGATGGACTTGCAGGCGCTCGTCGATGCCACGGATTTGTCAGTGACGATTGTCGCCGACATTGATGCGCTTATTGCAGCCAAAAAGATAACAAATGAAAAGAGCAGTGGGGCCAGAAAACCGGCCATAGATGCTCTGATAAACGAAGAACTCGGTCGCGCATCCGAAGTGGCCGAACAGGCAGGCGACGAGGCGGCATGTCATGCGCGCGCAGAACAGATATTTTTGGAATTGGTGAACAGATGATTATTATTAATGGCTCCGAAGGCGAAGGCGGTGGGCAGGTTCTCAGAAGCGCTGCATCGCTCTCGCTGGTCACGGGACAGCCCTTTCAGATTACCAATATTCGCGGGAAGCGTGAGAAGCCGGGGCTGATGCGCCAGCATGTCACGTCGCTGGAGGCCGCCTGTGCGATCAGTGCATCTGTATGCGAAGGCCTCACTGTAGGCGCGTCGGACATCACGTTCCGGCCGGGCCCGATCCGGGCGGGGGACTATAAGTTTGCGGTCGGGACAGCCGGCAGCACCAATCTGGTTCTGCAGACGATTCTGCCGGCGCTGATTTTTGCCGATGGCCCGTCGCATATTGTTCTGGACGGCGGCACGCATAATCTGATGGCGCCGCCATTTGATTTTATTGAACGAACCTTTCTGCCGATTATCAACCGCATGGGGCCGACCGTTTCGGCCAAGCTGGTTCGCCATGGTTTCTATCCGCAAGGCGGCGGGCGCATCGCCATTGATGTTACGCCCGCGCCGCTACGGCGCATGGATTGTCTTGATCGCGGCAAGCTGCGGTCGAGCAAAGGCACGGCCTATTTTGCCGGTCTGCCTTTTGAAATTGCCGAGCGGGAAGTGACCGCGGCACAGAAGGTTCTGGGCTGGGAAGAGGAAGCAATCGGCGTGCGGGAATTGCCCGAAGATCAGGGGCCAGGCAATATCCTGATCCTGGAAGCGTCTTATGAGAATGTCAGCGAAATCGTGGCGGGCTTTGGCAAATTTGGTCTGAAGGCCGAGCGGCTGGCGAAGACCGCCGCGAACCGGATGAAAGGCTATATGGCCAGCGACGCTTTTGCCGGCCCTTATCTGGCTGATCAGCTGCTGCTGCCCTTTGCGCTCGCCGGTGGCGGTTCCTTTACCACGGTCAAGCCAAGCCAGCACAGTCGCACCAATGCCGCTATTATCGAAACATTTACCGGTCGAAAAACCGTGTTTGATCAGCAAGATAACGGCACATTTCTTGTGACCGTAAAATAATCGCTACGGCGCGGAGATTTTCGCCATCCGGAAGGCGGTGAAGAGCAGCGCAACGCCGGCAAACTTGTTGAGTCCGGTGATGATCCAGGTTTTCATTTTGCTGCGCGAGAGGCTTTGCCCCAGATAGGCGTAAACGGAGTAAACCAGGATATCCAGGATCGCGGTGACCAGTCCCATGATCAGGATTTGCGGGATGATGGGTTGGCTAGGATCCAGAAATTGCGGCAAGATCGCCGCAAAATATAGCAGCGCCTTGGGGTTCGCAAATTCGACCAGAAAGCCCTTGGCGAACCGTGCTTTTGCGGTTTCGGGACGGCCTTTGACGATGTTCAGCCCGCCGCTCTTGCTGAACAGGGCGGAAAGGCCAAGATAGACCAGATAGCCGACGCCAGCCCATTTGATCGCGGTGAACAGAAAACTCGAGGCGATGATGATCGACGCGATACCCAGGGCTGACAGCGCGAAATAGACCGCGTTGGCGCTGGCAACGCCCAATATCCCCATTTGTGCCCGCCACAGGCCGTTACCCGATCCTTGCGATGTTATGGCGAGGGCCGCTGGCCCGGGCGCGGCAATCACGACCAATGTGGTGCCGACGAAAAGCAGGAAAATGTTGAAGTCGATAAGACCCTCCCTTAGTTTCGAAATGTTGCTGGAATCTAAGCTGCTTGATGGCGGCCAACCACCAGCACTATGCCGGGAGCACCGGAAATTGTCCGGATGGGAAGGCGATTGGGGCGTTGATATGAGTAAACGCGGTCTCGACGACAAGGATTTGCAGCTGTTGAAAGCCCTGCAGGCCAATGCTCGCGCCAGTCTGGTTTCCCTGTCGCGGACCATTAATCTGTCGCGGAGCTCGACCCATGACCGGATCACCCGCCTGGAAGAACAGGGCGTGATCAAGGGCTATACGATTCGTGTCGATCGCACCCAGCTGCCGGCGACCAGGGCCTTTCTTACCCTTCAATTTGCAACCGGGGCGTCGCAAAATGCACTGGTTGGTACGATCCATGAGATGCACGGCGTCGAAGCGGCCTATTGCCTGTCGGGCGATGTCGATATGCTGGTCTATTGCGAGTGTGAAACCATCGAGGACCTCGCCGAATTGCGCGAACAGCTGGCTGGGCGGGAAGGCGTAACCGGAATGACGACGCGGCATGTGCTGGTTTCCTCGGTCTCCTGACAAACGAGAGTATCTGCTGTTGCGATCCTGCGCTATGCACCGTCCTTGTCCTGTAAAGGTTGCGAAATGTCCGTAGAACTGCCGCTTAAACTCCAATCCCTGTCCAAATCCTTGCCCAACGGCAGGACCCTGTTCACCGATATTGATCTGTCCCTGTCGCGCGGCGAATTTGTGTCGATTCAGGGAGAGTCCGGCGTCGGCAAATCGACCTTGCTCAATCTCGCGGCCGGACTGGATGCGCCAACCCGCGGCGAGGTTGTGATCGCCGGCCGGAGTCTCGCCGGACTGGCCGAGACCGAGCTGACAAACTGGAGAGCGGCGCATATCGGCTTTGTCTTTCAGGCCTTTCATGTCCTGCCATTCCTGACCTTGGTTCAGAATGTTTCTCTGCCGGCGATATTAACCGGTGACCCGCGTGAAACCGCGCTCGCCAAAGCCGCAGAAATGGTGGACCGGGTGGGATTGGGCGACCGCGC
This sequence comes from Parasphingorhabdus sp. W113, assembly GCF_055693205.1. Classification (NCBI taxonomy): domain Bacteria; kingdom Pseudomonadati; phylum Pseudomonadota; class Alphaproteobacteria; order Sphingomonadales; family Sphingorhabdaceae; genus Parasphingorhabdus; species Parasphingorhabdus sp. W113. Next base: position 3,179,517 of record NZ_CM146328.1, on the reverse strand, counting down.
CGAAGGGGCGGTGTCAGAGCTGTCTGGCGGCGAGTTGCAACGCGTTGCCATTGCCCGCGCCCTGGTTCATGCCCCGACCCTGATTCTGGCCGATGAGCCGACCGGCAATCTCGATCCCGGGACCTCACGGGACATTATGGCGCTGATGACAGAGGTCGTGAAATCAAACGGTGCGGCGATGATATTGGTGACCCATTCGGCGATCGATGCCGCTGCCGCCGATCGCCGTCTGATGATGACCGCAGAGGGCATGCGGGTGCTTGATGACTAGCCAAGCGAACAGCAGCAAAAGCGGCCACATCATCTGGCGCTGGCTGCTGGTAGGGCAGTTTCGTAGCTTCCCGTTCCGTTATATTTTTGCGATGCTGTCAATTGCGATCGGTATCGCGCTGGGCTTTTCCATCCATCTGATCAACGCCTCTGCGAGCGATGCTTTTGGTGATGCGGTGCGCAACATATCCGGCGATGCCGACGCGCAAGTGGCGGGCGCGACCAGCCTCGGTTTTGACGAACAGCTCTACGCGACCTTGTTTGCGCTTCCGCAAGTTGCCGATATCAGTCCGGTAATAGAGATGCCGGCTTTGCTCGGCGCCGCCGGAACCCGGGTCAAGCTGATCGGCATCGATCCGTTCCGGGCGGCGAGCATTACGCCACTGCTGCTCGGCCGGCAGGACCGGAGCACGGATCAGTCCGCGGGCCGGACCGGCGGCCAATCGGCCTTTGATCTGAACGCCCTGTACCTGAGCCGCACAGCCATGGATGGCATTGAAGCCAAAGTGGGCAGCCGGGTGACCCTGCGCGCCAATGATCAGAGTCATATATTCGTGATCGCGGGTGATCTTCCGGGCATTGCCGCCGGGCAAGCGGTTGCGGTTACCGATATTGCCACCGCACAGTGGCGCTTTAACCGCTTGGGTCTGCTCGACCGGCTGGACATCAAGCGGGCCGACACGGTTTCCCAAGCATCGCTCAACCGCGCTCTGACAACGGCCTTGCCCGAAGACGCCCGCATCACCGGCGCTGCGAACGAAACCCAGAAAAGAAATAGCCTGTCGCGCGCCTATCGGGTCAATCTCGAGATGCTGGCGCTGGTCGCGCTCGTGACGGGAGGGTTTCTGGTCTATTCGGCCCAGTCGCTCTCTGCGCAAACCCGGCAACCGCAATTTGCCTTGCTGCGGATCCTCGGGCTGCAAAAAACGCACCTTCAGCGTCAATTGCTGATCGAGGGGCTGGCGCTGGGAGTCATCGGGTCGCTGCTCGGATTGCTGCTCGGCTATGGTTTCGCCAATATTGTGTTGCGGCTGGTGGGCGCGGATCTCGGAGCCGGCTATTTTGCCAGTGCTGCCGGTCCGCTGGATGTCCGGTTGTCCGCCGTGGCGGCGTTTCTGGTGTTCGGCATCGGAACCGCGATTTTGGGGAGCGTTGTTCCGGGGCGCCGCGCCGCCCGCACGATACCGGCCCAGGCGCTGAAGGATTCCGCCGATATCTCTGGGCCGGTCAAAGGCCCGGGCTGGGTGCCCGGGGCAGGACTGATCCTGGTCGGGGCAGTGCTGACCACCTTGCCATCGGTGGATGGCTTACCCCTGTTCGGCTATCTGGCCGTTGCCGCGCTATTGGGTGGCGCGATCTGGTTGACACCGTGGCTGGCCAAAAGCCTGTTGCAACCTTTGCAAAGATTTTCGGCGACAAATCTGCCCTTTGATCTGGCGCTAAACCATCTGATGCGGTCTCCGTCCCAGGCTGCCGCTGCCCTTGGTGGCATTGTTGCCAGCGTCGGGTTGATGATCGCGATGGTGATCATGGTGTCGAGTTTCCGCACATCGGTCGACAACTGGCTGGGATCGATTCTCAGCGCCGATCTCTATGTATCTGGTGGCCTGGCAGCGTCGCGTTTCGATGCTACTGAGCAAGCGCAAATTGCCGATCTGCCGGGCATTGCAACGGCCGAGTTCAGCAAGAGCGTGGCGATGAGCCTGGATCCCAAGAAGCCGCCGGTCAACCTGATCATCCGCCCGGTCGCTGCCTCGCAATATCCGCTGCCTTTGATCGCCAATGCGGGTCAGGACGGGACCGGTGTTCCGATCTGGGTCTCGGAACCGGCAGCCCTGCTTTATGGCCTCGAAATTGGCGAGACCGTGCGGCTGCCGATTGGCGACGGCGGCGTTGTCACTTACGTCGCGGGGATCTGGAGCGATTATGCCAATCAGCAGGGATCGATTGTCCTCGAGTCGACCGATTATAACCAGCTGACCGGCGACCGCGACCGCACCGAGATTGCGATATCGCTGGCCGGCACGGATGCGACGGATGCGATCGATGCGGAAGTTGACAGACTGGCGCCGCTTATAAACCGCATTGCCGGTGCCACGGTCAATATCTCTCCGGCGCGCGGTATCCGCGAAATCGCCCTTGGGCTGTTCGACCGCAGTTTCGCAATCACCTACGGGCTGCAGGCGGTCGCCATATTGATTGGCATGATCGGCGTTGGTGCGACTTTTGCAGCACAAGTGGGGACGCGCGTGAAAGAATTTGGGATGTTGCGTCATATCGGACTGCGCAAGGGTCAGATTGTCGGCATGCTGGGCAGTGAGGGTCTGCTATTGGGGGCGGTCGGCCTGGCTGCCGGACTCGCCTCCGGCCTGGCGATCAGCCAGGTTCTGGTGCATGTGATCAATCCGCAATCGTTCAATCTCACGATGAAAACCCATATCCCATGGGGATTGCTTGTCGGGATTTCGGCTGCGCTCTTGTTAACCTCCGCTCTGACCGCGGTTTTTGCAGGGCGGCGGGCCGTCGCACGGGACGCGCTTCGTGCCGTCAATGAGGATTGGTAATGCGTCATCTGTCTTTCCTGAGTCTGATCATCGCCGTCCTGCTGTCCGCTGGCGCCTGGGCGATGACGAGCACGGTCTATCCGGAAGTGAAGCCCGGCAAGACCATCTCCTTCCCCGCGGATCACGGATCGCATGATGCGTTTCGGACCGAGTGGTGGTATTTTACCGGCTGGCTCGAGACCGAAAGCGGCGAGCCTTTGGGTTTCCAGATCACTTTTTTCCGCACGCGGCCCGATGTCGAAAGCGGCAATCCCAGCGCCTTTGCGCCCAATCAGGTCATTTTTGGCCATGCCGCGTTGTCCGATCCCAAGACCGGTAAACTGCTTCATGATCAACGGATTGGCCGGGCCGGTTTTGGTCTGATCGATGCAGCCGCGTCGGATGCGGCAGTGCGGTTGCTGGACTGGCGGCTGGATCGCAAGCGCAACGGGACGTTTGTAAGCAAAGTCGACGGCAAGGCGTTCAATCTCGATCTCACAATGACACCCACGCAGCCGCCGATGCTCAATGGCCAGGCCGGCTATAGCCGCAAAGGCCCGCGGCCGTCGCAGGCGAGCTATTATTATTCCGTGCCACAGCTGACCGTGACCGGTGTCGTGGACCATGAAGGAAAGCGTTTGCGGGTCACCGGCCAGGCCTGGCTGGATCGCGAATGGTCCTCCGATGTCTTGCCGGAAAACGCCGTGGGATGGGACTGGACGGGATTGAATTTTGATGATGGCAGCGCCTTGATGGCTTTTCAGGTGCGCGGCGCCGACGGCCGGCCGGTCTATGCCGGTGGCAGCTTTCGGGCGGCCGACGGCACGCAGACCGTGCTGGCACCTGAAGATGTCCAGTTCCATCCCAGACGCACCTGGACATCACCCGAAACCGGGGCGGTCTATCCGGTAGAAGCGGAATTTGTCGTGACCGTGGGAGGCGCGCAGAAACGCTATCGGCTCAAACCCATGTTTGATGCCCAGGAACTGAGCGGTCCATTCACCCCGAGCTACTGGGAAGGCGCCGTCACCACCGAGGGCGGACGGGGTTATCTCGAGATGACCGGCTATGCGGAAGCCATCGCCCTGTGATTTCGCCGAACCGGGAAACCGGGCTTTGCATCGCCGCGTTTTTATCCTAGCGCACAGGGGATAATTTTGGAACGGAGCCCCGCATGCAATTTGATGAAGTCATTCTCGGTCGTCGCAGTATTCGCGGGTATAAGCCCGATCCGGTGCCGCAGGAGCTGATCACGGAGATTATCGGCCTGGCGATGCGCGCGCCGTCATCGATGAATACCCAGCCGTGGAATTTCTATGTCATCACCGGTGCGCCGCTCGAACAGATTCGCAAGGGGAATACCGAACGGATGCTCGCTGGCGTCCCGCAATCCCGCGAATTCCGGACCGGCGAGGCCTTTGCCGGTCAGCATCGTGATCGGCAAATCGGGGTGGCCAAACAGCTCTTCTCCGCGATGGAGATTGCCCGTGACGACAAGGATGCGCGGCAGGACTGGGTGATGCGAGGATTCCGCCAGTTTGATGCACCGGTCTGTGTGATCATCACTTATGACCGCGTCCTCGACGGCAGCGATGATACGCCGTTTGACTGTGGTGCGGTGGCAACCGCTTTGGTCAACGCGGCCTGGTCGCGCGGCCTGGGGACGGTGATCAACAGCCAGGGCATCATGCAGTCCCCGGTGGTGCGCGAGCATGCCGGTATTGCCGAAGACCAGGTGATCATGAAAAGCATCGCGCTCGGTTGGCCGGATGAAAGCTTCCCGGCAAACAGCGTTGTGTCGACCCGCAAGCCGGTTGAAGAAGCCGCGCGATTTGTGGGCTTCGATAGCTAGCATCGCCGCCATCCGCCTGAGCTGACGGTGCTACAGTTTCGTTCGCTTGCCGACCGCTGTCAGACTTCTGCCGCCATATAGCTTGCCTGATTGATCGCCGCTTTGGCGTCCAGTTCCTTGGCTTCGAACGCGCCGCCAATCAGGTCGGCGGGCAGGTCCCGGGATTGCAGGTCGTCATAGAGATCACGCAGCGGATCCTGTCCCGCACAGATGATGATCGTATCCGCTTCAACCAGCTGTGGCTGGCCATCATGCTGGAGGATATGCAGGCCATCGTCGTCGATCTTCACATATTCGACACCATTCATCATGCCGACCCCGCGCCGGGTTAGCGCCAGCCGGTGGGTCCAGCCGGTGGTCTTGCCCAGGCCCGAGCCGACCCGGCTTTCCTTGCGCTGCAGCAGGGTGATCTCGCGGTCGGACTTGGCGACTTCCGGCTCGACGCCGGTGACTCCGCCGCGCGGATGGTTTTCGAAATCGACACCCCATTCCCTGGCGAAGACCGCGCGGTCCACCGCACCGGAAGGGCCGGAATGGCTGATCAGCTCGCTGACATCAAAGCCAATTCCCCCGGCGCCGACAATGGCGACTTTCTTGCCAACCTGCTTGGCTCCGGTAATGACATCAATATAGCCGGCGACTTTGGGATGATCGATCCCGTCAATATCCGGCGTCCGCGGCTTGATCCCGGTCGATATGATGATCCGGTCAAAGCCCTCGTCCTGCAGCATCTGTGCGTCGGCGCGCGTGTTCAGGCGCAGGTCGATGCCGTGGACCTCGATCATCCGCCGATAGTAGCGCAAGGTCTCGTAAAATTCTTCCTTGCCCGGAATGGTCTTGGCGAGATTGAACTGACCGCCAATTTCCGATGCCGCTTCGTAGAGTGTGACGGCGTGGCCGCGCTCGGCCGCTACCGTCGCATAGGCGAGGCCAGCCGGGCCTGCGCCGACGACAGCGATGCGTTTCGGTGCTGTTGTCGGCAAATAATTGAGCTTGGTTTCATGACAGGCGCGCGGATTGACCAGGCAGGTGGTCAGCTTGCCGGAAAATGTGTGATCAAGGCAGGCCTGATTGCAGGCAATACAGGTGTTGATTTCGTCTTCCCGGCCTTCGACGGCTTTGCGCATGAACGCGCTGTCGGCCAGCAACGGGCGGGCCATCGATACCAGATCGGCATCGCCGCGGGCGAGCACTTCTTCTGCGACATCCGGCATGTTGATCCGGTTGGAGGTGATCACCGGCACGTTGACGGCCTTGCGCAGCCGCCCGGTCACCGAAGTAAACGCCGCCCGAGGCACCATGGTGGCGATGGTTGGTACGGCGCTTTCATGCCAGGTGAAATGAGTCGAAATAATCGTGACGCCGGCTTTTTCCAGCGCCTGGCCGAGCGTCGTGATCTCTTCCCAGCTCATCCCGCCTTCGAGCATGTCCATCGCGGCAATGCGGAAGATCAGGATGAAATCCTCGCCAACCGCAGCGCGGGTCTGTTCGACAATCTCGAGCGCAAAGCGCATCATATTTTCATAGGATCCGCCATATTCATCTTCCCGCAAATTGGTCTTGCGAACGAGGAAGGTGGAGATCAGATAGCCGGCGGATCCGATGATTTCGACGCCGTCATAGCCGGCCTTCTGGGCCATCAGGGCGCATTGCACATGATCGTCAATCTGTTTCTGGATGCCGGCTTTGTCGAGTTCATTGGGGACATGGCGGGCGATCCGCGACCGCACGGCGGAGGGGGCGACCATTTTGGGATTATTGGCGAGCGGGCCGGGATGCAGGATCTGCATGCAGATTTTCACGTCCGGATCGGCGGCGTGCACCGCGTCGGTGACGAGCCGGTGCTTGGCCGCCTCTTCGGTATTGGACATCCGCGCGCCATGGGGTCCGGATTCTTCATTCGGGGCAATGCCGCCGGTGATGATCATGCCGATATTATTGGCGGCGCGCTCGGCAAAATAGGCGGCCATTCGTTCGAACCCGCCCTCCATCTCTTCAAGCCCGGTATGCATGGAGCCCATGATCGAGCGGTTTTTGATGGTGGTGAAGCCCAGGTCGAGCGGTTCAAGCAATAATGGATAGGTCATATCAGGCTGTCTAGCGCGCTGGCGGCGCTTTGCCATTATCCTAAATAGTAGCGGTTGCGAAATTGAGGCACAGCTTCAGAAGACCGCATGGTCTCCGCGTTCCGCCCGGGCGTCACCGGCAATCAGCCGGGCGTGATAGTCTGCCAGCGTCTCGGTGCCGAACGATGGCGTGGCCTCGGCGTCATATTCGCCGGTTTGCGGGTTCCACACGAGCATCGATTCCGTGGCATAATAGCGGCCGATTCGCGCCAATTCGGCTTTGGCGGCGACGGCCGGGAACAGGCGGCCGAGCAAGGCGAGCAATCCGATAATGCCATCCAGCAAGCGGACCGGCACATGCCGGAAGCGCGGTTCCTGGTCGAGCAGCGCGAACAGCTGTTCGCCTTGTTGCCTTGGCGTCAGCGCTGGCCCCGGACCGCCAATCGGCAGGATCTGATCAAACCGGCTTTCCTCATCGATGCACGCGGCGAGATATTGCCCGAGATCAGCATCGCTAATCGGCTTGCACGCGGTCAGCTGGCCATTGCCGAACAGCAAAAAGGGCTTGCCTAGCCGGACCCGCTCGACCTGGCCCGAGAGCGATTTGAAAAAGGCAGTGGGCCGGACGATCGAATAGCGCAGACCGGATTCGATCAGGACGGTCTCGAACGCCAATTTGGCCTGCTGAAACGCCAGTACCGGTTTCTGGACACAGATGGCGGACAACAGGATCATATGCTGGATGCCAGCGTCCCGCGCCGCTGCCAACGCCGTACAATGGGCCGCATAGTCAATCGCCCAGGCATCTTCCGGCGCGCCGGTGCGGGAGGCCAGACAGGATAGCAGCACGTCAAAGAATTCTCCGCGAAACCCGTCTTTGCGGAGGGATTCGGGATCGGTTGCGTCGCCATAGCGAATCTCGGCATCCGCCGGCAGAGCGCGGTCGCCACTGGGTGCGCTTTCGGTGGTCAATGGCCGGCGGACCAGGCAAACCACCTGATGGCCGCGGCGCACCAGCGCCCTGACCGTTGCGCGGCCGATCGTTCCGGTGGCACCCAGCACGAATATGCGTTTCCCGGGCCCGGCGCTCTGAGAATGTTGACGATTGGCGGTCATGGTGCCGGAGAGAGTGGCAGGCCGTTGCAGCGCGCGCAAGCGTCGCACGATTGTGCGGCCAATATGCGGCCACGGAGCCGGTCTTTAGCGATTTTTAAGGCTGTTGCTGTAACGCTTTGTAAATAGGAACGGAGAATGGGATCAACAGAGACTGTCATATTGTGGAAAAGCCCGATCAGACCGACATTGTGATCACGGTGGATACCGAATTGTCCGCTGCTCTGCACCAGGGCGGTGTGGGCCCGGCTGCCAATTTTGTAAGTTCCATTCTCGGCCGTTGTGTCAACGGGGCCTATGGCATTGTTTATCAGATGGACCAGCTTGATGCCTATGATCAAAAGGCAGTGTTCTTCGTCGACCCCATGCCAGCGCTGGTTTATGGCCCGGATATTGTTGCCGACATGGTCGGGCCGATTGTCGAGCGCGGGCACGAAGTACAGTTGCACATCCACACCGAATGGCTGGAATGGGCCAAAAAGTCACCGGTCGGCGGCCGACAGGGCCGTAATCTTGCCGATTTTTCCTATGAGGATCAACTGACGCTGCTGACCTTGGGCCGCGACTGGCTGGTTGCCGCCGGCGCGCCGGAACCGGTGGCATTTCGGGCGGGCAATTATGGCGCCAATGATGACAGTTTGCGCGCCTTGCATGCTCTCGGTCTGGTTTGGGATTCCAGTTTCAATCCGGCGTCTGACATTCAGGATTGCCGGATCAGCTTGCCGGCAGACCAATCGTCGCCAGTTTATCGTGAAAAGATCGTCGAGCTGCCGGTCGCGGCAATCTATGACCGGCCAGGCAATATTCGTCCGGCCCAGATTTGCGCGCTCTCGAGCACCGAAATGCGGGCGGCGATCGACCACGCCGTTGCCCAGCAGCATCCTGCTTTCGTCATTGTGACCCACAGTTTTGAACTGCTTTCGCGGGATCGCAAACGGGTCAATCGAACGGTAGCCCGGCGCTTTGAACGGCTTGTTCAATATATCTACGGCCGCCCCGACATCGGAACGACGGGGTTTCGCGCTCTGGACCCCGATCACATGGTCAAGCGCTGTGATCCTCTGACCCGCCTGAAAGCCAATAGCTGGCGCACCAGAAAGCGGATCGGGGAACAGATCTGGGCGCAACTGCGGTACGAATAGCCACAGTCTGGCGGTATAATCGGGTCTCGCCGGGACCGCTGCGACTTGTATCTCTCCACCGTCTGTGCATGAAGGAGCCGAGCGCTGCTCTGCGGTCAGCAATGGAACGGATAGTATGAAATTTGCGATTATCGGAGCCGGGATGGCGGGCATGTCCTGTGCCCTGGCATTGCAGGCACAGGGCCATCATGTGCAGCTGTTCGACAAGGGCCGCGGAGCGGGCGGGCGCCTGTCCACCCGGCGGACGCAGACCGCGCTTGGAGAAACCAGCTTTGACCACGGTGCGCCTAGTTTTGTCGCCCGGACCGCAGAATTTGAACGGCAATGCGCTGAGTGGCACCAGCAGGGGCTGCTTGCCCGATGGCCTGAGGCAGACGCAGAGTCCTGGGTCGGCCATCCCCGCATGAACGCGCCGCTCAAGGCCATGGCTACCGCGCTGGATGTTCGATGGCGCAATCTGGTTACCGGGTTTGACCGTGATCCGCAGGCGCCGGATGGCGGTTGGCGGTTACGAGGTGTGTCGGAAGACAGCAATGCGTTTGATGCGGTGATTGTCGCCACGCCGGCTGAGCAGGCCGCGCCGCTTCTGGAGCCCTGGGAATCCGGTTTTGCGCGGGCAGCGGCGGCTGTGCGCTCGCAACCTTGCTGGACCGTGATGCTGTCCTTTGCGGCGCCCTTGCCGCTGCCAACCGCTGTTGCGCTTGGACGGAAAGGCGCCATTGCAAAGGCGATGCGCAATGCCGACAAGCCGGGCCGGCCAGCGATAGAAAGCTGGGTGATTCAGGCCAATGCGGCTTGGTCAGAGGCGCATCTCGAAGATGGGCCGGAGGATGTCTGTGCAGCCATGCGCGCTGAACTGACAGGGCTGGTGCCGGCCATGCCGGAGATTCTATCGGAAAGCGCCCATCGCTGGCGCTATGCACAGCCCGATGGCACAGCCGATCCCCAGACACGCCCGGATGCGGTTTGGAACAGCGCCTTGCAGATCGGTATTTGTGGCGACTGGGTTTTGGGGTCGACGGTCGAACAGGCCTGGCTATCCGGGATTCAGCTGGCGCGGCAGATCTGCGCGCAGGTTTGAGCGCGCCGATACCGGACATATCCTAGCCCACAAAAAAACCGGCGACCCCTTGCGGAGCCGCCGGCTTTGTCAATGCGTGAGCTATGCGATTTAGAATTCGTAACGGACACCCAGTTGAATGCGCCAGACCGAATTGGAGAAACGCAGTGTTTCCTGGTTATCCGGAATTTGGCCATTCAGGCTGTCCAGGATGTAACGGCCCTGCGTATCAACGCCGGAAGTTCCGATGAGATTGACCAGTCCATCTTCGTCATCCCGATTGCGGAACACGTTCCAGTCGGGATCAATGAAGTTCAGGACATTGTCAAAGTCAGCGAACAGCTCGATCTTGTCTTCCACGCCGAAGAACCGGCCAGGACCAGGAATTTCCTGGCTGAACCGCAGGTCCATGTCGAAGACCCAGTCATTGCGGCAGGTGTTGCGGCGGATCGTCTGACCGGGTGTGAAACTACAATTCAAACCGGATATGACATTCAGCAGGCTGTCAATGTCGGCAGCGGTGGCCGTCGACAGAGGCGACAGATTTGGATCGCTGATACCTGTCGGGATATACAACAGAGCGTTATTGTCGCCGGACGTTGAATCCTGGAACCCGTCGCCACTGAAGGTCAAGCTATAGGGACGGCCCGACTGTGCAGAGAAAAACACACCCAGTTGCGTGGAGTAATCGTCGAAAAACTCCTCGCGGAAGTTCGCGGCGACCGTGAACCGGTGGCGGGTTTCGAAATTCGAAGTCGAAATCGCTGGGTCCTGGAAGTCGAAAGCTGCCGTATCTTCAAAGTTACCATTGGCGGTAGCGCCGAAGACATTCCGCGTGTTGTTGGAATCCGTGAATGCATAGCCGAAGCTGACATTCACATTGCCATTGTCGGTGAATATTCCGCTTTGGAAACGCTTCGCCAGGGCAATCGAAAAGACGTGACTGTCATAGGAAGGGCCGTTGGTCAGCTGGTTGAAATCATCAATCCGGGTACCGAAACAGGCGGCGGAAACATTGGTGTAAGTTGGCGGAGTGCCCCCAGTGCCGACCAGTTCGGCATTACAACCTGCGTTTAGCGGATCAATGGCTGCAATGATTGGACGACCGTCAATCGCGAAGCCGTTCAGCCCCTCACTTGGGTTGGGAATCTGAACCAGGTCATTGATGTTGATCGGGTCAATGAAACGCGAATAGATATAATCGAGCTTGAGGTTCCAGTTTGAAAAGAAACCGTCCTGGGCACCGATCGTGGTGTCGACACCAAGATTGGCGCGGAGCACTGTTGGAACATCAAAATTCGGATCGGTGGATTTGACATCAGCGCCACCGCGAGAAGCATTGTTAATCGCTGCCTGTACCGCGCATTGTGGCAAACCGGTGAATTGGCCACCGCTCACGACGCTGAAGTTGCCATTGGCATCCTGCAGTCCCGCACATTCGGCGTCAAACGTGTCACCATTGGCCGACGCAAAGCCGTCATTGGAGAAGGCGTTTGAATAAAATACAACTGGATCGCCGCCGGAGAAAAGGCCGACACCACCGGTTAAGGTCGTGTCGCTGAAGAAACCCTGGTTGAACAGGTCATAAGTAGCCGAAAAACGCGGCAGGATGACCGTATCCAGACTGCTGAACGGAACGCTGTTGGAAAATCCAAAACGCTGCAGGAACGACGGGTTGTTGCGTGGAACGCCGACCCCATCATAGAGCTGTACGCGAACGCCGGCAGTCAGGCTCAACTGGTCCGTCGCCTGCCATTCATCCTGTGCGAAGAAGGAATAGATTTGCCGGCTGAATGTCGCACTGGCGTCATTAATGTCACCGGTTGCAGATGCGGCGATTGTTGCGCCGCCATTAAATCCGAAGCGGCCACCGACAATCAAATCATCGGCACTGGCGAACACACTGGAGGAGTCACCGCTGGCGACAAGACCATTCTGGAAATCCGTCAGATTGCGGAAGAAGATCGACCCCGTCGCATTGATGGCGAACAGGTTGAATACCTCGAGATCGTTCAGCTCGGCGCCGATTTTGATCTTGTGATCATCGGCGTCAATGTTCATCACGAAACGCGCCTGGTCGATTTTGGTGTCGAGCTGGTTGGCCGACCGGAAGATTCCGGGACCGGTGGAAAGGAGACCATTTTCCGTTGGCCCTTGCACGCCAACGACTAGCCGAACGGCCGGCGTTTCGTCTTGTGCTTCACCGCCGCCAAACGGTCCCTGCTTGTCACCAACTTCGGACCGCGAAACGCGAAGCTCGGTCGAAATCCGGTCGGTCCAGTCGGAATAGAGCCGAACCGAATAATAATCCGAAACCGTACCCTCATCTTCAAAGCTGTTCAGCCCGGTGAGATTGTTGGTACCGGTATCGGATTCAACATTGGTCTCTTCGAGGCGCTGATAAGTCGCTTCAAGACGATGGTTGTCGGTGATGTAGGCATCCAGTCGACCAAAATAGCGTACGCTGGTTTCTGGCAGGTTCTGCGGATAGCCGCCGACATCCTGGCCATAGACCGTGTTCGCAATATTGGCGAACTGGTCAAATTGGGCTTGCGTTACGAAATCTGCTTCGGTCGCAAAACCGCCGCCTGCAGGACCAAATTCATTGGCATTGCCAAGATCGGTTTCCTCATATCCGGCGAAGAAGAACAGCCGGTCCGGGATGATTGGGCCAGACAGCGTGGCACCCCAACGTTTTTCGGAAAATGGTGCGACAACGGACCCTCTGTTGCCCGCTTCGTCTCCGCGAAGGCTGTCATTGGTAAACGTATAGAAGGCTGAGCCGTGAAATTTGTTCTCGCCCGATTTGGTGATGACGTTAATGGCACAGCCGGTAAAGTCGGAATATTCGACATCGAACGGAGCGAATTCCACCGAGGTCTGGCGGATTGCATCAAACGGGATGGGGAAGGTGTTGCGGGACGCCGAAGGCGTGCCGTTCAATCCGAACACGTCCGACTGAACAATACCGTCGACCGTGAAGGTATTGGAACGGTCATTGCCGCCAAGACAGCTGATCCGGTCGACTTCATTGTTGCGGTCGAGGCTGACACGCGGGTCGATCCGAATGATGTCGCTGACATTACGGGTGATCGACGGAAAGCCTTCCAGCGATTCGAGGTCGAAGGCCTGGCCTGGACCAACGGCGAGTTGCACGGCTTGCACCCTGGCACCCGTCACGACGATAACCGAATCGGTTGCGCCAGAGGCCAAGCTGAAGGTGAGGCGCAGATTACCGCTGACGTTCAGTGAACGGTTTTCGATGGTCTGCCCTTCGAACCCGGACGCGGTGGCAGTGACCGTGTAAGGTCCGCCAGCGACAAGGCCTTGCGCGCTGAAATTGCCGCCGCTGCCGGTGGTTACCGTGCGCGAGGAACCGGTACGGGTGTCGGTAATCGTAACCGTGGCTCCGGGGAGCGGGTTGCCATCGGCATCATTGACCGACCCTTCAATACCAGAAGTAATTTGCTGCGCAGCGGCTGGCGTTGCCATCAGGCCGGCGGTTGAAAGGCTGACAACGCTCGCTGCCAGAAGATATTTGATTTTCATGATTATGTTCCCCGTCTTGGTCCAATGAAAGGTCAATCCCTGATTGAAGGTCCCGCAAATGGCCTCCAGTCTTCAAAGTAGATGTGCTTTAGGGGTCTAAAATGACAGTTTTGTCTCAACCGCAACCATATTGTTTTGCGCTGCAGCATTTTTTTATGAGCATTTGTGATTTCTGCGGCACAGAAAGAGCGGACCACCAGCCAATCTCGTCACCAAACAAGATTAACTTATTGAATAAGGGCGGTTATTGAATCCACGATTGTGGCGAACTGATCAGTCAGGGCTTTTTGCGGCTGTTGCGAATTTACAACAATATCCGCATGCACCTGTGATGGCTCAACAAATCTATTATGCATCGGGGCGACCTGATTCTCGAATGCTGTGCGGACCGAGTCGGCGGTGCGGCCGCGTTCGCGGACATCGCGTTGCAGGCGCCGTGCGAACCGGACATTATTTTCGCATTGCACGAAGATCGAGAGATCGAGCAGCCGGCGCAGCGGTTCATGATGCAGGATCAGGATTCCGTCGACCAATATGATCGGCCGCGCTGCGGTTCGCTCGGTTTCGGTTTTCGGCATATGGGTCGGGAAGTCGTACAGCGGCCGATCAATGGCATGCCCCTGTTTAAGCGCCGCCAGCTGCACGCACATCTTGTCAAAGTCGACGGCATCGGGGTGATCGAAATTGGGACCACCCTTGCCTTCGGGCGCGTCACCGAAGCCAAAAAAATAGTCATCCTGTGGCAGGATCACACATTTTTCAGGCCCCAGCGCGCCGAAAATATGGGCGGCCAATGTGGTTTTGCCCGAACAACTCCCGCCGCAAATGCCGACCGCCTTGGCCAATGCCCGAGATGTCATGCCAGGCCGATTTCGCGGAGGCGTTCGAGCAGATAGTCATGGGCCGTGATCGGATTGCCGGCGTAGCGGTCAGGATGGTTGGCGTCGATACATTGGGGCAGGGTTTCGATGAGATAGTCCGGCCGAAAATGCAGGAAAAACGGCATGGAATAGCGCGAATGTCCGCGCCGTTCGGGTGGCGGATTGACCACCCGGTGGGTGGTGGACGGCAGGCGGTTATTGGTCAGGCGCTGCAACATGTCGCCAATATTGACCGCCAGTTCCCCTGGCTTCGGTGTCACGGCTCGCCATTGCCCACTCTTGTCGAGCAGCTCGAGCCCCGCTTCCTCTGCCCCGATCAACAGCGTAATCGTGTTGATATCCTCATGCGCCGCAGCCCGCACGGCGGGCGAATCTGCCGGTACTGGCGGGTAATGGATAAGCCGCAGGATGGAATTGCCGTCGGCCACCGTATCATCGAAGAAATCCGAGGGCAGCTCGAGGAACCGGGCAATCGCGGCGAGAATTTTCTGGCCGGCGGTATCAAAGGCGGCAAACAGCGCGAGATAGGTCTCCCGGAACCCGTCAATTTCCTCGGGCCAGATATTGGGGCTCATATAAGGCGCAAAGCGGTGTCCGTCGGGCAATTGCCGCCCGATATGCCAGAATTCCTTGAGATCGCAGATATCGGAATCCTTCGCCGCTTCGGTTCCGAACGGCGTATAGCCACGCGCCCCGCCGCCGCCGGGCACGTGATAGGTGCGTTTTACCGCATCCGGCAAAGCAAAAAAGGCACGCGATTTCGCTTCGGCATCGGCGATGAGTTCGGCCGGGATGCCATGATCGGAAACAATCGCGAAGCCCCAGTCGGAAAAAGACTGGCCGATGCTTTGCGTAAACCGATCCTCGTCCTGGTCAGCCAGAGCGAGCGAAACGGATGCGAGGGATTTGGGAGATGAGGTCATAAGCCTATGATGCGCTGTGGATCGGGTTTGTCAATTGGCGGGTTTCATGCAGCGGACAGCAGGATACCGGCGAGCGCCGCAGACATCAGGTTGGCCAGGGATCCGGCGGCTAGCGCCCGCAAACCGAGGCGCGCGATTACCGGCCGCTGATTGGGGGCTAGTCCGCCGGTCACTGCCAGCTGAATGGCGATCGACAGGAAATTTGCAAAGCCGCACAAGGCAAATGTCACGATTGCCACCGTGCTGGCCGAAAGCTGGTCATTGGAACCGAGATCGCTGAACGCAACAAATTCGTTCAGCACAACCTTGGTTCCGAACAGGCCGCCAGCGGCCACCGCTTCGTCCCAGGGCACGCCGAGCAGGAACATGATCGGAGCGAATATATAGCCGATAATCTGCTGAAAACTGAGTTCCGGCAAGCCGAACCAGCCACCGATCCCGCCCAATATGCCATTGGCGAGCGCCACCAGCGCGACAAAGGCCAGCACCATCGCACCGACCGCAACAGCGATTTTGACGCCGGTTTGCGCGCCCATGGACGCTGCCATGATGATGTTGGCGGGCTTTTCTTCTTCAAAGTCGACGGCGACGACCATCTCCTCTGGCGCTTCGGCATCCGGTGCGTCGGGCATGATGATCTTCGCCATCAGGATGCCACCAGGGGCCGACATGAAGGCCGCAGCGAGCAGATAATCGATGCGGATACCCATGGATGCATAAGCAGCCAAAATCGTTCCGGCGACCCCGGCCATGCCGACGCTCATCACTGTGAACAGCTGGGATTCCGTCAGTTTGGCGAGATAGGGTCTGATCACCAGTGGGGATTCCGACTGACCGACAAAAATATTGGCGGCTGCACAGAGCGATTCCACCTTCGAGATACCGGTGATTTTCTGGATCGCGCCGCCGACCCATTTGATCACAAATTGCATCACGCCGAGATAATAGAGAATGGAGATCAGCGCGGAGAAGAAGATGATGACCGGGAGCGCCGCAATCGCAAAACTGTTGCCGCCGACATCGGGACTGGCCAGCGGTCCAAAAATGAAATTGGTGCCGTCCGCAGCATAGCCCAGCAGATTGGACACGCCGGTCGACATTCCTTCGATGACCCGTTTGCCGGCAGGCACATATAGCACCAGGATGGCGATCCCCGCCTGCAACGCAAAGGCCGCCGCAACCACTCTCAGTTTAATGTTGCGCCACCCGCTGGACAGCAACAGGGCAAGCAGCAGGATCAGGGCAATGCCCGCGAGGCTGGTGAGAAAAGAGGTCATTGGCTGATTGCCTTCATGGTTACCATGTCACTTGTCCCGCGCCGCCGGTGAAACGCGATGCCAGCTGGTCCAGCACGTCGTCCATCTCGTTCGACACGACCAGCTGTTCGCGCCGGGCCTGGGACATGAATCCATGGCCGGCGACATTGTCGAGAAAGGCGGTGAGCGAGTCCCAATAGCCGTTGACGTTGAGCAGGCCGAACGGCTTGGCATGATAGCCCAGGGCGTTCCAGGTCCATGCTTCGAACAATTCATCGAGCGTTCCGATGCCGCCCGGAATGGCGACAAACGCATCGGTCAGCTCGGTCATTTTGGCTTTGCGTTCGTGCATCGAAGTAACCACGTGCAACTCGGTCAGGCCGGTATGGGCAACCTCATGATCCTTGAGCATTTCGGGAATAACGCCATAGACTTTGCCGCCGCCTGCGAGCACCGAATCGGCGATGATTCCCATCAGACCCAGCTTGCCACCGCCGTAGACCAGATCGATCCCGCGCGCCGTCATCACCTCGCCGAGTCGCTGGGCGGTTTCGGCGAAAATCGGTTCATCGCCTATGCTCGCCCCGCAATATACTGCCAATCTTTGCACAAAAACCCCTTTGACCCCGAACCGGCGGCAACCCTGCCAAGGGCCGCGCACATTCTATTTTCTCCCTAGAGCAAAATTTTGCCGAGTCACTATCCCTTTTTTTTGCGATCAGTTCGCGCTAGGGCTCGCAGATGACTGATCAGACGACAACCAATACCATCCCGCGCTCGCTTTTTGTCTTCGCGGTTCTCTATGGCGGCATGACCTGTATCGCAGGTATTTTAGGAGCCAAGCAGGTCGCGATCGGCCCGTTGGCGGTCGAGGCCGGCATCTTCCCGTTTCTGCTGCTGGTAGTGCTGTCCAGCGCGGTCGCCGAATTGCACGGCAAGGATGTTGCCAACCGTCTCGTGCGCCTGGGATTCGTGCCCCTGATCACGGCGATTGCGCTGATCCAGATCGTCCTCGCCTTGCCGACCGATGAAGGCATGTATGAACCGGCCAAGGAAGCCTTCCCGATCATATTGGCGCAGGGATCGCGGCTGATGGTTGCCGGTATTATTGCCTATGGCGTGTCACAGTTTCTGAACGTTTATATCTTCTCGCGCCTGGCCCAGATGAAGGGCAAGCTGCTTGCCTTGCGCGCTTCCATCGCCAGCGCCTTGTCCCAGGTGGTCGACACGCTGATTTTCATCACCATCGCCTTTTACGGCGAGCGCCCGATCGGACAATTGCTGCTGGGCCAGGGCTCTGCAAAAGTCGTCTTGTCCTTTGTGCTCATTCCTTTCCTGATCATCTTCTTCGTCAAACTCGGCAAGCGACTGGATAGCAAGTGAAAGCATATTGGCTTGGACTCGCTGCGCTCTGCCTAGGCCTGACCGGCTGCGCGGAGCCATCCGCCACGACCGGGCCAGTTGAGCAGCGCGAGGCACCCGAAGGCACCAATGTGGTTGCCGTCATTGGCGCCATTCACGGCCAACATCGTCGCAGCGAGGCCTATTCACTGGACGCTTTGCGGGCCGCGATTCGCAAGTTTGAACCGGATGTGATCATGATTGAGTTGCCGCCGGAACGGTTTGCCACGGCAGCAGATAATTTCGAACAGTTCGGAGAGGTCCGGGAAAGCCGGGCGGATGACTTCCCGGAACTGGTCGATGTGATCTTCCCGCTGTGGAAGGAATCGCCGATGACGATCATTCCGGTGGCGGCGTGGACCCAGGAGATTGCGGATGACCGCCGCGCCGCGCTGGCCGCGCTGGAACAGGATCCTGACCGGGTTGCCGATTGGAGCGCCTATCAGGCGGCTGGCAAGGTTTATCGTCAGGCCGTGCGTGGCCGCGCCGATGACCCGCAATTCATCCACAGTGCCGCCTATGATGAAGCGGTGAAAGCGCGACAGGAAAGCTATGAGAAACTGTTCGGCAAGGATCTCGGTGCTGGCGGCTGGGAAGCCATTAATGCGGCGCATTACCAGAATATCGATCAGGCGCTCAATCGCCTGTCGCGCAACGAACAGCGGATATTGATCCTCTACGGTGCATGGCACAAATATTGGTTTCTGGAGCGCTTGCGGACCCGCAATGACATATTTCTGGTGAACGCTGCCGACCTGTTCGCGCAGTGAATCAGCGCTCAGTACGGCCCTGGTGGTTGGCCGCGGCGAGAGCTTCGGGCGTGTCAATATCTTGAAGGCAACGCGCATCCGCGGGCACCAGCACCGCGGTCTCGAGCAGTTTACGGGCGCCCTGGTCGCCCGATAGTTTTTGCAACAGCGGAAATGCCGAGCGCGGAAACAGCGCGGGGGGCATCGGTTTGCGATCGCTGGCCGATGCCACGACGCGGGCCGGCCGGGAATTTTGATAAGTCTCGATCAAGCGGGTTTGATGCTCGGCCGAAACAAACGGCATGTCGGCCAGAGCGATGCACAGCGCGTCGACATCGCGCTCGACCGCGAGTTTTGCTGCCAGGCGGACCGAAGCGGCCTGGCCCTCTTGGGATTGCGTATTTACCGCAATGTCATAGCCGATTGCCTGCCAGCCGGCAGCGCAGGGGTGATCCGGTCTGGCGGCGATGATGGCGCGATAATCAAAGCGATCGCGGACCCAGCATTGCGCGCTGTGCAGACCAAGCATTTTTCCTGACAATTGGCTGGCCAGCTTGTCGGTTGCACCAAAGCGGCGGGACTGGCCAGCGGCCAATAGGGCCAGCATGACAGTCTTGGCCTGCTGGCTCAATTGCCCGAGATATCCTCTAGATAGGCGATGATCGCGGCGCGGGTGTCAGCGCTGCCAACCGCTCCGGCGACCATGGTCGTGCCGGGGATTTTTGCTGTGGGATCAGCCAGAAAGCTGTCCAGCTCGGCGCTGGTCCAGGTGATGCCGGAATCGACAAGGGCGGAGGAATAGGCAAAACCGGAGACTGATCCAGCGGGTTTCCCGGCAATATCGTGAAGATTGGGGCCAACACCGTTTGCTCCGTTTGCGGTCACGGTATGGCAAGCGGCACAGGCTCCGAACGCGGCCTTGCCGGCGGCCACCAGGCTGGTGCCGGGCTCTGCATCGGTTGGCGCTGTTGGCGATGCCGCGGCCTCGCCTGGTTCACGCACGACAATCTGCTCGGTTGGTCCCGGTGCCGGGTCGGTTCCACAGGCGCTCAGGCCCAAGGCGAATAGCGGGGCGCTCAGGCCAATCAGCTTGTTCATGATACTCTATTCCTTCCGGATGGCGTCAGCGATCAGGCAAAGCTGGCTTTGCTGAGCGGCAGCTCGCGAATGCGTTTGCCAGTCGCCGCAAAGATCGCGTTGGTCACCGCTGGCGCCAGCGGCGGCAAGCCGGGTTCGCCCGCGCCGCCAAGGCGCTGGTGATCGCCGTTGATGATCTCGACCATGACTTCGGGCATCTCGTTGATGCGCAATATCGGATAGTCGTGGAAATTGCTTTGTTGCACCGCCCCGTCCTTGACCGAAATTTCGCCATAGAGCGCAGCGGTCAGACCATAGGCGATGCTGCTTTCCATCTGCGCGGCAAAGCCATCGGGATTGACGGCAAAACCAGGGTCAGCGGCGACGAATATCTTTGTCACTTTCGGCTTCTTGCCGGTCATGTCGACTTCCGCCACTTGCGCGACAATCGTGCCAAAGGATGGCACAAACGCGATGCCGCGGCCATGGCCTTCGGGCAAAGGCTTGTCCCAGCCCGCCATTTCGGCGGCTTTGTCCAATACCTTCAGGTGCCGGTCCGAGCCGGCGAGCAATGTCCGGCGAAAGGCATAGCCATCCTGACCAGCGGCGTGGGCCAGTTCGTCGACGAACGATTCGATGAAATAGCCATGCTGGCTGTGATCGACCGAGCGCCAGGGGCCAAAGCGCAAATGGGTCGGCACGTCGACCTTGCGGATCTTGTGATTGGCAATGGCATAATAGGGCACGGTCGGTGCGTCCTGCGGATCAAATAAATGGGTGTGGATATTGCTCCAGCTGACCGCCTTGCCATCCGCATCGAGGCCGGCCTTGAAGCGGCTGGTCGCCGATGGCCGATAGTGATCTTGCACCGTGTCTTCTTCCCGCGACCAGATCATCTTGACCGGATATTGGGTGGCCTGGGCAATTCTGGTTGCCATGATGATGACATCCATTTCCGCCCGGCGACCGAAACCGCCACCGAGATAGGCGTTGTGATAGGTCACAGCATCATAATCGATGCCGGTGGTTTCGGCTGCCGCCTTGCGCGCCATTAACGGCGCTTGCGTGCCCGACCAGACGTCGCATTTCCCGTCACGCACCCAGGCGGTACAGTTCATCGGTTCCATTGTGGCATGGGCCAGAAACGGCACTTTATACTCGGCTTCGACCTTGATCGCAGCTTCCGCGAAAGCGCTTTCGACATCGCCTTCTTCGGTTTCGACATCGCCGTCACTTTCGCCGGCTTCATCGAGCATTTTGGCATAGCGTGCGAACAGTGCATCCTGGTCCAGCTTGTCGCCTTCGGTTTGCGAATATTGCGCTTCGATCGTGTTGAGCGCTTGCTGTGCTTGCCAGTAACCATCCGCCACAACCGCGACGAAATCGCCCATGTTCAGGATCTGCAGCACACCAGGCATTGCCTGAGCGGTTTTGCTGTCAATCGATTCAACCGTGGCGCCCACAACCGGGGCCGCTTTCACCGCTGCATATTTCATGCCCGGCAAATCGGCATCAATGCCAAAAATGGCGCTGCCGTTGGATTTTTCGGGAATATCGGTCCGGGCAATCGGCTTGCCCATCAGTTTATAGGCGTCCGGATTTTTCAACTTCGGCTTGGCGGGCAGTGCCTGTTCGGCTGCTGCTGCGGCAAAGCTTGCGTAAGTGGCCGACTTGCCGGTTTTGGCATGGATGATCATGCTGTCCGCCGTGGTCAGTTCGCTCGCAGGCACATTCCAGTCGCTGGCTGCGGCTGCGACCAGCATCTCGCGCGCCGCGGCGCCTGCGGTGCGCATCGCTCGCTGGCCGGTGCCGCGGATCGAGAAGCTGCCCCCGGTAATCTGGAGGGTCATCGCCTGGGCGAGCTGAAGGAATGTGCCTTGTATCGTGGGTTCCAGAAAAGCCGGGACTTCGAGCGTCGGCGCGAGAAATTCCCGGCCGATATCATTGGACACATATTGGTCGTCGGCCGGTGCTTCCTGCACCCGGACATTTTCCCAGTCCGCATCCAGTTCATCGGCCAGCATCTGCGCCAGCGAGGTGTAAATGCCTTGGCCCATTTCGACATGGGGGACGATGGCCGTGATGACATTGTCGGCGTCAATCTTGACCCAGGCATTGATCAGTTTCTCGCCCTCACCCTTGGCCACAAGCGGCGACAGGCGATCAATCGGATTGCCCGGTCGGACTGCAACACCGACGACGAGCGCGCCCCCCGCGACGACACCCGCGCCAATAAACGCCCGGCGCGTCCATTTGCCCTTTTTGGAGACATTTGCATCATTTGCTGATTGCGCCATGATTATGCCTCCTGCTTCTGCGTAGCCGCAGCGGCTTTGATCGCCTTGCGGATTCGCACATAGGTGCCGCAGCGGCAGATATTGCCGGCCATGGCGGCATCGATCTCGGCATCGCTGGGATCGGGCTTGTCGCGCAACAGGGCGGTTGCGGTCATAATCTGTCCGGACTGACAATAGCCGCATTGGGCAACCTGCTCGTCCACCCAGGCTTGCTGAACCGCGTTCATCGTGCCGTCTTGTGCCGCCAGCCCCTCGATCGTCGTGATCGCCTTCCCATCGGCTTCCGATACCGGAGTGGAGCAGGAACGAACCGGCTTGCCATCGACGTGGACCGTGCAGGCGCCGCACAAAGCAACACCGCAACCAAATTTGGTGCCCGACATTTTCAGATTCTCGCGAACCACCCATAATATTGGCGTTGCCGGGTCGACATCGACCTGCTGTTCCTGGCCGTTAACGTTAAGCTTGATCATGGCGCGTTCACCCGTATGAATTGCATATTGAAACGCAACCTATACGGGAGTCCGCAGGTCAAGCCAAGTGGCAATCAGGACAGGGTGCCCGACGGGCTACCGGTTTCTGTCTTCAGGCGAAGATATCGGCGAGTGTTCCGGTATCGGTGCCTTCTTTCGCGGTGCGCAGATCGACATAGATCGAGGCCACACCCGCGCCTTGCAGCGCGCCGGTAATGGTATTGACGATCATGCCGACAATGATCGACGCGGTGAGGCTGAAGAAGCTTAGCGCTCCGCCGATAAAGCCGATGACCGCGGCGATCACGACAAAGATGATCATCAGCAAAAAGATCATGCCCTTGGACCCCGACGTCAGGTCGGCGCTGCGCTTGAAGGATTCCATGATGCCGGTATCTTCCGCCATCATCACCGGAGCCGCGACGATCCACATCAGATAGAGAATGATGCCCGGGACGATCAGCAGCAGCAAGCCGAACGTGATGCCGATACCGAACAGAATGCCCAGTCCAAGCAAGGGCAGGAATTTGCGGATTGCGCGGTTGATGCAGTCCCCCAGATTGATCTCCTTGTTTCCGAGATCATTCAGCGTCGCCACGATCAGCGTCGCCTGCAGCACAACCGACAGGAACAGAAAGACAAAAAAACCGATCACGCCGGTCAAGACAGCCGTCGTCGATCCGAAGGCGCCAGCGGCGGCGAGAGGGTCGCCTTGCAGCATCTGCATCAGCGCGTTGGGCAAGCCAACGATCAACAGCGAAAGGCCGAGAAAAACGACCGGATTGCGACTGATGACCCCAAATGTATTGTTGAGCACCCGGCTTATATCGATTTTACCTGTTGGATCGGCCATCTTGTCCCCTTTCACAATGTCTGTGAGCGTGATTGTCACAGTCTTGCGTCCAGGTAAACCCTTATGATCCCATCTTCGCGCTTGCTCCAGTCGCTGGTTTCTGCGACATCCTTGTTGTGGCTCAAGACGCAGATGAACAGGGTGAAAATGGCGATGCCAGTTTTGATGCGGCGTGGAAAGACGTGCGGGCCGACGAAGATATCCAGTTTGAACCCAGTGCGGTAACGCCGCCGGAAGAACCGCCGCAATGGTGGATGGATTTTCTCGAATGGCTGGGAGGCGTGCTCGGGCCGGTCGCCGAGGCCATTGTCTATGCCTGGCCGGTCCTGCGCATCATCCTGATGGTGTTGCTCGCCCTCGGCGTGCTGACCTTGTTGTGGGTCATATTATCCCCCTATATTGAGGACTGGCGCAGCCGAAAGAAGCGCGAGGAACCGGAAGACTGGCGACCAGAGCAAAGCGCGGCGCGCCAGTGGCTTGACGAAGCCGACGCGCTCGCCGCCGATGGCCGCTATGAGGAGGCGGCGCATTTGCTGCTGTTTCGCAGCATTGATGATATCGAGGCGCGGCGTCCCGAATTGTTGCGTCCGTCCCATACCGCGCGCGAAATCGAGCGGTTTGACAGTTTGCCCGAGACCGCGCGGACCATGTTTGCGGTGATCGCCGGACATGTTGAACGGGCCATTTTTGCAGCCTCGCCGATCGGAGAAACCGGTTGGCTGGCCTCGCGCGACGCCTATGGCGAATTTGCGTTGCCTGAGAACTGGAAAAAGCAGAAGGGTCAGCGGCGATGAGCGTGCAGGCCAATCCATTCCGGCGCCGGACGATACTCATCATGTTTGCGGTGGGCTTTCTCGCTTTTGTCGGACTGCTCTATGGTCTGGGCACCGGGGACCCGAGCGGGTCGGGTAAAAATGGCCAGGCGCACGGCGCGTCGAACAGCGTGGTCGGATTCAAGGCCTTGGCGACGCTGCTGGAGAAGACCGGAACGACGGTACAATATTCCCGCACGGCCGGCGGTATGGACAATAGTGGGCTGCTGATATTGACACCGCCGCCATTCGCCGATGCCGATGATCTTGCGCAAGTGATCCAGGACCGATCCTATATCGGCCCGACGATGATCATCTTGCCCAAATGGCAGGTCATGGCGGTTCCGACATTGAAAACCGGATGGGTGCAACGCTTCGGCGTCATCGGCGGTGATTCCGGGGAATCAATGCTCAAGGAAATTGCCGACGTCAAGATTACCGTGGCCGATGCACCGGCTGACGAGAAGGCGGTTACCGCCGCGCAAACCCGTGCGGTGAAACTGCCATCGGCGTTGGGGACACCGTTAACCGGGCCGGACCAGCCGGTCACCATGACCGGCGATTATATCCGGTCGATCGTTCGCGATCCTCGAACAGATCAGGCGCTCATCGCCTATCTCGATGACGGCGGCGTCTACGCACAGCTGGATGCCCTCGATGAATCGCGCATTGCCGACGAAGAGGAAATTGACGAATCCTATTTCCCGCTGGTCATCGTCGCTGATGCGGATTTGATGAACAATAGCGGCATGGCGAATGAACAAAAAGCCCGCCATGCGCTCGCGTTGATTGCCGCGGCCTCGACCGGGAGCAATGGCGATGTCACCTTTGACCTGACATTGAACGGGCTGGGTGCCAATACCAACCTGCTGACGCTCGCGTTCGAGCCGCCATTTCTGTCGGCGACAATCTGTCTGATCATCGCCGCGATGGCCGCAGCCTGGATGGCCTTTAATCGCTTTGGCCCGCCGGTTCGTGACCGGCGCAGCATCGAT
This sequence comes from Parasphingorhabdus sp. W113, assembly GCF_055693205.1. Taxonomy (NCBI): domain Bacteria; kingdom Pseudomonadati; phylum Pseudomonadota; class Alphaproteobacteria; order Sphingomonadales; family Sphingorhabdaceae; genus Parasphingorhabdus; species Parasphingorhabdus sp. W113. The sequence goes on along the minus strand of NZ_CM146328.1, from coordinate 3,154,205 downwards.
TTCGGCAAGACCGCCCTGGTCAATAACAGCGCCGGTTTCATCAAACGGATGCAGCGGGAATATCTGGTTGCTGAACCCTATGCCGACCTGGTGCAGGATCAGGCAGCCGCGGCGATGGGGATTCCGCCGGATACTGATGATCAGATCATTCGGGATCGTTTGGATGCCCTCGGGGAATCTGATGGCAACCGCTTCACCGCATTGTTGCATCAGCTTCGTACCGCGCATAACGCTCAGGAAACAGTGGACGGGGCAGCAGCGCTGCACCAATGGAAAAAGGACAAGATTGGATGAAAATCGAGGAACTGAAGGCACTTGCAGACTCGGTCCGAGCCGAAGTTGCCAAGGCGATTATCGGGCAGGAAGAAGTTGTCGATCATCTGTTGATTGCGCTGTTTTCCTCTGGACATGTGCTGCTCGAAGGACCCCCTGGTACCGCGAAGACCTTTCTGGCCCAATGCTTTTCGGCAACCCTCAATCTGGATTTCGGCCGGATCCAATTCACGCCGGATCTCATGCCGGGCGATATTGTCGGGTCGAACCTGTTCAATTTCCAGACCAGCACCTTCACGCTGACCCGCGGGCCGATTTTCTGCGACTTGCTGCTCGCCGACGAGATTAACCGGACGCCGCCGAAGACCCAGGCCGCGATGCTCGAGGCGATGCAGGAGCGAGCGGTGACCATTGATGGCGAGACCCATAAATTGTCATCCCGATTCATGGTGATCGCCACCCAGAATCCGATCGAGCAGCAGGGTGTCTATCCCTTGCCCGAGGCGCAGCTCGACCGGTTTTTGTTCAAGCTGCTGGTTGGCTATCCCGATGCTGCGGAAGAGAAGAAGATCGTCACCCAATATGGCGAGCGGGTCGGAGCTCCAGGGCCGTCTGATTTCGGTATTACGGCGCAAGTGGATGAGACCAAATTGATGGCCGCCGCTGAAACGGTGCAATCGGTCAAGCTGGTGGAGGATGTCGTGGATTATATCGTGCGGTTGGTCCGGGCAACCCGGGAAACCGCGGATCTCGACAATGGCGCCAGTCCACGCGCCGCGATCATGCTGGCCAATGCGGCGCGCGCGCGGGCCGCGATCCTCGGTCGCGACTATGTCGTGCCCGATGATGTCAAAACCCTGGCGCCCTCGGTCCTGCGCCACCGGGCCCTGCTGTCTCCCGCTGCGGAAATCGAAGGACGCCGGATCGATACGATCATCGAGGATCTGGTCGAGCGGACTGAAGCGCCGCGGTGATCTATCCGACCGCCCGTGCTGTGCTGTTGATCGCCCTCGGCGCGCCGGTGGCTGCCGTCATGGCAGCGCTGATTCCGGCGCTCTGGGCGATTGGCATGGCTTGGGCGTTGATGATTGTGGCGCTGCTCGTCATTGACGGTCTGATCGCCGCGCGGGCCGGAGCGGTCAATCTCTCGCTGCCCCGGTCAGCAGAAGTTGGCGCACCACTGGAATTGGGTATCGAGGCGCAGTTTTCCGGTTTGATGACACCCCGACAGGTCAGCGGAAATCTCGCCGTGGATGAGCGGCTGGCGGATGTTGGCCAGATGAATTTCACGATGTTGCCCGGGTCAAATGATCATCAGAACTATAGCGGCTCCGCGGAGACTACACCGGTTCGCAGAGGCACGGGCGCCATCGAGAAGCTATGGCTCCGCTGGACCGGACCGCTGGGCCTGGCGTGGCGACAGGTCAGTCAGCCCGGCACCCAGTCGGTCGCGATCATGCCGAATATTTCCGCGGTCCGCAGCCCGACCGTGCAGATGTTTTTGCGCGATAGCGTGTTCGGTTTGCTGGCGCGGAAATTCCGCGGCGAAGGCAGCGAGTTTGAAGCGCTGGCGGAATATCAGCCGGGCATGGACCGCCGCAGCATCGACTGGAAAGGATCGGCGCGCCACTCGAAACTGCTCGCCAAGGAATATGATACCGAACGCAACAACCAGATCGTCTTCGCGCTAGATTGCGGGTCGGCCATGTGCGAACCGATTGATGGTTTGCCGCGCATTGATCGCGCGGTGTCCGCGGCTTTGCTGACCGCTTATGTCACCCTGAAGGCCGGTGACAAAACCAGCCTGTTCAGCTTTGCCGCGAAACCCGAATTATCGACGCCGTTTCTCTCGGGCAGCCGCAATTTCTTTCGCTTGCAACAGGAAGCGGCCACGATCGAATATCGCCATCAGGAAAGCAATTTCACGCTCGCGCTGTCGGCGCTGTCGCAGCGGCTGCAGCGGCGGTCGCTGATCATCGTGTTCACCGATTTTACCGATCCGACCAGTGCCGACCTGATGCTCGAGGCGGCGGGCCGGATGATCGACAAACATTTGATGCTGTTCGTCGTGCTTGAAGACAAGGAATTGACCTCGATCGTCGATCAACCGCCGGAAACAGCGACCGATGTGGCGCGTAGTGTTACGGCGCAAGGCTTGCTCGATCAAAAAAACTGGTGGTAACGCGGTTGCAACATATGGGAATTGATGTGATCGAAGCCGCCCATCAGAATGTCGGAACGCAGCTGATCAACGGCTATCTCAATATCAAGCGGCGGGGACAGATTTGATGGCCAGTATCGCAATGGATCAGACAATCTCCTCCGCAGCGCTCAAGAGCGACCGGTTTCGTCTGGAACGTGAAGCGGACTGGATCCGTCTCGAAGAGATTGTCGCCAAGATGGAAAAGGGCCGCTCGCGGCGGCTGGATGACGCGGATGTCCTCGCCTTGCCGATTTTATACCGGACCTTGCTGTCGAGCCTGTCGATTGCGCGCGAGAATTCGCTGGATGGGGGGCTGATTGACTATCTTGAGGGGCTGGCCCTGCGGTCCTATTTTCTGGTCTACGGCACCCAGACCAGTTTCGGGCGCTGGTTGCGCCAGTTTTTTGGCGGCGGATGGAGCCGGGCGGTCCGCGAGATCAAGGCGGATATCTGGATTGCCCTGTTCGTGATGATCGCCGGAACCGTGATCGGTTATGGCCTCGTCGCGGGAGACACGGACTGGTTTTATGCGCTGGTGCCGGGCAGCTTTACCGATGTGCGCGTCCCTGGCGCGAGCGAAGCGGCCTTGCGCGAGACCATTTTCGGCACCGAAGATCAGGATGGGCTTGGTGTGTTCGCCGCTTATCTGTTCAACAACAACGCGCAGGTCGCTATTCTTGCCTTCGCTTTGGGATTTGCCTTTGCGATCCCAAGCATATTGCTGCTCATCCACAACACCGCGCTGCTTGGCGCCATGGTGTGGGTCTTTGCCCAGCGCGGGCTCACCGTGGAATTTATCGGCTGGCTCTCGATCCATGGAACCACAGAGCTTTTCGCCATTTTGCTGGCTGGAGCGGCCGGCATTCATGTCGGCCGGTCGATCGCTTTCCCCGGCAAAAAATCGCATCTGGCGGCGGCAAGCGCGGCCGGCAAGCGGGCGGCGCTGGTCATGGTCGGGGTGATCCTGATGCTGATATGTGCCGGTCTGCTAGAAGGTTTTGCTCGGCAACTGGTCAATGATACCGCAGCACGCTATGCGATTGGTTGGGGATTGCTGTTGTTCTGGTTGGTCTATTTTTTCGCATTTGGGCGCGGCAAGACCCCGGACGCTGATCGGCAGTTGCCCTCATGAGCGCCACGTCCGCCGATCCCTGGGTCCGCCGGTCGACCAACCCCAAACTGGACCGCATCATGGTGTCGCCAGAGGGCATACCGCTGAATGTGTCCGTCGCCGGTGCCGGTGCCCGCGCTGGCGCCCTGGCGCTCGACATTGTTTTCATTCTGTCGCTTATTCTGGCCGTCACCCTGTTGGGTTTTCTGATCATCTGGGCGTTCGACGCCGCCTTTGGATCGGCCTTGTCGCTGGAAAGCAGCGGCCCGCTAAGCGTGGTTGTTGTGCTGTGGATCATCGCCGTGTTCCTGTTTCGCAATGCCTATTTCCTGTATTTTGAGCTGGGCGATCGGGCGGCCACCTGGGGCAAGCGGATCGTCGGTATTCGCGTCGCCGCGCGGGACGGCGGACGGCTGAGCGCCGAGGCGGTGATCGCCCGCAACATCGTGCGGGATATCGAACTGTTCTTGCCGCTGGTGTTCCTGTCCTCCGGACAGGCCAGCGGTTCGATGACGGATTTCACCGCCTGGGCCGGCTTCCTGTGGGTGGCGATGTTCCTGCTGTTTCCGCTGTTCAACAAGGACCGGTTGCGCGGCGGCGATCTGATTGCGGGGACGTGGGTCATCCAGAATGTGAAGCGCGATCTTGGCGGACTGGTGGCGCCCAGCGAAGAGGCTACGGTCGATCCCGCAACCGGCCGCGAAACCGCCCGTTACGAATTTTCGGATGCCGATCTGGCCGTTTACGGGGAATTTGAATTGCAAGCGCTGGAGAATGTTCTGCGTTCGGACAGCGACGAAGCCTTGCGAACCGTATCGGAATCAATCTGCAAGAAGATCGGTTGGGAACCGGGCAGCGGCGATGAACGGATTTTCCTCGAAGCCTATTATACCGCGCTGCGGGGCAAGCTGGAATCCGGTATGCGGTTCGGCAAGCGGCGCAAGGACAAATATTCCGACCAGCTCTAGCGATTCGATCCGCCGCGTGCGCTGCGCGGAGGGCTGGCCTATCCCGGCATGCCGTAGCGTCACCCCAATGTCCTTTCGAACAGCTTGTTTTGCCCGGTTTTTGGCGTATGTTGGCGCGAAATTGCCAATGGAGACTCGCTCATGAACCTGGAATTCACCGCAGAAGAAAATGCATTTCGTGATGAAGTGCGCAGCTTCATCGACAATAATTACCCCAAACATATTGAGCGTCAGGCAGTCCAGGACGAGATGTCCCCTGAGGATATGACCGCCTGGCACAAGATTCTGGGTGAAAAGGGCTGGTCGGTTCCGGCCTGGCCAGAACAATATGGCGGCACCGGCTGGACGCCGACACAGCGCTATATCTGGTCGGAAGAAAACGCCCGGGTCAATGCGGTGATGCCGCTGCCTTTCGGTGTCGCGATGGTCGGTCCGGTGATCTACACATTTGGCAATGAAGAACAGAAAGCCAAACATCTGCCCGGAATCAAAAGCGGCAGTGTCTGGTGGTGTCAGGGCTATTCGGAGCCCGGTGCCGGTTCGGATCTCGCGTCGCTCAAGACCACCGCGGTTCGCGATGGCGACGACTATATCATCAATGGTCAGAAGACCTGGACCACCTTGGCCCAGCACGCAGACTGGGGCTTTTTCCTCTGCCGCACCGATCCCGATGCGCCCAAGCCGCAACAGGGCATCAGCTTCATTCTGGTCGACATGAAAACACCCGGCATCGAAGTGCGTCCGATCAAGTTGATCGACGGCGGCTATGAGGTCAATGAAGTCTGGCTGACCGATGTCCGGGTGCCGGCCGAAAATCTGATCGGTGAAGAGAATAAGGGCTGGACCTATGCCAAGTTCCTGCTGGCGCATGAGCGCTCCGGCATTGCCGGTGTCGCGCGCTCGAAACGCGGTGTCGAGCAGCTGAAAGACATTGCCACCCATGAAATGCTCGATGGCGAACCATTGATCAAGGATATGGGATTTGCGCGCAAGATCAGCCAGCTGGAAATCGATCTGGCCGCCCTCGAGATCACCGAATTGCGGACCCTGGCAGGCGAGCAGGCGGGCAAGGGTCCAGGACCGGAAAGCTCTCTGCTCAAGGTGAAGGGGACTGAAATCCAGCAGCGCCTGACCGAGCTGACGCTTGAAGCGGTGGGCTATTATGGCACGCCGGACTTCCGTAGCTTCCCGGCCGACGGCTCGAACGACTTTCCGATTGGTCCGGACTATGCGCACAGCGCGGCACCGACCTATTTCAACATGCGCAAGACGTCCATCTATGGCGGGTCAAACGAGATCCAGCGCAACATCATCACCAAAATGGTACTCGGACTCTAAGATCCAACCGCACAAAATTATAAGAAAGCGACACTATGGATTTCAATTTTTCTGACGAACAGAATATGGTTCGGGACGGTATTTCCCGGCTCGTTCGCGAGCAATATGACTGGGATACGCGGCGCGAAGTCATTGCCAGTGAATCCGGATGGCGTCCGGAATTCTGGGCACAGCTTGCCGAACTCGGCATGCTCGCAGCGCCCTTCTCGGAGGAAGATGGCGGCTTCGGCGGTGGCGCGGTTGAAACCATGCTGATCATGGAAGAATTCGGCAAAGGCCTGGTGGTCGAGCCGTTCATCCCGAGCGTGGTCTGTGCAGGCGGGTTTCTGAAACATGCCGGCACCGCAGAACAGAAAGAGGAATATCTCAGCGCCATCATTACGGGTGAGAAAATCTTCGCCTTTGCCTATGCCGAGCCGCAGGGCCGCTATGATCTGGCCAATCTGACCACCACCGCCAAAAAGGATGGTGACGGCTACAAGCTTAACGGCCAGAAAGCGGTTGTGATTGGCGCGCCCTGGGCGACCCATTTTGTGGTGACGGCGCGGACGTCTGGTGGACAGATCGATCAGAATGGCGTGTCGGTGTTCATCGTTGCCAAGGATGCCGATGGTGTCAGCTTGCGCGACTATGCGACGGTTGATGGCCGCCGCGCTTCGGAAGTCTATTTCGAAAATGTCTCCGCAGATGCGCTTATTGGTGAGCTCGACAATGGTCTGCCGCTGATCGAAACCGTGGTCGATGAAGCGACAGCAGCGGTTTGTGCCGAAGCCACCGGCGCGATGCAGGTCACCCACGCGATGACGCTGGATTATGCCAAGCAGCGCAAGCAATTTGGTGTGCCAATCAGCAGTTTTCAGGTGCTCCAGCACCGCATGGTCGACATGTTCATGGAATATGAGCAATCCATTTCGATGTCCTATCTCGCGACGATCAAATTGAGCGAAGCGGAAGCGGCGCGCAAGGAAGCGGTGTCGGCCGCCAAGGTTCGCATCGGCCAGTCAGCGCGCTTTGTCGGCCAGTCAGCGGTGCAGACGCATGGCGGCATGGGCGTTACGGACGAGACTGCGGTGGGCAGCTATTTCAAGCGCCTGTCAATTATCGAAAGCGAATTTGGCAGCGTCGACCATCACATGCGCCGACATATCAAGCTGAACGCTGCCGGCTGAACCCAGCAGGCGGAATTCTGATCCTATCACAATAGGGGGTGCGGCCGGACTGGCTGTGCCCCCTTTTTCGCGCTATTCCGACTGTTCCTTGGGAGGGGTTGAGGATGGTGCAGCAGTCCACAATGTCAGCGAGCAACAGCTACCGCTATTATATCCTGTTCGTGATGATGCTGACCTACATGTTCAACATCACCGATCGCATGGTGATGTCGATCCTGATCGAGGACATCAAGGCGGATTTTGTGCTGACCGACACCCAAATCGGTCTGCTTGCCGGCACGGCGTTCACGGTTTTTTACGTGTTGCTGGGCATTCCGGCGGGCCGCCTGGCGGACCGCACCAATCGCAAGACAATGGTTTCAATCGCGGTCAGCCTGTGGAGCCTGATGACCGCCCTGTGCGGATTGGCAGCCGGTTTCTGGACCCTGTTTCTGGCCCGGCTCGGCGTCGGTGTCGGGGAAGCCGGCGGCAATCCACCCGCGATTTCCATTCTCACTAATTATTTTCAACCGCACGAACTGTCGCGGGCGATGGGGATATTCTCCATTGGCGCGGTGCTCGGGCCGGTTGTCGGCTTTGTCGCTGGCGGCTTGCTGGCCGAGGCTTACGGCTGGCGCTGGACATTTATCATATTGGGCCTGCCCGGCGTCCTGCTCGGCCTGCTCATCTATCTGACCGTGCGGGAACCGGATCGTGGTCAGTTTTCCAAAACCAGCGCCGCCCGGGCGGAAGCAAACCAGCAAGAGCCATTCGCAACCACCATGGCCTCGCTGTGGCAGAACAGCATATTCGTGCGGGTTGTTCTGGCAAACGCGCTGGCAGTGACCGCGTCTTATGCCTTTGCTATCTGGCTGGCCCCGATCCTGATCCGCAATTTTGAAATTCCCGTGTCGCAGGTCGGTATCTATCTGGGGATTGTCTGGATTGCAGGCGGTGTACCGGGCATGATTTTCGGAGGCTATGTTACGGACCGTCTGGCGCTGCGAAACCCGAAATGGCGAGCTTGGTATTGCGCGATCGCGGTATTGGTGGCCTTGCCGCTATTGTGTCTGTGCCTGTTGACCGACAATCTGGTCTGGGCGCTCGCTCTCTATGCGATCGGCTATGGCATTCATTCGTCAACCCAGGGTCCGGCCATCGCGATGATGCAATCATCGGTCTCGCCAACCGAGCGCGGCACCGCTTCGTCCATTGCGAGCCTGTCCGCCACGTTTCTCGGCTATTTCATCGGGCCGGCTGTGGCGGGAGCGATCAGCGACCGGCTGGCACCGGACTATGGGACCTTGTCGCTCAACTATGCGGTCATCGGGATCACGATATTGAGCCTGGTTTTGGCGGTACTTGCTTATTTCTACGCCGCCAAAGCGGTCCAGGCCGCGCCGCTGCAACCAGCCTGATCACTGCTCAACCAATATCCACCACCCGGCAAACGGGCGCGGTTTGTCCCCATGTTCGGGATAGCTGAGATGACCTTCAATCCGGTAGCCGCCATAGTCATAGCGCAGCTCGGGAATAGGACTACCCGGTTCAAACAGGATGCGGTAAGCGCGATCCGGATGCTCGCCATCGTCAGAATTATCGCGATATTCCAGCAAGCCACGATATTCCTTGCCATCGGACATTTGCAAGATGACCGAGCTCGCGCACCGTTCCGGCGGGAAATCCATCGCTTTGCTCAGCGGCGTATCATCAACCGCCAGCACCATCCAATGGGCGGTCTCGTTCTTTTCCGCTTGGGTACCGGTCAGGGTTAGAATGCGGAATATATCACCCGATCGGGACAAACCCATTTGCTCTTTTTCGGTAAGTGGCTTGCGGTCACCACAATCGGTCGATGGGTTATATTCGTTGTAGCGATAGCCATCATGGGCAGGTTCTGCCGCGGCCGGGGTCATAGCACTGAAAATCAGGCCGATTGCGAGGAGCGGCCGCAGGCTCAGATGCTTCACAGCAACAAGCCGCCATCAGCGATAATTGTCTGACCGGTGATATAGCCTGCCAGTGGCGAAGCGAGAAACAGCGACAGTCCGGCCATGTCTTCGGGGTCCCCGATGCGTCCGAGCGGAATGCTGGCGGTGGTCGCGGCGCGGCGCTTGGGATTTTCGGTGGTGACCGCCGTCATCTTGGTCGCGACCAGCCCGGGGGCAATGCCATTCACGCGGATGCCATCCGGTGCCCAGGCTTTGCCCAGGGTGCGGGTCAAGCCCATCGCCCCGGTCTTGGAGGCGTTATAGGCGGGATTGCCCACCGTTGCGTGAAAGGCGGCTGTCGAGCTGATGATAATCACCGACCCCTTGCTGGCTTTGAGCAGGTCAAAAAATTGACCGGCACAGGTCATCAGGCTGTTGAGATTGACCTGGATGACCTTGGCAAAATTTTCCGGTTCAAATTCTGCCCGCTTATAGAGCACCATGCCCTGCGAACAGATCAGCACATCGAGCCTGTCGAATTTTTGTCGCAAGCCTTCGATGGCCGCGTCATCGGCCGCATCCAGACTGTGATAGTGCAAGCCGTCAAAATTGGAATCATCGGCTGAATAGGCGTCCGGGCTGTCCCGCGTGCCGGTGACATGCACTTCGGCGCCGCGGGCGCGAAAGGCCTGGGCGGTGGCGTTGCCGATGCCGCTGGATCCGCCGATGATACAGACGGTCTTGCCTTCATAATTTAACGATGCGTCGATCATATCAATCCTGTCCTTAGCTATCCGACTCCTATGCAAAGCGATATTGGCGCAGCAGAAGCGCTTGGTCTACAACCGAATTTTCAAGAGCAATATGCAAAGGACGTCGCGCATGGATATCCCCTTTTCTTTGGCTGGCCGCACCGCATTGATCGCCGGTGCCTCCTCCGGACTGGGTGCCCGGTTCGGTGAACTCTTTGCTGCCGCCGGTGCCCAGGTGGTGCTGGGCGCGCGGCGAACCGATCGCACAGCAGATCTCGCCAGCAAAATTGCCGACGCGGGCGGCGCGGCGCTGGCGGTGCCGCTCGACGTGACCGACGAAGCCTCGGTGATCGCCGCCTATGATGCGGCCGAAGCGCAATTTGGCACGGTTGATACCATCGTTGCCAATGCAGGTGTAAGCGCAGCCGCGCGCTCCACCGATGTGCCGGCCGATCGGCTGCAGACTTTGCTTGATACCAATTTCAAAGGGGTTTTTCTCGTTGCGCGCGAAGGCGCGAAGCGGTTGATCGCCAGCGGGAGTCGCGAAAGCGAGAAGGGACGGATCACGATCATCGGATCGATCACCTCGCGCCTGACCGGCGAGGGTGATAGCGCCTATGCTGCGAGCAAGGCCGGGGTGACGCATCTTGGCCGCAATCTGGCGCGCGAATGGGTGCGTCAGGGGGTGAACGTCAACACGATCCACCCCGGTTATATCGCGACCGAGATTCAGGGCGACTGGTATCAGACCGATGGCGGCAAGGCGCAGATTGCGAGCTTCCCTCGCCGCCGGTTGCAGGCCATGGCCTCGCTGGATGCGATGATGCTCTATTTTTCTTCTGATGCATCCCAGGCGGTGACCGGTTCGGACATGGTTGTCGATGACGGCCAGTGTCTCTGACCGCCTCTGCGCTTAGCGACCGCCGGTGACAAACAGGCATTGTCCGGTGACCCAGCTCGACGCCGGTGAGGCGAGATAGATCGCGGCGGCAGCAATATCTTCTTCCGTGCCATAGCGGCCGAGCGGTACCTGAATCTGCTTGAGCAAAGCCTCCCGCTTTTCGTCGGAGTCGATGCCCATGGAAAGATCGAAATTTTCGGTCGGAATGGGACCGGGCGCGACCGCATTGACGCGGATCTTCGGTGCCAGTTCGAGCGACAAGGTGCTGGTCAGGCTGTTGACGGCGGCTTTGGACGCGCCATAAGGCCCGTTTTTCACCTGACCGCCAAAAGAGGCGCGCGAGGAGGTGTTGATGATAACGCCGCCATCGGCCGGCATGTGCTTGGCCGCAACCACCGCGCCCATCCACACGCTTTTCAGATTGAGGTCGATCTGGGCATCCCAGTTTTCTTCCGGCGTCCGCGTAAGATAGCGCGGCGTGCCATCGGGCAGACCGCCGGCATTGCTGATCCAGATCGATAATTTGCCCAATTCAGAGACGGTCCGTGCGGCGAGATTTTCGAGCGCATCCATGCTGGTGACATCGGTGGGCACGGATATGGTTTTCCGGCCCAGAGCACGGATTTCGTCAGCGATCGCGTCCAGATCGGTCGCCGTCCTTGCCGCCAGCGCAACATCGGCGCCCGCTTCGGCAAGGCCCAGGGCGATAGCCCGACCAATCCCCTTGCCCGCACCTGTCACTACGGCGACTTCGCCGTCCAGTCTGAATTTATCCAAGATACTCATAGCGATCCGATCTCCCTTGGCTGCCACGATGATCGGCAGCCAGAGGGAAGTCCACTAACAGTTCAGCGCAGACTCAGGCGGCGGCATGACCCGGCTGAACCGGGGCGGGTAGCCCGGTTTCTTCCAAGCAATTGGCCCGTAAGGTTTCGATATCGGGACCGAAATTGAACGGACTGTCGCTCGGCGCGATCGCCGCCGCCATGTCCGCGCGGAGGCGGTCGGTGGCGGGGCTGTCGACCGACCCGTCCGCCGCGATCACAACACCATATTCGCGGGCACCATCGACCGAGACAAGGCCCTGCTGGATTTCGAGAAGCACCAACGCGGGATCGCGCTCGAGCGGGTTGCCCCAGCCGCCACCGCCCCAGGTGACGAAGTGCAGCTGATCACCTTCCGCGACCGTCACATCTTCAACCTTGTTGCCGATGATCGTGCTGGATCCGTCCGCTTTTTCAAGAATCTTGCGCGCGCGCTTGCCCGGCTCGCCGCCATTCACGCCCCAGGGCGGAACGAACCAGCGGTCATCATGGATCGAAATCGTCCCTTTCGCGAGAAAGCGATAGGTCAGGTGAATGCCATTGCCGCCCCGATGCAAGCCGGCGCCGCCGCTGTCCGGTTCGGTTTCATACCGCTCGATCCGCAGCGGGAAATAGCGTTCGAGAAATTCGTTCGGGACATTGGTGAAGCCCGGCCAGAGCGAATGGCCATCCGGACCATCACCCATTGGTCGTCCGGGGATGCCGCCAAAGCCGATCTGGAACAGCTGGAACCAGTCGCCTTTGTCATCATTGCCGGAATAGAACAGATGCGGCGAGGACGAGAAGCCGGCCGCGTTGAGAAATTCCGGCGTCTTCTGACCGAGCAAGCCGCCAAGAATATCGAATATTCGTCCCAGCGCATGGGTTCGGCCTGACAAAGCCGCCGGGAATTTGGGCTTGAGCAGCGATCCTTCTGGAATGCGCACTTCGATCAGGTCATAAAAGCCATCATTGAACAGGATCTGGGGATCGAAGACCATGATCATGTAAATGCCGAAGAACATCTTGAACATGTTTTCATTGAGGAAGAAGTTGATGGATGCACCACTTTGCGGATCGGTGCCTTCGAAATCGAGGATCACCTTGTCGCCGTCCCGCCGCATCGTGCACTTGATCTTATAGGGTCCGGCGCCGATGCCGTCGTCGCAAATATAGTCTTCGAAACTCACTGGCTCTTCGCCGATCGCCTGACCGATCAGGGTCTTCATCGCGCGATGGTTGCGGGCGAGCAATTCCTGGGTCGCTGACACATAGACATCGTCGCCGAACCGGTCGGCCATCTCGATCACCCGGCGCGCGGCGACGCGGCACGAGGCGATAATCGCATTGAGATCGGCCTGGCACCAGTCCGGCTTGCGGGTCTGGTGCATCACGAGCTTCATCAGATCCTCGTTATATTCGCCCTTTTTCCAGATTTTCACCGGTGGAATACGGACGCCTTCTTCAAAGATCGACTTGGCATCGATCGGCATCGAGCCGACGACCTTTCCGCCAATATCGGACTGGTGGCCAAACATCGCGGTATAGGCGATCAGGCGACCGTCCTTGAAGATCGGCAACAGGATCAGCCAGTCATTATTGTGGCTGACCGCGCCTTCGCAGCTATAGGGGTCTGACAGGAAAATCATGTCGCCATCTTCCAGTGTTCCGTCATATTGCCGCAGGAAACCATCGATGAAGCTACCAAACTGACCGACGATCATCTTGCCGCTATGGTCGGCGATCAACGGAAAGGCATCGCCCTGTTCGCGGATGCCCGGGGACATCGCGGTGCGGACCAGGGTTGCGTCCATCTCGATCCGCGCATTGCGCAGCGCGTTTTCGATAATGTCGAGTGTCACCGGATCAATGTCGATTTTTTTGAACGGCGTGTCGTTTGTTTCAATGATTTGCGCGACCATTTTATTGTCCCTCCGCCAGATTGATGAGGATATTGCCCACCGCATCCACTTCGCCTATGCAGCCGGTTTCGATAAGCGTGGTGGAATCCATCTCGACCACGATCGCGGGGCCGGCAATCCGGTCGCCTTGCCGGAGTTTGACCCGATCATAAATGGCGCCATCCTGTTCTGCGCCGTCCATCCACAATTTGTGATCGCGGATTTTTGCGTCCGCGGGATCGCTATTGCCTTTGGGCAATTCCGCCGCGGGCAGGTCCAGTGACTGGCCCAGCGCAACCGCGCGCAGGTTCACGATCTCGTGCGGCGTATCCATGTTGAAGGTGAACAGGCGGTTATGTTCTTCATCGAAGCGCGCCAATATGCCGTCAATGCCATCGCGTTCGAGCACTTCCGGCGTGATGGTTAGCGGCACTTCAAAGGCCTGCCCGGCATAGCGCACGTCAATCTCAAACTCACTGGTCAGATCCGCTTCCGCAACGCCGTCGGAAAGCAATTCCGTCCGGGTTTGGTCGGCCATTTCCCTGAGGATAGCGATCAGCTCGGCGGCATCGGTGGTCGAAGCCAGCTTTGAAAAGGACCGCGCGGTTTCCGTTCGCATTCGGGTGGTGGCATCGCCCAATGCGCACAATACGCCGGGAGAAACCGGCGATACCGCCGGCCAGCTGCCCATCAGTCTTGCCACGGCATTGACGTGCAGGGGACCCGCTCCGCCAAAACCCATCAACGCGAAATGGCGGGGGTCATAGCCCTGCTGGACCGAGATCATGCGCAAGGCTCCGAACATATTCTCGTTTACGATATCAATAATGCCGCGCGCGGCTGCCATCAGATCAATGCCCAGCGCATCAGCAATCTTTTGCACCGATTTCTTCGCGCCTTCGCGGTCGAGCTGGAACGAGCCGCCCAGCAGGTTCTCGGGCAAATAGCCGAGCACGACATTGGCATCGGTGACTGTGGGCTCTTCGCCCCCTTGCCATAGGCGACCGGCCCCGGAACGGCGCCAGCGGATTGCGGGCCAACCCGCAGCGCCCCGGTCAGTTCGGGCACATAGGCAATTGAACCACCACCGGCTCCAACCGTTTTCACGTCCAGCGATGAGGCACGCACCGACAGATGCCCCACTTCCGTGGTCCGCACCCGGCGGGGTTCGAGATTTTCAATCAGTGCGACATCGGTAGAGGTCCCGCCGACGTCCAGTGTGAGGATATTTTTCAATCCGGCATTTTTCGCGACCCAGACCGCTCCGGTCACCCCGCCGGCCGGGCCGGACATCAGGATGTTGACCGGATGCTCCTCCGCTTTTTGCGAGGACATCAGGCCGCCGTCGGAACGGAGCAGGGAAAAGCGACCGGCCATTCCGGCATCGGCCAGCTTGGAGCGCAGGCTGGACACGTAATTGCTCACCACCGGGCGCACGGCGGCGTTGGCAACCGTCGTCAAGGTGCGCTCATATTCCTGCATTTCAGGCAGCACTTCATGGCTCAGGCTGAAGGGAATGTCCGGCATTTCAACCGCCAGCATCTCGCCAATGCGGCTTTCATGCGCGCCGTTGGTATAGGCGTTCATCAGCGACACTGTGACCGCTTCCACGCCTTGCCCTTTGAGATGCGCAATCGCTTCGGTGACGCTGGCTTCATCCAGCGGCCGGACCTCGTCGCCATTGGCATCCATACGTTCCTTGACGGTAACCGTATTTTCCAGCGCCGCCAGGGGTTGCGGCTTGGGCCAGATAATCCACGCAGCCAGCCCGCCGGGCACAAAGCTCCGCGCGATTTGCATGATGTCGCGATAGCCTTCGGTGGTGATCAGTCCGACCTTCGCGCCCTTGCCTTCGAGCACAGCATTGGTAGCAACCGTTGTGCCGTGCAGGAAATAGTCAATGTCGCTGGCTTTGACATCGGCATCCGCGCAAATCGCATTGACGCCGTTCAATATCCCTTCCGAGCTGTCATGGGGTGTGGAGGGAGTCTTGGTCCGCCAGAATTGTCCGGTTGCCTGGTTGAACAGCAACAGGTCGGTAAATGTGCCCCCGACATCAACGCCCAGTCGATACCCCATATTATTCTCTCTCTTTACTGATTATCCATTCAGGCTTCGGCCCGTGCTACCAGAGATGGCAACGGACGGTCCAATATTGTTTCGAACCATTGATTGGTGGCAATGGCTTTGGCCAGATCAACGCCATGTTTGATCGCGGACCGGTCAAGCAGGTTGATCAGATCTTCTGTCGCTATGTTGCCGGTCGCCTTGGGGGCGAACGGGCAACCGCCTAGGCCGCCAAGGCTCGCGTCCAATGTGCCAACCCCCGCCTGGATCGCGGCCCAGGCATTGGCGATGCCGGTATTGCGGGTGTCATGAAAATGCGCGCGCATGCCGATATGGTCAGGCAAAAGGTCTTTTAATCGACGGAACAGCTCCTCGACCTGGCCCGGGACGCCAATGCCAATCGTGTCCGCCAACGCAATCTCGAGCGGTTCTTCCTCCGCCATCTCCTCGGCGATATGCAGCACGGTTTCGGGCGGTACATGGCCTTCGAAAGGACAGCCAAATGCCGCCGAAATCGTCACCTGAGCCTGCAGGCCCTCGGCTTTGGCAAAGCGGATCATGTCGCGGTTCTCGGCAATGCCCTGGGCAATGGTCTGACCTTGATTTTTTTCGCCAAATGTATCGCTGGCAACGATCACGCAGCCCGCTTCGTCAATTCCGCGGCGGCCGTTTTCCTTTGTGGCCAGCGCCCGCAACACACCGCGCTTGTTGAGGCACAGGCCGATATAGGAGATGTCATCGCGGTCAGGCAGGCCGGCGATCACCGCTTCGGCATCGGCCATTTGCGGTACCCGCCCGGGATGCACAAAGCTGGCAACCTCGAAGCGCCGGACACCGGCAGCGATCATCCGATCGATCATTTCGAGCTTGTGTGCTGTCGCAATAATATCCGGCTCATTCTGCAAACCGTCGCGCGGGCTGACTTCCACGATGGTGACCGAATGTGGCTTGTGTTGATTCATGGAAATTGTATACAATCCAGAATCTGCTTTGTATAGCAAAAGGATGATGCGGGAGATTTTTTAATGGCGCAAGGGGCACTGACCGGGTTGCGGTTGATCGAAATGGGCCAGCTGATCGCGGGGCCGTTTTGTGGGCAGCTGATGGGCGATCATGGCGCTGAAGTGATCAAGATCGAGCCCCCAAAAGTGGGCGATGCGATGCGCAGTTGGGGTCAGGGTATTCCGCTGTGGTTTTCGGTTGTCGGTCGCAACAAGAAATCAATCACGCTCAATCTGCGCGAAAAGGAGGGGCAGGATATTGTCCGCAAACTCGTAGCCAAGAGCGACTTCCTGCTGGAGAATTTCCGCCCCGGCACCATGGAAAAATGGGGCCTGGGCTATGATGCGCTTAGTGCGATCAACGAGGCGCTGATCATGATCCGTGTGTCGGGCTATGGCCAGACCGGGCCCTATGCATCGCGGGCCGGCTATGGTTCGATCGGCGAGGCGATGGGCGGTATGCGCTATATTGCCGGAGAGCCGGATCGGCCACCGAGCCGCGCGGGCTTGTCGATCGGAGATTCCCTGGCGGCCACTTATGCCTGTCTCGGCGCGATGATGGCGCTCCATCACCGCCATGTCACCGGCAAGGGGCAGGTGGTTGATTCCGCAATTTACGAGGCAGTGCTGGCGAATATGGAATCGACGGTGGCCGAATATACCGTTGCGGGTCACATTCGTGAACGTACCGGCTCCATCCTCCCGAAAATCGCCCCTTCCAATGTCTATGAAACCAAGGATGGTAGCGTGTTGATCGGGGGCAATCAGGACAGTGTCTGGAAGCGCATGGCGACAATGATGGGGCAGCCCGAGCTGGGCGATGATCCGCGCTATGCGACCCATGTTGCGCGCGGCGAAAATCAGGCCGAGCTGGATGATCTGATCAATCTCTGGACGCGCACGCTGAACAGCCAGGCTGTTCTCGATCTGTGTGAAGAGCATGGCGTCCCGGCGGGGAATATCTACCGCGCCCCGGAAATGATTGCGGATCCGCATTTTGCCGCGCGCGATGCGCTGGTGGCGATGGATCACCCGCAGCACGACAATTTCATGATGCAGAATGTTGCGCCGAAGCTGTCCGCCACCCCTGGCAAGGTCGACACGATCGGGCCGGATCTTGGCGCCCATAACGAAGCCGTTTATGGCGAACTGCTCGGTATGGACAGCGCGACCAGAGCGGATCTGGCAGAGCGCGGCATCATCTAGCGACGCCGGTTACTTCCCGCCACTGGCGGTCATGTCAAATGTGTGGAAGGCCCGGCGGATATGGCTGGTCATGACGGATCGCGCCCAATCGATGTCCTTTGTCGCGAACGCTGCGATCAATTCGTCATGATCGACCGCAGACTGGTTCAGCTGGGTCTTGGAATATTGCAAGGCGGTGCGGCGCACGACCGGCTGCTCGACCAGCGCGGGCATGATTTTGGTGAGTCGCGGCGACCGGGCATATTCCAGAATCAGGTCATGAAATTGCCGGTTCGCGTTGAGAAAGCTGGAAACATCGGGCTTGTCCTGATGGACGGCCTGCTTGAGCGTTTCGTTGATTTCTCGCAATGCAGCCAGGCCCTGATCATCCATATGTTTTGCCGCCCGCGCTGCTGCATGGGCTTCAAGCATGGCCCGCAAGGTGAACATTTCATCGACCTCACCATCGTTCCAGTCGGCCACCGAAAGGCGTTTGGACGGGCTGCGCACCACGAGCATTTCATTTTCCAACCGCCGCACTGCATCGCGCACTGGTGTCCGGGATACACCGGATATCTCGGTCAGCTTTTCCTCGGTCAACTGCATGCCTGGTTCGGCTTCGCCTTGCAAAATGAAGGCGCGGATCTTCTCATAGGCGATTTCGGAAGCGGGCATCACGGGATCGGTCATGGCTGGTGCTCGATAGGGCTACTGCTATTCATAGGGCGATCAGTTTCTACTTGACGGAGTGATTTTGTATACAATAGATGTGCAATAGGGAGTTTTGTCAATTATGACGACGGAAACGAAGCGCATCAAGGTCATTGTCCCCATTCCGATGGATGAAGCAGGAGTCGCCGCGCGCGCCTCGCAACTGCCGGCAGATTTCGTCCGGCCTGGATTTTCGCCGGAATTTGTCGCGGTGCCATGGGGCGCTGCGCTCGGCGACAGCTACCACGATACAATGTTGATGGACTGGACCGTGTTCCAGGCGGGCATCCAGGCAGAAGAAGAAGGCTATGCCGGCGTGTTGATCGACACGGTGAGCGACAGCGGCATGCGCGCCCTGCGATCGCGGCTGAATATTCCGGTGGTCGGGCCAGGCGAAGCGGCGTTTGCCGCAGCGATGATGCTGGGCAAGAAATTCACAGTTCTGACGATGTGGCCGGAATGGTTCCCGCTTTATGAAAAGACGCTGACAGAATATGGCTGGTGGGAGCGCGTCGCGTCGCTGCGGTCGATTGACACACGTCCGGATGTGACCGAATTGCTGGCAGGCAAGGAAGAGGTGATCTTCGACAAGCTGAAAGCCGAAGCCACGGCGGCGATCGAAGAAGATGGTGCGGATGTCATCGTCCTCGGATCGACCACCATGCATCAATCTGCCAAATATCTGGATGATAACTTGCCAATACCGGTGCTTAACCCCGGTCAGGTGGCTTATAAATTTCTCGAGACGCTGCTGGAACTGGGGCTGACCCACAGCAAGGCTGCGTTCCCGGCACCCGAAGTGCCAAAGGACGATGATATAAGAAAAGGATGGTATTAATGGCCGATTGGACCCCAGGAATGGCGGGGCAGGAGCCGCTGCCTTATCCCTTTTATGTGGACATTGTCACCAAGCGCTATTTTGATGGTGTGGATAACAAGAACCTCACCCAGGTACTGAATTGCTTTGCACCGGATGCGATTCTCTATGAGGCGACATCGGATACAACGCACAATGGACGGGACGCGATCCGCGCAATGTTTGAAAAGCTGTTCGCCGATTTTGAGCAGATCTGGCACGGCAATTTCGTGCACACCGCGGATCCCGAAACCAATGCGATCTGTTCGCAATTTACCGTGCTGATCACACCCAATGGCGGCGAGCAATTGCGTTATGAGAATTGTAATCGCTTTTACTGCAAGGATCAGCTGTTCCAGCATGTGACAGTTTATATGAGCGGCGACAACCTGCTCAAAGAAGGAGACGCCTGATGCAATATGAGCCCGGCCTTTCCCGCGACGAACTGATCGAATTTGCCACCAAAACCTATTTCGGCAATGTCGACGCCAAGAATATGGATGCGGCTTTGGACTGCTTTCATGATGAAGCGCTGTTCTGTGTCCAGACTGATTTTACGCGGCATAGCGGCAAGGCAGAAATCCGGCGGATGTTCGAGGATTTTTTTGGGGCCTATGAAACGATTGTCCATCGCGATTTCGTTTGCACTGTCGACGAGGCCAATGGCCGGATCGCGGCGAATTTTATCGCGGAGCTGATCGACGCAGAGGGCAATGTGACCTTGCTCAACAACACCAATTTCTGGCGCCTGCGTGATGGCAAGTTCCAGGAAGTCTATGTTTACATGAGCGGGGCCAATGTCCTCGTTTGAAGCCAGTTTGACGGGTCTAAAGGCCTGCAATCATTCCATCCAGGGAAGGAAATATTTATGAGTCGCTTCAAGACAAATTTATCGCTTTCAGTCGGCTTTGCCGCGCTGATGACCGCCGCGCCGGCCGCCGCACAATCGGGCGGAGAACAGGCCGCCAGCGAGGGTGAAGACAGCAATGTCATCATCGTCACCGCTCGGCGCCAGGACGAATTGCTCACCGAAGTACCGGCATCGATTACCGTGTTCGGTGCGGACGCGATCGACAAAACCGGCATCGAACGCGCTGACGAATTCGTCCAGCTCACCGCCGGTGTGACGATTATTACCGGGACCGCCGAAGCGGGCGACACACAGATCAACATTCGCGGCATCAATGGTACGCGTGACGCCGAAAGCTCGGTGGCCTTGGTGGTCGATGGCATCTTGAAAACCAACACTGCACAGCTCAATCAACAACAGGGAACGCTGCGCCAGATTGAGGTACTCAAGGGACCGCAGGGCGCGCTATACGGCCGCAACGCTGCAGCGGGTGCCATTGTCATCCAGACCCTCAAGCCCAGTGATATTCTTGAAGGCGGAATCGAAGCCAGCGCGGCAGAGGACAATACCTACAAGGCCAATGCCTATGTGTCGGTGCCGATCGGGGACAGCTCCGGACTGGTTCTGTCCGGCAGTTACACCACCAGCGACGGATTTTTCCGCAATTCCTTCCAGAATAACGCCGCAATTGTCGATGACCAGGAAACCTGGTCGGTCGATGGCCGCTTTGTCACCCAGTTGGGAGACAATACGGAGCTGGATGTGAAGGCCCGCTATGCCGATTTGTCCGGTGCATCGATCAACTTCAACGCCTCGTTCCATCTGCCTAATTTTGCTGGCGTGAACCCGGACTTTTTTGAAGATGTGAATGACCATCCCTTTGGTTTTTACGGCAATATCCGGCCAACCAACGACCAGCAGACTTTTGAGGCATCGGCCAAGGTTGAACATCAGTTTGATTCGACCGTGCTGACCGCCTGGGTGCTCTACAGCGATGTCGACCAGGCGCTGACCGCGGATGGCACGTCGGCTGATTTTGCCCGGTTCACCTTCCCCGGCGCGACACCAGCATCGGTGGCGGCCTCCAATAGCTGTTTTGCAACCACCGCCGCCTTGACTGGCTTCCCGGTCAATTCGCCGGGTTTCATCGGCAACAATCCGGTGCCCTTCATTTTTGATCCGGCCAATGGCTCAACCTTTGGCCCTTACAGCCCGACCACCTGCGACGGCACCCAATATCAAATTCGCAACCAGACCGATATCAGCGCCGAAGTGCGACTCGCCTCGGAAAATGACGGGCCGCTGAACTGGCAGGTCGGGGCCTATTTCCTCAACATCGATCGTGATGTCGGGGTCAGTCTGGGCGCGGATCTGGGTCAGGGCGTGACTCGCCAGCTGTTCAACGATGCGAATAGCAGCAATCCGACGACCCAGCTCTATTTCGATAATTTCAACACCAATGTCTACGCAGCCTTTGGTTCGGTTGACTGGGAGCCGACGGACCGGTTCAATGTCGGCCTGGCGCTGCGCTATGATATCGAAGACCGGAGCGTGAGCAATCTGGTGCCCAATGCGACTGATCCGTTTTCCGGCGGTCCGATCAATCCGGGGCAGGCTTTCGGCCCGATTACCGACCAATCGCGGACCTTTAAACAGCTGCAACCGAAAGTCTCGCTGCGCTATGGATTGACCGACGACGTCAATCTCTATGCCAACTGGGGCATCGGTTTTAAATCCGGCGGCTTCAACAACCAGGGTTCTGCTGCGGTCATCGATCAGAATTTCAATCAGTTCCTCGGCACCAATATTCTGATTGAAGACGTGTTCGACAAGGAAACGTCCAGCGCGTTTGAAGCGGGCATCAAGGGCAGCCTGTGGAATGGCCGCATGACCTTTGATCTGGCCGGCTATTACACGCAGGCTGATGATGTTCAGTTTTTCGAGTTTTTCGTCGGCGCTTTTGGGCTCCTCCGGATTGTTTCGAATATTGACGAAGTCGAAATCTACGGCGCGGAATTCAACGCCAATGTAGAGATTGTTGACGGCTGGGATATTTTCGGTTCATTCAACGTGACCGAAAGCGAGATCAAGGCAAACAGTTCGCGTCCCAACACGGTTGGCAATAAATCACCGTCGACTTCTGATTATACGATCAATCTGGGGACCCAGATCGTCGCGCCGATTGCGGATAGTTTCGACATGGTGCTCCGCGCGGATTACCGGATTACCGGCCCGACCTTTTTCCATACCGTCCAGGATGATATCGGACCGACATTGTTCAGCGGTCTGTTACCAGGATCGGCATTGGCCTTGCCCGCTTTCGTCGGTGACGCCGATCTGACGCCGACCGAGCGGGAAGCCTTTGGTGTGCTTGATCTGCGGTTTGGTTTTGAAGGTGAAAGCTGGAAGATCACGGCCTTTGCCGACAATCTGCTCAACCGCAAATATCTCAACGAGGTGATCCCGGCGGTCGAGTTTGGCGGATCGTTCATTTCGCCCGGCGGCCGCCGCCGGCTTGGTGTGGAAGTCGGTTACAAATTCTAGAAACACGCCGCGGTCTGGATGGGCCGCGGCGCGCTTCTGGCGGTAATCAACCGGCTATGGCGTTCTCGACCACGACCCGGCAAAGGCCAGGGTATTGGTGGGACCATGCGATAATGGCGAACCGCGCTCAATAGCGGGTAATCTACCTGCGTCCAGCCAACCAGGCCCGACGGTCAATCGGCGGCGCTTTGTTGCATGCCCGCCATGCGGATCGCCAATGCCGGATCGTTGGGATCGGACCAGTCCTGCCGTGCTGCCCAGTCTTCGAGCCTGGTGGGTTTGGTTCGGAACTGCTCTGCCATCGCATCCGTATCGGCAATGAGCGGTGATACCGGTTGCGTATTGTAGAACCGATAAAAGCTGGCCATCCCGTCATAGACGGAAAAGGGTTCGACGGTGGATGATCCGGTGACCAGCAGGCTCATCGCTGACGCAAAGTCATCAGGGGTCAGGCTTTTGAAGGTGATGGTTTTTCCGGCGGCTTTGCTCAAAATCGCGGCCACTTCATCGCCGACCAGCGCTTGCGGTCCACCCACTGCATATCGGCCGCTGGGCAGCTCTTTTCGTTGCAGCGCCTCCACCATGAAGGCGGCGACATCATCCAGACAAATCCAGGATATTTTCAGGGTCGGATCGGCCGGATAGGCGAAAATCCCGTTATTGACGATCGACGGTTTGCTCCAGGCGCGGATCATATTGTCCATGAACACTTTGGTTTCGAAAATCGCATAGTCGACGCCGCTGTCGATAATCGCCTGCTCGATGGCGCGGCGTCCGTCATGGGCGGGATTGCCGATATCCTGATCGGCCACGTAGCAACTGGTGTTGAAGACGATTTTCTGGACGCTGCTCGCTTTGGCGGCGGCAGCGACATTGTTTCCCAGCTGAGTGGCTTTCTCCAGATCAAACACGAATGGCAAATGCATGGCGATCGCATCCATGCCCTGTGCGGCCGCAATCATCGATTGTTCATCATAGAGATCGGCTTGCACGGTTTCGACTTGCGCGAACGGCGTGTTGCTCAGCGCATCAGGATTGCGCAGCGCGGCAACGGGGTGCAGCTTTGCGTCAAGCAGTCTGCGAAGCAATGGATGGCCCTGATCGCCAGTGGCGCCGATGGTCAGTATCTTGATGATCTTCTCCTGTGGTTCAAAGCGGTTGGATGTCAGTCGTTGACCCGCCGGGTGGCGGCGCGACCGGCAATATAGCCGAATGTCAGAGCCGGGCCGAGCGTGCCGCCCGCTCCGGCATAGACGCCGCCGGTTGGGCCGCTGATCACGTTGCCAGCGGCAAACAGGCCGGGAATGGGGCTGCCTTCGAGATCAAGGACCTGGGCATTGTGGTTGGTTTTGGCGCCGCCATTGGTGCCCAGCGCGCCCATCTTGATCTCGACGGCATAATAGGGTCCTGTTTCAATGGTCCCCAATGTGGCGCCGGCACCTTCGCGAGACCGGTCGCCATAAAAGCGGTCATAGGCATTTTTACCGCGCCCGAAATCCGGGTCGTGGCCATCGCTTGCGTGGTCGTTAAATCGCGCGACGGTTTTTTCCAGCGCCGCTGCATCAACGCTGATTTTCGTTCCCAGATCCCGCAAATTATCGGCTTGTTCAATCCACTCCGGAACCGGCATGCCCGGCATCACCGATGCCAGCGGATAGCGCGAGAGATATTGCTGATCAAAAATCAGGTAAGCGGGCAGGTTGACGTAACTGTAGCTGGCCGGATCAAATTGATGAAAGGCGCCGGCGAGCGCGGAATAGTTGTTGGCTTCGTTGCAGAAGCGCTCGCCCGCCCGATTGACCAGTAATGTATGAGGCAGGGTCCGCTCGATGAGTACCGGCATCGCCCGCTGTTCTCCGCCTTCCCATTCTGCTCCGGGGATCGAAAGCGTGGGCACCCACCAGGCGCTCGTCATATTGCCCAGCCCAGCGCCCGCAGCCATCGCCATTTTCAGGCCATCGCCCTGATTACCCGGTGGCGAAGCCGGGGCGGTGAGCGGACCGCGCAGAAAAGTCTGCTTGAATTCTTCGTTCCATTCAAAGCCACCGGTTGCGATGATCACACCCTGTCGCGCTTTGATTTCCACATCGCCGGTTTCGCCGTGCAATATGGCCCCGCTGACTTTGTCTTGGTCCTTGACGAGACGAAAGCCGCCGCTGTTCAGGACTGGTTCGATCCCGCGATCGAGACAGGCCTTCAGCATCCGGCCGATCAGCGCCTGGCCCCAACCGCGCAGATCCTGATCTTGGCGGTTCTGCATTTCCGCCGGGTCCACCATGCCGGTGCCACCGCCCAGAGGGGTTTCCCGCAACATCATGCGCGGCAGATCGCCATTTTTGAAAACCCGGTCTGCCCATTCGCCCAGCGTTCGAAAATCGAACAGATCATTGTCCAGCGCGCGGCCGCCTTCCGGTTTCGCGCCGGGCCGGTCGAGATAATAGTCGGGATAGCCTTCCAGCATGCTGAGCCGCGCCGCACCGATGGATTCGAGAAACCCAAGCGCTTGCGGGGCTTCGGACACAAAAGCGTTTAATGTATCTTCCTGTATATCGCCCTGGTCGAGCGAGCGAAAATAGGCGAGCGCGTCTTCCTTGCTGTCTTTCAGGCCGGCATCCTGCATTTGCTGGTTGCCGGGAATCCAGACGATGCCGCCCGAAATCGCAGCGGTGCCACCCAGTTGCGCCTGCTTTTCGACGATGGTTACCTGAGCGCCGGCATCATGGGCGGCCAGCGCCGCGCTGAGCCCGGCCGCACCCGCGCCAATGATGAGAA
This sequence comes from Parasphingorhabdus sp. W113, assembly GCF_055693205.1. Classification (NCBI taxonomy): domain Bacteria; kingdom Pseudomonadati; phylum Pseudomonadota; class Alphaproteobacteria; order Sphingomonadales; family Sphingorhabdaceae; genus Parasphingorhabdus; species Parasphingorhabdus sp. W113. Next base: position 3,128,890 of record NZ_CM146328.1, on the reverse strand, counting down.
TATCGGTTTCGGTAACGATCGCTGCTCTCCTTCTAACCCCGCGAGGTTAGGCAGAAAGTCTAGCGCCGGACCACTGTTACTTTTGACCTGCAGGCGCGCCTAGCCAACCGCTCCGGCTGTGCGCAAAGCGGCAATCTGATCGGCATCCAGCCCGAGTCCCTGCAACAGGCTGTCGCTATGTTCGCCGATATCGGCCAGTGTCGCTGCGGCGGCCGGCCGGCCGCCGTTCATTTCGATCGGCAGGCTGGGGAGCTTGGTCTCGGTTCCGTCAGCAAGCGTGACCGGCTCCAGCCCGCCGCTGGCGTTGAGATGGGGGTCATCAAACATGTCTTCGGGCCGCGCAATCGGCGCAAAGGGCAAGCCTGTGCCTTCGAGTTTGGCGATCAGATCGTCCCGGCCAAAGCCCGCAATCAAAGCCCGGATTTGCGGCATGATCCGGTCGCGCGCGGCGACCCGGTTGTTATTCTCGCGGATCGATTCGTCGGCCCACAGATCATCGAGAGCGAATAGTTTGCAGAATTTTTCCCATAGTGCATCGGTCACGACACCGATGAAAATCGGCTCGTCCTTGGTCTGAAATACGTCATAAATGGCCCATGCAGAGATCCGCGCCGGCATCGGATCGGCCGCTTTCCCGGTGACCGCCTTTTGCGCCATATGCTGGCCGATAAGATAGATTGTCGTCTCGAACAGCGAGCTCTGCACCTTCTGGCCCTTGCCGGTGCGATGGCGTTCTTCAACCGCGGCAAGGATTGCGATCACCCCAAACATGCCGCCGGTCACATCGATGACGCTCGAACCGGCGCGCAGCGGTTGCCCGGGCGGACCTGTCATATAAGCGAGGCCGCCCATCATCTGGGCCACTTCATCGAGCGCGGTGCGGTTTTCGTAGGGGCCGGGCAGAAAGCCTTTTTCAGAGGCGTAGATCAAGCGGTCGTTGCTTTCGCTGAGCTTTTCATAGCCCAAGCCAAGCCGATCCATGGCACCCGGGCGGTAATTCTCGACCAGGATATCCGCGCCCGCCACCAGTTTTTCGGCTATTTCTAGGCCTGCCGGATCTTTGAGATTCAACGAAATGCTCTGCTTGTGCCGGTTGTACATCGGGAAATAGCCCGATCCCGACCCGACCAACGTGCGGGTCCGGTCGCCGCCAATGGGTTCGACCCGGATGACATCGGCGCCCAGCGAAGCGAGAATAGCGCCTACCGCAGGTCCCATGACCATATGGGTAAACTCGACGACCTTGAGGCCAGTCAAAGGGGTCGGTGGAGAAGACTGTTCGGTCATGCTGCTGCTTTCTCAAATCCAAGCGGGAGGCCGGCGTCGGGGGTGAAACCGTAAAGCGGTTCGCCGGGAAGAGCTTCGGCGACAATCTCGCGAACGCGCAAGAGCTTGTCGAGATCGATCCCGGTATCGATACCCATCGCTTCCAGCATGAACACCAGATCCTCGGTGACGATATTGCCAGAAGCGCCAGGTGCGAACGGACAGCCGCCGAGCCCGCCCAGCGATGCGTCAAAGGTGGTGATCCCTTCTGCCAATCCGGCCATGACATTGGCAAGGCCCAGGCCGCGGGTGTTGTGCAGATGCAGGGTGTTGAGCTTGTCCACCCCGATCGCTGCTTTGATATTGCGCACCATACGCGTTACCTGCGCCGGGTTGGCGTAACCGGTCGTGTCGGACAGGCCGACTTCCGCAACGCCCGCGGTCATCGCTGCTTCGGCTAGCCGGGTGACCTGGTCCTCGCTCACCGGACCTTCCAGCGTGCAGCCAAAGGCGGTCGACAGCCCGACTTCGAAATGCGGCCGCGCGCCTTCCGGCTGCGCCGCAACCAGCTCGGCAATTGCCTTGATTTCGGCGAGCATCGCCGGATGGTCTTTCCGCACATTATTGATGCTGTGGGTTTCTGACATGGAGAACGGAATCGACATTTTATCCACGCCGGCCGCAATCGCCCGTTCGGCCCCTTTCAAATTGGGAATCAGCGCGACCACATCGAGATCGGGGATGGTTTTGGCATAGGCGACAATTTCTGCGGTATCGGCCATTTGCGGCAGCAAGGAAGGGGGAACGAAACTGCCCACCTCAATCTCGCCAACGCCCGCTGCGGCTTCCGCCTTTATCCAGGCTTTTTTGGCTTCGGTGGCCATCACCGCGTCGACGCTCTGCAAACCGTCGCGCGGCCCCACTTCGCTGATGGTCACGGATGTCGTCATGTCGAGGCTCCTAAATAAATCCATGGTCTTCTGGCGCGATCCGAATATTGCCAGGCGGCAATATCGTCTGCCATTTTCAGGCTGAGATCGATGGTGTCGAGACCATCAAGCAGCATGGCTTTCGGTTCCGGTTCGATCGGGAACGTCCAATGCGATCCCTCTTCCAATGTGATGGTTTGCGCAGGCAGATCAACCGTGATCGCTACGCCGCTTTCCGCAATGTCCATAATTGCGGCTGCATCAATGACCGCTGGCAATATGCCATTGCGCACGCAATTGCCCGCAAAGATCGGCGCGAAGCTGGGGGCGAGTATGGCTCGAAACCCATATTCCGCCAGCGCCCAGACCGCATGCTCCCGGCTTGACCCACAGCCAAAATTGCTCCCGCCCAGGATGATTTGACTGTCGCGATAGGCCGGATCATTGAGAACGAAATCCGGAGCCGGGTCGCGTCCGCCGATCGCGGTGTATCGCCAGCCGGCGAACAGGCCATCGGCCAGCCCGGTCTTGCCCGTGCTCTTCATCTCGCGCGACGGAATGATCTGATCGGTATCGATATTGTCCCGGATCAGGGGCATCGGTATGCCGCTCAGAAAGGTGAAGGGATCTGCCATCAGCGCACCGCCCTAGGATCGGCAATGGCACCGGCCAGCGCGCTGGCAACGACCGTTTCAGGACTGGCAATATGCGTTTTGACATTCGGCCCCTGCCGGCTTTCGAAATTCCGGTTGGTTGTTGAAACCACGCGGGATCCGGGATCAAAGCTTTCGCCGCCAGCATAGAAGCACATCGAGCAGCCGCTTTCCCGCCATTCAAATCCGGCTTCGCGGAACAGCACATCAAGTCCTTCCGCCTCGGCCTCGCGCTTGACGCGGGAGGATCCCGGAACACAAATGGCCGTGACGTGGCTGGCGATTTTCCGGCCCTTGAGCATCCGGCTGGCGCGGCGCAAGTCGGATAGCCGGCTGTTTGTGCAGCTGCCTATAAATGCGGCATCAATCGGTGTTCCTGCCAGCTTTTGACCGCTGCTCAGCGCCATATAGACCAGCGCCTGATCCGGTGCATTGGCCGGGACCGCCTGATTGATACCAACGGTCTGCTCGGGACTGGTGCCCCAACTGATCATCGGTTGGATAGTGCTGGTGTCGATTGTGATATCGGCATCAAAAGCCGCCGCTTCATCGCTGCGCAGGGATTGCCAGCAATCGGTTGCGCTGTCCCAGTCTGATCCGGCCGGGGCGTAACGCCGGCCCTTGAGATAGGCAAAAGTCTTGGCATCCGGCGGCACAAACCCGGTCATCGCCGAAAATTCGGTGGCCATGTTGCACAGCGTCATCCGCCCTTCCATATCGAGCGCTTCGACGGCTTGGCCGGCAAATTCGATCGCATGGCCCTTTCCGCCAGCGGCACCGTGACGCGCAATGAGCGCAAGGATCATGTCTTTTGGTGTAACCCCATCTGCTAGATCGCCATCAAAGCGGACACGCATGGCTTTGGGTTTGACCAGCCGCAAGGTGCCGGTGGCCATCGCATGTTCGGCTTCCGAGGATCCGATCCCCCAGGCCAATGCGCCAAAAGCGCCCTGCGTACAGGTATGGCTATCGGGTGCCACGAGCGTGCATCCCGGCAAAACTATGCCGAGCTCGGGCGAGATGACATGCACGATGCCCTGATCCGGGTCATTCACATCGAACAGGGTGATCCCGGCAGCCTTGGCCGCCGTGCGTGTTTCGGTAATGAAATTCTGTCCGCCGGGCATCAGCGTCTTGTCGGTGCGGCCGGGGCGGGTATCAACAATATGGTCGGTGACCGCGAACACTCGTGCAGGGTCAGCAACCGACCGGCCGGCTTCTGCCAGCGCGTTCAACGCAACAGCGCCGGTGCGCTCGTGCAGGAATATCCGGTCGATGGCGATCAGGTCGCCGCCACCCGGCAGACCACTGACCCGGTGACCATCCCATAATCTATCCAGTAGAGTGCGAGGATTAGCCAGACTTGGCCTCCATTTCTGCATCGACGCTGCGCCAGTCCTTGGTCACGAAACTCTCCTGTATTGCAGTGCGCGTTTCCAGCAGGCCGTTGCGTATCCAATGCCAGGTCCGGCACCGATTTTGGCCATCATCCGAAATCTGGATCTGTTCATACAGATAGAGCGAGGGATCGCCTTGCCGCTGCCAGTAAAGCATCACTGTGCGGTTATATTCGTCGAGCGGCACTTCGGCTGCCCAACCCTTGATCAGTTCATTGTCCCACCAGACACGTTTGTCTCGATATTCCGCTGGAAACTCGCGCATCTCGGTCTTGCCGTCAGCCCAGCTATAATGGTTGGTCTGATGATAGGGTACGATCCCCTCATCCGGAAAGCGGCATAGCAACCGCGAGGCATGCTCGTCGATTTTCTCGTTCTGGGCATTGAAATAGGTATAAGTCCCGTCCCAGACGCCTTCGTGGCGGGCGAGCAGCGGCATGTCTTCACGGATTCCCATTAAATTTCCTTTTGTCTGGATTGGAGAGCGATATGATATTCCCGCGCGGTCCGTCCATTGATCAACGCCAGATGGGCGGTCGCGAGATGGGCGGGTGCGAGTTGCTGTTCGTCAAAGGCAATGGCGTGGGCCGCATCCACTTCATACCATGGCGCGAACATGGTCCGCGCCCGCGCGATTTGCCAGGCCGTGTGCAAATAATGACCAAAACGATCGGGTGACAAATCCGGATATAGCTGGTCGGGATTCCCTTCGGGTAGACCCGGATAGCGAATGGTATTGGCGCCCAGCGTAGCCGCTGCGGCGTCGATCACCGCTCGCCAGCTTTGCCATTCTGTCGGTGTCGCTCCTGCCCAATTGTCGGACAATCCATGTCCTGGCAGGTCTATCGCAACCTGATCAGGATGTTCGGGGGGCTCGGCGGCATAGGCAGGCGCGTGGAGCACCAGCTGTTTCGCACCACGATTGCCCGTCCAGTGGATCAAACCATCAAAATCCGCTGTCTGGATCGCCAGAAAGCCCTCATTCTCCGCCTCGGGATAGGCATTTTTGATCGGTGTTTCGGTGGCGCGCAGATGATCGAGACTGGCCTGCTGATGATCCGCAGGTGTTGCCACTTTCCGGGCCGACCAATGAGCGGGCATCGCACCCAGGCGATCGATATGCTCCTGCAGCGGGTCACCGTCATAGGCGCTGATCAGGCAGGGCGGAACATCCGCGTCGACCGCAGGAATATCACGCGGCGCGCGTAGCACCGCACCATAGCCGGCCTGATAGGCGTTGCCGGAATCGAGCATTTCCCGGACAATCGCATCCACGCGTTCGGGGTCGTCATTGGCGACCGACAGCCGGTGCTGATCGGATGTTGCGAACCAGGGGAAAAACCAGCTTTGCTCCAATATCCGGTTCCACAGCCAGGTGAGATGCTCGCCATAGCCGGACGGATGGAATTCGGGCAGATATTGGTCGCTGAACAGGTTCATTTCGGCTTCGGTCCAGATTGCATATCCGCCAACGGCCAGGGTGGTGATTCGATTCGGATGACGTTTGACCGCCGTCACCAGAATGATTCCGCCGGAATGAAAGCCATAAGCGGCACATTTCTCAATCCTCAAGGCGTCGAGAAAGGCGATGGTAGCATCACCAAATTCGGCTATTTCGGGTTTCCCCGGGAGCGGGTCGGACTGTCCGAAACCCGGCGTATCCGGGGCGATACACGTGAAATGGGCAGACCACTTCTCCATCAGCATTTCATATTCTTTGGAACTGCGCGGGCTTTGATGAATCATCAACAGAGGCGGCCCACTGCCCGCTCTGCGGAAATGGACGCGGCGCGTGTTGCTGCCGCTGGGAACATCGATAAAGTGACGTGTTATCATTTTTCCAATTTGTCCGGACAAATTTGTCTCGACAAGTCTTTTTTGCAGATTATTGTCATTTTATCGAATCCGGAGAGAAAACCCCATGGCGTTAGTTGGTACCAAAATGGTCGAAGACGGTCGAACGGCGAAACAGATTTTCGAAGAGCTGATCGGCAATCCCGCTCGCAAGAAATTCGGGTTCGGGGAAAAGCTGGCGATCGTCAACGTTGATGTGCAGCAGGCCTATACCCGCACCGATCTGTTCAAGACTGCCTATGAAACCGATCCCAACCAGATCGATTATATCAATCAGATATCTGCTCTGGCGCGCATCAAGGGCATGCCGGTCGTCTGGAGCCGGGTCGCCTACAAGGCGGATGCCGGGGATGCCGGAGTCTGGGGCACGCGGACCGATACCGAAGATTCACTACAGAATATCAAATATGACAGCGCGCGCCACCAATTCGACCCGCGCTGCGACATTGCGGCAGATGATTTGCAATATACCAAACGGATGCCGAGCGCCTTTTTCGAAACGCCGCTGGCAAGCTATCTCACCTGGCATCGTGTCGATACGGTTATCGTGACGGGCGGATCCACCTCGGGGTGCGTCCGGGCCACTGCGGTGGACGCGCTCAGCCATGGCTATCGCGCGATTGTTCCGATTGAAACCTGCGCAGACAAGCATGAAAGCTATCATTTCGCCAATCTCACCGATCTGCAGATTAAATATGCGGATGTCGAACCGGTCCAGGCGGTTGTCGACTGGCTGGAGAACCGCTGATGGCGGATGCGCAGAAAGCCGATCCCGGCTTGTATGACTATCTGCCTTATCGCGGGCGTCCAAAAATTGTCTGGCCCGAAGGCAAGACTTGCGCGGTCTGGGTCGCGCCCAATCTCGAATATTATGAGCTGGATCCGGCTGCCAACCCGCATCGCAAGAGCTGGCCCAAGCCGCATCCCGACGTGGTCGGCTATAGCCACCGGGATCATGCCAACCGCGTCTCCCACTGGCGGATGGCGGAGATGATGACCAAACACGGCTTTCCCGGATCGGTCAGTCTGTCGGTCGCACTGTGCGATCACATTCCCGAGGTCGTTGAAGATGCCAACGCGCGCGGCTGGGAGTTTTTCAGCCACGGCATTTACAACACCCGCTATTCCTATGGGATGGATGAGGCGCAGGAGCGGGCAATTATCGAAGACTCCATTGCCACGGTCGAACGCGCGACCGGCCAGCGCATCCGCGGCTGGCTGGCACCGGCCTTGACCCATACGCCGCGGACGCTGGACCTGCTGGCCGAATATGGGCTCGATTATACCTGCGACCTCTATCATGATGATCAACCGACAGCGGTGAACGTGAAATCCGGCCAGTTGACGGCGATTCCTTACAGTCTCGAAGTGAATGATCACTACGGTTTCTTCATCTACAATATGTCGCCCCGCGACTATGCCGACACGCTGATCCGGCAATATGACCGGCTGGCGGAGGAAGGCGCGCAGTCGGGGACGGTCATGTGCATTCCCCTGCACAGCTATCTCATCGGTCAGCCGCACCGGATTGGTCCGTTCGAAGCGGTGCTCGAACATATCGCCGCCGACGGACGCGCCTGGATCACGACAGCGGGGAATATTGTCGACCAGTTTCGATCCCAAATGGGGGAAACATCATGAGCCTCGATCCGAGTTATCTGGAATATCCCAAACGCCGCCGCGGGATGGACCATGATCATTATCCGTGGAGCAATTTGTTCAACCGCAAGGCCGTGCAATGGCCGGACGACAAGAAGCTGCTGATCTGGCCGGTGATCAGTCTGGAATATTTCCCGATGGTGCCGGAAGACGATCCGTTCCGGGCGCCGGGTCATATGCAGACCGCCTATCCGGATTATCGTCACTATACCGCGCGGGAATATGGCACCCGGATCGGGATTTATCGCTTGCTCGGTGCTTTTGAAAAGGTCGGTGCACGGGTTTCGGTTGCGACCAACAGCGTGATTGCCGAGCGCTATCCCCAGCTGATGGCTGATATCGTCGCCGGCGGCCATGAAATTGTCGCGCACAGCACCGATATGAACGGAACCATCGCCAGCGGCATTCCGGAGGCGGAGGAACGCGATCTGATCCAGACTGCGCTATCGACCTTGGAAAAAGCCACCGGTGTCCGCCCGCGCGGGTGGTTGTCGCTGGCCCGGTCGCAAAGTTTCAACACCCCGCAATTGCTGGCCGAAGCCGGGATCGACTATATATGCGACTGGGTGAATGACGAATTGCCCTATGTCTTTCAGACCAGTGCCGGGCCGTTGGTCAATATCCCGCTCAACCACGAACTGTCGGATCGGCAGATTATCAACGTCCAGCAGCAGTCGGTCGACAGCTATGCGCAGCAAATGGAAGACGCTGTGGACTGGCTGATTGGGGAAGCGAACGATCATGGCGGTCGGATGCTGCCGATGCATTTGACGCCCTATATCATGGGGTTGCCCTATCGCATCAGCCGCTTCGAAAAGCTGATCGCAACATTTGCGGAACGGCAGGATATCGGCTTTGCGCGCGGGGATTCAATATTGGATAGCTGGAAAGCGCAGACATGAAGATTCGCAATCCGCGTACCGGCCAATATGACCATGAGATTGCGCCGCTCAATGGGGACGAAGTTGCCGCGCAGGCGGATGGTTTGCGGTCCGCGCAGCCGGGCTGGGCGGCCCGGACGCCAGCGCAGCGGGGAGAGATTTTACAGCGCTGGGCAGATACAATCGAACAGCATCTCGGGGCGATTATTCCGGCGCTGACCGCCGACACCGGCCGCGGCGGGATTTCCAAGATTGAAGCCGCCGGCGTGCCTGGCCAGATCCGCCGCTGGGCGGCGCTTGCCCCTGACCTGATCGCCCAGGCCCAGCCGGTCGATCAGCCCACCGCCAACCCGACCATCACCACCTCGACGCGGCTGGTGCCCTATCCGCTGGTCGGGGTGATCAGCCCGTGGAATTTCCCGATGACGCTGGCGCTGATCGATGCGATTCCGGCGCTAATGGCGGGGTCGGCGGTGCTGATCAAACCGTCGGAAGTCACGCCGCGCTTTATCCGGCCGTTGCAGGCAACCATCGCAGAAATTCCAGAACTGGCGGCGGTTCTGGCGATCATCGAAGGCGATGGTGCCACCGGCGCCGCGATGGTGGCGGATGTGGACTATATCTGCTTCACCGGGTCGGTGCCGACGGGCCGCAAGGTTGGCGAGGCCGCGGCGCGGGCGTTTATCCCGGCGAGCCTGGAACTGGGGGGCAAGGACCCGATGATCATCCTGCCCGATGCAGACCCGGCAAAAGCCGCCGCGACCGCATTGCGCGCGAGCATCGTGAACACCGGTCAGGCCTGCCAGTCGATCGAACGGGTTTACGTTGCCCGAGATATTGCGGAGCCATTTCTTGCGGCTTTGACAGCGGCAGCGGACGCGGTCGCGCTCAACCACCCGGATATCAACCACGGGCATATCGGGCCGTTTATCTTTGAAAAGCAGGCGGCCATTGCCCAGGCGCAGATTGACGATGCGGTTGCCGGGGGCGCCAAGCTGCTGGTTGGCGGGACCGTGGAGAATCGGGATGGCGGGCTCTATTTGCGGCCGACCATATTGACCGATGTCACGGCGGATATGGCGATTATTCGCGAGGAAAATTTCGGCCCGGTCATTCCGGTGGTGATCTATGATGATGTCGAATCGGCGATTGAACAAGCCAATGACAGCCAGTTTGGCCTGTCCGCAGCTGTGATCGGGGCATCGGTGGAGGAGGCGGAAAAACTTGCATCGCGGCTATTGGCTGGGGCAGTGTCGATTAACGACGGTTCGCTGACCTCGATGGTCTGGGAGGCCGAAAAATCAAGCTTTGGCTATTCCGGGCTCGGGGCGTCACGAATGGGGAGCAGCGGCCTGATGCGCTTTTTCCGCAAACAGGCGCTGATCCGGCAAACAGGCGAGGCGGCGCCGATTGCCGCTTTTGCAGAGGAGAATTTCTGATGGGCGTAGAATTGCAACATCCAATGAAACCGGACCTCAGCGCCGAGGAAGCGGCACGCGGACGGTTTGTATCCGGTATCCGGTCGTTCATCCTCAATGATCTCGCCGGTGATTTGCGGACCGCCTATGACAAACGCGCCGCGCCGGTCTTTGCAAAAGCCCATGGCAAGATGCCGGAAACCAGCAATGATGCCCATGTTGCGCTGCGCGGGGACCCGGCGTTCAACATCTATTCCGCGATGCGGCTGCAGGCCCAGAAAATGGTCTGGCAGGCATCGGGTGAGGTCGTCGCCCGGGATATTGAAAGGCTCGAGCAAGAAGCCGCGAAAGTTGCGGATCAACCGGGGTCGCTGGCGCTCAATCCCGATCTCGAGATTCCGCGCAATGTCGATGCGATCGAAGTGCATCTGATGCCCGGCAGCTATACCCGTGGCGGGAATTCGCTGGAGGCCGGTGCGGTCTACGATCAGGGTCTGGCGGTGTTCTCCATGGGCCTGATGGGGGCCAATCTCGATGATATCGGCCTGTCGATGGCAACCTATGTGCAAGGCAAGTTTCCGGATTTCAAACCGCAAGCGATTCTCGATACCGGCTGCACGATCGGCCACAATACCCTGCCGTGGAAACAGACCTATCCCGATGCCGAGGTGACCGCGATTGACGCTGCGGCAGGCGGTTTGCGCTACGCCTCGGCGCGCGCGAAAATGCAGGGCCAGGCTGTGAACTTTGCGCAAATGTCGGCGGATGCCCTGGACTATGAGGATGACAGTTTCGATGTCGTTTTTTCCTCGATGTTCCTGCATGAACTGTCAAAGAAAGCCCGCGCCGCGGCGTTCAAGGAAGCCTATCGGGTGCTCCGCCCCGGCGGCCTGCTGCTCCACATGGAATTGCCGCCCAATGATCAGATGAACGCCTTTGACGGCTTTTATCTCGACTGGGACAGCTGGTATAATTCCGAGCCCTTTTACAAGGGCTATCGTGATGAAGACCCGCAGGCTTTGTGCCGTGATGGCGGGTTTCCGGCAGAGCGCTATTTCCAGTTTGTGGTTCCCAGCATCGGCATTTACGGGCCAGAGGCGGTGGCCCAGGCGATTGCCGATGAAAAGGCCAATGCGGTCGATAGCGAAACCACCGGACGGCTGGCCGACGGCATCATGTGGTTCGGCTTTGGCGCTTGGAAAGACTGATGACCAAAGGCGAAAATCCCGGCCCGGCGTTCAAGCCGGATGATACACCGAAAGATATTTACGGCGCCGACGGCAAGCCGCAATTTTTTGACGATCCCGGCATGGATCGCTTTGTCGCCGTGGTGATGAACATGGCCCAGGAAATGTGGGTGCAGGAAGAACGGCTGCTGCAATTGGAAGTGGCCAGAGGCGCGGAACCGGTCGACCGCGAAGTCAAGCTGAAAGCCTTTATCGACAGAATTTTCGCGCCGCTGCGCGAGCCAGGGAGTGATGACAGATGAAAGCATGGCAGATGGGGTCGCGAAGCGGCATTGACGGATTGCAGCAGGCCGATCAACCGGATCCGGAAATCGGTCCGGACGAGATTCTCGTCAAGGTCACCGCGGCGGGTCTGAACTATCGCGATCTGATGGTGTTGCGCGGCGACTATGGCACGGATCTGCCGGCAGACCGCGTGCCGCTGTCAGATGGCGTCGGTGTGGTCGAGGCGGTTGGCGCCAATGTGACCGGTTTCGCCATCGGCACCCGCGTCATGGCCCCGCATTTTGTCACCTGGCTGGATGGTCCCTATGGGCTGGCGGTCTTTGGCCAAGATCTCGGGGTGACAGCCAATGGCTGGCTGGCCGAGAAAATCAAACTGCCAGCCAATGCGGCCATCGCGGTTCCCGATACGGTCTCGGATAGCAGCGCGGCGACCATGGCGGTCGTTGGCAGCACGGTCTGGCATGCGATGATCGCCTTTGGCGGCGCGCAGCCGGGTGACCTGGTGCTCGCGCAGGGCACCGGCGGCGTTTCGATTTTCGCCCTGCAGCTGGCAAAGGCCATGGACATGGATTTTGCGATCACCTCTTCCAGCGATGAAAAAATCGCACGGGCCAGGGCGATGGGCGCGGACCATGCGATCAACTATCGTGACCGGCCGGATTGGGCGGCGGCTTTGCTCGAAGCCACGGGTGGGCGCGGCGCGGATGTGGTTGTCGACACTTTGGGCTTTCCCGCCTTGGGCGAGACCGTCGCGGCGTCGGCGGTCAACGCCCGCATTGGCTCGCTGGGCGCTCTGTCCGGAACCCCGCAAGCGCAGGCGAGCGCCAGTCAGGGCGCACTGATCGGCAAGAATATTGCGATCAAGGGCATTGCGTCCGGGAGCCGTCAGATGCTGGCACAGGCGCTGGAGATCGTCGACAAGCATGACATCACGCTGGTTGTCGAAAGTGTTTTCGATTTTGCCGATGCGCCGGCGGCCTTCGCCCATCTCGAAAGCGGGGCGCATATGGGCAAGGTGATGATTACCGTTTGAGTTCGACGAGCTCGTACCAAGTCATCATGTAGCCGCCGACACCGCCCTGGACGAAAATGCCGTCCTCGTCATCGGTGATCCAGACGTCATAAGGCGGGTGCTCGCCGGCCATGCCCCCGGTGCCCGGAACGATGCTGGCATCATCGACAAATTGCAGATGCTTGCACTGAAATGTTCCCGCTGGGACGGTAACCTCCTCTTTGCCGAGATAGATCGCGCCGATCTTGACTTGCGCGATCTGGGGCGGGGTGGCACCCCGGTGATCCGGGGAGGGCAGATAACAGTTGAGCAGTCGCTTGTCGGTCTTTTCCCAGTCCTTGGTCGACAGCATATAGCCATCGGACACAATCGGGTGGGTGCCAAAGCCATCCAGCGGCAGCTCGGCTGCGACCCGCTGGGACAGGCGGCCAATGGAAGGACCGAAAGACTCCATCTCGATATGGCTGCCATCAAAGCGCATCCATCCGGTGCCCATGAACGCATCGCCAATGGTCAGCCGTACATGCAGATCCATCGGCTGGTTGTTCTCGTCCATCCCGTAGATAATGTCGCGCATCACCGTCGGCTCCGGCTCATAAATCTCGCAATGCGCGCGCATCGTCACTTTGCCATCGCTGTGCCGGGTGAACATGAAGGTTTCGAAGCCACGATTCTGTCCGGCCATTTCGGGCTTGCGGGAGGTATATTCCAAACGGCCTTCGATAATCCGGTGCTTCATCATCATTCTCCTTGATTTTCACCATGGCAGGGCATTTTTCACTTGCCAAGCGGAATTTGTCCGGACAAATCATAGGCAGGATTTTTAGGGAGAGGGACCCCGATCATGGAATTTCTGACCGCGAACGAACTCAGCATCCTGCGCTGGGTGCACATATTGGCAATGGTCTATTGGCTGGGCGGGGAATGGGGTGTCTTCCAGACCAGCTATAATGTGACCAATCCGGCGCTGTCGATCGAAGAGCGCCGCCGGCATATGGAGACCGCCTACCGCATCGACATCCTTGCGCGCACCGGTATCGTCCTGTTGCTGCCGCTCGGGCTGCATATGGGCAAGCTTTATGGTTTTGTGCCGTTTCTGGAAGGCAGCGGCATCTGGTGGATGTGGCTGTTCTTCGCGGTCTGGTTGTCGATGACCTGGACCGCCTTTATCAAGCGGGAAACCGATATCGGCGTCAAAGTGACAACCTGGGAAGAATGGCTGCGCTATCCGCTGATCCTGAGCCTGTTCATCGTCGCCTTCATGGCGCTTAACGGCAGTGGCCCGATCGAATCTGGTCCCGGCAATTTCTGGTATCCTGCCAAAATGGGGCTTTATGGCGTGACCTTGTGCATCGGCCTGTTCCTGCGGGTCGTGATGCGGCGCTGGACCGCTCGCTTCCGCAAACTCGCAGCAGGGCCGGACGCGGCGGAAGAAGCCGCGCTGACCCGCGAAATCGGTCAGGCCCGCCTGGCCGCCTATATCTACTGGATCACCATCGCCAGCGTCTGCTTTCTCGGCGCGGTCAAGCCGTTCTGATCCTGATTGATTGACTCGATCGGGGTGTAGGGTAAGGTCGCCCGATGTTGGTACGCCTGTTTCTGTTCCTGTTATTTGCGCCGCTGGGATTGTGGCCAGCTGCGTCAGAGACTCGTGACATTGGCCAAATCAAGCTGACCCAGGCCGATAGCGTGAGCGCAATCCAACCGAAGCGGCTTGCGAAAATTGGCGACGATGTGATCCGTTTCAGCCGGTCACCGGCATTGGGCGGAACCGCGCAGGTGATCGAGATCCACAGGCGGGACAAGAACTGGGCTGTTGGCAAGGTGCAATTTCTATACGGTCACCCCGCTACCCGATGGGAGGTGACAGGGTCGCTGGAGATTGAACTGCCCATTGCCGACTATGATGCGCTCGCCGCCGCCGTCGATGCGGAACTGGCAAGAGGGCGACAGGCTGATTTCAATCAGGAAGATTCTGATGTCATTTTAGTGTGCACCGATGGGCCGGGATATCTGACCGAGCGCTATGTCGCCGGCAAAACCGAAAGGCTACGCGGCCATTGCGCCGCCGATCACCCCAATGACCGCATTGCGCGAATGATGGCGGAACTGGTGGCGCGCAATCTCGCGAAATACCAGTTTTAGCCTTCAGATTTCCCTGAGCTCCCGGCTCACGTCTTCAACCGGTGGTTCGGTTTGTGCGAGCTCTTCGACCATCTGGTGCGGACCGCGCATCACGCGGTAAATATATTCGCGGATCATCACGCCGCGTTCATAGGCCGCCTGCTTGTCCGGCGTGTAGCTCTCGATATCATCGCGGTTGATCGTGCCTTTGGCGTCGAGCAGGCGCTCGACCGTGTCCATGCGCTCGCGCAGGACCGAGACTTCGCCGACCACCGCCATCAGGATCGACAGCATCCGTTCGTCTTCCGGATCATCAAAATATTCCGGGCGCTTGCCTTTGGCTTTCTTGTTGGCGGCTGCCATCCAGTCCAATGGTGTCTCGGTCATTCGGCGGCCTCCTGCACATCAGACGCGTTTTTCCAGGCACCATAGGCGTGCCAGAACGCCGCGCGGCCATGGTCTTCATCGTCGCCAGTGGCAGCTTCGGGGAAGATATCGGTATCAACCACCGCGCGAACGCCGCTTTCGAACAGTTCGCTGCGGTCGAAGCCGGCGGCAACCATCACGTCCTTCATGTCCAGCGCGTGCATGGACGACCAGAACGGCTCGTTATTGTTAAACGCATCCCAGTCCCGGATGAACTGCTCATAGAGCGGCATGGCATCGGAATATTCCGGCTGCTCGAGGTGGAACATCAGCCCGTTGTCGGCGAGCACGCGATAGCCCTCGGCGATGATTTTGGGCAGCGCCTTGCCGCTGGTCTCGTGCAGGAACATCGTCGTCTGAACCCAGTCAAACGTGCCGTCATCCCAACGCGAAAGATCTTCGGCATTGGCCTGAATGAAGCGGATATTGGTGGCGCCGAGCGACTGGGCCCGGGCATGGGCATAGCGCAGGATCGGCGCCGCGGTGTCGATCGCGATAAACTCGCAATTGGGAAAGGCCAGCGCCAGCGGGACGATATTATGGCCGACCGTGGTGCCAATATCGAGCACCCGGCGGGGTTCCCAGCCCGGCCGTTCTTTCTTGATCCATTCGACCAGCGCCTGACCGCCGCCGTCCGACAGCGCCCCCAGGCCGCCAGCGGTGGTTGCGAAAATGCCGCAGTCATAATTGGCACCGGCAGAGACATCGCCCGGCAATTCCTCGCCATGATAGCTGCCCGGCATGCAATGGATGTCGACCGCATTCTGATAGCGCGGAACGGCGATGTCGGGGTTGAGCTCCAGCGTGTCGCGGCCTTCATTATACTGCCGCGCCTTGGCGTTGAGCTCGCCAATCTGGCGCAGCACCATTGCCCGCCCGTTTTGCTGGCGCATCTCCATCGAATTGCGCTTCAGCGCGGACCAGAATTGATGGAACGGATCGGCATTCATCGCCCGGCGAATTTCGAACCGGTCGCTGGGCGCGCGGCCATGGTCTTTCTGAAAGGCCGGCAGAACCCGCTTGTCATAGGCCAGCTTGTTGCCGGGCCCGAGCGCGCCAGATAGGAACTTGTTGAAATTGGCAAGAAAGTCAAAGCGGGCAATCTCGTCATGCGATGCGACCGGCGAGACGCCGTGCCGCGCCACCGCATTATAGGGCGGTGCGACGTCCAGCTGTTGCTCCTGTGGGGTGTTTTTCGTCATATCAGACCATCCTTGATCATACGTTCTATCGTTGCTTCCTGAGTCCGCAGGAAATAGTCGCGATCCGGCGACTGAATTGCATTGTTCTGGATCAATCCATCCGCTTTCTGGACCGAAAGCTCGCCATAAGTGGCAGAAAAAAGCTCAAGTCTCTGCCGTGCGAGGAAATTGGTCATCGCCGGTTTGCGCCGCGCGGCGCGCAACGCCCCGAGATCGATGTCGGCAAAGGCGGTGAAGGTCTCGCCGCTATTGGATTCGGACAGCACCCGCCCCTTATAGTCGACCACCATGCTGTTGCCGTCGGCAGAAGCCAGTGGCAGCGTGGTCTGTTCAATGCCAGCGGTGTTGGCTGACACGACATAGGCCATGTTTTCCTGGGCGCGGGCCTGTTTGGCGATTTGCTTGGGGGTGTCGATCGGAGACCCGATTTCCGAGGAGCTGTGGACGAATATCTCCGCCCCCCGCAGCGCATGGGCGCGGGCGATTTCGGGATAGAGAATTTCTTCCGACGCGATCGCGGCGAGATTGCCGATCTCGGTCCGGGCGACCGGGAACACCCCGTCGAGGCCATAAATGTCGAGATATTTCGACCACACATCGTGGGGCGTCGGCGCGAACATCGAATTGAGCCGGCGATAGCGGAGCACGACATCGCCCGACGGCGCAATGACAAAGCTCGCCTGAAAATAGAGGCCGGGGAAATGCGAGTCCACTTCATAGGCATTGCCGGCGATGAACATCTTGAGCCGCTGGGCCATCGCGCCGAGCGCTTCATATTCCGGACCGTCAATTTCCAGCGCGGCCTTGTCGGCAAAGTCCGGGATCGAAATCCGGCCGGGATAGCTGGTCAGCAGATATTCCGGCAGCACCGCCAGTTTTACCGGGCTACCGCCATATTGCTGGATGAAGATCGTCGCCGACCGGATTTTTGTTTCGATCTCGCCGATCATCGCCAGCATCTGCTGGCGGGCGGCGGCCTTGTCCGGCGTTTTCTCGACGGAGCGGGCGGCCAGTTGCATGGCGACGGCGGCGTAATTTTTGATATCGGTCATAGGCGGTGCTGTATCATTCTTTCCAGTTGCTGCAAAAGCCGGGCTGATCATCTGGCTCGAAAGCGCCGCGGCGATAATCTGTCGGCGGTCAAGATCCATCGGATCGCATTTCCCTCGGGCCCGGCCCTATAAACCCAACGAACCGGGGTTCATCAGGTTCTTCGGATCGACCGCTTTCTTCAAGTGCTGAAGCAAGGCGTCGGCGGCGGGATCGAGGCTGTCGCGATAGCGATAGGTGCGCCCGATCTGGAGATGGACGGCACCGTGATCATGAAACAGATCAACCAGCGCCTGTTTCAGCGTCTGGGTCAGGGCCCAAGCCTCGGGATTGCTGTCGAGCACCGGCAGTTTCGCAAAATGCGCGCTTTCGATCGTGGCTTCGTGAACCGGGTTGGACGCGTCCGGCCAGTAGAGACAGGGTTCGATAATCGCGCCCGAGCCGCTCACCGCGGACACCAGCGTACCGGTAAATATGCCATGCTGATCCATCGCCTCCCGATGAGAGTCGAACAGCGCTTCAATCGCGTCATAGCAGGCTTTGGCCTTGCTGTGCGGGAGCAAGCCGTGGACCGGCGCCCACCGTTCTCCCTGGGCGCCCAGCATGCTGTTAAGCGGCCCGAACGGATTGGCCCGGATGATTTTCGGTATCGTATTCTCGGTCTCGGTCGCGCCATGGGCGAGCGCCATTTTGCGGGCGCGTTCGAGATCATCATCGGCGCCAGCCTGTTGCCGCGACTCGGTCAGCACATGGAGCGAGAATTTGGCTTCATCCATGAAGTCGCGACCCGCAGCGACGACTTTCGCGCCTTCCTTGATGGCACCCCAGACCGAACCCTGTTTCTTCATCATCTGGCCGAGCGCCTTGGCATCGCTGCCCAGACTGTCGCGTTTCATCCGGATGGCGTTGAGGTTGGGGTCAAAGCCAAAACATTCGGTCGACACGCCGGACCGTTCAATATCAGCCATGGCGGCCAGAGTGTCCGCATGGGTTTCAAATGAAAAACTGGCATAGGCATGGGCTTCGGCTTCCGGGATCAGCCGGAGCGTGATCGTTGCCTTCATGCCTAGGGCACCGGTATCAGCAAGAAACAGCCCGGTCAGATCGGGGCCATAGGGGCGGGTGAAATTGGCTCCGGTGGTCAAAATCGTGCCATCGGCAAGCACCACGTCCATGGCGATACAGCTTTGCGCCGCGGTGCCATAGCGACCCGATCCCCAGAACAGGCAATTCTGGCTCATGCCGCCGCCGACCGAGGCCTTCAGTCCGGATAAGGTGCCCCAAAATGGCGTTCGCAGACCTTTGGGGGCGAGCGTTTCATAGAGTTTGGCCCATGTGCAGCCGGCTTCCACAGTCACGGTCATGTCGGTTTCGTTGATTTCCAGCACCCGGTTCATGGCGGCCAGATCAAACAGCACGGCATTGTCATTTTCGGTGGTGTAGCCGCCCGTATAGCTCATCCCGCCGCCGCGCGGGACCACCGGAATATTCTGCTCGGTCGCCGCTTTGACGGCTGCTGATAATTCGGCGGTATTTTTCGGCCGGACCACAGCGAGCAGGTCTGCGCCGCGCTGATAGACATCATGCGCATAGAAATCCAAGGTCTTGGCATCGGTGAGAACCTCTGTGCCGGTATCGGCAATATAGTCGGTTGCGGTGGGATTGGCTTTGGTGGCCATCAGCTTTGCTCCATTGCAAGTTTGTCGTTGGGGGATGGTTCGGCTTCCGGAAATGCGTCAGGATATCGTCCCATGAACAGCAACAGGCCGCCGCCAATGACGAAACCAAATATCGCGACCGACAATATCGGATCATAGCTGCCCATATTGTCGCGCACGCTGGCATAGATGATCGGTGACAAGGCCGAGAAAAACCCGAAGGGCATGTAGAGCATGCCATAGATTTTCCCGTAATTGGCCATGCCGAAATAGCGGCCGGTGAGATAGGCGATCAGATCGCTTTCCGCGCCAGCGGCAAAGCCGAGCAGAAAACCGGCCAGGGCCGCGAGCGGAAAGGTGATGCTGTCGCCGAGCAGGACATAGCAGGATATCGCCGGCAGGCAGAGCAGCGGGAACGCCACGAACCCCTGCCAGAATCGGTCGAGCAACGCGCCAGTGATGATCCGTCCGGACAGGATGCCAATGCCCAGCACGCCCATCACCGTTGCGGCGGTCTGGGCATCCAGCCCGCGATCGGACAACATGGTCGGCATATTGATAAAAGCGCCACCAAAAGCAGTGGCGATGATCGCGATCGACAACCAGATCAGCCAGAAGCGATAGTCCTTCAGGGCGACGCCAAGCGTAACGCCGGTCAGTTGCCCGCTGTCGCTCAGAATCGCTTTCGGGCGTTCCTCGGGCGAGGGCTCCCGAAACAGGAAATAACCGATCGGCAGCGCGACGAAAATCGGCAGGATCGCCACGATCGCAAACATGGCCCGCCAGCCATAATGTTCGATTCCCCAGACCGCCAGCTTGGGCACGACGATTGCGGCGAGGCTTGTCCCCAGCAGCAAAATGCCGAGGGCGAGGCCGCGATTCTTGAAAAACCAGAGATTGATCGCACGGCTCCAACTGACCGGAGTCGAGCCTATGCCGATCAGACCGACGACAACCCAGAGCGCATAATAGATATAGAGGGTCGACGTGACCTGGGCGGTGGGCGTGAAGGAAATGGCCGCAAAGGAAAGACCAAAGGCGAGCAGCGAATAGAGCGCCACTTTGCGGACACCATGCTTGTCGGCCAATGATCCGAAAAACGGGGCCAAAAGCGAAGCGATAATGCCGAAAATGGTGATCGGGAACAGGATCTGGGTCCGGCTCCAGCCGAATTCCGCAATTAACGGTTCAACGGTGAAGCCGATGACATTGAACGGAATGGGAGAGGCGCCGCAAGCCACACCGAGCATGCCGGCGAGCAGGACTTTCCAACCTAGTGCAAATTCGTTGCTGCTCGTGTTCTGGTCAGTCATGCACCCTCTGCGTTTCTAAAATTTGTCCGGACATATTTTCTATAGCGCGAATTTTCCTATATGCCAGAAAAAGAAGGCGGGCAAAATTGGCCCGCCTTCTCCCTGTTATGTCTCCGGCTGGCCGGCCTTAGAATTCGATACGCCCTTTGATCAGGAAAGAGCGCGGCGGATTGAGATAGCTATAATTGGCCAGCGTCGATTCAACCGCTTCCTCGTCGAAGCAATTTTTGCATTCGGCAGCAATTGACCAACCCGCGTCGCTTTTCAGCGTCAGGCCGGCATTGACGATCCAGCGATCATCGGAAAAGGACCCGGTGATCACATTGCCATTGCCCAGCGTGTTGGCCGGGAAAACGGTGCCGCTGAGGCCGGTAATCGGCTGGTCATACAGCGTCACTTCACTGGTACCGGTTTCGCTGCTGCTGCGCCAATTGGCGTTGACCGACGGTATCAGCGACAGGCCGCCGCCAAATTCTGCGGTATAGCTGCCGCCAATTGCGATGGTCCAGTCCGGGGTCCGGACCGGTTCCGCAATCGTGCCATCCGGCGCGACGATACCCACGCCGCAAGAGGCAGCCGTGTCGCCGCCCGACAGGTTGGGAATCTGGCCGGCGGCCAATTGGGCCTGACAGGCCGCTTGCTGGGCGTTGACCGATTGCACGCCGAACGCGTCCAGCGCCGGTGCATCGCGGTCGATGCGATAATTGTCATCCTGATAACCCAAAGATGCGAAAATATTGAGCCCGTCGACCGGCGCGGTATTCAGCTCAACCTCGATGCCCTTGTTGCGATAATCCGCAAAATTCCGTGTGATGAAAGCCAGCGAACCGTTCTGGCGGATGAATGCCGACGGGGTTTGCAGCCCATCAATATCGAGATAGAAGGCGGTCACATTCAGCCGCACGCGATTGTCGAGAAATTCCGACTTGAAGCCAGCCTCATAGCTCCACGCCCGTTCCGGACCGAAGGGCAAAAGTTCGCTGGCCGACGTGCCGCGTGCGTTCCAGCCGCCGGATTTGAACCCGCGGGTGGCGGACGCAAAGAGCAGGATGTCATCCGTCGCAGCATAGTTGATCGCGAATCGCGGGGTCCAGATGCCGACATCCTGATCGCTCGGAATTGCCAGACCATTGGTGGCCACCAGATTGGCACTGCTGACGCAGGTCGCTTCGATCGACCCGTCATTGCAGGACGCCCGGTTGTCGCGAATGTCGAACGACTTTTTCTCATCGGTATAGCGGATGCCAGCGGTGATCTTCAGTTGATCGGTCACGTTGACGTCGCCTTGCAGATAGCCCGCCCAGGCTTCAGCCGTATTTTTGATCGTCCGGTCGGCCAGAACAAAAGGAAAACCGGTTGGTGGCGGTGCGAAAGGCAGCGTGAAGATATCACCGAAATCGGTGGTGTTGTCTTCGTGGAAATAGAAAACGCCGCCGACGAAATCGATCAGCCCGTCACCCAGAGAGCCGGTGACCTTTATTTCCTGAGTGAACTGCGTGTGTTCGCCCTGATTGGCAATGGTGAAACCGCCAAATGTATAGCCGAGGACTGGCGGGATTGGCGAGCTTGTGCTCGGCAATCCCCGACCGTCGGCAAAATCAAGGGCAAAATCCTGATCAAGGCTGACAAAGCCGGTAATCAGATTGACCGTGATATCACCGAGGCCGATTTCAAGGTTGGAGGAAACGAAATCCAGCGCGGTTTCATTGCCAAAGCCGAAATCATTTTTGGGTCCGGTCAGCAGGCCGTTAAAATTGCCGTCCTTGGTCAGGCCTGTGGTCACAAACCGGCCGCTGCAATTGGTTGGATTGGCCGGGTCACAGTCGAAATTGAGCACATTGCCGGAATCGGCATAGGTATGGATGTAGGAACCCGTCCAGCGCACCGTGTCCGACAGCTCGCCGCGGAATCCGAGCCGGACTCCCCAGCCATCATTTTCATTGGTCCGCTCTCCCGTTGTGGTGTTCAGGGCATAGCCTTCATCATCCTGAAAATAGCCGGAAACCTTGACCGCAAAGCTGTCAGCCAGCGGAACATCCACTGAAGCGCGCACCAGGTAGCGCTCATAGCTGCCATAGCCGGCTTCGACATAGCCAGCGAATTCATCACCGGGTTCTTTCAGAATAACGTTGATCGCGCCGCCGGTGGTGTTGCGGCCAAACAGGGTGCCCTGAGGACCGCGCAGCACTTCGAGACGGTCAATGTCAAAAAAGGACAGGTTATTGGCGTTTTGGCGCGACATGTAAATGTCATCGACATAGGTGCCGATGGGCGGATCGAAGGTCGCAATCGACTCCGTGTTGCCGACCCCGCGCAAGAAATAGGAATTGGCGGTCCCGAGCCCGGTATTGTTCAGGCCGACCAGATTGGGGACAAATTGGGTGACTTCCAGCGCGTTTGATACCCCGCGCGTTTCGAGTTCTTCGGCGGAGAAGGCAGAAATCGCGATGGGGATATCCTGAACACTTTCTTCGCGGCGCTGTGCGGTGACCACAATCACGTTCAGGCCGCCTTGCTGGGCGGTTTCGTCTGACGCGCTGTCCTGGGCCTGGGCCGGAACGCTGGCCAGCGCGCTGAGCGCCAGTCCAAAAATGGCGGTGTTTTTCAGTCTTGCTTGTCGCGACATCATGGTCTTCTCCCTGAAGATGCTCTGGGGCACACTCTAATTTACAACATTATTATATACGGTTGCAAAGTTGTCCAGACAACTAACCGGTCTGATAGGGTTATTGAAGCGTCATTGAGAAATGCCAACAACCACTTGTGCTGTATCTACAACCAGGAGATATTTTTGGCGCTGCTATGGTTTTTCCGCCACAGTGATTCCGCGCAACTGCTTGATACCGATGACCGAACGGCAAGCCCCGATCAGCTCGTTTTTCAGGCTCTGGGCAGCGGGCTGGAGAACACTGTTGCGCCGCGTGGCAAAATAGGCGGTGCGGACGATCGGAAATTCGGTGTCCTCGATGATGTGATATTGGCCCATTTCCGCCTCGGTGGCGATAAGTTCCTTGGCGAGCAGCATCACGGAATCGGTTCGCAGCAGGGTGGACTTGGCCAGAATGACCGAATCCATGTCGACATAATTGGCTGGAGGGGACAGTCCGGCGGCGAGAAAGACGTTGCAGACGCGCTGCCATTGGATCTGCAGTTGCATGGACACCAACCATGTCTGTGCTGCCAGGTCTTCGAGCGTTACATCGGATTTGGACGCGAGCGGATGGTCCTTGCGCATCATGATCACATCGCGGTCCATGAACATTTCTGCGGTTTCGATGGCGCTGTCGATTTCCTGTCCTCTGGGCGGCGCGCTGGCGACAAATTCGACCTCGCCGCGCAGCAGTTTCTCGTGCAGCGACGTGGTGTCGCCCGACGCGATGCTCAACGTGACGCCCGGCTGTTTTGTACTGAACCGGTCAATCACCATCGGCGCAATGCGGGGCAGAAACGACCAGCCCAGTCCGATCCGGACATAGCCGCGATCGGCGCCGCGCATGGCGCTGATCTCGGCAGCCGCCAACCGGCTTTCGGCAGTGATCACCTTGGCGCGGCGGGCCAGCGCATGGCCGAAGCGAGTGGCTTCCGCCCCATAGGCGCCGCGCTGGAACAGCTCCACGCCGAGATTCTCTTCCAGCTTCGCGACGCTTTTCGACACGGCCTGCTGACTGACATTATTGTTTTTCGCTGCCCTGGAGAAACTGCCGGTGTCATAGACAGAGAGAAAATGCTGCAATTTCTGGGGATCCATGGATGGCTTGATAAAGCGCTGGCGGAGGTCGGGTTGGCTCATGATCACGTCCTTTGCACAGGCCTTATTTGATCGGCAACATACAATCAGTAGCTGTCAGAAAGCCGATATTGGTTGTTGGGCGCTTCCTATCATGGCGCCTAACGGACTCCAAATGGCATTGACGACAAGGATATGGGACGTGGAACAGCAGCGCAGGTCGATTTTGGCGGACAGCATGCCGGGCATGCTGCGGCACGCCGGCACCTGGTCGGGGACCTATCGTCATGTCGATAGCGACAACCGCCCGCTCGACCAGCATGAAGCCACGGTGGAATGCCTGTTCCCGCAAGATGGTCCCTATGCCTATATCCAGAAAAACCACTTCCGATGGGCGGATGGCCGGGAATATTGCGCGACATTGAACGGCGTGTTGCGCGACGGGAAACTATGGTGGGACAATGATAATTTCACGGGATGCGGCTGGGAAACGGACCACGGCCTGATCTTGCTCAATCTCCATCGCAAGGATGATCCCGGTGCGAATTTCTTTGAAATTATCTGTCTCGGCGACGACGGTAATCATCGCGCCCGGACCTGGCACTGGTTCAAGGACGGGCAATTGTTCAAGCGCACACTCTGTGATGAGCATCGGGTTATCGACCCGTCGGCTGGTCGGACATAGCAAGACCATTGCAATTTGTCCGGACATATCTGATGGTAAGCCGGATGTGATGATAAACGGGGTGTCGGGATATGGCAGAATTGTTCAGTGTTTCTTTCTATCAGCTGCTGGTTTTTACCCATATCATCCTGTTCGTCCTGTGGCTGGGCGCCGATGTCGGCGTGTTCATGCTGGGGCAGCATTTCCGCAAACGGGAGCAATATGATCTGCCGCAGCGGCTGATCTTGCTGCAGCTGCTGGTCAATCTCGACATGGTGCCGCGATCGGCCTGGGCGCTGATGGTGCCGCTGACCATCACCATGGTCGATGCCGGAGGCTGGTGGGACTTGCCGATCTGGGCGATCGCGCTGTCCTGGGCGGTCGGCGGGGCCTGGCTATGGCTGGTCTGGGATGCCCATATCCATGACCAGACCGATCGCGCCGCCCGGGATCGCAAGATCGAAGCCTGGTTTCGTTATGGCCTGACGCTGTTCTATCTCGGCCTCGGACTGTGGTCGCTGATCCAAGGCGCGCCCCTGATACCGGTCTGGCTCGCCACCAAGGCGCTGATGTTCGGATTGATCTTTGCCGCTGCGATCATGATTGACGTCGCGTTCAAACCGGTTGGCGGGCAGCTCGGCAAGCTGATTGCCGAAGGGTCGTCCGACGAGACCGAAATCCCGCTGCGCCGGACCATGGACCAGACCCGGATCTGGGTCTGGATTGTCTATCTGCTGCTGCTCGCCACGGCGTTTCTCGGCAATATCAAGCCGTTCTAGAACAAAAAAAGAGGCCGGTGTTGCCACCGACCTCCCAGGGAGAACTGTTTGAAAGCGGTTATTTCTGTTCCGCTTTCGCCGCCCGCTCGGCGTCGATCATTTTCTTGAACACCGTCCAGGTGGTTTCATTCTTGCGCGGATCATCGCCCGGTGGTGGCGTGGTATAGGCGGGATAGTTGAGCGCGATCTCGTCCTTGATCACCTTGGGCAGCTCATCATAGCTTTTCAGCTTGGCGCCCATCGCGTTGAACACCATCTGTCCCTGACGTCCGCGCATTTTCATCCATGGCATCCAGTCGGAAATGCGCACCCAGCTGATCGTCGGATAGGCGGTCGGGTTGCTGGTATCGAGCATCTCGTCGGCGAGGAAGGCAAAGTCGAAAATCTCCATCGCGTGATATTTGTTGCCGACATAGTCCTGATAATCGCCGGCCAGAACATTGTGATAAAAGAGCGGAACCTCAAACGGCATGAACATCCACTTGCCCTGCCGCCGCAGGGTTGAGATCTGATAGGGCTTGCCGTCCGCGCTATAAGGATAGTTGGGGCGGCTGTTGACCGGGTCATTGGCGATTTGCATCACATCGACCGTCTCGCCGGTCCATGGATTGTCCCATGTCCGCAGCACTTCATTGGTCTCGGGATCGAGATAGAACATCACTTCGCGGCTGACCTGGCGATAACCGACGCCGCGTTTGGGATCCTCGATTTGCACGCATTGGCGAATATTCATGCCCTCGCCGTTGAACAAATGGCGGTCCGGTTCGCCTTGCACCCGCGAATAGACTTTGCCCGACCAGTGATAGACGGCGGGGACGCCATCGGCTTCACCACATTGCGTCCGCTTCATGATTTCCAGCGCATCTTCGGGCTTTTTCGGGTCCAGCGTCCGGGCGTTAGCCGGCGTGCTGGCGAGAATCGTCAGGGCCAGTGCGGCGGCTGCGCTTTGTTTTAATAGGCTCTTCATCGTGAGTTTCTCCCTAAGGTTCGAAGACCGAATAATCTTGAATTATTTTCACTTTCTGGTTGACTTTAGATTTGTCCGGACAAATTGTGAAGGGGCAAAATCACTCTCAGCTATTTTTGGATGATATGACCGGTTTTACGAATTTTCTTTTTGTCCCTGCCAATCGCCCGGAGCGGTTCGAAAAAGCCGCTGCGAGCGGCGCAGATCTGATCTGTATCGATCTCGAGGACTCGGTTCCCGCGGATCACAAGGACAGCGCGCGCGAATCCGTGCTCGCAGCGCTCGCGCAAAGTGACCGGTCCCGGATGGCGATCAGGATCAACGGACTGAAAACCGCGGCTGGTCTTGCCGACCTCCTGGCACTGGCCAAAACCGAGTATCCCCCGGCGCTGGTTTTTCTGCCGATGGTGGAAAGCGCGGCCGAGATTGCTATTGCGCATAGCCTGTTGGGGGACCGGGTAGACGGTCTGATCCCGCTTATCGAGACGGTTCAGGGGTTGCGGCAAGGCGATGCCATTGCCGCCAGCGCAGGTGTTACCGGCATGATGTTTGGCGGTGGTGATTTCTCGGCCCAGCTCGGCACCAAACTCGAATGGGAACCGTTGCTGGCCGCACGGAGCGCGTTTATCTTATGCTGCGCATCGGCTGGTGTGACCGCGATCGACGTGCCCTATATTGATCTCAACAACGCCGATGGGCTGATCGACGAATGCGCGCGATGCAGGGCTTTGGGTTTTCACGCCAAGGCGGCGATCCACCCCAAACAGATAGCCGCTATTGCAAAGACCTTGCGACCGACCGAAGAAGAGGTGGCCGAAGCCAGGGAAGCCGTGCAGGCTTTCGACGCGGCGGGTGGCAAGGCGATTAGTCACAATGGCCGTATGTTAGAAGCGCCGGTTATGCAGCGTTATCGTCACATACTGGCTACCAGTTGAGAATCATAAGCGAATCAATCAATAAGGAACAGCATTATGCGTGATGGAGTCATTGAAGTCAGTCCTGGTCGTTTTCGGGAGACTTTCGGTCGATATTTTGAAGATTTCGAGCCGGGCCATATCTACGAACATCGTCCGGGTCGCACGATCACCGATACCGATAACGTGCATTTCACCCTGCTGACGATGAACACGCATCCTGCGCATTTTGACTATGAGTTCGCCAAGAAAACCGAATTCGGCAAGCCACTGGTCTGTTCGCCGCTCACGGTCGCGCTGATGGTCGGCATGAGCGTCTCGGATACCAGCCAGAAAGCGGTGGCCAATCTCGGCTGGGACAAGATCCGGCTCACTCACCCGCTGTTTCCGGGGGACACGCTTTATGCCGAGAGCGAAGTGCTGGAAAAGAGAGAATCATCATCACGGCCCGAGCAAGGCATCGTGACGGTGAAAACGATTGGCAAAAATCAGGACGGCAAGATTGTGTGCACATTTGAACGCACCATGCTGATCTGGAAGCGCGGATTTGGTGGCGCGGACGACTGAACGGATATCATTCCGATTCGTAATATTCAGGAGCAACGACAATGGCTACGGCTGCAGAAAACCACAATCAACCGATTGATGCAGAAGAAGAACAAGCGTTTATGGATGCGATCCAGAAATGGATCGACCGGTCGGTCAAGCCGGTGGTGATGGAACATGATCACGAGGACAAATGGCCCGAACAGCTGGTTGGCGAAATGGCCGATATGGGTTTGTTCGGCGCCACGATCGGGCAGGAATATGGCGGCCTTGGTCTGCCGGCCACCAGCTACGCCAAGATTGTTGCCGAAATTGCGTCGCACTGGATGGCGATTACCGGCATTTTCAATTCCCACCTGATCATGGCTTGCGCCGTGGAACGGTTCGGCACTGCGGAACAGAAAGCCAAATGGCTGCCGAAATTTGCCTCCGGCGAAATCCGCGGTGGCCTGGCCTTGACCGAGCCCAATGCGGGAACCGACTTGCAGGCTATTCGGACGACCGCGGTTAGAGATGGCGACGATTATGTCATCAATGGCACCAAGACGTGGATCTCCAATGGTATCAATGGCAGTTGTTTTGCGCTGCTGGTGAAAACCGACCCCAAGGCGGACCCCCGCTATAAGGGCATGAGCCTGATGATCGCGCCGAAAGGCGAGGGGTTCACCGTCGGCAAGAAGTTCAAGAAGCTGGGCTATAACGCGATTGACAGTGCCGAGCTGGTTTTTGACAATTACCGGATTCCGGCCGAAAATCTGATCGGTGGCGTCGAGGGGCAAGGGTTTTTCCAGGCCACGGGTGGTCTCGAACTCGGCCGGATCAACGTCGCTGCCCGCGGTGTCGGTCTGGCGGAAGGGTCGCTGCGGCTGGCGACGGAATATGCGCAGTTGCGCGAGACCATGGGCAAACCGATTGCTGACCATCAGGCGATCCAGCTCAAACTGGGCGAAATGGTCACCCGGGCCCGAGCGGCGCGCTTGCTGACGCTGGATGCCGCAGAGGCTTATGATCGCGGCGAACGCTGTGATCTCGAGGCGGGCATGGCGAAATATTTCGCCTCCGAAGCGGCGGTGCGCAATTCCGAGGAATCGATGCGCGTGCATGGCGGTTATGCCTATTCGAAGGAATATGAGATTGAACGCTATTATCGGGATTCCTTGCTGATGTGTATCGGCGAAGGCACCAACGAGATGCAGCGGATGATCATTTCCAAACAATGGGTCAAAAGGAATCCTGTGTGAGTCAGGCGAGGCAACCCCTAAAGGGCTTTCGCGTCCTTTCTGCGGAACAATATGGCGCCGGCCCTTACGGCACCATGTTTCTCGCGCAGCTGGGCGCGGAGGTCATCAAGATCGAGCCTCCCAGAGGCGGCGATACGGCGCGTCATGTCGGCCCCCATTGGCTGCGTGAGCAGGAAAGCCTCTATTTCCAGAGCTTCAATCTCAACAAGCGCTCGCTGACTCTCGATCTGAGGACCAGCGAGGGTCAGGATGTGTTGCACCGGCTGGCCAAGGATTCGCATGTCATGGCCAATAATCTGCGCGGCGATGTGCCGGACAAGATCGGCCTGAACTATGAGGCTTTGAAAGCGGTGAATCCGGCGATTGTCTGTGCCCATATCTCGGCTTACGGGCGCGGCAATGAGCGGTCAAAATGGCCGGGCTATGACTATCTGATGCAGGCCGAAGCCGGGTTTTGCTCGCTGACCGGCGAGCCTGACGGACCTCCGGTCCGGTTTGGATTGTCGATGGTCGATTTCATGACCGGCACAATGGCCGCCGTCGGATTGCTCGCGGCCTTGCTCGACGCGCAGCGCACCGGCAAAGGGTGCGATGTCGATGTCGATCTGCTGTCTGCGGCAATCCACCAGACCAGCTATCCGGCATTGTGGTATATGAACGAAGCCGATGCGACCGGTCGCGCGCCGCGCGGCGCGCATCCGTCCGCCACCCCCAGCCAGATGTTCAAGGCGGCTGACGGCTGGATGTTCGTGATGGCCCAATTGCCGAAATTCTGGACGATATTATGCGACCAGATTGGCCATCCCGAACTGATCACCGATCCGCGGTTCGACACCCCGGCCAACCGGCTCGACAATCGCGCCGCGCTGTCCGATATACTGGATCGAATTTTTGGCGCCGAGCCCGTCGTGCACTGGCTGGAAAAGCTGCAGGGCCTGATGCCGATCGCCCCGATTTATGATCTCGATCAGGCGCTCGACAATCCGTGGCTGGAAACGATCGGCATGCGCGACACGATCAGCCATCCCGACCGGCCGGACATGAACGTCTTGTCCAGTCCGATCAAGCTGGATGGCGAACGGCTCCCGAACCGGGCGGGACCGCTATTGGGTGCGGATAGCGATGCCATATTGGCGGAAGCCGGCTATGACAGCGATGCGATTGACGCATTGAAGGCAAAGGGTGTGGTCTGAACAGGCATGGCTAAACTGTCCGGTATCAAGGTTGTAGACCTCTCGCTTTTCCTGCCCGGGCCGATGCTCAGCATGATGATGGCCGACCATGGCGCCGATGTGATTAAGGTCGAACCGCCAGCTGGCGACCCGGCGCGTGGCATGGAGCCGATGGAAGCCGGGCAATCGGTCTGGTTTCGCAATCTCAATCGCGGCAAGCAGGCCATCGCGCTCGATCTGAAGTCGGAGGCAGGGCGGGCGCAACTCTGGGATCTGCTCGCCGATGCCGATGTCATGATCGAGGGCTTTCGTCCCGGCGTGATGAAACGGCTGGGCTATGATTATGACGCGGTTTCCGCGCGAAATCCGAAAATTGTCTATTGCTCGATTTCGGCCTTTGGTCAGGAAGGCGCGATGGCGCACCATCCCGCTCATGACATGGCGGTGCAGGCGCTCGCCGGATTTCTGTCGGTCAATGATGGCAGCGACGGCGCGCCGGTTGTGCCGGGCGTGCCTTCCGCTGATATGGCCGCAGGTCTCAATGGATTGTCCGCCGTCCTGATGGCGCTGATCGGCCGGGACCAGACCGGCAAGGGCGATTATGTCGACATCGCCATGTTCGATTCCATGCTGCCCTGGTGTGCTCATATTGCCGGGTCGGCGATCGCCGGCGGGCCGTCGCCCCATTCCCAGTCGCAACGCTCCCTCGGCGGCGCAGGCTTCTACAATGTCTACCGGACCAAAGATAACCAATATGTCGTTCTCGGCGGGCGGGAAGTGAAATTTGCGCGCAATCTGTTATCCGCGCTGGACCGGGCCGATCTGATCCCCTTGGCCGAAGCCGAAGCAGGCCCCGCGCAACAGCCGCTGATCGCCTTTCTGCGCGAGACTTTTCTCTCCAGGACCCGCGATGAGTGGGTGCAATGGTTTGCCGACAAGGATGTCGCTTTTTCGCCGGTGCTGGATTTTCGCGAAGCGCTGGATCAGGATTTTCTGCGCGAACGGGGGCTGCTTATCGAGGCGCACGGATCGCATCAGATCGGCCCCTCGTTCCGTTTTGCGTCGGAACAGGACTGGCAGGCGGGCGATGCACCGCTTCTGGAAAAGCCTGAATAATGGCCGGTTCAGTCGACCTCGATATGCATCGAATAGGCAAAGCGTTCGCCGGGGTGATAGCTCGCCGAAATCTCGAACATCCGGTCGCTCTGATCAAAATAGCAGCGCAATATGCGCAAGACCGGATCGCCCTTTTCAAGACCCAGCGCGGTCAGGATGGTCTTGGTGCCCTTGATCGCTTGGATATCCTGGGTGACGCGGGTGACGCTGACTTTGCCGAGCGTTTCAATCTGGCCGAACAAGGTGGTCGCATTGACATCAATCTGCGCGACCGCGTCGGCGAGATCGGGATGCACCCAGGCTTCGGTGACCGCGATCGGCCGCTTGCGTCCGGCTTTCATGCGGTTGCCGCGAAAGGCAAACCACTGGCCATCCGCCGTCGATCCGATCTGTTCGGCGACATCGGTCGGAATGACCGACGGCTTCAGCTGCTCAAAGCTGATCGTGGTATCGCGCGCATATTGCAGAATTTCACCGACATTGCTCAGCGGTTGATGCAGCGCACCGGCGCGGGCGGTCGCGGGCTGAACCACCGTGCCCGATCCCCGCTTGCGGGTGATCAACCCTTCGGAGGTCAGCTTGCGCAGCGCTTCGCGAACCGTGAAACGGCTGACATCATATTTCTTGCACAGCGTGGATTCGGTCGGAAAATCACCGGGATCGGAATAGTCGCCGCGCAACACCGCTTCACGCAGTTCGTCGGCCAGCTCCAGATAGCGCGGCTTTTTCTTCGCGGCGGTCTTGGATTGTGCAGGCGTCTTGGCCGCCAGATTCTGTTTCCCGGGCATGGCTTCGTCTTAGGACGGGTGCCGCTATGACGCAAGAGAGCCTGACCGAGAAATTGTCCGGACATCTGATGCGCCCGGTTGATGACGCGACCCGGCAGCGGGCGCGGTTGCATCTGCTGGACTGGCTCGGCTGCGTGGCGGGTGCGCGCAAGTCCGGACCTGCGCAGAAGAAACTGGGGGCGTATAGCAGCCGCACGGCGTGGCTCGGCAATGTGTTGGAGATGGATGATGTCCATCGCTCTGCGATCCTGCACCCCGGGCCGGTCATCTGGCCAGCCTTGGAAACGTCACCGGGGCCGCTGCCGGCTTTCCTCAATGCCGCGATACGCGGTTACGAAGCGATTATCGCGATCGGATCCACGTTCGATGACCGCCATTATGGCTTTTACCACAACAGCGCGACCGCGGGTCTGTTCGGGGCCGCGATTACCGGTCTGGGGGACGGCGGGGTTGATCGCGATAGGATGACCAACGCGATGGGTCTGGCCGGTAGCGTGGCAGGTGGTCTCTGGCAGATGCGCCATGAACAGTCGGACGCCAAACAATGGCATATCGCGCACGCGCATAGGACCGGCGTGGAAGCGAGCATGGCAGCCCAAGACGGTGCCGTCGGCCCCCGCTACATTCTCGAAGGGCCACAGGGTCTTTACGCCGCCACCTGCGAAAATCCCAAGCCGATGACCTTCCCGCAGCAATGGCGCATCCACGAAGTCAGCTTCAAGCCATGGGGCGCCTGCCGCCATGCCCATCCGGCGATCGATGCGGCGCTGTCGCTCAAGGAAAAACGCGGCGCGCTTGACGGCGTGATCCATGTCGAGACTTATGCCGATGCGATGGATTTCTGTGATCGGCCTGATCCGCAAAGCGTGATCGACGCCAAATTCTCGTTGCAGCACGCGGTGGCGGTCGTCGCCGCGCGCGGGGCGCCGCAGCTGGCAGACTTCGAGCCCGATGCCATCGCTGCGCTGGCAGCGGAGCGCAGCCGCGTCACGGTGGCGGAGGCCGGCGATATCTCGGCGCGTTACCCCGATCATTATGGCGCGCGGGTGACTTGCGGCGGTGACAATGTGGAACTGGTCGACACGCGCGGCGATCCCGAACGGCCGCTGTCGCAAACGGGGATCACCGACAAGGCCAGAGCGCTGATCGCCTGGGGCGGCCTGGCCGGCAAAGAGGCGGATCGGGCGGTGGATCTGGCGCTCAATGGCGATGAAACCGACGCCATTGCGCAGATGCTGCAGGACTGGCTGACATGAGTGCGACGGCGAAAATCCTCGATTTTGCCGCGGCCGATCATGTCCTGCCGGACAGCACGACGGCAGCCGTGCACCGCTTGTTTGGCGACAGTCTGGCCGGCGGTGCGGCCGGCGCGGCTTCTCCGGAAGCGCAGGCGATGATGAGTGCGGTGCGCGGATGGGGCGGCGGCGATGCGGCGCGCGCCTTGGGATTGTCCGATACGCTGCCGACGCCGTCTGCGGCCTGGTTTAACGGGTTTGCCATTCACTGCCTCGAGTGGGACGCGGTTCATGAACCGGCAGTAGTTCATGCCCTGTCGGTTGTTAGCGCGGCTTTGCTGGCCAGCGCGGACCGGATGGGCGGATGCGATGCGGACCGGTTTGTCGCGGCGCTGGCCGTCGGCGTCGATATTGCCAGCGGTCTGGGCGTGGCCGCCACCGGGGCGATGCAATTTTTCCGGCCGGCAACAGCCGGTGTGATCGGTGCCGCGCTCGCGGTGGCCCGGCTCGAGCAACTGCCGGCGGAAAAATTCGCTGATGTTCTTGGCCTGGCTTATTCCCAAGCAGCAGGCACGATGCAGGCGCATGTCGAGGCGTCTATTGCCTTGCCCCTGCAGATCGCAAATGCCAGCCGCGCGGCGATCACCGCCGTCGATCTCGCCCGCGCGGGCATGGATGGTCCGCATGATGCGCTGGAAGGGCCCTTTGGCTATTTCACGCTTATCGAACCGGGCACGCTGTCTGCCTATACCGACGGCATCGGATCGCGCTGGCTGATCGAACAGGTCAGTATTAAACCCTTCCCGTCCGGCCGGGCGAGCCATGGCATCCTGGGGGCGCTCGATGATCGGCTGCGCGATGGGACGCTTGACCCGGCCAGCGTCGAGTCGGTTGATGTGGCGGCGCCGCCGCTGATCCA
This sequence comes from Parasphingorhabdus sp. W113, assembly GCF_055693205.1. NCBI lineage: Bacteria > Pseudomonadati > Pseudomonadota > Alphaproteobacteria > Sphingomonadales > Sphingorhabdaceae > Parasphingorhabdus > Parasphingorhabdus sp. W113. The sequence goes on along the minus strand of NZ_CM146328.1, from coordinate 3,094,508 downwards.
CCGGCTGGTTGGACGCCCCTATGACAGCGCCATGTCGCCGAGCTATGCCCGTCTCTGCCTCGCCTTTCTGGTGCCGTTGATGCTGCGGGACCGGATTATCGACCCGCGCTGTTTCACCGCCGCTGAATTTGCCAATCCGGCGCTGGCGCGGCTGGGCAAAAAGGTTGTTGTCCGGGTTGATGACAATCCCGATCATAACGCGCTTGCACCGCAGACGCTGACCGTGCGCCTGACCGATGGCCAGGAAATCGTGCAGATCATCCGCGACAATCTCGGTAGCCCCACGGCGCCGATGAGCGCTGCACAAACCCAGTCCAAACGCGATCTCGCGCGCAGTCTCGCGCAGCCCGATTGCGACCCGAGACTTTTCGATGACCCTTTTGCTTATGCGACGGAGCCCAAATGACCTTTCCGACCTATTTTGAAGCCTTTGATGCCAAACAGATGCTCGATCAATATCCGGTCGGGGACGCTTTTGTGGATCGCTATACCGGGATGTCACGCGATGCGCTTCATGCCATTCAGAACGCCCAGTTTATCAAGCTGATGGCGCGCGGGTGGGAGATCCCGTTCTATCAGCGGCTGTGGGGGGACAAGGGCATCGAGCCCGGCGACATTCAGGGACTCCGCGATATCACGAAACTGCCGGTCTATGACAAGACCGACCTGATGGCGTCGGTCAACGCCTATCCGCCCTATGGCGATTTTGACGGACGTGGTGACACACCGGTGGTGTTCCATACCACTTCGGGCACCACTGGCCGACCCCAGCCGCTGATGTTCGGTCCCAAGGGGCGCGAAATCACCAATTTGCTGGTCGGCCGCATGTATCGCTGGATGGGTCTGGGCCGCGATGATGTGGTGCAGTCAGTCTATGGTCATGGGATGATCAATGGCGGCCATTATATCCGGGAGGCGGTCACTCACTATACCAACGCGCTGTTCCTGTCGGCGGGAACCGGCATTGAAACGCGGTCGATCAACCAGGTCAATCTGATGGCCGATTTCGGCGTGACCTGTATGGTCGGCTTTGTCGATTATATCCGCAAACTGGCCGATACCGCCGCCGCCGAGGAACTGTTCGACAAGATCAACCTCAAAATGATTATCGGCCATCTCGGCACCGAAGACCGGGCGTCGACCGAAGCGGCCTGGCACGGCGCCAAGGCCTATGACTGGTATGGCGTCGGTGACACCGGTTCGATCGCCGGTGAAGGGCCGGAGCGGGACGGCATGTATGTCTGGGAAGACGCCCAATATCTCGAATTGCTCGATGTCGACAGCGGCGCACCGGTGGCCCCGGGGGAAACTGGCGACATTGTTGTCACCTGTCTGTTCAAGGACGATATCGCGCCCTGTATCCGGTTCAACACCCATGATATTACGGAAGAACGGACCGACAGCAATGCCACCGGCATGGTGTTCAAGCGAATCACCGGTTTCAAGGGGCGGAGCGACAATATGGTCAAACTGCGCGGGATCAACATCTTTCCGCATGCAATCGGTGCGATCATCGAGGACCGCAGTGATCTGACCGGCGAATATGTCTGCCATGTGGTGCGTGGTGCCGCAGGGCGCGACGAGATGCAGGTCACACTCGAAAGCCGCGCGGGATCCGATCAGTCCGAGCTGGCGGCGCTGCTGCGCAAAGGCATTGGTATCGAAGTCGGCGTCGCTGTGGTCGGGCCAGGCGACACCGCGAAAGACACGCAAATTGATACGCGGCAGAAACCCATCCGGCTGATCGATGAGCGCAATTTATGATCGACTGGGATGCCCTGGACGCGGCGAACAAGCCGTTAAACGCCTTTACCGATTTTGATCGCAAGGCAAACGGTGGTGCCGGCGCGCTGGCCGGGGTGACCGTTGGTATCAAGGCCAATATTGCCGTCCAGGATCTGCCCTGGACGGCGGGCTGTGAAATCTTCCGTCACCGCATCGCCGCGACCGACGCCGCTGTCGTCGCCAAATTGCGCGGCGCCGGCGCAATGATCATCGGCATGCTCAATATGGAAGAAGCGGCTTTGGGCGCCAAGACCGACAATCCGTGGTTTGGCAAAAGCTATAATCCGCATCGTTCGGGCTATACGCCGGGCGGATCATCAGGGGGCAGCGCGGCAGCCGTCGCAGCCGGATTATGTGATGTCGCATTGGGCACGGACACCATGGGATCGGTTCGGATACCGGCCGCTTATTGCGGGGTTTATGGGTTTAAACCGGCTCAGTCTGCCGTCAGTCAGGTCGGTCTGGAGCTGGCGGAGTCATCTTTGGATTGCATCGGGCCGCTGGCGCGCAATCTCGATCTGCTCGAAAAAGCGGCGCGGACAATCAGCGACTTTGGGGCGGACAAGGCGGTGACAGGATCGCTGGCAACGCTGGTGGAAACCGGCGTCGAATGCGAGCTGGAAGTGATCGAGAATTTCCGCGACATCATGCGCTGGGCGGGCGAAACGATCGCGGTTGCGCAGTTGCAAAGCCCCTTGTCTCGCATTCGCTTTGCCGGTTTTATCAAGACATCGAAATTCATGGCTGCGCATTTTGCCGATCAGGATCAACGCCAGCTATCCGAGGGCTTCCGAAAATTGCTGACCTATGGTCCGGCCCGCAAGGCAGAGGATTGGGCCGAGGATCAGAGGATATTGCAGCAGACCGCGGACACGATGCAGCAGCTGGTTGCGAAACACGGATTCTGCATTCTTCCGACTGCGCCACAAGGCGCCTTCCCGCAGAGCGAACCGGCTCCGGCCAATCAGGCGGATTATACATGTCTCGCCAATATTGCAGACCTTCCGGCGATCAGCATCCCTTCCGGTTTCAATGACGACGGGATGCCGTTAGGCTTGCAAATCATCTCGGCGAAAAGCTGCGAAGCGGATCTGTTTGACCTGGCGCGCAAGCTGGATGAAAAATTGTCCGGCTATCGCCGACCCGAACATTATCTGGAACTGCCATAGAGGAGAATATTATGCGTATCATCGTCCTGTTTAACCTGAAGGCTGGCGTCGATATTGGCGAATATGAAGAATGGGCGAAGACCCGGGATATTCCGACCGCCAGTGCCTTGTCCTCGGTGCAGTCATTCACCGTTCACAAGGCCACCGGCCTGTTCGGGTCGGAGGATCCATCGCCTTATGAATATTTCGAGATAATCGACATTTCGGGTCTCGATGAATTTGTCACCGACGTATCCGATCCCGCCTTTCAGGCCGCCGCGGCGCCGTTTCAGGACTATGCCGATAATCCCACCTTCATCCTGACCGAAGATCTCTGATGTCCAAAGCATCGGGTGCGAAATTTGCTGGCAAGACCATTGTCGTCACCGGCTCGGGCAAGGAAAAGGGACTCGGCCAGGGTATATTGCAACGCTTCGCCGACGAGGGCGCGCAATGTGTGGTGTCCGACCTGACCATTGATGGCGAGGCCGAAGGCGTGGCGGAAGAGCTGCGCGGGCGCGGCGCCGAAGTCGCCAATATCGCCTGCGATGTCAGCGACGCTGCGCAATGCCAGTCCCTGGTGGACCAGACGGTGGATCGCTTCGGTGCGGTGGATATTTTCGTTAACAATGCCGGGATCGGTTTCATGATGAAGCCGTTGCTCGAGGTTGTGCCCGAGGATTTTGCCACCGTCATCGGTGTGAATCTGAACGGGGCGTTCTATTGTACGCAGGCTGCCGCCAAGGCGATGGTCGCGGCTGGTAACGGGGGGCGGATCATCAATATTGCCTCGCAGGCGGCGAAAACCGGTTTTCCGCATCTGCCCGCTTATGTCAGTTCCAAACACGGGATGGTCGGCCTGACCCGCGCCAGCGCGGTCGAACTCGGCACCCACGGGATTACCGTCAACGCAATCTGCCCCAACCATGTCACCACGGCTCTGGGCGCAGAACAAAATGCCTATTTCTCGAAATTGCTCGGGTTTGAATCGGTCGAAGCCTATCTGGCGAATATGGCAGCGAAAAATCCGATGGGGCGGCCCGGCCTGCCGAGCGACACCGCCGCGGCCTGCGCCTGGCTCGCCAGCGAGGATGCCTTTTATGTGACCGGGGAAGCGTTGAATGTCTCTGGCGGCGAGGAAATGCATTAGTGAACCATTATGGCGGCTCTTGCCATTGCGGTGCGTTGGCGCTCGATTTCCGCAGCGAAAAGTCGCCTGCGGAGCTTGGCGCCAGGACCTGCCAATGTTCGTTTTGCCGGAAGCACGGGGCTTCGTGGACCGCGGATCCGCAGGGCCATGTCGTCATCAATCTGTCCGGTCCGGCTTCGCGCTACCGTTTCGGCACCAAGGCGGCCGATTTTCTGATATGCAGCCGCTGCGGTGTGGTCGGCGCCTGTGTTGGCGAGATGGAAGGCCGGTTGCTCGGCGTCGTGCGTGTCGACTGTCTCGACCAAAGCGCGGTTTTTCTGACGCAAGCGGCGCCGACGGATTTTGACGGCGAAATACTGGACTCGCGCCTCGACCGTCGCGCGAAAGGCTGGACACCGGCCAAGATCAAGGAAGACTATTGAAATGATGCAGGAAGAACGGATCGACTGGCCCGGCGGCGCCAAGATGGCGCTGAGTGTGGTCGTCAATGTGGAAGAAGGCAGCGAAATGACGATTGCGCGCGGCGATCGCGGGATGGAGCCGGTCGACGAGCTGGGCATCCATATCAAGTCGCCGATCCGCAATTTCGGCAATGAAAGCAACTATCTCTACGGGATCAAGGCGGGCGCTCCGCGGATCGTCAAATTGCTCCAGCAATATGACATCATGGCCAGCTGGACGGTCGCGGCGATGAGTCTCGAAAACCACCCGGACATTGCCCAGGCCATTGCCGAATTGGGGCATGAACCGGTTAGCCACGGCTATCGCTGGGTGCATCAGTTCAAGATGGATGAGGAAGCCGAGCGGGCGTTTATCCGCAAGGCTGTGGAGTCGATCGAGAAGACCACGGGAACCCGGCCTTATGGCTGGCTGTCACGTTATTTCCACACCGACAATACCCGCCGGTTGCTGATCGAGGAAGGGTTTGCCTATCATATGGATGATTATAGCGGTGACGTGCCGTTCTGGGATCGCGATACTGTGCGGGACAAGCCGCTCGCTATCGTGCCCTATCAGCTCGACAGCAACGACATGAAAATGTGGACCGACCCGGCGATGACACCGCAGAGCTGGCTCGACTATGCCAAGCATAATTTTGACCAGATCTACCGCGAAGGCGAGGCCGGCAATCCCAAGATGATGTCGCTCGGCCTGCACTTGCGGATCATTGGTCGGCCCGGCCGGATCTGGGCGCTCGAAGAATTTCTTAAGCATGTCCGGGCAAAGCCGGATGTCTGGATCACCACGCGCCACAAGATTGCGCAGCATCTCGCCGAAGTGGACCCGGCATGACGCTGCGGCTGGAGAAAAAGGACCAGCGCGCCCATCTGATCATCGATCGGCCGGACAAGCGCAATGCGTTCAACCAAGCGATGTGGGAGCTGCTGCCCGAGCTGCTCGCCGACGCGATGGCCGATGATGCCGTGCGGGTGTTGCTGGTCCATGCCAGCCATCTCGACAGCGCCTTTTGTGCCGGGGCGGATATCGGGGAATTTGCCAGCGGCTCGTCCGATCCCGGCTGGCGCGCGCGCAATCAGGCCGCGATCGGCAAGGTGCAGCACGACCTGGCGCAGGCGCGGAAACCGACCATTGCAATTATCGATGGCGACTGTGTCGGCGGCGGCTGTGGCATCGCGCTGGCCTGCGACATGCGGGTGGCGGGGCCCAATGCGCGCTTCGGGATCACGCCGTCAAAACTGGGCCTGGTCTATCCGCTGCACGATACCAAATTGCTTGTCGATCTGGTCGGGCCGTCACAGGCCAAACGAATCCTGTTCACCGGTCAGCTGTTGTCGGCGCAGGAAGCGCTGGCGATTGGCATGGTCACGACGCTGGTCAACGAACCCTATGTCGAGGCCGAGAAACTCGCGATGACCATGGCATCGGTATCCTCGCACAGCCAGATCATGAGCAAGGCGATCATCAGGCGCATCCTCGATGGGCAAGCCGATGATGATGACGAAACCCGGGCGCTGTTCGATGCCGCGTTTGAAAGTGACGACTTCAAGGAAGGCGTCAGCGCCTTTCTCGCGAAACGAAAGCCGGAATTCTAGACCAGAGACAATGCCGGCCATTGCCGGATAATCGGAGTGATCAATGACTCACAAATTGCAACATGGTTCGATACTTGGCGGCGTCGCGACCGTGCCCGATCTCGACGCGGCGCTGGCCGACTATCACGACGTGCTCGGCATGCGCATCGTGGCGCAGGGGCCGTTGTCCGCCGATCTGGCGCAGAGCTGGAACTGTCCCGATAGCGTCGGGGCACCGATGGCGGTCCTGCAACCGGTCAGTGATGCCGACTGCTATATCCGGCTGGTTGAACAGGCAGATCATCCCGATTTCAAGCCGACGACAACCTATGGCTGGGCCGCCTTTGAACTGACGGTGCAGGATGTGTTCGGCTGGCCGGACCGGCTGGAAGGCAGCGGTTTCGACATTATCGGACCGCCGAAGGAACTCGAGGGCCTGCCGTTTTTCGTGCCGATGCAGGTGCTCGGCACCGGCCGCGAAATGGTCTATCTCAACGAAGTACGCGAAGACACGCCATCCAGCGATCTGCCCAAGGCCCGGGCGCTGACCGATCATATCTTTATCGTCATTCTGGCCACGCCCGACCGCGAACAGACCGTGGCTTGGTATCGCGATATGCTGCACCTGACGGTCGGTGATACCTATACGCTGGAATATAGCATGATCAACGAAGCCTTTGGCAAGCCGGCGGGCACGGTGTCAGACCTGACCATGGTCCAGAATGACCGGTTGCCGATTGTCGAAGTGGATGATTATCCCGCTGAAGCCAGCGAACGGCCCCGCAATGCTGGCCGGTTGCCGCCGGGCAATGCGCTGGTCACGCTGGCGGTGAAGGATCTTGATGCGGTCGCGGCGTCATGGATTGCCGCGCCCCAAACGCGGGCGGCGGCCCCCTATCTCGGACGGCGCTCTGCGACGACTCTGGGCCTCGCCGGTGAGCTGCTGGAACTGGTTGAAATCGGCTAGCCGGCCGGCCGGTCCTCGGTCCGCAGGTCCGGCGCCTGATTGTCCATGTCGCGCCACAACCGCCAGGTGCCATCGGCGCCCTTCTTGTAGACCAGAAAAGACCGGCCCATCACGTCGATAACGGCGCCACTGGCGGGGGTGATGGTCATTCAGTATTTGGCGGTCAGATAGGCGCGGTCGCGATCGATGGTGATATCTTCATTGGCAAAGTCGATCCGCACCCGATTGCCGACCGCCTTGTTGCGGCCGAGAAACGCGAGAATGGCGTCGACCCCGATCTGCGGTTCGGAGCCATGCGCCATCAGCACCGCATCCGGCTCATACATCGCCCGCAGGCTGGCCGTATCGCCGGCTTCGAAAAAGCGTTTCCAGTGGCGGCCCCAGGCTTCGATCTGGGCGGTATCGCTCGCCGCTTGGGCCGCATGATGATCGGCGCGCGCGGGTGCCGCACCAGCGACCAGCGGCACGGTGGCTAAAGCGATAGCGGCGATCCCGCCGGTGATAATTTTCATGTCGCTACTCCGCCTCCTGCCGATGCTGTCCGGGTTGCCACTGATCGCTGGAGAACAGCGCGGATGCCGACTCAAACGGCTTGTCCTCCAGTGCCGTGGCGAGGCTGTCATTCCAGCGGTTGAGAAAGCCGAACATGCCGATGACCGCCATGATCTCGGTCATCTGGCGCGGGTCATAATGGGTGCCGAGCCGTTCAAACATCGCGTCGGTCACCGCGTTGGGCACCTGTCCGGCAGCAAAGGCGACGTCCAGCGCCGCCCGTTCCGCATCGCTGAACAGATCACTGGTCTGATAGTCCCAGACCGCAGCGATCTTGGCTTCATCCACCCCGAGATCGCGCGCGCCCAGGGTCGTGTGCGCCTTGCAATATTGGCAACCGGCGGCGGCGCTGACCACTGCCCCGATCAGCCGCTTCAGCTGATTGTCGATCGCGCTTTCGCCATAAATGACCGACACCATGCCGCGAAAGGCGTTCAGCAATTCCGGCCAGTGGGCCATGGTCAACACGCTGTTGGGAACATAACCCATCAGATTCTCCGAAAATTTGAGCGCCGTTTGCGTGTCTTCGGGCAGTTCGTCTATTTTCAGCGGGGCGATGCGTGTCATGGGCGGTCTCCTGATAGGGTCGAGTTACTTCACCAGATTTTGCCGCCGATCCAGTCGCCGGCGGCGGGGATGAATTCGGTGATCCGGATGTCGGCCCAGATATCGGCCTCGAAATAGGGATCGGCCTCGAGCTGGGTCCGGGCAGAGGACGGGTCTGTCGCTTTCACGATCAGCAGCGAGCCGATGGTCCGGCCCGCAGGATCATTGAGCGGGCCGGCGATCAGCAGATTTCCCAGGGTCTTTTCGATATGGGCAAAATGCGCATCGCGGGTATCCAGTCGCTTCTGGGCGGTATCCGGTTTGTCGATGCAGTAAATGGCAAAGGCTTTCATCACAGGTCTTTCTCCAGAAAGGCGCAGATCGCCGCGGCGGTGATGTCCGCAGCCTCGTCGAGCACCGCGCGGGTGATGTCGAGCCGTTCAACGAGCCGGGCGCCGGGGATCAGTTCGGCGGCATAGCGGGTGGCATCGAGCAGCATCGACTGGGTGGCAAAGGCCAGGGCCGGGTGCGCGACGCGCGGCAGATGTTGCTCAATGTCATAGGTGAAGGCGGCATGAAACGCAGCGTTCATCTGTTCGCCCGGGCGTAGCTGTTCGGTGAACATGGCGAAACAGCGTTCCGGGCTCTGGCTGTCCCAGCGCTTGGTGATCCCGCGATCCCAGGGTTTGGCGAGCGACTCCAGCTCGGGGCTGATCACAAAGGGCTGGGCTGCCATGGCGTGATATTTGTCTCGTGTGGCCGGTTCAAAGGCGGGGATATCCACCAGCGCCAGGCGTCTTGTCTGTGCCGGCATTTTCTCGGCCATTTCGATCGCCACCAGATTGCCGGTGTGAAAGCCGGTCAGGTCGACGGGTTCGGTTGCCGACAAATCCGTCATCACCGCGATCATCGCATCGGCATAGTCGGCAATGGACGGAGCGGCGATGCATGGGTCGGACCCGCCATAGCCCGGATAATCCGGCGCAATCACCCGGCGTCCGGCGGCCAGTTCTGGCATGATTGCGGTATAGGCGAGGCCCGAAAAGGGCCCGGGATGCAGGCAATAAAGATCAGGATGCTGGCGAGGCCCCTGACTGTCGAGCATGCGCCAGTGCACCTGGCCGAACGGCCCATCCGAATAGCCCTTGCGGATCATTGGGTGCTGTCTCCCAGCCGGTCCATCTGTTCGCTGTACAGCCTGCGCGTCAAGGGCATCATCAGGAACGGCACGATCGCAAAGATAATCGGCACCGCGGCCACCGCATAGCGCAGATTATCTTCGCCAAACACGCTGCTCGACAGTTCGCCGACCACAATCGGTCCGAGCGACCCGAACCAGCTGATCGCGAGATAGTAAAGCGCGACAATCTGGCCGCGCACCTGCGCCGGGGTGATGACCAGCAGCGAGGTAACGCCAATGGCGGAGACGATGCCGATACCGATGGTGTTGATACACAATATCGCGAAAGCCAGCTCCGCCGTCGGCATCAGCAGCGGCAGCGTGCCGGTCGGGACCATGATGAAGAAGCCGATATAGAGGATCCGCAGCGATGCGTCTTTCACGCCCTTTTTGGTCCACCAGTCCGAGATCGTGCCCATGATCAGCATATTGGCCGGGCCGATGACGAGCAGGGCGATGCCGTTGATCGTCGCATATTTCTGCGGCGACCAGCCCCAGGTCCGTTCGAAGGTCGGGGCGAGGAAGCCCTGGCTGTAGGCGATCGCGGTCATCGTGCAGATGATCAGGACAAAGCCGATATAGAGCGTCCGGTTCTTCCAGATATAGCGCAGCGCGTCCATGAAGCCGCTGCCTCCGATCACATCGGATGATGCCGGTGCCGGGCGGCGAGCGGGTTCTTTCATCAGCAGGAAAAAGGCCGCGAAAATCAGTCCCGGCAGACCGACCACGATCAACGTGAAGCGCCACGGCGACAATTCGCCGAAAAAGGGCAGGGTCTGGCTGCCGCTCGAGGCGGTCCAGGCAATGATCGCGCCGCTCAGCAAGGATGCCAGGCCGGCGCCGATCGGCAGGGCCGAGGAATAAAAGGCGATCGGCTTGCCGCGTTTCTCGGTGGGAAAGCTGTCGCCGATCATCGAAAATGTCGCCGGACTCAAGGTCGCCTCGCCCACGCCGACGCCCATGCGGGCGGCGAACAGCTGGACGAAATTCTTGGCGGTGCCGGTGGCAATGGTCGCGGCCGACCATAAGGCAACCCCGATCGAGACAATCCAGATCCGTTTGCCGCGGTCGATCAGCCAGCCCATGAAAATGCCGACAAAGCCATAGACCAGCGTGAACGCGCTGAGCAGCCAGCCGATTGACCGGTCGCTGAGATCAAATTCGGCCTTGATCGGTTCGATCAGCAGGCCGAGAATATAGCGATCCACAAAGCTGAAAATATAGGCGATGGTCAGCATGACCACCAGAAACCAGCCGGCGGTTGCGCTGGGATAGGGTTTGACCGGTGTTTCCGGGGTGGCGGGCGCGTCTGTTTGCGTGGCCATTATTGGGCATCCGGGATCAGGTAGATGACGATCAGATTGTCATCAAAATCGACAATCCCGATTTCCCGTCCGATCCGGCCATCATGGGTCTCGAGGCGGCCTTCCTCATAGACCTTCAGTCCCAAGGCGCTGGATTCTGCCATGACCTTGTCGGGATCCGCCACATCCAGCACGATTGCCCCGCGGCGCGGGTAAGGCACGGTCGGCAGCGGCACATTCTTGATCCCGGACAAGGCCATCACGCGCGGCTGGTTGGGCAGCGACAGAATGACAAAATCCAGTTCCGCGCCGTCGGGAATCTCAAACACCGGAATCGAATAGCTGTCCGGGTTGTGCCCCTTGCGAAACGTGACATCGAAGCCGAGCACATCGCGGTAGAAGGTCAGCGCGCGATCAATATCCGCAACAACAAAATTTCCACGCTGAAACCGGGTCTGTTGTTTCTCGCTCATCCCATATCTCCTTCAAATCCATTCTGACGGTTCGCCCCGAACCGAACAGCATTGCACGCCGACATTGTGGCCGTGATAGAGGTTGGCCAGCGCCCGCGGCATATGTTCAAACCCCTGTTCGACATCCTGCACGGGTTTCAGTTTCCCGGCGTGAATCCACTCCGCGAGATCGTCCATCACCGCGTTCCAGCGATCAAGGTGGTTGTAGACGAAAAAGCCCTGCATCCGGGTCTCGGTTGCCCGCAAGCGGGTGTAGTTGGACAGCTTGAACGGTTCGTCGCGGGTATATTCGCTGATCGAGCCGCACAGCACCACGCGGCTGTGCAGGCGCAAGCGTTCGAGACAGGCCTCGAGCGTCTCGCCGCCGACATTGTCGAAATAGAGATCAATGCCATCGGGCCGCAACTGATCGAGTCGCTCCTCGATATTCTGAGACTTATAGTCAATCGCCTGGCTGCAGCCATGTTCGAGGATGAACGCGCATTTCTCCGGACCACCTGCCATGCCAACCACATCGCAGCCGACCACATTGGCCACCATCTGGCTGACCATCGAGCCGACGCCGCCGGCAGCACCGGACAGCACCATGCGATCGCCCGGCTGCGGGAACCCGCAGGCAAACAGCCCCGCATGAGCCGACAGGCCGGTCATGCCCAGAACGCCGGATCCCAGTGCGGCCGGCAGACCATTGGGCGGCATGCGGAAGAATTTCTCCTGCGGCGTCATTTTCGATACCTTGTAGGTCTGCCAGCCCATTTGCCCCTGGACCATTTCACCCTCCCGCCAGTCGGGATGGCGCGATCGCACCACCTGAGCGACGCCGCGACCGTGAATCACATCGCCCGGCTCGAGCACCCGTTCTCCGGCGGCGCCGGTGCCCTGCATGTAGAAGCGCATGACCGGCGCGAGGCCAAGATAATGGGTTTTGAGCAGGACCTCGCCGTCACCTGGTTCAGGAATGTCTTCCACCGCCCAGGCAAAGTCCGAAGGGACGACATTGCCGACCGGTCGCTCGGCGACGCGCCACTGATAATTGGCACTGTCATCAATCCGTTTGCCGGCGGCGAGGCCATCGAAATCGGCGCGGTTCTGGTCCGTGGCCGACACCTAGTCGTGCACTTTCACGACCTGATTGACTTCAAAGAAATAGCCATCGAGATCCCAGAACGAACAGCCGATCATATCTTTCTGTTTGCCATCCGCCCCGGTGACGGTCCATTCGCGCGGTTCGCTGTGAATGCGGGAGCCGAGCGCGCGGGCGCGTTCGACCGCGCCGGTGGCATCCTCTGACGCCACGACAAATACCGGCGCGCCAAATGCGATCTCGGTCGGCAATTCGGCCGGCGCATCCTGCTTGGGGTCGAGCCATTCGAGCAATCCGATCATGCCAATCAGATCGTCCTCGCATTTGAGGATGATCAGCCGTGTCTGGTCGCCCTTCTTGCCCGCTGCCAGTTGCGTACCGGACAAGGTGAACGGTGTATCCATCCATTTGGTCATGCCAAAGACGGTTTCATACCAATGCGATGCGCGATCGCCATCGCGGACCATCAGGGTTGTGCGTTTGATAATATCAGTCATGCGATTTTGGGGCTTTCTATGACGAGCACCTGACAGTCGGCAATGTCGGCGCGCAGCTTCTTGGCTTCCTGATATTCCGGGCTGTTCCAAAATTTGTGGACGGCCGCCTTGTCCGGCCATTCGGAGATCACCATCGATGCGCCATCCCCGAAATCGCCTTCGAGCAGTTCGGCGCCCGGACCCCGCAGGACATAGCGCCCACCGAATTTTTCGACCAGCGCCCCGGCCGCCTGACCGTAGCCGCTGATGAATTTGTCGCGATCAGCAATTTTAGCGGTAACGATCATATAGGCAGGCATGGGTGAGTCCTTTCAAGTTGTCCGGACAAATTACGCCGGGTCCCGTCGATTGCAACCGCTATTTTCAGCTATTTTGGCCAGCGCGCCTTGTCGCGAAGATAGCGACCGGAATCCTGGGTGTTTTTAGGCTGATAGCCACTGAACAAATTGGGACCATATTTGGATTTATACTGTTCGAAGACCGGCATGAACAGCTCGCTATGGACGATCGGCTGGCTGTTGCGGGTGCGGAAATCGGCAATCGGGATCCGGGCCGTGACATTGGTTTCGAACGCGGTTTCCGCTTTGTTGATTTCCTTGCCCTGGGGATCGTAAATCGCGGTGCCGCCACCACCGGCATCTTCAAAATAGAGTCCGTTGCCAGGCGAGGCGGCATTGTTGGCGATCGCCGTGTAGACTCCGTTATAAAGCGACGTCGCCTGGATATCGAGCGGCGAGAAGCCGCCGGTTGCGGTGCGCAATATGATTTCCGCGCCCTTCATCGCCATGGCGCGGAACAATTCGGGTTCGCGCTGGACCGAACTGGTCGCGAAATTGCCCAGCGGCGTGCGGGTAATCGGAATGACCGCATCGGCGCCGTACATTTCGACATAGCGGTCGAGAACATCATAGATATTGGTGGTGAACAGCTCGAAGTCGCCGCCGAAAAAACCCTTGATATTGCGGGCTTTCCAATGCTTGTCGACGATCTCGCCCTTGTCGTTCATGATCGTCGTGATCGACAGCAGACTTTCGGGCCAGTTGGGGTCGCGGACATAGGATCCGAACACCAGCCAGGTGCCATATTCGCGCGCCTTTTTGGCGAGCATCTCGGTTTCCTCGCCCGGGATCTCGATGGCAATCTTGCGCGCCTCTTTCAGGCCCCATTTGAAATTATAACCGGTGATCGGAAATTCGTGAAAGAACAGCATGTCCTTAGGCCCGGAAAAGCCGCTCGCATAGTCGATCAGATCCATCATGTGCTGGACATTGGCCCGGCGGGTCTGCTTGAGATTTGTTTCGTCCACGGCCAGCACCCGCGACTGCACGGCGCCCAGGCTGATGGTTTTCTTGGCAAGCGGAACCGTTGCATAGCGGCCGTCGGATGACATCGAGAGCGTGTCTGGGCCGCCCTTGACAGTGGCTCGGGCAAAATCGCTCCAGCCCAGCGCCGACCCGGCAGCCATTCCTGCTCCGACGCCGAATAGGGCGCGTCTCGAAAGTCCGTTTTGATTACTCATGGCATTCCTTTCATCGGTGGTGTCCGTTGGACGTTGCTGCGGTCATTGGTCCAGAAAGCGCCGGGCCGCTGCGGCAAATTTTTCAGGCGCGAGATCGAAGCCGCCCAATGTGATGCCAGCGATATGCTCCAGTCCTGCATCTGCAAAAAAGGACGCGGCCGCTTCGGTTTCTTCTTTCAAGCTACTGCCGGTGGTGATCAGCAGAACCGGCTGCGTGACTTTTCGAAACCGGTCTTCCGCCGCATAGGTGAACACCGCATGATAGGCCTGCCAGCAATCGGGATAGCATTGCATCAGATCGTTGAAATGCTCTTGTCCCCGCGCGAGCGGCAATCCGGCATCGAGCGCGCCGGTGGCAAAGGCCCATTTGCTGGCGAGATGCGATCCATCCTGCTTGACCGGATCGGGTACCGCGTTGCGGTCATAGGCGGCCTGGCGTTCGGTTCCGGTGAAAAAGGGCAGGCCGGGCAGCACCAGGCGGCGCACCAGGTCAGGATGCAGCGCCGCCAGTTCTGTCGCGATCAGGCAGCCGGTATGATAGCCGAGCAGATCGACCGACCCGCTGTCCGCGTCATATCCCAGCTGTTTTAAAGCCGCGGCGGCCGATCGCGCATAATCCGCTATCGATGGCAGCGCCTGGGGGATCCGAATCGCCGTAACCCGGCGTATCAATGGCAATGACTTTGCGATCCCGCGCCATTATGCGGATGAACGGCATGAAATAGTCGCTGGAATAGGGGGTGGGATGGAACAGGACCAGCGGAGGTTTGTCGGTAGCGTGCGCGGGTTCGGCAATCCGTACATGAATTTGTCCAAAGGGACCGGAAACAAATTCACGCCGGATGCTGATATCGCTGGCTGACGGTTTGGCGCTGCCGGCGCTTTGGGTTTCCTTGCCGGTCAGCAGATAGGCTTCGGCAGATGCGAAGGTGAATGGCGCGATCCAGCAAGCGAGGCCGATGAGAATGTTAGAAAACCGCATGCAATCCCCTTTCTTTCCATTTTTCCCAAGCTGACCGGGAAATGCAAGAAAAATGTCCGGACAAATTATATTTCAGCAATGACTGATTTCCAACGCGATTTATGCTCAATACCAACATATGTGATATTATTGTTACAGTTTTTGCACAATTCTGCCTCAAAAAAAATTTGTCTGGACAAATTTCCCGAGAAGTGAAATCCGACAAGGGAGTTCAAGATTCCGGAAATCCGGCAAGGGAGGATGCAGATGACTATTTTATTGAGGGCCGCCTTATTGAGTGCGACCGCTTTGGCGGCTGTGCCGGTTCACGCGCAGGAAAATCAGGATAACGGTGCCGATGAAAATGACGGTGTGATCATCGTGACCGCCCGGAAAAAAGAGGAAACGCTTCTCGATGCGCCCTTGGCGGTGTCGGTGATCGGCGAGGCCGAACTGGAAGGCGCTGGCTTTCAGGACATAACCGAAATTACCAAGGCCGCCCCCGGTGCCTTTGTCGAGCCGTTTGGCGACAATACCAACGGGTCGGCACGGATCAATTCCACGCCCCGCTTTCGCGGCATCACCGTGATCAGTGGCAACCGGCTGCAACAGACCGCAACGGTTTTTCTGGATGGCGTGTTCCTGAGCGGCGGCGCGCAGACAATCGGCATTAATGAGCTGCAGCGGGTCGAAATCATCAAGGGACCGCAGTCGGCCTTGTTCGGCCGCAATACTTTTGCCGGCGCGATCAATTATGTGACCAAGGATCCCAGCGACGAGTTTCAGGTGGATCTGAGTGTGACGGCCGCAACGCGGGATGAATATAATTTCGCGGCCGGGATCGAAGGTCCGATTACCGATGGCCTGTCCTACCGGTTAAGCGGCAATTACGACACCAAAGATGGCCATTTTGCCAATGTCGCTGTGCCCGGACAGCGATTGGGCGATGAATCGCAATGGGCGATCAGCGGAACCCTTCTGATCGAACCGAGCGATGGTCTGCGCCTGAAATTGCGTGGTTCTTATCAGGAAATTGACGATGGTCCAGCGGCCTCGGTCTCCTATTTCGGCACCAGCCAGCATAATTTTGGCGGGTTCCAGATCGTCAACGGGATTGCCGATCAGAGCGATTCTGTCGTGCCCTCTCCAGGGGGCGGCCGTGGAGAATCGGTCTTTCGCGGACGGATCACCCAGCCGCCAGCCAACCGGATCGGGGTCAACTCCGCGCCGGAAAATATTCAGGCCTATCTCGGTTTCCTGAACGATGCGCGGTCCGACCCGTCGGATGCCATATTCGGGTTCAAATATAACCCGACCACCGTCGATGATTTCGGTCTGAATCTCGATTCGCTCCGCCTCAGCGCGCAAGGCTCTGCCGATCTTACGGACAGCGTGACGTTCAGTTTCCTGACCGGGTTTAACCGCGAACGGTTCGGTTTCTATTCCGACTTTGACGCGACTCCGGACAATAGTTTCACCAGCTTCACCAATCGCGAGACCGAAGACCTGACCATAGAAGGGCGCCTGTCAGGCGCGTTCCTCGACGATCGTCTCAATCTTTCGGTCGGTGCGAGCTATGTGAAAATCGACATTGAAGAGCTTGGCGGAACCGCCAGCTTCTTCGGACCGGCGATTTTCTTTGGTGACCTGTTCCGGTCAGATCCCTTCATCTCCGGGGCCGAGACGCTCGGCTTCTTCGGTTCGATCGACTATCAGCTTACCGATCAGCTCTCCATCACCCTGGAAGGCCGGTATCAGAAGGACGAATTCAGCAATCCCGAGATTAACGCGAACCTGGCGGTGCCGATTTCGCCCGGCAGGATCAACAGCTTCCTGCCCCGCGTGACCGTGCGCTATCAGCCCTCGGATTTCACCACTTTCTACGCGACCTATAGCGAAGGCAATTTGCCGGGTGGCTTTAATCAGCAGATCGCGGAACTGGATGCTGGGCAGCTGGCCGAACTGCAGGCGCTGGCGCCGGATGCCAATGTGCTGTTTGGCGAAGAGCAGCTGACCAATTATGAATTTGGCTGGAAGCAACAGCATCCGAGTGGTGTCTTCGCGTTCAATCTTGCCGCCTTCTACATGGAACGGACCAACGAGATTTTCAGTTCGATCGAGGTGGTCAGCGATACCACGCCTGGTGCACCCAATCCGTTCCGCACCGTCAATTTCACATCCAACGGCGCGACGACCGATATTTATGGGGTGGAGCTTGATGCGACCCTGAGCATCAGCGAACAGCTGACCATGCAGGGCTCCTTTGCCTATATTGACGCAACCATCGCTTCGTTCCCGGCCAATGGCGGAACCGGCGACTTTGGTGATATTTTTGGCCCCACAGCGGATATTGCCGGACAACAGGCGCCACGCTTTCCGCCGATAACCCTGTCGCTGGGCGCAACTTATGAAGACGAATTCAGCGGCTTTGGTGATCTTTTCGACAGCTGGTACTTGCGCAGCGATCTCTATTTCACCGGCAACTATTTTGACAGCAATGCCAATGTAGCCAAGGTTGAGGAGGCGACTGATCTCAATCTCCGCCTGGGCTTGCGGGGCGAAAATGCCGATATCGAATTTTTCGTCACCAATCTGCTGAACGAAGATGCGCCGACAACGGCCTTCAATTTCGCTGATACCAGTTTTGGTACGCGCACATTGCCGGGCGGCTTTTTCAACTTCAGCCGCGAAGGCGACCGGGTCGGGCTGCGCGACAAGCGGCAGTTTGGCGTGAAACTGAAATATACGTTCCGATAGATACGGCTAGCGACCGCATAAGCGGGAACAGCGCACGCAGTGTGATCGCGGGGGGGGGCATCCCGCGGTCAAACTGTGATATTTTTGTTACAATCCTCCTCATCCCCGATCCGCCAGCACAAATTTGTCTGGACAATTAATGCCATCAATGGAATTCCGGTGTGGGAATTTGTCCAGACAAATTAGGATGAGGAGTCCGTATAATGAAATTCATTTTGAAATCGGCATTGCTAACGGCAACCATGTTAGCCGGGGCACCAGTTTATGCACAGGATAGCAGCGCAGACGACGGCGCGAGTGATGGTAATGTAATCATCGTGACGGCGCGGAAGAAAGAAGAAAATTTGCAGACCGTGCCGGTCACTGTGAGCGCATTTAGCGAGCAACTGATTGACGATGCCAATATATCTGGCCTCGAGCAGCTTTCCGATTTCACGCCAGGCTTTCAGTTGCAATCGGCTTTCGGTCGTGACGCAGACCGCCCTATCATTCGCGGTGCCTCCAATATTCTGATCTCCGAGGGCAAGGTTGGCTATTTCATCGACGGTGTTCCGTTCGTTGGCGCTTCCACCGCCCTGGATCTGGAAAACTTCAGCCGGGTGGAAGTTCTAAAGGGACCACAAAGCGCTGTATTCGGCCGCGGAACATTGTCTGGTGCGGTCAACTATGTTTCCAAAAAACCAGCAGATGAATTGAGCCTGGAGTTTGAGCTGACCGCAGCGACTCATGATAATTACGAAGTTTTCGGGCGGGTGTCCGGACCATTGGCTGATGGTCTGAGCGGATTTGTTTCGGGCAAATATGACAGCTTTGGCGGGGATTATACCAATGCCGTAACCGGCGAAGACCTCGGCCAGGAAACGTTGACGATCTCCACGGGTCTAACCTACGAGAGCGATGATTTCGAAGCCAGTGTGATGTATATTCATTCCGAGGATGATGATGATCACTACGCCATCGGATTGCAGGATTCGTCGTTCAACAATGTGTTTACCGCCGGAAGCCGCGGATATTTCCAAGGTGTCGTGCAATTGCGCGAACCGATCGGGCTCAATACGGATGCGCTGATCGAACCCGGCATCAACCGAAAATCGGACCGTATCATTGCCTCCGCTACGGCAGACCTCGGTGGTTCCGGATTTACGGCATCAGCTTTGTTTGGCTATACCTCGATTACCGAACGGACGGGCACCGACCAGACCTTCAATGATCAAACGGCGTTGTTCATCACGTCTCCATTTGTGTGTGCCTTTTTCATTCCCGATTGTGTGTTTGGTGTCTCGCCGTTCAACACGGATAGCGAGATTGAGCGCGAGGCGATTTCTGCCGAATTGCGGTTTGCTTCTCCCCAGGACCGCCCAATCCGCGCGGAAATTGGTGGTTTCCTGTTCGACGACACGGTGCGCGGTACCACCTATGGACGCAAGCAAACCGAATTTGGTTTTGACAATGTCAACGAAACCAGCGTGACCCGAAATCTGGCGCTGTTCGGCGGTGTCGAATTTGACGTCACGGACGAGTTGACGATTGGTGGCGAAATCCGGATTGGCAATGATAAAATTGGCACCCGGCCCGGCGCTTCCTTCCGCTTGGGCGACGTTTTTGCCAGCCCGCAATTGTCGGCCACGCGGTCCCTGGATGATATCATCGCTGGCGATGGATCGGTTCGCAATGCGACCTTCAATTCGGTCTTGCCACGCGTTCATATCGATTATCAGATGAATGAAGACACGCTGATTTACGCAGTCTATTCCGAAGGAAACTCACCCGGCGGATTCAACGCAGATGGTGCTCCGGTCGCAACCTTTGGTGAAGAAAAACTACAAAATTACGAAATCGGGATCAAGGCGCAACCCATGGATGGTCTGCGGGTCAATCTTTCCGGATTCTACAACGAATATGGCAATCAGGTCCTGACCAGCAACTTCACGACACCGCTGGGGGGTGTAAACTCGTTCAGCGACAATATCGGTGATTCCGAAATTTGGGGTCTTGAGCTGGATGCGTCCTGGAGCGTCACAGACTATCTGACTTTTTCGGCAACCTATGCCTATCTTGATGCTGAAGTTGTCAGGGGTTCCAGCGCCGATCAGGCGGTGTTGCTCGGCGGGACCACCGGTACTGGCACCGTGGCTAATCCGGCCGGCGGTGCTCCGCTTGTGACGACAGACGGCTGTACCAACCCAGCAGCAACGCTTGATGCGGGGCAACTGCTTGGTGATGGCACGTTGACGACCGGCCCGACATCCTGTGCGGTATTCGCTGACGTAACCGGCCAGACCCCGCCGCTGGTGTCCAAACATCAGGCGACCTTTAGCGCAGCCGTTGATGTCCCCTTGGGTGACAGCGATTGGGATATATTTGCCCGGGGTGACTTTATTTATCGGTCATCATTTTTCGCCCAGATCCACAATCTGGCTGAAACAGGAGATACAGCGAAAGCCAATTTCTCTTTGGGTGTGCGCAACGAGTATCTGACGATACGATTCTGGGTCAAAAATGCGTTTCAGGATGACACGCCAAGAGGCATTTTGCGCTATGTCGACTTTGCGGCGCCACAAGCCAATGGGGTTCGCCAACGGGCTTTCGGTATAACGCCGCCTGAGCGCCGCCAATTCGGACTGACCGTCAGCGGTTCATTCTAAAAAAGACGATCCGAAACGCGTATAAAGGGACCGCTGAAAGGCGGTCCTTTTTCGTTTGCTCATCACCACGATTATGGGAGGAAAATATCGACCAGCTTGTCGGGCGCGGTGATCATTGCATCATGGCCGGTTGCCACGGGATAATAGGCCCAGCTTTTGTCCTTTTGGACCTGGTCGGCATGCCACGCAAAGCTGCTGTTCGGCAGGACCGGATCGGTGCAGTGGATATAGGTCCGCTTGAGGCCATCCGAGCCGCCATTGGGCAATGCGATCGGATCGAGCCAGGTTTTCAGCGGATGTGGCGTCAGTTTTGCCTCCACCCGGGCATAGCGCGGATGCTCGGGCGGTATCCCCAGCAGGCTGGGCGGGAATGCTGCCATGGCGATGCCGTCCGGCGCGAGGCCGGCCAGGCTTTTTCGGGTGCGCTCGAGAATCTCCGGGCTGCGCGGAGGACCCTGGCTGATCATGGTTTGGCCATTTTCGGGCCGCGCCGCGTCGAGATAGATGATGTGTCGGATGCGGTCCTTCATTGCGTCGGCGACACCGGTGATAACCATGCCTCCATAGCTATGTCCGACCAGCACGATATCGGTCAGGTCTTCATAGGCGATCAGCGCCATGATGTCGGTGATATGGGTCTGCAATCCGACCTGTGGGGATAGCAGATGGGCTCGGTCGGCGAGGCCGGTCAGGGTCGGCGCAAGCACCCGATGGCCGAGACTTTCCAGCCCTGTCCGGACATCCCGCCAGCACCATCCGCCATGCCAGGCGCCGTGGACCAGCAAAAAGGTGAGAGACGCTTCGGTTGCCGGTGTCCCGCGCTCGGGCGCAGCGATAACCGGGGTGCAGCCAAGCACGCCAGCGCTGGCGCCCAGGGCAATGGCAGTTTTGAGCAGGGCGCGCCGATTGGCCTGGCTTGGCTTGGTCATCGGAGGCTTTCCTCTTTGATAGCGTTGGTCATAAGGCTTCGAGCACGCTTGCGGCGGCGCGCTCGGCGGTTTCCAGCGCGCCTTCCATGCCCGGCCACATTTGGGTCATATGTTCGCCGGCGAAATGGAGGCGCTGGCCTTGATATTGGACGGTTTCCGCCAGCGCAGCGCCAAGCCCGGTGCCGATATGATGATAGATGCCGCGCGCAAAAGGTTCTCTTTGCCAGCTGAACATGTGCAGATAGGATAATTTGCCGCGGGCAGACGGCCGGATGGTCTCGATCCGCCTGATCATTTCCGCTGCTGCCTGCTCGGGATCCATGACGTCGAGCGCTACGGCAGCAGGGCCATTGACCCAGACCTTGAGCAGCGGGGGATTGCTGTTGAGAGTAAAGACTCGCCCGATCAGCGGATCATCGCTCCAGATATAGTCCGGCAATCCATCCTCTTTCCAGAAGGCATCCTGCGCGCGCAGGAACATGAAGCTGGCTTTGGTATAAGGCAATTGTTGCATGGTTTTGCGAAAGGCCCGCGGCAAAGGCGCTTCGATCTTCATCCGCCGGACCGTGCTGAACGGGGCGGTGCAGATCACCTGTCGCGCGCCAAATTTGCGCCCGTCGGTCAGCGTGATCTCGACGCCGTCGTCTTCATCTTCGATCACCGCAACCGGAGCGTTCAGAATAATATCCGATTTCAACGCATTGGTCATGGCGTCGGTCATGCGCTGGGACCCGCCGCGGACAAATTTTGTCGGACCGGGATTGGCCCGCCGCGCGGCACCAAACATGGCCAGTGTGCGCTGCATGTGGAGCATCGACATCTCGTCCAGTGTGCGGCCATTGAGATTCGCGTTCATCAACCGCATCGCTTCGTCCGATGCGCCTTGCTGTTTCAGCCAGCTGGCGAGAGAGATATCTCGGGCGGCGGTTTCCGGCAGCATCCAGTCGGTGGTTTTCTCCAGCGCCGGCAGCTTGCGGAGATAGCTGAAAAACTGGGCATCGGGTGCGGTCTTTTTCTCGTCGGCCGACAGTCTGTTTTCCGGCAAGTCTGCCCATTGCTCTTTCAGGAATGTTTGCCCGCGAACATTGTAGAGATAGCCGCCCGAACCGCTGTCCGGCAGATAGCGCTCGACTTGGAGACGGTCGGCGATGCGGTTGAACCGTTGATAAGCGGCACCGACCTGAACGCCGCCCGCGTCCGGTTTGCCAGGTATGGAATCGAGCGTGTGGAGACGGCCGCCGGTCCGGTCATTGCCTTCGAGCAGGATGACCTTGTTGCCGGTCTGCTCGATCAACCAGGCCGCATGCAGCCCGGCCAGTCCGGCGCCGATGACAATGACGTCGGCGGTGGTGCTGTTCCATGTTCGGCGGGGGGCGGCAGCGGAGATCAGCGACGCACTCAAGCCGCCGACAAAGGCGCGCCTGGTGATCGGAAGGGATCGAATAGTCATGGCGCTATATTGACAGCAACCCGGCGCGCAAGGCAAGGTAGAATTTGTCCGGACAATTAAGAAAGAACTCCGCCATGATGCGCTTCATTCTCGCCTCGCTATTCAGTCTGTGCATCGGCGTGAGCGGTCCGGTTGCGGCGGAGCCGCGTGCCGCAGAGGAGCAAGCGCTGAGCGGAGCGGAAATATTGGCGATGGCGCGCACCGCAGCCGGGGGCGATGATTGGGCCAACGCCCGGACCCTGGCGCTTTCGGGGCGCGCGATATTCTATGGCGCTACCGGTCCGGAGCCCCGGGTGATTGCCACCGATTACCGGATGTGGCGGGAATTTGACCGCAACCGCACCGTTGCGCACGGCGCCGATGGCAAGGTCCGGATCATCGCCCGCAACCCGGAACGATTAATTTTCGAAGTGGGCTATGACGGTGAAACAACCTGGACCGAAAAAGGCATCACACCCAAGGCGGAAGCGGATAAATTCTGGGCCAGCAATTTCGGCTTCGGGATCATTCGGCACGCCGACAAGCCGGGCTTTGTGGCGACCCGCCTGCCTGACGACAGCATTGCCGAGCATCCACTCTATATGGTCGAGCTTACCGATCCCAAGGGTGGCAAGACCCTGTTCGGCGTGGACCAGCAAAGCCATGCCATCCGGACGCTTGGCTTTCGCACGCCCAAAGGCTGGCATGTGCGGGTCTATGATGATTTTGTGCGCTTGACCGATCCCGACTGGCTGCAGGCGCGGCACGTCACGCTCTATTATGACGGGCGCAAATCCAACGAAGTGTTCTGGACGAAAACCACGGTCAATCAGCCGATCGCCAGCGCGCGCTTTCAGCCTCCGTCCGAATAAGCCCGGCGCTTAGCCGCGGAAATTCTGCGGTGTCACCTCGGAATCGCGCTCTGCTCCGATGATCGTGCAGCTTGACTGCATCCAGCGCAAATTCAGGCCGACCCGGCTCGCGTTGATGTCCGCCCAGCTGTAACTGACGGCACTATCCGGTGCGTCCGGCTTGTGGACATAGAGCACCATACTGGGGCGGTTGGTGCTTGGCGCAGGCCAGTAGACCGCACGCATTCTCAGGATCAATGGATCGGCACCGCTGTCTCCGCCACCGACCATCACGCGCCCGCCCTGATCATGCAGCTCGAGCTTTTGGGCAAAATGCCAGTCCGGGCTGCCATCGGCTTTGGGTTCCGATTTTTTGACCGCGGCCCAGCACTGGACCGGCCGTGCCCGATTGAGCCGGGTCTCGGTGCCATCGGCCAGGCGCAGCGTGAGACCGTTCGCGGTGATAGCGATAATCTGGAACGGCTGGTTGCAGCGTTTGCGATTTTGCAGCGCGCTATAGGTCCAGCCGCTTTCCGTGCGATCAAAATTGCGCGTACAGGTTCCGACGGTCACCTGATCACGCTCTGCTCCGCTGCGTGTCTTTACCGCCTGGTCCGGGCCCACGGGTGTTCCAAAGGCATCGATCGGCGTGAGGGTTAGACGGTCCTCGCTCTTTTCTATGCGCAGGGCGGTCCACGGCGGCGGGATGCGACCGGCATCTTTCTCAAAATAGGCCTGTTCTTCATTGGTGAACATGCCCGTCAGCTGGGCCTCCAGAGCCGCTGCACCGGGATCGGTAGCGGCCAGGGTCAGGGCCGCGAGGCTGGTGGTCAAAGACATGCCGGTTTCTCCGTCAGATAATTTGTCCGGACAACATTAGCATGAAGCAAGACTGGCGCAATCTTTTCCTTAGACCGTTGCGGCAGCCGCGCGCTGGGCCGCCAGTTCGAAAAGACCACGATCGCCCATTTCCCAGGTCACGTTCAGCGTGGTGCGGCAGATCAGCCAGCTGCTGTCAGAGCCTTCGCCAACCCGCTGCAATTCATGGACATAATAGCCGCCGATCGAGTTCATATGGCGCTCTCCATCAACCACCAGATGATGATGCGCCGTGCCATAGCAGGTGCACCGGGCTTGATCGCCATCCGCTTCTACCTTGAAATTTGTCAGGACATGCTGGGTGGCGTCAAAGGGTTCCAAGGTGGTGCGCACGCCGGTCACCCAGTCGTCGGCAGCCATGGGTGCGGCCGGGCTCCCCGACCAGGACGAGAAGTCCATGACAATCTCGTCGGCGAAGATCGAACGATACAAGTCCCACTGACGGCGATCGATCCCGGCGGCATATTGCAGCACATGATCGGTAATGGTGGCGCGGTCGAGCAGTTGTTCCAGAGTCATGATACAGGTTCCTTATTGGTGATCAGAGTACGGCTGGCAGCGATTGCGCGATGGGCCCAGCTGTCCAGATCGTCGGTCGGCCCGGCGCCGAACCAGGGGATTTCGATATCGATGTCGACATGCGGACCGAGCAGGTTCAGCATCCCGGCCAGGGGAAAGACGCCGTCGCCGGGGATCATCCGGTTCATCGCCTCGTCGACATAGCTGCTGCTCACCCGGAAATCTGGGCCATCGCAAATCTGGGCATAGCAGATACTGACCGGATCAACCGCTGCCAGCTGTTCCAGCGTGCCGCCAGTGCGGAACAGATGCAGCGCGTCGATGGCGATACCAAGATTGTCGCAGGCGAGGTCACGATGCAGGGCAACGGCTTCGGTCAAGGAGGCGCAGCCGCCGGCAAAACCGGTAAATTCCAGTCCGACCTCAAGGCCATGCGCCCGGGCGCTGGCGCACAGCTGGTGCAACTGATCAACCTTGCGCGCCGGATCGGTTTCCTGGACATGGGTGACGATGCGTTTCGCGCCCAGCGCGGTGGCCAGCGCGATCGCCGGCTCATAAGTGGTTACGTCCCGATCCGGCAATACCGGGAAATATTCGGCGTTGATGACGCGGATATCATTGTCAGCCAGCAACTGGCGAAAGTCCGATTTCTCGCGATTGCTCACCACCGGGAACATGGCGCTGCCATCCGGTGCTTGCGGCGATGCGGTGAACAGGCAAACCCCCTCGAGGCCAGCCTCCGCCGCAAAGGACACCAGCCCTTGCGGGCCGTCGCGCATCATCGTGATCTGGTGCAGGGCCAAATGGGTCATGCCGGGATCATAGGAGAAGCGGGCCCCATTGCACCTATCAATTGCCCCAAGGCCGGAGGCGGCTGGCTTGGTCAGGACGGGCGACGGATCCGGTTCAGCAGGCTAATCAATATGCTAGGCCGGTTTGGAGATGGCCGGCATTAGATAGGAAGGCAGAATCGGTTTTCTTGATAAGACCGCAAACCATAGGACAGGATCATGTTGAAAGAGCAGATTATCACCATCGCGGACGTCATCAGGCATCAGGCAGAAGAACTGGGCGACGCGCTGGTCTTCACTTTTGAAGGCGACACGGTCAGCTATGCCGGCTTGCATGCACAGAGTAGCCAGGCGGCCAATGGTCTGACCGCGCTGGGGGTTAAGAAGGGCGACCGGATCGCCTATATGGGCAAGAATTCCCATCTCTATTTCGAGATTTTGCTCGGCGCCGCCAAGATCGGCGCGGTGATGACGCCGGTAAACTGGCGTCTGGCCGGTCCGGAAGTCACCTATATCGTCAATAACTGTGAAGCCAAGATCCTGTTCATCGGCCCCGAATTTGTCGATCTTGTGCGGCAGATCAAGCCGCAGCTGGAGCATGTCGAGACGATTATCTGTTCCGAACAGGCGGAAGAGGACTTTCCTGGCTATCCGGACTGGCGTGATGGTTTCAGCAGCGATGATCCCGCCGTGCCCTGTTCGCCCGATGATGATGCGCTGCAGCTCTACACCTCTGGCACCACTGGCCATCCCAAGGGCGCGATCATGACCGGCCGCTCGATTTTCGGACAGCGCGCCAAATTATCAGACGATGATCTGGCTGAATGGCAGAAATCGGTGCCGGGCGAAACTATGTTGCTCGCCATGCCCTGTTTCCACATTGGCGGCACCGGTTCCGGTCTCGGCAATATGTACACTGGCGGCCATGCCGTGGTGGTACGCGAATATGATCCGACCGAAGCGCTCGATTTTATCGAGCAATATGGCATCGGCAAGATCTTCATGGTGCCGGCCGCAATCCAGATTCTGCTCAACCATCCCCGCGTTGGCGAAGTCGATTTTTCCAAGCTCAAATATATCAGCTATGGCGCCTCGCCGATCCCGCTCGAGATGATGAAGGAAAGCATCGATATTTTCGGCTGCGAATTCATCCAGATGTACGGCATGACCGAGACATCCGGGACGATTGTTGCGCTGCCGCCCGAGGATCATGATCCCGATGGCAATGACAAGATGCGGTCCGTGGGCAAGCCGCTCCAGGGTGTCGAGGTCAAGATTATCGACGAACAGGGCAACAGTGTCCCGACCCGCGAAGTCGGCGAGATTGCGACGCGCTCTTCCTATAATATGAAGGGCTACTGGAACATGGACGACGCCACCGCAGCGACGATTGACAGCGATGGTTGGCTGCGGACGGGTGATGCCGGCTATTTTGACGAGGATGGCTATCTCTATATCCACGATCGGGTGAAAGACATGATCATTTCCGGCGGCGAGAATATCTATCCGGCGGAAGTCGAGAATGCGATTTACGGCCATCCTGCCGTGGCGGATGTCGCTGTGATCGGGATACCGGATGAAAAATGGGGCGAGGCGGTCAAGGCCTGTGTGGTTTTGAAAGCCGACAATCAAGCCAGCGAAGCCGATATTATCGGCCATGCCCGGACCAATATTGCCGGGTTCAAATGTCCGAAATCAGTGGATTTCATTCCCGCCTTGCCGCGCAATCCGTCGGGCAAGATCTTGCGCCGCGAATTGCGTGCGCCCTATTGGGAAGGAAAAGACCGGGCGGTCAACTAGACCGCCCGGCTTTCGACGAAAAAGCGTTAGAACTGGACGCGCTTGGTAAAGCCGCCATCAATGACGAGATGCGCGCCGGTCGTATAGCTCGACGCCGGGCTGGCGAGAAACACGACGCTGCGGGCGACGTCATCGGCCCCGCCAAAGTCACCCAATGCAAAACCGGCTTTGGTTGCTTCATAAAATTCCGGCATGCCCGCTTCGATCTGGGACCAGTTGCCACCAGGGAATTTGATCGGACCCGGCGAAACCATATTGACGCGGATTCCTTTCGGACCCAGCGCCTGACTGAGCTGGCTGCCATAGGTGATCAGCGCGGCTTTCATCGCGTTAAACGCCTGTGGCGCAACAAAGGTTTCGAAGGCTGCGGTGGATGACATGAAAATCACCGATCCGTCGTCGGATTTTTCGAGATGCGGTTCGAGCACTTCAAGCGCCTTGACCGCGCCAATAATGTCGGTCTGGAAGGTGACTTCCCAGTCGCCGGTTGCGCCGGCACCGGACGAACTGACATTGTGGATGAAGATATCACAGCCGCCCAGTTCGCCAGCTGCCTTTTCCAGCCATTTGGGATAGCCTTCTGCATCGGTCATGTCGAACGCTTCGGCAAACACCTTGCCGCCATGCGCTTCCAGTTCGCTCTTAGCCGCAGCCACCTGCTCGGCATTGCGGGAGAAGAACGCGACGTCCGCGCCTTCCTTGGCGAAATGCTCCAGCGCCGCGCGGCCGAGGCCGCGGCTGCCGCCCGTGAGAATGACTTTCTTGCCCTTGAGTCCTAAATCCATTTTGCTCTCCTTTTGAGTTTCGTTTCGGGGTTGGAATATGCGCCTAGAATTTTGCGATGGCGGGTTGGCAAACCCATTTGATGCCTCGCCGCAGCAGGTCGTAGATAATCGGCTGCTGCCAACCGGAGCGGTCCACTTCCGGCCACCAGTCGAGCACCGGATCCATGTCATAATGGCCGCGGCAATGGCCCATGGTCAGATAGAGCACCGCGCCTTCGCCCATTTTGCGAATATAGAAAACCGGGTGGCGGCTCTTTGTGATGTCGCTGTGGACGAAGCCGCTAATGTCATCTTCACCATTATATTCGGTGTCGAGCAGCACGTCGATTTCCGCGCGGGTTTCGACAAGATATTGCTCGTCCACCGTTTCAAAGCTCGGAATGCCCTTGACCAGCGGATGATCCGGCTGGGCATTGTCGACGGTGAAGGGAATGATCGGCGGGTGGGACAGGAAGCGGCTGCCCAGCGTGTCGACAAAGGTCGGCATGTCATCCGGCGCATCGACCCGGCCATCTTCGAGGAATTTCAGCACGCTGTTGGTGCCGTGTAGCGCGAAATATTGCCCGCCGCCCTTGACGAAATTCTGGATGTTTTTTTGCGCTGCTTCGCTGGGGAGCAAGTCGCAGGTATAGCTGATCAGGACATCCGCATTCTTGATTGCATCCAGATTCTCGTAATCTTCAAAGACCCGGACACGGATCCGATCATCTTCAGCCAGCAGCTTGAGGATCTCGAGCCGGGCAAAATCAATGTCATGATATTTGCCGGCTGCGACCAGCACGCATTTGATCGGTTTCTGATCCGGGCGGCGTTCGGGAGGGGTTTCGCTCATCATTCTTTTCCAATCACAGGGTTGGTGACTCCATCCCAGTCGAGATGGGCCTGACGCATCGCTGCAAAGCCATCAAGACCCGGCTGCGGGATTTGCAGATATTCGATAATCGTCCCCGGTCCGCCGCCATAGTCGGCATAAAACGCGCCGCCGACACCGCCCGGCAAGGAAACCTCCTGGATCACTTCGCCGCCCTTGTCTTCGGTGATTCGCCGGGCCTCGGCCAGATCATCGACGATGATGCAGAGATGCTGGACGCCTTGCAGGCCTTTTTCGCGCCAGTCCCTGAACATCGAGGGCGCGTCATTATTCGGCCGGATCAATTCGACCTGAACATCCCCCCAATAGCCAATCGCCATGGAAAACTGGATGTCGGATGGTTCGCCGCGATATTTGACATTTTCGACAGCGACGACCTCGGTGTGGAAAAACGGACCGGCCCCCATTTTCTGGGTCCAGTAATCCAGCGCGGCGTCATAATCGTCGGGCACATAGCTGATCTGCATGATCGTGCCGAGCTTGGCGAGAGTGGCGGGCGTCGACGTCATTCTGCGCCGCGCCAGATTTCGGCCGACGGACGCTCTTCCATCATCGCCGCAAAACGCGCCAGATTGTCGGTGCCGTCAGGCAGGGTCCAGCCGACCGTACCGCCAAATTTGATGAAACAGAAGGCAACCAGATCAGCGAGAGTCAGCCGGTCCTGGCAGATATAATCCTTGGTGCCGAGCTGTTCGTCGAGCCAGATCCAGGCCTTGTCGGACATGGCTGACAAGTCGGCTGCGCCTTCCGCGCCGACCACATTCATGCGCGGTTCGAACATCGGCCGGCCCGCGCCGCCGCGAAAGCCGAGCGTCATCGGAATGGCGATTTCATGGTCAATCCGCCGCGCCCAGCGCCGGGTATCGGCGCGTTCTGCCGGAGTCGACCCGATCAACACGGGGTCGGGCTGAATCTCCTCGAGATATTCACAGATCACCACCGATTCCGTCAGCAGCGTGCCGTCATCCAGTTCGAGCGTTGGCGTGGTCTGCAAGATATTTTTTTCGGCATAGTCCGGGCTGCGATTCTCGCCAGTGATGATATCAAGGTGGACGCGCTCGACTTCGATATTCTTTTCAACCAAGAACATACGAACAAGCCGGGGATTGGGGCCTAGACTCGAATAGAGTTTCACGGATTTGCTCTCCTTCTGGGCAGACTCGTGCCTGCTTCTTGAAACGCAAGATACACAGGTAAACCTTGCAAACGGTCCTCTCAAAAACAGTAGGCCATGCTGCCAGATTCACTAGTGGAATTTGCCCGGCTTTGCGTTAGCCTGAGCGGTGAAAAGGTAAAGTTCTCAGGAGAAAATAATGGTCGAGACGCTCACAGGTCATAATCGGTCCAACGGTATTGCCTATACCGAGCTGTTGGAAGGCGACAAAGTTCGTGCGCCGGATGTTTATTTTGAAGAGTCTCCGATGGAACCGGGCCTGACCGAAGTCGAAGTCAGTCGCTACTGGACCAAGGAAGAGCATGACCGCGAAGTGGAAATGCTGTGGAAGCGGGTCTGGCAAATGGCCTGCCACAAGGATGACATCAAGGAAGTCGGCGACACGTTTGTCTATGATATTGCCGGGCTGTCCTTCATCATCGTGCGCGTCTCGGAAGACGAGATTAAAGCCTATCCGAACAGCTGCATGCACCGTGGCCGCGCTATTTGCGACAATCACAAAAAGGGCCAGAAGGCGCTGCGCTGCCCGTTCCATGGCTGGTCCTGGGAACTGGATGGCAAGCTCAAGGAAGTGCCCTGCCAATGGGATTTTCCATCCGTCAGCGAAGAAACCCACAGTCTGAAAGCCATTAGCGTCGGCGAATGGGGCGGCTTCGTTTTCATCAACCCCGATCGGGATTGCGAACCGCTGGAGGATTTCCTCGGCGATATTGACCGCCATTTCCAGATCCCGTTCGAGCGGCGTTACAAGGCGGCGCACATGATCAAGCGGCTGCCATGCAACTGGAAAATCGCGCAGGAAGCGTTCATGGAATCCTATCATGTGGTCGGCACTCATCCCGAATTGATGCCGGCTTTCGCCGATGCGAACAGCAAATATGACGTGTGGCACAATATGTCGCGCGCGATGTCAGCGCACGGCGCGCCGAGCCCGCATACCGATCTCGAAAAGCCCGATCCGACCGCTTTCCCGGACCAGAAAGCGTTTCAGAGCTTCATCCATCCGATCAGCAAGCACAAATTCGAGCGGTTGGAGGAAAATCGCGTCAAAGTATCCCTGCCCAACGGCAAGAGCGGTATTTTCGACATGGAGGCCAATTATATCGAAGGCGATCTGAAATCCGCTGATCCGCATATGTGCAACTGGATCGGCGGCAAGATCGCTCCGGAAGAAGAAGATACGCCGATGATCTATACCGACGTTTCGGCTCATGCCTTGCGCGACGAAGCAGCGCAGGCGCGGCGCGAGGAAATGCGGCCGACCTGGGGTGATATGGTCGACAATATCAGTGATGCCGATTTGACCGACGCGATTTTCTACAGCGTCTTTCCGAACATGAGCCCCTGGGCGGATTTTAATCCGATCTTCTACCGCTTTCGCCCCGATGGCGACAATCCCGAGCAGTCGCTTCACGAAGTGATGTTCATGGTCGCCCTGCCGGAGGGCGCCGAGCGTCCGGAACCGGCAAAATGCACCTTTCTCGATCTGCACGACGATTATACCGAGGCGACCGAGTTTGGCAGCTATCTGAACAAGATCTTCAATCAGGACTATCTCAACCACAAGGCGATGCAGAAGGGCGTGAAAAACCAGCCCCATGGCGTGTCGATCTTTGCCAGCTATCAGGAATCGAAGCTGCGCCATTTCCATGAAACACTGGATCTGTGGCTGAACAGCGAAGAGCCGCCCAAAAGTCCCAAGCTGCAAGCTGCGGAATAGCGGCTTGGTTGCCATTCCCGAAGGGTTTGCGCCCGCCACATTCTCGAGTGGTTTTCTCGACGTGGCGGGCCCCTATTTTACCCGCAAGGACGCAGACCATATCGCGGTCGGCATTCGGATCACCAAGGGGCATCTAAATGGTATCGGCGTGGCGCATGGCGGGGTTCTGACGACGCTGGCCGATGTCGCCCTGAGCTATCAGCTATTTGTCAGCGAACGTCCGCGATTGCCGATTGCGACGGTCAATCTCAACACCAATTTCCTGAGCGGTGCCAAGGCCGACGAGTGGGTTGTCGCCCATGCCCATATCGACCGCAAAGGCAAACGCATGGCTTATTGCCACGGTGAAATTGTCACTGGCGATAGGGTATTGATGACGATGACCGGAGTTTTCGCGCTGTTGCGGAAATAGCCGATAGGGCTCGGATTCGGGATGGCGACTACGGCGGAAAATCGTCAGTCGGTCGCGCCCAGATAGCCCAGTTGCCCGGCCTTGAAGATGGTCTGCCCGCGGTTGACGCTGTTGAGTTTCTGGCCGGCGCGGTTGACGTGATAGCGGATGGTCGCGTGGCTGAGCGACAGGATCATGCTGATTTCCTTGTCAGTCTTGCCAATTGCTGCCCAGTGCAGACATTCGGCTTCACGTTTGGAAAGAATGCAATTGGCCGGCATGCGGTGCTTCTTGCGCATCGCCAGAACATAGCCGGTGACAAAGCGGCTGGTCACCAGGGCGAGAAAATCGGAATAGAGCCGATAGGGTTCGCTGAGATCGGACAGATCCTTGTCGGTCGGCGTGAAGCTGACCGCCGCGATCTGGCCGAAGGGGAGGTGAACCGGAATCAGGATCGCGGATTTCGACCCGGCATCATCGGTGTAGAAATCGGTCAGATCAATCTCGTCGAGATAATCATTGTGCCAGTGGCCATGAAATCCGTCGGCATTGCACCAGACCGGTTCGCTTTCATAGCGGCAGGCGCGCGGCAAGGGGGAGCTCAGGGCCAGCCGGGTATCTTCCCACCAACGCTCGCCTTCGGCCACCCATCCGAAGACATCCTTATTGATCAATTCGCCATCGGCGTCGACCATATGGGCTTTGGATGAAATGTCGGCACTGACCGCGATGCGCAGGTCATAGGATTGTGCAATGTCATGGATCGCTTCCGCCGCAGGGCGTATCTCGGCGGCGCTGGTAATCGTGACGCTGTCGATATTCCGGCGAAAGGTCGCCTTGGTAACGTCAGGTATTTCCTCGACAAAATTCTCTGCCATCAAAGCTCGCTCTCTCCTGGGAGGCGTTTACCGCCCCTTTCATTGCGCATGCTTTTCGCGTTGTTTGGTTTTGCAGTCAACCAAACATTACTATTAATAATGACAGGGTCCCGAGGCTTTTGCCCGAAGCGATTATTCTATCGTGCCGATCAGCTCCCCAACCGGATATTCCGCACCGGTCTCCGAAACGATGATTTTCAACGTCCCGGTTGCCGGCGATTCGACTTCCTGAGTCGATTTGTCGTTTTCGAGCGCATAAATGTCCTGACCCTCGGTAACCTGAGCGCCATCGGGAACCAGCCATTCCGCCAGCGTTCCGACTTCCATGCTGAATCCCAATTTCGGTATGCGTATTTCTGTCGCCATATTTACCCCAATAGCTTTCTGATTTCGCGTTCAATATCGTCTTCGCTGAACATCCACGCCTTTTCGATCGTCGGCGAGAACGGCACCGGCGCGTAGCCGGATCCGACGCGACCGACTGGACCGCGCAGGTCAGCGAACAGTTCCTCGTGGATGCGCGATGAAATTTCGGCACCGGTGCCGAAATTCTTGACCGCCTCATGAACCACCACCGCTGCCTTGGTCTTGGCAACGCTCTTCAACACGGTTTCCTCGTCAAACGGCGCAATCGTACGGAGATCGACAATCTCGACCGAAATGCCTTCGCCCGCGAGCTTTTCGGCCACGGCATGGGCCGCACCAACCCCGCGGCTATAGGTAATCACGCTGACATCCGTGCCTTCGCGGGGAACCGAAGCCTTGCCGAGCGGAACAACATGATCCGGCGCGGGCGCGGGCCCCTTGGTGAAATAGGTCGGCGTATTCTCGATGAAGATCACCGGATTGGGATCCATGATCGAAGAATAGAGCAGACCATAGGCATCAGCCGGATTGGACGCCGCAACGACTTTCAGTCCGGGAACATGCGCCAGCCAGGCTTCGAGCATATCACTATGCTGGCCGCCGAGACCGGTGCCTGCGCCGGTTGTGGTGCGGATGGTCAACGGCACACTGGTTTGCCCACCCGACATGAACCGCAGTTTCGCGGCATGATTGACCAATTGGTCCATCGCCACGGTGATGAAATTCATCAGCATGATTTCCGCCACCGGCTTGTAGCCGACCAGAGCGGATCCGACGGCAGCACCGACAATCGCCTGCTCCGAAATCGGTGTTGACCGGACACGGTCGGTGCCAAATTGTTCGGACAGACCGGCGGTTACCTTGAACACGCCGCCACCCTGTTCATCGGCAATATCCTCGCCCATAAGGATGACTTTGGGATCATCGGCCATCGCCTTGGCCATTGCCATGTTACAGGCCTGAGCGAACATGATTTCTGCTGGTTTATCGCTCATGCTGCAATCTCCACGTCGAGGACATCAATGCGATATTCGTCTCCCGGAGGATAATCGCTGTCCATCGCAAATTGGGCGGCTTCTTCAATAATCGCCGCGTTTTTCGCTTCGATCGCGGCAATGTCCGCATCGCTGACCTGAATATCGAGCAATTGCTGGCGCAGGATCGGCATTGGGTCATCTTTCAGTGCCTGTTTCATTTCCGCTTCAGGAATATAGTGACCGGTGTCGCCGAGCAGATGGCCGTGGAAACGGAATGTCATCGCTTCGATCAGCGTCGGTCCGTGGCCGGCGCGGGCATATTCGACCGCTTCCTTGGCCGCCGCATACATTTCGCTGGCGTCATTGCCGTTAACCCGGACCGAGCGCATGCCAAGGCCTTCGCCGCGCTGCTTGATGGTCTCCGAGCTAGTCGCGAATTCCATCGGCGTGTGCTCGCTGTAGAGATTGTTCTGGCACAGGAAGATAACCGGCAATTTCCACACTTGCGCCATGTTGAGGCCTTCATGGAAAGCGCCGATATTGGATGCGCCATCGCCAAAGCAGCAGACCGTAACCTTGCCGTCCTTGTCGAGCTGGCTGGCCAGCGCCAGGCCGTTGGCAATCGGAATGCCTGATCCGACAATACCGGTGGTGACCATCACCCCGGTTTCCGGATGGGTGATGTGCATGGGGCCACCTTTGCCCTTGCAGGTGCCGGTCACCTTGCCGGCAAATTCGGCCCAGAGGTCCTTGGAGGGAATGCCCTTGGCGAGCTGGTCGTGGAGACCGCGATAGATGGTAACGAGATAATCTTCCTGATTGATCGCCGCCATCATTGCCGAGGACACGACTTCCTGGCCGCGGACGGGATAATAGACGATCTGCAATTGTCCGGCGCCGATCATTTTTCGAAACTTGATATCCGACTGCATGATCAGGTCTGCGCGGGTGAAGATATCCACCAGGACATCTTTGTCTGCCATTTCACTATTCGCCAAGTTTCGCTCCTTTTGGTGATCCGCCCTCTACCGGGACTCTCTGTGTCATTTCTTCATAGCGCAGGGGGATGCGCTCGCCACTATTGTTATAGGGAGTGAGCGGCCGTTTACAGAGCCTGCAGATCGAGTTTTTCGGCCTGCGGGACGGTCGACCAGAAATCCGGATCATGGCCATAAAAAATCGTCGCACCGGCGCGGCGCAACTCAGAAAGGGTTTCGAGCGAGCCGCGATACTGGTCGATATTGTAACAGTGATCCGGCAGATGCATGTCATCCAGCGACTGGCGCATATTGCAGCAATCCGCCGCGAGCACCGCGTCGCCGCCGATCGTGCGCACCCGAACCGACTGATGGCCCGGGGTATGGCCAGGCGTCGGGAAGATCACGATACTGCCGTCACCGAACAGATCATGCTCCCCGTTCAGTCGTTTGACCGGCTGGCCGAGATCAAAGTCGATCGCGTCATAGGCCGTGTCTTCCCCGCTGGTTCCAAAATCCCATTCCGGTGTCTGCACCAGAATTGTGGCGTTGGGAAGCATATGATTGCCGCCCGCATGGTCGATATGGAGATGGGAGTTGATGACATAGTCAATCTGCGCGGGATCCAAACCGATCGCTTCAAGGCGGTTGGCGATGGTCTGGTCCGCCGGCATGTCGACAATCTTGCCGAGGCCGCTCTCCAGTCCGACAAACCGGTCGCTAAAGCCCGTATCAAACAGGACTTTGCCCTTAGGATGATCGATCAGGAAAACACAGGCCGGGACCTTGGCCTTGCCCGGCTCTCCGTCGAGAAAGAAGCTCATCGGCAAGGTGATATAGCCGCAGGTAAAGGCGTAGAGCAGCGGCCCGTCGGATGGATGTTGCATGATCGTCTCCTGCTAGTTTGCGACTCGCTGAACGGTTCCCGTTACGGAGTAAATCGTGTGCATCCCCGGTTTCGCCCCGCCACCGATCACTAAGACTTCATCACTATCGGGTGAGTCCGCAACCGCAAAGCCATGGCGTGCAGCGGCAAGCGGCGTACCGGTGGTCCAGGTTAGCGACGCCAGATCAAGAATGTCGTGCCGGTTGATCACATTGCCCCCGGTCAGCGATTCGCCGCCAATGATATGCAGCTCGTTGTCCCGGACAAAAGCGCCATGGCCGCCGCGGCCAATCGGCATGTCGGGCAGCGTTGCCCAGCGGTCTTCGGCAAAGTCATAGGCTTCGATAAGGGCAATCTCGCTGCCCAGCGCAGCGCTCCGGCCGCCAGTGACGTAGAGCGTGCCGGCGGTCACTGCGATCGCATGGGAATGGCGCGCGGTCGGCATCGGGCTGAGCGCGGTCCATGCGCCCGAGGCGAGATCATAGGACCAAAGGCTTGCCAGATCTTCTGACCCATTTTGGCCGCCGATCAAATAGAGTCGCCCATCCCGGTAGAGCATCGCGTGCTGACCGATCGGATGAGGAAGTTGAGCGCGTTCGGTCCAGCGCTGGCTGCCGCGCACCAGCTGGAACAGGCCGGGTGTCTGGTCCTGTTTGAACGGCAGCGCAACATAGCCACCGGATGCGAATATCCGTTGCGGCCCGGCAGCCATCGCGACATGATGCAGCGGGCGGGGCAGGGTGCCGCAGCTATCCCAGCTGGCGGCAGCGCGATCAAAGACTTCACAGCTGTCGAGCACGCGAAACAGGCCGATACCACCGGCTATATAGACTTTGTCCGCGCGCGCAGCGGCGTGAATTTCGGAGCGCGGCTGGTCCATTCCATCGTCCCATCCCTGGGCAACCCGAAAGACATAGATGGAGCCAAGCAGCACAAGGATCATCGCCAGAAGGATAAGAAATATTCTGCGCATCGGCCTGCTATGCCACATCTCAAAGCGAAGGCCATCCCCCTCAGGCTATCAAAGCTGGCAGTTATGTAGCGGCTTGTCCGTGCCCTATCACGACCGCGATCAAGCAATGGAGAAAATGATGACCGACAACAGGCAATGGCTGATTAACGGACGCCCCAAAGGACGTGGGCTGGTTGATGACGACTTCAAGAAAGTGGTCACTGCGGTGCCGGAAACAGCGGAAGGCCATGTTCTGGTCAAGAACGAGATTCTTGGATTTGATCCGGCCCAGAAAGGCTGGATGGAGAATATTGGAGGCTATGTGGCGCCGACCGAAATTGGCGAAGTGATGCGCGGCAGCGGCGTAGGCACGGTGATCGAGTCGCGCCATCCCGGCTTTGAAAAGGGCGACAAGGTGATGGGCATGTTGCGCTGGCAGGACTATGCGCATGTCCCCGGCGGGGAGCTCAACAAGATTCCCGATGACGAACTGCTGTCCGCCAATCTGGGCGCGCTCGGCACGACCGGCATGACCGCCTATTTCGGCCTGCTGAAACATGGCCGTCCCCAGCCCGGGGACACGCTGGTGGTTTCCGGCGCGGCGGGCGCAACCGGTTCGATGGTTGGCCAGATCGGCAAAATTGCCGGCTGCCGGACTATCGGCATCGCGGGCGGCAAGGAAAAATGCGACTGGCTGACCGGCGATGTCGGCTATGACCATGCGATCGACTATAAAAATGAAGATGTCCGCTCCAAGCTGAAAGAGCTGTGCAACCAGTCGATCAATGTCTTTTACGACAATGTCGGTGGCGCGATATTGAACGACGCGCTGGGGCATCTGGCCATGCACGGCCGGGTGGTCATTTGCGGTGGTATTTCGCGCTATGAAAAAGGCGATATGCCAGCCGGGCCGGAAAATTATTTCAACCTGATTTTCAAGCGCGGCACAATGTCCGGCTTTATCGTGCTTGATTATATGAACGAATATCCCGAAGCGCAGAAACGCATGCGCGAATGGATTCGCGAAGGCAAAATCACCTTCAAGGAAGATATTCAGGAAGGGTTTGACAATATTCCCGATACGCTCAAACGCCTTTTTGCTGGTCAGAATTTTGGCAAGCAAATGCTGCGTCTGGACTAAATGGTCCGCATCTGGCGGGCAAATAGGGGAAAGTGCAAATCATTGGCAAAATTTGTCGCTAACTATTTGCGCAGTCCCCGCCGGGGAACGACTGCAATATGACGGTTGGGTTACGAGAGGCATGTTATGAGTGATCTGGATCAATTTCGCGCGGAAGCACGGGCATGGATGGAAGCCAATTGTCCGCCGGAAATGCGCGATGGTGATATCACGGCCGAGAACCAGTGCTGGGGTGGCCGGCTTTGGGAATTCCAGTCCGATGCGCAGAAACAATGGTTCGATGCGGCGGTAGCCAAGGGCTATACCGTGCCGACCTGGCCAAAGGAATATGGCGGCGCAGGGTTGTCGGCCGACGAAGCCAAAATCCTGACCGAAGAGCGTGAACGGATTAATGGCCGCAAACCGTTGAGCAATTTCGGCATATCTATGCTCGGCCCCGCCTTGCTGGCCTATGGAACCCATGAGCAGAAACTCATGCATCTACGCGCCATTGCCCAAGGGGAAATCCGCTGGTGCCAAGGCTATTCGGAACCGGGTGCCGGTTCCGATCTCGCATCGCTCAAGACCAAATGCGAGGACAAGGGCGACCACTGGTTGATCAATGGTCAGAAAATCTGGACATCCAATGCCGATATTTCCGACTGGATATTCTGCCTGGTCCGCACCGATCCGGATGCGCCAAAGCATAAAGGCATCACGTTCATCCTGATCGATATGGCCAGCGAAGGCATTTCGGTGAAGCCGATCGTCCTGATTTCCGGACATTCTCCCTTTTGCGAAACCTTTTTCGACAATGTCAAAGTCCCGAAATCCTATGGCGACGGCAATCTGTCGGTGGTTGGCGAAGTCAATCGCGGCTGGGACGTCGCCAAGAACCTGCTGGTCCATGAACGCGGCATGCTGGGAACAATGTCGCCGCTGAAAGGCGCCAAGGGCCCTGAAAATCTGGGCGGCTACGCAGCCGAGGCAATCGGAGTTGACGCCACCGGCCGGCTGGAAGATCCCGCGCTGCGCCAACGGATTGCCCAGGCCGAGATAGACGATTGGGCCTATACTCTGACAGTCGAACGGATGAACGATGAAGCCAATGCCGGCAACGGGCTGGGGGCGAAATCATCGATGCTGAAATATACTGCATCCGAGCTGACCAAATTGGGCAGCCAGCTGCGCATGGATATCGGCGGCACCGAAGCCGCGGCGATCGGACCGGACGGCATAGAATATGAAAGTCTCGCCAATACATGGCTTTATAACCGGGCCTATTCCATCCTCGGCGGCACCACCGAAGTGCAGCTCAACATCATTTCCAAGCGCGTCTTGGAACTGCCCAGCGCATAGGTCACGCCGATATGTCTCTGATCCTTACCGAAGAACAGGAAATGCTGCAGGATTCCGCCAGCGGGTTTCTCACCGAAAATGCGCCGGTGTCGTCCTTGCGGGCGTTGCGGGACAGCAAGAATCCGGATGGATTTTGCCGTAAGCTCTGGCAGGATATGGCGGATATGGGTTGGGCCGGAATCATTGTCGACGAGGCTTATGGCGGCAGTGATTTTGGCTATGTCGGTGCGGGGGTTCTGGCGGAACAAATGGGCCGCAACCTGACCGCCTCACCGTTTTTCTCCACTGCCGTTTTGGGCGCGACCGCGATCCAGCGTTACGGCACCCAGCAACAGAAGGACCAGTGCCTGGCCGCGATCAGCGTCGGGGAAATCCTGATGGCGCTGGCGGTTGACGAAGGCCCACGGCATCGCCCCGAGCATATCGCCTTTTCGGCCAAGCCGCATGGGAATGGCTATATTTTGTCCGGCGCGAAGACTTTTGTGGCCGACGGGCATGTCGCCGACAAACTGATTATCGCCGCCCGGACATCGGGTGAAACCAGAGATGAGGACGGCATTACGCTGTTTCTGGTCGATGCCGATGCCGCCGCGATCGAGCGCGAACATGTGCCGATGATCGACAGCCGCAATGCCGCCAATATCAAAGTCAATGACCTTGAAGTGACGGGCGATGCAATACTGGGAGAGCTCGACGGCGGATTTGAAGCGCTGGAAGGGATCTTGTCAGCCGGACGCGCGGTGCTCGGCGCCGAGATGTCCGGCGCGTCGCAACAGGTGTTCGATATCACCACCGATTATCTCAAGGAACGGGAACAATTCGGCCAGAAAATCGGCTCTTTTCAGGGCCTTCAGCATCGGGCTGCGCATCTGGCGACAGAAATCGAAATGACCAAATCAGCGGTGCTGAAATCCCTGCAGTTGCTCGATGACGATTTTGAAAGCGCTGCCGCGACCTGTTCGATGGCCAAGGCAAAGTCCGGCATGACCGCGCAGCTCTCGACGCAGGAAGCGATTCAGATGCATGGCGGCATTGGGGTGACCGACGAATATGATGTCGGCCTCTATTTTAAACGGGTTCATGTTGCGCAGCAGATGTTCGGCGATGCCGGCTTTCATGCAGACCGGTTGGCCAAGCGCTCCGGTTATTGACCTGATCGCGCTCCGGTCATTGCGCGCGGTGGGAGATGTTTTCTGGTCCGAAATGCGCCGTCATCTTCGCCACTTTCCCGTCCTCGTCAAATTCGAAGACGTCGATCACTTCCACGACCAGAGTGCTGCCGTCCGCCTGGCCGATTTCGGCGCGAAACGGGAAAGCGGCCGTGCGGGCGCTCAGCCGGACACTGTCGGTCAACGCCA
This sequence comes from Parasphingorhabdus sp. W113, assembly GCF_055693205.1. Taxonomy (NCBI): domain Bacteria; kingdom Pseudomonadati; phylum Pseudomonadota; class Alphaproteobacteria; order Sphingomonadales; family Sphingorhabdaceae; genus Parasphingorhabdus; species Parasphingorhabdus sp. W113. The sequence continues at coordinate 3,052,895 of NZ_CM146328.1, read as the reverse complement.
CTTTCGCGCCGTTGGAAAAGGCATTGGTGTAAAATTCCAGAATCGCCGCGCCGCGTTTCGGTTCCGTGCCGGCAGGGTCTTCCACCGCGGCATTGTCGGCAAACAGGGCCATGACGGCTTGCATGTCGCCGGCATTGATCGCGGCGAGATAGCGATTGACGGTTTCGCGTAAATGGTCGGCTGTGGGCATGGCTGGGCCTTTCTGTTGCGGGACATAGGGGAGAATAAGCCGAAGCGGTGGCGCTCTGCGTCTGCCGAATTTGATAGGGATCATAGGAGATCGACATGACAGGACGTTTGGCAGGCAAGACGGCAATCATAACCGGCGGCGCGAGCGGGATCGGCGCGGCGATGGTTGCGCGCTTTGCCGAAGAAGGCGCACAAGTGCTCTCGACCGACGTGCAGGTGGCGCTGGGGCAGGACGTTGCCGACGCAGCCGGCGCGACGTTTCTGGAGCAGGATGTTTCCACGGCTGAGGGCTGGGCGACCGTAGTTGGCAAAGCCCAGTCCGACTGGGGGCGCCTGGATATTCTGGTCAACAATGCCGGAATCGTCGCGGCCAAGTCGATCGAGGATATTGATCTGGAAAGCTGGCACCATCTGCTCGGGATCAATCTGACCGGCGTGATGCTGGGGTGCCAGAATGCGATCAAGGCGATGAAACAGAATCCGGGCGGCTCTTCGGGTTCGATTATCAATATCGCATCGACCTCTGCCTTTGCGGCTCTGCCGGGAGATGTGACCTATACCGCGTCCAAAAGCGGTGTTCGTATGTTGACGCGATCCGTGGCGGCGCATTGCGCCCAGCAGGGGCTCAACATCCGGTGCAATAATATCGTGCCGGGCGGCACCCATACCGGGATTATTGATGCGGCCAAGGAATTCGTGCCGGATATTTACGATCGGGTGGCCGCGATGTCGCCGATGAACCGGATGGGGCAGGGCACGGACATTGCCGGTGCGGCGGTCTATCTGGCCAGCGACGATGCCGGCTTTGTGACCGGCAGCGACTTGCTGGTCGATGGCGGCATGCTGGCGGTGCATCCCGGCTACTAGACATTTCCCTAGCCGTTTTGGCAGTTATTGACCGACGGCAATTGGCCTAGTCCTTTGAACCGACAAAAGGAGAGAGCGGATGAGCCCACGGCCGATCGCAGACAATCTGTTTACCGATGATGAGATGACCGCTTTGGTGGGTGCGCGGAACACCGAAACCGGGCAGATATTCTTCCCGTTGCCCCTGACGCCAAGCGATCATATCGAGCCGATAGCGCTGGCGACGCGGGGCACGGTGTGGACGTATACCGTGCAGCGCTTCCCGCCGAAAACGCCTTATGCGGGACCGGCTGATCCGATGAATTTCAAGCCCTATGTGGTGGCCTATGTGTCGCTGCCCGGCCAGACCATGGTGGAATCGCGCCTGACCGGCGTGGAACCGGAAGATGTCAAAATCGGCATGGAAGTCGAGCTGACCGCGATCCCGCTCGACCCGGACGCGCCGGCTGACGAGCAAGTTATGATCCACGCTTTCAAGCCGGTCTGACCGACCCGGAAGCTGTTTGAGGAGATGTTGAGATGAGCGATGTATGTATTGTCGGCGCCGGAATTCATCCGTTTGGCCGGACCGAGGGCCGCGACGGCATGGACCAGGGCATTTATGCGGTGAAACAGGCCCTGGCCGATACCGGCATCGCCTGGGAAGATGTCGAATTTGCCTTTGGTGGTTCAAGCGCCTCCGGCAATGCCGACAATATGGTATCGCAGCTTGGGCTGACCGGTATCCAGTTTATCAATGTGTCCAACGGCTGCGCAACGGGCGGCTCTTCGCTCAATGCCGCGGCCAGTGCGATCAAATCGGGCGAATATGAACTTGGCATGGCGGTTGGTTTTGACAAGCATCCGCGCGGGGCGTTCAACGCCGATCCGGCGGCTTACGGCCTGCCCAACTGGTATGGCGAAGCGGGCTATATGCTGACCACGCAGTTTTTCGGCGCCAAGATCATGCGCTATTTACACGAAAATGGTCTCAGCGTCGAAGCGCTCGGCCGAGTGGCAGAAAAAGCGTTCCGCAACGGCGCCAAGACCGACCATGCCTGGCGGCGCAGCGAGGTCGATCTCGAGACCATCATGAACGCGCCGATGATCAGCGACCCGCTTAACAAATATATGTTCTGCTCTCCGGCCGAAGGCGCGGTTGCGCTGATTCTGGCGAGCGAGAAAAAAGCCAAGGAACTGGGCGGGCCGATTATCCGTCTGAAAACCTCGGTCATGCGCACGCGTCCGCCCGGTTCGTTCGAGGTGTTCGCCGCATCAATTGACAATGAACGCGGGGGCACGGCGACCGAGCTGGCGGCAAAAGCGGCCTTCGAGCAAGCCGGTTTGGGGCCGGAAGATATCGATGTCGCGCAGCTGCAGGATACCGAAGCCGGGGCCGAGATCATGCATATGGCCGAGAACGGCTTCTGCCCCCATGGCGACCAGGAGCAATGGTTGATCGAAGGCCGGACCGAAATCACCGGAGAACTCCCGGTCAACACCGATGGTGGTTGTCTTGCCTGCGGAGAGCCGATCGGCGCCTCGGGCCTGCGGCAGGTCTACGAAAATGTTGTCCAGCTCCGCGGCACCGCTGGTGAACGCCAGGTTCCGGGTGATCCCAAGACGGGCTATACGCAGGTCTATGGGGCGCCGGGCGTGTCGGCCGTGACGATATTGCAGCGGTAGATTTTTCTGTTTCCATCGTCCCGAACTTGTTTCAGGAACTGAGGGGGCTAGTTTCAAACGCCCGAGATGCTGAAACAGGTTCAGCATGACGCATAATCATTGATCAAGGAAGACCGTTGAACCACGAAATTAGTGCCGAAGCCCGCGAAATCGCGACCAATGTCGAAACGTTTGTCCGCGAGAAAATCTTCGCTTTTGAATCCGACCCGCGCTGTGAGGATCACGGCCCGACCGATGAACTGGTCCAGGAAATGCGCGCGCTGGCCCGGGAAGCCGGGGTGCTGACCCCGCATATTCGCGAAGATGGCAGCCATTTGACGCATCTCGAGACGGCGCTGGTTCTGCGTAAGTCCGGATTGTCTCCGCTCGGCCCGCTGGCGGTCAATACTTTCGCGCCGGATGAGGGCAATATGTATTTGCTCGGCAAATGCGCTTCGCCGGAACAGCAGGAGCGCTTTCTGGCGCCGCTGGTCGACGGGAGCGCGCGCTCGGCTTTTTCATGACCGAACCGGCCAGCGAAAATGGCGCGGGATCGGATCCCAGCATGATGCTGACCACTGCGAAACCGGACGGCAATCACTGGGTGATCAACGGCCGCAAGACCTTCATCACCGGGGCCAAGGGCGCCAAGGTCGGGATCATCATGGCGAAGTCCGAAGATGGCGCCTGCATGTTCCTTGTCGACCTGCCCGATCCGGCAATCACGATCGAACGCGTGCTCGATACCATCGACAGCTCGATGCCGGGCAGCCATTCGGTGGTCAATATCGACAATCTGCGGGTGCCGGCGGATCAGATGCTCGGCGTCAGCGGAGAAGGCTTTAAATATGCCCAGGTTCGGCTGGCACCGGCACGGCTGACTCACTGCATGCGCTGGCTGGGATGCTGCGATCGCGCGCAGGAAATTGCCAGTGATTATGCCTGCCGGCGGCAGGCCTTTGGCAAGCCGCTGGTGGATCACGAGGGTGTCGGTTTCATGCTGGCGGAAAACCAGATTGATCTGAAACAGGCGGAACTGATGATCGACTGGTGCGCCAAGGTGCTCGACACTGGCGATCTGGGTACGACCGAAAGCTCGATGGCCAAGGTGGCGGTGTCCGAGGCCTTGTTCCGGATCGCCGATAATTGTGTTCAGGTGATGGGCGGCACCGGCCTCAGCCGGGATACGGTGGTTGAACAGGTTTTCCGCGAGGTCCGGGCGTTCCGCGTCTATGACGGCCCGACTGAAGTGCATAAATGGTCGCTCGCCAAGAAAATTAAGAAGGCCCACCGCATTGCAAATGAAGGATAGACCATGACCAAGAACCGCAAATTTACCCTTGTCAGCCGCCCCCAGGGGGAGCCCAGGGAGAGTGACTTCGCGCTGGTTGAAGAAGATCTGCCGGAATTGGATGATGGCGCTTTTCTGGTCCGCAATCATTATATTTCGCTCGACCCTGCACAGCGCGGCTGGATGAGTGATGCCGAGAGCTATATGCCGCCGATTGCCTTGGGTGCAGCGGTGACGGCCAGCGCCGTAGGCCGGGTTCATGCCTCGAAAAATCCCGACTTTCCTGAAGGCCAATGGGTTGTCGGTCTCGCGGCGATGGAGGAATATTCGGTGGTTCAGGCCGGCGGCTTTACCGCACCGGTGGATGCATCGCTGGTGCCCTCGCCGACCAATTTCCTGTCGGTTCTGGGTGCGGTCGGCATGACCGCCTATTTTGGCATGATCGATGATGGAAAACCCAAAGAGGGTGAGACCTTACTGGTCACCGGCGCGGCAGGCGCTGTTGGGTCGCTGGTTGGCCAGATTGGCAAGATCAAGGGGTGCCGGGTCGTCGGTATTGCCGGCGGCGCGGACAAATGCGCAAAGCTGGTTGACGACTATGGCTTCGACGCGGCGGTTGATTATCGCGGCAAGAACCAGGCGCAGCTCGAGGCAGAAATCGCTACCGCCGCGCCGGATGGCGTCGACCTGATCTGGGAAAATGTTGGCGGCGAAATCATGGATGCCGGCATTGCGTCGATCAACGAATATGGGCGAATGGTGCTGTGCGGTCTGATCAGCGAATATAACAGTCCTGAGCCCATCGGTACCCGCAATCTGTGGTATCTCATCTCGCGTCAGGCGACGATCAAGGGCTTTCTGGTGCGGGATTATCCACCGCGCTTTCCCGAGGGCATTGCGCAAATGGGGCAATGGCTGGCCGAGGGCAAGCTCAAGCACGAAGAGGATATCGACAAGGGTATCGAAAACAGCTTCGCCGCATTCATGAAACTGTTTTCGGGCGGCAATCAGGGCAAGATGATCCTCGACGTTTCGCCTGATGCCTGACGTTTCAGTGCTTTGAACAAGGAGATTGATATGGCTGATAGCAAACAATTGGTGCTCGATTTTATCGATGCCTGGAACCGTCTCGACTATGATGCGATCTATGCCGCGATGAGCGACGATATCTTCTATCACAATATCCCGATGGAACCCTGTGTCGGCATTGCTGCGGTGCGGGCCTTTTTCGACGGCTCCGGCATGGGGTCGGACGGCGCGGAGTGGATTGTGCACCATATTGCGGCGGATGGCGACACCGTGCTGACCGAGCGCACCGACAAGTTCCGGATCAACGGCAAATGGATTGCCATCCGGGTGATGGGCACGTTTGAAATGGAAAATGGCAAAATTGCCAAATGGCGTGACTATTTTGATCTCGCCGAATTTCAGACCCAGATGGCGTCGGTGATGGGCGCCGGTGGCGCCTGATCACAGTTGCGGTTGGTACAGGGTTCCGTTTTCAACCGGATATTCGCCGGCAGTCATGAAGCGGGACGCGTCACTCGCAAGATAGACGCAAAGTTCCGCCACATCTTTCGGGTGACCGAGATCGCCGAGCGGGATCATTCCGGTTTCCGGTGTTTCCGCCCCTTCCGCCCCGACCGCTTCCTGGCGCACCATGGGTGTGTCGATGCCAGAAGGATGGAGACTGTTGCAGCGGATCGGATAATTTTGTTCCTTGCAATGCAATGCGATCGACTTGGTCATCGACCGCACGCCGCCTTTCGCCGCCGCATAGGATAGAAACGGCGAATAGCCCTGCAGTGCGGCCATCGAGCTCATATTTATGATGGCACAGGGTTCGGTCTGCGTTTTCATCGATCGCACGGCTTCCCGGCACCCCAGAAACACGCCCTCCAGCATGATCGCATTGGTTTTGCGAAATTGCTCGAGGGTACAATCTTCAATTGTTGCCGGAATGACCAGGCCGGCATTGTTGACGAGGATATGCGGCGTGCCAAAATGACGGGTCGTCTCGGCAAATACCTCCTGCCAGCGGGATTCGTCGACCACATCCTGATGCATCGCGGTGGCCGATTGACCAATATTTTGGGCCACGGCTTCCGCCTTTGCGCTGTCTATGTCGGTCAGGACAACCCTGGCGCCTTCCTGTGCAAATGTTTCGCTGATTGCCTTGCCCAGGCCCGAAGCGGCTCCCGTGACGACTGCGATTTTCCCGTTCAGACGGCCCATTTCCATTCCTCTCAACATTATTCTTCAGCGATCATAAACTCCCAGAGTCCCGTCTATAGCAATGCTTATTATCGCTAGCATGCCATCCCGATTTTACAGCGTTCACGACCATATGTTGCGCGAATATCACAGTTTCGCATATTTGCTATCAAATTGGCTAGCAGAGCGACGCCAAACTCCTGCTTAAGATGAAGTTATACGAAAAGCGGGAAAACCGCTGAGAGTTTAGGATTGGCCCGGTGGTTACCATCGCGCTATTTTGGGAGAGAAGCATGTCTAATTCATCGTCACGTACAAACAAAAGCGTTGCTCAATTGTCGATGCGCGGTTTGCTGTTGGGATCAGCGGCCAGCTTGGCATTCATGGGCGCAGCATCGCCAGCGCTCGCGCAGGACGCTGCGGAAGAGGATGACAGCAATGTCATTACCGTGATCGCGCGGAAGCAGACGGAAACCTTGCAGGAAGTACCGGTCACGGTCACAGCCATTGGGGGTGAGACGCTTGAAAATTTCCAGGTGAACGAGATTGCCGACGTGGTGAGCCGCGTTCCGGCTCTGAACGTGCAAGTGGGCGGTTCCGGTTCGGGCGGTCAGATCAGTTTGCGCGGGGTTGGCTCTTCCAACATTTCCGCTTCGTTTGACTCTGCGGTCGCGTTTGACTTTGACGGCGTGCAGGTCAGCACCATGCGCCTGGTTCAAGCCGGATTTTTCGATGTCGAGCAAATTGACGTTCTGAAAGGGCCGCAATCGCTGTTCTTCGGGAAAAGTGCCTCGGCCGGTGTTTTTGCTATCCGTTCCGCCAACCCGACCCCGGATTGGGAAGTTGGCGTGAAGGCCTCCCAGGAATTTGAGGAAAATGGCACGACGGTCAGCGGTTATGTATCGGGCCCGATTTCCGATGCTCTGGGCATCCGGGTGGCGGCGCAGTTCAACAATATCGAAGATTATGTTGACCTGGCGCCGGGCACCGCAGCGTTTAATCCCAACGGATCGCGCCGGACAAGCCGCGGATTGCAGAATTTTGTCAGCCGCGTGACCTTCCAATGGGATCCGTTTGACAATTTCAGCGCCAATCTGAAACTCAATTATACCAAGAACGAGAATGATGGCGCGATTGCCCATTCGGATATTAACTGTGGCCCCAATGGCGTCGCGGATTCTATCTTCCTGCTGGGCGGCGGTGTGGTCATCCCGTCCAATGCGGATTGTAATGACACCGATGGTCTCTATCACCATACCGATGCTGCCGCAGCCTTGCGGTCGGGTGTTCCGGATGGTTCCGCCGGACAGGGACGCTTCGAAAACGGTATTCCGTTCGGTGAGACCGACATTTTCTTTGGCCGGTTGAAATGGGATCTTGATGTATCCGATACACTGACCCTGACGTCGGTATCCGGCTATCTTAATCTCGATGCTGTCGACACGGACTGTTACGGCTATGTCGGTCAGTTTGGCAATGTGCCGGCCGGTGTCGGGTGTAGTGATCCGCGGAACCGGACAGAGCAGTTTACCCAGGAATTCCGGATTGCCAGCGACTATGATGGCATGTTCAACTTCATGCTTGGTGGTTTCTACGAGAGCCGTGAAATTGATTTCGATACATCACAACAGGGTGTGAATATCTCTTTTCTCGGACCTGATCCGATCACGGGCAACACCTATGACTGGTTCAAGAAGCACAATACCAAGACCGAGGCGATATCCTTCTTTGGTAGTGTGACGCTGGATCTGACCGAGCAACTCGAATTGTCGGGCGGTGTGCGTTGGACCGACGAGAAAAAGGTCAACACCATTACCGTGCCTTATGTCCACGCCTTCCTGGCGGCGGGTCCGGCCTTTATCGACAGCGGCTTCTTCTCTGGACCGATCCGGTTCAGCGACAGCAACTTCTCTCCGGAAGTGTCGCTTAAATATCAGGCGACTGATGACATCAATATCTATGCAGCCTTCAAAACCGGCTTCAAGTCAGGTGGCATTGACAATAGTGCGTTGCCATCGTCCAGTCTGCTAGGCTTTGACGATCCCGATCCGGCAGTGCGTCAGGCAACCGCTGATGCGCTGATCTATCAGTCGGAAACCGGCCTCGGCGGTGAAGTCGGTGTGAAAGCACAGTTTGCTGATCGTTCGATCACACTGAACACTTCTGTATTCTACTATGTGTTCGATGATCTTCAGGTGCAGAATTTCGATGCAACGACCATTCAGTTCCAGACCTTTAACGCTAGTCAGCTGACCAGCCAGGGTGTGGATGTGGAATGGGCCTGGCGGACGCCGGTTGAAGGCTTGAGCCTGTCTGGCGCCTTGGCTTATACCGATGCCGAATTTTCCGCACCATTTGTGACAACATCGGGCGAGGACATTGACGGCCGGGCCGCTGCACGGGCTCCGAAATTTGCTGCCAATGCCGCGTTCGACTGGATGATTCCGCTGAGCGATGATTTCGAGTTCGGAATTAACGGCAATGTCCAATATAGCGGATCCTATTTCACCAACGAAGATTCGCTGACCGATTTGCGGCAGGACAGCTATGTTTCGATCGACGGCTCGATTTCTGTCGGGGATCCGGATGGGGCATGGAAATTGTCCTTGGTCGGCGTGAACCTGACCGATGAAATCTGGATCAACACCAGCGGCGGCCGTCCGTTCCTGCAGCCCGGCGTTGGTGATGACCTGGTGGTCACACAGAACCGCGGCCGTCAGGTCTTCGTGGAAGCCAGCTTCAAGTTCTGATCAACCTCCCGTTGATCAATTCGAGGGCCGGACCAGTACCGCTGGTTCGGCCCTCTGTTTTTGCGTGGAATCGTCTCAACAAAACGCCGAAAGATAGCCATATTGAGAGTGGCGCCAAGCGGCATGATCCGTACCTTGGGACGCAATAGAGATAATTGAAAAGGAGCAGGATATGGGACGTTTGGAAGGCAAAAAGGCAGTGGTGCTCGGTGCGGCTGGTCAAGGCAATATGGGACAGGTGATCGCGCAGCGCCTCCGCGACGAAGGTTCTGACGTGCTGGTTGCCGGTCGCAAGGAAGACGAGTTAAAACGCTTTTCCGGCGAGCTGGGCGGTCATTATGCGCTCTGTGATCTGACCAAAGAAGCCGATATTACCGCCTTGGCCGATACGGCGGTCAGCAAGATGGGCGGAGTCGACATCGCCGTCAATGCAACCGGTCTCGGGTTTCTCAAGCCCTTTCTGGAGAATACCAAGGAAGAGCTCGACATGATGACCGCGCTGCAGTTTACCGGGCCATTCCAGTTTTATCAGGCAATGATCAAGGCGATGAGCGACACCGATCCGCAGGGCGGTTCGCTGATCCAGATCAGTTCCGCGACCGCGACGGTCATGCTGAATGACCATGCCGCCTATATGGGGACCAAGGCCGGCACTGACCATGTGATCCGCTGTGTCGCGCACGAATTTGGCGACCGTAATATCCGGGCGAACAGCATCTCACCCGGCCTGACGCGCACGCCAATGACCGCTGGCGTCGACCAGGTGCCCGGTCTGGTGGAATCGTTTGAAGCGCGCTATCCGCTTGGTCGGATCGGCACCAGCGAAGACATTGCCGCAGCAACGGTCTTTCTCGCCAGCGACGAATGTTTCATGACCGGCGAAAATCTGCAGGTAAATGGCGGGCTATGCCTGCGCGGCAATCCGACCCGCAAAGATCAGGAACTGATGATGGGCGCGATTGCTGCGGCTTCCTGAGCCGTTCAGATTGACGAAGTTGCGCAGGATATCGTGTAAATCCCGGTTGGCGCTTTGGTAAATTTCCGCCATGGTGATGCATTGTTGCATCGGCATGGGGAATACCGCACTTGCTTGAACTTGTGAGCCAGTTTCAAGGCCTGATCGGGATTGCCTTCATCCTGACGGTTGCGTGGGCGGTGTCCGAGAACCGCAAGGATCGGCCGAGCTGGAAATGGATTGCCGGCGCGATCGCGGTACAGTTTGTCCTGGCCGTTGCGATCGTGCGTATCCCGATTATCTGGGACTTTATCGGGCTCGCGAATCAGGCGGTCCAGGCGATTGAGCAGGCAACCCTGGTCGGCTCCAGCTATATGTTCGGCTATCTCGGTGGCGCCGATCTGCCCTTCGCGATCAAGGATGGCGCTGCATCGCCGCTGATCATTGCGTTTCAGATCTTGCCGCTGGTGATCGTGTTTTCTGCTCTTGCCGCGCTGTTGTGGCATTGGCGGGTGTTGCAGATCATCGTCAAAGGCCTGTCCTGGGCGTTGCAGAAAAGCCTCGGCGTAAGCGGTGTGGTCGGATTGAGCGGCGGCGCGAATATCTTCCTCGGCGTGGTCGAATCCCCGCTGGTGGTACGCGCCTATTTCGACCGCATGGCGCGCGCCGAATTGTTCACTATCATGGTGCTCGCAATGTCGACCATTTCCGGTGCGATACTGGTGCTCTATGCCACGACGCTTGAGCAGACCGTGCCCAATGCGGTCGGTCATATGATCTCAGCGTCGCTGATCTCCTTGCCCGCTGCGATCCTCTTGGCCCGTCTGATGGTGCCCGGCGGCGGCGACACGAAAGTGGATCGCGATGAGCCCGGGCTGAAATATGACAATAGCTTCGATGCGATCATCAAGGGCACGATGGACGGAATGCAGCTGTTCCTCGCGGTGATTGCAGTGATCATCGTGATTTTTGCCTTTGTCGCGCTGATCGATCAGATTTTGACGCTTTTGCCGCTGGTGCAGGGAGAAGCGCTGACCCTGAAGCGGATATTCGGCTGGCTGTTCGCGCCGCTGATGTGGATGATCGGCGTGCCGTGGGACGAATCCGCAGCCGCGGGGTCGCTGATGGGCACCAAGGCGATCCTCAACGAATATGTCGCCTATCTCGAACTGGCGGCGCTGCCGGCCGACACATTCAGCGCCAAGGGCCAGCTGATCGTGACCTATGCGCTGTGCGGGGTGGCGAATCTGGCGAGTGTTGGCCTGATCATTTCAACCATCGGCACCCTGTCCCCCGATCGCCGCGCCGAAGTGGCCGGACTGGGGATGAAGAGCTGGCTGGCGGGTAATGGCGCCACGGCGATGACCGGCGCGGTGATCGGGATCATCACATGGGTGTAAGAGGCAGCCACCATGTTTGACGCCAAACTGCGTCCGCTGATCGATCCGCCGCTCAATGCCGCGGGCCGGGCAATTGCCAGGGCGGGGCTGACCGCCAACATGATCACCCTGCTCGGCCTGGCCTTCGGTCTCGCGGGGGCCTATCTGATCACGCTCCATCTCTATGGCTGGGCGCTGGCGTTGATCCTGATCAGCCGAATTTTGGATGGCCTCGATGGAGCGGTGGCGCGCGCGACCCAGAAAACCGCCTTTGGTGGCTATCTCGACATTGTCTGTGATTTTCTTTTCTACGTGTCGGTGCCGACCGCTTTCGGCTTTGCCGCCGCAGAAAATCTGCCTTATGCGCTGGTGCTGGTGGCGGCGTTCACGGTGACCGGGATCAGCTTTCTGGCCTATGCGGTCATCGCGGCGGAACGCGGTGCGGTGACCAGCGCGCATGGCGAGAAGAGCTTTTTCTACAGCACCGGGATCGCCGAAGGGGGAGAGACCATCGCCGCCTTTGTGGTCATGTGTCTGCTACCCGGCCAGTTTCCGCTGATTGCCTCGGTCTTTGCTGTGTTGTGCGCGATTACCGTCGTGCAGCGCAGCGCGCTCGCCTGGCGTAGCTTCCGGTCCTAGCTCCGCGCCCAGCGGAAATAGCGGGCGAGCAGATCCAGGGCCCATTCCGGCTTGTTTTTCTTGCGCCATTCCCCGGCTGCGAATTTATTGGCTTCGGCCATGGTCGGATAGGTGTGGATCGTACCCATGATCTTGCCGAGGCCGAGACCATGTTTCATCGCCAGGACAAATTCGGTGAGCAGCTCGCCGGCATTTTGTCCGACAATGGTCACGCCCAGGATCCGGTCCTTGCCCGGCTGGGTCAACACTTTGACAAAGCCTTCGGTGGCGCTTTCGGCAATGGCGCGATCGAGATCGTCGAGATCATAGCGCGTGACCTCATAGTCGACGCCATCTTTCCGGGCCTGCTGTTCGTTCAGACCGACATGGGCGATTTCCGGATCAAGGAAGGTGGTCCAGGGCAGAAACTCGTAGCTCGGCTTGAATTTCTTGAACCGCCCGAACAGCGCGTTGACCGTGGCGAACCAGGCTTGATGCGAGGCGTTATGGGTCAGCTGATAGGGCCCGGCCACATCGCCGGCCGCGTAAATATGCGGGAAGGTTGTCTGGAGATGGTCGTTGGTGACCAACGTGCGTTCGGTTTCCACGCCCAGCTCCTCGAGGCCAAAGCCCTCCAGCCGCGCGGCGCGGCCGACGGCGATCAGCAGGTCGTCAAACGGCAAGTTCTGCGTACCCGTGTCGCTTTCGACCACGATCTGCTTGCCGCCATCGGCAATCTGCGTCCGGGTCGCCTTGTGGCCGGTCAGCACCGTGACGCCTGATTCCTGCAACGCGCGGGTTGCGACTTCGGAGACATCCTCATCCTCAATGCCCATGACCCGGTCGGCCATTTCGATCAGCGTGACATCGCTGCCGAGCCGGGCAAAGGATTGCGACAATTCGCAGCCAATCGGCCCACCGCCGAGAACAACCATCTTTGCCGGCACGGCGTCACGCTTGGCCATCTCGTCCCACAGCGTGTCGGAGGTCAGGTAGCCGGTATCTTCAAGACCGGGCAGAGGCGGAACAAACGGGCGCGCACCGGTTGCCAGCACGATCGCCTTGGCGGTCAATATCTGTTTTTCCCCGTCATTGCGGTCAATCGATACGGTCCACGGATCAGTCAGCCGAGCATAGCCCTGCACAACGTCGACCCCGAGCCCTTCGAACCGTTCGACACTGTCATGCGGTTCGATTGTCTTGATGATCGCGTGAACGCGGGCGATGACTTTCCTGAAGTCAAGCTTCGGTTCGCTGGCTTCCAGACCATAACGCTCGCCATGGCGGATCTGGTCCGCGACCTTGGCGCTCTTGATCAGCGCCTTGGAGGGCACGCAGCCATAGTTGAGGCAATCCCCGCCCATTTTACCGGACTCGACCAGCGTGACCTTGGCGTTGATCGTGGCGCCGATCAGGGCCGAGACCAGCCCACCCGATCCCGCGCCAATCACGATCAGATTGCGGTCAAAGGATTTCGGCTGTTTCCAGCCCTTGTAGATTTTGCGGTTCTTGAAAAAGGCCATGATCGCCTTGGCAATCCAGGGGAAAGTTGCCAGCAACACGAACGACCCGATAACCGAAAGCGAAAAGACTTCGCCCACTGAATTGACCTGCGACAATTGGGTGCCAGCATTGACATAGACGATCGTCCCCGCAAGCATCCCAATCTGACTGGCGAAGAAATAGACGCCCAGCCGGATTTTGGTGAGGCCCATCAGCAGATTGACCATGAAGAACGGGAAGGCGGGCACGAGCCGGATTGATATCAGGTAAAAGGCGCCATCTTTCTGGACCCCTTCATTGATATTCTTGAGCCGCTGGCCGAACCGCTGCTCCACCCAGTCACCAAGCAGATAGCGGGACGCCAGGAAGGCCAGCGTGGCGCCGATGGTCGAAGCGAACGAGACGATAATCGTACCGACAACGACGCCGAATAGCGCGCCAGCCGCCAGTGTCATCACCGCCGCACCAGGGATCGAAAGGGCGGTTACGGCGACATAGAAGAGGAAAAAGGCCCCGATAACCAAGAGCGGATTGGCGTTATATTGCGCGTCAATCGCGTCTTGCTGGGCCTTGAGGTTTTCAATCGTCAGCAACGATCCCAGATCATAGTGGAAAAATGCAAAAATGGCCGCTGCCACGACGACCAGAATACCGATTTTCTTGAACATGGCGGCTTCCCCTTAACCCTCAGCAATTTGTGATATCTGCTGTTCGCCGACCGGGCATAAACGGTTACAGCGTTGCCGTCGATGCACAGTTGATCCTGTTGGCCAAATGCGCCGGAACATTGCCCGCAGCGAGGTTTAGCCAGCGGCTTGCTTGATCGCGCGCCGGATGCTCATATAGGTTGCACAGCGACAGATATTGCCGCTCATCGCTTCATCAATATCCGCATCACTCGGATTGGAATTTTCAGCCAGCAGCGCGGTGGCCGCCATGATCTGGCCCGACTGGCAATAGCCGCATTGCGGCACGTCATTCTCGACCCAGACTTCCCGAATGGCATCGGCAGCCGCACCCTCGACCCCTTCGATCGTGGTCACCTGGGCATCGCCCAGCGAGTCATGCGCGGTCACGCAGGACCGGGTCGGGGTACCGTCGACATGAACGGTGCAGGCGCCGCATTGCGCAACGCCGCAACCAAATTTGGTGCCGGTCATTTTGAGATGATCGCGCAGGACCCAGAGCAACGGCGTTCCAGGCGCTGCATCAACCGTTTCGCTTTTGCCATTGATGTTCAAACTGGTGGTCATGATCTATCCCTCCCCCGTGGTGGTTGTCTCGGTCGGCAGTGTCAGCCGGTTGCCGCTTGCGCCGATAACCGGCAAAGTCCGGATACGGTGCCCGGTGGCGTTGAATATGGCGTTGGTCAGCGCCGGGGCGGCTGGCGGAGTGGCTGGCTCGCCAACGCCGGCCGGTGCGGTGTTCGAGGCGATAATATCCACTTCGAAAGCGCGCGGCGCTTCGCCCATGCGCAAGACCCGCCAGGATGGGAAATTATCCTGTACAATCGCGCCATTCTTCGCGGTGATCTCGCCAAACAGGGCATTGGACAGGCCATAAATAGTGCCGCCTTCCATCTGTGCGCGAGCGTGGCGCGGGTTGATCACGGTGCCCGCATCAACTGCGAGCCACACGCCGGGAATGGTCAGTGCACCTTCCGGTGTCACCGCGACTTCGACTACTGTGGCGATATAGGACAGGAACGACCGGTGTACCGCAATACCCAGGCCGCGACCGGCGGGCATGTTGCGGCCCCATTTGGCCATGTCAGCCACGCGGTTCACGACATTGGTCAATCGCGCGGTTTCTATGGGATAGTCTTCGAGCGACGCATCATAATTGGGATAGGTTGCCCCTTCCGCATTGGGATCAATCGTCCGTGCGCCGCCAATCAGCTCGAGCAGATAGTCTTTCTGATCCTTGCCTGCCGCCTCGGCCAGTTCCGCCGCAAAGCTCTGTACCGCGAAGGCGTGATAGATATTCGACACCGATCGCAACCAGCCAATTCGCACATGGCCCTTGGCGTTGCCGGATTCCACCTGCAGGTTGGGCATCGCAAAGGGTACATCGGTGGCCCCAAGACCCATTTCGCCGTCCGTCGGCACATCCATGCCCGGTGCAAAGGTCGAGGCAATGGGCGGGAAGACGGTGCGATGGAGATAGGATGTACAGGTGCCGTCGCTGTCGAGCCCCGCTTCCAGCCGCTGGGCGCTGGCCGAATGATAATAGCCGTGGCGGACTTCGTCTTCGCGGGTCCAGGTCACCTTGACCGGTTTGCCCACTTCCTTGGCGATCAGCGCTGCCTCAACGACAAAATCCGGTTTCGATTTGCGTCCGAACGCCCCGCCCAGCCAGGTTGCGTGGACGGTGATATTTTCCTTGTCGATCTTCAACAGATCGGACAGCGTCTGGCGCGTCGCCTGGGGATCCTGAACGCAGGCCCAGCACTCGAGCTTGTCTCCGGTCCATTCCGCGGTTGCGGCTGGCGGTTCCATCGGCGATTGCGACAGATGCGGCGCGTAATATTCTGCGGTGATGGTCCGGTCTGCGCTGGCGAGACCAGCAGCGACATCGCCGCGCTTGCGCCGAACCGTGCCTGCACGCTGTGCGGTCTGTTTCATCTGTTCGGCGAAACTTTCCGAATCATAACCGGCATTCGGGCCATCAATCCAGTCGACTTCCAGCGCGTTGCGGCCCTGAATGGCGGCCCAGGTGTCGGTCCCGACAATCGCGACGCCGCCAAGGGCCTGAAACAGCGCCGGGGGTTTCGCGTCGGGCAGCCTGACGGTCTGCAGTACGCCCGGAATAGCCAGAGCGCCGGCATCGCGAACCGCACCGGTCTTGCCGAATAGCTGCGGCGGACGGGCGACAACCGCATAGACCATGTTGGGGCGATCAACATCAATACCGAACGTGCCTTCGCCGCGGGTAATGCGCGGGATGGTCAGGGACGGAATTTCCTTGTTGATATAACGCCACTCGGACGGTTCCTTGAGCGTGACCGCGGCTTCCTCGGGGACCTGCAGCCGGGCCGCGAGCTTCGCAAGATTGCCATAGGAGAGAGTGTCGCTATTCTGGTCATTGCTAACCAGACCTTCGGCCGCCGAGCAGGCAGACGGATCGATCTTCCAATAGACCGCAGCCGCCTCGGTCAACATCTGTTTCATCGCCGCACCGGCAAGGCGCAGGCGATGGAAATTATAGCGCACCGATCGCGACCCGTCGGTATTTTGGTCGCCATAGCGTTCATGACCCTCGGCTTGAACAATCGTGACCTTGTCCCAGTCGGCTTCGAGCTCATCGGCGACAATCTGGGCCATGGAGGTCCAGACCTGCTGGCCCATTTCCGAACGGTGGCAGGTAATCTTGACCGTCCCGTCCTCTTCAATTGCAATCCATAGCGCGGGCGTGGCATCGCCGCCCTTGACCTCGGTCAGCGGACTCGGTCCGGCTTCCGGCAAGTCAATCGCATCGGCATCGATTATGGGTTCTTCGTAACGGGAACAGCCGACCAGCGCGACGCCAACGACAAACAGGCTGGATCCGACCACAAAGCCGCGCCGCGACAAATTGGTGATTGCACGCTTTTCTGTTCCGGCCGCGCCGCTTTTCGTCTCGCCGGGAAGGACCCCAATATCGTGCAAAAACATCCATCGTCTCCTGTTGTCCGGCTCAGCTTACAGATAATGTTTCGATAATGCGAACGGCTTCTTGAACTGCGCGATGACCATCGCCAAAAGCTGACCCCAATTCATCTGCTGCCATTACTGTGCTCTTGCAAAAGCCATGATCTCAGGCATTGTCCATCGCCCGTCTCCGAACAAATCTGGGAATTTAAATGTCCTTTCTGCTTACCTTTCTGCTCGCTGCATCGTCTCCTGCCAATCCCGCGACGGATGCCTCGCCCGATGCCGAAGATGCGTTGGTAGAAGGCCATGCCCAAGCGGTTGACCGATATGCACAGTTGGAAAAACTGGCCGAGGCCGCTGACTATCTTGCGATTGGCGAGCGGATCAATGTGCCGGAATCCCAGGCGATGCAGGATCCGGATATGCTGTGGCTGCAAAGAAAGAGCATGAACAGCCGTTCGGCCTATTTCCCGATGCTATATGGCGCGCGCTTGTGGCAGATGGTCGACCAACTCGATGGTCCACAGTCTGACCAGATCAGACAAACCGCTGTGGCGATGTTGCTTTTTACGCTGTCGATAATCGATATTGACGGCGCGCGTTGCCAGGACTCGTCTGCTCCGGCTGGTCGAGCGCAGAAAATAATGGCGCTGTTTCCCGGTGCATTGGATTATGCGCACCAAATGGATGAAGATATGAAGACGAGGATTGCAACGCTGGTGGTGCGTTTGGACCTCAGAAATGCGGGCGCCCGCGCGGTCAATTTTGACAAGAAATTTCTCTGTTTCGGCGGCATGCATCATATCCAATATGGCTTGACCCATGGAACCACCAAAGAACGTCCCGCAAAAGACGGTGAATTTGGACGGCAATTCGAAGTTGGAGATGGCGGAACATATGATGCCCCGGAAATCGCCTATGACAAGTGGACGGCCATCGCGGGGGAGAAAAGGGGTCGGTTGGCCGCTGACCTGCTGAAATTGATGACAGAAAAGAAGGATTAGCCCTCCGTCTCCACCGGACACGGTCTTGAAACACAGGCGACTGTTGGAGTTTCCGGAGCGTGGTCGGCATTTGTCGGCCATTCGAAGCCAGGAAGGGTTGGCCGCAGCTCGGCAGCCGTGATAGGCGATGACCATGAAAGATCGATTTGAACGCCACAAACATCCCTGGACGTCCGAGGAAATCCAGAAGCTTCATGCCTTTGCCAAAAAGGGCATGACCTTGAAAGCGATCAGCAAGGCGCTGACCCGCAGCGAGGAATCGATCAAGAAACGGGCCAAGCAGGACAAGCTGAAAATCGCCAAGAAACGGTGATAGCCGGGCGGCCTGGACCCGCGCCCGTGGGTCTATCTATTCTGGTCATTGCCAGCGCGCCGCCGATGTGATCATCCCGCAGCGATAGCAACCATCGGCGAAGGGAATGAACATGGGGCGGGTACAGGACAAAATCATATTGCTGACCGGAGGCGCAATGGGTCTCGGCAAGGCGGCAGCGGCGCGGCTAGTGGAAGAAGGCGCGCGGGTGATCATCACCGATCATAATGTCGAGGCGGGGATGCAGACCGCCGAGGCGCTGGGGGAGCGGGTTAGCTTTCTCGAACAGGATGTGACGGATCCGGACCGCTGGACCGATGTGATTGCGCAGGTCGAGGCGGACCATGGGCGGCTTGATGTGCTGGTCAACAATGCGGCCGTGACGGTGTTCGGATCGATTGCCGATGTCAGCTACGAAGATTTCCGCCGCTGTTACACTGTCGATGTCGATTCGATCTTTCTCGGCTGCAAGGCCGCCATGGATCTGATGAGCAAGACCGGTGGCTCGATGATCAACTTTTCATCCGCCGCGGCGATCAACGCCAGCGCCGATCTGGTGGCCTATAATTCGGCCAAGGCGGCGATCCCCATGCTGACCAAATCCATCGCGCTTTATTGCGCGCGGGAGAAAAATGGCGTGCGGGTCAACGCGGTTCTGCCGGGCACGATCATGACGCCCAATGTTCAGAGCGTCATCGACGGCACACCGGATCCGGCGGCAACCGCGGAGCAATTCGCACTCGCTCAACCGGTGGGGCATATGGGCGAACCCGATGATGTCGCCCATCTGATCGTCTATCTGGCATCGGACGAAAGCAAATTTGCTACCGGAGCGGCTTTTGCGGTCGATGGCGGCCTCAGCATCTAGCGGACCGCCGGCTTAACCGGGCAATTAAATTGCCGTTTGCAACCTTGTCGCGAGAATGGCATAACCGGAGCATAGCTGGGAGAGACGGCCAATGGCAACGCAAGTAAAAGAGCAAAGCGGGCAGACGGATGGAAACGCAGTGGAATCGGTCGATGTTCTGATCGTTGGTGCGGGGATTTCCGGCATTGGCATGGCGGTTCACCTGCGCGACAAATGCCCCGGCAAAAGCTTTGCCCTGATGGAGCGGCGTGACGAGATTGGCGGGACGTGGAACCTGTTCCAATATCCTGGCATCCGGTCCGACTCGGACATGCACACGCTGGGCTTCAAATTCGAACCCTGGACCGAACAGAAAGCGATTGCCGACGGTCCGTCGATCATGAACTATCTCCACCGGATCAAGGCCAAGCATGATCTGGAAAAGCACATTCATTTTGGCCACAAGGTGCTCTCGGCGAGCTGGTCGAGTGAAGCGGCGCGCTGGACGGTCACCGCGGAAAAATCCGATGGCAGCCAGAGCGTTGTTCACGCCAACTTCCTCTATATGGGGGCGGGCTATTATGACTATGACAATCCCTATGATGCGCAGATAACCGGGCTGGAAAATTTCAAGGGCGATGTCGTGCATCCGCAATTCTGGCCCAAGGATCTGGACTATAGCGACAAGAAAGTCGTGATCATCGGCAGCGGCGCGACCGCCGTAACGATTGTTCCGGTCATGGCGGAAAAGGCGGCGCATGTGACGATGTTGCAACGGACCCCGACCTGGTATTTTGCCCGCCCGGCCAAGGACTATCTCGCCAATTTCCTGCGCAAGATCATGCCCGAACAATGGGCCTATAATATTATCCGCTGGAAAAATGTGAAGATGCAGGACCTGACCTTCAACATGGCGCGGAACAAGCCGGAAAAAATCGTCAAGAAACTTGAGAAACCGCTCAAGAAAGAGCTCGGTGACAAATATAACAAGGCGGATTATACGCCGCCTTACGGTCCCTGGGAACAACGGCTCTGTCTGGTTCCGGACAGCGACATGTTCAAGGCGATCAGCGCCGGTACCGCCGATGTCAAAACCGGCCATATCGAAAGCGTCACCGCCGATGGCATAAAGCTGAAATCCGGGGAAACGCTGGATGCCGATATTCTCGTCACCGCAACCGGGCTACGACTGGCCGTGGCCGGCAAGGTCGCGTTTGAAGTGGATGGCAAGCCGGTACACTGGCCGGATCATTATTACTACAAGGGCTGCATGTTCTCAGACATTCCCAACATGGCGATCGTGTTCGGCTATCTGAATGCGAGCTGGACCCTGAAAGCGGATATTGTCTCGGAATATACCTGCCGCCTGCTCAACCATATGGATGCCACGGCGACCCGGATTGCCAATCCGGTGCTGGGCAAGGAAATTGAGCAGGAAGAACTGTTTGACTTCTCTTCCGGCTATATCAAGCGGTCCCTCGACGAACTGCCGCGCAATGGCACGCAAATGCCATGGAAGCTCAATCAGGACTATCTTTTCGACAAGAAGATTTTGCTCAATGATCCGGTAGATGACCGGGTAATCCAGTTTTACGGCCCGAATAGCGCTGCTGCGGATCGGGATGACAGTCCTGCGCTGGAAGCTGCTGAATAACAGCGATTTTGGCAAAAGCCTTGTATATTGACATCAATGTAAGTAGTGGCTGTGCATGAATGATGAAATTGTCGATGTTCTGATCGTTGGTGCTGGCCTGTCGGGTATTGGCGCTGCTGTCCATTTTTCCAAACGCTGCCCCAACAAGAGCGTGGCGATTGTCGAGGCGCGGGAGCGGCTGGGCGGAACCTGGGACCTGTTCAAATATCCCGGCATCCGATCGGACAGCGACATGTACACGCTTGGCTATAATTTCAAACCCTGGACCGCTCGCAAGGCAATCGCGGATGCGCCGTCGATACTGACCTATCTCAACGAAACCGTCGATGAATATCAGCTGCGCGACAAGATCCGCTTCAACCAGAAAGTCGTGAATGCCAGCTGGTCCAGCGCCGAGGCGCTGTGGACGGTGACGCTGTCCGCGAATGACGGACAGAGCAGCATCATAAAAT
Source organism: Parasphingorhabdus sp. W113 (assembly GCF_055693205.1). NCBI lineage: Bacteria > Pseudomonadati > Pseudomonadota > Alphaproteobacteria > Sphingomonadales > Sphingorhabdaceae > Parasphingorhabdus > Parasphingorhabdus sp. W113. The sequence continues at coordinate 3,031,583 of NZ_CM146328.1, read as the reverse complement.
GCAATTTCCTGCACATGTGTTCCGGCTATTACAGCTATGACGAAGCCCATAATCCCGACTTCCCCGGCAAGGCGGATTTTGCCGGACAGGTAGTCCATCCGCAATTCTGGCCTGATGATCTCGACTATGCCGGGAAGAAGATTGTAGTGATTGGCAGCGGCGCAACGGCGGTCACCCTGGTCCCTTCGATGGCGGAGACAGCCAGCCATGTCACCATGTTGCAGCGGTCGCCAACCTATATCGTCTCGCTGCCCGGCGAGGACAAATGGGCCCTGCGGTTCCGCAAGGTCATGCCGAACAAGCTGGCCTATCTGGTGACTCGCTGGAAGAATGTGCTCTGGGGGTTGTTCACCTTCAATCTCGCCCGCAACAAGCCGGGCATGTTCAAGAAGCGTATTCTCGACATGGTCAAGGAAGAAATGGGCGAGGGTGTCGACATGACTCATTTCACGCCGGACTATAATCCTTGGGACCAGCGCCTGTGTCTGGTGCCGGACAGCGATCTGTTTGCCGCGATCAAGTCAGGCCAGGCGTCCATCGTCACCGATCAGATCGCAAATTTCACCAAAGATGGCATCCTGCTGCAATCGGGTGCCAGCCTGGAAGCGGATATCATCGTCACCGCAACCGGCCTGAAAATGCTCACCGGCGGCAGTGCGACGATCACCGTTGATGGCAGCCCGGTCAATTTCGCCGATACGATCAACTATAAAGGCGTCATGTTCTCCGGCGTGCCCAATTTCGGCATGACCATGGGCTATACCAACGCCAGCTGGACGCTAAAGGCGGATCTCACGAGTGAATATATTTGTCGTCTGGTCAATTACATGGACAGGAACAACACGCCGATTGCAACGCCAACCTTGCCGGCGGACGGATCGGTCAGCACCGAGCCGATGCTGGACTTTACCTCTGGCTACGTTCAGCGCGCCATCAAGGATCTGCCCAAGCAGGGCGATCGCAAGCCATGGCGCCTGAACCAAAACTATCCCAAGGATATTATCAATTTGCGCCACAAGGCCGTCGATGATGGCGTCATGGTTTTTACCAAGGCGCAGCCCGATGACCGGACTCCCGCAGAGCCGAGCGTCGAACCCGAGAGCATGCCCGCCTGAATAGAGTCTCGCGCTTCCGCTTTTGTGAGTCTATAGGATAGGGATGACAGACTTTAAGACATTGATAGAGGCCGATAAAGGCCAGCCGGCGCGGACCATCCAGATCCTGGATATTCACAATTTCGAGGATTGGTTCAAGGCGCAGCCCGAGAGTATCCGCAGCATTGTGAATGCCTATAAATTTGTTGCCAATCCGGACTCCTATCTGATTCTGCCCGCGTCCGGTAAAACCGACAAGCAGGACAAAAGCGAACAGAGCGACTTCACGGTGGTCGCCGGTGTCGTCAATCACAAGCAATTGGATCCCTGGTCCCTGGCGAAACTGGGTGGCAAGCTGCCCGAGGGCAACTACCGTCTGGCCGGAGCCAGCCCGAAAGGCGCCTTGTTCGGCTGGCTGATCCCCCAGCATGTTTTCGATCAGTATAAGGACCTCTCCGATCAACAGGGACCAAGCGTCCTGTTGTTGAAAGAGGGTCTGTCGCAGGTCGACGAAGCCGTTCGCCAGGCCGAAGCCACCGCGCTGGTCCGCGATATGGTCAACACGCCAGCGGCCGATATGGGGCCGGACAAGCTTGAGGATATTGTCGAGAAGCTGGCCGGCGCCCATGACGCTGATCTCAAGGTCACGCGCGGCGATACGCTGGAAAAGAATTTCCCGATGATCCATGGGGTTGGCAAGGCGGCCATGCGCGACCATGCCCCGCGCTTGATCGAACTCAAATGGGGCCAGGCGGACCATCCGAAAATTGCCATTGTCGGCAAAGGTGTGACCTTTGACAGCGGCGGTTTGTCGATGAAATCACCGGCCGGCATGTTGCTGATGAAAAAGGATATGGGCGGCGCCGCCCATGCGATCGCGCTGGCCAAGCTGGTGATGGAGGCGAAATTACCGGTGCAGTTGCACTTGTTGGTGGCGGCGGTCGAGAATGCAATTGACGGCCATGCCCTGCGCCCGGGTGATATCTTGCACAGCCGCAAGGGTCTGACCGTTGAAATTGGCAATACCGATGCGGAAGGCCGACTGGTGCTGGGTGATGCCCTCACGCTTGCGGGTGAAGAAGAGCCGGAGCTTATTCTGGATTTTGCGACATTGACCGGGGCCGCGCGGGTCGCGCTCGGGCCGGACATGCCTGCGCTGTTCTGCAATGATGACGCGATGGCCAGCGCGTTGCTCGATGGCGGAGACGATGAAGATGATCCACTGTGGCGGATGCCGCTATGGGCGCGGTACGAATATCGCCTCAACAGTCAAATCGCGGATACCAATAATGTCGCACCGGGTTCCTTTGCCGGCTGTATCACGGCCGCGCTGTTCCTGCAGAAATTTGTCCCGGACGGCGTTTCCTGGGCCCATTTCGACACTTATGCGTGGCGCCCAGCCAGCAAGCCAGGGCGCCCAAAGGGCGGCGAGGCCCTCGGTTTGCGTGCCAGCTGGCATTATTTGAAAGCGCGTTTCGCGGCTTGACCAGGACGGCGTCAGCAGTCGCAACTTGATCCCGTGGCCGTTTCTCGGTTAAGGCGCGCTGTCATGACATTGTCATAATCGATGGACGGCTTGCAAATGGAGTTCCATGGTGATGGGGCAATCGCAATCGCACCATGGAAACTGGGGTAGACAGAGTAATGAACATTGCCGGAAATATGAAGGCAGCCAATCTGCCGGAACGCACGAAATTCTCGTTGCACGGGCCAGAAGAACAATTTGATGCCCGCGTGACCGCTCATCGCGGTGATCTCGCCGATATTGCACTGGCTGGAAAGCTGTTTTCCCCCCATTATGCCGAAGCCTTGCCGATGCGCTGCGCGGCGCCGAAAGCGATGATCCGCAAACAGGGCGGCAAAGATCATGTGGCGGTGACCGAGCTGCTCCATGGCGAAGATTTTCATATGCTCGATGTGGTCGGAGACTGGGCCTGGGGCTTTTGTGTCCATGACGGCTATGTCGGCTATATTCCCGTCCACGCGCTGCAGCATCAGCGCAAAACTGCCGAGCCGACGCATCTGGTATCCGCTCGCGCCGCGTTGATTTTCATCGAACCGGATATCAAGGCCGGGGTGATGAAACGCCTGCCCATGGGATCGCGGATCGCGTGCGGTGAAGCCAGCGAATGCGGCAATTTTCTGAAATCCGGCAAGGGCTTTGTCCATGTCCGGCATGTCCAGAAAATTGGTGCGAAACTGGTTTTTGACGGGCGTAACAGCGCCGTCGATTTTGCCGAACAGCTGATTGGCGCGCCCTATTTGTGGGGTGGACGCAGCGGAGACGGACTGGATTGCTCCGGCCTTATCCAGACCGTTTTGGGACTGACCGGTACGGCGGTTCCGCGCGACGCGGATCAGCAGTTGCAATCGGTTGGTACAGAAATCCCGGCGGAAGAGCCTCTGCAGCGCGGCGATATTGTCTTTTTCCCTGATCATGTCGGCATCATGGCCAATGATCAGGATATTATTCATGCCAATATCCATTGGATGCAGGTCATTTCCGAGCCGCTCGCCGATGTGGTTGCGCGCTTTGGTGACGATGTCGCCGAGCCGGTCCTCGCCCGGCGGCGTTTGCGCTAGCAACCGGTCATGACACATAGCCTTTTCATTGATGGCGCTGCAGGAACGACCGGCCTTGAAATTGCCGACCGGCTCGCGTCTCGGCCCGAATTTGCGATCCAGACTTTGCCCGATGATCAGCGCAAAGATCTGGATGCGCGGCGTGCTGCGATCAACGACAGCGACTTTGTCATTCTGTGTCTGCCAGACGAAGCCGCGCGAGCGGCGGTCGCGCTGATCGATAATGATCGCACGCGGGTGATCGATGCGTCATCGGCCCATCGCACGGCCGATAACTGGGTGTTCGGCTTTGCTGAATTCCGCAAAGGGCAGCGCGAAAAAATTGCCAATGCGCGGTTCGTCTCCAATCCTGGCTGTTATCCGACCGGCTTTCTCGGACTCGTCGCACCGCTGATTGCCGACGGTCTGCTGCCCGCCGACTGGCCCTACTCGGTCAATGCGGTGTCCGGCTATTCCGGTGGTGGCAAAGCGCTGATTGAACGGTTCGCGCAAGAGTCCGATATTGGCTTCCGGAGCTACGGGCTGACGCTGGACCACAAGCATATGCCGGAAATGAAGCGCCATGCCGGCCTCGTTCATGATGTGATTTTCGCCCCTTCCGTCGTCCGCGCCTATCGCGGGATGGTGGTCGAAGTTCCGCTCAATCTGGCGGCCATGGGTGGCGGGCGCAAGGCGAGCGAACTGCTCCAGGCGTTGCAGGACCATTATCAGGGATCGGCTATTGTCGGCGTGCATGACGGTCAGGACATGACCGAATTGCTGCTCAATGAAAACGGGCCGGCTACGGATCGACTGGAGCTCTATGTTTTCGCCAATGAAAGGGGTGACCAGGTCCGGCTGGTGGCCAGGCTGGACAATCTCGGCAAAGGCGCAGCCGGCAGCACCGTACAGGATCTCAATATCATGGCGGGTCTCGATGAAACGCTGGGCCTGCGTCTGTAGACGATCAGTGGCCTTCGAGGATGACCGGGTCGGGCTTGTCGTCCTGTTTTGACCGTTGTTCCAGAAACACCTTGATCATCGCGATAATCGGATCGGCCAGTGCCAGTCCGAGAATGCCGAACAGCGTGCCGAGCAGGATCTGCGCGCTGAGCAACAGGGCGGGAGCCAGATCAACCGCCCGTTTGGCGACCATTGGTACAATGAAATTGCCGTCGATAATCTGCACGACCTGCCAGATGATCAAACCGTAAATTCCGGTTTCGGTGCTCACTGAGAAACCGACCAGTGCGATCAATATACCCGATACGAGTGAACCGATATTGGGAATGAAGGCCAGCAATCCGGTGATCACACCCAAAATGGCCGCCATTGGAATGCCGGCCAGCAACAGCAACAGCCAGGTTCCGACACCCTCGACAAACATGCCAAGCAACCGGCCGGCCATCAGACGCCGCAGGGTCCAGCCGATTTTTGCGGTGGTGCGGTAAAACTCATCACGGCTTTCGAGTGGCAGCATCCAGGCAAAGCCGCGCTCATAAAGACGTGGTTCGGCGGCGATAAATACCCCCAGCACGATCATCATGACGAGACTGGCAACCGTGCCGATCACCGAGGTCACCGCGCGCGTGACTTGTCCGACGCTGCCGAGAACCTGCTGCCCCAGTTCTTTCAGATCATCGGCAGTTGCTGTCAGGCCAATTTGTGCGGCCCAGTCACCGATCCGATCAACCTGGCTTTCCAGCGTGACTTGCAAAATCGCGACCTGTTCGGACAACTGGGACCCGGTCAACCAGACGGTCCAGGCGAGGAAAGAGAAACCGGTCAGGACCACGATCGCCAGACGAAATCCGCGGTGAATGGGCAAGGCCCGGCCGAGCAGCCGGGTGCCACCGTCCAATATGGTCGCAATGACCAGGCCGCCAATGATCAGCAGGATCGGCTGCGCCAATATCGCGATCAGATAGACCGCAACCGCAATGCCGATCCAGATAGCGGCTTTCTTAAATTCTCGCTTGAGCGCCGGATCGTGCAGTTCGGACGGGCCGGGTTTTTCTGTCTTCCGCGGCTTTTCGGTCATTCTTCCGGTGCAGCGCTATTGTCCATGGGCGCAGTTTGCACGCCCACTTCAGGTCGCAGGCTCGAACCGGCCCGGCCACTGCGAAAGGATCCGATCCAGCTCAGCGGATTGAGCGTGGTGGAACCATCGAGCGAGAAGGTTATGAATTCCGCGCGGCCACCAATATTCTCCCACGGGATGGTGCCGTTGAGACCCAGCGGGCTCGCGACCCGGCTGTCCGCCGACAGATCGCGATTGTCACCGAGCAGATAGACATGGCCCTCCGGGATGATGATCGGTTCGATATCATCAGTATATTGCGGGCCGAGATCGATAATATCATAGCTGACGCCATTGGGCAGGGTTTCGCGCAGGATCGGCAAGCGGCAGACCGAATTGCCCGCTTCATCCGTGTCCTTCAAGCCGGGAAATTCCTGGTCACCGCAAGGCGCGTTGGCGTCAATCGGCAGGCTGAGATCCGGCTGGACTTCCTGATTGACCGGGACGCCATTGAGAAAGACCTGTCCGCCGCGCAATGCGATTGTATCACCCGGCAAGCCGATGACGCGCTTGATATAGTCGCTGCTCTGGTCTTTTGGCGTCAGGATCACGATGTCCCCGCGCTCCGGCAGGGATCCGAACAACCGGCCTTCCATCCGCGGCAGGATGTGAAATGTGGGCGAGACCCAGGACCAGCCATAGGCATATTTGCTGACAATCAGCCGGTCGCCGACGAGCAATCCGGGCATCATCGATACCGAAGGAATGTAAAAAGGTTTCGCGACCAGGCTGTGAAACGCGAGCACGGCAAGCAACAGCAAGCCAATGCTTTTGGCTTCGCCGATCCAGTCGGTTTTTTCGTCCGCGCTGTCGGTCGGGCCTGATTTGGGGGCGCTCGTGTCTGCCTGATCCAGTGCCATATCCTGCTTTTCTTCTTCAACCGCCATGGAAGCTGCCCTTTATTCGGAAGGCACGGCTTCGATAATTACGAATGCTTGCGCCCATGGATGATCGTCAGTGAGTGTGAGATGAACAAGCGCCTCATATCCTGCCGGAGTTATAGCGTCGAGCCGTTTTTTTGCCCCGCCGGTCAGAGCAAGCGTCGGTGCGCCGCTCGGGGCATTGATAACGCCGATATCTTTCATGAACACCCCGGCCCGAAACCCGGTCCCCACCGCCTTGGAATAGGCCTCTTTGGCGGCGAAGCGTTTGGCGTAGGTGCCCGCCTTTGTATAGGGCCGGCGCGCGGCCTTGGCGCGTTCCTTTTCGGTAAAGACCCGGTTTTCAAAGCGTGCGCCAAAGCGGTCGAGCGAATTCTGGATGCGCTCGATATTGCACAGGTCAGAGCCGAGTCCGATGATCACCGGGCTTCGTCCATCAGCGCGCGCATCTGGCGGATGCTGCCGTCCAGTCCCGAGAAGATCGCTTCACCGACCAGGAAGTGCCCTATATTCAGCTCCGCCAGTTGCGGGATGGCGGCGATCGGGGTGACATTGTCAAAGGTCAGGCCATGACCGGCATGGGGCTCGATTCCGTTTTTTGTCGCCAGCGCCGCGGCATCGCTGATCCGGCGCAACTCCGTTTCGCGCTCCGCACCGCTGACTTCGGCATAGTGGCCGGTGTGAAATTCGACGACCGGAGCGCCGAGATGAATGGCCGCTTCAATTTGACGGGGATCGGGCTCGATGAACAGGCTCACCCGGATATTGGCTTCCCGCAGCTGTCCGACGAAATCGGTCAGCCGGTTATGCTGTCCGGCGGCGTCGAGCCCCCCTTCGGTGGTTCGTTCTGCGCGATTTTCTGGCACGATGCAGGCGGCATGGGGTTTATGACGCAGCGCGATGGCCAGCATTTCGTCCGTGGCGGCCATTTCCAGATTGAGCGGGATGGTCAACATATCCATCAACGTCAGCAGATCATCGTCGCGAATATGACGGCGGTCTTCGCGCAAATGGGCGGTAATGCCATCGGCTCCGGCTTCTGCGGCCATGGTGGCCGCGCGCACCGGTTCGGGATGGTCGCCACCCCGGGCATTCCTGATGGTTGCGACATGGTCGATATTAACACCGAGGCGGAGAGGAGTGGGGGTTGTCATTCTGTCCCGCCTCAGGCCTTGCGGCTGCCGGGTTTGCTCGCCGGAATGGCTGCCAGTTCGGGGGGCAGCGCATCTTCGGCATAAGTAGGCACGGCCAGCGCGATCAGCGGGAAAAACGGCACGTCAAACCGGGCGGCTCCGTTGGACCGATCGACTAGCGCCCCGGCGGCAATCACGTCACCGCCCGCCGCGGTAATCGCGGCAATCGCTTCGCGGGATGACAGGCCGGTGGTGACGACATCTTCCATCATCAGCACTTTCTGACCGGGTTCGAGCCGAAATCCCCGGCGCAATTCAAATGTGCCTTCCGGACGCTCAAGAAAAATCGCCTCGGTGCCCAGCGACCGTCCCATTTCATGGCCGACAATCACGCCGCCCATGGCTGGTGAAACGACAATGTCGATGGCGTCGCGGATAGCGGCGGGCATTTTGGCCACCAGCGCATCAGTCAATCGCGCGGCTCTCGCAGGGTTCATCAGCACCCTGGCGCATTGCAGATATTGGGCGCTGCGCAGGCCGGATGACAGAATGAAATGCCCATCAAGCAGGGCGTCGCTAGCCCGGAATTCTGTCAATATTTCGTTCTCTTTCAAAGCTTTTCATCCGTCTTATGTGGCTATAACATCCAAAATGGGTTCAATGTCGATGCATTGAAAGTCCAAAAAGTTCAAAAATATGCGTAGAGTAGCTTGAGGCTTGCGACAACCCTGCTTATAAGCCGCGACCAACGGCCTGTTTCAGGGACGACAACCCAATGCCCTAAGGGGCATGTTTACCAGAAGTTCTGGAGACGGTAATGTCAGAAAAAGGCCGAAAAACGGGGCTTAAATTAAGGTTGAGCAAGTAATGATTCATAATGTGAAAGCATGGATTCTCGCATTGGGGCTGATTCTCACGCCCGCTGCGGTCAGTGCGCAAGACGCGTTGCCGGCAGCGCCAGGCGCGGAAGCGGCTCCTGTTGCGGCAACGGTTGATCCGGCAGCAACGACGGAAGCAGCGGCTGAAGCGGCGCCCGCGTCAGGCCTGGATCCAGCGCTGTACACACCGATGAAACCGACCGAAGGGGTCGGCATGCCGGTGCAGGGCGGAATCGATTTTCAGGACCAGGTCAGCGAAACCGGTATCCAGGCCAAATGGATCAATAACGCTATCCTGCTGCCAATCATGACCGTCATTTGCCTGTTCGTTCTGGCTTTGCTGTTCATCGTGATGGTCCGCTTTCGGCGCGGTGCCAATCCGGAACCGTCCAAGACCACCCACAACACCTTCATTGAAATTGTCTGGACGGTCATTCCCGTTCTGATCCTGCTGGTCATTGCGGTGCCGTCCATCAGCCTGCTGGCCAAGCAATTTGAGCCAGCGCCGGAAGACGCTTTGACCGTGAAAGTCACCGGATACCAATGGTATTGGGGTTATAGCTATCCCGACAATGGCGATTTTGAAGTCATTTCCAACATGCTGCCCGAAGATGAGGCGGATGCGCGCGGCGAGCCGTTTCAGCTCGCCGTCGACAACCGGATGGTTATTCCGGTCGGCAAGCCGGTCAAGATGCTGATCACCGGCGCGGACGTGATTCACAGCTTTGCTATCCCGGCCGCCTGGTTCAAGCTCGATGCGGTTCCGGGACGGATCAACGAGAAGGTGCTGCAGATCGACAAGGTTGGCGTCTATTACGGCCAATGTTCCGAGCTGTGCGGTGCCCGCCATGGCTTCATGCCAATCGCGGTCGAGGTCCTGCCGGAAGACAAGTTTAATGATTGGGTGCGCGCCAATGGCGGTACCGTCAAAGGCGACGAAGCAGAGGCGGAAGCCGAAGCGGAAACAGCCGACGCTGCGGGTGACGCAGAATCAACGGATACAACAGAAGCCGCTGCTGACGCAGCCGCCGCTGTGAATTAAGGGAAAGCAAGCGATGACAACTATTGCAGCAGATGGCCAGATTTTGGACGATCACGCGCATGATGCGGATCACAAGCCGGCCTTTTTCCAGCGCTGGTTCATGTCGACCAACCATAAGGATATCGGGACCCTCTATCTGATCTTTGCGATTGTCGCAGGGATTATCGGTGGTGCCATTTCCGGCCTGATGCGGCTCGAACTGGCGGCTCCCGGCATTCAATATCTGACCACCTGGGTTGGGGCAGGGGCTTCTGCAGACGAAGCGCTCCATCTGTGGAATGTCTTGATCACCGCCCACGGCCTGATCATGGTCTTCTTCATGGTCATGCCGGCCATGATTGGCGGCTTTGGTAACTGGTTCGTGCCGTTGATGATCGGCGCGCCGGATATGGCCTTCCCGCGGATGAACAATGTCAGCTTCTGGCTGCTTATTCCTGCCTTCCTGTTGCTGCTCGGATCAGCCTTTGTCCCTGGTGGTACAGGCGATGGTGCCGGTACCGGTTGGACGGTCTATGCGCCACTATCCACGACCGGCTCGGTTGGACCAGCAGTCGATATGGCGATCCTGTCGCTCCATCTGGCCGGTGCAAGCTCGATCCTCGGTGCGGTGAACTTTATCACTACGATCTTCAACATGCGCGCACCGGGCATGACGCTGCACAAAATGCCGCTGTTTGTCTGGTCCGTTCTGGTCACTGCATTCCTGCTGTTGCTTGCGCTTCCTGTGCTGGCGGCGGCGATCACGATGCTGCTGACCGACCGGAACTTCGGCACGACCTTCTTCGACGCCTCTGGCGGCGGTGATCCGGTGCTCTATCAGCATCTGTTCTGGTTCTTCGGTCACCCCGAGGTCTACATCATGATCCTGCCCGGTTTCGGCATGATCAGTCACATCATCTCGACCTTCTCGCGCAAGCCGATTTTCGGCTATCTCGGCATGGCTTATGCGATGGTAGCGATTGGCGTGGTCGGCTTCGTGGTCTGGGCCCACCATATGTTCACCACCGGCATGTCGGTTAACGTGAAAATGTACTTTACCGCAGCGACCATGGTGATTGCGGTCCCGACCGGGATCAAGATCTTCTCGTGGATTGCGACCATGTGGGGCGGGTCGATGACCTTCAAAACCCCGATGGTCTGGGCGCTGGGCTTCATCTTCATGTTCACCGTTGGTGGCGTGACCGGTGTTGTGCTGGCCAATGGCGGTATCGATGACAATCTCCACGACACCTATTATGTGGTGGCGCATTTCCACTATGTGCTGTCGCTCGGAGCGGTCTTCTCGATCTTTGCCGGCTTCTATTACTGGTTCCCGAAAATGTCGGGTCGCCATTATAATGAGCTGCTCGGCCAGTTGCATTTCTGGATTTTCTTCATCGGCGTGAACATCCTGTTCTTCCCGATGCATTTCCTGGGCAACCAGAGCATGCCGCGCCGCTATCCCGACTATCCGGAGCAATTTACCTATTGGAACGAGATTGCGTCGCTTGGCTATGTCGTGATGGGCGTTGGTGTCCTGATCTTCTTCGTCAATATCGGCTGGTCCCTGCTGGCCGGTCGCAAGGCGGAAGCCAATTATTGGGGCGAAGGCGCCACGACGCTGGAATGGACCTTGTCCAGCCCGCCGCCGTTCCACCAGTTCGAAACATTGCCACAGATCAAGTAAACCGGATCCATGGCTTGAGGGACAACAGGGTGTCGTTTGCCAGGCAGGCGACACCCGCCCGCAACCGAGACAGTTGAAACAGACATGACGACGGCATCGACATCTTCCCATAATCTGGCCAGCGCAGCGGATCTGTTCGCGCTGACCAAGCCGCGCGTGATGACCCTCGTCATCTTTACCGCGATATGTGGCCTGCTGGCTGCACCGGGGTCGATTCACCCGGTTATCGGTTTTACCGCCATATTGGCGATCAGCCTCGGCGCCGGCGCTTCGGCGGCGCTCAACCAGTGGTATGAGCATGATATTGACGCGGTCATGAAGCGGACCCGCAACCGGCCGTTGCCGGCGGGACGGATGGACCGCGAAACGGCTCTGCATTTCGGCATTGGCCTGTCGTTCTTCTCGGTGCTGCTGATGGGCGTCGCGGTGAACTGGATCAGCGCCGCCATTCTCGCCTTCGCAATCTTCTTTTACGGCGTGGTCTACACGATCTGGCTGAAGCGCAGCACGCCGCAGAACATCGTCATCGGCGGTGCGGCCGGTGCCTTCCCGCCCATGATCGGCTGGGCTGCGGTCACTGGTGATGTCAGCGTGATGGCGATCCTGTTGTTCGCGATCATCTTTTTCTGGACACCGCCGCATTTCTGGGCCCTCGCCTTGTTCGTCAACAGCGACTATTCCAAAGCCGGCGTGCCGATGATGCCGGTCGTGGCGGGTCGCCAATCGACGCGGCGGCAGATTTTCCTCTACAGCCTCGTCCTCGCAGCGACCGCCATTGCCCCTTATTATCTGGGCCTGACCGGCGCTATTTATGGCGTATCGTCTGTTCTGCTGAACCTGGTCTTCTGCGGACTGGCGCTGCGGGTCTCGACCAGCAAGACCAGCGAGCCGAGTTTGATGAAGGCTGAAAAAGACCTGTTCAAATTCTCGATCCTCTATCTCTTCGTTCTGTTTGCCGCGCTTGTTGCGGACCGGCTGATCCTCGGATGAGCGACATGAACCCATCGGACTCCGGCATGACACCAGAAGAGCAGAAAGCCTATCAGGCGCGGCAAAAGCAGCGCGCGACGATCATGGGCGGATTGCTGTTCCTGCTGGTGATCTTGTTCTACCTGATCACCTTTGTTAAAATTGACGCATCGATATCATGACAACGGCAGCCAACCAGAACCTGACGAGCAAAAACAAGCGCAGCGCGATGCTGGCTGGTGCGATGGGGCTGGCGATGCTCGGCATGGGCTATGCCGCCGTGCCGCTTTATGAAATTTTCTGCCGGGTGACCGGTTATGGCGGGACCACCCAGCGGGTGGGCGAAGCCCAGGCCGCGACGGTTCAGGCGACCACCCGGGTCATGTCGGTCCGGTTCGATTCCAACGTGAATTCGGCCCTGCCGTGGACGTTCAAGCCCGAGCAGGCGGTCGACCGGGTCAGTGTTGGCGCGCGGGACATGGCGATCTATCTGGCGACCAATGACAGCGATCAGCCGGTGGTTGGCACCGCGACTTTCAATGTGACGCCCGTTCAGGCCGGCAAATATTTCAACAAGGTTCAATGCTTCTGTTTTACCGAACAGTTGCTCAAGCCCGGTCAGACCATGCGGATGCCGGTGCTCTATTATGTCGATCCGGCGATCCTCGATGATCCGGAAACCCGCGACATCGAAGAAATCACACTAAGCTATACATTTTATCGGTCAAAAGATGGCGAGGCGCTAGACCCCGCCAAAACGGATAGCTAAGAGAATAAAAAAGAGGCTAAGGGAAAACATCATGGCTGGAGCCAAAAACCACGATTATCATATTCTACCACCAGATATCTGGCCCTTTTTTGGTTCGATGTCGGCGCTGGTCATGGCTTTTGGCGGCATCATGTGGATGCACCCGGATGTGTTCGGAACCTTTGGATCGCTGGTCTTTGCGATCGGCGTGTCGCTTGTCGCGCTGACCTTTTTCACCTGGTGGTCCAATGTGGTCAAGGAAGCCCATGCGGGTGACCATACGCCGGTTGTGCAATTGCATCTCCGCTATGGCATGATCCTGTTCATTGCCTCTGAGGTCATGTTCTTTGTCGGCTGGTTCTGGGCGTGGTTTGACTATTCTCTGTTCCCGCAGCCGATTGATTTTGCCGACGGTATCGCAACCAACATGATTGGACAGGAAGGCGCCGAAGCCCTGATGCAATGGCCGCCCAAGGGTATTGAGGTCCTCAATGCCTTTGAACTGCCACTGCTCAACACGCTTATTCTGCTGTGTTCCGGTACCACCGCAACCTGGGCCCACCATTCCCTGATCCATGGCGACCGCAAGGGGCTGATCCTGGGGCTGTGGCTGACCATCATTCTTGGTGCCGTGTTCAGCGCGATCCAGGCCTATGAATATAGCATTGCACCGTTCCCGTTTGCCGGGCTGAACTATAGCAGCGCCTTCTACATGGCGACCGGCTTCCACGGTTTCCACGTCCTGGTGGGCACGATCTTCCTGATCGTATGTCTCGCCCGCGCCTATAAGGGGCACTTCACACCCAAGCATCATTTCGGTTTCGAAGCGGCCGCCTGGTACTGGCATTTTGTCGATGTCGTGTGGTTGTTCCTGTTCCTGGCAGTCTATGTCTGGGGCGGCTGGGGCGCGCCGGTTCATTAGGGCGCTCACTTGACCAATAGCCAAGATAAAAAAGGGCAGCCGGAGGTTCTTCCTGCTGCCCTTTTTGGTCTCTGCCCGCAATGCGGCCAGAAAACCCTGTTCCGTTCCGTGACCGCCTTTGCCGATGACTGCCGCTCCTGCGGTCTGCGCTTTGCCCAGTATAATGTCGGCGATGGCCCGGCTGCGTTCCTGACGCTGATCGTTGGTGGTATCGTGCTGGCACTGGCGCTGATTGTCGAATTGCAATTCTACCCGCCAATGTGGGTGCATGTGCTGTTGTGGTTCCCGCTCACCATATTGGCAGTGATCGGATCCTTGCGGGTATCCAAGGCGGTTCTGCTGATCCTGGAGCATCGCAATCAGGCGCGCGAAGGCGTCATCGACCCGGACGGAGATCAGCCATGATCCGTTTGCCGGTCTTCGTCACTATCGTCGTGCTGGCCGCGGTCGCGACAATGATTGGTCTTGGCGTCTGGCAGATTCAGCGGGCCGATTGGAAACAGGGTCTGCTGGAGACCTATGCCGCCGCTGTTGATCAGCCCGCAGTCACTTTTCCGCTCGCGCCAACGGAGAGCGACCCGCCCTATTTCCGGCAATCATCGCTCAACTGCGTGGCCGTCCGCGACTGGCGTGCGGTCAGCGGGCGCAGCATGAGCGGCCAGGCGGGCTGGGCGCATATTGCCCATTGCGATACCGGCGATGGTTCGGAAGCCTATGTGGTTGCGGGCTGGTCTCGAGCACCGGACAATCCGGATTGGCAGGGCGGTGTTATGGACGGCATTATTGCACCGGATAGTCAGCATCTGGTGCGTCTGGTGGCAAGCAGTCCGGTTGCAGGCCTGGAGCAAAGTCAGCCGCCGTCAGTCGACGATATTCCAAACAATCATATGGCTTATGCCGTTCAGTGGTTTCTGTTTGCCGGGATCGCACTGATTATCTATTTTATTGCTCTGCGCCAGCGCAACGCCAAGGCTGATAAAGCTTAAACCTTGCCCTCGCGTCTCTCGGTCGTTAACCCGCTGGCCATCATGGAATATATCTCGACACGCGGCGCTGCGCCGAAACTGAATTTCGAACAGGTTACGCTGGCCGGACTGGCCGGAGACGGCGGGCTTTATGTGCCCACCGCATGGCCCAAATTCTCCGCTGATGAGATCGCCGATATGGCCGGCCGCCCTTATGCGGAGATTGCGACGCGGGTGATGCTGCCATTCATCGGCGACGTGCTGAGCGAGGAAGAAGTGCGGGCGCTCTGCGACGAGGCTTATGGCCGGTTCGCGCATGCCGCCGTGACGCCGCTGGCGCAACTGGACGGGCAGCACTGGTTGCTCGAATTGTTTCATGGCCCGACGCTGGCGTTCAAGGATGTCGCGCTGCAAATGCTCGGGCTGCTGTTCGAGACGTTTCTGGCGCGGCAGGACAAACATCTGACGGTGGTCGGCGCGACGTCGGGCGATACCGGTTCGGCGGCGATTGATGCGCTGGCTGGCCGTGACAAGGTTGATATTTTCATGCTCCATCCGGATGGCCGGATATCGGACGTTCAGCGACGGCAGATGACTACTGTGCTGGCCCCCAATGTTCACAATATCGCGATGGACGGCAGCTTTGATGACGCACAGGCGATGGTCAAACGGATGTTCGCCGACAAGACGCTGACCGACCGTTTCACTATTTCGGCGGTCAACTCGATCAACTGGGCCCGGTTAATGGCGCAGATTGTCTATTATTTCTTTGCCGCCTCGCAAATGGGAGCGCCGCATCGCAAGATTGCCTTCTCGGTTCCGACCGGCAATTTTGGTGATGTCTTTGCAGGTTATGTAGCGGCGCAAATGGGGCTGCCGATCGAGCGCCTGGTGGTCGCGACCAACGTCAACGACATTCTCCACCGCGCGTTAAGCGCTGGCGATTATTCGACCGGCACGGTGATGCCGACCGCCGCTCCGTCAATGGATATTCAGGTCAGCAGCAATTTTGAACGTCTGCTGTTCGACCTCGAAGGCCGGGATGGAGCCAAGACCGCAGCGCGGATGACGGCGTTTGAGAAATCCGGGGTGATGGCGCTGGACCCTGCGATGCGCGAGCAGGCTGCTGCGATCTTCACTAGCCAGCGGGTCGATCCGGACAATATGGCGCTGGCGATGCGCTTTGCGTACGAGGAAGCTGGTCAGGTCATCGATCCGCACACCGCGATCGGGCTATCGGCGGCGCAGGCTGCGGATATTGATCCGTCGGTGCCCATCGTCACGCTGGCCACCGCGCATCCGGCAAAGTTCCGCGACGCGGTCGAACGCGCGACCGGTGCGCGGCCCAGTTTGCCGCGCCGGATTGGCGACCTGTTTGATCGGGAAGAAGCCTGTGACAAGCTGCCCAATGATTATGACAGCGTGAAAGCGTTCATCACCGGCAAAGCGACGCCATCTCATGGCTGACTCCCGTTTTGACTATCATCTGATGGTGAGCGATCCGCGCGACGATTACGCGCTGGTCGACAGCGGCGCGGGCCGGAAGCTCGAACGCTATGGCCCCTATCACTTCATTCGTCCTGAGCCCCAGGCGATGTGGGAACCGCATAGCGACAATTGGGATGCCGATGGCGAATTTATCCCGGCCTCGGACGATGATGGCGGCGGGCGCTGGCATTTCAATCGACCGGTTCCGAAGGAAGGCTGGCCGCAATCCTGGGAAGAAGTGACCTTCACCGCGCAATGCACGCCGTTCCGTCACCTCGCCTATTTCCCGGATATGGACCCGGTGTGGCGCTGGATCCGCGGACAATTGCAACCGCTGGAGAGCAGTCAGGCGCTAAATCTATTCGGTTATACCGGTGTGGGCACCTTGGCATTGTCGGCGGCCGGCGCGCATATGGTGCATGTTGATGCATCGAAAAAATCGGTGACCGCTGCGCGCGATAATGCAGCCCTGTCCGGCATGGCCGAACGCCCGGTGCGCTGGATCATCGACGATGCGGCCAAATTTGCTGCCCGCGAAGTCCGCCGCGAACGTCGCTATGATGCCATCCTGCTCGACCCGCCAAAATATGGCCGGGGCCCGGATGGCGAAATCTGGCGGCTCGAGGAAGATCTGGCGCCGCTGGTGGACAATTGCGGACAGCTGCTCGACAGCAATAGCCGGTGCCTGTTTCTGACCGTCTACGCGGTGCGCATGTCGGCGCTCGCGCTCGGCTCGCTGTTGCAGGAAAAACTGGCGCATCTGGGTGGGCATATCGAGGTCGGTGAACTGGCCGTGAGAGAGGAACAGCGCGGGCTGCTGCTGCCCACGGCAATCTATGCGCGCTGGTCCAACCCGGAGACGGCATAGCTTGCTATTGGCAGGCCAAAAGGCGAAGATACTCTATGACAGATACACTATTGCTCGAAGTGAATGACCTGGAGGTCAATGTTCTGACCGGGATATACTCGGAAGAAACCCATTTGCCCCAGCCGCTGCGCATTTCGATCGCGGCGGAGCTCAAGGTGCAGGACCGCTATGAAGCGGACACCCCCCTGGAAAGCTCTAAAAACTATATGGACCTCAAACATGCCGCAACCGATGCGTTGCCGGAAGGCGTGCATTTCAAGCTGATTGAAGCGGTGGCCGATCATATTATCGAAACGCTGTTTCTACAGGACAAGAGTGTCTTGCGGGTGAAAGTTAAGATCGTCAAATTGCTGATATCCGAAAAGGGTGAAAAGATCGGCATCACGCTCACGCGATCACGTAAATGATTGGAAAAAAGACAAGCTGGCGCTGGTGACCGGCGGTTGTCGCCGTCTCGGTGCTTCTATTGCGGCAGACTTGGCCGCTGCAGGCTATGCACTGGCGCTGCACGGCCATAGTGATGCCGATCCGGACCCGATGCTGGACGAGGCGCTGAATCAGCATGAGAGTGCCTGGGCCGGCTTTGTCTCTGATTTCGGGCAAGAGGGTGCGGCTGAAACCCTGTTTGCCGATGTAAAGGCCGGCTTCGGCAAGGCGCCCGACCTGCTGGTGAACAACGCCTCGCTTTTTGCTTATGACGACCGATCCAGCCTCGACGCGGCATCACTGGAAAAGCATTTTCGGATCAACATGGCTGTGCCAACGATCCTGACGACCTTGCTGGCGCGCGAAAGCGCCGTCTCTCCGCGTGTTTCCGATCGCCGGGCCGTGGTCAATATCGTGGATCAGCGGGTGCGCAATCCCAATGGGGATCAACTCAGCTATACCCTGTCCAAACAGGCCCTCGCGGAATCGATCCGGACGCTGGCCAATGCCTGTGCCGATCGGCTGCGCGTCAATGGTGTGGCGCCTGGCCTGACTTTGCCGACGGCCGATTATGATGACGCGCAGATGCAGCAACTGGCCACCCAAATGCCGCTTGATCGCTTGTCGTCTCCCGAAGACATCACCGCGGCGGTCCGGTATCTGGCCGCGGCGGATAGCGTAACCGGCCAAACCCTGTTCGTTGACGGCGGCGCGCACCTGAAGAGCTTTGATCGCGATTTCGTCTTCATGAAATAGCGACAAGTCGCGATTTGCCGGTCAACTCGTCGACATTTGCCTTGTTTCATAGCGATTCCCCATGACCTTTCTGGTCAGGGGGAAGTCTACCCGAAGTCGGGGGCAGACCAGTTGTGAAAGGAATAGCATGCGTAATATTTCAAAATATATTCTCGTTTCTGCCGCCCCGATTGTGCTTGTCGCCTGTGCGGAGCAGGGCACCGATAGCTTCGCTGAGGCTGATAGAGGCGAAGATGTGACGGCCGAGCTGACCGCAGCAGAAGCGGTCGAGCCGGAAGATATTGTCGGGGTCGCCGAAGAACAGGATGATCTCTCGACCCTGGTGACGGCGATGACCCTCGCGGGTCTCGGAGAGACCTTGTCGGACGACGGACCCTATACCGTTTTTGCTCCGACCAATGATGCCTTTAACAAGGTGGATCCCGACCAGTTGCGTGAGATGATGACGCCGGAAAACAAGGATGATCTGAAAAATGTCCTGAGTTACCATGTGATTGTCGGCAAGATGACGGCGGCAGATGTGATGCAGGCAATTGAAGATGATGGCGGGTCGACCAGTCTGAAAACGGTACAAGGCAACGAATTGAAAGCGTCCCTTGAGGGCGAGAAACTGGTGCTGGAAGATGCTGCCGGCGGCAAGTCGACCATCACGCTGGCGGATGTGAGCGCAACCAATGGTGTGATTCACGCGATCGACCGGGTTGCCATGCCCGGATAGGCGAAGATCCCGCCGTCGCGGATTTTCGCCGGATTGAACCAGGTCGCCGCTCAATCCTATCCTGGGTCGATATGTCCGAAAGGACAGGTTTGAACGCTGTGGCCCGATCACCATACCGTGCGGGTCCGAGGGTCCTTTCGCACGATGCGCGAGGAAGAGAGGCACTGACACATTTGAAAGGCTTATCATGCGTATTTCCCCTAAAATTCTTTTGACCGCTGCCGCCGCTGTTGCGCTGTCGGCTTGTTCCTCCGAAGCGCCGGTAGAGGCGGCTGACGAAGGCGCAACCGACGCCATGGCTGATGCCAGCGCAACCGCAGAAGCACCGGCAACGATTGTTGGTGTTGCCGCCGGTAACCCAGACTTTTCGACCTTGGTGACTGCGGTTACCGCCGCTGAACTGGGAGAAACCCTGTCCGGCGAAGGTCCATTCACCGTATTCGCACCGACCAACGCTGCGTTTGAAAAAGTCGATGCGGCGACCCTCGAAGCGTTGCTGACGCCAGAAATGAAAGACGATCTGACCGGTCTGCTGACCTATCATGTTGTCGCCGGTGAACTGAACGCGGAAGCGGTTGTCAAAGCCATTACTGATGGCGGCGGCACCGCAACCCTGACCACGGTGCAGGGCGCTGAGCTGAAAGCAACGCTCGACGGCGAGTCCGTAATTCTTGAAGATGCCGCTGGTGGAAAATCCACGGTCGTCATCACCGATGTCGAGGCATCCAACGGTGTGATCCACGCGATCGACACGGTTATCATGCCAGGCTGATCTCATCCCCCGAACTAGGATGATACGGAAAGGCCTCGCCATTGGCGGGGCCTTTTTTGTTGCGCTGGAATCCGCTATTGCGGGCGTAAGCAAAAAGGAGCCTTGGCGTGCCCAATTACTGGTTGATGAAGTCGGAACCCGATGAATATGGCTGGGATGATCTCGTTGCCGAGAAAGAAGGCATCTGGGATGGCGTTAAAAACGCGCAGGCCAGCAACAATATGAAAGCGATGAAAAAGGGCGATCAGGTCTTTTTCTATCATTCGCGACAAGGCCTCGAAATTGTCGGAATCATGGAAGTTTCCGAAGAACAGAGTCCCGACGTCACCACCGATCCCGATCGCTGGGTGGTGGTCAAGGTGAAGCCCGTGCGGAAACTGGCCAATCCGGTATCGCTCAAAGCGATGAAGCAGGATCCCAGACTACAGGATCTCGCGATCATCCGCCAAACCCGTCTGTCCGTGGCTCCAGTCACCGAAAGCGAATGGGAGGCAATTCTGGAGATGAGCGCCTAGCGCGTCTGTTATATCGCTATTCGGGCAATGCGATCAGATGGGCTATCATGCGCGTGCCTTCGAAAACCGCGGTATCTTCAACATTGACGCCATCTTCAACAAAGACAAAATCGAAGATCTTGTCCTCATCAACATCGCCGTGCAGCATGACCAGAAATTTGTCACCGGCACCGGCAGGGTGATGGATCTGGATCGTGACATCCTCATTCTGGCCGGGATTGAGATAAGCAAATCCCGATACGATATCGCCGTCCGGACGGCCGTCGATCACCGGATGCAGGACCAGCCAGCCTGCTTTTTCGATCGTCACTTCCGGAAAGGTGACGGCCGTCGTATTTGCGCGAAAGCTTGATATGCTCGTACCGTCGACACGGACCGACGAAACAGCCGATTCCTTATCCTCGCGGGACAGGCCTTCAACTTGGATGGCGTTGGCAGTGCCATTGCCCATGGTGATCTGCGATCTTGCCGGCGTTTCCTGCGCGAATGCCGTTCCAGACAGAAGGGTCAATGATATTGCAAGCGACAGCGTGTATTTAATGGCCATGACCGGAAACTCTCCACATTTGTCTCTGCGCAGAACCATCTGGCCGAGAATCTTATATTTCAGCCAGTTATAATTGTTTCGGCACACAACACAATGGCCGCCAGCCAGGCTGCTGGCGTGCGGTTTTCGGATAACAAAACCAGGGAGTCCATTTCGTACAATGCAGAAGCCGGACGATCGGCTATCTCGGTTGTTGAAGCGGTATTCGCGACCCACCGTTTCGATGCCCCGTTCGACCCCTCAGGTCAGCGGGGCTTTTCTTTTGCTTCGCAGGCGGCAAAGCGGACATAGCAATTGCCAGCGCGTCACATGCCTATTACGGTTGTGGCCGACCAGGTCCGCTTTCGGTCCGAGATGACCGATCATCGGAGGCCGCAACAAGAACCGGTGACGCGGACCGCGACCTTGAGGAGTATCATCGCTATGTTTTTTACGCGCCGCCAGTTTGGATCTGCAATGCTCGGCACCGCTTTTGTCGGTCTGGCAACCCGAGCGAATGCCAAGCTCCCGTTCACCGGAAAGAACGAAGTTACGGGATATGGCGACCTTTTGCCTGATCCGGCTCGTCTGCTCGATTTGCCGGAGGGCTTTTCCTACAAGATTATCTCGCGCCTCGGCAATATGATGAGCGACGGCATGGTGGTGCCCAATTCTGCCGACGGCATGGGGTGCATCGATCTCGGCGATGGCAAGCTTGCCCTGATCCGCAATCATGAACTGGATCATCGGCAATTGCGCGAAGGCCCGTTTCGCAGCCAGGTTGACGCGGATTTCAAAGCCTATGACCGGCTGAGCGAAAAGTCGAAAATGCCGATTCCTGGCGGCACGACCACCTTGGTATACGACATGAACCAGGGTGTTGTCGTCGAGGAATATCTCAGTCTTGTTGGCACCGTGCGCAATTGCTCGGGCGGGATCACCCCCTGGGGTAGCTGGCTGACCTGCGAGGAAAGCGCGTTGGAAGCAGGCGAAGGCGTGGACAAGAATCACGGCTATATTTTCGAAGTGCCCGCCGATCACAAGGGACTGGTCGATCCGGTTCCGCTGAAGGCCATGGGCTGCTTCGTCCA
This sequence comes from Parasphingorhabdus sp. W113, assembly GCF_055693205.1. Classification (NCBI taxonomy): domain Bacteria; kingdom Pseudomonadati; phylum Pseudomonadota; class Alphaproteobacteria; order Sphingomonadales; family Sphingorhabdaceae; genus Parasphingorhabdus; species Parasphingorhabdus sp. W113. Next base: position 3,009,483 of record NZ_CM146328.1, on the reverse strand, counting down.
CGAAGCGGTCTGCATCGACCCGCGGACCGGCATTGCCTATATGACTGAAGATCGCGGAGACAGTCTGTTCTATCGTTTCATACCCGATGTCAGGGGCAAGCTCGCCGAAGGGGGTACGTTGCAAGCGCTGGCCCTGAAAGAGATTTCCGATACGCGCAACTGGGAGGGCAAGCAGATCGATCTCGAAGACCGGCATCGGGCGCGCTGGATCACGCTCGACAATCCCGAAAGAAGCGCTGGCGAACTGCGCGAACGCGGGGCAAAACTGGGGGCGACCCTGTTTGCCCGGGGAGAAGGGATTTTCTGGGACGACAAGGAAGAGCAGCTATTCTTTACCTCGACCAGCGGCGGTGCCAAGAAATTGGGACAGATTTTCCGTTACAAACCGAGCCGGTACGAAGGCCGTAGCGGCAAGCAGGGCGAGCTGGCGCTGTTCCTCGAAAGTCAGGACCCGGCGACCTATAATCTCGGCGACAATATCTGTGTCATGCCATCCGGACATCTCATGGTATCGGAAGATCAATATACCGACATTACCAATAATCATCTGCGCGGGGTTACGCCGGACGGTAAAACCTACCGGTTCGGCCGGACGCGGATCCAGACCGAATTTGCCGGGGCCTGTTTCTCGCCCGACGGATCGACCATGTTCGTGAATCTCTATGCGCCGACCACGACCTTCGCGATTACTGGTCCCTGGGACAAGGTCATCAGCGTTTAGCCCGCCAGCAGCATGCCTTGTCTAACGCTTGCGCAAGCCGCTTACCGTGCCGCCGGCGGCGGTCAGAAACTCGATATCCGTCTTCAGATGGAGCAGGCGCAAGCCTTTGCGGTTCATTGCTTCCGCAAGGGCAGGCGCGAAGGCCGCGGTTGTCTCGACCGTAGCGCTCCATCCGCCATAGGCCTTGCCCAGCGCAGCAAAGTCGGGATTGACCAGCGAGGTGGCTGACAGACGTTCGGGATATTCGCGTTCCTGGTGCAACCGGATGGTGCCAAAGCTGCCATTGTCGATGACCAGCATCAGCAGATCGGCATCATATTGGATTGCCGTTGCCAGTTCCTGACCATTCATCATGAAATCACCATCACCGGCCAGCGCGACCACGGTTCGACCACGGTAGCGCAAAGCGGCGGCGACCGCGGCGGGCACGCCATAGCCCATGGCGCCGGATGTCGGAGCCAATTGGCTCGGGAAGTCCCCGTAGCACCAGTGACGATGCCACCAGCCTGAGAAGTTGCCGGCGCCGTTGCAGATTATCGCATCGGCGGGGAGTTGTTCCTGCATGGTGGCCACGCACAGTCCGAGGTCCAGCACCGCTTTGGTTGGCGTGGGTTTGGCCCAGGCCTGATAGTCCGCATGCGCGGCCTTGCCGGCGTCGAAGCTCAGCAGGTCATCATCCCATAGCGCTGCCTGCTCGGCAAATTCATGCATTTCCGCGCAGATCGGCAGATCAATGCGATAGACATGATTGAGTTCATCCGGATCGGGATGAACATGGACCAATATCTGGTCGGGATGGTCTGGCGTGATCAGTGAATAGCCATCGGTCGTCGCCTCACCCAGTCGCGCGCCGACGGCGAGCACAAGATCGGCTGCCTTGATCCGCTCGACCAGTTTGGGATTGGGGCCATAGCCAAGATTGCCGGCATAGACCGGGCTGGTATTGGGAAAATTATCCTGCCGCCGAAAGGCACAGGCCACCGGTAGGCCGATGCGTTCGGCATATTGCGCGAAATTGTCGCGGGCGCTGGCGCACCAGCCGGCACCGCCGACAATCGCGATCGGATCCGTCGCATCGCGCAGCATGTCGGTCAGGGTTGTCATCGCGTCCGGGCAGAGCGGCTGAACCGGCGCGACGACCTTGGGCCGGTCAAGCGCCTCCACTTCATCGCGCAACATGTCTTCCGGCAAAGCGAGGACCACCGGTCCGGGACGCCCGGAGCAGGCCGTGTCAAAGGCGCGGGCGATATATTCGGGGATACGGGCGGCATTGTCGATGCGCGCCGCCCATTTCGCCAGCGGGGTGAACATGGCGGTCAGGTCGACTTCCTGAAAGCCTTCCCGGTCGCGGTCATCGCGCGCGACATCGCCGACAAACAGGATCATGGGGGTGCTGTCCTGGCGCGCGGTGTGGACCCCGATACTGGCATTGGTTGCGCCGGGACCGCGCGTCACGAAAGCGATTCCGGGCGACCCTTTCATCTTGCCATCAGCCTCCGCCATGAAGGCGGCGCTGCCGTCCTGGCGCGTGGCCACGGTCTCGATTGATCCGCAATCATGCAAGGCGTCGAGGACCGATAGAAAGCTCTCACCAGGGACGGTGAAGATGCGGTCGGTGCCCTGAATGACCAGTTGATCGACCAGAATCTGCGCGCCGGTGCGTGTGCTCATAATGCGTTCCTTTGTTCGGGGGACTTCAACAGGGGGCCTCAGCTTTGATGGATAGCCTTGGTTACCATATAGGCTTTCAGTCCGTCGGGCCCGTCTTCGGACCCGTGACCGGATTCCTTGACGCCGCCAAACGGGGCATCGCCCGGGCTCACGGTGAGATTGTTGATCGCCACCATACCGGCCTCGATTTTGTCGCCGACAATATTGGCGGTGCGCAGGCTCTCGGTGAAGGCATAGGCCGCAAGTCCGAGGGGCAGACGGTTGGCCTGTTCAATCGCTTCGTCCAGGGTTTCGAACGACCGCATCACCGCGACCGGACCAAAGGGTTCGCTGTTCATGATGCTGGCGTCCAGCGGAACGTCGGTGAGCAATGTGGGTTGAAAGAAAAAGCCCTTGTCGTCCAGGGTTTCACCACCGAGGCGCACGTCGGCGCCCTTCGCTTTGGCGTCGGAAACCATGGCGCTGATCGCTTCCGGGCGCCGCGGATTGGCGAGCGGGCCCATATCGACATTGTCGGCAAAGCCGTCGCCGACGCGGACCTTTTCAGCGCGCGCGGCAAAGGCGGCGGCGAATTTGTCATAAATGCCGGACTGCACATAGAAGCGGGTCGGGGAGACGCAGACCTGACCGGCGTTGCGATATTTCTGCGTGACCACCAGGTCGAGCGCCTTGTCCATGTCGCAATCGTCAAAGACCAGCACCGGCGCGTGGCCGCCCAGTTCCATGGTCGTCCGTTTCATGCCGTCGGCGGCGAGCTTCATCAGATGTTTGCCAACCGGCACCGAGCCGGTGAAGCTGATCTTGCGAATGACATCCGACGCGATCAAATGGCTCGAGACCTGTCCCGGATCGCCATAGACCAGCTGTACCACGCCGCTGGGCATGCCGGCGTCCAACAGGCAGCGGACCATCTCGATCGGGCTTGCCGGGGTTTCCTCGGCCGGCTTGAGAATGATCGAGCAACCAGCCGCTAGCGCCGGCGCGAGCTTGCGGGCGGCGGTGAAAACCGGGAAGTTCCAGGGGCTGAAGGCGGCGACCGGACCGACGGGCTGATATTTGACGAAGCTGTTCTGGCCGGTCGGACGCACCAGCACGCGGCCGTAACAGCGTTTGGCTTCTTCGGCCATGGTCTCGAACATGGTCGCCGAGCCGCTGACTTCACCCACCGCCTGGGCCAGGGGCTTGCCCTGTTCTGCGGTCATCATCCGGCCGATTTCAGGCGCCCGTTCCCGCATCAGCGTGGCAGCCTTGCGCAGGATTGTGGCGCGCTCTGCTACCGGCGTGTCGCGCCAGACCGGAAAGGCACGATCCGCCGCATCCAGCGCCTGGTCGAGATCGGCGACGCTGGCTTTCGGCAGCTCGGATATGGTCTCGCCGGTCGATGGATTGACGACATGATGCACATCACGATCGCCGCGATCAATCCATTGACCATCGATATGCAATTGCAGCTGGGCGGGATAAGATTCGGACATGGTTGCTCCTGTAACCGGTTGAGTCTGCACTAGACACTCTGCTGTTTTCCCGCAATGACTGTCAGCCGGTCGAGGAGGAAATTTTGATGGAATTGGTAGCCGATGGTTTGCGTTTCCCTGAAGGGCCAGTGGCGATGCCGGATGGCAGCGTCATATTGGTGGAGATAGAAGCCGGGCAACTGACCCGGATCGCGCCTGATGGCACCAAGGATGTCATAGCGAGACCGGGCGGCGGACCCAATGGAGCCGCGCTCGGCCCGGATGGTAAAATCTATGTCTGCAATAATGGCGGCTTTGAATATGAGGAAAAAGGCGGTTTTCTGACCCCGGCGGGGATTGCCAAAAACTATTCCGGCGGGCGGATTGAACGGATTGACCCGGAAACTGGTGCGGTCGAGACGCTCTACAAGTCGGGCGATTTTGACTGTATCCTGCGTGGTCCCAATGACATTGTCTTTGATCAGCATGGCGGCTTCTGGTTCACCGACCATGGCAAAACGGATTATGAAAACCGCTGTCATGATATTGTTGGTATCTTCTATGCCAAGGCGGATGGCAGTCACATGGAAGAGGTGATTTTCCCGTCGCAAAACCCCAATGGCGTGGGCCTTTCGCCCGATGGCAAGACTCTCTATGCGGCAGAGACCTTCACCTGCCGGCTGATGAAATTCAACATTACCGAACCCGGTAAAGTGGCTGCTGATGCGGGGCCAGGCGGACCGGGTATCCCGGTCTATCGCCCGGCAGGTTACAAGTTTTTCGACAGTCTTGCGGTGGAAGAAAGTGGCAATATCTGTGTCGCGACGATTGGCGAATGCGGGATCAGCGTGATCTCTCCTGCCGGGGAACTGGTCGAGTTTGTCCAGACCGATGATATATTCACCACCAATATCTGCTTTGGCGGCGCGGACATGCAGGATGCCTGGCTGTGTCTGTCGGCCTCGGGGCGTCTCGTGAAAACCCGCTGGAAACGGCCCGGACTCAAACTGGAATATCTGAACCTATGACCGCACAATCTTCTGTCACCACCGTCATCTGGGATTTTGGCGGGGTGATCACCTCGTCGCCCTTTGATGCGTTTAACCGGCTCGAAGCCGACAATGGCGTTCCGCATAACAGCGTCCGCAAGATCAATTCGGCCAACCCGCACAGCAATGCCTGGGCGCAGTTCGAACGGTCGGAGATTGACGCAGCAGGCTTTGACAAGCTGTTCGCGGAGGAAGCGCAGGCGATCGGCGTCAATCTGCGCGGCGCCGATGTGCTGGCCTGTCTCGCCGGTGATATTCGGCCGGAAATGGTGGCGATGCTGGATGCGCTCAAAGTGGATGGCTACAAGATTGGCTGTATTACCAATAATGTACCATCCGGAAAGGGCGCGGGCATGGCCATGGATGACGAGAAGGCCGCAGCCGTCGCAGCAATCATGGCGCGGTTTGATCATGTCATTGAAAGCAGCAAGATCGGTATCCGCAAGCCAGATCCGCGAATTTACGAGATGATGTGCACGGCGCTCGACGTTCGTCCGCAGGAATGCATCTATCTGGATGACTTGGGAATCAACTGCAAACCGGCAGCGGTGCTGGGCATGCACGCGATCAAGGTTACCGGCGCGGATCAAGCCCTGAAAGACTTGCGCGCTGCCTTGTCAGCCTAGCGGACCAACTGGCTGGCCGATAATTATATGGCTTGAAAAAAGGCCATAACATTCTGAAATATTTGGAAAAGCAGCCTTCTCCGGCGATGCTTGCTTGCGCTCGATGGATTCATATGACTATGAAATGACACTATTGTTACAGTTTTGTTGCAGAAAGCGTCACAAAAGTGTAATAAAGAGCCAGGTTGAGGAGATGAAATGTGAGAAAAGCAACAAAAATCATGGTTGCGGCTGGCCTGGCTTTGCTCGCATCACCCGCACTGGCGCAGGCCCAGGATGGCGAAATCGGCTATGAGCGTGGCGCGCTGGCCTATGATGCTCTGATGTTGGGCGAAAACCAGCTGGCGATCGAACGCCTGGAAGCCAAAATGCAAAAAACGGCGCATGATCCGGCGGTCATGATCAATCTTGGCCAGGCTTATGCCCGGACCGGGCGCGCCGGCGATGCCGCAAAGATGTTTTCGGCAGCGATGAACAGCAATCGCAGTTTTGACCTGGTGCTCGCGGATGGCCAAGTGATCAATTCCCGCCGTGCCGCCGCGATCGCACTGACCAATCTCAATGGGCGTTTGGCTTCACGTTAACCGGTTCCCATCACAAATTTGTAAAAGGGCAGTCGTTAACCGGCTGCCCTTTTGCGTTGGGTTGCGGGAATAGTTTTTCGAATTTCTATTGCGGAATTTGTGCGCCGCATCGTGAAAAACCCTGCGTTCCAGCGGCCTTTCTGAACATTGCAACATTGGTGAAATAATTCTGTCTCCGAACCGTCACTGAAACGGCATCGGCGGGTCATGTGTCGCGCCTAGTCCGGCCCCCGAAGGCGATGGGGGGAAAGTGATTCGTTTCCACATCATCTGATCCGAAGTTTCAAATCAGTTTTCGCGGAGACCAATCCATGTTGAAGAAGCAAACCCGTTCCGTACTTTTTGCCGGCGTCGCCGCCGTCGCCGTTTCCGCTTGCGGTGCGGATGATGTCGCATCACCGGGCGAGGGCAACATCATTGTCCTGCCGACGCCAACCCCGAGCCCTACGCCGACACCCACTCCTACTCCGACACCCACTCCTACACCTACCGGACCGGCCGCTGACTGCCCCACGGGCACATCCAATGTCGGCACGATCACGACCGGCAACAGCGAGGAAGTGCGCAACTGCCAGATTTCCGGCGTTATTCAGGGCAATCTGGTCGTGCCTCAGCGGTCCGGCACGATTTACTCGCTGTCCGGTGCGGTTGAAGTCGGAACCGATGGTGGCACAACCGGTATCCTGACGATCGAACCCGGTGTCGTCCTGTTCGGTTCTTCCGGCGGTGATTTCCTGCTGGTCAATCGCGGTTCCCAGATTTTTGCAGAAGGCACCGCCTCAGCCCCGATCATCATGACATCGCGCCAGAATATCCTCGGAACGACCGGACCTGACAGCATCGGACAGTGGGGCGGCGTGGTCATTCTGGGTCGCGCGCCGATTTCCGATTGCGCCACCGGCGGTGCATCCAATCCGGGGGGAACCCGTACGGATTGCGAGGCGATTGTCGAAGGGCCGTCCAACGCCGTTTACGGTGGTACATCACCGGCGGATTCCAGCGGCCGGATGTCCTATGTCCAGGTGCGCTATCCCGGCTTTGAAGTCTCCCCGGGCAACGAGCTGAACGGCATCACCATGGCGGGTGTTGGCAGCGGCACATTCTTCCAGAATATTCAGGTGCACAACAGCTCTGACGATGGTGTCGAGTGGTTTGGTGGCCGGGTCAACGGCAAGAATCTGGTGATGACCGGTATCGACGATGACTCGGTCGATTCCGATTCCGGCTTCCAGGGCAGTAACCAGTTCGTGCTGGCCATCCAGCGCGCCAATGGCGGCGACCATGTGATGGAAGCGGATTCCAATGGCGATGAGGATGCCGAACCGCGTCAGCGCCACCGTCTGGCCAATGTGACATTTGTTTCCAACGGTGCCGATCACGTCATCTTGCTGCGCGGCGGCGGCGATTATGAGTTCTACAATAGCGTGTTCAACAGTCCGGCCGCCTGTATCGATATCGATAGCGCCACCACGATCCAGGCTGCGGGCGCGGCGGCGGATGAGAACGGGCCTCCGGTCTTTGAGTCCCTGTTCATGAGCTGCGGCACGGCCTTTGTCGATGATGGCAACGTGACGGCGGCGCAGATCCAGACGATCTTCAATGCCGGGATCAACAACACCGAAGCGGGAACCTCATCGCTCGCCAACAGCGCGGCGGTTTTCCCGTTCATCAATGGCGCCAACGAAGCTGCGGTTGCTGCCTTCACCGTCAGTGCGGTCGACAGCTTCTTTGAGGATGTCAGCTATATCGGGGCCGTTCAGGATGCCAATGACACGCGCTTCCAGGGCTGGACTTGCGGTCTTTACGCCGATGATTGCGCCACCGCTCCGACCATTGGCTGAATAGCGAACACACAATGTGGGATGGCGGCCGGTACTGGCCGTCATCCCATTTTTTCAGACTGTATAAGGAAAATTTCCGATGACGAAGCGGGTATCACTGGCCACTAGTCTCTTACTCAGCACCGCGCTGTTTTCACCAGCCGTCCTGGCGCAAACGACGACCACCCAACCAGTGCCGCCCGCTGATCAGAGCGAAGAGGCCGAACCGGAAGAGGATGTCGATATTTCGGCGCCGGGCGGCGATTTCAGCGGCGAGATCATCGTCCGCGGCAAATTTATTCCCAACCCGATCCGGGCCACGTCGGAAGTGGTTTCGGTGCTTGGCGAGGAAGAAATCGCGCGCGCAGCGGACGGGGATATTGCCGGTTCCCTGCAGCGCGTCACCGGTTTGAGTGTCGTTGGTGGGCGCTTCGTGTTCGTTCGGGGTCTGGGTGAGCGCTACTCCCTCGCGCTGCTCAACGGCCTCCCCCTGCCATCACCCGAGCCGTTGCGCCGGGTCGTTCCGCTCGACTTGTTCCCGACCAGTGTGATTGCATCAACGGTTGTTCAGAAAAGCTATTCGGTCAACTATCCCGGCGAATTTGGCGGTGGCGTGATCAATCTGACGACCAAGGCGACACCTGAAGAGCCGTTTCTCAAGTTCAGCTTTGGCATTAGCGGTGATAGCGAAACCACCGGTGAGCTGGGCTATACCTATGACGGGTCGGACACCGATATTATTGGCTATGACGATGGGACGCGCAATATCCCGAACGGTCTGGCCAACGCGATCGATCAGAATGTCCCCATTTCGGTGGGCACCAATTTTTCCAGTCTGGACTTGCAGAATTTTGCCGCGAGCCTGAACAACGCGCAAACATCGCTGATCCAGCGCAACAATGATATCCCGGCCAATTTCTCGGCCGAAGTCACCGGTGGCACAACGCTGGATATCGGCGATGCCTTTGTCGGGGTGATCGCCACTGCCGGTTTCGAAAATAGCTGGCGGACCCGCGGCGGTGTGCAGCAAACGTCGCAGGGCATTGTCAATATTGACGGTGAGGCGGGCTTGCGTCCGGACCAGGATTTCAACTTTCTGACAACCGAAAACCGGATCATCGTCAATGGTCTGCTGGCGCTGTCGGCGGAAATTGACGAGCACAAGCTGCGCTTCACCAATCTCTATATCCATGACACGGTGAAAGATGCGTCGATCAAGCAAGGCATTGACGCGATCAACGTCGATGAGGAAACTCTGCTTAATCAAGGCCGGACCAGCTGGTTCGAACGGCAACTTTTCACCACCCAGTTTGTCGGAGAGTTCAAATTTGACGCGCTGTCGCTTGATGTACGCGGCAGCTATGCCAATTCCAGACGCGATGCGCCCTATCAGCGGACGTCGAGCTATGCCTTTGACCGGTTGATTGCCAATGATTTTGTCAATGATCTGACATCACCGGGTGAGTCGGCCCGCATCCGGTTCAGCGACCTGAACGATCATGTCTACGGTGCCGGGATTGACCTGGGCTATGAAACCAATATCGGCGTGCCGATCAATTTCACCGCCGGTTACAGCTATTATCTCAACAATCGCGATGCCCAGCGCCGCGATTTCCGTTTCATCCCGGCCAATGGATTGCCCAATCCGTTCGATCAGCAACGGATTGATTTTCTGCTGTCCGATTTCAACATATTCACCCAGGAGATCCAGCTCCGCGAGGTTGCCGCCCAGACATCGGTTCCGGCTTATACCGCGGAACTGGAGATCCATGGTGGATATGGGCAGTTTGATGCCAAGCTGACCGATGGCTTGCGGCTGAATGTTGGTGTCCGCTACGAAGACGCCCAGCAGGAAGTCCTGCCAATCACCCTGACCGGTGGTCAAACATCGGTCGCCACCGGCCTCGACAATGATTACTGGTTGCCGGCCGGCACGCTGACCTGGAATTTTGCCGACGACATGCAATTCCGTCTGGCGGCGTCCAAAACGGTCGCCCGTCCGCAATTCCGGGAATTGGCGCCCCAACAATTTCTCGATCTCGAAACCGACCGGACCTTCATTGGCAATCCGCTGCTGCAGGACAGCGAGCTGATAAACGTCGAAGGCCGGTTCGAATATTATATTGGCCGGGGGGAACGGATTACGCTGGCCGGCTTTTACAAGGACATCGACAATCCGATCGAGAATGTCGCGTTTGTCCAGGGCGGTGGGACCTTGTTTACCGGTTTCTCCAACGCACCCCGGGCGCAGCTATATGGCGCGGAAGTCGAGCTGGTGAAATATTTCCCGTTCCACAATTTTGGCGGGCGCTTTTTTGAAGACCGGCGGCTTATGCTGGCTGCGAACTACACATATACCAAGTCGGAAATCAAAGTGGCTGCGGGAGATCAAGCCATCAATCCGGTTACCTTGCAGCCCACAACGGCATCCAACCTGTTTGACGATGGTGATCGGCTCACCGGCCAATCCACCCATGTCGCCAATTTGCAGTTCGGCATGGAAAAAGAGGAAGGGCTTTCGCAGCAAACCTTGCTGGTCACTTATAATAGTCCGCGAGTCACCGCGCGCGGACCGCAGGACCAGCCCGATCTGATCGAACGGACCGGTTGGCAGCTCGATTTCGTCATGCGCGAAGCCCTGGTGATCGCGGGACAGGAATTTGAACTGAAGTTCGAGGCCCGCAACCTTCTGGGTACCGATTATCGCGAGTCTCAGACGTTGAATAGCACGCAGATTATCAACAATGGCTATGATGTCGGCACGCGTTTGTCGTTGAGCGTTGGCATCAATTTCTAGGAGACACAGGCTGCTCTTGGAAAACAACCCGGCAGGCCTGTAATTTTTATGTCATCTATGAGTCGCAGATTGGTCACCAAAGCGTTATAGCCTCGACCATAAGCAGTTTGCGGGGAATAGTGACCAGTTTATCTTCAAACCGATTATTGGCGAAAACGCGTCATTTGCCAGCGCCGGGGCTGTATATGCTATGCGCCGCTCTGTTGGCTGTTTTGCTGCTGGTTCAGGTGATCCGGCTGGTCTGGCTGGCGGTGACGCCGCTCGGTCCGGTTGGGGACTGGCAAGCCCGGAATGTCGACAGTTTGTCTGCGGAATCCCGGCTTTCGCTGTTCAGCAGCTTTGATCCCTTTTATCGCGCCGGTCCGGCAAACACGGCCAATGTCGTCACATCCTTGCAACTGACCCTCTATGGCATCCGGATGAACGAAGGATCGGGTCTGGGGTCTGCTATCCTGGCCGGGCCTGACGGGGTGCAGGACAGTTTTGCCGTGGGCGAAGAGATTCAGCCTGGCGTGACACTGGATACTGTCAATTTTGATCATGTCATCATCGATCGTGGCGGGACTCGCGAAAGCTTGTACCTCGATCAATCCATACCCGCAGAAACCGTTGGCAGTGATCTCGCGCCATCGGCACCGGATGCCATTTCATCGGTTCAACAGAATCCCGGGCTTGCCAATCCGCCGTCGATGGCAGATGCAGTGGGTTTTGCACCACGGGAGGTGAATGGCAAGGTGACGGGGATTGTTCTATCGCCACGAGGCGAGAGCGGCATGCTGGAAGCGGCCGGATTCAGAGATGGAGATATTATTGTGTCGGTTGATGGCAGCGACGTGACTTCCACAACCGATATAAACCGCCTGAGAGGGAAGATCGTGCCCGGTGCCCAGGTCTCGGTCGAGGTTGAACGCGGTGCCAATCGGGTTCCCATAGTGATTAACACGGGAGCGCAATGATGAAGGCGATGATTGCTAAATTCGCCGTGAGTCTGGCGGCCATTGGGTCGGCTTCGGTTGCTCCGCTCCATGCGCAGCACAGCTTGAACGTGCGCGATGCCGATATCCGCGCCTTTGTCCAGGACGCTGCACGGGTGACCGGACGGACGTTCATTGTCGATAGCCGGGTGCAGGGCAAAGTATCGGTCGTGACTGACCGGCCGCTGTCCCGATCGGAATATTTCGAGATTTTTCTGTCGACGCTGCGCGCCAATAATCTGGTCGCGATTCCGACAACCGGGGGTGCTTACCGGATTCAGCCTGCGGATGGAGCCGCAACGCAACCAACCCGTATCGGCACGCGCCAGTCACCCGCCAATCAATTTGTCACCGAGGTGGTGCGGCTCAAATCCATCGAAGCATCAGCAGCGCTTGAAACCTTGCGTCCGCTGATCAGCAAACAGGGCGCCATCACCGCCAACCGCAATGCCAACAGCCTGGTGATCGTGGACTATGCCGACAATATCCGTCGGGTCCGGCAACTGGTCGGCCAGATTGACAAAGACAGCGCCGCCTCGACGATCGTGAACCTGAAAAATGCGGGCGCGCGGGAAATTGCGGTCTCATTGCAGACCCTGGCCCAGCAGGGTGGCGATGGGGTTCTGGCTCCGGTGACGGTGGTGCCGATCGACAGCAGCAACAGCATCGCCTTGCGCGGCGACCCCGGCGCGGTGGCGAAATTTGCGCAAATGGCAAAGGATTTGGATCAGAGTGCAGCCTCCGGTACGGAAATCCGTGTGCATCAGCTGGACTATGCCAATTCCGAACAATTGCTCCCGGTGATCGAGCGGTTGGTTGGTCAAGCGGGCAGTGGCGCCACATCTGTCGCGCCGGCCAGCAACGGCAATGGTGATGACAATGGCAGCGCTCCTGCGCCGATTCCGGCAGTAGCCACGGTTGGAGAAAGCACTGGCACCGGCATCGCCCGGCGTGGACCAGCCGTGGTGACCCGCTATGAAGGCACCAATGCCATTATCGTGGCGGCTAATCCCGATGTGCAGCGGATGATCGGCGAACTGATCCGTCAGCTCGACACCCGTCAGGAACAAGTGTCGGTCGAAGCGATTATCGTTGAGATTTCGGATTCCCTGGCACGCGAATTGGGCGTGCAATTCCTGATCGGCGGTGAGAACACGCCGTTTGCGGTTACCAATTTTTCCAACGCTTCTCCGAATATTGTCGACATTGCCGGCGGTTTGCTGGCCGATGAGTTTGATACCACGACGACGACGACCACCGACACCGCGACGACGACCACCACCAATAGTGTGGTCGGGGACCAGCTGCTGGAAAATGCGGCGGATGCCGTGCTGGGCGCGCGCGGTTCGTTTACCGGCTTCGCGACGACCCTCGGCGGCAATACTATTCTTGGAGCGATTGTGAACGCGGTGCAGCGGGATTCGGATTCGAATCTGCTATCGACGCCGTCGCTGACCGTGAACAACAACCTCAAGGGCAGCATATTATTCGGTCAGGAAATCCCGGTCTCTACCGGCGAGGCATTGTCGAACAATTTCGACAATGCCTTCCGGACGATCCAGCGGCAGAATGTTGGTATCGAGCTGGAAGTCACGCCGCAGATCAATGCCAATGACGAAGTTCGGCTCGAACTGCGCCAGGAAGTCAGTTCGATCGCCGGACCGGTGTCCGATGATTTCAATGAGTTGATCATCAACAAGCGCGAGATCAAAACGACGGTTACCGTGGGCGATGGCGAAATCGTCGCGCTGGGCGGTCTGCTCGATGACAACGAACGCCGCACGATAGAGAAAATCCCCTTTCTCGGTGATATTCCCCTGATCGGCGAATTGTTCAAATCGCGCGGAAAGTCCCGGGTAAAAACCAATTTGATGGTCTTTATCCGGCCGAAAATTCTCCGTGACCGCAACGACGCCCGGGCCTTCTCGGCGCGCCGCTACGGCTATATTCGGGCCCGTCAACAGCGGCGTGATCCGGATCTGGAACCCTCGCTCGACGCATTGGTGCGCGATTATCTCGGTACGACCCCGCCAGCTTTAGAAGCGCGGCCGGGCGACCAGATTATCTATGCGCCGGGAGCGACCGCACCCACGCAAGAGAGTGGCCCGGTCGAGCCCGTGCCGGTTCCGGCCAGCGATCCGCAGACGGAGCAGAACGACTGATGAAAATCGCGAAGGAGACAGATAAAGCAGTTTCCGGCGATATCGAACAGTCGGCGGAACCGGATGGGATGACGCGGGAGCCGTTGCTGGACATTCCCTACGCTTTTGCCCGCGATCATGGGGTCTTGTTGATGCGAACCGACGGCGAACGGCTGGCTGTTGCTGTACGGGAGGGCGCAGATCCGCAGGCGTTGCTCGAAATTCGCCGCTATCTCGCAATGCCGTTTGACGTTGATCTGGTGACGCCGGACGATTTCGATCGGATGGTTTCAGAACATTATGCGATGGACGGCAGCGCCGCCGCGATGGCTGGCGACATGAGCCTGAGCAACGACGCGCTCGATGATATTGCCGGCGATATCCCAAGCGCCGAAGATCTGCTCGACAGTGCTGATGACGCGCCGACAATCCGGTTGATTAACGGTATCATTGCCGAAGCCGCGCGGCAGGGTGCCTCCGATATTCATATCGAACCCTATGAAACCGGGCTCGTGGTTCGCATGCGCGTGGATGGCGTGCTGCAGGAAAAACTGCGCATGCCGCCCCATGTCGCCTCGGTCATCGTCAACCGGATCAAGGTCATGGCGCGGCTCGATATTGCCGAACGCCGGATTCCGCAGGATGGCCGGATCAGCCTGACATTGGGTGGAAAACTGCTCGATGTGCGCGTTTCCACCTTGCCCAATCGGGCGAACGAACGCGTTGTGATGCGGATATTGGACAAGGAAAGCGCTGCGATTTCACTCGATTTGCTCGGCATGTCGAAATCCACGCACGCGATCTTGTCCGATGCACTTGCTGAACCCAATGGCATCATATTGGTAACCGGCCCCACCGGCTCGGGTAAAACAACGACCCTTTATGCTGGCCTCAAACAGCTTAATGATGGCAGCCGCAATATCCTGACGGTCGAAGATCCGGTCGAATATGCCATAGACGGTATTGGTCAGACTCAGGTGAACGCCAAGGTCGGACTGACCTTCGCCGCCGGTTTGCGCGCGATTTTGCGCCAGGATCCTGACGTCGTGATGGTCGGCGAGATTCGCGATCGCGAAACCGCGGAAATCGCGGTGCAGGCGTCGCTGACCGGGCATCTTGTCTTGTCGACGGTCCATACCAATGACGCGGTCGGCGCGATCACACGGATGCGGGATATGAAGGTGGAGCCGTTTCTGCTGGCCTCAACCCTGCGCGCCGTCGTCGCCCAGCGGCTGGTTCGCAAGCTCTGTCCCCATTGCCGCGTGCCGATCCAGGCTGACGGCAGTCTGGCGTCGCTGCTGGGCTTTGACAATGGCACGGTCGTGTATCGCGAAACCGGTTGTGACGAATGCAATCATACCGGCTTTCAGGGACGAATTGGCGTGTTTGAAGCGATCCGGGTGGACGATACGATCCGCAAGCTGATCAATGACGGCGGCGACGAGGCGCGGATCGCGGCGCATGCGTTCCTGAAGAAGCCCAATCTGGGGGCTGCCGCGCGGGCGATGGTTCAGGAAGGTTTGACGACGGCCGAGGAAGGCATTCGCATTTCCCGCCGGGACAGTCTGGATGAGCCGGTCGATGCCTGACTATTCCTATACGGCGATTGATCCAAAAGGACGGGAAAAGACCGGCCGGTTAAACGCTGCGAGCGATGATGCTGCCCGCGCCAAACTGGCTGAGCGCCAGTTTTACGTGGTCAAAGTCGAGACGAGCACAGGCGGTGGATCTGTTGGCAAGCGATCGCTGCTCGGACCGCGAAAGCTGAATGCGAAGGAATTGACTCTTTTTACGCGACAATTGTCGTCCCTGATTCAGGTCACTCCTTTGGAAGAAGCGTTGCGAACAATCGGCAGTCAGAACGAAAAGGCGCATGTTCGCGAGCGTATTGGCTCGGTCCATGGCGGTGTGATCGAGGGGCAGCGCCTGTCCGAAGCGATGCGCCGCGAGCCGAAAAGCTTTCCGCCGCTCTATCGCGCCATGGTCGCGGCTGGCGAAAGTTCCGGAACCCTGCCAGATATTACCGAGCGCCTGGCGGGATTGCTCGAGCGACAGGCCGAAATGCGCGGCAAGTTGATCAGTGCGCTGGCTTATCCGATCGTGCTGGCACTGGTTGCGATTCTGGTGGTCGCGTTGCTGATGATCGCCGTGGTGCCCAAGGTGGTGGAGCAATTTGATGACGTGAACCAGCAATTGCCATTTGTGACGCGGCTGGTGATTGGTATCTCCGACTTCATGGCCAGTTGGTGGGGCGCGATTCTCGGTGTGCTGGCGGTTCTGATATTCGCTGGCTGGCGGGCTTTGCAGGAACCCCGGATTAAATATAGGTTTGACGGCTTCTTGCTCCGCTTGCCTTTTTTCGGACGCTTGCTCCGGGATTTGCACGCCGCCCGACTGGCGCGGACCTTGTCGACGATGGTATCCAGCCGCTTGCCGATACTCGAAGGGTTGCGGCTGACCACCAACACGATCAGCAATGCCGTTTTGCGCAAGGCGTCTGATGACATGGTCGAGGCGATCCGGGGCGGTGGCAGCCTGTCCAAGGCGCTCAAGAATGCCGGCGTCTTTCCGCCGATGCTGATCTACCTGGCCGCCAGCGGTGAAGCGTCCGGACAGTTGGACGAAATGCTGGCGCGCGCAGCAGACTATCTGGAACGCGAGTTTGACAATTTCAGCTCGACCGCCCTGTCATTGCTCGAGCCCTTGATCATTGTCTTGCTCGGCGGGGTTGTAGCGGTGGTCATTTTGGCTATCTTGCTTCCGATATTGCAGCTTCAGAATCTGGCGGGCCTGTAAGGCCGGATTGATAGGAACACCCATGTTGAAATTACGGACCAATCGTATCGCGAAACGGAACCATCAGTGCCATCGCGACGAGGCCAATGATACGCCGGTCGCAGCCGAGAAGAACGGATTCACGCTGGTCGAGCTAATGGTGGTGATATTCATCCTCGGCCTGTTGACCACGATTGTCGTGATCAATGTGCTGCCAAGTCAGGACCGGGCGATGGTGGAAAAGGCTCGGGCGGATTTGTCGACCATGGGCCAGGCGCTCGAAATGTATCGGCTCGACAATCTGTCTTACCCCAGTTCGTCCGACGGTCTGGCCGCACTGATCGCACCGCCGGCATCGCTGCCGCCCTCTGCGCGCTTTCGCAAAGGCGGATATATCAAGAAATTGCCCAACGACCCCTGGGGTCGCCCTTATCAATATGACAATCCGGGGCGCCGCGGCCCGGGTTATGATCTCTTTTCACTGGGCGCTGACGGCGCGCCGGGTGGGGAAGACGACAATGCCGATATCTATGCCGAATGAGAAATAGGACGGCCAGAGGGCAGCCATAGGTGACATCGGCGAAAAAATTGACTAGCTGAATCACGAGATTGAAGATTTTGCAATCGAGTCGGGGAAGCTATGTCTGGACAATATCCATTTGCACCGCTTTCCCGGCCTGTTGAAAAGGCGATGGCATCCCGCCAATGAACAATTCCAATCTCCTTATCGTCAATCTTCCGACAACCGAAGACAGCCTGATCCACTGGTGGCATGTCGTCGAGGGCGTCAAGCAGACAGGCGGTTGCGATGCTGACCCGCTTTTGGCGGCCGGCCTGAAACTTCCGGCTGTCGACGCGGAACCGCTGATGATTGTTGCACTGGTGCCGTCCGGATCAACCGTGATCGCCTGGCATGACCGGGCTGAGTCGCTGAGCGATCCGCAAGCCTTGGCCGCCGCCCGAATGGCGGTTCGCGACCAGAGCCTGAGCCCGGAACGCTTGCACATTGCGGCTGCCATCACAGCCTCTGCAGATGTCGTTACGGCGGGCATTGGCAGCGATATTTTGGCCGGCGGTCTCCTCCGGCTGCAGGATATCGACATCGATCCCGATCTGATCTTGCCGTGCGGCATGCTGATGGATGCTCCCGAGGAGGGTTTTGTGTCGGCCGATTTCGGCTTTGACCGGGTGTTGCGGGGTGATCGTCTGATCATGCCTGATGAACCGGGATTGCGCCAAACACTGGTGGCGGATGCACCGGTCACATCAATGCCGGATAGCGAAATCGAGCAGGCCCTGTGCGATATCAATGGGTCAAGCGCACCCAATTTGCGGTCCGGTGATTTTGCCAAGAAGGTTGATCGCAGTTTTTCTGCGCCGCAGAAACGGCTGCTGGTCGGATTGCTGGGTGCATTGCTGCTGGTTTCGTTGCTGATTCCGCTGGTGAGCCTGGCCAAATATTACTGGGCGACAAACACCATTGCATCCGATGCGCTGACCAAGGCCAATGCGGTTGTCGGACCAGCCACGACGGTCGCGGATGCCGAGACATTGCTCGATCAGCGGCTGATCAGCGAAAACCGCGGGAATATCAGGTTTTCAGTGCCGGCTTCGGCATTGTTTTCCGCTGTGCAGCAAGCACCGGGCGTCGCCATCGAACGGATCGGTTATCGGCCGGACGGGACGGTTTCGGCGGGTTTGTCGGCGGTGCGCAACGAAGATATTAATCCCGCTCTGCTGGCGCTGCAAAAAGCCGGTTTTGTGATCACCGCCACCCCCCGCACGGACGCGACAGGATCAGCCAAAGCTGACATCACGGTGCGCGCGCCATGATGTCTTCCTTTTCCAACTGGTTTCTCGGGCTCAGCGCACGAGAGAAGAACATGATCGGAATCCTGGGCATTCTGGTCGTCGGTATCGTCGGGTATTACGCCGTTTTTTCGCCTTTGCGCTCGGCTTTAAGTGCAGCGGAACAGCGCTATGGAGAGGCAGTGGAGCAACGCGCCCGTATTGAAAGCAAGATACGCGCGCTGAAGGTGCCTGGCCAAGCGGCTGTCCAACGGATCAGTGGGCCGCTCGATGTCTTCATCAGCCAGCGGGCGGGAGAAGCCGGCTTCGCGGTTGGCCGATTGGACCCGCAAGCCGATAGCCGGATCAATCTGGTGATCGATTCGGCGCGTCCGACGGCCCTATTTGGTTGGCTGGCGAGGCTCGAGGCGCAGGGTGTTGCGACGGAACAACTGGTCGTGAGCCCCGCTTCCGGGGGAACGGTAACAGCAACCATGACGTTGCGCGCGACTATCCCCGCGCCATAGCAGCCATCGCCTGGTTTGGCGGAATCCGCAAAATGAGAATGACAGGAACAGGAATCGCCCGGTGATCAGCCGGAATCCGTTTAGCGCCCTTCGGTGGTGAGCTGTGCTTCGGATTCGACTTTGCCGGCAGTGGCAGGAAACATCAAACCTTGATCAGCCTGCGACAGAGCTTCCGGACTCGGCGCTGCAGGTGTGGCTTTGGCAGGCTTGACCTGTACCCAGTCGCCGTCTGCGTCGCGGGTATATTTGGGCGCCTTCTGCACATTCCACACCAGACCCATTTTTGCCCAGAGATTGATGATCATCCCGTTGACGTCAATTTCCCACCAAGCAATTTGCGACGATGCAGCGCGCGGATGCTGGTGGTGGTTGTTGTGCCAGCCGTCACCAAAGGTCATCCAGGCCATGAACCAGTTGTTCCGCGATCCGTCCTTGGTCTTGAACCGCTGTGATCCAAACACGTGACCAATGCTGTTTACGCCCATGACGAAGTTCAGGAAGAAGAAATTGCGGAACAGGCCGCCGATCAGAATCGTTCCGATAATATGCTCTGGTCCGCCAAATGCCAGCGCCCACAGCGCCGGGAAGATAATACTGGAAAAAACCGCGATCGACCAGCGATGGCGGTGACACCACATGACCTGCGGATCATCGATCAATCCTTTGCCATAGACCGTCATATCTGACGTGGTATTGTCGAACAGCCAGCCAAAATGGGCGATGCCGAGGCCCTTCCATTTCGACATTTTCTTGCCGTGGCCGTCAATATAGGGGCTGTGTATGTCGCCAACCCGATCCGAAAAAGCGTGATGCCGGCGATGATCAGCAGCCCATTTGAGCACCGAGGCCTGGCAGGCCATTTGGGCCATGATGCCAATGGCGAGGCGCATTTTCGGCCCCGCTTCAAAGGCGCGATGGGTGAAGAATCGGTGATAGCCGATTCCGACTCCCATATTGATCAAGACATAGCCAAACAGAAAAGCCGACCATTCCACCCATCCGGTCGTCTGGGTCAAAGTCCAATAGAGCGCACCGAGCGACCCGAGAGTCATGGATGACAGCAAAATACCATATTCCAGACGCTTAGCCCGGGCTGCGGGCCCGCCGATGATCACGCCATGCTGTGGGTGTTTTTCAGTCGGTTGATAATCGTCCGGTTGAATATCGCGAAATGCGGTCGCCATCGGCTTGCCCCTATACTTACTACCGAGTGTATTTAGCGGTTTCCCGCCACCATTACAATTATCTTAACCATTGCGGCAACGGAAAGACTCATCGCTCCACAATGGAGCAATCGACTCCCCAATTAGGGCAACAGCACTCACTTATCTGGGATTCTATCGCTGCTCTCGAGCCGCTGACCGGAAGAACCGCACCGTTCATGAAAGCGAAAGCGGTCGTCAGGCGTTCTGCACCCATCGTAAACCCGATAAGGAGAAAGACGATGCCTATTCGAACGATTATCACCACCGCTGTTGGTGCCACGCTTATGGCGCTTCCTGTGACGAGTGCGGTTGCCCATGAATCCGGCCGGGGTTCTCACGAACCAATTCTCACCCAACCTATTGCCAATGTTGAGAATAATTACTGGTTTGATTATCTGTCCGACATCAGCGAGGCGGAGCATGAGCTGAAAAAAGACCTGGCGCGCGCGACCGATGAAGAAGACCGGCGCGATGCGATGGAAGAATATCGCAATGAAATCGCGGACGCGAACAAGGACTATAAAAAGGAAATGCGCGAAAGAGGCTATCGCGTGGGACGCGTGACCGTTGGTCAATAAGCCCTGTTGCGGTTGCTGACGGCTATCGGAAAGCCGAAGGCGGGAGCGGTCTGGTTTGGTCGCTCCCGCTGATATATTCTGGCCATTTTGCGACCGTCCGAGCGGTCACATAGACAAGGCTATTGATCATCGACATTGCGCCGACTCACGCGAGGACTTCGCGGGGCCGTTCTGACGGTCGAGCGCTCGCGGCGTACTGGAGCGGCGCGGGTTGCCGGCCGTGCACTGGCTGCGGTGTTGCGATTACGGTTGCTGGCCCCGGCTGCGTTGTTCCGCCCTGACCGGACCGGTGCGGCGCGATTAGGTCTCGCTGCCCGGCCATCACGAACGGCGGGACGGCCTTGGCGATCGGCACGCCGATCGCTGCGCCGCGTGGCTTGGCCATCCGCCTGACGGTTCGCCCGTCTGGCGGCGCGGCGGTCCTGGCGCTCGGCGCGCATTTCCGGAGTGAGATCGCGGCGGCGCTCGGCGCGGCGGTCATCATATCGCCGGCGGACATGGCGCGCGCCATAATCGGCTCTTTGTCTGGCCCAGTGCCGCCGGTGATGCCGTTTCATGCCATAGCGGCTCCCGCGCCGATCAAAAACATAGACGCCATAACCGGGATAGTAAAAATCGTCGTACCAGCCGCCACCAAAGCCGATATTGGCGTAACCAAATCCGTCATCACAGGCATAATAGTCATCAAAGGGCGCATAGGGATCGCACTGATAGCCTGCACCGTTGACATAACCGTCACCATAGGCCCCGCCATAAGCGCAGGCGCTCAATCCCAACAGGGCACCCAGTAGCATGGCGGGCTTGCCCCAGCGTTCAAGTTTCAAATGGTTCACGGCCTGTCCCCTATGTCTTCCATCGCTGTTTTCAGGAAACAGCCAATGGGCTTTCGAAATAGTTTAGGCTCGTTTTGCCCCCGAGTCTGCGCTATTTTGTTGATGCCCTATTATGTAACAATGCACCATTGAACCGGTCATGAATGCAGATGCTTGCTGACATTAATGAAAGTAGCTATTAGGGTTGCCGAACCCCTTTTTATCAGGAGCCTTCACCTTGGCCAGCGCAGCACAAACATCCCATGGATATCCGTTTGAGGAAACCGCCAACCCGCATTGGGTCAAGCCCCCGAGCAAGGACGCTTTGGCCCATATCCCCGGCGAAGATGGAATACCGGTTCTGGGAACCACACTGAAAGTGATCAAGGATCCCATCGGTTTCGGGCGCCAGATGTTCGAGAAATACGGATCGGTCTATCGCACCTTCAGCTTTGGCAAACAGAATGTGATGCTGCTCGGTGCGGATGCGACCGAGCTGGTCATGTTCAACCGTGACAAGATTTTCTCCAGCGAGCAGGGCTGGGGTCCGGTGCTCAACAATCTGTTCCCCCGCGGCTTGATGCTGATGGATTTCGAACGCCACCGTGCCGATCGCAAGGCGCTTTCGGTCGCGTTCAAACCGGCGCCGATGAAACATCATTGCAAGGTCCTCAACGAGGGCATTGCCGAACGGGTTGACGAATGGAGCGGGACCAGTTTCGAATTTTATCCGGCGATCAAGTCGCTGTCACTCGACACCGCCGCCAGCGCCATTCTCGGCATTCCCTGGGGGCCGGAAGCCGACAAGATCAACACCGCCTTTGTCGACGAAGTGCAGGCCTCGGTGGGGATTGCCCGCAAGCCGATCCCGTTCACCAAAATGTGGAAAGGCGTCAAAGCCCGCGAATATTTGCTGAGCTATTTCACGCCACAGGTCAAAGAGCGCCGGGCCAAGGGCGGGGAAGATATTTTTACCCAGATTTGCCTGGCGACTCACGAAAATGGCGAGCTGCTGACCGAAGACGAAGTTGTCGATCACATGAATTTCCTGATGATGGCAGCGCATGACACGATTACGTCGTCGGCGACCAGCATGACCTATCTGCTCGCCAAACATCCGGAGTGGCAAGAGAAGATACGCGAAGAATGTCTGTCTGTCGCGCCGGCCGGTCAGCCCTTGTCCTACGAGGATCTGGGCAAACTCGAACTGACCGAAATGGCGTTCAAGGAGTCGCTGCGCCTGATCCCGCCGGTGCCCAGTATTCCGCGCCGCGCGATCAAGGAATTCACCTTCCGCAATTTCACGATTCCAGCGGGGACAAATATCGGCATCAGCCCGCAATTTGTTCACAAGATGGAGAAACACTGGCCCAATCCGGACAAGTTTGATCCGATGCGCTTCACGCCGGAAAATTCGGTTGGCCGCCACAAATATGCCTGGGTGCCGTTTGGCGGCGGCGCGCATATGTGCCTCGGCCTGCACTTTGCCTATATGCAGATCAAGATCCTGGTGCACGCCATACTCACCCAGAATCGCGTCCTGCTGTCCGGCGGTGCGGACTATGAGCCTCAGTGGCAGGTCTTTCCGATTCCGCAACCCAGAGATGGATTGCCGGTCCGGCTCGAGGCGCTCTAGCTTTTGCGGCGACAAAAACCGCGCGGCTATATGTTTATCGCGCCCGGTGGGATATAGAATGAAGAAATGACGAGGAGAATCAGCGATGGCGACGGCAGCAAAAGACACAGCATCGGCAATGGGTGCAGATGCTGGATTCAATATTCCGGACCCGACCACCATTGATCGGCTGGAAGGCAAGGTATCTGACGCAGAGTGGAAATTGCGCTGTGACCTCGCTGCAACCTACCGGCTTTGTGCGATGCACGCCTGGACGGATCTCGTGTTCACCCATATTTCCGCGCGGCTGCCCGACGAGGATGGCGAGGAACGGTTTCTGATCAATCCCTATGGTGTGATGTTCGATGAAATGACCGCCTCATCACTGGTCAAGATCGATCTGGAAGGCAATATCAAGCAGGATACGCCTTATTTTATCAACCCCGCCGGCTTTACCATCCACAGCGCGGTACACAGCGCGCGCGAAGATGCCGGCTGTGTGATCCATGTCCACACACCTTATGGCATTGCGGTCTCGGTTCAGAAAGAAGGCCTGCGCCGCTACACCCAGTTTTCGATGCAGGTGCATGATGACTTGGCCTATCATGACTATGAAGGCATTGCGCTGGACCTCGATGAACGCGAGCGGCTGATTGCGGATGTCGGGACAAAGAGTCTGCTGATCTTGCGCAACCATGGCACGCTGACCATGGGCAAGAATTGCGCGATTGCATTTCTGCGCATGTATCTGCTGGAAAATGCCTGCAAGACCCAGATTCTCGCCCAATCCGTGGGTAGTGCCGATCAACTGCATGAGGAAAGCGAAGAAATGGGCCACCGGGTCTATCAGCAGGGCGCACCAGCCTTCATGCCGGGACTGGGAGACAATCTCGTCTGGCCCGGCCTGATGCGCAAGCTGAACCGCACCAATCCCGGCTTTGACTATTGATCTGAGCGCAGCAGCTTAACCGCTGTTGCGCAACGCGGTTGCAATGGCGTTCAGCGACAGCTGGATGCCTTCGCCAATGCGCGGATCGTCCTCGCCCGCGCGCAGGCGTTTCATCAACTCGATCTGCAGATGGTTCAGCGGCTCGATATAGGGCAGGCGCAGCTCGATGCTGTTGAACAGTGATGGGTTTTTGGCGAGCAAATGGGGCTGGTCAGTAATTTCCAGCAGGATGTCGCGAGTCTGTTCCCAACCGGAGCGAGATCCGCCCGAACATCGCCGTGCCCATGGCTTTGTCTTCGACCAGTTCGGCATAGCGCTCGGCAATTCCCATATCGGACTTTGCCAGCACCATTTCCATGTTCGACAGACTGGCCTGGAAGAACGGCCAGCTTTGCGCCATGTCCTTCAATTTGGCGGTGTCATCAAAACCCGCAAGCGCCTGTCCGACGCCATACCAGCCAGGCAACATCACGCGGGCCTGAGCCCAGCTGAAGACCCAGGGAATGGCGCGCAAATCCTCGATCCGATCGCTTTTGGTCCGGCTCGCTGGCCGGGATCCGATCTTGAGCTTTGCGATCTCCGTCAATGGTGTCATTTGCCGGAAAAAGGTCCGGAAATCGTCATTGCCATAAACCAGGTCACGATATTCCGTGAATGCCACTTGCGAGATGCTATCCATGGCTTCGGCAAAATCCTGCTGGATCTGTTCGTCCGCCTGGTCAGGTTCGAGCGAGCGGAGCAGGACCGCGGACGTCATCGCCTCGAGATTGGTTTCCGCGACGCCGATCGTGCCATATTTGGCGGCAATGACTTCGCCCTGCTCGGTGATCCGGATGCGCCCGTCGACGGTGCCCTTGGGCTGCGCCTTGATCGCGCCAAAGGCAGAGCCACCGCCACGACCGACCGCACCACCGCGGCCATGGAACAGCTGCATCTTCACGCCGGCATCAGCAAAGACCGGGGTAAGGGCGTTGCTTGCCTTGAACAGGCTCCAGGTGGAGGTCAGATAACCGCCATCCTTGTTGCTGTCGGAATAGCCGATCATGACTTCCTGATAGCCACGCGCCTGGGTTAGTCCATGCATTTCCGGCAGGGCAAAAAACTCTGTCATCACCGCCGGTGCGTTTTCCAGATCGGCGACGGTCTCGAACAGCGGAACCGCCATGATCGGACAGGTCGGCGGCGCATCGACGGTCTCGGGTGCGCGATAGAGGCCGGATTCCATCAGCAGGACATAGACTTCCAATATGTCGGACACCGTCTCGCCATTGCTGATATTATAATTGACGATCACATCCGGGCCATATTGCTGATGCGCTTCGGTTGCGGCGCGCAGGATCGACAGCTCTTTCGCGGTTTCTTCGCTATAATCCGCCCAGGGACTCACCAGTGGACGATTATTGGCCAGTTCCTGCCGGAGAATGGCGACGCGCGCGGCCTCGTCCAGCGACAGATAGTCGGCTTCAACACCCGCTTCAGCGAGCAATTCGGCGATAACCCGTTCGTGGATGCGGCTGTTCTGCCGCATGTCGAGAGCCGCCAGGTGAAAACCGAACAGTTCAACCGTTCGGATCAGCCGGCCCAGTGCGCCCGATGTGGCAAACACGCCCTTGCCGCCTTCCCGGAGACCATGGGCCAGCACCACCAGCTCTTCGCGCAGCTGCTGGGGATTATCATAAGGCTCGGCGATGATCGGGGAAGGGCGCCCGGGCACATGACCGCACAACCGGAGGTGGGTGGCGGACAGGCGTGCATAAATGCCCGACAAGGCACGGCGATAGGGTTCGTCCTTTCGGCTCGGCGCATCATCACCACTGGCGTCGGCCAGCGCCAGCACGGCGGCCGGTACATCCGCGAGCTCGGTCGAAATCGACAGTTCGGCGCCCATGTCGTGGATCGCACCGAGATAATAGCCGATCACCGTCTCCGCGGCACGCGACAAGGCTTCTTGCATGGCGTCGGCATCGACGAACGGATTGCCATCGCGATCACCGCCAATCCAGCTACCGAGTTTCAGGAAATTAGGCAGCCGGGCCCCAAGCAATTTTTCCCATTTGCCATAGAGGCGCGGGAGAACCGGCAGGAACACATCGCGCATATAGCTTTGCGAAATCTGGACCTCGTCGGTGACAAACAGCCGTTCCCGCCGCAGCGGCCGGGTCTGCCAGAGCAGGGCGATTTGGCGCATGATCGCCTCGTCCAGAACATCGCCTTGCGGTGTGCTGTCTGCGCCGGCATCCTTCATGAGCAGCAATTCGGCAATCCGGGCCTTGTGATCGATCATGCTCTTGCGCCGCACCTCGGTGGGATGCGCAGTCAGCACAGGCGCGATCAGCGCTTCATCGAGCAGTTGCAATATCGCGGCCTTGTCAACGCCTTCGTCTGCCAGTTTCGTGATCGCCTCAGCCACGGTTGCGCCTTCTTCTGCGGACACCCCCTGGCGGTCTTCCGCTAGATTGGCGAGCAGCGAAAAGAGCATGAAACCCCGGACAAAGGCGGTTGTTTCATCGAGCGACAGGGCATCAAGACCGGGATCAATCGCGCTGGCATCAGCCACACCGCGGTGGCGATCAACGCTGGTCGAGCGGATATATTCTGTCCGCCGGTAGAGCTCTTCCCCGCCATAGGATCGAATGACGTCCCCGAGCAGTTTTCCAAGATATTTGATGTCCGGATTCTGACGGACGGCAAGCGGTGGAGTGGATGTGTTCTTGGTCATGGCGTTATGCTGCACTGCAATATGAAAGGGGTCAAGATTTTCCTGACAGTTTCCTTTTGACAGTCGATTGGCTTACTGTACTATAACAGCGATACACATTTGGAGATTGAAAGATGAGATATCTTGCTTTTGGGCTAGCCCTGTTTCTGTCTTCGCCGATTGCCGCTGCTGAAGACAGCGCGCCGGTAGACGTGATGATCCTCGGGACCTATCATTTTGCCAATCCCGGCCGCGATGCGGTCAATGCAAAGGTTGATGATGTCACGCAGCCCGCTCGACAGGAGGAAATCGCTGCGCTGGTCGCCGCCATTGCAGAATTCAAACCGGACCGGGTGTTGATTGAGCGCCAGATTGATGATCCTGGGATGGTCGACCCCGATTTTGCCACCTATCGCCCGCAGGATCTGCAGACCAAGCATAATGAAAATGTCCAGATTGGCTATCGGCTGGCGCACCTTCTCGGCCATGAAAATGTCTACGGATTTGATGAACGGCCTGGCGAAGGCGAACCGGACTATTTTCCCCTGGGCAAAGTACAGAAATTTGCGCAAACCAATAGCCGGGAAGCCGATTTCGGCGCCTTGTTTGGGGCGGTTCAGGATCGCGCCAACCGGTTTGAAGAAAAGCAGAAATGCGCCTCGATACCAACGCTGCTGCTCGAGGAAAATGATCGCGAAGCAATCGCCTTCTGGCACAGCAAACTCTATTACGGCCTGCTGTCCTATGGCGACCACGACAATCAGGCCGGCGCCGATCTCAACGCCTATTGGTATATGCGCAACGCCAAGATGTTTGCCAAAATCGGCCTGATCGCCAAGCCCGGTGAGCGGGTGTTCGTGCTGGTTGGGGCCGGGCACAAATATTGGCTCGAGCATTTTGCGGCGACCGTGCCCGGTTATCGGCCGGTTGATCCGCAGCCCTATCTGGAAAAGGCGTTGACCCAGTTGCCTCCGCCTCCGTCATGTATTGGCGACACAGGAAAATGAAGCCTGTCAGGCTTCAGCAGCTGCAGGGGACCTAGCCCTCGAGCTCGATATCCCAGTAGAGCCAGTCATGCCAGGTATCGTGCAGGAAATTGGGCGGGAAGGCGCGGCCATGTTCCTGCAACTGCCAGTTGGTTGGTTTGATCGGTTTTTTTGACAGCTGCATATGAGCCTCCTTCGGCGTCCGGCCGCCCTTTTTCAGATTGCAGGGCAAGCAGGCGGTCGCGACATTTTCCCAGGTGGTACGCCCGCGCTGCCGCCGCGGGATGACATGGTCAAAGGTCAGGTTTTCCAGGCTACCGCAATATTGGCACGAAAATTTGTCCCGCAGGAACAGGTTAAACCGGGTGAATGCCGGATATTCCGATGGTTTCACGTAATTTTTCAGCGCGATGACCGACGGAATTTTCATGTCCAGATTGGGGCTGTGGACTTCGCGTTCGTAGCTCGAGACGATATTGACTCGATCGAGAAAAACCGCCTTGATCGCCGTTTGCCAGGGCCACAGGCTCAAAGGATAATAGGATAAAGGTGTATAGTCTGCATTCAGCACCAGTGACGGGCAACTTTCCGGATGCCGCAACAGGTCGGGGTGGTACATATTCTCACTACTCCCTTAGCCTTTGACTGCCTGCTCTTTATCCGCAAGAACATGACATGGTCATTACAAAGCCGTCTTTCCAATCCTTATGCATGACAGCATTAACTACCCTATGACGTCAAGAGGGGATGTCAGCCAAGATGTTGTGGTGCGCTTTGCGCCCAGCCCCAACGGGTTGTTGCACCTCGGGCACGCTTATGCCGCGATCCAGGTCTTTGACTATGCCAGGGCCCATGGCGGACAGATGCTTTTGCGGATCGAAGATATTGACGCGCAGCGTACCAAAGAGACTTTCGTCACAGCCATAATGGAAGATTTGCAGTGGCTGGGATTGCCATGGTCCGGGGTGCCGGTCTTCCAGTCCCGGCGTTTGGACAGCTATGCCGCCGCGGCACAAGTCCTGAAGGATCGCGATTTGCTCTACCCATGTTTCTGTTCGCGGTCGGATTTGCGCTCTGCTCAGGCGCAGTCCGGCCTCGCCAAAGGACCGGACGGGCCAATTTACGCGGGGACGTGCCGCGCCATGCCGCGCGCCAAGGCGGCGCGGAAAATGGCTGAAGAGGAACATAGCTGGCGGCTGGACGTCGCCAGAGCAATGGCTGCGATCGCGCGTCCGATGCAATGGCATGACGCCCGGCGGGGCCGCCAAAGTGCTGCGCCGGAATTGCTGGGTGACGTTGTGATCATTCCCAAGCAAGGAGCCACCAGCTACCATCTTGCGGTGACCGTGGATGATGCACGCGATCAGATCAGCCATGTCATCCGAGGGGAAGATCTGTTTGCATCCACTCACGTCCACCGGTTGCTTCAGGCGCTGCTGGATTTGCCGACACCGCGCTATATCCACCATCCGCTGCTGCTGGACGAAACCGGTGTAAAGCTCTCAAAAAGCCGGGATTCTGCATCTTTAGCCGTATTGCGAAAAGCAGGTCGAAGTGGCATCTCGCTCGCAGACGATATGCGAAAAGAAATATTCCCGGTTGGCATAACCCTAGCGAAGGACTAGATAGACCCCATGAATTATGTTCTGATAATCTTGATCATTTTGGCGGCAGGCGCGGTCGTTGTGGCTTTGGTGCGCGGATTGATCGCCTTTGCCAATATGGAGCCCGAAGACGTGGATGCCGAAGGCGTCACGACATCGCACAAGAAGCAGAATGAAATGATGTTCGCGCGAGTGAAATATCAGGCCATAGCCGTGGTTCTGGTGGCGCTGCTTCTGCTGCTGGCTGGCGGTCAAAGCTGACGCCCTTGGTCTGATGGTCAAGCTCAACAAAATCTATACCAAAACCGGGGATGACGGAACGACGGGTCTCGTCGATGGGTCCCGCATTGCAAAAAATGATCCTCGCATGGCCGCGATCGGCGATGTCGATGAACTGAACAGCGCCTTGGGTGTTGCGATCACGGCCCTGGACGATGAGCGCCTGATCAAGATTTTGCGGATCATTCAGAACGATCTGTTTGATCTTGGTGCGGATTTAGCGACGCCGGCTGCAGACGGCGATGATTTTGCACCTTCTGAAATGGTGCTGCGTGTGACGCCGTCCCAAGTGGAACGGCTGGAGCAGGAAATCGATGCCGTGAATGCGGATCTCGACCCGTTGACCAGCTTCATCCTGCCGGGCGGCACTGCGGCGGCGGCGGCCATACATCTGGCGAGAGCGGTGGCGCGGCGGACTGAACGCACTGCCGTAGCCGCAGCACAGGTGATGGCATTGAACCCTGCAGCACTTGCCTACGTCAATCGGCTCTCAGACTATCTGTTTGTCTTGGGGCGGTTGCTCAACAATGGCGGCAAAGCCGACATATTGTGGGTTCCGGGGGCGTCGCGCTAAGCGCCAAAATGCGCCACTATCGGCAGTTTCGCACCGCCGTGGCGCAAATATAAGCGGTTGACCCTCTGGTCGTTCGCTCTATGTTCCTTGGATTGCCCATGCCCAGCCGGAGTAGGACTGATCAGCAGCCCCCGAAATACAGCCGTTACTGCATCCATCCCCCCGTCAAATGCCGCCGAAGACGCCCGTCATGTTCGACTCGCCACCGCCTTTGATGCGGTTCGGGCCTATAGTCTGGATCTGGTGAGCGGGCTAAGCGATGCCGATGCCACCGCTCAGTCGATGACTGACGCATCGCCCGCCAAATGGCATCTGGCCCATACCAGCTGGTTTTTTGAAACCTTCCTGCTGCGCGACCATGTCGCTGGCTATCAGGCCTTTGATGATGATTATGCGTTTTTGTTCAACAGCTATTACGAGGCTGAAGGCGCGCGGCATGCCCGCGCCGATCGGGGATTGCTAACGCGGCCTTCGATGGATGCGGTGCGGGCCTATCGCGTGCATGTCGACGAAGCCATGGCCGATGCCATTGGACAGTTTTCCGAGGCATTGCTCGATCTTGTCGAATTGGGTCTGCATCACGAGCAACAGCATCAGGAGTTGATGCTGACCGATATCCTCCATTTGTTTTCGCGCAACCCCATAGGTCCGGCCCTGCGTGAACGGCGGCCGCATTCGGCTTTTACAGAAACAGCGATGCAGTGGATTGTCGGCGCGACCGGACTACAGGAAATCGGATGCGATGATCAGGGCTTTGCTTTTGATTGCGAAGGACCGCGCCACAAGATTCTGTTGCACCCCCATGCCATTGCCAACCGTCCGGTCACCAATGGCGAATGGCAGCAATTTATCGCAGATGGCGGCTATGCCAATCCCGACTATTGGCTATCGGATGGCTGGGCCTGGGTCCAGGACCAGCAGATTGCCGCGCCGCTCTACTGGCGTGAGAATGACGGCAGGACGCAGCAATTCTCGCTCTATGGCTGGCAGGATATCATATTATGCGCGCCGGTCCGGCATATCAGTCTGTACGAAGCCGATGCCTATGCCAGTTGGGCCGGCGCGCGCCTGCCAACCGAAGCCGAGTGGGAAGTGGCTGCCCAAAATGGCTTGCCGGAAACCGGATCGGTCTGGGAATGGACCGGAAGTGCTTATCGACCATATCCGGGTTTCCAGACCGCTGCAGGCGCGGTCGGCGAATATAATGGCAAGTTCATGTCCGGTCAGTCGGTGTTGAAGGGCGGCAGTGTCGCAACACCGCCCGGACATATGCGCGATTCTTACCGCAATTTTTTCTACCCCCAGCAACGGTGGCAATATACCGGCCTCCGTCTGGCCAAAGATCTCTAAATCCACTGCATTTTACGCGCCGAGGACGCCGCTCACCTTATGGATATGACGACCAGCCGTATTGATTCGGCGTTTCGAACGGATGTGCAGCGCTGTTTTGAGGAACGGCTTTACGCCATCCCTGCGCGCTGGCTTTATGATCGCGCCGGTTCTGAATTGTTCGAGCAAATTACCGGGCTTCCGGAATATTATCCGACGCGAACCGAGACGGCGCTGCTCGAAGAATATAGTCCGGCAATTGCCGCTTTGGGTGGGCCGGGCCGTGCGATTGTGGAATTCGGATCGGGCAGTTCAACCAAAACACCGCATCTTTTGCGCGCAGCCGAACCCGGTGCCTATGTGCCGATCGACATTTCCGGAGAATTTCTGGAATATAGCGCGGCCCTGTTGCAGGACCAGTTTCCGGACTTGCCTATCTATCCGCTGGAAGCGGATTTCATGACCCGGATCAGTTTGCCGGACGCGGTGGCGGGATTGCCCAAGCTGGGGTTTTTCCCGGGATCGACGATCGGCAACATGATCGCCCGCACGTCGGTTGATCTGTTGCGGTTCATGCGTGAAACTCTGGGTACCGGGTCGCAATTGCTGATCGGCTTTGATCGTATCAAGGACCCTGATGTGCTGGTCGCGGCCTATGATGACAGCGCCGGCGTGACCGCGCAATTCTCGCTCAACCTGCTACACCGCATCAATCGCGAGTTGGACGGGACCATCGCCGTGAATGATTTTCGGCATGTTGCGCTCTGGAATGACCTTTATGCCCGGATCGAGATTTATGTGCAGGCGCAAAAGGACACCGATTTTCAACTGCTCGGGCAAGACCACAGCATGGCGGCCGGACAGCGCATTCATATCGAGAACAGCCATAAATATGGTCTGCGCGACGCGCGGCTGATGCTGCGCGCGGGCGGATGGTCGCCGATCGAGGAATGGAGCGATGATCAGGACTATTTCTCGTTGATATTGGCCGAAGCCAATCCGTTCAAACAGGCTCCTTAGACACGACCATGTTCCGGTGGAAATCCCGGCCTAAGGGGTGTCCTCGAGAGCAGCCGACTGCTCTGCCTTTTGAAAATTGGCGCGCCATGTGGTGATCCATTCATAGGCGCCGCGGCATTCGTCCATTTTGCTCGCTTCAATCAGGCGGAACCGTTCGCCATCCCAGACGAAGCTCTCGGCGCTGCCGCAATCCCCGATACCCCGTCCTTTGGCGTAGCTGCCCAGGATCTGGCGGTCTTCATCCCAATGCGCATTGACCAGCAACGGATAGGGACCGTTTCCACCCCAACCGGGCTGAAAGTCAAAAGCGGCGGGACGGAATGTCCAGCGCGCGCCATCGCTCTCTTTGCCGGTAATCTCGCCAATATAGGGCGTGCTCGAAAAATTATACGCGCCCGACCCGCAGGACACGAGCACCAGTGCACGGTACATGTCGCCTTTTTGCCCCATCGGGAAAATCTGATCTTCCACCACCCCGAACCGTTCGTCCTTGCACGCGGAATTTTCGATCAGACCGACAATTTCAGTGGTGTCGGGAATACGCTTCGCCGGAGCCCATTGCCGGACCGGGATCAACGGGATTTCGGTGGCCACCGGCCGAAATGTTCGGCGGCCTTTTGCAACCAGCGCGGTCCGCGTTCTGGTTCGCTTTTGCTGGCCGTCCATGTATCGCAATGCCGCGGCCGAGCCGGCGAGGGAAACCTTGGTCAGCGTGTCACCATCAGAATTGGCGATCGTCAATTGGCGGCCCCAGACAATGGCATCGGCGACTTTCTTCGCATCCTGACCCACAATCTCGATCGGATAGTCGCCTTCGGTAATCGGTCCCGTATCGATCAATTTTCCGTCGACCGTCATCTGATAGCGATCCATGTCGGTGGCTTGCACCAGAACGCGTATCTTGAGAATATCATTTTCACCGGCTGTGCGCACGAGGCTGATCGGACCGCCCCATTCGCGAAAACCGGTATCGCCCTCGGCCACCAGAGAAATTGCCTGACAATTGCCACCATTGTCGCAGCCTACCGACCAGTCCTTGAACACTTTTACCGGACCCGGTTGCGGTATTGGCAAATCGGTGCTGACTGGCGCTCCAGTCGCAAGCAAAACAGACCCAATGATAGAAATAATAGGGGACATGATTGCAATCTAGCCAGTTTGCACAACAATCGCTAGTGCCTTGTGCAAACAGCCTATTATTACAATATTTCAAAACAAATCCTGCAATCAGACGGAGACCTAAAATGAAAGCAATCGGCATCATCGGATCGGGACAAATGGGCGCCGGTATTGCGCAGGTTTCTGCGCAGGCAGGCTATCATGTATTCTTGTCGGATATGAACCAGGAGATTGCTGAAAAAGGCAAGGCCGGTATCGCCAAACAACTGGGCCGGCTGGTTGAAAAGGAAAAAATCGAACAACAGGTCGCACAAACCGCACTGGACCGTATTCAACCCATTGGCGCTCTGGATCCGATGGCCAAGGCCGACATGATTATTGAAGCCGCGACGGAACGCGAAGATATCAAGCGGCAGATTTTCGCAGCAGCTTCGGAAATTTTGGGGCATCAGGCCATTCTGGCTTCAAACACGTCATCGATCTCGATCACGCGACTTGCCCAATCGGTCAAGGACCCTTCGCGGTTTATTGGCGTCCATTTTTTCAATCCTGTCCCGCTGATGGGACTGGTCGAGATCATCCGCGGTCTGGCGACGAGCGATCACAGTGTCGCGGTGGCGAATGACTATGTCAAAGCCTTGGGCAAGCAAGCGGTCCTGGCCAAGGATTCCCCCTGTTTTGTGGTCAACCGGATACTTCTGCCGATGCTCAATGAAGCCTTTTTTGCGCTTGGCGAAGGCACAGCTTCGATGGAAGATATTGATCACGGCATTCAGCTTGGCCTCGGCCATCCGATGGGACCGATCACATTGGCGGACATGATCGGGTTGGATACGTTGCTCGAGATATTGCGGGTGCTCCAGAATGATTTCGGCGATCCCAAATACCGTCCGGCTCCGATTCTCTGCAAATATGTCGAAGCCGGTTGGCTGGGGCGCAAGACGGGCAAGGGCTTTTACGACTATTCCGGTGACGCACCGGTGCCGACCATGTAAATGTAACCGGGAACTGGAACCATAAGGCAGAGGAGCAGGGCATGGGTGACGCGATACGGGACCTTATCATTGATATTCCGGAGTCGGCTCTCGCGGACCTGAAAACGCGTTTGAGTCATGCACGGTATCCTGACAAGGAACCGGTTGAGGACTGGAGCCAGGGCATTCCGCTCGGCTATGTCGAGGATGTCGCGCGCTACTGGCAGGACGATTATGACTGGCGGCGTTGTGAAACGGCGTTGAACCAATATCCCCATCATATCACCGAAATTGACGGTGTGGATATCCACTTCATGCACATTCGCTCCGCAGAAGCGGGGCGCGGCCGCTGATCATGACCCATGGCTGGCCGGGATCGATCGTCGAGTTTCTCGATGTTATCGGACCGTTGACCGACCCGGTGGCCCATGGCGGCAGCGCCGAGGAGGCCTATCATTTGGTAATCCCGTCCTTGCCCGGTTACGGATTTTCGGGGAAGCCGGCTGAAACCGGCTGGAATGCAGAGCGCATTGCACAGGCCTGGGATGTGCTGATGACGCGGCTCGGCTATGATCGCTATTTCGCGCAAGGCGGCGATTGGGGCGCCTTGGTCACATCGGCCATTGGCGTGCAGGATTTGGGGCATTGCGCCGGGATTCATATCAATCTGGTTGTTGTCGGGCCTCCGCCCGAAGCGGTTATGCAGAACCCGACGCCCGAAGAACAGGCGTCGCTTGCCCATTTTGCTGCCTATCAGGAACAGGGTTCGGGCTATGCCGAGATTCAGCGCACCAAGCCGCAAACTCTGGGCTATGGCCTCGCAGACTCCGCTGTTGGTCAAATGGCCTGGATTATCGAGAAATTTCAGGGCTGGTCCGACGGCGCCAACACGCCGGATGACAGTTTTGACCGGGATCGCCTGCTCGATAATGTGATGATTTACTGGCTGAACAATGCCGGTGCGTCCTCGGCGCGCCTCTATCGCGAGAGCTTTGCCAGTCCGAATATTGATCCGATCACGATGCCAGCCGGATGCAGTATCTTTCCGAATGAAATCATGGCGCCTTCGCGGCGTTGGGCAGAGCAGCGCTTCAAGAGCCTTACTTACTGGGGCGAGCCGGCTCGCGGCGGTCATTTTGCGGCAATGGAAGTGCCCGAGTTGTTTCTGGCGGAAGTAAGAGCCTGTTTCGCTAATATGACTCTGTAGGACAGGGTCCGGCGGAGCTGCCGACAATCCGCGTGACCTTTGCCCGTTTCTGGTCCAGAAAAGATCCATGACAGGTTTGATTATCAGGCGCCTGATGACGGCCATTCCGACATTGCTCGGTATCATATTGGTGTCCTTTTTCCTGATGCGGCTGGCGCCTGGTGGACCGTTTGACAGCGACCGGCCGCTGCCGCCGGAAACCCAGGCTGCGCTGCAAAACGCCTATGGTCTCGACAAGCCGCTGTGGGAGCAGGCCTGGATGTATATATCCGGCTTGGCGCAAGGCGACTTCGGCCCGTCGCTGGTCTATCGCGACTTCACCGTTTCGGAGCTGGTCGCGCAAGGCTTACCGATTTCCCTGTTGCTCGGCGGGCTGGCCATTGTCGTGGCATTGGTCATTGGCATAACAGGTGGTCTGTTTGCGGCGGTGCGGGCGGGGCGACCTGCAGACAAGGCGATTATGATGACCGCCACGATTGCTACCGCTCTGCCAACCTTTGTTACCGGCCCGGCATTGGCGCTGTTTCTTGGGCTTTGGATGGGATTGTTGCCGGTGTCCGGCACAGGCGAGGGTGTCAGCTGGCTCATCATGCCGGTGCTCGCTCTCGCCTTGCCGACTTCGGGAGCGATTGCGAAGCTGACTCGCGCAGGCCTCGCAACGGTGCTCAAACAGGACCATATTCGGACGGCGCGCGCGCGCGGGCTATCCGAAACCCGGATATTGGTCCGCCATGGCTTGCGTCCCGCCCTGGTCCCGGTGGCCAGCTATCTGGGGCCGGCCGCTGCTGGGCTGCTGACCGGCGCGGTGGTGGTCGAGACGGTGTTCGGGTTGCCTGGTCTCGGGCGGTACTTCGTCCAGGGTGCGCTCAATCGGGACTATCCGCTCGTCCTCGGAGTGGTGACCCTTTATGCGGCGCTGATCATCCTTTTCAACCTGTTCGCTGACTTGATTTATGGCTGGCTCGATCCGCGGATGCGCGACGCATGAAAATGGTACTGAACCGACACCACTGGCCGCTTTGGGTCGTCCTGACGATTGTTGGCCTGGCGCTGGTCCTGCCACCGCTATTGGCCTGGGACTATGACCAGATCGACTGGGATGCCGTCCGCGCACCCGCTTTCAGCCCCGGTCACTTGTTTGGCACGGACGATATCGGCCGGGATCGGCTGGCGCGGCTGGCGGCCGGGACGCAAGTGACCTTGATGGTTGCCATCGCCGCCGCGCTGGTGTCGCTGATCGTCGGCATCGCCTGGGGCGCAACCGCCGGCTGGATCGGTGGCCGTGTTGACGAGGCGATGATGCGTTTTGTCGATGCGCTCTATGCCCTGCCGTTCATGTTCATCGTGATCTTGCTGATGGTCGTGTTTGGCCGCTCGATATTGCTGGTATTTGTCGGCATTGGGCTGGTCGAATGGCTGACCATGGCACGGGTGGTCCGTGGCCAGGTGATGGCCCTGAAAGAGCGGCCATTCATTCTCGCGGCGGAGGCCGCGGGCAGCAGTTCCCTGGCGATTGTCGTGCGTCACATATTGCCGAATATTGCCGGTGTTGCGCTGGCCTATCTGTTGCTAACCGTGCCGCAGGTGGTGATGGTGGAGAGCTTTCTCTCCTTTCTTGGGTTGGGCGTTCAGGAACCGCTGACGTCGCTCGGCATATTGGTTAAGGAAGGCGCAGATGACATGGACATGACCCCGCTTGGTCTGTTCTTGCCCGGCGGCATATTGGTGATTTTGCTGGTATGCCTCACCATCGAAGGCGAACGGCTGCGGGATATCTATTCATGAGCCTTTATTCTGTCCGTGACATGGCGATCGTGATTGACGGCCAACGGCTGGTGGAAGGTGTGAACTTTGACGTTGAAGAGGGGCAATGCACCGCGATTATCGGAGCGTCGGGATCGGGTAAAAGCCTGTCCTGCCTTTCGCCCTTCGGGCTGTCGGCGGGCGAGGCGCTGGGATCGATTACATTGGACGGGATCGCGCTCCATCGCGCCGATGCCCATCAGATGCGCAAGGCGCGCAGCGAGCTGACCGGATTTGTCTTTCAACAACCGCTGACCGCGCTGACCCCACATTTGACCATTGGCGCGCAATTGCAGGAGGCCGCCGGACAGGCCGGCCCGCCGCCGCTGCAGCGCCATGAATTGGCCCAAAGGCTAGAGCGTGTCGGCTTGTCGCGGGCGGAAGAGCGGTTGGATCAATTCCCGCATCGCCTGTCGGGCGGAGAGCGTCAGCGGGTGATGATCGCCGCGGCCATTGCCCACCGTCCGAAACTGCTGATTGCCGACGAACCCACCAGCGCACTCGACGCCTCTTTGCGCGCCGAAATCATGGCCTTGCTGGACGATCTGCGGAAAGAAGAAGGGCTGGGTCTTTTGCTCGTCAGTCATGATCTGGCGTCGGTAGAGGATCATGCCGATCAACTGATTGTGATGGACGGTGGTCGGGTGGTTGAAAGCGGTCCCACCGCAGCGGTCATGACCGCTCCAGCGCAAGACTATACACGGCGGTTAATGGCTGCAACGCCGCGCCTTGATGATCCACTGCCAGACCTGCCGTCTGTGGGACCGACCCTGCTCGAGACCAGAGCGGCGACGGTGACCTTTCTGCGGCCGGGATGGCGGCGCGGAAAGATTGTCGCCATTGGCGACGCGACCATCACCGTCGCGCAAGGGGAGGCGGTTGCGCTGGTTGGCGGCTCTGGCTCTGGCAAGTCAACGCTTGGCCGGGCCATTGCCGGTATCGGACCGCTGAGCGACGGAACCGTTTTGTGGCAAGGCAAAGCCATGCCGAAACGGCGCGCGCGGACGCGGGCGATGCGTACGCTTATCCAGCCGGTATTCCAGGACCCGATCGCCAGCCTCGATCCGCAATGGACCGTGCAGGATATCGTCGCCGAGCCCTTGCGTAATTTGCAGCCCGGACTGACCAAAGCCGAGCGTAAGGATCAGGTGTTGGCAGCCCTCGACAATGTCGGGCTGGACAGCGATTTTCTTGAACGCAAATCGGCAAGCCTGTCCGGCGGCCAGGCGCAACGCGTGGCGATTGCGCGGGCGATGGTTTCCGAGCCGGAACTGCTGGTACTGGATGAAGCGACATCCGCGCTGGATCCGCTGGTCGGTGCCTCGATCCTCGAGTTGCTCGCCCGCTTGCAACGCGAGCGCGGGCTCGCGATCCTGTTTATCACGCATGATATCGCTGCGGCCCGGAGGTTATGCCATCATATTGTCGTGCTTCATGACGGCGCGGTGGCAGAGTCCGGCCCGATGCAGGAGGTTATCGGGAAACCGCAAACCGCGGTGACAAAGAAACTCATCGCCGCCTGCTGAAGACCAAAGAAAGGGCTGTCCTGATGCCAAGACAGCCCTTTCATGTGACGAACTCCAATATGATTCAGAACCAGGAGTTCAGCCTAGAATGAAACACCCAGGGTGAATACGACGGCGCTATCGGTGAAATTGTTGATCGATGGCGCATCGGTGTCGGTATAAGCCAGGCTAGCCGTCAGATTTTCGGTAATCGCCCAGTCGGCACCGATCGTCCAGTCGACATAGTCATCGACGCCGACGATACCCGCCGGATTGCCCAGCGAACCTTCGTTGATACCAATATTCGCGTTCAGCGTGATTGGCGTGTTCGGGATTCCCGCCGATGCGCCGGTATAGATATAGACATTGTCGGAATTGCCGAGACTGTCTTGCGATGGCGCATAGGCGATACCCGTGGTCAGTTCGACCGGACCGAGGGTGGTGGAAACCGAAGCATAGGGTTCCAGATAATCGCTGGGGCCAGCCGCTCCGCCTTCGCCGTTGGGGTAGATGTAATAGAGCACACCAACGTCCAGCGTCAGGCCGTCGATGACATCGCCGCTCCAGCCCGCATAGACATCCAGTTCGGTGTGACCGAAGGTTGGGCTGTCTTCGATCGAAGAGGCCCAGGTGCCGATATAGAACCCGCTGTCATGGGCAACGTCGATCCCGCCTTGCACGGCGATATCGCCATCCGAGAAGGACAGGCCGCGAAAACGATAATCTGATGTGATGGCGGCGTTACCGGATACGGTCAGACCACTGCCTTCAATTTCTTGAGCAAAGGCAGGTGTTGCCGTGGTCGCGAGAAGTGCGGCCGAAAGAGCGAGGAAGCCAGTTTTGGCTTTTTTGGTGAAACCGGCTGTGGTGCCAGCGGTGTTGGACGTGCGCATAGAAATCCCTTTCTGGTTGATGCGTATCGCCCCTCCTGGAATTTGTTCCGGTTGTCTTTTTATTGCGCCAACGTCGCTGACGATAAACAATCTCAAAACATGCATGAGAAAGCTGCATCATATTGCTGCGCTGCACAACTAGTAAATGTCAGCAAGGATGACATATCGGATTTCTGTGGCATTTCGGCAACAACTGATCATTCGGGTGATTTTCAAGCCTGTTTAGAGCTTGTTAACCATAGCGGCGTAGGGGAAATCCATGACTTCGCCTGATCCTTTGGCTTCCTCTGCAACGCGGCAATCGCCGTTCGGCGCAAGCTTTGAACGGCTTCAGGCCGTCGATTCGGTCATCGCTCTGGTGTCCGATATGGCAGGACTATCAAAGCCATCCGCGCTGGTGCTGGATCAGCCAACAGCGCTCGAGTCGGCCTATCAAAACAGTCTGGTCGTGATTCGGCACCGGTTTGATCGCGGTTGTGATGATCTCGCGGCAATCGCGCAATCCGGCACCCGGGCCTTGCTGCAACTGCATGCTCAGGGCCGCAAAGATACCAGCGTTGCAGCGGCCCGGCTGATGCGGGAAATCGACCGGTCGGCACGCGAGACATTGGCGTTGCTCGACTCCTAGGGCTGGTGCCCGGAAGCGCTATTTTTCGGCGATTGGTGCGCCGATGGCCGGGGGCGCTGACTTGATGTGAACGTCGCGCTGCGGGAATGGGATTTCAATGTCATTTTCCTTGAACAGATCCCACACCCGCTTAAGCACCGCCGCCTTGAAATTACCCACACCAGATTGCGGATCATTGATCCAGCAGCGAATTTCAAAGTTCACGCTATTGTCCCCGAATTCCAGCATCCAAACCACGGGCTTGGGGTGGTTGAGCACGCGCGGGACGTCAACACAGGCCTGCTGCATCAAGCCGATCACCTGATCCATGTCGCTATTATAGGAGACACCGACCGGGATGCTGATCCGGACATTCTTGTTGGAATAGGACCAGTTCTCAACCTCCCGCGTCATCAGGTCCTCGTTCGGAATCAGATGTTCCTTGCCCTCGCGGGTGAGAACCGACACTGCGCGGACGCCGATCTTGTTGACCCAGCCAAAGCTGTCCCCCACCGCGATCACGTCACCGGGTTTGATCGAGCGATCCATCAGCAGGATGATTCCGGCAATCAGATTACCGATGGTTTTCTGCATCCCGAAACCGACCGCCAGGCCAAAGGCACCGGAAAATACCGCCAGGGCGGTTAAATCGATGCCGAGCACGTCCAGGCCAAGCATGAACGCGGCGGCAAGAATGGCAACCGTCGCGAGCTTCTGTCCGAGGACCTTTTGCGCTCCATCGAGCTGGCTATTGCTGATCACATGGCTGACCAGCTTCATCAGCACCCTGGCGATCGCCAGCAGGATAACCGCAGTCATGATTGTGGTCACCACTGCCAGCAACGATATCCGGTTGGTTCCAACATCGACGCCAACGCGCTCAAGCGCGATCGTGATCCGGTCAATATTGCCGACCAAGCCAAGCGCGGCCGAGATAAATACGGTCAGTCCCATGGTCGTGCCGAGCCAGTCCGGCATGCGGACTCCGCGGATCAGATCATTGGTGAACAGCCCCATCGTCACGGCGATAGTCAGCGCATAGATGACCTGTGCGATCAGGCTCCATTCCCAGATGGCGAGGAAGAACCCGCAAAGGATGAACGTCGTCGCCCGCCGCGTCATGTCACGGATGCGGCGTCCCGCCAATTCGCTCTCGTATCCGGCCCGGGTTTCCCAGACATTGCGCAGTTTGGGGCCGATATATTTGCTCAGCAACCAGCCGGCGATCAGGGCGAACACCACCAATCCCGCCGCGACGCCACCTTCAATATACTGGACCGTCCGCGGCGTGTCGGGCGCAAGGGATTCGAGATAATCGAGTACGGTCTGTATCATGATCGCGAATGGTTATACTTTTCAAAGGCTTTGGCAAGATCGCTGATCAAGTCGTCTGAATCTTCCAACCCGATATTGAGCCGCACCAGGGCATCTTTCATCGTCCATTGCGTCGCCGTGCGATATTTGCCCGGATCGACCGGCAAGGCCAGACTTTCAAACCCCCCAGCTATAGCCGATACCAAACAGGTCGAGCGCATCGATAAATACTGCGCGGCTGGCTTCGTCACCATCTTTCAGGGCGAAAGAAAACAGGCCGCTAGAACCCTTGAAGTCGCGTTTCCACATCTCATGGCCGGGACAACCAGGCAGCGCCGGATGCAGCACCGCGCTAACCTCCGGGCGGCCCTGCAGCCATTGTGCAATTTTGAGCGCGGCTTGTTCATGTTGCCGGAGACGCACGTCCAGCGTCCGCAATCCGCGGGCGGCAAGATAGGCGTCGTCGGGAGACACAACCTGACCGAGCTGTTGCGCCGTCCGGCGCAATCGGGTCCAATATTTGGCATGGGTCGTCGCCGCGCCGATCATCACGTCGCTATGGCCGACAATATATTTCGTCGCCGCGACAAGGGCGATATCCACCCCATGATCGAGGGCAGGGAAAAAATAGGATGTCGCCCAGGTGTTGTCGAGCAGGCTGACGACGCCCGCTTCTCTTGCCGCTCCGCAAATGGCGGGCACATCCTGGACTTCAAACGTCAGGCTGCCCGGGCTTTCCAGCAGGATCGCTTTGGTTTGCGGTGTGAACATGTCTCGGATGTCAGCGCCGATCAATGGGTCATAATAGCGGGCGGATATGCCCATCCGCTTGAGAAACGCATCGGCATAGCTGCGGCTGGGATCGTAGCTGCTGTCGGTCAGCAGGACTTCATCACCCGGTTTGAGCACCGCCAGCATTGCACAGGAAATGGCCGCAACACCGGATGGATAAAGCATCGTCCCGGCGGCCCCCGGTTCCATTTCTGTCAGCGCGTTCGCCAGCGACCATTGGGTTGGGGACCCGCGACGGCCATAGAAAAATTTGCCATCTTCGTTGGTATTCGTTCCAGCGCGAAGATCTGCCACTGTGTCATAAAGATGGGTGCTTGCGCGCCAGACCGGGGGGTTGACGACCGCTCCAGTCAGCGACTTGTGTCGCCCACTGGTGACTACCCGGGTCGCCGGTTTCTTGTCAGACGGATCGTCGGGTTGAGCCAATTGCGGTTCCATGAGCCCAAAGCCTGTCCAAGGGCGCTTCTTTGAGAGGAACGGGCTTCGACAGGCTCAGCCCTGAAAGCATTTCTGCGAAAACGCCGTTAGGCAGTCGCCTTCGGTGTATCGGCATCTGCACCCCATTCGGACCAGCTGCCATCATAAAGCGCAACTTTGTCAGCTCCTGCGAGCGACGCCGCGAAAGAAACAACCGCGGCGGTCATACCG
Source organism: Parasphingorhabdus sp. W113 (assembly GCF_055693205.1). Lineage (NCBI taxonomy): Bacteria > Pseudomonadati > Pseudomonadota > Alphaproteobacteria > Sphingomonadales > Sphingorhabdaceae > Parasphingorhabdus > Parasphingorhabdus sp. W113. The sequence continues at coordinate 2,966,045 of NZ_CM146328.1, read as the reverse complement.
GAACCACAAGTGGTGACTATCGGCTTGCTCAGATCGACGCCGGCATCGTCAAATATCGCTTTCACCGCATCGGGACTTTTCCAGGTGCCGTCGCCATTGAAAAACTGGCCGTGGGGCACGCAGACCGATCCCGGGATGTGACCCGATGCAATGCCCTCGCGCGGATCGGGGTCGCTGCCGTCAAAGCGAGCTTGCGGGCGCGCATCGACAACCTGCTCATCCTTGCTGTGCAGATTGGCCAGCATCGCGGCCTTGTTGCGAATGTCCTTGTCATCTTTCCAGACAGTGAAATGGCGATGGCGCAGCGCTTCCTTGCCGGTTTCCAGCGGGCGGCCTTCGGCTTTCCACTTGGCGATGCCGCCGTCCAGAATGGCGACTTCATGCGCGCCGAAAATGGTCAGCATCCACCAGGCCCGGGCGGCACTTTTCAGCGGGCTGTCGTCATAGAGAACGATGCGGCTGCCGTCGCCCAGTCCAAGCGATTGCATCCGGCTCGCGAATTTCTCAGCCGGAGGGAGCATGTTTTCCACAGGATTGCTGGTATCGGTCAATTCGGCCAGATCCATGAAAACGGCGCCGGGAATATGACCGGCTTCATATTCAGCAGCAGGATTGCGTCCGGCATCAGGCATGAATTTCGTGGCATCGACGATACGGAGATCCGATGCGCCGAGTTCGTTTGCAAGCCAGTCGGTGGTTACCAGCAGTTCCATCTTAAGCTCCTTATGCGCGGCCAGAAAAGCTAGGCCATGAATTGCAATCTGTAACGAGTCGTTGTTCAGCCGTCGAGGCTATAACGCATTGGAAAAGGAATCCACCGCTTATGTGACTTTTGGGCAAATGATTGATTTATAACCGTTCCAGAAACGTAGCCGCGCTATCGCGTAGGGCCTTCTGGGCGTCAGCGTCCATCTTGTCCCACGTCCGATACGGCATCGCGAGCCGGTTATTGTCGCGCAGCTTGTCCGCGTTCCGGGCGAGAAAATCCCAGTAGAGCGCGTTAAAAGGACAAGCCTTGTCGCCCGTCTTCTGTTTGACGTCATAGGCGCAGGACGCGCAATGGTCGGACATTTTGTTGATATAGTTTCCGGATGACGCATAGGGTTTCGATGCAATGATTCCGCCGTCGCCAAATTGGCTCATGCCGAGCGTATTGGGCAGCTCCACCCATTCATAGGCATCGGCATAGACTTCCAGATACCAGCGATGCACCGCTTGCGGGTTAATGCCGGCGATGAGCGCGAAATTGCCGGTGATCATCAACCGTTGAATATGATGGGCATAAGCAAGATCCAGCGTCTGGCCGATCGCCTCGGACAGGCATTTCATGTCGGTTTCGCCGTGATAGTAGAAATCCGGCAACGGCCGATCCGCTTCAAGGAAATTGCGGCTGACATAATCCGGACCCTCGCGCCAGTAGATACCGCGGACATATTCCCGCCAGCCGATAATCTGCCGGATGAAGCCTTCTGCGGCGTTCAGCGGGACTTTTCCTTCGTCATATAGCGCAGCCACTTCCTCGCAGAGCTTGAGCGGATCAAGCAGGCCGGAATTGAGATAAGGCGACAGGATCGAATGCCACAGAAACGGTTCACCGGTCAGCATGGCGTCCTGATAGTCACCAAACCGGGCGAGCGCATGATCAAGAAACTGGCGTCGCTGACGCAGGGCCTCTCCTTGGGTGACGGCGAAATGGAAATGGTCGAGCGAACCGGGATGGTCAGCAAAGCGGTCATCCACCAGTTCCAGCACATCCTTGGTGATCGCATCGGACTGAAAGCGGATCGGCTGGGGCATCATGAGATCGGCCTGGGCCGGTTTCCGATTCTCGGAATCATAATTCCACTTGCCGCCTTCCGGTTTGCCTTCCTTATCCAGCAACAATCCGGTTTTGCGCCGCATTTCGCGATAGAAAAACTCCATCCGCAGCTGCTTTTTGCCCTCGGCCCAGTCGGCAAATTCCTGATGGGTGGCGATGAACCGATCATCCGGACAGATGGTAACCGGCAAACCGAACTGGTCTTCCCAGTTCTCGATCATCGCCATGACCCGCCATTCGCCGGCTTCGGTGATGCGGATGGCTGCGATGGCGTGCCGCTCCAGCGCGCGGGCTACTTCGCCGGTAAAGCTGCCGGTGGAATCCGGATCGTCCAACGCGATATAATCGACCTGCCAGCCACGTTCGCGCAAGTCTTCGGCATGATGTCGCATGGCCGAGAATATATAGGCAATCTTGGCCTTGTGATGCTTTACATAGTCGGTTTCATCCGCCACCTCCATCATCAGCAGGACGGTGGAATCGGGATCCTGATCGGCCAGCGAAGAGAGCGTGGCCGACAGCTGGTCGCCCAGAATCGGTATAAGAGTTTGCTTCGTCATCAGCGCTTTATGACGCGATCTGGAGGATATTGCATTCTGTGCTTTGGTGCAGGAATGCCGATTTTCAGAAGGCGTTAAGCTGCCGCTGTCCCACCGGTCCGAAATTGCGTGGCCCGAGGTCGAGCCGGAACGGGGCCATTTTTGGTCGTGGCGGCTCATATTCCTGGCCGATGATGAAGGTTGCCGATTGTTCGTGGCCGGAAGCGTGTCCATCCTCATAAGCCATTTTGAAACGGGCCAGCGGAACAAACAGGGCTTGTGATTTGAAGCTGATCGGTTTGATGGCGTTCAAAGGCAATTTGATCTCGCCGTGCAGGGTTACGGTATCTCCGGCAGCGATATCGCCGATCTGATGCAGGGCGTCTCCCATCTCGGGGAATGAAGAATCAGTCAATCGGTTGTCGGCTTGCTGCATCGTGCCGAACAGGCGGATATTGCGGACGGCTTCCGCTCCGTTATTGGCCAGGGTGATGCGATAGTTGAGCACCGCGTTGAGCAAAGTCGATGACGCGGCCTCGGGTTCAAAGGACAGCGACAGCGATGACACTCCTTTGCTGGTGGCGGCGCGGTGTGCTGATGGAACGCGGGCATTTGTCCGGTTCACGCTGCTGGTGACAAATCCGTCACGATCAGATGCGGCTTTTACGCTTTCGGGTTTTTCAGGCTCCAGTTCAACCGCTTTGGTCTCTGCGGTTGCTGCTTGGTCTTCGGGTTCGATCGCCGGTACCGGGACAGCCGCTTGCGACTCGGGTGCGGTGTCGGATTCGCTCTCGGTGATGGTGTTTTCGATCATGGCATATTCGTCGTTCACACCTTTTTTGCGACCGATCACAAACGCCACAGCGCCGGTGATCAGCAGCGCCAACAAGCCGCCGAGCCAGAGCCACAAATTGTCGCCGATGCCGGACGATTCGGCTGCCATTGGCTCGCCGGTCACAGGCCCATCATCGGTGGATGCCGGGTCGATGGCTGGGCCGCCGTCAGACGGTGACCCGAACGAAAAGCCTGGACGGGGTGCAGGGTCTGAAGTTGTAGGCGCGTTGACCGGTTCGCCGGCAGAAGCAGGCGGGTTTCTTGGTTCTGCTGGCGCTGGTCGTTGCGGGCGCGCAGCCGTTGCCGGGATCGCGTTGCCGGCAGGCACTGGCCGCGGTTCAACCCGGGGTTGGACAATGGCTGGAGCAGGACGGCGCGACGGGTTGACTGCCGGTTGATCTGAACCGGGTGGGCCGGTTGCCGGGTTTATTGGCTGGACATCAGCAGCTTGCGGAGGCGGCGCGATGTCTTCGGAGGGCCCTTCGGCTTGCGCTGATGCTGAGCTCTGGTTGGTTTCGTCTTCACCAGGCGGCAGGGAATATTCGCTGACCGATGGCAGGTCCGGCGCTGGCTCGGGCGGCAAGTCGCGCGGCACAGCCTGGCCCATGACCGGCTGCGTTATCAGCATGGCTATGGCAAAGCCCGGCAAGACGATCGCCATCGGCCGCTTTGCCATCATCATCACTCTGTCCTGCAATTTCGTCATTGCCCTCGCTGACCCCGTGCGACGAAAATGCCACTGCGGTCACTGAACCATCAATGAATATGCGCGATGGGATGACATGAGCCGCCCTGTGCACTAGATGATCTGCATGACAGATCAGACAGACCCCGCAGCGGCGCCCCGTTTTCTCGGGCAAGACAGCGACCTCCCCGAATCACCAGAACAGGCAGAACTGGACTATGTTCCCAATCCGCGGGCGGGAGAATTGTATCTCACGCGATTTGCCGTACCGGAATTCACCTCGCTTTGCCCGGTAACCGGGCAACCGGATTTTGCGCATCTGGTGATCGATTATGCGCCCGCCGAAACGATTGTCGAATCAAAGTCACTGAAGCTGTTTCTGGGATCGTTCCGTAACCATGCCGCCTTTCATGAAGATTGCACCGTGGGTATCGGAACGCGTCTGTTCGCCGAGATGAAGCCGCAATGGCTGCGGATCGGGGGCTATTGGTATCCGCGCGGTGGTATTCCGATTGATGTGTTCTGGCAATCGGGGGAACCGCCGAAGGGACTGTGGATACCGGATCAGGGTGTCGCTTCCTATCGGGGGCGGGGATAATGGGCCATAAATTTTACGGCGCACCCCTGTCGCTCTATTCTGGAAAAGCCCGCGCCTATCTCGACTGGAAGGGCGTCGATTATGAAGAGATACTCTCTTCCGCTGAGGTCTATCGTGACATCATCATTCCGAAAGTCGGCCGGCCGGTTATTCCGGTGCTGGAAACCGCAGACGGCGAGATTGTCCAGGATACGACCCTGATCATCGACCATTTTGAAAACACGATGCCGGGACCGTCCATCTATCCCGATACACCAAAACAACGGTTGGCGGCGTTGCTGCTCGAAACATTTGGCGACGAATGGCTTGTTATTCCAGCGATGCACTACCGCTGGAACTATAATGAGGAGTGGGTTTACGGCGAATTTGGCGCGGCATCGGCGCCAGAAGCCAGCAAGGAAGAGCAGCTGGCTATCGGCCGCGAACGCGGCGCCAGTTTCAAGGGTTTTTGCCCGATTCTCGGGATTAATCCCGACACCATTCCGGCGATTGAAGCGAGTTATGAAGCGTTGCTGGCAGAGCTCGACACGCATTTTGCCGCGCATGATTATCTGCTGGGATCGCGCCCCTCGATCGGGGATTATGGTCTGATCGGACCGCTCTATGCGCATCTCTACCGGGATCCGGCATCGGGCGAGATCATGAAGCGTCTTGCGCCCAAAGTGGCCGAATGGGTCGAACGGCTGGTCCATGTCTCGGCGCCGCTATCTGGTGATTTTCTGCCCGATGACACCATTCCTGAAACCTTGGTTCCGGTGCTCGAACGGATGATGACCGAGCAGATGCCATTTCTGCAAACCAGCGCTACGATGCTGAAAAGCTGGGCCGAAGAAAATGGCGATGCGGCGCTTCCCCGCGCGGTTGGGATGGCAGAATTCACCATCGAGGGCGTCTCTGGCCAGCGTATTGCGCCCCCGTTCAGCCTGTGGATGTTGCAACGGCCGTTGGACTATTATCAGAGCCTCGAAGGGCCAGCCAAAATGGCTGCTGACGCGATGTTGTCATCGATCAGAGGCGCTGACAATTTCCGGAATTTCAGCCTCGATCAACGGTTGAAATTTGCCGACTTCAAGCTGTCACTGGTTTGAGCAGGGTGACGCTCAACCGGTAAAGTCGGGGAACCACAAAGCCTGGCAGCGTTGCACATAAGGCGCAAAATTCGCATGAGACTGGGCCGCATCGAGTAACGGCCCGGGCAGGCTTTCGATCAGGCTGTTGGCGATGATCGGATAGGCAATCGCGTCGAGACTGGTCGGGCGATCACCAAACATATAGTCTTGTGACCCGAGTTGTACGGACAGGGCGGCGAGGTCGCTCTTGCCGAAAGCGTAGATCTGATCCGCGTCATGGCGCCCGATGCCATGGCCATGCAGCGCGCTGATGACTTGCCGGCGCGCCACCCAGGGCACAAGATTGCGCACCACCGGCGGCATGTCACCAAACCAGAAATCGGCAATGACAGGCCAGTTGGTGTCATCCATCCAGCGACTGTAAAGGGTTGTCCAATAGAGCCGCTCCTCGACCATCCGCGCCATCGCATGAGAGACTGCACGCTGCTCGGCGCTCAGTCCTGCGTCAAAATCGACACCGTAATTCTGCTGCAGATGTGCTGCAATCAACGCTGTATCCGCGATCTTCTTGCCGCCATCCTCGATATAGGGGAGCTTCCCTTTCGGCGCCTTGCGCGGGTCGTCGAGAATCTCTGTCTCATATTCGAGATTCGCCATTTTCAGCAGAATTTCGCCTTTCATGCAGAATGGGCTGGGGCAGGGCACGCCAAAACCGGGTCGAAATTGCACCAGTTTTATTGCCATCTATCGGTCTCCCCATTACGTAAAATGCTGATTTGCCATGGCTATATCACAAAATCACGGCGGCGTTTGGCGAGTCCCTGCAACAGTATGTCGCTTTTTTGGCTTTAGATCTATCAATTGCCGTTCGCTAACATTATTGTTAGCATCATGACAAACAGCCCCCACCATCATGCGATCGCTATCCAGCCGGACGATATTGATTTCATGGGGCATGTGAACAATGCCAATTATCTGAAATGGGTGCAGGATGCGGTGGTTTCCCACTGGCAGAATATTGCGCCTTCAGAAGCCGTGGCAACGCATTTGTGGGTCGCCTTGAAACATGAAATAACCTATCGCAAACCGGCGTTTCTGGATGACGATGTGTTCGCCGAAGTCCTGCTCGAGAAAGTGCACGGCGCCCGCGCTTTTTACAGCACGGTGATCCGCCGCGGCGAGGATGTGCTGGCCGAGGTTCAGTCAAGCTGGTGCTGCATTGACGCGGATACCTTGCGACCGATGCGCATCGCCAAGGATATTGTCGCCAATTTCCTGGGTTCGAAGGACTAGATTTCTGGTCCGACGACCCAGCCCACCGGCCTAGCGCATCAAGCCGCCAATCAGGTTTCGGACAAAACGCCCGGCGACGGGTCCGGCGAGTTCGGTCGCGATTGATCCCACCGCAGAGGTGACGCCGGAGCGCACCGGATTGGCTCGTGATTTCTTGCCGAGCATTGTCGAAGCGGCCATCCCGGCTGCGGACCCCATTGCAACCTTCGCGCCGCGGCTGAGGGCTTTTTCCCACATGCTTTTGCTTTTGCGCGGCCGCTTACGAACCTCTTCCTCCCCTTTTTCCTCGACTTCCTTGGCCGTTTCTGTGGCGTCGATGACCTTTTGGGCGAGGATTTCCTCGGCGCTGTTGCGATCGATCTCTTCGTCATATTTGCCTTCATAAGGCGAAATGGACTGCATGATCGCGCGTTCCTTGGCGGTCACTGGACCGAGGCGAGAGCGCGGCGGCTTGATCAGGGTGCGTTGCACAACCGAAGGGGCACCGTCCTCGAGCAGCGTCGAAACCAAAGCCTCGCCCACCCGCAATTCGGTAATTGCCTCTTCGACATCGAGATCCGGGTTGATCCGGAATGTATCGGCCGCCGCCTTGATCGCCTTTTTATCGCGGGGCGTGAAGGCGCGCAGCGCATGCTGCACCCGATTGCCCAGCTGGCCGGCCACATCTTCCGGGATATCGATCGGGTTTTGGGTTACGAAATAGACACCGACGCCTTTCGAGCGGATCAGGCGGACCACTTGTTCGATCTTGTCTTCGAGTGCCTTGGGTGCATCTTCGAAGAGCAAATGGGCTTCGTCAAAGAAGAAAACCAGTTTGGGTTTGTCGGGATCCCCAACCTCGGGCAGCGTTTCAAAAAGTTCGGACAACAACCACAGCAGGAAGGTCGCGTAGAGCTTTGGGCTGCGCATGAGCTGATCGGCAGCCAGCACGTTGATATAGCCGCGCCCCTGCTCATCACAGGCGATAAAATCATCGATCTCCAGAGCCGGTTCGCCAAAAAACTGGCCCGCGCCCTGACTATCGAGCTGCAACAGCTGCCGCTGGATAGCGCCGACGCTTGCCTTGCTGACATTGCCATATTTGGCCGACAGGTCCTTGGCATTTTCCGCCGTGTAGGCGAGCATCGACTGGAGATCCTCGAGATTGAGCAGCAAGAGGCCTTGTTCATCGGCAAAGCGAAACACAATGTTGAGCACGCCTTCCTGGGTGTCGTTCAGGTCCATCAGGCGCGCGAGCAAAAGCGGCCCCATCTCGGTGATCGTGGTGCGGATCGGATGGCCTTGTTTGCCATAGAGATCCCAGAAGACTGCGGGATTGTCGGAATAGGCATAATCATCCATGCTCAGTTCCTTGGCCCGTTCCTCGAGCTTGTCAGCATGTTTGAACTGGGGGGAGCCCGCCATTGAAATGCCGGCAAGATCGCCTTTGACATCCGCGACAAAGACCGGGACGCCATTGGCTGAAAAACTCTCGGCCAGTCCCTGGAGCGTGACGGTCTTGCCGGTTCCGGTGGCCCCAGCGATCAAGCCGTGACGGTTGGCCCGCGACAGGTTCAGCGCCTGTTTCTCGCCGCCGCCCAAACCCAGAAAAATCTCAGTTACATTACTCATTGCCGAATCCCCTTAGTCCGCTGCGCACAAACTAGAGTTGGCAAAAGAAAAAGGCCAGCGTCATGCTGGCCTTTATCCTGATTGCTGGGATCGAAAGATCAGCCTTCGTTAAGACGGACCGCGACGAAACGAGGATCGCGTCCACCGCGCTTGACCTGCAGCAGCACCGCCTCGCGGTCCGCGCGTTTGGCATTGCTGATCGCCTTGTCGAGATCCGCAGCCTTATTGACCGCTTGCCGATTGACGCTGGTGATCAGGAAACCGCGGCGAATGCCTTTCTGGGCTGCATCGCTATTCGGATTGACTGACGATACGACCACGCCTTTCTGGGTTGATGGCACGCCGATCTGACGGGCAATGGCGGCGGTCAAATCGACCACTGAGAGACCCAGCGCTTCGGCGGTTGCTTCAGCGCTGACACCGTCTTCTTCGGACCCCATGGCATCTTCCTGTGCGTCCGGATCGAAGCTGTTGGTCGCCAGTTCCTCATCGGACGGGCGTTTGCCAAGTTTGGCATTCACTTTGACCCGCTTGCCGTCACGCAGCAGCTCCAGTGGAACACTGGTTCCGACCGGCAGATTGGCCACGAGATAGGACAGGGTCTGGTCCGGTGTCACGTCTTTGCCGTTCACCTTGACGATGACATCGCCCGCCTGGATGCCCGCCTTTGATGCGGCTTCACCGGGCACGACGCTTTGGATGAATTCACCGCTATTCTTCTTCAGGCCAAGCGAATCAGCGAGATCTTCGGTCAGCGGGCTGATCTGGACGCCGAGATAACCCCGTTCAATTTCTTCGCCGCGTTTCAGCGTATTGACGATCGGAACCGCCACTTCGGCCGGGATCGCAAAGCCGATACCGACATTGCCGCCGGTTGGCGAGATAATGGCGTTGTTGATGCCGATGACATTGCCGTTCAGATCAAACATCGGTCCGCCGCTATTGCCGCGGTTGATCGAGGCGTCGGTCTGGAGGAAGCGGTCATAGGCGCCGCCCTGGCCGGTATTGCGGTGAATCGCCGACACGATGCCGGTGGTGACCGTGCCGCCAAGACCAAAGGGGTTGCCGATTGCAATCACCCAATCGCCAACACGCGCCGCTTCGCTATCGCCGAACTGGACGAACGGAAGCGGGTCTTTTGCGGTGATCTTGAGCACTGCGATATCGGAGGCGGCATCGCGGCCGACCAGCTTGGCATCATATTCGGTGCGATCCGGCATGATCACCGTGATCGACTCGATCGTGGCATTGCGATTGCCGGGGGCAACGACGTGGTTATTGGTTACGACATAGCCGTCGGCCGAAATGATGAAGCCGGAACCGAGCGACTGGGCCTGACGGGTTTGACCGCCGCCATTTCCGCCGCGCCGATTACCAAACAAGCCGTCAAACGGTGTGCCTGCAAAAGGATTGTTGTTTACCCGTACCTTTTGGGTCGTGGAAATGTTGACCACAGCGGGCTGCAGTTGTTCTGTCAAATCCGCAAAGCTCATCGGCGCGCCGGCGCGCGGGGCCGCGGCTTTCATGACTCTGCTGTCGTTGGCAGCCACTTGAGCGCCAGCCGAACCCACGCCGGCTAGCGTCGCGACGCTGCCCGCCAAAAGTAAAGCTGCTGAGATGCCATAAGCGTAACGCACAATAATATTCCTCTCAAATTAGTCGTCATCGGTCATAAGTCGTTCTGACCGGGTTCACAAAATCACTGCCGCAGAATTTATGAACCGAATTTGAATGTTACCACAGCCAAAGCTTAAGATCAGCTTTAACATGACTGATTTTCATCTGATCTCCCATATTTGGGTGCCCTGGAGCCCTTTCGCAAGCTAGGAATCCCAGATTCGTCGAAAATAAACAGTTTTTTGCAGAAAAAACGACAATTGTAGTCGATCCCGTTCCCGGATCGGGATTCTGGTGATATTTTGGGGTTGGCCGCCTAAAAAGAAAAGGGCCCGTCGGTAGGACAGGCTGGTTTTCCGTGAAATTCGAGCGCGTCATTGGCGAGCTGCGTATCGAAAAATTCGTGAACCGAGGCGATTTTGCCATCCCGGAAGGTGAAAATATGGGCATAGCGCTGGTCATAACGCTGTCCGTTTTTCGCGAGGCCCTGCGCCTCCATGATCGCGGTGATCCCGTCGGGCCCTTCGGTCATGATTGACCATTTGGTTGCAAACTGGAAATTCTCAAAATCCAGCGCATCAAAGATCAGTGGCAAGATCGTTTTGAGCGCCGCAAAGCCGTCATAGCGGCCGGAGATAATCGTGTTGCCCGACACAAGATAGACCACATCGGGATGATGCAGCGCTTCAAAGCCTTCGACGTCCAGCGCGGCCAAGGCCGAATAATAGGCATCGACAATGGCGCGCGGGCTAGACATTGGAGCTGGTCGTGATCCTATCGACCGCGAAACTGCCGCAGATATTCATTGTCGGGTGACAATACGAAGGACGAGCTCGGATCGCCTTCCTGGCCTCTGCGGAAGGTGGTTTCGTAGCTTTTCATGGCCCGGTAGAAATCATAGAATTCCGCATCCTTGCCAAAACTTTCGGCATAGGTGCGCGCGGCACTGGCATCCGCTTCAGCGCGAATAATCTGCGCTTGCTTCGCGCCTTGCGCCTTGATCGTGCGGGCTTCCTGTTCGCGTGCCGTGCGCATGCGCTGATAGGCGCTTTCCAGTGGCGTGCCATCAGGCAAATCCGCGCGCTTGATCCGGACATCGACAATTTCGGCTCCATATTGCCGGGCGACCCGGTTCAATCCGGTGCGGATATTGTCCATCACCTGACCGCGTTCCGGGCTGAGCAACGCAGCGAACGGGCGTTTGCCGAGCTCGTTCCGCAAAGCCGATCCGAGAATCGGGCGCAGTTCGTCAGCCACGCGGGCTTCGCTGCCGGCCGCGATAAACATGCGGAGCGGATCGGTGATCCGAAAGCGTGCAAAAGCATCAACCTGCAGACGCAGCTGGTCGGTCGAGAGCACCTGCTGCTGCTCCATTTCGACATCGAGAATCCGTTTGTCGATCCATTCGACCTGCTCGATAAACGGAACCTTGGGGAGCAGGCCGGCACCGGTCTGTCCAAAGGGCGCACCGGCCTGATAGCGATTGATGATCCGCACGGGCTCACCAAAGCGGACAACAACGCCTTGGCGGGTTTCCGGCACAATCACGAGCGTGTTGACCAGCACCAGCACCAGTCCGACAATGATGACGGCAAGCGCGACGGGGTTTTTCATGATGTTACCCATTATTTCGCCTCCACGGCTTGGGGCGCGGTTGCCTGAGCCCGTTTCTTGATTTCCGGCAGTGGCAGATAAGGTGTTACGCCATCCGCTTCTACGATGGTTTTGTCGACCTGGGACAGCACCCGTTCCATGGTCTCATAATACATCCGTTGGCGTGTCACCCGAGGTGCCAGCCGGTATTCCTCATAAACCTTGTCAAAAGCGGCCGACTCCCCTTGCGCTTGTGCAGTGAGCTGTTGCGCATAGGCGCGCGCTTCGTTGAGATAGGTCTGCGCGGTCTGCTGCGCCGCCGACACTTCTTTAAAGGCGTCATTCACGGCAGCGGGAGGATCCGCTTTCTTGATCGCGATACCACGAATGACCACGCCGGCGCCGTAGCCATCAAGCAGGGCCTGCATATTCTGTTCAACCTGCTGCTCGATCTCGGTCCGTTCGGAACCGATCGTATCGTCGAGGGTGAAATTGGCGACAGCGGCACGCATTGCCGATTCGGCCACTTCCTTGATCGTTTCTTCCTGCTCGGCAATCTGGAACAGGAACAATTCCGGTGCCTTGATATTCCAACGCACGGAGTAGGCGAGGTCAACGATATTCTGATCTCCGGTGAGGATCAGCTTTTCCGCTTCGCCCGACGGGATGTCGATGGTCCGGATTTCTTCGACGTCCAGCTTGATAACCTGTTCGAGGGGAGCAGGCAGCGAGAAATGCAGTCCCGGTTGCATCGTGCGGGAATAGGATCCGAAAAACGTCACAACGCCGCGTTCCTGCGGGCTAACCCGGTGAATCGATGTGAGCGCAGCCCACAGAATAATGAAGCCGATCAGCAGGATGGGCCACCATGGACGGCCGCCTGGACGTTTGGGAATGCCGCCCTTGAAGCCACCGCCAGTGCCTTTTTTGAACAGCTCTTCCAGCGAAGCCGATCCGCCACGCCGTCCACCACCGCCGGATGAACCGCCAGAAGGATTGCCCCACGGGTTACGGGGGCCGCCGCCATTGTCGTCGCCTCCGCCGCCATTTCCCCAAGGACTACTCATGTTAAAAATGCTGCCCCAGAACGATTTTGGGGTCGCTTGCCCATTAATTTTTTTATCCATTATTTCTTTATAGGTAGCGCCGGGTCAGAAAAACAGTGTCAATCCAAGAAAAGTGTAACTATGCCGATGCCATGACCGATATTCCTAACATTGAAGCGGCGCTCGAAGAGACCGCAAAGGGCCGTTTTAGCGCCGTTCGTATAGAAGATGGCCGGGTTTCCCTGGTGTTGAACGTAAGCGGGCTCGACGTCCGTGATCGTGGACAAATCGAAATCGCCGTCAAAGGACGCCTGTTGGAACTGGACGGGGTCGAGAAGGTCGACATTGTCATGACCGCTGAAAAGATCGAACGGCGACTAATTGCTGTCGGAAGCGGCAAGGGTGGGGTCGGCAAATCCACCTTGTCGACCAATCTGGCGATCGCGCTGAAGGCGCTGGACCGGAAAGTCGGGATGGTTGACGCCGATATCTATGGTCCTTCCCAACCGCGCTTGCTGAATTGCGAAGGCCGGCGGCCCGAAGCTGAAGGCAAGCAACTTATTCCGGTTGCCAATCCTTATGAAATTCCGGTGCTGTCCATGGGGCATCTCGCCAAACCCGGACAGGCGATTGCCTGGCGCGGACCGATGGCGGGCAAGGCGCTGGAGCAGCTGATCGACGCGCATTGGGGGGATACCGAAGAATTGATTGTCGACATGCCGCCGGGGACCGGTGACGTGCAGCTGTCGATGATGCAGAATCACAAACCAGTCGGCGCGGTGATCGTTTCAACCCCGCAGGATCTGGCGTTGATGGACGCGACGCGAGCGGTTGATCTGTTCGAACAGGCGAAGATTCCGATTATCGGCATGATCGAAAATATGGCGGGCTATATCTGTCCGCATTGTGGTGAAGGCAGCGATCCCTTTGGCGCTGGTGGTGCGGAAGCAGCGGCCAAAACCATGGGCATTCCCTTTCTTGGCCGCGTGCCGCTCGATATCGAGATCCGCAAGTCGAGTGATGGTGGTACACCACCAGCGGCGGAGAATAGTCCCCAGGGACGCGCCTTTCACGATATTGCCAAACGGCTCGCAACATGGTTGGATAATCAGTAGCTTCAAACAGGGACCCGACACCGCCAGACATGCTTTTGGAATCCGATCAGGAATTGACCCGGCTGCTGACAGATACGCAGCGCATCGCGCTGGTCGGCGCCTCCGCCAAGTCGGAACGCGACAGCAACCGGATCCTCCGGTTTCTTATCGACCAGGGCTATGAGGTCATTCCGGTCAATCCCGGCCTCGCGGGTCAGGAGATTCATGGACAGCGGGTCGTGGCCGCACTGGACGCGATTGCAGACCCGATTGATATGGTTGACATATTTCGCAACGCCGAGGCCGCTGGCGGTGTTGTCGACGAAGCCATTCGGGTCGGTGCGAAATCGGTCTGGATGCAATTGGGCGTCATCAACGAAGCGGCCGCCAAAAGAGCCGTAGAAGCTGGGCTGGATGTTGTCATGGACCGCTGTCCGAAGATCGACATTCCGCGACTGGGCCTGCTGAAGAGTGCCCATGACAACTGAGCAGCCTCACGAGTCCCCGCCTGAACCCGCCGACTCAAGCGCATCAGAAAAGCCCTCTGCGCCGACATTGACGCGGCGCAACCTGTTGATCGGGGGCGGTATCGGGGGCGGCCTGATCGTCGCCTGGGCGGTCTGGCCGCGCCAATATGAACCCAATATCATTGTGGACGACAATGAAGAAATTCTCGGCGCTTATCTCAAGATCGCGCGCGATGGCAGGGTGACGGTGGTCGTGCCGCAAAGCGAGATGGGGCAGGGGGTTTATACCGTGCTGCCGCAGATATTGGCGGATGAGCTGGGTGCTGACTGGCGGACCGTGGCGGTCGAACCCGCGCCGATCAATCCGCTCTATGCCAATGGCCTGCTGGCCAGACAATGGGCGGAAACCTTGTTGCCAGCCGGAGCGGATGCGTTGACCGAGGACCAGGCGGCAGCCTGGGCCGCCGAGAATATCGCCATGCGCAATGACTTTATCGTCACCGCTGATTCCTCGGCTATTCCTGCTTATGGTGACAGCTTTCGCGAAGCGGGCGCGGTGGCGCGCGTGTTGTTGAGCAAAGCGGCGGCGAAAAAATGGGATATTGGCTGGGAAACCTGCACGGTTGAAAACGGAATCGTCTCTCACGAGGACAAACAGCTGCGGTTTGGCGAGCTGGTGACCGAGGCGGTGGCGTTTGATGTTCCTGACCCGGTGCCGCTGCGATCCAGTCCGGTCAACAATCTGGTCGGCCAGGATTTGCCGCGCCTGGACCTACCCGCCAAGCTCGATGGATCTGCCAACTATGCCGGCGACATCCGGTTGCCGGATATGGTCTATGCCTCGGTACGTCAGGGACCGATTGGCAAAACCACCCTGAAATCATTCAACAAGGAAAGCCCGACCAAGATTGTCGGCTTCATCGAAATAGTCGAACATGACAACTGGATCGGCAGTGTCGCGACCAACTGGTGGGCAGCCAACAAGGCGCTTGATGCGATGAGTCCGGTTTTCGAAACCACCGGTCTGCTCCCGGATAGCGAGAAAATGGATGCCGCCTTGGAGAAGGCGCTTGATGAAGGGTCCGGAACCCGCTTTGCCAGTCGCGGCGAAACGGCGGCGGCATTTGCCGAGCATCGCACGATCCGGGCGCGCTATCAGGCGGATGCTGCGGTGCATGCGCCGATCGAGACCCGCACAGCGACGGCGGATTTCAAGGATGGTCGGCTGGCGCTGTGGATTGCGACCCAGGCGCCGGCGGCGGCCGTTGCGGCTGCCGCCGAGGCATTGGGAATCAGCGCGTCAAAGGTCACGCTGTATCCGATGCTGGGCGGAGGGTCTTTCGGGCGCAACCTGGACAGCAAGATTGCCGGTCAGGTCGCCATCATCGCCAAACAGGTCGCGCGGCCGGTGCAGCTGACCTGGTCGCGCGCCGAAGAAACCATGCACGACCATTATCGGCCGCCGGCCATGGCCCGCCTTGATGCAGCGACCGACAAAGCGGGCCGTATTCAGGCGTTGCAGATCAAAGTCGCCGCGCCCGCTGCCGCACGCGAACAAAGCAAGCGGGTGATTCGCGGTGTCGATGAAATATCGGCAATGCGTGCGGCGATCGGAGAAGCGGATGGCAAGGCGGTCGAGGGCGCCGATGTGCATTATGCCCTTGCCAATTTTACGCTTGATCACCATCCGGCCTATGTCGGCATTCCAACCGGCAACTGGCGGAGCAACGCCCATAGCTATAATGCGTTTTTCGTTGAATCCTTCATCGATGAACTGGCCGCTGCGGCAAAAATAGAACCGCTGACCTATCGCATGCAGATGATGACCGGCCGGCCGCGCCTGGCGCGTTGTCTAACCGGCGTAGCGGCGATGGCGGGTTGGGACGGTGGTCTCGACGGCAGCGGACAGGGTCTCGCCTGTCATTCGATGCGCGGCGGCCATATCGCGGTGATTGCGAGTGCCAATCGCGGCGATACTGGTCTGAAGGTCCGCCGGATTTCGGCGACCGTGGATATCGGCCGGATCATTCACCCCGATATCGCCCGGCAGCAGATCGAGGGCGGGATCGTTTTCGGTCTCGCCATGGCACTGGGCGCTTCGACACGGTTTGAGAAGGGTTTGACGACCGCGAAGCGGTTGCGCGATCTGTCCTTGCCGCGGCTGGATGAGATTCCGCCGATTCAGGTAGAATTCGTGCGCAGCGAAGAAGACCCTGTCGGTGTGGAGGAAATCGGTGTACCGGCAGTGGCACCGGCCATTGCCAATGCCCTTTTTCCGCGACCGGCGTCCGTTTTCGTCGCTTGCCCCTGTTTTCCGAGGTTGAATAACGATGCAAAAAGCGGATCACTGGCCCGCCGAACACCCCGCCGTGGCGCGGGGCAAGATCGGGCTGCTGCTGATCAATCTTGGGACACCGGACGCTCCTGATAAGCTGGCCGTCAAACGCTATCTGAAGGAGTTTCTGTCAGACAAGCGGGTTGTCGAGATACCAGACATATTGTGGCAACCGATATTGCGCGGCGTCATTCTCAATACGCGTCCCAAGAAATCCGCCGAAGCCTATAGCCTGGTGTGGACCGACGAAGGCTCGCCCTTGGCCGCCTACACCGCGAAGCAGGCTGCGGCCATGCAGGCCAGACTGGGGGAAACGGTCCGGGTCGATTGGGCCATGCGCTATGGCAATCCCAGCGTCGCCAGTCGGCTACAGGCTTTGAAAGATGCCGGGTGCGAGCGGATCCTGATCGCGCCACTTTATCCGCAATATTGCGGTGCCACGACGGCCAGCGCGCATGACGCGGTATTTGCTGCCCTTGCCGATATGCGCTGGCAGCCATCCATTCGACAGCTGCCTCCCTATCATGATGATGCGGATTATATTGCCGCCCTGAAGACAAGTGTAGAGGCGGGACTGGCGGCTCTCGACTTTGAGCCGGATGCGGTCATCGCCAGTTTCCATGGCATGCCGAAGCGGACGCTGGAACTCGGCGACCCCTATCATTGCCATTGTCAGAAAACCGCACGGCTGCTGTCCGAAGCGATGGGCCGGGAATTGACGATTGCCTTTCAGTCGCGCTTTGGACCGGCCAAATGGCTGGAGCCGCCGACTGACATGATGCTCGAGCAACTGGCTCGGGATGGGAAGAAGAAAGTCGCAATCTTCGCGCCGGGCTTCTCGAGCGATTGTCTGGAGACCTGCGAAGAACTGGCAATCCGTGGAAAAGAACAGTTTGAAGAGGCGGGCGGCGAGAAATTTGCCTATATACCGTGCCTCAATGACAGCGATGTGGGCATGGCGATGCTCGAAAAACTGATGCGCCGGGAAATGTCGGGATGGCTCTGACCGCCGCCGATATCTATCATCCTCCGGTCAAGCGCAGCATCACGATCGCCGGCCACCAGACATCGATAACGCTGGAACCGCTATTTTGGGATTTGCTCCAAAAAGCCGCCTCCCGATCGGACCTGCCGGTCAACGCCCTGGTGGCCCAGATTGACGTGCAGCGTCTCGAGGCGGACGATCCACCCGGACTGGCAACAGCGATCCGTTTGTGGCTGGCGCATGATCTGCTTGGAAATTCGGCGCCGTCCGACTAAGGCTGGCGCCATGAACGCAACCCTTCTCGTTATGGCCGGTGGAGCCCTTGGTGCAGCGGCGCGCTATAATCTGGGTCGCGTCGTGTTTCACCTCGGCGGAACCGGTTTGCCTTACGGGACGTTGATCGCGAATATTCTCGGCGGTTTGCTGATGGGTATTCTGGCTGGCGTTCTGGCGCGAAGCGCGGTTGTCGATGAACCCTGGCGGTTGTTGCTGGGGGTCGGTTTGCTGGGCGGGTTTACAACCTTTTCGGCGTTTAGTCTGGAAGTTTTGAATATGGTAGAACGCGGAAATTGGGGTGTCGCTGTGGGCTATGCCATCGTGTCGGTTGTCGGTTCGGTGCTCGCGCTGTTTGCCGGACTGCTCGCGGTGAGGGCCTTGGCATGACCAAATTTGATCCCACCGCCGAGAGCGGTTCAGACGCCGAACAACCGGAAGGCCAGGGCAAGCTCAAGGACCAGAAGCAGGCGCTGAAGGTTCTCGATGTCCGGCAATTCACGGTCTCGGCAGACGATGACGATATCCGTCTGGACCGCTGGTTCAAGCGTCATATGGAGGATGTCCCGTTCAATGTCGTATCGCGCTGGTCGCGCACCGGACAATTGCGGCTGGATGGCAAGCGGGTTTCGCCGGGCGATCGCATTCAGGCCGGTCAGGTCATACGGGTGCCCCCGGCCGAGATTGAACGGCCGGGCAGGGTGGCCAAGCCGCGGACCGAATTGTCGCAGGATCAGATTGATTTTGCGCAAGAGCTGGTGATTCACAAGGACAAGGCGGCGATCGTGGTCAACAAGCCGCCGGGTCTCGCAACCCAAGGCGGTAGCAAAACCACGACCCATCTCGACGGATTGCTCGACGCGCTGACCTATGATGCCAAATCCCGGCCGAAGCTTGTCCACCGGCTGGACAAGGATACAAGCGGCGCGATCCTGCTCGCCCGATCACCAGGATCCGCCTCCTATTTTTCGAAACGCTTTTCCGGGCGGACCGCGCGCAAGGTCTATTGGGCGATTGTCATGGGGGTTCCGGAAATTGCCGATGGCATGATCGATCTGCCCTTGTCCAAACAGCCGGGATCGGGCGGCGAAAAAATGCATGTCGATGAAGAAAATGGCCAGCTCGCCAAATCGCGCTACCGGATCATCGAACGCGCGGGCAACCGCGCCTGCTGGGTCGAACTGCAGCCCTTTACCGGACGCACCCACCAGTTGCGCGTTCACATGGCGGCCATCGGCCATCCGATTCTCGGCGACGGTAAATATGGTGGCAAAGAGGCTTTTCTGACCGGCGCGATCAGCCGCAAGATGCATCTGCACGCGCGCCGCTTACGGATCGAACATCCCGACGGCCACAAGCTCGACGTCAAAGCCGATTTGCCTGACCATTTTGCCGACACGATTGAAAATCTCGGCCTCGACCTGAGTCTGGGCGATTTGCCGCTCGACGAGAAAAAACCGGGTGGCAAGGCGGTTCGCAAGCAGCAGGGCCGGGCCCATGCCAAACAGATCCGCAAGGACAAGCGCGGCGAACGTCGCGGCCGCGGCGAGAATGAAGGCAAGCCGGTCAAGGCCGGCAAGCCATCCAAGCGGCCTCGCCCGTCAGCGGGCAAGGCGTCGCATAAAAAGGCGCTGCCGCACAAAGTGAAACAAAGACGGAAATAACCATGCATCCTGATCCAGCCTTCCGTTGGCCGAAAAATTCGAATGATCATGCCGACAGCGACGAGCGGGCTGCGCTCGAAGGACTGATTGCCGAAATTGGGTTCGGGATGATCTTTGGATCCACGCCGGACGGTCCTCGCGTGGCTCATCTTCCGGTGCTCTCCACCGGTGATGGAGCGATTCAGTTCCATCTGTCGCGCGGCAATGCGCTGACCAAGCACCTGCCCGGCGAGACGGCGCTTTGCGTGATTAACGGGCCCGATGCCTATGTCAGCCCGGACTGGTACGGGATCGACGATCAGGTGCCGACCTGGAACTATCTGACGCTCGAGCTTGAAGGTCCGGTCCGCAAGATGGAACGAGAAGGGCTGGTTGCCTTGCTTGATGATGTCGCAGCCCATCATGAAGCCCAGCTGGCCCCCAAGGAACCCTGGCACCGCGACAAGATGGACAGCAGTAAATTCGAGCGGATGGTCGATGCGATTGTCGGTTTTGAAATGGAAATCAAGGCGTGGCGGCCCACGGTCAAGATGAGTCAAAACAAGCCGGAAGCCGCGCGCCACAGCGCAGCCGAAGCGCTTGATGCGCAGGGACGGCGAGCGATTGCACATATGATGCGGAGTTTTGGCGGATGATCGCCGGATCGAAAAACCGGCTGGCGCTGTTTGATTGCGATGGCACGATGGTCGATAGTCAGGCCAATATCTGCGCATCGATGGATCTGGCGTTTCGCGAGCATGGCCTCACCCCGCCGGACCATCATCAAACCCGGCGGATTGTCGGGCTGAGCCTGCAGGAAGGCGTGCGGCAGCTGCTGCCCGACGCGGATGATGAGTTGGCGGCGGTTGTTGCCCAGTCTTATCGCGACGGTTTTTTTGCTCTGCGGGAAGAAGGCGGCGTGCGGGAACCGCTTTATGACGGCTTGCTCGACCTGATTGACCGGCTGGACCAGGATGGTTGGGTGCTCGGTGTGGCAACCGGCAAGTCGGACCGCGGTCTGCACCATTGTCTGGAAACCCATGGCCTGCTCAAACGCTTCGTAACCTTGCAGACCGCTGATCGTCACCCGTCCAAACCGCACCCGGCGATGATCGAGCTAGCTATGGCGGAAGCCGGCGCGATTGCCAGTACGACAGCGATGATTGGCGACACCAGTTTTGACATGGAAATGGGGCGCAATGCCGGTGTCAGGGCGATCGGTGTGAACTGGGGCTATCATGATGCCGCAGAACTGACGGATGCCGGGGCAGAGATTGTTGTCGCGACCATGGACAGCTTGTACGAGACTTTGACCCGATGAAAAAACCGACCCGCAATGCCGACGCGCCCTCTGACGATCCCATTTATGTGGCCGATCCGGAGAAGGAGAAACAGGCCAAGGCGCTCCATTTCATGGTCAGCATTATCCGGCTCCTGGGCATAGCGATCCTGATGCTCGGGATCGCCATCAGCATGGGCCGACTGGGGGGCATTCCGGCTGCCGTGGGCTATGTCCTGTGTGTGATTGGTCTGATCCAGACCTGGGTTGCCCCGATCATGATGGTGCGGGCGTTTGTGAAGCGTCAGGTCGCGGATGAACAGCTAGGGACGGAAGAACGGGCTGCGGATGAAAAAATTCTATAAGCACGCCGCTGCCGTGCCCGGTCCCGGCGGTCACGCGATTGAACTGGATGGACGTCCGGTCAAAACGCCGGAACGCAACAGTTTGTTGCTGCCCACCGAATCGCTTGCCGAAGCGATTGCTGCCGAATGGCTGGCGCAGGATGAGGAGATCGTCCCGGCGACCATGCCCCTAACCGCTCTGGCGCAAGGCGCGCTGGACCAGGTGGCCACTGAACGGGAGCGGATTGTTGGGCGCGTGGCCTCTTTTGCTGACAGTGACATGCTCTATTATCGCGGCGACGCGGAACAGGAGGCGCTGATACAATATCAGGCCGAGCAATGGGATCCGCTGCTCGCTTGGGCGCAGTCCCGCTTCGACGTCAGCTTTCATCTGATCAACGGGATCATGCATCAACCGCAGCCACAGGAGACGATTGATCGCTTGACCGAAGTGGTCGCCGCGCAGGATGATTTTGCGCTGGCCGCGATGCTGTCGATGGTCGGACTGGCCGGGTCGCTGGTCGTTGTCCTGGCCCTTGTCGAGCAGGAATATACCGCCGACCAGCTGTGGCCGTTGATCAATCTCGAAGAACTCTGGCAGGAACAACAATGGGGGCGTGATGAACTGGCCGCCACCACGCGCGGAATCAAACAGGCCGAATTTAACGCGGCCGACCGGTTTTTGACCCTGTCCCGCACATAGTTTTTCCCTTTTGCAGGAAATTCCGCTACAGGCTCGTAACTGTAAACGGAGACTACATGACAACAGAACCAATGACGCTTTGCGACAGCCCTGCTGAGGCCGTCGCAATTCTTGAAAAACTGTACCAGCAACAAATTGACCTGATTACCGAACGTTTCGGCCGCTACGCCAAGGGCGATCTCGCGGATGATGATCGTGAACAGGGCGTCTATCCCCAGATTTCCGTGGAAATTCCCGCCGATCAGGCAACCGAGACGAGCAATCTGGCGTCCGGCCGGATATCGGACATTAGCTGCTACAAGACCACGATCAGCCAGCCCGCGCTTTATCGCGACTATCTTCTCGACCAGCTCCAGCGGATCAACCGGATTTTTACCGCCAAAATTCACGTCGGCTTGTCAGACACTCCGATCCCGTTGGCCTTCGCGATTGAAAATGCCGGTGGCGGACTGGATCGTGACCGCAAGGATGCGCTGCCCAATCATTTCCACACCCCCAATCTGATCAACACCAATGACGAGATTGTCGATGGCGGTCAGATTTTCAGCGATCATGACGAAAGTGCGCTGTCGCTGTTCACCGCCGAGCGGGTGGACTATTCGCTTCACCGGATCCGCCATTATTGCGCGACGGATCCGGAATATTTCCAGCCCTTCATCCTGTTCACCAACTATCAGCGCTATGTCGACGAGTTTATCGAATTCGGTCTGGAAGAAGTGAAAGCAGGCAAGGCGGAAATGCTCGTCGAACCAGGCAATCGGATTACCGGTCCGGACGGCAAGCCGTCTTCACCGCCGATTGCCAAGCCGCCGCAAATGCCGGCCTATCATCTGGTCCGCAAGGACGGCAGCCCCGGCGTGACGCTAGTGAATATGGGCGTTGGCCCTTCCAATGCCAAAACCATCACCGACCATCTCGCGGTGCTGCGTCCGCATGTCTGGTTGATGATCGGTCACTGTGGAGCCCTGCGCCGGACCCAGCGACTGGGGGACTATGTCCTGGCGCACGCCTATTTGCGCGATGACAATGTCCTTGATGACGTTCTGCCACCCAGCATTCCGTTGCCGACCATTGCCGAAGTGCAGCTGGCGCTGACCAAGGCGGTGCAGGAAGAAACCGGTATCGACCAGTCGGAACTGAAACAGCATCTGCGCACCGGGACGGTGGTCACCACCGGTGACCGGAACTGGGAATTGCGGTTCGAGCAGATTGCCAAGCGGCTGAACCAGTCGCGGGCGATCGCGATCGACATGGAGTCCGCGACGGTTGCCGCCAATGGCTATCGCTATCGCGTGCCCTACGGAACCTTGCTGTGCGCGTCGGACAAGCCCTTGCATGGCGAGATCAAACTGCCGGGCATGGCGGATGCCTTTTATCAGGAGCGCGTTGGCCAGCATCTGGCAATCGGTCTCCGGACGATTGATCTGCTTGCGAAAGAGGCCGATGCCGGCACCTTGCATTCGCGGAAATTGCGGAGCTTTGGCGAGCCTTTGTTCCGCTGAACAGAGCCTAACGCAAGAGTTGATAAACGCACAGACGGCTCTTATCGGGGTCGTCTTTTTTGCCCGGGAACGCTCCGAAGTTCACACGGGTCACACGGTCGTGCGCGCCATCCCGGCCGATTTGCGCAGCTATGATTGACCCAAGTCAAAACTTGGGTTGCGCTGGATCAATGCACCCAGCCCGCCATGCTTCTAGATCTCGCTTGGAAACGAGAGAGAAGGATAAGATTATGCGTAAGCAATTGAAGTATATGGTTTTATTAATTGCTCCGGTGATCGGCTTGACCGCAGCGCCGGCGCATGCCGAACAAGGGGACATATTGCTGCGCGCCCGCGCGATCAACGTGATGCCGAGCGAAACCAGCGGTTCGGTCCTGCCGGGCTTCCCCGGTGAGCGCGTCAGTGTCGACAACAGCCCGGCGCCGGAGTTTGACATCACTTATATGGCGACCGACCATATCGGCTTCGAACTGATTGCCGCGACGACGAAGCACAGCGCCAGCGGTACCAGCGGCACGACCGGATCCATCGGTCGCCTGGCGAGTACCTGGGTGCTGCCGCCGACCCTGACGGCGCAATATCATTTCGCGCCGGATGCGGCGGTGCGGCCCTATATCGGGGCCGGCATCAACTATACAATTTTCTATAGCGAAAATGCTACCGATGAACTGGAAACGGCGGTTGGCGACACCAGCGTGAACCTCAGCGACAGCTTTGGCTGGGCCTTGCAGGCGGGCGTCGATATTCCGATCAACGAGAGAATTTCGCTGAATTTCGATGTGAAATATATCGATATCAACACCACCGCGACCTTGCGGACGACGGCGGCGGGCACGCAACAGGTCAAGATCGACCTCGATCCGGTGGTTGTCGGCGTGGGACTGGGAATCAAGCTGTAAGGATGAACTAGGATTACAGCGCGCGCGAACGCGCGGTCGGACCGGGCCGGAGGGGAGGGAGACCCGTTCGGCCTGGTTTTGATATGATATTATCCCCCAACGCCCAGCGCCATGGCGGCTTCGCGAATGCGCTTGGCTTCGGCGCCATTATTTTTGAACGCGTCCAGGCCGCGATCCCGGGCCTGTCTCGCCTGAACCGTCTGACCCAATTGCATCCGGCTGCGCATCAGCATGATCCAGCCATTGGCGTCATCGGGGTTGGATTGCAGCCGCTTGTCGAGACCGTCGACCATATTCTGGATCATCGCTTCCTGCTGCCCCGGCGGCAGCGCGGCAGCTTCCTTCATCTGGGCCTGGCTGGGGCCGGGAATCGCAGCGGTTGCGACTTGCGGGCCGTCGGTGGAAATGCCGCCTGTCGGGGCTGCCGGGGTTGCTTTGGCCAGTCGGGCCTGGACGTCAATCCCTTCATTCTCTGCCACCTGGCCGATGACCCGACGAATATCGGCGGCGTAAGGCGCGTCGGCGGGGGTGTCGTCGAGCAACGCAAACCAGTCCTCAATCGCGCCGCGATGATCGCCGGAAATGTCCTTCTGCACCGCGAGGAAATAGCGTGCCCGGGGATCGCTTCGGTCCAGCGCAAGGGCTTTCCTGAACGCGTCGGCGGCATCGCTTGGCACTTGCTGGCCATCACTGGCCATCACCAGGGCTTCGCCAAGCATCGACCAATATTCGGGATTTTTGGGATCGAGCGTGGTTGCGCGTTTCATCGCCGTGGCTGATTCGGCATATTTCTGGGTCTCGAAATAGCTCCAGCCCAGCATTCGCCAGCTTTCCGCGTCTTCGGGATCGTCCTGCAATTTCTTCTCGAGGCCCGCGATCACGGCATCAACACTGGGTGGTTGTTCAGACGAGCTGTCGGTTGCCGCAATCGCGGCTGGATCATCGCCATCGCCGGTGACACTGCGATAGACCTGCACGCCAATCGCGCCGAGCGCCAGCACCGCCGCAAAGGCGAGGGCAATCCGCCCGATAGTGCTATTGCCCTTCTTGTTCGATCTCGCCGCTTGTTCAGGCTCGCTCATCACTTTGTGTTCCTCATCTGGTGCGACCCGGATGTCGCCTTGCATTGTCGTAAACCGGACCGGTTTGACAAGCCCTTTATTACGCTTTGTGATTCCATTCATTCGCTAGCGACGCTGTGATATTTTCCACTGGTATATCAAAAGCTTTTTGGTAAGATGATGGTGGAGTGAATTTTTTTGGGTCGCGCAAAAGCCGAAAGAAATTGCTGAAAAGGTTCGTGAAGGCGCATGAGGGAGCGCTGAACCTGATCGGCTAGAGGGGGTAATAAAGCGCGTGTCGGACAAGTTTCGAGTGGTTATCGTCGGTTCGGGTCCTGCAGGCATGAGTGCCGCAGGGCGGGCGGCGCAATTGAAGCTCAAGCATGTTCTGCTTGAAAAAACGGATCACCTTTCCGACACGATTTTCAAATATCAAAAAGGCAAGCATGTCATGGCGACGCCCAGCCAGCTGGTGCTGCGCTCGGACATGGATTTTGACGCTGGCAAGCGTGAGGCGATTCTCGGGACGTGGGATGAGCAGACTGCCGCTTGCGGGGTAAACGTCCGGCACAATGCGGAACCCGTGAAGATTGAAGGCGAGGAAGGCAATTTCACGATCACGCTGAAAAATGGTGACACCGTGTTGGCGGAAACGATCGTCATGGCAATCGGCACCCAGGGCAATCCCAATCTGATGCGCTGCCCCGGCGGCGACAACAAGCTGGTCCAGTATCAGCTGGATGATCCCGGCGAATATTATGACGAACATATCACGGTGATCGGGTCCGGCGACGCCGGCATCGAGAACGCGCTGGGTCTGGCAGCGGATGCCGCTCAGAACAACATCGTCACCATCCTCAACCGGTCGGCGGAATTTGCCCGCGCGAAAAAAGCCAATGTGAAGCTGCTGATGGAAGCGGGCGAGCAGGGCAAGGTGATGATTCGCAACGAGACCACACCCGCGGAGGTCAAGGACGGCGAGCTGGTGCTCGAAACGCGCGATGGTCAGGAAACGATTAAATGCGACCGTATCATTGCCCGCATGGGTTCCGCGCCGCCGCGCAAATTTGTTGAGGAATGCGGGATCGAGTTTACCAGCGAAGACCGTGAAGCCTATCCGAAATTGTCGCCGGCCTTTGAAAGTACCAAGAAAGGCATTTACGTCATCGGCGCGCTGGCGGGCTATCCGCTGATCAAGCACTGCATGAACCAGGGCTATGACGTGATCGAGTTTATCAACGGCAATACCGATCTCAAGCCGGCTGATGAACCGATATTGGAAAAGAAATTTGCAGGTCTGCCAGGCGGCAAGTCGGTCGATGACTGGCTGGAGTTTTTCCGTGAACGGGTAACCATTCTCAACGACCTTTCTCCCCTGCAGATGCGCGAATTCATGCTCGACAGCGAACCGCGTCTCTATCGCAATGGCGAAGTGGTTTTTGAACGGAACGAACCCGGATCGTCGCTTTTCGCAATTGCCGAAGGGTCGGTGCTGGTCGAGATTAATCCGGACGACCCGTCGGTCACTGTGCCGATCGAGGAGGGGTCGATTTTTGGCGAAGTCGGCCTGATTTCCGGTCGCCGTCGCGGCGCGACGATCAAGGCGGCCGAGGATCTGATTGCAATCGAGATTTCCCGGACCGCCGCTCTGAAACTGCAAGCGTCTGTTCCGGCCGCCAAGCGCGCAATCACCCGCATCTCAACCGAACGCCAATTGCTGCAGATGTTCGGTTCCGGCCTGACCAAAGAGGATATTGCCGAAGCCGTCGAAACCAGCGAAATCATGA
The DNA here is from genome assembly GCF_055693205.1 of Parasphingorhabdus sp. W113. Lineage (NCBI taxonomy): Bacteria > Pseudomonadati > Pseudomonadota > Alphaproteobacteria > Sphingomonadales > Sphingorhabdaceae > Parasphingorhabdus > Parasphingorhabdus sp. W113. The sequence continues at coordinate 2,938,968 of NZ_CM146328.1, read as the reverse complement.
ATGTGCGGGCGGGCGAGGCGATTATCGAAGAAGGCTCCGAGGGCAATGATATCTATGTCATCCGCGTCGGGTCGATGGTGGTTGAAAAGGAAATTGGCGGCAAGCCGGTGTTCCTGTCTTATCTGCCTGCTGGCTCCTATGTCGGGGAAATGACGCTGATCGCTGGTGGTATGCGCACCGCCACGGTCAAGGCGGCGATCAAGTCCGAAGTGATCAAGATCAACGGCGATGCGTTCAAGAAAGTGCTCGACCAGCATCCCGATCTGATGCGCAAAGCCAAGAAGGACATGGCTGCCCGTCAGGATGTGAACGCCTTTGTCGAGGCGAAGAAAGACAGTTTCTCCGGTGTTGTCGACATGTATTCCGGCGTCGCCAACTTCCTTGTCGACAACGGCATTGGCGAAGCGACCGACGTGTTGCTGATCGATGAGAATCTCTGCGTCGGCTGCGACAATTGCGAAAAAGCCTGTGCCGACAGCCATGAAGGCCTGTCCCGGCTCGATCGCGAGGCCGGGCGCACCTATGCGCATCTCCATGTTCCGACCAGTTGTCGCCACTGCGAGCATCCGCATTGCATGTCCGATTGCCCGCCGGACGCGATTCATCGTGGGCCCGACGGCGAAGTGTTTATCGATGACACCTGCATCGGCTGTGGCAATTGCCAGCGTTATTGCCCCTATGGCGTGATCCGGATGGACAAGGTGCCACCGAAAAAGCCGGGCATCCTGAACTGGCTGCTGTTCGGATTCGGACCGGGACCGGGCGAGCCAGACAAGGCCTGGGTGGCGGACAAGAGCGATCCGGCGGTCGAGAAGCCGAAAAAGGCGATCAAGTGCGATATGTGCGCCGGTATCCATGGCGGCCCCGCTTGTGTTCGGGCCTGCCCGACCGGCGCCGCGATCCGCGTTGCGCCGGAAGAGTTTCTGACCGTCGCCAAGCTTGAGCAGGAGGACGCATAATGGCTTCTGTTCTGGTTCCTGAGGGCGCGCGCAAAAAGAAAGTCGCCATGCATGACGGCTTTCTGAAACATGCGGGTTACCGCTGGCTCAAGATTTCGTCGGCGCTGATGCTGATTGCGATCGTCAGCTATTTTTTCATCGATGTATCCCCGCGCCATAATGGCGGGAGCTGGTATGGCTATACGCTGGGCACGATTGGGGCGCTGCTGATCCTCTGGCTGACGCTGCTCGGTGTGCGCAAACGGGCAATGACCCCGGGGAAATGGTCGCTCAAGGGCTGGACATCGGCGCATATTTATCTGGGCTTGTCGCTGATCATCATCGGCACGCTGCACACCGGTTTCCAGCTTGGTTGGAACATCCATACCGCCGCCTATGTGTTCATGATGATTGTCATTCTTTCGGGCATTGCCGGAATTTATTTCTACGCAACCATCCCGCAGGCGCTTTCGAACAACCGCGACGAAATGACCGAAACGCAGATGCTCGAAAGCCTGCGTTCGCTCGACCGGCAATTGCACGAAGCGGCCCAGCCGCTGTCCGCCGATCACGCTGCGCTGGTCCTTCAATCGCTTGAACAAGACCCGTTCGGTGGTGGTTTCATGCGCCGGATTTCCGGCAAATATCCGAATTGCGCGACCCGCCGTGCGCAGGCTGATCTGAGACGCGAACGCGCTTATCAGCCTCGCATGGCCGGGAAGGATGATCCGCTCGACAAGGTCGACGCGCTGCTCGAGAAGAAAGAGGCAACCCTCGCCCGTGTGCGGCGGCATTTAAGGCTCAAGGCGTTGCTGCAGGTGTGGCTGTTCATCCATGTGCCGACAACGTTCGCCCTGATCGCAACGCTCAGTGCGCACATCATCAGCGTTTTCTTTTACTGGTAGGCGGGAGAGACCGAAATGACCTTCATTGTCCGCCAGATTGCTGTCACTGCCGATGGCCGCGAAATCATCCGTGCCAATCCCTTTTCCGATCCGCAAATCGGTGTCGGGCGCAACGCCGAAAACGCCATCCACCTGCCCGACCTGGCGGTTAGTCCCGACCATGCGGTGATCCGTAAAGAAGATGGCGGAGAAATTACAGTCGAGAGCATTTCGGGGCAGAAATTCTCGGTCGACGGTCGCGACAAAATAGCGGCGACAATTGATCCGTCGCAAGGCGCCGAACTGGGTTTTGGCGGCCATGTCATTACGGTCAGCAGCGACGAAGAAGGCGTAATCCTGACCGTCAAGCGGGTCGAGGCGCTCTCGGATTCGGCTGAGGATCGCGAAGAAGGCTCGCTTTACACGCTCAAGGGACTGCTGCCGGGCAAACGGATCAGCGCCTGGAGCTTTGTCGGTCTGGCGCTGATCGCGTTTCTGATCTGGCCGATCTACACCTGGGCGACCTATCGCGACGTGGAAGAACGACCCGATGGCCAATTTTATGCCGACACGATGTGGACCAGCGGCAAGTTGAGCAAGGCCCATCACGGCCTGGAAGGTGATTGTCAGGCCTGTCATGTCGACGCATTTGTTTCGGTGCGCGACAATAGTTGCATGAATTGCCACGAAGAGGACGCCAATCCCCATGCCAAGAAAAACCGGCTGCTCACCGCGATGGGCGGGCCGGAAGGCTTTGAACATGTCGGTGCTGCGTTTGCATCGGCTTTCGGCAAGGAACCGGGCAGGTGTGTCGAATGTCACACCGAGCATGAAGGCGCGGGTGCTATGCAACCGACTGCGCAAAAATTCTGCGCGGATTGTCACGAAGGAATGGACGGGCGCTTGACCGATACCGAATTGGGAAATGCAGCGGATTTTGGAATTGAGCATCCGCAATTCCGTCCGGCCGTGCTGATCGAGCCTGGAGAAAAGCCCAAATATCAGCGGGTTTCACTGGATGACAAGCCGAGCGACAATAATGGCCTGAAATTCCCGCATGATCTGCATCTGTCGAAAACCAATGGCGTTGCCCAGATGGGCCGGCGCCTGGCGGCGAAATATAATTTCGGCGAATCGCTGGTCTGCAGTGACTGCCATACCGAAGATCCCAGCGGTGCGCGCTTTGAACCGGTCGATATGGAAGAAGACTGCGCAATGTGCCACAGCTTGGCCTTTGACAAGATTGGCGGAACAATCCGCACCTTGCGCCATGGCAAACCCGATCAGGTCCGCGCTGATTTGCGGGCCTATTATCGCTCCACCGGGCCCAATCGTCCAATCAATCTGGGCGGGATGAAGCGCCGCCGGCCGGGTGACGCCAACCAGAACCGGGTTGCCAGTGACTATGCACGAGCGGTCCAGTTTCGGCCAAGCCGCGCCAATCTGGCGATTCAGCAAGTCTTCTCGCGCGATGGTGCCTGTTTCGATTGCCATGGGGTGACGCCGCCAACCGCGCGCGGCCGGGTTGATTATGGCATCAAGCCGGTAACCCAGAGCGACCGTTTCATGCACAAGGGCTGGTTCAGCCACCAGGCGCATAATGATGAGGATTGCACATCCTGTCACACCGCCGAGACATCGAAAACCGCAACCGACCTGTTGCTGCCGGGTATCAAGACCTGCCGTGAATGCCATGGCGGGGAGTTTGCAGCAGAATCCGATGTGCCGTCATCCTGCGCCATGTGTCATGAATATCATGCCGATGGCGGCGAACCCTGGTTGATCCGCGAACAACAAAAAGACAAAAGACGGAAGAATAGCGACCTGACCTTTCGGGGTTGGAAAGAGGGCCTTTCGAACGCAGGAAAAGATACGAAGCTGAAAGTCAGGATAAGAAAGCAGAAGATTGCCAGTCGGTGATCTGGGTCGCGCTCCCAACCGGAGTGCAAGCAAGAGGAGGCGCCGATGCTGATGGCGCAAATTACGGATATTCATCTGGGCTTTGACCCGGACAATCCGGCTGAATTTAATCGCAAACGTCTTGATCAGGCGCTCAAGACGATCTGTGAGATGGAACCGCGTCCGGACGTATTGCTGGCCACTGGCGATCTCGTCGATCGCGGTGATCAGGCGAGCTATCAACGGCTTGAAAGCGCGCTGTCCAAGGTGCCGTTTCCGGTTTACATGTGCCTCGGCAATCATGACTTGCGTGCGCCGTTCCAGAAACAGTTTCCCGACGTCCCGACCACTGGCGGCTTTGTCCAATATGAAATTGATGACGGCCCGTTGCGGCTGTTGATACTCGATACGCTAGAAGAAGGCCGCCATGGCGGCGCCTTTTGTGATGTCCGCGCGCAGTGGCTGGCGGATCGTCTGGCGGAAAAGCAGGACAAGCCGACGGTGCTGGTTTTCCATCATCCTCCGGTGGAATCGGGCATAGCCTGGATGAACACCGATCCGCGCGAGCCCTGGGTTTCGACCTTGGCAGAAACGATCGCCGGCCATGATCAGATTGTCGGCATGATCACCGGTCATTTGCATCGCAACATCTCCACATCCTTTGAAGGCAGGAGCCTGTCCATCTGTGCATCGACCGCGCCGCAGGTGGCGTTTGATCTGGCGCCGATCGATCCCGAAAAACCCGACGATCGCAATATGATCGTCGCTGATCCACCCGCTATTGCGCTCCACTGGTGGAACGGCAAACAGCTGGTCAGCCATTTCGAAACGGCGGAAGAGCATGTCATGCTGGCCCGCTATGACGAAAATCTCCAGCCGTTGGTACGGGCGCTGTTGGCCGAGCGACCGAAATAGGCATGGCCGCCTGCTGCGGCGGGCTGGTCCCGCTATCAAGAAAAACGCTGTCGCAGCGGCCACCTATCGTTCATAGATAGGGCGAAGTCGAACGAGAGCGCCTGTCCCTATGCATCAGAAAAAACCGACGCTTGCTGTCATTGGCACCGGCATAGCTGGTCTGTCGGCCGCCTGGTTGCTGAAGGACAAATATGCGGTGACGGTCTTTGAAAGCCAGGCGCGTCCCGGGATGGGGGTCTACACGATCGACTATACCAACCGGGGGACGACCAGCCGGATCGATGTTCCGTTGCGGATATTTTGCCGCGGTTATTACCAGCATTTGCTGGCCCTTTACGACCATATCGGAGTGCAGATTCTGGCCAGCGATCACAGCGGCGCTTTTGCCGATGGTGATCGCCAGATGATCCTGCATTATGGCAATGCGACATTGGCGGGCTTGCGGTTTTCCTATCTCAAAGGGAGCAGTATTTTCAGTCCCCGGGCCTGGAAGATTGCCCTCCAAAGCGGACGGTTTTTCGCGCGGGCCAAGGCGGATATGCGGGCCCGCAAGGACCTCGACCAGATCCGTTTCGAAACCTATCTTCAAGAGCGCAAGACTGGCCGGGCCTTTGTCGATACCATCCTGTTGCCGATGATGTCGGTGACCTGCACCTGTGATTATCAAGCGGTGCTCGATTATCCCGCTGATATCATGCTGGGTTACCTGACCAGCGGTGTGCAGGAGTTCGGCATTCTCAGCGCGGCCCACGGGGTGGATGATATCGTGCCCCGGCTGCTCAACGGCGCAGATGTTCGCACCAACAGCCCGGTCACGCTGATCGCGAAACAGGATGACAAGCTGGCGGTGACCATCGCCAGCGGGGATACGCAGATATTCGATCATGTCGTGGTTGCTGCACAAGCCCAGCAGGCGGCGGCGATGCTATCGGATTTTGATGAACAGAAACAGTTGCTGGATGCGGTCCCGTTCGAGACTTCGGAAATGAGCGTTCACACCGATGATCAGCTTTTGCCGGATAGCCAGGTCCCGCTCTCTCCGGTCAGCTATGTCGCTCCCCATGGCGGGCAGCGCGCGGAAGTGACGGTCAACCTGACCCGGACCATCGCCCGCCTTGCCGACCAGGATACGGTGTTCCAGACCTGGAACCCGATCCGCGACCCTCGACCCGAAAAGGAACTGGCGCGGGTCAAGTTCACGCGCCCGGTGGTGAGCCAGGACAGCCGCGCAGCCATGGCCAGCTTGCGGGATTTCCATCATCAACAGGGGAACCAGCTGTGGTTTTGCGGTTCCTATGTCGCAGACAAGATTCCGCTGCTTGATGCGGCGGTTGATTCATCGGTTGCGGTGGCCGAGAAGCTCGGTGCGAACGTGCCCTGGAAAACCGGCCCGGTGCGCTGACGGTCCGCTATGGCCGAGTTTCACGATCTTGCAGAACGCGCGCTCAACAGCCCCGGGCAAAGCTGGGGCAATCTTGGCTATTGGCAGTATGAAAACGACTATTCCGCCGCCTGCCGGGCGCTGGCAATCCTGCTCGGGGACAGCGCGGGTCTCGATAAAAACGCGGTGGTCATGGATGTCGGTTTCGGCTGTGGCGATCAGCTGCTTTTATGGCGTGATCATTACCAGGTTCAAACGCTCTGCGGGATCAACTTTTCTCGCAGTCAGACCGCACTGGCACAGCAGCGGATGGCGACAGCCGGTTATGCTGACGATGCGGCAGCGTTGCATTATGGCGATATCGATGATGATGCCTGCTGGGCATTGAGCAAACCCGGCAAGCCGATCGACCGCATATTGGCGCTCGATTGCGCCTATCACTTTCCCAGCCGCGAGCGCTTTTTCAAGCGTGCGGGGCAACTCATCGCGCCATCGGGCCGGATCGCACTGACCGACTTGCTGCTCACCGAAGAGCACCGGCCCGGATCATGGCGCGATCATGTGCTGGCGATAATGTTGCACCTGTCCCGGATTCCAAAGCCGAACATGATCACGGCCAGCGCCTATCGGGACCAGCTAGAGCAAGCGGGCTTTGGGCAAGTGGTGATCGACGATATCAGCAGCGCCGTGTTGCCTGAATTTGCCGCCTGGTGGCGCAGATATTGTAAACAATCCGCCGCACGATCCGCGGCCATGCCGTGGGCAGCCCGATTGAAATATGCCGTGACTGGCCGGTTTCTAGCCTGGGCTTATCGCCAAAAGATGCTGCGTTACGGCATAATCACCGCCGACAAACGCCCTACCGATCCCGCGTCGGGCAAGCCGGGTTGATCACTGGAGCCGGCGCGCGACGAGATGTCGTTCATCGATGCGCAAGCGCCGTTCATCTAAAACATGATTTCAGCTGCAACCTTTTTTGCCTTTGCTTCGCTGTTATTGTATCGAAGGCACAAGCGCACTTCTGCGCAGGGTTGATTGTCCTTAACAGGGGCCAAGGCCATATTACCGGGTCCAACCTTTCGGACCCGATCTATTGGAGAGACATAAATGCGATTTTCAGTTTCCAGCAGCAAATTTTTCCTGGGTGTGTCCACCGCCGCCCTGCTCGGTATTGGTAGCCCGGCGCTTGCCGATCATCACGGCAAGAAAATGACCACCGCGGATCTCAATCGCATGAGTGCCAATGGAAATAGTGGAATGAAAAAAACTTCTGACGATGCCGCGGAAAACAGCATTTTGCAGGAATGGACCGGACCCTATGACGGTGTGCCGCCCTGGGATGAGGTGAAAGTCTCCGACTTCCCGGCTGCTTTCCAGACCTTGATGGATGAGGGCAAGAAGGAAGCGGAAGCCATATTGTCCAGCCCGGAACCGGCAACATTCGACAATTTCATGGTGCCGTGGGAATTGGCCGGATCAAAAGCCAATGAGGTTTTTGCTCTGTTCGGTGTGCATGCGAGCAACCTGTCCAACGCGGAAGTCCGCAAGGTTCAAGGCGAATGGCTGCCGAAAGTCTCTGCCTTTTTCAATGAGATCCAACTCGATCCGCGGCTGTTTCAGAAAACCAAGCAAGTCTATGACAATCTCGAAACATCCGGCCTCAACGCGCAGCAGAAACGGCTGGTCACGCGCCAGTATGAATCGCTGGTGCGCAATGGCGCCGAACTTGAAGGCGATGACAAGAAAGAACTGATCCGCCTCAACACCGAGCTGTCCAAGGCGTTTAACGAATTTTCGAACAAGGTTCTGGCGGACGAAGAAACCTATATCTATCTGACCGACGAAGCCGAACTGGCCGGTCTGCCCGACAGCTTCATTGCATCGATCAAGGGCGCTGCGGAAGCGCAGAAGAAAGACGGTTGGGCGCTGAAGAACACCCGGTCGGTGATGCAGCCGTTCCTGCAAAACTCGACCCGCCGGGATCTCCGTGAAAAGGTTTATAACGCTTATATTAATCGCGGCGACAATGGCGACGATAATGATACCAATGCGACGATCGCCAAGATCCTGAAATTGCGGGCCGACCGCGCCAAATTGCTCGGATCTCGAGACCCACGCCCATTACCGCATGGCCGATACCATGGCTCAGACACCGGAAGCCGCGATGGACCTGATGATGAAGGTCTGGCCGGCAGCGGTTGCCCGGGTGAAGGAAGAAGTCGCGGACATGCAGCAGGTTGCCGATGAATCCGGCGCCAATATCACCATCGCCCCATGGGATTATCGCTTTTACGCCGAGAAAGTGCGCAAGGCGAAATATGACCTCGATGAAGCCGAGATCAAACCCTATTTCAAACTGGATAATATGGTCGACGCGATGTTTGACGCCGCGGGCAAGCTCTATGGCATGACCTTTACCGAGAATACCGGCACGGTTCCGGTGTTCGAACCAAAGGTGCGCACCTTTGAAGTGAAGCGTGGAGACCGGGTGATCGGCCTCTTCTACCTCGACAATTTTGCCCGGGAAGGCAAACGATCGGGCGCGTGGATGACCACCTATCGCAGCCAGAACAAGCTGAGCGGCAAGAACCGCTATATCTTTGCGTCAAACAACAATAATTTTGTCGAAGGTGGCGAAGGTCAGCCGACCCTGATCAGTCTTGATGATGCGGCAACCTTGTTCCATGAATTTGGCCATGCGCTGCACTATCTCAACTATGACATCACCTATCCCGGCTTCGGCGGGACACCGCGGATTTCGTCGAATATCCAAGTCAGGTGAATGAGAACTGGCTGCTGACCCGCTATATTCTCGACAATTATGCGAAGCATGCCGAAACCGGCGAACCGATGCCGCAGGCGTTGGTCGACAAGATCAACAAGTCCAAGACCTTCAATGAAGGCTTTTCGACGGTTGAATATCTGTCCTCGGCCATTGTCGACATGAAGCTGCACAACCGCACCGATCCGGTCACCGATCCGGATGCGTTTGAGCGTGAAACCCTGACGGAAATCGGCATGCCGGATGAGATTGTGATGCGACACCGTTTGCCCCAGTTCAACCACCTTTTCTCGTCCGATGCCTATTCGGCCGGCTATTACAGCTATCTCTGGTCGGAAACGATGGATGCGGACACCTGGGCGGCGTTTGAAGAAGCGGGCGATGTCTGGGACAAGGATGTTGCCGAGCGCTTCCGTTCGATCATCCTCGCAACCGGCAATGAAACCGACCGCAAGGAAGCCTATCGCGCTTTCCGTGGCCGTGATCCCGAGGTTAAATATATCCTCAAGAAGCGCGGCTTCCCGGTGCCCGGTGAGAGTGCCGATGCCGGCAGCAAGGGTGACGCGGTGAAATAAGGCCGGTCATCATCGCCTAATCGAAAAGGGGAGCCGTTGCAGGCTCCCCTTTTTCGTTGGTAGCGCCCCGTTTGCCTCTCGACGGGTTCACTCAATCGCCCAAAGCCTCGACAATCAGTGGTTGCAATATCTGTTCCAGCGCGACGCCAATATCAGCAGTTCCCCGCTCTCCGCGGCGCGCAATGATGGCGAAATAGCCATTGTGAAAATCGATCCATGGGGTCCAGCCGAAGGAGCCCGGGCTGGAGTAGATCCGGGCGTCCGCGCAGGATGGAACAAAAGGCTCTTCATCGCATTCCAGCCAGGCGCCAAGAGCATAGTGCCAGTCGCCGTTTTCCGTCGCGCCGTTCGGGCGGAACAGAAATGTGACATTGCCGGTCCGATCAGCAAGAAAACTGGCCTGATCGACAATTAGCGAACCGTCGAGCAACCCTTGGAGGAACAGGGCATAGTCCCTGCCGGTCGAAACCGCACCGCCGCTGACTCGGGGATTGTTAGGGCGCGGAATGCGATAGGTTGAGCCAGCACTCATCCCCAGAAACGAAGCGATATTTTCCTGGAAAATCGCTTCAAATGACTGGCCAGTGGCTTGCTCTGCCATCGCTGCGGCAATTTGCATATGGTGTGGGCCATAAGCATAAGCGGTGCCCGGGTCTGTTGCGATGCCGTTTGTGTAAATCTCCTCGGCGCAGGCGAGGATCGTGGTGGTCGAGTCCTCAATACAACCGCTGACGGCGGGGTTGGCATTGAATCCCGAAGTAAAGGACAAGAGCTGTGCCAGTGTCACCTGCGATCGTGGGTCTGCCGGGTCGCTGGTCCAGAAGGTCAGATGGTCCTGAGGATGGTCCTCAAGCCGCATCACGCCGGCGTCGACCAGCCGCATGATCGTTGCGGCGGTGTACCATTTGCTCGCCGAAGCGATAGGAACGGGATCGGTGACCGAGAATCCGCCTTTTTCATATTGCAGGAGAGTTCCCGACGCATCGCCAATGATCAGCGCGAAAGCCGGATCGTCAAACGCTTCGGCAGCGGCAATCACCGGTTCAAAATCCGGTGGTGCCGGAGTCGGGACCGGTGTCGGCGGCGGCGCAGGCGTTGGCGGTGGTGGCGTCGGGCTGGGACCGGTTGGTGGCAGACTGATTGGCGCGCTCGCCGTGCTGCTGTCCCCGCCGCCGCAGGCCAGGCATAGCAAGCACAGGCTCAGGGCAGCGGTCCGGCGGGTTTGTTTCAGGGCATCGGAAATGAGATATGCTGTCATCAGACACTCGCGTTATCCAGCTGCGGGTGATGCAGCTATTGTTCCAACGAGCCCCGAGCGGAAATCCTTCGCGGCATCTGCATTATTGGGGTCAGCCGGTGCAAATATGCGCGCTTGACCGGACTGCGCAGCGATGACAAGTTTCGAATCGCAACCTGAGAGAGGATCCCCAAGCCATGACCATCAACGCCGTCCGCACCCCCGATGACCGCTTTGCCGATATTCCCGATTTTGATTATCCGGTCCATTATGCAGACGATTTGCCCGGCTATGAAGGGCTGCGCGCCGCCTGGATTGATGAGGGTGCGAAAGACGCCGATCGTACCTTTTTATGTTTGCACGGTGAACCGAGCTGGTCGTTTCTCTATCGGCGGATGATTCCGGTTTTTCTGGAAAGCGGTGCACGGGTTGTCGCGCCGGATTTCTTCGGCTTTGGCCGGTCTGACAAGCCGACCGAACTGGATGACTACACGTTTGATTTTCATCGTGACTATATATTGGCGTTGGTCGAGCGGCTCGACCTCAGGAATATCACGCTGGTGGTGCAGGACTGGGGTGGTCTGATCGGACTGACCTTGCCGGTTGATGCCAAATTCAAGGCGCGGCTCTCGCGGCTGATCGTGATGAATACCGGACTGGGTCTTGGCCGCACACCGGGCGATGGCTTTAACGCGTGGAAGGAGTTCGCGCTCAACACACCGGAGTTCAAGACCGGCCAGATTATCGCGAGCGGTACGCCGCATCTCACCGAGCAGGAAATCGCAGCCTATGACGCGCCGTTTCCGGATCCCAGCTATCAGGCCGGCGCGCGCAAATTCCCGGCGCTGGTCCCGGTATCGCCGGAAATGGATGGTGTCGAAGTCAGCACCAAAGCGGCGGCGTTCTGGCAAAAGGAATGGCAGGGCGAGAGCTTCATGGCGATTGGGGACGCCGATCCAGTTCTGGGACCGCCGGCGATGATGAGCCTGCGCCAATTGATCAACGGCTGCCCCGAACCGATGATGATCGAAGGCGGTGGCCATTTCGTGCAAGAGTGGGGCGAACCCATTGCCCGCGCCGCCCTCGCAAAATTCGGCGATCTCTAGACGTCAGGCTCAGGCCGCCATCGCGGTTTTGCTGAAGCTTTCGGTGAAGCGTGGTTCCATGGGCTGGCTGGAGACAATGGCGAGCGGCAATGCGGTTTCGCAATGCGCACATTCGGCGCTGAACCGGCCGACATGCCAATGGGATTTCCCGCAGCCGGGGCAGCGATTGACGATATCGAGATGATACATCGGCTGGTAGCCGCGCTGGGTCACTTCCAGGGCGCTGGATTTTGCAGAATCAGCCCCAGCATCGTGAGGGCGATTAACGAATGATCGTGGGGATAAATACATCGTTCTTCCTTCTTCTTGTTGCTCGTTGGACTACGCGTGATACTAAAATTGGCGGCTGAATTGCCGGTGAACCGTTTGTTTCAATAGACGAAATGTGGCTGGCTCGTCGATTTTTGAATAGGATTTATCCGCCATATCAGGGTGACAAAGCGCACATCTGTCCCCAAGCGATTGATTTCAATCACTAAAAAAGTGTAAATAACTGGCAGTTTTCCGGGCTGTTTCTTTACAGAGATGATTAACTCTGTTGAGAGATATGCTTAATTCAACGCCTCATCCAGCAAGCGGGCGAGTCGCAATCCCGCGCGTTCGATCTGCAGCCGGGCAACGGGCACCAGCGCTTTGATCTCTTCATTGTCAATCAGCCCCCGTTCGGTCAGTTTCGCGCCACAGGATTGCTTGTCCTCGGCGGTGGGATAGCTGTAGTCACGGGCCACCTGCCAGGCTTCTCTGGCCCAGTCTTCGGTGGTTCCGACGGCCTGAGCGGCTTTTTCGGCGGCGCTGTACTGCCGAACCATATCAGGGCCATCGGTGATGGCGCGTTCAGCGAGCGGACCATCCCACAGCCAGTGCAGATTCATCCGCCCGGTTATCGCCCCATAAGCCGCGCGAACATCATTGCCACCGCGATCGCTGCGGTCACCGCTGTGCAGGGGCATGTGCATGTCACCGACGAAATGAACCAGAAAGCTTAACGCTTCGAGCCGGATATGGGCGGGCAGCGTCTTGTCGTTAAGCAAAGCGCTGTTGCGATCAATCTGGGCGGAAACACAATTGCCGTTGCGGCATGCCGATTTCATATCAAACGGCTTGCAGATGTCGACATTCTGATAATGCCACGGCGCGGTATAGCCCCAGCGCAAGCGGTCACGACGGACACAATCGGGCCACACACTGGCATCACCAATGGTCTTGAGGTCACATTGCGGCGTGCCGAGCAGGGCGGCCGATTGGAACAGGCGATTCATCCGCGCCCGGGTTATTGGCGCGATGTTTTCATCGGTAATGCTAGCGATCGTGCGGTGGGCAAACTCGCCATAGGCCAGAGCCGGGGCGGGCAGGCAAAGCAGGATGAGAATCAGGATTTTTTTCAGCATGATATCCCTATGCGCTGTTTAGATTACAGCAATGTGTAGGGATTTGCGATGCACAAGCAAATGCAGAAAATAAATGCTATTCGGTTTCCAGTTTTTGCCAGGCCAAATCGGCAAATTCGCACAAGAGCGGGCGGGTATCGCGCGGGTCGATGATGTCCTCGACGCTGAAATGCTCGGCCGTGCGGAACGGGGATGTGACCTGATTGAGCTTGGCCTTGATTTCTGCCAGCCGGGCGGAAGGATCTTTCGCTGCTTCGATATCCGCCTTGTAGGCGACTTCCAGGCCGCCCGCTATGGGCAGTGATCCCCAGTCGCCGGACGGCCAGGCGAAACGATATTGGAAATTTTCGGCATTGGACATAGCCGAGCCGGCAATCCCGTAGGCGCGGCGGACGATGACGCTCGCCCAGGGCACGGTGGCTTTATACACTGCATTCATGGCCTGCACACCGTAGCGAATGGTGCCGGTGCGCTCGGCCTCTTCACCGATCATGAAGCCAGGATTATCCACCAGATGGATGACCGGCAGACGAAACTGGTCCGCAAGCTTGGCGAAACGCTCGACCTTTTCCGACGATTTGGCCTCCCACGAGCCGCCGAGAAAACTGGGATCATTGGCAAGCACTGCCACCGGATAGCCGTCGAGCCTAGCAAAAGCGGTAATCGCGGCGCGGCCCCAGCGTTTGCCCATTTCAAAGACGCTGCTTTTGCCCTGAGGATCGCGATCGAACACCGATTCCATGATCTTGCGCATGGAATAGACCTGTTTGTCTTTTTTCGGCACCGCCGACAACAGACTCTCGTCCCGGCGACCGACCGGATCGCTGCTCTGCGTCCGCGCGGCGCGCTGGGTCACATTGCTGGGCAGATAGGACAGGAATTTCCGCGCGGTGGCGAACGCTTCCGCTTCGCTGGCGACTTCCTCGTCAACCACGCCATTGGTGGTGTGAATGTCGGAGCCACCCAGTTCTTCCTTGGTTAGCGTGTCGCCAATCGCGGCGGCAACGGCGGGCCCGGCGGCAAACAGCTGGGACAGGCCGCGCACCATGATCGAGTAATGGCTGGCTACCGTGCGGGCAGCGCCCATGCCGGCGGTTGGCCCAAGGGCCAGCGCGACCACCGGAACGGTTTCCTGATTTTTGATAATATCATCCCAGCCGGGAACAGCGGGAACATAGGTAAAACCCATGTCTTCGAGACTCTTGACCGATCCCCCGCCACCCGTGCCGTCGATCATCCGGATCATTGGAATGCCCAGCGTATGGGCCATTTTCTCGCATTGCACGAACTTGCGATGCAGCGCCGCATCGGCGGCGCCGCCGCGGACCGTGAAATCGTCGGCGCTGGCGACGACCGGGCGGCCTTCGATATTTGCACGGCCGAAAATCAGGTTGCTGGGTGAAAAATCCTCAAATTCGGCCTTGTCATTATAGCGTCCCCGCCCGGCAATCTTGCCGATCTCGCGAAATGAGTCTTCGTCGACAATCCCGGCGATGCGCGCGCGGGCGTCCAGTTTGCCGCGCCCATGCTGGCGCGAGACTTTTTCCTCTCCGCCCATTTTCTCGGCGAGCCGCTGGCGCTCGGCCAATTCTTCCAGTTCGGGTTTCCATGTCATGCGGCGACCTTAACCAGACGATTAAAAAAGGCAAACTTGGATTTGCTGACATGATTGTTTACAAGAGGCAGTCAAAGGAGGCGTTGATGGAGAAGCTGCTCGCCGCGATCTTGAAATTTCTACCGTTGCTCTTTGCCTTCGGCTTCGTGGTGCCGGTTCTGGCCCAGGCCAGCATGGCGCTCGGCTGGACGCCACCGCTGGGTTTGAGCCCTCTCACTATTGCATTGATTGTCGGTGGCGGATGGGGCCTGTTTGCGCAGATTAAGGGGCGCTGGATATGAGCGTGCTTGATCCAGTTGCGATCCCGACGGACCTGACGCGGCTGTCTGATGGCGAGCTGATGAAACTGGAGCGCGACATCGCACGCCGGCATAGCGGCATGTTCCCCTGGCTGATGGTGGTTTGGGCCTTTGGCAATCTAGCCTTCTGGCTCGCGCTCTGGCCGCTGATATTGCTGGATATCATTCCGCTGTGGCTGGGTTTCATCCTGTCGACGATCAGCCTGTCGCTGGTCTATTTGCCGACCCATGATGCGCAGCATGATATTATCGCGCGACCGGGTCAGAAACTGCGCTGGCTCAATGAACTGGTCGGCCATGCCACGACCTGGATGATCGTCAATCCCTTCCAGGTGCTGCGCCTGACCCATCTCGATCATCATCGCTATGCCAATGACCCGGAGCGCGATCCGGACTATAGCAGCCACGCGCCTGGTCCCTGGTCGGCGATCTGGAAGTCAATCCGCCAGCGCCAACCCGATGGCCAACGCTCGGGGGATTATCTGAAAGCGCTCGAGCGGGCAGGCCGCACCGACCTGATCATATTGGCGATTGCTTATAAGCTCGGCCATTTCGCGATTTTATTTGCGCTAGCCTGGTCGGGTTTTGCTCTGGAGGCGCTGCTTCTCTGGTGGTTGCCGCTGCAGATTGCGCTCACCTATATTGTGTTTTTCCTGTCCTGGGCACCGCATCATCCCGGTATCGCGCAGGGGCGCTATCGCGACACCAGAAGCTGGAAGTCGCGGGTCGGCAATCTCGGTTCCATGGGCATGCAATTTCATATCGTCCATCATCTCCATCCCTATATCCCGCTCGACCGAACCCCGGCCGCCTATCGGGAAATGCAACCGATTCTCGAAGCAAGAGGATGTGACTTGGGAGATTGGCAAGGCGATTGATGCGCTGCCGGCCCGTGCGGAAAATCGCGTCGTACTCTTGATCGATTGAAGCGCCGGCTATTGTTCGTCGCCGTAAATGCCCACCATTTTTACGCCTTCGCTGTCCGCGCGGCCGCGATACATGCCGGGCGTGTTGAAGCTGAACAAAGACTGCCCCCAAGGCGTGGTCAGGATGATCCCGCCGGTGCCCCCAAGCCCGCCCATTTCGGCGATAACCGCATCGGCAATTTTCTGGGCTTCCGCTTCGGGAAAAGGAAATTCGCTGGCGTGGATATAATTTTCGGGCACGCCGCCCTTGCCCTTGGGCATGGCTTTGCGCGCGTCGCTAAGCAGCTCCCGGAATCGTATCCGGATCCGCGTGCAGATTTCATGGGCAACGCCGACGCGGATGAAGTATTCTCCCGAGCCCGTGGCACTCACGGCGCAGCTGCGATTGTCGGCATAGGTGCCTGCTCCGATGATCGGTGAATCGCCGATCCGGCCCCAGCGCTTGCCGGTCATGCCGCCGGTCGAAGTGCCCGCGGCCATATTGCCTTCGCGGTCGAGCGCCACCGCGCCGACTGTGCCGAATTTATAATCCACGTCTTTTGCGCTGACCTGTTTGGCGCGGACATTCTCAATTTGCTGCAATCGCCGCGGCGTGCTGTAATAGGCCGGTTCAACCTGTTCCAGCTGCTGCTCGCGGCTGAACTGGTTCGCCCCGGAGCCGGAGAGCAGGACATGCGGGCTGTTGTCTTTCACGGCGCGAGCCAGCAGAATCGGATTTTTGGTACCGTTGATCCCGGCGACCGCCCCGGCCGACCGGTCACTGCCATCCATGATACTCGCGTCCAGCTCGTTGGTCTTGTCCCAGGTGAATACCGCGCCTTTGCCCGCGTTGAAATTGGGGTCATCCTCGAGAATCATGATCGTGGCGGTGATTGCATCCATTGCGCTGCCGCCCGCGTCGAGCACCTTGGAGCCAGCCTCCAGCGCCTTGTTCAGTGCGGCGCGGATTTCGGCATCTTTCTCTGGCGTAATCCGATCCCGATTGATCGTCCCGGCGCCGCCATGGAGAGCGATCGACCAGCTATTTTCTCCTGCGGATTGCGAAGCGGTGTCAGCGGTTTGCGCCGCGGCGGTTTCACCGATAGCAGCGGCGGTGAGGGCGGTGATCGCAACAAAAGAGGTGATGATAGCGCGGGTGAACATGATGCGGCTCCTTTGCGACAGGTTTAGCATCAAATACCGACGCCGCAACAGCTGCGCTGCCGATCAAATTCTCCGTAAGACTACCAGGGAATTTCGCGGCCGCTATAGTCGTAAAACGCGCCGGTCTGTGCATGTTCGAGATTGTCGATCACCTTCCGCATGCCGCTGACGCTTTCTTCGGGGGCCAGGTCGGCGTGCGGGCCGCCCATGTCGGTCCGCACCCAGCCGGGATGCAGCATGGCCAGCGTCAGACCGTCGTCTTTCCATTTGTTGGACAGCGATTTCCAGGCCTGATTGACCGCCGCCTTGCTGGATCGATAATAGAGCATCTCGCTGCTGTCATTCTCGGCAATGCTGCCGACCTGGCTCGAGATAACGACCATTTTCTTGCCGTCCGAGCGAGCGACATTGTCCTTCACCGCATTGGCGAGCTGCACCGGTGCCACGACGTTGACATTGAACAGATCCAGCCAGCCTTCGCGATCAAAGTCCTGCGGACCATAAATGCCGGCATTGTTGATGAAGAGATCGACGGGCTGACGGCCCAATTCACGGGTGAAACGTTTGATACTGTCATCATCGGCCGCGTCCAGGTGGATCGTTTTGGCATTGCTGATGGCGTTCAGCTGCTCCGCCTTGTCCGGTTCGCGCGCGGTGCCGATCACGTCCCAGCCATTGTCAGCATATTGCTGTGCCATTTCGAGCCCGATGCCGCGATTGGCGCCGGTGATTAATACGGTTCCCATGATCTTTCCCTTCCAGCGGTGCGATTTTTCAGGGTCAAAAGGCAATCGCCCCTCGCACCTGTCCTATGAAACCGCTATATAGCGATCCAACAGCAATATTGTTACAGGTTTCCCATATGACCACCGATAATCCTTCCTTGCGTCCATGGCGTGACATTGACCGCCGCAAAAGCCGCCAGATCATGGTCGGGGATGTGCCGGTGGGTGGCGATGCGCCGATTACGGTGCAAACCATGACCAACACGCTGACCTCGGATGCGAAGGCGACGATCGACCAGATCCGGCGCTGCGAAGAGGCAGGTGTGGATATCATCCGCGTCTCCTGTCCGGATGTCGAGAGCACCACGGCGCTGAAGCAGATTGTCCGCGCCAGCCAGGTGCCGATCGTTGCGGATATTCATTTTCACTATAAGCGCGGGATCGAAGCGGCCGAGGCGGGCGCGGCCTGTTTGCGGATCAATCCCGGCAATATCGGATCATCGGACCGGGTGAAGGAGGTCGTTGATGCGGCCAAGGCCAATGGCTGTGCGATCCGAATCGGTGTGAACGCCGGCAGT
The DNA here is from genome assembly GCF_055693205.1 of Parasphingorhabdus sp. W113. Classification (NCBI taxonomy): domain Bacteria; kingdom Pseudomonadati; phylum Pseudomonadota; class Alphaproteobacteria; order Sphingomonadales; family Sphingorhabdaceae; genus Parasphingorhabdus; species Parasphingorhabdus sp. W113. The sequence continues at coordinate 2,920,577 of NZ_CM146328.1, read as the reverse complement.
CTGGAAAAAGATCTGCTGGAAAAATACGGCGAACCGTGCCCTGAGGCGCTTGTCGAAAGCGCGCTCGACCATATCAAGATTCTGCAGGATCATGATTTTCATGAATTCAAGGTGGCGGTGAAGGCGTCGGACGTGTTCCTCGCGGTGGCGGCTTATTCGCAGCTTGCCGATGCCGTGGACTGTCCGCTGCATCTCGGGATTACCGAAGCTGGCGGTCTGATCGGTGGGACGGTGAAAAGTTCGATCGGCATGGGCAATCTGCTCTGGGCCGGGATTGGCGACACAATCCGGGTCAGCCTGTCGGCCGAACCTGAAGAAGAGGTGCGCGTCGGCTATGAAATGCTCAAGGCGCTGGGTTTGCGCACCCGCGGCGTGCGTGTGGTCAGCTGTCCGAGCTGTGCGCGCCAGGGCTTTGATGTGATCCGCACCGTGCAGACCCTGGAAGAGCGCCTACAGCACATCCGCACGCCGCTCTCCTTGTCTGTACTTGGTTGCGTGGTAAATGGTCCCGGCGAAGCGCGCGAGACCGATATCGGCATTACCGGCGGCGGCAAGGGCAAGCATATGGTCTATCTGTCGGGTGTTACCGATCACCATGTCGAAGACAGCGACATGGTCGACCATATTGTCAAACTGGTCGAAGCCAAGGCGGCGGAGATTGAAGCCGATGCCGCGCAGGTCGCTGCCGAGTAGACAAGGTTGCGGTCAACCGCTGGTGCCTGATCCGCTGAGCGGCACGGCCTCTGCGCCGAGCCATGCCATGATGTCCTGCAAATGCGCTTGGGTTGAATCCTGGATGACCTGCGTACCGATATCAGCCAGACTGATGGCTTTCAAACTGTCCCGAAACGCCGCTTCTGCCGCCGCAAAGGCCGCCGCAATCTGACACGGGCTTTTACAATCCCTGCGCTTCAGGCCGCACGGCCCGTTCTGGCGAATTTCCGTGCACCGAAAGGCCGGTCCACTGCCTTCGATCGCGGCGGTGATATCCCACAGGCTGATCGCAGTGGCGGACCGGCCCAGCCGATAACCACCGTGAGCGCCGCGCGCAGTCTGCACAATTCCCGCCTTGCTCAACGCCTGGAGCTGTTTCGCCATATAGGCGGTCGGGACGCCATGATAGCGCGCCAGCGCCTCGGCCTTAAGACCGCGTCCTTCGGGCAGTCCGATCATCAACGCCGCCCCGTGCACCGCCCATTCAACACCCTTGGAAATCTGCAATGCTTGACTCTCCCTGCTAATCGGACAATAAATATCCGAATAGCAGGGAGGCTATCACTTCGAAAGGAAAAACATGCAATCAGGACCGATGGATTTTCTCGATCGCACGGCCCAGCTTCTGGTGCTGGCCGTCGGTCTGTTCGCGCTGCTTTTCGGAGCGTTCATGATTATCAGCCCACTCGACTGGTACACCGCTATCCCGACGGTGATCACCACCGGTCCACCGAACAAGCATTTCATCCGCGATATCGGCATCGCTTATGCAAGTTGCGGAGTGATATTGGTCTATGCCAGCGTTCACCTGGCGATGCGCTGGCTGGCGGCCTTTGCTGGCGCGCTCTGGTTGTCGCTGCACGGTGTCTTGCATATTTATGAGGTTTCGGTTGGCATATGCTCGCCATCCGTGTTCTGGGCCGACGCACCTGGTGTGCTTGGTCCGCCCGTGCTGGTCTATCTGGCGCTGGCGATGCTGTTTGTTCGCCGCCGGGTTGCGCCAGCGGGCGTGCCTGATGCGCTCTTTCTGAAGGCCGTTGACCAGATATCACCGGATGAAAGTGCCTATGTCCACGAGATCGCTGGAGCACCGGGCCATGCACTGGAAAAGTTCAAGCATTTCATGCCGGCGAGCAACCATCGGCGCGCGGCTTCGGCCGAATTGCTGGCGGCGGCCCGGATTGGTGCGGTCCTCGTCGAGGATTGTGGTCCTTGCGCGATGACCGCCGCACAGGGCGCCCTGGACGACGGGGTTCCACGCACACAAGTAAACCAGATGCTGTCCGGTGGCCCCAGTGAGGCGTCTGAAACCGCTTTTGCCTTTGGCCAGGCCATTGCCCGCCAATCGGCGGACGCCTTCACTCTCGGTGATGACATAGAAGACCGTTACGGTCGTGTCGTGCGGCTGGAACTGGCCATGGCGGCTGCCACGGTACGGGTCTATCCGGCAATGAAGCGCGGCCTCGGATTATCCCGCGCCTGTTCGCTGACACCGCTCGAAGTTTGATTGCACTCGACGGTATAAGCCCCTAGAAATCCCGGCATCCAGTCCGGGAGTCTTCATGCCATCCATTGAAACCGACTATCTGATCATTGGCAGCGGTGCCGTCGGCATGGCTTTTGCCGACACGCTGCTTGACGAGACCGATGCGCATATCACGATTGTCGATCGCCATGGCAAACCAGGAGGGCACTGGAATGATGCCTATTCCTTTGTGTCGCTGCATCAGCCCTCGGCCTTTTACGGGGTGAATTCGACCGAGCTTGGAAGTGGTGCGATTGATCAGAGCGGAACCAACCAGGGTTTTTACGAACTGGCGACCGGCTCCGAAGTGAACAGCTATTTTGAACGGGTCATGCATCAGCGCTTTCTGCCCAGCGGCAGGGTGCGCTATTTTCCAATGTCGGATTATCTTGGCGACGGCCGCTTTACCTCCTTGTTGTCCGGCGAGGAGACACAGGTCAACATCCGCAAGAAGACCGTCGATGCGACCTATTATGGCACCAATGTACCGGCAACCCACACGCCTAAATTCACCATCGAAGAGGGCGTGACGGTGATCCCGCCCAACGGATTGCCGGGGCTCTGGCAAGGCGCGGGTGCAAGACCCGGCAAATATGTCATTGTCGGCGCTGGCAAGACCGCGATGGATGTCGGTGTCTGGTTGCTGCGTTCCGGAGCTGACCCGGATGATATTATATGGGTCTGTCCGCGGGATTCCTGGCTGCTCAACCGCAACAGCACCCAACCGGGACAGGAATTTTTTCACCAGACGATCGGCGGTCAGCGCGATATCATGGCTGCGCTGGCGCAAGCCGGGACGGTGGATGATCTGTTCGCCCGGCTGGAACAGGCGCAGGTGATGTTGCGGATCGATCCCGAAGTCAAACCGACCATGTTCCACTATGCCACCATGTCGCAAGGGGAAGTCGATATTCTCCGCGCGATCAAAACCGTCGTGCGCATGGGCCGTGTCGAAACGATCAGTGCCACCGGCATGACGCTGGTCGACGGCGAATATCCGGTCGATGCGGATGCGCTCTATATTGATTGTACCGCCACCGCGGTGGAGCGGCGACCGGTGGTGCCGCAATTTCAGAAAGGCCTGATCACGCTGCAGATGATCCGTATTCCACAACCGGCGTTCAGCGCGGCGCTGTCGGCCTTTCTCGAAGCAACCTATGATGATGACGAAACCAAGAACCGGCTGGGTGCTCCCATACCGCTTCCTGACGGCGTAGACGGCTATCCGCTCGCCACGATGACCAATATGATGAACCAGTTTCAATGGTCGCAGGACGAGACGGTCAACAAGTGGATCGTCCAGAGCCGACTGGACGGCTTTGGCAAGATGATCTTCGGTATCGCACCGGATGATCAGGAAAAGCAGGCGGTGCTGCAAGAATTCCGCACCCATGCCATGGCGGCGATGGGGAATATTCCGAAAATCATCGCTCAGGCGGGGGGCTAAGCAATGCGGATATTGTTGATAATTCTGGGTTTGTTGGTTGTTCCGCTTGCGGCACCGATAGCCGTGGCCGAGCCCGGCGAGGCGGCCCATCCCGAAGCCCGTCCGTTTGACAAGCAAGCGACGGCGGCGGCCGAAGTGGACGCGGCCATGGCGCGCGCCATGGCCGCGGACAAGCGCGTCATTCTCGTCATGGGGGCTAATTGGTGCCATGACAGCCGGGGATTGGCCGGCTGGTTCGCCAAGCCCCGCTTTGCAACGATGCTCGAACCGAAATATGAAATTGTTTACGTCGATGTCGGCTATCGGGATCGCAATATCGCCATCGCCCAGCGTTTCGGGATCGACAAAATTGTCGGTACGCCAACGGTGCTCGTGCTGTCGCCAACCGGCTTTTTGCTGAACCGCAAAACCGCACCGACATGGCGCAATGCGGCGAGCCGGGACGCCGATGACATCTTTGCCTATTTCGCTCAATTTGTTCCAGAATTATAGCAGAGTGAAGGAAATCAGGTGTCCCGCATTTTGACGATATTTTTGATTCTTCTGGCCTTGCTTGCCGTGGCGGTTATTTTCATGCCGCTCAAGCTGGCGGTCAGCATGGCTGGTCTGGATGAAAACCGGTTCTCTGCCCGCAATATTAGTGGGACGATCTGGAATGGGCATATGGAGCAAGTCCAGATCGGCTATTTTGCACTCGGTGATCTCGATGCGAGTGTTCAGTTCCTCCCGTTGCTGACCGGGCAGATCAAGATGGATCTGGCGCGCAACCGGACCGGGGACGATTCTGGACTGTCCGCGACGGTCGGCAAGCGTGGTGGCGGGTTGATGGTCGAGAATGTCTCCACCACCCTGCGCGTCGGCGGCCAGCTGGCACCCTTGCCCGCATCTGATATCGAACTGGATGATGTCAGCGTGCTCTTTGCCAACGGGCGCTGCCAATCCGCGAGCGGAAAAGTGCGGTTATCGCTGGATGCAAATATTCCAGGCCTCGATCTCAAACAAGGTCTGCTGGGCAATGCCGGTTGTTCGGATGGTGTGCTCGTGCTGCCGCTGGTCAGCGGGTCGGGCATGGAAGAGGTGACAATGAAACTCGAGGGCAATGGTTTCTATACCGCCCGCCTGTTCCTGTCGGGCAACAACCGCGCCTGGACCTTGCTGCTCCCCACGCTCGGTTTCCAGCAAGTGTCCGATGGCTATGCGATGAAGATTGCCGGACAGTTGGGCAGCAAGATCCAGCGTTGAATTCCGTCAACAGCGGCAGACAAAAGCAGCTGATTTGAGGGTCTGTCCGATGACCAGCTACCGCCGGTAATAATTGATTTTTTTGCGCCGGTAGGTTTTCTGGCCGGAAATTTTCTCAAACATATAGCGCGCGGATCGCGAAGGCCAGCGGGAGGTGACGGATATTAGCCGCAATGGATATTCCATGCAGATCCGGGCGAAGGTGAACGGAAAAAGGTAGAAGTTCCGGCGCGCAAAACGGGCAAGGTCGGTATGTCTGAAAAAGCGGACATAGAGTCCGACGGAAATCAGGCTTAACAACAAATAGAGAATCGCTCCGGAAACCGCGTAATAGATCATATCAACATCCAAGTTGGTCGACCCTATTCTTCCCGGGGAACAGGCGACTCATACAAATGCAATTTACAGTCCGTTACATGATAATACAAAAAACTGCAATATCAAACCTGTCCGTTTGCGCATTTGGGGTTCGATTTCATTCAGGACATTCTTGCGGTTCAGGGATGGAAGCCCTACCAATCATGAAACCGTGATCGAGCAAGGAATAATTGATGTCGAAATCCGTGAAATTCTCGATACTTGATCTTTCACCTGTGCCGCAGGGCAGCGATGTCAAAACCGCCTTGGACCGGTCGCTGGCACTGGCACAGCATGGCGAGGCCCTGGGCTTTGAACGGTTCTGGATGGCGGAGCATCACGGCATGGCCGGGATTGCCAGTGCCGCAACATCAGTGGCCCTGGCCCATATTGGCGCCGGGACGCGGTCGATCCGTATCGGCGCGGGTGGCATCATGCTGCCCAATCACGCGCCCATGGTGATTGCTGAGCAATTCGGAACGTTGGAAGCGCTGTTCCCCAGCCGGATTGACCTCGGTCTGGGCCGCGCACCGGGATCGGATCAGCGGGTAGCGCAAGCCTTGCGCCGCAATCTCGACAGCGACCCTAATGCGTTTCCGCGGGATGTCGTCGAGTTGCAGGCGCTGCTGGAAGGCGATGAGCGCCTCGGCATCCAGGCGACACCGGGTGCCGGCGCAAAAATCCCGCTCTATATTCTCGGTAGCAGTCTTTTTGGCGCGCAACTGGCGGCCGCGCTTGGTTTGCCCTATGCTTTTGCATCGCATTTTGCGCCCCAGGCTCTGGATGATGCGCTCGCCATTTATCGCCGCGATTTCAAGCCATCGGCGCAGCTGGACGAGCCCTATGTGATGTGCGGGTTCAATATATTTGCGGCGGATACGGATGATGAAGCCGAGCATCTGGCAACCTCGATGATGCAAAGCTTCGTCGCTCTGCGCACCGGCAATCCTGGAAAATTACCGCCACCGGTGGCGGGCTATCGCGAGAGCCTCCCGCCCCAGGCGCAAGCGATGCTCGGACAAGTGATGCAGGGCAGCGCGATCGGCAATCCGGATGCGGTTCTCAAGGGCGCACGCGCCTTTCTCGAGCGCACCCAGGCCGATGAGCTGATTGTCTGTGGATCGATCTTTGATCAGTCGGCGCGCGAAAAATCCTACGGGCTGGCGGCGGAAGTGCGTGATCTAATAGCCGCATAGACTGGCAATTGCACCGGGACGGGCGATATCAGGCCTTGATTTTAAAAACTGGTCTGCGCAAGTGTGCCGCAACCGTCTGATTACCGAAAAAGGTTCTGTATGCCTCTCGACAAACTGAAACGAACGGGCACCAATTCCGCCCTGCGCAATTTTCTGAAAAGCGAAGCGGCAGGCGGCATTTTGCTAATGATTGCGGCTGCGCTGGCGATGATCGTGGCGAACAGCCCGCTCTACGACATGTACCACCATTTTCTGCACGAATTGAAAGGGCCGGTGCTGTCCAAGAAACTCGGACCGATGACCCCGCATTTGTGGATCAACGACGGTTTGATGGCGATTTTCTTCCTGCTGGTCGGGCTCGAGATCAAGCGGGAATTTGTCGATGGACGGCTCAATACCTGGGAGCGTCGCCGACTGCCGGTTCTGGCCGCTGCCGCCGGGATGGTTGTTCCGGCGATCATCTATCTGTTCGTGGTGCAGGGCGATCCCCAGCTGACCAACGGCTGGGCTATCCCCGCAGCGACCGATATTGCTTTTGCCATCGGTGTGCTGGCGTTGCTGGGTCCCAGAGCGCCAACATCGCTCAAGCTTTTTCTGGTCACCGTCGCGATTGTCGACGACATGGGCGCCGTGGCGATTATCGCGCTGGTTTACACGGCCGAGATTAACGGGGCGGCCTTGCTTGCCTCGGCCGTGATATTGGGCATCATGTACACGATGAACAAGGCTGGAGTGAAGTCGCTGATCATCTATCTGTTCTTCGCCTTGCTGCTCTGGTTTGCGGTGCTGCTGTCCGGTGTCCATGCGACGATCGCCGGTGTGCTCGCAGCGCTCGCCATTCCGATTGTTGTTACGCCCGGGTCACCGGATGCCGAGGATTCACCGCTGCACCGGCTGGAGCATGGGATTGCGCCGTGGAGCGCGTTTCTGATCGTGCCGGTCTTCGGCTTCGCCAATGCTGGCGTCTCGCTCGAAGGGATCGGTATCGATCAGATATTTGCACCGCTGCCGCTGGGCATTGCGGCGGGTCTGTTCCTGGGCAAGCAGGTCGGCATTTTTGCCAGCGTATGGCTGGCGGTCAAAACCGGCTTTGCGGGCCGTCTTGGCGGTGCCAGCTGGTTGCAGGTCTACGGCGTGTCGATGCTGTGCGGAATTGGCTTCACGATGAGCCTGTTCATCGGCGCCTTGGCTTTCCCGGGCAATGCATTGCTGATCGAAGAAGCGAAGATCGGGGTGCTCGGGGGATCGTTCCTCTCGGCGATTATCGGTTATTGCATCCTCCGCTTTGCGCCGCAGGAAAAGCATCTCGACTCGCTCGAAGAGGATGAGGCGCAGCAATTGAAGGCGGTGCTTTGAAACCGCTCGGATTGCCGCTCGGCGCGCTGTCTCTGGCGCTGGTGAGCTGTTCCTATCCGACGCCTGCAGAGCCTGTGGCGGCGGTCCAGCCGGCGGCCCCAATAAAAGCCACTGCTGTTGATGCGATAGCGGAAGATTATGTCAAACTGACTTTGGCACTGGGCGAACAGGAGGCCGGTTATGTGGACGCCTATTACGGGCCCGCGGAATGGGCCGCCGCCGCCAAGACCGATCCGCGGTCGCTCGTCGAGCTTGGCAATGCCATCGTGCGGCTTATGGAACGGATTGATGCGCTTCCGTCGAACCCTGATCCCCTGACGGAATCGCGCAAGCGTTTCCTCTCGGCCCAACTGGAAGCCGCACATACCCGCCATGCGATGATGTCTGGCGAGACTTTTCCGTTCGTCAAGGAAGCGGAAGGTTTGTTCGGTGTCACGCCGGTTATTCGGCCGCTGACCGACTTTGATCCGATCCTCGCGGAGATCGAACGGATCGTACCGGGTACCGGTCCGCTCAGCGCACGTGTAGACGCGTTTGAACAGCAATATGTCATTCCCAAGGACAAGCTGAAACTGGTGTTCGACACCGCGATCGCAGAGTGCAAGAAGCGGACCGAGGCCTATTTTGACCTGCCGGAATCCGAGAATTTCCGGATGGAATTTGTCACGGACAAAAGCTGGAGCGGCTATAATTATTATCAGGGCGGGTATCAGAGCCTGATCCAGATCAACACCGACTTGCCGATCAAGATTTCGCGCGCGGTCGATCTCGGTTGCCACGAAGGCTATCCCGGCCATCACGTCTATAATATGCTTCTCGAACGCAATTTGACCAACACGCGCGGCTGGCAGGAATTTTCGGTCTATCCGCTCTATTCGCCGCAGAGCCTGATTGCCGAAGGCTCGGCCAATTACGGGATTGAGTTGGCTTTTCCGGGCGTCAAACGGCTCGAATATGAACGCGATGTGCTCTATCCTCTGGCGGGACTGGATCCCGAGACGGCGAGCGCCTTCTGGGCTTTGCAGATCGCCAAGCAAGCGCTGACCGGCGCGCGCATGACGATCGCGCAGCGCTATCTCGACAAGGAAATATCGCGCGACGAAGCGGCCAGCGCGCTGATGAAATATCAGCTGGTCAGCCGCGAGCGGGCCGAACAATCGCTGGACTTTAATGACCAGTACCGCAGCTATGTGATCAACTATGGCCTCGGCCTGGACATGGTCCGGGCCTGGGTCGAAGCCCAGGGGGATGCTCCGGTCTGGCGCTGGAAGGCGATGGAAAAGCTACTCAGCGAACCGCTATTGCCGGTGGATTTGGCGGATCAGGAGTAAGGCGTTTAGAGGCTAGCGGTGCATTTGACACAAAAGTCCCAATTTTCAGACTTCTGCAGTGGGAATGATGTGACCATTCAGTTCGATCGCGGATGCTTGCTCGTCATGCTATCAATCCTGAATCTGTAACCTAAATTCGTCATGCTGAACTTGATTCAGCATCCAGAGCGGCCAACACAATTATTGCGGTTTTACGCTCTGGACCCCGGATCAAGTCCGGGGTGACGAGAATATCGGCGTGTTTCATTCATTCCGCCTTCAGTGCGCCGATTTCAGCATCACTTACCGGACGGATCGGTGGTTTGATATTCTGGTTTGGCATAATATCTTCCTTTATCGGTTATCAAGTTGGGATCGAACGGAGCGGCGACCGAGGAGCGAGATGCGATAGGGCGCTCCGTTGCGCGACTGGATCAGACCTCTGCGGCGCAGCCGCGCGAACACGCTGAGCGTGCAATCGGACAGCACATAGCCATCTCTCGTCACGCACATGACCTCGTCAATCTTGCTGTTATTGTTGCGTTTGTGGCGGATATGCCCGCCTTGCGCCAACGCGTGGAGCACGCGCTGTTCGGCTTTTGAAATATTCATTATCTGTACTCGGAATAGAAACCATAAGGCAGGACAAAGCCAAGGGTGCGCACTGCGCACCGGCTTTGTCATCGCTCTGATTTGAACCGCAAAAGGGCTTCAAATCAGCTGGTTGTTACATTCTCTAACAAAAACGCTCCGAGTATAAGCGCGCAAATCCGCGCTGCTGAGGCCACCTTTTTAGGGGATATTGGCCCCAATCGCAACCGCAATTCGATCCCGTGCCATCGGTTCGTCCACCACCCCGTCTCTTGTAAAATCCCATTTTCGAACGATTCGTTAACCACTCGCTAACCAATTTCGTTCACTCCGGTTTCTGAAACATAAACCAGTGCCTTGTGGGCACATGTTTTGAACAGGGAACGGAATTTATGACTACCGAAACAACCGGCACCAACGAACCCGTCGACGTCGCCATTATCGGCGCAGGTCCTGCAGGACTGACCGCAGCCTATCTGCTCAGCAAAAAGGGCCACTCGGTCACCGTGATCGAAAAAGATCCGACCTATGTCGGCGGGATCAGCCGGACAGTCGAATATGAAGGTTTTCGCTTTGATATTGGCGGACACCGGTTCTTCTCCAAGTCCAAAGAAGTGGTCGACCTGTGGAACGAAATTCTGCCCGACGATTTCATTCAGCGGCCGCGGATGAGCCGGATCTATTATGAAGGCAAATTCTACAGCTATCCCCTGCGGGCGTTTGAAGCCTTGTGGAATCTCGGCATCTGGCGGTCGACCCTGTGCATGGTGAGCTATGCCAAGGCGAAAGTTTTCCCGAACAAAAATGTGAAGAGCTTCGAGGACTGGACGGTTAACCAGTTCGGCTACAAGCTCTATTCGATCTTTTTCAAAACCTATACCGAGAAAGTATGGGGCATGCCCTGTGACGAAATGTCGGCCGACTGGGCGGCACAGCGGATCAAGGGCCTGAGCCTGTGGAGCGCGGTGACCGATGGTCTCAAGAGATCGCTGGGACTCAATAAGAAACCCAATGACGGCATGGAAACCAAAACCCTGCTCGAAACCTTCCGCTATCCGCGTCTCGGACCCGGTATGATGTGGGATGCGGCGCGCGATTTTGTTCGCAACAAGGGCAATAAAGTCCTGATGGGGCACAGCCTCAAGCAGCTCGCCCAGGATGCCGACGGCAACTGGCGGGTCAGCGCGTCCACCGATGACGGCGAAGTCGTGATCAACGCAAAACATGTCATCAGTTCCGCGCCGATGCGCGAATTGGCGACCCGGATCCATCCCTTGCCGCAATCATTGCCGGAAGCGCAGGATCTCAACTATCGCGACTTCCTGACCGTCGCGTTGATGGTCAAATCCGAAGATCTGTTCCCCGACAACTGGATCTATATCCATGACGATCGTGTGCAGGTTGGCCGGGTGCAAAATTTCCGCAGCTGGTCGCCAGAAATGGTACCGGATGAATCGATCGCCTGTGTCGGTCTTGAATATTTCTGTTTCGAGAATGACGGTCTCTGGTCTTCTTCCGATGAAGAACTGGTGGAACTGGCCAAAAAAGAAATGGCGATCCTCGGTTTGTGTAATCCGGAAGATGTGGTCGGCGGCGCGGTTGTGCGTCAGGAAAAAGCTTATCCGGTTTATGACGACAGCTACGAAACCAATGTGGAATCGATGCGCAGCGATCTTGAAGACCGTTTCCCGACGCTGCACATGGTTGGTCGCAACGGCATGCACCGCTACAATAATCAGGATCACGCCATGATGACGGCGATGCTGACGGTCGAGAATATCGAGGCCGGTACACGCAAGTGGAATGTCTGGAACGTCAACGAAGATGCTGAATATCACGAATCCGGTGATGAAGGTGCGGAAACGGTGATCCCTGAGGATCGGGCGGCTGCGCTGGAATCGATGCGTGATGTCCCGACTCGGATTGACGGCGACACGCCAGAAGCCAAGCCTTCGAAAGCGGCTTAAGAACCATGGAGCGCAGCGGCCAGGACAGACGATCAACCGTCGGGGTCTGGGTAGGCAATCTGCCCGGCCCGCTGGCGCTGTTGAACCGCTTTTCCATCACCCGGTATCTGATCGCCAGTGTGGTCAGCCTGGCCTTTGACGTCGCGCTGTTCATGGTGCTGGTGGCCTTTGCCACCGATCCCGGCTGGGCTTCGGCTGCAGGCTATACCGCCGGTATCATCGTGCACTGGATCATCTCCTCGAGCTTTGTCTTTCCCGGCAAGGCGCGCGAAGGCGCTGCGCTGCAATTGCAACGGCTGGGCTTTGTCGGCACCGCCATTTTGGGCCTCGGTATCACGGTCAGCATTGTCAGCTGGCTCACCGATCTCGGCACTTTGCCGGTGCTCGCCAAGGGTGCGGCAGTCTTTGTCAGCTTTTTCGTGGTCTACCTGACCCGCAAGTTCGGAGTATTCCGGTGACCACGGCGATAAGCGCGAACCCGATCCCTGCTCCGCAACCGGAGCAGACCCGCGATAGCGAGTGGAGGGGATTTCTCAACTGGGCGCTGGTCTGGATCGGGCTCACCAATATCAGTTTCATGGCTTTGTGGATCGTCGGCGCACCGCCGCGTTATGGCGAAATCTTGGTCATTGCGCTGATCGGTCTGCTGATCAAAAATGCCAGCTTCCTGGTGCGCTACTGCTATTTTTTCGCGGTGATGGTGTGGACGACGCTCAATTTTGTCGCCGATATCTTCAATCTCGATATCCAGCGGCTGTTGTCCTCGATCAAATTCGTTTTCTCGATCCAGCTCGCCACATCGGCCGAATATATCGCCGTGGCGATTGGCGTGGTGGCGATACTCGTGATCGGCTTTTTCCTGTTGCGGCGGGACAGCAGCTTCTCCAAATGGTCGCTCAGTCTGGCAGGACTGGGTCTCGCCTTTGGCGTTGCGGCGATTGACTATCAAATTGCCGGCGAAATGCGCGGCCATTACAAGCGCGCGGCCCCGGCGGGCGCCCCGTTCTCTTCGGCCATGGAGCAAAGCGGCATGCCCACCCGTGCCGATGGCCAGCGTCATCTGATATTGATCATGGTGGAATCGCTCGGCCAGCCGGTCGACAATGCCGAAATGGATAAGTTGCTTTTTGCGCATTACAAGAACAGCGACGCCATCGCCGCGCGCTACGACCTGTCCAGTGGCACCAGCCCCTTTTTCGGTAGCACGACAGCTGGCGAGATTCGGGAAATGTGTGGCCGCTGGGGAGACTATTTCCCGCTGATGGAAGCGTCGGACCCATCCTGTCTGCCTAACCAGCTGCAGGCCAAAGGCTATGACACGGTGGCGATGCACAGCTTTAACGGCATCTTTTTCGACCGCCATCAATGGTATCCGAATATCGGCTTCCAGCAACAGGAATTTGCCGAGGATCTGGTCGCCAATGGCGCAAGCGCCTGCGGCGGGGTTTTCCCTGGAGCCTGTGACCGCGATATTCCCGGACAAATGGCGGAAAAGCTGAAGAAGGCAGAGAAGCCTACCTTTCTTTACTGGCTCACCGTCAACTCGCATCTGCCGGTGCTCGAAGGGCATAATCTCAATGTCGAGAATTGCGATCGCATTTCGGCCGAGCTGGCGACCAACTATCCGCATATCTGCACCCAGTTTGCAGTATGGGACGATGTCGATCAGGCCGTCATTCAGCAGATTACCGCAAGCGACTTTCCGGATGCGGACATCCTGCTGGTCGGCGACCATATGCCGCCCTTTTTCGATCGCCATCATCGTCGTCAGATCGATCCCGGTCATGTTCCCTGGCTCTATCTGAAACGCAAATAAGCCGTTATTATCCATGGAGAAACCGGCGATAAACGTGCGCAGTCCGGAAGGGGCAGAGTCGCAATGAAGCAGTTCTGGGATGAACGCTTTTTCAAGCAGCAGATAGCATTGCTCTGGGCGACGCTGTCCGGATTGCTGCTGTTTGCGCAATGGTCCAATATCGCGATTTTCCAGATGGGCGATGCTGATGATCATTTGCGCTTGGTCCAGGTGCGCGACTGGCTGGCGGGACAAAGCTGGTTTGATGTCACCCAATATCGGATCAACGCACCCGACGGAGGCCCGATGCACTGGTCACGTCTGGTGGATGTGCCGCTGGCTGCGATCATCGTCATCCTGAAGCCGCTTATCGGGCAGATGCAGGCCGAAAAATGGGCCGCGGCGCTCATTCCCTTGCTGACGCTCGGTTGTGTGCTGGTCCTGACCGCTGGCATCGCGCGCCGTCTTTTCGGCCACAAGGCGGCTCTGCTGGCCGCCGCTGCCATTTTTGCGATTGTGCCCGCGATAAATCAGCTCTTGCCGATGCGGATTGATCACCATGGCTGGCAACTGGTGCTGTTTCTGACCTGTTTCCATGGCCTAATCGGTATCCGCTCGCCGCTTTGGTCCGCTTGTATTCTTGGGCTCGCGTCAGCGCTCTGGCTGGAAATTTCGGTTGAGGCCTTGCCGTTCGTCATATTGTTTCTCGGTCTCCTGGCGTTGCGTTGGATCTGGCCGGGTGAGGGCGATGGCCGAGCCGGTCGCGAGATTCAGTTCCCGGTGGCGTTGCTCGCTACGGCAATCGGGTCAGCGGCCCTGTTTGTGATGACCGAAGGCCTGCAGCCGGTTGGGAACCATTGTGATGCCCTCTCGCCTTTTCACGTTGCCGCCTGGGCGACGCTGGCGCTGGTTATCAACGCCGCGATCTGTACAGCGCGGACGGTTGGCCGACCTCTGAATGTCGTTTCCAAACTTGCTATCAGCGCTGTCGCGGCGGGGGCTGCGGCCTTTTGCGTGCTGACCATGGCGCCCCAATGTGCCGGCGACGCCTTTGCCAGTCTTGATCCCGTGGTGCGCGAATATTGGTTTGACCGGACGCCGGAAGGTTTGCCGTTATGGGCCCTCGATGGCCGCCAGTGGATTGCACCGCTTGCCGGTTTTGCGGTCGGCGTCGCTGCGGTGCTCTGCCTGTTTCACCGTGGCACCACGGTCACCGGGATGGACCGCATTTTGATCGCCTTGCTGTTCGCCGGGACGGTGCTTGTCGGGCTTTATGTCTCGCGGGTTGCGGTCTATGCGCTGGTCATCGCGACAATTCTTATTGCCCCCGTGGTGCTGGCCATGTTCCGCAAGAGCGATGCGCTATCCGGTTTGTTACCGCGCATGGGATTGCGGATTTTGGCGGCGTGTCTGCTGGTGCCAACACTGGTCGGACCGTTAGTCTTTCAGCTGCTGGCTACCCCTGCGGCCGCCGCAAGCAACGCCGCACAGGCTGCGGAAAAGACCCGGTTTGAAAAAGCCTTTGCCTGTCATGAACTGCCGGCCATTGTCGCTCTGGATCGTCTGGCGCCGGCACGGGTGATGACGGGTCTGGATGTCAGTCCTTCGATCTTGCAACATAGCGGTCTTGCTATTGTCGCAACGGGACATCATCGCAATCAAGCCGCCATGAAAGATGTGATCGAAACCTTCACTGGCACTGCTGAAACGGCGCGCATGATCATGCAGCGGCGTAATATTGACTATCTTGTCGGGTGCGACGGCAGTCCCGAATTGCGCTATTATGGGCTGCGGGCGCCGGACAGATTCTGGATGCAGTTGCACAAAGGCCAAAGCTTTGACTGGTTGGAACCGCAGCCGATGATCGGACCCTATCAGGTCTGGCGGGTGCGGCCGGGTGCGGGATCATGACGGAACAACCAGCATCTGATCCGCGGTCATCGTCGCTGCTCCCCGGAGTGGCGCTGATCTGGCTGGCTGTTTGCGTGGTGCTGATCGCGGTTACCTTTCCCAATATCCTGTCGGGCATGGGCTGGGGGCCGGATGATCAACTGCGGCAAGTCCAGCTGCGGGATTGGCTTGCCGGACAAAGCTGGATCGACAGCCATCAATATCGGATCGGCGATCCGAGCTCCGCGCCGATGCACTGGACACGTCTGATCGAACTGCCGCTGGCGGCGGTGATCCTTGTGCTGAAGCCCTTTGTCGGAGCCGCCGCCGCCGAAACCGCTGCGATGGTAGTTATTCCGTTGGTCACGCTGGCGCTGGTGATGCTGCTGGTCGCCAAAATCACCCGGCAAATATTCGACCGACGCACCGCCTGGCTTGCGGCGGCGCTGACCGCGACCGCGGTTCCTGTTATCGCTCAATTGCGCCCGATGCGGATTGATCATCATGGCTGGCAGATCGCGCTGGCGCTATTGGCGCTGTGGACGCTGTTCTGGCCGGCACAGCGGAAAGCCGGTCTGGTCCTGGGCGCGACCTTGGCGCTGTGGTTATCGATATCGCTGGAAGGCTTGCCCTTGTCGATCGGGTTTATCGGCCTGCTGGCGTGGCGCTGGATTCGCGATGCCGAAACGGGACCTCGCTTGTTCTGGACATTGGTGGGTTTCCTCGGTGTGAGCATCACGCTGTTCTGGATCAATCATGGTCATTTTGAATTGTGGCGGAGCTATTGTGACGCGATTTCAACCGGCCATTTGGTCGCCGGTCTGGCCGGCGCTGGCATCTTGTTGCCCGCGCTCCATTTCAAACCCGCTGCCATCAGCCTGCGACTGGCGGCGCTTGGCCTGGCGGCTATTGCCGGTTTCGTGGTGCTATACTGGATCACGCCCGATTGTCTGGGCAGCGCCTTTGGTCGTCTGGATCCGATGGTTCGCGATTATTGGTTGGTCAATGTCCGCGAGGGTCTGCCGCTCTGGAAACAGCCATGGACGGATAATGTGACAGTTTTCGGTGGTGCGATATTGGTCGGACTCGGCGGGCTGTTCGTGCTGCTTCGTTATCATGCCGACGCGATCGACAAAGACCGGTTTTTCATCCTTGCCTATGCCCTGTTGTGGGCGGTTCTGGTTTCGATATTCGTGCAGCGCGCTGCTGCGACGGCGGCGGTGTTTGCCTTGCCGTTCATGGCGTGGGCGGTGGAGCATGTCTTTGCCAAGGCGCGCGCGTTGAAAAGCCCGGCTGTCCGTATCGCCGCGACTGTCGCGGTGGTGTTTCTGATCCTGCCCGGTCCTTTGTTGCTCGCGGCCGTCAACACGGTCAGCGGTCCGGATGAAAAGACCCGATTGACACAAAAGCGGCAGGAGGCCGACGATCCGCTATGCGGATCAGCTGCATCCCTGACAAAGCTCAACGCCTTGCCGCCAACCTCGATCATGGCGCCGTTCGATTTCGGTCCTGCGATTCTTGTGCAGACACCGCACAAGGTGCTTGCCACCAGCCATCACCGCAATGATGCCGCGATGGGTGACCAGATCCGGGCCTTCTCCGCTTCCCCGCAAGACGCACGGGATATTCTGGATTTTCGGAATATCCGCTATATCGTCGCCTGTCCCGATGTCGCCGAGCTTGGCCTCTACACCGCACGGAACCCTGGCGGCCTGTGGGATCAACTGGCGCAAGGACGCACGCCATCCTGGCTGCAACCTGTCCATTTGCGGGACAGCGGCCTATTAGTTTGGCGAGTGGTGTCAAAACAGTGATGTAAACGATCGTAAAGCATGATAGCTATTTCCCTAGGGGCAGGGAGAATAGGTCGAGGAGGGACAATTGGCAAAAATCACCGGACTCGGCGGCGTTTTTCACAAAGTGAAAGACCCCGCTGCCACACGGGCATGGTATAAAGACACGCTGGGACTGGATGGCGAATATGGGCCGATGCTGAGCTGGTCCGAGGAGACTGGCGACCAGCCCTATAGCCTGATCAGCCATTTCAATCTCGATACCGACTATCTCGCCCCCAGCGAGACCAGCTTCATGATCAATCTCCGGGTTGATGATCTCGATGCCTATGTCGCCGACCTCCGGGACAAGGGTATCGAAATTCTCGGACAGGTGGATGAGGGTTATGGCAAATTTGCCTGGATTCTCGATTGCGACGGCGTGAAGCTGGAATTCTGGCAACAGGTTGAAGCGCCGGACGCACCCGCCGGTTGAAAGCCTTGTTCGCTGGCCATCGGTGCGGTGGCTAAGCGGGGATGAATCGCAAAGCCAGGCCGTTGATACAATGCCGCTTGCCGGTGGGTCGCGGACCGTCATTGAAGATATGGCCGAGATGGCCGCCACAGCGGCTGCAATGCACTTCGGTTCGTGCATAGCCGATTTTATAGTCGGTGGAAGTGCCGACACGCCCTTTGATCGGAGCCCAGAAACTGGGCCAGCCAGTACGGCTGTCAAATTTGGTTTTCGAGGAATAGAGGCCAAGATTACAGCCGGCGCAGGCAAAGATTCCAGCCCGTTTTTCCTGGTCCAAAGGACTCGAATAAGCCCGCTCAGTGCCGGCCTGGCGCAAAATGCGATAGCGCGAGGGTCCGAGCCGTTTCTTCCATTCAGCCGGCGTACGGGTAATGGCAAATTTCTTGTCGGATTGCGCGGCCGCGCGGCTGCTGTACAGGCCGGTGGCTGCCACGCCAGCACAAGCACCGGCTCCAACCAGCGCGGTGGTCAATATCATGCGGCGACTGATGGGCGTCATAATCCTATTCCTTTGCTATTCCCCTTATATTCGGGGCAAATTTCACAAAGGTTACAATATGGGTGGTGAACCGCGGCTGATCAATATTTGGAGAGCTTGACCTGCATTTTGCGGAAGCCGTGGACGAAACAGGCATGCACGCGTTTCAGCTCACCGGTAAGATTGATCTGCATTCGCCGTTTGGCCATTTCTTCCATCAGGATGCGGATTTGCAGTTCGGCCAGACGCGCGCCGACACAGCGGTGAATGCCGTAACCAAAGGCCAGATGGCGCCGCGCGTTTTCGCGCTCGACATCAATCTGGTCGGCATTTTCAAACACGGTTTCGTCGCGATTGGCGGAGATATACCACATGATGATCTTGTCGCCCTTTTTGATCTCATGACCAAATAAGTCGGCATCCTGGGTCGCGGTGCGCCGCATGTGAGCCAGCGGTGTTTGCCAGCGGATGATTTCCTGCACCGCATTGGGGATCAGGTCCGGATTGTCCTGCAGTTTCTTGCGCTGGTCGGGAAACTGATCGAGACCATAAGCCAGGCCGGACATGGTGTTGCGGGTCGTATCATTGCCGCCGACGATCAGCAGCACCAGATTGCCCATGAACTCCATCTGGTCCATGTCTTTCATCGCTTCGCTGTGGATCATCATCGAAATCAGGTCAGGCGTCGGCTCCGCGTTGACCCGCTCGTTCCAGAGATTCTGGAAATAGGCGCCCATCTCATAGAGAATTTTCTGCCGTTGTTCATCCAGTTCCGGTGCCAGCGAAAGCTCGACATCGCCCGCCCAGTCCGACCAATAGGTGAGCAGGCGGCGATCATCCCAGGGGAAGCCGAACAAAATGGCGAGCATGCCGGTGGTTAATTCGATCGACACCTTGTCGACCCAGTCAAATTCGGTGTCCCATGGCAGTCCATCGAGAACCTCTGCGGTGCGGGTGCGGATCTCGTCTTCCATCCGCTTCATTTCGGTTGGCGTGAAGGCGGGAGCAACGGTGCGGCGCTGGCCAGTATGTTTGGGGCGGTCCATGGCGATAAACATCGGCAACTGGAAATCGTTATTGTCGCGATTGTCGGCGATCGTAATCCCGCCAGCGTCGACATCGGATGAATAGATATCCGGCAGCGCCTCGATATGCTGGATCGCCTTGTGACCACAAATGTTCCAATAGGCGCCATAGGCCGAATCTTCGACCTTGTTGATCGGGGCATTGGCGCGCATCTCGGCGAACGGCGCCCGCCACAAATCCTTGCTGTACAGATCGGCGCGACTCACATCGCGCGGATTGGCATTGGCATCCGCGATCGGCGGATTGGCTTCGTACCAGGCTTCCAGGGCTTCTGCCGCGGTGGGCGAGGTGGTCAACGTATCTGCATTCAGCACGGGATTGGTAGCCATGATTCTCTCCTGCCGTTGCCCATTTTTGGCAATCGGTTGCGTTTCAAAACCCGTTCAGTCTCTATTTATTGACAGCAATGTCAATGAATTTTCGTCAGATGACGATCAATTATAGGCAATTTACTCAGCGGTTCTGCCGGTTAGACGGGCGATAATATTGATTTTTTTGCCGCTGTTGCCGGACTTCATGACATTGCGGCGGAACAGCATCACGCTGAATCGGATGATCAGCAGGGTGAATATCGCCTGCCACGCCAGGGCGAGTCCATGTTGCCAGATATTGTCCATCTGGGCCGCCCGTGCGATCATCGCAAAGGGCGAGCTGAACGGGAAGAGCACCGCGAACCACTCGACCGGTTCACCCAGCTTGGTGATCGAGGAAAAGGCGAGAAAGAAGACCAACAACTGTCCCATGGTCACCGGCATCGACAGCGTTTGGACTTCGCGGACGGTGGTCGCCATGGCACCAATGCCAAGGAACAGCGATCCGAGCAGCAGATAGGCCATCGAGAAATAAAGCACCAGCAGGATGCAGAATAGCGGCCAGCCCACAGCGGGCGGCGTGACTTGCGGCATGCCGGAAATGATCGCCGATACACCGATAAAGCCGAGCGTGGACCAGACCGCGATGCCGACCAGTGCCATGCCGAGCATGGCAAATAATTTACCGAGAAAAATCGCATCCATGGGAATGGCTGCCGCCAGAATCTCGATGATCTTATTGGTTTTTTCCTCAACCAGATTGGACAGCACCATGCCGGCGAGGATCATCGTCAGCAGGATCAGGATCGCTTGTCCGCCCTGCGCTGTGGCAAGCTGGGTACGCTTTTTAGCACTTTCGGTATCGGCCACCAGGTCGGTACTGACCGACACCGCTCGAGAGCCGGTGAGGGCGGTCTCGGCCAGCAAAGCGGTTTTGCCTGTCCATCGGTTGATATCGTCTTTGGATCCCGTGAGACGCGGCGATTCCAGCGATCCCGACAAGATTGCTGTCAGTGGTTGCTCCGCCGTGTTGAGATAGCGCCGGATATCGGGATCGTCGGGATTGGCGTTGGGCAAAATCTGCAGTTCCGGGAAACTGCGGCTGCCCAGGCTTTTGGATAAGGCGGCACGGGCTGCGATCAGGCGATCGGCTTCGTCGGCGGCCAGCGCTACGCCGAAGACCGGACGGTCAATATCCTGATTGACCTGCTGCCCGAGGCCGCCTGCGGCGATTCCGATCGCCAGCGGGAAAATCGGTCCGAGCAAAAAGAAGAAAAAGGATTTGGAAAAAATGATCGCGGTGAAGTCACGGCGAGCGATGACAAAAGCCGCGCGGATGGTCTCAATCATGCGATCGCTCCTGTTTCAACCGACTCTGAAGCGGCATCTTCTTCCATTTTTCGGGCAACGGCTTCGCCGGCAATATGGACAAAGGCATCATGGAGCCCCGGCCGTTCAATCGACAGGGATTCGATGCCGGCATCCCCTTCGATCAGCGCCCGCAGCAACGGCTCAACCCCGCTTTCAGGTAAGGTGAAATGCCAGTTGTGACCGAGCGGTTGGCAGTCGGAGGGAATGGCAGAGCGCCATGGGCCATCAAGATTGCGGGTTTCCAGATGCACTTGTGGCCGCAGGCGGTCCCGTGCCGTTGAAACCTTGCCGGTGAACGGAATTTTGCCGTTGGCAACAATCGCGATATCTTCACATAAGCGCTCGGCATGGGCGATAACGTGGGTTGAGAAAATCACCGTCACGCCCTTGTCAGCCTGATCCCGGATCAGCCGTTCGAGCTTGCCCTGGTTGAGCGCATCGAGGCCCGAAAAGGGTTCGTCGAGAATGATCAGCGCCGGTTCGTGAACAATCGTGCCGAGCAACTGAACGGTTTGTGCCATGCCCTTGGACAATTGGCGGATCTGTTTGTCGATCGCGTCACCCAGGCCGTGTTTCTCCATCATGTCCTTGCCGCGTCGCCGGCCTTCGGCGAGCGGCAGACCCCGCAAAGCCCCCATGAAAGCAATCGCATCATAGGCTTTCATCGATTGGTACAGGCCGCGTTCTTCGGGGAGATAGCCAACCTGATGGGCTTTGCTGATCGGGTCTGCAGATCCCAGCAGCAATCGCTCGCCGTCATCCGGATCAATAATGCCCAGCAGCATCCTCAGGGTCGTGGTCTTGCCGGCGCCATTCGGACCCAGAATGCCGAAAATGCTGCCCCGTTTGATTTCAAGATCAATGCCGTCAACCGCGATTTCGCCATCAAAATGCTTAACAATATGACGGGCTTCCACCGCCAGTTCGGGGCTGGGATCGGAAAGCGGACTGGAAACATGCGAGGTCATGCGCGACTTTCAAACAAGGGGGCCGGAAAAAGAACCCAAAATGGGACTGGTATATCCGGACTCGGTGATTGATAGTGGCCGGATATGGCTGATGACAAGTTAAGATTGACCGAAGCGATCGAAAAAAAAGTGCGGGCGGAAGGCTTTGCCGCTTGTGGTATCGCGCCGGCCCGATTGGCGCCGGAGACCGGCAAGAGGCTTCAGGCGTGGCTGGCAGAGGGCGGTCATGGCGACATGATCTGGATGGAGGGGCGAGCGGACCAGCGCGCGGATCCCCAGAGCCTGTGGCCGGAGGTCCGGTCGGTGATCATGCTGGGCATGAGCTACGCACCGGAACGCGACCCGTTCGCCCTGGCCGACATTGGCGATCGCGGGCGAATATCCGTTTATGCACAGGGAAAAGACTATCACGACGTGGTAAAGTCGGCGCTCAAGAGAGTGGCGCGCTGGCTGGTCGAGACCAGTGATTGTGCGGTCAAAGTCTTTGTCGACACCGCCCCGGTGATGGAGAAACCGCTGGCCGAGGCTGCGGGACTGGGCTGGCAGGGCAAACATACCAACCTTGTCAGCCGCAGCCACGGTAGCTGGCTGTTCCTCGGTGCGATCTACACCACGGCAGATCTGGTGCCAACCGCCGCGGGGCAGGATCGTTGCGGGCGATGCACCGCTTGCCAGGATATCTGCCCGACCAATGCGTTTCCCGCGCCTTATCAGCTCGATGCCAAGGCCTGCATTTCCTATCTGACGATTGAAAATAAGGGCCCGATTCCAGCCAAATACCGCGCCGCGATGGGGAACCATATCTATGGGTGCGATGATTGTCTGGCGGCCTGTCCCTGGAACAAGTTTGCCCAGTCTGCCGCAGCCCATAAGGCTTTTCTGCCCCGCGCCGAACTGGCAGCGCCCAAGCTGGGTGATCTGCTCGCGATGGATGATGCGGGGTTTCGCAAGATATTCTCGGGCTCGCCGATAAAACGGACCGGCCGCGACCGCATGGTCCGCAACAGCCTGATTGCGGCGGGCAATAGCGGGGATGCAAGTCTGATTGACCCGGTCGGCGCTTTGCTGGATGACGAGGCTACGGTGGTGCGCGGCGCCGCGATATGGGCGCTGTCTCAGCTTGATCCGGAACGGTTCATCAGCGAGAAAACGATGCGCGCTAGCAAGGAAAGCGACCCGATGGTGCAAGCCGAATGGTTGGGCGATCCGGTCTGAGTTCTAGCGCAAACGCAGCGCGTTCACGCAAGACACACGGTCGACTTCAGCACCATCGCTGCGCCGGGTATCGACATGGGTCACGCGGCCTTCGCCACCCTGTTCCTGGGGGTAGAGATAGGCATCCAAAATGCAGGCACCACTGGAAAACTGTAATTTCCGCGCCGGCGCTTCGACCACATCGGCTTGCGGATCCCCGAATATCCGTTTGAGCTGACCGGCCGTTTTGCCCATGACCAGCTCCAGCCCCGCAACTTTGCTGAGCGGCGATTCCGCAACCGTCGGCGTGTTGGCTGTCGGTTGCGGGACAACACCAGTGGAAGCGCAAGCCGCAAGGGCGGGAAGGACCATCAGCAGGGGCAAGGTACGGATCATGAGTTCTGCTCGCTTGATAAGGCGCCATCATGGCGGTGAACGTTACGATGACGGTGAACCAGATGGGTAGCCATAGCGGCTCCGAGGACCGGTGCAAGAAAATTGACAAACGGCACTGCGAGCAACAGCGCAGTGATTAATCCCAGGCCAAAGCGGCGGCTTTTGCCAATATGCCAGGCCGCATCAATCTGCCCGGGGACGGCGGTGTGCCGGGCGCCGACCATGTCCTGCAAATCGCGCCCGATCAGGATCGCATTGACCGCAAAAAAGGCGATCGGTGCGCCAACGCCGGTGACCAGCAACAGGATATAGAGCGGCGCCGCGAGCAGATTATAGGCGACCGCGCGGCCAACCGATGCCAGGCCCATTTTTATGCCCGTTGCCATGCTGGGCGGTTGCGCGGTCACTGCGCGCTCCGGATAGTGCACGGCTTCCACGGCATCGACCACCTCGTCGGAAAAAATGTTCAGCACGAACATTGCGATGAGACGGAAAAGGAAAATGCCGGTGAATATTGCGATGAGGGCCGCAAGCGCTGCCGCCGCAAAACCGCTGCTATCCCAGGAGGCCCAGGCAAACAGCCAGACCAGAAGGAAATAGGCGCCTACACCAAACACCACGAACAGAGCCAGGGACAGTAGCAAGACCTTGGCGAGCAGCTGCAAGATGCGGCGATCGGTCAATTGGCGGAGGGCGAGAAGCAAAGCGTCAATCATGCGGTCTCTTGTCATGGAACAGCTATGACCGTCAATTCTGCTTGAACGCAACCGCGCTTGGCCTTAACGCACAGCGCTTCAACCCAAGCCAATTTTCAGGAAATATATATGTCCACCGAAGCCCGTTACGATATTGTTGCCGTTGGCAACGCGATTGTCGATGTTATTGCTCAGGCGGATGACAGTTTTCTGGAAGAAGAGCAGCTGGCCAAGGGATCGATGACCTTGATCGATGCGGATCGGGCGACCCAGCTTTATCAGGACATGGGCGTGGCGCGCGAGATTAGCGGTGGCTCGGGATCCAACACGCTCGCAGGTGCATCTACACTTGGGCGACAATGCGCCCTGATTGCGCAGGTTGCCGATGATCAGTTGGGCGAAGTGTTTACCCATGACATCCGGGCCACCGGGATTGATTTTGACGTTCCGCCGCTAGGCAAGGAGCCGCCTACGGCGCGCTGCTTGATTTTGGTGACACCGGATGCCCAGCGGACGATGAATACGTTTCTCGGTGCGTCGCAGTTTCTGCCGCCAGCGTCAGTCGATGCCGATCTGATCGCGAGTGGCGCGGTGCTCTATCTCGAAGGCTATTTGTGGGATGCGGCCGAACCCAAGGCTGCGATGGCGCTGGCGATTGATATTGCCCAGAAAAATGACCGCAAGGTTGCGTTCACGCTGTCGGACGGATTTTGCGTCGACCGCCACCGGGATGATTTCATCGGTTTGATCCAGGATGGCAAGATTGACATATTGTTCTCGAACGAAGCGGAAATCATGTCTCTGTGCGAGACAGAAGACTTTGATGCAGCGGTCGCTCAAACCGCGAAATATGTCGATATTCTGATTGTAACGCGCAGCGAACAGGGCGCGATTGCGGTGCGTGACGGGAAAACCTATGCGGTGGGAGCCGAGCCGGTAGACAAGATTGTCGATACCACCGGTGCCGGCGATCTGTTCGCAGCGGGCTTTCTCAGCGGCTATAGTGAAGGGCGGTCGATGGAAGATTGTCTGACCATCGGAGCGATCGCAGCGGCCGAAGTGATTTCCCATTATGGCGCACGCCCGGAAGCGGATCTGAAAGCGCTGGTGGACCAGCGGTTCGGTTGATTGCCGGCGCGGCTGCAGCCTCAGCTTTTCATCTTGAATAGCTTGCGGTCTTCGGGGCCAAAGCCCCATTTCCAGAT
Source organism: Parasphingorhabdus sp. W113 (assembly GCF_055693205.1). Lineage (NCBI taxonomy): Bacteria > Pseudomonadati > Pseudomonadota > Alphaproteobacteria > Sphingomonadales > Sphingorhabdaceae > Parasphingorhabdus > Parasphingorhabdus sp. W113. The sequence goes on along the minus strand of NZ_CM146328.1, from coordinate 2,895,176 downwards.
CACGAAGGCATAGCTGCCGAGAATCATCGGGATGCCGAGGATCAGTTCCGCCCATTCCGGCAGATAGGTCGCGAGATAGCCCACGGCTGTGCCGACCATGGCCGCGAGAATCAGCGACCAGCGCCAGCCATTTACTGGTGCCTTGAGCAGTTTCGACAGGAAAATGGATTTGACGACCGAGGCATAAGCCAGTGCAACCATCAGCGCAGCAGCGACGGCTGCCGCCTGGAATAGTGGGCTCCAGCCCAGCCGGACACAGATCTGGATGAACGCAACGCTCAACCCCGCTTGCAACAGCAACATCGACAGAGAGATCAGCAAATTGCGATGGCGGGCGATGTAGACCAGTGCCGATTCGCTGACCACGGCCGTGGCCGCCACCGCTTCTGCGGCCAGCAGAAAGGCCAAGGCGCCGGTGCCGCCCACAAAGCCTGGTCCAACCAGACCCATCACGGCTTCGCCGGGAATAGCCAGCGCCAGCGCGATGCCGGCCTGAGCAGCGATGATCCAGAAGCCGACCTGGCTAACCTGCTGGGCAATGCCTTTGAGATTGCCGGCTTCGAGATTACGGGTGATTACCGGCCCAAGGATCGGATCAAAGCTGGTTTTGAGTTTCTGCGGCAGGCTGGCGACCTGTTGCGCGATATAATAAATCCCGACAATGGCGGGTGACGCAAACAGACCGAGAATCGCAAGATCCAGACGCCGGGAACCCCATTCGGCGGCATCGGCGGCGGCCAGGGGCATATTGTGGCGCGCAAGCTTGGCGATCGCCAGCGGCTTGGGCCGCCAGCCCCAGGGCAGGCCATAGCTTCTGAACAGCGGCCAGAGCGAGGCCAGCAATGCGGCCAGCATCGATACGACATAGGACAGGATCAAGCCGTCACGCAGCGAATAATAGGAGAACAGAAAGGCGGCGATGCTGATCGTCCAGGGCTCGACGATCGAGCGCGCACGCACGGTGGACGCGATGTCATAGCGATAGGCCAGGGCGGCAAGCGCAATGTCCGCCCCTGCGATGGTGAATATCACCAGTGGCAGGAAGCGATCAAAGCCGTTGATTTCACTGTTCGGGAACATGATTTCAGGAACCAGAATCAGCAGGACCGCGGCCAGCAGCGAGGCGAAAAAGCTCACCAGCAGGCCGTCCCAGACGACATGGACATGTGGCCTTTCGGTGCGGCTCAGCTGTTCCGCCAGGCCCCGCTTGAGGCCCAGTGTCGCCAGCTGCGCTGCAAATTCAACGATCAAAATCGCATAGGCAAAGCGGCCCAGCGCTTCGGCGCCATAAATCCGGCCGGCAATGAACAGGAAGGGGAGGCGCGCGGCCAGCCGCAGCAGAAAGCCGAAAATATTGGTACGGCCACCCTTGGCCAGCGCCGCAATATCTTCCTTATTGTCGCTACCGGCGCCATCGACCGGGTCATCGGCCGCCGGAGACGCGGTTCCAAATGATGATGAGCCAGAAGGGTTCGGGCTGGTCAAAAAAAGGTCTCCGGATGAAAAAAGCGTTTGAGCTGGGCGTGATTTACAATCAAGCCTCAGGCTTTACGCCACTGAAAAGCTCTTGTCATCTTTTGCACCTGTATGACGTTTGAACGACGCTATCGGCGCTCTGGCGCCAGCGGCCGGCTCATCAAGGCTCTGACGATCGAAGGGGTATCGGTGTCGCCTTGCAACAGATCGCACACCGCATCGACGATCGGCATGTCGATTCCGCGCTGTCGGGCGTCGCGCTGCAGGACCGGCGCGGTGAACGCGCCCTCTGCAACGGTTGCGCGATCAACCATCAAGGTCGCGGCGGACTGGCCTTCACCAAGCCCTTTGCCGAGCGAGAAATTGCGCGAGCTGGTGGACGAGCAGGTCAGGACCAGATCGCCAAGGCCACACAGGCCGGACAAGGTTTCGGTCTCGGCTCCGCGCGCCGCGCCATAGCGCAACATTTCGGCAAAGCCGCGGCCAATCAGCGAAGCGCGGGCGTTTTGACCGAGACCGCTGCCGTCCACCACGCCGCAGCCGATCGCGAGGACATTCTTGATGGCACCGCCAATTTCAGCGCCAACAATATCGGTTGAAAAATAGGGCCGGAAACTGGCTTTCGCGACCAGTGGATAGAGCTGGTTCCATAAAGCTTCAGTTTCACAGGCGAGGGTTAGCGCGGTAGGAAGGCCTTGCGCCACTTCATGGGCGAAGGTCGGTCCGGACAACACCGCGATCGGATTGTCCGGCCGCACCGCTTTGGCGACCTCGCTCATCAGCATATGCGTGTCGTTTTCCATGCCTTTGCTGCACAGCAATAGCGGCGCATCGGTCGCTGGCAAGGCCTCGAGACTGGCGCGCATATGCTGGGCGGGCGTGACAATCACCAGTGCATCACAACCCGCAAGGTCCGTCATGTCATTGGTTGCGCGGATCTGCGGTTGCAGGGCATGGCCAGCCAGAAAGCTGCGGTTCTCATGGCTGCTATTGATCTGGTCAACAACCTGCGGTTCGCGGGCCCAGAGCAGCAGCTGGTCGGTCCCGTCGCACAGGACCTGCGCCAGCGCCGTGCCCCAGGCGCCGGCACCGACCACGCCGATCAGGGGTTTTGTTTGGTTTTGCATTTCGGTCATGCTTTGACTCCTGCTCCGCGGGCTTTTTCTGCACCCGGATCGAGCGGCCAGCGCGGGCGCGCCAGGCAATCGAGCGTGTCGGTCAGACCGGCGGCCAGGCGCTCGGCACCGGCCCAGGCGATCATTGCGGCATTGTCGGTACATAACCATCCCGGCGGCGCGGTGAAATCCATGCCATGGTCGGCGGCCAGCTGCTCAAGCATGGCCCGGATCGGTCCATTGGCCGCAACACCGCCAGCGACCACGAGATGGTCGACTGGATCATGGTCCCGGATCGTTTTTTCGAGGCGATCCTGCAGACAATCCACGGTGGCCTGCTGAAAGGCGGCGGCAATGTCTTCGGGGCGGTGCTCTCCGGTCTGGTGCGCGCGCAGGACTGCGCTTTTGAGACCGGCGAAGGAAAAATGCGGTTCTTTGGACCGGAGCAGCGGCCGTGGCAAAGGCACGGCCTGCGGATCGCCCTGAGCCGCGAGTTGCTCGACTTTGGGTCCGCCGGGATAGCCCAGGCCCAATATTTTTGCGGTCTTGTCAAACGCTTCCCCCGCAGCGTCGTCTATCGTGGTGGCCAGGCGCTGATAGCGATCGACGCCTTCGACGCGCAAAATCTGGCAATGTCCACCAGAGGCCAGCAGGAGCAGATAGGGAAAAGAGAGATCCGGATTGCTGAGCCGCGGCGACAGCGCATGGCCTTCAAGATGATTGACCGCGATCAGCGGCTTGCCGGTCGCCATCGCGATGGCCTTGCCGGTAACCAGCCCGACCATCACGCCGCCGATCAAGCCTGGACCAGCGGTCGCGGCAATTGCATCCACTTCATCCAGTGTCCTATCCGCTTGCTTTAGCGCAGCAGCAATCAGCGGCGACAGGATCTCGGCATGTGCCCGCGCGGCAATCTCGGGAACGACCCCGCCAAAGGGGGCATGGGCGGCTTCCTGTCCGGCCAGTTGATGGGCCAGAATCTGGCGATCTGAAGTGACCAGTGCTGCTGCTGTTTCGTCGCAGCTCGATTCCAGACCCAAAATGATGCTCATGTCACTGGTATCTAAGCCCTGAACCGATTAGGACAAGGGCCATGACGACCCGTGATCCCATCCGCAAGGAAATTCGCCCCGGTTTTGACCGGCCGCTACGCATCGGAACCCGCCAGTCTCCGTTGGCCATGGTGCAAGCAGAATTGACCGCCAAAGCCATTCTGTCGTCCCAGGGATGGCGACCCGATCAAGTCGAACTGGTCCCGATGATCGCCACCGGAGACAAGATTCAGGACCGCGCGCTGGCAGAAGTCGGCGGCAAGGCGCTATGGACCAAGGAACTGGACCGGGCGCTGTTCGAAAGCGAAATTGATTGCGCTGTTCACAGCATGAAAGATGTCGAAACGCTTCGCCCCTCGGCATTTGTGATTGGGGCGATGCTCGAACGGGCCGATATCCACGACCGGTTGGTTGGTGTCGACAATATTGCCGCTTTGCCGGACAATGCTGTTGTTGGAACGGCATCGCCGCGCCGAAAAGCCCAATTGCTGCGTCAACGGCCGGATCTCGATATCCGCCTGATTCGTGGCAATGTGCAGACCCGTTTGGGGAAGATTGAAAGTGGAGAATTTGCCGCGACATTGCTGGCAGCAGCAGGACTGAACCGACTTGGCATGGACGATTTCGGACAGGAGATCGCAGATGACATCATGTTGCCGGCCCCGGCCCAGGGCGCCGTCGGCATCGAGACACTGAGCGACAATCAGGGCATGCGCCGGATCTTGCGGGGCATTTCGTGCACCAGGACTTATCGCGCGGTGACCGCCGAACGGTCCTTTCTCAAGGAACTCACCGCCGACTGTCACAGTCCGGTGGCTGCGCTGGCCACTGTTGACGGTGTCGCCATTCATCTTCGGGCGGAGATTCTCTTGCCCGATGGCAGTGAAAGCCAGTCGGAGAGCAGCGATTTTGAGTCCGGCGACGTGGCGGCACCAGCGCGTCTTGCGCGGAAATTGTTGGGACGCGCAAGTCCCGCATTGCGAGCCGTGTTCAGCCAGTGAATCGGCGACTGCTGATCTTGCGCCCGCGCGATGGGGCGACGGAAACGGCAAAACGCGCGGCGGAACTGGGCATGGACTCGGTTGTCGATCCACTTTTCGCGATCGAACCGATCGGCTGGGATGCACCATCGGCAGAGAATTTTGATGCGTTGATGGTCACCAGTGCCAATGCAGTGATTCATGCTGGCTCACAACTGGAGGCCTATCGTGATCTGCCGGTATTGGCTGTCGGCGCCGCCACGGCGCAGGCGGCAAGGGCTGCGGGACTGGCGGTAGCGATAACCGGCGATGATGGCGCGCAGGCTCTGCTCGCATCGCTGCCGGCAGACCGCTATCACCGGATTTTGCGGCTCACCGGCAAGGATCATGTCGCATTGGTGCCAGAAGACCGATCGATCACCATGTGCAAGACCTATCAGGCGCGTGCGCTGACCTTGGGATTGGCAGCGCAGGAAATGCTGGCCGCCAGCGAGCAGGTGATTTTGCTTTATTCCGTGCGGGCGGCAAAAATATTGCTGGCCGAGATGGAGCGTCTGACGATCGACCGGTCACAGCAGCATCTTGTCGCGCTTTCTGCCAATATTGCTGCCGCGGCGGGTGACGGGTGGCTGTCAGTCGCCATTGCCGACCGTCCCACCGACGATGCTTTACTGGATGCTGCTGGACGACTATGTCTGGGACAAAGTCCTGGCTGAAAATGACACGCCGGACAAAGCAGAGGATGCTGAATGAGTCGCGATTACGAGAGAACAAATACCGGGCCCGCAAAGAGCAATCTCACACGCAATGTGCTGATATTGATGATTGTGGCCTTCATCGGTGGAGCGATCCTGACCGGCTGGGTCTTGTCTCGTTACAATCCATTCGAGAATGATGAAAAAGTCGAGGCCGCCACTCCGGTTGCTGCGGTGCCAGGGAAAGTGGATCCCGCTGACGCTCTGGCCAAGCGCATCGATGCGGACGGCACCGTATTGCCACCGCCAGTCAAGACTGATCTGGCTCCGGTTCCGGCTTTGACCCCTGAAAAAGAGCGGGCGCTGGCGGTTCGGGTGGCCGATCTGGAAGACCGCTTGTCACGGATCAACGTGCAGGCACAGGCCGCATCCGGCAACGCCGCGCGGGCCGAAGGCTTGCTGATTGCCTTTGCCGCGCGCAGGGCGCTCGATCGCGGTTCGCCGCTCGGCTATATCGAATCGCAATTGCGCCTGCGTTTCGGCGATGCGCAGCCGAAAGCGGTCACCACCATTGTCAACGCGTCTCGCGAACCGGTCACATTGGAAGAACTGGCGTCCGGGCTGGATGATATCGGCCCGACCCTGACCAGCGGTTCGAGCGGCGAAGGATTCTGGACCGACCTCAAGCGGGAACTATCCGAACTGTTTGTGATTCGGCGGGACGGTACACCGTCACCGGTACCGCAGCAGCGGTTGATACGGGCCAAACGCTATGTCGAGAATGGCAATGTGGATGCGGCGATATCCGAGATTGAAAAGCTGCCGGGCAGCGGCACCGACGAAGAGCAGTCGGCGGGCTGGATGGAAAAGGCACGGCGCTACAACGAAGCGCGAAGGGCGCTGGACGTGATCGAAACCGCTGCCATATTAGAGCCGCAGCAATTGCGCACGGCTGAAGGGGAGCGGGTTGATCAACCGTCGCCACTCGCGCCCGTCACGCCAATACCGGCGCCCTGATTCAGCGCAACCTAGGGGTCGACAGACAGGAATAAGGCTGCGAGCTCGGCCGGCACACGCACCGGTCGGCCACTGGTTTGGTCGATGATCGCCCAATTGGTCTTGGCCGACACCCTGATCTTTCCATCCGGTCCTGAAAATTCGACGTTGCGCCAAAATCGCGCGCCTTTGGGCGGCTCCGAAATCCAGGTGCGCGCGGTCACCCGTTCACCGGCGGCCACATTGCCGCGATAATCAATCTCATGCCGGCTGACGACCCAGATATAGCGGGCAACTGCCTCCGGCGGGGCAATGGCTTCCCAATGGCTGGTGGCAACTTCCTGGATCCAGCGGACCCAGACGGCATTATTGACATGACCCAGTTCGTCAATATCGGCCGGTTGCGCGACAATCTCCAGATGATGATCGCGCATCAGTCGGAAGCAGTCAGGCCCATTTGCCAGAGGATAAAGGCAAATTCCTCGGCGGTTTCCTGAACCCGGTTCCAGCGGCCGGATTTGCCGCCATGCCCCGCACCCATATTGGTCTTGAGCAACAGGATATTGTCATCGGTCTTGGTCGCCCGCAATTTCGCCGTCCATTTGGCCGGTTCCCAATAGGTCACGCGCGGGTCATTGAGGCCGCCAGTGATCAGCATCGGCGGATAGTCTTGCGCGCTGACCTGGTCATAGGGAGAATAGCTGCGGATATATTCAAACGCGGCCTTGTCGGTGATCGGGTTGCCCCATTCCGGCCATTCGCCCGGGGTGAGCGGCAGGCTTTCATCCTGCATCGTGTTGAGCACATCGACAAAAGGCACATGCGCCACCACGGCGCCGAACAGGTCTGGATCGCTGTTCACGACCGCACCCATCAGTTCGCCGCCGGCCGACCCGCCAGAAGCGGTTACCCGCCCGGTGCTGGTATAGTCCTTGGCGATCAAACCCTTCGCGACATCGACAAAATCGTTGAACGTGTTTGTCCGCTGCATCAATTTGCCTTGCAGATACCAGTTGCGACCGAGATCGTCGCCGCCGCGGATATGGGCGATCGCGTAAATGAACCCGCGATCGACCAGCGACAGGCGAGTGGTCGAGAAGCTGGGCGGAACGGCGTAACCATAAGCGCCATAGGCATAGAGATGAAGCGGCGCGCTGCCGTCCAATTGGGTGCCCTTTTTGTAGACCAGCGATACCGGCACCATCGCACCGTCTCGCGCTTTGATCGTCAGTCGCTCGGTGACATATTCCTCGGCATCATAGCCGGACGGGATTTCCTGAACCTTCAGTGTTTCCAATAGGCCGTTGGCGACGGTGAAGTCATAGACCGTATCGGGCGTGACCATGGATTCATAGGAGATCCGCAATTTGGTCACATCATATTCCGGATTGTCATCGAGGCCGGCATTATAGCTGGCTTCCGGAAATTTGATGCGGTCTTTGACGCCGCTGTCATAGGACCAGATATCGATCTGATCGAGGCCGTTTTCGCGGCCCTCGGTGACGTAGAAGTCCTTGAACGGCGTCACGTCGGTCAGATAGAATTCGTCCGACCCGGCGAGCAAGGTTGTCCATTGATCCGGCTCGTCTAGCGTTGCTGTGGCGAGGCGAAAGTTCACATGATCGTCATTGGTCAGAATATAGAGCGTGCCATCATGCTCCTCGACCGAATATTCGCGTCCCTTTTGGCGCGGTGAAATCAATATCGGCTCCGCTGCCGGGTTGTCGGTTGGGACCAGGCGGACTTCGCTGGTTTCATTGTCGCCGGTGGCGATGGTGATAAATTTTTCCGACTGGGTCAGGCCGATGCCAACCGTGAAGCCGTCCTGCTCTTCCTTGTAGAGCAGGATATCGTCCTTGGGATCTGTGCCCATGACGTGCATCCGGGCATTGTCGGTCCGCCAGTTCTCATTCGCCAGGCCGTAGAGCAGCTTGGTGGAATCCGCCGACCAGACCAGGCTCGACAATGTGCCCGGAATAACATCGGTGAGCATTTCTCCGGTTTCGAGATTCTTGAAGCGCGCTTCAAAGCGCTCGGCGCCGGTGTCGTCCACCGAAAAGGCGAGCAGTTTGCCATCCGGGCTGACCGACATCGCGCCGAGCCGGAAATATTCCTTGTCCTTGGCGAGAATATTCTCATCGAGGATCAGGACATCGGCACCGCCAGCGACGGGCTTGCGATAATGCTGCCGATATTGCGCGCCTTCCTCGAACTTGCTCCAGTAAATCCAGTCGCCGTCTTTCTGCGGAACGGTGGAATCATCTTCCTTGATCCGGGCCTTCATCTCCTCGAACAGCGTGTCGGTGAGGGCCTTCTGACCCGTCATATTCTGTTCGAACCACTGGTTTTCGGCTTTCAGATAATCGAGCACATCTTCGTCATCAATCTTTGGATAGCTCTGGTCTTTCAGCCAGTGATAGGGATCGCTGATGGTATAGCCATGGCGCTCGTAACTATAGGGGCGCTGTTCCGCCACGGGAGGATTTGTCAGTTTTTCGGTCATGGTCTCTTCTGTGGTTGGAGATTCGGCGAAAGCGGGAGCAGCAGCCAGATTGGCGGCCAGCAGCAAGGGGAATAATATCTGTTTCATAACGGTTATCCTCCGTGAAATCGGTGGCGGAGATGGACTAAAACACCTATGTGTTTGGACAGCCACTAATTCAAGGAGTTTCGAAACCGATGTTGATGTCCACCTATGAAGCGCGGCTCAAAGCCCTGCGCGAGCAAATGGCGAAAGACGGAATCGACGGTTTTGTGGTGCCGATCTGCGATGAGCATATGAGCGAATATGTCGGCGACTATGCGCAGCGCCTGGCCTGGCTGACCGGCTTTGGCGGTTCTGCGGGCGCGGCGGTTGTGCTCAAGGACAAGGCCGCGATATTTGTCGATGGCCGCTATACGATTCAGGTCCGTGATCAGGTCGATGGCAATCTCTATGAATATGTCGGCACCGCGGACCAGAGCCTGATTGAATGGCTGGGCGCCAATGCTCCGAAAGGCGCAGATATTGGCTATGATGCCTGGCTGCACACCCAGGACTGGTCGAAATCGGCGGCGGCGAAGCTGGCGAAGGCCGGGGCCAAGCTGGTCGCCGTCAAGCACAACCCGATCGATGCAATCTGGGACAATCAGCCGACACCGTCGCTCGCCAAGCTCGATGTCCAGCCTGACGAATTTGCCGGCAAGACCGCCATGGAAAAACGCGCTGACATTGCCGATTGGCTCCAGCAGGAAGGTCTCGATGCCACCGTGATTGCCGCACTGGATTCGGTCGCCTGGGCGTTTAACATTCGCGGCAAGGATATCGCCAACACCCCGGTTCCCCGCGGTTATGCGATCGTCAAAGCGGATGGCAGCGCGGAGCTGTTTGTTGCACCGGAAAAGCTGACCGACGAAGTCCGGGTGCATCTCGGCAATGCGGTGGCGCTGCGGGACTATGACGAATTTCCGGCGGCTCTTGCGGAGCAGAAAGGCCAGACCATCGGGGTTGATCCCGAGCGGTCCGTCGCGGCGATATTCGAACAACTGGATGGCGCGGGCGCGACGATCGTCAAGAAACGGGATCCGACGATCCTCGCCAAGGCGATCAAGAATGATGTCGAAGTGCAAGGCCATAAATCTGCGCAAGCCCGCGACGGCGCGGCGCTCAGCCGGTTCCTGCACTGGTTCTCGCAAGAGTCGCTGAATGGAACCCATGACGAGCTGTCGGTGGCGGCCAAGCTGGCAGAATTCCGCGGCCAGTCGGACAAGCTGATGGACCTGTCCTTCCGCACGATCTCTGGTGCCGGACCCAATGGCGCGCTGTGCCACTATAGCGTCAACGAAGAGACCAACCGCAAGATTGAATCCGGCACATTGTATCTGGTGGATAGCGGCGGGCAATATCGCGATGGCACCACCGATGTCACCCGAACCATGGCGGTGGGGGAACCGACAGCCGAGATGATCAAGCGCTACACCCAGGTTTTGCAGGGGCATATTGCCCTCGCCAAAGCGGTGTTCCCGAAAGGCACGACCGGCGGTCAGCTGGATATTCTCGCGCGCCAATATCTCTGGGCCGATGGCGTCGATTATGCCCATGGTACCGGCCACGGCGTCGGTGCCTATCTCTCGGTCCATGAAGGGCCACAGCGCATCGCTGCCTTTGGTGGGTTCGCAGAACCTTTGGTGGCCGGCATGATCTGTTCGAACGAGCCGGGCTATTACAAGACCGATGAATTTGGCATCCGGATCGAAAACCTGATTCTGGTCGAAGAGCGGGAAATTGCGGGGGCAGAGCAGGAGATGCTCGGTTTCGAAACCCTCACCTTTGCTCCGCTCGACCGGCGATTGATCGACCGGGCGATGCTGTCGGACAGCCAGCGCCAATGGGTCGATGCCTATCATGCTCAGGTGCTCGCCATTGTCGGCCCTCAGCTCGACGGTGACGCGCTGGACTGGCTCCAGCAGCAATGCCAGCCGCTATAAGATCAATTGCTCTTGCTGCCCGCAAACCTGCCCGGAGACCCTCTGGCGGGTGCACCGCTCATCATTCAGGATCAGACATAATCTCATGACCACCAAAACGACCAACCCCCGCGACGGGTTTCGCCTGATCACGCCGCTGCGCGTGCGCTATGCCGAGGCGGATATGCAGGGCATTGTTTTCAATGCTAATTATCTGGCATTTGCCGATGTCGGTGTGACCGAATATTTTCGTGCGCTGGTCGGCGCCACAGGCAATGATGATTCGCTCGGCAAATTTCTGGAACTGTTTGGCGGAGACAATTGGGTGCGCCACGCCGAGGTCGACTTTCACGCGCCGGCCAAGGCGGATGAGCTGATCGATATCTGCATGCGGGTGACCCGTTTCGGACGGACGAGCTATTCGGTACTGGTCCATATCGTGCGCGACGATGTGCTGCTCAACGCCATCAACCTGACCTATGTCTGGTTTGATCCCAAAACCGAGCAAGTGACGCCGGTCTCGCGGAAATTTATCGAGGCGGTGACCGAATTCGAGTTGATCAAGCCGGAACGGGCGGTTGTGTCGGCTTAATTCTGGTCGTCTTTAAGATCCTTGGCCTGCGCCTTGCGGCGTCGCAAATTGGCGCGCAGCTGTTCGGCCAGCCGCTCGGCTTTCTCCGCTTCCTTGCGCTGCTTGTCGTCGGGGCTTTGGGGTTTGGGCATGGAGAGTTTTTGCCAGCATCCCATCAAAAACGCAACTGCGCTTGACAAGTTGGTAACCATTTGGTCTTAGGCGCGGGACCCGGAGCGAGCCGCTCCCGGTAGAAACTAGTGCTGCTGTAGCTCAGTGGTAGAGCGCGTCATTGGTAATGACGAGGTCGGGAGTTCAATTCTCCCTAGCAGCACCATTTCTTTTCCCAATTTCGAGTGTCTCCGGTGACAGAAATCGGTCGCCCGTTTAATCCCCAAGTTTCGGTAGCTTAGCCCTATCCGGTTGGGTGAACGGTGCTCCAGAGACCATTTGGCGCCCGCCATATGCCTGCAATTAGCCGGATTATCTCGATGTCCCGAAACGCTGGCACCAGATGCACTTTTGAATTTTGTGTAATTTTGGCTCTATTCAAACCCCAGAAGGGTTCGCTGACCGGCCCAATCAAGCGGGAGGTCACCAGCGCGTAGAAGCCGCCTTCCTGTCAGGTTAACCGGTTGCGATCCTTGCACGATGGCGGTGATGATATCGGGTGCCAGAAAGCTGAGCCGCGCTAGATTTCTCAAGTGCCTTTGCGAATAGTCGGATATGATCGGTGAAGCTACTCCCTCGAACAGAAAATCCCGAGCGGCAAAAGCTTGTGCTATGAGGCGGAGCAATACCGGATCGGGCTCATGCTTTGCCGAGCCGTTGTCCGGCGCGACTGCCAACCGCAATTCTGATCCTTTGCTAACCAGTTTCGTATCAACGGAGATATTGATGGGATCGGAATGCTTTTCGATGCTCAGACTGATTTTCACGGCCTTAGCCTTTACTTGAACTTTTGCACGGCAATTGAGAAGGAACTTTCTTTGCTCGACAATGCTCAAGCATGGGAGGTGCTTGGCAGTTTCCCGATACTGATCGATCCTGTCCTTGCTCAAGGTCCTGTCTTCTGATTCCCAGATGAGTCCGCGTGACAGGTGGTTGGCAACGGTTTTGACAACAGTCTGTTCCAGATCTCCAGCAGGAAGATGCCAGGCAGAGGCCTTATCCTCCAGAGGTTTGAAGCGCGTGGAATAATATCGATAGGTGCGGGACTGTTTCTTCGACTGGGTTGGAGACATGGGTCTGCCATCCGGATCGGTGATCATTCCCGTCAAGAGACTGGGATTGCGACTTTTTTTGCCCAGGGCTTTGTCTCGACGATTGTCTGAGAAGATCGCCTGCACCTGATCAAACTGTTCCTGTGAAATTATTGGCTCATGTTCACCATCATATAGCTCCCCGCGATGCCGGATCTTGCCAATATAGATCGGGTTTTGCAGCATCAGTGTTAGGGCGCCGGTTGCAATATGAACCCCGCCGAGCACGCGGCCATTGGACATCACCCGTTTGCGGGTACGAAAGTTTTTCGCTGCCAGATCATCCACTAGCTTCGGAACAGACTTGAGCTCGATATAGCGGTTAAAAATGTAGCGGACCGATTCCACTTCCGATGGCTCAAACAACAGTTTTCTGTCTTCCACTCTATACCCGAGTGGCACTGGTCCACCCATCCACATGCCTTTCTTCTTGGATGCTGCAACCTTGTCCCGGATACGCTCTCCGGTGACCTCTCGCTCAAACTGGGCGAAGGAGAGCAGGACGTTGAGCGTGAGACGTCCCATGCTGGTGGTTGTGTTGAACGATTGTGTAACGCTTACGAAACTCGCCTCGTTCTCATCCAATATCTCAACGATCTTTGCAAAGTCGGCCAGCGCTCGGGTCAAGCGATCAACCTTGTAGACGACAATGATATCGACCTTGCCGGCTGTGACATCCTTCAGCAGCTGTTTGAGAGCGGGGCGTTCCATATTCCCGCCAGACCATCCCCCATCGTCATAAAGCTCGGAAACTGCTTCCCAGCCCTCGCTGGCCTGGCTGAGGATATAGGCGGCACAAGCTTCGCGCTGTGCATCCAGACTGTTAAAATCCTGCTCCAGGCCCTCTTCTGTCGATTTGCGGGTGTAGATAGCGCAGCGCTTGCGTTTGATGCGCTCAGCCATCGGCAGCAGCCTTCGACTTGTAGCCGCTTCGCTTCTTCAGTCCGAAGAACCGAGGGCCAGACCAATGCGCGCCGGTTATCTCTCGGGCAATGTGGCTGAGGCTTGCATAATGGCGGCCTTCAAATTCAAAGCCATTATCGGAGACTAGGGCATGATAGCTTTTGCCGTTCCATGACCTGACCAGTCTTGTTCCAGTCTTGAGAGAGATTGCATGCATGTGGCCAGCTTTACCGGTTCTTTCGACGCGGTTGCGAAGCCTCTCGATCTCCCGTTTGGTAGCACCAGTCAGGCTACCGTGGATGCGTTCCTGCAGGTGGTTGGCGATCCCGCGCCGAAGCAGGTCTGGTCCGATATCGGGCGCAGGCGACTTGAACGTATCACGCTAGGCAGACCGCAACTGGACAGGGGGCATTACCGAAAGCTCGGCCAATTTATTGCCCAGCAAAGTCATGCCGCACCTTTGAGCTCTTTTTTGCCTGGGCTTTGCGTGATCCGATAGGCGGTACCGTCATCGCCTCGCTGTTCGCGCGTAAGCACGAAGCCCTTCTTGCGTAGACCTGTCAGGAAGGCGCGGACGCTGTGTGATTTCCAATTGGTGGCTTTGCATATCTCATCGAGAGTAGCCCCCTTGGTTCGCGATAGCAGCGTGATGACTTTTGCGGATTTGGTTTGAGGCTTTGATTTGGTGGACATGTTTTGTCTCCAGTTTGGCGCTGGAGGGGCCAGCGCTTCCACCGACCCAAGCCGCGGATCGCCTCTGCGGCGGGCGGCTTGTCGCATCCGATAGTTGCGACACCGACAGCAAAGCTCGAACACACAACCAAGTCCAGTGGTTTATCTGCATTTTTGCAAAAGCTGCATGTGGACTTCCATGCTAAGTCGAGCATGGGTAAGGGCATGGCAGATACAGACGACGAAATTGACCCAATCAAGGTACGAACGGGATTGTTTGCGCTTGTCACTGCACGGTTAGAAGATGCTCATGTAACCGTCGTAAAAAGGCAGGCCGCCAAGACCAGTAGTCAAGATATTGGCGGTTTAATCGTCGATCTGCGTTCAAAGCTCGATGAAATCAATATTCAGATTGATGCGACAAATTTGTTGCGTGACCCCTAGCGGCAGTTTGCCGGCCTTCGACTTTCCATACAATGGCAGTCGATTTGACTCGAGACTGGAATTGGGCCGACAGCGGAATGTCTGGTTCTGACCGCGATGGGTGCAAAAGCGGACATTGATGCGGCCTGATCGGAACCAAGGCCAAGCAACCCGCCACGCAATTCAATTCACGGGTTGCAACAACCATAGAATGGTGTGATCACACCAGTTCATTATAGACCAATGCACCGTACAGTGAATCCCTTCTGATTTGGTTGCAGGAAACAGAAAATGGGATCATTAAAGCGGTATTTCAGGCGGCATTTGGAGGGCCATCGCGATGATTGTGCTGATCTGCCCGAAATCACTCCAGGCTGTCATCGGCGCTGCCGTTGTCTACAATCCGTGTGTGATCAACGATTTCCAAGAGCCCGTCACGCGCCGCCAATGTCATGAGTTCGGCGAGTGAGTGCACATCCAATTTTTGCATCAGGCTGGTGCGATGATTGTTGACTGTGTTGGTGCTGATCCCGAGCCGGGCCGCCAGCGCCCCGTTGCTGCCACCTTGTATCAGGCCGATGAGTATCTGCCGTTCCCGCCTGGTCAGGCTGTCGTGAATGGACGGTTCTTCGAGAACCGCTTTCACACTCTTCGAAACCCGCATTTCGCCACCAGCGATGTCACAGAGGAGCTGGGGCCATTGATCAATTTCATCGCCCTTCAAAAGGAGACCGTGCGCCCCACTCGCCACGGCGCATTTCATAATGGTCGGGTTTTGCAAGCCGGTCATCAGGACGATTTTTGTATCCGGGCACCAGCGGCAGATCTCTTCAACCACTTCCAGTCCGGTGATGACCGGCATGGCAATATCGACAATCAGAATATCCGGGCGGTGCTGTTTGGTTGCTGCGATGGTTTTGAGGCCGTCCTGAGCATCTGCAAGGATGGCGAAGCGACCATCCCGTTCCAGCACGCCTCGCAGCCCCGCACGCACGACCGCATGATCATCTCCGAGGACGATCCGCAGGGGATTTTGCGAGTGAATAATGTCCATTGTCCCCCCACCACGCTTTGTTCCAGCGGCTTGTCAGCAATATCCGGAACGGCACGCACAATATGAACAGCATGCCCGATATTATCAACCAGCATGTGCCGCACCAACAATACAGGCAATTTGGCTGGCTTACACTGCCGCTGCTGGTCCTGTTTTCCTTCCTTGCTCTGACAATGATGAGCGAGGAAGCAAAAGCCAACCAGACCGTGGTTGATCTCGCAAATATTTCAACGATCGAAGATATTCAGGCCATTGCAAAACCGGTTTTGCGGGAACAAAATGGCGAGCTGGAATTTGTCCGATATAGTTTGCAACTTGAAAACAGCACTGAAAAACCTCTCCTTTTCAGGGTTGTGACGGAGGAAGCGGCACGGGCAGAGGTTCTCATAAGCCTCGTAGATCAGGGCGAGACGGAAATTCTTCTGCAATCCCGCCAGCGGTTCAGGGATGCAGAAACGCTGAGCAGCCAAAACCTCCAGCTGGCATCCCGGCCGGTCGTTATAGCGGAAAGCGGATTGATCCGGCTTGATATTGATATCCGTGTCGCCGCCAGCGACCGTGCGTTTCCGATCAGTCTGGTATCCGAGGAACAGTTTATAGCCAAACGCCAGTCGGTGACTGCCGTTCATGGCCTGTATTTTGGTGCGACCCTGTTTGCCGTCGTGCTGGCCACCGGATTTGCGATCCTGATGCGCTCGACTGTCATCGCCCTGTTTTCGCTTTACACGTTCACGCTGATCTTGCTGAACGTTCATACCTATGGTTATGCGACGCCCTATCTGCCAGAATTTTTCTCCATCCACCATGACGGCATAAAACGCATCCTGCGGCTTTCGTGGTGCGTTTTCTATTTCTTCTTTGCGACCAGTTTCACCAATGCCTCGCACAACGCACCGCGCATGTTTCGGATTGCCCTGTTTGTCGTGGCAGCAACCGTCCTGAATTCTCTGGTTGGCGCAGTGTTTCATCTGCCGGTCACGACCATCATCATGATCGCCACCGGGACCGGATTCTTGGCTTTTGTCGGTTATTTCGTTTGGACGGCGCTTCGGGAAAAAGTCAAAGGCGCAGGTTTGTTCGCCCTCGGTTTTTTCATCCTGCTGGCTTACATCATGCTTACCATACGCGCCGGCTTTCCCGATGTCGCCCGATATAATGATCTGTTCGACACCGCCGCCCTGTTTCTGCTGGTGCTGGATTGCCTGGTCTTCGGGGCAGCGATCATCAGCCAGGTACGCGGCATCATTCAGGAACGGGATGCATCAAAGGAGCAACAGCTCGCGGCTGCGATGCAAAGCAGTGAGATCGCCAACCGGTTGGCACAGGCCCATGTTGATCGCAATATCGCCCTTGCCGAGATTAGTCGCGCACGGCGCAGTCTTTCCGAAACGCGGCATGATTTACGCCAGCCGCTTGTTTCGCTGCAAAGTGCATTGTCGGGCGTGGACCCCAAGAACCGGGAACTGCACCGGGCGCTGGAATGGAGCATTGATTATATCGATCAGCTGTTGTCGGCAACAACGCTCGACGAAGAAGGCGCTGTCACAACAATCCAGAGGAAAACCGAAGACGCCCAAAGTCGCCAGGAGACAGCGCTGGATGAGCATTTGCTGACGCTGGAACAAATGTTTGCCGAAGAGGCGCTGGCCAATGGCTGCGCCCTCGAAATCGACAAGAGCGATCTGGTCCTGGCGGTACCGTCAGTGGCCATTCACCGCATTTTGTCAAATCTGATCGATAATGCGATCAAGCATTCCGGCGCATCTTGCATTGCCGTAAAAACCGGACTGGACGATGGACGCGCCTGGATCGACGTGACCGATGATGGTTCGGGCTTGCCACCAGATATCGTGGCAAATTTTGACCATGAGCATGATGAACAGGAGCGCGATCAGAATCATGGCCCCCATGGACTGGGTCTCGGGATCGCGCGTTCGATTTCTACGGGTGAAGGCCTCAAGCTCGAACATTGTCCGACAGAATCCGGGACACGTTGGAGGCTGTCCGATATCCCGATCTCGCAAACCCGATGAAAGCCTAGGGGTCTCCCTAGTTGAAGTTAAAGCGGTTATCGCCCCCCGGCGTTAGTTCAAATTCAAACATCTTGACCAGCCGCTGGCCCGGAGCCGTGCAAGCCATCCGGTCGCTGTCGATATGGTCAAAAGTTGAAGGGTGGACGCAGAAGCTATAGTCGCTTTGACCCCATTTAATATTGTCTGACATGGCATGGAGATAAACCGTGTCGTCATAAGGATCACCATTGCGGTAATTCGGGAAGTCCATGGTTTTGCAGTGGCGCGGCGCAATTTGGCCCAGCCTTGCGCCCGCCAGTTTTTCGGACGCCGATTTTCACCCCAGTCGTGCCATACCCAGGCGGCGTAAATTGTATCGGTGCGAGACCGGTTGCACAGAGTGAGTGCTGTATATTGTACTTCACCGCGTCCATAGCCATTTGCTGGCGGAGCGGGGACCGGCTGTGGGGGCGGATCTGGCCGGCGAACCGTGTTCTGACCGCAATGAACCGTACGCCCATGCAGGTGATAGCGAGACGTACCTCTCTGTTGGCGACAGGCTTCGGCGTAACTCAGCCGCTTGAACCCGCCAGTTGTAACCATGTTATAGCCAAACCGCCCAGGGATCCAGCACCCCCAGCGCCCCTTTTTGGCGTTCCATTTGGCTCCGATCTTGGACTGCAGGCCGCGCAGCAATCCGTTCCGATATTTGCCATCACAAAATTTGGAAAGATTGACCGAGGAGCCTGCTGCTTGTGCCGGCGAAGGAAGGGCGATTCCAGATATTGTGAGGAAGGCGGGAATGACCATAAAACAGATTTGGAGGCGGTTCACAGGACGGTTCGTCATTAGTGATCATCGCGGCCGCAAGATACGTTTCCGGCACCGTGCCAGTGAAAATCCGAACGTCCGGTTGAGAAACGGCAAAGGTCATGCAGGTTGATCCAGAAAGTCCTGCCCTTGACCGACGTGTTCAGACCCATCGAATCCTTTTCCCGGCACTCCATGCGTTTGGTTCTGCTATTATAGCCATAGCTCCAGCCAGGTTTGATGCCCCGCAATGCGCCTGTTCGATATTTTGCTTCGCAATAGGCGCGATATTGCGGTGTTGATCCGCTGGCCAGTGCCGGTCCAGAGAGCGACAATGCGGCCACAGGCGCCAGAAGCAGGGCTGCGACGGTTGGGAATGCAGACAATGTTTTCATGAGCTGTCTCCTGGCTGTTGGGGGCAAATCCTACCGGCACTTCTTCTTGTTCAACCCGAGAAGAGTGGAAAAACCCTTGCAGGTCGACTTGCCGATATTGCTGATCGTTTTGGTTGCGCGTTTTGCGCCATATTTGACCTGCTTGTTCGCATATTTGGGATCGGTCATGAAACGGGCTCCGTCTCTCGTGGTTTTGACTGCGGCCGATCCGACATATTGCACCGCACCGACGCCGGTTCGCGCAACGCCGGTGACGGCGCGTCTCATATTTCCCGGAATCTTGCGCGGATCACGGATCGACTGGTCGATCCCCTGTGCCGCGCCGACAAGATTGGATCCCAGGCGCCGGGTCGCCCGCCCGGCCGCGACAACCGGATCGCCGCCATTGGCAAAAGTTCGCGCCTGACCATAGGTCATGTCCAGGCCATATTCTCCGAACCCGGTGCTGCGGCCACCAATAGCTTCTGTGCCAAAATCCACACCCGAGACCTTGTTGGACAGCGACGTCGCAGTATAGCCATTTCGGACGCCGTTGACGACGCGCTTCACAGGGCGTGCCTTCGCTGCCGGGTTCCTCGCGGGATGTCTTCCGGCACCCGGATAGTGGTTCCCATAGTTTGCCGGTTTACGGTAGTCGGGAGCGCCGCCGCTTGTGACGGGGCGATAGCCATTGCGGACACCCCGATCGATCTGCGCCTGACGGCCGCGCTGCTGAAGATTGCGGCGTTCGGTTGGCGTCAGGTCATATTGGTCCCTGACTTGATGGCCAGGCCGGGCCCGTCGGGCATCATAGCCGCGTTGCTCGAGCTGTTGGAGATTGCCGTTTGCCGCCAAGCCCCCAACGTGCCTGCGATATTGAGGACCGTTAAAGTCGGAACTGCGCGCTGTTCGTGATCCAGCGCTGTGACGCGAGGTGTTCGTATCTGTCGCTCGCGGATGTCCCGATGTGCTGCGAGCAGCGACATAGCCTGGACGCGTGCCACGGGTTATCTGGGCATCCCGTCCGCGACGCTGCAGCTCCCGCCTCTCGTTGGGCGTCAGATCGTTCTCATTGCGGACTTGCTGTCCGGGACGCGTCCGGCGCGCGTCGTAGCCGCGCTGCTCAAGCGACTGCAGATCGGCATTGGCCGCCAGACTGCCGACGTGCTGGCGATATTCGGGACCGTCAAAATCGGGTGTTGCCGGTTGTCTGGCATTGGTCCGGCGATCGCCTGTCTGGTTGCCGCGGCGTTCGGACTGCCGTGCGGCATCACCATCCTGCTTCTTGAAATGGTCTGCAAAAGTCTTTGCCTGCGCGTGTGCGGGCTGTGATCCCACGGTGGTCAGCGCAACACAAATCATCGCTGCCATCGATATTCCGGGTTGAAATCCAATCTTTTTCACCGTCCGTCTCCCTTGTCTCTTGTTGGACTGATCATGAAAAGAATGCCTGGGTTTGCCCATAGTGGGATCACACTATATTTTGCGAAAAATGGTTCATTTTCAGTTCATTAATTCAAACGAAAAAGCCGAGTTTTGCGCGATATCCAGGCACCGGGCAAAGGACAGGACTGGCTAGTCAGCAGTCGACGCCGCCTGTTTTCACCTTGCCGGAATAACCGGACTTGCGGCTGAAGCGCTTCTCGATGGCTTTCATGAATCTTGGCATCAGACTGGGAATGCTGCCGCACGTTCCGTTGCTTTTCAAACGCAACTCGTAGACCGGCATGGTTTTCGCCGAGGCATTGGCCGCCAATATGTCGACATTTACAAACCGCGCAAATTCGATCGAGTTTCGCGTTTTCTGCGTATAGCCTTTAATCCCGTAAACCGGGTCCGTCCCGCTGACCGTGCTGTTGATTACCTGTTTCCCGGGTGCCGTGTCATCGATAACGGTCGACGTGGTTTGGCTGTTGTAGATCGTTCCCCATTCGGGGACATTATAAGTATAGCTGACGGGTTGCCCATCATCGATACCATAGTCGAGATAGGCCACATAGTCGGCACGCTGTCCCGGTTCCACGACCCGCAATCCAGCTTCGCGCATGATACCGGACAGGCGCTGCGCGTAATTGCGGAACTCCAGGCTGTTTTCCAGTTCTGGTCGCCACGACACAACCGTGAATGTTGCTGATGCCGGGACATTTTCCAGCGTGTTAAACTGGGAAACATTGCTGCGGACCCCGCCGCCAAGGCAGCCGCTCAATCCCAGGCTCATTGCCGCTACCACTATTATCATCTGGCGTGTCATGTTTCATGTCTCCCTTTGGCGTTACCGAGGAATTACGGGAGCATCATCGCTGGCGGAATAGTGCGATGACACTATTTTGGGAGCGCCGACGAGCGCGTATTGGAAAGCCAGAATATCGTTGCCGTTGTGGAACAGGTTTTTGGGAGTTGCGAAATGCATCACCGATTTTCGAAATGGCTTTTGCTTCCAGCCTTGTGCTTCGGCGCCGCTCTCGCGCCGATCCCAGCCGCGGCGCAAAGCCTTCCGACGACCGACAATGGCTTCTACATGTTGCAGCTGCACGCGGATGATCTGTCGGATTATCGGTCCGTCGACAGCATGTGTATTGGCGAGACTCGCGATGGTCTGATGGCTTTTTCAAATGCGGGCAATGGTACCGTTGACTATCTTGAACCGGGGACAGGGGAACGTCTTGCGCCAACCCGGCTGAAAATCAGCGAAGTCCATGCAGGCGCCGGTCAGATCCGCTATCGGCTTGTCGAACCCGAACGGGATGAAACCGCCCTTGAACTGCATTTCGTAAATCCGGGCGCACTGGGGGATCCTGCCCAGATAACGATGTCGACGCTATCCAGCGTCCATAGTCCACAGCCCGAACCCACTTCTCTGGAATGCCTGATGGGCCAGCATGTCTTATATGCTGGCATTGATCAGAACCACAGAGTGACGGTGATGACCGATGCAGAAGGCACGCTTATATATCAGCAGAATTCGATCAAAGAAAAATGGGTGGCCCGCAATATTACTGGCGGGTTTTGGTCATCGGGGAAAAACGACGAAATTATCTTCACCTTCATCGAACGGGGGGCGCTGACAACTATAAAAGCGGCGCCTCATAGGCATATTGAATATCCTGCATGGCGAACGGCAAATCCCGACGGACGCAAATATTCTGCAAGTCCCAAGGGCTTTTTCGTGGCTGATATGGAAAAGCTTGGCAGTCCGTCGAACCGCTTGCCCTTTGGTCTCGTCCTGCATTTTGAACGGCTCGAGATCTGCAGTCATCTTACCGGTGAAACCAGTGGAAACCCGGATCGTGACAAGCAGGTTGCAAATAGCTGGCAAAGAGCGGGGTGCGATGAAGCAAAGAGGCAACATAGCGTTTATATTCAGCAATTTTCCGACAATGAGGCGGTTTCCGAAATATTGAAAACGCATGGTGCAGATTTTCTGAATCGTGGTCACGGGCAGTGATGACAGCGGAGAAAGTACATGGGCAGGAAAAGCTGAATTGGAGCCAGGCCTATTGCAACTGTGCTGGTTGCTGCGACGAACCTACAAAAAAACAATGCAGCATCGACTGCAGGATGCAGGATAGATGAACATGATGTCCGGTATTAAACAAGCCAAATTGGCAACACTTTTGATCATGCTTGCCAATCCGAACCCGGTTCTGGCTCAAACCCTGGATAATGCTGAACCGGCATTCCGGGTGGATCGGAACGCAACCGTTTACCGGTGCGAAAATAGCATGGCGCTCGATGTCATATTCATGACAATAGACAAACTGCCACTGATCAAGCTGACGCATCCGTCCGCGAGATCCGGAAAGAAAAGCCGCAATCTGCTGCTTCCACAATCACAAAGTGGCAGCGGTGTGCGCTATGCAACCGATCTGATCAGCTTGCATATGAAAAATGACGCGCTTGTGCTGACGTCCAGGGAGTCCGCGATGACGGATGAAATTGCGCCGGTACGCTGTGTCACAAACTAGGACGAAATGAGATTTCATGTACAGTGTAGAGGGCTAGCACCATGGGCTGGTCTCCCACCGTGATGTTTCCAACGGCATAGCGTCAAGGGGGCTAAACCGGCCATTTGTGATGGCGAACAAGCCAGAATGTCGCACCAGCCGCCGCACCTATTGGACCAAGCGTAACATAGTCCTCAATAGCACGCATCACCGTGATCTGGTCGCCGCGGAACAGGACGGGAAGCCCTGCAACAGCTCCGGCAATAAGGAAAAACCACAACCGGGTGATCTTGCGGATTTCCGAAACAAGTATCGTGACCACAGCGACGGGGGCAGCAAGGATCCCGGCCATGACAGCGAATACCGGCAGATAACCCGCCTGGTTCGCGACATCCTCGCTGAACGTCACGCCTTCCAAAAGCGGTTGCCCAATCGTCATGAGCGTAGCAATCAAAAACATCCCGAGCGAGGCGGCGAAGCAAGCAGCGCCATAGGCGAGTGCAATGCGGATCAATGCCTTGACGCTTGTCATGATGGTTATCAACGCCGGCTCCTCATTTCAGGGGTCCTTTTGCAACAATATAGGCCGGCATCGATCAACCGCGAATGGTGTAAAGACACTATTATCGGCTAAGGAAAGAAACCGGGAGCAGGTCACCGGCATCCCGATGCGCAACATCCGTCAAACATATGGCTCGATAACAAGACCTGTATTCGGTCTTGTTATCGTCAATATCCAATGTCCGCTTTTTGGGTTGAAGCGGAAATCATAGGAAGGTCCGAAGCTGGGGCGCTTTGCAGACAGGTGGCAATTGGGCGGATTGCGGATCGTCTGGTTCTGACCGCTTTGGGCGCAAAAGCGGACACTGAAAACCGCCCAAAAAATATAAAAACAGAGCCAATCAAAATCCGTCTGTTGGTATTCCAATGGTAACAACACTCCAACCTGCCCGGACCGGTGGGCCTTGTATGCCGTAGAGCGCATATCCATCAATCGGTGCGTAAATCCGCTCCACTTCCTTGCCGGAATAATCGCGGATTGTTCCGATCAGATCGCCTTTGAAAAGATATCGGCGCTCGGGATCAGCCGGATAGAAAAGGCCGGAATGCGACGCGCGGGCGGCGGTTGTTCCTTCAAACAGGCGCAGTACGGGCGGTACGTTTTGTGTTGGCTTGTCCCAGATACCGAGGATATTGAGGGCATTTTCTACCCCTGTCACGATCCCGGCAACGAACTTCTCATCGCGCCTGCCATTTTGACCAAACTCCACCAGCACTGTTGGGATGCCGCTTGCTACGCCCTGTCGGTTTAAAGATCTACCAGTATCCACTTGCTGTTGCGTGTTCATCGAATAGCGGACGAGATTGGGAAAACCGAACCCTTCGCCTACGGCCCGTGCAAGCTCAAAATTGGTCGCTAGCGGTCCGCCGTAAACGCCAACAAATGGTTCGAGAAATTCTGCACCATCGCCGCAGTGAAGGTCGAGCAGAAAATCGGCCCGCGCCACCACCTCGCGCGAGAGAATATCAGCGATCCGCTCGGTTGAAGTGCCGGACGGACTTCCCGGGAAGCTGCGATTGAGGTTTTTCCCGTCGATCGGATTGAGATGGGGTGATTTCCCTTCATAAGACGGGATATTGGCGATACGCACGAGAATGACGGTGCCGGTTAGATCCGCTGGGTCAATCCGGTCCGCCAAGCGGTCCGCTGCTATGATGGGTGGGAATTCAAAACCGTGCACACCCGAGACAGCGGCCAGCACTGGCCCTGCTTCATCACCGTGAAGCACGGTGACAGGTATAAAGGTTCCCGGTTCATCGCCAACAGAGGGCACAGTCAGGCGAAAGTCTGCGCGCGTTCCGGGAGCGATGATCTCATCACCAATTTTGAATGACTGGGCTTCAGCAGCGAGGACTGGAACTGCAATCAGGCCCAGCAGGGCCACAAGAATTGAGCGAAGCAAGAACATGATTATCCTTTGGGTTTTGCTGTCATGACGGGGGTGTATATGTGGGTAAACCGCTCAACAATTCCTCATCATATGGCTTGTCTGGAAACATTAGCGGATAGTGAAAGGCCCTCAGCTCCGCGTGGAATTCACGAACTGCATCTTCATAAGCGATCATTGAAGCCGCATCAGTTTTGGCAAGCTTTTCAAAGGTGCGCTCAACAAAGGATGTGGGTGACAGCAATGAAACGAGGCCGGCCTGCCGGTCGCGCGATAATCGTCCTTCGCGATATTGTTCAACCAGCGGTGCTGCTTTCTGGTCGCCAACGTGCTGAAACGCATAATACCATTTCCAGGCCCAAGGGCCGTCAATAACAGCGTGTTCGGCCCATTCCGGATGTTCCTCAATGAATGGTATCATTGTGTCTTCCTTGGGCAGGTCCCAGGCATTATTGACGGTCTCGCGCTGAAGCAGCAAGATCTCGCCGCCATCCGGGACAGGATTGCTTTCCTCAATCATCGTCTTGGAAAGCGCGGGAATGACGATTGCAAAGGCCAACCAGATGCCGATCAATGTTGTCAGCAAAATGGATGGTGCAGCGTCAATGCGGCTCACCAGTTCGACTATCAACCACCAGATCAGCAGGGAACCGATCACGATGGCAGTGGCTTGCAACAGGGTGACTGCTGATGATCCTTCGATCAGTGCCGCCGCCCAGAGCGGGGTAAGCAATAAAAGCGCCAGCAGGCCGATGCGAACCAATGCTCTTGGCAACCATAATTGCCATGGAGAACCGGCGGTCGCCACGAGCAGGTCATGTCGCCGCGCGGTCCGTTCGGATGCCCGCAGATCATAGAGCAGCAGAATCAGAAGCAAAGGAGCGACCGAGGCCGCGAGGAACGCAAAGTCAAATCGACCAACCAATCCAAAATCGGCATTCCGTGTATCGGACTCGTGGATCTGTCCTTCGAGCGCGAGCATGCGTACCCGATGTTTCCACGGACTGCTGTCCCGCTGTCCCATTGCGGCGAATGCAAAGTCAGATGGCGGTGCATAGGTCAGATGAAACGCATAATAGGCAGCGCTGCCCCATTCTTCCTGACCCTGCAAGGCGTTGGCTCGATCAGCAGCATCTTCCTTGATCAAAGTGGAAATTGTTTCCCGCTGTTCCCGGACCTCCGTCACGCCGAAGGAAACCGCCACAACAGAAAGGGCAAAGGCCAATAGCAGCCAGAATAAAGCGCCCCGGTCTGTGGTCAGGAAACGGGCTTCGCGAAATATGTTCCTGAACATTACAGACGGACCTTTCGTGCAGAAAAGAACACAACAGCAGCGGCGAGGAAGAGCCAGAAGGCCAATATGCCCAGCGACAACATCGCCCGGCTGTTTCTCTCAGCAGCGCTATCTGGGACAAATCGGAACTCATCAAGAACCTGCCAGGCCTCTGCATTGACGCGCGCCCGGCGTGAGGCCTCAGGATCCGCATTGCGGTTCATATCGATGGCATAGTCGAGTTCCTCAGCATGGACTGCATTGAGCGACTGGACAAAATCAAAACGCAGCGCCTCACTCTCGCGGAGGAACCGGTGGTGCGTTGCCAGATCCGTTCCCGACAAGGTCCGCGAGGCTGAACTGATTGCAATTGTGGGAGAAGCAAGTCCAAAGAAATCGAATATCCGCGATTGCGCTGCCTCCAGACTCATTCGGTTCTCTGCATAGCCATTCAATAACTCGGTGAGCTCTGCTTCCGAATAGGAAGCCACCACGCCGCGCCAGTTGATTGGTAATTCCTCGATTGTTTCAACTTCATACTGTTCCAGAACTTCGGCCTGTAGGCGCTGGAAGGCCGGATCGGCCGCGTTATGACCATCGCCCAGCTTGCGTTGTTCGGCGAGCATAACGAGATCACTCTCGATCTTTCCGGGCGCATCAACCATGGCGCTGCTGGCATTGATCGCGAAGCGCGGAACAACCAGCGCTGCGAATAGCCATGCAAAGATCAGCACGCCCAGCGATACCGCGCGCTGTTTCAAGATGATGGAGGCAGCAAGTACAATCGCACCCCAGGCGCACAAATAGGCGAAATAACCGCCCATTAGCGAGAATGCCGCAAGGCTGCTCTCTCCAAGGCTTATTGAGTAGATTGCAAGCGCTATCAGCGGGATCATGAAAATGGCGATAACGGAAAGCAGAGCCGCTGCCTTGCCCGCAGCGAGTTTCACGCCCGATTGGCCTTGTGCCAGCATAACAGCCAATGTTCCGCTTTCGCGTTCGCGCAGAAACAAGGCGTGGCCCAGCACGATCAGGAGCAATGGGAGGAGCAGCTGATATAAACTGGCCGGTGTCAGCGCCGCAAACCCGCCCAGATCAGCCGCAGCCTTTGTGTCAGCAAACATGGCCGTATTCTGCCGGTGTCCTTCCAGAAAAATCGACTGGCCTGTAACCGCATCCACTCCCGGTTCAAACATCGCCAGCGGTGGCGGCGGGCGGAAAGCATAATGGCCATAGTGAACCATCCGGTGCGGATGTCTGTCTGGTTGAGCAAAAAATGTCTCTTCGGCAGCGACTTGCTGTTCCAATCGCTCTGCTTGCTCGGTCGCAACCCGATTGATCGTAAGCAGGCTTGTTGCAGCAAGCAACACGGCAACAATCAGCGCAGCAGCGATGACGACTTTTGATCGCAGCCAAAGTCGCCATTCTTCGCGGGCAATACGAGTAACTGCTCTCATGCCGCTTCTCGCTCGGCAAAGGCAGCATGCACTGTTTCTGTATCAATGCGCTGGCCATTTTCCGCCGAAAAACTGCCAACCAATTTGCCACGGCGAAGCAGGCCAACCCGATCGGCTACCTGGCAAGCTCCATAAACATCATGCGTCACCATCAGGATGGTTTGCCCTCCCTTGGCAAGGGCTTTGACCAGATCATGGAACTCGTCGATGGCAACCGGATCAAGTCCAGATGTCGGTTCATCCAGCAACAAAATGGGCGTTTCGCGGAGCAGGGCCAGGGCGATAGCCGCCTTTTGCCGCATACCTTTTGAGTAGGACTGCAATCGCCGGGACCGGGCCTCCTCGGGAAGGGCTACCCGGTCCAATGCTGCATTCAGCTCATCGCGGCCTGCTGATCGTCCGGCCAGATCAAGAAAATAGTCGAGATTTTCATAGGCGGTCATATGCCCATAAAGCGACGTTGCTTCTGGCAAATAGGCGATAGAATTGCGAGCAGCGGTTACGTCATTCGCGACATTCTGACCGTTGACCAGAACCTCACCGCCCGACGGATCAAGAAAGCCGAGAAAGGTCAGCAGAGTGCTCGACTTCCCGGCGCCATTGCCGCCGAGCAGAGCAAAGATTTCGCCTTGCGCTACCGTGAAAGAAACATCGTCGAGGACGGTATTGCCGTCGCGCTTTAACGAAAGAGAACGCGCTTCAAGTGGAGATGTCATACTTACAGTCATCCTTTCCTAAAATTTGAATCGACCAGAAACGCGCACGGCCCTTGGAGCGCCCGGCTGTACCCAGACATTGGCAAAGGAGTCCGTGTAATAGGTCTCGTCAAACAGGTTATCGACATCGACCCGGATCGCAAAATTTTCGATCGGTTCGATCTGCGCAAAAAGGCGGAATGTGGTGTAATCCGGAAGATCGAAATTCCCGCCCACTTCGCCGTTTCGCTCTCCAACATGAAGCATGCCCCCGCCAATTTGCGCCCCGAGGCCAGCAATAGAAAAGCTTTGGGATATTTGCAGGCTGAGCTGATGATCCGGAGAGTTGATCAGCGGTTCGCCGGGATTGAATGTCGTGAATGTCGCCGAGTCCGTTCCGCTGTTGGTATATTCCGCATCCGTATAGGCGTATGAAAACCAGATCCGCAGACCGCTTTCAAAGCTGGCATTGGCATCCAGTTCCAGTCCGCGGCTGCGCGCCTCACCTGCCGGGACTAGTTCACCAGCGGCTTGTGGGCGGGGATCAAAGATGAGAATATTGCTTTGATCGACATCGAAGTAAGTCAGGGAAGCCGAACCCTGCACGCCGGGAAATAGCGTTCCAAGATCAACTTTGATACCGGCCTCGAACGAGGTCGATTCGTTTGGATCGAAAGAGTTTCCTTCAAAGTCGGTGCCAGACAGTTGGCGGATACCTTCCCCGTAGGACGCGTAGAGGCTGATACTGTCAATTGGACGAAAGACGAGGCCCGCCTGTGGCGAAAACGCGCTGTTAGAGGATTCGCTGACAGTGGCAGGATTGTTGCGTCGGTTTATCAACATTTGGTCGAAATCGTCAAACCGGCCACCCAGACGAATCTGAAGCCTTTCGGTCAGATCGATCTGGTCCTGAATGTAGAAACCGAGACCACTGGTTGTTTCCAGCCGATCAATCTGGGCAGCTGCATTGGGTGGCGGATAGAGCCCATATTGCGGATTGTTGACATCGATCAGCAAATAGGTTTGCGGATCCAGCGTGTTGCTCGGCGCGCCCCCGATTCCAGCCTGGCGAAAACGATTGGCTACCTGATCATTGTCGAACTCATCATAATCCACGCCCATGATCACCCGATGGCGAATGCCGCCGGTGTTGAACTCGCCAGTCAATTCGGCGCGCAGAGCCAGATAGTCGGCTTCATAGTCGCGGAAACGGAAAAAACGCGAAATGGCCTGGCCATCGACCAGATAAGGCTGACGACTGCCGAAATTATTTTCATAGGCGTCTCCGACGAGCGATGTCTCACGATAGCCTGCGCCGACGAGGATGCTCCAGTTATCGTTAAAGTTATGCTGAAATTCCAACTGGTGACCCAGAACCTCGGTGTCGATGAGCGCATCGGGTTCACCTGTAAAAAGCCTGCGCGGTGAGAACCCGAACTGCGGGGAAAAGATGACACCACGATCCTGCGGCAATTCCTGCGCAGTATATTCCAGTTCATAGGTGAGGATCGAATTCTCCCCTATATCAAACCGCACTGATGGGTAGATTCCATATTTTTGCGTTTCCTTGGGCCCGCGAAAGCTCCCCGCGTCTTCGTAAAATCCCGCGATCCGGATGCCGATACCATCTCCGAGGGTGGTTTGCAGATCCACATCGCCGCGATAGAAATCGAAAGAGCCGCCCTGAAATTGAACATAACCCGAAGTTTCGAGCTGTGGACGTTTTGTGATCAGGTTGATGGTGCCACCGGGCTCACCGCGCCCATAAACCGCGGAGCGCGGACCTTTTAGAACTTCAACAGCTTCGATCCCCGAAATATCACGGGGTCCGCCAAATCCGCGACCCGCGTTAAAGCCGTTCACAAGAAAATTGCTTGGCAGGTTGATGTCGCCCGAAAAGCCCCGGATGGAAAAGCTGTTCCACAATCCGCCAAAATTATTCTGCCGGGCAACGGAAGCCGACAGATCCAGAGCGCTGTTTAAGTCCAGTGCATTAGTGTCGCGCAAAATTTCTGCGTCGAGCGTCTGGTTAGACTGGGGAATTTCCAAATCGTCAAAGTCGCCGCGATAGGCGGGGCGAACGCCAGATACGATGATTGCCGATTCATCATCGGCAGCTGAATCTGTGGAGTCATCGTCCTGAATTTGTGCATAAGCGACGTTGGCAAAACAGAGAGGCGCGCTGCTCAACAGCAAGCGTAGGAAATTCAATTTTTTCATTATTTTATCCCTGAAAATCAAAAGAAGGCGCGCCCACTCCCATTGGATGGCGCCAATATATCTTTGAAAAAGTCAGAGTCAGGAAATCTTACAGCATGAATTTGCTGCTGATTTTGATCTGACTTCAGGAATAAGGGGGTGCGCGTGCTTTTGCTTCCAGCACCACGGCAGAAGACTGTGATTTTACAGCCTCAAATTGCCACAATTGCACAAAATCCAGGCTTTGTGCTTCAGCAGCATCTGGTAAATCGAGGTCATCATTCTGAGTAGCCTGCGAGCAAATCGCACACTCGGAACCGGCGGATGCATCGAGTTCATTTTCGTGAAAATGGCCGCCAGCAACGATCTGCCCGAACAGGAAGATGCACAAAATGGCAGGCAGCCAAACTGGCATCACCATCTTGCGTCCAAATTGAATCGGGCGTGAGTTCATCGTTATGTAACTATGTAACATTGAAGAGCATTGCAACAGTCGATGTAGGAAGGTTCCCAGATCGCAGCTTTGGCTAGGATCACCGACCAGCTAACGCCCGCTATCGGGATCGAACGGTCCCAAAACTGTGAGAATTCAATCGTACACATTCATCTCAAAAGTGGGTGCCAGTCGAAAATCGTCTGGCGCCCGACATTACTCAAATTTCGGTCTTCTCAGCTACGGTCAGCGCGTTTTCGATATCCACGCCGAGATAGCGAACAGTGTTCTCTAACTTGGAGTGACTGAGAAGGATATGAATTGCCCTCAAATCCCCAGTCGCCTTATAGACAATCAACGTCTTCGTTCGGTGAAGCGAATGGGTTCCATATTCCTCAGGTCGCAAATCAATTGCCACAACCACTTATCGACCAGCCTTGCACATTGGCGTGTACTTAGGTGCCTTGAGTAATCGACACGACCCGGGAAGACATATTCTTCCACTGACCCACCTCTGCGTTCAAACCAAGCAAAAAGGCAATAAAAATAGGAATAATTGGATTATGTGCGTAATCATATTACAATTATTATACGATATATTGAGCGTTGATCATAAGGGAACCCGCGAAGCCGGGCTGCTCTATGGCGAAGCCAAGCTCAGTGAAAAATAGCAATCGGTCCATTCTGGAATATCCGATTTCAAACCGGAATCACTGTCCTGATTTTGGTTTGTCGCTTGCATTGTCCGTCTGGTTAGTCAGGTTGCTTTCATCGTCTGGCTTCCATCAGCATCCGACCATCT
This sequence comes from Parasphingorhabdus sp. W113, assembly GCF_055693205.1. Classification (NCBI taxonomy): domain Bacteria; kingdom Pseudomonadati; phylum Pseudomonadota; class Alphaproteobacteria; order Sphingomonadales; family Sphingorhabdaceae; genus Parasphingorhabdus; species Parasphingorhabdus sp. W113. Next base: position 2,863,583 of record NZ_CM146328.1, on the reverse strand, counting down.
ATCAGATTTTGATTTTCATCGATTAAGACGGGAGCAACTTGTCCAAATTCCTTCAGTGATGACATCAGGTGTTGAATGTGTTTGCTTTGATTTTTACGGAGCGATTTTGACGGCAGAGTGATTGATTCAATAGGCAAAGATTTGAATTGTAATGTGGGAACGAGGTTATTTTTGCCGGCGTTTGGAAGTTGCTGCTTTTCTGCGCTGTTACTATCGGCAGCGATTTTTTCTTCCGAAGCATCGGAGTTGGCGGTATCTGACGATCGTCCATCGCCTGTTTGCGGCACCGTTCGCCACGCCGATAGCTATGGCGGCGTTGTCAAAATCAGGACGGGCGCTCAACCAAACCGCCGATAAAGCCTGAGACCAGATCAAAACTGCTTTGCGCATCCTTGGAACCAAAGCGCTCCAGATGATGGCGCGGGCTATCCCAGTAATTCATCCGTACAGGCACGTTGGCATCATGGGCTTTTTCTGCAAGCTGAATGGCATCGTCAAAATGCATGTCGTGGCGACTGCAATGGATGGCCAGCGGCGGAAATTCGCGCAAATCGGCGTATACCGGCGAGGCGCGGGGATCGGTTGGCAATGTGTCGCCGAGATAGAGTTTGGCGCTGAACGCCGCAGTTTCCATGCGAAACGGGCTATTCCCGCTCATGCTTTTGGAAATATAGGACCAGCCGCGCATCGCCAGATCCCCCAGGGGGAGAAGAGAACCGCTCCCGCCGGCATCGGCAATCGCCGTTCGCGCAGTTCCAGCAACATCGCGAGGATCAGCGTCGCCCCGGCGCTGTCACCCGACAGGATGATCTGGCTCGGCGGCCTTCCCGACTGCAAAATCGCGGCATATTGATCGGCGAGATCCTTGGCTGGAATAGGGAACGGATATTCGGGGGCCAGCCGATGTTTGCCGATCACCGCCTCGCAGCGGCAATGCTCGGCCAAGCGGAAGGCCAGCGCGACCTGCTTGGGCGATGGCGGCAGGATGAATCCGCCGCCAGGAACATAAAAGAGGATCGGCTCGTCTGTGCCGCCCTCGGGCCACTCGGCATCCGGATCGGCATAATCCTCGAGCAGCGGGGAAGCGGGATCAAACAGCAGCTGCGTATCGGGCGGCGCCTGCATCACCGGATTGAAAGCGGCAAAGGTCCCGCGTGCAGTGGCGGTCCGGTAGGCCGAAAGCAGGCGGGCGGTTTCGGCCGGATCATGGGGGTTTTCCAACGCGGGCTTCAAGGCCCGCAGGAGAAACGCCTTGATAATGCGGTTTTCGATCTTTGCGCCAAAATCCGAGAATGTCTTGGACAGCGGGGCCATTTGTGACCGCACGGCATGGGCGATGGTCTTTGCTTCCAGCTCTAAAAGCCGAAAATCAATGTCGCTCCCCTCTATGACGGGAAATCCTGTGGCTGCCCCTTCCATGACCGGCAGCCTATTACAGCGAACCGAAAAATGATAGGGGGACGCTATGACCGATGACAGCAAGGATGAACCCGACAAGGCCGCACAGATCGCCTATATTCGTCCGTTTCTCAATCAGTTTCGCGGCGACGGGGTAAAAATCAGCGCCGAACCGGTCTGGTCCGACCGGGTCGAGGAAATCCTCGCGCATATGCCTGAGGACCTGCTCGACGACATTGCCAGCAGAATTCGGCAGTCCAATGAAAATCAGCTGATTGACTTTGTGGCCTTTGGAGAGGCCCACGGTCTTACGCCTGCCGAGATCAAGATGGTCGACAGTATCGTTGGCGGCTTGTCGGTACCCGAGCATGCCGAAGCCCAGGGTATCTCGGTCAATACCGCCCGGGTTCATATGCAGCGCGTGCTGGAAAAGACCGGATCCAGCCGGCAGACCGATCTGCTGCGCAAAGTGTTTGGTCGCTAGCGTCAAACATAGCGCGTGGTAGTGCCGTGTAATACAAATGCATGATGCGCGGTTTTAGCGACCACCATATTCCCGTTTTCAAGGGTCAGATCTTGATAAAACAGGGAATTGAATATGAAACGGATGCATTGGGCGATTTCACTCTTGCTGGCGGGTACTGCGATGCAAGCGCAGGCCAGGGAACGATCACTGCAGGATATCGCGGTACCGGTCTCGGTTCTCGGCACCGAAACTCTGGAACAAAATGTCGACCGGCTTGAAGATATCAACAAGGCCTGTGCCATCAATCGCGGCCATCCCGCCTTTGGCCGCAACGCCACGCCCGGTGTCATCGAACATTTTGACATCAGGGGGATCAAAACGGAATATGGTGGCCGCTACGGTTTCACGGTGCGCGGGTTCAGGGGATCGGAAACGGTTCCGGTTGCTCCCGATGGCCGAACCTATCTGCCATCCGAACTCCAGCGGATTGAAGTTCTGCAAACCCCGCAAGCGTTGAATTGCGAGGCTTATGGTGCCGAAGCTTATGCTGCCGAAAATATCACTCCGGGCACATCGAATAGCCCCCTTGGTGCAGAGTCGGGTGATCCCGATTTGGCTGTGCAGTCCCTGCCGCCAGAGGTGCAATTTGCGCGCTCCGTGCCTACCGCAGCGAAAATCAGAGCAGAGCTGGACAGTCTTGTGCAACTGTGCCTGACCGGTGCCGACGACGAAACCAATGCCGCGCGCGAGGAACGCTATCGGCAATTGTTCGACCAGCTGCGCGAATTTGGCGCAATCCGTGATGTTCTTCGCGAACGCCTGCTGCTGAACGATCCTGAACTGGACCGGGCGGATGCCCTCGAACAGCTGAAGCGGCTCGATCCGGCGATTGACGGTGCGGTTTTTCCCAGCCAGCTGAAATGCCCGCCAACGCAGCAGGAATTGGCGCAATCATCCGCCGATCCTTCGGTTTTATACAGCGATTATGATGTCGGTCCCGCAGGCGACTATCTTGCGGCCGAATTTGACCGGTTGAATCAGGACCCGCAAATAGTCGAACTGGTCCAGCGTATGACCGATGACTTTAGCGGGCCAAGTCCCAATGCGGCAACCCAAACCAATCCGGATCAGGGATCACCCGCGACAGACGGTATTGGAACCTACGGATCGGCCGGCCTGTCCTGGGGTCAAATCAATTTTGGCAACGAGAGCACGGGGATCGGTTTTCAATCGACCGGACCCGGCACCGAAACCTTCGCCGGAACTGCGCCCGAGCAATCTGATAGCTTCGGCGTTTCTGGCGGTGCTACGTTCAACATTGCCGATCATATCGTCGGATCCGTGCACTATGGTTATGGCGAGGGCGATGCACGCCGCGATTTCGATATTCCGGCAGGCGGCGCTATTGATGTCGGCAATGTCTATGGCGGTTTTTCACCCAGCGGATCCACCGGCCTCAACATCGGCAATCGCGGTCTGACGGGCTTTAACGAAGCCGAGTTTCAAATGCATGAAATCAAGTTTGCTGCGACGACACCGATTGCGACCGAGGGACCGTTCACATCGACCGCGACCTTGTTCATCAACGCGTTGTTCATGGACCGCGACTATCGCAGCGAGACCAATGCCACGGTTTTTGGCACGCCGATTACCCAGACTCGCGATCAAGCGGTGCAGGACAGACTATTCGGGCTGGGCGGAATTCTAAACGGCCGCGTGCGGATCGCGGAAGGGGTCGCGGCGACCGGATCGCTGGCAGGCGGTGTCTACTACCGGGATAGCGAGATGGAGGCTACCGAAACCAATGTCTGTGGCCTCTGTCCTCCGGCAGACCAGAATTTTACGCTGAATTTTGAAGAGTTTGATTCTGCTCTGGAATTTGCAGGCTCCGTATCCGCCGGACTGGAATTTGACGTCTCGCCCTTTCTGAAATTCCTTGTAGGAGCGGAAGCCAGCTATCTCTCTGGTGTTGGCGAGATTGTAAATCCAAGTTCCGGAGATCAGGTGCTTGCAGGAGAATCCACGCGGCTTGATAGCACCAGCGCGTGGCGGTGGAGAGGTTTTGCAGCCGCGAGATTGCGCTTCTAGACCCGTGGCAAACGCGATCAGCGCCCGAGTATGATCGCGTTTGGAAGCGGTTTCCAATGTCCGCTTTTACGCGAAAAGCGGACATTGGGCCCGGTGGGTTGGTCAATCGCCTGGATCAGCCAAAAGCAGCCACTAAAGATTGCCACATCTTGATCTTCGAGGGCATCGAAAGCGCCAAAACCAACACGACGGTTCACAAAGCCGTATTGGTTGCTATAATGGCCAAGATTTGAAAGCCGAGGTCGCAGGGGACATCTTTCTTTTTGGCTTTGCAATGGGTTCGATAGGTTTTCACCGGTCGAACGTGTTTTTCCCTAAAATTTAAAGAAACCACACGAGGGTTATTTGATCTATTTAAAAACGGGCGCATCGCTTGCGGTTATCGCAGCTATGGGCTGTGCATCGGCACAAGCTCAAGAAACAGAAAATAATGAACAGCAAAGAGGTGTGCAGGAAATCGTCGTTACAGCGACGAAACGCGCTGCGGACTTGCAGGACGTTGCAGTCGCCGTTCAGGCTTTGGGTGAAGAAACACTCGATCAACTGGGCGTAACCGTCTTTGATGATTATCTGCAGCAACTGCCCGGCGTTACCGCTGGTGGCGGCGGACCGGGTCAAAGCACCATCTATATTCGCGGCTTGGCATCCACCACTCCCAATCTGACCACCGCCGGCGTTGCCGGCCTTGCACCCAATGTGGCGCTTTACCTCGACGAACAGCCGGTTTCGCAGCCAGGCCGTAACCTCGACGTCTACGCAGCCGATCTGGAGCGCGTGGAAGTGTTGTCCGGGCCACAAGGAACCTTGTTCGGCGCCAGCTCGCAAGCAGGCACCGTGCGTTTGATTACCAACAAGCCGGTTCTCGGACAGTTTCAGGTCAAAGCGAAGGCGGGCGTTTCGTTCACCAAAAGCGGTGATCCCAGCAACAATATCGAGGTCATGGTGAATGTCCCGGTTACGGACAGCTTTGCGATCCGCGCTGTTGGTTATTATGACCATAAGGGTGGTTACATCAACAATGTCGCCGGAACCCGCAGCACCGCCGATAGCGCCCGATTCCGCGCAGCTGGCACAGTCCGCGACAATGGTGTTCCGGTCAGTGCCGCTCGCAACGGGCTGCAGGCCGGTGCCGATCTAACCGGCGTGAATTTCATCTTGGCAGACAATAGCGCGCTCGCCGAGAAGAATTTCAACGATACACAATATCTCGGCTTCCGGGTCAGCGGTACATATGAATTTTCAAACGACTGGAGCCTGACTGTTGCCCACGCCCGCCAGGGACTGGATTCCGATGGCGTTTTCTTTGAAGACCCGACACTGGGCGATCTGGAAATCGAACGGTTTGAACAGGATGAAATCAAGGATGATTTCAACAATACCAGCTGGACATTAGAAGGCCGGATCGGCGCATTGGAATTGGTCTATACCGGTGCTTACACCAAACGGGACACAACGCAGCGGGTCGATTATTCCGACTATCTGTTCGTTGGCCAATATCTGCCTTATTATATCTGTGACGGGTCGGTATCCTATCCCGGCGCTGCGCCAACCGGCACCTGTCAAGCACCCAATTTGCTTGTGAATTCGCGGACGGAAACCGAAGTGATGACCCATGAGCTGCGTTTCAATACACCGGCAGATTATCCGTTGCGCTTAACCGCCGGCGGCTTTTACAGCGATCTGGAATTGCTGGAACGCAATGATTTCACCTATCCCGGCAGCACCGCGATTGATTTGTTCGGCGGCTCTTTTCCGGCTAATTTTTCACAACCAACCGCATTCAACACGGATAGTAGCGCTTATCCAGCCGGCGTCATATTCCGCAATGATGTGCGCCGTACCGACAAGCAACTCGGTCTATTTGGTGAAGCCACATATGATATTTCGGATCAGTTCGCGATCACTTTGGGCGCGCGCTATTATGACGTCGAAGTGGATCTAGAGGGCAGCGCGAATTCATCTTTCTGTAATTCAAGCGGCGTTGATGAAAATGCCTTTGGCACGAATATCAGCGATCTTTATGATGGCGATGGCAGCTTTACCTTTATCGGGAGTTGTACTGACGCCTTGCGCCAGACGTTTACCCTGGGCCAATCGGTAGCCGATATTGAGGCTGCTGGATTGAGTCCAGCACAAGCGCAGCAAGTGTTCAACTCGCTCAGTGCACCGGACAAAGCGACAACCGATGGCTTTATCTTCAAGGCCAATCTGACATGGACGCCAACCGATGATTTGTTGTTCTATGCAACCTATTCGGAAGGCTTTCGGCCAGGACTGCTGAACCGTCCCGGCGGCGCGCAAAGTCCCGGCGGCTTTACCGTGCCATTCGCGCTCGAAACCGATGAAGTAACCAATTACGAAATTGGTTGGAAAACATCGCTCTTCGATAATCAGGTGCGTTTCAACGGCAATGCGTTCTTTGTAGATGTGAAGAATTTGCAGACCACGATCTTTGATACCAGTATCACCAATTTGTTCTTCTCGGACAATGCCGCGAATGCCGAGATATTGGGCCTCGAGGCAGATATCACGATCGCGCCTTATGCAATCGAAGGTTTGACGGTGAGCGCAGCTTTCTCCATTTTGGATACGGAAATTACCGACGTTCTCACGCCAACCAACGATGTGGTTGAAGGACGCAGTCTCGCTTATGCGCCAAGTTTCCAAGGCAATTTGCGGGCTCGCTATGAATGGAATGTCTTTGGCGATTGGACAGCCCATGTTCAGCCGCAGATGACCCATTCCGCTTCTTCAGCGACCGACATTATCGAGATTAACCGGATTACGCTCGACAGCTGGACGACATTTGGTCTGTCGGCCGGGGTTAGCGATGACAAATGGTCCTTCGAGATATTTGGCGATAATTTAACCGACCAACGCGCCGAGATTAGCGGCAGTTTTGTTTATGATCGTTCGCGTATCACGGTGAACCGCCCGCTGACCGTGGGCGCACGGGTTTCCTTCACATATTAAGGAACAATACAACAGGGGGAGGCTAGCCAACGGGTTAGTCTCCCTTTTTTGAAGGACAGAAAACCGCGAAGACATGTCTGAAAACGGTCTGGATATAGCCGAATTGCTGAAACAGGCGCGCACTCAAATGTATGAGGGGCGTTTCGAGGCTGCGCTGAGCACCGCGATGGCGGTGTTGCAAGATGATCCCGAAAATATTGATGCCCTTTACATGAAAGCGGTTTGCCAGCGCTATCTCGATCAAAATGAACAGGCATTGGCCAGCGTCAATCAGTTGAAGAACCTCTCCCCCGATTTTGGCAGAGCCTATCAGGAAGAGGGCCATATTTTCAGAGCCATGGGCGATGACGAAAGCGCGCTCGCCGCCTATCGCCGGGCCTGCCAATGCAACCCCGTGCTGCAAGCCAGCTGGAAAGCACAAGCCGACATATTTGAAAGCCGGGGCCAACGCGAGGCCGCAGCCGAAATGCGCGGGCAGGAACAGCGTGTAGCTGCCATGCCCAAGCCCTTGGTCGGCGTGTCGCATCTGTTGCACGAGGGCAAGCTGATCAAGGCTGAAAATGCCTGTCGCCATTTCCTGCAGAAAAATCCCCGGAATGTCGAAGGCATGCGGCTACTCGCCGATATCGGCGCGCGCTTGGGCATATTGGAAGATGCCGATTTCCTGCTCGAAAGCGCGATTGAATTTGAGCCGGATAATATCCAGGTGCGGATTGATTATATCCAGATCCTGCGCAAGCGTCAGAAATTTTCAGAAGCGCTGAAACAGAGCAAGCTGCTCTATCAGCGTGACACCGCAAACCCGGTTTTCCAATCCCTTTATGCGATCGAGTCGATGCAGACCGGTGACTATGAACAGGCCTTGGATCTGTTCGAAAAGGTTTTGCAGCGGCTTCCCGATGATCCGGTCACATTGACCTCCAGAGGACATGCTCTGAAGACATTTGGCCGCCATGATGAGGCTGTTTCATCCTACCAATCAGCCATTCAGTCAGACCCAGGCTATGGCGACGCCTATTATGGTCTGGCCAATCTCAAAACCTATCGGTTTAGCGACGAAGAACTCGGCCTGATGGAAGCGCAAGAACAGGGCAATCGGCTGAGCTACCAGAACCGCATCCATATCTGTTTTGCCCTCGGCAAAGCCTATGAAGACCGGAAGGATTATGACACGTCCTTTGGCTATTATCAGCGCGGCAATGAATTGAAGCGCGTGCAGTCACGCTATGATGCCGATCAGATGACGGCAGAGCTCGACAACCAGATAACGGCCTGCACCCCGGCGCTGTTTGACAAGCAGTCGGGCAAAGGTTGCGACGCACCGGATCCGATATTCATCCTCGGCCTGCCGCGTGCCGGGTCGACATTGCTCGAACAGATATTGGCATCGCATAGCCAGGTCGATGGCACGCTGGAATTGCCCAATATCCTGTCGCTGGCGCACCGCTTGCGGCGGCAGAAACAAGCGAGCAACGATTCCCTATATCCCGACAATCTGAACGATCTCGAGGCCGATCAATTGCGCGCCATGGGTCAGGACTTTATCGATAGCACCCGCATCCATCGGCAGGACGCACCCTATTTTATCGACAAGATGCCTAATAACTTCCGCCATATCGGCCTGATCAAGCTCATTCTCCCCAATGCAAAAATCATCGATGCGCGCCGGGAGCCCATGGCTTGCTGCTTCTCCGGGTTCAAGCAGCTCTTCGCCGAGGGCCAGGAATTTACCTACGGATTAAACGAGATTGGCCGCTATTATCGCGACTATGTGCGCCTGATGGATCATTGGGACCAGGTGTTGCCCGGAGCGATCCTGCGTGTCCAACATGAAGATGTTCTGGATGATCTGGAAGGCCAGGTACGGCGGATGCTGGATTATCTCGGCCTGCCATTTGAACAAGCCTGCATCGATTTTCATCAGACAAAACGCGCCGTTCGAACAGCCAGTTCTGAACAGGTGCGCCAACCCATCACCAAGGCGAGCGTCGATCTCTGGCGGCACTATGAAACACATTTGCAGCCGCTGAAAGCTGTGCTGGGACACAATATATTGGAGCCTCAACAGTGAGCGGAACAAAATCAGCAGTAGAGGCGGCGACCGCAACCGACGTGATCGATACGGATTATGAAACCGATTACGAAGCCGGTCAGGACAACGTCAATCCGTTCGGGCTGGAAATGCATAATCCCGTATTCTTTATCAGCGCGGTTCTGATCATTACCTTCGTCTTGCTGACGCTGATATTTCCCGAGACGGCAAAAATCGGACTGGAAACGAGCAAGGCGTGGACGCTGGAAAATTTTGACTGGTTCTTTGTTATCGCCAGCAACATCGTCCTGCTTTTTTGTGTGTCCGTCGCCGCTTCGCCTTTGGGCAAAATTCGCTTGGGTGGCGCGGATGCCAGGAAGGAATTCGGCACCGCATCCTGGATTGCCATGCTGTTCTCCGCAGGTGTTGGTATCGGCATGGTCTTCTACGGCTCGGCCGAGCCCATGGCCTATTATACCGATTGGGGCGGAACACCGCTTAACGTGGAGCCCCGCACGCCCGAAGCGATGCGCCTGGCCCTCGCGGCTACGGTCTTCCACTGGGGGCTTACACCTTGGGCCATTTATGCAGTCATCGGCCTGGCTCTTGCGTTTTTCGCCTTCAACAAAGGGCTGCCGCTCACCATCCGCTCGGCTTTCTATCCTATTTTAGGCGACCGGATCTGGGGCTGGCCAGGGCATTGCATTGACATATTAGCGGTCATTGCGACCATGTTTGGCCTGGCAACGTCCCTCGGCCTGGGCGCCCAGCAAGCTGCGACCGGCATTTCCTTTCTCTTTGGCGTCGAAGCCACCTTGACCTCCAAACTGCTGCTCATCGCCGTAATTACCGCCCTCGCTGTCATTTCGGTCGTCCGGGGAATGAATGGCGGTGTCAAATTGCTGAGCAATATCAACATGGTTCTGGCCGCATCGCTGCTCGCCTTTGTCTTTGTGGCAGGGCCAACAATGGCGATATTGGCGGGCTTTGGTACGACCATCGTGAGCTATGCCGAATATGCGATTCCGTTGAGCGACTGGACCGGCCGCGAAGACAAGGACTGGTATCACGGCTGGACGATATTTTACTGGGCCTGGTGGGTCAGCTGGTCGCCGTTTGTCGGCATGTTCATTGCCCGGATTTCCAAAGGACGGACCATCCGTGAATTTTTATCGGTTGTTCTTGTCATCCCCGTCATTGTAGCGATCATATGGTTCACAACATTTGGTGTGACGGCAATTGAACAAGTCAAGGCTGGTGTTGGCCAATTGCCAGCCGGCATTACTGAAGCCCCCCTGGTGCTGTTCCAGATGCTGGAGAATATGCCCTTCCCTTATATCGCCTCTTCCCTGGCGATCATCCTGTTAATCGTATTCTTCGTGACGTCGTCTGATTCTGGTTCGCTGGTCATTGATGCGATTACCGCTGGTGGCCGAACCGATGCGCCGGTGGCACAGCGCATTTTCTGGGCGGTATTGCAGGGTTCGGTAGCTGCGGCGCTATTGGTCGGGGGCGGAGCCACGGCACTGGGCACGATGCAAGCCGGTACCATCGCGAGCGGCCTGCCTTTCACCCTGATAATGCTGGTCTGTTGCTACAGCCTGTTCAAAGGCTTGCTGTCAGAATATCGGCTGTTGAAAGCGGAAACTAAACCCGTTTGACGAGAAGGATCAATGCACCGCCACGCTAGTCTTCTAGTGCCAGATTTCGCGCCCAAAGCGGACACCAGGATCAACCGCTAGGGTTTGGATTGCGATGGTTTTCGCGAGAGCACGACTGCGTTTGCAGATCCCGAATTGGCAAATACGATATCCGGCAAGCCGTCACCGTTCATATCGCCAAGGGCAACACCATAGGTATCGGCTTCGCTGCGGATGATTTGACGCGCGAATTGGCCCGTACCATCATTGACATAGAGAATATTCGGACCATCTGCGCCTGCCACCAGATCATTGTCGCCATCTTGGTCAATATCCCCTGCAGCAAGGGCCTGAACAGCCTCACCCGCCTTCCCGAACGTGCGTGGTTTTTGAAAACTGTTATTACTATCCTGCTGATACAGCAGGTGCAGCCCGTCGGTAGAGACCAGAATAATTTCGGGTTTGCCATCGCCGTTCATATCAGCGAGCGCCGCTTTGCGATGATCGCCTTCGCTGCCGGTTAGCGAAATAGAACGAAAAGTGCCTTTGCCATCGTTCAGCATGATCACGCTTGCTGCGCCATCTCGGCGCGCGATGACCAGATCAACGTCTCCGTCAGAGTCCAGGTCTCCACCGACAACACCGGTCGATCCATAACCCTTGTCTGGCAACGCAACGCCTTCGTAAAAACGGCCTTGCCCATCACCCCTGTAGAGCCGGTCTGGCGATCGCCGCGTCACCACCACCAAATCCAAGGCATCATCCCCATCCGCATCGACCAGAATTGCTGATCGGGCGGGCCCAGCGCTTTGCGGCACTTCGCCGACCAAGCTGAAGCCGCCATAGCCATCATTGGTGAACGATAGTGCTGGGAGCATGTCTCTTATGACCACGGCGTCGAGATCGCCGTCGCCATCCAAATCTCCTGTTTGCACCGTGTAGCTGGCGGATTTTTGACGTCCCAAGGGCAGAGCTTCAAGCAGTTTGCCATTTCCAATATTGAGATAGACAAAATCCTGCTGGGCCCAGTGCCGTCCGTTCGCAACAATCGCATCCAGATCGCCATCGCTATCGACATCGGCTAGCGAAATATCCGCTGTCCGATTTCCTTCGATGTCAAATTCAAGAAAGGGATGCTGACGAAATTCGGGAACGGCTTGTTGAGCACCAAGTGGCGCTGCTCCGACAAAGAGGGTGGTGGCAGCAGCGATCATCAAAAATTTGAAATAGGATATGGTTATTCTCCTCTGACGGAGGTGTATCGTTGCCATAGTACAGTGTCAATCGATTGGGGGATGTGTTGAGCGTTAGCCGATAGTGGTTTTCGCCCGCTTTTGCATCCAATACCGACTTGATTGGAACATTCCGAAAGCCGGTATGGATGCTAGAGAGTTCTGCGCATGGCGCATCTTTGGTCAATGGGTAGTCCGGCGGCTTTTTCTTGTTGCAAAATAGTCTGCAAATAGCCTGGCAAGCCGCTGGATTCCAGCACCACAAACCCCAGTCTTTCATAATATGGCGCATTCCAGGGCACATGCGTGAAGGTCGTTAGCGTTGCCGACTGCACGCCTTGCAATCTTGCTTCTGCCAACGCCGCCTCGAATAGTTTGGAACCTATGCCCTGTTGCTGATGGGCTTCGACAACCGAAATCTCGCCAACATAAAAATCGCCTTCCATCATCTCGGCGGTGATGAAGCCGACATTGGTTTGAGAGAGCGTGTCATAGGCAACCCAGCTAAATCCCGAATCCAATATCCGTTCATGGTCTTCGACGGACATCACGCTGTCATCCGCAATCCAGGCGAGATCGGGTATGGATCGAAAGGCTTTGCCGGCGGATTGCTCTATCCGTGGCAGATCGACGACATCAGAGCGTTGCGTTTTGCGGATAATGTAAGGCATCGGAATCCCTACCATCGCTTGTTTTGCATTTAAACCCGATGTTGCTCTCTGTCGCCCGGATCAGAGGGTGACGGTCTGGCCGCACGATCCGGAATGCAGACCGTCGTCGCGGGCAATAACAAGCTCCGAAAGTTCAGCGACGGCACAAGATCCTGCTTGTTCGAATGCGGTGTTTCTGATCTATGCTTCGTTTATGAACTCTGTTCCGCGCCCGTCTCTTTGGGAAGAATATTGTGCCCACAACGCGATCAGCGGCCCGTGTCCACCCGTGGATCAATTTGGCGACACGCCAGAATTGGCGGATGAATTGGTTCAGTTGGTGCTCATTGGGCAAAAGCAAGCAACCTGTGAACTGAAAAGGTGGTTTGACAGTCGCGGACTTCCCCTTCCGGCGATTGGAGACCGGTGGATAATCACCGATGGCTCCGGCGCGGAGCAATGTATTGTCGAAACCACACAGGTAGACCTGTGTCCGGTGCGACAGGTCGATGAGACCTTTGCCTGGGACGAGGGCGAAGGCGACCGATCCCTTGTTTTCTGGAAAGAGGCGCATGATGCCTATTTCCGGCGCCAGGCAGAGCGGGATGGCTTTGTCTATTCCGATGACATGACCTGTATATGTGAACGGTTCCAGCTGATCTGGCCGCGCGCTATGCCCAATTGATCCGCCCGGCTTTGGTTTTACCCGATGCAATCGATGTTCCGCTTCCGACCTGTTGACAATTCCGATGCCGGCTGGATCGCGGAGGCCTTGCGCGATGAGCAAGTGGCCATGAACACCGCCACAATTCCGCATCCATTACCTGCGGCTTTTGCAGAAACCTGGGTGTCCGACTGGAAAGCTATGGAAGCGCAGAGCCGGGGTTTCCGTATCATCGGAAAAACCGCTGATAACCAAGGCTTCGGATCTGCAGCGGTGAAGAGAACCAGTGCATTTTCCGGAGAATTGTCATTCTGGATTGCGCCCCGGTTCTGGCGGCAGGGATAAGCCAGCCTGATCGGCAGAGCGGCCGTTGATCGAGCCCGAGATATCGGATTTGTAAAACTGACGGCGGGTCATTTTGACGACAATGCCGGTTCCTCGTCCGTCTTGAGAAAACTGGACTTCCGGCCATTGGAGCAACTCCACGAAACGTTCAGTCTGAGCCGCAACAAGTCGGTTCGGACGGTTCGATACGAATTGAAACTGGATCACTGATCATCCGCGCGCCTATCGATTTTGGAAGTCATGCAAAAAAATCACCGGGCAATTCGATAATTGAATTGGAGATTGCATCGGTTTTGCGGCAATGAAATGGTCAACAGAAAGCAAAGCTGGGGGACGAAAATTGCGAGGCACCGGATCCAGATTTGTAACCGCATCAGTGATGCGTTCCGTGGCGCTGTTTTGCCTCCTTCTGGCGATCACGCAGCCCGCCCAGGCTGATGAAAGCGATAGCGTTGGTTCTTCCAAACCGCTTTCCCCTTTTGCTTTTGTCGAGATGGGGCGCCTGAAGAATCCCGTTCTGTCTCCTGACGGAAAGCATGTTGTGCTGCAACGCAGCACAGTCGATTGGCTGGAGAATGAGAGGATCTCGCGCTATCAGATCATCGCTATCGATTCCGGCACGGTTGCGGAAATTCCGTCATGGGACAGCGATACGGAAAAGGTTTCACCGGTCGCGTGGTCCCCGGACGGGCAGGGTTTCATCACGCTGCTGGAGGGCGACGACGACAAGGACGATGCCGCCTATTTTTATGACCTGAAATCGGGAAAGCTGACCAAGGTTACCGATCATGTTGAGAATATTCGTGACGTAAAATGGATGCCTGACGGCGGTTCCTTTTTCTTTCGGTCTCGCCGTCATGACAAGCGTTCGAAGCTCGAGAAAAAACAGGTTGTCGAGCCCTACGACATTGAGGCCCCGGTTGAGCTATGGCGGCATCAGCTCGGCGAAACGCAAAATCAGTTGGTGTTGGGCGGTGCCTTTTCCGTGCAGGGCTATTCCTTGTCGCGCGATGGTTCGAAAATATTATACAGCCGCCGGCGAGAGGGCGTGCAATATGAGAGCCGCCACCGCGAACTGTGGCTCCGCGATCAGGAAACCGGCACGGATCTGCGGCTGACGAACAATGATTTTCGCGAATCCAATGCCAAATTATCGCCCGATGCCAAACAGTTTGCGTTCATTGCGACGGTGAACGAGCGCGGCGAGGGCTATTTCGAGGACAATCTTTTCATCCAGACCGTCGGGGCCGCGACACCCCGTCTGCTCATCCCCGCCGAACCGCTCGAGGTGCTTGATTTTGCATGGGACAAAGACGGGCAATCGATTTTCATTCTCGGTAATATCGGGGTTCGAACCGAGCTTTTCACACTCGACCTTGCGACCGAAAAGCTTCAGCGTCTGACGACCGGCGACCATGTGATATCGGAATGGCATTACGATCCGGCCTCCGGACAGCATGTCGCCAAAATCTCCGATGCCAGCAATCCGGGTGAAATATATCTGAAACCCAATCGCCAGGAACCCTTCCGACAGCTCAGCGCAGAATATGCGCAATGGAAAAATACCGTGCGGCTTCCCGTGCAGCGCGTTTTTGAATGGACGGCGCGGGATGGGCAGCCGCTCGAAGGCTTATTGGTCCATCCCGTCGACTATCAGGCCGGTCAAAAATATCCGCTGGTCACGATAACCCATGGCGGTCCGCGTTCATCTGCCCAATTCGGGAGCTGGAACGTTTCGCGTTATGTCAGCGTTCTGGCGGGGCAGGGCTATGCGGTGTTTCTGCCCAATCATCGCGGTGGAACCGGTTATGGCGATGCCTTCATGCGCGATATGGTCGGGAATTATTTCAACAATGCCCATTTCGACGTCCTCGACGGCATTGATGCCTTGATCGCGCAGGGCATTGCCGATCCCGATCAGCTCATCAAAATGGGATGGAGCGCCGGCGGGCATATGACCAACAAACTGATTACCGTAACCGACCGGTTCAAAGCAGCCTCTTCGGGTGCAGGCGCGTCGGACTGGACGTCAATGTATGGAGAAAGCGACGTCCGGCACAACCGAACCTTCTGGTTCGGCGGCTCGCCCTGGGAGGAAAATGCACCGATCGATTCCTTCGTTGCACAGTCGGTTCTCAAGGGCAGCTGGCGGGTCAAGACACCGACACTGTTTTTCAGCGGCGAAAAGGATGTGCGCGTCCCGCCCACCCAGTCGATCATGCTCCATCGCGGCGTTCGGGCGACCGGTACACCAACCGAACTCTATATTGCCAAGGGAGAGCCCCATAATTATCGCAAGCCGTGGAACCAGCTGTTCAAGATAAACAAGGAACTGGACTGGTATGCGCGGCATTTGTCGGGATCCTCTTTTCCTGCCAATCTCCCCGAAATTGCAAAGGGCAGGAAAACCACTAATGCTGAATAATGTAGAAACTTTCGGCGTCCTATGCGCCATTCTGGGCGGTCTGTTCTATCTGAAAAACAAAGGGGGCGGCTGGGATCGATTCTTTACGTTCGTGCCAGTTATTCTGCTCTGCTATCTGATCCCGTCGCTTCTCACCAGCTTCGGAATCACAGCGTCTGCCGATGGCGGATTGTGGCAGATAGCAAAGGACTATTTCCTGCCCGCGGCGTTGATTTTGATGACCCTGAGCATCGATTTGAAGGCGGTGCTCGGTCTGGGACCCAAAGCGTTGATCATGTTTTTCACCGCCACCGTGGGCATTGTCATCGGCGGCCCTCTGGCGGTGCTGATTGTCGGTAGCTTCAGTCCCGAAACCATTGGCGGGGAGGGCGCAAATGCCGCATGGCGCGGCCTTGCCACTGTTGCTGGCAGCTGGATCGGCGGCGGCGCGAACCAGACCGCGATGCTCGAGGTCTATGGCTATAATGTCGAGCGCTATGCAGCGATGGTGGCGATTGACATTGTTGTCGCCAACATTTGGATGGCCTTCCTGCTCTACGGCGCCGGCAATGCCGAGCGGATTGATCGCTGGCTGAAAGCCGATTCCAGCGCCATTGACCGGCTCCGCGATACGATGGCCGAGTATAGCTTGTCGGTCGAACGCAAATCCACCGTTCCGGAACTGATGCTGCTTTTGGCTGTCGCTTTTGGCGGTGTTGCCCTTGCGCATCTCGGGGCGGACTTCCTGACGCCGCTTTTTGCGGGCCTGCTTGGAACCGAAGACAGTATCCTGGCGAGCAATTTCTTCTGGATCGTGGTTATTGCAACCACGCTGGGTCTGGGGCTCAGCTTTACCAAGGCCCGCGATCTGGAAGGTGCGGGGGCCTCCAAATTTGGGACCGTCATGATTTTCTTGCTTGTGGCGATTATCGGCACCAAGATGGATATTTTCAAAATGGCCGAGGCCCCGATGCTGATCGTGCTGGGGATCGTCTGGATGACGATCCATTCGGTCCTGCTGCTGACGGTTGCCAAGATCATCCGGGCACCGTTTTTCTTTGTCGCGGTGGGAAGCAAGGCCAATGTCGGTGGCGCGGCATCCGCACCCGTAGTGGCCGCCGCATTCCACCCCGCGCTAGCGCCCGTGGGAGTCCTGCTCGCGGTGCTCGGCTATGCTTTGGGCACCTATGGCGCGATTTTCTGTGCCGAACTGATGCGGATGGCTGCGATGTGACCAAGCCCAAACGCCAGATATTCGGTTTGAGCGATTCCGCGTCATTATTTGTTGGCGCAGACAGTCGGCCGCTGCTCGGAGAACAGCTGGTGGCGCTTGCGGGAAAGCCGCAACCCGTCATGTGTTATGTCGGTGCGGCAAAAGGCGATGATCCAGAACGGATCGCCGCGTTCAAGGGCTTATGCGATCGTCTTGATGCCGAGCCCAAAGTCCTGAGCCTGTTCAACCCGCCGACAGGGAATGCAGGTGAATTCTTTGTCGGTGCTGATATTATTTTTGTGGACGGGGGCTCGACGCGAAACCTATTGGCGCTGTTTCGGGAATGGGACGTCGTCGAACCGTTTCGCGCTGCCTATGCCAATGGCGTCGTGATTGCGGGCGCCAGCGCTGGTCTGAATATTCTTTTCGATTGGAGCATTACGGATTCAATCAAGAGCAGTTTGCAGCCTATTCAAGGCCTTGGTATTCTGGATGGCAGTGTCTGTGTCCACCATGATAGCCACCCAGACCGGCCGGCCATTTTTGAAAAGTTCCTGCAAGACAATCGCGCGGCCTTGCCTGCCTACACGCTGGATGATGGCGTGGCTGTGCACTTCGTGAATGAACAAATTGCAGCGATTCTGAGCCTGTTCGATAACGCCCGGTTTCAATACCTGACCAGAGATGGTGATACCATTCGAAACGACGTCCTGAATGCGACCCACATTGCGGCCTGACCTTGGCGATTCGAGACATTTAAGCGAAAGGAAGCGGGTTTGATCGAAACCAATGCCGGTGAGCAAAATGGTTCCAATATGCGGCTGGAAGAGGACTTTCTAGGCGCCCTGGAAGTGCCAGAAAACTGCCTCTTCGGGATAGAGACGATGCGAGCGCTCGACAATTTTCCGATCACCGGCATTCCGATTTCAAAAATGCCCGAACTGATAAAGGCGCTTGCCTGGATCAAAATGGCGGCGGCGAAAACAAATTGTGAAGCTGGGGATCTCGGCCGCGAGCAGTCCGAAGCCATTATTGCGGCCTGTCGGGAAATTCTGGCTGGACAGCATCGTGACGCCTTTTGTGTCGATGTCCTGCAAGGGGGAGCCGGTACCTCGACCAATATGAACGCCAATGAAGTCATCGCCAACCGCGGATTGGAAATCATCGGCCGGCGTCGCGGTGACTATGAGTTTTTGCATCCCAAAGATCATGTCAACAAATGCCAGTCGACCAATGATGTCTATGCCACGGCTATTCGGCTGACGATCGTCCAAGTCAATCGGACCCTGTGCGAAGCGATCAGATCATGTGTCGACGCATTTGAACGGAAAGCGCAGCAGTTTCACGCGATCAAGAAGCTGGGCCGCACCCAGTTGCAGGATGCAGTGCCGATGACCGTCGGCGACGAGATGCAGGCATTTGCAGACTCGTTGGCCGAAGATATCGATCGCATCGAAGAAATGCAGACTCTGTTTCTGGAAACCAATCTTGGCGGATCAGCAATCGGCACCACGGTGGGCGTGAGTCCCTATTATCTGGACAATATTGTCGCCAATCTCGCCACCATCAGTGCCATGCCGCTAACCCCTTCTGCTAACCGAATTGAAGCCAGCTGGGATACTGGAATATTTGTCTACTATAGCGGCTTGCTGAAACGACTGGCCACCAAGTTGAGCAAAATAGCAAATGACCTGCGTTTGCTGTCCAGCGGCCCGGTTGGCGGGATTGGCGAACTGAATTTGCCCGAAAAGCAGCCGGGATCGTCGATTATGCCGGGCAAAGTGAACCCGGTGATCCCGGAGGTCATGAACCAGATTTGCTATCGCATCTTCGGCGCGGACACCACCGTGACCTTTGCCAGCGAAGCGGGGCAGTTGCAGCTCAATGCCATGGAACCGGTTATCATCTGGTCTATTTATGAAAGCAGCACATCGTTGATTGCAGGCATTAACACGCTGGTGGAAAATTGCATTGACGGGATCACGGTCGACGAGAGTCGGACCAACCAGATTCTCCATTCCAGTACGGCTTATGTTACGTCACTGATGCCGGTAATTGGCTATGCAGCGGCAAGCCGGGTGGCCCAGAATATCGTGCAGGAAAAAGAGTCACTCGCCCAGTCCTTGCAGAAGATCGTGCCGGCACAGGCCGATCGGCTGATCGGGGACCTGGATCTATGATCGGAACCGGTTCGCGTTTTTGATCGCATCCCAGATTTCCGTCACCAGCGGGTTGGTGTTGCTGGCGGCGCGGTAAACCTGGATGCTCAAGCTGGTTTCAAACTGGCTGGGGACAAGGCGAAGGCCCAGTTTTTCAGGGTCATCGGGAACCACTGTCTCCGGCAGCCAGGCAATGCCAAATCCGGCCTGTGTTGCAGAGAGCATGCTTTCAACGAGCGACGCCCGATAAGAGATCTGCAATCGCCGCTTGAATGGTGCCTTGCCAAGAAGCTGTTCAAAAACCCGGGACATGAATGATGTGCCGGCATATTCGACATAGGGAATGTCACCGGCCGCCTTGTCGTCCAGGCTGATCGGTTCGGCGTTGATGCTCTGATAGGGGCGCAAATGATGAGAGGCGATTTCAACCCGAGGAAATTGAGCGGGATTGACGTCGAGCGAGATCGAGGGATGCGAATAACAGATGAAGAAGTCGCTGGTGCCATTGAACAGGGCGGTCAAATATTCTTCAACGGTCCGCGTTTCAGCGATGATTGAAGTTGAAAATGGCCGAACTTCTTGACGCCATTTGCTGATCAGTTCGGGGACGAATTTCAAAGCCAATGTATGAAGACAGGAAATTGTGATGCTGTTTTCTCCGATCTTGGAATATTCATTCGCGACCGAACGGGCTTCGTAAGACAGATCGATAATCTGTCTCGCCGTTTTGATGAATTCTGCGCCTGCCGGGGTCAATTTGATCGGATGCTCGGAGCGATCAAACAGCGCTGTCCCAATCCACAATTCCAGCGACTGGATTCTGCGACTCAATGCCGACTGGGTGACGAATCGTGTTTCCGCTGCCTGGGCAAAGTGTCCCTTTTCGGCAACACATAGGAAATCTTCCAACCACTTGAGTTCCATAAAAATCTACCTTTATCAGATACTTGCATTTTTAGCATCATAACATTCCGATTTTGAATTTGAAGCTAGTTTTTTTGCTGACAGACCGACAGGGGAAATAAAGCAACCAAAGTTGTTGAGCTTGAATATTATTTTATCTCCAAGGGGTGATTTCATATGATAAAATTACACACTGCTCTGAAGCGCTCGGCCTTGCTGGCGTCCATATCGTCATTGGCCGTCTCTGCGCCGTTGTTCGCCCAAAGTAGCGATCAGACAGCCAGTCAACCTGCGGTTGAAACGGATCCAAATACCGGACAAACGACGATCATCGTCGAAGGCACCAGAGCATCGATTGGCAACTCGATTGACGCCAAGCGCAATTCCGATGCGATTGTTGATGTTCTGTCGGCTGATGATGCCGGCCGGTTTCCTGATAATAATATTGCGGAGTCACTGGCGAGAATTCCAGGTATCTCCTTTCAACGCGACAATGATACCTCGGATGGCGAATTCATATCGATCCGCGGGTTCGATTCCTCTTTTGTCACCATTCTCGAAAACGGCGTGCGCGTAGGGACTGCCGATACCTTCCGCCGCACGCCGTTAAACGTCGTGACCGGTGATGGCGTGTCGTCGATATTTGTAACCAAGGCGCCGTTGCCCGAGCATTATTCCGAAGGTCTCGGCGGGGTTGTGGATATCCGATCCCGCGGCGCACTCGAACGCAAGGAAAGATTGAGCTTCGACTCCCGATTTTATGCCAACAGCTTCGCCGAGCGGGTTGGCTATCGGTTTGGTGGCAGTTGGGTCGAGCATGTGACCGATAATCTTGGTTTTAACATATCGGCATCCTACCGGCGTCGCTTTTTCAACAATTTTCAGATTAACCCCGCCACGACCACGCCGGAAATCCTGTTTCCACAGACGTTCACCGATACCAATGGCAACCAGGTGACGATCGGCAGCGACGGAGATGATGAGGATATTGAGGAAGTCTTCGATATCCTGCCGACCGGTTTCCTCGACGTATCCAATTTTACGTCAGAACAGACCGATTATGAATATGCGGATATTGATGACGAGACGATCAATATCTCCGGCACATTGGACTGGGAAGTCAGCGACACCACGAAAATCACCATTGGCGGGCAATATAGCCGTGGCGATCGCAAGGAGACCATTTCGAATATCGAGTTTGACGCTGATCCCAGCAGCTTCGAAGATGGCTCGCTGGTTCCTGGTGGCACAGCTGGCCAGTTGATCAGGAGCTTCCGCGATTCCGAAGTGAATTTCGAAGGCCAAATTGAAGACGAGATTGAAACCCAGCAAAGTTACTTTCTGCGCAGCGAAACCAAATTGGACGACTGGCATTTCAATTTCGTTGCGGGCTATTCCCGCGCCTTTCGGGATGTGCCAATCCTGTCGATTGATTTTGTACAAGAGCTGGAAGATGTGCCTGGCAGTCCGGGAACCGGAGCCGATGATGAGCGCGCAATTTCTTTCGCGCCGTTCATTCTCAATGGACCGTTTGTCTCACCAAATCCCTTCAATCTCGACGTTTTCCAGCGCGCTCTGAATCCCTTTTGTCAACAGGCTGACGGGGATTCCTGTGGTGAGATTGCCGATTTCGATGAAGAGCTGGTCGATTCATCGGAAAATGAGCGCTATTCCGCGAGGATCGACGTCACCCGCTTTTTCCAAGACAGCATGGTCGAATATGTCAAGGCAGGCGCGCTGTTTGAAAATTCCGATATCAGGGAAGTCTTGATCGACATTGCCGATACGGATGAGGCTCTGACCGATGACTTTACCTTCATTGGCATTGACCCGAGTGGGGACAATAACGGAATTGTCGGTGATTTCGGGGTTTTCAAAACCAGCGACAGCATTGCCTATTTTGATCCCATCGGGAACCCTTTCTCCGATATCGGATTTAACGGCATCCCGCTGTTCAGCCGTTCAGGGTTGCTGAATATTCGCCGAAATTTCCGGCAGGGGTTTTTGGACAGCAACGCTACGCCTGATCAGTTTGTTACGGAAATTGTGGAAGCGAACGAGAAATTCTACGCCGGATATTTGCAAACCAAGCTGAATTTCAACGATGTTGTGACCATTGTCGGTGGCGTCCGTTTCGAACACTATGAGGGTCGCTTTTCCGCACCATCAGTGTTCGATTCCGAGCTCCGGTTTGATCAAACCGGGATGGATCCTGACGAAATCACGCTTGCCGATCCCACTGCGGCCTTTCAATCGGTCAACACCACAGACAATTTCGAGGTGCTCCCTCGCGTGATTGCCAATTTTAATCTCGATGACCGCTTGCGTCTTCGGGCGGGTTATACAACCGCCATTGCCCGCCCAACATTCGATCTGCTGGTGGGTTCCTTTGATGGCGCTTTCAATATCAACCTGACCGACGGTATTGATCCAAACACCGCAACAGCGGCCGATATTGAAAGTTTCTCAGCGGGCTTCGACTTTGGCAACCCGAACCTTAAAAATGCCTATGCGCACAGTTTTGATATTTCCGCCGAATATTTCTTTGATCGGCAGAATGCGATTTCCATTGCCGGTTATTACAAGCGGATCAACAACTTCATTTTCAACAGTTTTGTGTTCGATGACTCAATCGGTTTTGGTTCGGATCCGGCGGATCCGTCGAACACCATCTCCGAAATTGTGGCCGGGGCGCAATTTACCCCCGAAGGGCAGGCCATTATTGACCGGCTCGGCGGTATCGAGGCGCTGATCGGAGCGGCTGGTACACAGATTGCCGTCAACCAACCCGCCAATGGCAACAAGGCTGAAGTTTACGGGCTGGAAGTGGGATTGCTGCACACATTCTCCTATCTGCCCGGCCTGTTGAGCAATTTCGGCTTTATCGGCAATCTGACGGTGCAGAAAACCAAGACCGATATCAATTTGGGAACCTTGAACGCTGAGGATGTCCTGGTCCGCAATGGCACCAATCAGGTGGGTGATCAGGTCATTCAGGAATTCCAGTTCTTCAATTCTCCCGAATTTATCGGTAACGCGACATTATTCTATGAAAGCCGTCATCTCGACGCGGCGCTCAGCTATCGCTACTCCGGCCTGCAGCTGGAAGAAATCGAGTCCTTTGGTTTGGCCCAATTTCAGCAACCCCGCGGGTTTCTGGATTTCGATCTCGACTATACGTTCCGCAATGCCGGTCCGTTTAACCGCTTAACATTTTCCTTTGCGGTCAGCGATATTCTGGACGGAGGCCGCAGGCCGTCGGTGTTCGAAACCCGCGGCAAAACAAGGGCGTTCAGTGATCTCGGAACCTTTAACGGGCGGACTGTGACCTTTGGTGTCGGGGTTCGGTTCTAACGTTTGGCAGTCATACGAGACGGGCACGCCGGATCGTCTGAGACCCGGTTGGTTCGGGGCTTCCGATCTGATTTTGCATGGGCTAGGGTTTAAAACGGTGACGGGGAGGCGATGATGAGAAACAGATATCTGGGGCTGACGGTGGCAATGCTGAGCCTGACTGCATGTCAACCGGAAACCGAAGCGGCTTCGGCCTCTGCCCCGGTTCAGGGGATCGTTCAAGCGACCGAGCATCCCTATCATATGATTGCTTCTCCCAATATTGCGGAAGCCAGCGAATTGACCCCAGGCGTGATCAACCGCTTCCTGTTTACCGACTGGGAGGGTCCGGATCTGCCCGTGTGGGCCTATGTACCTGCCGGTGTTGATGTGAAAAACGCTCCGATCGTGTTCATGCTCCACGGCGCAAAGCGGGCGCCTCATCGCTATCTTCGCGAATGGGTCGGGCCGGCAGAGGATAACGGGTTGATTATCGTGGCCCCGGAATTCAGCGCCACCGATTTCCCGAAATCGGCGGGCTATAATCTCGGCAATGTTTTCCGCAAAGAAGGCAAAGGATTGCAGGCCGAAGCCATCTGGTCATTTTCCGCGATCGAGCCGTTGTTTGATGTTGTCCGTCGTGCCGTGGGGAGTGAGCAACTGAAATATTCGATTTACGGTCATTCCGCCGGTTCCCAATTTGTACATCGGTTTCTCTATTACAAGCCCGATGCGCGGGTGAACCGATACATCGCCGCCAATGCCGGCTGGTACACCAATCCCGATCTGGACGAACGCTATCCCTATGGGTTGAAAGGGGCGGGAGTCTCTGAGGAAACGTTGAAAATAGCGCTATCAAGGGACGTTGTGATTTTGCTCGGTGATCAGGACAATGATCCAACCCACAGCAGTCTTCGCAGAACCGCAGAGGCCATGCGGCAAGGCCCCCACCGGTTTGCCCGTGGCCTCATGTTTCATCAAACAGGCACACAACAGGCGGCGAAATATGGCATCCGCTATGGCTGGTCCGTCCAAACCGTTGCAGGGGTGGCGCATTCCAATGGCGGCATGGCCAAGGCCGCTGCGGCGTTGATCGGCCGCTGATCTCAAGGCCATTCTGATGTCGCCTGTCGTGATCGCGGCCGGCACAGAGCGCCACCGGTCACCAGGGCAGGGCTGAACAATACACGCGCTGACATCAACTTGATTGCTTCCCGCATTTGGCGGCCGGGGAGGCACTCTTGTCCACTATTGACGCTTTTTTGACGGTAGCGCCGTTGACGGGATGTTACATCTTGAGCCATCACCAACGCACTGAAATCGCAGACAAGTTGATCTCATCAGTCGGGCTGGAATCACAGGATTCCGCCAATGGGAAAGCTGTGCCTGCTGTTTCGGGGCATTGAAAACAGGAGAATGAAGATGAAACTGATGAAAAACATGATGGTCGCGACCGCCTTCTTGGTATCGGCACCAATGGCACTGCCGACAGCGGCCATGGCACAAGAATTTCCACTCGTCGCCGGAGATTATTCCGAAGTGAGCGGCATTTTTATCAAAGACGGTGGCGCGTATAAATACGCAACCCATCTGGCCGGCAAATGGACCCAGGTTCAGGAATTTGCCAAATCCAAAGGCTGGATCAGTGACTATAAAATTCTGATCAATGAAAATTCCCGCGATGGCGAACCGACCCTTTATCTGATGACGACATTTGCCAAAATGGCTGATGCGGCCGAAATGGAACGCCGCAACAAGGCCTATGATGCCTATATGAAATCGTCCGCCGAGCAGCAGATCGCTGAATCCGGCAATCGGGCAGAATATCGCACCGTGATGAGCAGCATGCTGTTGCGCGAATATAAACCGCGATAGGCCACCCTTAGGCCTCTTTCGAAAAGCGCGCCCAAGCGCTGCGTCCGGCGGATGGTTTTGCGACCTGCCATCCGTCGGATTTTCTTGCAATCGCGCACAGATGGGCCTGACGATATGGGCACAATCCATAGCCTTGCACATGATTTCTCCTCTCTGCTCCGATCCGGTCAACCAGTCGCGGCGGCGAAAAAATACTGGGCCATCGATATCGTCAGCATCGAACCGGCGAGCGGGACAGAACATGGCCCGGCGATCGTGACCGGATTTGATGCGGCCCATGACAAGTTGACGGCTTGGCTGGGGCACAGTGCGATGGAAGAGCTCGGCATTGATGGCCCGTTTGTCACCGGCAACCGTTTCGCGCTGTTCATCGACATGCTGATCAAATGCCGCGCGACCGGCGCGCGCGAACCCTTTTCCGAAATCGCAATCTACACCGTCCGCGACGGCAAGATCATCGAAGAGCGATTTTTTTATGACTGATCGAAACGCTTCTGGCGCTTTCACTCAGGGCCTGGAGGCAAACCACTAATGCCATATGCCGCAGAGATTCCCATCGCCACAGTTGGACGTCGAGTTATTCCGGCAATGTCCGACAATGTCTATTTGCGGTTCACCGCCGTCATATTGCTCTATTTCATGCAGGGCATTGTCGCCGGCCTCACGCTGATCGCGCTCCCCGCCTGGCTCGCAGCCCGCGGCGCGTCCGCGATCGAAGTCGGCGGTTTTGTAGGAACCGCGATGCTGCCCTGGTCGCTGAAGCTTTTCAACGGCCTGTTGATGGACCGGTTTACCTATCGCCCGATGGGCAGACGCCGGTCCTGGATATTGGTCGCGCAGGCGGCGATGATGCTAACGCTGTTCGGCTTTGCGATCGTTGCGCCTTCGGCCGGTCAGATCGCCTTGCTCACCGGCTTTTGCTTCACTCTTAATCTGTGCGCAGCGTTCAACGACGTAGCGGTCGATGGTATGACAATTGATCTGGTGCCGGAGGCAGAGCGCACCACTATCAACGGATTCATGTTAGCCTCTCAGACATTGGGCATTTCTGCGTCCGGCTTTATTGCCGGGCAGCTGTTGGCGGATGATAAAGTTGCGACCACGGCGCTGCTGTTTGGAGCTTTTGTTGGTATTGCGTCGCTGTTCCTCGCGCTGTTCCGGGAACGCCCCGGAGAACGGCTTTTTCCATGGACCAGTGGCCGGGCTTCAGCAGAATGCACGGCGCGTCAGCATGGGGCGTGGCTTCCCATATTGAAGGGAATTTTCCGGTCCTTGCTGTCGCTACATATTTTGCTGTTCCTGTTCGGTGCTGCGCTGGCCATGGCCACTTTTTCTTTCCTCGATTCCGTCGCGCCGACGCTGGCGGTCCAACATCTCGGGTGGGCGAGCGACGAATATAGCAATTTTGCGAGTGTCGTGGGTCTGGTTGGGGCGATTGCGGGCGCCACGATGGCGACAATCCTGGTGCGCTGGGCGGGCATGCGCAAGGCGCTGTCAGCGCTTTTGCTGATCCTTGCTGTTACCGCGATCATAGCGGGTATCACGTTTGAACAATGGGAAAGCAGCACGATCTTTGCCGCCGTCTTCGTGGTCCAGGAAGTTATCGCCCTTTTGATGGCCGTTGTGCTTATTGCCTGGGCCATGCGTCTTTGTAATCCCGCGATCGCCGCGAGTCTGTTCGCACTGTTCATGGCGGTCCCCAATCTTGGTCGCTCGCTTATGTCGGGCGGCTTTGGATGGATCGTCGATGGCAGTGGCTATCCAGCGGTCTATTTTGCTGTGGCCGCGCTATCCCTCGTTGCCCTGATCCTGTGTCTGCTGGCCAAAGTCGGGGCGAGCGAACAAGAGCATCGGGCAGAACAATAGGCCGGCCGCCATCGATTTAACACGCATGACGCCGAAGAATGGGATGACCGGTGAACCTGAGATTACCCTAGATTCAAGATGTCAGAAGCCCATTTGACGGGAGGCGAGATCCCGCATGATTTCTTCCGAACCACCGCCAATCGCCATCACCCGCACCTCGCGATAGATGCGTTCGACGCGGTGACCGCGGATGAAGCCCGCGCCGCCCAGCATCTGCATCGCTTCCCGGGCACAAAATTCCATCGTTTCGGTCGCCTGCACTTTCAGCATCGCCAGTTCCGCCACCGGACTTTCGCCATTCATCACGCGCCACGCACAATTGTCGAGAAAAGTGGTGGTGGCCCAGACGCGTTGCGCCATGCTCGCCAGTTTGTGCCGGATCACCTGATGATCAGCCAGCCGTTTACCAAAAGTCTGACGCTCCTGCGCCCATGCCGCGGCATCTTCGATACAGGCGCGGGCAAAGGCGGTGGCCTGTGCGGCCATGCCGAGCCGTTCGCCGTTGAAATTCGCCATAATCCCATAGAAACCCCGATTTTCCTCGCCGATCAGATTGTCGGCCGGGACAAAGACATCGTCAAAGTGGATCGTGGCCGTGTCGCTGCTCCACCAGCCCATTTTGGGCAATTCGGTCCGGCTCACGCCTTCGCTTTCCAGATCGATTAGCAGCAGCGAAATTCCGGCCATACCCTCTTCACCAGTCCGCACTGCGGTGGTCAGCCATTGGGATGTCATTCCGCCCGTGATGAAGGTTTTGGAACCGTTGACCCGCCATCCATTGCCATCCCGCACCGCTTTGGTTTTGAGTTTCGCGACATCGGATCCCCCAGAGGGTTCGGTGATGCCAAGGCTGATCTGCTTGGCGCCGGACAGCACCTGGGGAACAATGGCTTGCTGCATGTTTTCGGTTCCCAGGCGCATCACCGGCGGCAGGCCGATACCGTGGATCATCAGGGCAGCGGCAATGCCGCCGGCCCCGACCCGGGACAATTCCTCGCTGGTGACGATGGCGTGAAAAGCATCGGTCTCGTCTCCCGCACCGCCGAGCGCTTCGGGATAGTTCATGCCCAGCAATCCGGCTTCGGCCGCTTTCGGATAGAGATCACGAGGTATCCGACCGGCGCTTTCCCATTCTTCCACATGGGGCATGATTTCCCGATCGACAAAATTGCGCACAGAGTCGCGCCACAAGGCGTGACTTTCGTCCATCCAGGGACAGGGAGGACGGAGACCATCAAAGGAAATTTCGTTTGTTTTCTTCATTACACTCTTTGCCATTTGTTACGCTTTGAAGGGATGGAAGCGTCGGTCTCGTCGTCGTTTTTGAACGCCATTATGGTCAGCAACCGAAAGCGTGCCGCCAAGGAAATCGTCACCCGGATCATCACATAACCTCTCCAAAAAATGCTTAGGCTTCCATGACTTGTAGCCTAAACAATGTTCGAGAGCATGTAAAACAACCTGTATCGAAAACGCTGACATCCGGTCTTGCGCCTGCGCCAACCCAAAGAAAGATAATCGGCATCGTTTTGCAGGCGCGCGCGTCGTGCGCTCAGCTTGCTGCCTCTTGCGGAAGCCACAAACGGACCGCCGTACCACCGGTTTCGGCCGGTTCGACAACCAGATGGCCCGCCAGGGTCATCGCCCGCTGGTGCATGAAGGCCAGTCCCTTGCTCTTGTTGGCCGGATCCTTCACAAAGCCGCATCCGTTGTCGATAATGCTGATCCGGATACCCGGTCGGTCATCCCGATCTTCGGGCTTGCAGGCCAGCGTGATCGAAGTGGCAGCCGCGTGTTGCAGGACGTTGCTGATCGCTTCCTGCAAAAGGCGAAGCAAATGGAGGCTGTGGGAGGCATCCATCCAGTCCAGCCGCGGGCAGTCCTCGACCTGCCAGATGCTCGCGACACCTGCTTCGAGCAGCTCCCGTTCCATGCGATGCCGCAAATTGGCCAGCAGCGTGACGACATCGCCTTCCACCGGGGCGAGCAGAATCGACGGTGATTTTCAGATCCCCGATCGCCCGTTGCAGGGTTGTGATGGTGGATTGCGGCGCATCGCGTTTGCGCGCAACCGCGAGGGCGGTGACGAGATTCGATCCGATGCCGTCATGCATTTCATGCATCAGACGCTCGCGCTCCATTTCCAGCGCCCGTTCGACTTCCAGTTGACGCCGGGCCTCTTCGCTTTCGGCTAACGCCGTGGTTGCCTGAGTGACGCTTCTTTCGAGGTGGACATTGGTTTCCTCAACCAGACTGAGCGCGCTCAGGAAGCGCCGGGCGAGCGACATCATGAACACCAGAAAAAGGAAAAACCCGATATAGGGCTGAAAGTGGAAGCCGGCGCCGTCCCACCAGTTCACATTGGGAATGCGGCCGATATCATGCACGCCGGTCAGCAGGGCGAGGGACAGGATCGCCAGCAGGATCAGGCTTTCCGAGGCGCGCGTTTTCCAGCAATGATGGCCCAGCACGATAAGGAACGACCCGAACAGCAGGGCGGTCAGCAAGCTGCTGATCATGTCGGTGCGATCGGCGACAATCAGGGTGACCCGGACCACGCTGAGCAGCACGCCGATCGCGATCATCGTGAAAATAATCGCCTTGCGATGCCTGAGCTTGAGAAATTCCGTACAAAAGGCGAGCGTCATGGCCACGGCGAAATAGACCGAATAATAGCTGAGCTGCTGGAACAGATAGGGTTCGAAAGGCACGGCCTGGGCGAAGAAGTGATAGTTGCGCACGAACCAGAACAGGCCGGTGAGCCCCAGCCAGAGCAGTTCCGTTTCCTGCCTGCGGCCGAGCCACATCCACAGCACCAGCGCCGACAGCAGCAGCATGATCCAGTTCACCGTTTTCGGCGCATCAATCCGGAAGAAATATTGCCGGTCATAGAGACCGCCAACCGCATTATGCGCGCCGATCGCCAGCGTACCGACGCCAATCGAGTGATTGCGACCGGCGGCGACCCGCATCACGATCTCGTTGATGCCGGGTTTGATCAGATCGCTGGAAACCGGGACCAGATAGGGGTGGTTCCAGCCCAGCATGTCCTGCTGATCATTTGTGAAATTGCGGAAGATCGTCACGCCGTTCACATAGATGGTGATCTGTTCGCGATTATTTTCGGTGAAAATGGACAGGTTATCCGCGGATATGGCGCCCGCATCAAACCGGACTCGGGTCCAGGCGGTCAGGTTGCCGCTTTGCCGTTGCCGCGCCTCGTCGGACAGCCAGACCGAAGGCAGCGTCCGCCGGACCCAGCCTTCTGCGGGAATGGCCGTGGTTTCGGCAAAGGAAAGATCGGCGTCGGCAAAGCGGAGGATATCGCCTTGCGGAGTCGGTTCGATCAGGATGCCGTTGATGCTTGCAGCGTCCTGTGCCGCGGCCGGCGGAGCTGCCAAAGCCATCGCGACCATGGCGCAGAACAGCACCAGCCAGCCGCGGCGGTCAGGGGCAATATTACCCACCCAATAGCCCGCGACTGGACGCCTCGAACACCGCCTCCGCGCGGGAATGCACTTCGAGCTTGCGATAGATATGCTTGACATAGGTTGCCACGGTGTGCGCCGAAATATCCATGATTTCGGCCGCTTCGGCATAGGAAAAACCCCGTGACAACAGGTTCAGGGTTTCCAGCTCGCGGGTCGAAAGCGGCTCGGCCACCTGGTCGACGGGCTGGGAGTCGGGTTGCAGCTGTTTCAGCACCAAGCGGGCAATGATCGGACTGATCGGCGAGCCACCCGCGCGGATTTCGCGAACCGCATCGACGCAATGCTCCAGCGGCTGGTCTTTGAGCAGATAGCCACGGGCACCGGCCCGGATCGCATTGAGCACTTTCTGGTGATCGGCAAACATGGTCAGCACCATGATGTCGATTTCATGCTGCCGGTTCGCTGCTTCCCGGATGAGATCGGTGCCATCGCCATCCGGCAGGCCCAGATCGCAGATCAGCACGTCAAAGCCGCCGTCCGCCACCAGCGCGAGGCCGGTGGTGAAGTTGATTGCGGAGCCGACCAGCTCCATATCATCCGCCATTTCTATGGTCCTGGAGATGCCGGCCAGCACCGGGGGATCATCCTCGATCACGGCTACTTTGGAAAATCTGCGATGCATGCGCTCTCCCGGTCGCGGCGATCGGCCCGATCGCCCGGCCTCTGTTATGCCCGATGGCCCAATTAAATCAACAAGCGGCCATCCGGCCATCCCATGAACTGGGGATGGCATCTCGCGCCATTGTCACCCAGCTTTGGGACAACGGGTCGACTGGTTGCTGGCCATTGCCATGCACATCGAAAGGACAGGAATATGCAAACGTGGATGAAGGTTATTTTGGGCGGCGTGGTCGCGGTATTTGTGCTGATCGGTCTGATCTTCTGGATTACCGGTGATATCGCGAAAGCGGGCGACGAGTTTTTCGCAGCGGCAAAAAATGACGACATGGACACAGCCTACAACATGCTGTCGCCCGATTTTCAGGCCAGTGCCAGCAAGGCGGATCTGAAGGAATTTCTGGCCGCCAATGCGCTCGACCAGGTGACCGAGGTGAGCTGGGGCTCGCGCTCGATCACCAATAATACCGGCGAATTGCAAGGCACGCTGACGACCGAGAGCGGGGGCGTCATTCCGGTCACGCTCGGACTGGTCAATTCCGATGACGGATGGAAAATCCAGAGTCTGCAGAAAGCCAATGCCGGGATCACCACCGGCGGGACAAATCGGCCGAAGTTCGGCGACTGACATGGCCAGCCTCAGCGCAGAGGAACGCGTCTTCAAGGTGTATGGCGCGCGCAACGGGATCAGGGTTTATTGGCCGGTGATCGTGATCATCCTCGCAAGCATTGCGATCAGTGAAATCAGGCCGGAAATATATCCGCCCTGCATCGGCGGATTCGCGGACGGATATACAAAATATGACCGGCAATTCCGCGCCTTGGTGGCGTTGCCCTGCAGCCCGTTCCTGATCGGCGGGGGCGTGTGGAACTGGGTGCTTCTGGCTGCGGCCTGGGTCCCGGTTCCGTTTCTGGTTCGCAACATATTATGGGCGAAGCGCAAGCGCGCCTATTGGGAAAAGGTCCGTCGCAAGGAACGCGAGCGGCGCCAGCGCAAACGGGACGAAAAAGCCGGGAAATAGCCTTGGCCCAAATTGCTTTTGGTCGCGACAGGGGTGTTGACCGGACGACGCTCTTGCAGGATGAGCAACGCGATGTTTTCGTTCATGAAATTTCAGGGCCAATGGCGCGACTATCAGCAGCGTGTGCTTGAGGAACTGCAGGCGCATTTGTCGGATACCAAGCTGCACATTGTCGCAGCACCGGGCTCGGGGAAGACGGTGCTCGGCCTCGAAGTCATGCGGGAACTGGGCAAGCCGGCGATCCTGTTGTCGCCCAGTCTGACCATTCGCAACCAGTGGAGCGAACGTCTGTTCGAGATGTTCGTTCCGCCGGGTACTCCCGACATCAGCGCGATTTCCCATGATCTCAAAAACCCGGCGCTGATCACCAGCGTGACCTATCAGGCCTTGCACGCGTTGTGGAAGGTCGAAACGCCGCACGGTGCGCACGCGGAAGAGGACGGGCCCCGGCGTCCGGACTTTACGCGGCTAGTTGAATCGCTGTCCGGCGCGGCGGGCATCACCATCATTGTTGACGAAGCGCATCATCTGCGCCGGGAATGGTGGCGGGCCTTGAACGCGCTGGTGGAGGCTCTGCCCGAGGCCACGCTGGTCGCGCTGACCGCAACGCCGCCTTATGACGCGAGCCACGCGGAATGGTCGCGCTATGATAATCTCTGTGGTCCGATCGATGCCGAGATTTCGGTGCCCGAGCTGGTCCGCAACGGCGATCTCTGCCCGCATCAGGATTATATCCATTTCTCGCTGCCGCAGCGCGATGAACGGGCGCTGCTCGCCGATCGCCAGCGCGGCATCGCCGCCTTTCTTGCGCAATGGCTGGCGGATGATGATTTTATCGGATCATTGGCCGCTCATCCCTGGATCACACAGCCGGAGACGCATGAAGAAGACCTGTTGAGCGATCCCGCCTTTCTGTCATCGATGCTGATCCTGATGGCCAGCGCCGATGTCCCCCTGCCGCGCGCGCCGCTTGACCTGCTCGGCGTGGCCAAGGCCGATATCCCGCTGCTGTCCCCGCAATGGTTGCAGGTCTTTCTCAACGGCTTCCTGTTTGATCATCGCGAGACCTTTGCGCAATCGGCTGTCGCCCAGAAAGCCATGGAGCGGCAATTGCGCGGCCTGGGTTTGGTCGAGGGCAAGCGGGTCAAGCTGATCGAGAGCCGCAAATTGTTCAAGGCGATGGCGGGCAGCCTGGCCAAACTGGACTCGATCACCGCCATTGCCGCGGCCGAGCGGCAGACGCTGGCCGATGATCTGCGGATGGTCGTGCTCACCGACTATGTCCGTGCCGCGGATTTGCCGCGCACCGAGGGGCAACCGTTCCGGCCGACCAAATTGGGCGTGGTGCCAATATTTGAAGCGTTGCGGCGATCCAAACCCGGCACCGCGCGGATTGGCGTGCTGACGGGTTCGCTGGTCATCATACCCGACGCCGCCAAGACTGGCCTTGCCGCAGCGGCAAAGGCCGCACGCATTGCGCCGGATGCTATTGCATTGACCGCGCTGCCCGGCTGCCCGGGCTATAGTCAATTGCAGGTCGGCGGGAACAGCAACCAGAAAACCGTGCGTCTGGTGACCCAGCTGTTCAATCGCGGCGCGATCCGTATCCTGGTGGGGACGCAAGCCTTGCTGGGCGAGGGGTGGGATGCGCCGACGATCAACACGCTGGTGCTGGCCAGCAATGTTGGCTCCTATATGCTGTCCAACCAGATGCGCGGTCGGGCCATCCGGATTGACCGCAGCGCGCCCGATAAAGTGGCCAATATCTGGCATCTGGCGACGGTCGAGCCGCAGCCAGATCGTCTCTTGCCCTCGCCGGTTTCGCGCTTTGTCTGGGATATGCCGGGTGCGACCGACCAGTCTGGTCTGCAGAAACTGGGCAGCGACATGCGGCTGCTGGCCAAACGCTTCGCCATGTTTGACGGCATTGCCCATGGCGCCGGTCAGGTGATTGGCAACGGTCTCGACCGGCTCGATATCCCGTCGGAAAACTGGGGGGAAGAGGAGATCGCGGATCAAAACGCGTTGATGCTATCCCGCGCCCGGGGCCGGCCGGAGACCGCTCGCAAATGGGCCGATTCTCTCGGCAGCGCCCATGAACGCAGCCATGTGCACAAGATTGCAGAGCCCAATTATGCCCCGCGCGGCGGGTCTTATGATCAGACCCTGCGCTATCTGGCGATCAACGCGGTTATCGGGGGCTTTGCCTCGGCGGCCGGGGCCTTGCGCCAGTTTCAGTCGGTCCGCGAGATTGCGACCCTGCTGCTGATCTTTGGCGGCCTCACGCTCTTCTATTCGGTCCCCAAGCTGGTTCTGGCCATGCGGTTGCTGGTCAAGAATGGCACGCTCGAACGCAGTCTGCGGCAGGTTTGCGATGTCCTGCTGAAAAGCCTCGACCATGTGCAGGCGCTGAAATCGCCGCTGGGCAGCTATAGGATTGAAATAGAACCCAGCCTGCAGGGGCATCATACGATCATCCTGCACGGCGCATCGCGGGCCGAGGAGCGCTTGTTCCTCGACGCGCTGGCCGAGATATTGGGGCCGATCGAGAATCCCCGCTATCTGTTGATCCGCAAGAGCCGGCTGGGATGGTTCAGACGCCAGGATTATCATGCGGTCCCGGCGCTGCTCGGCGCGCATAAGGACAATGCGGCCTATTTCGCCCGCTGCTGGACCAGCCAGATCGGTCCGGTCAAACCGATATTCACCCGCCAGCGCGAAGGGCGCAAACGGCTGCTTCAGGCGCGGCCCCAGTCCATGGCCGCCGGCTTTCAGCGCCGGGTCGATCGCCGATCGCAGTGGCGATAAGCCGGAATGGCGGGGGTTTTGCGGACCTGAAATCTGTGTAAAAAGCTAGCTGTCCGAAAAAGACCAGCAGCTAACAATCTGAGATTCAGTGCGTTTTTCCGGCATTATACTTAAGTAGTAGCAAAACTAGATTGTGAATCTAATTTCATTACATTATCTCGAAAATATATTTTTTGAGGAAACAATCTATGCTTTGCCTTCGCTCTTCGGTCCGTTTGGGCCTGTTGCTCACCACCAGCATCGGCGCGCTGACGCTGTCCAGTCCCGCTCAGGCGGAAGATTGCCTTCTGGATCGCGACAATGATAAGTTTGTGTCGACAGGGGACGATGATGGCGATGCGAATTCGAACGACAATGATGGCAATCTGGCATGCGGTGGAAATTCTCAGGCCACAGGGGAGGCAAGTGTAGCTCTGGGGGCATCATCAATAGCGATACGAACGTCAACCACGGCAGTCGGCAACGGCAGTCAGGCAATAGCGCTTGAAGCGTCTGCTTTCGGGCAACGCAGCCAGGCCAGCGGTGAACGAGCAACGGCGCTTGGTGTAGAGAGCAAGGCATTAGGCAACAACAGTGTAGCTTTGGGGACTAGCAGTGAAGCCACCACCGATGCGACGGCCATCGGTGTAGAAAGCTCGGTTACTGCTGTGGGCTCTACTGCGGTGGGTTATAAGAGCAATGCCGAGACAATCAACGGTGTCGCAGTGGGTAACAGTTCCCGAGCGGGCAATAAAGACACTAACGCCGCAGGAGCAACGGCTATCGGTAATCTGAGTCAAGCTTTGGCACGGCACAGCTCGGCCCTGGGCCATGACAGCCGGGCCAGCGGAAACGATGCGACAGCGATTGGGACCTTTTCCAAAGCATTGGGCAACGCAAGTGTGGCTTTGGGTGTTAGCAGCGAAGCCAAAAACCAAGCAACCGCGCTGGGGCACGCGAGCCGGGCCAATGGTGAGTTATCGACTGCTATTGGCCAAGGCAGCTTGGTTGAGGACTCAGCCAGCCACGGTGTCGCCGTGGGATCCAGCAGCACAGTAACAAGCGCCAATAGCGTTGCCCTGGGCCATGTCAGCCGGGCAGCGGGGGAGAATAGCGCTGCCCTGGGGCATGCCAGCCAGGCGCAGGGGATCGGCAGTGTCGCTTTGGGGGCCAATAGCAACGCTTCTGCGCTCAATGGCATGGCGCTTGGAACCAGCAGCATGGCATCCCAAAGGAACGTGGTCGCGCTCGGGGCAAATAGCACTGGATCGGGTGACAGTGCAACGGCGATTGGCCAAGGCAGCTTGGCCCAAGGCGACTACAGCGTCGCATTGGGGTCCAGTAGTACTGTAACGGGCGAAAATAGCGTAGCCCTGGGCCATGTCAGCCGGGCGACCGGCACGAACAGCGCCGCCCTCGGTCACGGCAGCCAGGCACAGGGGATCGGCAGCGTCGCTTTGGGTTTTGAATCGGTCGCCGACCGGAACAATAGCGTATCCGTCGGGTCGAGCACGCTCCAGCGCACGATCACCAATCTCGCGGCCGGGACAGAAGCCACGGATGCGGTCAATAAGGGACAGCTGGATGGGGTTGCGGCGACCGCGACGCAGGGCGTTAATGATGCGGCAACGGCGCAGGGTGATGCGACACAGGCTCTGGACGATGCATCGGCTGCCCAGGCAACTGCAATTACGGCGCGGGAGGAAGCGGCGTCGGCACGGAGGCTGGCGCAAGAGGCCGGGGACGACGCGACCGATGCGCAGGCAACTGCAGATACGGCGCGGGAGGAAGCGGCGTCAGCACGGTCGTTGGCGCAAGAGGCCGGGGACGACGCGGCCAATGCGCGGGCAACAGCGGACGAGGCCCGGCAAACCGCGACGGATGCAGAAGCCAAGGCGGACGCGGCGCAGGTGGAAGCGGCGGCGGCAAAGAACAGCGCCGACAGCGCTTTGAGTCAAGTGGCCATGGCCCAGAGCACCGCCGATCAGGCCCGCGACGAAGCCGGGACCGCCCAATCGCGCGCGGATGCCGCTTTTGATTCCGCAACCGCTGCGCAGAGCACGGCGGAACAGGCGATGACCGATGTCGCGGCGGTACAGACGCTGGTGCAAGAGGCCGGGGCCGGCGCGGCCGATGCGCAGGCAACAGCGGACGAGGCCCGGCAAACCGCTACGGCTGCAGAAACCAAGGCGGACGCGGCCCAGGCGGAAGCCGCCACGGCGCAAAGTGATGCAACACAGGCTCTGGCCGACGCATCCACCGCGCAGACTCTGGCGACGACTG
Source organism: Parasphingorhabdus sp. W113 (assembly GCF_055693205.1). NCBI lineage: Bacteria > Pseudomonadati > Pseudomonadota > Alphaproteobacteria > Sphingomonadales > Sphingorhabdaceae > Parasphingorhabdus > Parasphingorhabdus sp. W113. The sequence continues at coordinate 2,826,141 of NZ_CM146328.1, read as the reverse complement.
CACAGGAAGAAGCGGAAACCGCCCAGACCACCGCCACCACCGCGCGGGAAGAAGCGGCGACGGCGCAGCAGACCGCCGACGGCAACGCCCGGCAGCTGGTCTTTTTCGAAACCAACAGCACCGGACCGGCGGCCGAGGCCACGGGGCGCGATTCTGATCGCCATGGGCGCCAGCAGCGTCGCCAGCGGGGATCAATCGGTCGCGATTGGTTCCGGTGCCCGGGCGATTGATGGCAAGGCGGTTTCGATCGGCTTTGGCAATGTCGCCTCCGGCGATGGCGCGGTCGCGATCGGCGATCCCAATTTTGCCACCGGCCGCGGGGCGGTTGCGCTGGGCGCGGATAATCGCGCGACCGGCACCGGCTCGCTAGCCATGGGCAATCTCAATGTCGCCGACGGCATTGGCGCCGTTGCGCTCGGCAATCGCGCCACCGCGATCGGCAATGGCGCCGTTGCAATTGGTGACGGCGCATCGGCGGAGCGGGACAATCTGATTGCGCTTGGCAATGCCGATACCACGATCCGCATGTCCGGACTGACCTCGTCGGCCAGCGCGCTGGCCCAGCAGGGCGCCTTGCAGCTGGTCACCACCGATCCGCAGGGCAATCTCGGCGTCATTCCGATCGAGGATGGCGGGGTGCCGGCGCTGCGCTATGTCGTTGGGGAACTGGACCAGCGGACCGATGTGCTTGATCAGCGGACCGCCTTGCTCGACGAGCGCGCAACCCAGATGGAGCAGCAATCGGTCCTGATCGACCGGCGCGCCGATGGCGGCATTGCCGCGGCGATCGCCATGGGGGGGACGATCATTGTGCCGGACAGCACCGTGTCCTTCTCGTTCAACCTGTCCACCTATCGCGGCGAGGAAGGCTATTCCTACGCCATTGTCGGCCGGTTGCGCGACAATATCTACATGTCGGCAGCGGTCGGGGGCTCATCGGTCAAGGGCACCACCAGCGGCCGGGTCGGATTCGCGGTCGGGTTCTGACCGCCGAAGGGTGGCGCGCGCGCCTTAGGTTCCCCCGCGCGCCATTTCCCGTCATCCTGTCTTGACGCCGCCGCCGCTTCGCAGCATGGCGCTGTCATGCGATTTTTCTCCGACAATGCCGCCTCCGTCCACCCCGCCGTTATGGCGGCGCTTGCGGCTGCCAACCAGCAGGACACCGCCTATGATGGCGACGCGCTGAGCGCGCGGCTCAACGGCGCGTTTTCCGATCTGTTCGAAACCGAAGTCGAGGCGCTGTGGGTGGCCACTGGCACCGCCGCCAATGCGCTGGCGCTGGCCGCACTATGCCAGCCGCATCAGGGCGTGATCTGCCACGAAGAAGCGCATATCGAACAGGATGAAGCCGGCGCACCGGGCTTTTATACCGGCGGGGCAAAGCTGATGCTCTGTCCGGGCGACGGCGCGAAACTGTCTCCGGCCACGATCGATAACCTCTGCGCGGCCATTCGCGATGATGTCCATCAGGTGCAACCGGCCGCGGTGTCGATCACCAATGCCACCGAATATGGTCTGGTCTACCGGCCCGAGGAAGTGGCCGCGATTGCCGACGTCACCAAAGCGCGCGGCCTCGGCCTGCACATGGACGGCGCCCGTTTTGCCAATGCGGTGGCGACCCTGGGCTGTTCGCCTGCGGATATCACCTGGAAAGCGGGCGTCGACGCCCTCAGTTTCGGCTGCGTCAAAAATGGCGGCATGGGCGCCGAGGCGCTGATTTTCTTTGACAAGGAACTCGCCGCAGCGACCCATTATCGCCGCAAACGCGCCGGTCATCTGCAATCCAAGGGCCGCTATCTCGCGGCGCAGATCCTCGCCATGCTCGACCAGGATCTGTGGCTTGAAAACGCCCATGCCGCCAATGGCGGGGCGCAGCTGATTGCCGAAGCCGCCGCCGATCGTCTGCTCCATCCGGTCGAAGCCAACGAGATTTTCATTCGCCTCAGCGCCGACGAAGCCGCCCGCTTGCGCGCTGCCGGCTTCGATTTTTACGACTGGGGCGAAGGCCAGGCGCGGCTGGTGACCAGCTGGAACCAGAGCGCCGACGACATTCGCTCGCTGGCGGAGGCACTGGCTGCCCTATGACCAGCTTATGACTGCGGAACCGGGCAGCGGAGAGCCCAGTTTGCTGACCCCCAGAATATTGCTGCCATTCCTGTTGGTCTCGCTGATCTGGGGCTCGACCTGGCTGGTGATCAAGGACCAGATTTCCGACGTTCCGCCGAGCTGGTCGGTCAGCTATCGCTTTGTCATCGCCGCTGCTGCGATGTTTGTGCTGGTGGCCTGGAAACGCCTGCCTTTCCGGCTCGGACCGCAGGGGCAGTTCTGGGCGATCCTGATCGGCATCGCGCAATTCTCGTTCAACTTCAATTTCGTCTATAATGCCGAAATCTATATCACCTCGGGACTGGTGGCGGTGCTGTTCGCTCTGTTGATGGTGCCCAATGCGATCCTTGGCCGGATCTTTCTCGGGCAGCAAATCAACGCCGGCTTCATCGCCGGATCAGCCATTGCCGCCATCGGCATCGCGATGCTGTTCTGGCACGAATATCAATCCTCGACCGCGACCATTGGCGACGTCTTGCTGGGCGTTGCGCTGACCGTCGGTGGGATATTGTCCGCGTCCATTGCTAATGTCATGCAAGCCTTGCCCCGATTGAAAAGCTTTCCGATCCTGACGCTGCTCGCCTGGTCGATGTTCTGGGGCGCGGCGATCAACATCCTGCTGTCCTGGGCCACAGTGGGCCCACCGGTATTCGAAGCGCGCGCTGCCTATCTCGGCGGGATTGTCTATCTCGCGATCGTCGGATCGGTGATCACCTTTCCGCTCTATTTTGCCCTGGTGCGCGAAATCGGAGCCGGCAAGGCGGCCTATTCCAGCGTGCTGGTTCCGGTGGTCGCAATGATCTTGTCGACTCTGTTCGAAGGCTATGTCTGGACGCTTTTGCCAGCGGTCGGCGCGCTGCTGGCCATGGCCGGTTTGATCGTGGCCATGCGGGCGCGGCGGGCCAAGCCGGCTCAGCCGACGAGCGCTGCCATGCCGGACTTATAATCCGGATAGCGCGGTTGCCAGCCGAGCAGTCGCTTGGCCTTGCCATTGGCCACCCGGCGATTCTCTTCGTAAAAACCGAGCGCCGACGGCGACAGATCGGCTTCGTCCAGCGACAATAAAGGCGGCGGCGGAATGCCCAGCAGATGCGCGGCATGGGCAATGACTTCATGCTGCGGAGCCGGGAGATTGTCGGCGATATTATACGCGCCGGGCGGGCCATCAAACGCGGCCCGCACAGCGGAGACAATATCGTCAACATGGATCCGGCTGAACACCTGCCCGGGCACATCCACGCGCTTCGCCTTGCCCTGGTTGACCCGGGTCATCGGGTTGCGGCCGGGGCCATAAATGCCGGGCAGACGCAAGACATGCACGGCATCGCGCAGCGCTTGCCACGCCTGATCAGCCGCGCTCCGCGCCTGGCGGCGGCCGGTTCCGATCGGCGCGCTTTCGTCCACCCAGGCCCCGGCCGCGTCTCCATACACACCGGTTGAAGACAGATAACCGGTCCATTGCAAATTGACGGCCTGGATCGCCTTGCCATAGCGCTCGAGCACGGGTTCTGAGCCATCGCGGGCCGGCGGCACCGAGGACAGGATATGGGTGGCTTGATCGAGCGCGGAAAGCACCGCCTGTTCATCATCAAAGGCGATCGCGCCGTCCGCCGCGGCGCGTTTGGTGCCGGTCACTTGCCACCCGTCCGCACGCAGCCGCGCGGCCAGCCGAGTGGCGGTATACCCCATGCCAAAGATCAGCATATGCGACATCAATGCTATTCCTTTTCCAGCGGACCGGGTTCGATGATCACGGGATTTTCGGTATTCTGGGCTTTCCACTCCATCGCCATCCGCACCCGCGTGGCGCCGGAGGGATGGTCAAAGAACAGCATTTCCTCCACCGCGCCGGGTTCGATCTTGCGATATTCCGACAAGCGCATCGCGACCTTGGCAAAACCGTCCGGTTCCTTCGCGGCGTTGAGACCAAAGAGATCCGCATCGCTTTCATTGACCCGGATCAGCGTGTTGAACGCCGGTGTCGCGGCAAGGAAATAGAGGGTCAGCAATATCCCGAACAAGGGCAGCGCGGCGGGATCCGCGACGTTTCGGATCCCCCATTTTTCTCCGTGACGAGCGATCAGGCGCGGGGCGATGCGGGCAATCAGAAACAGCCCGAACGCCATGATCAGGCCGAGGATCAGGATCATCCGCCATGTATGACCCAGGACATAGTGGCCCAGCTCATGCCCCATAACCGCCGCGACTTCATCGGGATCGGTGCGTTCGAGCAGATTGTCGTTGAGCGAAATCCGGATGGTCGGTCCGACACCGGAGACATTGGCGGAGATCCGCTTATGCTGTTTCGACTGATTGAACACGTAGATATTCTCGGTCGGGACATCATAGTCTTCCGCCATGGCGACAATGCGGTCGCGCAGCGGCCCGGGTTCCATCTCGGTATAATCATTGAACAAGGGTGAAACGAACACCGGTCCCAGTAACAGTCCGACAAACAGGAAGGCCGAGATCACGCCGGTTCCCCAGATCCACCAGCTTTTCGGGGCCCGGCGGATAACCGCAAATATCGCGACCACCAGCAACGGGAAAATCACCAACGAGATGGCGAAACTGATCGCCACTTCGCCGATCCACTCGCCGAAACTCTGACTCATCAGATCATAATGTTTTTCGCGGATGAAGTTGGTGTAAATCGACCAGGGCAAGCCGAGCAGGAAACTGGCGATCAGATAGGGTATGGTGGTCAGCCAGGTGACGGCCGAAGGACGCCGGACCTTGCGCTCCGCCCAGGCGCGAAACCCTGATGACCAGCGAAATTTGAGAAACAGATAGTCGATCAGAAACGCGACCACCGCCCCCCACAGAATCAGCCTGTAACCGCCTTCAAAATAGCTGTTGGATTTTTCCAGATCAGCGCCTTGCAGGCTATCGATATAAGCGCGGCTGGCTTGTTCGACGTCAAAGCCTGACGGTGCCGCGACAGCCTGCGCCCAGCCCGCCTCTGATGGCAGGGCCAGGCCGGCCACCGCGGTTAATGCCAAGATCCCGTGTTTTATCCCGAATTTCATGTTTGCGCGCTCCCCATTTGGCTGATGTCATAAACCCAATTGCACGCTTGGCAAATGGCTCTTATGGCTTGGTCATGCCAGATATTCAAAAGACCGATGCGGCGATGCCCGCGACCGAGCCAGCCATTGTCCGCCGTGAGGACTATCGTCCGCCGGCCTGGTTCGTGCCTGAAATTTCTCTCGACTTTCAACTGGATCTCGAACGGACCGTCGTCCGGTCGCGCCTCGATGTGCGCCGGTCCAAGTCGGCCAAATATCAGGAGCCGCTGGTGCTGGATGGCGATGATCTGCTTCCGGTCGCGGTCAGGGTCGATGGCGCGCCGTTCGAGGATTGGCGTCTGGTCGAGGGCAATCTGGAGCTGCCGCTAACCGGAACCGCCCATATCGTGGAAATAGAAGTCGAGCTCGATCCGTCGACCAACACCCAGTTGATGGGGCTTTACGCATCGCAGGGCATGTTGTGCACCCAGTGCGAAGCGGAAGGGTTCCGGCGGATTACCTTTTTCCCGGACCGGCCCGATATTCTGAGCCGCTATCAGGTGCGCATGGAAGGCGATAAACAGGCTTTTCCGATTTTGCTGTGCAATGGCGACAAGGTCGATGCAGGCGAGGATGGCAATGGTCGGCATTGGGCGCAGTGGAACGACCCCTGGCCCAAACCGAGCTATTTATTTGCGCTGGTGGCTGGCGATCTGGTCGCCAATAGCGACAGCTTTACAACCCGCTCAGGCAAGCCGGTGGAACTCAACATCTGGGTCCGCGATGGCGATTTGCCGCGCACCGGCCATGCAATGCAGGCGTTGAAAGATTCTGATGCGCTGGGATGAAGAGGTTTACGGGCGCGAATATGATCTTGGCCTGTTCAACATTGTTGCGGTCAGCGATTTCAACATGGGTGCGATGGAGAATAAGGGGCTCAATATCTTCAATTCGCGCTATATTCTGGCCGACCCCGAAGTCGCGACCGATGCCGATTTTGACGGCATTGAAGGCGTCGTGGCGCATGAATATTTTCACAACTGGTCGGGCAATCGGGTGACCTGCCGGGACTGGTTCCAGCTCAGCCTGAAAGAAGGCTTTACGGTTTATCGGGATCAGAGCTTTTCCGCGGACATGAGCTCTGCCGCGCTCAAGCGGATCGAAGATGTCCGGATTTTGCGTGCAGCCCAGTTCCCCGAGGACGCAGGGCCGTTGGCCCATCCAATCCGGCCGGATAGCTATCAGGAGATCTCGAACTTCTACACCGCGACCGTGTATAACAAGGGCGCGGAAGTCATTCGCATGATGGCCAGCATGATGGGACCGGACCGCTTTCGTCAGGGCACGGACCTCTATTTTGACCGCCATGATGGCGAAGCGGCCACATGCGAGGATTTTGTCGTGGCGATGGAAGAGGGCGGGGCGATCGATCTGACCCAGTTCCGGTCCTGGTATCACACGCCCGGCACACCGCGCGTATCGGTGCGGCTCAGCCACGATCCGCAGACCCAGACCGCAACCCTCGATATCAGCCAGAAAATTGCCAATGGCGGCGCCAAGCCCGAACCTTCGGACATGGTGATCCCGCTGAAAACCGCTTTGCTGGACCCCGAGACCGGAGCGCATCAGGGCGAGGAAATGCTGATCCTGGACAAGGCGGAACAAAGCTTCACCTTTCCGGATCAGAAGGAGCGCCCCTTATTGTCGATCAACCGCAATTTTTCGGCGCCGATCATCCTCGAAAGCAGCCGGACGATGGAGGAGCTCGCGTTTCTTTCGGCGCATGATGATGATCCCTTCGCCCGGTTCGAGGCGATGCAGCAGCTGATGACCAGCTATCTGGTCGCGCAAATTGGCGGGACGCCGGCGGACCGTGACATTCTGTTGCAGGCGGTCGGAGCGGCGGTGAAGGATCAGGACATTGACCGGGCGTTTCTGGCGGAACTGATCCAGCTGCCCAGCGAAGCCTTTCTGAGCGACCAACTGGCGACAGTGGATCCCCAGGCGGTACACGACGCACGCGAAAAACTGCGCGGCAAGATCGGCGTGCAGTTCGAACGCCAGTTCCGGCGGCTTTACGCCCAATGTCGGCCGGAGGCCTTTTCGCTCGATGCGGCGGCGCGCGCGGATCGCAAATTGCGCAACGGCACTTTGGCCTATCTCGCTGCATCGCAGGCCGAGGATGCGAATGCCCTGGCCTTTGACCAATATCGCGAGGCGGACAATATGACCGCGATGCAGGGCGCGCTTGCGGTCCTGTCGCACAGCGACAGTGAGGAGCGGACAGCGGTTTTTGAAGATTTCTACAAGCGCTTCCGCGACAATGCTCTGGTGCTCGACAAATGGTTCATGCTGCAGGGGCTTTCGCTGCGCAGCGATACGCTGAAACGGATCGAGCGACTGGCCAAACATCCGGACTTCACGCTGGCCAATCCCAATCGCGTACGAGCGCTTTATGGCAGTCTGACCGCCAATCCCGTCCGCTTTCATGATCCCTCCGGCAAGGGCTATCAGCTGGTTGCCGACATGGTCATCGCGCTGGACGCGCAAAACCCTCAGACGGCGGCGCGGTTCATTCCACCGCTCGGCCGCTGGCGCCGCTACGAACGGCAACGGTCGGAATTGATGCGGCTGGCGCTGGAGAAAATTGCAGCCACGCCAAATTTGTCCAAGGATGTTGCAGAACAGGTGAACAAGAGCCTTGCCTGACCGCGAACCGCCCGCTCTCGATATCACGAGATCGCCGGTGCTGGCCGGCGCTGCGCATGGATTTCTGGGCCGGCGTGGCGGTTTGTCGACCGGCATATATGCGGGATTGAATGTCGGGCTGGGCAGTGATGATGATCAAGCGGTCATTCTTGCCAATCGCCAGCGGGTGAAATCGGCGATTCTGCCGGACAGCGAACTGGTGACCGTGCATCAGGTGCACAGCGGCGATGTCGTGGCCGTCGATGCGCCCTTTGCACTGGCCGACCGGCCGCCTGTCGATGCAATGGTCACCGATCGTCCGGGCTTGTTGCTCGGTATATTGACCGCCGATTGTGTGCCGGTTCTGTTTCATGATGCCGAAGCCGGGGTCGTTGGCGCCGCGCATGCCGGGTGGAAAGGCGCGATTGGCGGCGTGACCGACAATACGATTGCGGCGATGGAAACAATCGGCGCATCGCGCGGGCATATTGCCTGCGCCATCGGTCCGTGCATCGCGCCGGAAAGCTATGAAGTGGATGCCGGATTTCACCAGAGATTTGTGGATGATGATCCGGAAAACAGGGCCTTTTTCGAAGCCGGCGCGCCGGGCCATTTTCAGTTTGATATCGAATCCTATGTCGCCATGCGCCTGACAAGAGCCGGGATCGGCACAATCGACACGCTCGGTCTCGACACCTATGCGCTGGAAGATCGCTATTATAGCTATCGCCGCAGTTGTCATCGCAGCGAGCCTGGCTATGGTCGGCAGATAGCGGTGATCGGACTGCAGCGCTGACACCAAGCCAGCCCTTTTGGACTCCGGGAGTAGTCGCAACATGACCGCACAACGCGCAGGGCTTTTCGGGGGATTGATCCTGTTTGTCGGGATGCTGCTCGCCCCGGTTCCCGCGGCGATGGGGGCAACCGCCTGGTATGTCGCGGCCTTGACGGTTCTGATGGCGATCTGGTGGATGACACAGGCAGTGCCGCTGACCGCCACCGCTTTATTGCCATTTCTGGCGCTGCCGGTGATGGACGTGATGGATGTCCGGGAAACCGCCAGCCAATATTATTCGCCGATCCTGTTCCTGATTCTCGGCGGCGCTTTTCTGGCGCTGGCGATCGAACGGGTTGGCCTGCACCGCCGCCTGGCGCTGGCAATTATCGGGATGGCCGGGAAAAGCGCCTGGGGTGTGCTGCTGGCCTTCATGATCGCCACCGCCTTGCTCAGCATGCTGATCTCCAACACCTCCTCCACCCTGATCATGATACCGATCGCCCTGGCGGTGCTGGTGGCGGGCGGTGTCGAAGAAGCGGAGACCAAGGGTTTTGCTGGCGCGCTGGTGATGGGCGTGGCCTTTGCGGCGTCGATTGGCGGCCTCGGGACGCTGGTCGGCAGCCCGACCAACGCGATTGCCGCCGGACTGATCAACAAGACGCTGGCTATGGACATTGATTTTTTGAGCTGGCTGATGTTCGGATTGCCGATCGTGCTCATTGGTATCCCGGTTTGTGCCATCATCCTGATCACCATTCAGAAAGTCGGCCGGAACAGCTTTGACGGGGCGCGGGCGCAAAGCGCGATCGGGTCACCGGGCCCCTGGAGCGTCCAAGAAAAACGGCTGGTGCCGGTGGTCGCAATCGTGGTGCTGGGCTGGCTGCTATTGCCGCAGATCAAGGCGGTGCTCCCGCCCGGCGCGGTGCATGATGGCAGTATTGCGATATTGGGCGGACTGTTGCTGTTCATTTTGCCGGACGGGACCGGACGCCGGTTGCTCAACTGGGACGAGGCCGATCGCGCGCCATGGGGCGTGATCATGATGTTTGGCGGTGGACTGGCGCTGGCCGCCGGTATCATCGAGTCCGGTCTGGCGAGCTGGCTTGGAGAGGCGTTGTCGCCGCTCAAGACGGTTCCGGTCATCGCGATCGCGATCGCGCTGGTGGCGCTGGTCATATTGGTCACCGAATTTGCCTCCAACGTTGCCACTGCCAGCGGGATCATGCCGGTGGTGGCCAGCCTGATATTGGCCACCGGGGTTGATCCCGTGTTGCTGGCGATGCCGGCGGCGATGGCGGCCAGCTGGGGCTTCATGCTGCCCTCGGGGACCGGCCCCAATGCGATTGCCTGGTCCACGGGCCATATCCATTTGCCGAACATGCTGAAATCCGGCTTTGTCCTTGATCTGGCAGGCATTCCCATCATCATCGGTGGAATCTGGATGGTTTCATTTGTAATCAGTTAGGATTTCCGGCATTGAGCCCGCAATCAATTTTGCGGGAGAATGCAGATGTCCGACCATGACGAGAATGATGCCGTTCCAGTAACGCCGCGGCGCATGCCCAAGGCACCGATTGAAGAAATTGGCGGGCGCAAGCTGAAGCCGTCCACCCTGATGATGGGCCATGGCTATGATCCGGTGCTGTCGGAAGGCTCGCTCAAGCCGCCAATTTTTCTTACCTCAACCTTTGCGTTTGAAAGCGCGGCGGCGGGCAAGCGCCATTTCGAAGGCGTAACCGGCAAGCGGCCCGGCGGATCAGACGGTCTGGTCTATTCGCGCTTCAATGGTCCCAATCAGGAAATTCTTGAAGACCGGCTGAGTATCTGGGACGAAGCGGAAGATGCGCTGGTTTTCTCCAGCGGCATGTCAGCCATTGCCACCGTCCTGCTGGCCAATGTCAATCAGGGCGATGTCGTCGTCCATAGCGGCCCGCTTTATGCCGCGACCGAGACGCTGATCAACAAGATCCTCGGGCGCTTCGGTGTGACCTTCCTGGATTTCCCCGCCGGCGCGACGCCTGGCGAGGTGGCGACATTGCTCGAACAGGCCAAGGCCCAGGCGGACCAGAATGGCGGCAAGGTTGCGATAATCTATCTTGAAAGCCCGGCCAATCCGACCAATGCGCTGGTTGACATTGAAGGCGTCAACGCCGCGCGGGCACAAGTCTTTGGCGACGGTGATCTGCCGCCGATTGCCATCGACAATACATTTCTTGGCCCTCTGTGGCAGCAGCCCCTGAAACATGGCGCTGATATCGTCATCTACAGTCTCACCAAATATGCCGGCGGCCATAGCGATCTCGTGGCCGGCGGTGTGCTCGGAGCGAAATCGGCGATGGATCCGATCCGCGCCATCCGCAACACCATCGGCACGATTTGTGATCCCAATACGGCCTGGATGCTGCTTCGGAGTCTGGAAACACTGGAATTGCGCATGTCGCGGGCCGGCGAAAATGCCGAAAAAGTCTGTGCGTTTCTGCGCGATCATCCTAAAGTCGATGGCCTGGGCTATCTTGGCTTTATCAGCGATCCGTCGCAGCAGGATATTTATGACCGCCATTGCAGCGGCGCCGGGTCGACCTTCTCGGTGTTCATCAAGGGCGGCGAACCGGAGGCCTTTGCGTTTCTCGACAATCTGAAGATCGCCAAATTGGCGGTCAGTCTTGGCGGGACCGAGACATTGGCGAGTTTGCCGGCCGCCATGACCCATTTGTCGGTACCGGATGACCGCCGGGCCGCGCTGGGCATAACCGACAATCTGGTGCGTATTTCCATTGGTGTTGAAGATGCCGATGATCTGATCGCGGACTTTGATCAGGCGCTGGCCGCCGTTTGAGCGCCTGCCTTTGGGCGCTTAATCCCAGTCGACAATATCCCAGCCCCGCTGCTGTGCTAGTTTGCGGAGCGGCGGGCTGGGCGTCGTCGCGACCGCTTCATCGGCATAGTCGAGCATCGGCGCATCGCTGACATGATCGGAATAGGCGCGGATATGAACCGCATCCCGGTCCAGGTTGCGATTGTTCAGGAAGGCCTGGATCCGGTCGAGTTTGGCGACATCATAACAGTTTTCGCCAATAATTTTCGGGAGCACCCGGCCCTGATCGTCTATTTCCAGATCGGTGCCGATAACATTTTCTATGCCCAGCCGATCGGCTATGGCTTCGACATAAAGGGAATAGGAGGCGGTCGCCAAAACCAGCATCCGACCCTCGGCGCGATCCGCTTCCAGTTGGGCGATCGCCTTCGGATAGCTGTTATGACTCAACACCTTGTCGGCATAGCGCTCGATATGCGGCTGCAAGTCCGTCACGCGCGGACGGCTGCCGAGCATTAGCCGCTGGTTATAGGTCTTCAGAGTCTTCCGGCTGATCAACTTGAGCCCGTAGCCGATAAAGCCGAACGGCAGCAGCGGCAGCATCACCAAACGCCAGGGCGCACGGGCGAGAACCATATGGAGCAGAAACGGCGTATAAGTGCCGCTTTTGGTAATTGTCCGGTCCATGTCGTAAATTGCAATTTTGGTCATCGGGCCCCGTTCGTCGATTTTCCGCTATCTTTAGCAGCCTGATCCGAAAAGCCACAAATATTTGATCGGTGATAATGGCTTGAGCTTTCAGCAATTTTCGGTCACCAATGGCGGTGATGACAAGTGCGAGCGATTTTGTCGAAGAAACAGCGGATGATGGAGCCCGGACGCTTCGTTTTTCCGGTGATCTTTCAATTGCTGCGATTGGTGATCTCCCCGAACGCTTGCGGGATTACAGCTATGATGTCGACCGGCTGAATCTCTGCGATATTGGCTATGTCGATACGGTCGGGGCGTGGCTGGTTCATCGCACCGCCCGCGATATGGATGCCGAAATTATCGGCATGGACAACGAGATGCAACGGCTGATCGCAGCGGTCAGCAGCGTGGATCAACCCGCAGAAGTCCGGCCCACGCCACCAAATGCGGTTATCCGTGTGCTCGGCGAAGTGGGCGAGGCGACGTCCATCGCCTTGTCGACTCTGGCCGGTCTGATCGGTTTTTTCGGGGCGGTGATCGCCGCCACCTTTTCCTTATTGCTCCACCCGAAGCGGATCCGCTGGAATGCGGTGATCCAACGCTTTGACGTGGTGGGTGTTCGTGCGCTGGGGATTATCGGCCTGATGAGCTTTCTGATCGGACTGGTTATCGCGCAGCAGGGCGCCGTACAACTGCGCCAATTTGGGGCGGAGGTGTTCACGGTTAATCTGGTCGGCCGTCTGACCTTGCGGGAACTGGGTGTCCTGATGACCGCGATCATGGTTGCCGGGCGTTCCGGTTCGGCTTTTGCCGCCCAATTGGGGACAATGAAGCTTACCGAGGAAATCGACGCGATGCGCACAATTGGTGTGTCACCCGTCGAAGCGCTTGTTCTGCCGCGTTTCTTCGCGGCTGTCTTCATGTTGCCGCTGCTCGGTTTTTACGCCTCTGTCGTCGCCATTATTGGCGGCGGTCTGCTGAGCTGGGTCGAGCTGGATATTCCGCCCGCGACCTTTTTTGCACGCATCCGCGAAGTCGTCCCGCTGACCGATGTCTATGTCGGGCTGGTCAAAGCGCCAGTCTTCGGCGCCATTATCGCGGTATGTGGTTGCTATCAGGGCATGCAGGTTGAAGGCAATGCGGAAGAAGTCGGCAAGCGGACCACGGCAGCGGTGGTGCAGGCGATTTTCCTGGTGATCGTTCTCGACGCGTTTTTCGCGGTGTTCTTCAGCTGGATCGGATGGAATTAATGGCCCAGGATGATCCCGCCATTGTTGACCGCGCCTTTGATGGACCGGTGATTTGCGTCAAGGGGCTGCGCAACAGCTTTGGCGACCAGGTGGTTCATGAAAATCTCGATCTCGATGTTCGCAAAGGTGAGATTCTGGGCGTGGTTGGTGGATCGGGGACCGGCAAATCCGTGCTGATGCGGTCGATTATCGGTTTGCAGCAGCCCGATGAAGGATCGGTTGAGGTCTTTGGCCAGTCCTTGCTCGAACGCTCCGAGCAGGACACGATTGATGTGCGCAAGCGGTGGGGCGTCCTGTTCCAGGGCGGCGCGTTATTCTCGACCCTGACGGTCGCGGAAAATGTGATGGTGCCGATCCGCGAATTTTATCCGAAAATGGACCGCGACTTCCGGCGTGAAATTGCGAAATATAAGGTTTGCCTTTCGGGTCTGCCGCCGGAGGCCTCGCCGAAATATCCCTCGGAATTGTCGGGCGGGATGAAGAAACGCGCTGGTATCGCGCGGGCGCTGGCGCTCGATCCGGAACTGCTGTTTCTCGACGAACCGACCGCCGGGCTCGATCCGATCGGGGCTGCTGCGTTTGACAATCTGACGCGCGAATTACAGCAGACGCTCGGGCTGACGGTCTTTCTGATCACCCATGATCTCGACACGCTCCACGCCATTTGTGATCGCGTGGCGGTGCTGGCGGACCAGCAGGTCATCGCAGTCGGTACGATCCCTGAATTGCTCGCAATGGATCACCCCTGGATCCAGGAATATTTCAACGGGCCGCGCGGCCGGATGGCCAATCCGGAGGGCGCGGTATGATGGGCATTGGCAGCATGGCTTTGAGAGATGGCTTGCAGCCCATCCCCGGCAGCGGCATAAAGGACGCTTAAATGGAAACTCGGTCTAATCATATTCTTGTCGGGGTCATCACCCTAGCGTTGTTGGCCATGGTGGCGGCATTCCTCGTCTGGATCGTGCGCTTCGGCGATGGTGCGACGAAGGAATATGACATATTCTTCGCACAATCTGTTGGCGGCCTCGCGCAGGGGACCGGGGTGACCTTTGCCGGCGTGCCTTCCGGGCAGGTGCTCGACGTTGAATTGTGGAAAAAAGATCCCGATTTCGTCCGCGTGCGGATTGCCGTGAGCGACGAAACGCCGATTTTGCAGGGCACCACCGCGACCATTCAAAGCATCAGCTTTACCGCCCCGCCGAATATTCAACTGGATGGCGCGGTCAAGGATGCGCCGCCGATTACCGATTTGGGCCCTGAAGGCGTGCCAGTGATTCCGACCAAGCCAGGTGCGCTGGGTGAATTGCTCAACAGCGCTCCGCTGGTTGTCGAACGCCTGGCGACGCTGACCGACCGGCTGACCTTGCTGTTGTCGGACAAGAATCAGGAATCGATCGAAGGAATATTGGACAATACCGAAGCGCTGACCGGCAGCCTCGCCAAACAGGCTCCCGGCCTCGAGGCGCTGATGGCGGAATCACAAATCGCCATTCGCAACGCCGGCCAGACCGCCGAGAAACTCTCGGCAGTCGCCGACAATGCCAATCAACTGCTCAGCGCGAACGGGGAACCCTTGGCGAAAAACCTGACCAAGACACTGGCGGCGGCGGAAAAGAGCATGGCGGCGTTGAATGGGGTTCTCGAAGATGTGCGGCCCGGGGTGCAGCAATTTGGCAACAAGACGTTGCCCGAGGTTGATCAGCTGGTCGAGGATATGCAGGCTTTGACCAAGTCGCTGACCGCCGTCACCGAACGGCTCGATCAAGGGGGTGCTGGCGCCCTGATTTCAGCTCCGGCGCTGCCGGACTATGAACCCGGCAATTAGAGGGGCGTGGTAAAATGACCGCAACAGGATCAATCGGACGACTCATGGTGCTCGTGGTGGGCATCGGATCACTCAGCGCTTGCGTGAGCTTTGGTGGCTCGGAACCGCCGCCGTTCCTGCTGTCGCTAAGCTCGGACGCAAGGATCAGCGCAGGAGCGGAAACGGCTCTCGCGGGACAACAAGCTGATGCCTTGGTCGTGCGCATGCCGACGACACCGCAAAAACTGAACAATGTCCGGGTGCCGGTGCAGACCGGAGCGACCGGTATCGCCTATCTGAAAGAGGCAATCTGGGTCGACAAGCCGGCCCGCCTGTTTCAGGGCTTGCTGACCGAAACCATCGCTGCGAAAAATAGCCGTATGGTGCTGACTCCGGCCGAAGCCGGGGGCAGGGCGCAATCCTATCTTTCCGGGCAATTGGTGAATTTTGGTCTGGATGGCCCCAGCCTGATGGTGACGGTCACCTATGATGCGGTGAAAATGCGGGATGGTCAGCCGATTGAAAAACGCCGGTTTGAATCAAAAGAACCGGTATTTGCCGCCGAACCCGGGCCGGTCGGAGAGGCCTTGAACAAAGCCGCGAATGCGGTTGTTGTCGAAGTGGCGGAATGGGTCGGTTAGGTCCCCGATCTGGTCATTCTTCGCCGTAAATAAAGCCAGCGGGTGCGGGCCACTCCATTGACACTGCGGCCATCGCTTTGAACAATCGACCCATTTCATCAATATGCGTCAGGCGATGATGGGCGGCCGCCACGGCATCGGCCTGTTTGGGGTCGGATTCAACCAGTTTCTGGGCACGCTGATCGATGCCGAGCGCTTTTAGCCAGATGCCTTGTTCGGCCGGACCGTGGACCGACAACAGCCGGGTTCTGGCAATATTGGCGAGGCTGTGGAAATCGACATGCGCGGTGAGATCCGATGTGCCCGGGCTGTCAAACGGGCTGATCGGCATATGGCCCTTGATCGCTTGCAAGGTGCTGCCGGTTCCGGGTCGATCATAGCCATAGTCGATAATCAACAGCACGCCGCCCTGATTGTGCAGGCGATTGGCGAGTGTCTCGACAATCTCCGCGCTGGCTGGTGAGCGTTCCAATATCGTTCCGGGAGGAAAGCCCTTGGCGGATCCCGGAACCCTGTCATCGGCTGAAATCGTGCCGGGAATGGCAATAAACTTGTTGCGTTCGCGCGCGACCATATGCCGTCGCCATCCGCCTTCGGTGGCGATAAATTGTTCCACCGGCAAGGCATCGAAAAACTCGTTGGCGATGATCAGCAAGGGCGCATCGTCGGGCAAGCTGTCGATGGTCTGATGCCAGACCGCATCGGGATGCAGCGCGGCTTGCTTTTCCTTCAGGACCGGGCTGGTTTCAACGAAATGGCAATCCGGTTCGCAACCGAAGGTCTTGAGCGCCCGCAGCGCATCCTTGGCCAGCGTGCCCCGGCCCGGACCCAATTCGACATAGTGCAGGTGGTCAGGTTGCCCCTTGCGCAGCCACAGGTCGGCCATCCAGATCCCGATCATCTCGCCAAACATCTGGCTGATTTCCGGCGCGGTGATAAAATCACCCTCTTCGCCGAGCGGATCCTTGGCGGCATAATAGGCGGCGTTGGCAATCGCGATATAGTCGCTCAGCGGAACCGGGCCATCACGATCAATTTTTTCGGCGAGAATATGGGCGGCGGATTCGCTGTCAGGCAACGGTTTCGTCTCCAGCGGGGTTTCCGCCCGGACCCGTCGGCCTTTCGCCGTGATCACCAGGAACAGGCCCAGCAACAGCATCGGAACCGTTAGGGTCTGCCCCATGGTCAGTCCCCAGCTGAGATTTTCGAGGCCCTTGTCCGGTTGACGGACAAACTCGACCGCGAAACGGCTCAGGCCATAGACCAGCAACCCGGTGCCGACCAGCTTGCCGGGTTGATAGCGGGCATCGGTTTTCCAGAACAGGAAGGACGTGATCAGGAAATAGACTATGCCTTCCAGGCCGGCTTCATAGAGCTGGCTGGGATGACGCGGTTCCGCGCCGCCCATCGGAAAGATAATCGCCCAGGGCACATCGGTTACCCGGCCCCAAAGCTCGCCATTGACGAAATTGGCGAGGCGTCCGAACAGCAGGCCGAACGGGATAACGCAGGCGATATAGTCACAAATCCGCAGGAAACTGAGCTTTTCCTTGCGCGCAATCCACCAGATCGCAAGGACGACGCCAAGCACGCCGCCATGCAGCGACATGCCGCCGTTCCAGACTTTGAAAATGTCGACCGGGTCGGCCAAAATGCTGGGCTGATAGAAAAACACATAGCCCAGCCGGCCGCCGAGGATGATGCCGAGCGTGGCGTAGAAGATCATGTCATCCGCATGCCGCCGTGCGAGCGGCGCTCCGGGCTGGACAATCAGTCTAGTGAGATACCAATAGCCGATCAGAATTCCGGCGAGATAGGCGAGCGAATACCATTTGAGCTGAAAGAATCCGAGGTCAAGCGCATTCGGTGACAGTCCCAATTCTTCAAAACGCGTAAATTGGGCTGCATTCGCGAGAATAATATCAATCAACTCTTTTCCCCGTTCGGTTTCATCGTCATATAGACAGGGCATATACCGGTAAATTCCCCTAGACCAAGAGGGAATGCCAAACAGACACTTTGGGAGACATAAGAAATGCCATCGCCTTTGGACGCCATGATCGATGAAACGCTCAACGCAATGACCCAGCCGGGGCAATTGCTCGAGCTGGATTCGGTGAACAAATATGGCGTTGACATGCCCGCCTTCAAAAACGCGCCGAGCAATGTCGCGGATTATCTCGCCTTTTTCTCGGCCCAGCATGCGGACAAGGAATTTCTGGTTGATGGCGATATTCGGCTGACTTTCGGGGAATCCTATGCTGCTGCGCGCACCCTGGCTGCCGGCCTGGTGGCGGGACATGGCGTCAAGAAAGGCGACCGCATCGGTATCGCGGCCCGCAATTCGGCCAACTGGATCATTCTCGACATGGCGATCACCATTGCCGGCGGTGTCTCCACCAAGCTCAATGGCTGGTGGCAGGGTGATGAGCTGGCTGACGGCATTGAAGATGTCAGCTGCGCGATCGTGTTCGCCGATGCCCAGCGCGCCGCGCGCCTGACCGAATCGGGTCGGGACCATGGCGCAGAGGTCATTTTGTTCGACCATGATGTGCCGCCGCTTGACGGCTTGAAAGCCTGTCTCGAAAAAGGCGGCGATGCTGAAACCGCGCTTCCGCAATTGGGACCGGAAGATAATGCGACAATCTTGTTCACCTCGGGATCCACCGGCCGGTCGAAAGGCGCCTATGCCGAGCATCGCGCAGTGGTTCAGGGCGCGATGAGCTATGTTGGCGCCTTTGCGGTCATGGCCCATCTGATGGAAAAAGCCGGGACCTTGCCGGATATCCAGCCCACCGCGATCGTTGCCGTGCCGCTGTTCCATGTCACTGCCTCGGTGCCACTGGTGCTGGTCAGCTATGCGATTGGCCGCAAGCTGGTGATGATGAAAAAATGGGACGCCGAAGAGGCGATGCGGCTAATCGAGAAAGAAAAAGTCACCTATTTTGTCGGTGTTCCGCTGATGAGCATGGAAATTTATTCTCATCCCAATGTCGATAAATATGACCTCAGCACCTGTGTCTCGATGGCCGCTGGCGGGGCGCCGCGGCCGGTCGACCACGTCAAGCGGATCAAGGAAGGCATGGGCAAGGGCTTCCCGCTGATTGGCTATGGCCTGACTGAAACCAATGGTGTTGGCTGCTCCAACCAGAATGAAAATTATCTCGCCAAACCGGACAGCACCGGTCGCGCGACCCCGCCGATTGTCGAGGTTGGTATCCTGGACGATGATGGTGCTGCGGTAGCGCAAGGCGAGCGGGGCGAAGTCTGCATTCGCACGGTGGCCAATTTCACCGGCTACTGGAACAACGAACAAGCCACCAAAGAGGCGTTTACCGAGGACGGCTTTTTCCGCACCGGCGATATCGGCTATCTCGACGAGGACGAATATCTCTATATCGTCGATCGCAAGAAAGAGATCATCATCCGCGGCGGCGAAAATATCAGCTGCCAGGAAGTCGAAGCCGCGATCTACGCGCATGAGTCCGTCGCGGAAGCCTGTATCTTTGGCGTCGATGACGAGCGTTTTGGCGAGGTGCCGGCACTGGTCTATCACGTCAAGGAGGGCCACAGCCTGTCGCAAGAGGAATTGCTGGAATTCCTGAAAGACAAGCTCGCACCGTTCAAGATGCCGGTCCATATCTGGCAATATGACGAACCGCTTCCGAAGCTGGGAACCGCTAAAATCGCCAAGATCGTGCTGGCGAAGAAGCACCGGGAAATGTTGGCGGCAACCGGATGAACGCGCGCGTCGATATCCCCAAGCCGGCCGATGATCCGGGCAAACGGATTGTCCGGCAACGGGATATCATCAATCGCCGGTCTCTGGCGGAAGCCATCGAAACGATTATCGCGGACCTCGGGATTGAAAAGGCGCGACCGAAAATCCTGCCCCTTTTGCAACAGGCGCTGGCCGATGGCCGGGCAGAGATCAGCCGCCGGTTGGTGGCAAAGCCCTCGGCGGGCCATGATGCTGCGGTAGCGCAATCCTTTCTGATCGATCAGCTCATCCGCTTGATCCACGATATTGCTGTGCGGCATCAATATCCGGTCAGCAACCCGTCGGCCGGCGAGCGGATCGCAATCATGGCGGTCGGTGGCTATGGCCGCGCTGAAATGGCGCCGCATAGCGATGTCGACGTCGCTTTTCTGACGCCGTTCAAGCAAACCAGCTGGACCGAGCAGGCGATCGAAGCCATGCTCTATTGGCTATGGGACCTCGGGTTGAAAGTCGGACAAAGCAGCCGTTCGATTGACGAGATGGTCCACATGGCCAATGACGATCTCAGCATTCGCACCGCGCTGCTGGAGGGCCGTTATATCTGGGGGGACACCGCGGTATATGAAGAAGCCAAGATGCGCTTTTTCAATGATGTGGTCTCGGGAACGGACCGCACTTTTGTAGCGGAAAAACTGGCCGAAAGGGACGAACGCCACAAACGGATGGGCGACAGCCGCTATGTCGTCGAACCCAATGTCAAGGAAGGCAAAGGCGGCCTGCGCGATCTCCAGACATTATACTGGATCGGCAAATATATTCACCGGGTGACATCGGCCGCGGAACTGGTTGATGTCGGCCTGTTGACGACGACCGAGTTCAAGCGCTTTCGCAAGGCGGCCAATTTCCTGTGGGCAGTGCGCTGCCATATGCACGATATGACCGGACGGGCCGAGGACCGACTGACCTTCGACCTGCAGCCGGAAGTGGCGCGGCGGATGCGTTTTGCCGATCGCCCGGGGAAATCCGCAGTCGAACGCTTCATGCAATATTATTTCCTCAACGCCAAAGTGGTCGGCAACCTGACCGGCGTGTTTCTCGCTCATCTTGACGAGACCCACAATGCCGGCGTCCGGCGGTTCATTCCCAATATCACGCGCCGCCCGAAAAAACTCAAAGGCTTCACCCTCGACCGCGGACGTCTTGCGCTGCCCGAAGAGGAGTTTTTTGCGGAGGATCCCGTCCGCTTGATCGAGATTTTTCAGCTGGCCGACAAGCACGAGCTGGAAATCCACCCGCTCGCGATGCGCTCGGCGCGCCGCGATGCCAAACTGATCACCAACAAGGTGCGCAAGGACAGGCGCGCCAACGCCTTGTTCATGGATGTGCTGACCTCGCCGCGCGATCCGGAACTGGTGCTGCGCTGGATGAACGAGGCGTCGATTTTTGGCCGTTTCATCCCGGATTTTGGCCGGGTCGTGGCGCAGATGCAGTTTGATATGTATCATCATTATACGGTCGATGAGCATAGTATCAGAGCGATCGGCTTGCTGGCCCGGATCGGCAGTGGTGATCTGGTAGAAGATCATCCCAATTCGACCGAAACGATGCGGAAATTGCAAAACCGGCGCGTCGTCTTCGTCGCCACGCTGCTGCATGATATTGCCAAGGGGCGCGGTGGTGATCATTCCATTCTCGGCGCCGAGGTGGCGATGCACCTGTGTCCGCGGCTCGGCCTACAACCTTATGAAACCGAATTGGTCGCCTGGCTCGTCCGCCATCATCTGCTGATGTCCGCAACCGCGTTCAAACGCGATCTCGCGGATTTCAAAACGATTCAGGATTTTGTCAGCCAGGTCAAAAGCCTCGAGCGGCTCCGTTTGCTGACGATCCTGACCGTTGTCGATATCCGCGCGGTGGGACCCGGTGTCTGGAACAGCTGGAAGCGGCAATTGTTGACCGATCTGTTCGAAGCAGCGGAAGAGATGTTGATGCTTGGTCACAAGCAGCGTGGACGCAAGGAACGGATTGAAGCGAAAAAAGAGACGTTGAAGGCCGCACTGGGATTGCCGGAAGCCGAATTTGAGCCGCTCGCCAAACGGATGCCGGATGCCTTCTGGATCGCGGAACCGGACGATGTGATCGAGCAGAACGCGCGGCTTGTCTTGGCCGCTGGGGATTCCAATCTTGCCATTTCCGCCGAAGTCTATCCCGAGCGCGGGGCCACGCTGGTCACCATCTATGCCGCCGATCATCCCGGACTATTTTATCGCATAGCCGGCGGTATCCACGTAACCGGTGGCAATATTATCGACGCCCGTATTCACACCACTCGGGATGGCATGGCATTGGACAATTTTCTGGTTCAGGATCCACAGGGGCGGCCCTTTTCCGAGAAGCGGCAACTCGACCGGATCAAGCAGGCGGTGGAAGATGCGCTGGCCAATCGGTCCAAACTGGCAACCAAGCTCGACGCTCGCCCGCTCGCCCATTCCCGCGCCGGTGCTTTCAATATCGTGCCCAATGCGATGGTCGATAATGATGCGTCCAATCGCTATACGGTGATCGAAGTGACCGCACAGGATCGTCCGGCCCTGTTGAATGCCCTGGCCTATGTCCTGTTCGGTGCCAAGGTGACGGTGCACAGCGCGCATATCGCCACCTATGGCGAGCGCGCCGTCGACACATTTTATGTGACCGATTTGCTGGGTGCCAAAATCGAAAACAAGACTCGCCTCAACAATCTGAAAAAGAAGCTGATTCAGGCGGCCTCACAAGAGGATGACAACCCGGTTGCGGCTTGAGCCAATGGCGCGCTAAAGCTTGTCTTTCAGCGCTGCCAAAGCGCCAAAGGGACCGGCTTCTTCCTCATTTTTCAGGCCCTGCTTCTCAGCCGCCTCATCGGCGGTCGGGCCACGGGGATAGGGATCCAGGGCGAGATAGAATGTCTGGGCCAGCGCTTCACCCAGATCGAGCTTGCCGCCGGCATATTCCATGATGTCACAATCTTCAGCTGCGAGTTCGACTTCCTGTTCGCTGCCGGGTTCGTCGGGGATCTGGCTGTCCGCCGCGACAAACAGGATGTTAAACGGCTCCGCTACCGCGATCGGAAACGGGTCGCCGCTGATCGCACAACTCTGATGCGCCTGGGCGTCCAATTGCCCGGTACAGCGAATGCCATCGGCCTCTGGTACAAGCGCATAGGTGCCGCGCAGAGATTCGATCGACGGTAAGGCAAAACGTTTGGCCAGGGCGCGGCGCTGGTCCTTGTCAGCCGATAGCGTGCCGGTTGCTTCCGGACCGCTGACGTCCGAAATCTTGACGGTGACCGAAAATTCGAGCGCTGGAAGCGGAGCCTCCGCGGTCATGATTGCTCTCCTGCAATCTGGCCGGCGACAATGTCGTCGGGTTCAAGGCGCTGAATATGCTCATGGAAGCGAATGAAATGGGTCGCTGTAAATTCCAGTGCTTTCTGGTCCGGTTCCTCACCGCGATACAGGTTGCGGACCAGGGCAGCGTCGAGATCCTCGTCGGCCAGCAGCGCATCGCGATAGGCGCCGAGGCGCCCGCCAAGCGCGCCGACCATGCGCCCGACATGTTTGCCGACAATCAGGTCTCCGACACCAATCTGACGCAACTGCCCTTCCATGTCGGTGGCGAATTGCTCCATCAGCCAGACAAATTCCTGTTTCTTGTCCTCGAACTGTTCCAGGCGGATGAGAACAACGCAGAGTATCGCGGCGATCATGTCGAAGCGGCCATCCAGCGTATCGGGCACCTGACCATCAATATACCAATGGGGTTTCCGGCCTTCGGCAATCACCGCCTCATAAAGCGGCCGCACCGCGCCATTGGGATTTTTGCGTCCGAAAAGTTCGCTGATAAATGACATGAGGCTGGTCTGGTCCTGTGGCTGCTGTTCAGACGAGGTATCGCGTAACCGGCTTACCGTTAAGTCTAGATACAGGGGATATTGATATTTATGCTGCGAGATGCAATGGGCCTGTTAAAGTGACCGCTGCATTAGCGCAATGGTCGACCGGTCCCGGCCCATAATTGTCGGGCTGGCTGTATGGAGAATGAGTTGATGAATCGTCTTGGTAAGATGCAGGTTGCAACCGTCAGCTTGGTCGCTGCGGGTTTGCTGCTGTCCGGTTGTACGCGAGTGCCTGGTCATCAGGGTTATATTGTGGACCCCGTGCTCACTAACGCCATTACTGCCGGCGTTGACAATCGTCAGTCGGTGGAAGCCACGCTCGGTCGGCCGACCTTTACCGGACAATTTGATGAACGCACCTGGTATTATGTGTCACGCGAGACGCGGCAGCTGGCCTTCAACACGCCGAGCCCGAGCAGCCAGATGGTGATGCGCATCAGTTTCGACCCGGCGGGCAATGTGACAGCGGTGGACCGGACCGGCGTTGAGCTGGTTGCCAATATCAGCCCCGATGGGGACAAAACCCCGACTCTCGGCCGGGAACGCGGCTTCTTTGAAGAGCTGTTCGGTAATATCGGTGCGGTCGGTGCGCCCGGTGCGAATAGTCCGAGCAACGATCCAACCCGTCCTTGATCCACAAGCAAGAGGCCGGACCTGAAGGTCCAGCCTCTGGTTTTTTCACATCTTTTTCTGCGCTGACCGCGCCCGTCGTTATTTAGCGATGCCGCTTGCTGCGAGCACCGCCAAGGTCACCAGTTCAGATGCAGCCGACGCCATGGTCGCGATCTGCACCGATTTCTCGAGGCCGACCAGCATCGGTCCGATAACCGCGTCACCGCCGAGCTCGCGGAGCAATTTGGCCGACAGATTGGCGGATTGCAGGCCGGGCATCACCAGCACATTGGCCGGGTTGGACAGGCGGCTGAATGGATAATTGGCCATTAGCTTGGGATTGAGCGCCACATCCGGCGCCATTTCCCCTTCATATTCAAAATTGACCCGGCGTTCATCCAGCAGCGCCACCGCTTCGCGGATATTTTCCAGCCAGCGGCCGGCCGGATTGCCAAAGGTCGAATAGCTCAGAAACGCAACCCGCGGCTCGTGCCCCATTTTCCGGGCGACGGCAGCGGTCTGTTCGGCGATATCGGCGAGCTCTGGCGCCGTCGGACGTTCGTTGACCGTGGTGTCGGCCATGAACACGGTGTGGCTCTGCCCGACCATCACATGAATGCCGAATGCGGTGCGGCCTTTTTCGACATCGATGACTTTCGCAATATCGCGGAAGGTTTGCGAATAGGGCCGGGTCACGCCGGTGATCATCGCATCGCCCTGATCCATCGCAAGCAAGGCGGATCCGAAAATATTGCGGTCCTGATTGACCATCCGCTTGATATCGCGCTCCATATGGCCGCGACGGCCGAGCCGGTCATACAGCATGTTGACCATATCCGGCACGAGCGGGCTGTTGCGCGAATTGTGGATTTCGAACCGGTCCGGGTCACCGACACCCAGTTCCTGCAGTTTCTCGCGGACCTTGTCGTCACGTCCGACCAGCACGGGCGTGCCATAGCCACCATCCTGGAACTGGATCGCGGCGCGCAGCACGACATCCTCTTCCGCTTCGGCGAAGATGACCCGCTTGGGTGCCTTGCGCGAGGCTTCATAGGCTTGCGTCAACACCGATGTCGTCGGGTTGAGGCGGGCTTTGAGGCTCTGGCGATAGGCATCGAGGTCATCGATTGGTTTTTGTGCGACGCCGCTATCCATGGCTGCCTTGGCAACCGCTGCGGACACGACATCCATGAGCCGCGGATCAAACGGGGCCGGAATAATATAGTCGACGCCAAATGTCGGCGCCTGGCCACCATAAGCGGCAGCAACTTCTTCGGGCACCTGTTCCCGAGCCAGTTCCGCAATCGCATTGGCGGCGGCCACTTTCATCTCGTCATTGATTCGCGTGGCGCGCACGTCGAGGGCGCCACGGAAAATGAACGGGAAGCCGAGGACGTTGTTGACCTGATTGGGATAATCGGAGCGCCCGGTGGCGACAATCGCATCGGGCCGGGCCGCCTTGGCGTCGGGCGGGGTAATTTCGGGATCCGGATTGGCCATCGCAAAGATAATCGGCTGATCCGCCATATCCTTGACCATTTCGGGTTTCAGAGCGCCTGCGGCCGACAGGCCGAGGAACACGTCCGCGCCTTTCAGCGCCTCGGTCAGATCGCGGTCTTCGGTATCAATCGCATGGGCCGACTTCCACTGGTCGACATTGTCACGCCCGCGATAGATCACCCCGCTGCGATCACACATGGTCAGATTGTCGTGCGGCACGCCCATTGCCTTGATCAGCGCGGCACAGGCAATGGCCGCGGCGCCGGCGCCGTTGACGACCACCTTGATATCCTTGACGTCGCGCTTGGTCAGCAGACAGGCGTTGATGATCCCGGCCGCGGCAATGATCGCGGTGCCGTGCTGATCATCATGGAACACCGGAATGTTCATCCGGTCGCGCAAGGTCTGTTCGATGATGAAACAGGCGGGCGCGCCAATATCTTCGAGATTGATCCCGCCAAAGCTCGGTTCCATCAGCTCGACCGCGTTGATGAAGGCGTCGGTATCTTCGGTGTCGAGTTCGAGATCGATCGAATCGACGTCGGCAAATCGCTTGAACAGCACGGCCTTGCCTTCCATGACCGGTTTCGAGGCGAGGGCGCCGAGATTGCCGAGGCCAAGAATTGCCGTGCCGTTTGAGATAACCGCGACCAGATTGCCTTTTGCGGTATAATCATAGGCGGTGGCTGGATTCTCGGCGATGGCCCGCACCGGCACGGCAACACCGGGCGAATAAGCCAGGCTGAGATCGCGCTGGGTTGCCATCGGTTTCGAGGCAATAATCTCGATTTTTCCAGGTCGCCCATGAGAGTGAAATAACAATGCTTCGCGTTCGGAAAACTCTACGTTGCTCTCGTTCTTGTCGGCCAAATTGTCTCTCCGTAATTTGGGCTCGGCTGATATTGCCGGTCCTCCCCGCGTCCCACGATCTGCCTACCCCTATTGCTATGGTTTGGGCAAGGGCTGCTTGCTATTCATTTTCGCCGGCAATTGGATCGGCTGCGCACCAAGTTTCTGACCGGCGGCCTTTTATGAAATGCGAGACTAAGCTATCGCCACAGCATGGCGACTCAGACTCGACGAAAATCAACCGTGCAGGACAAAAAGCCCGAAAAATCCGCGGCGACTGGCAAAGCCGTGTCCGGCAAAAGCGCGAAAATGACGCCGATGATGGAGCAATATTTTGCGCTCAAGGAAAAGGCGCAGGATTGCCTGCTTTTCTATCGCATGGGCGATTTCTTCGAGCTGTTTTTCGACGATGCCAAACGGGCGGCTGCGGCGCTCGATATCGCGCTGACGACGCGTGGGAAAAATGCCGGAGAGTCGATCCCGATGTGCGGTGTGCCGGTCCATTCTGCCGAGGGCTATCTCGCGAAGCTCATCCGCGCCGGGTTCAAGGTGGCGATTGCCGAGCAAACCGAAACCCCGGCGGAGGCCAAGGCGCGGGGCGGCTATAAGGCGCTCGTTGCGCGGGACATTATTCGCTATGTGACCGCTGGTACGCTGACCGAGGACAGTTTGCTCGATGCGCGGTCGGACAATATGTTGGTTGCGCTGTGCATGGTGCAGGCAGAGGTCGGGATCGCGGCGTGCGATATTTCCACCGGCGACTTTGAATTGCTGGCCGTGACCGAGGACCGGCTCGAAGCCGAACTGGCGCGGATCGGACCGTCTGAAGTCATTTGCCATCCCGGTCTGGCCGATCGCCTTGAGACGGCGACCGACTGGCCAAAGGAAGATTTTGACAGCCAGCGCGCCGAACAGAAGCTCAAGACCCTGTTCGCGGTCTCGACGCTCGACAGTTTCGGTGATTTCTCGCGCGCCGAAATCGCCGCTGCCGGCGGTTTGATCGCCTATGTAGAGCATGCGGCCCAGGGCGATGCCCCTTTTCTCAAACCACCGGTTCAACGCCATGCCGGCGAATATCTGCTGATCGACGGCGCGACCCGCGCCAGTCTCGAGATCGAACGCACGCTGGCGGGTGAACGCAATGGCAGTCTGCTCGGCAATGTTGATCGCACGGTGACACCCGGCGGCGCGCGGCTGCTGGCGCGGGATCTTGCGGCGCCGCTTTATGATGCCGCTGCGATCAATCACCGGCTTGGCATGGTGCAATGGTTCCACGATGGCCAGATCGTCCGCGATCAGGTCCGCGAGGCGCTCAAGGCGATGCCGGATATCAGCCGCGCGCTCGGGCGGTTGTCGGCAGGGCGCGGCAGTCCGCGTGATCTCGGGCAAATTCGCGACGGTCTGAGCGGCGCGCGCGAATTGCGCGAACATCTCGCGCTTGATCTGGCGTTGCCGGACATGATGGTGAACCTGCTGCCGGCGCTGGATGGTCATGGCGCGATGGTCGATCTGCTTGAACGCGCGCTGGTCGAGGCGCCGCCGACCGAAATGGCGAATGGTGGCTATATCGCGCCCGGTTTTGACCCCGCGCTGGACGAACTGCGCAGCGCGGGCTCCGATGGCCGCAAGGCGATTGCATCGCTCGAAGCGCGCTATCGCGATGCCACCGGGATCAACAGCCTGAAGATCAAGCATAATGCGGTGCTCGGCTATTTTGTCGAAGTCCCCGCGCGCCATGGTGACAATCTGATGGCCGAGGATTCCGGCTTTGCCCATCGCCAGACACTGGCCGGTGTCGTGCGTTTCAATTCCACCGAGCTGCACGAGGAAGCGGTCCGGGTAACACAAGCCGGTGCCCACGCGCTGGCCGCCGAAGCCGCGCATTTCGAAGAGCTGGTGACAACCGTGTTGGATCGTCAGGGCGCCATTGCCCAAAGCGCCGACGCGCTGGCGCGGATCGATGTGTCCGCCGCGATGGCCGAGCGGGCAGTGGACGGCCAATGGTGCCGGCCGGAATTTGTCGATGGCAATATTCTCGATATCGCAGGCGGCCGCCATCCGGTGGTCGAAACCGCGCTCGCGGTGACCGGGGATCCCTTTGTCGCCAATGATTGCGCGCTGTCGGATGCCGAGCGGCTATGGCTGGTCTCGGGACCGAACATGGGTGGTAAGTCGACCTTTTTGCGGCAAAACGCATTGATCATCATTCTGGCCCAGGCGGGCGCCTTTGTGCCGGCCGCTTCGGCCCGTCTCAGTCTCGTGGACCGACTGTTCAGCCGCGTCGGCGCGTCGGATAATCTCGCACAGGGGCGCTCGACCTTCATGGTTGAAATGGTCGAAACCGCCGCGATCCTGAGCCAGGCAACCGCGAGCAGTTTTGTCATTCTCGACGAGGTTGGACGCGGAACATCAACCTATGACGGGCTGTCGCTTGCCTGGGCGGTGGTCGAGGCGGTGCATGAACATAACCGCTGCCGCTGCCTGTTTGCCACCCATTATCACGAGCTGACGCGGTTGGCGGACCAGCTCGATGCGATGTCGCTGCATCATGTCCGGGCCCGGGAATGGAAAGGTGATCTGGTGTTGCTGCACGAGCTTGCCAAGGGCCCGGCGGACAAAAGCTATGGTCTGGCGGTTGCGAAGCTGGCGGGGATCCCGCAGCCGGTGATCAAGCGCGCCAAGGCGGTGCTCGACAAGCTCGAAGCGGGCAAGGCCGAGACCGGCGGACTGGCTGCCGGTCTTGGTGATCTCCCGCTATTCGCCGCCAGTCTCGAGGAAGAAGAGCAACATCAGGATGCGGTGCGCGACCTGTTGACAGAATTGGACGTCGATGCGCTTAGCCCCAGAGAAGCGCTCGACCAATTATATGCGCTGAAGGCAGCGCTGGATCAGGAATGAACGGAAAATCATAATATGAATCGCTGGATTATCATCATCATGTCGGCCTTGCTGATCGGCGGCGGGCTGTATGTCTATAGCTCGCGGGAAGCCAATGCCGAGCCGTTGCAGGTGGGCGCTGCGGCACCGGATTTTGAAACCGTCGGCGCGCTGGCGGGCAAGCCGTTCACGCTGAATCTCGCCGAGAAGCTGCGCAAGGGCCCGGTCGTGCTCTATTTTTTCCAAAAGCCTTTACCGAAGGCTGCACCATCGAAGCCAATCTCTTCGCCGAAGCCACCGCCGCGTTTGAAGAAGCGGGTGCAACGGTGATCGGTATGTCCGGTGATTCCATGGAAGAATTGGCCAAATTCTCGGTTTCCGAATGCCGCGACAAATTTGCTGTCGCGCGGGCGGACGATGCGGTCATGGATGGCTATCAGGTGCGCATGGCGCCCAGTCTCGCGCTGACCAACCGGACCAGTTATGTGATCGACCAGGATAGCCAGATTGCCTTTGTTCACAGCGCCCAGGATCCCCATGGTCATGTCAAAATGACGCTCGAAAAGGTCCAGCAAATGGCGCGCGCAAAAACCGCAGCGCCGCCTGAAAGTTGATAAATATGTTGCATTTGCGCGGCAGCTGGATTGAAAGATGCCATGACTGATGAAATCCAGAACCATGCGCCGGACCCGGCGATGCTCGCCAAGGCCGAAACGCTCACCGAAGCGCTGCCCTATTTGCAGCGCTATGCGGGCGAGACCTTTGTCGTAAAATATGGCGGTCACGCAATGGGCGACCCGGCCCTGGCGCGCAATTTTGCGGAAGATATCGTGCTGCTGAAGGCGGTCGGGATCAATCCGGTCGTGGTCCATGGCGGCGGACCGCAAATTGGCGCGATGCTCGAGCGGGTCGGTGTCGAAAGCAAATTTGTCGACGGGCTGCGGGTGACCACCAAGGAAACCGCCGAAATTGCCGAAATGGTCCTGTCGGGCGCAATCAACAAGGAACTGGTCAGCTGGATCGAAAAAGCCGGTGGCAGCGCAATCGGGATTTCAGGCAAGGATGGCGGCTTTGTCAAAGCTGCCAAATTGCGGCGCACCGCCCGCGATCCCGACAGCAATATCGAACGGATTATCGATCTCGGTTTTGTCGGCGAACCCAAGAAAGTCGATCGCAGCGTTGTCGACACGATTTCGGGCGCCGGGATGATCCCGGTCATCGCCCCGATTGGCGTCGGATCGGATGGCCATACCTATAATATCAACGCCGACACCATGGCCGGCGCCGTGGCCTCGGCGCTGCGGGCATCGCGCCTGTTCCTGCTGACCGACGTGGCCGGCGTGCTCGACAAGCAGGGCGCCTTGCTGACCGATCTCGATCCGGCCGGCATTCGGCGATTGTCGTCGGATGGAACGATTTCCGGTGGCATGATTCCCAAGCTCGAAACCTGCGTGAAAGCGGTCGAAAATGGGGTCGATGCAGCGGTTGTGCTGGACGGCCGGGTACCGCACGCGATGCTGCTCGAGATATTTACCAGCAAGGGCGCGGGCACGCTGGTGCGGGATGATTTTGAAACGGTTGATTAATTGCCATAGTGTATTATATTGTTGATACACCAATTGTCGGCACAGAGTGCTTGGCAATACCATCCACAATCGGCTAGTGGCCGATGGAAAGCCAAAAAGGTTGCGTCCATGTTTTTTGCTCTGTTTCAAATTATCGGCATTTTGTTGAATGTCGCGATCACCGTCATCATCGTTCAGGCGATTATGAGCTGGTTGCTGGCCTTCAATGTGATCAATCTGCAAAATGACATTGCGCGGGCGATCTGGACAACTTTGGATGCGCTGACCGCGCCGATTTACAACCCGATCCGCAAGATCATGCCGGACTTCGGGTCGATTGATCTGACCCCGATGGTGGTGATCATCGGTATCATTATCCTGCAGGATGCAATTCTGCCGCCGCTCGGTGCGGCCCTGATACCCGTGCTGTGAACCAGTCCGGGGCGGCGATAATCGACGGCAAGGCCTTTGCCGCCGGTTTGCGGGAACGCATAAAAGCAGCGGTTCCGGCGTTTGAATCCCAGACCGGCCGGGTTCCCGGACTGGCCGTCGTGCTGGTCGGCGACGATCCGGCCAGCCAGGTCTATGTCGCTTCGAAACACAAGGCGACTATTGCGGCCGGAATGGCCAGTTTTGAGCATCGGCTGCCAGCTGATACAACCCAATCCGGTCTGATGGCGATGGTCGAATCGCTCAATGCCGACGAGACGGTTGATGGCATATTGGTGCAATTGCCCTTGCCGGATCATCTGGACGAAAAGGCGGTCGTCATGGCGATCGATCCCGACAAGGATGTCGATGGCCTACATGTCATCAACGCCGGCCGGCTGGCCAATGGTGAAGAGGCGCTGACCCCGTGCACGCCGCTTGGCAGTCTGATGCTGCTCAAGGATCAGCTCGGTGATTTGACGA
The DNA here is from genome assembly GCF_055693205.1 of Parasphingorhabdus sp. W113. NCBI lineage: Bacteria > Pseudomonadati > Pseudomonadota > Alphaproteobacteria > Sphingomonadales > Sphingorhabdaceae > Parasphingorhabdus > Parasphingorhabdus sp. W113. The sequence continues at coordinate 2,794,388 of NZ_CM146328.1, read as the reverse complement.
GTCTCAATGCCGTGGTGGTGGGCCGTTCGATTCTGGTCGGCAAACCGATGGCGCAGCTGCTGCTCGCCGAAAATTGCACGGTGACCATGGCGCATAGCCGGACCCGCAATCTGCCGGACGTGGTGCGCGGCGCGGATATTGTGGTGGCTGCGGTCGGCCGGGCGGAAATGGTCAAAGGCGACTGGCTGAAAGACGGTGCCGTCGTGATCGATGTCGGCATCAACCGGCTGGCACCCGATCCGGGCAAGGAAAAAGGCCGGCTGGTTGGCGATGTCGCAACCGCCGAAGCCCTCGACCATGTCCGGGCGATCACCCCTGTGCCGGGCGGCGTTGGTCCGATGACCATCGCCGTGCTGCTGCGCAACACACTGGTCGCGGCCTCTGCCCGCGCTGGATTGCCAAAACCGGAAGGATTTTAGGGTCATGAAGACAATATTGGCGGTTACCGCTCTATCCTTGGCGCTGGCTGGTTGCGCAAGCACTGGCGGGCCATCGGATCGCGAGCGGTTTGCGCGCACGGCGGGCAAGCCCGTGGCGAACCCAAGCGCGGTGGTCAAAGCTGAACTCTCCTTTGCCCGCCTGGCTCGGGAAGAAGGGCAGTGGACCGCCTTTCGGAAGACCGCCACCGCTGATGCGGTGATGTTCGTTCCCGATCTGATGAGCGCGCAAGTCTGGCTCAAGGGCAAGGCCGACCCGCCGACCGCGGTCGACTGGCAACCGCATCGCATCTATATGTCCTGTGACGGCAGCATGGGGGCTTCAACCGGAGCCTGGCAGGGGCGGAAGGGCACCGGCTATTTCACCACCATCTGGCAGAAACAGGACGCCGAAGAGCGCCGTTTTCGTGGCAAGGAAGCCGATTGGAAATGGGTGCTGGATCATGGCGAGTCGGTGGATGAACCGTTGGCCGAACCGGATTTTGTCAGCAGCGAAATCGCGTCCTGCAAAGGCGATGTCGTGGTGCCGGCGAACCGTCCGATCCCGGGCGGAAAACAGAAATCCGGGCAGTCCACCGACCGCACGCTGATCTGGGTTGCCGAGCAATATCCCGATGGCCGCCGTCAGATCACCGTTTCGCTGTGGACCGGTACCGCCTTTGAACCGGTGGTCACCAACAAGTTGGCGCCGCCAGCTCCATGACCGAATTGTTTATCTCTGCCTTCATCACCTTTTTCGTGGTGATTGATCCGCCCGGCTGCGCGCCGATTTATGGCAGCCTGACCAACAACGCCCCGCCGGCGCAACGCCGCAACATGGCATTTCGCGCGATTGCCGTGGCGGCGCTGATCCTGGTCGTGTTCGCCGCCTTTGGCGAGCAATTGCTGAGCGCGCTCGGGATCAGTCTCGACAGTTTCCGCATTGCTGGCGGGATCATGCTGTTCATCATTGCTCTGGAAATGGTCTTCGAAAAGCGCACCCAGCGCCGCGAGGACCGCGCCCAGGATATTATGGACAAGCCGGAAATCGAGGATGTTTCGATTTTCCCCATGGCGATGCCGATGATTGCCGGGCCAGGGTCCATCGCCGCAGTCATGCTGCTGATGTCGCAAAATGAGGGCATCGAGAATACATTCGTCATTCTCGGCGCGCTGGCGGCGGTCTTGTTGCTGACGCTGGTGGGATTGTTACTGGCAGGGCCGCTGTTGCGAGTCCTTGGCGGCAATGTCGAAGCGGTGGTCACGCGGGTATTGGGCGTCTTGCTCGGCGCGCTGGCGGTGCAGTTCGTGGTCGACGGTGTGATCGGTAGTTTCCCGCCCAAAGCGGCTATAGCGGTCGCGCTTCTTCAATAAGCATGACGGGGGTCCCGCGCCTGATTGGATAGGCGACGCCGGCCTTTTGGCTGATCAGTTCCTGCGCGGCCTCGTCATAATCGAGCGGCCCGCGCGTGACCGGACAGACCAGTTTGGCGAGCAATGTCGGGTCTATCGGCGGCGATGCCGTGGTCTCTCCGTCGGTCACTGGAGCGTCACGCGCCCGTCGTCGCCGTCCTGTCGCCCGAAAAATTCCAGCAACTGGATGATCAGTTCGGACCGGTTTGCGAGTCCGTCAATTTCGAGCAAGGCCTGTTTCGAGGCGGCGTCAAACGGGGCAATCTGGGCGATGCCGTTGACGAAGGACATATCGTCGAGGCGGCCGATTGAGTCCCAGTCGACCTGATAGCCCTGCGCTTCCGCAAATTTGCGGGATTCGATTTCCAGTGCCGCGCGCTCGGTGCTGGCCAGCACTTCGTCCATTTCGATATTCTCTTCGACATCCGCCAATATCTGTCGAAAAGCGGTAGAGGCATCCAGTTCCTCGATCACCCGAAAGCGGGCGACGCCTTCGAGCACAATATTGAACCGCCCGTCATCCAGCGCCTCGATATCGACAATCTTGCCGACGCAGCCGACCGAGAATAGCTCGGGATGTTCGCCATCGGACTTGGGCTGGATCATGCCAATCTGGCGATCGCGCGCCATCGCATCATTGATCAGCGCGCGGTAGCGCTCCTCGAAAATGTGCAGCGGCAGGTGCATGCCGGGGAACAGCAAGGCGCCGGCCAGCGGAAAGATGGAAAGGCGTTTTTGCTCCATCCGACTAACCGAACAAAATCGCGGAAAGCTTGCGCCGGGTGGCGGCGACCCAGTCATCTTCCAGACCGACCACTTCAAACAGCGACAGCAGCTTGGCGCGGGCGGCGCCGTCATTCCAGTCCTTGTCGGTCGCGATGATCGTCAGCAGATGCTCGGCCGCGCCATCATGATCGCCCGATGCGATCAGCGCGCTGGCAAGATCGAAACGGGCCTGATGATCTGCAGGATTGGCTTCAACAGCGGCGCGCAAATTTTCGGTTTCGCTATCATCCGGCTTGTCCTTGGCGAGGGCGAGCGCCGCGCGGGCCCGATCGATGGCAGGGTCGGCGGCCAGCGCTTCCGGAACGCTCGCCAACGCCGCTTCGGCTTCGGGCAGATGATCGGCCAATACCAGCGCACGGACCAGTCCGCTAAGCGCTTCAGCATTATCCGGTGCCATGTCGAGAATCTGGGCGAAGATACTGGCGGCGCGGTCGGCGTCGCCATCACTGATCGTCTGTTCACCCATTGCGATCAGCGGTTCGATATCCTGTGCGGGCTGCTCGCCTCCGGCCTGTCCGACCGGCAGTTGTGCGAGCAACTGATCGAGCATCTGGGACAGCTGGCTTTCGGTGCGGGCGGGCGTGAGATCCGCGACCGGCTTGCCCTGGAAAATGGCATAGACGGTCGGAATCGACTGCACCTGAAATTGCGAGGCGATAAACTTGTTCTCATCGACATTGATCTTGGCCAGCACGACGCCCTTGTCGGCATATTGGGCGGCCACTTTTTCGAGGACCGGCGTCAGCGCCTTGCACGGGCCGCACCATTCGGCCCAGAAATCCACGATGACCAGCTTGTCCATGCTCGGGGTCACCACGGCCTGCTGAAATTCTTGTACGGCTTTTTGCTCGTCGACGGTTAATCCTGCGGTCGCCAATATGTGCTCCTGTCTGTTTTCTCGCGGCAATTCTGTTGTCCGCGCCGGTTCTTCAAAAGGAAGAATCGCGCGTCTATTGCCATTATCTCTGGGCTTTATGTGGGGTTGCTGAGGGCAAAGCCAAGCATATTTTTACTTTTCCCGGCGAAGGAATGAAAAATGGGGCTTGCCGGGCTGTATAACCCATGCTAACCGCGCGCCTCAACTGCTGATGACGATACCCATGTCACAGCCGCCGAGCGGGCGTAGCTCAGGGGTAGAGCACAACCTTGCCAAGGTTGGGGTCGAGAGTTCGAATCTCTTCGCCCGCTCCAGATTTTTTCAAGACCACCGCTAAGGATATGCCGTTACGGCATGGTGCGATCGCGCGATATTTCGCGTTCGATTGCCAGAAAAGCTAGCAATTTAGCGGTTGACGGCGATGCTCTGTCCGATTTAACCAATCAGTTAAATTTGGATATTCGGAGATTTTACGATGAGCATCACAGTCGACAAGCAAGGCGATGTGGCCTTGATCACCATGGATGATGGCAAAGCCAATGCGGTCAATTTTGACCTGATGGAAGCTTTGAACGATGCCCTTGACCAGGCCGAGGCGGACGCCAAGGCGATTGTCATCGCTGGACGGGACGGACGATTCTCCGGCGGGTTTGACCTCAAGGCGATGGCGAATTTCCAGCCAGAGGATGCGGTGCGGCTGCTCGACCGGGCGAGCGAGCTGTTGCTCCGCCTTTATGGCGGCCCGCTGCCGGTGGTCGGCGCCTGTACCGGCCATGCAATTGCGATGGGCACATTCATGCTGCTGGCCTGTGATACCCGTGTCGGGGCGGCAGGGGATTTCAAGCTGGGGGCCAATGAATCGGCAACCGGGATGACTTTGCCGGTCTTTGCGCTGGAACTGGCGCGCGACCGGTTGAGTCCGCGCCATCTCACCCGGGCGATGATCCAAGCCTTTATCTATGACCCGCAGGGCGCCGTGGATGCGGGCTATCTCGATATGCTGACCGCGCCGGACAAGGTGATCGGACAGGCGGTGGCGATTGCCGGGCAGCTGGGCAGTCTGTCGACGCGCGCCTATGCCTATCAGAAATCCGCTCTGCGCAAGCCGACGCTCGACGCGATCCGCGCGAGTATCGGCAATCATCCCAACCTGTAGCTGCGCCGGTTACCGCCTAGCCGACATGCTGGTCGACCAGGATCGCATTGCCGTCCGGGTCGACAACGGTAAAACTGGCGGGCCCTTTGCTGTCCGGATCGGCTTCGGTGGTCAGTTCCACGCCTTTGGCCTTCAGATCGGCCTGGAGGGCGCGAACATCGGTAAAGTCGTCGAGCGTCTGGGCATTGCTGTCCCATCCGGGATTGAAGGTCAGGATATTGTCCGGGAACATGCCCTGAAACAGACCGATAATGGTGTCGCCATTTTTCATGATCAGCCAGTTCTGGCTTTTGTCACCGCCAAAATCGGTGAAACCGAGTTTCTGGTAAAAGGCGTGTGAGGCGGTCAGGTCTTTGACCGCGAGACTGACCGAGAAGGCTCCAAGTTGCATATGTCATTCCTTTCAGGCGGGTTGAAGTGGGTTATGCTTTTGCCGGCAACAGTTTTGGATTGCGCAGCAAGGTGGCCGACAGCAAGGCGATGATCAGACCAATCGGAAAGATTTCGAGAAAGGTCATCGGTAGCCGGATATAGAATTTGGCATAGTCGGCCCTTAAAACCTCCATTTCCGCCAACAGTTTGTCGAGACCGGGACCGCTGAGTCCTTCGGCTTTTTTCGCTTCGATTATCGCCGATATATAATCTTCAATAAAGGCATAGTCGGTGCTGTAGAGATAGAATTCCCACACGCAGACATAGATCACACCAGCAATGGCGGCAATGGCGAGGCCGAGCACAAAGGCCGGTACAAATTTGATCACGCCGCCCAATTCGAGATCGCGGTACCGTTTGACGCCAATGAAGATCATCGACAGGGCGATCAGCATCATCAGATAACCGAAAGCTTCCGAAGCAAAAAAGCCAGCGGCGCCGCTGGCGGCCAGGCCGTAGATCATCGTGCAGATCACAATAGCCCCCGAGATGACTCCATAAACCACCGCGATTTTCAGCATCAGCAATGTAAACCGTATCATTGATTTTCCCTCCGATATGGGCTCCTGCTATGGCGCACAATGGCGGTGGTGGAAATCACCCGGATGGGTGACTGGGGGATAATCGCCCGTTCCGACTATGGAATAAGCTCCAGGGATTTGGCTTTTTCGATCGCCAGGACACGCCGATCAACCGACAGTTTTTCAAACAGATGGGCGATATGGGTTTTAACCGTATTGGGCGAGACCCCGAGGCTGCGCGCAATTTCCTTGTTGGACTGGCCTGCGGCCAGCGCCTGCAACACTTCCAGTTCGCGGCGGGAAATACCCAGCGCGGTCAGGGCCCGGTCATTTTGTTCAAACGGTTCGCTTTTCTGGCGGGCGGTCAGCCGGTGCCCGATCCAGATGCCGAGGGATATGAAAAACACCGCCACCAGGATGATATAGAAACTGGTCGGCATGGTTTTCAGAAAGACCTTATATTCCAGCCACTGCAGGGCAAAGGTCGCCAGCGCCAACAGCATGGCATAGAGGATGATCGTGCTGAAAACAGATTTTGTCATCGCCCTATTCCGCGGTGTCGCTGGCTCCTTCCGTGGCTGTTTCTTCCGTCCGCATGATCTTGCCATAGACCCAGCCAATGGCAAGCAATGCGATGCCCAGTCCGAGGAAGGACAGGATCCGCAACAGGCCTTCCAACTGCGCCGCATCAATGACGAACACCTTGAAGGTAACCAGGGTCAGCAATAAGAGCCCGGCGATTCTCAGCAGCCCGCTGCTCGTCTGGATGCCGCGTGTCAGCCAGGCGAGGGCGAGGCCCATCAAGCCGGCGCTATACAGATAGGTTTCGGTCGATGTGAAGGGCGGTGTCGCGATGTCCGTGCCATGGACCGCCTGGCGCACGGTGATCAGGATTGTGATGATCGCGGCAAAGAAACTCGCAATTTCCAGCGGCCGAACCAGTCGGGAACCGGTTTCGCGGACCGCGCTGGTCCGGGCGAAGAGCCAGAGCCAGACCATGGCCAGCCCATAGTGCAGCGTGCCGAGATTGGCGATTGGCGCCGGGCCCATCGCCTGTTTGACCGCGGTCGGGCTGAGCAGGAAAATATCGAAATAGACAAATCGGAACAGCGCCAGACCGGCACAAACAGCGCCGAGAACTTGCAGGGACCGCAGCCATTTTTCCGGCCATGGGCGCTGCAGCAACAGCCAGCCAGCCAGCGCCAGCGCATGGGTAAACAGCCCCCGCTCGACAAAGCCATAGGAGACAAACTCCTGAAACGGGCCGATTGCGAGCGGTTGTTTGGCCAGCAGATAGACGAAGCCAAGCGTCCCCGCGCCGCCAAGCGTGGCGATTGCCAGCGCCGGTCTGCGGTTGAACGCCCCGCGGAACCAGAAGCTGATCGCGACAATGCCCAGCGCCGGTAACAATAAGCGCAGGACCATCGGTGCCACCTCCGGCAAATAGCGGTAGAGATCGGTTTCTCCGAACAGTGAGGCGAATTGCACTTCGATCAGGCCTGCCGCCTGAATGGCCATCAGCAGGCCGCCAAATAATATCGCGACGATCGATTGGGCAAGCACGGCGCGGCGCTCTGTAAACGTGGCCCAATAGGAGAGACCGGCGGCAATCACGATGGTGACCATGGCGGCAGCCGATTCGGGCAACCAGATCCACAGGGCGATGGCGAGCAGGATTGCGGTGAAGCCGCTGGCCAAGGGCAGGGGGAGTGCTTGACCGGTTGCGCGCGTTCGCCAGGCCATGATTGCGGTGCTGATCGCCACGACCGCGCAGGCAATCGCCCAGCGATTGTCGGGCCAGTCGAGATCACCGAACACATATCCGGTCAGCAACAAGGCGATGGGCGCGAGCAGCCCGATAACCGCCCATAGCCAGCCGCTTTGGGCGCGGGTCGAGAAAATATGGCCCGCGACCGCGAACAGCAGGATCAAGCCGCTGGCCGCCGTCAGTTCCAGCCGGTTGGCACCGCCATCGGCAAAGGCGGCGGCGATCATCGCGACATTGAGCGCCAGCGCACCCGCTACGGCGGGGGTCAGCGCCTCGTCCTTCCACGCGAGTGCGATCGCAAATAGCGACAATATCGCAAAGAAAATCCAGCTGGTGACGGAGAAGGAAATCAGCGGAGCCAGCAGGATCAATTGCAACAGGCCGACGCCCAGCGGGATGATCTGCAGGACGGTCTTGGGGATGCCAAAGCTGCCGCCGGTCCGCGACAGGGTCAGTACGCTGCCAATCGCCAGCAAGGTGACAAAGGCGCCGACAAAGCCAGCATCGCTACCGAGGTCCATGAACAGCAGGGCGGTGGTCCACAACACGCTGCCGCCGGTGGCGAGCAGCGCCAACCAGGCCCAGCCGCGATGGATCGCAAGACCGAACAGGCCAGCGGTGAACACGCCGAGATAGATGAGCAACGGGGCGATTGATTCTGGCCCCAGACCGGCGACATAAGGCGCGGCAAAGCCGCCGAGCAGACCCATGAGCGCGGTGGCCGGGCCGTGGCGCTGGGACAGGGCAAAGGCGAGGATCGTGACGGCCGCCACGCCGACCAGGGCGCCGATCGGACCGATCAGGCCATAAAGCTCGCTGGCCATATACAAGGTTGCGTAGAGGATCGCGATTCCGGCCCCCGCGATCGAATGGCCGATGCGCGGTTCGTCGGCGAAAATATAGCCGAATTTGGGAATCCGGCTGCCAAATTCGCTGAGACCGATCAGCAGCAGGCCGAACAGGGCGGCGGTGATACAACGGGCCAGCGGGCCGAACAGACCGGCTTCAATCGAAAAACGGACGAGGAAAAAGCCTGCGAAGATCAGCGCGATGCCGCCAATCCAGATCGGCAATTTGCCGCCGATCAGATCTTCAAACCGTTTGGCGGCGCTGACTTTCGGTTTGGGCGGCGGTGCTGGCGCTTTTGGCGGCGTCGGACTTGGTTGCGGGGCCGCTTGCCGGACGCTTGCCGGTTCGGGAGCGGGAATGCTCTCGCGGGCGGCTTTGGGCTGCGCTTTGGCGGCGCGCCGGGTTTCTTTCTCGGCGGGAGCTGGTCTGGTTTCGCCCGCCTGTGCAATCGCGGGCTCTGCGGTTGGCGCCGCGTCGGCGGTGCGCCGCCCAATCGCCTGCTCCATCTGCTCGATACGGGTGCGCAACAGGGCGATGGTGCGCCGCGCATCGAGAACCAGCACGAACAGCAGGATCACCCCCGCAAAGAGCAGCATTTCCATGAACTATTGATCCTCGCCGAGAAGATATTTCTGCCAGAACAGCAGCGAGGCCCAGAATTGATAATCGGCATTGGCCTTCTTGCGGAAACCATGCCCCTCGTTCTTGGCGAGCAGGTGCCAGGCGGCATTGCCGTTCTTGCGCACGGCTGCGATGATCTGGTCGGCTTCGCTCGCCGGCACCCGCGGATCATTGGCCCCGGTGACCACCATCAGCGGCAGGTCGATCTGGTCGGCCTTGCCCAGCGGGCTGATTTCTTCCAGCTTGGCGCGCTGTTCGGGAATCCGTTCATCGCCATATTCGGCCCGGCGCAGGTCGCGGCGATAGGGTTGGGTGTTTTCCAGAAAAGTGACAAAATTGGAGATGCCGACAATTTCCAGTCCGGCCCTGAGCTGGCTTTTGAACCGCAGCATCGAAGCGAGAGTCATATAGCCGCCATAGCTGCCGCCGGTGATCGCAATCCGCTTCCTGTCAATCCGCCGATCCTTGCGCAGGCCCTTCAGAAAGGCGCCGATATCCTCGACCGAATTGGCCCGCCGCCACGGGCCGTTGTCGAGCGCGACGAACCGTTTGCCAAAGCCGGTTGATCCGCGGACATTGGGATAGAAGATCGCCACGCCCAGCTCGTTGATCAGATAATTGTTGCGGCCGAGAAACCGGGCCGTGGCCTGGCCTTCCGGTCCGCCATGAACATTGATGATCAGCGGGCGTTTGCCTTTATGCTTCTTGGGGTCCGGACGATAGAGAAAGCCGGACATTTTCTCGCCGTCAAAGCTGCTAATCTCGATCAGTTCGGGGGCTACATTGCGGCTTGCATCCAGACCACCGGTCTCGCTGCGCGTCCAGCGGGTGAGGACCAGGGTCTCGGGATCGAGGCTGTAGCTGTCGCTGCCGGTCTGGTTGGAGTTGAGGGTGAAGCCCAGTTCGCCCCAGGGCGCGAATTTCAAGCCGCCGATGACGCCCGCCGGTACCGCGGTGACCGGCCGGACTGCACCGCTGTTCATGTCATAGATTTTGAGCACCGATCGGCCGGCCTGGTTGACTTCATAGGCGATCCATCGACCGTCCTTGCTGATGTCAAAGTCCGAAACATCCCAGGTCTTTTCGTCAATAATCGGCCTAAAGCTGGCAGTGTCGATATCGACCACGCCCAGCCGCTTCACATCGCTGCCGTCGTCGGAAGAGGCCCAGAGGCGCCCATCGGGGGCAAAGCGCAGTCCGTTGTAGGCGACCGGCTTGCTGCTGTCGGTCAGCTTGCGCGACGTGCCATTGGCCAGATCGATCAGATGGAGCTGGTTGTCGGTCACCGAGACATAGTTGAACACCAGCAGATATTTGTCGTCCGGCGAGAAATCGATCGGAAACCAGCCCCCGCCACTGGATGCCACCAGCATGGTGGCGGCTTCCGGTTGCGCCGGGTCCATCAGATAAATGTCGTTGTACAATCCGGTGCGCTTGTTGGAGCCAAAGGCGACCCGCGTTCCGTTGTTCGACCAGGGCCCCAGCCGATTGCGGCTCTTGCCATCGGTCAGCATTTTCGGACGGCCGTCTTCGAGCGCGAAAATCTGGTTCACCTCGTTGCCGCCGCTGTCTTTCTGGAACAGCAGGACCGACCCGTCGGGCGAATAGCTGGCCGATCGGACCGGTTCATTGGCAAAAGTGATCTGGTTGCGCGTGCCGAGCGGCTTGTCGACGCGGTGCAGCTGGCTGGTATCGGCAAAGCGGGTGCGGACCAGCATCGCCTTGGTCCGGGGATCCCAGTCAACAAATCCAGCAGTGCGAAATTCCATATAGGGCCGGGTATCCTCAACCACTGCCTGCGGAATGGCGGGCACCTGATCCGCCACCAGCGCCGCGGGTTTCGGCGCAAATTCTTCGGCGGCAGCCGGCTGTCCAAAGGCCCAGATGGTCGTCGCCAGGCCGATAATAACTTTGTGCATGGTGCGTCTCTCCCAATCCACTTTTGTCATGCTTATGGACGAACCACATGAAAAGCAATTAGGGAGAGGAGATGGTCGTCGACAACAACCCCTTCATTTTGCTGGATGATGCCCGAACCTCGTCCGATGCGGCGCCGGCGCGGCTCTATCGGGATCCGGTTGCAATCATCACCACCGACGACCCCGGCGCCCTCGACAGCTGCTTCACCCGGATTGCCAGCGCCACCGACAGCGGGTCCCATGTTGCGGGCTATTGTTCTTACGAAGCCGGCCTGGCCCTCGAGCACCGGCTGATCCATCATCTGCCGGCCAATCCCGCGGGTCCGTTGCTCTGGTTTGGAGTGTTCGCGGACTATAGGTCGATCGCTCCGGAGCAACTGACCGATCATCTGCCCGATCCGTCCGGTGCGTGGATCGGCGCGCTGCGGCCCGATGTCTCTCAGGACCAGTATCGCAAGGCTTTTGAACAGGTTATCGGCTATATTGAGGCAGGCGATATCTATCAGGCCAATCTCACCTTTTCCGCCACGGCGCGCTATGCCGGCCATCCGCTGGCGCTATACGCGGCCATTCGGGCGCAAGCGGGCGCCGGCTATGGCGGGGTGGTTTTCGATGGCACCCGTTGGCTGTTGTCTTTTTCGCCCGAGCTTTTCTTCGCGCTGAAAGACGGCCGCGTTACCGCCAAGCCGATGAAAGGCACAGCGGCGCGCGAAGGCGATCCCGATAAGGATGCAGCCGTGCGCGCAGAATTGCAGCAGGATCCCAAACAGCGCGCCGAAAATCTGATGATTGTCGACCTGCTGCGCAACGACCTGTCCAAGGTTGCGGTGCCCGGTAGTGTGAAGGTGCCGGATCTGTTCCAGATTGAAAGCTATCCAACCATCCACCAGATGACCTCGACGGTCACCGCACAATTGGCCCCCGATCAGCGACCGACCGACCTGATCCGCGAGATTTTCCCATGCGGCTCGATTACCGGTGCGCCCAAAATTCGTGCGATGGAGATTATTTCCGACCTCGAGCAACGCGAACGGGGCATCTATTGCGGCTCGATCGGGCGGATCGATCCACCCGGCGAAAATGGCCATTCCGATGCCGCATTCAACGTGGCGATCCGGACCATGATGCTCAATGTCGAGCAAGAAACTCTTTCCATCGGCCTCGGCTCTGGCATAGTAGCGGACTCCAACGGGATTGATGAATGGCGGGAATGTCTTGCCAAGGGGAGATTTGCTGCCGTGAAAAATGGCAACGGTCACGATGTCAGCGTGGATCTGATCGAGACGATGATGTTCGATCCGATGCACGGGATTGCGCGGCTCGAAGCGCATCTCGAACGGATGAAAAAAAGCGCCGCCGCGCTCGACTTCGAATTTGATCGCCACGCCGCCCGCAACACGATTCAGGCCATCACCTTTCACCAGGATCAACGGGCGAAAGTGCGTCTGATGCTTGCCCGGTCCGGTGCTGTCGCGATTGAATTGCAGCCAATGCCGGCGCCCCTCAACGACGCGGTTCCGGTCAAACTGGTGCCGATGCAGGCGCAGGCCGAGGACTTCCGCCTGCACCATAAAACCAGCGACCGCCGCGTCTATGCTGCCCCGGATCTCGACGACGGCGTGCATCCGGTCTTTGTCGATGCCGATGGCTATGTCACCGAAGGCGCGATCTGGAGCGTCTTTGTCGAGCGCGACGGAAAATTGCTGACCCCGCCCTTGTCCCGCGGCCTGCTCCCCGGCGTGTTGCGCGCGGAGTTGCTCGAACAGGGCAAGGCCGTGGAAGCGGATTTGCGCGTTGATGATTTGGCCGACGGCTTTTGGTTAGGGAACAGTCTGCGGGGGATGGTGAGAGGGAAAGTCGCCAGACAGTGATCCTGGAGCCCGTTTCCAATTTTGTCGCGTTTGTCAGCGTCGGCCTGGCAATGGGTATTCTCGGATTGGCGATCACCTTTTCTGCCTGGGTTATGTTCGTGAGCAGTAAGGGGCAGGTTGGCGGTCTAACCATGTTTTCGAGTCTGATTGCGATCGCTGTTCTCCTTTTTCTTGCTTTTGCTTTCTTCATATTTGTCGTCGTGCACCATGTATTGGGCGCGGGTTTCAGCTATCCGCAGTTGGCGAGCGCGTTTTTTGTCTTTTCGAGCTTGATGTTAGGCTGCCATCTTGTTTCGTCGGTGATTTTGAAGCGCGAGAAATTTGACTTGGTTTTGCTGGGTTTGGGATTGATAGTCTCCATCGTGGCCGGACTGATCGGTCCGGTCATCCCCATAATTTTGAGATTTGTGTGGTGGGCGATTTTATGATTTGTAGACCGCAGCAAACCAGCCCCTCTTTTGATCAAAGGCTTCATCTATGACCCAATCCCCTCCGAAAGACCGTCTCGAAACGCTCGCCGTGCATGCCGGCACCGAACCGGATCCGACCACCAATGCCCGGATCACGCCGATTTATCAGACCGCATCCTATGTGTTTGATGATGTCGATCACGCGGCGAATCTGTTCAATCTCGATGCGGTCGGCAATATCTATACGCGGATCACCAATCCGACCAATGGCGCGCTTGAAGGCAAGATTGCGGCGATGGAAGGCGGGCTGGCCGGGCTTGCCGTGGCGTCCGGCCATGCCGCGCAATTGCTGGCTTTTCATGTACTGATGGACCCCGGTGCGCATATCGTTGCGGCGAAAAAACTTTATGGCGGATCGCTCAACCAGCTCGGCCACAGTTTCAAGAAATTTGGCTGGGACGTCAGCTTTGTCGATGCGGACGATCTCGATGCGGTGCAGGCGGCGATTACCGATGCGACGCGCTGTGTGTTTATCGAAAGCCTCGCCAATCCCGGCGGTGTTGTGCAGGATATCGCCGCGATTGCCGACATCGCCCATGCCGCCGGCATTCCGTTGATTGTTGACAATACCATGGCCTCTCCGGCCCTGTGCCGTCCGATCGAACATGGCGCTGATATTGTGGTCGAGAGCGGAACCAAATTTCTCGGTGGCCATGGCAATTCGATTGCCGGATTGATCGTTGATTCGGGCAAATTCGACTGGACGCAAAGCGACAAATTCGCGTTTCTCAACCAGCCCAATCCCTCCTATCATGGCAAGGTATTTACCGAAGCCTTTGGCGAGCTGGCGTTCATTCTTGCAGCCCGAGCCTTGTCGCTGCGGGATCTCGGTCCGGCGCTGGCACCGCAAAATGCCTTCAACATCCTGACCGGCATGGAAACCCTGACGCTGCGGATGGAACGCCACTGTGCCAACGCCATGGCTCTGGCCCAATGGCTGCAGAATCACGCGGCGGTCGACTGGGTCTCCTATGCCGGTCTGCCCGACAGCCCCTATCATGGACTGGCGCAGAAATATCTCGGCGGCCAGGGCGGGGCGGTGTTCACCTTTGGCCTCAAAGGCGGCTATGATGCCGGTGTGAAGCTGGTCAGTGCGGTCAACATGTTCAGTCATCTCGCCAATATTGGCGACACCCGCTCGCTGATCATCCACCCTTCATCGACAACCCATCGCCAGCTCAGCGAAGCCAATCAGGTGGAAGCCGGTGCTGGACCGGATGTGGTCCGGGTGTCGGTCGGGATCGAGCATATTGATGATATTATCGCCGATATGGATCAGGCACTGGCGACTCTGTAACCGCCGCTATCCATTCGCCTTTTTCTAGTATAGCGCCCGGTAGCAACTTGGTTGAGTGACGGAAACCATCGCGGTTTTTTGCGATATTCGCCCAACTGGAGTAAGATTGGGCGGCATGCCCGATCGCCCATCTTCCGATAGCGAGGCGCCGTCCCGATCCGCGCCGCCGGTGATGGCGCGCGAAGTTCAGGAATCCTCGCTGCCGGGTTTGGCCTTTCGCGGCATTGAACGGGTCTTGCTGGCGATCATCGCGCTGATGACGATCATTGCTGCCGGACTCGAGCTGTGGTCCGCCTATGAAGCGCGCGATATCGATCTGGCCGACATATTGCTGATGTTTCTCTATACCGAGGTGATTGGCATGATTGCGGTCTTCTATACCGGTCGCGGTTCGCCCTTTGTCTATCCGATCTTCATTGCGATGACCGCGCTGGCCCGGCTGATCGTGTTGCAGGGCAAGGACATGGCGCCGGAAAATATCCTCTACGAGGCCGCCGCCATCCTGTTGCTCGCCATCGCCGCGGTGATCATATTGAAATCGCGGATCAGCCCGAAGGCCTTTGTCGGGGATGGATCCTGAAACACGTTCAGGATGACGGCTTTTTTGGCACGGTGATGGCAGAAAATGGGGCCCTGCGGTTTGGCGAGGCCTGTTCCGATCGCGGCCATCCATCCCGGTGACTTGATAGCCAGTCAAAAATAGAGTATCAAGGAGCTAGTCAGCAGTCGCAGAATATAAACTAATTGCTGAAATCTAAAGAGTTTTTTGTTCACTGCTCCGCATTAGTTCAAAAACATATTAGTATAAATTACCAGATTATTGAGGTCGCAATTGAAAGAACGGTCCGGGAAGCCGGGGGCCGCTTAACGCTGTCTGTCTATAGGAGGATGTAATGAGCGCAATTGAAGACTTTGCAAAGAAATGCCAATCTGAAAAACGGAAGTCTGATCGCGACCGTCTGCAGGAAGGCCATCTCGCCTGGTTTGCGGGACGGCCTGCACCTGCGGACAAAGGATTTGTGGCGATTGAAACCGTTAGAGGTACGGTTCTGACAATTTCGGCTGATGACGTCGGTGCCGTAGAGCCTATTGATGGCAGCAAATCATACCGGGTTGGCGTCAAGCCCGACGCCGATGTGATGACGACCACAACGACAACCCACAATCTGGATAGCTGCGATTGCGGTGGAAATGACTATGGTCCACCAGTGTCGGCGCGGTATGATTTGAACAAGATACTGGGGTTTCCGCCCTGGGCGCTGGGCGGAGGCGTAATAGACCCTGGAATTCCAGGCTATACTGATCCCTGTGTGACGGCTGGCCGGAACACAGAAACGGATTGTTGGAAAAATGGCGGTGATCCTTGGACGTGTTTCTATCATGGAACCATGCAACGCGACTGGTGCGAATTGCAGCGGCAACGCTATCCCGGAACATTTTAGCTGCGATTGTAACAGTGACCAAGTTTCCGGGTTGAAGACATTGATCTAAGATTTCTTCTCGCAACGTCTTTCCTACACCAGCCTGTTTCGGCCATGTTGGGTGCATGATGAGTCCATTTCCCCATCGCACGGTCGACCGCGTGTCTGCGGATCTTTTCAAAGGTCACACTAGAATCGCGAGAAACTGTCTATATACCAATAAAATCAATGGTATATGGGAAATTCTCACCCAAAGAAACACCCCATGCGGTGTGAACTGGTTGGGAAAATTCGGTTCCCGCCAATCTCCCTGTTGCACCGCAACAGCAACCTCATTATGCCTCGGCTGTACGGACCTGAAACAGGATTTTCCCCATGACCCAACTTTCGCAAGCCCTCGGCAGAATTCAACCATCCGCGACGATGGCAATGTCGGGCCGTGTCACCGAACTCAAGGCGCAAGGCATAGACGTCATTGGCCTGTCCGCTGGAGAACCGGATTTCGATACGCCGGATTTTGTCAAGGAAGCGGCGATCAAGGCGATTCGGGACGGGGACACCAATTACACGACAGTCGACGGCACCACGGCTGTGAAGGAAGCGGTGATCGCGAAGTTTCAGCGCGACAATGACCTGACCTACACACCGTCGCAGATTTCGGTCAATAATGGCGGCAAGCACACTTTGTTTAACGCGCTGGTCGCGACGCTCGACGCCGGTGACGAGGTGGTTATTCCGGCGCCTTACTGGGTGAGCTATCCCGATATTGTCAATTTCGCCGGCGGCAAGCCCGTGGTGGTCGAAGCGGGCGCCGATCAGAATTACAAAATCACGCCCGAGCAGCTCGAAGCGGCGATTACGCCGCAGACCAAATGGCTGATCCTCAACTCGCCGTCCAACCCGACCGGTGCCGCCTATAGCGGCGCTGAGCTGAAGGCGCTTGGCGAGGTGCTGCTGCGCCATGAACAGGTTATGGTGATGACCGACGATATGTACGAGCATATCTGGTATGCCGATTTTCCGTTCACGACGATCGCGCAGGTCTGTCCCGATCTCTATGACCGGACGCTGACGGTGAATGGCTGTTCGAAGGCCTATGCGATGACCGGCTGGCGGGTCGGCTATGCCGGAGGACCGGAATGGCTGATCAGTGCGATGCGGAAATTGCAGTCGCAGTCGACGTCCAACCCTTGCTCTATATCGCAGGCCGCTGCAGTGGCAGCGCTTAACGGTCCGCAGGACTTTCTCGCCGACCGCAACGCGGCGTTCAAGAAGCGGCGCGATCTGGTGGTCTCGATGATTAACGACACACCAGGGCTGATCTGTCCGACGCCGGAAGGGGCCTTTTATGTCTATCCCGATGCCAGCGAACTGATCGGCAAGGCGACGCCGGATGGTAAGGTGATCAACAGCGATCAGGATCTGATCGGTTATTTTCTCGATGAAGCGCAAGTGGCTGCGGTCCATGGCGCGGCTTTCGGTTTGT
This sequence comes from Parasphingorhabdus sp. W113, assembly GCF_055693205.1. NCBI lineage: Bacteria > Pseudomonadati > Pseudomonadota > Alphaproteobacteria > Sphingomonadales > Sphingorhabdaceae > Parasphingorhabdus > Parasphingorhabdus sp. W113. The sequence continues at coordinate 2,777,085 of NZ_CM146328.1, read as the reverse complement.
CACCGGCTTTCCGGATCAGCTACGCGACGTCCGAAGACATATTGCGCGATGCCTGTACCCGCATCCAGCGGGCTTGTGCGGCGTTACGCTAAGCGGATCTGAAAAGAAAATCTTGGCGCGGCCAAACTGAATGTCGCCCTGTGATGCTGTTCACAACGGCGACAGGCCGCTTACATTATTACTGTAACCAATTCAGGGGAACCTCCGAACAGGAGGGTAACCACAACAGGAAATAGTGATGGCGAAATTTTTGAAATCAGATTTGACCTACAGCCTGAGCGGCGGATTCATTCTTGGCGCGCTGGTCTTGTTTTTCATGCAACCCGTACAGGATCAACAGGAATTCAGCCAGACGCTGACATCGACGATGAGCGCGGCCAGCCAGTTGCTGGGCTAACAGGCACAATGATGTGCAATCGATAACAGAGGCTTGGACATGAGCAATATCTTTCCCAAATTGGCGGTTGCCGGCGCTGGCATAGCGACTTTCGCGGTCGTCTGGGCGGGCATGAGCGGTGGTGCGTTGCAACCGGATCACGGATCGAGCCTGCTGGTCGGCGAAGCCCATGCCGCAGAAAAAGCGACAATCATCCCGGCGCCGCGGATCAACGCTACCGAAAAAGGCCGGCGCGCCGTTGCCATTTTTGCCGGTGGCTGCTTCTGGGGCGTTGAAGGCGTGTTCGAACATACCAAGGGCGTGATCACTGCGGCGTCCGGCTATCATGGCGGAACCAAGCGAGGCGCGACCTATCAGCTGGTCAGTGCCGGGTTGACCAACCATGCCGAAGCGGTGCGTGTGGTCTATGACCCGCAGCAGGTCAGCTATGGGCAGCTGATGCATATCTTCTTTTCGGTCATTGCCGACCCGACAACCTTGAACGCGCAGGGGCCGGATCGCGGCAAGCATTACCGGTCCGCGCTGATCCCGACCAATGCGGCCCAGGCGAAAGCCGCCCGGGCTTACATCGCGGAACTGAACAAGGGCAAATATTGGAAGCGCCCGATCGTCACCAAGATCGAGAGCCAAAAGGCCTTTTACCGCGCAGAAACCTATCATCAGGATTTCATGCAGAAAAACCCCCGCCAGGGCTATATCGTCCGCTGGGACAAGCCCAAAATCGCCAATCTGAAGCGGCATTTCCCCAAACAATATCGTGCAAAGCCTGTGACTTAACGGCTCTGTCTGGAAAAGCCGTTACGGCTTAACCGCCTATTAGGCCCGCTTTGGTACAAGGGACCATTCCAGAGGGCAGGGACAATGGTCAACCAGGAGTTTGAAATCGTGATTGCAATGGCGGCGCTGGTTGTCGGCATCGCTTTCCTGTGGATCGCCCGCAGCCAGCCCGATTGAAATCACCCTGGGCAACCGGAACCACCAAAAGAAATGGCCGCTGTCGCCCTGAGAGGCAATTGCGGCCATCACCGGAACAAAGGAAACTGCCAGTCTATTTCGGGCAGAGCACCATCAGCATCTGACGGCCTTCCAGCTTGGGATAGGCCTCCACTTTCGCGGTTTCCTTGGTGTCTTCCTGCACCCGCTGCAGCAATTGCATGCCGAGTTGCTGATGCGACATTTCGCGACCGCGGAAACGCAAGGTGACTTTGACCTTGTCACCATTGTCGATGAACTTGTTCACGTTGCGCATTTTGACCTGATAATCGTGATCATCGATATTCGGACGCATCTTGATCTCTTTAACGTCCTGCACCTTTTGCGTCTTGCGCGCGGCATTGGCCTTTTTCTGCGACTCATATTTGAACTTGCCGACGTCCAGAAATTTCGCAACCGGAGGATTGGCATTTGGCGACACTTCCACCAGATCAAGGCCAACATCCTTGGCTCGTTCGATCGCTTCGCCGGTGTTCATGACGCCGAGATTTTCACCCTTGTCGTCGATCACCCGCACAGTGTCGGAATTGATGAGGTTATTGAAACGCGGACCGCCTTTGACGGGTGGCGTTGGACGGCGTGGTGGTGCAGCTATGTTAAATACTCCTGATTTATCAAATGAACCCGGCCAATAGCGGGGAATCGCCATGGTCGCAAATTCTTATATGCATGTAATGCCTCACAGAGGTGCGATCAATGGCCAGAATGATCATCGGGATCGGCTTCGGTAATGATCTCCGGATTGCGCGGGGCGCCCGGATCGCCGGCTTTCGGCACCTGACGCTTGGCCGTTCCGGGTAAGGCATCGCGCTTTTTGAGCCAGTCTTGCATCTGCGCAATTTCCACGGTCTGGGTCTTGATCACCGCCTCGGCGAGCGCGCGAACTTCCGGATCCTTGCCATATTTCAGGACTATTTCGGCCATTTCGACGGCGCCTTCATGGTGCGGGATCATGCCCTGCATGAAGGCGATATCGGGATCGGGATCGATCCGGTTCATGCCCGCATGCATCCGCGCATTGGCGGCTTCATAGGCCTTTACGGCGTCATTCTTCTCGATCATCTGCATGGGCTTTTTGTCGGCCTTTTGGGCATTGCCGTCAACCGGCTGGCAGGCAATGATCAGCAGCGCGCAGCCGGCAATTGATAATATTGGTCCTGTTTTCATGCTTGTTCCCCTTTCAAATCCGGTGGCAGGGCATCCTGCTTGAGCATCGCGATCGCATCGTCAACGGCAAGGAACTGCTGTTCCTTCTGTCCCAACCGGCGCACGGCGACCTTGCCTTCTTCGGCTTCGCGCATGCCGACGACGAAAATATAGGGCACCTTGGCGAGCGAATGTTCGCGAACCTTATAGTTGATTTTCTCGTTTCGCAGATCGGCGGAAACCCGAATGCCGGCGGCCCTGAGCTTGGCAGCAACATCTTCCGCATAGCCATTGGCATCGGTCACGATCGTCGCGACAACCGCCTGGGTTGGTGCTAGCCAGGTCGGCATGCGACCGGCAAAATGCTCGATCAAAATGCCAATGAACCGCTCATAAGACCCGAAGATCGCGCGATGCAGCATGACCGGACGATGGCGATCACCGTCCTCGCCGATATAGCTGGCGTCGAGACGCTCGGGCAACACACGGTCGGACTGGATCGTCCCTACTTGCCAGGTGCGGCCAATCGCATCGGTCAAATGCCATTCGAGCTTGGGCGCATAAAAGGCACCTTCGCCGGGCAATTCTTCCCAACCATATTCCTCGGTCGCCATGCCTTCGTCAACGACCGCCTGGCGCAGTTCGTTCTCGGCCTGGTCCCATTCCGCATCGGTGCCAAACCGCTTCTCCGGCCGCAAGGCGAGCTTGATCGAATAGCCTTCAAAACCCATGTCGCGATAGACCCGGTCGGCAAGCGCACAGAAGGCGCGAACCTCGTCGACAATCTGGTCTTCCCGGCAAAATATATGCGCATCATCCTGGGTGAATTGACGCACCCGCATCAAGCCATGCAACGCCCCATGGGGTTCGTTGCGGTGGCAGCAGCCATGTTCAAACAAGCGCAAGGGCAGATCGCGGTAACTCTTGATCCCCTGCCGGAACACCAGCACATGGGCGGGGCAGTTCATCGGCTTGATCGCCATCATGTCCGCGTCACCGCGAATGACCGGTCCTTCGCCGTCAGCATCGGGAACCTCGTCGGGGACGGCAAACATATTCTCGGAATATTTGCCCCAGTGACCGGAACTTTCCCACTGCTTGACGTCCATCAATTGCGGCGTCTTGATTTCCTCATAGCCGGTCGCGTCAATCGCCCGGCGCATATAGGCTTCGAGCTCCCGCCAGATCGTAAAGCCCTTGGCGTGCCAGAAAATGCTGCCCTGCGCTTCGGCCTGAATATGGAACAGGTCCATTTCCTGGCCGAGTTTGCGATGGTCGCGTTTCGCCGCTTCCTCAAGTCGGACGAGATGGGCCTTGAGCTGTTTCTTGTTCAGCCAGCCGGTGCCGTAGATCCGCGAAAGCTGCGGATTGCGCTGATCCCCGCGCCAATAGGCGCCGGACACGCGCATGAGTTTGAACGCGGCAGGGTCGAGCTTGCCGGTCGACGCCAGATGCGGCCCGCGGCACATGTCCATCCAGTCGTCGCCGGACCAGTAGACGCTGATTTCGTCGCCTTCAGGCAATTCTGCGGCCCATTCAGCCTTGAAGCTTTCGCCATCCTTTTTCCACAAGGCGATCAGATCATTGCGGTCCCAGACTTCCCGGCGCAGTGGTTTGTCCGCCTTGATGATCCGCCGCATTTCTTCTTCAATCTTGGGCAGATCTTCATCGGTGAACGGATCACCGGCAGGCGCAAAGTCGTAATAGAATCCGTCGTCCGTCGAGGGGCCGAACGTAATCTGGGTCCCGGGAAACAAATTCTGCACGGCCTCGGCGAGCACATGCGCAAAGTCATGGCGGGCGAGTTCAAGCGCGTCGGCCTCGTCACGGGATGTGATCAGCGCCAGTTCGGTATCGACCTCCAGGGGGCGCATGATGTCGCGCACTTCGCCGTCGATGCGCGCAGCCAGCGCTGCCTTGGCCAGTCCCGGCCCGATATCGGCGGCAATTTGCGCCGGTGTGGTGCCCATAGCCACTTCACGCGCGCTGCCGTCGGGAAGGGTTATCTTGATCATTTTGGTCATGGGCGTTCAATCTCTAAAGTTCACACAGTTCTCACCCCGGAATCCTAGAAAACCGGGAGTCCTGAATATTGATTGCCTTAGTGGTTGATCCGGTCAAGTCAACTGCCCTGAGCATAGCGCGCGTGCTAGATGTAGGAAAGGAATATTGTCATAATGTCATGGACACTTGACATTTGTGCGAATCCGATCAATAAAGTCAAGGAAACCTGACATCTGGTCCGGTGATTCTGAAGGAGATTGACGATGAAAATGAGAGAACGGCGCTGCCGTCCGCTGAGCAAAAGTGAAAATATCAGCATTTGGGCCGCCTTGGCGATCCTGTTCATTGCGGTGTTGTGATGACAAATAAGGCCTCGCTCGGGCTATGGCGGCGCTTTTGCCGCCTGTTGAAGCCGGACTGGATGTTCGGGTTTCTGATTCTGGCTGGCGCTGCGATGCTGGTTTTGGCGGTGATCGAACCGGCCAACCCGATTCCCGGAAGCGCAACGTCTCTGGTCAAATTGCTGGTTTTCTTTCCGCTGGTGATCGCCTTGGCCTTTTTTGCAACCCTCGGCGCGGCGCTAGATCGCCGGAAAATCGAGGACTATCACTATCAATTAATGGCCAATGGCGCGATCATTGCGGTGATCACGGCGGTTTTCTCCAATATGATCAGCTTGATCTTCGCCGACCATATCGGGTTGCTGAGCGCCGAATCCCTGGTGGCTATCCTGATACTGGCATGGGGCCTGGGCTATTTCTTCCATCGGATCAGGGGATTGAACGGATGAACAACATGGAACCGCAAAACGAACCGCAAGGCTTTGGCAAACCAGGAGTTCCGCCATCGATGAAGCGCTATTTCTGGCGCATCGGACTGTTCATGATGGCCTATATGGTGATCCTCGTTGCGGGCCTGTCATGGCACAATTCGGCGTCTCCACCCACCGGATTGCTGGTCTATCTGCTTGCGCTTCTGACCGCCTTGCCGATGTGCGGCGTGTTCTGGACGATCTTTCGCTTGCTGGTCGAAATGGAAGACGAATATCAACGCTTTCTGGTTACCAAACAGATCATGGTCGCCACCGCCATCACGTTATGTGCCGCAACAATCTGGCAGTTTCTCAATGTTTATGAACTGGCGGAAGATGGCCCGCAATGGCTTGGCGTGCTCTGGTTGGCCAGCTTCGGCATTGCCGGCGGCCTTGTCCGGTGGCGTGCATGAAGAACCGGCTGAAGGTGCTGCGCGCCGAACGGGACTGGTCGCAGGCGGATCTTGCTGGCCGTTTGCACGTGTCTCGTCAGAGCGTGAATGCGATCGAAACCGGAAAATACGACCCGTCGCTGCCGCTCGCGTTCAGGATTGCCAGCCTTTTTGACATGACGATTGAGGAGATCTTCATCCCCGAATGAGGTGGCGGGTGAGCGATTTTCCAAAATCCGCGCGGTAAACATTTGGTAACCGCGAGCGACTATATGTTTTTCGGTTATGAGCAGTAATTCTCCGGTCTGGCATCGCGATGCCAAAGGCGCACGCAAACGCACCGTGCGGATCGAGACTATTGGGAACACGTTCCTGTTTTTTGAAAACCAAATCCGCAGCGAAGCCTATCATTTCGGTGATCTGGTCTATCGCGGGCTGATTGGCGGCGCCCATGTATTCGGTCTGGAAGACGGCATCAAGGCGCGGCCGCATTGGCAGCTTGGTTTTGCCGGGGAACCTCCCGCCGAACTCGCGGGACTGCTGCCCAAACACAAGCCGCCTGTGCTCAGCGGTGTCGGCATGTTGATCATCGCGTTCCTGTGTCTCGCTATCGTCTATTTCGGATCGGCGCACGTCTGAGGCGGATCGGCCATTGGACCACCGGCCAACGCATCAGGCGCCTGGTTTATATCTGGGTTGCTAAGCGCTAGGCGGCTGCCCTAATGCTCGACTTTGACAGATCGTCCTCCGGTCGGACCGGGGGCACGGACAAGATAAGGCGACCAGAGCAAATGGAAGACGATATACTCTACATGCAGCGCCCGGGCGGCACCGATCTGGCCTATTGTTACCGGCCGGCTAAACCGGGCGTTACTGGCAGCACGCTGGTATTCCTGCCGGGCTATATGTCCGATATGGAAGGCGGCAAGGCCTTGGCGCTGGATCAATGGGCAGAGCGGGAAGGCCGCGCCATGTTGCGGCTGGACTATGCCGGCTGCGGCGCCAGTGCCGGTGATTTCGAACAGCAAAGCCTGATCGACTGGCGCGATGATGTGCTTTTTCTGATCGAGAAAGTTACCGCGGGTTCGATCACATTGGTCGGTTCGTCGATGGGCGGGTGGCTGATGCTGCTGGTCGCGCTGGCGCGACCGATGCGGGTCAAGGCGCTGGTCGGTATTGCAGCAGCGCCCGATTTCACGGACTGGGGCTTCTCGCAGGAGCAGAAAATGACGATTTTGCGCGAAGGAAAGCTCGAAGAAACCAGCGAGTATAGCGATGATCCTTATGTCACGACGCAGATTTTCTGGCAGTCGGGTGAAGCCAATCGGCTGTTGCACAAGGAGATTGCATTTGATGGTCCGGTGCGTCTGTTGCACGGCCAGCAGGATGAGGATGTGCCCTGGGCCTATGCTCTCGAAATCGCGAAGAAAATGCGTTCAGATCAAGTGCAGGTCCATCTGGTAAAAGACGGCGATCACCGGCTGTCGCGCGATCAGGATATTGCCTTGCTGATCGATATCGTCGCCGGACTGGATTAAAAATATGACTGCATCGTCGTGAAAGCCGGCCTTATTCTGCCCTTCCGCAAAGGCTTGCAACAGATGCGCAAATCACGGACCCCAATATGATTTCTGCCCCCCTCCTGCTCCTTCTGGCACAAGCCGCTCCGGTTCTGGCCGAAGATCCCTCGGCGCCGATGACCATGACCGAAGTCCGGTTCAACGCCTGTATCGATCTGGCAGTGGACGATCCGCAAAGCGGAATTGTGCAAGCCAATCAGTGGCGTTTGGAAGGCGGCGGTTTTCTCGCCCGCCATTGTCTCGGCTTTGCCTATGCGGAACAGTTTAAATGGGATGCCGCAACCACGGCCTTTGTCGAAGCCGCCCGGGAGGCTGAAATTGCGCGCTATCCCCGGGTCGCGAATTTCTGGGCGCAAGCCGGCAATGCCGCGCTCGCCAACCAAAAGCCGGACAAGGCGCTGGAATATCTCAATGCCGCGCTGGTTCAGGGCAGTCTGACGGGTCTGGCCAAAGGCGAGGTGCATCTTGATCGCGCGCGGGCGCAGGTTGCGCTCGACAATTATCCGGCCGCCAAGTCGGAATTTGCGCTGGTCCACGAATTGGCGCCGCAAGACCCGCTCGGCTGGCTGCTATCCGCAACACTGGCGCGGCGGATGAATGATCTGGTTCTGGCTCAGGCCGATATCGCGGTCGCGGCAAAGCTCGCTCCGGGTGATCCCGCCATCGCCTTGGAACTGGGCAACATCGCTTATTCGGCCGGTGACGCCACTGCGGCCAAAGCCCATTGGGAAAAGACGGTCGCGATTGATGCAGAAAGCCGATCTGCCAAAGTTGCGGAAAAATATCTCGTCCAGTTGGTCACCAGCGTTTCCGAAAACTAGCGTTCCCAAATGGGACGTGGCGGCTATCCAGACCTGTGAAGGTTTGCATTTCCCGTGCAGGTCTTTAGGCAGAGAGCATCACCCAATAAAAAGGCGCTTACCGATGACGAAGACCCTTCTCCTTCCGCTGCTCTCTTTGCCCCTCATGCTCGCCGCCTGCGGCCAGAGCGATGATGGCGGACCCGTGGCTGGCCAGTATAGGCAGACCGTAAAGATTACCCAACTCGACTTTCCTGGTCTGCCCGAAAATGTGAAGCAACAGACCATTGCGACCATGGAAAATTCGGCTTTGGGCAATAATGACGGCCTGTTCTGCCTGCAGGGCAATGACGATGGCCAGCAATGGAAAGAAGCGGCAAAACAGATGTCGAACGCGCTCGGCGGCCAATGCACCACACAAAAGGACGAAGGCTCGGCAACGACCATCGATCTCGAGATGACCTGCACCGGAACCGGAAGAGGAGATGTCGCGATCAAAATGACTGGCGCGGCCAACCCCGAGGGCTTTGATAGCGAAATGGCTTTTGATATCGAGGAGCCGAACAGCGGTGCCAAAGCGAAGCTGGCGATGACCATCGGCGCCAAACGCCAGGGCGACTGCCCTAGCTAGGCCGCTTGCCAATCGGTTCCAAAATACCGCGATAGTGCACCATCAGTCCAAAAAGCGGCAGGATAATGGGCACATCGAGGTGGAATTTGCCATCGGCTTCCCATTCCCTGGCGGGGGATTTGGGGGCGAGAAACAGCGGCAGTGGAACCGGACCCATTTGCCAGGCCGCCAAAGCCATGGACAGTTCATTACCGCTTCGCGGCAGGTCGAAGTGAAACCGGAACGGCCCGAAACTTTCGGTGAGATAGGGACCGGTTTGTTGCAGGCGGCTGGAGAATTTCTGGCCTGAAAAGGACCGCGTCCAGCGTTCTTCGCCATTTTGCGCTGCGATATGGACATGCAAATCATGACGACCGACGGTCGGGAAGCCGAAAAGCCGCGCCACCAGCCTGGCAACGGGATTGCGACCGCGGGTCACGATCGCCTCACCAACAAATCCCGCGTCCCGATGCACGCTGTGCAGCTGCGCCAGACTGGGAGCCAGATTTGCAAATTGATCGCCCATCACGCGCTGATAGAGCGAGGGTCGGGCAGCCTGAACAACCGTCTCATGAACAATCGCATGTGCATCGAAAAGGTCCTGAAATTCGGTCAGCGACAATGTCTGACTGGCGTCATAGGCACCGGTTTCGGCCTGTCCCCGTAGAATTTGCTCAGCCAGCAGGACGGCCGCGAAAACCGGAATCTGGGGGCCATCGCCTGCCCGGGCCACAAGCGTCCAGCTTTTCTCCAGCGCTTCTTGGCCCTCGTAACCGAAAACGCGGACGTTCATTGCTGACACATCGGTACCCCAAGATCGGGTGATGGTCTGGAGCCAGAGCAGCAATCTCGCCATTGGACGCAACGAACCTAGCCAATTCCATCGCACCATCCAGCTTGCGAGCCACAGAGCCCGGTTCTGAAATCGCAATTCGGTACCGGCGCGAAACGCAACGGCGGAAACGCCCGGATATTGGGATGGCAACAAGGCCAGGTCCGGCACATCGGCGAGGCCAACACTGCGTTCCCCTGCCGTGTGGCCGCGGACCGGACCGAAGTGGACGTTGATCACGTCCTGCCAGCCATATCCGGCATCAGAGCGCCCCCCGCGCCATATGGCGATTGGCTTGCCAACGTAACTTAGAATGGCAGCGCTCACCGATGGTCCCGCGGTGGCCTGGTTGGACGCGCTGATTGCCATTTCGATCGCGGTGAGCTGGTCCATGTTTCGACTGAGCTGCCGGACCACCGCTCCTGACAGGGCCGGAACGCTTGAGGCGCCGGATATCACCGTGACACCGGCTGCTCTGGCATCCTTGTCCAACCGGCCAATGCCGGCCACAAAATCCCGGCCATCGGCGAGGTCGAGATAGTCTATGCCGGCGGCAATGCATTGTTGCGGGACGCGATAGCTGCTGTCCTGAAAGGGGCCGGCCGCATCAATCACCAGATCGGGTTGCAGCGTGGCCAGAATATCGGTCAAATCCTGCTCGCGATCGGCCGAAACAGCCGTGGCGTTGGCGATGGTTTTGCAAAAGATTTCGGCTTTTTGAAGATTGCGACCGCAGACCAGCACATGACACCCGCGGTTGGCGAGCAGATGCGACAACCGTCCGCCAAATCCGCCATATCCGCCCAGCACCAGGATTGTTTTCACAGCATGCGATCCTCGAATGCGGGGTCGGGAACCCAACAGGTGGAACGCTGACCGAAAATACGATAGCGGTTGCGTGCGATGAACAGATAGACCGGATCGCGCAGAACCCGGGGTATGCCGCGCAACACCGAAAGGATTTTCCACGGCCAGCCCAGACCGGCATAGATCGCCAGAACCGCATCGCTGTTGCGGAACAGACGATCGCCGTCCACGACAATCAGGGTTTCCGGGTTGGATGGATCGATGCCATATTTCCGGTACAGCGTGCTGCCATAGTCTCCCTGCATTGATGCCAGCAGAAAATGCTTGCGATGATCATGGTTCAAGATGAATTGCGCATTGGCGGAGCACAGCACGCATTCTGCATCGAAAACGATGACCTTGTGCGTTTTGACGCGCGGATCCGACAGCGGAAGACTCATCGTCCTGCGTTCATATCAGCTTATCCTGACAGGTCAGCAACAATCCGCAACAGAGCCCGATCGTTGGCAATTGTCTTGCCGTTATTCCCGGGCTCCGTGCTTCGCACCATCAGTCCAGATAGAAATTGACCGTCGTGACCACTCGTACTTTTTTGTAGGGCGTGTCGGTGACGCCATAGCCGCCACCGTCGCCGTCTCTCGAATTGATCGAGAAATAGCCCTGGGTGGCCGACTTGATCCCGCCGACGTCGGTGCCGCTGTCCTGGGCAAATTGCTCGGCGGATTTGCGCGCATCCTTGGTTGCTTCGGCAACCATTTCGGGTTTGATCTCGTCCAGCTTGGTGAAGGTGTAGCTCATCCCGGATCCGTCCTCGAGAACCACCCCGCGGCGGACCAGGTCAAATTGCCGCGCGACGGCGGCCTGGGCCTTTTCGATGTCATCGGTGCGCAGCGACAGACGCTGGCGAATGGTATATTGGGGAATGCCGTTGCTGCGATACTGGTTCACATTGGCACCGGTCGGCTTCAGCGCATCGGCCTTGAACCCGAGTTCCTTGAAAAAGGCACCAATGGCAGCGGTATCGCGATCAATGTCGGATTGCGCATCGGCGAGGCTGCTGCTTTGTGCGCTATAGGCAATCGTCCAGGTGGCGAGATCAGCGGTCACTTCGCGCTCCGCCAGCCCGCGGACGGTCACGCTCCGGTCCGCCATTTTCGATCGCAGCAATCCATCGCCGAGCAGATAGCCGCCAGCGATCAGGCCGATCGATAAAATACCCGCTCCCACGAGCAGCACATGGTTTCCCTTGTCGAGAAATTTCGCGGTTTCCTGGTTCTCTGTCATTGGTCTTTCCCTCTCGCCTGATGCGTCCTATGGTTTGCAAGTGACCCGGTTTCGTGATGCCGTCATTACGATGAACCGTTTGTGAATAGCGATGAATGGAGTTTGTCCCCAATGCCGATCCAATATCTTCACACCATGTTACGGGTTTCCGATCCCGAAGCCACGATCCGCTTTTTTGGTTTGCTGGGCCTCGAAGAAGTGCGGCGCTATGATAGCGAGCAAGGCCGGTTCTCGCTCATATTTCTCGCTGCGCCGGGGCAAAAAGACGTTGCCGAAGTGGAGCTGACCCATAACTGGCCCAATGAAGACGGGTCGGTCGAAGAATATGATGGCGGCCGGAATTTCGGTCATCTCGCCTATCGGGTCGACGATATTTACGCGCTTTGCCAGAGCCTGATGGATGCCGGCGTGACGATCAACCGACCGCCGCGCGACGGGCATATGGCGTTTGTGCGATCACCCGACAATATATCGGTTGAACTGCTGCAGGCGGGCGAAAACCTGCCGGTGCAGGAACCCTGGGCCTCGATGGAAAATATTGGTGAGTGGTAGTCTTGCCCGCGCTCAGAAGCGCGCGGCTTTCGTTTGCAGCCATTGCGGTGCGCTGCTCGGTGGTTGGGTGATGGCCTGCGCGCCGAAGCGGCCGGTCATCAACCGGTTGCGCCCGCTTTTCTTGGCCGAGTAGAGCAATCGGTCGGCCCCTTCGACCAATTGATTGAACCGGTCATCCTCTGGTGCATCATTTTCATCAAACCGAAGCAGTCCGCAGCTGGCGGTTATTGGTGCGTGTAATCCTGGCACCAGATGCGCGACACTGGAACTAATGGCTTGCCGCCGGCGTTCCGCTACTTGGCCGGCATTTTCGCCCCTTAGCAACAGGATAAACTCTTCTCCGCCATAACGCCCGCAAATCATATTGGGTGCGGATTGCAATACCTGGCCAATCGCCTGCAATACCATGTCACCCGCCCGGTGCCCGTGGGTGTCGTTGATCGCCTTGAAATGGTCGATGTCGAGCATCGCAATGGCATCAAACGGCTTGGGATCGCATCGGAAAATGCGTTCGATGGCCCGGCGATTGGGGAGGCCGGTGAGGCTGTCCGTTTCCGACAGATCCTTCATCGCCGACGACAGCGTATCCGCGCGATCGCGATCCCGGCGCAGTGAAAGAAACCGGTCGGCTAGCGCGGCGGCGACAACTATCGTCTCTATCGCCAGCGCAAAATAGAGCAGCATATCGAGCTCTGCCGAACCGGCATAAAGCCCGCTGGCCCGCAATATCCGCTCGGCACCGGCCAGCAATATCGCGGTCCAGGCAAAGGCCAGAAACCGGGCTGCCCGGCTGCCGCGCAAAATGGCTGCGATAAACAGCACCGGAAACAGCAGGAGCAGCGGCACGAAGGACCAGAAGTAGAAACGTTGACCCATCGCGCGCAGCATGTCGGATGGCAGCGTAGAAAGCAGCGTTGATAGGAGTATGGGCAGCAGGGTGAGTAACCAGACGCGCACTTCCCAGCGCCGCAATATCTGCGGTTCGATATAGCTCCTGCAGAACATCACACCCGCCAGAACGGTGATGGCGAGCGACCATAGGGTCAGGGCATATTGACCGTCAGCAGTGAAATCTGGCCAGATCAGATAGATCAATCCGCTCGCGCTCAGGGCATGGACAAATAACGAGCTGGCGACCAGAGCGTGCCAGATCATGAAGCGTTCCCGCAGGGCACCATAAAGGACGATATTGTACAATATCGGAACCGTCAAAATGCCGAAAAAGAGCACGAAAAGCAGACTGATCTTGTAGTGCTGATTGTCCGCTTCAGCGGAGGAAAGCAGACGCGTTTGCTGGATGATTTGCGGCATATGCAAATTGTCATAGCTAATCGCTATCGCGACAGGCTGTTCGGTAGAGCGCGGCAGGTCTACGCGGAACTGGCCGCCAGCCTGCCAGTTGCGGGCCCGGATGTTAGCATCATAGCGATATCCTTCCCATATGCCGTCCTGATATTGCGCAAAAATACCGATTTCTGAAAATCCCGACTGCGTCAGCAACAATGTCGAGCGAATGTCGGTTGCAGAATTTTCCGGGATATCCGCAAAGGCCCAGATACGGCCGCTGGTGACCGGAAAACCGCCAATTTTACAATTGCTTCTTTCGGCCAAGGCGAGGTCGAGATGGATGTTGTTCTGCGTTCCCATGAGGCAAAGACGATCGCCTGGAGCCGCCGCCTGCGCAGTATATCCGATACTCGTTCCGAGCAGCATTATCATCAAGGCCACAAAGATGCGCAACGCAGTCCAATCCCCCCACTTCAGCCTGCGGGCCTATCAGGGAAGCATTGAAACTCGGTTAACCAAAACCTTGGAACGGGTTAGGATGTCGCGGTTCGGGCTTGGTTTTTCTTATGCTTTGACAGATCAAAGCCGACCACCTGGTTCCGGCCATTATTCTTGGCGCTGTAAAGCCGACGATCGGCCACCGCCAATATCGCCGCGAGTGGCTCCCGTTTTGCGATCGTGGTCAGGCCAACCGACAGAGTGACCGGTCGCTGAATTTCGGGAACCTGCCGATGCACGGCGGTGATCAACTGGCTGCAAATATGGGTCAGTTCGGATGTGGCGTTTTCCCCGTCGCTCGACAAGGCGCCGGGGTTGAGTAACAGGACAAATTCCTCGCCACCGATACGCGCTGCAAAATGCGGTGTCTTCGCCAATTGGCTGCCAACGGCGCGCAGAACATGATCACCCACTTCATGGCCGTAGACATCATTGACCTGTTTGAAATGGTCAATATCCAGCATCGCGAGATGGCTATAGTTTTTCGTCCGGCCATTGATGGCGAAGGTGCGTTCCAGCGCTCGGCGATTGGCGAGGCCAGTCAGGCCGTCGGTTTCGGCCAGCAGTTGCAGCTCCTTTTGCCGGATACGCGCGTTATCACGATCCTTGCGCAGGCCCATGATGCGATGCGCGACACCGAAAGCGAGAATAAGCGTGTCGAGCACAAGCGCAAAGTACAGCCCATAATCCAGTTCATGGATCCCGATATACAGGTCCATGCCGCGGGCAATGCGGTCAAAGCTGAACGCGATAATCGGGGTCCAGGCACCGATCTGAAACCAGATCACCTTGCTGCCGCGGCGCAAGGCGTGGACCATGGTGAACAGCACGACCAGCAGGAAGGGCACAAAGGACATGTGATAATAGTTGCGGATGTCGGTGCTGTAACCATCGATCGTCTGAAACAGATAGGCCGTGACGAAAACGGGCAATACGGCAGAAATCAGCAATATCGGACGCAGCCAGCCGGCAATTTTTCCGGGTTCGACAAACCGGTCGAGAAAAAGCCGCTGGCAGCGATCGAGATCGCCAAGGTCCAGTAGTTCAACAGAAATTTCGTGGTCAGATCGGCATCCGGAAACACGAGAAAGATCAATCCCGACGAACTGAAAGTATAGACCACCGTGCCGACAATCATGACGCTGTGCCAGAGCATGAAACTATATCGCAGCGCGCTGTAGAAAAACGCATTGTAGAAAAACGGCATAGCCGCCATGCCACAGAGCAGCGCAAACATGGCGGAAAGCGGCAGTTTCAAATTGTCCCAATCTGCCTTGGACTCCAGCTGGATCAACGTGATCGAACTGGATACTCGCGGATTATCGATGGTCAGATAGACCGTTTCAATCTGGCTGCGCGTGCTGGCATCTTCTGAACCGGGGATTGCCAGCCCATAATGACCCTTGGGCCGCCAGCTGTCGATGACCTGCTGCTCGGTAAAATAGCGCGACTTGATCGTGCCATCGCCGAGCACGGAGTGGACAGCCATGGTCGTAAGACCGTTATTGTCTCCCTGGACTTCGACGATTCCCGGGGGGATTTCGGCGGCCTTGAAGGGTATTTTGACCCATAGTTTCGGTCCGGCAAACTCATATTTGTCATCGGAACAGTCAAATTGCGCGCTTGCCGCAACGACATCGGCGATGCGGCTGTCGAGCGCCGTGCCATAGGTGCACAATTCATGTGCGAGCGGCGCGCTGGCCTGGGCCGGGGCGGTGCAGCAGAAAAATGCCAGAATGATGGCCCAAAAGCGCAAAACGGTTTCCCTTGAGGCGGATCCTCATCAAACGATGTCTCATAAGGTAAAACAGTTATCGGGCGGTTAACTATCAACACATTGAAAATAGTCGAAAAAATAGGCGGAAAATGAGACGATTCTTGGCTATCGACAGCGGTGGCGTTGATGCTTACCATTGGCGCTATGCTAGAAATTATCCGTATTCCCGTTTTGTCCGACAATTATGTCTGGCTCGTTCACGAACCCGCCTCAAAAGAGACCATGGTGGTGGATCCCGCTGTTGCCGATCCGGTGATTGCCGAAGCCGAGAGCCGGGGATGGGCTATCACTCAGATCTGGAACACCCATTGGCACCCGGATCATACCGGCGGCAATGCCGCGATAAAGGAAGCGACCGGTTGCCACATTACCGGGCCCGAGGCCGAGCAGGCCCGGATCCCGACTCTCGATCGTCTGGTCAAGGAAGGCGACACCGTGCATCTGGGCGACGTCACCGCGACGGTTATCGATGTGCCCGCGCATACCGCGGGCCATATTGCGTTCCATATCGCAGAGGAACAGGTGGTGTTTGTCGGTGATACCCTGTTTGCCATGGGCTGCGGCCGTTTGTTCGAGGGAACCGCGGCGCAGATGTATGACAATATGCGCAAACTGGAGCAGCTGCCGGCCAATACCAAGGTGTATTGCGCGCATGAATATACCCAGGCAAATGGCGAATATGCGCTGGTCGCCGAGCCTGATAATATCGCGTTGAAAGACCGGATGGATGACGTGCTGGCTGCCCGCCAAAAGGGCGAAGCAACCGTGCCGACAACCATTGGACTGGAAACCGCAACCAACCCCTTCATGCGGGCCAAGTCCGTTGAACAACTGGCCGAAAGACGAACCGCGAAAGACAATTTCTAGACGCTGGTTTCGGTTTTTTCGCTTTTTATGATATACGGTTACATGGATGGGGGCATCTAGAGGAGACTCGTCATGCGTAAATTGTTTATGGCTCTGCCAATGGCCTTGCTGCTCGCCGCACCCGCGGTGCAAAGCGGTACCAATGAAGTCAAGCTCAGCGAAAAAGAACAGGCAAAATTTGACAAGCTGGTAACCGGCCGGACTGCCGGGAAACCGGTCAGCTGCATCACCCGGTTTGATCAGGACAATATGACCGTCGTCGGGGACAAATATCTGGTTTACAGCCGCAGCCGCAATGCCAAGACCATCTATGTCAACGAGCCTTATGGCGGCTGCCGGAACGTCGATCGCTATGCCTTGGTGACGCGCCGGTCGCACGGCAATTTGTGCCGCGGTGAAATTGCCGAGGTGAAGGATTTCAACAGCGGCGCGTTTGTCGACAGCTGCTCGTTCAGTTCCTTCGTGCCTTATACCAAGGATGACGCCTCGGGCTCCTGAGCCCGTTGATTGTTCCGTACGTTTGCCGGACTATTTCTTATACAGGCTGTTCAGCCGGTCCTGATAGCGTTCGCGAATGACATGGCGCCGAATTTTCATGCTTGGCGTCAATTCTTCATTTTCTATGGCAAAGGGTTCGTCGGCAAATTCAAACCGGCGGACTTTTTCCGTCACCGACAGGTTTTTGTTGACCCGATCCACCGCCTTGCTGACCGCGGATTTGAATTGCGGATTGGCCTGGAGCTTGAGAAAGTCATAAGCCATGCCTTCCTGGCGCGACCATTCGAGCGCCCATTCGGGATCGGGTACGATCAATCCCACCATATAAGGCCGCTTGTCTCCGGCGATCATCGCCTGCAAAATTTCGGGCTGCAAGGTTAGCATGCCCTCGACTTTCTGGGGCGCGACATTCTCGCCCTTGTCGTTGACAATCAGATCCTTTTTGCGGTCGGTAATGGCCACCCGTCCCGCCTCGTCGATCAGGCCGATGTCGCCGGTATGCAGCCAGCCATCCTTGATCACGCGATCGGTTTCGGCCTGGTTGCGCCAATAGCCTTTCATCACCAGCTCACCGCGCACCAGAATTTCGCCGTCATCGGCAATCCGCACTTCGGTATCGATCATCGGCGGGCCGACGGTATCCATTTTGAGACCCGTACGCGGCCGGTTACAGGCGATAATCGGCCCGGATTCGGTTTGGCCATAGCCTTGCAAAAGCGTCAGTCCGAGCGATTGAAAGAACACGCCAATATCGGGATTTAGCGGCGCGCCGCCGGATACCATCGCCTTGATCCGGCCGCCAAAGCGCTTTTGAACCTTGGGACGCAAAGTGCGATTGAGGAACAATTCCATCGGCTTGTCGCGCTTCCGCTTTTTCCCGTCAGCCTCGCGCTCGCCAATTGCCAGCGCCTTGCCGAGCAGATATCGCGGCATCTTGCCCTGTTTCTCAACCGTTTTGATCAACCGCTGGCGCAAGACTTCAAACAGGCGCGGCACCACCACCATGATGGTTGGCCGGACATCTTCGATATTGCCGGCCAGTTTCTCGAGGCCTTCGGAATAATAGATTTGTGCGCCCAGTCCGATCGGGAAAAACTGGCCGGCACTGTGCTCGTAGGCGTGGCTGAGCGGGAGAAAGGACAGAAAGACCTCGTCATCCCAGCCGAAATCATTTTCGATAACCTCGCTCGGGCCTTTAACATTGTGCAGGATTGCACCGTGATGCTGCATCACACCGCGGGGTTTGCCGCCGGTTCCGCTGGTATAGATGATACAGGCAACATCATCGCGGGTGAAGGCCTCGGCCTGCTTGGTGATATCCGCGACATCCTGGTCATCACCCTGGACCAGATCATTCCAGTTATGGATCGCGAAATCGCCGGTCTGGCCGATGCGCAAGTCGGACATGCCGATCACGATTTCGGCATCAGAGGAACTGATGACGGCCGGCACCAGATTCTGGGCCAGCTTCTGGTTGGAAACAATCACCGCCCGCGCGCCGCTATTGTCGAGAATATGCTGGTGATCATTCGGGGTGTTGGTCGTGTAGGTCGGGACCGTGATGCATCCGGCGGCCATGATCGCCAGATCGGCGATACACCATTGCGGACAATTATCGGCCACCAGCATGATACGGTCGCCGGGTTTCAGGCCGATTTTCTTGAACGACTTGGCCAGTGCGGCCACCTGGCGCGCGGCCTCCGCCCAGCTTGTCGCCCGCCATTCGCCGTCAATTTTTGCGCTCAGAAACGGCGCATCGCCGCCTTCACGAGCGCGCTGGAAAAACATCGATACCAGATTGTCAAAGCCATCAAATTCGAGATAGCGCTCGCTAGTTTTTTTGCCGACACTGTGCTTCACTCTCCCGTGCGATCTGACCGTTTGTCGGTCAGTCCCCTATATCCAGAAACAGGCTAGCGTGGTTGGCCAACAGGGGCAAATATTTTGCGATTGGCCTGACAGTCTGGCCGCCTTCTGGATGATAATGATATTATGGCAGCTCGCTGACCGCTTCGCCGGTGCTGCGCGGATCAACCGCGCCGACCCAGCCTTTTTCGGTTTTCTGGGCACCGGCCAATTTCGATGGCAAATTGGAAGTGACAACCAGATGGCCCATGCGGGCGAGATCTTGCTGCAATGGAATCAGGGCACTGCCATTTTCGATCAGCAGTCCGTCGCCGCCGAAATAGATATTCGGCAGCGCCATCGCGTCTTTCAACGGCAATCCATAGTCGAGAACTCCGATCAGCGATTTGGCGACATGCATGATAATCCGTTTGCCGCCAGCAGATCCGAGAGCCAAGATCGGTTCGCCATCCGCATTATAGACAATGGTCGGCGACATGGATGACAGCGGCCGCTTGCCGGGCTGCACCCGGTTGGCCACCGGAGCACCGTCTTTTTCGGGCGCGAAGGTAAAGTCGGTCAGTTCGTTGTTGAGGACCATCCCCCGGGCGAGCAGCTGGCTACCAAATGGGCCTTCGACCGTGGAGGTCATATTGGCAATATTGCCCTCGCTGTCGACGGCGGTGAAATGGGTCGTCCCGGCGACTTCAGAAGAAATCGCCGCGGTGCGGGGCAGGGCGCCAGGCGGATTGCCTGCGGGATAGGTCTCGATCCCCGGCAATTGCGGCCGCGCGCGTTGCAGGGCAATCATCTGCGACCGGCTGGCGAGATATTGCTTGTCGATCAGACCGGCAACCGGAACCGCGACAAAATCCTGATCTGCGAGATATTTTTCGCGGTCGGCATAAGCCAGACGCATGGCTTCGCCAATGACATGCCAGGCCTTGGCGGGTTCCTTGGCATAAAGCGCGCCCATGTCGAATTTCTCGATCGAGCCGAGTATCTGAAGCACCGTGGTTGCGCCGGATGATGGGGGACCCATGCCGCAAATCCGATATTCACGATAGGTCGAGCAGACTGGCTGGCGCACAATGGCGCGATAATTGTCAAAATCCTGCTGGGTCAGTTCTGACGGATTGCGCGGTGCGTTGGCGACCGCAGCGGTGATCGCTGTGACGGTTTCACCTGAATAGAAGGCATCTGCGCCTTCCGCCTGCAATTCGCGCAGCAAGGCACCCAGTTCCGGGTTCTTGATGATCGTGCCGCGCGGCGCCGGCGCGCCGTTGCGCCAATAGAGTTTCTGCATCTCCGGGAAATTCACCCAGAGCTTTTCAAGCCTTTTCATCCAGTCATATTGCGGGGGACTGACCGCATAGCCTTGTTCCGCGAGCCTGATCGCGGGGTCGAATAGTCGGGCCCATGGCAGCTTGCCCCATTTCTTGTGGGCCTTTTCCATCAGCCGCATATTGCCGGGGATGCCGACGGACTTGCCGCCCGGAGCTGCCGCGAAGAATCGCAATGGTTTGCCATTTTCATCGAGAAACCGGTCTGCGCGCGCCGCGGCCGGGGCCATTTCACGTCCGTCAACCGTTTCCATCCACCCGCTTTTTGCATCATGGTGGAGCAGGAAGCCGCCACCGCCAATGCCACTGGACTGCGGTTCCACAACCGTCAGCGCCAGCATCATCGCCATAGCCGCATCGGTTGCCGATCCGCCGGCCTGCAATATTTCAAAGCCAGCCTTGGTTGCCTCCGGATGGGCAGAGGCGGCGGTGCCGGCATTTTGTGCATGCGCCGCAGAGGTGAACGGGATGAGGATCAGGATCGACAGGAAAGTGAGGAATTTTTTCATGGTTTTACGCGCTACCCGGTTGGGAAAAATCCGTTGGTGACAAATTTTGCAGCGCTGATCTCGGTCGTTCAGCTGGTGCTGACATCTCAAATTCAATACTGCGAAAACAGAGCTACCGGATAACCATCTGGTTTCCAAGAGCAACTATGGTCTGGTGCCCGAACCCACAGCTTCGGCCAGCGATGCAAATCCGTCCTGCTTCAGCAGCCGCGCCAGTTCGCAAGCCATTTTGCGCGCCATGATCGGACCTTCATAGATCATAGCGGTGTATAGCTGGACCAGTGATGCGCCTGCCCGGATTCTTTCATAGGCGTCTGCTGCATTGGCGATCCCGCCGACACCGATCAAGGCTATGGTCCCGCCGCTGGCGGAGCGGAAATCCTTGAGCCGTTGCAAGGCCAGATCTTTCAGCGGCGCTCCCGAAAGCCCACCGGTTTCATCGCGGTTGGAGGACTGTAAGGAAGGCCGGGTAATTGTTGTGTTTGATACAATCAACGCCTCAATCTGCTGCGCTTTTGTCACTGCGACAATATCGTCAATATCGGCCGGTTCCAGATCGGGGGCAACTTTCAGGAATACCGGAACGGTTTGTGAACCGCGGGCCTCCATGACCGCACCCAGCAGATCTTCGAGCGCTTTCTTGTCCTGCAAGGCCCGCAAACCCGGCGTGTTGGGGGAGGATATGTTGACCGTCAGATAATCGGCCAGCGGCGCCATATTGCGCACGCCGGTGACATAGTCGGCAATCCGGTCATCGCTATCCTTGTTCGCGCCGATATTGATGCCGAGCACACCCTGGCCCATGCGACCCCGCATCCGTTGCAGCCGGGGCATGGCCTTGTCCTGACCGTCATTGTTGAAGCCCAGACGATTGATCACGGCCTTGTCAGTCGGCAGGCGGAAAATCCGGGGTTTCGGATTGCCGGATTGTGGCCGCGGGGTCAGCGTCCCGACTTCCGCGAAGCCGAAGCCCATCCGGATGAGCGCGTCGGGCACTTCTCCATTTTTGTCAAATCCCGGCGCCATGCCGATCGGATTGGCAAAATCCAGACCCGCCACGGTGGTGGCGAGAACCGGATCGCTTTTGGGTGCGGGGCCCAGCGGGAGCGCCTTGAGCCCGGCAATGGTCAGGCCATGGGCCTTTTCCGCTTCGAGCGCAAAAATGAACGGGCGAGCGAGATCGTAAATCATGCGGCGCCTATGACATCGCGCCGGGTTTTCGGCAATGCAAAAGCACGCTAGACAGATTGCGATCCAAGGGCCCTGATGACCGGGTCGATGACCAAGGGAATGACTATGGCAATCTTAGTGACGGGATCTTCGGGATGGCTGGGACGGTTTCTGTGCCCGCGATTGCAAGCCAAAGGGTATGAAACCATAGGCCTCGATGTGGCACCCGGCACTTGCACGGACATTGTCGGCAGCGTCGCCGACCTGGCCGTCGTTGATCAAGTCATGCGCGACCATGATATCGCCGCTATTGTCCATGCGGGGGCGCTGCACAAACCCGACATTGTGCGTTATCCCCCCCAAGCCTTTGTCGACGTCAATATCACCGGCACGATGAATCTGCTCGAAGCCGCTGCCAAAGCTGGGCATGACCGGTTCATTTTCACATCGACCACATCGCTGATGATCTCGGCCGATGTCCGCGCCGGGAAATCGGGCGGCGCGACGCAAGCTTATTGGCTGGATGAAGAATTCGGTCCGCTGAGGCCGCGAAACATCTATGGTGTGACCAAATTGGCGGCCGAGCATTTATGCCGCCTCTATGCCGTTCAGCGCGGCCTGGATATTGCCATATTGCGGACCGGCCGGTTCTTTCCGGCAGAGGATGATACGCATAATTTCCCTAGCGGCCCCAATCTCAAGGCGAACGAGTTTCTCAACCGCCGGCTGACCGTGGAAGATGCGGCGGACGCCCATATCGCTGCGCTGGAAAATATCGGAGGCCAGGGATGCGAAACCTTCATTCTCTCGGCGCCACCGCCGTTCGGGCGCGATGACGCGACAGACCTGATTGCGCGGCTGCCGGAGCTGATCGCGCGCTATTTTCCGGAAGCGGCAGATCTTTACGCGCAGCAAGACTGGGTGCTGCCGGACCATATTGATCGCGTCTATGATCCTTCCAAAGCGGAACGGTTGCTGGGTTTTCGTCCCCAAACTGATTTTGCTTCGGTGCTCAGAGCTCTGGCCGGAGGACACGCACTGCCCTTTCACCACGACGCAAGCAATATATCGCCCAAGGAGACCGCATGAGCTACACATTGATAACCGCCAATCGCAACTACTCCAGCTGGTCGTTGCGCCCCTGGATCCTGATGTCGGCGCTTGAAATTCCTTTTGCGAATGACATTGTCCTGTTCGAAGCCGAAAATTACGAACGGTTTCGCGCCTTCGCGCCCAATGCCCAGGTGCCCTGTCTGAAAGATGGTGACCGGACGATCTGGGATTCGCTGGCGATCATGGAATATCTCGCAGAGCGTCATCCTGGCGTTTGGCCCGCAGACGAGGCCGCCCGGGCCTGGGCGCGCTGCGCCGCGGCGGAAATGCATGGCGGCTTTGGGCCGCTGCGCAACCAATGTCCGATGAATATCGGCGTGCGCGCGCAATTGCACGCGATCGACACGCCTTTACAGCGGAATATCGACCGGATCGGCGAATTATTTGCCCAAGGCCGCGACCGCTTTGGCGGGCCATGGCTGGCAGGGGCGCAGCTTACCGCGGTCGATGCCTTTTACGCGCCAGTGGCCTATCGGGTGCGCAGTTTTGACCTCGATATTGGGAAGCCGGGGCGGGACTGGGTCGATCATATCATCGCCCATCCTGCGATGCAGGCGTGGGAAGCCGAAGCCTTGGCAGAGCCCCATCGCGAGATCGGTCATGAAGAGGAGATTGCCGCGACGGCAACCGTCACCGATGACTTCCGCGCCGCAGGGTGACCGTATTGGAGACATTTGCGGTTGATTAGCATCGCGCCATCGTTCAAAGGCGGGCTCGGTTCAATGCTGCATTGCAGCAATTCTCATAGCAAAAGGCGGGGGCCTGTTCATGGCGATTCATAGCGATTTTAAACGCGACTGGCTGTCCAATCCGAAGAGCGAATTTCTCGCCGGACTGGTCGTGGCGCTCGCGCTGATCCCGGAAGCGATCGGTTTCGCGATTATCGCCGGTGTCGACCCCCGGGTCGGTCTCTACGCCAGTTTCTCAATTGCCGTCATCATTTCGATGATTGGCGGACGGCCCGGCATGATCAGTGCTGCGACTGCTGCGGTAGCCGTTCTCGTGGTGCCGTTGGTGCGCGATCACGGGCCCGAATATCTGTTCGCGGCAACCATCTTAATGGGCATTTTCCAGGCGATCGCAGCGTTGCTGAGGCTGGACCTGCTGATGCGCTTTGTCTCGCGGTCGGTGATCACCGGCTTTGTCAACGCGCTCGCGATCCTGATCTTCATGGCGCAATTGCCACAGCTGACCGGGGAAGCTTTTACCTGGCAGACCTATGCGATGGTCGCAGCGGGGCTCGCGATTATTTATGGTCTTCCCAAGCTCACCACCTGGATTCCATCACCGCTCGCCGCGATAGTCGTGCTCGCGGCATTCAGCATGTATCTTACTGGGTTTCTTGAATATTATTTGGGCGTGGAGTTCAATGTTTCAACCGTTGGCGATATGGGCGAACTGCCCGATAGCCTGCCGTGGATCCATATTCCGCAAATCCCGATTACCTGGGAAACGCTGCAGATTATCGCGCCTTATTCGCTGGCGATGGCGGCGGTCGGATTGCTCGAATCCCTGCTGACCGCGTCAATTGTCGATGACATGACCGAAACCCGCAGCGACAAGAAGCGGGAAACCTACGGACAGGGCATTGCCAATTTTGTCACCGGCTGGATCGGCGGCATGGGCGGCTGTGCGATGATCGGTCAATCGGTGATCAACATCAAATCCGGCGGCAGTCGCCGATTGTCGACGTTCGTGGCGGGTGTCATGCTGATTGTCCTGATCGTCGGTCTCGGACCGCTGGTCGCACAGATTCCGATGCCGGCGCTGGTTGCGGTGATGATTTTTGTGTCGATCAGCACGTTTCGCTGGCAGAGCTTCACCGAAATCACCCATCACCCCTGGCCATCCAATTTTGTCATGATCGCCACCGTGGTCATGGTGGTGGTAACCCATGATCTGTCGATCGGGGTGCTGACCGGGGTCTTGCTGTCGGGCATTTTCTTCGCCTGGAAAGTGCGCCAGCTGGTGACGATTCAGGACTTTGTCGAAGTGACCACCCACCGCTATGTCTTTGGCGGTCAGATTTTCTTCGGTTCGGTCGACATGCTCTACGAGGCGATGGAATTTAACGAAGACGGTATCGAGCATGTGATCATCGATGTGCACGATGCCCATTTCTGGGATATTTCCGCGACGGGTATTCTCGACAAGATTGTCGAACGGCTGAAGAATGAAGGCAAGACCGTGGACCTGATCGGGCTCAACGAAGCCAGCGCCACCCTGGTGGAAAAATATAGCGAGAATGACCGACCATTTGAAAGTTTGGGGGTCATCGGACATTAGTTTTCGCAGCTTTGAGAAAACCAGTCTATGGTGGGATAAACCCCTGATTCGACTTCCAATCAAAGGCACATCCCATGATCAAACTGCACCATCTCGAATATAGCCGTTCCACCCGGATTATCTGGCTGCTGGAGGAGCTGGGCGTTGAATATGAAATGGTGCGCCATCAACGCCATCCTGAAACGATGCGCGCGCAGGCGGATCTGGCCGCCATCCACCCGCTGGCCAAAGCGCCCACGGCGATCATTGACGGCCACTTGATGATGGAATCGGGCGCCATCATTGAGTATATTCTGGAGCAATATGGCGATGGGAAGCTGGCTCCGGCACCGGGCTCCAAAGACCGCGCGGAATATCTCGAATGGCTGCATTTTGCAGAAGGAACCCTGGCCAACCCGGTGATCGTGCAAATGCTCGCTCCGCGGTTCGGCGGCCTGGGCGAAGGCTATGCGCCCTTTGTCGAAGGCGAGGTGGTCAAGCTGCTCGACTATGTCGAACATCATCTAGACAATCGCGAATTTCTGGTCGGCGACGGCTTTACCGGAGCGGATATCAACATCAGCTATGTCATCGAATTGGCGACCGCGGCGGGCATGCTCGCCAACCGTCCCGCAGCGATGGATTATGGCAAGCGGATGATGGCGCGGCCGGCCTATAAGAAAGCCATTGAACTGGGTGGCCCGGTCGTACCAACGCTCGCGGGCTAGTGCCGTTTGCGGATCCGGCGCGAGACCGCGCGGGCGGGCGACTGCTGACGGCTGTTCTGCTCGTAACAACGCTGTGCGCTTTTGCCGGAAACAGTTTGCTCAATCGCGCGGCATTGGCGGAAAACTCGATTGACTGGGCAAGCTTCACCGCTATCCGTCTGATTTCCGGCGCACTATTTCTGGGTCTGCTGCTGGGTCTGCGCCATGGTGTAGCCGTGGTGCCACGCCGCGATACGCTGGTGCCGGCTGCGGCGCTGTTCGTTTATGCCGTCAGTTTCTCTTTTGCCTATGTGTCGCTTGACGCTGCGATCGGGGCGCTGATCCTGTTTCCCGCAGGGCAGCTCAGTTTGCAGATGATCGGCATTGCGCGTGGTATCTATCCGACCGCGGTGCAATGGATCGGCCTGTTACTGGCGATTGCCGGCCTGGCGGTTTTTCTGGCACCGGGAGAGACCGCGCCGCCGCTGGTCGCCGGGCTGATCATGGCGCTGGCGGGCCTGTCTTGGGGGTTTTACAGCTGGGCCGGAAAAGGCGCCGCCCGACCAGCGCTCGCCACCACCCGGAATTTTGTCGGCGCTGCTTTGCTCTGCTTGCTGCTTGTTCCTTTCCTCGCTGACGGTGGTCAGGTTCACCCGACCGGGATCGGGCTGGCCGTAATATCGGGGACGATAACTTCGGCGCTCGGCTATATCACCTGGTATGCGGTTCTGCCCCGATTATCCGTCAGTACCGCGGCCGCATCGCAACTATCGGTCCCCGCCATCGCCGCATTGGGCGGAGTGCTGTTGCTCGGCGAAACGTTGACGACGCGATTTTTCATCGGCAGCGCGATGATTTTCGCTGGCATTGGGTTGACGATGTTCAAATGGAATGGTTTTAAGCCGCGCCGACAGAATCCCTGACAACGGCTTTGCCAGCCTCCCGCTGGACCTTCAGTTCAGCCTTCAACTTCGCTGGATCGCGGGCAAAGACAAAGCCGAAACTGACGCCGCCCTCCTTGCCAATCGTCGCATGATGCAGCTTGTGCGCTTGCACCAGGCGCTTGGCATAGCCGCGTTTCGGCACATATTTGAAATAGCGCTGATGCACCAGACCGTCGTGGATAAGCGTGTAGATGATGCCGTAAAAGAGGATCCCCAGGCCTACCCATGTCCCAGGCTCCCAATAGCGCGCGCCCATGATCAGCGGACTGCCGATGATGAACATCGATATGCTCATGACAGCGCCGACAATTCCGTAAAGATCATTTTTTTCCAGCCTGTTGTCATGGGGCTCGTGATGATCGCGATGCCAGGCCCAGCCAAAGCCATGCATAATATATTTGTGGCTCGCCCAGGCGATAAACTCCATTGCGATAACGGAGGCTAGGACAGTCGCAATGATGGCAAACATACTCATCGGTCGAGATCTATCAGGCGCACTCGGGGTTGCCCACTACTAACCTCTGCAGCCCATAATTTCTTGTTCTGGGTGGTGCTGACATAGATCGGCTTACGGGCGGCAAATACCGAGAATATGTGAATTTCCGTCGGAACCGGATCGAGCAAATGCGTAATCAGCAGGGCTTCGGGCTCGCCTTTTTCTTGGTCGTCCTTCAACGTCAGATCAATACAGCTCTTGGTGAACGCTTTCTGGTTCACAACCTTGCCGTCTTTCACCGAGAACCGGTGATGACCGCCCAACGGAATGGCATCATTGCTGGTCTGGGGAGTCAGGAAGTAGACAAGAATGGGATCATCAGCCGTAGCCGGCGGCAAAATGACGGTATTGAAAGGAGAGTCGCTGCACCGCAGGACCTCATAGCCATTGATCAGTTGCTTGGCCTCAATAAGCTGAATCTGCTGTGTGTTCAGGCGGGCGCTGTCCCCTGATAACACGGAACGATTGCTGACTTGCCCGGACCCCCAGACTGCCGAATAGACGCCCGCATATGTTTCGCCGTCCGGCCGCCAGAATGTAACCAGCCATCCGGCTTCGGTTTTGGTAACAACCCAGCCACGGATGCCACTATTCTGCAAATCGGGAACATCTTCACGCATCGTGTCGGTGGTATGCCATGCAGCCTGATCATGGCGGTGCAGGTCCAGACCTCTGTTGAGCGCCAGTTGAAGAGCCGCCTTGTCCGCATCAGGAAAATCAGATGTTTCCGCAAATGCCGGAGTGCTAAACAGGATCAGGGCACAGGTAACCAGGGCGCGATAAATGGTCATGGTGCGAAGATAGTCACTCTTGGTCGGCATTTGAAGCCTATTCTATCTTGCGCCAAAGTTTGATCCGGCTAAACGAAAGCCTATATTGGAAGTCAGGAACTTATGACCGAAGCAAAAACCCTCTACGAGAAAATCTGGGACGCGCATGTCGTCGACCAGCGCGATGATGGCACCGCCCTGATTTATATCGATCGCCACCTTGTCCATGAAGTGACGAGTCCTCAGGCCTTTGAAGGGTTGCGCAAGGCGGGCCGGAAGGTGCGGCGTCCCGACCTGACATTGGCGGTGCCTGATCATAATCTGCCAACGACGGCGCGGGTTGACGCGGCAGGGAACAAAATTCCGATCGCCGATCCGCAGAGCGCTGCGCAGCTCGAGGCATTGGAAGCCAATGCGCCGGCTTTCGGCATCAAATATATCGGTGCCAGCGATATCAACCAGGGCATCGTGCATGTAATTGGTCCGGAACAGGGCTTTACCTTGCCGGGAACGACTCTGGTCTGCGGAGACAGCCACACCGCCGCCCATGGGGCGCTGGGTGCCCTGGCTTTCGGGATCGGCACCAGCGAGGTCGAACATGTCCTCGCCACCCAGACGCTGCAGCTGACGCGCTCCAAATCCATGGAAATACGGGTTGAAGGGGCACTCGCACCTAATGTCAGCCCGAAGGATCTGATCCTGCATATTATCGGTGTCATTGGAACGGCCGGGGGTACGGGTTCGGTCATCGAATATCGCGGGGCGGTGTTTGAGCAGATGTCGATCGAAGGTCGCCTGACTGTATCTAACATGTCGATCGAAGCAGGTGCGCGGGCCGGATTGATCGCTCCGGATGAGAAGACCTTTGCCTATTTGAAAGGGCGTCCAATGGCACCGCAAGGCGCGGATTGGGATGCCGCACTGGCTTATTGGCAAACGCTACATACGGATGATGGCGCGCGGTTTGACAAGAGCGTGACGATCAACGCAGCCGATGTCGCGCCGACCGTCAGCTGGGGCACCAGTCCCGAAGATGTTGTGCCGGTGACGGGTGTCGTGCCGGCACCCGAAAGTTTTGCTGATGCGTCGAAACAGGACGCGGCGCGCAAGGCGCTGGACTATATGGGGCTGGAACCCGGACAGGCGCTCCGGGATGTCGCGGTTGAAAATATCTTCATCGGCAGCTGCACTAACAGCCGGATCGAAGATCTGCGCGCCGCAGCGGCGGTTCTCGACGGTCGCAAAAAGGCGGATGGCGTGAAATGGGCCATTGTCGTGCCCGGCTCCGGTCTGGTAAAGGCGCAGGCCGAAGCAGAAGGGTTGGACAGAATTTTCGTTGATTCCGGATTTGAATGGCGTGAGCCAGGCTGTTCCGCCTGTCTCGGAATGAATCCCGACAAGGTGCCATCGGGCGAACGCTGCGCCTCGACATCCAATCGGAATTTTGTCGGGCGGCAGGGTCCGGGGGCAAGAACCCATCTGATGTCTCCTGCAATGGCTGCCGCCGCGGCGGTGACCGGCAAGCTGACCGATGTCCGCGAATTGATAGAATAAGGCTGAGAATATGACAAAAAAGACAGACGATCCCAAAACGCCGGCGGATGATGAAAAAAATGCCGCAGGAGACAAAAAGGGAAAATGGTCAACCGGGGCAAAAGTGGGTGCCGCCGTGGGCTCCGCTGCAGTCGCCGCAGCATTGATCTATGCCGGGCGTCACAAGATGCGCAAAATGGATGAATTCCGGTCTGCCGGACCGACGTCGGGAACCCGCTATGAAAATGAACCGGAGGATGATCCGGACGACGAGGGCGCGGCATGAAGCCGGTCAGTCAGGTTGAAGGGCGGGCGATTCCGTTTGGCCAGAAAAATGTCGATACCGATGTCATTATTTCGGCAGAATGGCTCAAAACCGTGTCCCGCGATGGACTGGGGAAGGGCGCCTTTGAATCGGTGCGGGCGCAACCCGGCAATATATTTGACGATCCCGAATATGCAGGCGCTTCTATTCTGATTGCGGGTGATAATTTTGGCTGTGGATCGAGCCGGGAACATGCGGCCTGGGCGTTGGACGACATGGGCATAAAGGCGATTATCGCACCCAGTTTTTCGGACATATTTTCCGGCAACGCGTTCAAAAATGGATTGCTTGCGATTGCTTTGCCGCAAGCCGCCATTGATCGGTTGATGGAGGTTGCGAAAACCGATCCGATAACCGTCGATATGGAGAGCATGAGCGTAACCACTCCGTTTCAGGATCGCTTTGCTTTTAAAATGGATGCCTTTCGACACGAGTGCCTGATGAACGGTCTCGATGAAATAGACCTGACAATGGCAAAATCCGATGCCATAGATGCGCATGAACGGCGGACTGATTCTGGTCAGCCATGGCACCGTCCGGTTTCTGCCTGATCAATCTGGGATTTGTTCTGACGGAATTGGTTTTTCTGGGAAGGGAAAAATATGAAAGCATTGATGTCCACAAAAGTTGGGGGTCCCGACAGTCTCGAAATGCTGGAGGTGGACGCACCCTCAGCCGGCAAAGGCCAGGTGGTCATTGATGTCAAAGCCTGCTCCATCAACTATCCGGATGTTCTGATCATTCAGGACATGTACCAGTTCAAGCCGCCCCGGCCATTCGCGCCAGGCGGAGAAGTCGCCGGGGTAATCGCCGAGGTTGGCGAAGGCGTGACGGACTTTAAAGTCGGCGATCGGGTGGCCTCGACTACCGGCCATGGCGGTCTTGTCGAAAAGGTGGCTGTCGACAGCAACAGTGTTTTCAAGATTCCGGATAGCGTCAGTTTCGAAGACGCCTCCGCTCTCATCCTGACCTATGGCACGTCCATTCATGCTTTGGTCGATCGGGGTCATATCAAGGAGGGCGATACGCTGTTGGTGCTTGGCGCCTCCGGTGGTGTCGGTATCGCGGCAGTAGAGCTCGGCAAAGCCTTTGGCGCCCGGGTTGTGGCAGCCGTTTCTTCGGAAGAAAAGGCGGCTTTTGCGAAGGCGGCTGGCGCCGATGAAACGGTGGTTTACGAGCGCGCTCCATTTGACAAGGATCAATCCAAGGCCCTGGCGGCCCAATTCAAGGCGGCGGTTGGTCCAAATGGCGCCAACATTGTCTATGATGCCGTTGGCGGTGATTACAGCGAACCGGCGGTCCGCTCGATTGCCTGGGAAGGCCGCTTTTTGGTGGTCGGTTTCCCAGCCGGTATTGCGAAGCTGCCGCTGAATCTCACCCTGCTGAAGTCCTGTGACGTCTGCGGCGTTTTCTGGGGGGCATTCGCGATGCGCGAGCCGGCTGCCAACCGGTCGCATATCAACCGGCTGTTCAAGCTGTGGGGGCAGGGCATGATTCAACCGCGGGTGTCTGAGACGTTCGCCTTTGCCGATGCCGGCAAGGCGATCCAGAAAATGGCTGATCGCGGTGCAATCGGCAAACTTGTGGTAAAAGTTGCCGATTGAGTCGGTTCGGGCTCTTGTGGGTATTGATAACAGTGCCTATTTTACGTGCAGAGATTGAAGGACAATTGGTCCAGTAAGGGAATATTATGGCCGGTTTTGAAGATCGTGAAAAAGCGTTCGAGAATAAATATGCGCGCGATGAGGAAATGCAGTTCAAGGTTACCGCACGGCGCAATCGTCTGGTCGGTGAATGGGCTGCCGAAAAAATGGGCCTGACGGATGAAGAGACCGATGCCTATGCCAAGGCGGTCGTTCAGGCGGACTTCGAAGAAGCGGGCGACGAGGACGTTATTCGCAAGCTGTTGGGCGATTTGACCTCCGCCGGCGTTGACATTGACGATGCCGGCATTCGTACGGCGCTGTCCGACAAGATGGTCGAAGCGCGCCGGCAGTTTATCGAACAAGCCGAATAGGATTTAAAACCATGCCCATGGCAAGCGACGACATCAAGGCGATGATTCTGGACGCGTTTCCGGACGCAACGGTCGAGATCCAGGATCTCGCTGGCGATGGCGATCATTACGCAGCGAAAGTGCTGTCGTCGGCTTTTGCCGGCATGAATCGGGTGAATCAGCAGCGCGCTGTCTATGCAGCGCTCAAAGGCAAAATGGGCGGCGAATTGCATGCACTGCAACTGACCACCGGTGTTCCGGAATAACCGCCCGTACAAGGAGAATGAAGATGAGTGACACGGTACATGCAAAGATTGATTCAATGGTCACATCCAATGATGTTGTCCTGTTCATGAAGGGTACGCCGCTTTTCCCCCAATGCGGTTTCTCGAGCAAATCGGTTGCCATTCTTGAGCATCTTGGTGTGGCTTTTGAATCGGTAGATGTGTTGCAGGACATGGAAATCCGGCAGGGCATCAAGGAATTTTCCGACTGGCCAACCATTCCGCAGCTTTATGTCAAAGGAGAGTTTATCGGCGGCAGCGACATCATGATGGAAATGTATGAAGCTGGCGAACTCGGGGAATTGATGGCTGAAAAGAAGGTCGCACCAGCGGCGACCTGAGCCGCACCCCACGACATTGATCCGGTCGGCCTAGCTGTCCGGTATCTCGATCAGCCACATTCCAATCGCGAGACTGAGGCTCCCGAACGCCATGCATCCGGCGATCAGGCGCAGATTCATGCCCTTCATCGGCGTGGCATCATGCGCGCTCAGCCGGTCCTGAACCCGGCACCCGTTGCGCTGGGCAAGATAGAATATGCCGATCCCGATGGCGATGAACATCGTCGCAATGGCGCGGGGTAGCCAGAAGGGCTGCAATTTTCCAAACAGGGCGTTGAAGCCAAGACCAATGCCAACGGCCGCCAGACCGGTCCGCATCCAGCCAGCAAAGGTGCGTTCATTGGCCAGGACTGTGCGATCTTCTGCCCAGTCGGTTCGCTCTTCGGCAAGATCGGTCCGGTCTTCGGCGAGATCGTTGCTGTCTTTCTGGTTGTCGCTCATGTTGCGGCTGGTTCCCGAACGCTGTTCCATCGGAACTTACACCAACCGCCGCATTGTGCCAGCGGAATCAAAAACGGCCCGAACAATCTGTTCGAGCCGCTTTTTGGGTGGGTGTGTCATAGTCAATTTTTAATGAGAGGGGACCGCGGAGACCAGTACGCCGTCCCCCTCATTTCTGCGTTTCATGGGTGTGAAACAATAGGAACATCCATAGCTTTGCATCCGCCGTGCCAGTTTTTCGATCATATGATTTCTCAAAGACTTAGTTGGTTTCAGCCTTGTTAACCTGTTGGGAATTGTAAATAATTTCGACAATTGCGATCGGATTTGGGCGCGGATTGGTGGCGGCGCTGCCCCTGGGATCCAACCAAATGTAAAATTCTATATTTACATCTGTAGTCGATAGAACTACAACTGTAGTCAGACGTTGGTCTGAGCTGGAGGGTTAAAGGATGGCTAGGTCATGGTAGAGCGCATCAGTGACGCCGAACATGAAATCATGGAAGTGCTGTGGAAACAGTCGCCGCTGACCGCGACGGAAGTCGCGGATCAAGTGGCGGATGCCAAAGGCTGGTCTCTGCAGACTGTCAAAACCCTCTTGTCGAGATTGGCCGCCAAAGCGGTGCTCGGTACCGAGCGCGACGGGCGCCGGTTTCTTTATTCTCCCTTGGTAGATCGGGATATCTATCTTGCTGGCGTTTCGAGAAAATTTGTCGATCGCCTGTTCGGCGGCAAGGTCACCCCCTTGGTCGCGCATCTCGCGGAAGCGGATGAATTGAGTGACGATGATATCCGGGAAATTGAAGAGCTTTTGAGGGAGTTGAAAGCATGACCGATTGGATGATGGACACGATGGTGTCGATGACACTGCTCATGGCACTGGTGCTGATGATCCGCAAACCGGTCCAGCATTTTTTCGGTGCGCATATTGCCTATTTGCTGTGGGCCCTGCCGCTGGCGCGGCTGTTCATGCCTTCCCTGACGCTGAAAGCGCCCCCTCCGCAACCGGTTGCAGATGCGGCTGCGGTTGCGCCAGCCGTTTATGAAAGTCCTTTGTCCGGCCTGGCCGCCGCTGCACCGGTCGAACAATTCAGCCTTGGTGCCCTGGCATCGGTTGACTGGCTGATGATCTTGCTCGTTGTCTGGCTTGGGGGCGCCGGTATGTTGTTCATCAGCAAGTTGGCGGCCTATTTCCAGTTTCGCGAAGACATTGTTGCAGATGGCCGACTGGTTGGGCGCCACGGCAATATCAAAATTCTCGAGACGGCTGCCGTCGGTGGCCCGCTGGCGTTTGGATTGTTCAAAAAATATATTGCGGTGCCGACCAATTTCTTTCGCGATTTCGCGCCCCGCGAGCGGGAACTCGCGCTCGAACATGAGATTGCCCATCACGAATCCGGAGATCTGGCGGCGAACTTTATCGGATTGCTGATTCTGTCCCTGCACTGGTTCAACCCGGTCGCCTGGTATGCCTGGGTGGCATTCCGCCAGGATCAGGAAGCCGCCTGCGACGCCCGCATCCTGCAGAAAGGCGGCCGCGAAGTGCGGGCCGTCTATGGCCGTACGATTGCCAAGTCGGTGTCCGGTCACAAGCTTGGACTGGCCAGCCCGCTCAATCAGAAAAACAAGATCAAATCGCGTCTGAAATTGCTGGGCCAAAGTCAGAAATCCGCTTTTCGTAAACGCCTCGGCGCACTGATGGTCGGGGCTGGTACGGTGATTGCTTTGCCACTGACGGCGACCATTACCTATGCCGAGGAAGCGGAAGCGCATCCTCATGATGCCCAGGATCACGCCAGTCGTGGCACGGCGATTGACGTTGGCGGCCGTGACGGGGTTCAAATCCGCACGGGTGGTCAGACGATTGATGTCGGGCGCAATGGCGTGGTTATCGCCAAGAAAGTGGCGGATGGCTATAAATACCGGGTTGAGAATGACCGCGGCAGCTTTGAATTCCGCTCCGATCAGAAGCTCGGCGACAAGGCTATTGCCAAACGCCTGAAAAAAATGACGCCCAAGCCCAAGAAGATCAGCGCCCCAGTGGCGCCGGTTCCGCCCGTGGCCCCGGTACCGCCCGTACCACCGGCGCCGGAATCCTGGGATGACAATGTGAATATCACCATGCTGAATGGCGAGAAAGATTGGCAAAAGGTCCGCAAAGAGGGCCGGGAGCATGTCTATCGCGTGAAGCATAATGGCCGGACCGTCGTTTTGAGAACCAACAAGGCTCTCAGCCAGAAGCAGGTTGAGAAAATGGTAAAAAAGGCGGAAGAATCGCGCCTCGAGGCCGAAGAAGCGCGCCGTGAAGTCCGCGAATCCATCCGGGAAGCGCGGATGGAAAAAGAAGAATGGCGCCGCGAGATGAGGCAGGTTGAACGCGAAGTTGAACAGGCACGCCAGGAAGCGGAGCGGGAATCCCGTGCCGCGGTTCGGGAAGCGATGCTTGAAGCTCGTGAAGCGCAGCGGGAAGCCCTGAGAGAGGCCCGCGAAGCACAACGCGAAGCGATAGAAGCGGACCACGAAGCGCGCGAAGAACGGCGGGAAGCGAAAAGCGTGGCGGCGCGAATCTGGGAAGTGTCCCAAATCGCATTCAAGCCCAATTTCCGGGTCAAGGTCACCAAATCAAAACCGGATTGTCTGGCGATGAACAAGGCGATTGCTTTCGGTGGTCCGCAACAGGACGTCAGTCAAAGTCAGGCTTTCGCTATTGTTGCCGGTTGCAAAGAAGCCAAGTTCAATCCAAACCATATCGGCCATGTCGACCAGAAAGCGCTGCTCCGCGTCGCGCTGGAAGGGCTGGAAAAAACCCGGGCCAAAGCCGCAAAATGCAACAGCAAGGATGCCGACCATCTGCGCAAATTGAAAGCCTATGACCGGGATATCAAGGAGCTGAAAGCCCAGCTTTCAATGACCTGATCAACAGACAAACCTATCGTCACTGAATCGGGGGCAGCGCTTCATTGGGCTGCTCCCGTTTTTTTCCGGGGGCCTAGCTCTAAAATTTCATGGTTGTTTTATGCCCTGAATCTGCCACATCTTGCTCATGACAGCAGAATTTAACCCTGATGATTTTCCCACTGGCTTGGCCGAACAGCTCGAGCCGCTGGTGGTTCGCGTCCTCGCGGGCAATCCCAGCCCCTATACCTATACCGGGACGCAGACCTATATTGTCGGGAACAAATCCGATCGCGCGGTGATTGACCCGGGTCCCGCGCTGGATGATCATATCGACGCTATCCTCGCGGCGGTTGGCGAAGCCAGGATTACCGCGATCATGTGCACCCACACCCATCGCGACCACAGTCCGGCTGCGGCGCCCCTGGCCGAACGCACTGGTGCGCCGATTGTCGGATGTGCGCCCCTCGTGCTGGATGATGACGGCCCGCGAGCGGATGAGAGTTTTGACACCACCTATAAACCGGACCGGGTTTTGTCAGACGGCGAAACAGTGGCTGGCGACGGATGGACGATCGAGGCGGTGGCGACGCCGGGGCACACGTCCAATCATTTGTGCCTCAGCGTACAGGAATCCGGCGCGCTGTTTACCGGCGATCATGTCATGGCCTGGTCGACCAGTGTGATTGTGCCGCCAGATGGCGATATGGCGGACTATATGGCGAGCTTGCAGAAAATCTATGAGCGCGAGGACAAGGTCTATTATCCCGCCCACGGCAAAAAGGTCGACAAGCCGCAACAACTGGTGCGCGGCATGATGGGTCATCGTAAACAGCGGGAGCGTCAAATTCTCAACTTGCTCGAAGGCGGCGCCGCAGCGATTCCGGACATGGTGACGCAAATGTACAAAGGCCTGGATCCACGTCTGAAAGGCGCGGCCGGCCAGTCCGTGCGTGCGCATCTGATAGACCTCCAGAACCGGAATATCGTGATGGTCGACGGCGATATCTGGCAAATGCGGCCGGCATGAACCGCCGCTTCGCCATCCCCCTGGCGATCATGGCCGGCGTGCTGCTGATCCTCGGCCTGTTGTCCTGGTTATTGCTGTCGAAATTCGAAAACAGCTTCACGCCCGATCCGGTGTCCATTGCCAGCGCAAGTCTCGATGGCCTGCGCGAACAGAACCGGCTGACGGTTTTTTCGGCCAGCTATAATGCGACGGTCACCACAACGGTCAACCGGATGGGCCTGTCGGCGCGCAAAACGCTGATCATGCCCGGGTCGGTGCGTTATGAGGTCGATCTGGCCAAACTCGATGCGGACAATGTCCGCTGGGATGAGGCGACAAAGACCCTGTCGGTCGAGATGCCGACGATCGAGATTGCGCGACCGGAGGTCCAGATTGATCGCATCCAAAGCTATGACGATGGCGGGATATTGATGGCGCTGACCGATGCGGAAAAAACGCTGGATCAAGCCAATCGCAAAAAAGGCGTGGCCGAACTGGCTGAGCAGGCGAGGAACCCATTGCAAATGCGACTGGCCCGGGATGCCGCGCGGCGAGCGGTTGAGAGCAGCTTCGTCTTGCCACTGCGCGCAGCCGGGCTGGATGCCAAAGTAGACGCCTTTTTCGATTTTGAGCGGGGCGCAGGCAATGCCGATCGCTGGGATGTGTCGCGTTCGATCCAGGATGTGCTCGCCGACAAGGAACAACAGGGGACGGAATGATGAAATTTCAGATACGGTCCGCGATTCTGGGCGCCGCTCTGGCGATCAGTGCATGTGGGCAAGAACCAACAGACCAGCGAGCAGAACCGCCGGTTTCGTCCATGGCCGAATTTGAGCTTCCAACTCCGATCAGCAATAATGCCGTGGCGCTGGCCGACGGACCGGACGGGCCGACGCTTTACAGTTTCAACGGCCTGAAAGCCGGCAAGACTTGGCAAGATACCAGCAACGCCGCCTTTGCCTGCATCATCAGTATCAAGGAATGTCAGGAAATTGCGTCTGTCCCGGTAGATGAAGGCCGTCTGGCCAGCGCCGCCGTCACTCTGGGCGATAAAATCTACCTGTTTGGTGGCTATACCGTAGCCGAAAATGGCGATGAAGTGTCGACGCCTGAGGTCTTTGCCTTTGATCCCCAAACAACCGCTTATGCGCGTCTTGCCGACATGCCGACACCGGTCGACGACATGGTCGTGCTGCCCTATCGCGACCGCTATATCTATCTCGTTTCCGGCTGGCATGATGAAGGCAATGTAAGCCTGGTCCAGCTCTATGACACGCAAACCGACAGCTGGAGCATGGCTACGGAATTTCCCGGTAAACCGGTTTTCGGTCATGCCGGCGGGCTGGCAGGCAACAGCATGATCATCACCGATGGTGTCGCGGTCGCCGGCTTGGTTGACGGCAAGCGCAAATTTGCGGCCGCTCCCTTTGCCTGGCGCGGCGATATTGATCCGGCCGATCCGGCGCGGATTACCTGGCGGGCCATAGATGCCCATTCTGGTGGACCGCAATATCGTATGGCCGCGATCGGCGACAATGACCGCGGTCTGGTTCTGTTTGCCGGCGGTGGTGACAATCCCTATAATTACGATGGAATAGGTTATGACGGCGCGCCTGCCACGCCGACAGACCGGGTGTTTGGCTATGATCTGAAAACCGATCAGTGGACGGAGCTGGGCAAACTGGCGGCCCCCAGCATGGATCATCGCGGCCTCGTAAAAGCGGGCGATGATCACTATATCTTAGGGGGAATGGATGCGGATCAGGCGGTTACGGCGCGGATCATGAAATTTCGCATCGACGATTGATTTCCATTAGACACTAACTTGCTCTAAACCATCTGGGAATCACCAATAGCGCTCATGTTGAGCGGGTTGAAAGAATAGGAAAAGACAATGGACGCACGTGGCGGAATCGGTGGCAGCTTGGCCGGAGTGGATGTAGTCGAGGAAATCCATCGGCTGCGCAAAGAGCGCAACGCGATTATCCTGGCGCATTATTACCAGAAGCCGGAAATTCAGGACATTGCCGATTTTGTGGGCGATTCCCTCGAGCTTTCACGCAAGGCAGCGGAAACCGATGCCGATGTGATCGCGTTTTGCGGCGTCAAGTTCATGGCGGAAACCGCGAAGATCCTGTCGCCGGAAAAAATCGTTGTGCTGCCAGATCTGGACGCGGGTTGCAGCCTGGAAGACAGCTGTCCGCCGGACAAGTTCAAGGCGTTTCGCGACGAACATCCCGACCATATCGCGCTGACCTATATTAACTGCTCGGCCGAGGTGAAGGCGCTGTCCGATATCATCGTGACCAGCTCGTCGGCGGAACATATTCTCTCGCAGATTCCCAAGGATCAGAAGATCATCTTTGGTCCCGACAAACATCTCGGCGGCTATATCGCCAAGAAAACCGGCCGCGACATGCTGCTGTGGCCCGGCGTCTGTATCGTCCACGAAGCGTTTAGCGAGACGGAATTGCTGAAACTGCAGACCCAGCATCCCGACGCCCCTGTCGCGGCGCATCCCGAATGCCCGGCTTACATCTTGGACCATGCCGATATGGTCGGATCAACCAGCGCGATCCTGAAATATGCCAAGGAATTTGAAGGCGATACGATCATCATCGCCACCGAGCCGCATATCATCCACCAAATGGAAAAAGCCGTGCCGGAAAAGAACTTCATCGGCGCACCGGGTGCTGACGGCAACTGCAACTGCAATATCTGCCCCTATATGGCGCTCAACACGATGGAAAAGCTCTATGTCGCCCTGCGCGATCTTGAACCGCGCATCGAAATGGACGAGGAACTGCGCCTGCAGGCTCGCAAGTCGATCGACCGGATGATGGAAATGGCCAGCGCGACCGTTG
Source organism: Parasphingorhabdus sp. W113 (assembly GCF_055693205.1). NCBI lineage: Bacteria > Pseudomonadati > Pseudomonadota > Alphaproteobacteria > Sphingomonadales > Sphingorhabdaceae > Parasphingorhabdus > Parasphingorhabdus sp. W113. The sequence goes on along the minus strand of NZ_CM146328.1, from coordinate 2,737,100 downwards.
GGCAGGGCGATCTCGGACCGGCTGATCTGGCGCATGAGGATTGAGTGATGGGTCACCCCAACGCAGGCTGGCGTGACGGTTTGGCAGTTTTGGCCAGCGATAGTTTGGCTTGAGCCAGCGGTCGGAATAGGTAGAAGAGCGTATGACCTTCACTCTAGACCGTTTCGACATCGATGCTTTCGTCGCATCCACTCTCGCCGAAGACCTCGGTCCCACGGGCCGCGATGTCACCTCGGAAGCGGTGATTCCGGAGGATTCCATTTTTTCTGGCGTGATGGACAGCCGTCATGATGCGGTGATTGCCGGATTGCCGATTGCGGAAGCGTTTTTCCGCGCGCTCGATGCGGATGTCGAAATCGAAATTCTGGCACAGGAAGGCGAATCGGTTGCGGCCGGCACCGATATCATGCGCCTCAAGGGCAAGGGCCGCGCGATGCTGACCGCAGAACGCAGCGCGCTCAATACGGTCCAGCATCTGACCGGAATTGCCAGCATGACCAACGATTATGTGCGCCGGATTCAAGGAACCAACTGCACGTTGCTCGACACCCGCAAGACCATTCCGGGGCTCCGCGTTCTGGAAAAATATGCCACGCGGATGGGCGGCGCACAAAACCATCGCATGGGGCTGTGGGACGCGGCGATGATCAAGGATAATCATGTCGCGGTTGCGGGTGATATCAGCGCTGCCGTGCAACGCGCGGCGGCCGCCGGTATCGAACGGATCATTGTCGAAGTGGACCGGGTCGACCAGATCGAACCGGCACTGGCCGCTGGTGCCACCCATTTGCTGCTCGACAATATGGAGCCGGCGACCTTGCGGGGCGCGGTGACGTTGATCGGTGATCGTGTGCCAACCGAAGCATCGGGCGGCGTGACGCTGGAAACGATCCGCGAGAAGGCCGAAACCGGGGTAAATTTCATCTCGGTCGGCCGCCTGACCCAATCAGCGCCCGCGGCGGATATCGGCCTTGATTTCGCGCAGGTCTAGCAGGTGGTAGGCCGCCGACCTCATTCGATCCTCTGGTTTGAGTGGTTATTCTGGGTTTCCGTCATCTCGAGTTTCGCGATGGGCTGGATGGTGGAGGAGCGCAATTTCCAGTCTCTGCTGGTGAACATTTTCGCTTTTGGTTTGCTCGCCTTGTTCTGGTATCTCATCGCGCGCCGCGCCAATGCTGTTTTCAAATGGATATTTGCTGCTCTCGTTTGCATGGGGGTAGGGTCTTACGGGTTGGCGCTTATCTGGGCCGTCTTCGGGTTTAACATTATCGGAGATGAACTCCCTGTCATGACGGCACTGGAAATGGTTCTCGGAGGATTGAACAATGCTGTTTCGGTTGGTGCGGCCATTTGTCTGTTTCTGAAACCTTCGAGAATCTGGTTTGAATCGAAAGGATTGGCGATTGCACGACCCGATCAACTATCCGATGTTTTCGAGTGAAGCAGACATGATCCTGACTTCCAGCAGATGTCACCAATTGATACTGGCCGCATGACCGGCAGTAGACCCGTCTCGATTCTCTGGTTCGAGCGACTCTATTTCCTGTCGCTCGGCATCAGCGTGCTCGAGATGATCTATTACTGGTCCGAAGAAGTCGAGCTCATGGCGGTCGATTTCGGGTCCGAGCGTATCGCTGTCATTGCGCTTGTGGTGCTGTGGATCTTTGTGCTGTTCGTGTCACTGGCGATCTGGTTTTACGCGGCGATCAAGGCAAAGCCATGGGCCAAATGGGTCCAGGTGATTTTCACGGCGATTGCCTGTGTCAGCGTGATGCTCGAAATTATCTTCTTTCTGTTGCCAGGGGTGATGGAAGCCGGTCAAATTGTCGTGGATGTCGGGAAAATGCTGGCCCCTGACCATTGGACATTATTCTATTTCCTCTCCATCCTGCTGACCATAGCGGCGACGGCATTCCTGTTCCGGTCCGATGCAGTCGACTGGTTTGAGCAGAAGCGCCCCAATGTCGAGAATGTCTTTGATTGAGAAACCAACCCTGTCATCTCCCCTGGTGCTGGTCGCGGCCGTGATCATGCTGGCCATCCCGGCGGTCGCCGAGGCGCAGGCCTATCAATGTGCCGCCCCATCCGGGATCACGGCCGCCGGTGCGGCCCGAAAACCGGCGGATGAACCGCGGCGGATCAAGCCGGTTTCAGGCTATACGCTGGCGCTGAGCTGGTCGCCGGAATTTTGCCGGCTGAACAAGAAGGCGCCCCGCCACGAAAACCAGTGCAGCGGCGATGCCGGAAGTTTTGCGTTCATCCTGCACGGTCTATGGCCAGATGCGCGAGGATCGCGCTATCCGCAATGGTGCCGCGCAACCAAAGCCCTGCCGCCCGCTCTGGTGAAACGGAATTTCTGCATGATGCCGTCGGCGCGGTTGATGGCGACCGAATGGGCCAAACACGGGACCTGCATGACCCGGCGGCCCGAAACTTATTTCCGGATCGCGAGAACCATGTTTGCGGCGGTGCGCTATCCCAATATGGACAAGCTGTCACGGCGTCCATTGACGGCGGGCGAACTGCGCGATGCGATCGCGGCGGTCAATGACGGTCTGGGCCCCGAAATGATACGGCTCAAGATCAATCGGCGGGGCTGGCTGCAGGAAGTACGGCTGTGCCTCGGCAAGAGCTTTCGACCACGGCGATGCCCGCAGAGCATGCAGCCAGTTCGGGATGACCGCGCGGTCAAGATCTGGCGCGGCGCCTAGCCTTCCAAGGTTCGCGTACCCGGGTGATGCTTGTCGAGATGTTTGGTGATGATCCGCAAGTTGCGGCTGTTCGAACGCCAGAGAAAGTCGAAAACATCGCCGGCCAGCGGAATCGCACCAAGGGCGGTATCTATGCCGACATTGGTCGCCATCCGCGTCAGTTGCCATTTGGACATGCCAAGATTGCGGGCTTCCCAGACAATATAGGCGCCCATGGCCGCGGTTGCGATATCTCCGACAATCGGGATTAGTCCAACCAGTGAGTCGAGCCCAATCGGGCGGTTTATGCCCGGTATTACAAAGGCGCGTTCGAGCAGTTTTTCCATCGCTTCGACGCGCGTTCGCACGGCCTGGGGGTCGCGGCTGACATCGGGCAACTGCTCCGCCAGTCGCTTCAATTGTTCTTCGGAAATGGCCATGCCCTCGGTCATCCTGTTTTTTGCTATCATGTTTAGGATATAGGTATTCCAACCAGCGGATTCAATGGATGCCACCCGCGCGGGTTCACCGCAAAGCCGCGCTGGTTCGGTCGTGCAATCGACCAGCGGACCGGAACACTCAGCGGTATGTAGTTGTAATGTTGAACTAAAATCTGTTCCGTTTGGGCATAGAGCCGCGCCTTGATCTGAAGGTTGGTCGCCGCATCAGCATCGGCGAGCAGGTCATCGGCATCGTTCAGACAGACCGGTGTCGCCCGGCAGGTGAACTGTGAGAGGAACCAGCGGGGGCTGTCATAGGGCGCAATAATATCGATCAGTTCGACATCGGCCTCGTCAAGGGCATTGGCCTTGCGCGCATTCAGCCCGACCCGCTGCATGTCCGAACGGACACGATGGAACAGGATGTCCGCGCCAGCCGCATCTGGCAAGGCGATGACGAGCGGTTTGATCGGACCTTCGGAGGCAATCCATCGCCGGACATGTTCTTGCGCAAAAACCCGCCGGTCGGGCAGGGGCATGCCGCTCCAGTCGGGCCGGGCGTTGATCTCTGCAACGTCCAGCGCTTCCGGGATGATTTTCTGACGGCTTTGCCAGGCAGTAACCTTCGGAAAGGACGTCAACAGCGCCGGGCGATCAATCGCCATCGACAGGATCTCCCGATTCTTGGGTACCGACCAAAAGCCGTCTCCGCGCAGAAAGCGGAATCCGAACAGACCAGCCACCGGATCAAGCCGCAGATCGTTGGTGCTGATTCCCGCTTCATCGAGCAGCGGCAAATGATGAAATTTGCCGTGCAGGACCAAATCCGTATGACCGGATAGATAGCGCGCGATTGCTTTGGCCGCGCGCTCACTGCGCACCCGAACGCGGCGCGGATCATTCTCGGTATCGGCTTCCGCATCGGCTTCCTCCGTCGGCTCGCCTTCTTCGTCGGGCGCCGGTTCGGGCAACAGGCCCAGCGTATAGATATTGCCATCCTCCAGGACCTGCATCGGTCCGGCACCGTGACCGACGCGGAACAGGCCGAGTTCGGGTTGCGCCAGCAGTTGCAGAAAATTGGGATTGGGTGCGTTGAGCTGGATTTCGATCACCCGGCCGGTCATCGACAATATCTCGTCAATGACCTTCAAATCATCGCCCAGCCGGCTGCGTTCCAGTTCGGCGACACGCTCATTAAGCAATTTGGCCACGCGTTCGGCCGTGATTTGGCGACCGTCATCCCAGCGTCCTTCGTTCAACCGGAAAATATAGCTCAGGCCATCATCGGTGACGATCCAGCGCGCGGCTATGGCCGGTACCACCCGGCCTTGTTCGTCGAGACCGACCAACCCTTTGGCAATTGCCGCGCGGGTCGTGGCGGAGGCATAGTTCAAGGCAATCCCGACCGGCTTGATATCGGCGATGCCATCTTCGATCACGGTCACGCGGACTTTGTCTTCGTCTCCGGCAAAGCTGCAGGATGATAAGATCCCGAGGGCCGCAGTCGCGAGCATGCGCATGGTCAAAGGAAAACGCCGCGAGGTCATGATCCCCCTATACGCAGAGTCCGGCTCGGATGCACATTGGAAATATTATCTTCCCATCCGCTGATTCGGGCGCTGACCAGCGACCGGGTGACATAGAAATAGAGGGGCAATATCGGCATGTCATTGATCAGCAACTTCTCTGCCTGCAGCATCAGGCTCCGGCGCTGCTCGAGATCGGATGTCGCCAGCGCCAGCGCCAGAATCTGATCATAAACCGGGTTGTCATAGCCGGAATAATTGCCGGCGCCGTTGGCGGTCTGATGGACCGTCAGAAAATTCTCGGCTGCTGGAATATCGGCGATCCAGCCGGATCGGGCGAGCGAAAAGTCATGTGCGCGGAGCGCTGCAAAATGCAATGCGGCCTCGCTGTTGAACAGGCTGGCTTCGACATGCAGCGGTTTCCACATCGCCGCCAGCGCCACCGAGACCCGGCGATGCTCGGCAGAACTGTTAAACCGGATTTCGAAGCGCAGCGGATTGGCGGGGCCATAGCCCATGTCTTCCAATAGCGTACGCGCGGTTGCCAGGCGTTTCTCGCGATCCCAGTCAGCCCATGCCGGACGGTTGCTCTCGGTGCCTGCCAGTGCGGGTGGGACCAGGGTCCAGGCCGGGATATTGCCGATTCCGATCACCTCTTCGGCAATCCATTCCCGTTCGACCGCCATGGACAGGGCAATGCGCACCGCAGCCTTGTCGAACGGCGGTTTCCTGGTGTTGAAGGCGAAATAATAGCTTCCGAGATACGGCACGCTATGCGCGGCATCAGGATGATTTTGCTTAAGCCAGCGATGCCGGCTGGCGGGATAGTCGGCCGCGATATCTGCACCGCCCGCCAGAAAGAGACGCAAGGCGGAAAGACTGTCATCCATTGGTTTCCAGATTATGTTCGGCACCGGTGCCGGTACATCATGCCAGGCCGGATTACCTTCGAGATGGGCGTGATCATTCAGCAACCAGCGTTTCAGGCGGTAGGGACCGCTGGTGATCATCGGACGGCCTTGGGTCCATCGATCACCGCGTTCTGCAATGACATGGAGCGGAATGGCGGCCAACGCCGGATGGGCCAGCAAGGTGGGGAGCGCCGGGGTTGGCGCTGCCAGCTGCACGGTCACGATATCTGGAGCGGGCGTCTCGATGGAGACGATATTCTCGAACAGCGCAAATGTCGGGGATGCGGTTTCCGGCGCGCGCAAACGGTCGAGCAATTGCGGAAACAGGGCAGCCTTAATTGGCACGCCATCCGAAAATTCCAGATCCGGGCGGAGCCGGAACGTCCATTGCAAACCATCGTCCGAAACGCGCCAGTCGCTGGCCAGCCCCGGTTCCGCCATCCCTGCCGCAGTGTAACGGGTCAGACCTTCAAATTGATCGGCAGCCACACGCAAAGAGGACAGATCGGAAATTTTCTGGGGATCGAGCCCCTTGATTTCGGAATCGGACAAGCGGACGAGCTGATCTGAACCAGGCGTGACGTCGCTGGAGGGTGACCGGTCACAGCCAGCCAGCGCCAGGAGCAGCGGAAGGACCAAAACCAGAAGCGCAATTCTATGCATTTGCTATCAGTAGATGTTTTTGCTGGATCAACAAACAGTAACTCTTATGCTGGCGGTGAACGGGAGAAACGGCAATGGCAGGTTTGCGCTACGATATTGAAGGCATTGGCGGATCGACCGGCGCTGCGATTGCGGCGTTGCTCCCGGAAATCAGCGCACGAGCGGAAGAATGCGAGACCACCCGGCATTTGCCGGCGGATCTTGCCGAGAAAATGGCCGCCGCCGGCGCCTATAACCTGTCCAAGCCGCGGGCGCAGGGCGGTCTCGAGCTGCCGCCAGCGGAGTTTATGAAACTGATTGTCACCATGGCCGAAGCTGATGCCAGCGCGGGATGGTGTGCGATGATTGCGGTCACCTCGACGCTCGCCGCCGCCTATATGGAAGAGGATGTCGCGAGCACCATTTTTGGACCGCCCGAGGTGATTACTGGCGGTGTGTTCGCCCCGATGGGCAAGGCGGACGATCGCGGCGATCATTATGTCCTGTCAGGGCAATGGCAATGGGGATCGGGATCGGCCAATTGCAGCTGGCTCGGCGGTGGCGCAATGATTTTCAAAGACGGCGAACTGCAGAAATTTGACAATGGTGCGCCCTATCATCGCATGCTGTTTTTCCCGGTCGCGGATGTCCAGTTTATCGACAGCTGGCATGTCGCCGGGATGAAAGGCACTGGCTCGGGCGACTTCAGCGTCCAAGACATTATTGTCCCCAAAGGGCGGAGTGTCTCCTTTGTCGGAGACAAGCCGCGGGACGCCGGCGCGCTCTACAAATTTCCGCTATTCGGGCTACTGGCTCTGGGCGTATCCTCGGTGGCGCTGGGCAACGCTCAGGCGGCACTCGCGGACATTCGCGAGATCGCGATTCACAAGAAAACGCCAGGCGGCGGCCGGTCAATGGCCCAGCGCGCGACCGTCCAGGTCGAAATTGCGCGTGCGACAGCGCAGCTGGGCGGAGCGTTTCATTTGCTCGAAAATGCTGTCGCAGCCGCATGGGCGGAAGCGCAAGGCGCCGGCGAGATATCACCCCAGGCACGGGCAGATCTGCGCCTGGCATGCGCCCACGCCACCGAAACCGCGGCGGAGATTTGCAAGATTGCCTATACGCTCGGTGGCGGCGGCGCGGTTTACGCGCGCAGCAGCCTCCAGCGCCGCTTCCGCGACGCCCACGTCGCCACCCAACATATCGCCACCGCCCCCGCCGTGTTCGAACTGGCCGGCCGTGTGTTGCTGGACCAGCCGGTTGATATGGCGATGTTGTAGAGAAGTGGTGATGGATGGCCGCCAGGGTTACGACGAAAACTGGTGCGGACGGCGGGACTCGAACCCGCACACCCATTTCGGATAGCAGATTTTAAGTCACGCCGTGCTGCACATTATATCGCCTAATAGTGCCTAATCAGGGTCCGCGAACCAGATAAAACAAGACATTATTGCCTCATAGCATGTCCTGAGACCTGTCGGGACCTAACCGAAACATGGCCTGGGACATGGCCTATGGAGGCGAGACGATGACGACCAGACTCACCCAGGCTGCGGTGTCGCGGCTGGCGGAGGAGCACCCTGCTGGCACCCAGATCTACGACAGCGAAGCCAAGGGGCTGCGGCTGGTCGTGGGCAAGCGCAGCGTGTCATACAAGCACGTGGGCCGCATCAACGACGGGACCGACCGTTACGTTTCCGTGATCATCGGGCGGACCGATGAGGTGTCGCTGCGGTTCGCGCGGGAGCGTTCGGCGGAGCTTAGGCTTGCGCTGCGGCGCGGAGTGGACCCGAGGGCCAGAAAGGTATCAGTTCCGACCATCCGTGAGGCTTTGGAACGCTATCTTGAGAGCAGGCCGGACCTGAGCAGGCGGACCGTCGGCTGGTATCGACAGAAGGTCGACGGGCCGCTCATTGGCCTTGCCAAGCTGCCCGCAGACCGCATCGACCGGGAGGCGGTAAGGTCACTGCACGAGCGCCTTACCAAGAACATCGGACCCTACGGCGCGAACGGTGCCATGCGGGTGCTGAAGCTGCTGCTAAATGACGTCGCCAGAACCCATGACCTTGGTCCCAACCCGGTGACGCGCGGCGTGCGGATGAACAGGGAGCGGGCAAGGGACTGGGCGATAGGCCCGGATGATATGCCGCTCCTATGGCAAAGGCTCGATGCCGTTGAAGACAGGATGCGCCGCGCGTGCTGGCTGCTGATGCTCACAACCGGTCTGCGCTCAGGCAACGCTAGGTCACCAAAGTGGGAGCACCTCGGTGACGATGGCGTGCTCTTGGTGCCGCGCGCAAAGTCCGGTCGCAGCTTCAGCCTGCCGCTGCCGCGGCTGATGATACAGGAGCTGGGGGAGGTGCGCGAGCTTACAAGGCCGATGGAGAGCCCCTTCATCTTCCCCTCTGCGGCCTCCAGGTCGGGCCACATCGAGCAGATCCGAAGACTGGCCAACTTCCACTACGCGCCCCACCAGATGCGTCACACCTATCGCACCCACGCGCTTGAGGCCGGCGTCGACTTTCAGTCGGTGACCATGCTGATGGACCACGCCAACACCCACGTCTCATTCAACTACGTGACGCGCGCCCACCTGACCGGGCACCTCCGCGACTGCCAGGAGAGGATCTGCGCGCGCCTGCTGTCATACCGTGGCTTATGATGCTTCATTGGGCCACATAAGGCCGAATTGATGGTCCACGGTCAGATGCCGATCATCCAACATGCTCAGAATATGCACCGAAATGGAGTTAGGGCATGGAGCAGATCATCGACCGCCTTGAACGCATTGAACAGATGCTTTCCAAACAGGCGGTGCCGCGCGAATATCTCAGCATAGATGAGGCAGCAGTTTTTGTCGGCGTCAGCCGCCAGACCATGGACAGGTGGCGGATGGACGCATCCGGGCCAGCGGTCCACAGGGTTGGGCGGCGGGTTCTCTACTCCCTAACCGATCTGCGTTCATTCATGGAGGGCCATCGCCAGGAGGCTATAGTTGCACCACTCAACTAGACACGGCTAATTCATGTGTGTTTCCCTCGACATCGAGGATTTCGACAACATAGCTTCGTACTTTATGTTTCTTCGACATCTTTTGTCTAATCTTCATTTTCCCATCCAGATGCTTTTTATACATCCAACTGCAAGATTTTTTATGACCGCTAGAGTGATTGTTTGAAGGACATCGCACGGAAGCCGACTCATACATTCCGGGGTGGGCAAGTCGAATTCTGTTCTCGGGTGCTTCATCGATCTTCTCGCTAGACATTGATGCTTCGAGAATTCCATCGCGAAATAACCTTATCTCTTTGATTAGCGGCGTATTCGTCAATTCCAATTGTAGTGACGGGAACAGTTGATAGTTTGCATAGGTTTTGCCGGTGGAGCTCTTTGTGCTGGTTTGCCAACCCAATGAGCGAGCAAACACGCCGTCAGTCATCGAAACAAGATTTATCTTGGATGATTCTGGTGGCTTCAGTGCGCAGTTCGAAAGCTTGGGATCGGCGCGGCACAAAAGCTCTGCTGCAAGCATTTGGTCAAGTTCGCCTTCGAGTCCTTCAATTAGGCTGTTGATTGACGATACGGAACCTGTTTTTAACTTTACCTCTCCGGTCGTATTGCCACTAAGCATCGCGCGCAGCACCGCCGCTCTCCGCGCACGTGTCATACGGCTTTCAAAGGCCTTCTCGAGACGTGGGCCAATAATCTGAAAGTAGGTGTTAGGATCACTGGAGGCCGGAATCCCAAACTGAGGTCCATAGGACTGATTTGCGAAGCGGAGAATGGCACTCGATTTGTACTGTTGACGCTCAAGGATAGGCGTTAACTTAGCACGAATTGCATCAAGATCACCTGGGGCGATGGCAACTAATGTATCAACTGTTGGAGCATCAATAGAAGCGCCTCGCTGAAAGACCTTGGCGGTTAAAGATACTGACTTATCTACCTTCCGCACCGATTCATAAAAAGAACTTCGCGCACCACCGCTTACGCCGCCGTAAGATGCCGCACCGGCGATGGTTGACCGTATTCTTGAAGCCTTTTCGACGGTTGATGCTTGGAAAAAGTAAACCAGAGAGATACTGGAACCTCGGGTGACTTGGGAGATAATAGATGTACCGCAACGCGCAAATAGTGAGCTGTAGTTGTTCGAATTGGTTGCATCGTCGAGGTTTGATCTGGCGCTTGGCGTCAATTCAAGCGTATTTAGGAATTCCGGCGTGTAAGACCTCTCTGCAAGAAGAGCCCAAACAACGGTGCGCTCATCTACGATAGCAGAATTTAGAGTACTTAACGTTGCTCGTATCCCACCGCTAATCCCGCCGATCGAGGCACTTGCCGACGCAGAGGTCCTTTCCCTGGTAACACGTTTAAAATCTCGTGAATTGTCCACAAATTCTGAGCGAAACTGCAGGTTATTCAGAGAAGGTTCCTTTTCACCATTGGCAAATCGGGTTGTGGGTTTGAAACAGCTTCCAATCACTTTGTTCTGTGAAGGGTTCGCCGCATCCCATCCATGTCCCAATGCTATTTGGTGGTCGTCAAGCATTTCGTGAGTCTCTGCATTTGCCGGCGAACAGCCAAACGCCAGTATTAGCCAAGCTAGTCTCTTCATTTATATTGCCCCCAATCAAGATTTGAACGCCTTATTGAGTACATATTTTAGAAGACTAATCAATATTGTTCTAATATTTGATTTTAAAGATATGCCATTCCTTATTTCCAGCAATAGCGGAATGACTAAGTCAACTCCCTCTTATCGCTCAGAAGGATTCAATTGTATCACTACAAATCGACAAGCAAGACTGACGCCGGAATCTGTTAATCTTTGGTAGAGTTTAGGCTAGCGATTGGGGAGGTTGCAATACTCAAAAAAACGTAAGATGCTGATATAAAATAGTTAAAATTCCTCCCGATAGCTCAAACGTTTATATACGCGGTCAAAAGCGTTGGCGTATTCTTTGATCGTCGAGGACTACGATCATCTTCGATATCAAAGCTGACCCGCCGCGCCTTTGGGGGACGCGACGGGCGTGATCGATAGACATGTCCAACCTGAAGGAAGCTAAAGACATGACCAAGAACGACACTGCCGCGAGTCCGCCGGCGGGAATACCCACGTTACCAGAGGGCGACAGATACCTCACGACTAAGGAATTGTCGGAAATGGCCGAACTGAGCGTGGCCACCCTCCGAGACTACAGGTCGCATCGCGGAAGGCGCTTCGGTCCGCCATACCACAAGCACGGCAGGCGGGTGCTGTACCGCCTATCCGAAGTGCTGCACTGGATGGATTCTAGAGTCACCCGCCATGGGGGTCGAAACAGTGCTTGATCCAGGACTGCTGCAAAAGTTTTTGGAGGTTGCGGAACGAAACGAACATGAGCCGGCTCTGGTTCTTCTAAGAGACAAGAGGCCGTGTCAGAAGGGCTGGCCGGACCTCAGGCCGACGGTCGACGAAGCCATTCAGCACCTTGGAAGAAACCCCGGTCGCAACGCCTTGGGTGTGCAGCCGGCTTCTATAGGCTGCGTGGTACTTGACTGTGACGAAGGCGACGGGCCCGAAATCGCTTCCCAGATTGTGACCGAACGCCATGGCAAGGTCGTTGCCTGCGTTACCCCCTCAACCAGTGGTCGGGCGGACCGCGGGCACGTGTGGGTGCGGTGCGAGCAGGCAGCTGCCGTGGGCAACTGGCACTTTGAGCTTGAAGAAGGGATCGACCTGGTAAAGGGCGACCTGCGATCGGCTGGCGGTCAGGTGCGCCTGAACGAGAAAGCCATGTCGACCCTGATTGATGCATTTGGCTCTGCGGATGGACTGGAGGATGAGGCGCCCGTCAGCGTGTTCGGTTCAATGCGCACATCCTCCGCAGTGGAGGTCGATCCAAACTTTGATCGAAAATCTGGAAGCGAAGTGTCTGAAGAGACGCTGACCTTGCTCACTGATAGGTTAGACGGCCCCGACGCCGGTCCAAGGCACGAGCATTTTTTTGCACTGGTGTCTGATTTAAAGGCATCTGGAGCTTGTTTCGATGCGAGCCTGGCACTGCTGATGGATCACGTGCCTAATTGGCCCACAGCTGATGGCAGCGACGATGGCAAATATGCGGGCAGTGAGCTTGAAAGACATCTGGCAATGGCGTGGGCAAAGCTCCCGCAGTACGTATCCGCCGCTGAAGACTTTGATGACGACCTGGACGGCTCAATATCGGATAAAAACGCGGCGCTGCCTGAGGTGCGGTCCACTTTCAAGCGCGGGCTGAAGGTCACAAACAATAGAGCCGTTGATACCTACACGAACGCGAAAGCCGGCATCTTTGGGCAGGGCCTCAGGCCGGCATACAACGAGTTGAAGCAGACCGTGACATTCCTGGGCGATATCAACTGGTCTGAAAGCTACGGACGGGAGCTGACCGACCACACCGCCAGAATGGTAAGGGATCTCCTGATCGAAGCATATCATGGCGTTGAATATCAGCCAACCAAGGACAATGTCTACGAAGCGATCATGTCGGCCAGCTATGAGAACAAGTTCCACCCCGTTCTGGACTATCTCAACGGCCTGAAATGGGACGGCGTTTCACGGTGTCATGAACTGTTCACACGGGGATTCCCCTGCATCGATGATGCCAGCTACCTGGCCGAGTGCGGCTTGCGTTTCATGATTTCGGCAATTGCCCGGGCCCGAAGACCTGGGTGCAAGGTGGACACGATGCCGGTGGTATGCTCGCCGCAGGGCTCGCTGAAGTCCACGGGCGTGCAGGTGCTGTTCGGCGTCGATTGGTCGTCTGATGCAGCCATACCCGACCTGAAGTCAAAGGATGCAGCGATCGTGCTCAGAGGGACCTGGTGCCACGAGTATGCCGAACTTGCAGGGATGGGCAACCAAGATGTGGCGACCCTGAAGGCGTTTTTGTCACGCGCCGTGGACACCTATCGCGCGCCCTACGGAAGGACGGCAGACGACCATCCAAGGCGCTGTGTTTTCATCGGCACCGTCAATGAGACAGGATACCTTCGCGACCCCACCGGTGGCAGGCGCTTCTGGCCAATGGAGATGGACTCAGGGGCACGCGTGGACACAGCCTGGATCGCATCCAACCGCGACCAGCTCTGGGCGGAGGCAGACGCGCGATTTGCAAAGGGCGAGCGATGGTGGCTGGAAGATGATGCCTGGAAGCTGGCCCTTGAGCGTGCGGCCGAGGAGACAGTGGAGGATCCATGGGCAGCAACCATCGGAGAATATCTGGTCAAACGCATGGATCCGCTGTTCGACGAGGATGGGCCTCCCCCAACAGAGGGCAGGGTCTTCACCAAGGACCTGCTGCAGGCACTGGGCCTCGGCGGCGGCAGGGCGCGGACTGCGGAGAGCAAAAGGCTGCGGCGGGTCATTGAGACCGAGATCGGCGGCTGGAAGTACCGGCGCAAGCTTAGAATAGGAAAAGAGACCTATTCCGGTTACTACCGCATCGATGCCCCTGAGAATGCAACGTTCAATGGGCGCTGACCGGACGGTCCGTTCCATTTGTTCCACTAGGGTAGACCTAAGTGGAACGCCCTAAGCTGCTGTTTTCAAAACCTTGTTCCATTTGTTCTACTTGTTCTACTTAGATATAAGACTTCTGTAAAAGAGGCAGATAGTGCCCGCAGTCGAGCGTATCGGCATAGCTGACATATTATATAAGCGGCCAAGTGGCACAAATAGAACAGGTAGAACAAGACAGCGAAATCAAGGGCTTACGAGGATGCTGGAAATGCCGCGTTCCACTTGCCTCAAGGGGGCGGCTCCGCCCGTGATTGAATGGGAACCTCTCGCCCCCCGAGCAACGCTGGTTCTCCCACGGTCGGAAGGCGCGCCATATCGGTCAGAGACGGCCGACGCGGCGATCCGATTTTTCCGGGCGCCTCCCGGGGCCGATACGTCCCCGGGGGCGACGGACAGGGGATCATGCGTCCCGAAAAGGGGGCCGAAAAGCCCATGGATATCAACGCCCTGTAGGGGGCCAAAAACGGGGCCCTGCGGTGGGCCCGAAACAGGTGGAAGATGAGCAACCCAGCGATACAGGTGCGCCCGCCGGCCGATGCGGACGCGCCCAGCATATACCAGACGCGCGCCGCCATACCCCGGGACGTCGAAGGGCGCTTCCTGGCCGCGCTGGCCGAATTCGGGCAGGTGACCTACGCGGCTAACGTGAGCGGCATGGCCCGGCGTTCACTGTACGAGCGAAGGCGGCGCGATCCCGACTTCGCATCCCGCTGGGATGATGCGGTGGAAGCCTTCGAGGAGACGCTGACCCAGAGGGTCATCTCGACCGCGATGCACATGGGCACCGGTCGGTGGGTGCCCGCCATAGATCCGGAGACGGAGCGGCCGGAGCTGGACGACGACTTCGAGCCCCTAATGCGGTTCGACTGCTCCCACGTCGACCCCCGGATAGCGGTGAAGCTGATGTCGCTGCGCATGCGCGACCTGAACGCCAGGACCCAGCCGCTCGTGGCGGTGCAGAACAACAACTACGCAGCGGGCGCGGAGGTCAGACGGGGAAGCCCGCTGGACCTGGACGCCCTCAAGGCGGAGGTGGACGCGATCGAAGCGGGCGACGGCTGCCGATGACTAGGGTGACAGTTCTATTCGAGGAGGGCAGGGCACTGGTCAGCGGCATCGAGACCGACGCGGTCGGCGTCGAGGGCGACCTGCCGTACCTCTCTGAGAGGGTCCGCGTGGCCGCGGTGAAGGACGCCCTGGCCAGGGGCGACCGCAGCGCCGCCGAGGCTGCGGCCGCCAGGGGCGTCCTGGCACCCGCCGACGGGGATCAGGTCACGGTCAACTTCGTCGGCCCTCCCGACTGGTCCCGGTTCGGGGACGCCCTCTGGGATCCGGACACCGGCCGGGCGCACGCGGTGTTCCTGTCGTCAGACATGCTGGTCGACGGTGCCGCCGTACTGGGTTGCGCGGGCCTGCCCTTCGAGGACGAGAGGGCGCGGCGCGACTGCGCGGCATGGTGTCTGAGGAACGGGCTGGACGAGCTGGCGCACAGTGTGGGCCGCACTCCGGTTGGCGGCGAGGGACCCCACTGCACCTGGCCGTCGACCGACATCGAGCCGGAGGAGCATCGGCAGCCCGAACCTGAGCCGAGCTCGAACTCCGCCACCGAGGAGCCCGGCGACCTGCCCGTGGAAGCCGAGCGGCCGACCGGCGACGCGGGCGGCAACGTCGTGCCCCTGTTCGGCGCCGTGTTCGATTCCGGGGACGCCTGAACCCCGTCCAACTATCCAGCTGCCCTGTCGCGGCCTACTTGCGGGTATGCCGACCTTCAACTTTCTTGCTGATCATGATTTCAACAGTCATTCAAGTTTCCCGGCTCGTTAATCAAAGCGCGTTCTCTAACATTGATCTCGTCCGGTTTGATTTCCAATCTATACCACTCATCGTGGCTGGAATCGGGAACGTGCTCAGCCACGATCTAAACACGAAAAGCAGATCGCGATTTCTTCCGATACGTGGCCCTCGTGAACTGGAAACCTTTGATGGCAGTGCAGGCACTCAACCTTCGGAACGCCCATGCTAGTGTCCAACGAGGAAGGATCGCCAGCCGAGCCATAGCTTTGATACTTTGCGACATCCAATCCTTTGGGCTTTGTCTTCCTCGGCATCGACCCTCACCCGCTGTATGGTTCGCAGGCGATGCCGTCGCTGTCCGCATCCAGCTGGTATCGATATCCCGGGTCGCCTCTGTTGAGAGGAGCCACGCCGCCGGCCCTTGCTGCAGCGCAGTTCGGGTAGAAAGGGTCTCCGACCGTGTCTGGCGAAAGGGCCAGCCACGTTCCACAGAATGTCAGGACACAGAGCGTCGCCGTCAGTTTTAGGAAGCTACGGTTCATCTCTCAAATCTACGATGGATTGGTTTTTAAATGGTTACCGTGGTCGCGCGATCAGAGTGCCTGTCATCAGCTGCGATCGGCGGCTCTTCCAGCTCAGCAGGAGCGCCCGCCCAAGCATTGGACAGAACGATCGGATTCACCCGCGACCCGACCTGCCACGGAAACGATGGTGTCATCTGCAGCACGTTTCTCCGCACCATGCGCGGAGAGATTTTTTGCGAGGATAGCTGATGTTCGACAAGGCGAAGAGACTGATACTGAGCGACCGCGATGCGGCGCGCAGGGCGCTGAAGGCGGAGATGACGGCCGACAAGAGACGGGCCGTCGAGACCGAGCTCGACCGGCTGAAGGTCGAGGCCGAGGATGCCGAAAGGAAGGTGGCGGCCGAGCGGGAGCGCAGGGCCGCAGAGGCCGCCAGGCTCGAGGAGGTCGAGGTGACCAGGAAGAACATGGCCGTTGCGGCGGCCGATTTCGATGCGGCCGCAGCGACCCTGGGGCAGGCCTTTGACAAATTGGAGGCGCTCCAGTCCCGGCTGGCGACGCTCGATCCCGGAGCTCGCGTCGACGTCAACATGCGAAAGTGGGGCTACGTCCGCAGTCTCTGGTTCGCGGCCGCTCCGCTCTGCAGAAGGCTCGGCCTGGCGCGCACCATGGGCTCGAGGCCGAACGCCCCACTGGCGGAGCGCTTCAGGGAACAAGGAAAAGGGAAATGACGATATCAGAGAGCAAGCTGATCACCTTTCGTCGACTGGTGTCCAGGGCAGCGCTCGCGCTCCACGACCGGGCGCCGAACCGAATTAAGAAGAGGGCGGAGACGATCTCGAAATCCGCGGCCGATGCGTCCGCTGCGGGCCTGTCGCAGATGGCTGCCGAGCTGCTGCAGATCGTCCAGGACCGCCGCGACGAGATGATCGAGGGCATAGTGACAGGCACTGGCACGGACCGTGGTCAGGCGGAACGCGCGCTGGACGCAACGTCGGCCGGAAGGGCGCTCGACGAGATAGTGGGCGCAATGCAGGCGGTCCTGAAGGCGCTCGAGGGCGCTGGCGACGCGCTCGGCAAACGGACATCAGACCGGAGCGGGGTGGCGAAGGCGGTGACCCAGGAGATGCTCGACGCGCTGCACCGGACGGTCGCGGTCCAGCCGACGAGCGACCAGCGGGAACAGCTGCTCGACGTCATCGAGGACGCGGACCCGCGGGAAACGAGCGACCGGCAGTACGAACAGATGATAGCGGCGGCGAGGTCGCTGCCACAGGAGGTAAGTGAGATGACCCAGAAACACGAATTTGCAAAGAACGGGCAGCTGCCCGACGCCTACTACGATCAGTTCGGGAACGTCCGGCCGGAGATGACCGGTGCCGCGCTAGAACACCTAGCGAAGGCCCATAGTTCGCAGGCCTATGAACGGACGGAGAGCGAGGCGGAGAGGCTGTTCTACCGGAAAGTCGAGGAGCTGACGGAGGCGGGCTCCGACTTCTCCGGCGCGTGCGCGCAGGTCGCCGCCGCCGAGCCGGAGCTCGCGAAGCGGGCATTCGATCACTGAATTCGACCTACCGGCCCGGGGCGGATTGCTCTCCTCTCCTCCCGGGTCGTCCCCGACCGTGTTTTCAGTCAGTCCACGGTCGTGGTCGCCCGGCGGCGTCATAGGCAGCGCCGTCGGGCGAATTTTTGCTTCCCTTTTTGGCTCTGTGCTGTCGCTTCCACCATGCTCTGAGCGATGGGAGGTCTATTATTCTTGTGCTAACGAATACACCACAGTCGTTTCGTGCTTTATTGAGATATTACCAAGCCACAACACTGATATTTTCGGTTCGTTCGTTTAACGTCCTGGCTGTTTCCTCAGCTGTTTCAATTGGCGTGCCATCAGGAAAGTCGATCCGTATTCGTTTGTTGTGGGGTAAACCATTCTCACTGTCTGGTTGGACTATGACATATGGTTGTCCAGTTGGACCTTCTTTAACCTCAGCTGTGAATTTTCTTGCCACGGTTTAGCTCTCCTCATCCTTTTTGAACGTTGAATGGCGCATGATGACTAGAATGCGCAACGTATTTGTGGTCTTAGAAGTACGACATTCCTTCCTTTGTCGCCTCGATTGTTCGTTCCAATAGCATTTGTCCGGCATTGGGTGCCACAAAGCCTATGTACGAAGACATTATTTTACCTTACATCTTCATCGATATGGAGCCCGTTAAGTAAAAGCTAGGCGTTGCTGAGAGTGTGTTCAGCTTCGATTTCGTAGGGCACCGGGAACGGAAGAATGGTATGAAGTCTGTTGAGCTATTTGTCGGAGCTGGAGGCCTCGGGTTGGGCGTGAGTCAGGCGGGGTTCGAGGCGGCGGCAGTCATGGACTGGGACAAATGGGCCTGCGATACAATTCGTCAAAACCAAGAAAGAGGCTTCGATCTCGTAGCTGACTGGCCTCTGCACGAGGTGGACGTTCGGGAGTTCAATTTTGAAAGTATCGGGTGTGACGTCGACCTCGTGACCGGTGGACCTCCCTGTCAGCCATTTTCTCTCGGTGGAAGACACAAGGCTCACCTCGACCCGAGGGATATGTTCCCTCAGGCAGTGCGCGCAATCAGAATTCTTAAGCCACGCGCCTTCGTGTTCGAGAACGTGAAGGGACTGACGAGAACGACGTTTGCTAACTACCTCGAGTACATCCGCTTGCAGCTAAAGCATCCCGAGCTTGTCGAGAGGGAGAACGAGCCTTGGCTGGAACATCTGGCAAGACTGGAGGACTACGAAACTAAGGGACGATATCGCGGCCTGGAATATCGTGTTGCACTTCGCGTTCTGAATTCGGCGAACTATGGAGTGCCTCAAAAACGAGAGCGCGTCTTTATCGTTGGCTTTCGTTCTGACACTTCTACGGAGTGGCATTTTCCGGACCCCACACACAAGCAGGATGCATTGCTCTGGGACAAGTGGAGGTCCGGCGACTACTGGGAACGTCTTCGCGTAGCAAAAAGAGATCGCCCGGAGGACGAGCGTCAACTCCGTCGAGCTTTCCGCCTAGACGCTCGGCCCAATGCGGCAGCCTGGAAAACGGTCAGGGAAGCAATCTACGACCTGCCTGACCCCGAACGGTCCCCGAGGCGATCAACGAAGTTTCGCGACCACAAGTTTCAACCCGGCGCGAAGAGCTATCCTGGTCACACCGGCAGCCCGCTCGATGAACCAGCAAAGACGCTAAAGGCTGGGGTTCACGGAGTGCCTGGCGGGGAGAACATGTTGCGACGTCCAGATGGCACCGTCAGGTACTTCACAATAAGGGAGTCGGCCCGCCTGCAGACCTTTCCCGACGAAATGGTGTTCCACGGTTCCTGGTCTGAGACGATGCGCCAGCTCGGCAATGCGGTTCCGGTTGAACTTGGCCGCGTAGTCGCCGAGAGCGTCAGAGACAAACTGGCGACTAGTTAGACTCGCCCAGAAGGAGTGATTTAAAGTCAACTTCGTCGATTGGTGGGAAAGCATCCAGATGGTCTGAGATATCGGCTGCGATCTCTGTTGGCGTTTTTAGCTCTTCGCTCGCAAGAGCCCATTTGCGGCCCGGATGCAGGGTGTCCCAAGGCGATTTTTTGTTTTTCCGTGTTTTCGCATCGTCACCGTGCTTACCGATGCCGAAACAGATCTTCGTCTCTTTGTTCCAGATCGGCTTAAAATGGCTGATCAAAAAGTTCTCGGCTGTAACCTGAAATCCACTGGCGGTGACCAGATACCTCACCTCAAAGTCTTCCAGCCCAATTCCATTGGCGCTCGAAACGAGTTTGATGCTCTTTCTGTGTTCGTTGATTCTTCGGCTCAAGGAATCGCCCTGTTCGGTCGGGTTGACCGCGTGTGCAATCTTTGGATCGGCCTTGCCCGCATAGAGCGGCGTTTCTGTTCCTGACACCTTTTCATATGCTGCGAAGTCACCCTTGTAGTAAAGGGCATAGACTCCAGCGCCGTAGAACTTTTCAACCTCCGCCAGCGGGTGTCGCGGCTGGATCAGCAGCGCGGCAGCAGTAAAGCGGCCCATATAGTTGGGATTCGAGGGATCAAAAATGTGGTCCGGCTGCTTCACCGCATCGAGCTCGGCCTCGAGTTCTCTTAGCACCTCCATCTGTGCGACGAGCTCTTGACGCAGCCTCTTTTTCTTTACCGCGCTGAGCGCGTCGATCGCCGCTCTGGCGTTGTGCGGGTCCGAAGTAATTAGGTCGCCTGCGACCGAGTTGGCCCCACTCAAGGCATCGCCAATTGCCTTACCATCCCTCTCAAGCCAATCTTTGAACTCTTCGATCCTATAGACTGGCCCGCTCGGACCTTCCGAAATGGGCTTTGGGAAATCTGGCTTTCGCTTGGACCAATTCCATACTGCCTGACGTGAGACGTTTGCTATCGCTGCCAGTTCGGTCAGAGATGCAAGCTGTGCGTTTGCCAAAGCTTCCTCCTGTGTACATCAATGTTGTACACAGTTGAGGGACAGTAACGCGTTTGTCAAGTGTGTACCCTATGAATGTACACAGCTATACTAGATGCTCTCTAAGCACCTCATATCGACGCTGGATCGCGGAGCCGTCGTTTGAAGACTGCGCTAGCTCATCAAATTCAATAAGTTTGAAATCCACACCATCTTTCTCCTCAGCAAACTTTGCGCGGTTGGCTTTGCGGACGTTTTCAAACTCAACTAGATCTGCGCGCCCAAAACTTATCTCCTTGTTCTCTGCCATCAGTTTTGAAAACAAGAGGTAATAAACAACGATCATACCGGTGCTTCTAAGGAGGATATCTCCATCGGAATATGTAGAGACCATCCTGTTCAGGACAACTTTCACATGGGCCACTGTTTCATTTGAAACAGTGATCTTTCTGGCCTTGGCGTCCTTTACAAACGAGATCGAGGGATGCCTTTTTTGTGTCAACGAACTCATTCAAATGCTCAAGATATAGAAGTTTAGCTGCGAGGTCATTGTAGCGATAGCGAGACGCAGAGACTTTAACCTTTTTCTGAAAGAAAGGTAATTCCGCGATATCCCGCAAAATTGCAGGTATGGGTCCCCCGAATGCATTCCTTTTTTCGGCGGCATTCAAAGGCGTGGCTTCATTCAAGCGTGTGAACATATCCTCAATAAAATCCAGCTCATCCGCAATGATGACCTGAACTGGCAGCAGTCTTGTATGGAGCTTGGAAAGAATCCGCGGATACTTGTCGGATATCTCGCTATACGTCATATTCGCAGCTTCGACGTCGGAGTTGTCTTGAGCCACAAAGTCATCGCCGAGCGCGAACTTTCCCTCGACGAAATCCCAAATGGCCTCCAATCTCTGACGCCCGTCGATTACCGCGTACTTTTTGCCTTCTATTGCATTTGGGCCAAACAAATAGTGAAAATAAAACTTTGGAATATCATACCGGTTTATGAGTGAATCGATAAACAACTGCTTCTTGTATCGAGACCAAACGCCGCCGGGTCTTTGATATTCTGGGTTAACTTGAATTTCGGGTTTCAATTCCACGAGGTCCAAAACGGAGGATTCAGACATTGTATTGATGTCAAACTTTGCCATTATACTAGACTCCTTGCGTGCGCAGCCGCATTCGATAACTCAGGGAACAAGGACAGCTTGCTTAGGTTCAAGGCTTTCAGCTGGGTTCGAAATTCAGGCTTGCTCGCCGCTGGAATTACCAATTTCCATAGAGGACTTGTGTCTGGCAACTGATCCAAGCCAGTCATATCTCGGTGTGAAACGGTAAACACACCTTGTTGCATCTGAATTCTGGGATTGTTCCGAACCGCTGTGGCAGCCAGGGGTTGAAAAGTTTGCAGCTGAGCACCGATTTTAGTCGGAAGATAGTCGTCAAAGTGTTTGTCGTCGCCTAATCCTAGAACCGTTTTCGCACCATTATCGCGCAAGGAGATTGCGTTCAGTTCATGTGGAAGAATCACCCATATGCAACCATCCTTGTCACTGTGATCGGTGCCGTCATCGTTAATCGCAAAGTACAAAGCAACGAGAACGCTCTCAGACCAGTCTAGCAATCGTGTCGGTAAGCCATGGTGTTGCATCAGAAATAGCCATTCCCATTCATCTCCTGGTCGGTTTGCGATTAGTGGAAGAGCGTTTTGCTTGAATCTCCGGATCAAAGGCAGTTCGTTATCCATACCCCCGTTGCGCGCTAGTGTGCATTCCAGATGCCAATTAACATCCGCATGTCCACGGAACCAAACCTGCTCAGTTTCCTGCACTTGTTCCGCGAGGCAGTCCAGCAAGTCGCCAATCCCAGTAATGTTTCGATCATCGTACTTCATTGTAATCCAATCCCAAATTTGGTGCGGGCGGGGGGACTCGAACCCCCACGGGGAAAAACCCCAACAGATTTTAAGTCTGGTATGTCTACCATTCCATCACGCCCGCACGGCGCCTCAGCGAAAACTACCTCCGGGGCCTATTTTGGGCCTCAAAAACTCAGTACGGCTCTAAGGCCATGAAAACAATACACAACGCGGACGGAACATCGGGATTTTAAGTCTGCTGCGTCTACCATTTCGCCACGTCCGCACCGGTAATCTCTGACAAGCGTCAGATGACTCTGGGACAAGCAACATTGTGGCCGGAAGGTCAAGAGCCCTCTGCGCTTAATGCTGTATTTTTCGAAAGCTGGTCAGGACCGCGCCCGGGATCGGGCTAACCCGCCAAGGGCTTAGCTCTTGTTGAGGCGTTCCCGGATTTCCTTGCCCGGCTTGAAATAGGGCACGCGCTTGGCCGGGACTTCGACGGACTCGCCGGTCCGCGGGTTTCGGCCGATACGGGGTTTGCGTTGCCTGGTTGAAAAGGCGCCAAAACCGCGCAATTCGACGCGGCCGCCTTCGGCCAGCTTCTGGCTTATCTGGTTAAAAAACAGATCGACAATCTTTTCGATTTCGTCCGGCTTTAGGTCCGGATTTTCTTCGGCAAGTTTTTCAAGCAATTCAGAGCGTATCATAAGCCGGCCTTTCCGATGGGGGGCAACCTAGCGATTATAGCAGTTCCCTTTACAACCAGGCTGTGGGGGGAACGGATGATCTAAGATAGTGACAGAAAATTTACATGTTTTCAATGGGCTTTGGATTTTACGTTGTGATACGTCTTGTATTGGGACGCACTTGCCGCATGGGAAATCGTCACGACCCATAAAAAAGCCCGCTTCCGATCAGGGAAGCGGGCTTTTTCGAAATATTGTAGCGACAATAGCCAGTTA
The DNA here is from genome assembly GCF_055693205.1 of Parasphingorhabdus sp. W113. Taxonomy (NCBI): domain Bacteria; kingdom Pseudomonadati; phylum Pseudomonadota; class Alphaproteobacteria; order Sphingomonadales; family Sphingorhabdaceae; genus Parasphingorhabdus; species Parasphingorhabdus sp. W113. The sequence continues at coordinate 2,713,783 of NZ_CM146328.1, read as the reverse complement.
GGCTTAGTCGTCCTTTTTCTTGAGCGCTTCGCCAAGAATATCGCCCAGACTTGCGCCGGAATCGGTAGAACCGAATTGTTCGACAGCCTGTTTCTCTTCGGCCAACTGATGGGCTTTGATCGAAAAATTCGGCTTTTTCGAACGGTCGAACCCGATAATCATCGCATCGACCTTCTGGCCAACCTGGAAGCGATCCGGACGTTGCTCGTCGCGATCGCGGCCGAGATCCGTACGCTTGATAAATCCGGTCGCGCCGTCGTCGCCGACTTGCACTTCCAGGCCACCGTCGCGAACTTCGAGTACGGTAACCGTCGTGACCGCGCCTTTGCGCAATCCACCAGCATCCGCACCGCCCACGGCAGGTGCACCTTTTCAAGCTGCTTCATGCCCAGAGAGATACGCTCTTTCTCGACGTCGATGTCGAGAACAACCGCTTTGACCTCTTCGCCCTTGTGGTGCAGGTTCAAAGCGTCTTCGCCAGAAATGCCCCAGGCAATGTCGGACATGTGAACCATGCCGTCGACGTCGCCTTCGAGCCCGATGAACAGGCCGAATTCGGTGGCGTTCTTGACTTCGCCTGCAACCGTGCTGCCAATTGGGTTCTTGTCGGCAAAGTCGGTCCATGGGTTGGACTGTGCCTGTTTGAGGCCCAAGGAAATACGACGCTTTTCGGTATCGACTTCGAGCACCAGAACATCGACTTCCTGTGAGGTGGAGACGATTTTGCCCGGATGGACGTTCTTCTTCGTCCAGCTCATTTCGGACACGTGAACCAGGCCTTCAATGCCGGGCTCGAGTTCCACAAAAGCACCATATTCGGTGATGTTGGTAACCGCACCGCTGAGTTTCGCGCCAACCGGATATTTTTCCGATGCCGATTCCCAAGGATCGCTTTCGAGCTGTTTCATGCCCAGAGAAATTCGCTGCGTATCCTTGTTGATCTTGATGATCTGGACTTTCAGCGTGTCGCCGATGTTGATCATCTCGTTCGGGTGATTGACCCGCTTGTAGCTGAGGTCGGTGACGTGCAGCAGGCCATCAATGCCGCCGAGATCAACAAACGCACCATAATCGGTGATGTTCTTGACGACGCCTTCAATGACTTGACCCTCGGCCAGCGATTCAATCAGGCCGGAACGTTGTTCTGCACGGGTTTCTTCAAGGATCGCCCGGCGCGAGACAACAATATTGCCGCGCTTGCGGTCCATCTTGAGGATCTGGAACGGCTGTTTGATGTCCATGAGCGGGGTCACGTCGCGCACGGGGCGTACGTCAACCTGGCTGCCAGGTAGGAACGCAACGGCGCCATCGAGGTCGACAGTGAAGCCACCTTTGACACGGCCGAAGATAATGCCTTCGACCCGATTGCCTTCATCATATTCTTTTTCAAGCTTGTCCCAGCTCGCTTCGCGGCGGGCGCGATCGCGGGACAGCATGGCTTCGCCGTTCACATTTTCGATGCGGTCGACATAGACTTCGACTTCGTCACCAACGCTGAGTTCGGCTTTTTGACCCGGTGCGGCGAATTCGCGCAACGCAACACGGCCTTCGGATTTCAGTCCAACATCGATGATCGCCATGTCATTTTCGATGCCGACAACGGTGCCTTTGACCACGCGGCCTTCAAAGCCTTGATCTTCACCGCCAATTGATTCGTTTAAAAGTGCCGCGAAGTCGTCGCGACTGGGAAATGCCGTAGAGGCCATAGAGTTTATCCTTGTTCGTCATTTTTTCGGGCCAAGCGGTTGGTTCCGCTGGTCTTGGACCAAAATACAACATCCACCGCATGTGCATGCTGTATCCAACCGAAAACGGCCAAAAGCGAATGCTTCCAAGAGAAACCAGAAAAACAAAAACCGCGCCAAAATCGAAGCGATACGGGACCGCTCCGTGTTGCGCGTTGCTTATCTGCTATACCGGTTCTTTGTCGCGCCGGCGGTTAATCTTCGCATTCACCAAGGCAATTGCCTGTTGAACGGCGTCGCCTATAGTCAAATCCGTCGTATCAAGCAAGTCCGCATCTTTGGCGGGTTTCAACGGTGCGGCGGTGCGGTTCTTGTCGCGTTCATCGCGTTTCAGGATATCGGCCAATATGTCATCGAAATTTACCGGTTCACCGCGCCGTTTCATTTCCTCGAACCGGCGCACCGCGCGGGCGTCAGACGAGGCCGTCACAAACAGCTTCACATCGGCATCGGGCGCGATCACCGTGCCGATGTCGCGCCCGTCGAGCACCGCGCCCGCCGGCTGATAGGCAAAATCCTTCTGATGCTTGTCGAGCGCCTTGCGGACGGCGGGGTGAACCGAAACCCGGCTAGCGAGCCCGCCGACCGCTTCGCTGCGCAAATCCGGATTGTCCAGCAGGCTGCTGTCAAAGGCGCAAGCGGCGAGGGCATGCTCGGGATTGTCTGCATTGCCGCGCTGTTCCCGCAGGGTCCAGCCGACCGCCCGATAGAGCAAGCCGGTATCGAGAAAGGGCAGGCCGAAATATTTGGCCAGTTCCTTGGATATGGTTCCTTTTCCCGAAGCGGTCGGGCCATCCACTGCAATAATCATCGCTGATGCTCCGACTGGTCGCGATAGGCTTTCCACAGCCCGCCGATCGCAATGGCAATCCAGACAATTTCCAGCAACAGGGATGCCAGATTGAAATGGACCATCAAAGACAGCGTCAACAGCAGCGCGCCGAGCAGGTTGGTGCCATTGTAGATGAAGGCGTTCACGGTTCTGGCATAGACATTATAGGCATAAGCCGAAACGATCAGCGCGCTGCCGACGATGCCGATGACATTTGCGGTGAAGCCGTCGATCATGACGATGACAGCGCTTTCATCAGCTCCACAAAGCCGGGAAAGCTGGTTTCGGTTGGGCTCATATCATCCACCGCGACACCGCCCGCAATGCCCAGTCCGGTAACCGCGAAGCTCATCGCGATGCGATGGTCCAGTGCGGTTTCGACGGGCGTTGACAAGGCATTGCCGGTCAGATTGTCACCGCCATGACCGTTGATCACTAGGCCATCCGGCTTTTCTTCGATATCGGCCCCGATCAATTCCAGGCCTTTGGCCATCTGGGCGAGGCGGTCCGATTCCTTGACCCGTAGTTCAGCCAGTCCGCTGGTGGTCGTGGTGCCCTGCGCAAAGCAGGCGGCCACGAACAGAACTGGAAATTCGTCTATCATCGCTGGTGCGATATCGGCGGGCACCTTGATGCCGGTCAATGGGCTGTGTTTGACATGAATATCAGCAACCGGCTCGCCGCCAACGGTGCGCTGGTTCTCGAACCGGATGTCGCCGCCCATTTGCTGCAAGACGGCAAACAGCCCGGCGCGGGTTGGATTGATCCCGACATTTTCTATGATGACATCCGACCCGGGGACGACCAGCGCCGCGACGACCGGGAAGGCGGCGGATGAAGGGTCACCGGGAACCATGATATTTTGCGGCCGCAATTCGGTTTCGCCCACCAGCGCAATGATTTTTTCATCTTTGTCATTGGTTTCGACACTGATCTCGGCACCAAATCCCTTGAGCATGGTTTCGCTGTGGTCGCGTGTGGGCACGGGTTCGATTACCCGAGTGATCCCGGGCGTATTGAGAGCAGCCAGCAAGACTGCCGATTTCACCTGCGCCGATGCCACGGGCAGGTGATAGTCCATCGGCACGGCCGGGCACAGACCGCGCATCGTCAAAGGCAAGCAGGCTTTGCCATCGGTGGTCATCCGCGCCGTAAAATCGGCCCCCATCATCGACAGCGGATCAATCACCCGGCCCATTGGGCGTTTTGACAGGCTGGCATCACCGGTTAGCGTGACGGTCATGTGATGGGAGGCGAGCAAGCCCATGAGCAACCGTACAGATGTTCCGCTATTGCCCAGATCCAGCGCGTTTTCCGGCTGCATCAAGCCGCCCACGCCGACGCCGTGAACGATCCAGGATGATCCTTTCTGTTCGATCGAAGCGCCCATTGCTCTGAGCGCCGCAGCGGTTGCCAGCACGTCTTCGCCTTCCAGCAGGCCGGTTATTTCGCTGCGACCAACGGCCAGCGCGGAGAGAATCAGCGCGCGATGGGAAATTGACTTGTCGCCCGGAACCGTGATTTTTCCAGTCAACGGACCAAGCGGCCGAAACGCGGTCGCGGTGCCAGAGCTGGGAGAGGGATCTTTGGTTTTGAGGTTCATTGACAGACTTTACATGGCATCCTGCGCAGATGTTTTGCGCATGATTCGTTGCAGGGATATCAAACGGCTTTTGACAGCGCCGCTCAGCTATGGCAAGGCGCGCCCCGATTGGATGAACGATTCCGGAATTTTGTGATCGTGCATCAGGTAGATTACTGACAAACAAGGATTTGGAGCCAGCCATGGTGAAGCCAGAATGGGGCACGAAAAGATCTTGCCCAAAATGCGGAACACGTTTTTACGATCTCGGTAAGGAAGATCCGGTCGAGTGCATCGAATGCGGCGAGACCTGGACGCCAGAGCCCAGCTTGAAATCCAAGCAACCGATGCCGTTTGAAGAAGCGCCAAAGAAAGACACCAAGAAAGAAGCCGAAGTGGCTGATGATGATCTCGACATCGATATTGATGACGATGAGCCGTCACCGGACAACGAAGTGGATCTGGGCGGCGACGATGATCTGGGCGTCACCAAAGGCAAGGGCGACGACGACGACGCCGAAACCTGAAGACCCGTAGCGGCTTTCTGAAAGTAACAGGGTTGTTCTTTCCTGCTATGAGCGGGTTTGGCCGCGCTTCGCGCCGGACGGTGATGTGAGCCTAATCGGTGTTCCCGTGCAGCGTGTCGTCAAGATTTTTCTGCTAACATAAGCTGACGCCTATCCGGCCATTTGCGGGAGCGGATAGGATGGAAAAAATGGTGGAGCCTAGGAGGATCGAACTCCTGACCTCTTCGCTGCCAGCGAAGCGCTCTCCCAGCTGAGCTAAGGCCCCAATGGACTCTGGCAAGTCCAATGGCACGCATCTATTCAGCGGTGCCTTACAATGCAAGTGCTTTTCTGTATCCTTCTGGCGGTGTGCATTTTTTTCCGCATTGGTCATGTGATCCAGGCGATGGTGATCGGCGACCAGAATCAGTTAATTGTTGAATTATTTGCTAAATTTGTGTGACTTGCCGATCGATTGCACAGATTGACGACGTCCGGACTCAAAGTTGGGAATCCGTCGCATTGACAAAGAGATTGAACAGCTTGGCGGCTTCGATCGCTCCGGAATGCCGTTTCCGAACCCGATCACGCGCGCTTATGCCCATGGCCTCGATCACGTCATGGTCCCAGCCCAGAAATTTCTCCATCGCGTCTGCCAGACCTTCTGCATCGCTGGCGTAAACCAGCAGGCCCTCCTGATTGTCGCGCACCAGTTCGGGAATGCCGGCAATATAAGTGGTGATCACGGGCCGCGCGATCGCCATGGCTTCCATGATGACAACCGGCAGTCCTTCAGCGAAACTGGGGACAACCAGCGCCTGGCAATCGGTCAGATATTCTCTGATCTCCGGGCCACTTTTCCAGCCCACCAATTCAACGGTCTTTTCGAGGCCGAGGGCCTGGATTTCCTGCTCAATCTGAGGCCGCATATCGCCATCACCGACCAACCGCATGGTAAAGTCTATGCCCCTCTGTGCAAGCAGGCCGCATGCGCGGATCAACACGATCTGGCCTTTCTGTTCAGCAAAACGACCAACCGAGACGAAACGTGGAGCGGCCGGTGGCGGGGTGGCGTTGTTGTTCAGAAAGCCATCGCCCAGTCCGCAATGGACAATCTGTATCTTGCGCCAGTCTTCCTCGCGCGAAAAACGGTAGAGCTGACTGCGTCCGAATGAGGATATGGCCACGACGAAACGGCACCGCTTGATCTTCTCCCGCAAATTCAACTCATAGGCTTTGTCAAATTCTTCAGGTCCGTGAACCGTGAAGCTGTAGGTCGTGGCGCCGAGCGCACTGCACAACATCCCGACTTCGGTGGCATTGGTACCGAAATGGCAATGCACATGCCGGACCTGATGCTGGTGCATTTTCTTTTGCAAGAGACAGGCTTCGGCCAGATAGACAAAGTGAATCAGGAGGCCGCGCTGGCTCGAACGCGCCATTTTCAGCGCCAGGCGGGCGGCTGAAAACAGCCCTAGCGGGCGGGTGAATGCAGCCTGCAAAAAAGCCAGTATCAGGGGAAGCAGACCATCGCGCAACAGATAGGACGTGATCAGGCGTTCCTTCCTGTCGTCATCATCGGCCAGTTCCGCATCCCAGCCCCGCACCGAGATTCGCGTCACGTCCATGCCCTGCTTTTCCAGCGCCTGGATCTCGGTGCGGATGAAGGTGTGGCTGATCGTCGGATATTGATTGACCAGATAGGCAATTTTGGTCGGTTGCGATTGTCGGTCGTTTTGGCTCATGAGGTTCGACTTTCACATTTGATCAGCGCAACGGAATCCCGTTGTGACCAGACCGGCCAGCGGTCCTGCAAACAGGCACGGGATATATTAGCGCACCGCATCATCTGATATGCCCTTCTTTTCCATCAACTCTTGGATAAAGCTACGATATTGCGCGGCAATTCTAGGCCAGGTGAAATTGGCAACACGATCGGAGACGGCTTGCCCCTTGTCCGGGCGCGCCGTCAGAGCGGCATCGATTGCGGATGTGACCAGCGCAATATTCTCCGTGTCGACGAGATGTTCGTTCTCCCCGACAATCCAGCGCAGGCGGGGGGTGTCATGCCCGACGACCGGCAGGCCGCAGGCGATCGCTTCGACAAACACATTGCCGAACGCTTCCAGTTTGGACATGTGCAAAAACACATCGGCAGACTGATAGAGCGCGGGCATCTGGTCGGGCGAAACATTGACCTGGGTAAATCGGTTGGGCAGCAATTCTGCCGCCAGGGCTTTCACGTCTTCGCGCAATGGACCATCGCCGGCGACAACAAAATGGGTGTCTGCCAGTGGGGCGGTTGCCCGGATGCCATCCATCACCCGTTTGGTGCTGATGAGCGCGCTGACCATCAGGACGATCTTGCGGTCTTCGGGCAAACCGAAGGTTTTCGGGTCTGCCGGTCCGAGGCGGAAGCGGTCGGTTGAGATGCCATTGGGGATCAGGGCGCAAGTCCAGCGGTCTTTGCTGTTCTCGTAGAAATCCGGATTGGTACAGACCAGACCGTCGCAAGAGAAGAACCGGTATTCCGAGTCATTGGAAATGGCTGGCCATTCGCCATTCTGGGAGATGAACAGGTTGAGCGGTTTTTTGCCCGACAGGGTGGGGCGGCGCAGGACCATGTTCGTGAACGGAAAAGAGCAGGTGATCACGGCATCATAATCGGCGGGCCGATAGTGCCGAAGCAGGCCGGGCACAAAGGTCGCCTCTTCATAGACCGTTTCGCTGCGCAGGGGTGGAAAAGTCGGCAGTGATTCACATTTTTCCCGGCGCACTGATCCGGCCCGCAGAAACCGGTAAGGCGTCCCGGCCCGTGCCTCGCCAGACCCGATGACGGTGACGTTGTCGCCCGATTGGGCCAGTTCACTGGCAACCGACAGCAGGGCGATCTCGGCGCCGCGCTCGTAACGGTGAAAGCCCGGTAAGGCAAATAACAGTCTCATTTTGGTTCCATAGTTCAAAATTTGAAAAAAGCGCCAGCGCTGCAGGGCTTTACCTGAAATAATCGATAGGCGCTATTGGTCTGTATTTTGTTAAGAAGCCCCAAGATTCTCTCCGTTTTCGCAGGACGCTGCCGTTTCTGGGTCGGGTGAGAACCATCGCATAATGGAGCGGCGAAGCGCGCTATTTATACAAGATCGCGCCGCCCTTGCGCCGCCGGAGCAATTGCATCGCGAAGCGTGCGGCACCCTGGAACTCCGCAAATTTCCCTAGCACCGACAGCGCGGCTGATTGCCATGCAAAACGCTGCGTCACACCTTCGCGGATCGCCAGGCGGATCAGTTGGGCACCGTAAATAGCGGGCAGGAGCAGCGGCACCAGCGGATGGAAAACTGCGCCGACGATCAGGATGAGTGGCAGGAGAAAGGCCCAGATGATGGCGCGCAACAGTTCGCGTCCCCAAAGCGGCTTTTGCCGTTTCCTGGTGGTCCACCAGCCCTGCGTATAAGCGAAACCACAGCGCAGGCTCCGCAGCCAATATTGGCGGAAATGGTGCATGTCTGCATCATGCAGCGTCATGGGGGCATCCATGCGCTGAATGCGCAGGCCCTTTTCCCGAATCCGGTTACACATTTCCGGCTCTTCACCCGCAACCATGGCGCTGTCATAGCCGCCGACCGCCTGGAATGATGATATTCGGATCAATGCATCGCCGCCACAAGCCTCAGTTTCCCCGATCGGAGTGTTCCATTCGCGGTCGCAAAGCGCGTTGTACAAAGAACTGTCTGGCTGGCGTTCGCGGCGGCGTCCACAGGCAACGGCGAAATCGTCATGCGCATCCAGAAAGCCAAGCGCAGCCGCGATCCAGCCGTCTTCCACTTCGCAATCGCCGTCGACAAATTGCACATAGTCGAGCGTAGGCACTGCGTCGAAGAGTGCGGCAAAGCCTTCGTTGCGCGCCCGAGCGGCGGTAAACGGCTTGCTCATGTCGAGGGCGACGACGGTGGCGCCGCGAGCCTCAGCAGCGGCGACGCTGCCATCCGTCGACGCGGAATCGACATAGACGACGGGAACGCCAAGCTGGTGAAGCGATTCCAGGCATCGGATCAGCCTGTCACCCTCGTTTCGACCGATGGCAACGACACCAACGCGCTCGGCAATTGGCCGTGGGTTGGATCCTGCGGCCACCAAATCGGGCCTGCTGGTTTCGCGATCGGTCATGAAGCCCCTTTTCATCCTTGCCGGCGGACTTTGCATTAGGCGGCAATAGAGTGAAGTCAATAAGCTTGCCGGAATCCCCGTTGCAATATTGCACAAGCCGGCTTCCTGTGCCACTAGCCCGCCAGCGCCGTTCCATTTTCATCGCGTTCAACCGGTAGTGGGTGCGGTTGTCGTGGCGGAACAGCATCAAGCTTGCACCATTGAAAACTCATAATCTGTGCTGCTCTCGAAACCCGGAAAGCGCCAAAGGAATTGCCTCATCATGCCCAAACCTGTTGCCGCTTTTGACGCCATCATCCTTGGCGCGGGCGGCGCCGGCCTGATGTGCGCTGCCGTCGCCGGCCAACGGGGGCGCCGGGTGTTGTTGATCGATCATGCTGATGAGCCGGGCAAGAAAATCCTGATATCAGGCGGCGGGCGGTGTAATTTTACCAACAGTAATACCGCGCCGGATCGCTATCTGTCGGCCAATCGCCATTTCGCCAAGTCGGCGCTGAGCCGTTACACGGCCCAGGATTTTATCGCGCTGGTCAACGGTTATGATATTGCCTGGCACGAGAAAACGCTGGGTCAGCTGTTTTGCGATGGTTCTGCAAAGCAGATCGTGGCGATGCTGATGAGTGAATGTCCTGAAGAGACGGTGACACTGTCTCTCGGACAACCGGTAACGGATATCCGCCATGGCGATGGCACCTATCATGTCGCCTATGGTGGTGTGACCGCCACAGCACCGTCCTTGGTGGTTGCCACCGGCGGACCATCCATCCCGAAAATGGGGGCGACCAGTTTTGCCTATGACATTGCGCGGCAATTTGGCTTGAAAATTGTCGAACCCCGTCCTGCATTGGTACCGCTGACCCTGGGCGGCGAAGAAACCCTGTTCCGCTCGCTGTCCGGCGTCTCGGCACCGATTGTCGCCAGCTGCGGCAAAACCGCTTTTCGTGAAGCGGCGTTGTTTACCCATAAAGGGCTTTCTGGGCCGGCCATATTGCAAATCTCTTCCTACTGGCGCCACGGGGAATCCGTGAACGTGAATTTTCTGCCCGACCTGCGGCCCGACTGGCTCACGCAGTTGAAACGGGAGCAGCCGCGTGTTTCGCTCAGCAAGGCGGTTGACCTGCATCTGCCATCCCGCTTGGCCGAAACCCTGCTGGACCGCATCGCGCTGAGTGGCGATCTGGGAAATCTCGCCGATCGCAAGCTGGAAGAAGCTGCCCGGCGCCTGTCGCAATGGCGGTTCATGCCCAATGGAACCGAGGGTTATGCCAAGGCCGAAGTCACCGCTGGTGGTATCTGTACAGCGGAATTATCGTCGAAAAACATGGAAGCTAGGCAAGTGCCCGGTCTCTATGCTATTGGCGAAGCCGTAGATGTTACCGGCTGGCTCGGTGGCTATAATTTTCAATGGGCTTGGGCGAGCGGCCATGCGGCCGGTGAGGCAATATAGATCGCTGCACAGACCCTCTAGATAACCGATATTTTATCGAAACCCGCTGGCGATTGGCTTTCCCAGCGGTTTTTCAATTTTGCCACTGAACGGATTTTCATGCCTTTTACCAAACTACCACCGCTTCTTGCGGAAGCGCTTACCGAACGCGAATATGACAAACCTACGGCTGTCCAGGCCGCGGTGCTGGAACCGGAAACCGAAGGGCGCGATCTGATCGTGTCGGCGCAAACCGGTTCCGGAAAGACGGTCGCCTTCGGTCTGGCGATGGCGCCGCAATTGCTTGAAGACACGGGTCGCTTTCCCTTTTTGGTCGAGCCCTTGGCCTTGGTTATTGCCCCGACCCGGGAACTGGCGCTGCAGGTGAGCCGTGAATTGAACTGGCTCTATGCCAAAGCGGGCGCCCAGATCGCAACCTGTGTCGGCGGGATGGATGCATCCAAAGAACGCCGCACCTTGCGTCGTGGTGCGCATGTTATCGTCGGAACGCCCGGACGCTTGCGGGATCACCTCGAACGGGGCGCGCTGGACCTCAGCAAATTACGCGCCGCTGTTCTCGACGAAGCGGACGAGATGCTCGACATGGGTTTTCGCGAAGATCTCGAAGAAATTCTCGACGCCACCGGTGAAGAGCGCCGCACGCTGTTGTTTTCGGCAACCATCCCCAAGCCAATCATCAATCTGGCGAAGCGCTATCAGAATGATGCGATGCGCATTTCGACGGTCGGGGAAGACCGCGGTCATGGCGATATCGCCTATCAGGCCATAACCGTGGCGCCTGCCGATACCGAGAATGCGGTGGTCAACCTGCTGCGCTTTCACGAGGCGGAATCGGCCATGCTGTTCTGCGGGACCCGCGAAGCGGTTCGCCGCCTCCATGCCAGTCTGGTCGATCGCGGTTTCAGCGCCGTGGCGCTTTCCGGCGAGCATACGCAGGCCGAACGCAACCAGGCGATGCAGGCGCTGCGCAGCAAACGCGCGCGGGTTTGTGTGGCGACCGATGTGGCAGCCCGCGGCCTCGATCTGCCGACATTGTCTCTGGTCGTCCATGTCGAGATACCACGCGATGCCGAGACGTTGCAGCATCGCTCCGGACGGACGGGCCGGGCCGGCAAAAAGGGTACGGCGGTTATCATCGTGCCATATCAGCGCCGCAAGCGGGTCGAATCCATGTTGCGCGGAGCCAAGATCAATGCCGAATGGAAAGACGCGCCGACGCGCGCTGACATCCGCAAGAATGATGCAGAACGGCTAATCGAAACACTGCTGCAGCCGGCCGAGATTGATGAGGACGATCTGGAATTGGCAAAACGTCTGATGGCTGAAAAGACGCCGGAAGAAATTGCTGCCATGCTGGTGCAGTCCCATCGCGCGAAAATGCCGGCGCCGGAACAGATGCTGGATCGCGGCGCGCAGTCACAACCCGCTCCGGGCGGACCGCGACCCGGTTTCGAGGATACCGTCTGGTTCAAAATGAACGTCGGTCACAATCAGCGCGCGGATGCGCGATGGATTTTGCCGGTGCTCTGTCGTCGCGGTCATATCACCAAGAATGAGATCGGCGCGATCCGGATCAATGGCGATGACACATTGTTCGAAATTCCGCGCCGGGTGGTGGACAAGTTCACCAAGGCGATTGCCGAGAAACGGGAAGCCGGCGGCGACGATACGGATGATATCGCAATCACGCAGTTTGAGGGAACCCCTCGCGATGCAGCAAAACGCAACCGCAAAGGTGGGCGTCGGGATAATGCCGGCGGTGGCGGTCGCGACTATAGCAATGCGAGCAAGAAATTTGGTGGCAAGAAATTCGGGGCCAAGAAATTTGGCGACCGCAAATCGGGCGGTGGACATTCCGGAGACGGCAAATCCGGCGGCTCGGATTTCGGCGGCAAAAAGAAATATGGCCAGAAATCTGCCGATGGCGGCAAGCCCTATGTCAAGCGCAAGCCGGCCGGGGATCGGACCGGGCATGACAGCGGTGGCAAGGGCGGCAGCGATGGCGGCGGCAAACGCGATTTTGGCGAGGGGTTCAAAAAGAAGTCTGACTTCAAGGGCGATCGCAAATCCGGGCCAAAGGGTGATTTTGGCGGCAAGAAGAAAAAGCCACATCGCGGCAAACGCCCCTATGAAGGACCGAAAGGCAAGGGTCCCGGAGGCGCATAACGCTCTCTTCGGCGATCAGCACGGAACAGATCATGTCTCATCCCATCCAGATCTATGTCGACGGTGATGCCTGCCCGGTAAAGGATGAAATTTACCGGGTGGCCTATCGTCATGAAGTGCCGGTGGTGGTGGTGAGCAACAGTCATTTTCGGGTGCCGGACCATCCTCTGGTCAGCCGGGTTGTCGTAAGCGACGCTTTCGATGCCGCTGATGACTATATTGCAGAGCGTGCCGGGACCGGCTGTGTTATCATTACCGCGGATATTTTGCTGGCAGACCGCTGCATCAAGGGCGGATCGGAAGTATTGGCACCCAATGGCAAACCGTTTACCGCCAATTCAATCGGCGCGGCGGTGGCGACCCGTGCGATCATGGCCGACCTGCGAGCCGGCATGGGCACAGAGAATATCGGCGGACCGCCGCCTTTCAGCAAAGCGGATCGATCACAATTTCTGTCTTCGCTGGACGAAGTGCTGGTGCGCCTCAAACGCGGCGCCTAAGCCCGATCAGTCAATCGTAACCTGAAAGACCAGCGCATAGGCTTCGGCTGGCCCGAGGGCATTTGCCGCGGTTGATATGGTGCTGCCGCTGATCGACGCGCCAAAAGGATCCGTTTCGTCAGCCCCGGTCGCATCATCATCTTCAGCGGTACTTGCTGAGCCACAATTGGCCCCGGTCAGCATGGAATCCGCCGTATAGGTGACATCGCCCGGCAGCGCGTCCGTAGCGGTTATGGCCGATGCCGTCGCGCTTCCGGCATTGCTGATCAGGATACAATATTGAATGGTTGCGCCGGGAATGGCCTTGGGGTCCGTGGTGCCGTTGACCGGATCGCTGATAATCTGGCTGAGCTTGGTCACGCTCAGGGTGGTTGCCGGATTGCAGAAGGTGATGTCATGGATAGAAATCGCCTGGCCGTCAGGATCAGCAGGCGCCGTCCCGGCATTGCCATATTCGATGGTGACGGTATCGACCGGGGATGTGAAGGTCACAACAACATTGCCATTGGCCGATGTTGATCCGGACGAACCATCACCGATCGCGACATTGCCAACAACATAGTTGACGACACCATTGGTCAAGGTTGGCAGGACCGTGGTGCCATTGAAACTCCCGGTGACGGTCAGTTTGTCGGCAAAGTCGTTCGCGGCAAAGTCGATATCAAACACCGTGAACTGCAGGCCCGGCACGGCGGTTGGCAAGGTCAATACGGTCGTGGCGACCTGCGACCGGTTGGTAAATTGCAGGTTCTGATACAGTGATTGCTCGGTTCCGGCCAGTCCGCCAGTATTGTTGCTGTTATCGTCCGGTGATCCGTCATCCCAGACACCCCCCGTGTTGCTCAGATCAAAATTTATCGAACCGATATTGGCGACGGTATAGCTGGTGTTGAATGTTCCGCCGGCCCATGTCCGGGTGTTCCAGTCGAACAGCGTCTGATTGATCGCGGGGCACGTCGCGTTCAGACTGGGCGGGGTTCCTGCTGTCCGCGTACCCTGAACCGTGAAGCTGCGGCTGGCATCGTCGTCTTCATTGGTGCTGCCATTGCCCGGCGTGCTGTCCGTGTCAAAATTGGTCTGGGAAAAGACTTCGGCAAAATTGGTGATTGTGACCCCTGCCGGTGCGGTGACTGTGCCGGTCAAAGTGATCGACCGGGTCTGGCCCGACGCGATCGACGGGACGGTCCACAAATTGGTCGCGGTCGAATAGGAACCGAAGCCCGACGCGCCTGTGAAGCTGAAGCCCGCAGGCAAGATATCTTCCACCTGGACATTGGTTTCGGCCACCGGACCACTATTGGTCAGACTGAGCGTGTAGCTGATGGTTGATCCGGTTGTCGGTGTCGTGTTGCTGACGGTCTTGCCCAGGGAAAGATCGGATACCGGTGCTCCGGGTGCCTGAAACGAGAAATCGGACAAGCCCATATACTGGACATTGCCGGCCGGATCACCCGCTTCATTCTGCCCGAAATGATAGGTAATACGAACCCGCAAGACCGAAATCGCGCCCATATTGACGTTCACATTGCCGGTTGTGCTCGCGGTGCCGCCGGCAGAGCCGGTTCCGTGGAATCCGGGCACGCCCGACAGGGTCGTCGTGCCGACTACAGCGCCCAGGGTGAAGGTCGAGGGTGTCGACCGGATATTCTGCCAGACACCGGTGCCGGTGTCATATTCGATGGTGACCCCATCATGGCGCGGGCTGGTGCCGCGATCGACATGGGAAACAAAAAAGGCGAGATTGGTGACCGCGCTGTCAAATGTATAGATGGACTCGAACCGGTCGTCGGGATCAAATGTGTCATTGTCCATGGAATAGAGCAAGGAACCGGTCTGGCCGCCGAGATTGCCATTCCAGTAGTTGAGCATTTCGGTGCCGTAAAAATTGGTGAACGGGCCGCCGTCGGTAATTTGACTGTGCGTGATGGTTACGGTTCTGGGGCCGGCGGTTACCGCTGATCCGGTCGGCACACCGTCGATGCTGCCAACGCCGAGATTGGTCCAGTCGGCGGTGAATGTCTGCGCCTGAGCCGATACCGAGAAGAACAACAGCATGGCCGCCAGCAAGGCTCCCGCCAAAGGCCGGATTGCCCACGCCAATGGGCTGGATCGCAACGATCCCGCGCATGTTGTCCCCACAAACATGAGCCCTCGCTAGGGAAATAGGTTGAATATTTGGTAAAAAAACTGCCGACCAGACAAGATTAACATGATTTTACATATGGTTGTATTTACCAGAATTCCGGCGCTGGGGGCGGTTCTGCCGCGCTAGCCATTCCAGTCTCCGCGCCCCGCCATCCACAGGCTGATCGCTGCCACGGCGGCGGTATCTGCACGCAATATTCGGGGGCCAAGGGACACCGGAACGGCCTGGGGCAGGGCACGGATGTTGTCATTTTCTGCATCGGTAAACCCGCCTTCCGGCCCAATCAGAATTGCGGCCGGACCGGCATTTGCAACCAGCGCCTTGCGAAAACTGCCTGCTCCACTCTCATGCAGCCGTTCATCGGCGAAAAACAAATGGCGGCCGACGGGCCAGTCGTTCAACAAATCCGCGAGCGGAAGCATGTCCTGAAGCACCGGCAAGGCCGTGCGTTCGCATTGCTCGGCGGCTTCGATCATATGCGCGCGCAGTTTTTCATTTTTAACGAGGCTGTTCTGTACGCGTTCGGTACGCACCGGAATCATCCGGGAAACCCCCAGTTCGGTCGCTTTTTCGGCGATCCAGTTATAGCGATCTTTTTTGATCGGCGCAGCAAGCAGCCACAGGTCCGGGGCCGCTTCCCGCTCGCGGGTTTTGCCGTCGATCAGCAGGATCAGGTCTCGTTTGCCCAGGGTTGTGACATGGGCGAGATATTCACCGGTCCGGTCATCGAACAATTTGACGGGTTGCCCTTCCTTGATCCGCAGAACCTTGAGCAGATAGTGGGCGTGACCGCCATCCAACCGGATCTCCGCACCCGTGCTGAGTTCGACATCAACATAGAGCCGCGGGGTGCTGCGAGGTGGATAGGCGGGCGTGGCTGGCATGCTGTTTATTTGCACATATTGCGCTGGGCGTCATGCTGAAATTACGGTGGCCGCGCTGGGTGCTCGGGGCGGTGATAGCACCTCCGAAATCCAGACCGGCATCAACTTCCGGATGACGCGAAAAAAATGTTGTTCTAAGACCCTGTCATGCAAACGCAGCCCGAAACCGTTCCGGATACCGAACATCATGGCCTGGTCGGCTTGTTGCCCGCTGCGGCGAGACCTTATGCCTTGCTCGCGCGATTTGATCGCCCGATCGGATGGTGGCTGCTGTTCTGGCCTTGTGCCTGGGGTGTTGCCCTGGCCGGCGGTGCTTTTTTGCGATGGGACCTGATGCTGTGGCTGTTGGTGGGCGCGATCGCGATGCGCGGGGCCGGCTGCGTCTATAATGATATTGTCGACCGGGATCTCGACCGGCAGGTTGCCCGCACCCGTTCCCGTCCGCTAGCGAGCGGAGCGGTTTCGACACGCGCCGCCTGGATGTGGCTGGGATCCCTGATCGCGATTGGCTTTGTGGTCTGGTTGCAACTGAACATGGTGGCAAAACTCGTTGCGCTGTCCAGTGTCATGCTGGTGGCCGCCTATCCGTTCATGAAACGGATCACCTGGTGGCCGCAAGCCTGGCTGGGACTGGTTTTCTCTTGGGGTGCGCTGGTCGGCTGGCTAGCGATCGAGCCGGTTTTCTCTCCGGTCATGCTGCTGCTTTATGGCGGTGCCGTGTTCTGGGTGATCGGCTATGATACGATTTACGCGCTCCAGGATCGCGAAGATGATGCGCTGGTCGGCATCCGGTCCAGCGCGTTGCGGCTGGGCGAGAATGTTCGTTTTGGTGTCGCTGGTTTCTATACGCTGGCCATGGCGAGCTGGATCGGCGCTTTCTGGATGGTCAGACCGGATATGCTGGCTCTGGCGGCGCTGGGGCCCTTGGCGTTGCACCTGATGTGGCAGGTGGCGACGCTTGATACCAAAGATGGCCACAACGCGCTGCAGCGTTTCCGGTCCAATCGCTTCGCCGGCCTGCTGCTTTTTCTGGCCTGCCTCGTGCTCGGCCAGGCGGGTTGAATAGCGAGGGTCGCTATCCTGCCGGCGCATTTATTTACATTGCCTCTTGCAACCTAAGCGATTTCTGCCATTTTAATCGTCTAGTTAACTGACCTTTTTCCTGGAGTCCTCGATGAAACAACGCCGCCTTGGTCGCAGCCCCATTTACGTGTCTGAAATCTGCATGGGTACGATGACTTTCGGCAGCGGTGCAGATGAAGCCATGTCGCACCGGATCATGGACGCATCGGTAGAAGCGGGGATCAATTTCTTTGATACCGCCGAGAATTACCCGGTTCCGCCAAAACCCGAATGGGCGGGCGAAACCGAAAAGATTGTTGGCCGCTGGATGAAGGGCAAGGACCGCGACAGCCTGATCATTGCAACCAAGGTCAGTGGGCCCAGCCATGGCTGGATCCGATCGGCCCAACGCGCCGGCATGACCGCGATGGATCGCCACAATATCGTGCGGGCGCTGGACGCCAGTCTCAAACGGCTCGATACCGACTATATTGATCTGTACCAGACCCATTGGCCGGACCATGGCACCGCCTATGATGAAACCATGGAAGTGCTCGACGAGGAAATGCGCAAAGGGAAGATTCGTGCGATTGGGTGTTCCAACGAAACCAGCTGGGGATTGATGAAATCGCTGGAGGCATCCGAACGGCTGGGCGTGGCGCGCTATTGCACGATTCAGAATAATTTCAGCATGAACAACCGCCGGTTCGAAGATGAACTCGCGCAGGTCTGCAACCAGGAGGGGGTCAGCCTGATCCCTTATTCGCCGCTTGGTGGTGGCATGTTGTCCGGCAAATATAATGATGGCGCGACGCCGGAAGGCGCCCGGTTCTCGGCCTATCTCAATCTCGGCGGACGCCAGAAGAAAATGGCTGAACGGTTTGTGAATCCCAAAACGGAAGAGTCGACCAAGCGCTTCATGGCGATTGCCGAAGAACTGGATATGGCGCCAGTCACCCTCGCAACCGCCTGGTCCAAACAGCATGATTTCGTCGCATCGACCATTGTCGGGGCAACCCATACCGATCAATTGGCGGACATATTTGCCGCGGCTGATGTCGAACTGAGCGCCGAAGTGATGAAGCGGATCTACAAGATCAGCCGGGAAATCATGTACCCGATGGGCTGATGGACCTGAATAAATCTGAAGTGACCAAAGGAAAGAGCCAGCCATGAACCGTTTCCTGGAACATACCGGTGCCAAATATCCGATCGTGCAAGCCCCGATGGGCTGGATCGCGCGGTCCCAGCTGGCCTCTGCGGTTTGCAATGCGGGTGGTCTCGGAATTATCGAGACATCGTCCGGTGAAACCGAAAATTGCCTCACGGAAATCGCCAAGATGGCGGATCTCACCGATGCGCCTTTTGGCGTGAACTTGCCGATCATGTTCCTTAAGGATCCGGCGATCCTGGATCATATATGTGGTTCCGGTGTGAAATTTGTGACCACATCGGCGGGCAGTCCGGCCAAATTTATCGGCCCGTTGAAAGAAGCCGGAATCACCGTCTATCACGCCGTTCCCACGGTCGATGCGGCGATGAAATGTGTCGCAGCCGGCATTGATGGCCTGGTGGTCGAGGGCGCGGAAGGCGGCGGGTTCAAAAATCCCGAAGAAGTGTCCACGCTGGTTCTGCTACAGGCGATCCGGCGTCAGACCGATGTGCCGATGGTCGCGGCCGGCGGCATTGCTGATGGCAAAGGCATGGCGGCGGCTTTTGCGCTGGGCGCCGAAGCCATTCAGATGGGCACGCGCTTTGTCTCCAGCGCCGAAAGTCCGGTGCATCATAATTACAAGCAAGCGATACTGGATGCCAAGGAAACCGGCACTTATGTCCTCAACAAAAAGGCAACACCCTGTATCCGTGCGCTGAAAACCGAACGGACGGCCAAGATCTATGAAGACGGCCTGATGCCGCCAGATACGTTCAAGGGCATATTGGATGTCTATTTTGGCGGCGACATGGAGGCCGCGGTCGGACTGGCCGGGCAATCCTCCGGTTTGATTGATGAGATAAAGACTGCCAAACAGATAATTGACGAAACGGTGACCGAGTTTTTCGAGATTACCGAACGCATGAGCGCGATGAACAGCGCCAGAAGTTTCTAAACGATCCCAATTCAGAAAGAGGAAAATACCCATGAGTCACGATATTACCGACGCAAAGCAATTGTTCACCACGGTGACCGAAGATGGCAAACTCGTGCTGTCCGTAGAACCCTATGCCGTGCCAGAATTGAAGGATCATGAAGTCGTCGTCCAGATGGAGGCGGTTCCAATCAACCCGTCGGATCTCGGTTTGCTGACCGCGCCAGCGGACATGAGCACCGTGCGCCGCGAAGAGGTTGACGGTCATCCGGCGCTGGTCGCTGATATCGACCCGAAGATGATGCGGATTTTTGCTGGCCGTAAGGGCAAGAAGCTCGCTGCCGGCAATGAAGGCGCGGGCAAGGTTGTTGCTGCCGGGGCCTCCGATGCCGCGCAGGCTCTGCTCGGCAAGACGGTCACGATCGTCGGCGGTGAAATGTATCGCACCCATCGCATCATGCCGGCGATGATGTGTGTGCCGCTGCCAGAAGGCGCGCCGGCCAAGGAAGGCGCCAGTCTGTTCGTCAATCCGATGACCGCGCAAGGTTTTGTCAACACGATGCGCGCAGAAGGCCATGAAGCACTGGTTCACACCGCTGCCGCCTCGAATCTCGGACAGATGCTCGCCAAACTCTGCCTCAAGGAGAATATTCCGCTGGTTGCCATCGTGCGCAGTGACGAGCAGAAAAAGATTCTGACGGATATTGGCCTGACCCATGTGCTCGACAGCTCGAAGGACGACTTCATGCCGAGCCTCGTCGATGCGCTGGCAGACACCGGCGCGACGCTGGGCTTTGACGCAATTGGCGGCGGCAAGATGGCCAATTACATTCTGACTGCCATGGAACAGGCGGCGGCCAAGCGTGGCGCCGAGTTCAGTGTTTATGGGTCGACCGTCAACAAGCAGGTCTATATCTACGGACGCCTGGATACCGGTGACACCATCCTGGGTGCCGGCTATGGCCTCTACTGGGGTGTCGGCGGCTGGTTGCTGACCCCGCATCTCGAAGAAGTCGGCATGGAGCGGATGATGGAAATGCGCATGTTCACCGTCGCCGAACGCAACGGAATATTCCACAGCGATTACAGCAGCGAGATATCCCTGCTCGATATGATCGATCCGGACATTGCCAAAGCCTATGAGAAGAAAGCCACGGGCGAAAAGGTGCTGGTCAATCCAAGCCTGTAAGAACGGCAATCTGAAATAACGCCGTTCCCGTCATCCTGCACGCAAATCAGGATGGCGGGAACGCGCCATGATCATTTCAATTTCGCCCGCAAGGCCGCGTTCTCTGCGGTCAGGCGGGCGATTTCGTCTTGTAGGGGCTGGGCGGCCAAGTCGACCATGTCCTTGGTATAGCGCGGGACGATATGCTGGGGGCAGTTCCAGTCATAGGCTTCCAGCGACAGGGTGATCAGCCGTTCCGGCTGGCCCGGATAGTCCGGATCGACAATCTGCTGTGCCAGTTCCCGATTCCCATCGAGCGAGTGGGCTTTCATGTGGGCCAGCAATTTCAAGCGTTTGCGTCGCGGATAATCGACCATGAACAAGGCCACCCGGTCATCCGCCCGGACATTTCCGAGGCTGATATACTGGCGATTGCCCTGGAAATCGGCAAAGCCCAGCGTCTTGTCATCCAGTATTTTTACAAAACCGGGCGGGCCGCCGCGATGCTGAACATAGGGCCAGCCATTTTCGGACACGCTCGCCATGTAGAAGCTGTCGCGCGCGGCAATAAAAGCGGCGGCCCGGTCGTCAAAATGATCAAAGACGCGATCTCCGGCAAAATCTGCCCACTGGTCACGGGCGCCATTTTCGGATTGCGCATCGCGGACGCTGTCGGTGGTCAGCATATCGAGAAATGTATAGGCCATGATCTGTCTCCGCAATCCGGTTCGGGGCGCCGCGGTCAAAGGTTACCCGCGGGCGGCTCGAATGGGAAGGCGGGACTGATCAGCTGTAACTTACAATCTCGAACTCGTTCCCGTTCCAGTCGAAAAAGTAGAACCGCCGGCCCGGGTCATAATCACCATGGTTGAAGGGTTCCAGCCCGGCCGCAATCACCTTCGCCTCGACGGCATCGAGGTCATCGACCGTCATCGCGACATGATTGAGTGGTTGGCCCTTCTTGAAATGAGGGTCCGCGGCCTGCACTTCGTCATTGGTGTACAGCGCGACATATTGATCATCGGCCCCAACGTGGATCGTGTGGCCACCCAACATTGATGGCCCCTCCCACCGGATATGCCAGCCAAATAGATCGCGCATCAGGTCGGCTGACCGTTGCGGGTTTCTCACGGTGATGTTGACGTGCTCGAGTTTTGCGGTGTTCATGATTCATGTCCTTTTCCTTGTTTGTGGTTGGTGATGCGCCATGGCGGGAAGCGACGATTGTCGCCGCCATGGAAGAGGCATAGCCGGTTGCCGGCCGGATCGCGCAGGCGCGCCTCTCGCCAGCCCCAGCTCTGGTCGGTCGGGGGCGTGTCGAAACTTATGCCCTTGCTGGTCAGGCTGGCGACATCGTCGTCGAGCGTTTCGGTCTCGAAATACAACACCACCGACGAGATCGGGATTGCGTTCCACCGCATGAATCGAGAAAGTTTCGCCGCTATCGGTTTCAAAACGCGCATAGCGCGGCGGGGCATCGACAATCTGGGTCAAGCCCAGGGCGCGATAGAAAGCGACCGACTGTTCATAGTCAACACAGCCAACGGTGACCTGGTTCAAGCGCATGACAATCCTTTCGTCCTTTTCGGTTCGACCGCCGCCATCCCGGAATGACACAAGGGACGATGCGTTGAGGCGGCCAAAACCGGTTGAATTCTGTGTCCTTGTGATTCGTACAACCTCAAGCTAAGTTGAGGTCAAGAGCATAATTTGTGATCTCCCGTTATTCCATTTTGGCGATGGTGGCGGGCGAGCCGAGCAGGGGCGAGGGAAGGAAAGACAGCGAGAGCGACGCGAGGGTATTCCATGCCCGCAAGGCAATACAGCCAACAAGATGAAGAAAGACCCGAGATGACCGAAACCAAATCACTGACCATCGGCGCGCTGGCGGCGCGCACCGGCCTGTCCGTTTCTGCCATCCGCTTTTATGAGGAAAAGGGGCTGGTGGAACCGTTTCGTTCGAGCGGCGGTCAGCGTCGGTTTCTGCGGTCCGATATCCGCCGCCTGTCTTTTGTTCTGATCGCGCAGCAACTGGGCTTGAGTATCGGCGATATCGAGCGACAGCTGGCCAATTTACCGCATGGCCGGACCCCGAACGCTGCGGACTGGCGCAAGATCAGCAAGGCGATGCGTACGCTTATCGACCGGCGAATCGCCGAACTGGAGCGCACGCGCGACCGCCTGGACGGGTGTATCGGTTGCGGGTGCCTCAGCCTGAAAAAATGTGCGCTCTACAACCCGCAGGATCGCGCCAATTTAAAGGGACCCGGGCCGCGACTGGTTCTCGATGAAGCCTGAACAGGGCCGGTTTGCCGGATGGCGCCAATATCTCGAAAATGGATATTTTATTCTGCTTTCTGAGCCACTCGCAACAACTGTTCGCCGCACGAGACACTCGGATTGTCCGCACAACCGGCAAGTTTAACGCCTGTGTTCATGCACCAGAAAGGATAACCTGAACAATTAGGATGTTCATACCGCATTTTTGTTTGGCGAGATGAAGACACTTCATAACGGTCGGACACGCCATCTCCCGACCGGTCGAACAAGAAAGTCACGAACATTGGGGGCAAAGGCTATTGTGTGAAGGAATAGAATTATGAGGGATTTTTCAAGAAGTTCAAAAACCGCGCTGCTGGTTGCGACGCTGGCGCTGGCGACGCCAATCGGTGTCTATGCGCAGGATCAGGAAGCAACGGGCAGTGATATCACCGTCTATGGCACACCGCCGGCGGATCTGTCTGGCTTGACCGAAGGGCCTGAAATTGAGGGCTTTATTTCCGCGCGGAAAGACAACCGCATGCAGGTGACCAGCGAGAATGGCACCAACACCGCAGTGATCGTGGCTGACGCCACCGAAATCCGGGCCAGCAAGGGCTTTTTGGGACTCGGACGCAGCGAACTGGCTGCCGACTCCTTGCTCAATGGTCTGCCGGTAACCGTCAAGACCGTGGAATGGGGCGAAGGCCTGGTGGCGAGCAAGATCAGCCTCCGGGGTAATGATCTCAAGACCGCCAGCATGATCCGCAACGGCACTGCACAGGGATTTGCCGAACAGACCGCCGCCACCGAAGCCTTGCGTGGCCGGGTGGGCGATATTGACAAATATAATATCAAGGGCACGACCAACGTCTATTTCGACACCGGCAAGTGGAACCTGACCGACAGCGCCCGCGATGAGCTATGTGCCACGGCTGCGCAAGCCGAGGCGATGGACAACGCGCTGCTGCTGGTTGTCGGCTATACCGATTCCGTCGGTAGCCAGGATTATAACCAGGTGCTGAGTGAGCGCCGCGCCGGCCGGGTGGTCAACCACATCCAGCAGGCTTGTGGCTGGAAGCCTTATCGCATGCTGACCCCAACCGGAATGGCTGAAGCCGATCCGCTGGCGGATAACAGCACGCAGGAAGGCAAGGCGCAGAACCGTCGGGTAGCCGTGAACATCATGGTCAGCAAGAGCGTCGAAGGCCTCTAAACATTATTGCGCGGGGTGGGTTGGTCTCACCCCGCGTTTTTTTTGCGTGAAATCGGGCGTGCGGGGCCCGCACCCATGCTGTCTCGCGAACGCGAAGCAGCAACGCTCCTATCACTCCGCTGCGAGCAGTTCCTCTGCAGCGTCGAGATCCACGGATACCAGCTGCGATATGCCGCGTTCGATCATCGTGACACCGAACAGGCGGTGCATGCGGCTCATCGTCACGGCATTGTGCGTCACGATCAAATAGCGCGTGTTGGTTTCGGCCACCATCTTGTCGAGCAGATCGCAGAAGCGTTCGATATTCGCATCATCCAGCGGCGCATCGACCTCGTCGAGCACACAAATCGGGGCAGGATTGGTCAGGAACAGGCCAAAGATCAGGGCGACCGCCGTCAAAGCCTGTTCACCGCCGGAAAGCAGGGTGAGCGACGTCAGTTTCTTGCCTGGTGGCTGGGCCATGATTTCTAGGCCGGCTTCCAGCGGGTCATCGCTGTCGACCAGTTCAAGATGGGCCTTGCCGCCATCAAACAGGGTCGTGAACAGCCGCTGGAAATGCTGGTCCACCTCTTCGAAGGCCGCGAGCAGCCGCTGCCGGCCCTCGCGGTTTAGGCTGCCAATCGACCCCCGCAGCTGGTTAATCGCTTCGTTCAGTTCGGTGCTTTCCTGGGTCGATTTTTCCCATTCGGCTTCCAGTTCTTCGAGCTCGTCGGCGGCCACCAGATTGACTGGACCAATACGCTCCCGGCTTAGCGTCAGGCGTTCGAGTTCGGCTGATTCAAGGCTGGCATCACCGACCGTGCCTTCATCAAAATCACATTTTTCAGGCAGCAGTTGCGGCGGACATTCAAATTTCTCGCCCGAGATCCGGCCCATTTCGACCCGGCGCAGTTCCTGATTCTCTGCGCGAGCCTTGGCGCCGGCGCGTGTTTCGCGGGCCTGACTGAGCGCTTCACTGGTGGCTGTCAATCGATCCTCATGATCGCGCTGAGCCAGTTCCGCGGTTTGTAACGCGGCATCTTTCTCGGTGACAATCGCGTTTAGTGCATCTTGCTGCTCCTGCAGCTTGGTGACTTCCACATTGATGACCCGCGGGCGATCCGCCAATGATTCCACTTCGGCTTCAATCGCGGCGGCGCGCTTGCTCATTTCCGCCATCCGGGTCGCGGCTTCGCTGGAGCGATCCTGCCAGGATTTGATCTGCGCGGCGGCCACGGCTTTTTGTTCTTTGACCTGTGCCAGTCGTTGGCCCTGTCCCGACAAGGCCGCCTGGGAGGACATGACCTGCTGTCGCGCAGCATCCCGCTGGTCCTGCAAAGCGGCCCGCGCTTGCTCCTGCGCTGCGCCATCGGGCTGGCCGCTGCGGTCCTGTTGCGCGGTTTCCAGTTCCGCGCGGGCGGTTTCGGTTTCCTGCTGCAGCGCGGTTTCCCGCTCGGACAGGCTGGCGGTGCGCTTCTGCAGCCAGCCGAGCGCTTCTTCGGCCTGATCGGTTTCCCGCAGCGCCTGGCGCAGCAGATCTTCTGCTTCGCGCCGGGCATTGCGGGCGTCGGCCAGCTGCTGTTCCGCGGTGGCAATGGCTTGCTGCTGTTGTGCCAGGGCGGTTTCGGCCGCCGCAACCTTGGCTTCGGCCGGAGCCAGCAGTGTGTTTAGCTCGGCCAGACGGTTGGCGCGCACCAGTTGTTCGGCGCTGGCATTGCCGTCATCGCGTGCAACAAATCCGTCCCAGCGCCGCAGCCTGCCCGATGTGGTGACCAGCCTCTGGCCCAAGACCAACGGTTGCCCATCATCCTGATCGGCGACGAAAATTTGAGACAGGCGACTGTGGAGCGGGGGCGGGGCATCGACATGGTCGAGCAATATTTCGGTGCCGTCGGGCTTCCCGCCATCCACCGCACTGGTTTCTCCACCCCAGAACCGGTCCCCCTCATCGCCAATCGAGGCGAGCAAATCATCGCCGAGGGCCGCGGCCAAGGCCCGCTCGTAGCCAGGTGCGGCTGTGACCTGGTCTATGGCTTTGTGCGTGCTTTCGCTTTTTGACAGTTCGCGTTCCAGCGCACGCTGTTCGGACTGCAACCCCGCCAGTTCGGCATTCAGAGAGGCCAGCGCTGACTCTGCGGCATCGCGTGCCTCGCTGGCGGTCAGACGCCGGGCTTCATGGTCGGCAATGTGCGCACCGCTCTGTTCGGCCTGTTTTTGTGCCGAATCCCGTGCGGTTATGGCTGCGCTCAGCGCGGCCTTTAATTCGCCTTCATCGCCCATTTCAGCGCGCTCGGCAACAAGCCGCTGCAGTTCGGCGGTCAACCGGCCATGGCGCGTTTGAGCGGCCTCCAATGCGGCATCGGCCACCTTGATTTCCGCCTGGATGCGCGCTTCCTCAGCCACCGCCTTGGCAAGCTCCACTTCGCTTTCGCTGGCGGCCCGTTCGGCTTTCTCGGCCTGCTTTTCAAGCGCCGGTCGCTCGGCTTCGAGATCCTTAAGCTCCGTCGATAGCCGGGCGTCATCCTGCTCAAGCCGGGATAGCGCCTCCATCGCATCGCGAGTCAGCTGGTCCTCACGGGCGTTGTCATCGGTAATCCGCTGGGCCTGGGCCTGCAGATCGAGCAGGCGTGACTTCAGATTGTCGCGCTCGTTGGTCAGCGAAAGCAGACGGTGGCTGGATTCGCTTGCGTCTTCGCGGGCGCGGGTGAGGTCAGCCCGTAAGATGCCAAGTGTTTTGGCGCTTTCATTCTGAGCCTTGACCGCAGTCTGTTGGGCATTTTGCGCGGCATTGACTTGCGCTTCAGCCGCTTCCGCTTCGATTTTGGCCGCATCGGCTGCGGCCGCTGCTTCCTGCCACCGGGCGTAAATTAACCGGGCCTCGACCGTCGTGATTTGGCCGCTGAGCTTTTTGTAGCGCTCTGCCTGTTTTGCCTGCCGCCGTAGCGCCGTGGCGCGCTGTTCCATGTCGCCCAATATGTCATCCAGCCGCGCGAGATTGCGTTCGGCTGCGCGCAATTTCTGTTCGGCATCCTTGCGGCGAACATGCAACCCGGAAATGCCAGCGGCTTCCTCGAGCATTTCGCGGCGATCAGTAGGCTTGGACGAAATAACATTGCTGATCTTGCCCTGGCTAACCAGCGCAGGGCTGTGCGCGCCGGTTGCGGCATCGGCAAAAATCAGCGCGACATCCTTGGCCCGCACATCAACGCCATTGGCACGATAAGCGGATCCCGCGCCGCGTTCGATCCGGCGGACGATCTCCAGTTCGCTGTCATTGTCACCAACATGGAGTGACGAGAGATCGCCGGTTTCCCTCGCGGCATGCAGGGCGACTTCGGCAAATTGCCGCTCCGGGCGGTTCTGGGTGCCGGCAAAAATGACGTCTTCCATGCCGCCGCCGCGCATGGATTTGGGAGAGCTCTCGCCCATCACCCAGCGAATGGCTTCGAGCAGATTGGATTTGCCGCAGCCGTTGGGACCGACCACGCCGGTCAGGCCTTTTTCGATCCGCAATTCGGTTGGATCGACAAAGCTCTTGAAGCCCGAAAGTTTGAGCCTTTTTATCTGCACTCAGATGGCCTCGCTATGACATCCATCACCATGATCATGTGTCGCTCCCCCAAACGATGGCGGGCGCTTACCGCGCGCCAGCCTCTTGCAATTTGGTTTCGAGAACCGGCCAGGACGTGCCTTCGACCCGTTGCCCGTTCAAAAGAAAGGTCGGCGTCCCTTCAATATCCAGATCCTTCACCGCGGTCTGGGTATCATTCATCAATTTCTCCGCAGCGGCCTGATCGCTCAGGCAGGCTTTGGCCTGATCGGCGGAAATGCCGCGCTGTTGGAAGAAGCTGATCATGCCGAGGCTTTCCGCCAGCGCGACGAAACGGGATTCGACAGGTTGTTGTAACACGCCGTCGAGCTGGCCGTTTTGCTGCATTTGCTGGGCCGTGGTGAGAAACTCGTTCTGGGCACCAAGCGCCTGTTTGGTCAGTGCAAAATACGGCGCTTCGCCGCCACAACGGGTTAGAATCGACGCAGAGAGATCGACCGGGTCGCGGACGAAATTGCGCACTTCGAAGCTCACGCGACCGGAATTGACATAGGTGTCGCGAATATCATCAAAGGCCTGTTCGCCGAAGGTGGCACAGTGTGAACAGGTGATCGACATGAACTCAACCAGCTTGAGCGGAGCGTCGGGATTGCCCATGACGATACCGCCGTCATCGGTCGTGTTGACGACTTCCGACCATTGCTGGCCGTCGGGGGCCGCAACCTCGGCAATGGCTTCGCCTGAAGAGGCACCATCGGTCTCGGCAGCGCCGCCGCAGCCGGTCAGGGCCAGTGCAAGGGTAATGGGAAAAAGAAAGTGTGTTTTTGACATTTCGTTCGTTCCTGTTCTGTCAACGGGGTCTAAAAGTGAATGCGGTTCAATCTATTCGGGCAGGGCGAGCAGCCGGGGTTGCAGGCTTGTCCAGCTGTGCACCTTGTCGAGGGCCTTGCCATTGAGTGTGAAGCTCGGCGTGCCGCCGAGTTTCAATGTCCTGGTGGCATAGCTGGTCATATCGACCACCCGGTCCTGCGCGGCCTTGTCAACCAGGCAGGCATTGACCTGACTTTTGGAATAGCCGCGCTGTTTCATCAGCCCATAGAAATCCGCGGCCTTGGCGATTTTCTTCAGGCGACTGTTTGTGTCGCCCTGGCTCAGCGCTTTAATCTCTTCCGGCGATGTCGACTGGAATGTCTTCATCCAGTTGCTCTGCTGGCTGAGAAAGGCACGGTGATTGCCGAAAAACTTGGTGCGACCGCCGCATCGCGCCAGGACGGCGGCGGCGAAGTCAATCGGATTGAGGACCAGGTTGCGCACTTCGAAACTGACATGTCCTTTGCGGACATAATTGGCTGTGATCGCGCTATGCGCTTCGGCATCAAAATTCGCGCAATGGTTGCAGGTATAGCTCATATATTCGGTCAGGCGATGTTTTGCGAGCGGGTTGCCGAGAACGTGGCCGCCCTTATCGGATTGCGTGACCCGCTTGGTCCAGTCGGTCTCGGCGGTTTGCGCGACCGCGCTGCCCGGTACCGACATCATCGCGGTGGTTGCCATCGCCATCGAAGCAAAGAACGCGCTTCTCAATTTCATTACTCATCCTTCTCTTTGTCCACAGCCTCGTCGCTGGTGTCCGATTGTGCAGACCGCTTTTTGCCGCCGCCCACTTTTCCGATTATCGTGATGGGCTGCGGTTCCTCTATTTGCGGAGCCCCTTCCGACTTGGCAATAGCCGAGGCAAGGGAATCCAGTACCCTGTTCAATTCCGGGTCACCGATATCGCGCAGGCTATCGCCCAATTCGATCGGGGCCGGCTTGAGCGACAGTGGTAGAGATACTGGTCTTTTCTTTTGTTTTTCAGTATCTTCTTTGGTCTTTATGAGACCTTGCCTGAATCGAACCTGACTGATCGCGCCATATCCGAAGAAGCGGTTCACCCGGTCGATAATATCGGGCGTAATATGTTGCATCAGCGTCGCATGCGCCCCGGAAACCAGTAAATGGAGCGTACCACCCTCTTTTTCGCCGCGCGGGAAGCGGATTGATTCGGGTAACGATACCTCGGCATAGCGATCGCCGACTATTTCCGGCCAGCGACTGACAACCGAACTCTGGATGAACCCGTAGCGCCGAAAGGCCGCACGCCCGATTTCCGGCATCAGATCGGAAATGCTGCGGGCTTCGCCACCCCGGCGCCGTTGAAACTTGTTATATTTGCGCGGCGCGGCCTTTCCGCTCTTGGGCTTTTTGCCTTCGGGACTATTTTCCTTCGCCATAGCGATACACCATGCCATAGGCGCGGCATGGACGTCGATAGGGTAAAGGATCGCGCAGGGCCTATCTCTGCCGAAATCGGGGCATATTATGTGGATAACGCGCGGGCTTTGCCGTGGCGCGTCCCTCCGCAGCTGTCAGCAAATGGAACTCGGCCCGATCCATATCATATATGGCTGTCCGAGGTCATGCTGCAGCAGACCACGGTGGCGGCGGTCAAAGCCTATTTCGAAACCTTTACCCAGCGGTGGCCAACCGTGTTTGATTTGGCAGCGGCGGAAGAAGAGGCCGTGCTCGCGGCATGGGCCGGGCTGGGCTATTATGCCCGGGCCCGAAACCTTCACAAATGTGCACGCTATATTGTTGAAAAAATGCAGGGAATCTTCCCAGACAAAGAGGCGGATCTTTTGCAGCTGCCCGGTGTTGGCGCCTATACAGCGGCGGCGATTGCCGCCATTGCATTTGGCGAGCGGGCGGTTGTCGTCGATGCGAATATCGAGCGGCTCGTTGCACGGCTCTTTGGTATCGATACACCGTTGCCCGCAGGCAAAGCTGATATTCGCCGCGGCATGGAGGCGCTTACGCCGCAAAAGGGTGCCGGTGACTTTGCCCAGGCCTGCATGGATATCGGCGCAACGCTCTGTACCGCAAAAAATCCCGGTTGCACGCGCTGTCCCTTGCAAGACAACTGTCTGGCATTTGCCCACGGCAATGCCGAATCCTTGCCGGTCAAGCCGCCCAAGAAAAAGAAGCCCGTCCGCGCCGGCCGGTTTTTCTGGATCGAGCGGGAGGATCAGCTGCTGCTGATCAAGCGGCCAGCCAAAGGCATGCTGGGTTCCATGCGCGGCTTGCCGGATGATGGCTGGGCAGCCCGGACCGACGGCCACGGGCGGGCGCCCCTGGACGGCGACTGGCAGCTGCACGCCAATATCGTTCAGCATAGCTTCACGCATTTTTCGCTTGAGGTCGATTTGGCGGTTTATCAATGGGATAAAATGGCTATTAACAGTGATGATAGTATCACGGGAAAATTCGAAGATGCTGTGTGGTGGCCGTTGCGAGGGATTGAGGATGCTGGCCTGCCGACCTTGTTTGCCAAGGCGGTGCAGTGGAAAATGAAGGAACAGAAATGACCGACAAGACAAATCTCTCCGCTTTCGACCGGCGCTCGGTGCTCGGTGGCATCGGCCTTGGTGCTCTGCTCGCGGGCGCACCCAAGCTGGCCATCGCGCGCACGATAGCGATGGAACCGGCTTTTCCCGGTCTGACCAAGATCATTCAGGACTATGTGGCGGAGAAGAAAGTGGCCGGGATGCTCGCGGCAATTGGTCTCGGCAATTCCGATCCGATCGCCATTGCTGCCGGGACGCATGCACTGGGTTCTGACAAGGCTGTCGATCTGAACACATTGTGGCGGCTCTATTCGCAGACCAAGCCGGTGACCGGCATGGCGGTGATGATGCTGATCGAAGACGGCAAGCTGAAAATGGACCAGCCTCTGGCCGATATATTACCTGAATTCGCCAATCTGCGGGTATTGAAGGATCCCGAGGGATCGCTCGACGACACGGTGCCTGCGCGGACCCAGATCACCATTCGTCATTTGCTCACCCACACGGCTGGTCTGGGTTACACGATCATCAGCAAGGGGCCGATCCAGAAAGCCTATTTCGCCGAAGGGATTACCCCCGGCGTTGTCAGCCGCATGCCCTTGCCAGGCATCGAGGTCGGCGCACCGACGCCGGATGCCGCGACATTTTCGAAAAACCTCGCATCCTTGCCGCTGGTCTATGAGCCGGGCAGCAAATGGAGCTATTCGGTCAGTCTTGATCTGCTCAGCTATGTGGTCGAAGTGGCTTCCGGCAAGCCGCTTGACCAGTTCCTGCAGGAGCGGATGTTTGATCCGCTGGGCATGAAGGATACGTTCTTCCAGTTGCCGGCGGATCGGGTCGCTGACTTTACCGACAATTATGCCCCCTTTGCGGGCAGTCTCATCCCGATTGATCCCGCGGAAAACAGCATTTATCTAGACAAGCCGGCTTTCGCCTTCGGTGGCGCCGGACTGGTGGGTTCCGCGGCAGATTATGACAAGTTTCTTGCCATGCTGCTGGGATTCGGAACCTTGAACGGCACCGCCATCATGCAGCCCGAAACCGCCAAGCTGGGCATGTCCAATTTGTTGCCGGCAGGCGCAGACATGACGGGCACCTGGGTGGTCAATCAGGGCTTTGGCGCCGGCGGCCGAGTCGGTCTCGGAACAGCGAAAAGCCCAGCTGGGACATTTGGCTGGGGCGGTGCAGCGGGAACCTCCGCGTTTGTGGATACGGTCAACAAGCTCCGGGCCGGCGGATATACGCAATATATGCCATCCAACACCTACCCGTTCCAATCGGAATTTCCGAAATATGTCTATGCCGATCTGATGGGTGCTGCTCAGGCTGGTGAAGGCAAAACCAGCCCATGAGTATCAGCCCGATCATGACATCCGACCTCAGCGCGATCGTTCCCACCTTTGCCGGCGGCACGATGGACCGGGCGGATCAGGTGCGCGTCAATCCTGACAAGCTCCGGGCCGCGATGATGCGGCCGGATGCGCGGCTGCTGCGGATGGATGGCCTCAACCCGGTCTTTGATCCGGAAGGCAATCTGAGCTGGGGCATGGCTATTGATGCCGCACCGGAAAACGACCTGCTGTTGCTCGGTATTGATGGTGAAACACCGCATTTCGCCGAGCTGACCGGTGCCGGTGATGCCGGACCAGCGGCCAACCCGCGGCTGTGGCAGATGCTCGGCACACTCCACGCCAATGAAGCGGCGATTTACGCCACCGCCCGCAGTCTCGTCGACTGGCATGCGCGCCATGGTTTCTGCGCGCAATGCGGACTGCCGACCCAGTCCCGCAAGGGCGGCTGGGCGCGCCAATGCGATCGCGATACCGGTGGTTGCGGCGCGGAGCATTTTCCGCGCACCGATCCGGTGACGATCATGCTGGCGGAATGTGAAGGCAAGGTGTTGCTGGGCCGTCAGCCCCGTTTTCCACCAAAGCGATTTTCCGCGCTGGCCGGTTTCCTCGAACCCGGTGAAAGCATGGAGGGCGCGGTTGCCCGCGAGCTCTGGGAAGAAGCCGGGATCAAGGTGCGTGATGTCCGCTATGTCGCCAGCCAGCCTTGGCCGTTCCCTTCTTCGCTGATGATTGCGTGCACCAGCATCACCGATGATCCGGCGCTGACGCTGGACGAGGAAGAGATTGAGGAGGCGGCGTGGTTTTCACTGGAGGAAGTGAAGGCGGCCATGGCGGGTGATCCGGAGGCGCCGTTTATTGCACCGCCGCCCTTCGCTATCGCTTTTAACCTGCTCAAACACTGGGTCGACGAGCAGGAAAAATGACCGTCCAGGCGATATCGGTCCCGGAGGAAAGCGCGATCGCGTCCTATTTGCCCGGTGCCGATTTTGCCGACGCCTTTTATACCGATGTCCCGGTTTCGGATCAGCGGATTGAAGACAGCTATCACGCGATCATGGGATCGATGCCCTATTGGTTCCGTTCGCTGTTCAAGCTGCGCAACCGGCTGGTCCGCCCGCTGGGTCTGGAAGCGCCGCGTTCGGAAGAGCTCAACAATCTGACGACGAAATCTTCCTATGTCACTGGCGAGAAAGCGGGCGTTTTCACCTTTTATGGCCGGACCGACAATGAGTTTGTTGCGGGCGGGGATGACAAGCATCTGGACTTCCGCTTGTCGGTCTTGCGAACCCGGGTCGCTGACCGGGATCGTGTGACCGTCTCGACGCTTTTCAAAACCCATAATATCGGCGGAAAGCTCTATCTCGGCACGATCCTGCCGTTTCACAAGCTGGGCGTGATGACGCTGCTCGGCAATGCCGCACGCGACGGCAAGCTCTAAACGGAAACAGGCCGGATCACTCCGGCCTGTCCCCTGTTCCCTCCTCGGCCGGATTACATGCCGACGATCAACTGCTCGCCGGGTACATGGCGAAGCCACCATTGCTGATTGGAAATCGGCTGTCCGTGGCGATCTATGATCGTCAGTGTCGGCGCAGCGTCTGCCTGGCCGCTGATCGAAATGAAATCACCGTCAAAGCTGGTGAAGGTGGTGTCGACCGGGTCACCATAGGTCGGCGCCTGTTCAAGCAGGATACCCACTGCCACGCGCTCGCCCATCCGCAGGCTGTCATAATAGTCGGAGTAGAAATGAACTCCGGCCATGTTCCGGCCAATCGAGATATTGGCCGCGAGCTTGTCGAGCTCACCCTGGATGGTCAGCACGCCAGTGAACTTGTCATCGGCCACCAGACGCGAGCCATTGGCATTGGGTACGAACACAATCGGGTCGCCTTCCGTGTCCACCAGTGCCCTTTCGATGCCGCTGTCATGGCTTTCAAACATTTCGAAAAAGGCCTTGATCATGGTCACGCAACCGCCCGCCACCGTTGCATGGCCCGCGCCATAGGCCGGATGCATCGGAGACCCTTCAGGGAAGGCCATCGGCAACAGCAGATTGCAGTCATCGAAATTGCTGAACGGCGTTGTCCCGCCGGCACAATCGACCTGACGCATGGTGTTCATCGCAGTTTCGTTCTGCGCTTCATTATGCGCGATGACGGCTTCTTTCAGCGCGGCTGGGAGTTCGCTGTGCATCTGCTCGAAGGCCGCCTGCGCGCTGCCCAGCTGGGCCGCTTCGCCGCATTCGACCAGCGCCATCCGTCCACCCATCAATTCGGGGCGGGCCCGGCGGTGATAGTTGAACTTCTCGCGCCGCACCGCCTTCAGGCAGCGGGTCGCCACCTCGGTAACCAGCGACAGGATATGCGGTCCGCCAAAAGTAGCAAAGGCGGTCCGCCGCGGCGTGCCTGGTGCATCCCGAAAGCCCGGCTCGGGAAAGCCCTTGGAGGCCGGAACACCCATCGCATCCATAATCAGCACGGCATTGAGATAGGCTTCATAGAGTGCGTCATAATGCACATAGGTTGCGAGATCGCGGGGCGTCGTGATGAAACGACGCTTTTCCTCGAACAGGTCGGCACCCCGGAAATTGGCACCGTTTTGAACATCGCGCCAGCTCGGCCAGTCGGTCATATGATCGAGGCAGGATTTGTGCACCGTCGCGCGCTGGTCGATCGAGAGACTGCCATAGCGAATGAAACCATCCTGCAGATCATAGGTCGCGCTTTTGCCGGGATAGCTGGCGGCCCCGCCACCGGGACCCGCAAGACCGGTATTGCCGATCAGCATGAACTGCGACAGATAGGGGCCGGTCAAGGAACCCGGCGTCGATCCACGGAACAGGCTTTCGCTGGTCAACGCCGCCGTGAACGGGTTGGCATCATCCTGCGTTCGCGCAAAACGGCGGTTGCGTTCAAAGCTGTTGAGACCGCTGGCATCACTATAGGGCGGTGTCGCCGAAGCGATATTGGTGCCGTTGAAATAGGGCATGCTGTTCAAGGCCTGCACCACGTCATCGCCGGTCATCTGAGCGGTTGGGACGGAGCCGTTGACGCCGTCGCACAGCTGTTCCGCGCTGCCGCCCGCACAAATCGCTGTGAAAGGAACATCGCGCAGGATCGCCATCGCATAGACTTCGGCGACTTCTGCCGCCTTTTCCGAGGATCCGACGCGCGGGGCAGGGGCCATGCCAACACTGTCGGCATCGGGGCCTTGCAGTTCATAGACATGCCCGGCGCGCGGGCTTTCCCAGCCGCGCCATTGCGGCATGTCGCCGTTAAACGTGCACTGAAATGGCGCATCGCCATTTTCTGCTGCACGGTCGGTGGCATCCTTGACATGATTGTCAAAGAGATTGGCATCGGCGCTGTTTATTGCTTCGACAAACGTGCGATAATCGTCGCCAGCAGAGAGAATACCAAATTCATCATGATGCAGTCCCTTGGTAAAATTGGTGGGGAAATTCGCACCGGCATAGTCCAGTTCTTCGGCATTGTTACGGGATGCTGCATGGGGTCGGGTGCGAGAGATTTCCGCTGCCGTTTCACGCAACTGTTTTGCCTTTCGGGCGCGTTCGCTGCCATTGGGGCAGGGTACATTATGGGGTAGTTTCACGTTTACATCTCCTTAGAATCAAGAAAATGCGACCTGAAGCCCAGTCCTCATTCTTGGGGGTGGATCATGGCTTCTGCGATTGGAGATACAGGCCCCGCCCCGCTATCGGATTGGACAAATACGACATACAAGCCTTTGTAAAAGAGGCGAATTTATCCTATTTCACAGTTAAGTGAATGAGAACAGGGCGAAGCTTTTTGGTCAGCGCTTTGGGCAATGAATCCAGTCATTACGGCTAAGTATCTGTTTTCACTGTGGAAAAAATTGATCGCCGTTAGCCGCCTAGATCAAGCCCAGATCGGACAGTTCACCGAGCATTTCGGCGGGCATTTCTTCGGCCCCCTCAGCGCCCTGACCGAGATCAGGTGGCGTGTCCTTTTCCTCGAGATACCGCCAGCCCTGGTGGGCGCGGCGCGGAACAGTCTGAACGGCGACAAGCCGGGGTTCAAGCCGTATCCACTGCCGGCCTTCGCCGTTTTCCATGAAGCCAATAATCGGGCTTCGCCCGACAATTTTCTTGCTGTGTATCCAGTAAAGTGAACCTCCGACCATTTCGGCATGTCGTTTCGGCAAGTAACGCGTGGTCAAGCGCGCTTCCCCGAGTTCCGCATGGGATTCCAGCCAGGCACGCAAGGTCGCGGGGCTTTCACTGCGGAATGCAATTTTGGTCATGTTCAGCGGCATGACGCTTCTCTGAGCGGAGCGCCCATGGGAGTCAAGCATCGGCGCGACAGCGGTACCTATATGGCGTGATCAGCAACCTGAAACGCTCTGCCGCATTTTGATCAAGATCATAGTTGCAAATGATAATTAGTCGCAATAAGGTCTGTTCATCGAGTCTGCCATGGAGAGAAAAATATGAACATAGAATCGGGAAGTCTTGCAAAACTGGTCCCTGTCATGCCGGATCTGATGTCCCTGTCCGGCGCTGAGGCCCGTATCGTCCTGGCTTTGCGATTGGCGGTCCTGGGGCAGAAATCCTATCAGGACGTGCGCCCGGCGCTGCAGTCTCGTCTCGGCAGTGGCCGTGCGGTCAATTGTTTGCTGATCCTGATCGAGACCCTGGGTCATGCCTGGCCGGAAAAATTCGTCATCGGCCGGGCTTGTTGTCCACAGACCACGCCAGACGAAATGCTGTTCCTGACTCTGCTGCGCCAGGTGGTGCACGGCGATCGCCGTGCGTTCGACCTGCAAATTGGCGAAATGGTCGGCGATGAAGTGCGGCAGCGCGTGTATACTGACTTGAGCAATTTCGTCGCGGTCTATGGTCCGCGCGACGCCCGATGACACGGGCCTGCTGGCCCCGAACGCCAGCTTCTAGAAGCTGACCAGCCCGCTGGCCACTGCCAGGCCGAGAAAGGCAAGGAAGCCCATGGTATCGGTAATCATGGTGACGAAAACCGAAGATGCGAGCGCGGGATCCTGATCCATCCGGTCGAGCATGACCGGTACGAAAATCCCGGCAAAGCCAGCGATGACAATATTGATCAGCATGGCCACGCCGATCACGACACCGAGCATCGGATTGGCAAAGAGCAGTCCGGTGCCGATACCGACAAGCACCGCGATGGTTCCGCCATTGAGCAAGGCGATGCGGAATTCCCGGCCGATAATCCGGCGGGTGTTCGACCGGGTAAGCTCATTCATCGCAAGCGCGCGCACCGAAACCGCCATGGTCTGGGTCCCGGCATTGCCGCCAATTGAAGCCACGATCGGCATTAATATGGCCAGCGCGACCATCTGTTCGATCGCCGCGCCAAAGATCGAGATGACAAAACTTGCGACCATGGCGGTTGCCAGATTGGCGACCAGCCAGCGGACGCGGGCCTTGTAACTGTCGCGTATCGGTTCGTTAATGTCGCCTTCGCCGGCACCGGAGAGCAGCAGCACATCCTCACTGGCTTCATCTTCGACAATATGGAGAATGTCATCCACGGTGATCATCCCGATCAGCCGGCCATCTTCATTGACCACCGCCGCAGAGATCAGGTTATATTTCTGGAAGCGCAGCGCGACCTCTTCCTGGTCCATATCGACCGGAATCAGCGTCTGCTCGCGTTTCATGATATCGCCAACAGCAATGTCGCGCGGCGTCCGCAAGATCCAGCTGAGCTGACAGGTGCCAACCGGTTTGTGGGTCGGGTCGACGACATAGACTTCCCAGAATTCGGTCGTCAGGTCCTTGTGCTCGCGCAGAAAATCGATCAGCTGACCGACATTCATATGTTCCGGCACCGCGACCAGATCCCGTTGCATGATCCGGCCCGCGGATTCTTCGGGATAGGTCAGCGCGCTTTCGATGACCGCGCGATCTTCGGCATCCAGTTCGGCGAGAACGGCCTGCTGTTCGGTCTCTTCAAGATCCTCGATGATCGCGACCGCGTCGTCGGTCTCGAGCTGTTCCGTCAGATCCGCAATCTGCCCCGGTTCGAGCACCTCGATCAGATCTTCGCGAACATGCTCGTTCATTTCTGCGAGCACATCGGCGCTGACCAGATCGCCGAGCGCACCGGCCAGCGGCGCGCGTTCATCTTCGTCGATCAATTCGAACAGATCGGCAATATCGGCATTGTGCAGCGGATTGACGAGTTCCTGCGCCAGGTTCGGATCTGCGGCCTCAACCGCGTCCGACACCGACCGGACAAACTCGTCGGTCAGCCGGTTGTCTTCATCGAGGCTGGGTGGATTATGTTCGGTGTCTTCCGGGCTCGAGGAGTCAGTCATCTCGGTCATGGCGATGCTCCCCTTTTGCTTCCGACAGAGCAATAAAACACAGCCTCCTGCCTAGCTGTGGAAGCCCTGAACAGCAACTCTCTAGTGGAGGAATGTGAATCCGTACAATTTATTTTCCGGCTGGGGTGATTTTGTTAATCTTTGACCCTATATCCCGTTGCAGAAAATCAAACTTCCATTCCAATCATGATTTAAGGAATCCTCCATGGCGCATGAAAAACTGACTCTTCACCTCGAAACCGGTGATGTCGAAATCAAACTCCGTCCCGATCTGGCTCCGGGCCATGTCGCGCGGATCACCGAACTGGCATCCGAAGGTTTTTATGACGGGGTTGTCTTTCACCGCGTGATTGACGGGTTCATGGCGCAGGGCGGTGATCCGACCGGTACTGGCATGTCCGGATCGGACAAGCCCGATATTGCCGCTGAATTTTCGCAAGAGCCGCATGTCCGTGGTGTCTGCTCAATGGCGCGGACGATGGATCCGAACAGCGCCAACAGCCAGTTCTTCATCTGTCTCGATGACGCCACCTTCCTTGACGGTCAATATACCGTCTGGGGCGAAGTCACGACCGGCATGGATGCGGTCGATGCCTTGCCAAAAGGCGAGCCACCGGCACAGCCCGGTGCGATCAAGTCCGTCACGCTTGGCTAAGCGGGTTTGAACAAATTTCTATCATTTGCCGGATTGGCTGCTTGCGTTCTCACGCTCACTGCGTGCTGGCCATCAGCCGATCCGGAAAATGAAACCAGTGACACACCGGCACCCGCAGTGACACCGGATGTCGAGCCGGTCCAGGATAGCTATCTCGATCAGATGCAAGGCATCTGGGTATCGGATGACGATCCCGAGGCGGTGGTCACGATCAAGGGCAATGGATTTCTGCACAGCCTTGGCGGCCCCGATGCCAGTCCGGTTCCAATCACCTTTGTCGATAGCTGTTCCGACCAGAACCCCGATGAAACAGGCAAAGCGTTCACGCTTCAGGATGTCGAGGGCATTACCTGTTATCTGATCGACCGGGTGACCGAAGACAAGCTGGTCTATATTCTCGCATCCCGCGGCCGGATGATGCGATTTACGCGTCAGGAATAGAAAT
Organism: Parasphingorhabdus sp. W113; assembly: GCF_055693205.1. Lineage (NCBI taxonomy): Bacteria > Pseudomonadati > Pseudomonadota > Alphaproteobacteria > Sphingomonadales > Sphingorhabdaceae > Parasphingorhabdus > Parasphingorhabdus sp. W113. Next base: position 2,674,310 of record NZ_CM146328.1, on the reverse strand, counting down.
GGCGGGAGCCCACGGGTCCCGGATTATCACGTTGATCAGGCCCACAAAATTATCTTTTCTGCCTGAAAGAAGCTTATCCTAGGATTCCGGGGTGCATTTATAGTAGGCCCTTGTTCATGATCGCTGCACTGGTGCAGCAGAGCAGAAGGAGCCCCGTGCACATGACCGACAATCTCCCTGATTATACCCCGCCCAAAGTCTGGAAATGGGACAAGGCCAATGGTGGCCGTTTTGCCAATATCAACCGGCCGATTGCCGGACCGACCAAGGATGCGGAATTGCCGATCGGCAAGCACCCGTTGCAGTTGCATTCGATGGCGACGCCCAATGGCGTGAAGGTTACGATCATGCTCGAAGAGTTGCTGGCCCTTGGGCATGAAGGCGCGGAATATGATGCCTATCTGATTAATATTGGCGAAGGCGATCAGTTTGGCAGCGGCTTTGTCGACATCAATCCCAATTCCAAGATCCCGGCCTTGCTCGATCGCAGCACCAATCCGCCAACCCGGCTGTTCGAGTCCGGATCCATCCTGCATTATCTCGCCGAAAAATTTGGTGCGTTCCTGCCAACTGACCCGGCCAAGCGGGCGGAAACGATGAACTGGCTGTTCTGGCAAATGGGCAGCGCGCCCTATCTTGGCGGTGGCTTCGGGCATTTCTACGCTTATGCGCCGGTGAAGATCGAATATTGTATCGACCGCTTTGCGATGGAAGTGAAGCGCCAACTCGACGTGCTCGATCGCCATCTTGCCGACAATGAATATATGGCCGGTGACGAGTATACCATTGCCGATATGGCGATCTGGCCGTGGTATGGCGCACTGGTCAAGAATATCGTCTACGAAGCGGCGGAGTTTCTCGACACCGCGTCCTACAAGCATATGAACCGCTGGACCGACATGATCGGCGAGCGCGAAGCGGTGCAGCGCGGCAAGATGGTCAACCGCGCCTGGGGACCACCCGAAGGTCAGCTGCACGAGCGCCATGATGCGAGCGATTTTGAATTGCGCACCCAGGACAAGATCGCGCCCGCCGAAGCTGCCGATGCGGCTGAATAAACCGCGCATCGCGCCGCTCGCCGATGCGGACATGGATGACGAGCAAAAGGCCATGCTGGGCGAACGGTTCCAGCAAGGACCGGTGCTCAATATCTTCCGCACGCTGGCCAAGGCACCCAAGGCGTTCAAGGCCTTTATGTGGTGGGGCGGCTATATGCTATCTCGCCACAACAGCCTGGCACCGCGCGAGCGGGAGATGGTTATTCTGCGCACCGGCTATAACTGGAAATCCGGTTATGAATGGGCGCAGCACGAACGGATCGGCAAGGATTGCGGGCTGACCGATGCCGAGATCGAACGGATCAAGGCGGGACCGGATGCCGATGGATGGACGGCTATCGAAGCGGCCTTGTTGCGCGCAACCGATGAACTGACCGCCGATTCCTTCGTATCGGATGCGACCTGGCAGGCGCTTGCTGAACTGACCGAGAAACAGCGCATGGACCTGGTGATGACCGTCGGCCAATATACCCAGGTGTCGATGATGCTGAACAGTTTTGGCGTGCAGCTTGATGAGGATTTGACGCTGGACCCGGACCTCAGGGCCTAAGCCGCACAGTTATGCAGGAATATCGCCGAACGGGACGATCTTGTTCTCCACATCATGGCCGATATCAGCGCGCCCGAGATAGGCGATACCGGCGCGATCACAGCATCGCTGCATGATTTCCTCGACTTCTTCACCAAAGGGGCGGTTGTTCTCGGGCACGTCGCTGACCCGGCCCAGGCGCATCCCCGCCAGCCGCGATCCGGCGAGATGGCTCGTGACGTTGAACAGCGCGCGGTCAAAGGCATAGAGATATTCGGCAATTTCCTCGACCATAACCAGATGTCTGTCGAGATCCGGTAGCAACGGCGTGCCGACCATCATCGCGAGCGTCATCAGGTTGAAAGCCGCTGTTTTCTGGTCTCCGGTCACATGGGTTTCGAGCGCCGAGCGATCACGATGGACCAGCCAGTCCAGCGCCCTTCTGACCGCCAGATCCCCATTGTCGCGGCGGATATCGACCGGCATTGGTCCGTGGGCCTGAAAGCCGATGCCGGCCTTGTACAAGGCGCCGAGCAGATTGCCGCCGTCGCTATAGCCGAGATAGTGTTTGGTCTTGGCGGCCGGTTCGAGCTGAGCGAGAATTTCGTCGGCGATCCGCGCGGCGCCATAGCCACCGCGCGCAAACCAGACGGCATCCAGCGTCGGATCATTGGCCATCGCAAGAAAGGCGGTTGTGCGCAGGTCATCCTTGCCGGCGAAATGTCCGGCAATCGCGAAGCACTGGTCATGAAAAACCAGCTCGGCTTCCGGATGGCTCGCGCTGGCAAGCGCCGTGACTTTTTCCATGTCCTCGGTGTAAAGCGGGGTTGAGGGTGCACAAATCCCGATCCTGATCCGCTTCATGTAATTTTTCCCCTGATGCGATTGCCAAAAGCTTTGCGACGCAATAGCGGGGGATGATGACCAAAGACAAATCCTATTATTTTTGCGGTATCGGTGGCTCTGGCATGATGCCTCTGGCGATGATTGTCCGCGAAGGCGGCGCAGCAGTAGCCGGCTCTGACCGGGCACTGGATCAGGGGCGTCTCGCGGCCAAGTTCGAATGGCTGCAGGCGAAAGGCATCGGGTTGTTTCCCCAGGACGGCAGCGGACTGGTAACCGGTGACCAGATCCTGATCGCGTCGGCCGCGATTGAAGACAGTGTCCCGGATGTCGCCCAGGCCAATGCGCTGGGTTGTACCCGAATGACCCGGGCGGAATTGCTCGCTGAACAGTTTAACGCTGCGCCGCGCAGCATCGCGATCGGCGGAACCAGCGGCAAGTCGACGGTCACCGGGATGATTGGCTGGATCCTGACCCAGGCCGGCCTTGATCCGACGATCATGAACGGTGCGGTGATGAAAGATTTCGTCGCCGATGACGCCCCTTTTGCCAGCTCCCGGGTGGGCGATGGTGGTGTGATGGTCAGCGAAGTCGACGAAAGCGACGGATCTATTGCGCTTTTCCATCCCGAAGTGGCGGTGCTCAACAATATCAGTCTCGATCACAAGAGCCTCGAAGAATTGCGTCAGCTGTTCGGCGATTTCGCCCAGAAGGCCCAGCGTATCGTGTGGAATGCGGACGATGACGAAAGCGTCGCCTTGATGGCAGCCCGGCCGATCGAGCGCGGTATCAGCTTCGGTTTCTCTGCGCAGGCCGATTTGTGTGCGATCGATGTCGACGAGGCGCCATTGGGCAGCCGATTCACGCTGGAGACCGACGACGAGACATTTGCTGCCAGCTTAAAAGTGCCGGGACGCCATAATATCGCCAATGGACTGGCGGCAATTGCCGCAGCAGCCGCTGTGGGCGTGTCGGTTGCGGATAGCGTTGCGGCGTTGGCGACATTCACCGGGCTGGCGCGGCGGTTTGATATTGTCGGTCAAGCCAATGGGATCAGCGTCATCGATGATTTCGGGCATAATCCCGACAAGATCTCGGCGACACTCAAGACAATGAAAGCGTTTCCCGGGCGGATTATTGCCTTTTTCCAACCGCATGGTTTTGGTCCGATCCGCAAAATGGGGGCCGAGCTTGCTGAGGTATTCGTCGATCTGCTCGATGCGGATGACCATGTTGTGCTCTGTGACCCGGTCTATTTCGGGGGAACCGTAGACCGTTCGATCGGCAGCGAGGCAATTACCGATGCTGTGGTGGCCGCCGGTGGCGCGGCTAAACATATATCAGAGCGGACCGATTGCGGTGACTATATCGTGTCGCTGGCCAAGTCGGGTGACCGGATCGTGATCATGGGCGCGCGCGACGATACATTGAGCCTGTTTGCCCGCGACATTCTCACCCGGCTGGGCTGATCGGGTTTCCAGGACCATTGTTTTCTGGGGCTAGCCGGTTTGCGGATAGCCCCAGAAACCATTGAGCGCAGTTCAGTTCACACTGTTCCAGTGCCATTGTTCGCGCGTGTTCAGGGACTGACCGGATCATCGTCATCATCGTCGTCATTGTTCACGATCGTGAGGGTTACAAAAGCGATAGCGATGGCACCGGCCAATACCGCAATCAGCGTATCGGAACCGCCGCCGAGATTATTGACATCTTCCGCGCCGGCAGAAACGCGTTCCGCCTTGGCGGTGACTGCCGGGGCTACTGGCTGGGACTGTGCCGAGGCGATTGTCGGCATTGCGGCAATCGAAAAAGCTGATAGCAAAGTAAGAGTTTTGAAACGCATGAAAATTCTCCAATAATTCCAATGAAGAACCCGCACCTCCCCAAAAGGCTTTGATGGTTTCTTCATCAGTTCATTAGTGACAAGGGTTTGTCAGTCATGCGTGACGAACAGTTTATTGTATCAGGCTAATAATGACTTGTCACCGAAGCCTGACGGTAATTTCCAATCAGCTGGTCGCTTAAAGCCCTGCTTTGACAACCCAATCGTGGAAAATCCGGACCGCTCGATTCTTCTTGTCGCGTTTGCGACAGACAAACCAATAGGAATAGGGGCTGTCGATATCATAATTGAACAGACGGGCGAGGCGCGGATCATTGGCATCCGAAAAATGGCCGCCATGCATGATCGCGATGCCAAGCCCTTGTGCCGCCGCTTCCAGGATCAACGGCCCGCTGTTCATGTGATCAATGCTCGCCGGCTGCAGATCGGGCAGACCCACCGCTTCCTTCCACTGGTCAAAGGCGCGCGCCATATCCGAATGGATCAGGATGTTATGATCTTTGAGATCGGATGGTTCCTTGATCGCGTTTGGGCCATTGACCAGCTGCGTGGATGCAATCGCATAGACCTTGTTGCTGTCGAGCTTCACCGAATAGAGATTGGGATCGACGTGATCGGTGATGATAATCGCCGCGTCGATAACGTCGCCGAGCATGTTTTCGGCGTGGGTTGACGTATCCACATCAATATGGAGCTTGGGATAGAGCTGACGGAGCTCCGGTAGCCGCGGCATGAGCCGGGTGGCGCCAAACAACGGCAGCACGCCCAAGCGCAGACGCAGGTCGCCGCCGGTCTCGGTCATCTGATCAACCGCTTCACCGATGGTTTCGATTGCTGGCGCCACCGCCTCCAGTAACAAGGTGCCATCGTCGTTCAGAATCATCGACTGGTTGCGCCGTTCGAACAAGGGCTTGCCGACATGGTCCTCGAGCGATTTTATTCGGCGACTCAGCGCTGGCGGAGACAATGCCAGTTCAGCCGCCGCGGCTTTCGAAGAGCCCAGTTTGGCCACTCGAATAAAAGCTTCCAGAGCGCGGAGGGGAGGAAGGCGTCGCATGGTACAAGCTATATCGGGACTATTCCTGTATTGTGCAACGCAAAACTTTAGCAAAAAAGTATAGATTGGCCAAATACGGACCTTATGAGAATTGATAAGATGCAAATTATGCAACTAACAATGTCTATTTCGCACTTGCAACATAATGGGTTTTGCCCCAATTAAGACGGGCCTTTCAGGCATCCTCTCCTAAAAACTTTTACAGGCTGGTCCCTCGGGATCAGCCTTTTTTTGGCCGATTTCCAGCGCGCAAGCGGTGATATGTGCGTGGTCTCCGATTGCCGCCCGAAATATGGAGTCGCATAATCGTCGACTGCTCCCTATCTTGTTGAAAAGACAAGAGCAGCAGGAGTCCTCCCATGTCTGATGATGCCAAATCCGATCCCGAATCCTCCGAATCGGATGACTCGTTCCTAAAATTGCAAGTGGCCAATGCCCGCCCCGAGGATAGCGGTCGCGGACTGGCGCGCCTGTCGCGCGACAATCTCGCGAAACTGGGACTGGTCGAAGGGGATATTGTCGAAATCTGCGGGAAAGAGGCAACTCCGGCGCGGGCCGTTTTGCCTTATCCCGAGGATGAAGGCCTGGATTTTGTGCGACTTGACGGTTTGCAGCGTGCCAATGCCGGGGTCGGATCCGGTGATTTTGTCGAAATTCGGAAAATCGAGTCGAAACCGGCCAAGAAAGTCGTGTTTGCACCGGCGCAAAAGGATCTCCGCCTGCATGGTAATGGCAATGGACTGAAGCGGAGCTTCATGGGGCGTCCGCTCAATGCTGGCGACTTTGTCGCGACCCACGGGCAACAGCAGGTCGACCGCAGCGACATGCCGCCACAATTGCGCCAAATGCTGGCTGCTCCGGCTTTTTCCTTGCAACAGATCCGCCTGGTTGTGGTGTCGACAATGCCAAAGGGCGTCGTCCATATTGACGAGAATACCGAAGTCGACTTGCGCCCGGAATATGAAGAATCAACCGAGCATCGCCGTGCGGATGTCACTTATGATGATATTGGCGGCATGCACGAAACCATTGATCAGCTGCGCGAGATGGTGGAACTGCCATTGCGCTATCCGCAACTGTTCACCCGGCTCGGCGTCGATCCCCCACGCGGCGTGTTGCTCCACGGCCCGCCCGGTACCGGCAAAACCCGCCTCGCAAGGGCGGTTGCCAATGAAAGCGATGCCGAGTTTTTCCTGATCAACGGGCCTGAAATCATGGGTTCCGCTTATGGCGAGTCGGAGAAAAAGCTGCGTGAGATCTTTGAAGCGGCCACCAAGGCGGCGCCGTCGATCCTGTTTATCGATGAAATTGATTCGATCGCGCCGAAGCGTGGGCAGGTGCAGGGCGAAACCGAGAAACGGCTGGTTGCCCAGCTGCTCACGTTGATGGACGGGCTGGAGTCGCGGCTCAATCTGGTCGTGATTGCCGCAACCAACCGGCCGGAAGCGATTGATGAAGCGTTGCGCCGGCCGGGCCGCTTTGATCGCGAGATCATTGTTGGGGTGCCTGATATGCGCGGCCGGAAAGAAATATTGGGTATCCACACCCGCGGCATGCCGCTGGAATCCGCCGTGGATCTCGGTGAGCTGGCGCGCACGACCTATGGTTTCGTGGGGGCCGATCTCGCCGCGCTGACACGCGAAGCAGCGATTGAAGCGGTGCGGCGGATCATGCCAAAACTGGACCTGGAAAAAGAGACCGTCCCGCCCGAGGTGCTCGATGAACTGTTCGTCCGCCGGGATGATTTTGTCGAGGCGCTGAAACGCGTCCAGCCATCAGCCATGCGCGAAGTGATGGTCCAGGCTCCCGATGTGCGCTGGGAAGATATAGGCGGCCTTGATGATGCCCAGATGCGCTTGAAAGAAGGCATTGAGTTGCCGATGAAAAATCCCGAAGCCTTTACCCGTCTGGGGATCCGGCCAGCCAAGGGCTTCTTGCTTTATGGGCCGCCCGGCACCGGCAAGACATTGCTGGCCAAAGCGGTTGCGCGGGAAGCAGAGGCGAATTTCATCGCCACCAAGTCCAGCGATCTGCTGTCCAAATGGTATGGCGAGAGCGAACAGCAGATTGCGCGGCTTTTTGCCCGCGCACGCCAAGTGGCACCGACAATCCTGTTTATCGACGAGATTGACAGCCTGGTGCCGGCCCGTGGGCGGGGCATGGGTGAACCACAGGCGACGGAACGGGTGGTCAATACCATTTTAGCTGAAATGGATGGTCTGGAAGAAATGCAGTCGGTCATTCTGATCGGGGCAACCAATCGCCCCGGTCTTGTCGATCCGGCATTGCTGCGACCGGGACGCTTTGATGAGCTGGTTTATGTGCCGGTTCCGGAGAAAGCCGGCCGGCGCCGGATATTGGCGATTCACACCGCCAAAATGCCGATTGGCAAAGATGTTGATCTGGATGAAATCGCCGAGCGGGCAGAGCGTTATTCTGGCGCTGATCTCGAGGATCTGGTGCGTCGTGCCGGTCTTTATGCGCTGCGCGAACATGGCGGTCTGGTCGAAACGGTTTCGATGAAACATTTCGAATTGGCACTCAAAGCCAGTCGCGCGTCCGTGACTCCGGAAATGGTCGAGGAATATTCGAAGATGGAAGCCGAGCTGAAGCAAAATGCGATGCGCGCGGAGCCGATCGGATTTGTGGCTCCCGGCATGTTGACGCCGGTGCACGACAGCAAACATGAAAGCTAGCGTTGTTCGAGCTGGTCTTCGTCCAGTTGCAGGGTCCTGTAGCCCCAGCCGAATATGAACAGGCACATGGTCACCGCAATCCAGAACGGGAGCGCGCTGACATAAGTGTAGAGCAGAACCCCCAGGGCGGGTGATGCGATGAACGCCATGCCGTTGACCGAAGCGACAATGCCGGCGACGCCATTTTGTTCCGACCTTTTGACGGCGAGCGACGCGCCTGCCGTAAAGCCGGGACGGAACAGTCCAAAGCCGAGCGAAGCAATTGCGAAGCCCAGAATGATGCCGTAAAGCTCGTCCGCCATTCCAATGACGAGACAGCCGATGGCGGCGAGCAACATGCCCCACAGCACCGACGAGCGCGGCCCCATCTGGAGCAGCGGGATCAGGCCCCATTGTGCGAGCAGCGTGGCGGCCGCCCCGGACATTAGCACGATTCCGGTCATCTCGATCGCGGTTTTCGGATCCTCGCGCAATCCGAGCCGGTCAAGCACCAGAAACCCGATCACGCCCAGAATGACCGCATGGGCATTGCCGCCCATGATGCCGGTAACGAGCCACGGCTTGATCCGGGAATCGCCCCAGCGCAAGCGCGGGGGCAGGTTTTGTTCTTCGGCCCCGTCCAAGGCATCGGCATTGGCGCTGTCGTCATCGGAGCTATCATCTTGTTTCAGACTGTTCGCGGAAGGCGCCGAGCTATAAGGCTCCGACGTCACCACCCCGCGCGCGGCGAATCCGGGATCGTCATTGGGCAGCTTGAGCGCCAGCGCAATCATCACCGCAATGCCGATCAGGGCAAAGGCGAACATCGGGCTGGAGAGGCCGAAAAAGGGCAGGATCAGCAAGGGTGCAATCGCCGGGCCGACAATGGTGCCCAAGCCGAAGGATGACGAGATGAGCGACAGCGCCTTGGTTCGATCCTGGCGTTCTGTCCGGGCAGCGACATAGGCCTGCACCGCAGGCGGCGCGGCCGATCCCAGCAATCCGTACAGGCTTCGGAAAATCGCAAACAGCACGAAGGTCCAGATCGCGCTGTACCAGCCCGACAAGCCGAAAAAAGCGCGAGGCCAGCCAGCGCCATGGACGAGGTAAAGCCGATCATGCCTAGTCGCATCAGGGCCTTGCGGCCGCGATGATCGGACAGCCGGGCCCATTTGGGCGCCGTATAGACCCACAAAAGCGCCGACCAGCTGAATGCGGCGCTGACCCAGAAATCCGGAATTTTGAGCTGGGTGCCAATCGTTGGCAGGATCGATTGCATGGCGGTGTTGCCCGATGCCGTGACCAGCATGACAGCAAACAGAACCGCCATCCGGCTATTGTCGAGCGGTTTTTTGGGGGCGGTCTTTAGCGGGGGCGCTGCCTCGGAGACAGAAGGAGAATCGGCCATGGACAACCCTATGGCATGCTATCGGCATCAGTCCCAGATTTTTCCCAACCATAGCGCCGGTCGATTGTCGCGACATGCAGGCTGTAGCTTTGGTACCAGATATCGCGCCCGCGATCCCGGATCGCCACGTGGTCGGGATGATCGCGCCAAGCCTTGGCTGCTGCCTCATCTTGCCAGTAGCTGACCGTAATACCGAGACCGTCCGGAGAACGGCTATGATCCTGGCCAAGATATCCCGGTTGGCTTGCGGCCAACGTGCTCATCTCCGATGCCGCGGCATCATAGCCGCTATTGTCAAGCGCCGTGCGTTGCGCACAAAAGATCACCGCGATCGAACCTTGAGGATGGAGCAGCATGCCGTCTTTTTAAACTTATGCCCGCCCCGGGCAAGCGCGAAGATGTTTGAAGTTTATACTGCATTGTTTTAGTAAGACAGTACGTCGACCCCAGGAGGACCTCCCTTTGACCAGCACCTTAGCAAAAGCCCGGCTCTGGGACCGAATCAGATCGCGGGCCGCACGAACCTTTGGTGCCTGGGGCGTGTTTTTCAAAGGATTTCTGAAACATCCGGTGATGGTCGGATCGATCATTCCATCGTCCGGGGTTACCATCAAAAAAATGCTCGCGCCGGTCGATTGGCAAAATTGCGATGTTTTTGTTGAATATGGGCCGGGTGTAGGGACTTTCTGTCGGCCGGTTCTCGAACAGATGAAGCCCGATGGGGTACTGATTGTCATTGACCTCAATCCCGATTTTATCGCCTATCTCAGCAAGACCATCCGCGACAGCCGCTTTTTCCCGATTCACGGGTCTGCCGACAATGTTCAGCAAATCCTTGCCGAACTCGGCCATGACAAGGCGGACTATATTCTGTCCGGTTTGCCATTTTCGACGCTGCCCAATCAACTCGGTCCCAAAATTGCAGCAGAAACACACGCTGCGCTCCGACCCGGCGGCGGGTTTCTGGTTTATCAATTTGTTAAACGCGCGCGGGATTTCATGGCCCCGCATTTTGATCGAATCGACCATGGCTATTCGGTCTGGAACATATTGCCCTGTCACCTGTTCTGGGGCTGGAAGAAGAAATAGACCTTCAGGACGGCACGGATATGCGTTGCCGTTGGTCGAAACCCGTCGTCATTTGGTCGAAGACCACCAACAAGGCTTGCATCGTAGCAACCCAAACCGATACTAGTTTCAAATGACATTATTTGAGAGGAAACAACCCATGCCCCGCTTGACCCGTACCCTCGCGATTGCTCTCGCCACAAGCGCACTGACGCTGACATCCCCTGCTTATGCTGACAATCACGCCAGCGCCAAACCAGCGCCGGTGAGCAAGCTGGTTGATGCGGTGAATATCCCCTATGAAGAATTCACCCTCGACAACGGGTTGAAAGTCCTGGTGCATACCGATCGCAAGGCGCCGATCGTCGCGGTCTCGATCTGGTATGGCGTAGGATCCAAGCATGAGCCCAAGGGTAAGACCGGCTATGCCCATCTGTTCGAGCATATCATGTTCAACGGCTCCGAAAATGCCCCGGGCGACTATTTCGAACCGCTGCGGCAAATTGGCGCGACCGATCTTAACGGCACGACCTGGCTCGACCGGACCAACTATTTTCAGACGGTTCCAAAATCCGCGCTGGAAGTGGCGCTGTTTCTGGAAAGCGATCGCATGGGCCATTTGCTCGGTGCGGTGACCCAGGAAAAGCTCGACAATCAGATCGGGGTTGTTTCCAACGAGAAACGGCAAGGCGATAACCAACCCTATGGCCTGGTCAGCTATCGCCAGACCGAACTGCTCTTCCCGGAAGAGGGCCATCCCTATGGCCATAGTACGATCGGTTCGCTCGAAGATCTCGAAGCCGCGTCGCTCGATGACATGAAACAATGGTTCATCGATCATTACGGCCCGAACAATGCCATATTGGTTCTGGCTGGCGATCTCGACGCGGCTTCTGCCAAGCCGCTGGTCCAGAAATGGTTCGGTGCCATCCCCCGCGGGAAACCGATCCCGGAGCTCAACCCGGAACTGCCAACCCTGGATGCGCCGGTTTATGAGGTGATGAAAGACAAGGTCGCAACCACGCGGATCTACCGCAACTGGATTGTGCCTGGTCTGAATGATCCGGAATATACGCCATTAGACGTAGGCATGACGGTTCTCGGCGGTCTCGCCAGTTCGCGGCTCGACAATATCATGGTCCGCGAAGAAAAGAACGCCGTGGCCGTTTCCGCTTATGTCATCCCGTTCGTACATGGCAGCCTGGTCAATATCCAAGCGGACGTGAAGCCGGGTGAAGATGCCGATATGGTCGCCAAGCGGCTCGACGAGATTGTCGCCGATTTCATCCAGAATGGCCCGACCGAAGATGAAGTTCAACGCGTCGCAACACGCAACGCTGCCGCCCGCATCGCTGGTCTGGAACAGGTCGGCGGATTTAACGGCAAGGCGACTGCACTGGCGCAGGGCGAACTCTATTCGGACGATCCGCAATATTACAAACGGCAGCTTGAACGGCTGGCCTCGACAACCCCGGCATCGGTCACCTCGGCAATGCAGAAATGGCTGACCCGGCCGGTGGTGGGCATTCGCGTCGTTCCCGGTGAGCGCGAAGCTTATCAGGAAGTCGAGGCCGGTGCCGGCGCGCGGACCGGGACGCTGACCGCCCCGGCATTTTACACTCAGGATGGGGAGACCGGGACCGTCACCGCGCCGGACCGGTCGCAATTGCCGGAAGTGGGCGAGGTGCCCAATGTTGATTTTCCGGATGTCGAGACGGCAACCCTGTCCAACGGTATCACCGTGCATTTCGCTCGCCGCGATGCCGTGCCGATGACCCGGGTCACGATGTCCTTTGATGCCGGATCCTCGGCGGATCCAGCCGACAAGGTGGGCTTGCATAATTTTGTCACCGCAATGCTTGAAGAAGGCACAACCAGTCTGACTTCGGTACAGATTGCGGAGCAACAGGAGCGGCTCGGTGCCAATGTCAGCGTCGGCGGCGGTCGTGACCGCACCATGGTGAGCCTCAGCGCGGTGAACCCCAATCTCGATGCGTCGCTCGACTTGATGGCTGACATCGTCAAAAATCCGGCCTTCAAGACTGATGATATCGAGCGTATCCGAGTGCAGCAGCTGACCGCGATTGACCGCGAAGAGAGCAATCCGCGCAGCATTGCCACCAACGCCCTGCCGCCATTGCTCTTTGGTGACCAGCATCCTTATGGCCGCGGGCTGTCAGGCAATGGCAACAAGGCTTCGGTCCAGGCGATCACTCGCAATGATCTGACCGGATTTCACAATGGCTGGATGCGACCGGAAAATGCGACCATTTTTGCAGTCGGTCAAATTGATCGCGCCGCGTTGGTCGAGAAGCTGGAAATGCGTTTCGGTAACTGGACAGTATCTGGAGCAGCCGCGCCGGCCAAGAATTTTGATGCCGCTATCCCGGACGGCGAAGGCAAGATTGTCGTCATCCATCGCGCGAATTCACCGCAGTCGATGATCCTTGCCGGACAGGTTCTGCCGGTGAAAGGAACCGACGATCTGCTCAAGCTGAATGCCGCCAACGAGATTCTGGGTGGCAATTTCCTGTCCCGGATCAATATGGATCTGCGGGAAACCAAAGGCTGGAGCTATGGCACGCGTAACACGGTGCTGCGCGGCGAACATGATGTGCCTTATATCATGCGGGCACCGGTTCAGACCAACCAGACCGGTCCCGCTGTGGCCGCGATCATGGGTCAGGTGAAGGACTTCCTCGGCGACAATGGCGTTACACCGGCGGAACTGGAGCGGACGGTCAACGGCAATGTCCGGCAATTGCCCGGCCAGTTTGAACAGTCCAACCGGGTTCTCGGACAGATGCAAAATGACCAGATGTTCAAGCGCCCGTTCAACTATGCCGAAACCGTCGCAGAACGCTATCAGGCGCTGACCGCAGAGGAGCTCAACACCGCGATGGCGGACGCGATTGATCCGGATAAATTCACTTGGGTGATCGTGGGCGATGCCGACAAGATCAAGACCCAGCTGGAAGCATTGGATATGCCGATCGAATATCGCGGCTATGAAGCTGGTGACACTGCTGTTAGTAATGCGGCAAGTTCAGATGATTCGGCTGTCGGTGCAGACTGACAGCTTTATTACGACTTGCATGAAAAGGAGAAAATTATGTCGATAGATGGTTCATATGATTGCGTAACAAAATCCCCGATGGGCGATCAGGCTTCGGTTGTAACGATTGTCACCAATGGCGATACGTTCACCGGCACCAACGAAGGCGCCATGGGCTCCATGGAACTGGAAGATGGCAAGATTGACGGCAATGAGCTCACCTGGGTGATGAACATGACTGTCCCGATGCCAATGAAGCTCGAAGGCAAGGCAACAGTTGTAGACGGCGTTCTCACCGGTTCGGTCAATGCCGGTGCTTTTGGTGAAATGGCGATGTCTGGCACCAAGAAATAGGCTTTACCGTAAGCCATAAAAAAGGCCGCTACCCGAAAGGGTTAGCGGCCTTTTTTTGATCTTGTGAAAGCGGTTACTGAACAACCACGCTGACCGCGCGGCGGTTCTGCGCCCAGGCGGCTTCATTGGAACCCAGCGCCTCGGGGCGTTCCTTGCCATAGCTGACCGTGGTCATGCGGCCAGGGCTGACGCCGAGAGACGCGAGATAATTTTTCGCAGCATTGGCGCGGCGCTCGCCGAGCGCGAGGTTATAGTCACGGGTACCGCGTTCGTCGGCATGGCCTTCGATTGTGATCCGGGCATTGGGATGCTGCGCCAACCATTGCGCCTGGCTTTGCAGGACAACCTGATCCTGCGAATCCACATTGAAACGGTCGGTATCAAACAGGATGCGGTCTGACATCGTATTGGCCAGAAAATCGCCTTGTGAACCGGGCGCATAGCCAGGGCCAGCTGGCGGCGTGGGTGTTGGCTCGGAGGTGCCAACCGGTGCGGGTGGCAGTTCTTCCGGTGCTTTCTTTGCGCAGCCGGCAACAACCAGACTGGTGGTGATAAGGAGGGGGATCGCATATTTTTTTAACATTTCATTGCTCCTATTCTAAGTGCCCTTGGCGGCAGTTATAACCTGTTTTCAGTCACTTGTCTCACTTTACTTGTAAGCCTTTGGAAGATCAGGGCAGCAGTGGACCCCATGCCGGATCCGATCCGTCAACCGGCGTTGGCAGCTGTCGTTCATTACGTCCGGTCAGGTCTACCTGCCAGATCCCGGTCTTGCCGCTGCCACGGCTGGTGCGGAAAAACTGGATAACCCGGCCGTTGGGCGCCCAGGTCGGCGCTTCATCCTGCCAGCTATTGGTCAACAGGCGCTGGCCGCCGCCACTGGGTGTCATCACGCCGACCCGGAAATTGCCGGCAATTTTGGTAAAGGCGATCAAATCGCCGCGCGGGCTCCACTCGGGCGTGGCAAAGCGGCCACCGCCGAAGCTGATCCGCCGTTCATTGCCGCCATTGGCGCCCATGACATAGAGTTGCTGGCTGCCCGAGCGATCGCTTTCGAACACGATCCGGCTGCCGTCGGGGGAAAAGCTGCCACCAATATCAATGCCCGGTGAAAATGTCAGACGCTGGGGCTGTCCCCCTTGTGCCGAGACCTTGTAAATGTCGGTATTACCGGCAATTGCCATCGAATAGAGGATCCACTCGCCGTCGGGGGACCATCGCGGTGCAAATGTCGGATTGGTGCTCTGGGTGATCAGCTTTTGCCGACCGGTGCCGATTTCATAGACATAGATGCGCGGGTTGCCATCCAGAAAGCTGAGATAAACGATCCGTTTGTAATCGGGAGAGAAGCGCGGGGTGAGGGCGGTCGCCTGGCCATTGGTGATGAACCGGTGATTGGCCCCGTCGCTATCCATGATCGCCAGCCGCTTGCGCCGGTTATCCTTCGGTCCGGTTTCCGCAATATAGGCAATCCGGCTATCAAAAAACGGCGATTCTCCGCTCAGTCGGGAATAGATGGCGTCGGCACATTTATGCGCAGCACGCCGCCAATCCCGCGGGGCCACGACAAACCCTTTGCGGGTGAGCTCGCTCTCCAGAGCAACATCATAGAGATAGCAGCCGACGGTAATATTGCCGTCCCCATTTGTACGGACAAAACCCTGAATCAGCGCGGAGGCGTTGGTGCTGCTCCAATAGGGAAATTGCGGTGCAGCGACTTCGCTGAAGCTGATTCCGCGCACCTCGTTGCGGCCCTTCGGATCGAATAGTCCGCTGGAGCGCAGATCGCTGGCGATGACATCGCTGATCTTGTCACCGAGCTCGGCAGTGCTGCCAGCAGGGGTGTCCGCATTTTGTGGCGTTGGCAGACCAGGCACGGCGACAATCAGTTCATCTTCGCCGACTCCGTCAACATCAACGGTCAGCTGCGCCTGTGCGGGCAGTGCAAGGCTGAAGCCCAGGGCTAGGCCCATGATCCAGGATTTCAGGCGATTGGGGGCGGTGGTTGCTAACATGGTCGGTCTCCTAGATACCGAGATGGAGGACGGGTTCAATAACCTTCCACTCATCGTAAAATTTTTCGGGGAAAGTGGTGTAGGGCGCCGCCAGCTTTACCGCGGCGATGGCGCGTTCCTTGTGAATTCCGGCCTGCGAGCGGTTGCTGGCATTGATCCCGGTGGTTGTTGCGGTCGGTGTGCCGATGATGTTGCCGGCGCGGTCCAGCCGGGCGGTGACCTTGGTGCGCAGCAGTTCGGCATCGGCGCCGCTTGGCGGCCGCCACTTGCGTTTGACCTGACGATAAAGTTCACGCTGCAGCGAAGCGACCGCGCTCGCCGACGCTTTTTCAGCGGAAATATTCTGGTTGCGGCTGGTCGAGGACTGGTCGGTGACGCCTTTGAGGAAATCCTTGCCGAGACGGGATCCTTTTGCCCTGGGCTTGGGCGTGTCTTTAGGCTTCGCTCTGGGCTTTGGTTTTTCTTTCGCGGCTGGTTTGGGTTTCGGATCCGACCTGGCTGCGGGTTTTTCGCGTGGCGGCGTGGGCGTGATGTCGGGTGCCGGGGTTAGCTCCATCGCGTCGGGCTGCGACAGGTCTTCGGGATCGGGATCACCGAGCTCGGGCGCGACGCTTGTGGCCGGGGGCAGGAGGGCAGGGTTGGGAGAAGCGCTTTCCAGACCGATCTCATCGGCGATCATCACCTCCATCGGTTTTGGGCGATAGGCTTCATCCGGTGTCGCAATCAGGCTGAAGGACAGCACTGCAAACAGGGCAAGATGTCCCGCCGCTGCAACGCCTAAGCCAATTTTTTCAGCTCTTTCCATATCAGCCTGCAATATCTAATTTGATTCAGATGAACCTGTTGTGACCAGCGACACCCGGTTCAAGCCCGCCCGATTGAGCTCGCCCATCACCCGCATGATCAATCCATAGGTCAATTTTGTATCGCCACGTAGCATGATTTGTCTTGGATTTTCAGGGTTTTGATTGGCAGCAATGTCCCGCAGCTGCATCGCCAGGCCATTCTGGCTGACTTCTTCGTCATCCAGATAAATCCGGCCTTCCTGATCAATTGAAATCTGGACCGGATCCTGGTCCTGCTCCAGCGCATTGGCGCGGCTTTCGGGTAGATCCACGGGGACGCCTGCGACGAGCAAAGGCGCGGTGACCATGAAGATGATCAGCAAGACCAGCATCACGTCGACAAAGGGGGTCACGTTGATTTCGGATATCGGGGCGCGGCCGCGACGGCGGCGTCCGTTGCCAGGGGCCGGAGACATGCCCACCGCCTAGCTCCCGATTTCCAGTTCGCGGCTCAGTGTCGCATGAAAGCCGTCGGCAAAGCGCTCCATGCGCGCTTCCAGCTTGTTTAGCCGGTGGGAGAAGCGGTTATAGGCAATAACCGCCGGAATCGCGGCAAATAGGCCAATTGCGGTAGCAAAAAGCGCTTCCGCAATTCCTGGCGCAACGACCGCCAAGGAGCTGTTCTGCTCAGCGGCAATGGCGGCAAAACTGCGCATGATGCCCCAGACGGTGCCGAACAGGCCGACAAATGGTGCAACGCTGCCGACGGTTGCGAGGAAATTCAGGCGATCGGACATCTTGTCGACTTCATGAGCAATAGTGGTGTTCATCGCCGTCGCCAGGCGTTGCCGCGTGCCCTCACGGTCAATCGGCCCTTTCGCGGTGGATCGCCGCCACTCGCGCATGCCCGCGTTCAGCACTTTCGCCATTGGCAGCGTCGATTTGCGGTGATCCTCGAAAAACTGGTCCGCATTGTCGGCCTTTGAAAAGGCTCTTTCAAACTGATCGGATTTTTTGCTCGTTTTGCCGATTTTGAGCGCGAAGCTGACGATGATCGTCCACGTCCACACGCTTGCCAGCAACAAACCGATCATCACCAGCTTGACGACAATATCGGCATCGAGAAACAGTTCAACCGGCGAAAAACTGCCGGATACGGCATCGAGGGAAAGGCTGTCTAGCAAGGGTTTGTCCTCTTGTTATTCTGTGTCACTGCGCTCGCTGTCTTCCATGACCGCAGCAAAAGCCTTTGTCCATGCTTCCGGTTGCCGACGGGGACGGCCTGCGGGCGTAAGAAAGGCGGCCTGAACATGGGCTGACGCAATTTTCTGGGCACCCCGCATGATGAGCTGCTCGATATTCACGCTCGCCTTGCGCAACTGGCTGACATGACTGATCACCAGCAGATCATCCTGAAATTTGGCAGGGGCAACATATTTAATCTGCAGGTCCACCACCGCATAGGCGCCTTCAGCCGCTTCAAAGGCCGCACGCTGATCCATGCCAAGCGCATGCAGCATATCGGAGCGGGCGCGTTCCATAAATCTCAGATAATTGGCATGGTAGACAATACCGGAGAAATCCGTGTCCTCATAATAAACCCGGCAGGCAAAATAGTGACGATGGTCGCGAAATTGTCCTTCATGCGGCCGTATGTCGGACGGAAGATTGCTGATGGCATCCATTTCGGTGACATTAGTCACCTGTTTTCAAAGGGGAAAGCGCTATTCTTTCCACTGGGCGTAAATTTGAGTCTTTTGAGCGGCTGCCCCCGCTTTCTGTTTCGGTCCGCTCAAGCCTGCGCTTTCCTACAGGCCTCGAGAACGCTAAGGTTGCAGCGGTTCTTTCTCAGCGTTGAAAATCGATTTTGTCACCAATAAATTCTGAACGAGAGGGTGTGAATTGTGTGAACTTTGACGGGTTGTCCTGAAGTAAGGCACCGTAAGCGCGCTCACCCTCAGCCTGTTGGTAGGCGGATTCAAATGGGGCGCTAGCGCGCGCAGCCAATGCACAGCGCGGCAGCCGGATCAATCTCCAAGCGTCGATAGGCAATGGGTTCCCCGCATTCCGCGCACCAGCCATATTCCTCTTCCGCGATACGCTGCAGGGCAACTTCTATTCGGGCGAGGTCGGTGGCCCGGCGACGCGCTTCGGCTTGTGCCATTTCCTGCTGTTGCATGGCGTCCATACGGGACAACCGGCCGACGCTTTGCTGGTCCAGCTCAACCGTATCGCGCCACGTCGCCCCATCGGCATCGAGCGCTTTGAGCTCTGCCTGCCGGTTTATCAGCAAGGCGTTTAGCCTTTCGATTTCAGCGGCAGAGAGATCATCCGCCAAAGCTGGTTACTCGGTCTTCGGAGCCAGCAGGTCCAGAGCGGCTGCGGTCATCGCTTCGGTTCCCAAAGTCACTGATTCGCGCGGGGCGACCTTGAAGAACGGGGAGTGATGGGAGGGGACGGGTGGCCCGCCATTTTCCTCGGCGTCGAATTCAGCCTGCGGTGTGCCACCGACGCTGAAATAGACGCCCGGGACATCGGTATTGGGGGCGACGAAATAGGCAAAATCCTCTGCGCCCATGCCTTCGCGCGGCTGATCGTCAAACACATCGTCCCCGAACCGGTCCTTGAACAGCGCGCGGATCCGCTGGGTCAGGGCCGAGTCGTTATAGGTGGCCGGAGTGCGCTCATGCGAAATCGTGACCTCGGGGAGCTTGTCCTCTGGCATGCCGTTCATCCGGCCGACATTCTCGGCAATGCGCTTGATCCCGGCGAGCAGTTTTTCGCGCGTCTCCTGATCGTCAGAGCGCACGGTCAGCTGCATGGTGGCCTTGTCGGAGATGATGTTGTGCTTGAACCCGCTATGAAAGGATCCGACTGTCACCACACCCGGCTTCAGTGGCGCAATTTCGCGGCTGACAATGGTCTGCAAATTCATGATGATCTGGGCGCCCATCACAATCGGGTCTTTGCCCCGATGCGGGGAGGCTCCATGCGCACCGACGCCATGCACAGTGATGTCGACGCTGTCCGATGACGAATAGGTAATGCCTTCGTCCAAGGCGAGCTTTCCGGTCGGCGTGTCCGCTGAAACGTGAAAGGCCATCGCGAAATCCGGTTTGGGAAAGCGGCTGTACAGACCATCATCCATCATCAGCTTTGCGCCGCCAATCCGTTCTTCCGCCGGCTGGGCGATCAGCACGATGGTCCCGCGCCAGGCATCCTTGCGACGCACCAGTTGACGCGCTGTGCCGATCAGCGAAGTGATATGCACATCATGACCGCATGCGTGCATGACGGGCTTTTCTTCGCCATCAATGCTCACTTGCTTGACCGTCGACATATAGTCGAGCCCGCTATCTTCAACCAGCGGCAAGCCATCCATATCGGCGCGCAGCATCAGCGTTGGCCCGTCGCCATTTTTCATGACCGCGACCACACCGGTGCCACCAACTTGTTCGGTCACATCCCATCCCGATGCGCGCCATTCCTTGGCAATAATCGCGGCGGTGCGGGTTTCCTTGTAGGACAGTTCGGGGTTGCGATGAAAATCGATAAACAGCGCTTCGAGCTTGGCGTCATAATCTGCTGCGACCGCTTTGCCGAGCTCCGAAGCAGGTCCAGTCTGGGCCGCAAGCGGCTGAAGACCAACAAGCGCGGTGCTGGCGACCAGCGCCAAAAGAGGATGTTTCACGATTTTCTCCTATATGTTTCGACTCTTATGCCGGGCCAACGCGAAAAGCGCAAAACTTATGACCTTCTGGGTCGCGAAAATAAGCGGCGTAAAAGGCCTGCGGTCCGTCATCGCCGCGCACGCCCGGAGCGCCTTCATCGCTGCCGCCCAATTCGAGCGCCTTGTTGTAGAAGCTGTCGACCTTGGCCCGTTCCTCAAACGGAATGGCGATCATGTTGCCGTTGCCGGGCACGGCCGGCTTCTCGTCATAGGGTTGGGTGATCGCCAGCGACGGGGCGCCCATTTCGGTGCCATAGAGCGTAAAGCCACCTTCTTCGAGTTGCATCAGGCGCTTGGCGCCGATTTCGGCGAGCAGCGCGTCATAATATTCGCGGGCCTTGTCGACATTGTTCGAGCCCAGAGTTGCATAGCCAATCATCGGATCATCCTCCCATATTCATTTTGCAGACGCACAGCTTGTTGCCGTCCGGGTCGCGGAAATAGGCGCCGTAAAAGACGTCCGGTGCGCGCCAGCCGGGATCGCCTTCATTGGCCGCTCCCAGTTCCAGCGCGCGCGCATGAAGGCTGTCAATCTGATCGGTGTCGTCAAAGGACAGCGCCACCATGGTGCCATTGCCAAAACACGCTTCGCCGCCATCATAGGGGTTGGTGATACACAGCATCGGCTGACCCGGCTGCTTGCCGTAAAACTGCCCGCCCAGCGGGGTCTGGAACAGCTTCTTGACTTCAGTGCCTTCAAAAAGCTTGTCGTAAAAGGCAACGGATTTGTCTTTGTCGTTGGTGCCGAGCATGGTGTAGGCGATCATCAGCGTCTCTCCTCAAGGGGTTTTAGTTGCATTTTGCTATGTGTATCAGTTGCAGGGATAGATGCAATGACCCGAGGGGTCATCTTCCGGCACCTCCGTGCGAAAAAAGGCGACGCCCTGACGGGTGGCCGGATTCATCCAGAAACCAGACTTGAGTGCATAAGCTTCACCGCTATGCCCAAAGCGTGTCTGACCATCGCCGAACGGGTCATCCTGACAGGATGATGGGCGTCCCGGCAGAGCCAGGATATGCACGGCCAGGCCATAGGCGCAGAAATAGCCGTTTTCGCTATCGCCATTGCGCCCGTCATAACGCCAGGCTGGCGCGGTCATGGTGGCGATGCTGGCGCGGCTGAGATAGGAGCCATCGTTGCGCAGCAGGACCTGACCCACTTTTGCAAGGTCGCGGGCGGAGATTCGCAAGCCGCCTTGCGGGCTGAAAATCGATCCGGTCTGGCCGAGTCGATAGCGGTTGATGTCGCAGCTGCCATCTTGTGCCGGAACCAGCGAGCAATCTTCACGCCGTCCGCGCAGGTCGTCGCGCGCAACATCGCCATTGGCTCGGTATAGCGTGACGGCATTCGCCACTTTGCCATCGCTGCATCGGGTCCAGTTGAAACAGGCGTCCAGTTGCAGCGGTTCGAACAGCTCCTCCGCCATGACTTGGTCAAACCGTTTTCCGGTGGCTGCTTCGATCACCGCCGCGATGACCGGGAAATTGAGATTGGAATAGGTAAAATAACCGCCCGGCCGGTGCTCGCTGTCCCAGGCGTCAGGATTCTGCAGTGCGTCCACCAGCCGCACATCCATCGGCAGCGCATAGTTGATTCCATCGCGCAATCCCGATTGGTGTGACAACAGCATGCGCAAGGTGATCGGGGTGTCCGGAAACGCCGGATGGCGTAACGGCCAACCAAGATAGGAGCTGCTGTCTCTGTCCAGATCCAGCACCGCCTCCTGCTCGGTCAGACGCATGACGGCAAGGCTGACAAAAAATTTGGATATCGAGGCAATCCGTACCGGGTCATCCGGCATCAACGCCCGTCCGGTGGTGCGATTGGAAAGCCCTTGAATGGCGCGGGTTTGGATGGTGTCGCGGTCAAATTCGACTGTGACTTGTGCGGGCGGGGCCGTGGTTTGAGCCGACGCCGGGCTGATCCAACCGAACCCGCTCAAAAGAAAAGCGGAGCAAAGGCCCAACGCCCTTGCTCCGCTTTTGAAAGTGTAACAAGACAAAAATCTATCCCGCAGGACAATCACCGATCCGTTTGCCGGTGCTTTTGGCCTTCATCTTCATTTTCATCGGACCCGCATCACCGTTCATGGTCATGGTCATGTCATAGTTGCTCGGGCCATATTGGCCGGACATTGCCATGGCCATTTCACCAGGCGCGCCGCCCATATTCTTGCAGGACAGTTCCAGATCCACTGCGCCGCCGCTCATGTTGAATTTCGTGACTTCGCAGTTGGTCTGTTCCTGTGCCGAGAAAAATTCAGCGCCCGGATTTTCGGCTTGCTCCTTGGTGATGCAGGACTTGCTCTTGGTCGTTTGCCCCTTGAGATTGTCCATCATCCCGGCTGGCGCGCCGGCTGGAAGGCCTTCGATTTCGACATCGACGATTTCGACGGTGTTTTCCCACTCGCCTGGCTCAAGCGTGACTTCATTCATTTCCTTGGCCACTTCTTCCGCCGTGATCTTGCCATCGCCATCGGCGTCCGCTCCCTGATCGGAGCAGCCTGCAACCAGGGCGACAACCGCCACTGACATAATCAACTTTTTCACGTAAAATTCCCTCGTGTAGTTTTCGAACCCGAATCCGCCATAAACAGAACCGTTCTCGTTGTAAATTTGCGAAGTGTAACAGGTTGAAAAGCCGGATATTCGGGGATGACATTGGTCTTGTTTTGTTCCATATTGGCTCGATGGCGCAATTGGTGATCAGAACCGGGCTGGCAGAACCGGATACGGACGAAGATTTCGTTCCGCACAAGCCGAACCGGCCGGAGAAATCCGAAGGCGGCAAACGGTTCGAGCTGGTTAGTGATTTTGAACCGTCCGGTGATCAGCCCGAGGCGATCAAGGAGCTTGTCGAAGGCATTAGCGCCGATGAACTCGATCAGGTTCTTCTGGGTGTCACGGGATCCGGCAAGACCTTCACGATGGCGAAAATCATCGAGAAAACCCAGCGCCCGGCCTTGATCCTGGCGCCCAACAAGATCCTTGCGGCGCAGCTATACGGCGAATTCAAGAACTTCTTCCCGAACAACGCCGTCGAATATTTCGTCAGCTATTATGACTATTATCAGCCCGAAGCCTATGTTGCGCGGTCGGACACCTATATCGAGAAGGAAAGCTCGGTAAACGAAGCGATCGACCGGATGCGCCATTCTGCAACCCGATCCCTGCTCGAGCGGGACGATGTGATCATCGTTGCCTCGGTGTCCTGTCTTTATGGTATCGGATCGGTCGAGACCTATTCAGCGATGATCTTCGATCTCAAGAAGGAACAGGCGGTTGATCAGCGCGATATTATTCGCAAGCTGGTTTCGTTGCAATATAAGCGCAATGATCAGGCGTTCGCGCGCGGCAATTTCCGGGTTCGCGGCGACAATCTCGAAATATTCCCTTCCCACTATGAAGACATGGCATGGCGGATTTCCTTTTTCGGCGATGAAATTGAAGAAATTGTCGAATTTGATCCGCTGACCGGCAAGAAGGGCGCGAGTCTGGACCGCGTGCGAATTTTTGCGAACTCGCACTATGTGACGCCAGGGCCGACGATGAAACAGGCCATGGAAGCGATCAAGCTGGAGCTTTCGGTACGCCTCGAGGAGCTCGAAGCCGAGGGAAAATTGCTCGAGCATCAGCGGCTCGAGCAGCGGACGAATTTTGATCTCGAAATGATCGCTGCGACCGGCAGCTGCGCGGGCATTGAAAATTACTCGCGGTTCCTGACCGGTCGACTGCCTGGCGAGCCGCCGCCGACCCTGTTTGAATATCTGCCGGACAATGCGCTGCTCTTTGTCGATGAAAGCCATCAGACCGTGCCGCAGATCGGTGCAATGTCCAAGGGCGATCACCGGCGCAAGATCACGCTCGCCGAATATGGTTTTCGGCTGCCAAGCTGCATCGACAACCGGCCGCTGCGGTTTAACGAGTGGGATGCGATGCGCCCGCAAACCGTTAGTGTTTCGGCCACCCCGGGGCCTTGGGAGCTCGAGCAAACCGGCGGCGTGTTTGCCGAGCAGGTCATTCGCCCGACCGGATTGATTGATCCACCGGTCGAGATAAAACCGGTCGAAGATCAGGTTGATGATCTGATTAACGAATGCAAGAAAGTGGCGGAGCAAGGCTATCGGACCCTGGTGACCACGCTGACCAAGCGCATGGCCGAGGATCTGACCGAGTTCATGCACGAAGCCGGGATCAAGGTGCGATACATGCACAGCGATGTCGAAACGCTCGAGCGCATAGAGCTGATCCGCGATTTGCGGCTTGGCGTCTACGACGTGCTGGTCGGGATCAACCTGTTGCGCGAAGGCCTGGATATTCCGGAATGTGGTCTGGTGGCGATACTCGACGCGGACAAGGAAGGGTTCTTGCGATCCGAAACCTCGCTGATCCAGACGATCGGCCGGGCGGCGCGGAACGTGGACGGGCGGGTCATTCTCTACGCGGACCGGATGACCGGATCGATGGAACGGGCGCTGAACGAGACCGGCCGGCGGCGCGAGAAGCAGGAAGAATATAACGCGCTGCACGGGATCACGCCGACGACGATCAAGAAGAATATCGGTGATATTGTCGCGCATGTCGCGAGCAAGGATCAGGTTACGGTTCCAATTGACGACGATACCGAGCATTTGGTCGGCCATAATCTGCGCAGCCATATCGAAAGCCTCGAGAAGCGCATGCGGGACGCAGCAGCGGATCTCGAGTTTGAGGAAGCCGGCCGGCTGCGCGACGAAATCCGCAAGCTGGAAGCGGACGAGCTGGGGATCCCGGATGACCTGCAAGTCGCCAAACCGAAAGGGCGGTCAACCGAAGGCAAGCCGGGGACCCGAAAAATGGGCTTTGGTCGGACCCAGCGGAAGTTTTAGCGCCCGCAGTCGGTTGGATTCGACCAACGGCATGCCGGGATAGACCAGCGACAACTACAATGGTTGCCCGCTCGCGCCCGCAGGTTCATGCTTGTCGCCATAGCAAGCGGGGAGAGACAAGATGAAAACACAGATATTATTACCATTGGTGAGCGCCATTTTGGTGCTCGGTGCCAGCTCCTATGACGCTGCGGTGGCCGCGTCTGAATCATCCGAGGCAGCGCCTGTATCCAAGCCCGATTATGCAGCGGCAGTCGCTGCGCCGGGCCGTGCAGAGGGTGATATCGCCCTGGACGAGAGCCGCCAGCCAGCAAAAGTTCTGGCCTTCATGGGATTGCAAGCCGGCGATGCCGTGCTCGATATTTTTGCCGGCGGCGGTTATTATAGCGAGATCATGGCTGGAGCTGTCGGCGCTACCGGTTCGGTTGTCGCGGTCAATCCGCCCCAATTTGTGTCCAGCGACGCCGCCAAGACGAAATGGAGCAATATCGCCGAACGCCAGCCGAACGTGACCTTGCTGCCATCGCAGCTGGGCGATTATGCGCCGGCGGCCAACAGCTTTGACTTTGCGATGATGCACCTGATCTATCATGACCTGTATTGGGAAAGCGAAAAGTTCAAGGTTGCGCGCATGGACCCGGCGGCGTTTCTCGATCGGCTCTATGCAGGCATGAAGCCGGGCGGGATTGTGGCGGTCATCGATCATGTCGGCAACGCTGGTGATACCAGAGAAGTCGTCAACAAGACTCATCGGATTGATCCGGCGGTGGCCAAGGCTGATTTTCTCAAGGCCGGTTTCATAGTCGATGGAGAAAGCGATATGTTCGTCAATCCTGCCGATGATCTGGAAAAGAATGTATTTGATGCATCGGTTCGCGGCAAAACCAATCGGTTTGTCATGCGGTTCCGCAAACCAGGCTGATCATCCCAGCGGACCCACGATAGTGACAAGCAACGAGATCGCGCCGGTTCTGGCCTGTGCGAGTCGAAATTGTGCATTGCAGCATTTTTCGCGGCAGGCGAAACCCCTGCGTCCACAATATTCCCAAAAATTGTAATATAATTTCAATGCGTTACGGTATGTTACAATAGTTTACGACCGTATTCACCTGATGTTGGGCTAAAGATTGCTACACAAGTTGCGTAGTTAAGTACCAGTAGAGACAGTTCATATTGCAGATTAATTGGTGAAGGTTTGATGGCGCTTGTGATGGGAAATGGAAATCATGAAACCGCACAATGCGCGGGGCAATCAAGCCGACCAAAATTTGCAACGGTGGATTCAGCCGAATTGAGGGCAGGGCCGACCATGGGGCATGGTTTGTATCTCGTCGTGCGGGGCCCAA
This sequence comes from Parasphingorhabdus sp. W113, assembly GCF_055693205.1. Classification (NCBI taxonomy): domain Bacteria; kingdom Pseudomonadati; phylum Pseudomonadota; class Alphaproteobacteria; order Sphingomonadales; family Sphingorhabdaceae; genus Parasphingorhabdus; species Parasphingorhabdus sp. W113. Next base: position 2,647,676 of record NZ_CM146328.1, on the reverse strand, counting down.
TGCCCGCGGGGAACGGCGACATCAGGTTGCAGCCCGCGCTCAATGAAGCGACGCCGGAATTTCGGCAGATTGAAGTCGCCTGGACACAGCAAGCGCAGCGACGGGGATCGCTGGCGCGTGACGTGAACAGGTATGAAAAGTCTATTCCACTGTCCGGCCTTGCGGGGACCAAGGGCGTGGAGCTGGTCAGCGCGAACGAGACCAGACGGTTCGTGTTGACGGGGCATTAGTTTGGCCGGCGGCGCCTCTTCTTAGGGTCGCATGTCGTCGGGACAAAGGCGGGGTACAGGATCGAGTTGTGTACTGATCCTGTACCTCGAACCTTCAGGAATTTTTAGTTTACGTTCGTTGACAGTTAGGTCCGGCAATCCGTTTACGGGGGCTTTCAGGGGGTTTGCAAGCCGCCGGACTCTTGGGGGAGCAGGGTTAGTGCACCGGTTGCTTATCGTGCGCTGGCCCTGCTTTTTCTTCGGTTTCGGCGGATTGCTTCTCGGGCAGTAGGCTAGCTCATATATTTGACGGAACAGCCATAGGCGCGCGAGCTGGCGACGCTTATTTTCTTGCCCGATTTCATTTCATTCAATGCTGCCGTCACATGGTTGCGTGCGCCCTTGATATCCGCTGGATTGGCGGTGGGCTTGTCGTCGATGCCGCCTTGGTAGACGAGCTTTCCGGTGCCATCGATGATATACATATGCGGTGTCGTTCGGGCGCCATAGGCCTTGCCAACTACGCCTTTGCCATCGAGCAGATAGTGGGTGAATTGGTGGTCCTGCTGCTTGGCCAAGGACTGTGCCTCCGGCCCGGTCATGTGACCCTGTTTGCCTTTTGCACCGCTGTTGATCGTCAACCAGACCGCGCCCTGCTTGCGTGCAGCAGCCTGCGTGGCTTGCATATTCCCACTGTCATAATGTTTTTTCACAAACGGGCATCCCGGATTGTGCCATTCCATGACGACGGTTTTGCCACGAAACTGCGAAAGCTGGACGGTCTTGCCATACATGTCGGTCAGCTTGAAATCCTGTGCGATGGCCCCGTTCTTCTGGGCGGCGGCCAGCGGCATGGCGAAGCCGACGGCGGCTATGGTGGTGACGGCAGCGAGAGCGGATTTGCGGAACATAGTGGTTTCTCCGTTATTCAGTTGGCTTGAGCGACTTGTTGCCGACTATTGACCAGATCGGTCAACGTGCCGACGGTCAGGATCTGGGGTAATATAACAGGATCTGCGCCGGGGGCATAATAGAGGTAGAGCGGAACGCCAGCTCGTCCATGCTTCTCCAGAAATTTGCTGATCTCCGGATCCGGGCGGGTCCAGTCCCCCATCAAGACGCTGACATTGCCGGCGGCGAAGGCATCGGCGGTTTCCTGCCGTTGGACGGCAGCTGCTTCATTGGCTTTGCAGGTGATGCACCAGTCAGCGGTAAAATAAGCAAAAACCGGCTGGTCGGATGCCCGCAATTCCGCGAGGCGCGCTTCGCTGAACGGTTCGCTGGGCAAAATGGCCGAGGAGGCGGTTGCCGCTTTCTGGCTTTCCATGGCTTCTTCACCAGGCAGGGCCAGAACCCCGCCGACGGTTGCCGCAAACAGCGCCCCGCTTGTCACCATGCCGCGGGATAGTCCCTTGATCTGACCGCCGCCAAACCACCACAGGACCAGCGTGACCAGCAGCAGGAAGATCAGCGACAGACCAAGCGAGTCAGTGCCGATCTGCCGGCCAAGCAACCAGATCAGGCCAATCGCGGTGAGGAACATGGGGATTGCCATAACCTTGCGGAAGCTGTCGAGCCACGCACCGGGCTTGGGCAGGCGGCTTCGGATCGCCGGCACAAACGCGATCAGCAGGAACGGCAGCGCCAGACCGATGCCCAGACCCGCAAAGATCACCAGCGCAGCAATCGGCGGCAACACGATGGTCGCCCCCAGTGCCGCGGCCATGAACGGTCCGGTGCAGGGCGTTGCCACAAACGCGGCAAGCGCGCCGGTCCAGAATGATCCAGCAGGGCCGTCCTTGTCGGCGAGCTTGTTGCCAAAATTGACATTAGGCAATTCAAACAGCCCGGCCAGGTTAAAGCCGATCGCCGTGACCAGCGCCAGAAGCACGAAAATAATGCGCGGATCCTGCAGCTGGAACGCCCAGCCGACGGCCGCTCCGCTGGCGCGCAGTCCGAGGAGCAAGGCGCCCAATGCCGTTGCCACGACGACAACGCCGGCGGTGTAGGCCAGGGCATCCCGGCGGACGACCGCTTCATCACCACCGGCTTTGGCCAGGCTGATCGCCTTGAGGCTCAGGATCGGGAACACGCAGGGCATCAGATTGAGCAACAGCCCGCCCAATATCGCGCCGCCCAGTGCTATCACCATCAGTGATGCGTCAAATTGGCCGCCACCACCGGTAAAATTTCCGCTGTCGGAATTCCCGACAATGGGTGTCCCGGACATGGCCACGTCACCGCTGGTTGCCTTGAGTGCCAGGCCCATGTTCGCCCCGATTTTGAGGACGCCGGTAACAGTATCCAACTGATCGCCGCGCGCGGCGGTCTCGATAATCAGCCGGTCGCCATCGCGGTTCACTTTCTGCGGCGCGCCATAGTCGACAATGCCGTCTTCCTTGATAAAGAAATAGGGCGTGTCGACATCAATATTGGCAGGAAACGAAACCGACAGCCGGAACAGGTCATCCTTGACCGAAAAGGTTGCGGCGCTGCCCAGCTGGCGGGGCAGGGCTTCGCGAAACGCGTTGAAGCGGTTGTCCAGCGCAACAGCGGCATCTTTGCCGACCACTTGCAGAGTGATTGCCAGTTCATCTTGTTCGGGTACGCAGATTTCATCGGTGCAGGCCAGCCATTCGGACTTTACCGTGATCGGCAGCGGTCCGGGCTTCACCCGTTCGGAGACCACGAGATTGACCAGAACCGCATAGTCGCCTTTGTAGATATAATTCATGATGCCCGAGATCAGCAAGGTGTCGGGTACCGGATATTGCGGGTTTCCCGCACTGACGCCGTCGGGCAGCGTCCAGTCGAAACTCATTCCAATGCCCGCATCGCCCGGATTTTCCCAATAGCCGTGCCAGGTCGGCTTGGGGGTCATGACGAACGCCAGCGTGACGCTCTGGCCTGCCTGCACCTGTGTGGATTCAGCGACAAGGGTCGCCGGGACATTCAACTCTTTGTTGTTCAGACTGACCTGCGCCCGCGCCGGACTCGCGGCCAGCAGGGCGATAAAAAATAAAGCAAATGCCAGGGTCTGCAGAGCAGTTCGGATATTGGAAGCCGCAGGGGCCGGTGCTCCGATCGCTTGGGCAGAGACGTTAAATGTCATAAAAACTCACCATTTCATATTTATCGCTATTTAGTCTATCAACCGCCGACTTGCCAGAGCGGCTTTTACCATGGGGATTATTCGTGCGCTTCATCAAAATCGTTACAAGTTTCATAGCTTTTATCGCAATATGTGGAACCGCCCATGCCGAACGTCACAAAGCCGCAGATTCTCCGCAGCCCAAGCTGGTGGTGGCGATATCGGTTGATCAGCTTTCGGCCGACCTGTTCAGCGAATATCGCAGCACGTTCACCGGCGGATTGAAGCGCCTTGCGGATGGTGCCGTGTTTCCTTCGGGTTATCAGGGACATGCCGCAACGGAGACCTGTCCGGGGCACGCGACGATCATGACCGGCGTCCATCCGGGCCGCGCGGGGATCATCGCCAATAACTGGATTGATCTCGATGTGCAGCGGGAAGACAAGACCGTTTACTGCGCCGAGGACGAGCGGATCGCCGGCACTAGCTTTGGCAACATTACCGCAGCGACACAAGGCGACTATGTCGCATCGGCCTGGCATCTGCTGGTCCCGACCCTGGGCGAGAGACTGAAGAAAATGACGCCGAAATCCCGTAATGTTGCAGTGGCGGGCAAGGACCGGTCGGCATTGATGATGGGTAGCCAGACCGTCGATGCGATTTACTGGTGGAAAGGGTCGGGTTTCACGACGTTAAAGGGCCGCGAGTCGACAGCGAGTGTGACCGGGCTGAACGCGGACATTGCCACGATGCTAGCCAATCCGCGCGTGCCCTATGCCGTCCCCAGCCATTGCTCCGCCAGAAACGAGGCCATTCAGACCGGCGAAAATAGCGCAGTGGGCACCTACCATTTTCAGCGGCCCGCCAATGGCGGCCGGATATTCCGTGCCTCTCCGGACTTTGATGCGGTGACCTTGCAGTTGGCGCAAAATCTGGTCACCGAAATGAAACTGGGTCAGCAAGCAGCCACCGATGTGCTGTCGGTCGGTCTTTCCGCGACCGATTATATTGGCCATGCGTTCGGTACCAATGGCGCCGAAATGTGCATTCAGATGGCGGCTCTGGATCGCAGTCTGGACAGCTTTTTCGAAGGTCTTGACGCGATGAGTATCGATTATGTGGTGGTGTTGACGGCGGATCATGGCGGCCATGATTTGCCCGAGCGCTTGCAGTTGCAAGGCGCTCCTGATGCTGCGCGGATCGACCCGGAGCTCAACTGGAAGGGCGTCAATGCGACATTGCAGGAGACGTTGGGCCTGCAATCCGAGGGTCAGCTGATTTACGCCGACAGCCCGCTTGGCGACTATTATGTGAGCAAAACCCTGTCTCCATCCCAGCGTGCATCGGTCAAGCAGGCGGCAATGAAGATTTTTGCCGACCATCCCCAAGTGCACAAAGTGCTGGATGGGGCTGAACTGGCTCAAATGCCCTGGCCAACCGGCCCGGTTGAGGAATGGACAATGGCCGAGCGTACCCGCGCCTCCTTTCATCCGGATCGCTCTGGTGATTTCATCGTGCTACTCGAGAAGGCCATCACGCCGATAGCCAAGCCGATGCAAGGCTATGTTGCTACTCACGGCAGTCCGTGGGACTATGATCGGCGGGTGCCCATCCTGTTCTGGCATCGCGACATGAAGCCGTTTGAGCAATCGCTGTCGGTGCAAACGGTCGATATTGCGCCGACCCTGGCGGCGCTCATCGGGTTGGAGATACCCGCCGACGAAACCGATGGACGGTGTCTTGATCTGGATGCCGGGGCTGGATCGACCTGCGACTGAAGCTAGCCATTTCAATCGATAGCAAGCGGCAGAAAACGGTCTGGAAACAACAGGCTAGCCTTGTTGCATCCCGTTGTGAGCCTACCTATGGTCGTCGTCCGGGGGAGGATGCACGGATGGCAGGATTTGGAAAATCGGGTGTTGCGGCGGGCCTGGCGATGGTCCTTATTTTGGCCGCACCCTTGGCAAAGAGCCAGCCGGCTGGCGAGATAATTTACGATATCGTTATTGCTGACGGGCGGGCGATCGATCCGGAAACCGGGCTCGATGCAGAGCGCCATATTGGCATTGCAGATGGGACCATTGCAGCGATTTCCGCGCAACCGCTGCAAGGCAAGAAGACCCTGAATGCGGAAGGTCTTGTGGTCGCGCCCGGTTTTATCGATATTCATAATCACAGTCCGACGCCGCTCGGACTGGCCTATCAGGCGCATGATGGTGTCACAACCACGCTGGAATTGGAAGCCGGAGCGTTTCCGATCGCCGATCATGGCGCCTATATTCGCGGCAAAGCGTTAATCAACTATGGCGCGTCAGCCGGCCATGCCCAAGCGCGCTTGTTCGCTTTCACTGGCGATACTCAGGCCGGAATTGCCGAGATATTTGGCGCCAAACGCGAGAATCTCGGACGCGACAATGGCGCCGCGCGAGCGCGCTTTCATCAGGCCAATGCCGGGGAACGAAAGCAAATTGTCGCTGCCGTCGAACAGGGTGTGCAACAGGGCGGCATCGGCATTGGCATTTTGCTCGACTATTTAAGCGAAGCGGTGAACGAAGAGGAGCTGCACGCCCTATTGGCGCTCGCGGCGAAATATGAGACGCCGGTTTTCATTCATATCCGTCGCGGCGTGGCCGGTGATCCGGCCGGGTTGGAAGAGGTTCTGGCAATCGCCAAGACCACTGGCGCGACCATCCACATCTGCCATATGTCGCATAGCGCCATGAAAAACGTGGATCTGTTTCTCGATAAAATCCGGGTGGCGCGCGCTGAGGGTGTAAAGGTGACCAGTGAAGTCCTGCCCTATAATGCCGGGTCGACCAGCATCGGCGCCGCGGTTTTCGGACGCGACTGGCAGACCATTTTCGATATCAGCTACGCCGATGTCCAGCTGGCTTCGACGGGGGAATATTTTACCGAAGAAAGCTTCAAGCGCACCCGCCGCGACAATCCTGGCGCTGCGATCATTCATCACTATCTCAAGGAAGAATGGACCCGCAGCCTCGTAGCCGCTCCGGATGTCATTATCGCCAGCGACGGCTTGCCGGTGATCAGCAAGGACCAGAAAGTGCCGCCACAGGGCATCGGCAGTTTTTCGAAAATTCTTGGGCAATATGTGCGCGAGGAAAAAGCGCTCGATCTGGTTACCGCGCTTTCGAAAATGACGTTGCAACCGGCGCGCCTGCTTGAGACATCGGCGCCAGCATTTCGCCTCAAGGGCCGCCTGCAAATCGGGATGGATGCGGATATCACCATTTTCGACCCCGCAACCATTCGGGCCAACACCAGTTACGCAAACCCGCATCGGCCATCGACGGGCGTCCGCTATCTGCTGGTTGATGGGCAGCTGGTAATTGACGAGGGCGTTCTTGTTCCGCAAAGCTTTCCCGGACAGCGCCTGCTGGCCAGTCCGCGCAAAAGAGTGACAGTTTCGGTCGACTGATCGCTGTTATTCCGCTTTGCGACTACCGCCGATGATAGCGGGTGAGGCCACGGCCGAGGCTGTTATTCGCGATCCGCATCTGATCGCCGCTCCAGTCGCCAACAAACCAGGTTTTGCGCTGGACGCCTTTGGCAAGTGACGCGGCGTTAGAGTGGATGTTGAGACCCGCGCTGCTGTAGATTTTACCCTCTGCCGCAATCGCGATAAATGCACTCCAGTTTTCCTTATTCTCCCCCTGGACGAAAACATTGCCACTAATCTCGCCCGAGGCGCCGGCCGGCAGGTCAATCATATAATTGGTACCGGTGCCTTTGGTGTCGTCGAAACTGTTGTTGAGGATCGTCGCCCGGCGGGACCGGCTTTTGACATAATGTCCGCCATTGCCTTTCTCAAAGCGGGAATTGATCACCCGCAAGGCACCATAATTGCCGATATAGATGCTGTGCGCACAGGACAGGCCCCGGTCGCATCGGCCCAGATGCTGAAAGGTCGACCGTTCAATTGTGATCGTGCTGTTGGGATCGTCGGCGGACAACATGCCTTGCTCGCTGTTGCGGAACAGGGCGTTGACGACAGTCAAATCGCCTTTTTCGATCCGGATGCCCGCGCCATTGGCGTCCGGAACCCGCATATTCTGGAATATGATGCCATCGACCACCGCCGAGCGTCCGCGCAGGACTAATGCGGCCTTGCTTTCACAGATACCGCCATCAAATATGGTCTGCCCCGGAACCGCGGCGCGATAGGTGATGCTGCCGGCGGTTTGCACCGCGCAATCGCCATAGGTGCCGGGAGAAATGACAATCGTGCCTTGCTGATCACCGATTGTATCGACGGCATCCGAGAGGCGGCTGAAACTCTGTCCGCTTTCCGCAATCAGAAAGGGGGCGCGATTTTGCGCCGTGGCAACCGATGGTAGGACGGTGGTCAAGAGCGACGCGATCGTGGCTTTCAGCAAAAATCTCACAGGCATTCAGCTCCAAACAGAGGGGATTAATGTGCGATCATTTAGCGGGCATTGGTTAGGGAAACAATATCGCAGCCATGCCTGTCCCAAATGAACGCAGCACCGCCAAAATTGTTAAGATGCCCGGCTGTGGCTTTGGCCGCGGCGTAGAATCGCGGAATCCCAAAATGGGACATTTCTTTCTGAAACTGGATACATGCCTAATATTGTGCTAATTGACAGCCTTGGGTCGCATTGTAGCGCGCATCTGTTCGCGCGTAAAAGGAACGATACAATGCATAAATATGTCATGACCGCGGCAGCGGTCGCTTCTCTCACCATCGCCGGATCTGCCAACGCCGCCATCGTCATGGGCGAGTTGACTGGTGGATCGGCTTCTACATCTGGCGGTGTCTTTGAACAATTGACGCCGGCAGCCGGATTTGATGTCGGCAACAACAACCAGCAGTCGAACAACCTTTTTGCTTTTGACGAGCAGCAGGGCGTCGCTCTGACATCAGCCGTTGGTGGTCTCGCTGCGGGCACTGTGGTCTACAGTCACTATGTCTTTTTCGATCCGGGCCCGACTCGTACGGCCCTGGGCTATGTTGATTTCGATGGCGATATTCTGGCGGTCCTCGAAAACAAGAGCCAGATGGACGCAACCGATGCGCTGCTGGGTGATGGCAATGTGAACTATATCAGCGTGGGGTTACGCGGGCTTGAGAGCGCAGACAGTTTCTCGATTGTCGGCAATCGCCTGAATGTGGATTTCCGGGCGTCATCTCCCGGTGACTATGTCCGTGTGCTGACCTCGGCGCCTGCGGTGCCCGAACCGACGACCTGGGCGATGATGATCGGCGGCTTTGGTCTGATCGGTGGCGCGCTTCGTCGCCGGAAAAAAATTGCCAAGGTCCAGTTCGCCTGAGCCGGTCCGCTAGCTGAAATTCAAAGCCGGCCTGGCAACGGGCCGGCTTTATTCATTCAGATTGGGGCGTAACCACTGGCGCGCTTTGTCCCGCGAAATCCCTCGGCGGCGGGCATAGTCGTCGACCTGATCCTCGCCAATGCGTGCAACTCCAAAATAGTCGGCGTCCGGATGCGCAAAATAGAAGCCCGAAACCGCAGCCGTTGGGGTCATGGCAAAACTGCTGGTCAGTTCGAGGCCGGTATTGCGCGTCGCATCCAGCATATCGAACAGGATTGGCTTCAGGCTGTGGTCCGGACAGGCCGGATAGCCGGGGGCCGGGCGGATGCCCTGATATTGCTCCTTGATCAACGCGGCATTGTCGAGCGCTTCATCTTTGGCATAGCCCCACAGGTCCTTGCGGACATGCTCGTGCATGCGTTCGGCAAAAGCTTCGGCCAGCCGGTCTGCAAGGGCCTTGATCAGGATACTGTTATAGTCGTCCTTGTCTGCCTCAAAGCGCGCAATATGCTCTTCGATGCCATGCCCTGCGGTCACCGCAAAGCCACCCATCCAGTCATCACTGGTATCGATGAAATCGGCAAGACAGGCATTGGCCTTTCCGGCGCGCTTGTTCACCTGCTGGCGCAGCATCGGCAAGGCAATCTCTTCGTTTTCTGGTGAAACCAGAATGTCATCGCCATCCCGCCGCGCGCGCCAGAGACCGACGACGCCTTTGGCGGTCAGCCATTTTTCGTCAATGATCCGGTCCAGCATCGCTTGCGCATCCCTGAACAGATCGCTGGCGCTTTCACCGACAATCTCGTCGGTCAGGATCGCCGGATAGGTCCCGGCCAATTCCCAGGCGCGGAAAAACGGGGTCCAGTCAATATAGTCCCTGAGATCCCCAAGATCCCAATCGTCATAGACATGCAGTCCGGGTTGCAGCGGTGCCGGCGGCTTCTGGCCGCTATCGATTGTCGCGCCATTGGCGCGCGCTTCTTCCAGTGTCGCCAGTTTTTTGGCGGTTTTGCCAGCGCGGGCGACGCGGACCGCTTCATAGTCCTCCCGGGTTGATGCGATAAACGGCGCGGCCTGCGTGTCGCTGACCAGTTTCGAGGCCACGCCCACTGCGCGGCTGGCATCCAGAACGTAGACGGTCGGGCCTGAATAAGCCGGTTCGATGCGCAAGGCGGTGTGCGTCTTGGACGTCGTCGCGCCACCGATCAGCAGCGGCATGGTCATCTTGGCGCGCTCCATCTCTTCGGAGACAGTCACCATTTCGTCCAGTGACGGCGTGATCAGCCCGGACAAGCCGATCATGTCGGCGTCATTCTCGTTGGCGGCTTTCAAAATGTCCGTCCACGGCACCATCACGCCCAGATCGATGACTTCAAAGCCATTGCATTGCAGCACCACACCGACGATATTCTTCCCGATATCATGTACGTCACCCTTGACGGTGGCCATGATGATCTTGCCCTTGCCCTTGGCGCCTTCTTCCTTCTCCGCCTCGATATAGGGGAAGAGATGCGCAACGGCTTTCTTCATGACCCGCGCCGATTTCACGACTTGTGGCAGGAACATCTTGCCGGACCCGAACAGGTCGCCCACAACGTTCATCCCATCCATCAACGGGCCTTCGATAACCTCGATCGGACGGCCGCCTGCCTCCTTGACCGAAACCCGCATTTCTTCGGTATCTTCGATAATATGGGCATCAATGCCTTTGACCAGCGCATGCTCGAGGCGTTTAACCACATCATAGCCGCGCCATTCGGCGGCGGCTTTTTCCGCAGCCTTGTCGGTACCGCGAAAAGTCTCGGCCAGGGTAATCAGACGATCCGTGGCATCCCCGCCATCTTTGGGTTCCCGGTCCAGGATGACATCTTCGCAATGCTCGCGCAGGACAGGGTCGATATCATCATAAATGTCCAACTGGCCGGCATTGACGATCGCCATGTCCAGTCCGGCGGGAATGGCGTGATACAGAAAGACGCTGTGCATCGCCCGGCGCACTGGTTCGTTGCCGCGAAAGCTGAACGAGAGATTGGATAGCCCGCCGGAAAAATGCACATGCGGGCATCGTGCCTTGATTTCAGCCACGGCTTCAATGAAATCCAGACCGTAGCGGCGATGCTCGTCAATCCCGGTCGCCACCGCGAACACATTGGGATCAAAGATAATATCTTCAGGTGGAAATCCGATGCCGGTCAGCAATGCATAGGCCCGCTCGCAAATCTCGACTTTGCGCTCCTTGGTATCGGCCTGACCTGTTTCGTCAAATGCCATGACCACAACAGCCGCGCCATAGGCCATGCATTTGCGGGCATATTTCAGAAACTCTTCTTCGCCTTCCTTCATCGAGATCGAATTGACGATCGGTTTGCCCGATACACATTTCAGGCCTGCCTCGATGACCGACCATTTGGAACTGTCGATCATCACCGGCACGCGGGCGATATCGGGCTCCGCAGCGATCAGTTTCAGAAATGTTGTCATCGCCATTTCGGCGTCGAGCAGGCCTTCATCCATGTTGACGTCGATGATCTGGGCGCCGTTTTCCACTTGCTGGCGGGCGACCTCAACCGCTGCCTCATAATCATCGTTGAGGATGAGTTTCTTGAACCGCGCGGAACCGGTCACATTGGTACGCTCGCCGATATTGACAAACTGAGCGGAGGAAGGGGTTGCGGTCATGTAAAGCACTCATAACCCTGAACTTGTTTCAGGATGTTGTTTAAGGAAGGAGAATATCCCGACCCAGGATCAGGATGACAATGCAGGAAAATCATGCCGCCATCGTGAACGGTTCCAGGCCAGACAGACGGGTTCGGATTTCGGGCGTGGCCGGCGGGCGCGGCTTGGCATTCTGAACGGACTGGCTGATCGCGGCAATATGCTCCGGTGTGGTGCCGCAACATCCACCGACAATATTGACGAGACCGTCATCCAGCCATTCGCTGATAAGCGCGGCCGTCTGATCGGGCAGCTCGTCATATTCACCCAGTTCATTCGGCAGGCCCGCATTGGGATAGGCCATGATCAGCGTGTCCGCCACTTTTGTCAGCATGGCGAGATGGGGGCGCAATTGGTCAGCACCAAAAGAACAGTTCAATCCAATGGTCAGCGGCTTGAGGTGACGGATGGCATGCCAGAAGGCTTCCACCGTGTGCCCGGACAAGTTCCGGCCAGACAGGTCGGTCAGCGTCATCGAGATCATCATCGGCACATCCCGGTCGCTCGCGGCTGCGGCCTCCTGGGCGGCCATGCCTGCACATTTGGCGTTCAGCGTGTCGAAAATCGTCTCGATCAACAGGAAGTCGACACCGCCCGCGATCAGCGCATCGCATTGCTCGCGATACACATCCTTGAGATAGTCGAAGGTGATTTCCCGGAAACCCGGATCATTAACGTCCGGCGAGAGTGATAATGTCTTGTTGGTGGGGCCAATGGCTCCGGCGACGAACCGTCGCTTGCCATCGGCAGCTTCTGCTTCGTCGCAGGCTTCCCGGGCGAGCTCCGCCGACCGGATGTTCAGTTTCTCGACGAGATGCTCGCAACTATAATCTGCCTGGCTGATCTTGGTCGAACTGAACGTGTTGGTTTCGACAATGTCGGCCCCCGCTGCCAGATAGTCTGCATGGATTTCCTTGATGATATCGGGCCGCGTCAGGCTGAGCAGGTCATTATTGCCTTTCTGGTCATCGGTGAGCTCCAAGGTGCCGCGATAATCCCGTTCTCCGAGACCGTGATTCTGGATCGCAGTCCCGTAGCCACCATCAAAGACCAATATGCGTTGTGCGGCCATGGCGCGAAGCTGTTCGGCGGCGGTCATGCGGCAATCTCCCGGCTCTTGCCCCCGGGCCGTTTGCCGAGCAGATGGCAAATTGCATAGCTCAGCTCAGCGCGGTTCAGCGTGTAGAAGTGAAACTGACGGACGCCACCGGCATAGAGTTTCCGGCACAATTCGGCCGCAACGGTCGCAGCGATCAATTGGCGGGCTGCCGGATGATCGTCCAGTCCGTCAAACAGATCGTTCATCCAGACCGGGATTTCGGCACCGCACATGCCAGCGAATTTGCGCGTTTGTGCGACGTTGGATACCGGCAGGATGCCCGGCACTATTTCCGCGTCGATGCCGGCCGCGGCGGCCGCATCCTGAAATCGGAAAAACGCTTCGGCGGTGAAGAAAAACTGTGTGATCGCCCGGCTCGCTCCGGCGTCCAGCTTGCGCTTGAGATTGTCCAGGTCGGTCTGCGGACAATTGGCCTCCGGATGGGTTTCCGGATAAGCGGCGACCGAAATATCAAAAGGCGCAATGTCTTTCAGTCCGGCCACCAATTCGGCGGCGCTGGCATAGCCGTCCGGATGCGGTTCAAAAGCCTGCCCTTCGCTGGGCGGGTCACCGCGCAAAGCGACGATATGACGCACGCCCGCTTGCCAATAGGACTCAGCAACTTCGGCTATTTCGGCCCGGCTGGCATCGACACATGTCAAATGGGCGGCTGCCGGAATACCGGTTTCCTTCACGATCCGCGCAACCGTGCTGTGGGTGCGCTCGCGCGTCGACCCTCCAGCACCGTAGGTGACCGAAACAAATCGGGGATTGAGCGGTTCAAGCGTGACAACGCTGTCCCATAATGTGCGTTCCATCTTCTCTGTTTTCGGGGGAAAAACTCGAACGAAACATCGGCATCGCCGCTCAGGCCGGCAAATAGGGGAATGTCCAGTGCGCGCTTCGCTTCTTCCAAAGCGCCAAGACCCATTGTTTGTGTCGCGTTTTTCATAATGCGGTTCTTTTTCTGCTTTGATGGTCGGTTGCGGTATCATCGGCGGTCGGATGAATCTGGGACAAGGCTGATTTGCGGCCAACCCATATTTTTACGGTCAAGGCACCGCCGTCCAAAGTGCGCGTCTGGACCAGATGGATTTCGGCTTCGGTAAACCAGGTCCGGATGCTTTCGTCGGCGAAGCCGAGCCGGGCATGCGCATGCACTGTTCGTAGCTCCTCGCGATCATGGGCAGCAAAGTCGGTGATCATGATCGTGCCATTATGGGCGAGGACGCGCGCCACTTCCTTGAGCACGGCTTCAGGATGTTGGGCGTAATGCAGCACCTGATGCATCAGCACAGAATCCGCCGTGCCGTTGTCGAGCGGCAAATTGTTGAAATCGCCCAGCCGGATGTCGGTTTTCTGGTGGGCATCAGGAAAACCATCGGTGCGGCCCGCCTTGGTGACAGCCTGCAACAGTTTGGATCTGGCTAGACGCAGCATTTCAGGGCTTTTGTCGAGCGCGGTGATCCGTCGTGCAAAGGGTGCGAACAGTTCGACCATGCGGCCCGTTCCGGTGCCGATATCTAGCAAATGCCCCAGATCAATATCCTTGAGCAGCGCCAGCATCGCCCGTTCAACATCGCTTTCGGGCAAATGGAGAGAACGAATGGCATCCCATTCTTCGGCATGGGCGGCAAAATATTGCTCCGCCAGCACCGCACGCATCTCGCGCACGGAAGCCAGTTTCTCTTCATCCGCGATGACTTGATCGGACGAAACAACCGAGTCCGAACGAAATATCCGGCGTAGGAGTTCCAGCTCTCCGGCCTTGCCAGGGCGCAGGAATACCCAGCTGCCTTCTTTTCGGCGCTCCGCGAGCCCCGCTTCGACCAATATCCGGATATGGCGGGATATGCGTGGCTGGCTCTGCTCCAAAATCTGTGCCAGTTCACCCACAGCTAGCTCCATCTTCTGCAGCAAAAGCATGATTCGTAGCCGTGTCGGATCGGCGAGTGCGCGAAAAATGGTCAAGATGCTATCCATAAGACATATGCATATAAAGAAATCTTTATATGCAGTCAATCGGCTAGATTGGCTGGATTACAATCCAAAAGAAGAAGAAAAGGGCTGAAAAAAAGCCAGCAAGATCAGAGCGAAGCCATGTTCGCCATTGCTATCCAATTTCCAAAACGTTAATGACCCGGTCCGCAGGCAGGTTGAGGGAGTATTCATCTGTTTGCGTGGTTTTTTGAGGAATAAGTAAAGGGTTTACCCAATGAAAAAAGTTACAACATCTATCGTTCTCGCTGCTGCACTCGGCCTGGCCGCATGTTCCGGCGCTGCTGACAACGCAGAAGCAGGCGCAGAAGAAGCTGTAGAAGGCACCGAAGCAACCGCTGAAGAAGCTGCTGACGACGCTATGGATGCTGCTGAAGGTTCTGCAGACGCCATGGGCGAAGCTGCTGCTGAAGCAACCGAAGCTGCTGGCGACGCTGCTGAAGAAGCAACCGACGCTGCTGCTGCAGCCGCTGGCGACGCTGCTGACGCTGCTGGTTCTGCTGCTGATGCCGCTAAGGACGCTGCAAAAGACGCAGCCAACAAAATGATCGAAAAAGGCGCTGACGCTGCTAAAAAAGCAGTTGAATAAGCCTTTTTGAGATATTGACGAAAAGGGCTGCCAGTTTGGCGGCCCTTTTTTTGTCTGTAACCGAGCAGACTATTCCGGCAATAGGAGACGGAGGAGAGACGTGATGCAACGCAGTCATTGGTTATATCTACCCGTCCTGATGCTCGCGGCATGTGGACCGGCCCAGAATGATCCCGGCCCCGGCGGCGTTACCGTCGGTGAAGCCAAAGCGCTCGATGAAGCCGCTGAAATGCTGGATGAACGCTATGCGCCTGAATCCGCGGAAACCGAAGCAAAGCCCGCTGAGTAGGCCGAGATTGTTGGTCTAGCCGTTACCGGTGATAGCGGGCGACGGCGCGCGTTACCGCTTGCATCATCCGCATCCGTTCCGGAATGGGCGCGGTCGTATCGCCGAGCATCACAGCGACTGCGTAGCGCGTACCATCTGGCGCTGTCATGATGCCGACATCATTATAGCCGGTTGATACGGCGCCCAGCACCTGACCGGTACCAGTCTTGTGCAAAAACTCCCATCCCGCAGGGACTCCCGCCTTGAGCCGATTGGGACCGCTGCGGGTCCGTTTCAGAATGGACTGGAGCAACTGGCTGGAATTGGCGGACAATAATTGCCCGCGCGCGAGCTGGTCCAATGCATTGACAATCGCACCGGGGCTCGCGCCATCAATCGGATCCGCGAGATAGTCCGCCAGAGCCTTTTTGCGGGTTTCCAGTGGCAGATTGGCTCTTGCGGTATAGAATTTTCGGCCCTGGGAAAGACTCTGGTTCCATTTCAGGCCCGCAATTTTGCTCTGCATCAGCCGTTCGCCGGGGCCAAATTTGATTTTGCCGAGACTGTTTCGCCGGATGAACTGATTGACCGCATCCGGACCGCCGGCATGGCGCAACAAGGCGTCATTGGCGGTGTTGTCGCTATAGGCGAGCGCGCGTTCCAAAAGGGTATAGACGCTCTTGACCACGCCCCCTTCGCGTTTCACTTCGGCTGCCAGGGGTTGATAGAATAAGGTCAAGTCTTCCGGACCAATGCGAATGGCATCGGACAGCGAGATTTTGCCCTGATCAACCTTATCGAGAACCGTCATCGCGACCCATAATTTGGACACGCTTTGCTGGGGGAAATTCTGGTCGATCCGGTGACCGATCTGCCAATTGCCATCAATGCGCTTGACCGCAATTCCGGTTTTTCCGGGAAATGTTCGCCAAAGCTCGGCAATTTCCTGTTCCAGAGCCGGGTTTGGACGATCCTGAGGCCGGACGGCCGGTTGCCGTGGAGGCGGCGGTGTATAGCGCGGCGGTGGATTGGAAACCGGGTCACTGGACGCGACTGGCCGTCCTTGGGATGGCGCCACACAAGCGGTCATCAGGCTGGTTGCCAGAAAGGCGAGGGCGAAGCGGAAACAGTTCATAAGTGCGGGATCATTTTTAGCCTGGACCTCTTACCAAAATATGTCTTGGTTTCATGTCGTTGAATCTAAACTACAGTTTTACGTAAGCGATTTTCCCTGAACAGAGCTGTAACCAATGTTTGCGACGAACGATTCTGCACGTGCGACAAACCGCAATGATTATTTTTTCACCCCGAAGTTCAGTCGCCTGGTGACCGTATAGTCGAGAATATTCACGACAAAATAGGACAGGGTCCAGCGCAGCCGGTTGAGCAATCCCTTGCGCGACTTGTGAATCTCTTGCGTGATCAGCAGGGCGTCCTTGCTCATATGCTCTACCAGCGCTCTGGCGTGGCGGGCGAATGCGGCGTCTTCTATCCGCACCATCATTTCGACGTTGATAAACAGGCTGCGAAGATCGAAATTGGCGGAGCCGATATAGACCGCGTCGTCGACGATCGCCAATTTCATATGCAGGCGCTTGAGTTCATATTCGTATATCGTCGCGTTGCGTTTCAACAAATAGCCGTAAAGCAGCCGACTGGCGCCGATCGTCGCACCATTGTCGGTTTTCCCGGCCAGCACCAGGCGGTTGCGTCCGCCGCGTTTGGACAATCGTGCGATCCGCCGCAGCAAGCCCTGACCGGGCGAGAAATAGGCGCTGACAAGGTCAATTTGTTGCCCTTTTTCAAGATCATTCTTAATCGCCCAGGCCCATCGACTCAACCGATTGCTCGGGCCGCCGAGGAGCCATTGAAATGCCCCGCCTCCGGCATCCCATTTCCGAACCATTTTCTGGAGCGACCGGATATTCCCGTTATCCTTGAGGACCCAGCCTTTCAACAACGCGAAATAGCGTGACAATGTTTCGACCTCAGATCCTTCGATGATCAGTCCGAGGTCGGCCCAGCTTGTCTCGTTCAAACGTTCGCCCTCGTCCGCCGAATGACGATCGAAATATTGGTTGGCGATATTGAACCCGCCGACCATAGCCTGACGGTCATCCGCAATAAGCATTTTCTGATGGTTACGGACAAAATAGCTGGTGGAAAAGCGTGGACTGAAAACCGCGAAAGCACCGCCAGCATCCACCAGCGGATTGAAAAAACCATTGGGCGCGCCGTTTGATCCGAAGCTGTCGACCATCAGATCGACAGCAATTCCCCGCTCGGCAGCGGCGACCAGCTTGTCAAGGATCAATTGTCCAATTTCGTCGCCTTCAAACATATAATAGAAGAGCTTAAGCGTGTGCTGCGCGCTATCGATCAGGTTGATCAGGCCCGCCAATCGCGCTTCGGCCTGGTGGAGCAATCGGAGCTTTTGATCTCCAACCGCGATCCAGTCGCCATCATCAATTTGCGGGTTGGGGATTGCCGTCATGGCGGGCGCATATAATATTTGCTCTGAACCAACAAATATATAACGCAATTATCGGTGCGCCGGGATCAGATTTGTTGACAAAATCGCCGAAAAACCCTAGGCGTGTCGCTCCTTCCACAAACTTTTGAGAATCAGGAGCGGCTTATGGCTCGCGTTACAGTTGAAGATTGCGTTGATAAGGTCACCAATCGTTTTGATTTGGTCCTTTTTGCCGCACAACGTGCGCGTGAGATTTCCGGTGGTGCAGAGCTGACCGTAGACCGCGATCGCGATAAAAACCCGGTTGTCTCCCTGCGTGAAATTGCCGAAGAGACGATCAAGCCGAAAGATCTCGAAGAAAGCCTCGTGCAATCGCTGCAGAAGGTTCAGATTGACGATGATGATACGCCGGATGAAATCGGGTCAATCAGCCAATCGGCTGAGGCGCTTCGTTTGACCGCTGCCGCTCCACCGCGCAGCGCGGGTGTTGCGGGAGACTACGGCCGTCGGTAATCAGAGATGATCACAGGCCACACAAAAACCGGGCGGCGCTTCTAGGAAGCGCCGCCTGTTTTGGTTGGGGCGGGAGTCTTTTGTGCGCCCTGGAATGGTGCGATCAGGCTCCAGACCAGACTGGCCGGCCGACTATCCTGATATTCTGACAATCCAACCGTCATCGCGTCATGGCCTTTTTGCGGTTGCGCGACATAGGTGCCAAATAACCGGTCCCAAATCGTCAGGAAAAAACTGTAATTGCTATCCGTTTCGCGGACGTTGGCAGAGTGATGCACGCGGTGCATGTCGGGTGTCACGATGACCATCCGCAAGGTCCGATCCCACGCGAGCGGTAACCGGAGGTTGGCGTGATGGAACATGGACGATGCGTTCAAGATCACTTCGAACAGGAAGACGGCCATCGCGGCCGGTCCGATCAGCGCTATGCATGCGAGCTTATAGGCCATTGAAATCACCGCTTCGAGAGGATGGAATCGCGCGCCGCTTGTGACATCAAGATCGCGATCGGCATGATGTACTTTATGCATTCGCCAGAGCAGCGGGATTTTATGGAAGCCGATATGCTGCACATAGATCAGCAGGTCGAGCAGCAGGAACGCGATGACGATTTCCGCCCATAATGGCAGCTCCACAAGCGCCAGCATCCCCCATTCCCGCTGATCTGCATATTCTGCCATGCCGATGGCAAGGATCGGCATGATGAGCCGTAACGCGAGTGTATCGACAACAACCAAGCCGATATTGGTAAACCACCGCGCGCTTTTAGACTCCGTTCGCTGTCGTCTGGGCATAGCCATTTCCAGCAGCGCCATCAGCGCGAAAATACCGACGAACACGCCGAGCCGCGTGATCGTCTCATAGTGTTCGAGAAATGCCATGGGACATTGCTACCCGGAAGCCAGTGGTTTGCATAGGCCTATGCACCGCGATTGGCCATTGTGCAGGCCGGTTATGGGCAGGGATATTTTTGGGCCATAAAGCCGGCAAAGGCCGTCTTCACTTCCATGGTCCGCCGGTTCACCGGTATTGTCTTGAGATGCGCGAGAAATGCCTTGCCGTTGACTGAACCTTTGCCTTTGGGCGGCGGGCAGCTGGCCGGTTTTTTCCCGGATGCTTTTGCGGCCTGGACGTCGGCGCGATAGCTGGTTGTCACCTTTTCCATTTCCGCCATGACCGGTTTGCGATGTTTGGAAAACATGGCGCCCATCCCCGCGTTCATCAACTTCTCCGCCTTGGGGAGAAACTCTGCAACCGTCATGGCTTGCGCCGGCGCTGCAATGGTGAGGATCAAAAGACAGGCTGCGGAAAAAAGTACCGGGCGCACAAAAAAGGCCTCCTTCAACAATGAAAGAGGCCTTTTGTCTGTGTGCAACTGAACTGCTTGTGAATTTCGTGTAGCAGTTAGAAGGGCTTGCTTAAACTCCTTGCGGCTTGGGATCGCCAAACGGGCCCTTGCGGTTCTTGCCTGCTTTGGGGATCGACGTGCCAACCGTCGGAACGCTGGATGGTTTGATTACGTCTCCGTCTGCCCGCTCGACCTTGCCGCTTTCGATCAACTTGTCGATCTCTTCACCGGAAAGCGTTTCATATTCGAGCAACGCGTTGGCCAGCAGATGCAACTGCTTTTCATGTTTGGTCAGCACATCCTTGGCGCGTTCATAGCCGGCATCGACCAGACCGCGAATCTCGCTGTCAATCTTCTTGGCGGTTTCGTCGGACATGTGGACACGCTGCGACTGTGAATAACCGAGGAAGGTTTCGCCTTGCTCTTCTTCATATTGCAGCGGACCCATCTCATCCGACATGCCCCATTGGGTGACCATATCGCGGGCCAATTTGGTTGCATATTGGATATCGCCGGAGGCGCCAGAGGAAACCTTGTCATAGCCGAAGATGATCTCCTCGGCGACACGACCGCCCATGGAGACCGCCATATTGGCGTGCATCTTGTCGCGATGATAGCTGTAATTGTCCCGTTCCGGCAGGCGCATCACCATTCCCAGCGCACGACCGCGCGGAATGATTGTTGCCTTGTGGATCGGATCGGAAGCCGGTTCGTGTACCGCGACAAGAGCATGGCCCGCTTCATGATAAGCGGTCATTTTCTTCTCGTCTTCGGTCATCACCATCGATTTCCGTTCGGTCCCCATCATTACCTTGTCTTTGGCGGTTTCAAATTCATCCATCGCCACCAGGCGCTTGCCGCGCCGAGCAGCCATCAACGCCGCCTCGTTCACCAGATTGGCGAGATCAGCACCAGAGAAACCCGGGGTTCCGCGGGCGATCGTGCGGGCATTGACGTCGGGCGCCAGCGGCACTTTTTTCATATGGACTTCGAGGATCTTCTCGCGCCCTTCGATATCGGGACGGGGAACGACAACCTGGCGATCGAAGCGACCAGGACGCAGCAGCGCCGGATCGAGCACATCGGGGCGGTTGGTGGCGGCGATGATGATAATGCCCTCATTGGCTTCAAAGCCGTCCATTTCGACGAGCAGCTGGTTGAGCGTCTGTTCGCGCTCGTCATTGCCGTTGCCGAGACCGGCGCCGCGATGACGACCGACCGCATCAATCTCGTCGATAAAGACAATGCAAGGCGCGTTCTTCTTGGCTTGTTCGAACATGTCGCGGACACGGCTTGCGCCGACGCCGACAAACATTTCGACAAAATCGGAGCCAGAAATGGTGAAAAACGGAACGCCCGCTTCGCCGGCAATGGCGCGTGCAAGCAATGTTTTACCAGTACCTGGTGAACCCACCAGCAAGGCGCCTTTGGGAATCTGACCGCCCAATTTCGCGAACCGGCTCGGATTTTTCAGGAAATCAACAATTTCTTCGAGTTCTTCACGGGCTTCGTCAATGCCGGCGACATCTTCAAAAGTGACTTTGCCCTGTTTCTCGGTCAGCATCTTGGCTTTCGATTTCCCGAAACCCATTGCGCCGGATCCGCTGCCTTTCTGCATTTGTCGCAGAACGAAAAACGCGATCCCGAGGATCAGCAGGAACGGCAAGGACTGGATCAGCAGATATTGCCATATGCTCGGCGTTTCTTCTGCCTGTCCGCTATATTCGACGCCTTTTTCGTCGAGCAATTTGACGAGGCTCGGATCATTGCCAACCGGGGTTGTCGAAAACTTGTCGCCATTGGTCAATTCGCCGGTAATCTTGTCAGGCGCGATTGCCACGGTCTTGACACTGCCTTCGGCAACTTTGGCCCGGAACGACGAATAGCTGATACCATTGCCGGCATCGGCACTGGTCCCGGCACCGAACATGGATACGGTGAGCAGCAACGCGACAATGACGCCTGCCCAGATCAACATACTCTTCATCCAGGGATTGTCTTTTGGATCCTGTTCGTCATTCATAATCTGAAGCGTCCTGTATTCTTTTCGCGGAGCGGAATATTCCGTGCCTTAAAGATAGGCTTTTTGCGCGAGATAACAATATGAGCGTCAATGTTTTTGCCGATCACGCTGATCGACCCGTCAATGGCTATCGCGAAAGACTGAAATAATCGCTAATTTCTGCGCTTTGGTGCAGGCGAAAACCGCCATGTGGCGCCGCCTTGGCACAAAATATCTCCGATCGTCAGTGTTTCGCCCTGTTTCAGACCCGCGACGGTCCGATCGAGCTGAACGCCGCGCGGCGACAGGCTGGGATCGCAAATATGAAGGCATTTGAGCAACAAACGGCGAATAAGCTCGTTGGGAAAGTCGGTCTTGTCGAGCTCGCATCCGGTTTCTGTGCGATGGATATGTCGGCCCGCCAATTCGTCCACAACCCAGTGAATCGCGACCCGGGCATCGTCGAGTGCGGCCGCGCTTTGGCTTGCCAGACCAACATCGAACCCGGTCAATGTCGCCAGCGTGTCGCGCACACGAACCCGGTCAAAGCTGTGATCGCGATTGGACGGGTCTTCAATTGCGACAATGTCCTGCGCCGTGACAAACTGCACCAGTTTCTGTTTGGTGATCGACAATAGAGGTCGGACAATATGCCCGCGCCGGGCGCGGATAGCGGACATGCCGTCAATCCCGCTGCCACGCAGGATGCGCATCACCAGCGTTTCGAGTTGATCATCCGCATGATGGGCCGTGGCCAGCCATTGACATTGCGCGCGTCCGATCCACTGGTTGAGAAGGGCATAGCGGGTTTTGCGCGCTTCGGCCTGAATGCTGCCTCTAATCGGCGTGGCGGGCCGCAAAATATCGTGCGGAATACGTTTTTCGATGCACAATTGCGCCACAAAATCGCATTCCTCGCTCGCTTCCTTCCGCAGGCCATGATCTACGCTCGCCGCCGCAATCCTGCCGGGAAAGCAGCTCTGCGCTAGCAGCAACAGAGCCAGGCTGTCCGGCCCGCCCGACACCGCCAGGCCCAGCCGATCATCGCTCTGTTCAAAATTAGGGATCAACGCCGTCACGGCTTGATGAAAAGCATCGACGAGCGTTTGATCCGCCATTACCGCTCGCGAAAACCTGACGGCAGAAGCCGGCCTTCTAGCCTTTGTGGCTGTGTTGCGCGTGGCCCGCTCAATTGCAATCTGCTGCGGATTTGCCGCGTGCAACGCGGGCGCTCAGCCGACCAGTGGCCTGATCAGGATAGACATCTTCCAATTCTCCCAGAACACGGCAGGCATCCTGTTTCTTGTCCAGTTGGACCAAAGCGGTGCTAAGGAAATAGAGGCTGTCCGGTGCCCGCTCACCGCGCGGCAGTTTCTGGTAATTTTCATACAGAGCAACCGACGCCAGAGCGGGTTTGCCGTCATCAAGATAGGCCCGCCCCAGAAGATTTTTGGCAAAGCTGGCTCGCCGGTGATCAGGGTGATCCTCGGCGGCTTTTTTCAGCTGCACCTGGGCTTCCGGATAGAATTTGGCATCCCAGAGACGATATCCATAAATATACGCGTCTTCGGCCGCATCGCCGGTATTGGGCATAACAATGGCTTGCACGCCTTCAATCCGGGCCGGATCGGGGACAGGGGTCTCGGTTGTGGAACTTGTAGCTTCGCCCCCGCCGGCGGGGGCGGGGTCGGCAGAAGACACGGTGGCAGGATCCGTACTGATCGCCGGGGCACGCGCCGCCAGCTCATCTTCGATTTTCTTCAGCCGAAAGCCATTTTCTTCCACCTGGCCGGTCAGCGCGGCGAGGCTCTGTTCCATCGCATCGACCCGCGCAATCAAGTCGGAAACGGCGGATGTTGTGGTCGAGGGGGTCACTGGCGATGCCGCGTCGGGTTTGATTTCAGGTTCAAAGAAACGCGATGATCCGCCCGGGAAAACCTTGCGCTGAACCGCGCGCATTTCCTGCTCCAGTCGGTCTACCCGTTTGTCAACATTGGCATTTTGCGCCAAAGCTGGCAGCGGCGCCACAAGGCTGGTGGTGAATAGCAAAGCGGTCAAGCTCAGGACTGCGGTTTTCATTGTGAACCTCCAAATAACATCTTTGGTTTAACCATATATCATGCTGAAAAGTAAATAGATTAGCGTCCGGCTCTGCATAGCATGCGAAAAAGACGGTTCCGAGCCACTCGACGCGATTGGCTGAAGACTAGTTGTTTGTGAGATTGTCGTTTTGCACGGGCGATCCGTCGGCAACGGACTCCGAAGATTCGTTACGCGCCAGCAGCGCCGCTGCGCTGATCCCGACATCCTTGATGGTTCGATCCGCAGTGCCCAGGGCCGGAACCACCTTGCCGTCAATCGTGACGGTCAGAGCATCCGGCCTGCCCGTCAGAATTTGCGGGCCGTTGGCATCCGCTGGCACTGTATATTTTTCGCCCGGCGCCATTTCCTTTTCAAACAGCCGCTTGCCGTCATTGTCATAGATTTTCAACCACACCGTTTCGGTTGCAGTGAGGACGACGGCGCCATCTTCGGCAATCGGAGTGCTCAAGCTGTTCGGATCGGCATCAAGGCTTTGTTCCGTACCAATTTCACTGGAAAATTCCGGATCCGCTGAGGTGGAGGCAAAAGTGTCTGGTTCGAGATAAAGTGTCCGCCAAACCAGAAAGCCGACAAACAGGACAGCCGCAATACCAGCCGCGGTCAGAGCGAGATATTTGGGGGGAATGCTGCTGGGGTTGGCGGGCGCATAGCCGCTAATTTCGGGCTGGTAGGCGCCATGGCCCTGATCATCCATTTCCTCGCGGAGCTGGCTGCCGATGGTCACTTCGCTCAGGCCGACGGTCCGCGCATAGGATTTGGCAAAGCCGATCGCATAGGTCCGCCCCGGCAAGGCGCCAAGATCACCGGTCTCTATCGATTCCAGGTGCCGTTGCGGAATGCGGGTGGTTTTGGCGACATCCTCGATACTGAGATTTTTTTGCTCGCGCGCGTGACGAAGCATCTCGCCCGTATTGTGCAAGTTGAGCTCGGTGCTATCCTGCTCATTCTCTTCCGTATCAATTTCTTCGGCCACGACATTCTCCTACGGCCGGTTCGCGGTGCGACCCCGATGAACCTTGGAGACAGAGAAGCCATCAGAGCGCATAAATGTCAATGACATTCATATGTAACTGCCGCCAAATATTTGGCTTTTCGGGACTATTGCTGCATCGGCCTTATGTGCCGATACAAGATGTTACACGCCGACTATTATCCGAGGTCCACGTCCTGCTGTTCCGCCCATTGCTGAAGCGCAGCACGCGGATCATCCGACGGCTTTTCGAGCACGGATTTCAGATGGTCTTTGGTGTTTTCGAGGTGCAGGGACCGAATCATGGCCTTGATCGGGCCAACCGAAGCGGGCGTGATCGAGAGACGATTGATCCCCAGACCAAGCAGCGCCAGCGCCTCGAGCGGCCGACCGCCCATTTCACCACAGACGCTGAGCTCGATATCGAGATCTTCAGCCTGTCTGGATATACGGCCCAGGAACCGCAAGATTGCCGGGCTCAACCAGTCAAACCGCTCTGCCAGCTTGGGATTGCTGCGATCGGCTGCAAACAGAAATTGGGTGAGGTCATTGGTGCCGATCGACAGAAAGTCGAGGCGCGGCGCCATCAGATCGAGACATTCGGCCAGGGCCGGCACTTCGAGCATAGCCCCGTAGCGGATCGAAAGCGGTACCTGCTTCTTCCGGCGCTTGAGAAAATCGAGTTGTTTTTCAAACACGGCCTTGGCTTCGTCAAATTCCCAGGGTTCTGCGATCATCGGAAACATCACGCTGAGCTTCTTGCCGGCGGCGGCCTCGATCAATGACCGGGCCTGCACTTTCATCAAGGCATCGCGTTCTAGCCCGATACGCAGCGCGCGCCAGCCCATTGCCGGGTTTTCCTCTTTCACATCGCTGGCCTGAAAATAGGGCAGTGGTTTGTCACCGCCAATATCGATCGTCCGGAAAATCACCGGCTTGTCCCCGGCGGCCTCGATTACGTCGCGGTAGAAGCGCAGCTGACCGGATCGTCCCGGCATGGTCGCGGCAACCAGAAACTGGAATTCGGTGCGGAACAGACCAATGCCGTCGGCTCCCGTCAGGTTGAGCATGCCGACATCGTCGCGCAGTCCGGCATTGATGTTGAGCGCGATCCGGACGCCATCCTTGGTAATCGGCTCCGCGTCTTTCAGTGCCGTATAGGCGGCGCGCTTTTTCTGGCTCAGTTCAATCTGCGTTTCAAACGCGTTTTCCATCGAGCTGGTGGGGCGCACGAACAGCGCGTTGTCATCCACATTGAGCAGCAGCAGGTCATTCTCCCGCACGGTCTGGCGAATATTCTTGACCTGGCCCAATATGGGTATGCCCATCGCGCGGGCGATGATCGTGACATGGGCGGTCAGGGACCCTTCTTCCAGCACGACGCCCTTGAGCCGGCGGCGATCATATTCCAGCAGCTCGGCGGGACCGAGATTGCGGGCGATCAAAATCGTGTCCTGCCGCAAACCCATGGTCGCTGCTGTGCCCATCTGGCCCGAAACGATCCGCAACAGGCGGTTGGCGAGATCTTCCAGATCATGCATCCGCTCCGCGAGCAGGGGATCATCAATCTGGCGCATGCGCATGCGGGTATGCTGTTGGACGCGCTCGATCGCTGCTTCTGCGGTCAGACCACTGTCGATCGCTTCGTTGATCCTGCGGCTCCAGCCTTCGTCATAGGCAAACATCTTGTAAGTTTGCAGGACCTCTTCATGTTCGCCGCCGATGCCGAATTCGGCCTGATTGGTCATTTGATCAATCTGGGTGCGCATCTTGTCAAAGGCGGAATAGACCCGGTGTCGTTCGGCTTCCGTATCTTCGGCCACGGTATGTTCGATTTTGACCCGCGGTTGATGGAAAACCGCAAAGCCGCGGGCCTTGCCTTTGACCAGCTGCAAGCCGCCCAGTCGATCGGCGCCGTCATTTTGTGCCTGTGGCTCATTGGCGAGATTTTCGTCGACCAGATCGGCGTTCGATATGAGTTCGGACAGCACCATGGCGGCGGTCTGGAACGACTCAATTTCTTCCTCGGAATATCGGCGCGGGTCAATATGCTGTGCGCACAGCACGCCGATTGAGCGCTGGTTGCGGATAATCGGCACGCCGGCGAAGCTGTGGAATTTCTCTTCACCGGTTTCGGGGCGGTACTGGAAATCCGGGTGACTGGCCGCTTCGTCGAGGTTCAGGGTTTCGACATTTTTGGCAATATAGCCAGTCAGACCCTCGCCGAAGGCCAGCTTTGTGACATGGACGGCTTCCTGGTTGAGGCCATGGGTGGCGTATAGTTCCAGAACGCCTTCACGCCGCAGATAGATGGAACACACTTCACTGCTGACCGCTTCCGCAATTGTCTCGACAACCTGATTGAGCTTGGTCTGGGCGTTGCCCGACGATGCCATGATCGAGCGCAGCCCGGTCAAGATATTCCGGGCGGTCACCGGGCTGGAGGTTTGTTTTGTGGCCATGAAACCGATCTAGCAGAAACCGCCGCACGGAGCGATATGCAAATCGGCGTTACAAATAATAATAGCGCATCCGGTGATCCGGGATGAAGCGGTTCGGCCTCATTGCTGTCGGGCGGGGTTGCTGGTCAGGCGTCCGCCAGCAATTCCTCTTTCAATCGCAGCTTTTCTTTTTTCAGACGATGGATCAGAATCGTGTCGGGAGCGGGGCGGGCCTCTTCTTCTGCGATCTTGCGATCGACGGCCTGATGTTTTCCGCGCAGAGCTGACAGGTGATTCTTATCCATTACGTTCTCCTAAAAAGTGCTGGTGTTGGAAAGTGGTTGCGGGTGTCCCTTCCTTTGCGGGGTGGCATTGTCGATTCACCGCCGCTATCAAGCATGATCTATCTTTTAGAAGTTGTTTTGTAGATCATGAATAAAGTTAAGATGGCAAATTTGCGGAAGGCACGCAAGGGACGATTGGATCCGATATGGCGATGAGCGATGAAGAGTTGCGGGAGCGGCTTGAGATGCTGAAGATCGAGCATCGTGACCTTGACGACGCGATCGGTGCGTTGCTCGAAAAAGGAGACATCGATCAATTGCGCACCGCGCGTTTGAAAAAACGAAAATTGCATTTGCGCGACCGCATCATCCAGATCGAGAACCAACTGATCCCCGACATCATCGCCTAAACGGCAGCCGGCCTGAAGGTCCGCGATTGTTAACCAGTCCTGTCGACCGATTAACTTCACCTGTTTCCGCGTATCAGTTTGAAACAGCCCCCATATTAACCATCCGGCAATGACTTTTATCTGGTCCCGAGGCCGGAAAATTTGCTAGGTCTGCCTGATGGCCGATACCGAAGCACTGATCACGCCCAAATTGCTGGACGCGCTGTACACCGAAGCGATGATTCTGGCGGATGAGGCGCGGTCCTATTTCGAATCGGGCCGCTTTCACGAACAGAGCCAAGAAAATGCAGCGCTCGCTGTGTCTTTTTCCTGCGAATCCTTGAAGGTGACCACGCGGCTGATGCACTGCATCGCCTGGTTGTTGAATCAGCGCGCGCTCCATGCCGGTGATTTGTCCGAAGGCGAACAATGGAATCATGACCGCGCGCTCGGTTACGCAGCCGCGAGTGATGGTCCGATGGTCGCGCAATTTCCCGCGGAAGCTCAGCAGATTATCATGGTCAGCGAAGAGCTGTTTCAGCGGTTGCAACGCTTGTCGGCGCGTCTAGAACAGGAGCAAGTCGAAGAGCCGGCAATCCATGACATGTTCCGCAGGCTGCAAAGCTCCTTCTAGATCACACTGATTTCCAGCCGAGACATTTCGCCGCCTCAGCCGGTCGCTTTGGCCGCTTCCATCGTCGGATAGTCCACATAACCCTCCGGCCCCTGACTATACCAGGTCGGGGTGAAGTCGATCGGATTGAGCGCGGCGCCGGTGCGAAAGCGCTCCGGGAGGTCTGGATTGGTAATGAACGTCCGGCCGAAACTGATCGCATCAGCTTTGTTGGCGTCCAGGGCTTCCGTGGCGTTGTCGAAGAAATAGTCGCTGTTCAATACCAGTGGTTTGCTGAAAACCGGCCGGATATCGGGGCTGACGGCAGGAATATCGGTATTTCCATAGGTACCATGAGCCGGTGGTTCGCGCAGCTCGAGAAAAGCGATGCCGATGCTATCGAGCAATTTGGCCGCAGCGGTGAACGTTTCCACAGGCGTGGCATCGTCAGCGCCTTGGGAGTCGCCATTGGGAGACAGGCGAACGGCAACGCGATCGCTGCCCCAGACGTCGACGAGGCGCTGCGTGACCTCACCGAGCAAGCGAATCCGGTTTTCAATCGAGCCGCCATATTGATCGGTGCGGAAGTTGGTGCCGGAGCGGATGAACTGGTCGATCAGATAGCCATTGGCGCTGTGCAATTGTACTCCGTCAAAGCCAGCCTTTTTCGCGTTTTCTGCGGCATTCTGATAATCATCAAGCAGGCCGGGTATCTCGTCCAGTTCCAAAGGCCGGGCTTCGACATAGTCGCGCTTGCCTTGATAGGTCCGGACGCTGCCCGGCGCGGTGGTGGCGGAGGATGAAACTGGCTTTTCACCGCCGAGAAAATCCGGATGAACGATTCGGCCCATGTGCCACAATTGGCAGATGATCCGGCCGCCAGCCTGATGGACCTGCTCGACAATCGGCTTCCACGCTTCGGTCTGTTCGTCGGTCCAGATTCCCGGCGCAAACGGCGTTCCGAGACCTTGCTGGCTGATCCCCGTCGCTTCCGAAATGATCACACCCGCACCGGCGCGCTGCGAATAATATTCGCCCATGATCGGGGTTGGCACGTGCTCCATGGTTGCACGGCAACGGGTCAGCGGAGCCATGAACATCCGGTTGGGGGCGGTAATGGCGCCGATGGTGATAGGATCGAATAACGTGCTCATGCAGACAGACTTTCTCTGGTTTAATTGCTTGATGAATAGCTACGCAGGCCAGTCGATTAATGCAATGCAGTGCTTTGAAAATTTTCTCTTTCTGCCTATATCGGGAAAGTTTACTGCGCTATTCTGTGCGGTGTTTGAGGAACCGGAACCATGGCTGCACCAGCATCACCGTCTTTGCGTGACGATCCGACACTGGATGAAGTGCGGGCTTTTCTGGCGCCGCACCTCGCGGAACATGCTGCATTTGATGGCTGGAACGAGCAAGCCGTGTTGGCGGTTGCTGCCGATCAATCGGTTGATGGGGACCTTGCACGACTGGCGTTTAACGCCGGACCAGTTGATATGATCGATGCCTGGTTCCAGGCGATTGATGAAGGCATGGCCGCAAAATATGGCGCCGCTGAACTTGCCGCGATGAAGGTTCGCGAGCGGATTACCGCTTTGGTGCTGGCGCGTCTGGAACTGCTTGAGTCGAACCGCGAAGGCTTGCGGCGGGCGCTCGCCATATTGGCGTCGCCGCCGCATATTCGCCAGGCCGCGAAACTGGGCTGGCGCGCGGCTGATACCATGTGGCGGCTGGCGGGTGATACATCGACCGATTACAATCACTATACCAAGCGCACCTTGTTATCAGCGGTCTACGGCAGCACAATCAGCGTGTTTCTGGATGACGAGAGTGAATCCTATGCCGAGACGAGAGCGTTTCTCGATCGCCGCATTGAAAATGTCATG
This sequence comes from Parasphingorhabdus sp. W113, assembly GCF_055693205.1. NCBI lineage: Bacteria > Pseudomonadati > Pseudomonadota > Alphaproteobacteria > Sphingomonadales > Sphingorhabdaceae > Parasphingorhabdus > Parasphingorhabdus sp. W113. The sequence continues at coordinate 2,617,369 of NZ_CM146328.1, read as the reverse complement.
CAGTTTGAAAAAGCCAAGGCCAAACTGACCCGCCCGGGCGGGGATCGGTTCAGCATGGCCCGTTTCATTGGACGGTTGCGCTACCGGGGCAGCTGATCCCGGTATTCTGAGAGAATTGTCACCGATCTGCAGCGATGTCGCCACAAAAGACTCGCCACCATCAATTAATATTGATAATCAATCGCAACTGAGATTGATCGAGTTTTCCTATGCACGCACCCGTTACAACAGCGCTGACCCTAGACCGCCTGTCGATGCGTCAGCGCGCTGAAATTTCCGCCATCGACTGGGATGCGATGTCCGAAAATGAAGGCGCTCGTTTGCGGGCTCTGGGTATCGATGCAGGGGTGCAGGTCGAAAAGCTCCACAAAGGCATGTTCGGTTTCAACGATCCGATCGCCCTGAAAGTGGGGCGAATGATGGTCGCGGTCCGCAAAGCCCATGCGGCGGCGATATCGGTGATTGTTTCGGCCTAGAAAATGAGCACAGCAGCGCCCCTCATTGTCCTTGCGGGCAACCCCAATGCCGGCAAGAGCGCCCTGTTCAACGCGCTAACCGGTGCACGCCAGAAAATTGCAAACTATCCTGGCGTGACCGTCGAACGCAAATCAGGCCACTTTCAGTTGTCTGATGGACGGCCCGTGGAGCTGGTCGATCTGCCAGGCAGCTATAGCCTTGATCCGACGAGTCCCGATGAAGCGGTTACGCGCAGCGTGATTTTCGGTGAGCAAAAGGGCGAGCGCAAACCGGACGCGATCATCATCGTGCTCGACGCTGCCAATCTCGACAATCATCTGCGGTTCGCGCTGGAAATCATCGCGCTGGGGCAACCGGTGATTGTGGCGCTGAACATGATGGACCTCGCCGAGCGGGACGGGTTGACGCTTGATCCTGCCCAGCTGGAACAGGCGCTGGGTGTACCGGTTATCCCCACCGTGGCCGTTCGCCGGCGCGGTCTGGAGGACCTGTCCGCTGCAATTGAGACGCGGCTGGCCGAGGAAATCAACCCGGAAGCCTTGATCGTTCCCAAGCAACGCGACAGCGGGCTGCGCAAACAAGCACAGAAAATCGCCAGTCTGGCGGTGGTTTCAGAAACCGCCGGCCGCCGCTGGTCGGAGCGGGCCGATGCTGTCTTTCTGCATCCGATTGTCGGTCCGATGATTTTGCTGGCGACCATGTTCGTCATGTTTCAGGCGGTTTTCGCATGGTCCGAAGCCCCGATTGGCTGGATTGAAGGCGCCACCGAATGGGCCGCTGGCGGTATTGAAGCCAGTCTTGGTGAAGGTTTTTTGCGAGACTTCCTGATCGAAGGCGCGATTGGTGGCGTGGGATCGGTGGTGGTGTTTCTGCCCCAGATTCTGATCCTGTTTCTGTTCATCCTGTTGCTCGAAGCCAGCGGCTACATGACTCGCGCCGCTTTTATCATGGACCGGCTAATGGCCAGCGTCGGTCTGTCCGGTCGCAGTTTTATACCGCTGCTGTCGTCTTTTGCCTGCGCCATCCCGGGCATCATGGCGACCCGCAGTATTGCCGATCCCAAAGACCGGCTCACAACCATATTGGTCGCGCCGCTTATGACCTGTGCGGCGCGGCTGCCGGTCTATGCAATTATCATCGGCGCGTTCATCCCGGCGCGCGATGTGGGATGGGGCGTGGGCTTGCAGGGCCTGGTCCTGTTCGCACTTTATATTTTCGGAATTGTCGGTGCGATGCTTGTCGCCCTCGTCCTGCGGAGCACTGTGGCCAAGGGTCCCAATAGTGGTTTCCTGATGGAAATGCCGAAATATCAGCTGCCGCGGATCCGGGATATTCTCCTTGGCCTTTGGCAGCGCGCCTGGATATTCTTGCGTCGCGCCGGCACCATCATCTTTGCCGCGACGGTCGTGCTCTGGCTGATGCTGACCTATCCCAAAGTGCCGGTCGACAGTCCGCTGAGTCAGGTGGATTATTCCGCCGCCGGGCGGATTGCCAATGTGATCGAACCGGTGGTCGCTCCGATTGGATTCAACCGCGACATCGCCCTGGCGCTGATCCCGGCCATGGCGGCGCGCGAAGTTGCAGTGGCGGCTCTTGCGACAACCTATGCAATTGACGCCCCGGATGAAGAAGCCGAAGCCCGCTCTCTGACCGAGCGCCTGCAAAGCCGCTGGTCTCTGCCCACCGCGCTGGCTTTTCTCGCTTGGTTTGTCTTTGCCCCGCAATGCATTTCGACGATCGCCGTGACCAAACGGGAAACCAATGGCTGGAAATGGCCAATGTTCATGCTCGGCTATCTTTTTGCGCTCGCATATGTCGCGGCGGGGATTACATATTGGAGTGCTGTCGCCCTCGGTCTATAGACCCTCAAGAGAATCGAAATTTAACATTTATACCTCTGAGGGGAACAGACAATGGCTGGCGGCATTAACAAGGTTATCATCGTAGGAAATCTGGGTGCCGACCCCGAAGTGCGGACGTTCAACAATGGCGGAAAGGTCTGCAATTTGCGAATTGCGACATCGGAAAGCTGGAAAGATCGCAACACCGGCGAGCGCAAGGAAAAGACCGAGTGGCATAGCGTTGCCATTTTCTCCGAGGGCCTCGCCGGCGTGGCGGAAAAATATCTTCGCAAAGGCAGCAAGGTCTATATCGAAGGCAAGTTGCAGACCCGCAAGTGGCAGGACAATTCCGGCAATGATCGCTACTCGACTGAGATCGTGCTGCAAGGCTTTGATGGCAAGCTGGAAATGCTCGACTCCCGGCAGGGTGGCGGCATGGGTGGCGGCCAAGGCGGCGGCAATGACGGCTGGAGCAGCGGTGGTGGCGGCTCGGGTGGATCATCTGGCGGCGGCAATGATGGCTGGGGACAAACCGGCGGCGGTTCCGGTGGTGGCTCAGGCGGCGGTCAGGGCGGCGGCGCCTTTGACAGCGACCTGGATGACGACGTACCGTTCTAGAATTGTTGGCCGATAGTGCAGTCCGGGTTGGGAGGCCTGGGCGACAATTACCATTTGCGGCCAACCGTAACGCCAATCAATACGATCACGTCTATCGAAGGGGACCGACCGAGGCACCAGCCTCCAAGACCGATGAGGGTAACGGACTAAAATGAGCAATTGCGACCTGTGTAGCGTGCGGAACCGAGCGATTTGCTCTGCTCTCGATCCGGATGAGTTGATTGCACTGAACCAGATTTCCCGAAAGGTTGCGATCAAAGCGGGCCAGGCACTGATCTGGGAAGGCGATGATTCCCTGATCGTGGCCAATGTCGTGGAAGGTGTTTTCAAGCTGACATCCTCGCTCGAAGACGGGCGCGAGCAGATTATCGGCCTGCTATATCCGTCAGACTTTGTCGGCCGGCCGTTTGGCGACAAAAACGAGTTTTCCGTCACCGCGCTGGCGGACTCCAAAGTGTGTGTCTTTGCGCGCTCCGATTTTGACAAATTCGTTCGTGCGCATCCGGACATGGAGCACAAGCTTCTGCAGCGTACATTGGTCGAACTCGACCGGGTGCGCCGCTCGATGCTGCTGCTTGGCCGGAAAACAGCGGCAGAGCGCGTCGCCTCCTTTCTGCTGGAAATGTCAGAGCGCATGGCCGATGCTACTTGCGTGACGGTTACCGGTCAGCTTGAAACCTTCATGCTCCCGTTCGGGCGACAACAGGTAGCGGATATATTGGGTTTGACCATAGAGACGGTCAGTCGCCAGTTTACCCAGCTCAAGAAGGACGCGGTGATTGCCTTGCCTGACAACAGAACCGTAGAAATTCTGGATCACCAGCGCTTGACTGAAATAGCTGATATTTCTCTGGTTCGCTAAAGAATGAAATCCGGATGCGTTTCAATCGAAACCCCGAAATCTGCCAAATTCGAAGCTATTTCAATCCGTTGATCTAGATCAATGCGGCCATCAGGTCTGCGTGGCACTGGTTCCCCGTTGACCGCGATTTTTCAAATCGCTGAAACGGGGAAGGAAATTATGGATATTTTGCTGTTAAAAGCCGGCGGCTGGCTGGCGCTCGCATTTCTTGCGCTGGCCGCGATGGTTCTCGCTGTGGACACGGGGTTTGCGGTCCACATGGCGATCATGGGGGCAGCGGCAGTGATTGCCCTGCTCGTGACGATCAACAAGGTTGACTATGCCGCGATGGCACGGGGGATATTAAAGGCCCCCGCAGACCCCGGGCGCTATGACGATGATGTCATCCGTTGGGGTGTGATCGCCACCATATTCTGGGGCATTGCCGGTTTAACAGTCGGCCTGGTGATCGCGCTGCAACTGGCGTTTCCGGTGCTCAACTTCAATCTTGAATATACCACATTCGGGCGCCTGCGCCCGCTCCACACATCTGCCGTAATTTTTGCTTTTGGAGGCAATGCGCTGATCGCAACGAGTTTTTACGTTGTTCAGCGCACGTGCAGGGCGAGGTTGGCCTTCCCGGCCTCGCCCGTTTCGTTTTCTGGGGCTACCAGCTGTTTATCGTGCTGGCGGCCACTGGCTATCTGATGGGAGTCACCCAGTCCAAGGAATATGCCGAGCCGGAATGGTATGTCGATATCTGGCTGACCATCGTCTGGGTTTCCTATGCCGCCGTGTTCATCGGAACCGTCGCGCGCCGTTCGGAACCCCATATCTATGTCGCCAACTGGTTCTATCTCGCGTTCATCCTGACGGTTGCCATGCTGCATCTCGTCAATGGTCTGGCGATGCCGGTCAGTCTGCTTGGCGCGAAAAGCTACAGCGCCTTTGCCGGCGTGCAGGATGCCCTGACGCAATGGTGGTATGGCCATAATGCCGTCGGATTCTTTCTGACCGCCGGCTTCCTGGCGATGATGTATTATTTCGTGCCCAAACAGGCGGAACGACCGGTCTACAGCTATCGCCTGTCGATCATCCATTTCTGGTCGCTGATCTTCCTGTATATCTGGGCCGGCCCGCATCATCTGCACTACACGGCGCTGCCGGACTGGGCGCAGACATTGGGGATGGTCTTCTCGATCATCTTGTGGATGCCGAGCTGGGGCGGGATGATCAACGGCCTGATGACGCTCAACGGCGCGTGGGACAAGATCCGCACCGACCCGATTATCCGGATGATGGTGCTTGCCCTCGCTTTTTACGGGATGAGCACCTTTGAAGGGCCGATGATGTCGATCAAGGCGGTGAACAGCCTGTCGCACTATACCGACTGGACCATTGGTCACGTCCACAGCGGCGCGCTGGGATGGAACGGCATGATCACCTTTGCCTGCATCTATTACCTCGTTCCCCGCCTGTGGGGTCGCCAGCGGCTCTATTCCCTGCGGATGGTGAACTGGCACTTCTGGCTCGCGACGCTCGGTATCGTTCTGTACGCGGCGGCCATGTGGGTGGCTGGCATCATGCAAGGCCTGATGTGGCGCGAATATGGCGAAGATGGCTATCTTGTCTACGCCTTTTCCGAAGTCGTGTCGGCGATGCTGCCCATGTACCTGATCCGCGCAGCGGGTGGGTTGCTCTACCTCGCTGGAGCCCTGGTGCTGGTCTACAACGTCTGGATGACGATTGCCGGTCGCCAGCGGGATGAGAAAGCGATGACCGAAACGCCGCATAATCCCGAAGCCGACAAGCCGATCGTGGCTCGTCCTGCCATTGCACCAGCGGAATAAGGGGAAAGCTCATGGCCTTTGCTGAAAAACACAAGAAGCTTGAACGCAATGTTACGCTGCTCGGACTGGCAGCCTTTGCTGCGGTGGCAATTGGCGGGATTGTCGAAATTGCGCCGCTATTCTGGATCGACAACACGATTGAGGAAGTGGAAGGCGTTCGCCCCTACACTCCGCTCGAACTGGCTGGGCGCAATATCTACATCCGCGAGGGCTGTTACAGCTGTCACAGCCAGATGATCCGCCCGTTCCGCGATGAAGTGGAGCGCTATGGTCACTATAGCCTCGCGGCGGAAAGCATGTATGATCATCCGTTTCAATGGGGTTCCAAACGCACCGGGCCCGATCTGGCGCGGGTTGGCGGGCGCTATTCGGATGAATGGCATGTCCAGCATCTGATCGACCCGCGCTCGGTGGTTCCGGAATCGATCATGCCGCCTTATGCCTTTCTCGCCGAAAAGGACTTGAACGCTGGCGACATGGTGCAGCATCTCACCGCTCAAAAGCGAGTCGGCGTGCCCTATAGCGACGAGGCAATTGCTGCGGCCAATGAGGATCTGGTCACCCAGGCCGATCCCAACGCCACGCCCACCGATCTGATCAAGCGCTATCCGAAAGCGCAAGCGCGCGATTTTGACGGCGATCCGGACCGGTTGACCGAAATGGATGCTCTGGTGGCCTATTTGCAAATGATTGGCACGCTGGTCGATTTCGAGGCGGGTGAAGCGCAGGAGCAGCCGCGATGAACTACGAAGAGCTGAGACATTTTGCCGATAGCTGGGGCCTGATTTTCCTTAGCATGGTGTTTCTGAGCCTGATTGGCTGGACCTTCCGGCCCGGTTCCAGCGCAAAGAACAAAGATGCGGCAGAAATGATCTTTGAAGAGGATCGTGACGATGGTTGAGAAGAAACGGATTGATGAACCCACGGGCACGCAGACGGTTGGCCATGAATGGGACGGTATCGAGGAACTCGATACGCCGATGCCGCGCTGGTGGCTGTGGACGCTCTATGCGACGATCATCTGGGGTCTCGTCTATGTTGTGCTCTATCCGGCCTGGCCGATGCTCAACAGCGCGACGACCGGAACATTGGGGTGGACCAGTCGTGGGGATTTCGAGCAGACAATGGCGGCGCGGGAAGCGGAACTGGAACCGATCCGTGCGGCCTTGGCTGCGACGCCGATCGCGCAACTGGCCGAGCCTTCGGAACTGCGCAACCAGGCCATTCAAGGCGGACAATCGGCGTTCAAGGTGCATTGCGTGCAATGCCATGGCGCGGGCGCTGCCGGGTCTGTGGGCTATCCCAATCTCAACGATGATGAATGGCTGTGGGGCGGCGATCTCGAGGCAATCGAATATACGCTTTTCCACGGTATCCGCAATCCGGAGCATGACGAGACCCGTTTCTCGATGATGCCGGCATTCGGGCGCGACGGTCTGCTGGAAGCCGATCAGATTGCCGATCTTGTATCCTATGTCCGGGTGCTGAGCGGGCGCGAGCAACAGAGCGCGGCGGCGCAGCGCGGCGCGGTTTTGTTCGAAACCAATTGTGCGATCTGCCACGGAAGCGATGGCAAAGGCGACCGCCAACAAGGCGCGCCCAACCTGACTGATGCGATCAGTCTGTACGGACTGGACCGGGCGTCGCTGACCGAGACGATTACCAATAGTCGCTATGGTGTCATGCCGCGCTGGGGTCACCGGTTGGACGAGGTCACGATCCGGATGCTGGCGGTCTATGTCCACTCTCTGGGTGGCGGTGAAGCTACGCCGGTTGCGCCTGATGCGACGGCTGATGCCGATGCGGCGGCGCAGAGCGGCGAAGAGAGTGCGGATGATGGGCAATCCTGACGAGATTCTCGATCCCGGACTGAAACTGTACGAAAAGCGGAAAGGGGTTTTTCCCAAGGCGGTCGATGGTTCATTTCGACGTCTGAAATGGGTGATCATGGCGGTCACGCTCGCGATCTATTATGTGACTCCATGGATCCGCTGGGATCGCGGGCCCTATGCCCCCAATCAGGCGGTGCTGGTCGATCTCGCCAACCGGCGGTTTTACATGTTCGGTATCGAGATCTGGCCCCATGAATTTTACTATGTCGCCGGTATGCTGGTGATGGCCGGCATTGGTCTGTTTCTGGTAACCTCTGCCGTCGGGCGCGCCTGGTGCGGCTATTCATGTCCGCAAACTGTCTGGACCGATGTGTTCCAGCATATCGAGCGCGCGATTGATGGCGATCGCAACGCCCAGTTCCGGTTGCAGGATGCACCCTGGGGACCGGAGAAGATTGCCAAGCGCTTGAGCAAATGGACGATCTGGCTGCTGGTTGCCCTCGCAACCGGTGGCGCGTGGATATTCTATTTTGCCGATGCGCCGACCCTGGCGCGTGATTTTGTGACCGGGGAAGCGGCCTTTGTTGCCTATGCAACGGTTGGCGTATTAACCGCGACAACCTTTATCTTCGGTGGTTTCATGCGCGAGCAGGTCTGCATCTACATGTGCCCGTGGCCGCGGATTCAGACCGCGATGATGGATGAAAAGTCGCTGACCGTCACCTATCGCGACTGGCGCGGTGAACCCCGCGGCAGCGTCAAGAAAGCGGAAGCCCAGCCCGGATCGTTCGGCGATTGTATCGACTGCAATCAATGCGTCGCGGTTTGTCCAACGGGGATCGATATTCGCGAAGGACCTCAGATCGGTTGTATCACTTGTGCGCTCTGTATTGACGCCTGTGATACGGTGATGGATCAGGTCAGCCGACCCCGCGGTCTCATCGCCTATGCCACGCTCGAAGACGCGGAGCTCGAAAAAGCAGGCAAGCCGGGCAACCCCATTTTGAAAACGCTGCTGCGGCCCCGGACATTGGTCTATTTCTCGGTATGGGGCGCGATCGGCCTGGCAATGCTGTTCGCGGTCGGCAATCGCACCCGTATTGACATTAGCGCCAATCACGACCGCAACCCGCTCTATGTGCAGCTGGCGGATGGTCATGTCCGCAACAGCTATACGGTCAATTTGCGCAATATGGAGAACCGGCCCCGCACTATGGAGATCAGCCAGTCCGGTTTGCCATCGGCGATCATGTGGTCGGCCGATGGCGCGCGAGCAACCGCACAGGATATCGTAGCGATCACGGTGCCAGCCGACAGTGTCCAGAAAGTGCGACTCTATATTGCCGCGCCGGGCGACGGCCCCACCCGGGAAGAATTTGATCTCGCCGTGGAAGCACGGGATGATCGCACCGCCAGAGATACGCATGGCGTCTTTTTTGAACGACCGGAGAATGGATCATGACGATGGAAAATAGCGACCGCAAAAAATTCACCGGTTTCCATGCAACCGTCATTATCGTTGCCTTTTTTGCCGTCGTGGTTTGCGTCAATCTGGTGATGGCACGTTTTGCCATATCGAGTTTCGGTGGCACGGTGGTCGACAACAGCTATGTGGCGAGCCAGAAATATAACCAGTGGCTCGATCAGGCCCGGCAACAGCAGGCTTACGGCTGGACGGTGACGCCGGCTGTGCGGTCAGGCGACCGGCTAGTGGTGGCGATGACCGATGCCACCGGCGCAGCGCTCGAAGGCGCGGATATCGTTATTAAGGCCGAGCATCCGGTCGGCCGGACAGAGACGTTGACTATCCCTTTTGAAGAAACCAGCGGCGGCGCATACCGCAGCACGATAGCGGTACCGCAAGGCCGCTGGAAACTGCGCGTGTCGATCGTCCATCAGGGCAAGACAATGACGCTCAAACAGGAAGTGTCTTGACCGTTGCCGTATCCTTGTCCGGCGATAGCCAAGGCGGATCTCGCCAAGCGCGGGAAGTGGTTTCGCGCTTTTCCGTGCCGGCCATTCGCTGCGCTGGCTGCATATCCAAAATTGAAACCGGATTGATCCAGGACCCGGATATCGTGTCGGCGCGAGTCAATTTCTCGACCAAGCGGGTCGCGGTGGCCCATCGCCCCACGCTCGGCGAGGATGCGGTGAAGCGCCGGATCGAGCAGCTGGGATTTGAAGTCGAGATCCTGGCCGATAATCCCCTGGCCATCGAGAAAGGCGGCACCAGCAAGTTGATCCGCGCGCTGGCCGTGGCGGGGTTCGGGATGATGAACATCATGCTGCTTTCGGTCAGTATCTGGTCCGGCGCCGCTGGCACCACGCGGGACCTGTTTCACTGGCTTTCGGCGCTGGTTGCAATACCGGTGATCCTTTATTCCGGCCGACCCTTTTTTGCCTCTGCCTGGATGGCGCTGCGACACGGCCGTACCAATATGGACGTGCCGATCATGATTGGTATCGTGTTGGCGACGGGATTGAGTCTTTTTGAAACCATGACTGGTGGCGCGCACGCCTATTTCGAAAGCGTGGTGATGCTGATTTTCTTCCTGCTGGCCGGCCGCGTGCTCGATGCGATGATGCGGGATCGGGCGCGGAACGGAATTGCGGCGCTGCTGAAACGCAATGCGGCCGGCGCGATGGTGCTGGACGAATCGGGTCGCAGCCGCTGGCTGGCGGCGGCCGATCTGCGTCCCGACATGCGGATGATTGTCGCTGCTGGCGATAATCTGGCGGCCGATGGCGTGATCGAAACCGGGGGCAGCGCGTTTGATTTGTCCTTGATGACCGGCGAAAGCGAACCGCAGACAAAAACCGTCGGGGATGATGTTCTGGCCGGAACAACCAATTTGTCCGCGCCGGTGACCGTCCGGATTACGGCTACCGGGGAAGATACCAGTCTCGCTGATATCGCGCGACTGATGGATGACGCCGGGCAACGGCGGTCCTTCTATGTCCGGGTCGCCGATCGCGCGGCACGGTTCTATGCGCCCGCTGTCCATAGTCTGGCCCTCGGCGCATTCATTTACTGGATGCTGGCCGGGGCAGGGTGGCACCAATCCCTGCTGATCGCCGTGGCGGTGCTGATTATCACCTGTCCCTGTGCCCTTGGTCTGGCGGTACCTGCAGCGCAAGTCGTCGCCTCGGGCGCGCTTCTCCGCAAGGGCGTGATGATCAAGGATGGCAGTGCGTTGGAACGGTTGGCGACGGCTGATCTGGTGTTGCTTGACAAAACCGGCACGTTGACGCTGGGCCGGCCGGTGCCGCAAAATCTCGAACAGATCTTGCTGCCGCATCGCCAGGTGGCGCTGGCGCTGGCGCAAGCGAGCAATCATCCGGTCAGCAAAGGGCTGCGTGCGGCCTTGCTGGATCAGGGCATCGCGCCGGCCGCGCTGGAAGATGTGTCGGAAGTGCCGGGCGAGGGGATGTCTGGGTGCTGGAATGGGATCGCCGTGCGGCTCGGCAAGCCGGAGCGCGCGGGTCGCCAATTGTCCTGTGCATTGCAGATTGGCAATCAATCCCACGATATTGAGTTGCGCGATATGTTAAGACCAGATGTAAATAGGGCGATCGCCGGGCTCGGTAATCTGGGCCTCGGCGCCACAATCCTGTCGGGTGACAAGGCGGAATCGGTCGGACCCATTGCCGAAGCGCTGGGACTGACTGCGCAAACCAGCGCCAGTCCGGAGGCGAAGCTGGATATGATCACGCGGTTGAGCGCCGCAGGGCATCGACCCTTGATGGTCGGCGACGGTCTGAATGACGGACCTGCCCTGGCGGCGGCCCATGTCTCGATTGCGCCAGGTTCGGCCAGCGATGTGGGTCAGCAGGCGGCCGATGCGGTGTTCACCAGCAACTCGCTGTTGCCAGTGGCGCTGGCAGTCAAGGTTGCCAGACGGACGATGCAAATTGTCCGACAGAATTTTGCTCTGGCAATCGGATATAACATATTGGCGGTGCCGCTCGCGCTGACCGGGATGGTGACCCCTTTGATCGCAGCGATCGCGATGTCGCTTTCATCGCTGATTGTGGTGGGCAATGCCTTGCGTCTGAATCGGGCCACGCGATGAACGGCCTGATGATCCTGATCCCGGTGGCCCTGTTGATGGGGTTATTCGGTCTGGTGGTCTTTTTCTGGGCGATCCGGCACAACCAGTTTGAAGATCTCGACGGAGCTGCGCAGCGGGTTCTGATTGATGATCAGGAAGAGCAACAGAACCGGGAGGAACCGGAAAATGGCCTCTAGCCCGCTGTTTACAGGACCCAGTCATCCGGCCTGGCTGGCGGTCGTCATGCTTGCGGTTACCCCGATGGTTCCCGACACCGACAGGCTGATGTTGTCGGTTTGCGGCGCCGATGGCGTGAACCGGACTGTTTCCGTGCCGATAGAGCGTGATGAGGATCGGCCTGAAGACTGCGCGCAAGCCTGTCATGCGGTCTGCAGCCGCAAGCCGGCCGATGGTGACCGGCCGGGAGAAGAGGTTTGATCTAAACCCGCGAAGCTTGCTGTCAGTGTCCCATCAACAATGGAACATTGCTCTCGGCAAGGAGGCTTTTGGTGACGCCGCCGAACAGGGTTTGCCGCAAACGGCTGTGACCATAGGCGCCCATCACCAGCGCGCTGACTCCGAGCTCTGTTGCGAAGTTCAACAGGATGTCCGGCGCCTCTGAGCCTTTGCCTTTCAGTTCGTGGAGGACCGTGGCCACCCCGTGCCGGGTCAAATAGGTCGCGGCTTCGGTGCTTGGAAATTCGCTTTCATCGTCGCCGACGGTGGCGAGATGCACCTCCTTCGCCAATTGCAGCATCGGCATTGCCAGCCGGATCGCCTTGGCCGCTTCCCGGGTTCCATTCCAAGCGATCACCATCGGCGCGGCGCAGTCAAAGCTGTTCAGCGCCGTTGGAACCACTAATGTTGCCGCATCAGCATAGACCGCGATATCGCCCGCAATCGGCAACGGTTCGTCGCCCGCATTTCGGTTGCCGAAGGACTGGCTGAGGATGATCAGGTCGGCCAGACGGCTATAGTCGGTAATCAGCGTTGCCGGGTCGCCCAGTCCGGTCTTCCAGTCCCAGGACACGTCCTCATCCTTCAGGCGGTCTTCGACCTTGGCGCGGTGTCGACGCTCTGCAGCGTCCATTTCGTCAAAGCTGATGCCCGATACAAAGTCACCACCCATTGATCCGAACGACATGGGCGCAAACTGCGTCGTTGGCTGGACACAGGTCAAATGCGCTTCATGTCCGCGCGCGATGTCCAGCGCGACTTGCAGCCGCGACTCGAGCCCATTGTCATCAAATACATGCAATATAATCGATTTCATCATCTCTCTCCTGTCCAAGTGGAGAAAGTATAAGTCTGCGGCGGTGCGCACCGCATTGATCTGCCGCAATGATCAGCTGATCCGCATGCGATCCCCGGTCGTCAGTTGAGGCAGTAGGCGATCCATATCGCGCCGCGCAATCGCCACACACCCTTCCGTAGGCTTTGCTGACCGCCAGATATGGAAAAAAACGGCACTTCCTTTGCCCGGCTCCGGTGGAGCGTCGTTGTGGCCAAAAATGACAATGATATCATAGAGCGGATCGTCCCGGATCAGCGCCTCCGCGCTGTAGCGGTGCGGCAATCGCACCGGACGATTATACTGGGGGTCGCGGGGATCATCCGACCAGCCATCCGATGATCCGATCCATCGCCAGGGCAATTGCAGGCCAGGGGGTGGTGCGCTGCGGCCGGGACGGAACAAGACCGCTCGCATGGGCCATTCGCCCAGCGGTGTATGGCCATCCCCTTCCTGTTTGTCAGCAGCGGGGCAAACGCCCGCGCGCCCCAGCGCGCAGTCCATCCGTTCCTCTTCGAAGGTGAGGCAGCGTGTGGCGCTGTCCACCGTCAGGATGGTCAAAGCTTGTGTCCGGTGCGATCCCGCTTCGTATCGAGGTAGAATTCGTTGTACGGATTGGCCGCAATCTTGACCGGCATGCGATCGGTCACGGTGATCCCGCATGCCTCGAGCCCGGCCACTTTTTCGGGATTGTTGGTCATCAGCTGGATCGCCGGGACATTGAGCAGATCGAGCATCCGCGCGGCGATCGAGAAATCTCTTGCGTCGATCGCGAAACCAAGCCGCTCGTTCGCGTCCACCGTATCAAATCCCTGATCCTGCAAGGCATAGGCGCGAAGCTTGTTGATCAGACCGATCCCGCGCCCTTCCTGACGGAGATAGAGCAATATGCCCCAATTGGATTCGCTCATTTGTCCCAGCGCCGCATGCAGTTGCGGTCCACAATCACATTTCAGGCTGCCGAGAACATCGCCGGTCAGACATTCGCTATGCAAGCGGGCAACCGGCGTGGTGCCATCCCGTTCCCCGACGACCAGCGCAATATGATCGGTGGCATCGGCGTCGCTGCGAAAGCCATAGATATGGGCCTTGCTGTTCGCGGCCACCGGCAAACGCGCATGGGCGCTGATGATGAGATTGTCGGAATCGGCATAGTCGTCGACGTCACTGGCTGCGACGCGATCTTCTGCGGGGCCTTCGACCACCAGAAAGGCTGGCAACATGCCGGCATGGCGGGCCAGTTCCATCGCGGCCTTCGCGGCCTGTGCATTGCTCAGTTCCGTGCTCCGAAACGGGCCCTTCAGGGGATATTCCATGTCCTTTACCGGATCGATGATCGCATAAATCTCGGCCGCGCTGACCGGCGGCGTGAGTATGATCTGAACTGGCAGGGCCGGGTCAGCCGCCGCGCGTTGATTGAGCAATTTCAGCGTGTCCGCCCGGCTGGCCGAGATCAGCAGGTTGATCGGCGCCTGATCCGGGAGGGCAGCGTCAATATCGGCGGTTTCAATCGGCAACAGGGTGAGGGCGTGGTCGTCGGCGTCAATGGTTATCGGCCAGCCACGACGCATGGCATCAATGGCCCTCGCCGCGCGCCGGGCGCCCGATCGGGCCGCTGCGTTCAAAATTTGAATTCCGTGATCAGTGGTGCGTGGTCCGATGGCTTGGCCCAGCCGCGACTGTCCTCATGCACGACATGGCTGGTGGCCTTGTTCTCCAGCTCGGGGCTGACCCAGACATGATCCAGCCGGCGTCCTTTATCCGATGCCCGCCAGTCGCGTGCGCGATAGCTCCACCAGGTATAGAGCCGCTCGGGAGCCGGGATCATCTTGCGGCCAATATCAACCCAGCCATGCGCTTCCTGCATTTTCGCCAGTGTATCAATCTCGATTTGCGTGTGGCTGACCACGTTGATCAGCTGCTTGTGGCTCCAGACGTCGGATTCCAGCGGGGCGACATTGAAATCGCCGAGTAGGATTGTCGGCGTGTCGAGCGCGGCGGACCAGTCGGTCATGCGCTGATAGAAATCCAGCTTCTGGCCAAATTTCGGATTGACCTCGCGATCCGCAACTTCCCCACCGGCGGGGATATAGACATTTTCGATCCGCACCCCATTTTCAAGCCGAGCGCCAACATGGCGGGCTTCGCCATTGGCCTGCCAATCGAATCGCTCTTCCTTGTGCAGCGGGACGCGGCTGATCATGGCCACGCCATGGTGCATCGGCTGGCCGTTCAGAACCAGGTGATTATAGCCCAATTGGCGGAAAATTCCTTCGGGAAACTGGTCATCGCGAACCTTGGTTTCCTGCAGACAAAGGACATCGGGGGCCTCTTCCCGCAAGAATCGCTCGACGATCTCGAGTCGCGCACGGACGCTGTTAATGTTCCAGCTTACTATCTTCAGAGTGTCTGTCATGCCCATGTCCTAGCCATGCTAGGGCCGAAACCCAAGCCCCAAGCCAAGAAATTTTCACTATGGGAAGAATATTCAAGATTATGATTTTGAACGAAAAACCCCCACCTCCGGGGGCATTTAGGAGGTGGGGGCTAACTCGCGTTCGTCACGCTTAGAATGTTCCGAGATTTGTAAAGTCAGGTAACAGGGGGAAAACCTGACCGCCTCTTCGCATCCTGTATTCCTTATAGAACCGCGTTTCTGTCGCTTAGATGAACAAAACCTGTTAGCGCATCCGCTGGTCGAGGCCGCGCCTCCGTTCATCGCCCTCCGCGACGTTTTCGACGGGGATCGGTCCAATTGAACGTGCTATTGGGTACCGAGACGCCGAATTTCTGATCCGAAAGCCGGATCGAGGTGCGGTTGTTTTTCGAATCCAGCGATACCCAGCCATCCAGCCGCAATCCGGCCGGCGCGCTGGGTACTTTGGTGAAGACCATCGTAATAACGCCGTATTCTGGGCGTTTCGGGTCGCGGACTTCGACGCTGAGCACGTTGGGATTGCGCGTTGCGATCATTTTTCCATATTTGGACAGGTCCCGTTCGGGGTTGAGCAGCGCGCCAAGCGGGCTGTTCCTGATCGGCCAGCGCTGGACCTGATTCACCTCGTAATCGATC
This sequence comes from Parasphingorhabdus sp. W113, assembly GCF_055693205.1. Taxonomy (NCBI): domain Bacteria; kingdom Pseudomonadati; phylum Pseudomonadota; class Alphaproteobacteria; order Sphingomonadales; family Sphingorhabdaceae; genus Parasphingorhabdus; species Parasphingorhabdus sp. W113. The sequence goes on along the minus strand of NZ_CM146328.1, from coordinate 2,601,494 downwards.
ATCGTCAGCGACTTTCCGTTGCCGACAATCAACAGATCTGCCTCCTTGCCATATTGAAAGCGAATGCGTCCGGGTTGTTTGAGTGTCAGTTTCCCTGGGAGAATCCTGCCACTGCGATCGGTCTGGGTAAAATTGGCCGTCATTGTCGTCATTGCGCGCAGATGCGCTGAAATCTTGTCCAGATTGTCGCTTGGGCTCTGTTGCGCCGTCGCCGGGACACTGGCGGTTACCGCTAGCGGCAGGGCGACAAGGGCGGCGGCATATTTCAACATCTTGAAAACTCCTGATAAATCATGCGTCTGTCTGCATCAGAGGGATTGAACCAAAGCTGAATTGCATGGCCCGCCGGCCCTTTTGCCCCGCAGCTCAGCGAATCTCGCCATTTTGATCCCGCAACACTTCCCTCCGGCCAATATGATTGGGTGGGCTGATAAATTCATCTTCCTCCATCCGGTCGATGATTCGCGCTGCGGTGTTATAGCCGATCCGCATCTGGCGCTGGAGCCAGCTGGTCGACACTTTCTGGCCTTCGAACACGATCTGGCAGGCCTGGGCATATTGCCGGTCTTCCTTGCTGTCAGACAGATCGGCCCCATCAAGCGCATAGCCGCCATCTTCCGGTTCTTCGGTCACCGCCTGAATATATTCCGGTGATCCCTGCGAGCGCCAATGATCGGCGACCATGCGGACTTCGTCATCAGAAACAAAAGGACCATGAACACGGGTCAACTGTTTGCCGCCGGGCATATAAAGCATATCGCCCTTGCCGAGCAGCTGTTCCGCGCCCTGCTCGCCAAGAATGGTTCGCGAATCGATTTTCGAGGTGACGTGGAAGCTGATGCGTGTCGGCAGATTGGCCTTGATCACGCCGGTGATGACATCCACCGAGGGGCGCTGGGTGGCCATGATCAGATGGATGCCGGCGGCGCGGGCCTTTTGCGCGAGCCGCTGGATCAGGAATTCGACTTCCTTGCCGGCGGTCATCATCAGGTCCGCGAGCTCGTCGACGATGATCACAATCTGCGGCAGCACTTCATAATCGAGCTGCTCTTCTTCATAGATCGGGCGCGAGGTTTCGGGGTCATATCCGGTCTGAACCTTGCGGCCGAGCGGGTTGCCCTTGGCTTTGGCGGCTTTCACTTTCTCGTTATAATTTGCAAGATTGCGCACCGAAATGGACGACATCATCCGGTAGCGTTCTTCCATCTGCTCGACCGCCCATTTGAGCGCACGGACCGCTTTGGCGGGTTCGGTCACGACCGGCGACAGCAGATGTGGGATATCATCATAGGTGCTCAGCTCGAGCATCTTCGGATCGATCATGATCATCTTGCACTGATCCGGCGTCAGACGATAGAGCAGCGACACGATCATGCAGTTGAGACCCACCGACTTACCCGAGCCGGTGGTCCCCGCGATCAGCAAGTGGGGCATCGGCGCGAGGTCGGCAATGACCGGATCGCCCGAGATATTCTTGCCGAGAATGATCGGCAATTGTCCGCTTTGGTCATTGAAGCTGTCGCTGCCGATCATCTCGTGCAGCACGACCGATTCGCGCTGCACATTCGGCAATTCGATGCCCATCACGGTGCGGCCGGGAATAGCGGCGACACGGGCGGAGAGCGCCGACATGTTGCGGGCGATGTCCTCAGCGAGCTGGATGACCCGACTGGCCTTGATGCCGGGAGCGGGTTCGAGCTCGTACATGGTGACGACGGGGCCGGGCCGCACCGCATTGATCGTGCCCTTCACATGGAAATCATCGAGCACCGACTCCAGCAACCGCGCATTGCGTTCCAGCCCGGCCTTGTCGATGACATTATTGGCTTCTTCGGGGCGCGGCGTCAGCAGATCGATCGAGGGCAGCGAATAGGGGCCAAAGAAATCGCCCTGCTTGCCGCTCGACAAATTGGCTTTTTTGGGCGGCAACGTGCGATCGCTAATCTCCGGTGGCGGGCGATTATCCGGTTTGACCGCCTTTCGCGGCGCCGGTGCTTTCTTCGCTTTCACTGGCGTCTCTTCGTCACCGGTTTCGATGACCAGTCCGCTATCTTCCTCACGCGCAGCGAATTTGGGCAATTTGATCTGCGGCATGGCGAATAGCGGCCGGTCGAGGCGCAGGCTGAGATAACCGATCACCAGTCCACTGGTCATGGTCACGGCAACCAGCAATCCCGAAATCAAGCCGCTCCAGCTGTTCGACAGGCTGTTCAAGCCAGCGCCAATCGCCTTGGCAGACAATAATCCGGTCAGACCGCCCCAGCCGGAGGGAAGGTCGGCCTGGCTGTCCGCGAACCAGAGTGACAGACCGACACCCAGCAACAGCGCTGCAACCAGGCACCAGAAGAGCTGTTTTTTCCACTCTTCCTGGGGGATGTCACGCCACAATCGGTGGGCGAGGATCAGGATCAGGGGGAGGAACAGGGCGACCGGTACACCCAGCAAGGAAAGCAACAGATCCGAAATATAGGCGCCTGGCGCGCCCATCCAGTTGTGATCAACACTGCCGGCGGCGGTGTTGAAGGACGGATCGCTCGGCGAATAGCTGACCAGCGCGAGAAACAGAAAGCCGGTCGTCACTGTCAGTGCCACCGCTCCGATCAGGGCGCCGCTGCGCAGCAAGCTTTGCCGCATCACGTCGCGCCAATGGGATTGCTTTGCTTTACCGGCCATAATCTACTCCCGCGGCCAGACCAACCGGCTGACCATTAACTCTCTTCTCTTCCTTTGCGCGAATCGGGGAGTCGCCGTCAAGTTTTGTCACGCTTTCTTCCCCGAAAATCCTTTCCTTTGGCCCCGCCGCTGCCTATCTTTAGAGCGAACAGCGAATGGAAAGGCGGGTTGATGAGCCAAGCGAGCGAAAAGCATGATGTGCTGATATTGGGCGCTGGCCTGATCGGTCTGACCCAGGCCCTGACTCTGGCCGCCCATGGCCTGCGGGTCGCAGTGATAGACCGGGCCGAGCCCGAGATGTTGCTCGCACCCGGAACCGACGCACGGGTTTCGGCGATCAACAGCGCGAGCTGGGCGATGTACGAAGCGATTGGCATAGCCGATGCGCTCCGCCCCCAGGGCTGTCCGATCGCCAAGATTGTCATCAATGATGGTCTGAAACCCGGCAAGCTTGATTTTGCCCCCGATAGCGAAGACGGCCCGCTCGGCATGATGGTCGAGAATGCGCTGCTGCGGCGGACCTTGTTCGAAGCCGCCCAGGCAGAAGACCAGATTACGGTGCATATGCCGGCATCGATGACCAGTCATCAGCGCGATGACCATGGTGTTTCGATCACGCTCGAGAGCGGAGCGCATTTGGCCGCGCCGCTGATGATCGCGGCCGACGGACGCGGCAGTGCCATGCGCGAGGCCGCCGGGATCACAATGGCGCGCTGGCAATATGAACATAGCGCGATTATCTGCACGGTCGCCCATGAGCAATCCCACGCAGATACGGCTTATGAGATATTCTATCCCAGCGGACCGTTTGCGGTTCTGCCGATGCGCGATGATAGCGATGGGCGGCATCGATCGGCCGTTGTCTGGACGGTGGCGAGAGAAGATGGTCCGGCGCTGGCGCGGATCAACGGGCGTGCCTTTGCCGCGGAACTGATGAAAAAAACCGGCGGATTTCTAGGCGGTATGACGGTGCTTTCTGACCGCTCTACCTATCCGCTGGGCTTTCACCACAGCGCCGATCTGACCGCGCAGCGGTTGGCGCTGGTTGGCGATGCCGGGCACGGTATTCATCCCATTGCAGGGCAGGGCCTGAACCTCGGTCTTCGGGATGTGGCAGCACTGACGGAATGTCTGGTCGATGGCGCACGCACCGGGCTCGATCTTGGTGATGCACAGATATTGGCGCGCTATGATCGTTGGCGGGGTCTCGACAATCTGATGGTATCGGCCGCGACCGACATTCTTACGCGCCTGTTTGGCCTGCCTGGGGACACGTCATCCGCTATCCGCCGGTTCGGAATCGGTCTGGTGCAGCGCATTCCGCCGCTCAAGGCCCAGTTTATGGCGGAAGCGCGAGGCGAAAGCGGTGATCTGCCGAAACTGTTAATGGGTGACTTGGTTTAGCCGTTCGCAGGTCTAGCGATATGCCGGTACCGTTGATCGATCGATGAACAGGATGCCGTCATACTGATCACTCGGAATAATCGAATATTGTCCAAACGCGCCGCCCCAATAAAAGGCTTCGGTCCGTTCAAAAATGAAATCATTTCCGTCTTCGCGCGTCTGGCTGGCTGACGTGTCGACAAACAGGGCCGCCTTGCGAATGGAATAGGCGATCGCTTCCAGGCTGTTGTCGCGGGGAATCGAAACCGGAATAGATGTCCCGCCATTATCGGCCGTCGCGCCGCGCAGCATATATAGTCCGATCGTATAGAGATCATCCGGAAACGCCGCACGCAGATGAAAACCCATCGGGACGCTGGGATAGTTGGAAATGCTGTCAATCGGTTGGGTCGGACTCTGTCCCAGGGCCACGTGGCGGTTATGTGCCCAGATCACGATCTTCTCACCCGGGAACAGCTCCGATCGCAGCTGCTGGAAGATATCGGCCATCGCCTCGTCGCGCACGTTTCCGGTGTCCCGGGTGCGATAGGATGCGAGGCTGTTGTCAATTTGTCCGATCGCCGCAAAAGCCGTGATATACAGAATTTTTACATCGCGATCCGCAGACCCCAATGCGAGCAGTTCACTACGGCTTTGAACCAGCGCGGCGCGTATCGAATCGGCTTCGGATACGATCTGGTCGCAAGTGGCATTTTGTTGGCTGAAGCAGCTCTGTCGGGAAAAATCGATCTGCATGTCCTGATAGTTGGTCAACGCGTTGCGCAACGCGATTTTTTGCGTTGCGGAGACCCCCGTTGTCGACGGAAGCGCGTCGATAAACGGATAGACTTCGTTGAAAAAGCTCGAACTGACCTGGGTGTCGAAGCCGGCGATGCGCAGCGGGTTGCTGGTCGACTGGCTTTCCTGAATATAGCGGAACAGCTCGAACACCTCATCGGTATGCCAAACCGGGAATAAAAAGCGCATCAATCGGTTGGGGTCCGCGATTGAGCGACCGCGGTCGGCCTGGAAGCCATCGAAAAATCCGCTTTCGAACGCGACCACGGAAAAGCCCATTTCCTGGTGCAGATATTTGATCAGTCGCGTTTTGACCTGGTTAAATTCACGGGTGCCGTGCGAACTTTCGCCGAGCTGGACGATGGTTTTGTCACCGATCAGTCCGGCCAAAAAGCGCAGGTCGGAAAAGTCGCGGTCATAGGTGACGGAACGGATCGGTTGGTGATTGCTGGCCAGCCAGTCGGTATAAATCTGCAGGTTGACCGGTGGCCGGGAAAGCGCAGGCGTCTGCAATTCGGCATCGGAGAGCAGCTTGTCCTGGGTCAAATCTGGCGAGCCGCCCGTTGGTGTTGGTGCTGGTGTCGGTGTCGGAGCAGGCGTTGGCGTCGGGGGCGTGGGCAGTTGAACGGGCGGCGTCGGATTGTTGCCGCCCCCTCCGCCGCAACTCATCAGCATCACGCTCATGGCAGCCGATGCGAGACATTTGTTCAGCAATGACAAGGTGGTTTTCATGGGAAAGATGTCTGGGCCCGGCTAGACGATTGGAAAGCACCATAGCACCAGATTTTTTTCGAAAATTCAATAGGTTTCAGTCGTTTAGGAAAATGGGCGAGGCTGGCCACCACAAACCCGCGCTCATGGCAGGCATAAGAAAACCCGCCAGATCGCTCTGGCGGGGTTTCTAGAACTTATCGGTCGATTCAGGCGTAGCGGACAGTGGTGTTCGTCTTGCGGGTCCGCCGCAGCGCGCCGCCAATGGCGCCAAATCCGAGGATCATGAATGCCCAGGTCGCCGGTTCGGGAACCGCCGCAATGGAAACATTGTCAAATTCAAACGAATTGCGGCCACTCAGAAACTCCAGCGACTGCAACTGGGTTGGTGCATCAAACTGGAGGTTGAACCGGAAATTGGTGCCGAAGGAACTCTGGTCGCCATTGGCCGGCGGCAGATCGTTGCCGGTGATCGTGAAATTGCCTGAATCGGTAAAGACGTTCAGGCTGTTATAGGTGTCGACGCTGCCCCAATCGAGCGAGAAGCCGGAAACCAGCTGGTTTACCGCTAGCGAAGCGCTGCCGCCCCCGAGAATGGCGATCTGTGATGTGCTGTTGCCGGGCAGTGCTGCGGCATTGCCCTGGCTGGATGAGAAATTGATAAAGCTGCCGGTCAAGGCGCCGCCGCAATCGGTCACGCCATCACAGATCAGCGTGTCATTCGCATTGATGACCCCGATCGGCCCTTGGGTGATGACCATGGCAGCCTGTGCCGGAGCGACGCTCAAGCCGAATGCGGTTGCCGCCAGAAGTGATGTTTTGATACGCATGATAAATCCCTGATTTGCTACTCGAACACGCAACAGGCGGTTCGTCATAAAGACCCTGAACAGCCGGTAAACCATCCGGGTTGCAGACACAAAGACAATGCGTCACATCCCTGCGAATGTCCATGATCGGGACGGTTTCGCTTGCAAGTATTTACATCTGAAATGACCAGAAAAAACCGGTTACGGGCTGATCGAAACTATCGGGGGCCTTGGCCGTCATCCACTTTGATAATGGTTCCGGTAACCGCTTCGGAAGAGGGTGAAACCAGGAACAGCAAAGTGCTGTCCATCTGTGCGGTCTGGCACATGCGCTTGCGCGGAAAATGTTGCGAAATATCGCCCATTCTTTCGACCATTCCATCCATCATTTCGGTGGAAAAGGCGCCGGGAGCAATCGCATTGACATTGATGAAGAAGCGCGACCATTCCACTGCCAGCGCTTCCGTCATTCTGGCCAGACCGGCTTTCGTGGTGGAGTACAGAGCCGCGCCATTGCCATCATAATGATAGGCCAAGGTCGATGCGATATTGACGATGCGACCGGGTTTTTTGGCGTCGATCAGCGGGCGTGCGACTTCGTTGGACAGAATATAGGCGCTGCGCAAATTGGTATCGATCATATTGTCCACGAAATCGGGGGTCATCGCGACCGCCCTTTTGGCATCGGGAATGCCCGCATTATTGATCAATATGTCCGGTTGTCCGAGCGATTCCGTCACCGCAGGCACGATTGCGACCAGCTGATCTGCGTCTCTGACATCCAGATCAAAGGCCTGCGCAGTGCCGCCGTCCGCTTCGATCTCACTGACCAGCCTGTCGAGCTTTTCCCGGCGTCTTGCGGTGCAGGCTACCTTCGCCCCGCAGGCCGCGAGGACTTTTGCAAAGCGGTGGCCAAAGCCGGACGATGCGCCGGTCACAATGGCGGTATGACCGCTCAGGTCGATTGAAAATTGGGGCGTCGTCATGGTCGGGCATCCTCTGCTGGTAACCAACAGGGGATGCCCGAGAATTTGTGCTCATTGCAAGCAGTTACTGCCGATGGGCGATATTATCCGCGCAAATCCTGTTCGGTGATCGGCACGATCTTCAGTTCGACCCGGCGATTGGCGGCGCGCCCTTCCTCGGTGCTGTTGCTGGCAACCGGCTGGCTTTCGCCATAGCCGCGGGTTTCGATCCGTGCCTGCTGAACGCCGCTATTGCTAAGGAAATTGGCAACCGAAGTGGCGCGGCGCTCGGAAAGCGACTGGTTATATTGGTCGCTTCCGGTGCTGTCCGTATGTCCGTAGATGTCAATATAGCTTTTCTCATATTGCGAAAGCGTATCCGAGACCGTGGCCAGGGTTTGCTGAAACTCCGGTTGGATGGCAGCGCTGTTGACCGGGAAGGTGACATTGGACGGCATGTTGAGGATCAGATTGTCGCCATCGCGGGTCACGTCAATACCGGTCCCGGCGGTTTGCTGCCGCAGTTTCTTCTCCTGCTCGTCCATATAATAGCCGACGCCGGCGCCGGCCAGGCCACCAAGGCCTGCGCCAAGGATCTTGGCGGTCCGGTCGTTGCGACCGCCGATAATGTCGCCTAGCAAATAGCCGCCCAAAGCGCCGCCAATGCCGCCGATCGCCGCCTTGGAAAGCACGCGATTGCCGGTTTCAGGATTGGTCGTGCAGCCGCTCGCCACCATCACGGCGCTGAGCGACAAGGCGGTTAGAAATCCGTTTCGTTTCAACATAGTCTATTCCCTCTATTCTGTAGGCCAGCGTCAAACGCATTTTGTCGCATTGCGCGGCGCAGGCCCTGAAAAATTTCGATAAATTCCTATAACGGATCCCAGATGAACCGGAAATTATGAACCGGGTCTGACAGGGTATTTGATATTTTGTAAAACATGTGGCTATAGGGTTGCTTTGCTGCGGCGCGGTTTCTCTATTGGATATTATGACACCCTTTCCCTGGTTTGATGTCGTTATCATCGTAATTCTGGTGCTGATCAATGGCGTGTTCGCAATGTCCGAACTCGCCATCGTCTCTGCGCGCAAGGCCTCCTTGCACTCGGCCGCCGAAAAAGGCAGCCGCGGCGCAAAGATCGCATTGCGCCTCGCGGCGGACCCCGGCAAGTTTCTGTCGACCGTACAAATCGGGATCACGCTGATCGGTATCATTGCCGGCGCTTTTTCGGGGGCGAGTCTCGGCGGACCGGTCGCGGAGCGGCTGGCCGCGCTGGGCATGGCGCCCGATTTGTCCGCAAGCATCGGCTTTGCCCTGGTGATCGGCTTGACCACATATGCGTCCCTGGTGATCGGTGAACTGGTGCCCAAGCAATTTGCTCTGCGTTCATCGGAAAAAATAGCGGTCATCATGGCACCACCGATGGATTTGCTCGCCCGCATTGCCGCGCCGCTGGTGTGGCTGCTGGACGGCACCAGCGCGCTGATTTTCCGCCTGTTGCGCCTGAAACGCAACCAGTCGAGTCATGTCACCGCAGATGAACTGCAAATGGTGTTCGCCGAAGCCACTCGATCGGGCGTTATCGAAGAGCATGAGCGGGCGGTGATTGCCGGGGTGGTGCGGATGGCGGATCGGCCGATCCGGGAGGTGATGACACCGCGGACCGAAGTTGATTGGCTCGATATTTCCGCGACCACTGAAGATATCCACGCCATGCTGATCGAATCACCGCACAGCCGTATTCCGGTTGCCGAGGATCTCGGTCGACGAGATTAAAGGCGTGGTGCAGGCGCGGGATATTGTTGCCGCACAATTGAGCGGGGAAACTCTGGATCTAAGCGCGCTGCTGCGACCGCTGGAAAAAGTACCTGATCAGCTTGATGCGCTCGATGCGCTGGAAATTCTGCGGGAAGCTGAAGTGCCGATGGTGCTTGTCCATGACGAATATGGGCATTTTGAAGGGATCGTCACGCCGAATGATCTGCTGAGTTCGATTGCCGGCGAATTTGTCTCGGACCAGGATGAGAAGACCCAGCGCAGCCTGATCGAGCGCGCAGATGGGAGCTTCCTGGTATCCGGTGCCATGTCGATCGATGCGCTGGCCGATCGTCTGGGGATCAAGCTTCCCGATGACCGCGACTATGCGACCGTCGCCGGCCACGCGCTGGGGCAGCTGCGCCATCTCCCCGAAGAAGGCGAGCATTTCGAGGACCAGAACTGGCTGTTCGAAATTATCGACATGGACGGCCGCAAGATCGACAAGCTGATCGTGCGTGAAATCGAACCTGCGGCAGCCGACTAAGGCTTAAAGTTTACCATATTTCTTTTCAAAGCCGGCAATATCATCCTTGGCAAGATATTTGGCCTGATCGATCCAGGCATCGCGCGTGATCCGCCCGCTGAAGCTTTCCAGATAGCGATCAACTTCCTGAATTTCCGCTTCTTTCCAGGCGGCGATCTGGTCAAAACGCGTGATGCCAAGATTGTTGAGAAGCGTGTTCAGTTTCGGACCGACGCCCTTGATCAGGCGAAGATTATCGGGGTCGCCTACTGCTTCGGCAATATTCGGTTTCCCCTCCGGAGCCGGCGCGGCTGGTGCCGGTGCCACCGCTGGCTTCTTGCGCGGTTGGGGGGCTGGCGTAACCTTGGGTTCGGGCTTAACTGCGGGCGCCGGTTTCGCTTTCGCAGCAGGCGCGGCTGCTGCTGCGGCGGCTACCGGTGCCACTTTAACCGGCTCTGGTGCCGGCGCGGGCGCCGGGGCTGGTGTGACTGGTTCGGGAACGACCGCATCGCTGGCTTTTTCAAGCAAGCCATCATTGGCGTCAAACTGTCCGGCGGTGCTGTCTCTGCCGGATGCTGCCCACGCCCAGAACGCGGTCGCAATGCCGATCAAAAAGGCGGCAACCAATAGCAGCCAATTGGCGGAAATCAGCGAAATCATGACGTAAAACCCCTATATTCACTTCAGTGGAATGGTGATGCGGTTGCGCGCTCTTACAGCTCTTCGCGATCCCGGCCCCAGATAAACCATCCGATGCCAAGGCCAATTGCAAAAGTTACCATCAGGAGCAATAGATTTTCGACTAATAAAGGCATGGATCATTCCCCCTGTTGCGATTCCGCATCATTTTTATTTAACGTAGCCGCTGGCTGTATTTTAAATTCTATCCGTCTGTTCTGTGCAGCCGCTTCCGGGCCGGTGGCCGGATTGAGCGGTTGTTCGGCACCATATCCGGTTGCGGTGACAAGATTTTCAGCAATACCCCGTTCGATCAATCCGGCGCGCACGCGGTCCGCCCGCTCTTGCGAGAGGATTTTGTTGACCTGAGCATTGCCCGCCCCGTCGGTATGTCCGCCAATGGCGACACCCAGCTCGGAACAGGGTTTCAGCGCTGCGGCCACCTGGTCGAGAATCTTGTTTGAAGCCGGGGAAATATAGGCGCTGCCGGAACGGAAGCTGAGTTTCTGGTCCCCCACCGCGCTATCGACGGCGGACTGGCACTGGGTCACCGCCGGATCGCTGCCGGCCGCGCCCTTTTCCGTGGCGGCCGCCGTATCGGCATTGGCTACAGGCTTTTCACCGGCCCAGCGCGCGCCGCTCACTCCGGGAATGCCGGCCACAGTCGCCAGCGCTTTCTGCTTGATCTCATCGGATACGTCGCCGTCCAGAATGGCCGAACGGGAAAGGCTCCCGTTGGAAAAGGACGCCGACACGCCATCAATGCCCTGGGCAGCCATTTCTTTTTGAGCGGTCGATTCCAAGTTCGATATAAAGCCATCGGCCGTTGCCATATGGCCGACGATGGCGACAAGCGCTGTCACTATAGCGCCGGTGAATATCTTACCCCCAATTTCCATTGCGGAACCCCTATCTCAATTCATGTTCTCATTCGGATGATCAATCAAAATGAAGGAAAACCAACGACGAGTCCAGTTGCCCAGAGCGGCTTGTTCGTCATTTGTCCGACGAGTCGAGCCGAATGTGTCCCCATATGAGACAAGTGTTTATCAAATATGGTTAACAAAGGCCGCCGAACCAGATGCCAGAGCGGGTTGTGGTCGAATCAGCTGCGCTCTTGTGCGCGCGCGAGATCATTGAGCTTGCGAAATTCTTGGCGCCAGAATGTTCCGCCCTTTCCGGAAAGCTTGCGGATGTTCGGAAAATCGAAATCACCGAGATATTTGTCGCCGCGCAATTTCTGTCCAAAGGCTGCGACCGCAATGGCAAAGGCCATATCCCCGGTCGGTGTTGCCGCGTCGCGCAATTGGGCCATCGAAATGGGGCGGGAGATCAACCGGGACCGGTCGCCTTTGGGTAATTTGTAGCGCAATTTGACCTGAGCCAGTTCACCCGCGAAGCGACTCTTTTGGGGCGCATCCTGATTGGCGCGATAGCGGCGTTCGGGCAGCCAGCCGGCGGCCGATCGCGGCATGATCTCATACAGGGCGGTTACCTGATGACCTGCTCCGATATCGCCGGCATCGATCCGGTCATTGTCGAAATCCTCTTCGGCGAGCAGCCGGTTTTCATATCCGATCAGCCGATATTCTTTGACATGGGCCGGGTTGAATTCGATTTGAATCTTTACATCCTTGGCGATGGTGAACAGCGTCGAACTCAATTCTTCGCTCAGCACCTTTTGGGCTTCCATCGCGCTGTCAATATAGGCGTAATTGCCGTTCCCGACATTGGCGATACCCTCCATCAATTCATCGCGGATATTGCCGGTCCCAAAGCCAAGCATGGTCAGTGTGACGCCGGATTCCCGCTGTTTGGCGACGATTTTCTTCAGATCATCGGTATTTTTCGTGCCGACGTTAAAATCGCCATCGGTGGCCATGATGATCCGGTTGATACCCTGATCGATAAAGGTCCGGCGTGCGGTGGAATAAGCCAGTTTCAGGGCGTCGCCACCGGCGGTGGAACCGCTAGCATGAAGGCAGTCCACGGCTTCCTTGATATGGCTTTTGTCGGAAGTTGGGGCGAGCAAAGTGCCGACCGTGCCCGAATAGACCACGATGGACACGCGATCGTCGGGTTGCAATTCGTCGGCCAGACCGCGCAAGGTCGATTGCACCAGCGGCAGCTTGTCCTTGCTCCCCATCGATCCCGAAACATCGACCAGAAACACCAGATTGGCTCGTGGCCGTTCGGCCCGGTTGAGGTCATAGCCACGCAATCCGATGCGGAGCAGGCGGCTTTCGTCATGCCATGGGGTTTTGGCGATGTCGGTGCTCACCGAAAACGGCGTGTCCCGGTTCTCCGGTCGCGGATAGTCATAGCGGAAATAATTGATCAGTTCTTCCGTGCGAACCGCGGCGGATGGCGGCATTTGTCCGTCGTTGAGGAAGCGTCGTACATTGGAATAGCTCGCGGTGTCGACATCCACGGCGAAAGTGGAAACCGGGTTTTCGGTGACCCGTTGAATAGAGGCAACCGCGTTGTCGGCATATTTTTCCCGGTTTTGCTGCACCGGGACCGGATAGGGATAGGGCCGCGGAGAGGCGATTCTGGACGAGCTGGAAGAGGTTCCGGCGACTGATCGCATGATACCGCCGGACGGCGCGACTGCCGGCGGCGGTGGTGGTGGGGGGAGGGCTCAATTGCCCGCGCTGTGGTTGCACCGATCGCCGAATCTTTTGTCCGGTAGTCGTGACACGATCACCGGTGGGACGCGCGAACAGGCTGCAATTGACCGGATGGGGCGGGGGCAAGCGGACGAGATCCGGGCGCTTGCCTTGCCGGGACTGGGCGTCCAGCGGGGCGGCTCCCGATGTGCCCAGCAAGCCGACAGCTGCCAGGCCGGATAAAAATTTCGAAAGCGCTGGAATCTGTCTCATGACCATATTCTCCCCAAGTCGAACCCGAGGCAGAAGGTGCGCCAGGTAAGCTGACTGGAGAATGAACCAATGATATAAGGTTACATTCTCCAGTCAGGCTTTGGGTGGAATCAAGCGAGTTTCTTGCGCAGCCGTTTGGACCGTGCTTCCGGGCTGGGATGAGTCTGCAGCCAGGGCAGGCCGCCACCGCCGCCGCTCAGGCCGGCCAGCTTGTCGAGCGCGGTGACGCAGGCCATCGGATCATATTGTTTCTGCTGCATAAAGCTCAAGGCATAGTCATCCGCCTCTTTTTCATGTTTCTGCGAATGCTGAGAGCTGATCACGTCGCCAAATAATTTGCCGAGTTTGGAATTGGCGATCTTGCCGACTTTCCCGCCAGCGGCATCCGCAACACCCAGAGCGGCTTCCTTTTGCAGGGCGCCCTGCATGCGCTTTTTGGTATGGCCTTCTTTGACATGGCCGATTTCGTGACCGATGACATAGCGCACTTCGTCGTCGGTAAACTTGTCCATCAACCCGGCAAACACCCGGATCGTGCCGTTGGCCATCGCAAAGGCATTCACATCGCGAACCAGATAGGCTTTGATGTCGAGGTCCAGACCGTCATGGTTCTTGAGCCCTTTGGACAGGTTTGCGATCCGCTTGCCATAAGGGTCATTGGCCCCCGCAACCGGATTGCGCCCGTCCATATCCGCAGCCATCTGGTCGAAATAGACCGCCATTTCCTCGTCATTATACGATCCGGCCTTGGCTATTTTTCCGGCGGCGCCGAGCCCTTTTTTCAAGTTGAACTGCGCGTGCAGCGGTGCGCTCGCGCTGACGCCGCCGGCCAGGGCGGCTAACACCATGATTTGTCGCCGTGTCAGTATCATGTCATCGTTTTTCATGTGTTCCCAATCCTTTTTCCGCCCCCGGAGCACGGTTTATGCAAAAAAAGGTCACGTTTTACAATGCGCTAAACCAGCTTTCCGTGTAAATTTTCCAGAGATGTGCAGTGCTGATTCCAGCGCTACCCGTTTTGCAATTCCCGTTCGACTTCCCGCCAGCCAATGTCGCGCCGGCAGAAACCGCTTTCAAACGCGATTTCATCAATCGCCGCATATGCTCTTGTTTTTGCATCTGTCGCATTGGTGCCGAGCGCTGTGACGTTGAGCACGCGCCCCCCATTCGCAACGAGTTTGCCATCCGTTTCCTTGGTCCCGGCGTGGAATATCTTGGCACCGCTGCGCTCGGCCCGACCGAGATTGCGAATCTGTCCGCCTTTTTCTGGGGTTCCGGGATAGCCTTTGGCCGCCATCACCACGGTCAGCGCGGTATCGGGATCAAAGCTGGGCGCGCTGACCTGTGCAAGTTCACCTTTGGCCGTAGCCAGCATGATCGCCGCGAGATCGGATTGCAGCCGCATCATCAGCACCTGACATTCGGGATCGCCAAAGCGGGCGTTATATTCGATCAGCTTCGGGCCCGACTCCGTCAGCATCAATCCGGCAAACAGCACTCCGCTATAGGGCATGCCTTCTTCTGCCAGCGTGTCGACCGTTGGGCGAATGATTCTGGTCATCACCTGTTCCTGAAGCGCTGCGGTCAGAACCGGTGCGGGGCTGTAGGCGCCCATGCCGCCGGTATTTGGTCCGACATCGCCTTCGCCGACCCGTTTATGGTCCTGTGCGGTGCCAAAGGCCATGATCGTTTCGCCGTCGGTGATCGCAAAGAAACTGGCTTCCTCTCCGGTCAGAAATTCCTCGATGACCACTTCGGCTCCGGCTTCCCCAAAGCCACCATCGAACATCATCATGACGGCTTCTTCTGCGTCCTTTCGGGATTCCGCGATGATGACGCCCTTGCCAGCGGCCAGTCCGTCCGCCTTGATCACGACCGGGATCGCGAAGTCCTGCAGCGCCGACAGCGCATCAGCGAGCGTGGTTGCGCGGACATAGCCGGCCGTGGGAATGTTCGCACGCGCGCACAGATCCTTGGTGAATCCCTTGGATCCTTCCAGCTGCGCCGCTGCCTGATCGGGACCGAATACGAGAATATTGGCTTTGCGCAAGCTGTCCCCCAAGCCATCGACCAGTGGCGCTTCCGGTCCCACAACCACCAATGTGACCCGGTTCCGTTCACAGAACAGAATGACGGCTTCATGGTCATGCACATCCAGCGCGACGCATTCCGCATGCTGTTCGATGCCCGGATTTCCGGGGCTGGCAAAAAATTTCTCGACTGACGGGGATTGCGCCAGTTTCCAGCTCAGTGCATGTTCCCGGCCACCGGACCCGAGCAACAGGATATTCATGAACGATTCCCTCTCATTAGATGCGAAGCTGTTAGCCGAGAGTGGTGCGGGCGACAATGCCCCTCCGTTGAGCGTGTCGGAAATCTCGAACAGCCTGAAGCGTGTGGTCGAGGACCGGTTCGGCTATGTCCGGATCCGGGGCGAGATTTCGGGCTATAAGCGCGCGGCATCGGGCCATGTCTATCTGACTCTGAAGGATGACAAGGCGGTGCTCGATGGCGTGATGTGGAAAGGCAATGCGGGGCGCCTGCCGTTTCAGCCGGAAGATGGCATCGAAGTGGTCATTTCGGGCAAGCTGACAACTTATCCGGGGCGCTCAAAATATCAGGTCGTCATCGACAAAATGGAATTGGCGGGCGAGGGGGCCCTGATGCAGCTTTTCGAGAAGCTGAAAGCCAAGTTGCGCGGCGAGGGTCTGTTCGACACAGATCGCAAGCGAAAATTGCCGTTTCTTCCCAAAACCATCGGTGTTGTGACCTCGCCGACCGGTTCGGTTATCCGCGATATATTGCATCGCCTCGCCGATCGCTGTCCGTCCCATGTCATTGTCTGGCCAGTGCTCGTGCAGGGGGAAGCCGCGCCCAATCAGATCGCCCATGCGATCAACGGCTTTTCCAACCTCGCACAAGACGGCCCGGTCGCCAGACCCGATCTGATCATCGTCGCCAGAGGCGGCGGTTCGATCGAAGATCTGTGGAGCTTCAATGAAGAAGCAGTGGTCCGGGCCGTGGCGGACTGTTCGATTCCGGTTATTTCGGCCGTCGGGCACGAAACCGACACGACCTTGTGCGATTTTGCCGCGGACATGCGGGCGCCAACACCAACTGCGGCAGCGGAGATGGCGGTGCCGGTTCGGGCGGAATGGCTGGCTTCGCTGACCGAAACCAAGGCCCGTCTCGCCCGAACGGTACAACGCAGTTTCAGCGTCGCGGGCGAACGTCTGGAGGCGCAGCGTCGCCTGATGCCGGGGTTGACCGATTTGCTGCGCCCCCATCAGCAGCGGCTGGATGAACGCACCGATGCCCTGAAATATGCCATGGGCCAGCAAGTTTCCGCCGCCGGCAGCCGTTTTGCCCAGACCGAGGGGGCGCTGCGTCCCTCTTTGTTGAAGCATCGCTGGCAGGCCGCAAAAAGCCAGATTGATCGCCTGGCCTTGCCGGCATCGCTGTTGCAGCGCCCGCTGTCTGAAGCACAGCAACGGTTGTCATCCTTGTGGCGGCTGGCCGAGCAAGTTTCGCCAGACGGTCCGCTGAAGCGCGGCTATGCCCGGGTTTCTGGGGAAAATGGCAATTTGATCGGGAGCCGGGTCGCCGCGCTTGATGCCGGCGGGGTCCGATTGCATTTCCACGACGGTGCGGTGGGGGCCCGGATCGGGGGATCGGATGATCCGGACAAGCCAGCCATCAGCCGCCCGGATGACAAACCGAAGCGCAAAGCAAAGCCGAAACGAATCAAAAAACCGGCAGATGACAGGCAGCAGGATTTATTCTAGGGAATTTTTTGTTATCAATATCGCAATTTTTCGTTGGTAAATCACAAGTACATTATGCCGGGGGTATGATCTGACCATGTTAATGTCCAATCGCAACAAAGTGGCAAAGCTGCACTATATGCCCAACGGTTTCAGGCCGTTATCCTCGGGCGATCATGTGCTATGCGCGGTAACCGGCGACGCCATTCCCCTGGATGAATTGCGCTATTGGAGCGTCGAGCGTCAGGAGCCTTATGCCAGCGCCCAGATTTCAGCGCGGGCGCATCTACCGGTGGACGAACAATGATGCGCGGCGGAAAAAAGACAATGGCCGGGTTGGTCACAGCTATCGCGACCTTTGGCCTTTCCGTTCCTCTTTCGGCCAGTATGACCAACAATGAAGCAGAAGATTCTGCAGATTCTGCCACCGAAGCCGCTTCGGAATCCGCTTTTCGCCAGGCAACAAAATTCGGCTTTACCGGGCAGGAGATCCAGGGCGGTGTGATGCTCGGTACCGCCCCCGAAGGCACAGCCAGCCTGTCCTTTGAAGGCCAAGCGGTTCCGATTGATCAGGACGGAACGTTCATCGTCGCCTTCAACCGGGATGCGGGCCAGTCCGCCCAGCTGGTGGCAACGCTGGAAAATGGCCAGACGGTGAAGAAATTTTTCTCGGTCGCGCCTCGCAAATGGAAGATCGAGCACGTCAATGTCGCCCGCCGCAAAAGCGGACCGAGCGCGGCTTTCATGGCGCGCCGGGCACCGGAACTGGCGCAGATCAATGCGGCGCGCCAGGTGCGGAGCGACAGCAAGGGCTGGCGGCAAACCTTTATCTGGCCAGCAAAAGGCCGGATTTCAGGCATGTTCGGATCACAACGCGTCTATCGTGGCGAGCCGGGCAGCTATCATAGCGGTGTCGATATTGCTGGCGGCGCTGGAACTTTCTTTGTCGCGCCAGCCGATGGTGTGGTCACGCTGGCCACCAAAAAGCCCTTCTCGCTGGAGGGCAATTTGCTGATGATTGACCATGGCATGGGATTAAACAGCGCCTTTCTGCACGCGTCCGAGATTCTGGTCGAGGAAGGTCAGACGGTAAAGCGCGGCGAACCGATTGGCCGTATCGGTTCAACCGGGCGGGCTACCGGCCCCCATCTGCACTGGTCGATGAAATGGAACAAGGCGCGGATCGACCCGATTTTGCTCACTGGCCCGATGGACTGATTGCCACGGTCAACTTGTCAGGTTCCATTTTCTGGCCGAATCCTGAAGACCCCGGTCCGGTTTGAATCATGGTCAGTTCACGACCCGCTTGACCTTGAATCCGCGGCCGTCGTTCACTTTGGCCAGGAAACTGCCCAGTGATCCCCGCTTGATCACGATAGAGTCGCCGGCGCGCGGAGACCGCATCGAGCTTCGCCCCGAGGTTTGCTGCCAGGACGCGCCATCTTCCAGCCGAATGAGCCACTTGCCGCCGCGCAACTGGCGCACCGATGCAATTTTGCTTTCAATCTGATCGACCTGACCGTCATCATCATCACCGCCGCCAAACAGCTTTATTCTGGGTAGGGAAAGGCCAAACAGGCCGCGGCGCGCTTCTTCGACCTGCTTGCGATCCGCAATGACCACTTCCTTGTTGGTCTGTGCGGTCTCCAATGCCGCGATTTTTTCGTCGAAACAGGCGAGGCGCTGGGTTGGATCGGGGATCGCTTTGCACGCCACAAGATCGGTATAAATAGCTGGCGGGGCGGTGATATTGGACTTGGGCTCTGCGGCTAACGCTGTGCTCGGCCCAAGAAAGACTGCGCAAAGCAGTAAAGTTTTCGTCCGGCCAAACCCTGTGAAATTGCGTGTCATCGTCATATTCTTTCCATTTTCCAAAGCCAGTTTTCATTCAAATCCGGCGCGCAAATATCAAAAGGAGCGCCCGTTCTGTGCCGCTTCTAGCATATATCCCTTGCAGCACAATCCCGGGCCAATATCGGTAAGTCGATGGAACGCGGAGGAATTCTTGAGTTATCAGAAGAGCTTCTGCGATCGGAGTTTGGACGCTACACCACTGTGACAAAATAGTTACATTCTTTACAAAAGAGCGCCTTTGGGCCGAAGTCACGCTTTACAGAATTGTGCATTTCCGGCATCTGCCAGCCATTCCGTTGGAATTTCGCGCGCTTTTGTGGTGCGCATGATTCGAGCGGGCAACTACAGGGGCGGGCCATTGGGGGCTCTGCTCTTCCAGAATAAGGGACTGGATTAACATGAAAAAATTTAACAAGCTGATGAGCGGCACGGCACCAATGGTGCTCGGTCTCGCTATGGTATCAGCACCTGCCTATGCGCAGGACCAAGACGCTCAAGAAGCGGATGCAGCTGATGAAAGCGTAATCGTTGTTACGGGTTCGCGTATCAGCAACCCTAACCTGGAGCTGTCTAGCCCAGTTGGCGTTGTGACATCCGAAGAACTTGAACTGCGTCAGACCAACGTTGCTGAGCAGTTCCTGCGCGAACTGCCAAGTGCAATTCCAAGCACCGGCTCTGCAGTGAACAATGGTAACGGCGGTTCTTCCTTCGTTAACCTTCGCGGCATTGGTTCGGTTCGTAACCTGGTTCTGCTTGACGGACGTCGTTTCGTTCCAGCTGACACCACGGGCCGTGTCGACCTTAACAGCATCCCACTTGCTGTCATCGAGCGTACCGACGTTTTGACCGGTGGTGCTACGACGACTTATGGTGCGGACGCGATCTCTGGTGTTGTAAACTTCATCACCAAGCGTGACTTTGCCGGTATCGAGCTGAACCTCAGCGAGCAGATCACTGAGCAGGGCGACGGCAACGTATTCCGTTCCGACCTGACGATCGGTGCAAACTTCGACGATGGTCGCGGTAACGTTGTACTGAGCGTTGGCTATCAGGATCAGGACGCTGTATTCCAGGGCGATCGCTCTTTTGGTGAATTCAACGTAAGCTCCTTCTCTGGTAACCCAGGTGGTTCGTCAAACGCTGTTCCTGCGAACATCGTTTACACCAGCCCAGTCGATGCGGCTAACCTGTCCTTCAACGGTCAGATCAACGCAGCGGGCACGGATGTTACGCCAACGTTCAACCCAAATCCGTTTAACTTTAACCCGTTCAACATTTTCCAGACTCCATTCGAACGGTTTAACATTTACGGTTCCGGTCGTTATGAAATTAACGAGAACATCGAACTCTACTCGCAGGCTGTCTTCTCGAAACAGACCGTTTCGACGATTATTGCCCCAGGTGGTTCGTTCTTCAACACCTATCAGTTGAACCTCAACAACCCGTTCATTCCTGCCGCAATTGCGCAGCGTTATTGTAACGGTGAAGGCCTGACCGCTGCTGAATGTACCGCAGCGATCAACACGCCTTTCGGTTCGACCCTGGCTGACGGTTCTGCAAACGCAGACTATCGCGAAGTTGCTACGCAGGTTCGTCGTCGTTCGGTTGAAGCCGGTACGCGTAACTCGGACTTCACCTCGACGCTGTTCAACATCGTTGTTGGTGCACGCGGTGCGATCACGGACAACATCAGCTATGATGTTTCCGCGACCTACGGCGAAAGCGAGCGTATCCAACGTCAGAGCGGTTTTGCCCGTTTTGCACGTTTGCAGCAGTCTTTGCTTTCTTTGCCTGATGGTACCTGTTCCGATCCAAGCGGTGGTTGTGTTCCAATCAACCTCTTTGGTCAGCTCGGTTCGATCACGCCAGAATCAATCGGCTATGTCTTCGGCTTGACCCAACAGGTCATCACCGGAACGTCGATTGCAACCGTAAACGGCACCGTAACCGGTGATCTGGGCTTCGGCATCTCCGAAACCCCAATCCAGTTTGCTGTTGGTGGCGAATATCGTGAGTTCACGGCAACCCGTCTTTCCGACGAAGCGTCGCAGACTCCTGGTGCTGTTGTTGGTGGTGGCGGTGCTGCTCCTGACATTAACGGTTCCTACGATGTTTATGATGCCTTTGGTGAAGTCAGCATCCCGGTATTCGAAGGTGCTCCATTCGCTGAAAGCCTGACCATCGACCTTGGTGCTCGTTACTCAGACTATTCAACTGCTGGTACCGAGTTCACTTGGAAAGCTGGCGGTAGCTGGGAACCAACAATTGGTCTTACCATCCGTGGTAACTACCAGCGTTCCTCGCGTGCACCGAACATTGGTGAGCTGTTCACGCCTGTTTCGACCGGTTTGAGCAACCTGCAGACTGACCCATGTCAGCTGGCATTGCCTGTTGGTAACGCTAACCTGACTGCAGTTTGTATCGCTCAGGGTGCACCGGCTGGTGTTATCGGTTCCATTCAGCCACCGGCTGCTGGACAGATCAACATCACCACTGGTGGTAACCTCAACCTCGGTACTGAAACCGCCCGTACTTGGACGGTTGGTGTCGCTTGGCAGCCTGAATTCCTGCCTGGCTTCTCTGCAACGCTCGACTACTTCAACATTGAAGTGACCGGCGCTGTATCAGCACCTGCTGTTGGTGACATCATCGGCGGTTGTTTCAACAACCTGACCGCTGCAAGTGCAACCGACCCAGCGTGTGTTGACTTGATCCAACGTAGCCCCTTCACCGGTGGCCTCGACGGTTCGCCAAACGAAGTTCCAGGCCTGATCCTGCAACAGTCTAACCTCGGTACGATTGAAACCGACGGTCTTGACCTGAGCATGCGTTACAGCACGGATCTGACCGACAGCATCGCTGTTCGCGCTTCGTTCGACGGTACCTGGACCAACAAGAACACCTTCCAGTCTGCACCAGGTAACCTGGTTCGTGATTGTGTTGGCTTCTTCAGTGTGAACTGTGGTTCGCCACAATCCGAGTTTGCGTTCACGCAGCGTACCTCGTTTGTGTTCGATGAAACCTACACGCTGTCCCTGCGCTGGCGCTACCTGAGTGGCCTGGAGCAAGAGCCAGACGACATCATCAATGGTAACGGTCCTGCATTCCAGGGTACGTCTCCACTGTTCGGTGACGTTGACTTCCAGCGCATTGGTGCTGAGCACTACTTCGACCTGACATTCCAGTGGGATGTAAGCGACAACGTATTGTTCACGCTGACCGCTCAGAACATCTTCGACAACCAGCCTGCAATTGTTGGTTCGAACATTGGTTCTACAGCGTTCAACTCTGGTAACATCTACCCATCCAGCTATGATCCATTGGGTCGTCGCTATGGTGCGAGCGTTAAGTTCAGCTTCTAATCCAAGCGGTTAGAATTGAAATGAAGAGGGCGGGCCGCAAGGCTCGCCCTTTTTCGTTGGCGATTTGATTTTTGACGATGGAATAGTTATACATCATCGTGCAACGAGGGGGGTCATGGGACTGAAGTTACGCGCAACATTGATGATGCTTTCGATGGCACTCGCGGCTCAACCGGCCTGGGCGGCGCAAGAAACGACGGTCAAAACCGAAAACCCTGACGGTCTCATCATCGTGAAAGTGGCACCACCGGAAGACGGACCAAGAATTCGCTCTTCAGAGGATGCCAAAACACAACGTATCACCGACCGGAAAGACCCGCGATATATTCGCTGTCGGGTCGAACCTGTTGCTGGTTCCATCCTCAAAACACGCCGGGTCTGCATGTCTAACCAGGATTGGAAATTGGCCATCCGGTTGGGCAACAGATATGCGCGGGATTTTGTCGACCTGCATCAATCCGGCATGATCAGTAACTAGATTAATCGGACACAGCCTTTTTTCCCTCACTTTCAATCTTTGGAGTTTAGAATGAATAATCTGAAAATCGTTTCGCTTGCTGGCGCTCTTGCTTTTTCTCTCGGCGTCGCCCCCAGTATTGCCGCCAAGGAAAAAGCGAAGGTGGAAAAAGTCTCTGCAACGACGGAAGATGGGCAGAAGAAAAAGAAAAAGGCGAAAAAGATCACCGACCGCAACGATCCCAATTATGTCCGCTGCCGTTCGGAACCGATTATCGGTTCGCTGGCCCGCAAGAAACGGGTGTGCAAGACCAACCAGGAATGGAAGCTGGCATCGCGGGAAGGCAATCGCCAGGCGGATGAATTTATCTCGGAAAACCGCCCTGGCGCGACCAGCGGTCGATAGGACATAAAGAACATGATCCTGAAAGCAACATCCGCCGCCCTGCTGTCCGCGCTGCTTTTCTCCGCGCAATCGGCCCATGCCACCAACCAGACACCGACGGTCGAAGCGGAGCCTGAAAAGAAAAAGAAGGCGACCAAAATAACCGATCGACGGCATCCGCAATATATCCGGTGCCGCAGCGAACCGATTATCGGTTCCCTGTCGCGCAAGCGCCGGCTGTGCATGACCAACAAGCAATGGGCGGAATATAAGCGATCCGGATCGCGCAGCTCGCGGGAATTTGTCGATGACAATCAACCGGGTTTCATGATGACGCCCAACTGACGCGCGGTCGGTCCCGCCTTACAGGAGCGCGGCGCCGATATCCATCTGGATCCCCTGGCTGTCCGCCACTGCGCGGGTCCATTGCGCAACCATTTCTATTTCAGGACCGTGTAGCGCTGCTACGCGGTCCTGTTCTTTTGCGGGCTTCGGCATCGAATATTTCGCCAGGCTTGGCCTGATCCAGCTTCGAGTGGCTTGTAAATGCGGGGCCTTCGAGCACCGATTGCAGGCCTTGCTCGTCCAGCGCCAGATTAAAATGGCGGTTGAGCGCGGCCATGGTCTGCGCCTGGTTCTCGAGAAAATGATCGCTGTCGAGCAGCCGTATCCGTTCGGGCCCAAAGCGCTCCAATATTTTCGCGAAGGCGGCATGCTGTGACAGCCAGCCAATCGCCGCGATTTGCAGATCGGTCAGGCGCAACCATTCATCGTCAGAGAAACCGCCAACCGCATAGCCGTCGAGCCGGGTCCCGATAAGAACGTCGCGCACCCAGATCCGTCCCCACATTTCTTTCTTGGCAATCGACTTGAGATAGGATTCGATTGGGGCATAGAGCAGCAGCGCCTTGGCATCGGGCCGCATCTCTAGCGCCGGTATCGCCAGGGGTGTGCAAATATTCGAGGGTTTGATGATCACCGACTGATCGGTTCCGAACGGCCGGGCAAGCAGGTGCAGCGATTGATCCAGGACCGTGCGTAGCTGTTCTTCGCTGGCCCCGCGCCGGCGCCATCCAACCATGTCGTTGAGCAGGACGGGCTCTTTGAGGCCCATCGCTGTTCCTTCAATGTCGACCGCGCGGGCGAGCATGGTTGAACAGCAATAAGCGGAATGAAAGATGAAATGGACGGGGGCCGTCTCGATCGCGGATTGCGCTAGCGCGGTGCGGCGGACCAGTTCATATTGCTCGACATTGGGCAAATGTTCGTCAGTGATAAACGTGCATTGCTGGTGCACGGTCCGGGGCACGTGCACAAAGCGGAAGGAATCGCCATTTTCATCATAGCGATGGGCGAGATAGGCAGCGTCGCCAACAATATCGGACACTCGTTCGGGCGTTGTCATAGGGGATTACTGCCCGCTGTCCGTGCGACGCGCAAGCCTAAGCCGCTTCGCTGACCAACGCGGCGTCCATTTTGAGTGCGCCATCCCCTTCGTCGATTGTCACGATGCTGTTGTCCGGCACATTGCCACGCAGGATCATGTCGGCAAGCGGGTCCTGGAGATATTTCTGGATCGCCCGCTTGAGCGGCCGGGCGCCATAAACCGGATCATAGCCCACGCGGCCGAGCCAGCGTTTCGCTGCGTCCGACAGGTCGAGGACAATCTTGCGGTCCTTGAGCAATTTCTGCACCCGCGCGACCTGGATTTCGACAATCGGCGCCATATGCTCTTCCGCCAGCCGGTGGAACAGGATGATCTCGTCGAGCCGGTTGAGAAATTCCGGACGGAAATGGCCGCGCACGACTTCCATGACCTGCGGTTCGACATCCTTCACTTTCTGGTCATCGGACAGGTTCGCCATGAACTGGCTTCCGAGATTGGAGGTCAATATGATCAGCGTGTTGGAAAAATCCACTTGCCGTCCCTGACCATCGGTCAACCGTCCGTCGTCGAGCACTTGCAGCAAGACATTGAAGACATCGCCATGGGCTTTTTCGACTTCATCAAACAGGATGACCTGATAGGGGCGCCGGCGGACGGCTTCCGTCAGGACTCCGCCTTCTTCATAGCCGACATAGCCGGGAGGCGCACCAATCAGCCGTGCGACGCTATGCTTTTCCATGAATTCCGACATGTCGATGCGGACCATCGCCTGATCATCATCGAACAGGAAACCGGCGAGCGCCTTGGTCAGTTCGGTCTTCCCGACGCCCGTGGGGCCGAGGAACAGGAAACTGCCGAGCGGACGGTTCGGGTCCTGCAATCCGGCCCGGGACCGGCGCACAGCGGAGGATACCGCATCAATTGCGTCTCTCTGTCCGATCACGCGCTTGCCGATCAGCTCTTCCATCGCGAGCAGTTTTTCACGCTCGCCCTCGAGCATCTTGTCGACCGGAATACCCGTCCAGCGAGAGACCACGGACGCGATATCCTCGCTGACCACTTCTTCGCGCAACATCGCTCCTTCCGTCGCATCGGCGGCTTCTTCCAGCTTCTTTTCGAGATCGGGAATTTTCCCGTAGCTCAGCTCACCCGCCTTGGCGAGATCACCAGCCCGTTCGGCCTGCTCGAGTTCAAGGCGCGCGGCATCGAGTTCTTCCTTCAAATGCGCTTCGGCATTGATCTTGTCTTTCTCGCCTTGCCAACGGGTGGTCAACTCAGCAGATTGTTGCTCGAGCTCCGCGAGATCCTTTTCCAGGGCCTCAAGGCGGCTTTTCGAGCCATCGTCGCTTTCTTTCGAGAGCGCCTCGCGTTCGATTTTCAGCTGGATGATCCGGCGATCAAGCGTTTCGATTTCTTCCGGTTTGGATTCAACCTCCATCCGGATCCGCGATGCCGCCTCGTCCATCAAGTCGATCGCCTTGTCGGGCAGGAAGCGGTCGGAAATATAGCGATGCGACAGGGTCGCTGCGCTGACCAGCGCGCCGTCGGTAATCCGCACCCCGTGGTGCAGTTCATATTTTTCCTTCAGGCCGCGCAGGATCGAGATCGTGTCTTCCACCGTTGGCTCACCAATGACAACCGGCTGGAACCGGCGCTGCAGAGCGGGATCTTTTTCCACATGCTTTTGATATTCGTCGAGCGTGGTCGCGCCAATGCAGTGCAATTCACCGCGGGCAAGGGCGGGTTTCAGCAAATTGCTGGCATCCATCGCGCCTTCTGACGCGCCCGCACCGATCAGCGTGTGCATTTCATCAATGAACAGAATGATTTCACCGTCGGCGCCGCGCACTTCATCGAGCACGCCCTTGAGCCGTTCTTCGAACTCGCCGCGATATTTCGCGCCGGCAATCAGCGACCCCATGTCGAGCGCCATCAGCCGGCGGTCCTTGAGGCTGTCCGGCACATCGCCATTGGCAATGCGCAAGGCCAATCCTTCGGCAATCGCGGTCTTGCCAACGCCAGGCTCGCCGATCAGGACCGGATTGTTCTTGGTGCGCCGGGCGAGAATCTGAATGGTGCGCCGGATTTCCTCGTCGCGGCCAATCACCGGATCCATTTTGCCTTCGCGCGCAGCTTCGGTGAGATCACGGGCGAATTTCTTCATCGCTTCATAGCGGTCTTCTGCCGAAGCGGTGTCAGCCGTCCGCCCCCCGCGCAATTCGTTGATCGCGCTGTTGAGGCCTTCAGCCGTGACACCGGCACCGGTCAACGCCTTGCCGGCGGCCGTGTCTTTGGACAAGGTCAGCGCCAGCAACAGGCGCTCAACCGTCACATAGGAATCGCCAGCTTTTTCTGCGACCTGTTCGGCCTGATCGAGAACCCGGACGGCGTCATTGTTCAACCCGGGAGTCTGCTGCGCGCCGCCGCCGGACACAGCCGGAATCTTGGCCAGCGCGGCGTCGACATCGAGATGCGCCTTTTTCGGATCGCCGCCGGCCTTGACGATCAGACCGGATGCCATGCCCTGATCATCTTCGAGCAACGCCTTCAACAGATGCGCCGCCGTAATCTGCTGGTGGTTCATGCGAATGGCCACCGTTTGCGCCGATTGCAAAAAGCCCTTGGCGCGATCTGTAAATTTTTCGAGATTCATTGTCCCGTTCCCTCGTTCCTGGTTCTCTCCAGATATGGCGTGATAATTTTATCACACAAGGGATCGGGACAAATAATTATACGATTGCCTTATGGCGCGGTCCAGTTCCGGGCCAGCTGATCAAGCAGACGGACGCCAAATCCCGAGGCACCTTTGGGCGTCAGCGGATCGCTCGACTTGTTCCAGTCAACACCAGCAATATCGAGATGCGCCCAGGGCAGGGATTTGTCGACAAAATAGCCGATGAAATGCGCCCCGGCGCTGGCGCCCGGTGCATCGGTGACGCCGGAATTTTTGACATCTGCAATGTCTGACCGGATCGCCTTGGCATAGGCCGGGTGAAGCGGCAGCCGCCATAGATGCTCGCCGCTGTCCTCGGCGGCTTTCATCAGGCGGTCGGCAATCGCATCCTCGCGGGCAAACAGGCCGGCATATTGATCCCCGACAGCGCGGCCAACCGATCCGGTCAAGGTCGCGATGTCGACCAGCGCGAACGGCTTGTAGCGGTCGGCGATATATTGCACGGCGTCCGCGAGCACCAAACGGCCCTCGGCATCGGTGCTCAGGATCTCGATGGTCTTACCGCCATAGGTGCGGACAACGTCACCCGGGCGCTGGGCATTGGCACCCGGCATATTCTCAGCCAGCGCGGCAACCGCCACGATATTGACCGGTGCCCGGCTTTTGGCGAGCGACAGGGTGGCCCCCATCACTGCGGCCGCGCCCGACATGTCGGCTTTCATCGCCCACATACCACTATTGCCCTTTAGCGATATGCCGCCCGTATCGAACGTAATACCCTTGCCGGCCAGGGCCAGCGGAGCGCCGCTACCGCCGGTATAGCGGACCACCATCATCCGCGATCCGCGTGGACTGCCTTGGCCAACGCCGACAATCGCGCCCATGTTCATTTTGCGCATCGCGGCTTCGTCGAGAATTTCGATCCGGATATTGGGCACGCCCTTAAAGGCTGCACTGACCCGATCCACGAAGCTTTCCGGATAGATCGTATTGGCGGGTTCACTCTGCAGATCGCGCACCAGTTTGACGCTGTCGGCAAGATGGCGGGTGCGGCTGTTCCACAGCGCCTCGCCAGCGGATGCCGCCGGTCCGGCAAAGGTCACACTCTGCGCGGCCGGGGCGGTCTCGACATCGGTCTGATAGCGGTCAAAGCGATATTGCCCGAGTTCCAGACCCAGCGCCGCATCAGCCATGGCCGCAGCATCGGGCAGTCCGACAACCGCCAGCGCCGCTTTTTCCGTCTTGAGCTTTTGTATCGCGCTGCCAGCGGCGGATTTCCAGTCGGGTCCGGCATCATCGGCCTTGGCGGCGCCGGCGAGCATGATGAAGGGGCGGCTGCCAATCCCGCGCAATTTCAGATTGCCTCCGGTCTTCCCCTTGAATTCGGCAGATTGAATTGCCGCTTCCACAGCGCTCCGTTCGGCGGCCGACAGGGCCGGGGTTTCGGGCAAGGTTGCACCCTGCATCACAATGATCAGACCGGCCTGTGCGGGGGCCTGTTCTGCAAAGGCGATGGGCCGTTCGTCGCTATTGGAAACCGTGCTGGCTGGAACGCCGGATCCGAGCACGGTCTGCGCCTGTATAGGGACGGCAAAGGTGAGCGCGGACAGGGCGGATAGCAGGGCGAGGCGAGAGATATTTGATTTCGGCATGAACGATCCTTTGTGGCTGTGGTGATCGGAGGGCTTCCCGGTTGACCAATGTCGCAACTTTGCGCAAGAGCGTCAAAAGGGCAAGGGCGATTGCCATAGAAAAAGGAAATGAAATGAAGGCGATCAAACGGGTTGGACTGGGATTGCTGGTTCTGGTTTTGCTGGTCGCCGTCGCGTTGGCGGTCTGGGAACCGATCAGTGTTTCCTCGGTCTCCCCACCCGCGCCGGGCCGGGAATATGAAGCGCGGATTGTCCGCGATGATTTTGGGGTTCCACATATTTTTGGCAAGACCGATGCCGATGTTGCTTATGGCGTCGCCTATGCGCATGCCGAGGATGATTTCGACACGTTGCAGGAAGTGACGGCGATGACCCGCGGCCGCTTGGCAACCCTGAACGGGGCGAGCGGCGCACCGATTGACTATGTCGCGGCGCTGCTCGATGTCAGCGGCACGGTGAAGCGGAAATATGATGATCTTCCGGCCGATGTGCGGGCGTTGCTGGATGGCTATGCAACCGGCTTGAACGCCTTTGCCGAAGAGCATCCCGATGAAGTGAAGCTCGCCAAGCTTTTTCCGGTCAATGGCCGGGATATTGCGGCTGGCTTTGCCCTGCGTTCGCCATTTTTCTTTGGCCTCAACGGCCCGATTCAGGCGCTGACCGAGAACAAGCCGCTGCGCCGCGAAGGCGGACCCAGCCTCGCGGTGCCAATCGAGTCCAAGACCGTCCACCCGCTGAGCGAAGACAAGGTGATCACGCCGACCGGACCGGATCCGGATGAAAACGGATCCAATGCCTATGCCATTGCGCCAGCGCAGACACCGGATAATCAGACCCGATTAATCTCCAACTCGCATCAGCCCTTGCGCGGCAATGTCGCCTGGTACGAACTGGTGGTGCACAGCGAAGAAGGTTGGGATTTTGCCGGCGCCAATTTCCCCGGCTCGCCGTTCCCGTTTCTGGGACACAACAAGAATTTGGGCTGGACCAATACCGTCAACCGGCCTGATCTGATGGATATCTACAAGCTCACCCTCAACGAGGATCGCAGCGCTTACCAATTTGATGGTGAATGGAAGCCGCTCGAAAAGAAGCGCATCTGGCTGAAGATCAAATATGGTCCGTTTGTGATTCCCTATCCGCAAATGGTCTACCGGTCGATCCACGGGCCGGTGATCCTCAACGACAGCGGCGCATATGCGATCCGCTATGCCGGCATGGATCAGCTTGATATGCTGACCCAATATTATCGCATCAACAAGGCCCAGAATTTTGACCAGTGGCAGGCGGCGATGGCCGGGCAGGGCGTGCCTGCGACTAATTTCATCTATGCCGATGCCGAGGGCAATATCGGGATGTTCTACAATGCGATGTTCCCGGACCGGGCGCCGGGCTTTGACTGGCGCACCGTGTTGCCGGGCGATACGTCCAAGGCGGTCTGGCAGAACACTTTGCCATTCACCCGCGTACCGGCGGTGATCAATCCGGAATCGGGCTATGTCATGAACGCCAATAATACGCCTTATGTTGCAGCAGGGCCTGGCGATGAATTGAATCCCGACAATTATTCCCCGCTGATGGGCATCGAGAATGACCAGACCAACCGCTCCCGCCGGTCGATCGTGCTGCTCGAACAGGCGCTCGCTTCGGGGGGAAGATTGGCGAACAGGAAATGCGGCGGATCAAATATGACACCGCCTATGAAAAAGCCGGCTATGCCAAGGACTGGCTGGACAGAATTGCGAAGCTCGAACTCGAGGCCGGCAGCGATCTGGCGAAAGCCCAGATATTGCTCGCCGACTGGGACTGGGATCTCGATGGCCAAGGGCCCGCTGACGCGCTGGCGCTGATGGTGTTGCGGCCAGCCAACAAGGCGCATTACCAGCGCGGCGAGGTGCCGGATGCGAAAGAGATTTTGCAGGAAACGGTCGATCATCTGAACACCCATTTCGATCGCATCGATCCGCCGATGCTGGAGGTGCTCAGACTGCGCCAGGGCGATGTTGATCTACCGATTGACGGCGGCAATGACACGATCCGCGCGTCGACGCTCTGGGACGTCGAGGAGGATGGCCGGCTTTCGGTCCGCCATGGCGACAGCTTCATCATGTTCATCGAATGGGACGCCGACGGTGATGTCCAGTCGCGCTCGATCCAGCCCTTTGGCGCCGCCACAACCCGCCCCGACAGCCCGCATTATACCGACCAGATGCAGCTTTTCGTCGACAAGAAACTGAAGCCGGTCTGGTTCGATCCGGCGGAGCTCGAAAAGCACAAAAGCCGCGATTATGTCGTTGGCACCGCGCAACGCTAGCGGGCGGTTTGCGCTGGCATTGATAATAGGATGCCGTTTGGCGGGGCTTTTCGTTTGGGCGCTAAAACCCGTCTGCGATCAGATTTGCCATAAGCCCTGTTGCACACCGCCCAGCGCAAAGATCGAGAAGCTTCCCAGTCCCGGAATGTCGGTCGGCGGGAGCATGACTTCCGCCCCGGCTGCCTCTGCCGCCGCCGTGGCCGCGGCAATATCCGCGGTCAGGAAATAGGGCCGGGCCACCGGCTCCTCGGCACCATGCATCGGCGCGCGGACGCCGATCCGGCCGCCATTTGCCAGCTCGGCAACCCGGGCGTTGCCGAGCCGTTCGTCGGGTGCCGCAAAAACGGTGCCGTTCTGACCCGCGTGAAGCGCACAAAAACGCTCCACATCCGGTGTGACGATTTCCAGATAATAGATTTGCATAACCATCCTCCGATTGTCCTGGACGCCTCTGGACTGGGCATCCGGCGTCCATCATATTGGCCCTCGGTGGTTTTGCAAATGCGCTGCCCGTTGGCTGCCAAAAAGCGGCGGTTAGGGAATTTCTGGAATTGTCGAAGTTGCCAACTGTCAAGAAACCCACCATAAAGTCCGAATGCAGGATCAGACGCTTATTAAAGAACTAAAATTCATATTAAATTCAGTCCTTGCACGTACTCACAAAAGTCGCGGCCGGATCTCAAAGGCAAGAACGCGTTTGGATGCCGCACTCACTTTAGAAGACGATCCACCACACTATCTCTTGGCTTTTGATGCCAACCTGATGGTTCAGGAAAGCCGCCATGACGAAGCCAAAGACCGATTCAGAGAATGCTTGGCTAGGTTGCCTGACATATTGGGGGCTGAAGAATCCTATGTGTCCCTCTACTGCAGATTGATGCTGGGCCCCTACGACGAAAACTGCCTCTACGAGGAACTTGAGGAACTGCATCAGAATGCAATTAGTCTGGGAGTTGGCGGGACGACGAAATATTTTTTGCCGATCGGTTCGAAATCGTCGCTCCTCGACCACTATGGATATCGGACGCCGTCGGAGAAGCCTTTCAATTGGCAGGCTGATCCAACCATATCTTCTCAGGTCCAATACAGTCCATCCTTCGCCCGACCAGCTGTCTCCCTAAAAAACCGCCAAAGTTAATGTCCGCTTTGGGGATAAGCCGCCATAACGCCAATGTCTGCTCTGGGCGCAAAAACGGACATTGAGAATATTATCTGTTAAGGCTTCGAACAGTCAATCCATCCGGCAGCCACGGGGAATTTTTCAACAATGATGTTCAAGCTGATCATCGCCAGCTCAGCACTTCCGGTGATTGCGAGCTGTGCAGCAACGAGGCCAACGCTGACTGAGGACGGCCATTCGGTTTTGACAACTGCACAATTGGATGATTTAATTGACAATCCCATCAAGTGGGATGGCAGAACTTTTCTAGTAAATATCTATCCTGTGGACCTTCAATATAGCCGGGGGTCATTCGAAGTTTGTTTCGATAAGGCGTGCCAGCTAGAAAAAGGTTTTGCTCCAACTTCAGTTTTATACGCAAAAGACGATCGATTCAAAGGCTATCGAGGTGATGTTTCTGAGACCGTCAAAGTAACTTTTGACGCGGGATGTTTTGACGATCGCCGGGTGTGTGTGGACCTGAGAAATTTCCATTTTTATGAAACGGAATGACAATTCAAACTACCACACTAACGTCCGCGTTGGGCGCAAAAGGCGCCATTGCGCAAGCGGCGGTAGTTGGCCAATTCGCGCCCAAATTTTAGACATCAAAAAATGATACCTTGACCATTTCTACTGGAAATTTGACCGCATTCATATGGGCCTTCATCGCTGAGAATCCGGAGGATGTCGCCGTCATCGAAAGAAAGTGTCAGCCGATATGGTTCGACTTCTAACGACCGGATTTTTTGTCCAATCAGGTGGTGCAAAAAGAGGGGCGAGAGACGGCTCTCATCCGTGTTGTGCTGTCGAACAATCCCTGTCTTGTCTATATGCTGAAGGCTACCCTCAACGATGATGTGAGCGGAGTCGAAATTCAATTGAATCTGCCATTGTGCGAAGCAGATTTGGTTAAGTTCGGATTCTACGAGGAATTGGAGCTTGGAAGCCTTTGGGAACGGATGCATGCAAGTTATATCAATAATAAGTTTGGTGCCGTCAATGTTTGCACCCCATCCGATAGTCACCGAAAAGAATTTCAGGCATCAACGCCCACTTCCACCCTATCGCCACCCAATCGCCCTAAACGTCGAGATTGGCCACATTCAGCGCATTGTCGACGATGAATTCCCGCCGTGGTTCGACCACTTCGCCCATTAATTTGGTGAAGATATCGTCGGTGACATCGGCTTGTTCGACCGTGACTTGCAGCAGCGAGCGGACTTCGGGGTCGAGGGTGGTTTCCCACAGCTGTTCCGCGTTCATCTCGCCCAGGCCTTTATAGCGCTGGAAGGACAGGCCCTTGCGCCCGGCGGCGAGGACGGAATCGAGCAGTTCGGACGGCCTGGTGATCAGCAAGCCATCGCTGCCGACGCTGTCATCTTCTTCGCTCGCGTCACCGGCGCTGTTTTTGACCAGGCGGCTGCCGCTGGCATAGGTGCTGCTTTGCTCGGCTGCGAGGCCGTGCAATTTGCGCGCTTCGGCGGATTCGAGGAATTTTGCCTCGATAATATGATGGTCGGTGACCCCGCGCCACAGCCGTTCGAACAGATAGCCGCCTTCTTCGGAAACGCTGCCGGACCAGCGGCCTTCTTCGTCGACCTTGTCCATCCACGCAGCGGTGGCCTCAACGGCGGCCTGGCGTTCCGGCCGGCCATGGCTGGGGTTGAGCGCGCCGGTCAGCGCCATGCCCTCGACAATCGTGCTGTCATAGCGCCGCGGCACATAGGCCATGAGCGAACGCATGCGCCTTGCATGGTCGATCAGGCTTCTGAGATCATCACCCGAGCGGGCGCCTTCGGCTGTCTGCAGGATCATGTTCTGCAAACCGGCGTCGACCAGATATTGGTCGAGCGCATTATCGTCTTTCAGATAGACCTCGCTCTTGCCTTTGCCGACTTTGTACAGCGGTGGCTGGGCAATATAGAGATGGCCGTTTTCGATAATCTCGGGCATTTGCCGGTAGAAGAAGGTCAGCAGCAGGGTGCGGATATGCGCGCCATCGACATCGGCGTCGGTCATGATGACGATCTTGTGATAGCGCAGCTTCTCAATATTGAAATCCTCGCGGCCAATGCCGGTGCCCATGGCCTGGATCAGCGTGCCGACTTCCTTGGAGGACAGCATCCGGTCAAAGCGCGCCCGCTCGACATTGAGGATCTTGCCCTTGAGCGGCAGGATCGCCTGATAATGCCGGTCGCGGCCCTGTTTGGCCGAGCCACCAGCGGAATCGCCCTCGACCAGGAACAGTTCGGACTTTGCCGGATCGCGTTCCTGACAGTCGGCCAGCTTGCCCGGCAGCGAGGCGATATCCATCGCGCCCTTGCGCCGGGTGAGTTCGCGCGCCTTTTTGGCGGCTTCGCGGGCGGCGGCTGCATCGATGACCTTCTGGACAACCATCATCGCATTTTGCGGATTTTCCTCAAGCCATTCGGCCAGCTTGTCGGCCATCAGGCTTTCCAGCGGCTGCCGGACTTCCGACGAGACCAGCTTGTCTTTGGTCTGGGAACTGAATTTCGGATCCGGCAGCTTGACCGAGACAATCGCGGTCAGGCCTTCGCGCATGTCATCGCCGGTCAGCTTGACCTTTTCCTTTTTCAGCGCGCCGGAACTTTCGGCATAATTGTTCAGCGTCCGCGTCAGGGCCGAACGGAAAGCGGCGAGATGGGTGCCGCCATCGCGCTGGGGAATATTGTTGGTGAAGCACAGGACAT
Source organism: Parasphingorhabdus sp. W113 (assembly GCF_055693205.1). Taxonomy (NCBI): domain Bacteria; kingdom Pseudomonadati; phylum Pseudomonadota; class Alphaproteobacteria; order Sphingomonadales; family Sphingorhabdaceae; genus Parasphingorhabdus; species Parasphingorhabdus sp. W113. The sequence continues at coordinate 2,566,592 of NZ_CM146328.1, read as the reverse complement.
TTTCATAATAGCTGTCATTCCATTCCAGCGCGACATCGATGGTGACATCGTCGCGGGTGCCGTGAATGGCGATGGGCTCCGGAACAAGAGCGGTCTTGTTGCGATCAAGATATTGCACAAAAGCGGCAATGCCGCCTTCGTAAAACAGGTCGATTTCCTTGGTTTCCTCACCGCGCGCATCGCGCAACAGGATATGAACGCCGCTGTTGAGGAAGGCCAGTTCGCGATAGCGATGCTCGAGCTTCTCAAAGTCAAATTCGGTAATCTTGAAGGTTTCAGGTGACGGGAAGAAGGTGACCCTTGTGCCCTTCTTCAAGCCGGTTTCATTGTCCGCTGGCGGGGCATCGCCAATAATCTCCAGCGACCGCACCGCGTCGCCGAATTCGAAACGCATATTATGCTCTTTGCCTTCGCGCCAGATATTGAGTTCCAGCCATTCGGACAGTGCGTTCACGACCGAGACACCGACACCGTGGAGGCCGCCGGACACCTTGTAGGCATTGTCATCGGAGGTGTTCTCGAACTTGCCGCCAGCGTGCAGCTGGGTCATGATGACTTCGGCTGCCGACACGCCTTCTTCCTTGTGCATGCCCACCGGGATCCCGCGGCCATTATCTTCCACGGAAACACTGCCATCGGCGTTCAGCGTGATCAGGATCAGGTCACAATGGCCAGCCAACGCCTCATCAATCGCATTGTCGGAGACTTCAAACACCATATGGTGCAATCCGGACCCGTCGTCGGTATCACCAATATACATGCCGGGCCGCTTGCGAACCGCATCCAGACCCTTCAGGACCTTGATCGAATCCGCGCCATAGGCGTTCTGATTGGAGGTGTCGGCGGCTTGTTCGGGAGCCGCCGCAGCGGCGTCAGTATCTTTGTTTTCACTCATCTTCATCTTTTAGCTGTTCATGGCCGGAAATCCAAGGGAATTATCCGAATTAACGATATTAAAAACATTGAAAAACAGTGACTTAATTTGTTTTTGCCAAAACCGGCCAATGGGTCCCTTTCGGCCTGTTCACGGGCTGGTTAAACCGTTGCCCGAGAAGGAGAAAAGCAATGAACAACCCTGCAGATATGGTGCCTTTTGCCAAGACAATGGGCATCGTGATCACCGCGATGACCAAGGAAAAGGTCACCGGTGAAATGCTGGTCCGGCCCGAATTTTGTACCGCAGGTAACGGGCGGGGCTCGCCCTCGATCCACGGCGGGGCGGTGATGACGCTGGCGGATGTGCTGGGCGCATTTGGCGGATTCGCGAATTTGCCCGAAGGATCAAGCGGTACGACCACGTCCGAGAGCAAGACCAATTTTCTCAGCGCCGCGCCGGAAGGCAGCACGGTTTATGGTGAGGCGGTGCCGTTGAAGGTCGGCCGGCGGCAATCGGTCTGGCAAACCCGGCTCAGCCTGGAGGACGGCAGCTTGGTGGCGGTGGTCACGCAGACCCAGATCGTGTTGTGAATCGGCAAGGTGATTAGAATCTTTCCAAAGCCGCTGCTTTTGGTCTAGGCTTGTCTCATGATGAAAAGATTGATCCTTCCCGTCTGTCTCGGCCTGATGGTGGGCGCCTGTTCCGAAACCACCCAGGTCAGCGATGATCTGGCCGAAAGTCAGGGCGATGCCGGCAACCCGACCGGCCGGACCGAGCGGGTTGGCTCCAATCCCGGCGAACGGGCGGTGAGAATCGGCGAAGGAGGACCGCGTTTTGATGCGTGCCAGGCGGTCGGCCGGGTGACCGGATTGCGCGGCGCTGAACTGGATGTCCGGATCGCGCCGTTTGACAGCGCCAAGTCGAAAGACAAACTGTCCGAAGCCAAGCTGGTCTATATCTGCACCCGCAGCCATGACCAGCAATGGCTGGGTATTGTCTATGCGAAGGCTGCTGCGCCGACGGCGGATAGCGAAGCGGCTGCCGATGCTGGGACCAGCGCCGGGACCAGCGCCGGAGACTGCGGCGTCACCTCGCCGGTGCGCTCCAAGCGCAATTATGACGGGCCGTGCGAAAGCGGCTGGGTCGAAAGCACGTTCGTCAAACTGGTGGCAGGCTGAACACCGCTTTTAGCCGGGATGCAAGTTGCGGGGTCTGAATGACGGAGTTGCTGTTCCTACCCTTGTTCCTTTTGTTTGCTGCTGGGGCACAGTCTGGCGCGCAATCTGAAACAGTGTCAGAGCGGCAATCGCCCCCTTCATCATCGGAATTTGTGGAACCAGGGGTTCCGATCAAGGATTGTGAAGATTGTCCGCCGATGGTCAGGATTCCATCGCTTCCTGGCCAATATGTTGCGCTCTTTGCCGCGCAGCACGAACTGACCTGGAAAGAATATCTGTCCGCTATACGCGAGGCTTCCTGTCCCTTGCCGCAGGCGCCGCACAATGTCGTTTATAGCGCAGCCGCGGTCGACCAATATGCCGATGACTATCCGGTCAACTATATCGCGCCGGATGCTTTTCAATGCTATTTGGATTGGATCAGCGAAAAAACCGGGCATCGCTATCGTTTGCCAAGTTCCGCGGAATGGAATCATCTCGCTCGAGCGGGTTCGGCGACCCGATATCCCTGGGGAGATGATCTGGGGCAGGGTCATGCGGCCATTAATTTCCACTATGATTTCAAAAGCCTGCAAACGCACAGCCGCTATGATCTGCGCTTCAGAAGCGGTCAGAATATTGGTCTGGTGCCGGTGGAATCGTTCAAGCCCAACGCATGGGGGCTCTATGATGTGATCGGCAATGTCGCCGAATATGTGGATGAGACCAAAGCGGCACCTGAAACCTGTCTGGCGAAATTCGGTCAGGGTGGGTGCCAGCTTATCGCCGTGCGCGGCGGAGGGGTCGGAAGCATTGGCTATCGAATCACCGGCGATCAGCCTGCACAGATTGTCGGCGAGGACCAAGACTGGATGGATCGCATTCTGTGGACCTATGCCCGGCTGGGAGAAGCGGTTGCGCAACCGCATGGATACCGGCTTGTGCGAAATTGATAGGGCCGCGCGGCCAACTGGTTGTTGCATTTCACCCCAATTTCCCGGAACATATCTGGTATGACAATCAATCCTATCACCTATCTCGAACAGCCCTTTGGTCATCTCGCGGATCTGATCCAGGCCCATGCGGAAAACCAGCCCGACCGGATCGCGCTGGACGATGGGGAAGAGCGGTTGAGCTGGGCCGAAACCGCCGCGCTGGTCAACCAAATTGCTAAGCAATTACAAGAGGATGGGCTTGAAAAAGGACAAGCGGTGTCGATTCTCGGAACGACCACCATCCGCTACGCCCTGGTCTATCTCGGGACCATCGTCGCTGGCGGTTGCGCGGCCCCTTTGACCACTTCGGCAACACCCAAACAGCTCGCCAACATGATGGCCGACAGCGGCGCGATGCATCTGTTCGTCGACCGCGCAAAGCGCGCTGAATTGCGGGACAGCGGCCTTGATCTGCCGCCGTTGCAAACCATCATGATGGATGAAGCCGAGGGAGATGCTCCGCAGATGTTCGACTGGATGGCCCCCGAAGGCGCGACGCCCGAAGACCCTCAGGTTGGTCCGGGAGATCCGTATAATATCATCTATTCCAGCGGCACCACCGGCACCCCGAAAGGCATCGTCCATTCGCGCCAGATGCGCTGGTATCAGATGGCGGTGGGCGAAAATTCGGGCTACGGGAAGCCGGGACAGGTCTCCCTATTCTCGACACCGCTTTATTCGAATACGACCCTCGGCATATTTGTCGCGACCATGGCTTATGGCGGGACCGCGGTCCTGATGCGCAAATTTGATTGCCAGCGCTGGCTCGAGCTCGCTCAAACCCATCGCGCGACCCATACCATGCTGGTGCCGGTCCAATATCAACGGCTGATGGATTTCGATGGGTTTGATGATTATGACCTGTCAGCCTTCACCCATAAATATTGCACAAGCGCGCCGTTTTCGGCGGAACTCAAGGCCGAGGTGCTGGATCGCATGCCGGGCGGTCTGATTGAAATTTATTCAATGACCGAAGGGGGCGTGGTCTGCATCTTGCTGGCTCATGCCCATCCCGACAAGCTGCATACGGTCGGCGTGGCGTGGGGGGATAGCGAAGTGATTACTGTCGACGAAGACCTCAACAAACTGCCAGCGGGGGAAATGGGTGAGCTCATTGGCCGTTCGCAAACGATGATGAGCGGTTATCAGAACCAGCCCGAAAAAACCGAGGAAGCCAGCTGGTATGACGAAGACGGCAATCGCTGGCAGCGCATGGGAGATATCGGAAAGGTTGATGACGATGGCTTCATCACCCTGATGGGACGGTCCAAGGACATGATTATTTCCGGCGGATTCAATATCTATCCGCGTGATCTGGAAGAAGCATTGCTGGCGCAACCGGGCGTGGCCGATGCTGCTGTGATCGGTGTCGAATCCAGACAGTGGGGCGAGACACCGTTTGGCTTTGTCGTCCCGGAACCCGGCGAAACACTGGATCTCGAAGCGCTTCGGGAAACGACCAATGCAGAGCTGGGCAAGACCCAGCGTTTGTCTGCGCTGCAGCTGATCGATGAATTGCCACGCAGCCATATTGGCAAGATATTGAAGCGGGAATTGCGCGACCTGGTTTCAGCGGCCGCTTAGAGCAGCACTTATTCTGGACCGGGGGATGCTTCGCCCAAAAAAAGGGGCAACGTTTCCGCTGCCCCCGATTGAAATATTGGTGATTTGCTTAGGCGTAAACCAGGCCATCCTGGCCAGGCTTCGCATTCAGGCTCTTGCGCCGACGAGCGAACCACAGTCCACCCAGGCCGAGACCGAGCAGGCCGAGCATGCCGGGCTCAGGTACTTCAGTTGGCGGCGTGTAGCTCTTTATCTTGGTGATATAGTCACCGGCAACGACGGGGTTGCCCCAGTAAGACCAGAGATTTACGCGGCCGTTATTTTGAAACAGCAGCTTTTGGGTATGGGACGGGTTGTCGTTATAAGCCCGGCCGCGAACGGTGCGGGTGCCGTCCAGGGTCGACAGAACGAAGGTCAGTCCCTTGGGCTTTTCGCCGCCCTGGAAAGATTTGAAGCCATTGCTGGTGAACGTGGTGTCGATATTGCGCCCCTTGAGCGAACCCGAACCATTGCTGCTATCAATGGTTAAAACATCCCCGTTGGTCTGGTTGTAGGTGAACAACGCTGCCGAAGCAGGATTGCTCAGCGTGATGGCTGCGGTCGCTGCGGCTACAAACAATGCCGGTTTCTGCCAAATAGTCTTCATTATATGCTCCCAGGTCCCCCGGACCCTGTTGTTGTTTTTGCAAATGCTCTGACGAGAATTTGTCATGTAAGACTAATCAGCAATTGCCGTGCCATTTCCTAAAAATGCTTAATAAACAGCATATTACTGGTTAACCCTATTTCCTAAATCTGGCTTTTGTCAAAGCATCCGACAGTTTTTGAGCGATATGGCTAAGGCGATCGTCCATTTTCATGCTCTAGCAGCCCGGCGTTAACGATAAGCTTATCACCAATATGATCAGGGTCGCGAGGCAAGAATTGCAGCGGGCGACGTCGGTTATGGCGGGAATCCATTAACCGCTCCTCAAACCTTTTGGCGTAGCGCCATGACATGCAAAATTTATCACGATCCTTAAGACAGACGGCTCTGCTGACCGGCGCGGTATTCACCCTGAGCCTGGCAGGCTGCTCTGGTGGTTCGACCGACCCGCTCGCCGCGGCAAATGCGGCCTATGAGCGGCACGAATATTCTGCTGCACGCATCCATATCCTGTCAGCATTGCAAGAGGATTCCTCGAATATCCAGGCGAATCTGACATTCGGAAAGATATTGCTGGCGGTGGGCGACGGTGAGGGGGCCAGCGCGGCTTTCAGGAAAGTCATGATCGACCCGGCGTACAAGAAACAGGCGCTGCCGCTTTACGCGCATGCCCTGTTGCTGACCGGCGCTTCGGACAAGGCGCTCGAAACCATCGGCTCGCCGGAAAATCCATCGCTCAGCGCTGAGGAAGCGGCCAAATATTATTGGGTGAAAGCCTGTGCCTTGCTTGACCTGGGGCGTGTTGAAGAAGCGCTATCCTTGATCGATGACGGTTTGACCAGAACCCCGAAAAATGTCGATTTGCTGGTGTTGAAAGCCAAAACGCTCATTCCACTGGGCGAAGTCCGGGTCGCCAAGGGTCTGGCCGCGCAGGCGTTGCAGGCCGGACCGGATGATCTTGAAGCGCTCCAGCTTTCGGGCCGGCTGGCGATGATGGACCAGGATCTGGAGACGGCCAAAACGCGGTTTGCAAAAGCGGCCCGGCTTTATCCGGACAGTATAATCCCTTTGTTTTCCCTCGCCGCGATTCACTCTGATCTCGGTGAAGAGAAAAAGTCGCGGGACTATTTTGGCCGGATTTTGAAGAAGGTCCCGCAGCATCCCCTGGCCCTGTTCATGCTGGCAAAGCTGGAATATGACAAAGGCAAAATATCCGAAGCGCATGAAATGCTGCAGGTAGCCGGCGAGGGCGTTGCTGATGTCCCGCAGGCGATCTTGCTCAGCGGTCAGATCGCACATGCACGCGGCAATCACGAAATCGCAATCGCACGGTTGCAAAGATATCTTGGCCTGTTTCCCGATGATGTTGCAGGTATAACGGCTTTGGGTCGGGCATTGCTCGCAGCGGGCAATGGCGCTCAGGCTTATACATTGGTCAAGCCTGCTGCGATGCGGGCCACGGCATCGTCCGAATTGCTGAAATTGGCTGCCACGCTTGCGGAACAGCAGAAAGACCCTGCCGCCCGCGCCTTTGCCACTCGCGCGAAGCAAGCGGGATCGGGCAGCATTGATCAGCAGATGAAAAAGGCAGAGCGCGCCATGGCCGCTGGAGATTGGCCGCAGGCCTCGGCGATTTATGCCAGCTTGCGCGATGCGGGTAACCAGGACAATCCGGTCGTTCTGAACAACAGCGCGTTGGTGGCGTTGCAAATGGAGCAACCGGCAGAAGCCGAAAAGCTGGCGCGGGCCGCCTATGCACTGGCACCGGAGGATGCCTTTATCATGGATACGCTTGGCTGGATCTTGCTTCAGCGCGGCAACGACAAGGCACAGGCGCTGACATTGATCCGAAAGGCTGCGGAGCTTGCCCCGAACAATACGGAGATTCTGGGGCATCTGGCTAGCGCTTATGCCGCAAATGGGGATAGTGCGGCGGCCGAACAAATCACCATCCGCCTCAAGGGCATCAAAGCTCCGGGATAGGAGATTTTTGGTGCGCGTGCGTGCTGCCCGGTGAATAAGCGATCCAAATCGCCAATATACGCATTCAATATATAGACTCTTCCGCCCGGCACCATTAAGCGCTTCGTCATGTCTATAGCTCATGAAGAAACCATTCTGATCGTCGATTTCGGCTCTCAGGTCACGCAGCTTATTGCCCGCCGGGTGCGGGAAGCCGGCGTTTATTCCGAAATTGCGCCGTTCAATAGCGCCGAAGAAGCGTTTGCGCGGATGAAGCCGAAGGGGATTATCCTGTCGGGCAGCCCGGCGAGCGTGACCGAAGAGGGAAGCCCGCGCATTCCGCAGGCGTTTCTCGATGCCGGGATCCCGGTTCTGGGAATTTGTTACGGCCAGCAGGTCATGACAACCCAATTGGGCGGGCAGGTTGAAGGTGGCGACAGCGGTGAATTCGGCCGGGCCTTTATCGAGATTTCTGAAAATTGTGTCCTGTTTGATGGTTTGTGGCAGGTCGGCGAAAAGCATCAGGTATGGATGAGCCACGGCGACAAGGTCACCGAATTTGCACCGGGCTTTCGGATTGTTGCAACCACCGAAGGCGCACCCTTTGCGATTATCGCCGATGATGAGAAGCGCTTTTACGGCATGCAGTTCCATCCCGAAGTGGTGCACACACCGGATGGCGGACGGCTGATTGCCAATTTCGTGCGGCATGTCTGCGGCTGTGCGGGCGACTGGACGATGGCGGAATTCAAGGAAGCCAAGATCAAGGAAATCCGAGAGCAGGTCGGTGATGGCAAGGTGATTTGCGGCCTTAGTGGCGGCGTCGACAGCGCGGTTGCAGCGGTGCTGATCCACGAAGCGATTGGCGAACAACTGACCTGCGTGTTTGTCGATCACGGCCTGATGCGCATGGGGGAAGCGGATCAAGTCGTGAGCCTGTTCAAGGGGCATTATAATATTCCGCTTGTGCATCTCGATGTCGAGACGCTGTTCATGAACGGCCTCAAAGGCGAGACGGATCCCGAGAAGAAGCGCAAGTTTATTGGCAAGACCTTCATTGATGTCTTTGAGATCGAAGCCAAAAAAGTTGGCGGTGCTGATTTCCTTGCACAGGGCACGCTCTATCCCGATGTGATCGAAAGCGTCAGCTTTACCGGTGGCCCCAGTGTCACGATCAAGTCGCATCACAATGTGGGCGGCCTGCCGGAGCGCATGAATATGCAGCTGGTTGAACCGTTGCGCGAATTGTTCAAGGACGAAGTCCGCGCATTGGGTCGGGAACTGGGACTGCCGGAAATTTTTGTCGGTCGCCATCCGTTCCCCGGCCCGGGCCTGGCCATCCGTATTCCCGGTGAAGTGACCAAAGAGCGGTGCGATATCCTGCGCAAAGCCGACGCGATCTATCTCGAGGAAATCCGCAACGCCGGTCTCTATGACGCGATCTGGCAGGCTTTTGCCGTCTTACTCCCGGTCAAGACGGTTGGTGTGATGGGCGACGGTCGTACCTATGACAATGTCTGCGGTCTCCGTGCAGTGACCAGCACCGACGGAATGACCGCCGATGTCTATCCGTTCGATGCCAGCTTCCTGACTCGTGTTTCCACACGGATTGTCAATGAAGTGAAGGGGATTAACCGGGTGGTCTACGACTATACGTCCAAGCCTCCGGGGACCATTGAGTGGGAATAACCTGTTGGTCAAGATTCTACTATAGTCAAAGCCGTTCCGGATGACTTGTTGAAATCGTTACAATGACCTTTACACGTGTCATCGTGGTACAAAAAACATTGGACCATTGATGTCCGCCACCAACAGTGCAAGAACATAGTGATTGATATTAAACCAAAATATTATCGCGACCATATAGGTTAGCCCTATGCTGGCTGGAATATGGCTAGCGTATCAATCGTTCTGAACAAGGATCCAAAATCGTGCAGTATCGTTCAGAGATTGACGGGTTGCGCGCGTTAGCGGTTCTTCCGGTCATCCTGTTCCATGCGGGATTTGAGCTGTTTAGCGGCGGGTATGTCGGCGTTGACATATTCTTTGTGATCAGCGGCTATCTGATCACTTCGATCATCATCGAAGACATCGAGAAAAATCGCTTTAGTTTGATCCATTTTTATGAGCGGCGGGCTCGACGGATCTTGCCAGCGTTGTTTCTGGTCCTGCTGACCTGTTTGCCGTTCGCATGGATATGGATGATTCCAGGTCAGCTCGAAAACTTTTCCGAGAGTCTCGTCTCTGTCGGTTTGTTCTCCTCCAATATCCTGTTTTGGTTGCAAACTGGCTATTTTGATGTGGCGGCAGAGGAAAAGCCATTGCTTCACACTTGGAGTTTGGCGGTGGAAGAGCAATATTATTTGATCTTTCCGGTGTTGATGATTCTCACGTGGCGCTTTGGCAAGAATCGCGTTTTTTGGATGATTGCCGTTTTTGCTGCTCTCAGCCTTGCTTTGAGTGAATGGAGTTGGCGGCAGGATGATTCGACCGCTTCGGCGAATTTCTTTCTCGCACCAACACGTGCATGGGAATTATTGGCCGGATCAATCGCAGCTTTTTTGGTTCGGAAGCGGGGTGTGCAATCAAATAACTTTCTGTCGTTGCTCGGATTGACGGCGATTTTCGTTGCGATTTTTGCATATGACCAGACTACGCCATTTCCAAGCGCCTACGCATTGGTCCCAGTCCTCGGTGTGTTTCTGCTGATTCTATACTCCGGCAAAGGAACGTTCACCGAAAAGCTACTGAGTACCAGAGTTCTGGTGGCGATAGGGTTGATTAGCTACAGCGCTTATTTGTGGCATCAACCGCTCTTTGCATTTGCCAGAATCCGGACGCAAGCGGCACCCGAACCCGCTCTGATGCTGGCGCTCGCGTTCGTAGCCTTGATATTGGCGGCAATGAGTTGGAAATGGGTGGAACAGCCTTTTCGTAAACGTTTTTCGCGACGCACGATATTTTCCGTTTCTGCCGCTGGATTGGCATTTTTCATCGGCATCGGTCTGATCGGTAACTACCTTGAAGGCGCGGCTAATCCCTATTTTACAACCCCGAAAAATGTCCGATGGGAATCGCTGGAAGACAAGATCAAGAACATCGGCGATGTCTGTGAGCAAGAACCGATTTTGGTTGAAGAACCTTGGTTAACAGGTTGTGCAATTGGAGCTGCAAGCGGAGAAAAGCGGGTGGTTCTATTGGGAGACTCCCATAGTCAGGCGATTGGCTATTCGCTCGATCGTGACCTGAAAGATCGCAATATCGAGGGACAATGGCTACAAATTGATGGTTGTGAACCCATTCCCTTCTTTCGACCTAGTCGCAATCGCACCATTGGCGATTGTGACAAACGGTTTGATCGTTTGCTCAGCTATATCGCAAGTTTAAATGCAGATGTTATCGTACTGAACCGCTGGACATATCGACTATATCCAGTCACCGGACTTGATCTGGACATGCCTTATAGGAACAGCGAGGGGTATGATGAGGCAGGGAATTTTCGCGAGTTTGATGTCGTGAAAAACGGTGGCTACTACCGTGATCCTGCGTCGAAGGCCGAGGCTCTAGAGCGCTATATTGGTCAATTGTCCGCAGCGTCCAGTCGGTTGTTTCTCGTCTATCCCGTGCCTGAGACGGGCATAGATATTTTTAGGCTCAATTGGGATCACTGGAACCGGGAAGGCACAGTTTTACAAGACATCTCAACCCCTTATTCCGACTATGAAAATCGCCATGTCTTTGTAACCGGTGTTTTTGACCGGTTGTCACAGCCCAACATCATTCCCGTGAGAACCGATTCACTGTTCTGCAATAGGGAATTTCCGGGTCGATGCACGATGCAATATCGCGGTGTTCCGTTCTATGTCGACGATGATCATCTGGGAACGCATGGCGCAGATCGTCTAGTGAACCAAATCGCAAGGCTCGCCAATTGGAGGCGGCCGGTTCGCCCAGGAAAATGAGCGTTTTAGATATCTAAAGGGGGGTGACCATGGGCGATCGCTGCTCTAGATTATACTAAGTCACAGAACAAAGGAAATCCACATTCCATGAAAGCCATTCAACTGCACGCTCCCGCATCGCTGGACAATCTCAAGCTCGTCGACTTGCCCGATCCGGCGGCGCCTGGCCCCGGTGAAATCGCCGTGCGGTTGCAGGCCTCTTCGCTGAACTATCACGACTATGCCGTGGTCAAGGGCATGTTGCCCACCGCCGAGAACCGGATCCCGATGTCCGATGGTGCGGGTGAAGTCACCGCTGTGGGCGAAGGGGTGACGGCCTTCAAGGTGGGGGACGCGGTGGTGTCGACCTTCTTCCCCGACTGGATCGATGGCACGCCGCCCGAAGGCGGGTTTCAGCGCGTGCCAGGAGACGGTATTGATGGCTATGCTGTCGAACAGGCGGTTGGGCCAGCGACGGCCTGGACGCGTGCGCCGAGAGGATATTCCGCCGCTGAATCAGCGACTTTGACTTGCGCGGGCCTCACCGCCTGGCGCGCCTTGTTCGTTGATGGGACCGTGAAACCAGGCGATACGGTGCTGGTGCAGGGTACGGGCGGGGTATCGATTTTCGCGCTGCAATTCGCCAAAGCCGCGGGCGCCACGGTTATCGCGACATCATCATCCGATGAAAAGTTGAGCCGCCTCAAGGGCATGGGTGCGGATCATGTGATCAACTACAAAGAGGTTGAAGCCTGGGGACCGAAAGTGCTCGAACTGACGGGTGGGCAGGGTGTCGATTGCGTCGTTGAAATTGGTGGACCGGGAACGCTCGATCAATCGATGATGGCGACACGGATCGGCGGGCATATCGCGCTGATCGGTGTGCTTACGGGATTTGCCGGTCCGGTGCAGACCGCCATGCTGATGGCCAAGAACCTGCGCGTCCAGGGTCTGACCGTTGGCAGCCGCGCCCAGCAACAGGACATGATTGCGGCCATTGAAGCCAATGGCATCAAACCGGTGATCGACAGGCATTTTCCGCTTGCCGACTTGGCCGACGCGTTCCGGCATCAGGAATCCGGCGCACATTTTGGCAAGATTGTCGTGGACATCTGACCCGCGATGCGGTGCGCAACATCCCAGGATTGCGCGGCGACCATCGCCTTGTGGGAGGCGTGCGGACTGACCCGTCCGTGGAATGATGCCGCTGCCGATTTCCACCGTGCGGTCAACGCCGACATGTCCGACATTTTATGCGTGGAGCAGGACGGCGCGATGATCGCGACCATCATGGTCGGTTATGACGGGCATCGCGGTTGGGTCTACTATCTCGGCGTTGCACCCCGAAGCCGGAAAAAGGGTCTCGGCAGGATATTGATGGATGCCGCGGAGGCTTGGCTGACTGACCGCGAGGCGCCAAAGATCCAGTTGATGGTGCGCGACGACAATCACCAGGCGATCGGCTTTTACAAGGCTATCGGATATGATCTGCAGCCGGTGGTTACTATCGGCCGGCGCCTTTGACCTTGTAGCGGGGGCGGTTAGGCTCCTCGGACGAACCGGTGATCTGACGCGGCCGCTGAAATTTCTCCAATCCTTTAAGACGAACGCGGCCGTAATTGCTTCCTGCCGCAGTTGGTGTTGCGGCAATTGCCTCTTGCGCCCGCGCCAATTCTGACTAAGTCCAATCGGGAAACGCTTTGTCGGCAATGATCGGCATGATGCGGAAGAAACAGGATGGAATTTGCGATGACAACCGAAACGAAAATGTACGGCATATCCAATTGTGACACAATCAAGAAGGCCCGCAACTGGATGGAGAAAAACGGCATCAACTATGTGTTTCATGACTATAAAAAGTCCGGAATAACCAAGGATATGCTGGAATTGTGGGTGATGCAGGTTGGTTGGGAGCCGCTGCTCAACAAGCGCGGTACGACCTTCAAGAAGCTCCCCGATATGATGAAAGAGAATATCGACGAGAATAGCGCGATCATGTTGATGATGGAGAATCCCAGCATGATCAAACGGCCGGTTCTCGAGCATGGCGACGCGATTGTCGTCGGGTTCAAGGCATCGGATTACGAAGCGGCCGGTCTGGAAGCACGCAACAGCTGATGCCAACCATCATGTCCCATGCGGCAGTGCCCCTGGCGGGGGCTCTCATGCTGGGGCGCGATCGCATATCAACGCCGGTGCTTGTCACTGGTATTGCGTTTGCGATGCTGCCGGATGCGGACGTCGTCGGCTTTCGCTTTGGTATCGACTATGGCGCCGAATGGGGCCATCGCGGCGCCAGCCATTCTTTATTCTTCGCTGCTCTGGCGGCGCTTTTTGCCACCGCTTTGTTGCGACCCGATCGCTACCTGATTGCCGGGCTGTTTCTGTTTGTCGCGATGGCTTCGCATGGCCTGCTGGACACTCTGACCAATGGCGGGCTGGGCGCCGCTCTGCTGTGGCCGTGGGACAGTGCGCGCTATTTCGCTCCGTCCACGCCGATCGCGGTTTCGCCCATCGGGATCGCCAATTTTCTCTCCGAGCGTGGCTTAAAAGTGTTACAATCCGAGGCTATATGGATCTGGGCGCCGCTGGCTTTCACGGTTCTGTTGATTGGCGGTAGTCGCAAATTATTGGAAAAATAGGAGATCGATATGGTCAAGGCGCGTTGGAATGGCGAGATTATCGCAGAGAGTGACGACACGGTCATCGTCGAAGGCAATCACTATTTTCCGCGGGCAGCGGTCAAAAGCGAGCTTCTGAGCGACAGCGCCACCACTAGCTATTGCCCCTGGAAAGGCACCTCTTCCTATCATTCGATCACGGTTGGTGGGGAAACCAACGCTGATGCGGCCTGGTATTATCCCGATCCAAAAGACGCGGCGAGCGAAATCAAAGACCGGATTGCGTTCTGGAAGGGTGTCGAGGTTTCCGACTGATGGTGCTTCGCACGCTGGCGTTGCGCTTGCTGGGTTTGGCAACACTGGTGCTCGTCGCTAGCGGATGCAGCGGCGAAACGGATATAAAATCAACAGAGGAACGCGTCATGACTCTCCATGGGCAACCGCCTATCATCATCGCGCATCGCGGGGCTAGCGGCGAGCGGCCCGAACACACGCTGGCCGCCTATGCGTTAGCGATTGAGCAGGGGGCGGACTTTATTGAACCCGATCTCGTGCTGACCAAAGATGGCGTGCTGGTCGCGCGGCACGAAAATGAAATCGGGGGCACCACCGATGTGGACGACAAGCCCGAATTTGCGGACCGGAAGACGACAAAGACGATCGATGGTCAGGACTATACCGGCTGGTTTACCGAAGATTTCACGCTCGCGGAACTCAAAACACTGCGCGCGAAAGAGCGGTTGCCGGAGCTGCGCGCAACCAATAGCCGTTATGACGGCGACTTTGAAATTCCGACGCTGGAAGAAATTTTGCAGCTATTGCAAGCCTATCAACAGGAAACGGGCAAGCGGATTGGTGTCTATCCGGAAACCAAACATCCGTCCTATTTTGCCGACATCGATCTGCCGCATGCCAAACCGCTGCTTGAGATGCTGGGCCGCTATGGATATGCAGACGTGGATGACCCCGTTTTTATCCAGTCGTTCGAGGTTGGCAATCTCAAGCAGCTCGCCAACCAGACCACGATACGGCTAGTCCAATTGGTCGCCAGCGAAGGCGGCCCGCCAGACGATCCCGCAATCAGCTACGCCGAGATGACAACGGCAGAAGGTCTCACAGCAATTGCGGTTTATGCCGATGGACTGGGACCATCGAAAGATATGGTTATTGGCCGCGACGCGTTGCGGCAACTGGCCGCTCCGACAGGGCTGGTCGCAGCGGCCCATGCAGCCGGGCTGGAAGTGCACCCCTGGACATTCCGACGCGAAAACTACTTCTTGCCAACCGACATGGTGAGCGGTTGGAAGCCATCCGACGCCGGGAATATCGAGGCAGAAATCCGCGCTTATCTTGCGGCGGGTGTGGATGGCCTGTTCTCGGACAATCCGCGCGAAGCGGTCGCGGCGGTTGCTCAGGCAGCGGCTGAATAATAGCGCCGGACGGTGATGGCATAGATCAGGATCGCGCCGGCCATCAGGGCGGTGCCCGCCAGAAATGGGGCGCCGGGAAAATAGACACCCTGCTTGTCCGCATAAGCTGCAAAAATTCCGGCCATCACCACCGGGCCGAAGATCGACGTGAGGCTGATCATGCTGGCCACCGCGCCTTGCAATTCTCCCTGGGCATCTTCGTCGATCCGCGCGCTCATCATCTGCTGCATCGCGGGAAAGGCGAAGCCGCTCAGCGCGCCGATGATAACCCCGACATAGACCATCCACGGATGCGGGGCGAAGGCAAAGCAGAGATAGGCTGGAATGCCGAACAGCAAGCCGAAAAAGGCCGTGCGGCGTTCGCCAAAGCGCGCAATGGCGGGACCGGTCAGTCCCCCTTGAACGATGGCGATCAGCAGACCGTAAATGGCAACGCTCATGCCGATTTGAAACGTGCTCCAGTCAAACCGCTCGATCAGCCAATAGGCCCACACCGCGATCTGCGCCTGGGCGGCTAGCTGGAGGACAAAAATGGCCGACAAAAAGCCGATCACCAAGGGGGTCTTCGACATTTGCATGATGCTGCCCAGCGGATTGGCGCGGGTGATGGCAAAGGCGCGACGCTTCTCGGGCGGCAAAGTTTCCTTGAGAACCACCAGGCCAACCGCAGTGCCCAGAAACGCCAGAACCGCGGCTGCCACAAAGGGGAGGCGATCGCCATATTCGCCAAGCAGGCCGCCTAGGCCTGGACCAACAACAAATCCGAACGCACCGGCGCCGCCCAGGATGCCGAAGAACCGGCCCCGGTCCTCGCGGCTAGCAACGTCGGCTACGCAACTGTTGGCGGCGGCCCAGCTGGCGCCCATGATTCCGGCGATTACACGGCCGATGAACAGCCAGATCAGATCCGGTGCCCAGGCCATGATCGCATAATCGAGGCCGAGCAGGAACAGGGTGGTCAGCAACACGGGCCGCCGGCCAAAGCGATCGCTCAATCCGCCGATAAACGGCGCGAACAGGAATTGCATGGTCGCATAAGCAAAGAGCAACCAGCCCCCGATTTCTGCCGCCCGGTCGAGCGAAGCGCCGCTCAATCCCTGAACCAGCGAAGGCATGACAGGCAGGATCAGGCCGATCCCCATCATGTCGATAAACACAATGAACGCGACAAATAGTAATATGGACGGCGGTTTGCGGGCCGTTGTCATATTGAAATCCATTAGCTTGGAGATGGAAATGTCGTGATCAGTTGGGTGCGAAGCGTACATGCCGCGTTTTTCCGGCAAAGGCAATGCTGGCCTTATTCTTCGCAGGCAGTTATTAGGCCGTTATGTCTACAACTTATACTCTCGACACGTCCACGAGCCGTGCCAATCCGACGCCGCAGCCGATGAAACGGCTCTCGGCTCCCAAAATCCAGCGCCGCAAACAGGATGGGGTGACAGCCGATCCGGTTGTCATGCTGACCGCCTATACCGCGCGGACTGCCCAGCTGCTGGACGCCCATTGCGATATGTTGCTGGTTGGCGATTCGCTCGCACAGGTCATTTATGGTTTGCCCTCGACGATTCCCGTGACCCTCGACATGATGTGCAATCACGGCGCCGCGGTGGTGCGGGGCAGCTATCACAGTGTGGTCGTGGTCGATATGCCGTTCGGCTCCTATGAAGCGTCGCCCCAGCAAGCCTATGAAAGTGCCGCTCGGATATTGAAGGATACCGGAGCAGCAGCCGTGAAGCTCGAAGGCGGAGAGGTGATGGCGGAGACCGTGCGTTTCCTGGTCGATCGGGGTATCCCGGTTGTGGGCCATGTCGGTCTGACGCCGCAGGCGATTAATGTTCTCGGTGGCTATGCCGCGCGCGGTCGTAGCGATGCCGAAGCTAAAAAAATTGTCGGTGATGCGGTTGCGCTGGATCAGGCCGGCGCCTTTGCCATTGTGCTCGAAGGCGTGCTGGAACCGATTGCGATCGAGGCCACCAAAGCGGTCAGCGCGATCACCATTGGCATTGGCGCATCGGCACAATGCGACGGACAGGTGCTGGTAACCGAGGACATGCTTGGCATGTTCGAGCGTACCGCGCGTTTCGTAAAGCGCTATCACAATATTTCGGAAAATATCGAACGGGCGGCCCAGGACTATGCCGAAGAGGTTCGCAGCCGCAGTTTTCCCGGACCGGAACAACTTTACCAACCCAAAAAATAGCAAATTGCCGATCCCGAAAATATCTGCCGTTCAGCATCTGGAAATGGACGATATACTTGGACTTTTTTGATGCTCTCGCTAAAGGACAAGCGATGAGATGTTGGGAGGCATTATCTTGCAATCCCAAAGCGACGAAGAGTGAAGGAGGCCGGATTGGCCAAAGACGACAAAAATAAGCCGGAAGAAGGCCCAGACCGTCAACAACCAGACCGTCAACAAGAAGTGTTCATGCGCGAAGTGGACGATGCGGTTCGCGATGCTGATCTGAAAAATTTTGGACGCCGTTACGGGGTCTGGATCGGGCTGGCTGTCGTTGTCGGCCTGGCCTCTCTCGCGGGCTGGATTTTCTACAACAACAGTCAGGACGAAGATTCCGGTGTCCGCAGTGAGGAATATGTGGCTGCGATCGACAGCGTGAAACGCAATAATCTTGATGGCGCGACCAAAGCCCTGGACGGCCTGAAAGAGGCCAAGCAGGACGGATATCGCGCGGCTGCGGTATTGATGCAATCCAATATCGCGCTCGAAAAGCAGGACGCGAAGGCCGCGATTACCGGTTATCAGGCGGTCGTTGCCGATGAATCGCTGCCACAACCGTTTCGCGATCTGGCGTTGATCCGGCAAACCGCAGCCGAATTTGACGATCTCGAACCCCAGGCGGTGATCGACCGGTTGAAATCGCTCGCGGTACCGGGGAATCCCTGGTTCGGGAGCGCCGGTGAACTGGTTGCGTTGTCCTATCTCAACCTCGACAAGGCCGATCTGGCCGGTCCGCTCTTCGCGCAACTGGCAAAGGACGAATCCGTTCCGCCGACGATCCGATCGAGAGCCCTGCAAATGGCCGGCCTGCAAGGCATTGATGCCGTCGTACAGGAAGGCGATAACAATAATGACCCGGCAACTGACGCGGCACAAGACGCAGCGCCCTCCGCCGGCGAAGGAGACAGTGAGTAATGTATAAGCTCCGGAACAAGCATTTTTCCCGTCTATGCGCTGGCCTGATGGCCGTGACACTGCTGTCTGGCTGCGCGGTTTTCGGCGGCGGCGGTGGTGACGACAAGAAAGCAACACCGACGCTGGGCAAAAGAACCAATATCCTGACTGGCGAAAGCGGCGCGGAAGTTGATCCGGCGCTGGCCGGTATTTCGGTCATTTTGCCGAGCCCGCGGAGCAATACGGAATGGGCGCAGTCCGGCGGTAACGCTGGTAAATCCGTTGGTCATCTCGCGCTCGGCAGCGCGCCGACGCGAGTCTGGACCGCGAATATCAGCGGCACGACCAAAAGGGCGCGCCTGGCGGCGGCACCGGTGGTTTCCGGCGGCCGGCTTTTTGCCGTGGATACGCAAGCCGTTGTGCATGCTTTTGACGCCAAGACCGGCGCGAAGGTCTGGGCATCCCAGATTGAGGTCAAGGATGATGGCAAGCCGTCACGCTTTGGCGGCGGCGTGAGTGCGCAAGGAACCATGGTTTATGCAACCAATGGTGTCGGCGATGTGGTTGCTCTGAACGCTGCGGATGGCAGTCAGTCCTGGAAAGTGCGTCCGGCTGGACCATTGCGCGGCGCTCCGACCCTGTCCAACGGCAATGTCTATGTGATGACGCAGGACAATCAAATTTATGCGCTGAATCAGAATGACGGTTCGGTCCAGTGGAACGAAGCCGGCACGGTCGGCCTGGCGGGCATTTTTGGTGTTGCGGCTCCGGCTGCGGCCCAGGGAACGGTGATCGCAGGCTATTCTTCCGGCGAGCTGACGGCCTATCGCTACGAGAATGGCCGCAACCTTTGGAATGATGCGTTGGCGAGAACCAGCATTTCCACCTCGGTTGCAACCTTGTCCGATATTGACGCCGATCCGGTGATTGACCGCGGGCGGGTTTTTGCGCTCGGGCAGGGCGGTCGCATGGCGGCTTACGAACTGGTTACCGGTCAACGGATCTGGGAGTTGAACATCGCCGGTATTGCAACACCGGTGGTCGCAGGCGAATGGGTGTTCGTGCTGACCGATGATGCGAAACTGCTCTGTATTGCGCGGCCCACCGGCAAAGTGCGGTGGATCAGTAAACTGGCAGCGTTCCGTAACGAAGAGAAGAAGAAAAATCCGATCACTTGGACCGGACCGGTTCTTGCCGGCAATCGTCTCATCGTTGCCAGCACGGAAGGTGATGTGGTTTCCATATCGCCCGCTGAAGGCAGTAGCTCGACCATGTTTGAGCTGAATGACGGTGTGTCCTTGCCGCCGATCGTTGCCGACGGCATGCTCTATATTCTGGACAATAGCGGCCGGATTTCGGCATTCCGCTAGGGTTCCGCAACATGTAAAGAACGGGATTGCGCATCATGCTGCCCAATATTGCGATTATCGGGCGGCCTAATGTGGGCAAGTCCACATTGTTCAACCGGCTGGTTGGTAAGAAGCTGGCGCTGGTCGACGATCGTCCCGGCGTGACCAGAGACCGGCGCGAAGGCGTCGCCAATCTGCTTGGTCTCGCCTTCAACATTATCGACACGGCCGGATATGAGGATGAGGATGCCAAGAGTCTGCCAGGCCGGATGCGGCATCAGACCGAACTGGCGGTTGCGGATGCAGAACTCGCCCTTTTTGTCATTGACGGCCGCGCCGGCCTGACACCGCTGGACGAGGAAATTGCCCGCTGGCTGCGCAGCGCGAAAACACCAGTTGTGCTGCTCGTCAACAAGGCAGAGGGCAAGGCTGCAGAATCCGGTATACTTGAGAGCTATTCGCTCGGGTTCGGGGATCCGATTCCGTTCAGCGCCGAACATGGCGATGGTGTGGCAGACCTGTTTCAGGCGATCCGTCCTTATGTCGAAGCCTTCGAAGCCGCCGCCAAAGACGAACCGGTCGATGAAACGGCTCCGCTGAAACTGGCAATCGTCGGGCGCCCCAATGCCGGCAAATCGACGCTGATCAACAAGATGCTCGATGAAGACCGGATGATCACCGGACCAGAAGCGGGCATTACCCGCGACAGCATCGCGATCAATTGGGTCTGGCATGACAATGACCTGACCGAAGACGAGAAACTCGACGGGATCACGCCGGACCGTACGGTGCGTCTGATCGATACCGCCGGCATGCGCAAGCGCGCCAAGGTTAATGACAAGCTTGAAAAACTGTCAGTGGCTGATGCCAAGCGGGCGGTCGATTTCGCGGAAGTGGTGGTTTTGCTGCTGGATGCGACCAAGGGCCTTGAAGCGCAGGATTTGCGGATTGCCGACCAGACGATTCAGGAAGGGCGTTGTCTGATCATCGCGATCAACAAATGGGATATTGCCGAAGGACCGAGCAAGCTGTTCAACGGAATCCGGGCCGCCCTGGATGATGGTCTGGCGCAGGTGCGCGATGTCCCGCTGATCGCTGTTTCGGCTTTCACCGGCAAAGGCATCGATCAAATCATGAAAGCGGCCTTCAATGTCCGCCGGGTTTGGTCGCAGCGGGTTTCGACCGGAAAACTCAACCGCTGGTTCGAAGATGCGATTACCGACAATCCGCCGCCCGCTCCCGGCGGCAAGCGGATCAAGCTGCGCTACATCACCCAGGCGAAAACGCGGCCGCCTTCGTTTGTTATCTTTGGTACCCGGGTCGATGACCTGCCGGAAAGCTATCGTCGCTATCTGATCAACGGGATCCGGCGGCAATTGGGCTTTGGCGGGGTTCCGGTGCGCCTGATCATCCGTGCACCCGATAATCCTTATCATAGCAAGGGTTGAGGCCAACCGGTCATCGCGTCCTCAGCGCGCTGGCGGGCGACAAACTGAAGAGCGGTAACAAAGTCTTTACCAATGGCGCGTTATCCTTGCTCCGCCGGAATTTTGTCCGGCTGAGTCAAAGGATAGACCAGTGGCGTCACCCATCAGCGATCTGATCGACTGGACGATATATACCGAAACGCGGGCCGCATTGGGTCCGGATTTCGTGCGCCTGCTCGGCTATTTTCGCGAAGACGGCACCCGCTCGGTACGAGAAATCGAGGCGGCGATGCGGACCAGGGACGCGACGCAGATTGTCATGCCAGCACATAGCCTGAAGGGCGAATCCGGGCAATTTGGGGCAACCCGCTTGTCCAATGTCGCCGAACAGATCGAATTTACTGCGCGCAAATGTATCGAACATCGCCAGGAACCGGACGAGATCCTCGAGCTGGTCGCTGGATTGCGCAGTCTGTTCGAGGAAACGCTGGCGATATTGGAACGGGAATCGAGTCCCGTCGTCCAGCGTCAAGCCGATGGCTTCGGGCGGCGACCGGCCAGCATATCAGCCTTGTCACCGCCCGGATTTTAGGGCCCGGCGGCTATTCAGCCGATTCCGATTGCAGCTGGACATAATTTTCAATGCCCATGCGCTCGATCATGTCGAACTGTTTTTCCAGCGTGTCGACATGTTCTTCTTCGCTTTCGAGAATTTCCGCAAACAGATCACGGGTGACATAGTCCTGCACGCTTTCGCAGTGGGCAATGCCTTCCTTGAGCGGGGGCAGTGCCTCGTGCTCGAGCGCGAGATCCGCTTTCAGGATTTCTTCCACCGTCTCGCCGATTTTGAGACGTCCGAGCAGCTGAAAATTGGGCAAGCCATCCAGAAATAGGATGCGCTCCGCCAGCTTGTCGGCATGCTTCATCTCGTCGATTGATTCCTCATATTCGAACTTGGCCAGCTTGCTGACACCCCAATTGTCCAGCATCTTGCTATGCAGGAAATATTGGTTGATCGCTGTGAGCTCGTTTTTCAGCGCTTCGTTGAGATAATCAATGACCTTGGCGTCACCCTTCATGCTGCTATCCTTTAGGTGGGGAAAGTTTCAAACATCCCTATACACCAGCAGCACCCTGTAGGAAAGGGCTTGTTCCGCGTAAAAGTCAATTATTTCAATGATTTGATAAAGAGAATGCTAAGCGGTCGCAACTTCGGCTTCGATTATCGACCGTGCAAATGCGAGGCATTGTCCACATTTCGGTTTGCGACCAAGCTGGGCATAGACCTGACTGGGCTTGTCCGAGCCGCTGCGAACTGCAGCTCGCAGGTCTTTTTCCTTAATCGCATTGCAGACGCAAACAACCATATCGGCTCCTTATGCGACTCGTATATAGCTAATGAGAATAGATCGCAATAGCAAAAGTGATGAGGTCTTTGATTCTGCGATTTGTCGGTCCAGATCACTCAAATACCCTTTGGATTCTGCTGCCTGTTCCCGATATCACGCTGCCATGATTAGAAAACTCAGCGCTGCCTTCGTTCTGACTGTTGCTACAACGCCTGTGGCGGCCATTCCAATAACCGAAACCGAGCCGCGTGCGGATGGTGTCAGCGTTGGACAACCCGTTTCAGCTTTCGAGTTCTGGAAGTTAATGCGTGTTGAATTGGCCGAGCCGTTGGCAGATCTGCAAAAAGCGATGGAACCGGAGCTGAAATCCATGATTCTGCCGACAGGTCCATTCGAAAAGGGATGGAGCGAAAAAGGCATCGACCTGGACGCCTATCTGGATTCCCTGCCGGGCAAGATCTCTGGAAATGCTCTGTTAACACCCGGACAAACTCCCATGCTTGAATTTCGGGGCGCAGTCCCGGCAAATATACTGGATGGCTGGGAAATGGTGTATGACGGTGCGCAATCCATAGGTCCTGCAGATGCCGATGGTGGAGCGTTTGTCGCGATCGGGCCGCGCCATATTGTGTTTGTCGGCAGCGGCAAAACCGAAAAAATTGGCACTGCCTATTGTTTGTCCGAAGCAATAGAAAGTCCGGCAAATCATCTGAAGATATACCGTGATTCCGAATTTCCCCTGGACTTGCGTCGCGAGGAGGATGTCGAAATTGAAACGGAAGCATTGATGATGAGTCATTTGGTTGGACTCTCGCCCATCCCCGCAGTGTGCACGATCTCTTATAAAAAATCGGATCATTTGATCGTACAGCAGGTCTATAACCGCGGAGGGCGTCCCCTTGGCCAACTGAATGATGCTGATGACGTTGCTCAAATTGTTCAGCAATTTGACTTGCGCTTGCAGCTGACTTCACAAACAGGCCCGTTGTTTCTCAGTTCGGAGGACGAGAATGGCGATGAGATGCAACCGGACGCTAATTGATTTTCATCGACTGCATCTCTCGCCGTGCCAGCGAGCGCCACAGCCATTCCAACGGGCCATAGCGGAATCGCATCAGCCAGGGTTTTGACCATAGCAGCATCAAGATCCAGGCGCTGGACACAAACAGATAGAGCTCCGCGCGGCCGATCTGGCCATAGAGACCCAGGCCCCAGCCGTAGAACAGGAAGGTCATCAGGATACTCGTGCCGAGATAGTTGGAAAAGGCCACCCGGCCGGCGGCAGCGATGCGGTGCAGCAGAGCCGTATTGGCGAGGGCCTTGATCAGCAGAATCAGCAAAGCGGCATAGCCCAATGTCATCAGCAGGCGCGATGGCATGGACCAGGCCATCGAGGCGTTGATCGTGATCAGCGGGTCATAGCCCGTGGTCATGATAAGCACCGCCAGCGGTGCGATCGTCAGCAAGCCGATGCCGGTCATCATCAGGCCGAATTTCTTGTAGCGCGCGATTTCCCATTCGCCGGTCATGAAGCCATTGCGAAAGAAGACCATGCCCAGCATCATCAGCGGCAACGTCTCCGACAGCATCATCAGCACGGCACTGAGCGGCCCCCACCATTGCTCCGTAAACTTCTCGGCGACAATGGTTCCGAAGCTGCCCTGATGGAGCGCGATATCCGCTGCGATCAGCTTGGGTCCGGTGGCGATCTCCCGGATTGCTTCCTGATAGTCGGCATCCATGGCGGAGCCAGGGCCGGCGGCCTGAGCGAGATATTGCATGTAGAAGAGGCTGCCCATGAACAGCGCGAAGGTCACAAACCCGATCACATAGATTAACAAGGCGCCGCGGATCAGCTTGCTCTCGCTCCAGTCGGCGACGAAAAAGGCGAGGCAGCCGATAATCGCATAGACAAATAATATATCGCCCCACCAGATCAGGAAATAATGCGCCAGTCCGAAAACCGCGAGCCAGAGCATTCGGGAATAATGGACCTTGGCCGGGTCTTCGCCCTTGGCTTCCGCTCGTTGGAGCACCAGCATCATGCTGGCACCGAATAGCAGCGTGAACAATCCTCGCATTTTCCCATCGACAAACAGAAAGGACAGCAGCCAGGCGATGATATCGGGTGTGTCCGTGCCGCCGTGAATAGCCGGGCTCATATAAGCCATTTCGGGCATCGAGAAGGCGATGATGTTCATCAGCAATATGCCCATGACCGCAAAACCCCGCAAGGCATCGAGCGTGAGATAGCGAGGCGTTTTGGCGGTGGCCATGGTCATAGAGTGGTTCCGTTTATTCTTATTGTTACGCGAAGAGACAGCCTATCACAGGCCGGGCGGGGTCACAGCCAGCTGGCAATCTGATCCAGCGGTTTTTTGATCGTAGCGTGTAGAGGAATGGTCGCGTCCGGGGCCGGCTTGCCGACCACCAGCACCATCATGGGTTTCTCATTGGCGGGCCGTTCGCACAGGTCGTTGAGAAATTTCATCGGATTGGGTGTGTGGGTTAGAGTCGCAAGACCGGCATCGTGAAGCGCCGTGATCAGCATGCCGGTTGCAATACCGACGCTTTCGTTGACATAATAATTTTGCTTCATCTCGCCAGGGAGCATCCCGCCTTTGCGCTGACCGAATATAACAATCAGATAGGGAGCGGTCTCGAGAAACGGCTTGTCGGCATCGGTGCCAAGCGGCGCCAGCGCTTCAAGCCATTCGTCGCTGGCCTTGGTTTTATAAAATTCCCGCTCTTCGGTTTCGGCCGCTATGCGCAAGGCGCGCTTCTTTTCCGCGCTTTCAATCACAGCAAAATGCCACGGCTGATGATTGGCACCATTGGGCGCCGTGCCAGCGGCCAGCAGGGCATTCTCAATGACCGCGCGCGGGATCGCCTCGTCGGTGAAATAGCGACAGGTCCGCCGTTGCTTCAGCGCGTCATAAAAGGCTTTTGACCGCGCGATACGCTGGTCATCCGAATAGTCCGGAAGCGCGGTATAGGGCAGGGTATCATGCGGCTTCATTACGGATTTCCTTGATATTATAGCAGGTTGCGAGCGATACTATGGGATCTGACGGGTTGAAAGTTCACACAAGCCACACGCTCCTAGCGGGATTGGCGCTATATTCAAAGTTCACACATTTCACACCCTCTGCCGCCTCACTGTTCTTTGCTCATCATCCGGCGAAAATCATAGTCATCTGCGCCTGGGTAGGAAAGTGAATATCCACTATTGACATGGATGTTAGTAGTTGGTAGCCACTTACTAACACTCATGTAAAAAGCGATTCTCTCATGACGAAATCTTCTGCCTCCATCTCACCGTTGCACATGCCGTTGGTAAACCCCAATCACGCGCCGCCGAAAATCCGGCCGCTCAAGGCGTTTCGGCATTTTCGCAATCTGATCGCGGACAAGGAAGACACGGCAGAGGTTTTCCACATCATTGAAGCGCTGGCGGGCAAGGCGTTTATCCGCAACGCGAAGCGGTTTCTCAACAGTCCCAATGCGCGCGACATCATGGAGCGCAATGTCTATTTGCCCACGGTCCTTGACGATCATGACAAATTGCGGGAACTGCCGATTGACAGCCTCGGGCAAGCCTATGTCCGATTCATGGAAAAAGAAGGCCTATCGGCGGCGGGTCTGGTTGCGGAATTTGACCGCTATGGCGCCGACTATGAAAAACGCAATGATCTGACCGAATGGTTCGGCAACCGGATGCGCGATACGCATGATCTGTTCCATGTGCTGACCGGCTATGGCCGCGATGCGCTGGGCGAACAATGTGTGCTGGCCTTTACCTATAGCCAGAACCCCAATCTCGGTATTCTATTCATCGCCTATGCCGGCGCGCTGGAAATGAAGAAGCAGTCGCCTTCGGATGCCCGTGTTCTTGGGGCAGTGCGGGAAGCGCAGCGTCTCGGCAAAGCGGCGAAGCGCATTGGCTATCATGATATCGAAAAGCTCCTCGCCATGCCGATTGACGAAGCGCGCGCGTTTCTCAACATCGGCGCGCCGACCTTGTATCAGCAAGCGCATGAAGCCTATCGGGCACAGGGCATTGATCCCTATAATCTGCTCGGCCAGACCGCTTAGGACCGCCCTGACAGCGCCGCGTTGACAATTCCGGCTCCCGGCTGGTGCAAAACGACCTCAAATGATATCCAATCCTCCCCGTTGCGCAGCAATGGGGAGGTGGCACGCCGTAGGCGGGTCGGAGGGGTCTAGCGCAAAGCTTCAACATATCGCAGCAGAGCGTCAGCCACGATTTCCGGGCCATTGACAACATCCGAAGCGGCAACGCGCACGGTCTTCAAGCCCCGTTCTTTGAGAAACGCATCTCGTTTTTCGTCGCGCTGCGGTCGATCCCCCATATCATGAACGATACCATCGACTTCGATCGCAAGCTTGGCTGCTGCGCAATAGAAATCCAGAACATAAGGCCCGACCGGATGCTGTCGACGAAATTTGAAGCCGAGCGGTTTCTGGCGAAGGATCTGCCAAAGGGCAATTTCTGGCGGCGTCATGGTGCGGCGCAGTTTTCGCGCTTTTCGAATCGTTTCGCCGTTCGTGGTTGCCAATGGCCCCTCCGTCACGCCGTTGGCGTGCCACCTCCCCATTGCTGCGCAACGGGGAGGAATAGATATCATCCGGAGTTTTTTTGGGCCAGCCAGGAGCCGTAACTGTCAAACATTCCTCCCTGTGCCGCAGGCATGGGGAGGGGGACCGCGCGCAGCGTGGTGGAGGGGCCTTCGCCTAGTCTTCCATCCACTCGCGGAAAAACCGGTCATGCGCTTCACGCAATTCCGAAACCGCGACAGTCGATCCGGATATGTCGAGCGCATCGCCACCGGTAGTGCCGATCCGGGTCATCGGCAGACCCGCCGCCTGAATCTGGTCGCCGATCGCGCTGGTCACAATATAGCGGCCCTGCTCTTCGCCAAAGCCGGTCAGATGGTCGCCAATTTCGGTGACCGTGGCACCGATACCGCTGGCCATGGCCATTTCCGCCAGCGCCACCAGCAGGCCGCCATCGGACACGTCATGGACCGCAGAGACCTTGCCTGTTTTGATCAGGTCCCGAACGAAATCGCCATGGGCGAGCTCCGCGTCGAGATCGACCTTGGGTGCCGGACCATCCTTGATCCCGTGCAATTCGCGCAGCCAGATCGACTGGGCGATATGGCCGTTCATCTCACCAATGACGAAAATCGCTTCGCCTTCAGCCTTGAAACCGATCGTTGTCATGGTATCGAGATCATCGATCAAGCCCACGCCGCCAATCGCCGGGGTTGGCAAGATCGCATGGCTGATGCCGTCAGCGCCGGTGGTTTCATTGTACAGGCTGACATTGCCGCTGACGATCGGCATGTCGAGCGCGGTGCAGGCTTCGCCCATGCCTTCGATGCTGTGGACAAATTGCGCCATGATATGGGGCTTTTCAGGATTGCCGAAATTCATGCAGTCCGTGGTCGCAAGCGGCTTCGCACCGACTGCGGTCAGGTTGCGGTAACATTCGGCAATCGCCTGTTTGCCACCTTCATAGGGATCTTCATGGACATAGCGCGGGGTGCAGTCGGTCGAAATGGCCAGGCCCTTGTTGGTGCCGTGCACACGCACGACGGCAGCATCGCCGCCGGAGCGCTGGGCGGTGTCAGCGCCGACCTGGCTATCATATTGTTCCCAGATCCATTTGCGGCTGGCCAGCGCAGGCAGCGCCAGCATCTTGAGCAGGTCCTGTCCCAGATCCTTGCATTGCGGCATATCGGATGGTGGACCGTCATATTGCACATGGGCTTTATAGTCTTCGCGGCTGAGATGCGGCCGGTCATAGAGCGGCGCATCGTCCGCCAGCGGTCCGAGCGGAATGTCGCAAATCGTTTCGCCCTTGTGGGTCAGCACCATGCGCCGGGTATCGGTCACTTCGCCGATGACGGCAAAGTCGAGTTCCCATTTGGTGAAAATCGCCTCGGCCATTTCCTCGCGCCCCGGCTTGAGCACCATCAGCATGCGTTCCTGGCTCTCGGAGAGCATCATCTCATAAGCGGTCATCTCGGTTTCGCGGCAGGGCACCTTGTCCATGTCGAGAATGATGCCGACTTCGCCGTTGGTCGCCATTTCCACGCTGGAACTGGTCAGGCCGGCCGCACCCATATCCTGAATCGCGACAATCGCATCGCTCGCCATCAGTTCAAGACAGGCTTCGATCAGCAGTTTCTCGGTGAACGGATCGCCCACCTGAACGGTTGGGCGCTTCTCATCGCTGTCATCATCAAACTCGGCACTCGCCATGGTTGCACCATGAATGCCGTCGCGGCCGGTCTTGGACCCAACATAGACGATCGGATTACCGACGCCGGAGGCCGCGGAGTAGAAAATCTTGTCGGCATCGGCGACGCCAACGGTCATCGCGTTGACGATGATATTGCCGTCATAAGCCGCATCGAAATTGGTCTCGCCGCCAACCGTCGGCACACCGACGCAATTGCCGTAGCCGCCGATACCGGCGACGACACCTTTGACCAGATGCTTCATCTTGGGGTGATCCGGCCGGCCAAAGCGCAGCGCGTTGAGATTGGCCACTGGCCGCGCGCCCATGGTGAACACATCGCGCAAAATCCCACCAACGCCAGTGGCTGCGCCCTGATAGGGTTCGATATAGCTCGGGTGGTTGTGGCTTTCCATCTTGAAGATCGCAGCCTGACCGTCGCCAATATCGATCACACCGGCATTTTCGCCGGGGCCGCAAATCACCTGCGGGCCGGTGGTTGGCAGCTTCTTGAGATGCAGGCGCGAGCTTTTATAGGAGCAATGTTCGGACCACATGACCGAAAAAATGCCGAGCTCGGTAATATTCGGTTCGCGACCGAGCGCATTCAGAATGCGCTGATATTCCTCTTCGTTCAGGCCGTGTTCGGCGACGATTTCCGGGGTGATGATTTCGGCGGTGCGCGAGCTTGTCTGAGTCATGCAAAGCCTTTAGCGGCCACTGCCAAATTCGCCTAGGGGTTAATCCACTTTTGCTGCACATTTGCTGTCGGCTTGTGGCATGGTTTCAAATTGCAACCGAAAACGATCTCGATGGGGACGGAATATGGCCAACAAAGTCGTGCTGGTTATGGGAGCGGGCGATGCCATTGGCAGCGCGATCATGCGCGCATTTGCGGATGTCGGCTATACGGTCTGCGGCGCGCGGCGGAACGGCGAAAAGCTGGACCCGCTGGTGACCGAGCTCAAGGCCGCCGGACAGGAAGCCCATGGTTTCACCTGCGATGCCCGCAACGAAGAGCAGGTGGATGCGCTATTCGCCAAAATCGAGGCGGACATCGGACCGCTCGACTGTGTCGTCTTCAATGTCGGGGCCAATGTGCCGATCACGATGCTCGACACGGACGTGCGCAAGTTTACGAAAATCTGGGAAATGGCGACATTGGCGGGTTTCCTCACGGGCCGGGCGGCGGCGCGGATCATGACCGATCGCGGACGCGGCTCGATATTGTTCACCGGCGCCACGGCCAGCATGCGGGGCGCCGCGGGCTTTGGCGCTTTTGCCAGCGCCAAAGGGGCGCTTCGCAATATGGTGCAGAGCCTTGCCCGGGAAATGGGGCCGCAAAATGTGCATGTCGCCCATGTCGTGATTGATGCGGCGGTGGATACCGACTGGATCAAGGGCATGCTGCCGGACTATGCCGAACGCAAGGCCAATGATGGCGTGGTGAATCCCGACGATCTGGCGCAAAATTATGTCTGGCTGCACGAGCAGCCGCGCAATTGCTGGACGTTCGAGCTTGATGTCCGGCCGTGGAACGAGAAATGGTGAACAGGGGACAGGACAGATGACCAAGACCGTAGAATTTTATTTCGATTTCGGCAGCCCGACCGCCTATCTGGCGCACAAACGCCTGGGGCAGCTGGCGGCGCAATATGAGGCGGACATCAAATATATCCCGATGTTGCTCGGCGGCGTGTTCAAGGCAACCGGCAATCAGACACCGGCGGCGATCCCGGCCAAAAGCGCTTATATGAATCGCCATGACATGCCGCGCTTTGCCCGGCGCTATGGGGTTGAACTGAACGGCAATCCGTTTTTCCCGATCAACACCCTGACCCTGATGCGCGGCGCGATCGCGGCCCAGCAGCAGGATGTCTTTGCCGCTTATGCCGACGCCGTGTTTGACGGGATCTGGAAGGACTCCAAAAATCTGGGCGAGTTGGAGATTGCCGCCGAAACATTGACCAGCGCCGGACTGGATGCCCGGGCGTTGCTCGAGGCAACCCAGGATCCGGACGTCAAGGCGGCGCTGATTGCCAATACCGAGGAAGCGGTAAAACGCGGTGTCTTTGGCGCGCCGAGCATTTTTATCGGCGATGATTTTTACTTTGGCCAGGATCGGCTCGATTTCGTCGAGCAGGCGCTCGCGGGCTGATCAGGCTTTCACAAATTTGAGCACCAGATAGGCTGTCAGCGCAGCGGTCACGCCGGTTGCAAACGTGCCCCAGGCAATGTCGTAAAGCGTGATCTTGGTCGACCAGACTTTGAGCACGGCCTGGCTCGTCAGATCATAAGTGGCATAGGCTATGCCGCCGAACAGCGCGCCGTTGAGCAGGGCGGTTGTCCATTGTCCGCTGGCCAGCGCCGGCTTGACCCCGAACCAGACAATGCCGAACAAATAGATCAGATAAAAGGCCAGGGCCGGCGCCTTACGAAATTCGTCGGCCATGATCTCGCCAATGACCGGCCGATAGAGCGAATTGGCCATATTGCTGAGCCACAGAAAATCGAGAATGCCAAAAATAATGGCGGCAATGACATAGGCGGCGATAAATTGCATGCGAGATGCTCCTGTTTTCTAGTCCAGCCGGTCAGGCATGTTGCAACGTGCGGGTCCGCCCGACAAAAAAGGCCGCCAGCGCTGCCACGGCAAAGGCGATCAGCGCGGTGACTTTCATGGCCATATCGACTGTTTCGGGCGGCGGTCCAAACCAGTTAATCGCCTGAAACACCAGCAGCAATATGGCCAGAAGCACTAAGGCCGGCTTGGAGCGCGGAGAGGTCGATCGCGTGCGGGATACGAAAAAGGCGAGGGCGCCAAAGGTGATCGCGATTTCCAATGGCATTTCGATCATCGGATAGTCCCACAGTCCGAAGCCGAGTTTTGGCGGGCTTCCGGCCAGGGTCAGATCGGGGGCGTGGACCAGCAGATCGAGAAACCAGTGGGACAGGACCACCGCGCCGCCGATCAGGGCACCGGTCCGGTTGCGCGTGAACAACCAGATCAGCAGCGCAAATCCCAGGGCCCAGATACCGGTGCCCAGCAAGCTGTGCGTGAACGGCATGTCATACAGGTCGAGCGGGACCATGGCCGTGATGCCGGGGGTAATCCGGAAGTTTTCGATACCGGCAATGGCAAGGCCGAAAAATCCGAAATCCACCAGTTGCCCGGCAACAAACAAGGTTCCAAGCCCGGGGGCTTTGGGATGCGTGGCAGCGACCATAGCGGGCGCAAAATGACCAATGAACATGAAAAACTTCCCCTCCGGTCGGTATCGTAACCGGTCGGAAAGCAAATGGCTAGCGAGCGCATTGCGGTGGGAAAATCTCGCAAGTTTGACCAAGCCAGACTTGACCCAAACTCAAAGCAGCGTCATTGCAATGGTCATGAGTGAAAGCATCGATGACATCGCCAATTTGAGTTTCGAGGATGCGCTGAAACGCCTCGAAGAAATCGTCCGCAAACTGGAAACTGGCGATGCCCCGCTGGATCAGTCGATCACCCTCTATGAAGAAGGTGAGAAACTGCGCACATTGTGCCAGAAACGGCTCGAAGATGCGCAGGCGAAGATTGAGAAAATCACCCTCGACAGAGATGGTCAACCCCAGGGCGTCACCGCCTTTGATGCGGACTGACCCGCGGTGCCGGCGAATAATAATTTGGACCTGCAGCAGGAAATGACTCGGATCGCGGCTGCGGTCGACAAGCAGTTCGACCTGCTGCTGGCCGTGCCGGATGATCCGCGCGCAGCCTTGTTCGAGACTATGCGGCATGCGGCCATTGGCGGTGGCAAGCGGCTGCGGCCCTTATTGCTGATCGCGACGTCCAATTTGTTCAATGTCGACGAGAGCTGCGCCTTGCGCGCCGCAACGGCGCTGGAGGCCTTGCATGTCTATTCGCTGATCCATGACGATTTGCCGTGCATGGACGATGATGACATGCGCCGTGGCAAGCCGACCGCTCACAAGGCCTTTGGCGAAGCCCAGGCCGTGCTCGCGGGCGATGCGCTTCATGCATTGGCATTTGAACTACTGACCGACGAGGCGACTCACAGCGACCCGTTTGTGCGCGCAGAAATGTCCTCCTGTCTGGCGAAGGCCGCCGGGCCGGCCGGCATGGCTGGCGGTCAAATGATGGACCTCGTCGCCGAAACAAAAACCTTTGACCTGCCGACCGTCACCCGGTTGCAGCAGTTGAAAACCGGGGCCCTTATTTCGGCTTGCGTCGAAATTGGCGCCATTCTTGGCAAGGTCCCGGTCGAAGGACGGACAGGATTGCGTGGCTATGCGCATGATCTCGGCCTCGCGTTCCAGATTGCCGATGATATTCTCGACGAAGAAGGTGATGAGGAACTGGCCGGCAAGGCGCTGCACAAGGATGCCGCCGCCGGCAAACAGACTTTTCTGACGCTCATGGGTCTCGAACGCGCCCGCGATCAGGCGGAGATGCTGGTCGACCAAGCCAAGTCGCACTTGAACGGCTATGGTGAGGAAGCCGATTTGCTGCGTGCCATCGCCGAATTTACCATTCATCGAGATCGCTGAAAAGCCGCAATAAAGGAATGAAACTATGAGAGTTGGGGTCTATCCGGGGACATTCGATCCGATTACATTGGGCCATATGGATATTATCCAGCGGGGCACGCGATTGGTCGATAAGCTCGTTATTGGCGTTACCACCAATCCGTCGAAATCACCCATGTTCACGCTCGAAGAACGCCTCGACATGGTGCGCCGGGAAACTGCTGCCATGGGCGATGCCGTGGAAGTGGTCGCTTTTAACGCGCTGCTGATGAAATTTGCCGAGAAACAGGGCGCCGGTATCATCGTCCGCGGATTGCGCGCGGTTGCCGATTTCGAATATGAATATCAAATGGCGGGCATGAACCAGCAGCTGAATGACGATATCGAAACGGTGTTTCTGATGGCTGATGTGTCGTTGCAGCCCATTGCATCGCGACTGGTCAAGGAAATTGCCGTTTACGGTGGTGATATTCACAAATTCGTTTCCCCCACGGTTGAGAAGGAAGTTGTTGCGCGGGTTGTGAAAACCGGCCTGAAGGGTGATCAATAACCCGCTTTGGCCAAGCAGTTCATTGCGGTGAAAGCATAAATCGTTCAAGAGGCGCAAATATTGTTTTTTGGCTCCCGAAGCGACGCCATCGTAACCAGATTATAGGTGATGAGTTCTCATGTTTAGCAGATTTTTTCTTTGGCTTGCAGCATCGGTAATGATGAGCGGCGCGGCGATTGCGCAGGATCAGCCAGCCGCGGCGGATCCGGCTCCAGCTTCGGTTCCGGCGGAAGAAAATATTCTGCTGCTTGATCTGTCCAATGGCGGACGCGTGCAAATCCAGCTGTTCCCGGCAGCAGCGCCCAATCATGTCGAGCGGATCAAGACGCTGACTCGGCAGGGATTTTATGATGGCATCATTTTCCACCGGGTGATCGATGGTTTCATGGCCCAGACCGGCGATCCGACCGGGACCGGTACTGGCGGCTCTTCGCTACCCGACCTCAAGGCCGAATTTCATCGCTTTCCCCATTTGCGCGGTGTCGTTTCGATGGCGCGCGCAGAAAGTGACGATAGTGCGAACAGCCAGTTTTTCATTGTCTTCTATCCGCGCTTTGCGCTGGATCAGAAATATACCGTGTTCGGTCGGGTAACCGCTGGGATGGAATATGTCGACACGATCGAACGGGGCGAGCCACCGGCGAATCCGACCCGTATTCTTCAGGCTTCCATCGCGATAGACGGAAAAGCGCCGCCAGCGCCTGGTGCGGTTGCGACCACGCCCGAGCCAGAAATCACGGTTGATGACTTGAACGCGCCGATCAATCCCTAGCCACCGCGATGCGCGTTGATCTGTTCGATTTTGCCCTGCCGCAAGAAAATATCGCGCTGCGACCGGCGGTGCCCCGGGACAGCGCCCGTCTGCTGAATGTCGCCGCGACCGGTCAATGCAGTGATCATATTGTCCGGGATTTGCCGAATCTCCTGTCATCCAAAGATATTCTGGTGTTCAACGACACCAAGGTGATCCCGGCGCAATTGCACGGGCATCGGGGAGAAGCGCGGATCGGCGCGACCCTGCACAAACGGATTGATCTGCGGCGGTGGCAGGCTTTCGTCCGCAATGCCAAGCGTCTGAAGGCCGGTGATCGTGTTGATTTCGGGGCTGATGTCTGGGCCGTCGCTGAAGATCGTTTGGCGAACGGCAGTTTTGTCTTTGCGTTCGAGGGCGATGAGCCGGTTGAATTGCTGCTGGAGCGCGCCGGGACCATGCCGTTGCCACCCTATATTGCCAGCAAGCGTGCAATCGATGCACGGGATGCGGACGATTATCAAACCATGTTCGCGCGCGAAAAGGGTGCGGTTGCCGCGCCCACCGCGGCGCTGCATTTCACCGAGCAGATGATGGCGGCGCTGGGGGATGCCGGAGTCGGGCGCGAAACCCTGACCCTGCATGTGGGAGCCGGGACATTTCTGCCGGTCAAGGCTGAAGAAACCGATGATCATCAAATGCATAGCGAGTGGGGCCGGATTGAACCGGATGTCGCCGAACGGCTCAACGCCGCACGGCGCGATGGCGGGCGGGTGATTGCGGTTGGTACGACCAGCTTGCGGTTGCTGGAAAGCGCAACCGGCGAGGACGGTATCATCCAGCCATTTGCTGGTGACACCGACATATTCATTACCCCGGGTTATCAGTTCCGTGCGATTGATGGTCTGATGACCAATTTCCACTTACCCAAATCAACCCTTTTCATGCTGGTCAGTGCGCTGATGGGCCTGGATGTGATGCAGCATGCTTATGCCCATGCGATCACGGAAGGCTATCGTTTCTACAGCTATGGCGATTCCAGCCTGCTGCTGCCCGAACGATAGGTTTGAATCCGACGGCCGGGTTCAACTCACGGATGTTGGCTAGGCCAGCAAATGAGCCGGAATATCCTTTGATACCGATTGCGGGAGCCAGGCATAATCGCCGTCCATCCAATCGGATCCACGCGGATGAAATCGCAGGTGATGGCGCATCCCCTGTCGGGCCAGGGTCAGTCGATATCCGACATAGCCATGACCTTCCAGCATCGCGATCAGATCAGCCGGTTTACTCTCGTCCCGCATCAGGTGGGAGGCAATCATTTCCATGGCAATGATGGGTGCCGAACGGGCGATGGTTCTTTCCAGACCGCGGATAACATGCGCTTCAAATCCCTCGACATCGATTTTTATCAGCGCGGGTGTTTGATCCTCTAATATCGTATCACCGACAACAATCGTAGCGTCATGATTATGACCTTTTTGTCCCTCCACCGCGGTGAAGGTGCCTTCGCCGCTATTGTGATCCGGAATGAACAATTCCAGCGTGCCGGGTACATCGCCAACGCCTTCGCGGCGCAGCGTGATATTGTCTATTCCGTTGATCCGGATCGATTCCTCCAGATAGCCTGCGGGTTCCGGATTGGGTTCAAACGCAGTCACCATGCCCTCCGGTCCGACGAGACGAGACGCCAGCAGGGACATCATCCCTTCATTGGCCCCAATATCCACAAACTGACTGCCGGGCTTGAGATAGTGAATCAGCAATTGCTGGGTGGGCAGATCATAAAAGCGCTCGACAAAATAGGTAAACCGGTTTGACCAACCCCCGATCCGCAACCGGATCCGGTACCCGTGGAGCTTGCCGACGATCTCCTTGACCGGGTGCCCGGCCCACCAGCTGTCGCGCTCGAAACTGCCTACAAAGGTGCGATAGAGCCATCCCCACCCGGGCCATTCCCGGCGAATATAGGGACGAAACAGGGTGATGACCCCGCGAGTCAGGAACAGTCTCCAGCTGCGACTAGATTGCAATGCTCATCTCCCCCAAATTCCAATATTGCTATTGTAAAATTTTCAATGACACCAATTGTTTAGCGTATAATTAAATTAGTATTTCCGGTCGACACATTTGTTGGACTTTGCAATTCAACCAGTAGCGACCATGGCCTTGCACTGGTTTGTTATTCGTTTTAGGCAAAACCGAATATGCACAGGGGGAACAGCATCGTCATGCGTAACGAAAGGATAGCCTATGTTTCCGGTCCGGTTGATGCTGAGGCCGTCTACAACGAATATGTGAGAAACGGACACCCAGACAATTTCGGCACGAGCTATCTCCAACAATTTTACAGCGTGAGCGATGAACACGGCATGGAACCGTTTGTTATCACAACCCACGAAACGTTAGGAGACTATGGTCGAGATATTCGAATTTCCGCTAAAAACATTGCGATGCCGGCAGATGAAACCGGGGGGATCAAATATCATGTGCGCATGATTGCATGGTCGTTGAAAGTTTTGCGGCATTTGTTCAAAAGTCGTCCGGATATTGTTATTCTGACCGCCGGTCGGAACTATTTTTTTGTCCTTGCAATGATAAAATTGATCGGCGCCAAGGTCATCGTTTCTTATCATTGTGCGCTGTACAGCCCGAAAACAAAAGATAAACCGATCGAGAGGATATATCGGTTTCTAAACAGAAAAATACTCGGCTGGGCTGCCAATGCCTATATGTTCGTTTCTCAAGAAGTGGGTCGGCAAGTTAAACAGCAGCTGCCATCCACAAATTTGAGCTGTGAACGTTTTTTCTCGACATATGATCGTCGCCATTTTGAGAATATTGGCGCGACAACGTGGCAGGGAAACGGCACGTTCAAGCTCCTATATTGCGGCCGCGTCGAGCAGAACAAGGGAGTGTTCGATTTGCTCGATATTGCGGAAAAGATCAAAACGGATCGGCAGATTAAGATGCAAATCGATTTGTGTGGCGATGGCAATGCGTTGTCTGAACTGCGTGATCAAATCATCCGTCGTGGTCTGAGCGGTGAAGTGACCGCACATGGCAATGTGAACAGCGACAAATTATGGGAATATTATGACCAGAGCCATGCTGTTGTGGTGCCCACGCGTTCCAATTTGGAAGAGGGGTTTAACAAGGTATGTGCGGAAGCCGTGATGGCCCGACGGCCGGTGATTACCTCCATCGGTTGTCCGGCATTGGAAGATGTCAGGGATGCAGCGGTTGAGGCGGTGATTGACGATGTCGACAGCTATCATGACGCAGTCATAAGGCTTGCCACGGACATGAACTTCTATCGTTCCAAGGTCGACGCAACAAAACATGTTCGAGAGCTGTTTTTCGACAATAGTCGAAGTTATGGTGCAGCACTGACGCGGGCGTTGCGTGCAATTGTCAAGTCTGGCGATTCCTAGAGACATGATTCAATAAAAAGGGCGGCTCGTGGAGCCGCCCTTTCGCAATTCTATGTCAGAAGGGTTTAGCCTTCTGCTGCAGCCGGAGCGACCGGTGGGTCGTTGTCTGCAACTTCGGTCAGCGAACCGCCCTGGGCTTCGCACTCACCGGAGTCGGTATATTTCCAGGCATTGCCCTGATAGTCGACGACCGACGTACCAGCACAGCTCGTGCCTTCGCCAGCGGCACAGTCATTTTCGCCCGCTTTAGCAATGCCGAAGCATTTTTCTTTTTCAGCGGCTGCCGTTTCGGTGGCTTCCGATGCACTGGCTTCTGCGCCTTCGGTGGCTTCACTGGCACCACCGGAACAGGCGGAAAGCGCTGCAGCGGCGATAAGCGCGGTTGCGGCGGAACCCAATTTCATTGTCTTCGTCATTTTATACTCCCGATTTTGGTCTTTGAAAAACTGATACAATCCTGCACAGTTACTGAGGGATTCGTGCAAGAAGGGCTAGTGGTACACCATCAGCCCGAAAACACAAAATCTGTTTGTTTTTTAAGCTATATTTTACACGTGCCAGCGCCTTGACCGGAGTGGGGGCGTGACCGGGAAAAACTCATATGACCAAACGCTTTGGCTTTTCCATTGCTGCGACCGATGGCAAAGCGCGTACCGGGACGATCCGCATGCAGCGCGGTGACATTCGCACCCCGGCGTTCATGCCCGTCGGCACGGCTGCAACGGTCAAGGCCATGAAGCCGGAATCCGTGCGGGCAACCGGCGCCGACATCATATTGGGAAATACCTATCATCTCATGTTGCGCCCCGGTGCGGAACGGGTGGCTCGCCTGGGCGGCTTGCACAAGTTCATGAACTGGGACCGTCCGATCTTGACGGATAGCGGCGGTTATCAGGTGATGAGCCTTTCTGATCTCACGAAAATGAGCGAGGATGGCGTGGAGTTCCAGAGCCATCTCGACGGGTCACGGCATATGCTGACGCCGGAGCGATCGATGGAAATCCAGCGCTTGCTCGGCAGCGATATTGTCATGGCTTTTGACGAGTGCACCAAGAACGGTGCCACGCGAGACGAGGCGATGGAGTCGATGGAGCGGTCGATGCGCTGGGCCAGGCGCTCGCGCGATGGTTTTGACAGCGGCACCGATCACGCCGCCAAAGCTGCTTTGTTTGGTATTCAGCAAGGGTCGCTTGATCAGGAAATCCGTCAGGCTTCGGCCGAAGCACTGATCGAAATCGGCTTTGATGGCTATGCCATAGGCGGCTTGGCGGTGGGTGAGGGGCAGGAGGCGATGTTCGGCGTGCTGGACTATGCGCCGGATCAACTGCCTGCTGACCGGCCGCGATATCTGATGGGCGTGGGCAAGCCGGACGATCTGGTCGGTGCGGTTGAGCGCGGGGTCGATATGTTTGACTGCGTCTTGCCCAGCCGATCAGGGCGCAACGGCCAGGCTTTCACCCATCACGGCCCAATCAATATCCGCAACGCCCGGTTTGCCGAAGACCAGGAACCCCTCGATCCGGAGTGCAGTTGTTCGGTTTGCCAGACCTATAGCCGGGCCTATCTGCACCATCTTATCCGCGCCAAGGAGATTCTCGGCGCGATGCTGATGACCGAACATAATATCGCGTTCTATCAATCCCTGATGGCCAATATGCGCGCTGCAATCGCCGAGCAGCGCTTTGCCGATTTCGCACGCGCTTTTCGCTCAGCTTATCTGCAGCCATGACCAGGACGCCCTTACCCGAGCCGACCAGCATGGTCGATGCAATGGCGCGGGCGCGGGCGCATGCCCCTTATCTGGAAATGGCGCTGGAGCGCCAACCCGAACTGACCGAAATCCTGGCGCAGGACGATCTCAAGGGCGCCATGGCTGCAGCGCAACAGGTAGGCGCTGGTGCGGAAAATGTCCGGCAAAAACTGCGCCGGGAAAAAGGGCTTTGGCCCTGGTGCTGGCGATTGGCGATCTGGCCGGCCAGCTGAGTTTGACCGAAGTCACCCATGCCCTGTCGGATTTTGCTGATCGGGCCCTGGAAGAAGCGCTCGCCGATATTTTTGCGACGCGCTATCCGGATGCCGATCCCGGTGGATTCGCGGTGATTGCCCTGGGCAAGCATGGTAGCCGGGAACTCAACTATTCGTCGGATATTGATCCGATCTTCATCTATGACCCGGACAAGATCCCGATGCGCGGGCGCGAAGAGCCCAGCGATGCGTCGCGGCGCATCGGCCAGCAGCTGGTCGACAGCCTGAATAGCCGGGATGCCGATGGTTATGTTTTCCGGGTCGACATGCGATTGCGCCCTTCGCCTGAAGTCAGCCCGGTCGCTTTACCGGTTGATGCAGCAATCAGCTATTATGAATCCAGCGCGCTGACCTGGGAGCAGGCGGCCTTTATCCGGTCGCGCTTCGCCGCCGGGGATTCCGGCCTTGGGCTGGATTTTCTCGAGACGATCAACCCGTTCATCTGGCGGCGGTCGCTGGACTATGGCGCGATTCAGAATATCGGCTCGGTATCGGCGCAAATTCGCGATCATTATGCATCGGGACAGGCTTTTGGTCCGGGCTTTGACCTCAAGCGCGGACGCGGCGGTATCCGGGAAGTCGAATTTTATGCCCAGATGCACCAGTTGATCTTCGGTGGCCGGGACGCCGCGTTGCGGATCGCACCGACACGCGATGCGTTGCAGATGCTGGCCGCTGCGGGTCGGATCAACGGCGAAAAAGCGGAGCAACTGAGTGCGTCTTACACGCTCTATCGCACGATCGAGCATCGTCTGCAGATGGTCAATGATCAGCAAACCCACAGCTTTCCCGAAGACACTGCCGGGATGGATCGGGTGGCCGGCCTCCATGGTCTTGATTCCGGAGCAGAATTACTGGCATTGCTTCAACCCCATGTCGAACGTGTCGGTGCGATCTATGACGACCTTATCCGTTCGGAAGACGAAGATGCTCTGCCCCACGAAGCGACGGCGCTGCGCCATTATTTTGCGTCTGATGGGGTGGCCGAGCCGGATATGTTTGTGACCAAGGTCCAGCGCTGGCGCAGCGGCAAGATAACCGCCTTGCGCAGTGCGGCAGCGATGGAATCGTTTGAAGCGGTGTTGCCCGATCTGGTCAAGTCGATTGCCGCGTCTCCTGATCCGGAAAAGGCGCTGGCTCGGCTCGATAGCGTGATCGAAAAGCTGCCGACCGCGATCAATTTTTTCCGCATGCTGGAAGCCCGGCCGGGTCTGCGAGACATGCTCAGCCGGATATTGAGTCATGCGCCGGTCCTGGCCGATGGCTTGTCGCGGCGCATAGAGTTGCTCGAAGGGCTGATTGACACCACCGCGCTGGACTTGCCGCCTTCAGTGGATGATCTGATCACTGAATTCGCGCGCCAGGAGCCTGGCGATGACTATCAGATGCTGCTGGACCGGGTCCGGGCTCGGGTCGGGGAAAAGCGATTTGCGCTGGGCACACAATTGATCGAGTCCCGCCATGATCCGCTGCAAATTGCTGCTGGCTATGCGCGGGTTGCGGAAGCGGCCATCCGGGTGCTGGCCGACGCAACCATTGCCGAGTTTGAATCGGCCCATGGCAAGGTGCCGGAGAGCGAGATCGTCATTCTGGCGCTGGGCCGGTTGGGAGGCGAGGCGCTGACGCACGCATCAGATCTCGATCTGATCTTTCTGTTCACCGGAGACCATAGCGCGGATTCGGATGGTCCGCGATCGCTGGGTGGAACCCAATATTATAATCGGCTCGCGCAACGGATTGTGGCGGCGCTCTCCGTGGCAACGGCTGCTGGTCCACTCTATGAGGTCGATACCCGGCTTCGTCCTTCGGGTACCCAGGGGCCGATGGCGGTGACCTTCGAAAGTTTCTATAAATATCAAGAACAACAGGCCTGGACCTGGGAGCATATGGCACTGACTCGCGCGCGGCCAGTCTATGGCAGCGCAGCGGCTACCGCAGCGCTTCAAGGCCATATCGAGATGATTTTGCGGCAATCGCGCGAAGCCGAACCGCTGCGAAAAGCGGTCCGGAAAATGCGGCTCGATATTGTGCAACACAAGCCGCCGCAGGGGCCTTTGGATACCAAGCTGATGGAAGGCGGTCTGGTCGATTGGGAATTTATCGTGCATTTTCTGCAACTGAAAACCGGCGAAGCATTGCACCCGCAATTGGGTAAAGCGGCCCAGGCACTGGCCGATGCCGGGCATCTCAATCCCGATATGGTGGCGGCGCATCAGTTGATGACCCGCATCCTCGTGGCGCTGCGCCTGATGTCTCCCGATTGTGACTACCCACCTGAGATCAGCCGCGAGCTGATCGCTCATGCCTCCGGACAGAAAAACTGGGATGCCCTTTTGACCGGGTATGATGCGGCGCGGCAATGCGTTATTGAAGAATGGAATCGGCACTTGCGGCCGGACCCTCATGAGATTTTAGGAGACATTACATGATCGCAGTTGGAGATACGGTTCCGGACATGGAACTGGTGGCGCCGGACGGCACGACAGTGAAGATTTCGGATTATGCCGGTAAAAAGCTGGTGCTGTATTTTTATCCCAAGGACAATACGCCGGGTTGTACAACCGAGGCGAAAGATTTTTCGGCGATGCTCAACGATTTCGCCAAGGCCGATACGGCTGTGCTCGGCATATCCAAGGACTCTCCCAAAAAGCACCAGAATTTCATCGCCAAGCAGGAGCTCACGGTTCCGCTGGCTTCGGATGAAGAAGGGAAGTTTCTGGAAGCCTTGGGTGTTTGGGCCGAGAAGAAAATGTATGGCAAGACATTCATGGGCATTATCCGGTCGACTTTTCTGGTCGGTCCGGATGGCAAGGTTCTCCAGGCCTGGCCCAAGGTTCGGGTCAAAGGCCATGCCGAGGAAGTGCTCGCCGCCGCGCAAGCCGCTTGAGGCCTTCGCTTGCCATTGCACCTATCAGATCGACCAGATGAGCGCGCGACCATATTAGGGTCACCAGCGCCTGTGGCTGCCGGAGAAGCGGTGCGTTCCGTCTTGTTGACTGCCGCGCCATCCGCCAAGGTCATGGCCGCGCGGCACACGGTGCGCGCATGGCGCAAAGGGGCGTTCGCTGCTGATTTCTCCGCCGCCATGCCGGACGTGCCGGCGCGACCGGATCGGCCGGAATTGCTGCGACCGGGCAAAATGCCGCGGCGCGGCAAGGGGAGCTCGATCACCAAACGGATCGCGCTGGTGCACGCTCTGGCGCATATCGAATTTGTCGCCATCGATCTCGCTTTCGACATGATTGGACGGTTCGGCGATCATTTTCCGCGCGCTTTTGCCGATGACTGGTTTCGCGTCGGCGCCGAGGAAGCGATGCATTTTGTGCTGCTCGACCGGCGTTTGCGTGAGATGGGGAGCTTCTATGGCGCGCTGCCGGCGCATGACGGTCTGTGGGATGCGGCACGGGAAACCGCTTATGACGCATCGGCCCGCCTGGCGATTGTGCCGATGGTCCTGGAGGCCCGGGGCCTCGACATCACGTTGGAGACGGTCAAGCGGTTCGAAGCCCAGGGTGATCCGCTCACCGCCAAGGTGCTGAACCGCATTTTCCACGATGAGATTGTCCATGTCTCGTTCGGAACGAAATGGTTTGAATGGTGTTGCGAAAAGCAGAAAAACGATCCGCACGACCATTGGCGGCATCTCGTAAAAACCCACTTCAAAGGCGGGTTAAAGCCGCCTTTCAACGACTCGGCGCGTCGGTCAGCCGGTTTAACTCAAGAATATTATCTTGGTATTGAATAATTAACCAGAATGATTTTACGTCTGTAACAACAAGACGGGGGCAGACTTTTCTGTCAAAATTTGGATCAAGCGTGCTTGATCTTATAGTAACAGGGCTCGATCAGTTTATGACCGACAGTGTAGTATTTTTGTTTCAAAAGGCTGTGAGAAAAGTCACAGCAATTGCCATCCTCGGATCGGCGATGATCTTTTCCCCCGCTGCGATAGCCGCCGAAGAAGCGGCCGATGCCAGCCTTCCGGTTGATGCGCTCAAGTCCAAATCTGCCGAACCCTTGCTTGGTGATGCCGATCCCGCTTTTCGCCTGCTGTTCAAAAAATGGGCTGGCGAAGGCAAGAAGCAACCAGTCAAACTGATGATCCCCTCGCGCAAGCCAGTGGAAGATTTCAAACTGACCAGCTCTTTCGGATTTCGCTCTGACCCATTCAAGGGACGGCGCGCCCGACACAAGGGCATCGACATGGCTGGCCCGGTCGGTACGCCAATTTACGCAACAGCCGACGGTATTGTCGGCCGCTCGCAATGGGTGCGGGGCTATGGCAACTATATCGAAATCAACCATGGCAATGAAATTCAAACCCGCTACGGCCACATGTCGCGCCTTAACGTAAAGGCCAATGCCCGCGTCAAGAGCGGCGACCTGATCGGCTTCATGGGATCCACCGGCCGTTCCACCGGCAGCCATTTGCACTATGAAGTCCGGATCGCCGGCGAAGCGGTCAATCCGGTTCCGTTCATGCAGTCCAATGATTTTCTGATCGCGCAAAAAGCAACTCCCGGCGTTGCCCTTGGCGGTCCTGCCAACTGATATTGCTATTACGAAATACCTT
Organism: Parasphingorhabdus sp. W113; assembly: GCF_055693205.1. Taxonomy (NCBI): domain Bacteria; kingdom Pseudomonadati; phylum Pseudomonadota; class Alphaproteobacteria; order Sphingomonadales; family Sphingorhabdaceae; genus Parasphingorhabdus; species Parasphingorhabdus sp. W113. The sequence continues at coordinate 2,522,011 of NZ_CM146328.1, read as the reverse complement.
TGGGAGAGGGTGCAAAAGGAGCCGGTCAAGCTGAAGCGCTTGCCGGCTCTTTTTTCTTATTCTCTCCAGTGTGTTTTGACTCTCGGAGAGGCAGTCCCTATCTTGATACCATGACCGAAGCGAACCCCATTCTCGATCAGGATATCATCCTGACCCCCAACGCCGCCAAGCGGGTTGCCGCTATTGCGGAAAAGCAGGAGAAACCTGCTATTTTGCGATTGGCCGTCGAAGGCGGAGGTTGCTCGGGGTTCCAATATCGATTTGGTCTGGCCGAAAGCGTCGAAAGCGACGATGTCGCCGTCGAAGAAGCGGGCGTAACGCTGGTGGTCGATGAAATCAGTCTCGACCTGGTGCGGGGCAGTGCCGTGGATTTCGTCGAATCGCTCGGCGGTAGCGCCTTTCAGGTCACCAACCCCAATGCTGCATCCGGTTGCGGTTGCGGCTCCAGCTTTTCCGTCTGACGCCGGTCGTTGGTTCGCACAAAGTGAAAATAGCCAGTTTCAATATTAACGGGATCAAGGCGCGTCTGCCGCGTTTGCTTGAATGGCTGGAAGAAACCCAGCCAACCGTGGCCTGTCTCCAGGAAATCAAGACCCAGGATGAAGGCTTCCCGGCAGAAGCCTTTGAAAAAATTGGCTATGGCGCGATCTGGCATGGCCAGAAAAGTTTCAATGGTGTCGCTATTCTGGCCCGTGACCAGGTTCCGGAAGAAACCAAACGGGGTCTCGACGGCGAACCGGAAGACGAACATAGCCGCTATCTCGAAGCCAATATCAAAGGCGCTGACGGGCAGGATGTGCGGGTCGCAAGCATCTATCTGCCCAATGGCAATCCGCTGCCGGGACCGAAATTCGATTTTAAATTGCGATGGATGGAGCGGTTGCGCAATCGCGCCGCAGAGATCTGGCAGGAAGAAATTCCGGCGGTGCTGGCCGGCGACTATAATGTGATTCCGCGCGACAATGACGTGTTTTCCGTCAAGGCCATGGCCAGCGACGCATTGATGCAACCCGAAAGCCGGGCCGGATATCAGCGGATCCTGCATGATGGCTGGACCGACGCGCTCGGCGTGACCTATCCGGCGGGCAATATCTGGACCTATTGGGATTATCGCAGCGGCGGATGGCAGCGGGACCAGGGGTTCCGGATCGACCATCTTCTGTTGAGCCCACTGGCGGCGGATCGCCTGCAATCCTGCGGGGTCGACAAGGAGCATCGCGGCCGGGAAAAAGCCAGCGATCACGCGCCGACCTGGGTGCAGCTCGACCTCTGATGCGCATGCTGCTGACGGCTGCCGCAATTAGCTTTGGCCTTTATTGTGTCCTGCTCTTGGGTGCCTATCTGTTCCAGCGCAGCCTGCTCTATTTTCCGGATCAGCAGCCGCTCGCGGATACCTATCTGGCCCAATCCGGATTTAGCAGCGTCGAGATCACCAAGACGGAAGATGGTCCGCTCCGATCCCTTTGGCATGAACCCTCGGATGAACAACAACCGATAATCCTCCATTTCCACGGCAATGCCGGTTCTCATTTGTTGAGATTGCCCTTGTACCAGATGATGGCGCAGGAAGGGGCAGGCGTCTTGGGAGCCGGCTATCCTGGCTATGGCGGCAATGCCGGTTCACCCAGTGAAGCTGCTTTGTTCGCGGCGGCGCAAGCCAATTATGATTGGCTGCGAAAGCGGTATCCCGCGTCTCGTATCGTTCTTGTCGGCCAATCCCTTGGCACCGGCGTCGCGACATGGCTGGCAACCGAAAATCCCGCGGCTGGCCTGATCCTCGAAGCCGCCTATTCCGGCATGGACGACATGGCACAGCGGCAGTTTCCGATCCTGCCCGCCAAATATCTCGTCAAGGACCGCTATCGCTCGCTCGAGCGCATTGATACCATTGCGATGCCGTTGGTCTGGATCCACGGTACCGCTGATGCATTGATTCCCTTTGCCATGGGTCAGCGCCTGTTTGATGCCGCAAAACAACCGAAGGTTGCGCAGCCGATGACGGGTGGCGGGCATAATGACTTGTGGGATCGCGGGATTGACCGGATCATCCGCGAAGAGGCGGTGCGCCTTGTGAATAGCAGCGATCCGGATGGCCAGAACGTCCCTTGAGGCGCCGTTTTCAAATCGCTTTTTCGTACACCGTATAAACCCGATTGACCTTGGCCTGAATCGCATCGGCAATGGCGACCATGCCTTTGTTGTCATCCAATATCCAGCCCAGCTCCCCGCGCACCGCGCCATAGTCGGCCACCGCTTCCCGGCGGATATATTCGATCATCATGAATGCCATTTGGCTGGCAAGGCGGCTGTTTTGCAGCTCCTTGATCACGCCCATTAACGGCACCCGCATGGTTGGGGATTTCGGAAATTTGAGCCACCACAGCAATTTGGCCCAGTTAAACGGCAACAAAGACCCGTTCATGTCTTTGGTCCGGTCATTGAGATCGGGCAGGGTGATCATGAACGCGACCGGTTTGCCGTCCAGTTCGGCGATCCGGATCAGGTCTTCGAACACAATCGGTTTGAGCTTCACGCCGACATGATCAATTTCACCGTCGGTCAACGGCACGAATCCCCAATTGTCCGACCAGGCATCGTTGAGAATATGCATGATGATCTTTGCTTCGCGATCAAAATGCGCCTTGTCGACCTTGCGAATGGTCAGTTTGCTGTTGCGTTCGCCCGATTTGATGATCCGGTCAATTAACGGCGGAAAACCCTCAACGATCGGCAGGTCATAGGTGAACAGCTCCTTGACCATGGCATAGCCATTCTCTTCGATCCAATGCTGATAAGCCGGGTTGTGGTGCCCCATCATGACGGTTGGACTATGGTCGTGGCCTTTGGTGAGCAAGCCGGGTTCGTCCCATACCGAAAGGCTCATCGGCGCGATGATCCGGTGCATGCCTTGCTGTTTCAGCCAGCTTTCGGCCGCTGCGATCAGCGCATCTGCAATGGCCGCATTTTCTGCCTCCAGCAGTCCCCAGTTTCCGGTGCCGGGGCCAAGTCCCTGCTCGACCGGTTGTTCAAAAGACAGATGGTCATAATGAGCGCTGATCCGGCCAACCACGCGGCCATCTTGCTCGGCCAGCAGGAGCTGGACCGTCGCATGTTCATAGAACGGGTTTTTCTTTGGGCTCAGCAACGCATAGACCTCGGACTTGAGCGGTGGAACCCAGCGGGGGTCGCTTGCGTTGAGCCGGTAGGCCAGATCCACGAAAGCCTTGGTCTGGGCCTTGGTGGTAACCGGTTTGATGATTATATCAGACGTCAAGATCGTGTATTGCACCTTCCAAGCTGCATCGGCACCATATTGGTATGCGCTGGCTGTGGCGTCAATCCGCCCGTCCTGTCAAGAGCGGGACCGAGGCGGACAATCACAGGCTTGCCATCATATCGCCACGATGTTCTGGTGATAGCACCGCAAAACGAAGACAGGACATTATGGAAAACACGCTCCCCCTGACCAAGAATAATGACAGGTCAACAGAACAAACATCCGACACGCCGGCCCGCCAGCGCATGGAGGATGACAATGAGCTGATTCGCACCGCTGCGAAAGTGACGCGGGATCTGCACGCCTTGCGCCCGGCAATCTACTGGACGGACCTGCTTTTGTCGGTCCTTGTCGGCTATGGCGCCATGGCGGCCGCGATCCTGGTGAGCAGCACCGGTCTGGCCATCGCCGCGGGCATTGTTTCCGTGCTTGCGCTCTATCGCGCCGGCAGTTTCATCCATGAGCTGACTCATATTCGCCACGCATCAATGCCCGGTTTTCGCCTCGGCTGGAACATCCTGGTCGGCGTGCCGCTTCTGCTGCCTTCGTTCATGTATGAAGGCGTCCACAATCTGCATCATGCCAGAACCCGCTATGGCACGGTCGAGGATCCCGAATATCTGCCGCTCGCGCTGATGAAGCCCTATACGGTGCCGTTATTCGTCCTCGTGGCATCGCTGGCACCCGTCGGCCTGTTGCTGCGCTATGCAATCCTCGCGCCGCTTTCCGTAATTATTCCGCCGCTGCGGAAGATTGTGGTTGAGCGCTATTCCGGTCTGGTGATCAATCCGGAATTCCGCCGCCGCCATCCTGAAGGCGCTTTCCGTAAGCAATGGTATGCGCAGGAAATAGCCGCGAGCCTCTGGGCGATTGGACTGCTTACCATGGTGGCAACCGGTATCCTGCCAATGCGCGCATTTCTGATCATGATCGCCATCGCTTCCGGGTCGGTTGTGCTTAATCAGGTGCGGACTCTGGTCGCGCATTTGTGGGAAAATGATGGCGAAGTGATGAGCGTGACCGGCCAATATCTCGACAGTGTCAACGTGCCGCCGCCGGCAATGTTGCCCGCCCTGTGGGCGCCTGTTGGCTTGCGCTATCACGCGTTGCATCATCTGCTGCCGGGACTGCCTTATCATGCGCTGGGCGAAGCCCACCGCCGGATCGCTGCTGCGTTACCGCAGGAATCGACCTATTACCGGGCCAATCACAAGGGCCTGTGGGGTCTGGTTGCCGGTCTGGTGCAAGGCAGCGCGCGCTGATGCTATTCTTCGGTCCGGACGAGAACCGTTTCGCCGATAAGGAAGAACAGTACAAACGGAGCCCAGGCCGCCAAAATTGGTGGGTAAGCGCCGATTGTACCCATGGCCAGCGAGAAATTGTCGGCCACGAAATAGGCAAAGCCAAGCGCCATGCCGAGTACTGCGCGGACAAAAAGCTGTCCCGAACGGGCCAGTCCGAACGCCGCGACAGCGCCCAGCAGTGGCATCAGGACGGACGATAGCGGGCCGGATATCTTATGCCACAGGCTGGCCTCCAGCCCCATGGTTGGCCGCCCGGCGGCCTTGAGATCAGCAATGGCTGCCTGCAAGTCAGGAAAGGACAGGCCTTCCGCATTGACATTGGCAAGCGTGAACTGATCGGGACGCAAACTGTCGCCGATGGTCAGTTTCTCTTCGGTTTGCTCCGTGCCCGTAGAAACATCAAAGCGCGTGACGCCGGTAATTGCCCAGCCAGACCCGGTGAACCGGCCTTCCTCCGCCTGCATCAGGCTTCTTAGCCCGTTTCCGGTGCGGTTGTAGATGGTGATGTCTCGGAGCACGACATCCGATCCCTTGCCGATCACGGTTTTCGCATTGACCAGATTATTGCCGTCGCGCACCCAAATATTAGTCCGCACGTTGCTTTCCGCCGGGATCGGGCCGAACTCAACCTTTTCCCACTGGGACAGCCGGTCGGTTGCGGGTGCGACGACTGTTTCGTTAAACAGAAACGATATGATCGCGATCAGAAAGCTGGTCAATATCAGGGGGGCGAGGATCTGATGGGCGGATAGCCCGCCGGATTTCATCGAGACGACCTCGCTATTCTGGTTCAGCGTAGCTGCGGTAATGATGGTGCCAAGCAAGACCGCAAAGGGCAGAAAACGGGCAATCAGCTGCGGTGCACGCAGCGTGACATAGGTCCACAGCTCGCCTTCGCCATTGCCTTCATGGGCCAGGATCTTGCCGCTTTCGCCAAGCAGATCAAGCGCTTGCAAGACCAGCACCAGCAGCGCGAGCACGGCGATGGTCCGGAGCACGAACATTTTGGCCATGTAGAAGGCCAGGGTTCGGGATGGGAAAAAGTTCATGGACGGTTTTCTCCCAGCCCGGTGAGCGCGCTTATTCTATTCTTTGACATCGGCCCGCTTCCGGTTGAAGTTGAGAATCCCCTTGAACACCCCGCCAAAGCGCGAAAAGGCCTTTTCAAGCGCGCCAATGGGCTGCCCGCCGGGAACATGCGCAACCATGTGATACATCCACAGGATAAGCCCGCCAAACAGGACAAAGGGCACCCACAGGGCGATGATCGGATCGACAATGCCGAGGGCGCCGACATCCTCTCCATATTGATTGACCTTGTGATAGGTCACAATCATGACGATCGAGATAAACACGCCGAGCGCCGAATTGGACCGTTTGGGCGGGATCGCGAGCGCGAGGGCGAGCAACGGCATGAGCAGCATCATGACCACCTCGACCATCCGGTAGTGGAAATTGGCCCGGCTTTCATTGCGCTCTGTCTCGGGGCGATTCTCATCGAGACCCACGCGAACCAGTTCCGGGATGGTATATTCCAGATTCTTGCCGCCGCGCGACCGGAAGGCCTCGATATCCGGCAGGTCGATCGGCAAATCGTGGCTGCTGAAACTCAATATCCGCGGCTGCTCATAGCTTGGCGCATCGTGCACCAGAACACCCTGAGAAAGTCGCAAGATGATCGTATCGGGGTCATCCGTCGCGAGAAACTGGCCTGATTCGCGGTGACCGACACGGTCTGACCCGATTTATTCTCCGCGCGGACGAACATCCCGCTCAATCGGGTGCCATTGTCCCGGCTTTCCTCGATCCGCATCGTCATCCGCTCGCCCAATTTGGTGAATTCACCGACTTTGATCGAGGCTCCGAGCGCGCCGGAGCGCAGTTCGAACCGCAATTCTTCGTAATAATAGCGGGACAGGGGCTGGACAAAGCCGACCAGCGTGAGGTTGACCAGCATCAGGGTCACGGCGAACATGTAGGGGACCTTGAGCAACCGGCCATAGCCTTGGCCAACCGCCCGGAAAACATCGAGTTCGGAGCTCAGGGCGAGCTTGCGAAATGCTAGCAGGATACCGAGTAGCAGGCCGATCGGAATGCCGAGCGACAGATATTCGGGGATCAGATTGGCCAGCATCCGCCACACAACACTGACCGGCCCGCCTTCCGCGGCGACAAAGTCGAACAGCCGCAGCATCTTTTCGAGCACCAGCAACATGGCCGCGATAACCAGCGTGCTAAACAGCGGAACCGCGATCAACCGGGCGATATAGCGGTCAGTAGAACTCAACAATTTCAACTTATCGTCGCCCTCTCACCATGTTTCTGCCGCAAATGAACATCATTAAGTCTCTTATATCAGGGGGCTGATTCTAATGACCTGCCGCAGTTGAAAGCAGGTATAACGAGTAGGAGTATTTTCGTCATGTTGAAATTTGCAGCTTTTTCTGCCCTTTCAACCGCCCTGTTGGCTGTTTCCGCCCCCGCCATGGCTGGTGGGCAGAAAATCAGTAACGACCTGAGCAAGTGCCAGGCGGGCAATGGCCCCGCCGTATTGGTCAAAATTAACGGCCTGAAATCAGCCAACGGCAAGGTCCGCGTCCAGAGCTATCGGGGGATCAAGGCCGAATGGCTGAAAAAAGGCGCCTGGCTTAATCGTATCGAAACCCCGGCAAGTGCGCGGAGCATGACGGTCTGTGTGCCGGTGCCATCAAGCGGCACTTACGGTATCGCGGTCCGGCATGATCTCAACGGCAACGGCAAGACCGACATCTCGTCGGATGGCGGCGGCATGTCGAACAACCCCAGCATCAACATCTTTAATCTTGGCAAGCCCAGCTACAAGAAGACGAAATTTTCAGTGGGCAATGAAGTGAAATCGATCACCATCAACATGAAATATCTCTGATGGCGGTCGCGTACGGAAAGGCGGAGCGGACATAGTGACCAATGTAGCGTTACTTTCGAATCCCAATTCAACGGGCAATCGCGCGATTTTGCCGGAAGTACGCTGTTTCTGTCTCAAGAATAGCGACGTTTTCCACTATGAAGTGGATGATGTCGATGAAATCACCAAAGCCCTGAAAACCATCGCCCGGGTCAAGCCCAAGGTGCTCGTGATCAATGGCGGTGATGGCACGGTTCAGGCCGCACTGACCGAATTGCACCAGGGTGGTCATTTCGGCGAAAACCCGCCGCCGGTGGCGGTTCTGCCCAATGGCAAGACCAATTTGATTGCGCTCGATCTCGGCGCGGAAGGCAATCCGCTCAAGGCGCTCGAACGGATCGTCGAAATGGCCAAACATGATCTGCATGAGCACCTGGTGGCGCGCGAGCTGATCGAACTGACCGATGGCCAGGAAGGCACCAAGGCGGTGCTCGGGATGTTCCTCGGCGGCGCTGGGCTGTCCGAATTCATTCTCTATTGCCGGCACAAAATCTATCCGCTGGGTCTGCCCAATGCGGCGTCGCATGTGCTGACCGTTTTTGCGGCGCTGGCGTCGCTGCTGTTCGGCATCCGGGCCAAGTTTCTGCCCAACAGGCCATCGCCAATCAGCATTTCGCTGATCCGCGACGGCCAATATCAGGGCAATTTCGCGATTCTGATCGTGACGACGCTGGAAAAATTATTGCTCATGCGCCGCTTGACCCGTTCGCGTGCGCGCGTCGGGCGGATGCAGTTCATGGCGATTGACCACAAGCCGGTCGTCTTGCTGCGCTTCATTTTCTCCGCCTTGTCCGGGCGCCTCGGAAAAACGGCACAAAAGGGCATCCATCTCGAACAGGGTGACATGATCCGGATCGAAGGCGAGGGCAGCAATGTGGTGATGGACGGCGAGCTGTTCCGCGCACAGGAAGGGCGGCCGATTATCTTGAAATCGACCAAGCCGGTCTCTTTCCTTCGCCTGGCTGCCTAGGCTATCATCCCCGCGTGAGCGTTCTGACAAATCTGATCGAAGCGGAACTGGCGGAGCCGGTAGACCCGCGCGTCCAGGCCTTTGCCGAAGCGGTCGCGCAGCGCTATGGCGACGCGTCCCGGGCGGTGCTGTTCTATGGTTCCTGTCTGCGAACCACCGAGCTGGACGGGCAGATGCTCGATTTCTATCTGATCGTCTCGAGCTACGAAGCCGCCTATGGCAAAAGCTGGCTGGTCCGGGCCAACCAATTGCTTCCGCCCAATGTCTTTCCGGCCGAGCATGACGGTCTGGTGGCCAAGGTCGCGGTGCTTAGTGAAGCGGATTTTCACAAACTTAACCGTGTCGATGCCAGTGCGGTCAGCGTCTGGGCGCGGTTTGCCCAGCCATCGCGGCTGGTCTGGTCCGCTGACGAAGCGGCAGCCAAACGGGCCGTCGCTGCCATCGAAGGCGCATCGATCACCTTGTTCGAACTGACCATCCCTGTTCTCGGCACGCAACCCCAGACGCCGCTGCGTATCTATCATCACGGCTTTGGCCTGACCTATGGGGCCGAGTTGCGGGCCGAGCGCGGCAACCGCCCGGGTTCGGTGGTGGATGCGGATCCGGAACGCTATGAGCGTTTTGGTCTGGCGACGATGGTGGCCTTGCAGCAACAGGATCCGGCGGAATCCGTCGAAATGTCGACCGCAGAGGCAGAGAAGCGCTGGAAAACACTCCGGCGCAACGGCAAGATGCTGACGCTGGCTCGGCTGGCCAAGGCTTCCGGGACCTATGCTGGGGGCATTGACTATCTCGCGTGGAAGATAAACCGCCATGCCGGTACCGATTATGTTATCAAACCCTGGCAGCGCAAATGGCCCATTTTGGGCGCGCTGGTGATGCTGCCGCGGCTGATTGCCGGAGGCGCGATCAAATAGGCTGTCTTTGAGGGAGAAGAATATGGCCCATAATCTCAAGAAGAATCCGATCCATTTGGGACTGGGCGGAACCGCGATATCCTTGCCGGACTTTACCGGAGAGATGGACTGGTATGCCGATTATGCCGAGCAGACCGCATCGGATGGCAAGGACGGACGACTGGTTGCGATCCACAGCTTCAAGGAACCTTGGGATGTCTGGGAAGTGCATCCGGTGGGCAGCGAAGTCGTTTTATGCCTGGACGGGAAAATTACACTCACGCAGAAAGACGGGCCCGACGGCGCAGAATCGACCGTTGAACTGGCCGCGGGGGATTATGCGATAAACCAGCCCGGCGTCTGGCACACCGCCGATGTCGACGCGCCCGCCACGGCCCTGTTTATCACCGCCGGAGAGGGCACCGAAAACCATCCGCGCTGACGCGGACAGGCCTAGCGGTCCTTATAATCCGGCTTGCGCTTGCTGAAGAACGCCTTGGCGGCTTCACGGCTGTCCTCGGTCATGCTCAGCATTGCCTGCTGCCGGTCTTCGATCGCCATCGCCGCTTCGAAGCTCTGGGCATCGATATTGCGGTTGAGCGCGTCCTTGGTCAGACGCAGCCCCATTGGCGCGGTATCGAGCATCTCGTCCGCCAGCTCCAGCCCGGTTTCCAGCAGTTTATCCGGGGCCACCATCGCACTGAGCAACCCGAGATTTTCGGCGCGATCGGCATGGATGAACCGGCCGGTCAACAGCAGCTCGGAGGCGAGTGAAGAGCCGACCAGTCGGGGCAGAAAATAGCTGGAGCCCATATCGCATCCGCCCAGACCGATCTTGATATAGGCGGCGTTCATCTTGAGATCGGGCGCGCCAAAGCGGACGTCGCTGGCGAGCAGCAGGGAGAATCCGCCGCCACAGGCAGCCCCTTGCGCCAGAGAGATGATCGGCTGCGGACATTGCCGCATCAACTGCATGACCGTGGCAATCGATCTTTGGGTCCGCCAGATATGCTGGACCTGGCCTCGCGAACCGTCATTCTTCCACGCGCCGATATCAAGCCCGGCACAAAAAGCCCGGCCCTCGGCGCGGAACAGCACGACCCGGATATCATGGCGATCCTGCAACGCCCGGAAATAATCCCGCAGCGCAAAGATCATGTCCTCGTTCATCGTGTTGAGTTTGTCCGGCCGATTGAGCGACAAAATCTCGATCGGTCCGCGCTGTTCTATGGTGATGGAATTAGTCACAATGGATATCCGTTGGTAAATTGAGGGTGGAGACGAATTTTTCTATCTTGGCCATATCATACGCGACCCAATGATCCGTGTTGTTTTGACCGATCTCGGGCTGTGCCCGTGCTTCTGTACAACAGAAGCATACAGCAATTTCGCCGAGTTGATTGGCTTTGTCATCATAATAGCGAAAAAAGTGGTGAGGAATGAAGCAGGCTGCTTCATATCCGAAAGACTGGTCATCTGGCGGTCTGTAAGTGACTGTTTTCTGGCTTATTGCCAATTCAAAACGCTTGCGTTCGTTCGCGGACAACAGGCGCCCGTTCGGATTGCTCGACCGTTCGCTGCCATCCTTGGCCGCAGGCATATCGTTGATAAACAGCCTGACACTTGCTGCATCGGGATACGGAACCAAGATGCTCGTTGAAATTTGAACCGGCTGCGCAGCCTTTTGTGCATTCTCGTTACTGCAACCGGCCATTAGACAAGACATTCCGGTGACTATCAAAGAAGCCAGAATGGTCTTGCAAACCTGCACCTTCAGATGGCTCCGACCGCCTTGCCGGCTGCTGCGAACATCCCGAGGATCTGATCGACCTGTTCGCTGGTATGCTCCGCACAGAGCGAACAGCGCAGCAGGGTCATGTTGGCCGGCGTCGCCGGTGGTCGTGCCAGATTGACATAGAGGCCTTCCTGCAACAGCGCCTGCCACATCATCGCGCCGCGCTCGAGGTCCGGCATGATCACCGCGATGATCGCGCTCTGGGCTTCGGGCGTCCCGAGCTCAAATCCCAGATCGCGCAGGCCCTGGTGCAGCTTCTTGCTATTCTCCCACAAATGCGCCCGTTTGTTACCGCTGTGCATCAGCTTGCGGATCGATGTCGCGGCCGTGGCCATGACGCTGGGAGGCAGTGATGCGGTGAAGACATAGGGGCGACAGACCAGCCGCATGATTTCAAACTTGGGATGGTTGGAGACGCAGAAGCCGCCAACCGTGCCGACGCTTTTGGAGAAAGTGCCGATGACAAAATCCACGTCGTCGATCACGCCCTGATCTTCGCAGACACCGCGGCCATTTTCGCCGATAAAGCCCATGCTATGGGCCTCGTCGACCAGGGTCATGGCGCCATTTTCCTTGCAGACACGGATCATTTCCTTGAGCGGAGCGACATCGCCGAGCATCGAATAGACGCCTTCGAGAACCACCAGCTTGCCGGCTTCTGCAGGCAGGCGTTTGAGCCGTTTTTCGAGCGCTTCGACATCATTGTGCCGAAAGGCCACGATTTCGGCATTGCCCATCGCACAGCCGTCATAAATCGACGCATGGCTGTCAATGTCGAGGATCACATAATCCCCCTTGCCGGCCAATGTCGAAATGATGCCCAAATTGGCCTGATAGCCGGTGGAAAAGACCATCGCATGGTCCATGCCGTAAAATTCCTTGAGCGCGTCTTCGCAATCCTTGTGCGGACTATAGGTGCCGTTGAGGACCCGGCTACCGGTGGTGCCGGATCCGAAGTCTTTAAGCGCCTGCAGGCCGGCCTCGCGGACGTCGTCATCAAAGGTCATGCCCATATAATTATACGTGCCGAGGAGGATGGTTTCCTTGCCGTTGCAAACCGCGACGGTCGGTGATTTAACTTCTTCCATCACCAGCGAAAACGGGTCTTTCACACCGGTCGCCAGCAGCGTTTCCCGCTCCTGGATCAGCGGATCAAATTTTGATAAAAGGTCGGTCATCTGTCTTGTCCCTTAGCCCACCCGCTGCTGTTCGAGCATCGCAATGCCAGGCGCCCAAGCCTGGATCATGCGGAGATTGGAACAGCGGGGCTGGCTTGATTGAAAGTCTAGTTATCCATCAGCTTGGCAACCGCATCGGCGAGTTGGCCGACCGTCTCGATTTCGGCCTGCATGTTCATCGTGATGATGATATCAAATTCATCTTCAACCGCGGCGACAAAATCCATGACGGTCAGGCTGTCCCACTCCAGATTGCCGGCAAAGGTCGTATCGTCTTTCAGCTCCACGCCCTTGCTGTTGAAAGGACCGATCAGGCCTTCGACCTTGCTCATGATTTCTTCGCGACTTGCCATATTATCTTCCTAACTTGTTCTGATTAGCCTTTGCCAACTCATGCGCCCCATTGGCAAGGGAATAAGGCGTAAACAGGGCATTAGCTTGCCCAATTGGGCGCTTTATGGCATTCCTAGCCGGGCAATTGGGGGTGGGACGATGGAAGAAAGCAGAAAGTGGCCGGACGATGCGGTCATCGCGCTCAGGGCTACGCAGCAACATCATGTCCAGCTCAGTCTGATGGCCGACAACAAGGCGAATATGCTGCTCGGCGCGACGTTTATCGTGTTCACTCTGGCGGTCGGTCAAAGCCAGTCCGGCATCCTGTCCTTGCCCCTGGCAATCCTGGCGATATTTTCCTTCGCATCGGCGGTATTTGCCGTGCTCGCGGTGATGCCAGTCACCACACCACCCAAAGACCGGGCGCCGAACATGCTGTTTTTCGGCGGCTTTTCCAATATGGATGAAGGGGAATATGTCCACCGTGTGCTGACCACCGAGTTTGAAAATCAGGAAACAGTCTATCGCGCCATGCTGCGCGATATCCACCAGATCGGTCTGGTCCTCGGAAAGAAAAAATTCCGCTATCTCGAATGGGCCTATCGCGTTTTTCTGTGCGGACTAACGCTGACGCTGCTGAGCTATCTGGTTGAACAGGTTACCGGTCCGCTGCGCTAGGCAGATCACCGCCAGTCGAGCCATAATTCCTCGATCGCCCAGACCACGCTGCCGCGCGTTGCGCCCGGTTTCCGGTCGGGATGCAACTGGAAGCGGCCGATTTTGCGAAACCAGGTTTCATAGAAAATATGCAGTTCCATCCGCGCAAGGTGCAGGCCGATACAGGTATGGATGCCCGACCCAAAGGCGCCATGGCGGTAGGCTTTGCGGTCGACCGATACAGTCATCGGATCGTCGTTGAGCTTTTCATCCCAGCCGATCATCGCCAGCGGACAAATGATCATCTCGCCCTTTGCCAGTTTCTGTCCCGCCAATTCGGTATCCTCGGCAATGTACCGAGGCAGGTTGATGAACGAGTAGCGCCGCAGCATCTCCTCGGTCACGTCGGTGATGCATTGCGGATCATCGATGATGCGCTGCTGCAACGCCGGATCGGTTGCGAGATGCCGCATGCCAAAGCTCAGCGCATTGACGACGGTATCGAGGCCGGCAAGAAACAGCAGGTGGGCGATTGACAGGAGCTCCTCGAAACTCATCGCCCGGCCGTCGACTTCAGACTGGATGATATGGCTCATCATGTCATCGCGCGGGTCGGCCTGTCTCGCTTTCACAAACTCGGCGAGAATGGCGATGATCTGCATTTGCACATCCATCGCTTCGGGCGTGCCCGCCTTTTCGAAATTCTGGTTCACCAGGGTACGAAATTCGTCAAAACGATCAATCGGCAAACCGAGCATTTCCATGAATACCGAGACCGGAAAGCGCGAACCGACCGCGTCAACAAATTCACATTCGCCATCGGCTGCGACCGCCCCGATCAACCGGTCGGCCCATTCCTGGATGCGCAATTGCAGCGGGGCAATTGCCTTTTTCTCGAAAAATGGCCGGAGCATCTGGCGATAGGGCCGGTGTTCTGGCGGGTCGAGCGACAGGGGAATGGTCTTGGGGGTGTTTTCCTGTACCGGAATGGAAAAATTCTGGTTCGAAAATATATTCGGCTTGCGCAACAAGTCGATCATCAGATCGCTGTCCGTTACAATCCAGTGCCCGCCATTATCGTGGGTCCAGAATAGCGGCGGCGCCTCCTGTTTCAGTTTCAGAAAGGCTTCGTGGACGTCAACCTTGATCGCCGGCTCGGCATAAATATCAAAATCATGTGTCGGCACGTCGCTGCGTATTCTGGCTGCTGTCGGCATATGTCCTTCTCCCGCAGCATATATGCACGATATCGGGCGGGTTAGCAGCTATTGAAAATAGCGAGAGTCAGAGCCAGTCGTTCTGGCGATACCATTTGGCAGTTTTTTCGAGTCCCTGGGAGGTCTCGATCGCAGGTTCCCACAAGGCCGCTGGCAGGCGGCGTCCGGGATTGATCGTCCAGTCGTCATGACAGAAATAGCTCACCCGGTCTTCGGTCAGCTTGGCTTTTGGACCCCGGACCAGACCGTCGGATTTGGCCGCTAGCCGCAGCAGCGTGCGGGAAACAGCGAGTGGTCTGATATCGCGGCCCATCGCCTGTCCAATGGCTTTGGCAAAGCCGGTTTGGGTCCAGCCTCCGTCCGCGCCGTCATCCACTTCGAATATTTCCGCCGTCAGATCCTCATGGGCAGGAATAACTGAAAGCAAGGCGTGCGCGAGGTCCGTCACGTGAATGACCGATACCCGTCCATCGGCATCGGGGGGCAGCGGAATGAAGCCGAAACGCGCGGATTTGAACATATCCAATGTATCCGTATCACCCGGCCCATAGACCCAGGGCGGGCGGACGATCGTCCAGTCGAGGCCGCTTGCCGCGACGATTTTCTCGGCTTTGGCTTTGGTTTCGCCATAGACCGACAGCCCCGGTTGAGTGGCCGCGAGCGACGAGACATGCACAAAGCGCCGGCACCCGGCCTTTTTCGAAGCTTCGACCACATTCAGGGTTCCCGACACATTGCCGGCTTCAAATCCGGCGCGATCCGGTGCGTTGACCACACCGGCGACATGAACCACGGTGTCGGCTCCGGCACAAAGCGCCTCGAGGCTGGCCGGATCATCAAGGGATCCCTTGATCCAGTCGACATTGGGCCGGTCATCCTGCCTTTGACGGGTCAAGGCCCGGATGCGGTGACCGGCCCGCACCGCATGATTGAGCAGATGACCGCCGACAAAACCGGTTGCTCCGGTCAGCGCCACCGTCTGTGCTTTGCTGGCAATCTTGCGCCCCCGCTTGGTCGTCATATCAACACCAGTTGATCCCGGTGGACCACCGCACTTCGGGGAGCATAGCCCAGCAAGGCTTCCAGTTCGGAGCTCCGCCGGCCGATAATCTTGGCGCAGTCCAGCGCATCATATTCCGCAAGACCGCGGGCAAATACCTGTCCGTCCGGGTCGACCAGATCGATGACGTCGCTGCGTTCAAACTGCCCTTCGATGGTAATGATTCCCGCCGCCAAAAGGCTGTTGCCCTTTTGGATTGCTTCCACGGCGCCCGCATCAACCGAAATCGTCCCGGCAGAAGTCAGCCGCCCGCCGAGCCAGCTTTTGCGGGCATTGGCCTGACCACTGGCCTTGAACAGGGTCCCGACCTTGGTCAGCTGATAGTGCTCCAGCGGATGATCTTCCCGCCCGGACAGGATCGACAGGTCAATACCGGCCAGATTGGCAATCGCCGCCGCTTCGAGTTTCGAAACCATGCCGCCGGAACCGAGGCCAGAGGAGGAACTGCTGTCAGCCATGGCCATGATCCGTTCGTCAACCGCTTCGACAAGACCAATAAATTGTCCTTCGGTCTCGCTGTCCGGGTTGCGGTCATAAAGGCCATCAATATCGGACAATAGCAGGACACGGTCGGCATGGGCCGCTTGGGCCACCCGCGCCGCCAGCCGGTCATTATCGCCAAAGCGAATTTCGTCGGTGGCAACGCTGTCATTTTCGTTGATCACAGGGACGGCGCGGTTCTCAATCAGTTTGCCAAGCGTGGCGGTGGCGTTGAGATAGCGTTTGCGGTCCTCCATATCGTCCAGTGTCAAGAGCATCTGCGCTGCGGTCAGGTCCTGTTCCGCCAGCAATTCGGACCACAGGCTGCTCAGCGTGATCTGGCCGACGGACGCCGATGCCTGCGCGTCCGCGAGGCTGGCCCGCCCGCCTTTGGCCAGGCCCAGCTTGCGAGCGCCGAGGGCGATTGAACCGGAGGAGACAATGATCACCGAAGCGCCAGCCTTGTGCAACGCGGCGATATCCGAAACAAGCGTCTTCAACCAGGCGCGGCGCGGCGCTCCGGTCTCGTCTATCAGCAGGGACGATCCCACTTTGATGACAATTTTCTCGGGATTCTTCGTCGTCACAATGGGGACCAGTCCTTGGTTCCCTCGCTCTCGTCGTCGAAGGATTCAGGGCGCTCTTTGCGCTCAATCGAACTATTCTGCCCGACCGCTTCCAGCACCTTGTTGAGCACCGCTTCCATGCCGTCTCCCGTCGCGCCGGACAGGCAAAGGATATCGCTCGCACCAGCCGTCCTGAGATCAGCCGCGATGGATTCCATCAGTTCATCATCAAGCAGATCGGATTTGTTCAGCGCCAAAATCTGCGGTTTGTCAGCCAAACCACCGCCATAGGTTTCGAGTTCCTTGGTCACCGTTTGCCAGGCCTCGACCGGATCATCGCCGGTCGCGTCGATCAGGTGGAGCAGCACTTTGCATCGCTCGATATGACCGAGAAACCGGTCCCCGATCCCCGCGCCTTCTGCGGCACCGTCGATCAAGCCGGGAATATCGGCGAGGACAAATTCGCGGTTCTTGTGCTGCACAACGCCAAGCTGCGGATGAATGGTGGTGAACGGATAGGCGCCGACCTTGGCATTGGTATTGGTGATGGTGTTGATCAGGGTCGACTTGCCGGCATTGGGCAGACCGACCAGTCCGGCGTCGGCGATCAGCTTCAGCCGCAGCCAGATCGCCGCTTCCTCACCCGGTTCGCCGGGCTGGTGCTGGCGTGGTGCCCGGTTTGTCGAACTTTTGTAGCTGGCATTGCCGCGACCGCCGATGCCGCCTTCCAGAAAGACCTCGCGCTGGCCTTCCTGGGTGAAGTCGAGCAGGACATGCTCCTTGTCTTCCGACAGGATCTGCGTTCCGACGGGGACTTTGATGACCAGATCGCCGCCGCCCGCACCGGTGCGATTGCGTCCGGCGCCCCCTTTGCCGCGCGGTGCGCGCAAATGTTGCGCATAGCGAAAGTCGATCAGCGTATTGAGACCTTCCACAGCAACAAACACGACATCGCCGCCTTTTCCTCCATTGCCGCCGTCGGGACCGCCATATTGGATATATTTTTCTCGCCGGAAACTGACGGCACCGGGCCCACCGGCGCCGGAGCTGACATATATTTTGGCTTGATCAAGAAAATGCATGGAACAGCATTTAGGGATGCGCCGCGCGAAAGGCTAGCGTTTCATTCCGCTGCGTGCAGTTGATCCATTTCCTCCACCCGCGGATCATTGGGATAGACCCATTCATCGCCGATCACCTGATCCACCGCCAGATCCGGAGGAACGACGTTCAGACCGATCATTTTGTCGCATGTCTGGTGAAAGCTGTAGATGCGGGCTTCCTGATAGCTGAGTGGGACGCTTTTGAACCCGTCGCTTTCCATCGACTTCTGAATTTGCTCGCCAAATTGCGTGTCTTCCAGAATAATCGGGCTCATATCCCGGCCATTGGGCTTGCTCGCATCGGGTACGGTCCACAAGTCCGGCGCCGGGCCATCGCCCCAATCGAGCGCCATGGTGATCAACTCCAGTCGCGTCGTGTTGAGACCGGTCGGCCAGAAGATCAGCGGCGGCACAAAATAATTGGATAGCGGCGACACCCAGTTTGGAAACATTGTATAGCTTTGGGTGCAGGTGCGGCCCAGTTCTCCAACCGTGTAGATTTCCTGCCATTCGGGCGGGGATTCAACGGCGCGGACATGTTCGCGATCGGTGTTGACCGGCGCAGGCGCCAGCATTCGGGCATGGCCGTTCGGATAGATGGTGTTCACATTGCGTTTGCTGTCCACCAGCGGCGCGACGGTTTCGGGGTGGATGAACGGGACATGGTAGACTTCCATATTGGCCTCCATTGCAACCTTCCAATTGCAATGGAGATCAAAGCTGTGCCGCGATGCGAGTTTTATCTTGTCGAACTGAAATTCTTCCCAGTCATCCCACATCGGTCCCAGCCATTGCTTCAATGGCATCGCGTCCTCATCGAAATTGATGAATACGAGATTTCCAAGCCGTTCGCATTTGACCGCTATCAGGCTGCGGCACGAGAGATCGAGATCCGTGAAGTCCTGCTTCTCCGGTACGCCGACCAGGCTGCCGTCGGTCTTATAGGTCCAGTTGTGATAGCTGCACATTAGTCGTGGCGCCCGCCCCTTGTCTTCGGTCACGACGGGTGCGCCGCGGTGGCGGCACGTGTTGTAAAAGGCCCTGATTTCACCATCCATGCCATGGACGATAATCATCGGCGTTCCCGTATTTTCCCATTTCATGAAGGATCCCGGTTCGGGTATCTCGTCGACATGGGCTGCAAACAGCCAGCTTTTTTTCCAGATATTCTGCTGTTCCAGATCATAATAAGCCTGCGACGTATAGCGTCCCGCAGGAATGTCCGGCAAATGCGGAAAGCGTTCGGGAGGCGCACTTCTCTGGCCTTCCCATTCCATCAGCCGCTTGATATGATTAATATAGTCCGGATCCATCGCCATTGCTGCTTTTCCTCCTTGCAAGGCCCCTGATGGCACCGGGTGAACCCGACTGTCGATTGCCAATTGTGATATGGTCGACCACCATGGCTGGCGGTGAACAAAATTTTACAGATATATCAAGCGGTAGCAGGCCATGCCCGGGCGTCGGAAATCCGCCATGTTCATATTCAGTTCAACTGTTTCGTGGCTAAAATACTGATATCAATGTAAGTATCATTTGAAATCTGTTGCAGCTACGTATATTCCACCGTTCCAACATGGCGATCGAGATGCAAAAAACAAACGACCAAGTCGCTCCAGTTGGAGGAGACATGGCAGATCGGAACGCAATTGCGGATCAATTGTCGGAAATCCTTGCGCGTTTGGATTCGCATCCCGGTGCCGATATCGCTGCCATCCACGTCCATCATGCGCTCAATGCGATCGAAGAAATGGAAAAGCTGGCGGCAAAATCCGAAAGCTGTTCCGGCGCTGATATCGCAATCGCGAAAGACTGACGTCTCTTGCCACGGCGGCTTGTCATAGGCCGCCTTCTTTTTCTCAGCCGCGTTTAACCCAGATCGCTGGTCATTTTTGTCAATATGGATGTCATCAGGCTTTCGCCCTCGTCGCTTAGCGTGAGATAGGTGATCCGGCGATCGGTATGGCTGGGATGGCGGCTTACCAGGCCCAGGTCGGACAGTAATTTTATATAGCGCAGCGAAGTGGTCCCAGGAATGCTGGCACCCAGCGAGACATCCGACACCGAGACTTTTTTCCCGGTGATCCCGCAAACATAGAGTTCGAGCAAAATGTTCCAGGCGGGCTCGCCCAGATTGTTGAGTTCGTCCGAAAGATGCTTTTCCCGCGCCCGAAAAATATTCGATAGCAGGAGCGCGAAGTGATAATTGTCGCTTAGGTCCGGATGCATTGACCCGCCGTCATCGATCCGATTGAGTACAGATTTTACACCGCTGGATATTTCTTCCAACAGGCCCAAAACCCTCTCACTTGTGTCTTCGCCATTGGTCATGTCAGGCGACAACAGCAGAAAATTTGATGGCTTGTCTGACATTCTACTCCCCCAACTCGTGCATTATACTTCTCGTTCCGTCCGTCCATCCGCTCACCTGTCACAGCTGCCCTCGGTCACGCATGCTGGTCCATCCGGCGCGTCCGACGATGATATGATCATGGACCGAGACGCCGAGTTCGTGGCCGGCGGTCGCCAGCCGCTGCGTGGCCAGAATATCGGATGTGCTCGCTTCCGGGTCACCGGACGGGTGGTTATGCGCCAATATCAGCGCCGTTGCGCCAAGCTCGAGCGATCGTTTCAAAATTTCTCGAGGATATATCGGAGCTTCGGAGATTGATCCCCGCACGACTGCTTCGTCACGGATCAACCGGTTTTTCGCATCCAGAAACAGAACCCGCACTTCTTCCACCGGCAAATGCGCCATGGCGACCACCAGATATTCGATGACATCACTGGCATTGGTCAGGCACACACGTTCGACCATTTTCGATTTCAAGGACTGGACAAGTACAGTCTGAACCAGGGCCAGTAGTCGCGAAGCTTGATTGGGGAGGGTGGTCTCAGCGCTGGCGGTCAACGCCGCTCCGAGCGAGCCAAATTCATTGAGGATATCTTTTGCGAGGTCTGCTGCATTTCCAATATTGGCAACGGTCAGGAGCCGTTCCAGGATTTGTCGGTCCCGAATTGTCTGATCCGCTGTTGGTGACGCAAAGTACCGGCGATGATTATGATCAATATCGGATAGTTCCATAAAGCAACTATCGCGAAGTAGGCTTGCGGGAGCACCTCCGGCAAGAATATCATTGGAATGTGCGATAACACCTGAACGGTCTGGAGAGCGCATACCCATAGCGGCCAATATCTTTCTGCGTGCATTGCAATATAAAAAAACAGGATCAGTGCGGTTGTGTCGACGATCAGGATTCCGATTTCCACACCTGCGAAATCTCTGCCGAAAACCGAGTAGACGAGAGGTGAAAGTAAAACACCGGTCGTGTTAACTGCCATTGCCAGTCGTTCCGGACGTCCGCCCCAATAGCCTGCAACTATGCAGGTCATTCCAAGGAGGATGAGGTATAATTCAGCCGGAAGCACACCTGACCGAACCAAATATCATTGGCTCGGTCAAGTGCATCCGTGGCATCAAGCGGTTTCTACTGCCCGCAATTCGAACTTTTCTTCGGTCTCTCTGCTCGCCTGCGCTGGAGGGCATGGAATCAGATCACCCATGCCGACGGTTTCGAGGCCGGCTTCATCGCGATCCGCAGCCAGATGGCTGTGGGCTTCGACGATTTCGCGATAGCATTGGGTGGCCTGGGTGGCGGCTTCGAGGACCTTCTCGGACGCGTCAACGCCGGCGGTGAGGGAGAAGCGGGTGCCAGGCGCCATCCGGGCGGCAGCAATGCTGCTCATCAATTCGCCCATTTGCACCATGGTCAGGTTGAGGGATTTCTCGACTTCATTGATTTTCTTGGCGATAGGGCGAGCGGCTTCGAGGCGTTGATTCAACATAAGAGTCTCCTGTCACCGGCGGGGGCCGATGATGTTCTAGGGGTCAAATATAGAAAGACTAGGTGCGGCTGATTAAGGTGCTGACCAATATTGCTGCGAGGCACAGAAATGCCAGGGCTGATGCAAGTTTGACGGTTAGGTCTACTATTGCCTTTACACGGTCGGCTTTGCCTAGATCATTACCCAATTCTCCCTGTTTGCGAAACGGCACTGACCAGGTTGACGAGGAGGCGGGGACAAAAGGCTGGTAAGCCGTCTGCATTTCCCTGACCACGTTCTGATCAGATGTCGTTGCCTGCGGATCAGGCAAGGGATTTATTGCGGTATGTTTGGGCTCTGGAACAATCCCAATTTCTTTGGGCACAAAAAATTTGGGTGCGATTTCTTCGGCATCCCCGAGCAGCCGTGCGGCTTCTTTGCTGTTCGTAACGCCCAGTTTTTGGCGGGCATTGCGCAAATGTTCATTGATCACATTGGGGGTGACATTAATTTCGCGTGCGGCCGTTTTGGCATCAAATCCGCGCAGGATTAAGCGAAGAGCAACCTTCTCTTTCTCGCGTAATTTATGAATTCCTGGATGCCCCATAGCCGAATCATAGGACAAATTTCGATCTGGCGCAAAGCAGAAATACTCAATTTATTCACTATGTTATCGATAGTATAAATTGAAATTATCCAACTAAAATTGTAACGTGATGTATTGGCAGTGCACTGGTTCGTACAAAGAAGCGTCGGCTTGCCAACTATACCTTCATCTTGTTGAGTGTCGTGGTGCACGACATCGCCAAACAGCTGGTCCGGTGGCTCCGGTTTGGCACTGACGATTGTGATCTGCGATCCATTGCCCCGTCATTCAACTTCTGCTGATGTTGGATGGGCTGTAAGCGGAGCGCGTCAATTGTGGATCCGATGGCGGATCAAGCAAATCAATCGCTTCGCTGATCCGAATGGCAACAATGGGAAGCGCCAATGCATCCGCTGCCGCCAAACACGCTTGTAGCGCTGCCTGCAAGCTTTCGGGATCGGTCATCTGGTTTTGCATTATCGGGTATCTGGTTCCATTGTTTCTAGAACAAACACGTCATGGTTTATGATAAGTTTAGAATAATCTGGCCATGGCGGCGACAATGGCGGCTGCATCAAGGCCGTGATGACGATACAGATCCTCCAGATTTCCGGTTTGCCCAAAACTGTCTGTGCCAAGCGGGGCCACACGCTGTCCCCGGACGCTGCCGAGCCACGACAAGCTGGTTGGCGCTCCATCCAGCAAGGTTACCAGCCTGGCGTCGCGCGGCAGGGCGCCTAACAAATGTTCAACATGCGATTTGGGCGCGTTCCTTTGGCTCTTCTGGCTGGCACTCCATCCCCGTTGCAGAAGATCCGGCGAAGTAATGTTAAGCAATCCAAGGCCCGGTAAATCTTCGATCATCATGTCCCATGCCGCCATGGCTTCTGGTGCGATCGCGCCGGAGAAAATGATCGCGGCATCGGTTTCGGGGCCGGGCTTTTTCATCCAGTAACCCCCGGCAATCGCGCCTTCCTGCCAATTCTCGTCATCGCGGTCGACCTGTGTGATGCTGCGTGTCGTCAGCCGGAAATAGACGCTCTCGCCGCCATCGCTGGCGGGCGCCTGCATGATCCGGAAGCCTTCCTCCATCAGTACCGCGAGTTCGTCGACAAAAGCCGGTTCATAATGGCGCAGCCCGGGCTGTCCCATGGCGATGAGCGGGGGATTGATCGATTGATGCGCTCCGCCCTCTGGCCCCAGCGTGATCCCTGATGGCGTAGCGACGAGCATGAAACGCGCATCCTGGTAACAGGCATAATTCAAGGCATCGAGGCCGCGGGCGATAAACGGGTCGTAGACGGTGCCGATCGGGATGAGCCGCTCGCCGAACAGATCACCGGCCAGGCCCATGGCCGTCAGCATCAGAAAAAGATTATTCTCGGCGATCCCCAGCTCGATATGTTGTCCGGCGGTGTCGCCGCCCCATTTCTGGGCCGAAGGCACGCGCGCGGTGCGGAAGACATCTTCGACCATTTGTCGGCGAAACAGCCCGCGTTGGTTCACCCAGGCACCCAGATTAGTCGAAACCGTGACGTCGGGCGAGGTGGTGACGATCCGATTGGCGAGTTCAGCATCGGATTTTGCCAAGGCGAGCAAGATTTTGCCAAAGGCGGCCTGGGTCGACTGGTCATCGCCTTCCGGTGGCGCAATGGCCGGAACGCCCACGCTGGATGGCTGTGCGTTTTTAGTCGTCGCAATCGGGCAATTCTCGACCGTTGCCTGCGCGGCTTTTTCCAGATTATCGCCCATGCCGGACCAGAGGTTCCATTCCTCACCGGCAGCGATACCCAGATCATCTCGCCACGCTTCAATCTGGTTGCTGTTCATCAATCCGGCGTGATTATCCTTATGGCCTGCCAGCGGCAAGCCATAGCCTTTGACCGTATAGGCGATGAACATGGTCGGCACATCATCCTGTGCCTGATCAAATGCCTGGGTCAAGGTTTCCATGCAATGGCCGCCAAGATTGGTCATCAATCTGGCCAATTCCCGGTCGTCCCGCTTCTTGAGCAGCGCTTTGATGCCCGGGACGGATCCGATATCCTTCAGCAACCGCTCCCGCCAGGCGGCACCGCCTTGATAGGTAAGGACAGCAAAATCGGCATTGGGACTGTTGTCGATCCACTGTTGCAGGGCATCGCCCCCGGCTTCCTGGAAAGCGGCGCGTTGCAGGGCGCCGTGCTTCAATGTGATGACGCGCCATCCGCAGGTTTCAAAAATATCATCAAAGCGGCGGAACATGCGGTCTGCGGTGGTCGAGTCGAGCGATTGCCGGTTATAGTCCACGATCCACCAGCAGTTTCGGATCTGATGTTTATAGGCTTCAATCAGACACTCATAGATATTGCCCTCGTCCAGCTCGGCATCGCCCATCAAAGCGATCATCCGCCCGGCATCTTCCTCCGGCATGGCCTCATGCGCGATCAGATAATCCTGCACCAGGCTGGCAAAGGCGGTGACCGCGACGCCCAACCCGACGGATCCAGTCGAGAAATCAACCGGAATACGATCCTTAGTGCGGCTCGGGTAACTCTGGGCCCCACCAAAACCCCGGAAATTCTCCAGTTGCGCTTGCTCCTGATTGCCAAGCAAATAGTGGATCGCGTGCAGTACCGGGCCGGCATGGGGCTTGACCGCTACCTTGTCCTTTGGGCCCAGCGCATGAAAATAGAGCGCTGCCATGATCGCGGTAATCGACGCGCAACTGGCTTGATGGCCGCCAACTTTGAGCCCGTCTTCGCTTGCCCTGATATTATTGGCATTATGGATGGTCCAGGACGAGAGCCAGCGCAGGCGTTGCTCGAGGCTGTCGAGGATTTCCAGATGGCCCGGTTCGGGTTGGTCATGCTTCGCTTTTGATGCCATTTTTTCTTTCAAGCTCGCGGACTTCGCTGCCCATTTCTTTAGTCGCAATCGGATCGCCGACCCAAGCTATTTCCGACCTCATCCGATCTGGATACAGAATATTTCTGCTTCACTCACTATTGGTAAGACCGTTGGCCGGAGCAAGGCACCAAAACTGTCAAACCGATCACCAGATGATCAAAAACCGGGCTTGGGAGTCGAGAATTAACTATCTTCTAAACTTGCGGTTCGGCTGACCGTTCTTCTTGTCAACTTCCATTCCCACCTCATGACAGGATCAATTTCATGACATCTTTTTCCGACCAGGCCCCTGCAGGCTTTGCCGACCGCGCTGCGGCAGCCGTTGCCATATTGGCCGGCAAAAAGACAGGGAAGGATGTGCATCCCAGAGAATCCGTCCGCGTTGTCAAGCAACCGAAAGCCATTCAAATCCTGGATTTTCTCGATAGCGTAGGTCTCGATGAAACGCCTGAAAACTACAATTTCGGATGGGAATATTATTTCGGTTCGCAACTCACGTTCCGGCAGACGGTGGACAAGGCGCTCTCCCGTGAAGGCAAATTGACCAACATCCGGGCGAAAGAGGTGATGGCTGAATATTTCAGCCTGATGAGCGCCGAAACGCTTTCCGAGCTCATTTCCAACGGTGACAAAATTCTCCACGAAGGTGGTCAGGCGATCCGTCAAAGCCATCACGATACCAAGGCCTACAGTTCTGCCTTGCAGGAAAAAGTCGACGAGATTGAAGTGAAACCGGGCGGCGAATCGGTGCATTTTACCGCTCTGATCGAGTTGACCAAAACAATGGCAAAGCAGGCCTATAACACCCAGGAATTGTTGCAGAAGAAAAGCGAAAGCCTCGTTGAAATGCGCAACCAGTTGAACGAGGCGACCAATCGCGCCGAGACCGACCAGTTGACCGGCTTGCCGAACCGCTGGGCGTTTGAAAAGCATCTTGCCGATGCCGTGAAATATTCGCGGGAAAATATCGAGCCGCTGTCTGTGGCGATTGTCGATGTGGATGATTTCAAGGTCGTGAATGACACGCATGGCCACGATACCGGCGATCGTGTCTTGCGCCGCATCGCGGAATCGCTGAACAATCTGGCTGATACGCATTGCCATGTTGCGCGCCATGGGGGTGAGGAATTTGTCATCTTGTTCAAGGGACAGACGACCGAAGAAGCGTTCGAGAAACTTGATCGCGCCCGCTTGTCTTTGTGCGAACATGATTTCGTCAATCGAGAGAATAGCCAGAAAATCGGACAGGTCAGCTATTCGGGCGGCATTTCCGAGCTAAATGGCGATGGTGATGCACGGACGATGCTGCGCCGCGCGGATCGCGCGCTGTATGACGCCAAAGAGGCTGGCAAAAACCGGATCCACATCAACAATGTTGGGCAGGAGGAAGAACCGCTTTGAGCGGACTTCCGCGCTGAAAGCACCGGAGTTCCGGTGCGTGCAACCGATCAAATTCTCGAGAGGAAAAACCAATGAGTGCCTATGATTTTGTCGTAATCGGTAGCGGACCTGCGGGACGACGGGCGGCCATTCAAGCTGCCAAACTTGGCAAATCAGTGCTCGTGATTGATGATCGTCGTAGTGTTGGTGGCGTGTCCGTGCATACCGGCACGATCCCGTCCAAGACCTTGCGCGAATCCGTGCTGAACTTGACCGGTTGGCGAGAGCAGCAGTTTAACAGCCGTTCGGCCAATACCGCAGCGGGAATTACCGCCCAGGCCTTGTCGCATCGGTTGAACAAGACGCTGGACCATGAGATTGATATTCTCGAACAACAATTTGCCCGCAACAAGGTGAGAACATTGCACGGCCGGGCCAGCTTTGAAGGCCCAAATTTGCTGCGGATTGATCGCCGCGAATCCGATCGCGAAGCCTTTGAAATGGTCGAAGCTGGCCACATCCTGATCTCGGTGGGAACCCGCCCGTACCGGCCCGATTATGTGCCGTTTAACGGAACGACGGTCCTCGACAGCGATGCCATTATCAAAAACCCCTATATCCCCCGCAGCCTGACCGTCATTGGTGCGGGCGTGATCGGCATTGAATATGCAACGATCTTCAGCGCCATGGATGTGCCGGTGACCTTGATCGAACCGCTGGATAATTTCCTCGGCTTTGTCGACCGGGAAGTGATCAACAATTTTACGCAGCAATTGCTGGACCGGGGCATGTCCATCAGACTGGGCTGCAAGGCGGACAAAATCGCGCTGGACAGCAATGACAATCCGGTCGTGACCCTTGAAGACGGGCGCATTGTCCGGTCTGAAATGCTGCTCTTTGCCGCAGGACGGATGGGGGCCACGGCATCCATGGGTCTCGAAAAAATCGGCCTGGAGACCGACAGTCGGGGACGCTTGGCCGTTGATCCACGGACTTTGCAGACGAGTCAGCCCCATATTTATGCCGCCGGCGACGTGATCGGTTTCCCGAGTCTGGCATCAACTTCGATGGAACAGGGACGGATTGCGGCGTGCCATGCTTTCGGGGCACCGGTGGCCAAAGCGCCAGCCCATTTCCCCTATGGCATTTACGCGGTACCGGAAATCTCGACCATCGGCTTGTCCGAGCAACAGGCAAAGGACGAGGGCATTTCCTATGAGGTCGGTATCGCGCGACTGCGGGAGACATCGCGTGGCCATATCATGGGGCTCGACAGCGGTATTCTCAAATGTATCTTCAATCTGAAAACCGGCGCGCTGCTCGGTGTTCATATCGTCGGAGAGGGCGCGACCGAACTGATCCACATCGGTCAGGCGGTGATGAACCTCGGCGGTGGCATTGACTATTTCATGGAGAATACCTTCAATTATCCCACGCTCGCCGAAGCCTATAAGGTCGCGGCCCTGGATGCCTGGAACCGGATGCCCGAGTGCAAGCCGGCAACCGTGACCAAGATCGGAGACGGCAGCAAAAGCAAGGCTGTTGCCAAACGGGCAGCCAAGCAAAAATCCAAAAAAGCCGCCTGATTGATCGGCCGTTAGCCGTGCGAAAACCCGAACGGGGTATTCGCCTGGCGAAAATCATCCGACAGAATCTGGCGACCGATGGGCGGGGCCGAACGGGCCCGGCAATCGGTGCGATGGCACAGCCGGCAGGTCACCCCGATCGGCGTTGCATTGTCCGGACTGATGTCGCTGCGATTGCGCGTGTAGATCAGTTTTTCGGCATGCTCCGCAGCGCAGCCCAAGGCGATGGCGCGTTCCACCCGATCGGTGCCAAAGGCGCCGCCGCCGGCAGTGACCGTGCGGGCAATCGAGAAAAACCGCTCGCCGTCCGGCAATTCCAGCCATTGGGTGACGACTTGTCGCGGCGTGCGAAAAGCCTGATGAAGCGACCATAAGGGACAGGCGCCGCCATGCCGGGCGAAGGGGAAGCCTGCGCCATCGAGGCGCTTTGACACGTTACCGGCCGGATCGACGCGGATGAAGAAAAACGGCACGCGCTCCTCACCAGGCTTTTGCAGCGTCGTCATGCGATGAGCGGTCTGTTCGAAGCTCGTGCCAAATTGCCGCGCCAGCGCTTCGACATCATAGTGGCGGGCCTCGACGGCTTTAGCAAAGGCCGAATAGGGCATTAGGATCGCCGCCGCGGCATAGCTGGTCAGCGCCCGCCGGGTCAGCCGTTCGCCGCTTTCCGTGGTGAAGGTCCCGTCCTTCAGAACATCATCAATTTCGCTATGCAGTTCGAGATAGGACAGTTGGAGGGCCAGCTGAAACTTCTGACTGGCGGTGTCGAGCTGATCATCGAGCAGGATCTGGCGGCGATGCCGATCGAGGCGCCGGGTTGCCCCCATCATGACCTCGGACGGTATGCGCCGCAATTGCAGGCCATGTTTGGTCTGCAGATGGGCGACCATGTCCTGCTGACCGTCCAGTCCGGCCGCTAGCCGTTCGGCGGCATCGTCAATATTGGAAAAGCTGTTGCGCCGCGCTGCAAGAAACCGCCGGGCCTCGGCCACTGGATCGGCCGTATCCGCCGCCATCTGGTCCGCGCTGTGCACCGTCGACCCTCTGTCCGCCAGCGCGAGCTGTTCTTCGCGATAGGCCGTATAAAGCCGCAAAATAGCTTCGGTAAAGCCGGGGTAGCTGGTGGCCACGTCGGCGGTTTCCAGTTGCGGAAAATCGATGTCGGCGAACATCGGGTCCTGCAACACGGCTTCGAGGCGGGCGGTATATTCTTCCCCGCCGTCGCCGGCCAGCTCCGCCATATCAATCTTGTAGGTCCGGGCGAGGCGGAGCAACATATCCGCTGTGAACGGGCGCTGGTTGCGCTCGAGCAAGGCGACATAAGAGGCCGAAATCTCGAGATCGGACGCCATATCGGCTTGCGTCAGGCCAAGATCACGGCGCAGTCGTTTCAGGCGCGGTCCCATGTAGACGGGGCGTTCGCTGGACATTTTTCATTCGACTCCGGTTACTTGTAAGAACCTTACAACATTACAAGAAGAATTTGTAAAGCGTTACAGTTCAACCACGCGCCGCTTTATTTGTGCACCTGCGAAGGTCTAGGTCAGGGTCATTCAATCAATTCATGATTCGCATTGTACCGAAGGAGTTTCAGAATGTCCTATCAAGAGCATATTACCCGTACCCAGGATTTGATCCAGAAGCAGAATGGCACCTGGGACGGCATCGACGCCGAAGCCGTCGCGCGGATGCGTCTGCAAAACCAGTTCCACACCGGCTTGGATATCGCGAAATATACCGCTGCGATCATGCGCAAAGACATGGCTGCTTATGATGCTGATCCATCCAACTACACCCAGTCGCTGGGCTGCTGGCACGGGTTTATCGGTCAGCAAAAGATGATCTCCATCAAAAAGCATTTCGGTGACACCAAAGGCCGCTATCTCTACCTGTCGGGCTGGATGGTTGCGGCGCTGCGCTCCGAATTCGGTCCGCTGCCGGATCAGTCCATGCATGAAAAAACCTCGGTGCCCGCGCTGATCGAAGAGCTTTACACCTTCCTGCGTCAGGCTGATGCCCGCGAACTCGGTGGTCTGTTCCGCGACATTGACGCAGCGCGCGACGCCGGTGATGTGGTCACCGAAAAGCGCCTGATGAACGAAGTAGAAAACCATCAGACCCATGTTGTTCCGATCATTGCCGATATTGATGCCGGTTTTGGCAATGCCGAAGCCACCTATTTGCTGGCCAAGAAGATGATCGAAGCCGGTGCCTGTGCCTTGCAGATCGAAAACCAGGTTTCCGACGAAAAACAATGTGGCCACCAGGACGGCAAGGTTACCGTGCCGCATGAGGACTTTCTCGCGAAGGTCCGCGCCTGTCGTTATGCCTTTCTCGAGCTGGGTGTCGAAGATGGTATCATCGTGACCCGGACCGACTCTCTGGGTGCCGGTCTGACCAAACAGATTGCCGTCAGCAACGAGCCAGGTGATCTTGGTGACCAGTATAACAGTTTCCTCGATTGCGAAGAAATTGATCCGGCGACCGCACAAAATGGCGATGTCATTCTCAATCGCGATGGCAAGTTGATGCGGCCCAAGCGTCTGCCGAGCAACCTCTTCCAGTTCCGCGCTGGCACCGGCGAAGACCGTTGCGTTCTCGACTGTATCACTTCGCTGCAGCATGGCGCCGATCTGCTGTGGATCGAAACCGAGAAACCGCACGTTGAGCAGATTGCCGGCATGGTTGACCGGATCCGGGAAGTGATGCCGAACGCGAAGCTGGTCTATAATAACTCGCCGTCATTCAACTGGACGCTGAACTTCCGCCAGCAGGTCTATGATGCCTGGGCTGCAGAGGGCAAAGACGTGACCGCCTATGATCGCGCCAATTTGATGAGCGTTGAATATGATGCGACCGAACTGGCTGCCGATGCAGACGAACGGATCCGGACATTCCAGGCTGATGCCGCCAAGCGCGCGGGCATCTTCCACCACCTGATCACCCTGCCGACCTATCATACCGCGGCACTGTCGACCGACAATCTTGCGAAGGAATATTTCGGCGAACAGGGCATGCTCGGTTATGTCTTGAACGTGCAGCGTCAGGAAATTCGCCAGGGCATTGCCTGCGTGAAGCACCAGAACATGGCGGGTTCCGACATTGGTGACGATCACAAGGAATATTTCGCTGGCGACGCGGCTCTGAAAGCCGGCGGTGGCGAGAACACGATGAACCAGTTCAGCTAAGCCTGAACCTCCTGTTTGAACGCAAGAGCGGCCCGTGAACCTGTTTCGCGGGCCGCTTTTTTGTCGCGCCTTGTTCTGCGCAAGGCACCGGACTATAGCGGTCGCGGGACGCCGCAGAATTTTGGACGAGGATGGGGGCCGGTATGGCGGACATTTTTATCAGCTATTCGCGCAATGACCGCGATCGGTGCACAGCCATCCGGGATCATCTCGAAGCGCTGAAGGTCAGTGTATGGTTCGATGCGGGTATCGCTGCAGGCTCCTCTTTTGACCGCGAGATTGAACGCGAAATTGAAGCCGCCAAGGCTTTGCTGGTGCTGTGGAGCGAAGATTCCGTCCAGTCCGACTGGGTGCGCAACGAAGCGCGCACCGGCAAGGAACGGAGCGGTCTGATTGCAGTGCAATTGTCCGAATGCCAGTTGCCACTGGAATTCCGGTCGGTTCAGGCGGAAATTCTGGCCGAAGGCGCTGAAGGCACGCAGGACCCGGTGTGGCTCGGCATTTTGGCCCGGATCGGCGAATTGCTCGAGCGGCCCGGACTGGTCGACTATGCCCGCTTGCAGGATGGCGCGGATACCGCCGAGTGGAAGACCTGGCTCAATCGCTTTCCGG
Source organism: Parasphingorhabdus sp. W113 (assembly GCF_055693205.1). NCBI lineage: Bacteria > Pseudomonadati > Pseudomonadota > Alphaproteobacteria > Sphingomonadales > Sphingorhabdaceae > Parasphingorhabdus > Parasphingorhabdus sp. W113. Next base: position 2,490,165 of record NZ_CM146328.1, on the reverse strand, counting down.
GTGATCCGCTGGCTTCCACGGCGATCGATCATATCATTGCACAGGCAACACCCGACACCAGCCAGCAGCTCGCCAGCGAGCGGGCCAAGCGCAGCGCGATGGAAGCGGAGCTCGCCGAGTTGACGGCAGCGTCCAAGGCGCAATCGGGTGAAGTGGCGAGCAATGCACGGGAACTGGTACGCTTGCGCCGGGAGCTTGACGAAGCGCAATCCGGCCTGACAGAAGCGGAGTCCGAACTCGCACGCTATCGCAGCGCTTCCGGGGCGAAATCCGGCAAGGAAAGCAGCGGACTGGCGGGACTGGGAATCGTCCTTGAGGACAAGGTGGCGCTCTATGTGACCGGCTTGCTGTGGGTGGTTGCGATCCGGTTCATCTGGGAGCCGCTCAATCAGTTGATCAAGGGCTATGGCGGGCTTGGCGACGTGTTCTGGATCGTCTTCGGCATAATTGCGCTGGCGGCACCGGCGGCTCTGATGACGATCAAGATCCTGCGCAAACGCAAGGCCAATGCCGAAACGACCGATGCCATGGGTGCGGATTAAGCCGACCGATCATCCCCGACTAGAATGGATTGAGCGTATAGCCCTGCTGCTGCAACAGGGCATGAACGGTCATTGCCGACAGTGACATTTTCACGCCCGGCAACAGCTGATCCTTGGCGATGCCATGATAGGCCGCGCTCTGGCCGCACAGATAAATGGTGACGCCGTGCTTTTGCAATGCAGCAATCGCGGCGCTGCTGCCATTGGCCGCTCCGTCGCGCTTTGCGGCATAGAAGGCCGCCTGGGTCAGGTCAAAGGACGCGCCGCCATGCACGACAATCGCGAGCTTGATCTGATCCCGCGGGACACCGGCTACAACGTGCATGTTGATAAACCGCGCGGCGGTCTCGAAGCTGCGGTTGAGTGTGCCGGGATCGGCGGCCTTGGCGACGTCGAAGCTGACTCGGAACACCGTATCCGGGGACAGCGCATCGTCGCTGTCGACGCTGGCAACCGGACCAAAATCGGTAAAAACCGGACCGGTCGAAAAACTGGCGGGCTGGGCCAGCAGCGGCGCGGAAAGCAGCAAAAAGGCGGAAGCGAAAAGAGCGCGAAGGAAGGTCATGAAAATTCCCGTGATCGGAGTGACTAGAGACCGAGTTGCAAACCGTGCAATCGTGACAGCCATCTTATCAAGCGTCTTGCCATTGTGAAAGGCCGGCGCGTTCGCTAGATCAGTCCGGACAAATACACAATCCGATCCACCCAAAAGGGGGCATTGTTGATGTTTGAATCCTGGGACGCCATTTTGCTGGCCCGTATCCAATTTGCTTTCACGGTCAGCTTTCACTTCATCTTTCCGGCTTTTTCCATCGGTCTGGCCAGTTATCTTGCGGTTCTCGAAGGGCTGTGGCTGAAAACCGGCAAGCAGGTTTACATGGACCTGTTCAAATATTGGCTGAAGATCTTTGCGGTGACTTTTGCGATGGGAGTCGTGTCCGGCATCGTGATGTCCTATCAGTTCGGGACCAACTGGTCGGTCTTTTCGGACAAGGCCGGCCCGGTCATCGGGCCGCTCATGGCCTATGAGGTGCTGACCGCCTTTTTCCTCGAGGCCGGTTTTCTTGGCGTCATGCTGTTCGGGATGAACAAGGTCGGCAAGAAACTGCACTTTACCGCAACCTTGATGGTCGCCATCGGGACGTTTATTTCCGCCTTCTGGATATTGAGTGTCAACAGCTGGATGCAGACCCCGGTGGGCCATGAAATCGCCGCCAATGGTCAGTTTGTACCGGGCGAGAGCTGGTGGCCCATCGTGTTCAATCCGAGTTTTCCCTATCGACTGGTGCACACGATTATCGCCGCCTATCTCACCACCGCTTTTGTTGTCGGCGGGGTCGGTGCGTGGCATTTGCTGAAGGACAAAACCAATGTGCATGCCCGCAAGATGTTCTCGATGGCGATGTGGATGGCGGCCCTGGTTGCACCCGTGCAGATTTTTGCCGGCGATCTGCACGGACTCAATACGCTGGAGCATCAGCCGGTCAAGATCATGGCGATGGAAGGCCATTTTGACAGCCATCCCGACGGAGCCCCGCTGATCCTGTTCGGTATTCCCAACAGCGCGGAAAAGCGCATCGACTATAAGCTCGAGATCCCCAAATTGGGGTCGCTGATCCTTAAACATGACCCGGATGCGCCGATGGACGGGCTCGACACGGTGCCGGATGCAGACGAACCGCCGGTCGGGATGGTATTCTGGTCGTTCCGGATCATGGTCGGCATCGGCTTCGCGATGTTGGGCTTGGGCCTGTGGAGTCTATTCGCGCGGTGGCGTCGCAAACTCTATGACTGGCCACTTTTGCACCGCGCTGCGATCGTGATGGCGCCAACCGGTTTTGTTGCGGTCATTGCCGGCTGGATAACAACCGAGGTTGGGCGACAGCCGTTCACGATCTACGGACTGCTGCGCACGGCCGAGAGCGCATCGCCATTGGCGGCTCCCGCTGTTGCGGCCTCTTTGATGGCGTTTATCATCGTCTATTTTGCGGTTTTCGGGATTGGCACCTGGTATATCATGCGGTTGATGAGCCAAACGCCCAAAACTGGCGAAAAGGGCGTCAAGGCCACGGAAAGCGGACCGGTCCGGACGGCGGGCATTACACCCGGGCCAGCGCAGAAAGACGGGCCAGGCCGTGATCCTCAAGTCGAGCCAGCGGAGTAATATCATGGATCTGACCGTCATCTGGGCTTTCATCATCGCCTTTGCCGTTTTTGCCTATGTCGTCATGGACGGCTTTGATCTGGGCATCGGCATCTTGTTTCCCGCCTTTGCCGTGGGCGAAGACCGCGATCAGGCGATGAACAGCATCGCCCCGGTCTGGGACGGCAACGAGACCTGGCTGGTGCTCGGCGGCGGCGGTCTGATGGCGGCTTTCCCGCTGGCTTATGCGGTCATCTTGCCGGCAACCTATCCGCTGATCATCATCATGTTGCTCGGCCTGGTGTTTCGCGGCGTGGCGTTTGAATTTCGCTGGCGCGATCCCGACCATCGGGCCTTTTGGGACTTTGCCTTTACCGGCGGGTCGTTCGCGGCCGCCTTTTCGCAAGGCATGATCCTCGGCGCCTTGTTACAAGGTGTCGATGTCGCCGACCGTGCCTATGCCGGCTCCTGGTTCGACTGGTTCACGCCTTACACGCTGTTGACGGGAGTCGGCACGGTCGCCGGCTATGCGCTGCTCGGGGCGACGTGGTTGATCTGGAAGACAGAACATGGCGCGCAGGACATGGCCTATCGGCTGGCCAAGCCCGCTGCTCTGGCGACGCTGGCGCTGATGGCGGCCGTCAGCTTGTACACGCCGTTTCTTGATGCCCAATATTGGACCCGCTGGTTCGAAATGCCGAACATCCTGTTCGCTGCCCAGGTGCCCTTGCTTGTATTGATTCTGGCCTATTTCCTTTTCAAAGGCCTAGCCAGAAAATGGGAAGCGTCGCCCTTTCTGATTTCTCTCGGCCTGTTTCTGCTCGGGATGGTGGGGCTCGGGATTTCGATGTTTCCCTATATCGTGCCGAACCAGATCACGATTTGGGACGCAGCGGTCCCCGAAAGCAGCCAGATATTCATGCTGATCGGCGTGGTGATCACGGTTCCGCTGATCCTCATCTATACCGGCTGGGCCTATTGGGTGTTCCGCGGCAAGGTCGGCCATGAAGGCTATCATTGATGGTTGAGCCGGATTTCTCAGACGCCGAACAGGCCCCATTATGGCAGCGATTGGGCTGGATGGTCCTGATTTGGGGGATCAGCATCTCGGTGCTGGGCGTTGTCGCTTATATCCTGCGTCTGTGGATCGCATAAACATGGCCCTTTAGCGCAACAACGCATTGAATAGCCTGTCGCTTTGCGCCAGACTGTGCGTCCTTGTTGTAAAGAAGGACTCGCTTTCATGAAAACCCGCGCCGCCGTGGCCTTTGAAGCCAAGAAACCGCTTGAAATTGTCGAGCTTGATCTGGAAGGCCCCAAGGCCGGGGAAGTGTTGGTCGAAATCATGGCCACGGGGATCTGTCACACCGATGCCTATACGCTCGACGGCCTCGACAGCGAAGGCAAGTTTCCCAGCGTTCTGGGTCATGAGGGCGCCGGAATTGTGCGCGAAGTGGGGGCCGGGGTTTCATCCGTTGCCGTGGATGATCATGTCATCCCGCTTTACACCCCGGAATGCCGGCAGTGCAAATCCTGCCTGTCCGGCAAAACCAATCTCTGTACTGCGATCCGATCGACCCAGGGGCAGGGCGTCATGCCCGACGGCACCAGTAGAATGTCTTACCGCGGTGAAGCCATTTACCACTATATGGGATGCTCTACCTTCTCGAATTTCATTGTCGTGCCCGAAATTGCGGTCGCGAAAATCCGCACCGACGCGCCGTTTGACAAGAGCTGCTATATCGGATGCGGCGTGACCACAGGTGTGGGTGCCGTCACCAACACAGCCAAGGTGGAGCCGGGCTCCAATGTCATCGTGTTCGGACTGGGCGGCATTGGCCTCAATGTGCTGCAAGGGGCCCGCATGGTCGGAGCCGACAAGATTATCGGTGTCGATATCAACCCCGAGCGCGAGTCCTGGGGCCGGAAATTCGGGATGACTCATTTCGTCAATCCGGGCGCGCTGGATGGCGATGTTGTAGAGCATCTCGTCGCACTCACTGACGGCGGCGCCGACTATACGTTCGACTGTACCGGCAATACCGACGTCATGCGCCAGGCGCTGGAATCCTGTCATCGCGGGTGGGGCGAGAGCATTATCATCGGTGTGGCAGAAGCCGGCAAGGAAATCTCGACCCGGCCTTTTCAACTCGTCACCGGCCGGGTCTGGAAAGGCACAGCCTTTGGCGGCGCCCGCGGTCGGACCGATGTGCCGAAGATTGTCGACTGGTATGTGAACGGCAAGATCGAGATTGATCCGATGATCACGCACACGCTTACATTGGACGAGATCAACAAGGGCTTTGACTTGATGCATGCGGGGGAAAGCATCCGGTCAGTGGTGGTATTCTAAGTCACCATCGCAATTTCTACACACCCGAACATTACCAACCAAGGAGAGAATTTATGTACAGCCACATCATGGTCGGAGCGAACGATATCGAAGCTTCGAAGAAATTTTACGACGCGACTTTGGGCGCCATGGGATATGGACCCGGAACGCCCGACGACAAGGGTCGGATATTCTGGTTCACCGAAACCGGTATCTTCTCGATCAGCCCGCCAATTGACGGCCAGCCTGCGACTTGCGGCAATGGCAGCACTGTCGGTTTTGCGGCCAAGGATCCGGCTACTGCCGATGCCTGGCACGCTGCAGGACTGGCCAATGGCGGTACCACCATCGAAGATCCACCGGGTGTGCGGGAAGGCGGCCTCGGCAAACTTTATCTAGCCTATTTGCGGGATCCGTCGGGCAACAAGCTGTGCGCTTTGCATCAGATGAAATAAGCTGATTTCCAGCGCTATGGAAACCGTATCAACCAACCGGGCTTTCGGCGGAGTGCAGGGCGTTTATCGCCACGCCTCCGCCGCGACACAGACCGCCATGACATTCGCGGTCTATGTCCCGGATCACGCCGAAGGCACGCGCCTCCCGACGCTCTGGTATCTTTCGGGGCTCACATGCACCCATGCCAATGTGATGGAAAAGGGCGAATATCGGCGGCTGGCCAGTGCGCTCGGCCTGATCATCATTTGCCCGGATACTTCCCCGCGCGGAGAGGGTGTGCCGGATGACCCCGGCTATGATCTGGGGCAGGGTGCCAGCTTTTATGTCGATGCCACCCAGGAACCATGGGCCGAGCATTTCCAGATGCGCCGGTATATCGAGCAGGAGTTGCCGGAACTGGTCGCCGAGCATTTTCCGGTTGATCCATCACGCCAGGGCATTTTCGGCCACAGCATGGGCGGGCATGGGGCGTTGACCTGTGCGTTGCGCAATCCGGATGTCTACAAGAGCGTGTCGGCCTTCGCCCCGATTGTGGCGCCAAGCCAATGCCTGTGGGGCAAAAAGGCCTTGGGGCGTTATCTGGGTGAAAACAAAAAGGCCTGGAGGGACTATGATGCCTGCGCGCTGATCGAAGACGGCGCGCGGGTCACGGACATCATGATCGATCAGGGGCTCGATGATCAATTTCTCGACGAACAGCTCAAACCGAATTTGCTAGTGGCGGCTTGCGAACAAGCGGCTATCCCTCTGACCGTCAATCAGAGGACGGGGCATGATCACAGCTATTTCACAATCTCGACATTCATGGATGACCATTTGCATTGGCATGCGGAGCGCTTGTCGTGAGCGCTGAAGCAGAAGATATTGAACAGGTCCGTGAGGCGGTACGCGCACTATGCGGCGATTTCCCGGGCAGCTATTGGCGCGAAAAAGATCGCGCGCGCGCCTATCCCGGAGAATTTGTCGACGCGTTAACCGAGGCGGGTTTTCTGGCGGCGCTGATTCCCACCGAATATGGGGGCAGCGGTCTGGGTCTGACCGCGGCGGCCGCCATATTGGAAGAAATTCATCGCAGCGGTTGCAATGCGAGCGCCTGCCATGCGCAAATGTATATCATGGGCACCATATTACGCGACGGCAGCGCCGCCCAGAAACAGCAATATCTGCCCTCGATTGCGACCGGTGACCTGCGTCTGCAGGCTTTTGGTGTTACCGAACCTGGTAGCGGGACCAACACATTGGGATTGAAAACGACGGCCGTACGCGACGGCGATAGCTATGTCGTGAACGGCCAGAAGGTGTGGACCAGTCGCGCGGAATATAGCGATCTGATGATATTGCTCGCGCGGACAACCCCGCAGGATCAGGTGGAGCGGCGCACCGATGGTCTGTCTGTATTTATCGTCGATATGCGCGAAGCGGTTGGTAATGGTCTGACGATCAAGCCTATTCGCACGATGATCAATCATTCCACCACCGAAGTCTATTTCGATGACTTGCGGGTGCCGGCGGACAATCTGATTGGCGAAGAGGGCAAGGGGCTGCGCTATATCCTCAACGGCATGAATGCCGAGCGCGTGCTGATCGCAGCGGAGTGTATTGGTGATGCCCGCTGGTTTACCGAGAAAGCCTCTCATTATGCCAAGGAGCGCGAAGTTTTTGATCGTCCGATCGGTCAAAATCAGGGCGTCCAATTTCCGATCGCCAGAAGCTATGCGCAAACCGAAGCGGCTGATTTGATGGTGCAAAAAGCGGCGCGTCTGTTTGATGCCGGAGAACCGATGGCAGCAGAAGCGAATATGGCCAAGATGTTGGCGTCCGAAGCGTCCTGGGCAGCGGGCGAATCCTGTATGCAGACCCATGGCGGGTTCGCCTTTGCGGAGGATTATGACATCGAACGCAAGTGGCGGGAAACCCGGTTATACCAAATTGCGCCCATCTCCACCAATCTGATTCTGTCCTATCTGGCGGAACATGTGCTTGGCCTGCCGCGATCCTATTGATGGCGTCGGGGCGGCTGTCTCGTTTTGGGAATGCGGAAAGAGCTGGTGGTGCATTTTGAACTCAACTCTGTCATGATAATAAGATACGTATGATTTCACCAACCCGCAAGCGATCGGCACCGCGATGACGGCAAATATCATTGGCTTGTTGAACCCGCTCCTCATGGTGATGATGAGCCTGCTGTTTCTTGGGCTGTGGTGGGTTCAAAAGCACCGGAGCTATATCCGCGCCATCGCCGCAGGCTATTTCGCGTTGGGCGCAGGAATGTTCGTATCCAATATTGGTTTGTCTGCAGCCGACATTTGGCATGTTGTGGGCACCCATATCTGCTACTCGATCGCTGTCATATTGATGGTTTGGGCGGCGTGTAGTCGGGCTGAAAAGCCAAGCCATATCATCTTTGCACTGGTGCTCGTGATCGGCGTGACGCCGCTTTTGATGTGGATCCATGCCACGAGCGAATGGGCCAATTTGCGGGTCATTCTGGCCAATATCGTCTATGGTACGATCCTTCTGATAGGGGCCAGGAGCCTCTGGACGAACCGCCAGACCAGCCGCCTGGATTTCTGGCTGTTCGTTGCGTTTTTCCTGATGGCATTCCAATCTCTCATTCGGCCGGCGATTGTTTTCGCGCTGGAAGGGGATCTGGCCAATACCGAATATCTCCACTCGACATATTATTCGGTTCTCAATGTCTTCATGGCGGTTTTTGCAACCGGGCTCGCGCTGGCGTTGCTCGCGATTTGTATTTCTGACTATTATCAGAAATCGCCGGCAAAAGCGGTCAAAGCGAAGAAATCCGAGTGCGTGGATGCCGTGGACGAGAAGGTCCGCAAGCTGGAGAATGTCATGCAAGCCGGTATTCATCGTCAGCATGATCTCACCATTGGGATGCTCGCCAAAGCGGCGGGCATGCCGGAATATCAGTTGAGCCAGTTGATCAACCAGACAATGGGATACAAGAATTTTCGCGAATTCCTCAATTCCTATCGATTGCAGGAAGTGAAAGCCGCGCTTTCAGACGCGGCGCGCGATGGCGAACCGATAACGACCATTGCCTTTGACGCTGGCTTCAATTCGATCCCGTCCTTTAATCGGGTTTTCAAATCGGAATTTGGTATTGCCCCTTCCGCCTATCGCGAACAGAAAGTGGTGCAAAGAGAAACGTCCTGACCGTGTTCGGGCACTTCTCATTTTTCCAAAAGCGGATAATTTTCGAGATTTGAGAAGACGTATCAATATGTATCAGCTTATGCCGCAAGCCGTCCATTGGGGATTTGGGTGAGGGAAAATATTGGGCGATCAAGCGGACAAAATTGATCAATTGCGGCGCGATCTCGAGCTGTCCCTGCAAGCTGCGGATGACCTCGGTGCGCGCATGACAGCGATCCGGATAATGGAGGCCATCGAAGCGCTCGACTCCGGTACCGTTGCGAAGGACAACCTGGAAGCGATGCAAAGCTGATCCCCACACTGGGTGGTTTTCTGCGCGCCGCCTTTGGACGACGCCCTCATTTTTTCCGAATAGTCTTGGAATTTAATATCCCAGCGCCTGCCCATCTTTCCGCATCTCGGTAGCACCGGTATAGACGCCGGTATCCGGATCCCGGACGAGGGCCTGATAACCACCAAACATGGCGCCGTTGCTGATGACCTTGACCTGGTGCCCCATGGCTTTCAGCCGCTTGATCGTTGCCTCCGATATGCCGGGCTCGACATGGAGCGTGCCCAGCAAATCGGCGCCCGTGCCTTCCAAATCCTGGGTGGGTTGGCGGCCCCCATCATGATTGAGCCGCGCCGCATCGCCAGCTTCCTGCAAGTTCATGCCATAGTCGACCATGTTGATCATCACCTGAACATGCCCCTGCGGCTGCATGCCGCCGCCCATCAGGCCGAAGGACATATAGGGCTTGCCGTCTTTTTTCATGAAAGCGGGAATGATCGTCTGAAACGGTCGTTTGCCTGGTGCATAGACATTCGGATGGTCGGGATCGAGCGAATAGAGTTCGCCGCGGTCCTGAAACATGAAGCCGAGACCATCGGCAACCAGGCCGCTGCCCATGCCGCGATAGTTGGACTGGATCAGCGACACCATCATACCGTCCTTGTCGGCAACAGTCAGATAGGTTGTGTCGCCTTCGCCCTCGAGCTTGGGTTCGCCTGGTCCGAACGCTGGTGATGCCTTGGCGGGATCGATCAGGGCAAAACGCTCTTTCCCATAGGCATCGGACAACAGCCAGTCGAGCGGCGCGGGCGACATGTCGGGGTCGGCATAGAAGCGCGCAACATCTTCAAAGGCGAGGCGCTTGGCCTCGGTGATGTAGTGCAGCACTTCCGCGCTGCCACGCGGATATTGCGCGAGATCGATATTCTTCAATATGTTTGCCATTTGCAACGCTGCAAAGCCCTGGGAGTTCGGCGGCAATTCACAAAGCTCATAGCCATTGCGATAAGTGACGCAGCCCGGATCAACCCATTTGCTGCTATGCGCCGCCAGATCTTCATAGCGCAGATTCCCGCCGATCCGCTTGAAGTAGCTGTCGATCGTCCGAGCTATTGCGCCTTTGTAGAAAGCATCGCGGCCGCCCGAGGCGATGGCGCTCAGCGTATCGGCAAGATCCGGATTCTTGAAGATTTCACCGGCTTTCGGCGCGCCATTGGCGAAGTAGGTGGCCCGCGCATTGTCAAACTCCCCAATCATCTCAAGGCTTTGTTCAAAACGCCTGAGATTGCTCGCGAAATAATAGCCGATAACCGGCGCGACCGGATGGCCCTCGCGCGCATAGGCAATGGTCGGCGCCAATATGTCTGCCATGCTGAGCTTGCCAAATTTGCCATGCATTTCAAACCAGCCGTCAACCGTGCCGGGAACCGTCACCGGCAGGGGACCAAAAGGTGGGATGGTTTTGCGGCCATCCAGTTGTTTGACAAATTGCTTGTAGGATGTGCCCATCGGGCTTTTGCCGGATCCGTTCAGGCCATAAAGTTTCTGCGTCTTGGGATCCCAGATGATCGCAAACAGATCGCCGCCAATACCATTGCCGGTTGGCTCCATCAGTCCGAGAGCCGCATTGGCGGCAATCGCCGCATCGACGGCATTGCCACCCTTTTTCAGAATATCGATCGCTACCTGGCTGGCCAGCGGATGGGCGGTCGCAGCCATGCCATTGGCGGCGTGAACGGGACTGCGCGACCAGGCTTCGCCCACCGGACGACCACCGCCACCGATCTCCAGAGCCGGTTTCGTCGCGGCATCCGCGTTGTCCTGAGCCGAGGCCGGTAAGGGGGAGAGGGTCAGTGCTGCGATAGCAAGGCAGGCGGACATGCGCATAATAAGTTCCAAAACTTGTAAGATTGATGCGCCACCTTACCCACATCAGGCAAAGCATCAAGCCCATCCCTTGCGCACGCTGCTTGACTTTGTTGCAAATGCGCCTATGTTGCATCGCAGCAAAGGCAGAAATCTGTCTGGCGAGAGTTCTGCGTGAGAGATGCACAGTGTATCTCGAACCTATCGCCTTCATTGCTTCTCATTTTCCGGCAGCCTGATCACGCGGGTCGTCTTAACCGACGGCGAACGCGCGCATGAGTTTTTCTCGTGCTGCGCCCACTGGCTGCTTATTTTAAGGTATTATTTTTGACCAAATTTTCTGATTTCGCGCTGGCGGAACCGATCCAAAAACGTGTGGCCGATGGCGGTTACACGACGCCATCCCCGATTCAGCAGCAGGCGATCCCGCCCGCGCTGGAAGGCAAGGACATATTGGGCATCGCCCAAACCGGCACCGGCAAGACCGCTGCGTTCTCGCTGCCGTCCATCCATCATCTGCTGAAGGACAAGCGCAAGGCTGGCCGTTTTGAATGCCGGATGCTGGTCCTGGCCCCAACCCGCGAACTGGCCCGGCAGATTGCCGACAGCATGGTAACCTATTCCAAGGGTCTTGGCATGTTCGTGACCTCCGCTTTTGGTGGCGTTCCGATCAACAAACAGAAACGCGTATTGGAACGTGGTGTCGACGTTCTCGTTGCGACACCGGGGCGCTTGCTTGACTTGATCGACCGGCGCTTCCTGACGCTGGACAAAGTGGAAATCCTGGTGCTCGACGAAGCCGATCAAATGCTCGATCTGGGCTTCATTGTGCCGCTCAAGAAAATTGTTCCAATGCTGCCCCGGCAGCGCCAGAGCCTGTTTTTCTCGGCGACCATGCCCAAGACCATTTCGCAGCTGGCTGACCAGTTCCTGACCAACCCCGTGCAGGTCTCGGTTGCGCCGCAATCAACCACCGCCGAACGGGTGGACCAGAAGGTTACCTATATCAACCAGGACGATAAACAGCGTCTCCTGAAGGATTTCATCAACAAGGAAAATCCCGATCATATGCTGGTCTTTACCCAGACCAAACATGGCGCGGACAAGGTTGTGAAAAATCTGATGGCGGTCGGTATCCATTCCGCAGCCATCCACGGCAATAAAAGCCAGCCACAGCGCGAGCGCGCTTTGGGTGACTTCAAAAAGGGCAAGATCAACATTCTTGTTGCTACGGATATTGCGGCACGCGGGATTGATGTTGATGGTATTACCCATGTCATCAATTTTGATATGCCGAACGTGTCTGAACAATATGTCCATCGGATCGGGCGGACCGCCCGTGCCGGCGCTTCGGGTATTTCTTACTCGCTGGTCGCGCCAGACGAGCGTCAGTTCCTGCGAGATGTTGTAAAGCTGACGGGTGTGAAACCGGAAGTGATTGCTTTGCCGGAAGGTTATGATGAACCGGCACGCGAAGAAGTCGCTCCGCGAATCTATGGTCAAAAACCAAAAAAATATGGCGCCAAGCCAACCCGCGGCGGTCCTTCCAAGAACAAGCATAGCGCCCGTAAGGGACGCCCCGGCGGCGGTGGCAGCGGTCGCGGTGGCCCTGGTTCAAAGAGCAAAAGCGGCGGCCCCAAGCACTGGAACAATGCTGCCAAGTCCTTCAAACGGCGCGCCAATCGCAAGGCTGATGCTTGAATAATCTGGCCATTGCCGCAAGGTGCTTCCGGTGCCTTGCGGCAAAGCTAGAGAGAATCGACCAGGTCCGTTGATGTGATATCGAATTTGCTAGAGCGATTGGGTGACAAGACGCTGCATCGACAGGTGCGGCGCTTTGTGGTTGTCAGCGCGACCAGCGCCTCGATCACCCTTGGTATCCCGATAGCGCTCCATGAAATCGGCAATATTCCCGAGAAATGGGCGGTGCTGGTCGCGTTTATCATCGCCTATCTGGTGAACTTCGTCTCGCTCCGGCGGGTGGTGTTCAACAGCGCCAAGTCGGTGCGCGAGGATTTTGTCAAATTTGCGTTGAGCAGTCTGGCGTTTCGATCGGCCGAATATGGACTGTTTCTGGTGCTCAACACCATCTTCCATATTCCCTACATCATCGCGTTGTTCGTTATCCTGCTGACCTCAACTCTTATCAAGTTTTTCTGGTATCGACGGCTTTTCGACACGGCCGGTACGGTCGATAATATCCGCCCTTAGCTTGGCGTTATTGTCTTCGAGATAACGCAGCTTTTCCAACGTCATTTCGATCAATTGGCGATTATGGTTGATCAGGTCTGCCATCATTCCAAGAATGAAGGTCAGGATACCGATGATCAATAGCGCAGAGCCGATCACCAGCGACTGAATTTTCCCTTCGCCGGAAACGAACAGGTAGAAATAGAGAAACCGGATCATCGGGATGGTGCCGATCAAGCCGATGATTAGACCGAGCGTCGTGAAAACCCGCAACGGCTGATACATGGAGTACATCCGGATCAGCGTCGTGCCCGATCGTTCGATAAACCGGAACACGCTGTTGAAAAGCCGGGATTCTCTGGTTTTCGGATTGGTACGGATGGGGACGCTTTTGAACGCGATTCCCTTTTTGCCAACCTGGATCAGCATCTCGATGGTGTAGCTGAACGAGGACACGATATTGATCTTGAACGCTGCTTCACGAGAAATGGCGCGAAATCCGCTGACTGCGTCGGGAACATCGACATCCGAAAAGGTCCGTACAACCCAGCTGCCAAAACGCTGGAGAAACTTTTTCCCGGTCGAGAAATGCGCAATCGTACCGGTCTGGCGATCGCCGATGGTGATATCGGCTGATCCCTCCAAAATGGGCTGCACCAGCTTTGCGATGTCGGCGCCACAATATTGATTGTCGCCGTCGGTATTGACGATGATATCCGCCCCCAATTGCAGACTCTTGTCCAATCCCTTGCGAAAGGTGCTCGCCAATCCGAGATTGCGCTTGTTGCGGATGATGTGATCGACGCCGAGCTTTTCAGCCAGCGCAACCGTGCCATCTGCCGAACCATCATCAATGACCATGATCTCGATAGTCTTGATCCCGTCAATCGCTTTGGGGATATCGGCAACGGTCTCTTCCAGCGTGCCCTCTTCATTGAAACACGGTATTTGAACGATCAACTTCATTTTCTACCCCATAGCCCCGTCTATTGCACAGGAGGGGTAAACGGATCGGCGGGCATTGGTAAAGCGAAAACCCGTAATCTCTGTCCCAAAATGGGGTGAAAGCGGCATCCAACCGCTTGCATTCGCAAAAATGGTTGTGAGCCGGCAGATATTCGCATACCCCCGACTGGCTCCAAAGCGGAAGGTACGAAGCGTCTGAAAAATGGCAGAAAAGTCGAGCAGCCTCTCGAAAAACCCAAAGATCAGAAACAGCCTCGCAGTGATTCTGATCGCGTTGGTATTGCTCTGGCCGCCGTTGCTCAATGGCGAACCCTTTTATATGCCGGATACGCCAAGCTATATCCGCGCGGCGGATGCGGGCATTTACAAACTCACGGGACTGGAATCGGCCTGGTCCGACGAATTTCAGGCAAAATATAATCCCGGTCCGGTTTCCGACAGCAGCACCGCCGGGACAGCCGCCGCAACCGATGCTCCGGCCGTCTTTGGCAGTGCGGATGCACCTGTCGCTCTCGCTGGTCGGTCGGTTTATTATGGAACTTTTCTCTACATTGGCCAGCTGGCAGGGAATTTCTGGCTGGTTGCGATATTGCAATCGCTGCTGGTCGCCCTGTGCATTCTCCTGACGATCCGCGCGCTCGGTGGAGGCAATGGGGAACGGACGGGAACCAGAAACCTGATCCTGTTCGGAACCGGTCTCGCGCTGCTGACCCCGGTCGGTTTCTTCTCCGGCTATCTCATGCCGGACATTTTTGGTGGTCTCGGATTGCTGGCTTTTCTGCATCTATTGGCATTCTGGCCAAATCAGGGCAGGGTGGAACGCGGTTTCTGGTTTCTGCTCTTGTCCGCTGCGCTGCTCTTTCACAATACCAATATCCTTTTGATCGGGTCTTTGCTGATCTGTGCATGGGCCGCGCATGGTCTGAAATTTCTCACCGTGACCCGGCAGCCGGTATTGATGGTTATGCTGGCGTTCCTGCTGGCTTTTTCCGGGCAGTCCGCGTTCAGCTGGGGGGTCACAAAATTCTCCGGCAATGCCCCGGTCATGCCGCCCTTTCTGGCTGCGCGTCTGATCGATGACGGCCCGGGCTTTGAATATCTTGAAAAGCATTGTCCGCAACGCGACAGCGGATTTTGCAAGGTGCTCGAACTGGACTATTATAATCATGACAGCTTGTTGTGGAGCAAGGACCCCAACAAGGGCATTTTTACCGCCGCATCCAACCGCACCCGGCGCGCGCTTGCCAGCGAGGAGCGCGCGTTCCTGATCGACGTGGTGCGGGAACATCCGCTGACCGTCGTGCAGGTTTCGATATTGTCCGCACTGGAGCAACTGGCCACGTTTGATCTGCCGAATTTCAACTATACCTCGAAGCAGAAAAACCAGTTTCTGGAGAAAATACCCGCATCGATGATTGATCAGCACGTCAACTCCCGTGCGTTCCAGAATGAAATGCCGACCCGCTTCTGGGAGCTGTCGACCGTTTTACTCGCGCTGATCGCGGCGGCCTGGATCACCCGCCTGATCTATCGCTCCTATCGCGAGCAGGGGCGGCTGACCCGTCCGGCAGCTTTCTGCTTTTTGCTGTTGCTGGCGATTCTCGGCAATGCCGCGATCTGTGGTGCGCTGTCCGGCGCCAAGGGCCGCTACCAGATGCGTCTCATCTGGGTGCTGCCCCTGGCCGCAGTGAGCACCGCCCACTATCGCCGATCGGCTGTGACGAACAAGGCGCCAGCGCGCTAGAACCTCGCCATTCGTTGTGCCTAAAGCTTCATCTGCTGCTTGATGGTTTTCTCGGTGCTCTCGCCATATGGGGGCAGGAAGCCGGCAATTTTGGCAACATTGATCTTGGGCTGACGATAGACCGCCTTGGCATGGCTGAATTCCTTGAAGCCATCGGGTCCGGTATAGGCACCCATGCCCGAAGGCCCGACGCCACCAAAGGGCAGATCATGTTGCGCGATGTGAAAGATCACGTCGTTCACCGTCACGCCGCCGGAAATCGTACGATCGAGCACCTTGCGCTTGTCCGATTCCGTTTCGCCAAAATAATAAAGACCGAGCGGCCGGTCATGGTCGTTCACATATTCCACCGCCTCATCGAGATTGCGGTAGGTCTTGACCGGCAAGACCGGGCCGAAAATCTCTTCCTGCATCACGCGCATGTCCTCATTGACATTCTGCAGCACCGTCAACGGCATCTTGTTGCTGTTGGTATTGGAAAAATCCTCGTTCGCAGGATTGACTTCAGTTGGCTTGGCGCCCTTTGCCACTGCATCGTCAATCAGACCCTGCAGGCGCTCCTTATGTCGTGCGTTGACCACTGACGTATAGTCGTCATTGGCGATCAGCGTCGGATATTGCTCGCTGGCACTGGACACGATTCCTTCAACCACCGCGTCTTCCTTGTCCTGCGGGACCATCAGATAATCCGGTGCGAGGCAAATCTGGCCGGCATTCATCATCTTGCCCATCGCAATGCGTTGCGTCGCCTTTTGAACATCGGCATCGGGGCCGATAATTGTCGGCGATTTGCCGCCCAGTTCGAGTGTGACCGGCGTCAAATTCTGGGCCGCAGCGGCCATGACATGCTTGGCGATGCCGCCGCCGCCGGTAAAGATCAGATGATCCCACGGGATTTCCGAAAAGGCTTTGCCGGTTTCCGGACCACCGGTGATCACCGTCATTTCTTCCGGAGCAAAATATTCCGCCACCAGTTTCTTGACCAGTTCACCGGTTTCCGGACAAAATTCGGAAAATTTGATCATCACCCGGTTGCCGGCCCCAAAAGCACCAATGGCCGGATCGAAGGCGAGGTTGATCGGGAAGTTCCACGGCGAGATAACCCCGACCACACCCTTGGGCTGATATTCAACAACGCCGCTGGCGCCGAGCAGTCCCAACGGAAAATCGGCCTTGCGCTTTTCGGGGCGCATCCATTTTTTGAGATTTTTCTGGTGATCCTTGGCATGGCCGACGACCGACATCAGATCGGTCATTGCCGTCTGCACGCTGCTGCGATGACCGAAATCGTTGGAAACCGCCTCGCAAAGCGCGTCCTTGTGATCGATCATCATCTGCGCCGTGCGGTTGATGCGGTCCATGCGGGTCTCATAGCTGACCGGCAATTCCGCATGAAAGGCATCGCGTTGCGCCTTGAACAGTTTTTCGAGTTCTTCTTTCGGCACTTCGCCTGCTGCTGCTTCCAATGCTTCCATTTTTCTTCTCCAAATCTGTCCGTTTTGACCGGGTCCGGTCCGATTTCTATTCGGTTTTAATTGGCTACTTAAACGAGTTTCTTACCGGTTGTCGAGATCGACAAACAAAATCACCCGCACCGTCAACCGGACGCTTCGTTCAGAGCGACGGCATCGGCCAGTGCGACCAGCTGTTTGGCTTGCTCCAGATGGAGCAATTCGGTCATCTTGCCATCGATTGTAATCACACCCTTGCCGCGATTGGCGGGCAGCGCAAAAGCGGCGATAATGGCTTGCGCTTCGGCGACCTGCGCGGCACTCGGCGCAAAGCTGCTATTGGCCGTGGTAATCTGGCTGGGGTGGATCAGGGTTTTGCCATCAAATCCGAAGCTACTGGCCTGATCGCATTCCTGTTCAAAACCACTTTCATCCCGGAAATCATTATACACGCTATCAAGCGCAATCAGTCCGTTGGCGCGGGCCGCCATGACGGTTTGCGCCATGGCCGGCAGGAAAATCGTCCGCGCCGGATCCGGTTGAGCCCGCATCTCCTTGGCCAGATCATTGAAACCCATGACCAGCGCCGACAGTCTGGTTGTGTTGGCCAGACTGCTGATTTCGGCGATATTGAGTATCGCGTGCGGCATTTCGATCATGACCCACAATTGCGTGTGAATGCTCGCATCTTCCTGGTCCATGAATGCGCAAATGGCACGCACATCATCTGCATTTGCGATTTTGGGCACCAGAATCGCATCCGCCTTGCTGGCGCACAGGCTCTTCATGTCATGGGCAAACCAGGGCGTATCTGCGGCATTGGTGCGGACGATGATTTCCCGGTGGCCATAGCCGCCAGCCGCAATGGCATCGCAGGCCTGCTGGCGCGCGCTGTCTTTGCTGTCTGGCGCCACTGCATCCTCGAGATCGAAAATGACACAATCGGCGGGCAATGTTCTGGCCTTTTCAAGCGCGCGGTTATTGGAGGCCGGCATATAGAGGCAAGAACGGCGCGGGCGATGGCTGGCGTTGGGCATGGGATTGTTTAGCACCTTTCAATTCGGGAGCAACTATGCTGGTGCACGATTTCAGCCGTCGCGCGTGTTGAAAAGGGAATGTTAACCATATTCGGGCTATAAGTTCACCCGAGATTCCGGATCAGGAATCGCGCAAATTGGTGGGAAAATTCAATATAATGGCCCCAGAGGCAAGACCAGCACGACCCGCGAGGCCAGCGTTCAATCTGATCGATGGGATCGGGCGTCATTGGCCCGCAGCCCTGTTTCTGGTGCCTTTGCTCCGTATCCTGTTCTTGTCAACGACCGACGGCGACTTTTCATCCTGGCAAGTGTCCGCGCGGTTATTTTTCATGATCGCCCTGTTCGTCGAAATCGGTGTGTTTGTTGCTGCGGTCCTGAACGGTATGAGTATTGGATCAATCCTAAAAAAGCTCCCACAACCTATTAAAATTGCAATATATATATGGCTAGCGATCGTCTGGTCTTCGGTGCTCGAACCCCGTTTCATTCCCGGAGTGGCGGTCCGTGGGGCCTTATTCTGGACCACCCATTTGCTCTTCGCAGCAGCGGTTGGCTATTTGCTGATTCAGGCTCAGAACCGCGGCTTCGGCCTGCAGAAATATCTGATCATCCTGCCCATTTCCACGGCCCTGACGGGCTTGTCCATGCTGCTTTTCGTTTATGCGATCGGGCCAGACAGTGATTATAACTGGCCGGAACACATGCCGGGCTTTGGCAATCTGCGGCATACCGGCTATGTTTTTGCGCCGGCAATCGCGCTGAGCCTGGCGCATCTTGCCGCCAAGCCGACCAGGCAAGGGCATTGGCACCTGGCGTTGGTTTTTCTCAATACGGCCCTGATGCTGTGGTTGGGATCGCGCGGACCGGTTCTGGGGGTCGCGATGGCCCTGCTGGTCAGTGCCCTGCTTTTTCCCGAGTTCCGAAAATTCGCTTTTCTGTTCCGCGGAGCACTAGCGACATGTCTCGGCGCGCTGGTATCAATCGTGCTACCGGCACCGGCCAAAGCCGGATTTGGCGCGATTCAACGCTTTTGGGAAAAGGGACTGGAGCAAGACGGTTTCACCTCGGGCAGGACCGAGATTTGGAAAGAAACCATCGCGCTGATCAAGGACGAGCCCCTGTTTGGCTATGGTGCGCATCATTTCCAATTTGTCAGCGAGCATGCCGCTCTGACATTCAAGCACCCGCATCAGAGTGCCCTGCAATTTCTGTTTGATTGGGGGGGTGTTGGCGCCGTGCTGTTTTGCGTGCTGATCGGCTATCTGGTCTTCAAGAGCTTTTTCCAAAGTGAAAGCCCACGAGACGTCAAACTCCTGTCAGCAACCGTGTCGTTAAGCCTGTTCAGCTATTCCCTGGTGGATGGCGTTTATTTCTATCCGTTCACGATCGCCATAGGAATCGTCTTCTTGATGTGGCCGCTGGCCGCCGGGAATGGTTCCGGCCCGTCTGAATCAGACCACTAAACCCAAAAATTATGTTCATGGATGCTTGGTTAGCTTGCTAAGCGAAGATCTCTTGCCGCCTGCATATTATCCGGCTGGTCGGGCCAGATGCCGCGCGTATCGTAAACGACCTTCCCAGCCCTTTCATCAAGCGGGATCGATTTGAACATATCATGGTCCGTCAGCGTAATCATGACCGGACAAGTCTCCAGTGCCTGATCAATGTCGATTAATTGCGCCCCGGTGCCTTCGAAAGGCGCAGGGAGCGCAGTGGCATAGGGTTCTACGATTTTGATCCGGTTGCCATAGCGGCGTGCCAGTTGGGCGGCAATCTTCAGCGCCGGGCTCTCGCGGAAATCATCGATATTGGCTTTGAACGCCAGTCCGAAACAGGCAATAGCAGTGCCTGGCAATTCATCAATCAGCAGCGAAGCCTGCTCCAGCACATGGCCGGTTTTGCCATCATTGACTTCCCTGGCGACCCTGATCAGCGGGGTCTGTTCGGGCGCACCATGGATGATGAACCACGGGTCGACAGCGATACAGTGCCCGCCGACACCAGGGCCGGGCGTAAGAATATTGACGCGCGGATGCCGGTTTGCCAGCCGGATGACTTCCCAGACGTCGAGATCCATTTCGTCCGCCACAATCGACAGTTCATTGGCGAACGCGATATTGACGTCGCGATAGCTATTCTCGACGAGCTTGGTCATTTCCGCAGCGCGTGCCGACGTGGTGACGCATTCACCGCGGACGAACCGGCGATAAAATCCGAGCGCCTTGCGCGCGCATCGTGGTGTAATCCCGCCAATGCACCGATCATTGTTGATCAGCTCTTCCAAGATCTTGCCCGGCAGCACGCGTTCAGGACAATATGCTATTGAAATATCTGGAATATCAGTGGTTTGCCCCGGTATTTTTAGATCAGGCCTAAGGCTTGCGATCAAGTCCCGCATTTTTTCCGTGGTGCCAACGGGCGATGTTGATTCGAGAATGACCGTGTCACCGCTCTTGAGCGCCGCTGCCACATTGGTCGCCGCTTCCATAACATAGCTGGTGTCCGGGACATGATTGTCGCCAAAGGGGGTTGGAACTGCGATTACAAAGACATCTGCCGGTTCGACCTGCAACGAAGCGCGCAAGATTCCGCGGGAAACAACACCCTGAACCAAACCGTCCAGATCCATTTCCTCGATATGAATCTTGCCGCTGTTGATGGTTTCCACCACATGTGCAGTGACATCCACGCCCAGTACCGGACAGCCGGATCGTGCAATAACGGCCGCTGTCGGCAAACCGATATAGCCCAACCCCAAGACGCATACAGAAGGTTTGTCATCAGCAAGCATGGTCAGAAATCTCCTCTATGCGCCGCAACAGAGGCGCCCATTTCAACCGCTTACCTAAAGCGACAGTGTAAATATTTCGGTAACGGAGCGGCGTCGAAACGGCCGGTGGAAGGCGGGTTTAGCGCGCGAAACTTTCGGCTATCCGCGCCGCGATCCGTTTGCTCGCTTTGCCATCACCAAAAGGATTATGGGCTTTGGCCATGGCCTTGTAGCGGGCCGGATCATCGAGCAGGCGACAGGCTTCATTGACAATGGTTTCCCGGTCGGTGCCAACGAGCATCGCTGTTCCGGCTTCCACACCCTCCGGCCGTTCGGTGGTTTCCCGCATCACCAGGACCGGTTTTCCGAGTGCCGGGGCTTCTTCCTGGACGCCGCCGCTATCCGTCAACATGAAATGACTGGCTTTCAACAGCGCTACGAAATTGGGATAGTCCAAAGGTTCCAAAATTGCGACATTGGGCAAATTGCCCAACGCATTCAGCATGGTTTCCCGAACGTTGGGATTGAGATGAACGGGAAATATGAGCGCGACATCGTCCCGTCTGGCAATGTCGACCAGGGCGCTGGCAACATTGTTGAGGCCGTCACCGAAATTTTCTCGGCGATGGGTGGTGACGCCGATAATCTTCTTGCCGGAAAATCTTGCCAGGGCATCCGCCAGAGGGGCGTCCATGTTCTGATGAATATCGCTGTTCTGGGCGGTTATGAGCAGCGCATCGACCACCGTGTTGCCGGTCACGATAATCTGATCAGCGGGAATATTCTCGCGGATCAGGGCATCGGCGGACGTCTTCGTCGGGGCAAAATGCTGATCTGCAATCGCGCCGATAATCTTGCGATTTACCTCTTCCGGCCAGGGATTATAATTGTCATAACTGCGCAAGCCAGCCTCGACATGGCTGACCGGTATCTTGCGATAATAGGCTGCCAGTGCGCCACACATTGCCGTTGCCGTGTCGCCCTGGACAATCACGCGTTGGGCGCCCGTTTGATGCAATATCTTGCCGATCCCCGACAGCAAACGGCCGGTGAGATCATCCAGACTTTGATCCGCTTTCATGAGATCAAGATCGAAGTCGGGTTTTATATTCGCAATATCAAGTACTTGATCGAGCATTTCCCGATGTTGTGCAGTGACACAGCAGATCGGATCCAAGCTGCTGCACGCGCTCAGCGCCCGGACGACGGGGAACAATTTTATGGCCTCGGGGCGCGTGCCGAAGATGGTCAGGATTTTGGGTGGCGCAGATTGCTCTTTGTTCATGACAGTTAACTATCAGCTTTTCGCTAAAAAACTCATAATCGATCGGCGCTAACTGTTGTCCATTGACGGTTCAGCCTGTCTCAGCCAAGCCGCCAACATGGAATGGATTGATATCAAAATTTGGCTTGAGGCCAATACCGGATTTGATCGTGATGCGTTGCACATTTACGGCGCGATCGTGATCCAGTTTTTTCTGGCGACCTTTTTTCGGCGGGCGTTGGCTAGTCCGTGGCCGCTTCTGGGTGTTTTGATCGCCGCCTTGGCTAACGAGTATTTTGACTATCAACGCGTCACAGACAATCCGGCTTGGATCGATCTTGCGCAAAAAGAGGCCTATAAGGATATGTGGAACACCATGCTGATCCCGGTCGGCCTGATGATCGTTGCGCGTTATTTCCCGAACCGGCTGATCGGACGGCAGGGTGATACACTCAGGCCAGATCAACTGGATCAAACGCCGTAACAGTTTCTAATCGTCTCTTTTGAGGTCGGAAATGATCTGCTTCACATTCTGAGATTCGCCCCTCGGCAGGATCATGACCTGTTTGCCGGAAACCACAACGATCAGGTCTTTGACGCCATAGGTGGCGATTTCGAGATCATCGGCGTGGATAAGGTTGCTGCTGGACTCAATTGCCAGAACCTTGCCTTTGGTCACGTTGGATTGATCGTCCGTTTCGCTGATTTCATAGAGGCTATCCCAGCTACCAACATCCGACCAGCCGGGTTCGATCGGGGTGACGGCAACCTTCGATGCCTTTTCCATAACAGCATAATCAATGGAATCGGAAGGCGCTTGCGCGAATCTGGCCTCGTCGGGGATGACCCGTTTATCTGATCGCTCGGCTTGTTCCATCGCGGCCTCGGCCGCTTGCAGCATTTGCGGGGCATATTCTTTCAGGGCCGCCAGATAGGTATCAGCGCGGAACAGGAAAATACCGGCGTTCCAGTGGTAGTTGCCGTCAGTCAGCATTTTTTGCGCGTTTGCGCGGTTGGGTTTCTCGACAAAGCGCCGTGCCGCGTAGCTTTCGGCGCTGCCGATAATCGGTTCGCCTTGCTCAATATAGCCATAGCCCGTTTCCGGTCCGGTCGGTTTGATCCCGAAGGTCACCAGCCAGCGGGCCTTCGCCAGCGGCAGGGAATCTTTTACCGCTTGCCGGAAGGCCCTGGCATTGCGGATGACGTGATCGCTGGGCATGACGAGCAACACCGCTTGCGGATTTTCGCAAGCAAGTGCCGCCAGGGCGATGGCTGGGGCGGTGTTTCTTGCGCAGGGTTCGAGGATATGGGTGCTGATTTGTGCCCCCACTTCTTCAATCTGCTCTTCAGCGAGGTCCGCATGATCCCGGCCGCCGACAATGATCGCATTGCTGAACAGATCGCCATCCCGGCAACGCTCCAAGGTCAATTGAAACATGCTGAGTGGGCTGGTTAGCGACAGAAATTGCTTGGGGCACTGTTCGGTGGATAGCGGCCATAATCTGGTGCCGGAGCCGCCGGACAGGATTACCGGGACGACAAGATCGGAATCATTCATGATCATTCTCTATTTTAGCGTGCATGCAACCAGCGCCTTGCCATTATCTGACAGATCAATATCGGCGCTTTTGGCGCACAGACCGCAGTCACCGGCGGCAATTGCCTCGCCTCGGACTGTCACGCTTCCGTCGAGCGGGATCACTTGCCATTCGCCCGCCACAACCCCTTTGAGGATAGCATTGTCGTTTCCGACGATATGAAATAGCCGGAAGTGGGGGCCATCGACCAATTTGCCCGACTGTTCGGGGTCCACGATCGATTGATATTTGGAATCATAAACCCCCGGTTTCGCAACAGCGATAGCATCTTCAAGATGGAGTTCGCGTGGTCTTCCATAGTCATAAAGCCGGTAGGTCACATCGATATTCTGTTGAACCTCGATCAGTGTGACGCCCGGGCCGATGGCATGGATGGTCCCGGCAGGCACATAAAAGAAATCCCCGGCTTGAACCGGCTTCCAGTCCACCAATTGCTCGATCTGGTCGCAAGCGATTGCGGCGTGCAATTTGGTAGCGCTCACCTCTTTGGTCAAACCGATGCCGATCACGGCATCGGGCTCTGCGGCCAAAATAAACCAGCATTCCTCTTTCCCGTGCGGCAACCCTTTGCGCTTTGCCTGGCGATCATTGGGATGGACCTGGATCGACAGCTTCTCGCCGGTGAACAGATATTTGGTCATCAATGCCGGAGTGATACCCGCGGGGGCTCAAACCAGATTTCGCCAGTCTTTTCTTTTTGCTTGCCACCAAATACGCGCGGGAGCTTTTGTTGACCCCACGGTTTTGCAACGGACTTGCGCTTCAGTTTCATCGACGGTCCCTATGGCCTTAGCTTCGACCGATTCCGGTATAGGTCAGTCCGTATTTCGTGACATCCGATGGTTGATAGATATTGCGCAGGTCGATCAAGGCCGAACCGTCCATCACCTGGGACAGCTTGTCCAGATCAAGCGCCCGAAAGGCATCCCACTCGGTCACAATAACAACCGCATCGGCATCCTGGGCCGCCTCATAGCTGTTATTTGTCATGACGACATCGGGCATGATTTCTGCGGCCATTTCCATGCCTTCAGGGTCATAAGCGGTAACCTCTGCACCGGCATCGATTAACGTCTGGGCGACCGCGATGGACGGCGCATCGCGCATATCATCGGTATTCGGTTTGAAGGTCAGGCCGAGCAGCGCGACCTTTTTGCCGCGCGCTTCGCCACCAAGCGCCTGAATAACCTTGCGACCCATAGCGCGTTTGCGTTGATCGTTCACCTGCACCACGGCCTCGACGATCCGGACAGGGCTTTCATTGTCCTGGGCCGTTTTCAGCAATGCCAGCGTGTCTTTTGGGAAGCAGCTGCCGCCATATCCCGGGCCGGCATGCAAAAATTTCGAACCGATACGGTTGTCCAGTCCGATCCCGCGCGAGACTTGCTGGACGTCGGCGCCTACTTTTTCGCAGAGGTCTGCGATTTCATTGATGAATGTGATCTTCGTCGCCAGAAAGGCGTTGGCGGCATATTTGATCAATTCGGCGGTGCGCCGGCCAGTGAACAAAATGGGCGATTCATTCAGGAACAATGGGCGGTAAATCTCACTCATCACTTCTTTTGCCCACTCGACATCGGTGCCGATCACGATCCGGTCGGGGCGCTTGAAGTCCGCAATGGCGGCGCCTTCACGCAGGAATTCAGGGTTGGACACCACTGCGAACTGGTCCGAGGCCAGTTTTTTGCTCATGATATGTTCGACCTCGTCGCCGGTTCCGACCGGTACCGTGGATTTGGTGACGATGACCGTGGGTTTGGTGATTGAGTCTGCGATTTCTTCGCTGGCCGCGTAAACATAGCTCAAGTCGGCGTGGCCGTCACCGCGGCGGGATGGGGTTCCGACTGCAATGAACACAGCGTCGCATCCGTCCACGGCTTCCCTGAGATTGCCCGAGAAGGAAAGCCGTTCACTTTCGACATTACGCTGGACCAGACTTGCCAATCCAGGCTCGAAAATAGGCATGATATTCTGGTTCAGTTTCTCAATTTTCGCGGGATCTTTGTCGACACAGACAACCTGATGTCCAAAATCCGCGAAGCAAGCACCGGATACAAGACCAACATAGCCGGATCCAATCATCGCAATTTTCATAGTTATCCTTTACTTTTTGGCTTCTGTTATCGTTAGAAGCCTCATCAGAAGCCGCTTCTGGCCCGATCATCTTGCGTGGTCAAGCTTGGCGGTAGAATGTTACATTTTGGTTTGTTGTATGTTTGTGATGGGGCGTTTATCTCGTCAACGCTTCGGCGGAACTTGGTCCATGATAATGATAAGCGACCATAATGACCGCCATTCGAGTAAATGCTTTGCGGATTTTAGATTGATATTCTGTTACCACATGTCCGAAATATACCTGATTTGTAAAGCAGAACGGAAATGTTAGTAGTAAGTTCATGATTGCCATTTTTACGCAAATTCTTGAAAAAATCGCGGGTTTTGCGCGATGGAAGAAGCAGTTGATCGTCGTTCTTATCGACATTCTGCTGTGTATTCAGTCTATTTGGATTGCCTATTCGCTGCGGATTGGGGTGTGGGTCTATTGGGACCTGGCGATCCAGAAAGTTGCGTTGGCTGCCATCCTGATTGTCTTGCCGGTCTTCTATCTGGTCGGGGTTTACAACGCCATTTTCCGCTATGCGGGGTCCGGGATGATGAAAACTCTCGTCCGGGCTTTCATGATTTATGCCGTACCAATGGTTTTCGTTTTCTCGGTCATCGGAATTGCTGGCGTGCCGCGGACGGTCGGCGTTTTGCAGCCGATCATCTTCTTTATCATGGTCGGTTTTTCCAGAGTCACAGCCCGTTATCTGATGGTCGATATTCTTGGCCGGAACCGGTTTGGCGGCGCAGTGAAAACCGTACTGATCTATGGCGCCGGCAACGCCGGTCAGCAACTGGCGACGTCGATGCGATCCGAACCCGCTATGCGGCTGCGCGGTTATATTGACGATGACAAAAGACTCGATGGCCAGAAACTGGACGGGAACAAGGTCTTCTGGAGCGGCAAGCTGCAGGATGTTATCCAGAAATACCAGATTACCGACATATTGCTGGCGATCCCCAATATTTCCCGGAAAAAACGACGTTCGATTGTCGAGGAGATTCAGCGCTTCAAGGTCCACGTCCAGACCTTGCCCAACATGAAAGATATCATGGATGGTCAGGTTTCATTCAATGATATCCGGGAACTCGATATTGAAGACCTGCTGGGTCGCGAGCCTGTGGCGCCTAATGAATTGCTACTCGGCCGAACTATCGTGGGCAAAAAGGTTCTGGTGACCGGAGCCGGTGGTTCTATCGGCAGCGAGCTGTGCCGCCAGATCGTCAAGGCCGGTGCGCGGCAATTGATCATGTTCGAACTGTCGGAATTTTCGCTCTACGCGATTGAGAAGGAGTTGCGCAAATATCTGCAGGATAACGGCCTCGGAGCAGTAGAGATTGTTCCCATACTGGGGTCGGTTACCGATGCCAGCCGGTTAGAGGAAGTGTTTGCCTATTGGCAGCCAAATACGGTATTTCATGCGGCAGCCTATAAACATGTCCCGCTGGTCGAGGCCAATCCGGTGGAAGGGATTAAAAACAACATTGTCGGGACCTATGAATTGGCCAATGCGGCCTATCAGGCTGATGTCGGCGATTTTATCCTGATCAGCACCGACAAGGCGGTCCGCCCGACCAATGTCATGGGGGCGACCAAACGGGCCGCCGAGCAGATCGTGCAGATATTCTCTGAAAAGCCGGGCCAGACCAAATTTTCGATGGTCCGATTTGGCAATGTGCTCGGTTCCAGCGGTTCGGTTGTTCCGTTGTTTCGCCAGCAAATTGAAATGGGCGGGCCGATCACGCTGACGCATCGCGATGTGACTCGTTACTTCATGACCATACCGGAAGCGTCGCAACTGGTTATCCAGGCCGGCGGCATGGCCAAGGGCGGAGAAGTCTTTGTCCTCGATATGGGCAAGTCCGTCCGGATTATCGATTTGGCAAAAACCATGATTCAATTGTCCGGATTGACGGTGCGCAGCGACCAGAATCCGGATGGCGACATTGAAATTGAAGAGGTCGGATTGCGACCGGGCGAGAAACTCTATGAAGAGCTGATCATCGGCAACGATCCCCGGCAAACCGTGCATGACCGGATCATGATGGCGCGCGAAGGCCATTTGGCCGCTGACCGGCTTGAAGAGCTGTTAAGCCAGGTTCGGGCCTGTCGCAAAACCGATGAAGCGATTGATTTGCTGAAGCAGATCGTGCCGGAATTCGAGCATGAACGGGATAATCTCAAGTCTGGCGAAATATCCTGAGCCTGGCCGTATTGCGGTTCAGTCCCGCGTTCCCTGAATGAGATCGAGTATCGGCTGCGCGTCCTGTTGATGGCAAATCAGCAAATCCGGCAAATAGGTGTCCTGCTGATTATACCGGAACGCACTGCCGTCAATGCGAGAACAGTGTAAGCCGTGGGCCATGGCAACCGCCACCGGTGCACAATTGTCCCATTCATATTGCCCACCGGAATGGAGATAGATATCCGCCTCTCCGCGGACGACTGCCATCGCCTTGGCGCCAGCAGACCCCATTTCGATCAACGTCCCAGCCATTGCCTTCGCAACCGCGAGCGCTTCTTTTGCCGGGCGGGAGCGGCTGACAACCAGGCGCGGTGTCTGGAGTCTGTCAGGCGCCTGAAATGGCTGATCGCTGCGGCAGACTAGGTCCAGAGACGGCAATGCCACGGCCCCGAGAACGGGCTTGTTGTTGATCGCCAGTCCGACATGGACCGCCCAGTCTTCCCGGCCCTCGCTATATTCTCGCGTGCCATCGACGGGATCGATGATCCAGACCCGGTCCCTGGTCAATCGCTCGGCGGTGTCCTGGCTCTCTTCGGACAAAAGCCCGTCAGATGGTCGTGCTTTATGCAGCGCCGAGACGAGCAGCTCATTGGCCGCGCGATCGCCGGCTTCGCCGAGCGCCTTGCCTGTCAGACCGGTTTCGCTTCGCAATTTGAGCAGCAGGGCGCCAGCTTTTTTCGCCAGGGCCGCAGCCAGTTCACCATCATTCATATGGTATAGGACCAACTTCCGACGATCTTGTCCACGATAATCTCGGCGGCTTCTTCCGGGCTCATCTTGGTTGTGTCGATCCGCATCTCTGGATTTTCGGGAATTTCATAGTCGCTGTCGATACCGGTGAAATTCTTGAGCTCGCCCGCCCGCGCCTTTTTATAGAGACCTTTGACATCGCGTTCTTCCGCGACCGACAGGGGGGTATCGACAAATATTTCGATAAATTCGCCCTTGGGCAGCATCGAACGCACCAGTTGCCGCTCGGCCTTGAACGGGGAAATAAACGCGGTCAGAACGATCAGCCCGGCATCCGCCATCAGCGTTGCCACTTCGCCAATTCTACGGATATTTTCAACCCGGTCGGCGTCGGTGAACCCGAGGTCCTTGTTGAGGCCATGACGCACATTGTCACCGTCCAGCAGGAAGCTGTGTTTGCCCAGCGCGTGCAAGCGCTTTTCGACCATGTTGGCAATGGTCGATTTGCCGGATCCCGACAGCCCGGTAAACCAGACGACGCGCGGCTCCTGCCGCTTCTGCTTGGCATGGGCAACCCGATCGATGTCGACATCCTGCCAATGGACATTTTGCGACCGTCGCAAGCAGAAATGCAGCATGCCCGCGGCGACCGTTGCGTTGCTGATCTTGTCGATCAGGATAAATCCGCCGAGCTCGCGATTTTCGGCATAAGGTTCAAAGGTGATCGGTTGGTCTGTCGACAGTTCGGCAACACCGATATCATTCAACTCCAGCGTCTTGGCGGCGAGCTGTTCCAGGCTGTTGACATTGACCTGATATTTTGGCGGCTGAACGGTCACACTGACCATTTGCGGGCCGATTTTCATCCAGTAGCTGCGGCCGGGCAAAAGCTCGTTTTCATCCATCCAGACAAGCGTGGATTCGAACTGGTCAGCGGTTTGCGGCGGGGCATCTGCGGCGACAATGATATCGCCGCGCGAGCAGTCCACTTCATCGGCCAGGGTCAACGTCACCGATTGCCCCGCGACCGCTTTTGAAAGCGGGCCATCATAGGTCACAATTTCTTTGACCTGGGTGGTTTTTCCGGAGGGCAAAATCTTGACCGTGTCGCCGGGCTGTACCGTACCACTGGCAATTTGACCGCTGAATCCGCGAAAATCGAGATTGGGCCGATTGACCCACTGGACCGGCAAGCGAAACGGGCCGCTTTGGTTGGTCGTCACGGTGACTTCGACATTTTCCAGATGGTCAATCAGGGTCGGGCCATCATACCATGGGGTCTGATCCGATTTTCGTGCGATATTGTCGCCGGCCAGACCGGAAATCGGAATCGCGGTGAACGCGGCCATGCCGAGCTCGTCGGCAAAGGCCCGATAGTCTGTGACAATCTCATCGAAAACCGCCTGATCATAGTCTACCAGGTCCATTTTATTGACCGCCAGCACGATATGTTTGATGCCGATCAGATGGGCGAGATAGCTATGTCTCCGGGTCTGGGTCAAAATCCCTTGCCGGGCGTCAATCAGGATCACCGCCAGATCCGCGGTTGAAGCGCCGGTGATCATATTGCGGGTATATTGTTCATGGCCGGGCGTGTCAGCGACGATGAATTTTCGTTTTTCAGTGGCGAAAAACCGGTAGGCGACGTCGATGGTGATGCCCTGTTCCCGCTCCGCGGCAAGACCGTCAACCAGCAGCGCGAAATCAATATTCTGACCCTGTGTCCCGAGCTTTTTGGAATCCTTTTCAAGCGCCGATAACTGGTCCTCGAAAATCATTTTGGAGTCATAGAGCAGCCGGCCGATGAGCGTCGATTTGCCATCATCAACCGATCCACAGGTGATGAAGCGCAGCATGGTCTTGTGCTGATGACTTTCGAGATAGGCATCAATATCCTCGGCGATCAATGTGTCGCTTTCATAGGCGGGTGCGGGATGCTCCACTAGAAATAGCCTTCCTGTTTCTTTTTCTCCATCGAAGCGCTCTGATCGTGATCAATGGCGCGGCCCTGGCGCTCGGATGTGGTCGTCAACAGCATTTCCTGGATAATCTTCGGTAATGTCGTGGCTTCGCTCTCAACCGCTCCGGTCAAGGGATAGCAGCCCAGCGTCCGGAACCG
Source organism: Parasphingorhabdus sp. W113 (assembly GCF_055693205.1). NCBI lineage: Bacteria > Pseudomonadati > Pseudomonadota > Alphaproteobacteria > Sphingomonadales > Sphingorhabdaceae > Parasphingorhabdus > Parasphingorhabdus sp. W113. Next base: position 2,459,197 of record NZ_CM146328.1, on the reverse strand, counting down.
CACCGACCGTTCCACCACTTGCTCGCCAGGTTCAAACCGGAAGCGGTCATCGTCGACCATCAACAGCATGCCATCGCGCTCGACCGTGGGCCGGAGCGCTGAATAATAGAGCGGAACAATCTCGATATTCTCGAGATGGATATATTGCCAGATGTCCAGTTCGGTCCAGTTGGACAGCGGAAACACACGGATGCTTTCGCCCTTGGCCTTGCGCATGTTGTAAAGCTTCCACAATTCCGGCCGCTGGTTCTTCGGGTCCCAACGGTGGTTTGCCGATCGAAAGGAAAACACGCGCTCTTTGGCCCGGCTTTTTTCTTCGTCCCGGCGCGCGCCGCCAAAAGCCGCGTCGAAACCATATTTGTTCAGTGCCTGTTTCAAGCCCTCGGTTTTCCACATGTCGGTATGCACCGCGCCATGGTCGAACGGGTTAATCCCTTTTTCCTTGGCTTCCGGATTCTGGTGCACGAGCAATTCCATACCGGCGTCTTCTGCGGCTTTGGCCCGCATTTTGTACATTTCCTGAAATTTCCAGGTGGTATCGACGTGCAGCAGCGGAAAAGGGGGAGGGGATGGGAAAAACGCCTTTTTGGCGAGATGCAGCATCACAGCGCTGTCCTTGCCGACAGAATAGAGCATCACCGGCTTGTCGGCCTGTGCGGCCACTTCGCGCATGATGTGCAGGCTTTCGGCCTCAAGGCGTTGGAGGTGGGTAAGGGGCATGATGATTCAATAGTCCAACGTTGGTATTGTTGCGAGAGCGTTTGGTAAAAGTCTAGTTGGTGACGGGCATACATTTTTTCATTGAAAAGCGCTGGCAAGATTTTCTTGTTCTTACTAAATTTCTCTTGTGACGGAAAGCGGCTGTCGGATTGGAATGCCGCCAACCGAGAGCGGAGCTATTCCGGTTGGATCATGGCATCAAGCTTGGTTGGTCGATAAGTTATCCTTATCCAGATTCTCTTTTACGACCTGCCCCAGGGCGTGATCGCTGCCAAAATTTTCGAGCCAGTCTGTACCAAAAACCAGCCCGATATCCCGGCTATAGTGAAACCCTTCGAGTTGGACCGCTGTCACGCCATCTACGCGGTGCGATAGCGGCGCAACCGTCATCCCAAGGCCGGCGCGGACCATGGCCATGATCCTGTCCTCGTGGTTTGATCGCAGGCTGAATGGGGGGCGGGCCCCGTGGGAGGTGAAATATTTGCTGGTCTGGGAGAGGATTTCGCAGGAGCGCCGGGCGATCATGGTTTCGGTGCTGATTTCCTCTGGCGAAACAATCGGCTTGTTTGCGATTCGGTGCTGGTCCGACACCATGAGCATATAGGGCTCGTCGAACAAAGCGGTCGCATTGCTCGAGATGGCCTTTTTGTCGATCAGCGTGATGGCGGCATCAACGGTGTTTTTCGACAGATGGGCCGACAGTTCGGTGTCCTTCCCCTCGATGATCGACAAGGGGTTTTCACAACCCTGTTCATGATAATCAAAGACGATCGCTTCCAGCAGCGGTGTCGCGAGGCTTTCAAGGACGCCGAGCCGGATCGGTTCCACCACCGCCGCGGCGGCTGTCGTTTCGTCTTCCGCAAGGCGAAATTCCCGCTGGATCTTGCGGGCGTGGATCAATAACCGATTGCCGGCTTCGGTCAGCTGTATGCGCCGCTTTTCGCGGATGAACAATTTTGTTCCGAGATGCTTTTCCAGTTCGGCAACACCGGTGGAAAGGGTCGGTTGGGTCACATTGATCAGCTCGGCCGCACGGGTAAAGCTGCCGCCGTCCACTACGGCGAGAAACTGTCGGATCTGGGTGCGCGTTATCATAAAGAAATACTATACATAATTCGATTAAAATCAATTTTGTAAATATTGAAAAGGGCGCTAGGAACTGGTTTTTGGCGTTGACTGGGCCAGTCTGGCTCCCAATCAGAGGTGATGATCATGATAGCCACTCCCGAATTCGATTTCCAACTGGGCGAGATGGCGGATCAGATCCGCGATACGACGCGGCGCTTTGCCGATGAAAAAATCTCGCCGCTGGCCGAAAAAATGGACCGGGAAGACTGGTTCCCGCGGGAATTATGGGAACAGATGGGCGCGCTGGGTCTGCACGGGATCACCGTGGAAGAAGAAGATGGCGGGCTTGGGCTGGGTTATATTGAACATGCCATTGCGGTGGAAGAAGTCAGCCGGGGCAGCGCCGCTCTGGGCCTGTCCTACGGCGCGCATTCCAACCTGTGCGTCAACCAGATCCGGCGCTGGGCCTCCCCGGAACAGAAAGCCAAATATCTGCCCAAGCTGATCAGCGGCGAGCATGTCGGTTCGCTGGCAATGTCGGAAGCCGGGGCAGGGTCGGACGTTGTGTCGATGAAGCTGAAAGCCGAAGCGGTGCAGGGCGGTTACATCCTCAACGGCACGAAATTCTGGATCACCAATTCCACCGATGCCGATACGCTGGTGGTCTATGCCAAAACCCGCCCGGATGCCGGGTCGGGCGGCATCACCGCCTTCTTGATCGAAAAGGGCATGAAAGGCTTTTCGATCGGTCAGAAGATCGAGAAAGTCGGTATGAAGGGCAGCCCCACCGCCGAGCTGGTCTTTGACGACTGCGAGGTGCCGGAAGAAAATGTCATGGGGCCGCTCAATGGCGGCGTCGGCGTGTTGATGAGCGGACTGGACTATGAACGCGCTGTGCTCGCTGCGATTCCGCTGGGTCTCATGCAGGCCTGTCTCGATACGGTCATTCCCTATGTTCGCGAGCGCAAGCAATTTGGCAAACCGATTGGTACATTCCAGCTGATGCAGGGCAAGATTGCCGACATGTATGTCCGGCTCAACAGCGCCCGCAGCTATGTCTATAATGTCAACAAGGCCTGTGATGCGGGGCAGACCACCCGCTTTGATGCCGCAGGTGCCGTCATGCTGGCGTCGGAAAACAGCGTCCGTGTTGCCGAGGAATCGATCCAGGCGCTGGGCGGGGCTGGCTACACCACGGATTGGCCGGTGGAACGCTATTGGCGAGACAGCAAGCTGCTGGATATTGGCGCCGGTACCAATGAAATCCGCCGCATGCTGATCGGGCGCGAATTGATCGGGGGCGCATGAAGCAATGACTGCGCCGATCCTCCCATCCGCCGTCAGCGCGGCCAGCGAAACCTTTCAACAATATGCGGCGCATAACCGGGCGCTGGCCGAGGAGCTACGCAGCAAGGTCGCAACTCAGGCGCTGGGTGGCACCGAGAAGGCCCGCGACCGCCATGTGTCGCGCGGCAAACTGCTTCCCAGAGATCGCGTCGAGCGGCTGCTGGACCCCGGATCTGCCTTTCTGGAGATCGGGCAGCTCACCGCCAACGGGCTTTATGATGACGCCGTTCCCGGCGCCGGACTGATCGTTGGGGTCGGGCAAGTGTCGGGGCGGCATGTCATGATCGTGTGCAATGATGCCACGGTGAAGGGCGGGACCTATTATCCGCTGACCGTGAAGAAGCATTTGCGCGCACAGGAAATTGCCCTCGAAAACCGGCTGCCGTGCATTTATCTGGTCGACAGCGGCGGCGCGAACCTGCCTAATCAGGCCGAGGTTTTTCCGGACCGGGATCATTTCGGCCGGATATTTTTCAACCAGGCCAATATGAGCGCGCAGCAGATACCGCAGATTGCCTGCGTGATGGGCAGTTGCACGGCGGGTGGTGCTTATGTGCCGGCCATGTCGGAAGAAACCGTGATCGTCCGCAATCAGGGAACGATTTTCCTGGCCGGTCCGCCGCTGGTCAAAGCCGCAACCGGAGAAGAGATCAGTGCGGAAGACCTGGGCGGCGGCGATATGCACGGCAAGAAGTCCGGCGTTGTCGACCATGTCGCCGACAGCGACGACCATGCACTCACAATCGTGCGGGATATTGTTGCAACGCTGCCCCAGAATCGCAAACCGGATGTTGCTTTGCAAGAGGTCCGTGCGCCCAAATATGATGCGGCGGATCTTTACGGGATTATTCCGGACGATGTGCGTGCGCCCTATGAGGTGCGCGAGATCATCGCACGCCTGGTCGATGGCAGTGAATTTCATGAATTCAAGGCGCTCTACGGGCCGACATTGGTGTGCGGTTTTGCGCATATCCACGGCATGCCGGTCGCGATCCTGGCGAATAACGGCATATTGTTCAGCGAAAGCGCTCAGAAAGGCGCCCATTTCATCGAGCTGGCCTGCCAGCGGAAAATCCCGCTGCTGTTTCTGCAGAATATTTCCGGCTTCATGGTCGGCGGCAAATATGAGCAGGAAGGGATTGCCAAACATGGCGCCAAGCTGGTGACCGCGGTCGCAACCGCGCAGGTGCCCAAAGTGACGGTGATGATCGGTGGCAGCTTTGGCGCCGGCAATTACGGCATGTGTGGCCGGGCCTATTCCCCGCGCTTCCTGTTCAGCTGGCCGAACAGCCGGATCAGCGTCATGGGCGGCGAACAGGCCGCCAGCGTTCTGGCCACAGTGCATCGGGATGCCAGCAGCTGGACCGAGGAAGAGGAGGAAGCGTTCAAGGCCCCGGTTCGGCAGCTCTATGAGGATGAAGGCAATCCCTATTTTGCGACCGCACGGCTGTGGGATGACGGGATTATCGATCCGGTGCAAACTCGCGACGTGCTGGGCCTCGCCTTTGCCGCGACACTGAATGCACCGATAGAGGACAGGGCGCAATTCGGCCTGTTCCGGATGTAGGGGGGCGATATGATTACATCTCTTCTGATCGCCAACCGGGGCGAAATTGCCTGCCGGATCATGGCGACAGCGCGCAAAATGCAAATTCGCACGATCGCCGTCTATTCCGATGCCGATGCCAGCGCGATGCATGTGCGCGAAGCCGATGAAGCGGTTCATATTGGCGGTTCTCCAGCCGCTGAATCCTATCTGGTTGGCGACAAGATTATCGCTGCGGCCAAACAGACCGGGGCAGAGGCAATCCACCCCGGATATGGTTTTCTCAGCGAAAATGCGGATTTCGCCCAGGCGGTTATCGATGCCGGTCTGATCTGGGTTGGGCCAAAGCCCGCCAGCATCCGCGCCATGGGGCTGAAAGACGCGGCGAAGACATTGATGGACGAAGCCGGCGTGCCGACAACACCCGGCTATCTTGGCGACAATCAGGATCCGGATCATCTTGCAGAGCAGGCCGAGGCCATTGGCTATCCGGTGCTGATCAAGGCGGTTGCTGGCGGTGGTGGCAAGGGCATGCGCAAGATCGACAGCGCGGCCGATTTTGCCGATGGCTTGCTCTCCTGTCAGCGCGAAGCCAAGGCAAGTTTTGGCAATGATATTGTTCTGATCGAAAAATGGATCACCAGTCCGCGCCATATTGAAGTCCAGGTGTTCGGGGACAGCCATGGCAATGCCGTGCATCTGTTCGAACGCGATTGTTCGCTGCAGCGGCGCCACCAGAAGGTAGTGGAGGAAGCGCCCGCGCCGGGGATGGATGACACCACCCGGGCCGACCTATGTGCCGCCGCCGTGCGCGCCGCCAAGGCGGTCGACTATCAAGGCGCCGGCACGATTGAGTTTATTGCCGATGCCAGCGAAGGTCTGCGGGCCGACCGGATATGGTTCATGGAAATGAACACCCGGCTGCAGGTCGAGCATCCGGTGACCGAAGAAATTACCGGCGTTGATCTCGTCGAATGGCAGTTGCGGGTGGCGAGCGGTGAGCCGATCCCGTTGAAGCAGGATGAATTGAGCATCAATGGCCACGCCGTGGAAGTGCGGCTCTATGCGGAAGATCCCACCAGTGGCTTTTTGCCCTCCACCGGCCTGTTGGAACAATGCCATTTTCCCGAAGACTATGTACGGATTGAAACCGGTGTCGACCAGGGCGATGTCGTGTCTCCCTTTTACGATCCGATGATCGCAAAAGTCATCACCCATGCGGATAGCCGGCACGAAGCGCTTGCTTTGATGCAGGACAAGCTGGATGGCCTGGCCGTCTGGCCGGTCAAATCCAACGCGGGCTTTTTGTACAATGCCGTGGCGCATCCGGCCTTTGTCGCGGGCGACATCACCACTTCCTTCATTGAAGATCACGGCACCGCCCTGATGCCAATTGCCGAACCGGATGCCGAGATGTTGCGCCAGGCGGCCCGGGAGCTTGTTGCGCAATATCAGCACAGCGATGATCGCGGGCTGTTCGGCTTCCGGCTTAATCGGGCGCCGTCGCGGACGGTGCACATGACTGCGGCTGGGCAGACCTATCAGGTCGCTGCACCGGCCGATTTTGGCGGCGATGTCTTTGTCTCCCGGGCCAGCGCCGATGTCGCGCTGGTGACCGCAAGGGGCCAGAGTTTCGGCATCGCGCTCGAACGCCAAGAAGGCGGTCCTGCGGCTGGCATAGCGGATGGGGCGATCCTCTCGCCCATGCCGGGCAAGGTGATTGCGCTGGACATTGCCGCTGGTGACACCGTGGTGGCCGGGCAGAAACTGATGGTGCTCGAAGCGATGAAAATGGAACATGCCATAACCGCCCCGTTTGACGGCGTGGTCAGCGCGGTTGGTCCCGACCTCAATGCCCAGGTGGTCAGCGATGCGTTGCTGATTCAAATCGACAAACCCGATAGCGACGGGGAGCAAGCATAATGGCAGGCCGTTTTTTTGATCAATGGGCCATCGGTGACACGATCGCGCACGACATCCGTCGGACGGTGACCGAAACCGACAATCTTCTGTTCACTACCATGACCCACAATCCGCAGCCGCTGCATCTCGATGCCGAGGCGGCCAAGCAGAGCGAGTTTGGCCAGATTCTGGTCAATGGGACGTTTACATTCTCTCTGATGGTCGGACTGTCGGTCGGCGACACGACTTTGGGGACGCTGGTTGCCAATCTCGGCTATACCGATCTGGTCATGCCCAAACCGGTTTTTATCGGCGATACCATGCGGGCGACCAGCGAAGTGAAAACGCTCAAGCAGAGCAAATCGCGACCGCAAGCCGGTATCGTGACCTTTGAGCATCAGCTGATCAATCAGCGCGACGAAGTGGTTTGCCAATGTCTGCGCAGCGCGCTGTTGAAGAAACAGGACGCATGATTTTGCGCTCGCTGCTATTTGTTCCCGGCGATCGCCCCGAGCGTTTTGACAAGGCGGCGCAAAGCGGTGCCGACGCGATCATCCTCGATCTCGAAGACAGCGTGTCGCTGGCCCACAAGCAGATCGCGCGCGAGGCGGTGGCAAAGTATCTGACGCAGACCGCGCCGGTGCCGGTTCTGGTGCGGATCAATCCGCTCGATGGCCCGCTGGCGATCGCTGATGTCAACAGCCTGTTATCGGCCCCGCCCGCCGGTATTGTGCTCCCGAAAGCCGAAGGGGCAGGTTCGGTTTCGCAGCTAAAGTCCTTGTTGGGCGGGCAGAATATACCCATCCTGCCGATCGCCACCGAAACGCCCGCAGCGGTGTTCCAGCTCGGCAGTTTTCAGGATGTTGGCGAAAGCCTGCTCGGCGTGACCTGGGGTGCAGAGGATCTGCCGGCGGCGATCGGGGCCGCGACCTCGCGCCATGATGACGGCAGCTATACCGCGCCTTATGATATGGTCCGCGCTCTAACCCTGTTCGGGGCCCACGCCGCCGGTGTTGCGGCGATCGATACGGTCTTTCCCGATATCAAGAATCTCGACGGTTTGGAACGCTACGCCCGAGCGAGCGCGCGTGACGGTTTTGCCGGGATGATGGCGATCCATCCCGCTCAAATTGAAACCATCAACGCCGCCTTCACCCCCAGCGCTGACGAGATCGCCTGGGCTGAGGCTGTCGTCGCGGCCTTTGCCGGCAATCCGGGCGCCGGCGTGCTCGAACTGGACGGCAAGATGATCGACAAACCGCATCTCGACCAGGCCGAAAAGCTTCTGGCGAAGATTGCGTCCTAGTCGGGTTTCCGCCTGTCGGTGATCCGCTCAGTCGTCCTCCAGCGCATAGGCAATCACATAGCCGCCCTTGCCATCGCGCACGCTCTGGGAATCGACATATTCGCCGGTATCCGGGTCGCGCGGATAGCGCCAGGTGGGATTGGGCACCGTGACGATGAGATATTGTTTGCCTGATTTTTCAGAGCGGTAGGACATCGGCGTCGCTTGCCCATTGCCGGGCAGGGCGGCCGCCCATTTTTCCTCGCCGGTGCGCAGGTCAAAGGCTCTGACCGTGCTGTCCATTGTCGAGCTGAGAAAGGTAAGCCCGCCGCGCGTGGTCAGCGTTCCTGCCCGAACCGCGGTTCCGACTTCCAGGGGTATGTTGAGCCGCAGGTTGAACGGCCCGCTATCCTTCATCGTGCCCGCGGGCCGGCTCCACAAAAGTTCCTTGGTGTTGAGATCCATGACCGCGATCCGCGACCAGGGTGGTTCGAAACAGGGCACCTGGGTGCCAAGGATCGACATGAAGGGCATCGGCAGGCCGAAAAACTTGATCTGCCGGTGGTCATAGGGGTCATCGGGATCAGCATCGCCCATTTTCGGCTTTGGTCCGTCCGGATCCATGTGCACAGCGGGATGGTTCTTGCCCAGCAACAGCGCGCCGCGCGGTCCCGCCTCGGCGACCTGTTCGGGGGTCACGAGGAGCAACCGGTGGGCCAGCATCATCGGCGCGGCGACGAGCAGGCCATTGTCGGCATCGACCGAAACACTGCCCCAGTTAAAGCCCCCGAAATTGCCCGGATAGAGCAAAGTGCCCTGCTGGGATGGCGGGGTGTACATGCCTTCATAACGCATCATGCGATATTCGATCCGGCAGACCATCTGATCGATCGGGGTCAGTCCCCACATGTCCTTTTCATAGCGGTAGGGGTGAAAATTTGGCAGCGGCGAATGGGGCTGGGTCGGCGACAGATATTCGCCGTCCGCCGCGCCTTGCGGGGCTGGCCGTTCTTCAATCGGGTGGACCGGCGCGCCGGTCCGGCGATCGAGCAGAAATATCGCGCCCATTTTGGTTGGCACCGCGACCGACGGCACGTTTTCGCCATCCCGCGTGACATCGACCAGCACCGGCTGGGCAGGGACGTCATAATCCCAGATGTCATGATGGACGGTCTGATATTTCCACCGCGGTTCGCCGGTCTTGCCGTCAATCGCGACCACTGCGGACGACCATTCGTCATCAAAGTCCCGCCGCGCGCCGCCGAAATAGTCAGGTGACGCATTGCCGGTGGGCGCATAGATCAGGTCCAGCTCCGGGTCATAGCTCATGATCGACCAGACATTCGGCGTACCCAATATATAGGTTTCGCCAGGCCCCGGTTCACTGTGGACCCCGGGATTGCCGAGATCCCAGGCCCAGACAAAGGCCCCGGTCATCGCGTCATAAGCCCGGACGACCCCGGACGGCAGGCCGAGATCCTGAGAATCCAGAACCTGTCCGCCCACCACGAGATTATTGCCGGCGACCAGCGGGGCCGAGGTGACATAATATTCGTCGACCGCATGGTCTCCCATGCCGGTCCGCAGATCGACGGAACCGTTGGCGCCAAAGTCCGTGCAAAGCTGGCCGGTCATCGCATCGACCGCAATGATTCTGCGCATCGACGGTCGCGGTGATGATCCTCTTCGGACATTGCCCGCTATAATCCGCCGGCGCTTCGTGATAGCCAACTCCGCGGCAGGTGCGGGCATATTGATGGGCGGCTGGCGGGGCAACATCCGGCGTGTGACGCCAGACTTCCTTGCCGGTGCTGTCGTCAATCGCGATCATGACATTGAGCGCGGCGCACATATAAAGCATGCCGTTAACCTGCAGCGGAGTCGCCTTGAAATCTTCCTCGACGCCCGTGCGGTAGCGCCAGACTTCCTTGAGGCCGCCGACTGTGTCGGTGTTAATATCGCTTATCTGGGCAAACCGGGTGCCGCCTTCGCTATTGCCATAATGGCGCCAGTCGGTCGTCGCTTCGACGCTATCCACGCTTCGAACCGTGCCGGTGCCGTTCTGGATATAGCCCTGCATCGATGCCAGGATCAGGACTGCGACCGCGGCCAGGCTTGGGCCGCCAACCCACCATTTGGTTGTCATATCGGTGCCGGATTCTTCCGCTTTGTCGGCACGCAGAGATTGGCGATACCAGGGCGTCAGAAACCACAGTCCCATGCCGAGCCACGCGGCGATCCGCGGCAGCAGGGCGAGAAAGTGGAGCTGCGCCTCGAACAGCGCCCAGATCAGGGTCAGCGCGATAATCACCCCATAGACTTTCGGGGCCCAGGCGCTGCGCCGGATCATCAGGACCACCAGTCCAAGCGTGACCAAACCCGCTATGACGTAATAGGGACTGCCCCCGAGCGTGACCAGATAGCCGCCCGGGACGGTCAAAAGCAGGCCGATCAGCGCGAACAGCACAACGAAAAACCAATGGGCGATTTTGGGGACTACCATGCCGGACTCCTGATGCCTGTTGCTATGGTCGGCCTGCTCGCCGACCCGTCGTGGATTACATCGGGTGGATGGTGTGCCCACCGTCCATGACCATGCTTTGACCGGTCATGAACTTGCTATGCCGGGACGCCAGAAAAACGGCGACGCCCTCCATGTCTTCCAGCTCGCCTATCTGGCCGCTCGCCGACCGCCGACGGGCGGAATCCTGAAACGCCTTGCTGGTTTGGAGCGACATTTCGGTTTCGATAAAGCCCGGCATGATCGCATTCACCTGGATGCCCGCCTGGCCGAGCTCAATCGCCAGCGCCTGCACCAGGCCGACCACCGCGGCCTTGGTTGTCGAATAACCCGCCGCGCCGCCGGTGCCCATCAAGGCCGCCACGGAAGAGGTGACGACCAGCTTCCCTCCGGCCTTGCGCTCGAGCATATGCGCCGTGACGGGCCGCCATGTCTGGACGACGCTCATCAGATTGAGATCAATCGTGTCCAGCCAGGTCTGCCGATCGGTCAAGTGCGACATGCCGCGAAAACCGCCGCCGCCCGCATTGGCGAAGCAGCTGTCGACCTTGTCAAAGCGGGCCAGGGTTGCATCCCAGGCCTCAGCAATCCGATCCTCGTCGGTCACGTCGCAGGCAAAGGCTTCTACCTCACCGCCCATCGCGCGCAATTCTTCCACAGCAGCCGCGTTTTTGTCGGCATTGCGTCCCCAGATGGCAACCTTGGCACCGGCCTTTACAAGCCCGCGGGCATAGGCCAGGCCGACGCCCCCATTGCCGCCGGTGACCAGTGCAACATTGCCGGATAAATCAAACATATGGACTCCTAGATACCGTTATTTTCAAAATTCTTTGCGGAGACGACTGCATCAGCCGGCGCCGTTTGCAGACCGATCAGATTGCCGTCAGGATCACGGCCGAACAGGATCTCGCCGCCGTCCATCGGACCCGGTTCGGTGACCACTGTGCCGCCGGCATCGACCAGACGCTTGCGCGCGGCCGCCATGTCCGACACGTCAAAAACGATCATGTTATAGCCCAGCGCATCCACCGGGCGCGGTGTGCTGAGATCTTCGGTGGGATGGCTGTGATACTGGAAAATCTCTAGCTCCAGATTGCGGATCTGGAACCATGCCATTTCAACCTTGCTGTCCGGCAGGCCCGAAACCTTGTCGATTTTCTCGCTCGAGACCGCAAACCATTCCCCCACACGGCGCGGCGATGGCTGGTTGAGAAACGCCGTATAGAAAGCGACCAGCCGGTCGATGTCCGGCGTCGCGAGCGAGACATGCCGGATGCGATATTGGTTTTTCGGCGGTGCGGGCAGATCGAGTTTCGCGACATCAACATGCTCGATCTCCGATATCAGTCCGCTTTGATCCCGCGCATAGGCATAGGAAACCGGGTTTTTCGGATTTAACTGGACCATCGCCTTTTCGCCGATATGGGTTGCTCCTCCGGCGAGAAACTTCTGATAGGCCTGGGTGGTCTCGTTCACCTGATAACAGACATGAGCTATGCCCGGACCTTGAACGTCCATCGGCGCGGCTTTCCGGGCGTCGGAAGACGGATTGGCAAAGGCCATGAAGCGGATCTGGGCATTGGCGCTGCGCATCATCCGCGTGTCTGCCATCACGCCGGCCCGTCCCGCCAAATTGTCAAATAGCGGATTTTCCGAAATCGGCTCTTCATTCACCAGTTTGAGGTCGACGGCGTCGCCATAGAGTTGGACGGTGTCGTCGAGATTGCCGACCGATGCTCCGATATAATTTACACCAGTGATGACGGCATCCGGCGCGACATTCGCGTCGTCTCCAGCACTGCCGCATGCGCTCAAGGACAGCGCGACACTGATTCCGGCTAAAATTCTCAGCATATCTCTCTTTCTGGTGCGACCACAGAGCTTGGAAAAGCTGCTCAGTCAATGGCTCAGAGCCTTCTATCCTTCTATTGAACTAAGAGTCAATAAATAGGCTATCCAAATCCGAATAGAGATTATATTGTTCGCCTTATTGAACATATTGTGTGTTAAATTTCGATGCAAGATAGGGCCAATGCGACGCGGGATTAAATTGACAAGCATCGGCCTGCTGGCCGTTTTCCTGATGGCTGGCGTGATCGCTGTTATTTGGGACAGCATGCCCGTGCGCATAGACCCATCGGATGTCGATCCTGCAGTGGTTCACGCCAACCGCGTCGGCGCAGCGGCTTATCCGTTTCGCGAAGCCTATTTCGAGCAAGATGGTCATCAGCTCCATTATGTGACAGCAGGCGAAGGAGAGCTTGTGCTCTTCCTCCATGGTTTCCCATCTTACTGGCTTTCCTTCATCCGTCAGATGGAGGCGTTAAAAAGTGACTATCGGGTCGTCGCCATAGATGGCCTCGGGGCAGGCCGATCCGATGCGCCGCAGGATCAGGATGCCTATCAGCTTGAGACTATGGCGGCCCATGTGCAGGCCCTGCTTGATCACCTCGATGCAGACAAAGTGCATCTCGTCGGGCATGACTGGGGCGCGACCTTCGCGTTCGGATTTGCCCAACGCTATCCGGATCGCGTCGCCAGCGTAACGGGTTTGAGCGCGCCACCGCAAAACCAGCTGCTGGCGATCATGCAGACTAATCCGGAACTGCGAGAGACCGCTGCCTATATCGAACGGCTGAAACAAGCAAATCCGCTACTGATCGTGGCCCTCGGTGGCGACAAGCAGGTCTGGACAGGGGCTTATCAGCCGCTGGTTGCCAAAGGGTTGCTCAGTGCGGAGGAGGGGGCATTGTTTCGTGCGGCGACAAGCAACCCGAAACGGATCAACGCCCATATCAACTGGTATCGTGCCAATATCCCGGCCTTTGATGCAATTACCGAAGCCAGTTTCTGGCCATCGCGCGACGCGCGCCTGACCATGCCCGCCCAGATTATCTGGGGCGACCAGGATCGGGTTTTTGTCCCTGATTATGCCAGGGCCCTGAGAGATATTGCCGATGATATTCGGCTCGTCCCGTTGGCAGAGGTGGGCCATTGGCCGCATGTTGAGCAGTCTGAAAATGTCACCCGCGCGATCCAGTCGCTGATCGCGGCCGAGGAAACCGCACCGGCGGTCAAATTGATCGAATGATTGTCGCTCAGACCCGTTCCAGCGGCAGAAAGGGCGGATCCGGCAAGTCGACCGTGATATGATCACCCGGACGCACCCGGCCGCCGGCAAGAACCACCGTCATGATCCCGGCTTTGTGGATCAGCGAGCCATCGGGCGCTTTATCAAGCACCGCGGCCAGAAGCCCTTTCTGGAAGCGATCAATCTGTGCACAGGGATTGCGCAGGCCTGTCACTGCCAGACAGACGGTGTCGCCAATGGTCAGCCGGGATCCGCGTGGCAGTGCAAGCAGGTCGATACCCTTGGTGGTGATATTCTCCCCCAGATCAGCCGGCTTTACGCTAAAGCCTTTTGCCGCAACTTCATCGAACAGCTCGGTATGAATCAGGTGGACCTGGCGGAGATTGGGTTGTGTCGGATCGGCCTTCACCCGGGACCGGTGCTGGACCGTGACGCCGGCATGGGCATCATCGCTCACGCCGAGACCCGCGACGATTTCAATTTCAGCCGCGATCCGCTTTGAGAAATCATGTTGTCCGCTCCGGGAAACGGAAATTACTTCTGCTGGCATAGATGGTGCTTTCCCAATCTCGATGAAGCTGGGTCTATCAAGAACCGGCCTGATCGCCAAACGCATGTTGGTATATCGGCATCGGATGCATGACCGGTTCCCAACCCGCTTTCGGAACAGGCGGGTCGTGCGGGGGCTTTCCTACATTCCGGGTCTTCTGCTAAGGTTTCAGACATTTTCTGTGCTTTTGAGCGCTGCAGGACTGGCACACAGGGCCGGCAGGAATGAAAGGTCACACTCGATTGGCAAGTAACGGTTCTTATTAACTGAAATAAAAGAAAATATTATGCGTTTTTAGAATATGTAACGCGCCTTGGGGTGTGATCTTTGCGGTTGCGAAAAACGGCCGGCACGGCCTCTCCTGGCCCGGCGTCTTGGTGTCGAGATTGTTTGACTGTTGTTGGCCTTTTCTGTCTATGGAGCGGCTTATGAAAAAGATATTCCCGTTCTTACTGTCCCTTGCGCTGCTCGGATCTGGCGCGTTCGCGCAACAGCCCGAACCAGCGGCCAGCGAACCGGCCAAGGCTGCGGTTTCCTTTGGCGATCTTTGGGCCTTTGATGCGGATTCCCATGACTTTCCCGAGGACAAGCGGGATGACCTGTCGCAATGCGAAGGCCAAGATGCCGCCGCCATGAAGCGGGCGATACAAACCTGTTGGCCGGTATATGAAAGCTATCGGGATACCAAGGCGTTCCGGGCGGTCAGAAGCAAGGCGGTGGCTCTGGTCAACGATCCGGATACGGATATTGATCTGCTCGAGCAGGCCCAGGAGGATGTATTCCGTGAGGCGCTGCTGGTTCCACAGGCGATCCCCGAGCCCCGTTATCCGGCGCAGTTCTTGCTCGCGTTGACCGCCCATAATGTCCGGTTCAAGCAATGGTCCCGCACCCGGCAATATGAGCGGGCGCGGACCGATGCCAATCGGCTGATTGGTTTTTTCCACCAGGGGAAACAATATCGCGAAACCGGCTATCATAACGGGATTTTGCATTTCAATCGGGTGGAGATGAACCTTGCAATTGATAATCCGGCATCGGACAGTCTGATCGAAAAGCCCGAATATGAACGGCCAGTTGCCTTTGCCGATTTCCGGTCCGTCTTCAATGCTGCCTTTTATGACCGCGACCGGAAACCACCGGCGGTTTTGCCCTTGGGAGTCAGTCCCGATCGCGCGCTGGATCCGGACGATTGTTCTGGCCGGGACTATGCCGGGATTTTGCGCGCGATCCGCTATTGCCGGCCGATCCATGATCTTTATCATGACGTGTCGGTCACCAGTCTCAGTAATTTCAATGTGAAGACAGACAGTTACGATCAGATTATCGCCAAAAGAATAGTGATGCGCGCGGAGCGGCTGAAGATGCCGGTGGCCGACTATTTTCACATGATTGCGCTGCTTTTTCAAAGCACTACAGCCTATATTGACGATGATGACGCTAAGGGCGCGCGGTTTTTGACCCAGGCGCGGTCCGTGTTGAAAAAGTCAAAGCTCAACTGGGATGATGATGTCTTGGAAATGATCGACCAATGGCCCGGCTTGGTGGAGCAGGCGCTGGCCCAGCAGGCGCAGATTGATGCCGAAGCCGCGCAGGCCGCAGCCGAGCGGGCAGAAGCGAAGGAATCTTCGGAGTAACCCGGTTCGGAGCAGGCGCCGATGCACGCGGTCCGATTTTGGCTTAGGCCATTGCATTCTTCGCGGTGTTGACCGAAGGATTAGCAATGCCCGTCCGCCGTTTCCTAGCTGTTGCGCTCCTGCTGACCGGGCTTGTCGCTATTGCCTATCTTCTATCGCCGCTGGTAAAGGCCGGGCAGGCGGTGGCAACGGCCGATCGCGCCGAAGCTGTTGCCGAAGTCAGTCCTGGCCTATCAGCAAAACCGCCGGTGCAGCTGGAGATCCTCGCCCAGGTTGGTCCATGGCCGGTGGCTTCTCGGATGATCGGCTATCGCGGGCGGCTTTGGTTTGCCAATTCGGTCAAGGGCCGCAACCACAATTCTGCTGATATCTGGAGCCTTGATCCGGTCACCGGAGACACGCGTTATGAGCGCCATCTGGTCAGCCAGGATGCCGGAACGCCACTGGTCTACAAGGGCCTGCTATACTGGCCGTTCGAAGATGCGTTGCTGTCGTTCGGCAATGGCGTGATCGCAGTGACCGACGGCGCCAACTGGCGCAGGTTGAACATTCCGCATGCGCCGATTTATCATACCAGCCAGCTCTTTTCTTGGCAGGGCGATTTGCTGGCGATAACCGGCACCCGCAATGCCGGCGTTCAGCGATCGGAGGATGCCGGGCGAAGCTGGACCGAAAGCTATATCCACCCGACCCCGTCGACCCATGTTAGCCGACTGAAGGAAATGACCGTGTTCCAGGGGAAGCTCTACGGCGCGCTCTCGGATGCCAAGGTCAAGCGGTTGGTGGTATGGACGGGGTCTGGTTTTCGCACCGTGAAAGGCTGGCCGCTCAACCGCTATTTTAACGGACTGGTGGTGCATAAGGAGGCGCTGTTCGGGATTGTCGGCAGGGGCAGCCAGCGCGAGATCTGGAGATATGACGGGGTTGATGCGGTGCAGGTCGGCGAGACCGGTGCATTTGT
This sequence comes from Parasphingorhabdus sp. W113, assembly GCF_055693205.1. Lineage (NCBI taxonomy): Bacteria > Pseudomonadati > Pseudomonadota > Alphaproteobacteria > Sphingomonadales > Sphingorhabdaceae > Parasphingorhabdus > Parasphingorhabdus sp. W113. Next base: position 2,442,572 of record NZ_CM146328.1, on the reverse strand, counting down.
TGATCTGACCAGCGATGGCGAAGACTTATGGGTGGTATCCCGGACCGGAGAATTATGGTCCAGTGCGCTGGGCCACCAATGGGCCGGCCGCGGTCGATTGGAAAAGGGCCGGCCGGTTTCAATAGCGGCCATTGACGGCGCCATTTTTGTCGCGGGTGCAGGCGACGACGGACGGGGTATCGTCTGGGGGCCACGCGGTCATGCCCTGTTGTCCGGTCCGCAGTCACCAGCGGTGATTGCGCCACTGCCATCGCACAATAAGGTGTCCGATTGGCCGGCATTGGGCGCGCAAATTGATCGTTTGTTGAGGGATCGCTCAACCTATGATCCGCGCGGCAGTCGAGCCTTGCGGGCGCTGATCTATCAGGCTGCTACCGGCGGAGCGCCAGCGGGGTTTTTTGCGGCTCGGCTGAAGGTTGCCATCCCCCGCATGACGGTCTCGGCCTTTGGTGGCGCGATGCAGATCCGTGCGGAAGATGTGGCCCACCGGCTGTTGCTATGGGGTATGGCGCTGTCGGGCCAGGCGGATGTGCCCGTCCAATCCCTGACCACGCGATGGACATCGCCGCCCAATTCCTATGAAAAATATTTCGAGCGCGGACAAAGCGCCCTCCGCGCGGTGGCCGATACGGGCCAGAATGACGTAGCAACAATCGCGGCGCTAATTGCACGGCTCGACTTTACCGATGATCCGCCCTGGCTGCGGTCGCAGGTCATTGGTACTCTGACGGCGATCAGCGGACAGCATTTCGGCTATGACGTGGCGGCCTGGAAGCGGTGGGCGCAGAGGGAGCGGCAAAGCGACGTGTCAACGACGGAACGCGAGGCAAGTCAATATAACCAGACTAATCCCGGCCCCGCCATCACCAAGCCCATAAGCGACCCCGCAAGGATATCGGAGGGATAATGATGTCCGACGGATATTCGCGCCCAGCCGATCGTCGCGATCGCGGCGATCGACAGCGGTGACAAGACTGGCATGGCCGCCGCGAGAGTTACAAAGACCGCCATTGCGGTCATCGCATGACCGCTTGGAAAGCTGTACCGGTCAAGGGTTTTGACGAGTGACGGAACCGTCGGATCGTGATCAAAGGGTCGCGCTCGCTTGATCCGGTTCTTTGCGAGCGGATAAAACACGTGAGCGGCCAGCGCCGAACATGTCGCGATGACAATGCCGCTATGGATAGCCTCGCCGAAGAGGAACGCGAGTGCGATCGCGAGCAAGGGATAAAGCAGTCCGTTGGACAGGTAATTGGTGGTCAGCGACAGCGTCCGTAACGCAGGGCGATCAAGATGGGAAACGCACCGCTTCACAACGGGCATTTCGCTGTCATTCAAATGGAGAAGGAAAAACTGGACCGACTGATGCCAGCCACCACCGACGGCGGATGGTGTTCTCAGATCACGGCGTTGGAACCATCGACTCATGTGCATATCCACTTCGTAAATATACTCAACAAGCGACCAACTTATTTTTATATGATGTTCTAATAGCACAAAAATTAGCGAAAGTCCGCCGCTTTTGTGCTAAGCAGCGATGAGTCGAGCCGGATTGGAGCCAGCTTGATTGGCAATCATGCGGAGATGTTCATGCGAGGCTATCCTTATGCGTTTTACATCGCGCTCGATGGCAACGGGATAAATGGCCTCGAAGGCATGGCGGGCATGTGCCTCTTCCTTTTTGATCCGGCAGAAAATCGGTTCGCCTGGAAGATCAAATATTATGACGGCATCGCTGCGGGCCATGCCTGTGCGATCAACCCGTCGGCCAGTCTCGGCTTTCTTGGCAATGCGGGGCAGCATCTGCTGTTTTTTGACGCCGAAACCCTGGAAGAAACGCACCGTATTTCGACCTTGCGTTTTGAAAGCCCGCGCACCTCGCTGCAGGGCAGCACCCATCTTGCCTGGCTTGATGACAAACAGTTTGTGACCGCCATTGGCGAGCATTTCTATCGGTTCTCGGTCGATGATCTGGAAAACCCGCAACAGCTGGAGCGTCATCAGGTCAAATTGCCGCACGCCATGAAGCTGACCGCTTCGCGGCGCTATTTATGTTATGGATCGATGGACAATCCTGCCGATGGCCGCCGCGGTGAGGCTTGTCATGTCGGTATCCGCGACATGGAGTCCGGTGCTGTGGATGTCGTTGCCTTGCCGGCGACCTGCTGGCACGTTTTACCGCATCGCTCGGAAGATCTGTTCTACGCGATTTCCTTTCGCGTCGCCCCGCAGGACCATATGGATTATCACGAGTGGGGGATGTCCTATCTGAAAGAATATGTCTTCGAGATTGATGCGCAAAAGAAATGCGTCCAGCGCCATTGGGCGACCGGGAGGGAAACGCCGGCTCATATCAATTCCGACATTACGCAATCGGATAGCGAACTGATCTTTTGCAACGGCGGCAGTCAATCGATCCTGTTCGTGAATTTTGACGATTTCGCAAGCTATCGCATGATCGATGAACGTCCCGAGATGACCGAAGTCACCAGCCGTCCGCGTGAGGTCGCGACGCAATTATATGACACATTTACGCGCGGTAATGTGTTCAGCAATTCACAGCATTTTCTCGGTGCGCTGCGGGTCAGCCGCTTTTCACTGCTGGATTCTGTCTATGCCTGTCAGTTGTCCAAAGACCAGAAGCTGCTGTTCACCGCCAATCGCGGGCTGAATCACATCAGCATTTACGACTATCCATCCAACAGTCTGCGTTTCCGGGTGCCGATGCCGGATCTGCAGGAATTTGTGCCGACTTTGCCCGCGTCTGCCGATCCGCGCCTTGGGTTTCACCACAGCATATTGGTCGGTTGATCAGTTTTCGGTCGCCGCAATCGTATCGATCATCTTGCGGAAGTTTTTCGGGATCATCGATCCGATCAGCATTTCGATGCCGCTTGATGCCGCGCTGCGCCAGGCTGCCGGTATGCGGGTGAGCGCGTTGTTATCAATGTCAAAAACACCTTCGAACACCGCCCGTGTCCCGCGACCGCCCATGGCGGACTCAAAGCGTGTGGAGCCGGAGCAGGTGATGGCTTCCGGCATGAAATAGGGCTTTATCTGCCAGCGACATTGCATCATGTCGGCATTCCATACGGCATGATCCTCCCATCCCAGCATATCGGGTGTGATGACATTTTTGAGCGAGGCCGGCAGCTTCGGATTGACGCGCCATTCGTTGATCAGCATCACCGAGCCATCGGCCTGACTGGTGCGCTGCAGCGACCGGATCACCTCGACATCATCGAGCGCCGGCGCAATGTCGGGCAAGCTGTCGCGGACGGCGAGAGCGATATGGTCGACCGGCTTGCGTGCGCCGACAAGCGTATGAAACTGCTTCATCTGCCAGACTCCAACAAAAGAGCCCGCTCTCGGTTTTGCGTTGCGGTGCGCGCGATATGGACTTCGCGGGCTAGTGTCATGCCGGTTCGCGTTTCCCGGTCAACATGCGGAGAGGGGGAGAGCCAGGCCAGTGCATCAGCCAAGGCCGCCCGCGCCGAGACCGGTTCAAAGCCAAGCGCTGCTGCATCGTCATGGCTGTACCAATAATAGCGTCCGACCATTTTGGCCTGCGCCCGCGTCGCCAATGGCGGCTTTTTGGTGATCCGGGCACGGGCTTCTTCGGCCAAGGCAATCAGATAGCATTGGGTGGCGCTGGCCATTTGAGACGGTGGCGCCACACCTGCAAGTTCGGTGATGATGCTGTGAATGTCCTGCCAGTGCAGATTTTCCGAACCGAGGATATACCGCCGTCCGGGTGTGCCCTGTTCGGCGAGGATGATATGCCCCTTGGCGACGTCGCGCACCGAAACGATGTTGCAGCCCCCGCGCCAGGTCAGATGGAACGGGTCGGCGAGATAGCTTGTGATCACCGAATTGCTGGGCCCGAGAGACGCGCCAAAGGGACCGACGCTCATCGTTGGACAGGCAAAGACAATCTCGATCTGATGCTGTTCGGCCAGCGCCAGAGCCGCTTTTTCCTGGGCTATTTTGGCGCGCACATAAGCGGGTTCATCGGGCCGGTCTTCTGCGTCTTGCGTTTCATTACTGACGGTCGGTTGATAGCCAGCACCGAGGGTGATGGAGGAGGATGTCATGACGATCCGCCGGATTCCGGCGTTGCGGGCCGCCAGAATGACATTGCGGCTCCCTTCGATCGCAGTGCGATGCAGATTGTCCGGATCCTGACCCCAATAGCTGAACGGAACCGCGGTGTGGAAAATGACATCCTGCTGGCTTACAGCGGCCGCCAGGGTCTCGGGATCCAGAACATCGCCAAAGACAAGCGGCGCCGGCAGGGTTTCGATATGGCGCGTATCTGCGGTTGGACGCACCAGGCCAGAGGGCTGATGGCCAGCGCTGATCAGTGCCCGCATCAGATTGGCGCCGATCAGGCCATTGGCTCCGGTGACCAGCGCCTTCATGACGGTGTCCCAAAATCAACACGGGCCGCCTGTTTCAGATCACCGACAAGATTGTCCCATGCCGGCTTGATCCGCATGATCTGCTCCCCGTCATCAGAACTCGCAGCCGGTTTGAAATGACGAAACCCGTCTTCGTCGACCAGAATGGGCTCGGAGCCGGTATCGGACGGTCTTGTTAGGGTATCCTTGAGCCAGGCCACCGGATCGAGTGCGCCATTCTGGGTCATCGTCTCGACCAGCCGGCTCAGTTGCTCGACCGGAAGATCCGGCCCCCGGCTGTCGTTGGTCCATGGCCTGCCGATCCGGACGTCGCGTCCTTCGGCCACAGCCTCGAGATTGGCAAAGGTGCGACTGGCAAAACGGGTATAGGCATCCTGGACGAGGGCAGCCTTGAAATCTGGCACCAGATCAAGATCGAACAATTCCAGAAACGGAGGCAGGCGAAAATGCTGGCGGGCCCAGATTGTGACCAGCACATCATCACCCAATTCTTCAAAGCGGACGATACCGTCATCGGCAATGGCTGACCCATTGGCGCTGCGAACGGTTTTCCAGAACATCGTCTGTTTGCCTGTTTCATAAGCGACCGTTTCGATCTTGGTCACGTCAATCACCTCACCGCCCGCCAGTACCGTGAAATTGGGCTGTGGCAGATAGAGGTTGCGTTCGATTTGCCTGGTCACGCGGCCCTCGTCATCGCAAGCAATGGTGACCGCATCGCCGCCAATATAGTCATTCATGAACTGAATCGTGCGATGAATCGGGACCGCGTCGGCAAATGCTTCAAAGCGCATCGGAAAACGCCGCACGCAATCGAACAGCACCGCGCCATCATGATAACGCCAGCGCAATCCCGCCGGGTCCACGCGGGTGGCGTTGAGCAAAGCGGCCTTCGGCAACAACTCATCCGCTAGTCCCAGCCAATCGGCTTCGCTTATCGTGGCGGGATCAATATCCACCGGCGCATCGCGGCGCGTCAGCTGATCCTTGTCGAAAAAGATCTGCCAGGCTTCCTGGGACTGGGCGACCTGACCGAGAGCATAGTTGGCCGCGATTATTGTCGACGCTGATGGATCAGCCATTGTGTCAGTTTGCGGCGCACGTTCCGCATCCTCGCCATAGCCCAGCAAGGATGTCGCAACGGCGTTGGCGCGATCGTTGATCGGGTTTGCAAAAGGAAAATGCGTGCGTTCGACTTTCTGCAGAACCGGCCGCACCGAACTGTCAATCGCCAGACTTCGTGACCGTCTTCTGGTGGAGTCGATCAGAAGCGGGTCAACGTTGATCCAGCCCGGATAGGGATCCAGCGGCCCCTTCAGCTGCACCGCATCCAGCAGGTTCGGGCGCCGGAGACTGGTCGCAGCCAGTCGTGATACAAACGGGTCGAGTCCCATTTTCAACGCGCCATAATGATCAGCAAGCACCGGGTCCGAGGCGATGATCATCGTGTCTGTCGCTATCAGGCAGGGCAAGCGCGCACCGCCATTGCCATGGCTGCTGCGCACGGCGTCAATCAGTGCGAAATCGACCGGCGCGGCCGCGAGCAATGCAGCGATCACATCGCCGGGATCGCGGCGGTACCGGTAGTGATAATCCTTGTTGGTCAGCGGCAGGGCATTGAGCAAGGTGGAAAGGCACAGCGCGTAGCCCTCGTCTTCGTCGGTGCGGTTGGCCGCAAAAACAATCCGCATATCTGCTGCCAGCCACTGGCTCGACAGCGGTGTGTCCGCGAGAATATCGCCAGCCTGTACCTTATCGCTGACGGTTTCCTCGGAGAGATCCAGCACATCATAGTCGCGTCCCCTGGGGGTGACATATTGGTAACCCAGCAAGTCCGCCAGCATGTAGACATCGCGGTTTTCCAGCCACAGGGAAGCGGTGCCGGGAGTCGAGCCTACGGCCACTGCAGTTGCGCCCCAGTCGAACAAAAGATCAATCAGATGCTCGACCAGTTCCGGACAGGTTGCGGTCGACCCTTCTGCATCAAATCCATCAAAAGACGGAATGATGATGATATTGCACGCATCTTTCCGCTGCAGCGCCTCCGCGATTTTGGGGGTTGCGGCGCTTTGCAGGCCGGACAGGGCGATGGCCTGGTCCAATATGGCGCAGCCCGGTGCTCCGGGGACATCTGCAATCGCAACAAAGGGAGCGGTCATCGCCGGCAACAGCGCTAGGCCAGGATCGACAGGTGAACGCGGAGGATCATGTCATCAAATCCGCCAACCGCAACATTGGCACTATAGCTTTTGCCAGCCGCGAATTTGCGGCCGTCAATTTTCGTTCTGACGGTGACCTTCTTGTCTTCGCCCGCCTTCAGGGTAAAATCACTGGGATCACATACCGGCGCGGCTTTGATGGTGCCATCGGCGCCGGTGTAATTTGTCGCCTGGAAACTGATCGCGACATCCTGTGCATGCGGATTTTCCAGAATAAACTCGCCACAAGCTTCGGTGCCGGCTTTCCCCGCCATTTTGATATCGTGCACCAAATTCTGTCTTGGTGACGGTTCCGCGACGGCCTGACCATCCGATTCAGGCTGCGCGCGGACAGATGCATTGCCTGGCCCGTTGGCCTGTGAATCCGCAGCCGTTCGGGACAAGGCGGCGGCATAGTCCATCGCCATTTGCCAGGAGTCCGCCGTATAGCGGGTGGATTCTTCGATCGCGAATTTCGCCAGGGCATCGGTGGTCTTGCGCGCATCCTTGACACCGGAGCTATAGTCCGCCAATATCCGGCCGTAATTCTGTACCGCAACCAGTCGCTGGTCGATCCAGCGGCGATAAAGCGTCGAGTTGATGTCGGCGACGGATTTGAACGCCTTGGTAAAATCGTTCGCCATCAGCAGCACTCACTGCAGCAATCGACATGATAGGCGTCGCATGTCCGCGGCAGCACGGCAATAGCGATACGGATCGCGCGCAGGTCGCAGCCTTTGATGCGCAGATCGGCATAGCTGACCGCGCATTCCGAGACATCGCCCAGTTCTTGGCGCTGGGTGCTGGTGCTGTCATTGGTCCCCTTGGCTTCGACCACCAGAATGACTTCCGCGTCGCTGCACGGCGCGATGGTGAAGGTGCTCGGAGAAAGGATCTGACCGGAGATCACAACATCATCCTTGGTTTTGGTCCAGCTGGACAATTCCAGTTCGACTTCGCGTTCCCGGCGCCAGCGGTTCTCAATTACGATCGGGATGATCCGGCGTTCGCCAACCCGCGCCTCGACCAGAAGATCGCTATCCGCCACGCAGCAGCGACATTGGCAGTTATCGGGGCCGCACTTATTGTCACATTCGCAGCATCCGCATGTCTTCTGGGGCATGGTGCGTGCCCATATTTGCTCGGCTTCTCTCGCCCAGTTGTCATAGGCATCGGCCCACGGCTGGAAAGCGTCGCGCATCACCGCGCCAATATCGGCGGAAGGGGATTTCCGATAGGTGGTTACATGCATCATGTTGCGGCTCCTTTTTTACGGGGATTGCGATCCGTTGATGAGGTCTTTTTCGGTGGCGTTGCTTGCTTCTTTCCGGCGCCTTTGCGGGCGGTGACAAAAAGCAGTTCCAGATCATCGGAATAGACAGGGACATAAGCCCGGTAGCGCGCCGATGGTTCCGACTTCTGGTTGAGTTTTACGGTGATGGAGACGGTCTTTTCGGCACCGGCCGGGATCGATACCGGTCCTTCGGGCATCGCAATCGCGATCGTCCCGCTTTCTCTCAGCGCTGGTCTCGCCGCCCGTCCGAAAGCCGTTTCAATCAGGCCGATCAACTGATCAACGCCGTCCGCACCGGGACCGGGGGCAGGGGCCAGTTCTGCCGCAATGGGCTGTTCGATGCCCAGAGCATAGGTCCCGGTCAGATCAATGACCAAAGGAACGTTGCCGCGATTCTGGATCGAGAGGCTGCGGGTGTGTGACCGCATGGTACCGCCATCGATCACCAGCGGCGCCGGACGAATGGAAAGGGCGATGGTTTCGACCACGTCAATCTCAACCTTGCGGGTGATGCCGGCAATTTCCGCTTGGCCCTGATAGCGGCCAGCGGGCGTGGATCGATCGAGCTTCAGTCTGATCTGTCCGTGTGCCGTATCCTTTGGTCCCGGATTCAGGCCGATTGCGACCGGCGTCGCGCGCAACGGTTGCCCGGCGGGCCCGCGCACCTTTTCGAACGAGGCCTCGATGCGCGGTTGGTCCAGTTTGGAATAATCGCCAATCGCTATCGGTAGTTTCAAGGTTTGCGCAGCACCGGAAAGACAGAGCTTCTTGTCCGAAGGCCAGTCTAGAATATCTGGCATGCTGCGTCTCCTTTCAGGCGCCCAGACGGACGCGCATATTGGTGTCGCCTGCGTGCGCTGTGCTGCCAGCGCTGCCCACAATCTGTGTTTGCCGCGGGGGATCAGCAACATGGATTTTTGCTTCGCCCTCCAGCGTGACGCCGACAATTTCAACACCGAAAAGCGTGAACCCGACATGCTGGCGATTGGGCAGGCAGATCAATGTCGGCGGCAGGGGACTCAAGGCGATGCGCAGGCATTGATCGAGCACGACCGGTTGGAGGTCGATATCGGATTTGAACTCCGCTTTGCTTTCGGTCTTGATGGGATCGGGAATCGACAGGCTCAGACTCGATTCCGTTTTGACCGGATCGGGCACAGAAAGGGTCAGCGCCGTTTCCGACACAATCGGTTCTTCGATCGTCAACTTGATGTCATCGAGGCCCGTCACCGCGACCGTTACCGGTCCGCTATTTATGGAAATAGGGTCATAAAAGACGTCGACATCAGCCATGGGGGTCCTCCGATAGTCTGTAATGCTCTTATCCTAAAAAGGCAGGCAGAGCAATGAATATACGTTACGGAAATCAGGACTTTTGATTCGGTGGCACCAAAAATAGGCTTGCCTAAGCGGTTCAAAAATCGCCGATTATCGAATCTTGCATGCGCCCGATATCAAAATTCCGGCATTCCATCCGGGTGCATTGATCACGATTTTGTTGAACCTATCAGAACAGTCCTCGGCTCCATCAGACAGTAAGAACTACCAGGCAGGGCGTCAAAACCAAGGCGGCGCATCAAACCACGACCTGGACGGCCCGGACTTAAACAGTAACGGCCACCCGAGACGTTCTGGCTTGCACCTTCTGCTGTCGCATGGAATCAACGCTGTTGTCAGGGTTGAGCGCGGGTGTGAGCCGCGTTCGTGGGAGAGAAAGCGAGGCTATTGAATAGAAAAGCCTAAGATAGTCCCGTTCTTCGGTTGTTCGTTGATTACCCTTGCGCTGTCGGGATGCAGCTGTTCCGCTTTTTCCTCGCCAGGCGGGATGTACTTTTATGGCGGTGTTGATGCCGCAATGCTTGAATCGGTCCGGAACGCTCCGGAATCGACAACGACGGCCAAGTTTACCAGCGGCGGCGGAGACAGCGTGATCGCGATGGAAATTGGTAGGATTATTCGCAAACGGGGATGGAAGGTGGAGGTCGAGAATTATTGCGTGTCTGCCTGCGCGCAGATCATCATGCCATCTGCTCGAGAAGTGCATGTGCAACCGGGATCGCTTGTGGCTATGCATTTTTCTGCGACCTGGTTGCGAGACATATTGCTGGCGAGCGGTGAAGCAGAACAAGCGCGCAGATATGCGCAGGCAGCAGAACGTGAAAAAGCCTATTATGCAGAGTTGGGTGTCGATATTCGCTTTCTGTCATACCCGTTCCATGGAAACAAAGCGCAATGCTATGCGCGAAGTACAAAGAAAAGCGATGATTTGGCGATGGTTGTCTCTGAATATTGGGGCGTGGTGCTGACCAAGGAAAGCTATGTGCAATTGACCGGCCAAAAGGTTTCGGGAAACTGGGTGCAATCCGTTGATGCCGTTGTGTCGAAATTGGGAGCGCTCAAAGACGAGATATCGCTAACTCAGCTTGCAGTGGAGCGGCGCCCGACGGTCCGGACATTCCGGGTACCGGTCGTGCCGCCATGTACGGAGGCAGCAATCAAGAAAGCTGGGGTCTGGCACATTTTCGGTTCGTGAGCGCTGATCGGTGGAAGACTATCTGGGAACAGCGATAAAATCGATATTGTTCGATGCTCTGTAATCTCAACAGGGTGAATTTGCGCTCGCTTGATATGATCAAAGACCGGCCCGACGCACCACAGGCACCGTTCCCACCATCCACAAATCATTGAAATAATGGTGAGCCCTGCTGGGTTCGAACCAGCGACCTACTGATTAAAAGTCAGTTGCTCTACCGACTGAGCTAAGGGCCCCCGAACGGATGTTTCCGCTGAGAAGCGCTTCCCTAGTGGGGCTTTGCTTATGGGTCAAGCGGGTTTCGCGGGTTTTGGGAAGGATTTCCTGCCTTGGCCTGGCGCGCAGTCAGATGGGCGATGCTGTAGCCGGTCAGTGGGTCGCGCCAGCCGGCGGCAATTTCGGCGGCCGGCTGCAGAACAAACGCCCGGTGGCGGAATTCGGGATGGGGAATGGTGAGCGCCGGATCCTGTCCGACGAAACTGCCCTGGCTCCACAAAATGATGTCGAGATCGAGTACCCGGCGGGACCAGCGCTGGCCGCGCCGCTGGCCGAATTTGGCCTCGATGGACTGCAACAAATGGATCAGTTCCGGCGGACGGAGCGCCGTATCTACAATCGCGGCGCTATTGGCATATTGCCGTGCCGAAGGTCCGATCGGGCGCGAGTGAATCGGGGTGGCGGCTGCGGCAATCTCAAGGCCCTGCTTGTCCAGCTCGACCAGCGCCTGATCAAGCACCGCTCGCGGCGAACCATGGACCGCGTGGCGCTGATTGGAACCCAGTGCGATCAGGAAAGCCGAATTTCGGGCGGATTTTTTCATGATGTTTTTGGCTTTCCCCTTGAAAACTAGATATTTGCCGCCGGCGAAGGGACTGCTATCATAAACGCGAACCTTGCCGATACCGCTATCACTGATTCTGGAGCAACACCATGACCGACCGTCGATCAAAGCCAGCAAAATCATCCGTGTTCAAGACCGGGTTTGGACTGGCCTGCCTATTTGCCGTATCGGCTTGCGGTTCCGAGGCACCGACCGAACCGTCCGCTGGTGAAAATATCGCCCGCGCGGTTTTGATAGGGGCCGATCAGACACGCTATGGCGAAGTGATTGTCGGAATGGCCGAAGATGGATTGCTGGTGCAGATCACCGCCGAAGGATTGGCGCCGGGACCGCGCGGCGTGCATATTCACCAGGTCGGAAAATGTGAGGGGCCAGACTTCAAGTCAGCTGGCGGGCATTGGAATCCGGAAGGCAAGGAGCACGGGTTCGACAATCCCAATGGCGCGCATATGGGTGATTTCTTTAATTTGGACATTGGGGCAGACGGCACCGGCTCGCTGGAAGCAAAAATCGCCGGTGCGCGCTTGAAGGGCGGCGACAATGCCCTGCTCGATGCCGATGGGGCCGCTTTTGTGGTGCATGCTGGTCCCGATGATCTCAAGACCGATCCGTCGGGAGAAAGCGGTGGCCGCGTGGCTTGCGGTGTGTTCGCGGGAAGCTGATGGAGCAAAAAGCGTTGTATAGCATTGATCTTGGGTAGTTTGCGTTCGGAGTCAGAATGACGGTTTCAATATTATTTGTGTGTATGGGGAATATTTGCCGCTCGCCTTTGGCCGAGGCCGCCTTGCGTCAGCAATCCAAGCAGCGCGGTCTGCCAATGATCATCGATTCCGCCGGCACACACGACTGGCATGCCGGCCGGTCGCCTGACGACCGAGCGCAAGCCGTAGCGGCCAAAAATGATGCGCCCATAGACCATTTGCGGGCGCGGCCGGTCCGGACTGCGGACTTTCGGGATTTTGATCATATTATCGCGCTGGATCGCGATAATCTTGCGCACCTCAAGGCGATGGAGCCCAAAGATGGGACCGCGAACTTGTCGCTGTTTCTGGATCTGGTCGAAGGCCGGGCGGGCGAAGATGTCGCGGATCCCTATTATGAGGATGCAGAGGCGTTTGACCGGACCTGGAACGACGTTGTTGCCGGCGCCGAAAGCCTATGCGCGCGCTTTTCCTGAGGTCTGGTCCGGTCTTCGCGGTTGTCGATTGACCGGAATGACAAGCCTGCGTCGAGGAGCGTCCAATGGCACTTTGACAATTAGAAGAACAAAAACGGAATTTGATAGATAATATCTATCGGATGGACGGCAAATTTTATCGGGTTGTAGTGCGGTTTTTCTTGAAAAATTCACATTAGCAACCGATATTGGAGGGGAAAGAGCGGTTTTGCCCGATACAACCGTCTGGATAACAACTAGGAGTTACGAATATCATGGCGAATTGGTCTGATCCAAGAACGACTTTGGCGGGAACACCCGTCGGAACGACGACCCAATCCGATGTCGCTTATGACGCTGGATTGCGGTCCTATATGCTCAAGGTCTACAACTATATGGCCAGCGGCGTGCTGCTGACCGGTGTGGTTGCAATGCTGTTTGCGCAGTCTGGTATGGCCGCGGAAATTATGTTTGGCGGTGGTCCCCTCAAATGGGTGATCATGTTGTCACCACTGGCAATTGTGTTTGCGATGAGCTTTGGCCAGAATAAATTTTCGACCTTCACTCTCCAGGCCATGTTCTGGGGCTTTGCGACCCTGATGGGTCTGTCGATGTCGACGATTTTCCTGGTCTTTACCGGCGCGTCCATTGCCCAGACATTCTTTGCAACATCGGCGGCTTTCCTGGGACTCAGCCTGTTCGGCTACACCACGAAGAAGGACCTGTCCGGTTGGGGTAGCTTCCTCATCATGGGTGTGATTGGCCTGATCGTCGCCATGGTGATCAACATCTTCCTGCAGTCGACGATGATGCACTTCGTTATCAGCGCGATCGGTGTTCTGGTTTTTGCCGGTCTGACCGCCTATGACACGCAACGGATCAAGAGCATGTATGCTTATGTCGCGGGAACCGATATGGTCGGAAAGACCATCGTGTTGAGCGCTCTGAGCCTCTATCTCGACTTTATCAACATGTTCCAGTTCCTGCTCAGCTTCATGGGCAGCCAAGACTGAAATAGTCCGGGACAGTCCGGACCAACGAACGAAAGCCCGGCGGGAAACCGCTGGGCTTTTTCTTTTGGCAATTGGTCGATTTTACTAGGCATTTGCTGGACATCCGCTGGACACAGCCATATTGCGGAAAGGTACATTCAGGGAGAGTTTTGTGGTCCAGTCAGTAAAAAATCTGCGTAAGTTAGCAATTTTGAGTTCCGTCGTGATTTTGGCGGCTTGCCAGACTGCTCCGCCGCCACCTCCGCCGGCCGCGCCGATTGCCACCCCGCAATATACGCCGCGCGCGCCCACGACGCCCTTTGGCGCCAGCATCAACACGATTGTACCGCAAATGCGTGCGGATGGCTTGCGGCAGACGATTAACCGTGACCTTGGTCCCCTAGAGACGATCTGGCACGTCCGCGCGGCGCTGAATGTTGCGGCGCTGAGCTGCACGGCCCCGCAATATAGCCGGATTGTCAGCGACTATAACGCGTTTATCGGCAATAATAAGCGGTACCTGCGCAACGCCAACAATGCGATTATCAGCAAGTTCCGGCGCGAAGTCGGCTCGGGCTATAAACAGGCGCATGATCGGCACCAGACCAGCCTGTATAACTATTGGTCCTTCTCTCCGCTGCGCAGGCCTTTTTGCGATCAGGCGGTGCAGGTCAGCCAGCGTGCCATTGTGACCAAGCCAAGCGAGATGGAAGTCTTTGGCCAGCAAGCGTTGAACGAGCTCGAAAAACCGTTCACGGATTTCTATCTGGCCTACGAAGAATATGAGCGTGATCTCGATGCATGGCGCCGGCAATATGCGCCGGAACAGGCGCGTGATGCAGCGGATGAAACCATCAACACCACCGGTCTGACTGAAGGCGATTAACACCGCTCGTCTTTGGCGTCGGTAACAAGCCAAAAAAGAAGGCCAGATGGGACTACCATCTGGCCTTAGTCTTTCAGCCTTCGAGGGATTGGAAGAGAGTGCTGAAAGTGTTGGGGAAGTTCAGGGATTCTACAGGGAATTCAAATCGTCGTTCAGAAACCGAAGCGGATGCCAACCGTGCTTTTGTCGGCCGCCGCTGGACCGGTATCGGATAGATAATCGGCGCGTACGGAGGTGGACAGGAACCGGCCAGGCGTGACAGCATCAACGCCGCTGTCCTGAGCGCTGGAGCGATAAGCAAATTCAGCCGGGATCAGCAGACCGGGCAATCCCGTTGAGGGTTCCTGCGGGATGGGTTTGAGAGCGGTCGGTACCCGATATCCGGTTTCGTAGCTTTCAACCATAGTCGCCATAAATGCGCTTGCCTTGGCGCCATCAACGCCGGCCAGATCAAAATTGCCAATCGGCAAGTCAATGGCTTGATACTGTGTAGGGGCCGCGGCGGTCATCATGCTGTCGGTATCGACCGCGGAATCAGCCCATGCGGGTGCGGCGGTGATGGATCCAAGGGCGGCGGCAATGATCAGGACTTTTTTCATGATGACTTCCTTTTGTGGTGCAGCATGTTGCTGCTCTTACAAAAGGGTTCGCCGGTGATGGCTGAAAGGTTACAGCGAATAGGAAAATCGGTGCTGGCGGTTCCCTCAACCCCGCAAAACCGCTGAAAGCCAAACTACGCAGTGGTCTCCGGAATCAACGCCATATCGATCGCCTTGGCGTTCTGATAAGCCTCGCGTTCCTGCAATCGTTGGGAATAGGCCAGCAATGAGTCCCGTTCGGGCATGGTCTTGAATTGGATGCCCCAGATGGCCTGCGATCCGATATAGACATCGGCCATGGTGAAGCGATCTCCGCAGACAAAATCATCGCCAGAAAATTTTTCTGCCATGACATCAAGCGTCCGTTCGAACGTGCCATAGCCGGCCATCATCTGCTGATCGTCGGCTGGATTGAAACCGAGGGCGTTGTTGGTCACGGCCGACTCCAGCGGGCCGGCGGCAAAGAATAGCCAGCGGTAGTAGTCGGCGCGCTCGTCCGCGTTTGGACCAAGACCGGCATCGGGAAAGGCGTCGGCGAGATAGGCACAAATGGCCGCACATTCTGTGACCGTCCGTCCATCATGGACGATCGCGGGAACCTTACCCATCGGGTTGATCGCGAGATAGCGGTCCGCCTTCATGTCCGGGCCATATTCGACAATCTGCTGGTCATAATCGGCGCCGGCTTCGTGCAGGGCCCAACGCGCAATCTGACCGCGCGACATCGGATTGGTGTAAAATGTAAGAGATGAAGTCATGTTCCGCTCCTCACTGGTGATATGCCAGTTTAGCAGAATTTTGTCCCTAAATGCAGTCCTTGCTTACCGGAACTGACAAGCCGCATTTGGTGCAACGAGATGAATGTCCGCAAAGGCTGCAGTTACCGTCTCCCTGCTATTGTCGGTGTCGCTGGAAATGGCGATCGATGTAATTTTTGCTTTGCCGGTCCGGAATTGCGTCTTGATATCCGCCGCCAGATTGCGCCGTTCATTCACCCATTTATTGGCTTGGCCGTTGCCGGTCTGGGCGACGATGATCTTGGCCTGTTTGGTATAGACATTGTCCCGAGCGGTGCCGACGGCATAACGATTGTCCCAGACATAATTGATCGCACCATCAGGTATCGCGTCGCCGCCGCGGCTCCGGGCAAAGGCCAGCTTTGCGCGGGTTCCCAGCGACAGGCTGCTATTGGGCAGGTCGAGGCCAATATAGATGCGCGCCGCTTGATCATCGCCCGATTTTTTCGCGATGTTCGCGGTTCGCACGACATCGCTGACTCGCCAGCGCCAGCATAAAATCGGCGTTTTGGCGAGATCGACAGCTACGGTGCGTGTGAGCAAGGCCATGCTTTTCCTGGCAAAGGCCTCAACCGCGGGAACGCCGTCGATCCGCTTTGCGGTAAAGCGCGTCGCCGGGACTTTCTTGTCGATGCGAACGGTGCGCCATCCCGATGTCCCGCTGCTGAAATTGCTGATATGCTGAACCGTCTCGGCGCGCGCATGGGACGCGACCGGATCCATCAGGCACCCAAGCGCACAAAGAGAGAGCAGCTTATGCATCATCAGGTCCGGTTGAGCCGCCAGTCATAGGACAGAAAACCGATTTTGGTCTTGCCTGACCGCAAGGCTGATTGCTGGCCTTTGGTCAGTCCCAGTGCATTGGCATATATGGCGAGAAACTGGTTGAGATTTTTCGCGCCGCGCCAGCCTTTCTCGAAATCACCGCGGTACCATTTGAATATGCTCGAAACCTGCAGTCGTCCGTTTTTCAGACGGTTGCGGCTGCGGTCGCGAAGAAAGCCTTTGGTGACCTTGTCCAGCTGGGCAGACAGACTGCGCCCCTGGAAAGCCTGGTTGAGCAGGGCAGGGCAGCCGATGCTGGCGCAATTTACTGCAAAATGGATACGCGGTTCATTATAGCGCCCGCTGCCACGGATCAGCTGATGCTCGATATGGTCGAGCGAAACGGTCGCGCCAAAGAGCGGAATGAACTTCTTTTTCCATGGCGACTGGATGAAAGAACCGAGATCGTTGATCGATTTCAAGTTGGGATACTCGGTCAGGATCAGTTCGACGGTCCAGGCATTATAGGCATTGATCAGAAACGCGAGCTGGTCGTTCTTTGACCAGCCATTAAACTGTTTTCGGCTCACCGAAGAGGTCATCTTGAGATAGGTTTTCAATTTTGGCCGATCAGTTTTGAATCGCGCATAATTGACCTTCGAGCCGGTCCCGCCGCCGGTGACAACCACGTTGCGTTTCAGCAGCGCATCCCAACCGCTGTGATCGATTGCCGCCCAGGCGTGGGAGGGCAAGATTGCGAGTAGCATCGGAAGCAGGAAACGGAGCAGCATTTTCAAGACGCCTTAGTGGTTGCAGATATGTACAGGTTCGCAAAAATGCACCGCGTGGTTACATCTGTGCGGTAAATTGTGAAAAGGGCAAAACAATAATTCCCGGCTCCTCAACCCGATCGACCATTCGGGCGAGGGCCATGCGGGTCGTTTTTCCCGGATCAGCACAAGCGGCGATCAATAACTGCTTGGAAGTTTCGGAAGAGCGGGTAACAATCTGACGCAGGGGGCTCCTAATGTATTTGATTCGATTGGTGTTGACGTCTTTTTTGCTTGTCCTGGCACAGCCAGTATTGGCTGGTGAGGCCATTTTATTTCAGGAAATACCAAAATGGGTCAAGGTTGTGGACATGGACGCCACGCTCGCCGAGGAACCCTCGGCCGATGCGATGTTCGTCATTCTCGACAAGCAAATCAAGCTCGAAGACGGAGAGACGCATGTCTATTCGGACATTGCCATGCGAGCGATATCCGCAGACACATTGCCCGCGATCGGCAATCTGATCCGCAGCAGCTGGCACCCGGGGCAGGGTGACTTGATCGTTCACCGATTGGAGATAAGACGCGGTGAAAAAACGCTGCTGCCACTGGAAAATGGGTTCAAATTCGAGACCATCCGGCGCGAGAAGCAGCTCGAACAATATCAGCTCAACGGCGTGCTGACGGCGACCTCCCAACTGGAAGATATCCAGCTGGGAGACATTGTCCGCTTTTCGGTTTCGGTGACCCGCCGCAATCCGGCTTTGGGGTCGAAAATGGAATATTCGAGCAAATTGCTTGTCCAGCCCTGGGTTGACTGGGAAAATCGTCTGCGCATGATCTGGCCAAAATCGGAAAAGATGCAGTGGAAAGTCTCGCTCGAAGACCATCCGTCCAAGCTGACCGAGGTCGGTCAATATAACGAGCTGACCATGGCGATAAATGCGGAAAAGCCAAAGGACATGCCCAAGGACGCGCCCAACCGCTTCCGGATCAATCCCTTTGTCGACATGACCGGCTTTGCAAGTTGGGCCGAGGTTTCGGCCCGTGTAGCAGAATTGTACCAGACCGACGGCAGCATCGCGGAAGGTGGTCTGTTAATGCAGGAAGTCGACGCCATTGCTGCCAAGACCGATGATCAGATGCAGCGGACGGCGCTGGCGGTCCAGCTCGTGCAGGACAAGGTGCGCTACCTCTATAATGGTCTCGGATTTGGCAATTATGTTCCCCAGACGCCCGAAGAAACCTGGAAACTGCGCTATGGTGATTGCAAAGCCAAGACATTGCTCCTGATGGCAATATTGCATCGGCTTGGCGTTGATGCCGAGGCGGCTCTTGTTCATACCAACTGGCGTGATGGCGTGACCGAACGGCTGCCAGGCTTCCAGGCGTTCAACCATATCATCGTCCGTGCGGAAATTGATGGCGAGATTCTATGGCTCGACGGCACCGGCACAGGCACGCGGATTGATGACCTCAAAGATGTTCCAGGGCACCGCTATGCGCTCCCGGTTCGCGCGAAGAACGGGGATCTCGAAGCGATGAACATACGCCGGATGGGGCGTCCCTATAATGACATAGCAGTCACTTATGATCTCAGTGCGGGTACCGCTTTCCCGGCCCTTGTAGACCTCCGCGCGGTGATCAGGACGAGCGATGCACGCAATCTCAATGCGCAGAAAAGTCAGCTCACCTCCGATGAGTTTCAGGAAAAGCTTGATGCAGAAGCGGCCAAACATATTGTCGGCAATCTGGTGACTGACAGCAGCTTTGCCTATGATCCTGATCGGGGTGAGGCGATTATCACGGCCAGCGGCATTTCCTATCTGGATTGGAAAACCCGGCGCAAAGCAAAGCGTCACGAGTTCTGGAACGTGATGGGGAAGTTCACCATCGAGGCGGAGCGCAACACGCCGGAGACCAAGGATCTGCCGGTAAAAGTAGCGTATCCGGGCTATTTCCGGGAACGCGCAACCTTCCGGCTGCCAACCGATCTTTTGCCGGAAAACAGTCCCGGCTTCAGCATTGCTGGAAAAGCCAATCTGGATGAAACTCTCGCCGGTCATCGGGTATCGCGAACCACTGAAATTGTGGGCGACATTTTGCGCTTCAACGAAAGCTATTATGTGTCCCAATGGGAAATTGCGGCCGATCAACTGGCGCTTGAGAAGAAGAAACTGACGGCGGCGAAAAAGCGCAAAGTGACTCTGGTTGCACCACAGGATTTGCCGGATGATTGGCAGCAGATCGAACGCGGTCTGGCCAATGGCAAGGTGGACCGGCTGATTGCCGCATTTGATCGGCTGGTTGCCCACAACCCGGATGATTCCAATGTGCTGCAGCAACGGGCCTGGATTTACCAGCATCTTGGAAAATATGACCAGGCCATTGCGGATCTGGAGCGCGCGCTTGCCGTTGAACCGGATGCCGATGTCTTGAACTGGCGCGCCGAGTTGTTGATGGGAACCGATCCGGAGGCTGCGATTGCCGACCTGGAAAAAGCGCTGGAGATTGATCCAGCCCACAAGGATGCCACAGCCGAACTGGTCAACATTCACATTCTGGCTGGCCGATCGAAGAAAGCAGAGAAAACCCTCGCCACCGCCCGTGCCAAGGGATTGAGTGATGAGGAGGCGGACAAGTTGCTCGCGCTGATCTGGCAATCAGACAACCGTGCTGAAGACGCGGATGCTTTGCTGACCAGCCTGATCGACGATGATCCGGAAAGCCTGTCGTTGCTGAATGAACGCTGCTGGTTGCGTGGTCGCAGCAACTTCAAACTGGAAGAAGCGCTGGAGGACTGCACGGAGGCGGTGGAATTGGCGCAGTCACCCGCAATCTATCTCGATAGCCGGTCGCTCATCTACTATCGCTTGGGGCGCTATGACGAGGCGCTGGCCGATATCAATCGGGCGCTGCGTTTGTCGCCAAATATGTCGAGTTCGCGCTATATGCGGGCTCTGACTCATGTGGCTAAGGGCGATCATCAGAGGGCCGAGCAGGACTATAAGGCGGCAGTTGCGCTCTATAAATTTGTCGATCTGACTTACGACCGGTTCGGACTGGGTTTCGCGGCTGTGGGACAAGACTGACGTGCATCCAATCTACTGCCGGCCATATTTTGTTTCGAGCTGACGCAATATTTCTGCCAGTGACTGTTCGGGCACGATAGGAAATGAGGTTCCGGTGCCCATCAGTTCGGTCATGCGATCCAGCCGGAACATCCGGAAATCATCGCGCAACTGACACCAGGCGACGAGAGTCCAGGTCTTGCCCCAGAACCAGAGCCCGAGCGGCTCGACGCTGCGCTGCGTTTCGTCCTGCACTTCGTCGCGATAGGTGAAAGACAGGACTTCGCGGGTTTCGATGGCGGTTTCGCAACGGTCAATCCGATCACGGGTTTGGGATTCCAGACCCATTTCAGGCGCAAATATCTTGGTGCCGCCGACGCTGTCACGCAGTTTTTCCGGGAGTACGCCCTCGATTTTGACCAGCGCTTCTTCAGCCGCTTCCATCATCGCTGAGCCACCCCATGCCCGGACCATTCGGGCTCCGGTCACCAGCGCGACAATTTCCTGATGGCTGAACATCAGCGGTGGCAAGTCAAAGCCACTGCGCATGATGTACCCAATGCCCGCTTCGCCATCGATGGGAACGCCGGTCGATTGCAGGTCGGCAATATCCCGATAGATAGTGCGTTCCGATACCTCGAGGCGTTCCGCAAGCAATTTGGCTGTGACGAGCCGACCACCGCGCAGATATTGCACGATCTGAAACAGGCGCTCGGCTCTGCGCATCAGTCGTTATACCGAAAGATAGCGATGGAATTGCCTTCGGTATCCTTGGCGTAGAAAAAGGCAGCCATGGGAAGCGGGATGTCATCGGACACCACTTCACCGCCGGCATTTTTGACGCGAGCCTTGGCGGATGCCAAATCGCCACCAACCGAAAAATGCGGGGTCGGCCCGTCGCCGGCTGTTGCCGGTTTGCCTTCATAGAGATGCCCGCACAGGGAGTCGCCTTTGCTGGGGATCATCTGCATGGTCTGCGGGCCATTATTGTCCTCGATCAGCTTCGTCTCCAGGACCGCCTCGTAAAAGGCCATGGCTCGTTTGAGGTCGGTGGCAGGGATCTCTATCCATACCAGGCGGTCGCGTTCGGCTTCGGTCATCATCTTGCTCCTTCTTTTTGTTGAACAAGCCCGAACTATCATAGCCCTCCTGACAGCATATTGTCAGGAGTGATTTGGGAACCAACCGGTAATTCAGTCTGTAGCGGTGTCGAGCAGAACCGTGAAGCCGCCATAGATCAGTCGTTTGCCATCGAACGGCATGTCTGCGTCAGGTGGCGGCATCCGTTTGTCTTCGCGCATCTTCAAAGAGCCTTGCTCAAAAGCGTCTTTGGACGGCCAGGCCACATATCCAAAAGCCACGGCTTCATCTGCTTTGGCTTTCACAGCCCTTTTGAAGTCGGTTATCTCGCCGTCGGCAATCTTCTCGGACCAACCGTCTGCGGTATTTTGTGCACCACTGTCGATCGCGATTGCGCGCATCAAAGCGCACATATCGGCATAGGTCTGGCGGTTCTCTTTCGGAACCGGCGCGACATAGCCCTGGACGTAGCCTAGCGGTCCTTGGTGCCCGCTTGCACCAAGCGTTTCGAAGCCGGTATAAATCATTCGCATGCCGTCAAAGGGCATTTCGGTTGGTTGTTCCATCCGCTCATCTTGTCCCATGGCACGATGCGCCTTTAGATAAGCGGCTTTCGATTCCCAGTCGATCCATGAGAAAACAATATTCTCGTTGGGTTCGCCCTGAACCGCCTGATACATGTCGGTCGTGTCGCCGCGCGGCACCGATTCACCCCAGCATTCGACAATACGCTGTGCGCCGTGGTCGGAGAACAGCGGAACGGACTCCTTGGCCATCTTGAGATATGCTGCTTTCTTGCTTTCCGGGACCGGAATAAGAAAACCCTGAAAATAGGACATGATCAACCTCCTCAGAATCCTATAGCAAATTTTTAGGCCGGCTTCACCAACGTACAAAAAAAGCGGCGTGAGACCAGTCACGCCGCTTTGATTTTGTCCGGCGAACACGAGGCTCGCCGGGGGAGTGAAACTATTTGCTCTTGGTCGGAGCGGCTTTCTTTGGCGCTGCCTTTTTCTTCTTCTTGCCGGTCGGGGCCGCAGGTGTGACTTCGAAGGTCAGTTCGTTGTCCTTCAGATGCACTTTGACCTCGCCGCCATTGACCAGCTTGCCGAACAGCAACTCTTCAGCGAGGGGCTGCTTGATCTTCTCCTGAATGAGGCGACCCATCGGACGGGCGCCATAGAGCTTGTCATAGCCGCGTTCGGTCAGCCAGCTGGTCGCATCATCATCCAGCGTGATGTGGACGTTCTGATCGGCAAGCTGCAGTTCCAGTTCGAGGATGAACTTCTCGACCACCCGCGCAACCACTTCCGGTGGCAGATAGGCGAACGGTACGATCGCATCGAGCCGGTTGCGGAATTCAGGCGTGAACATTTTCTTCACCGCTTCATCGCCCGCATCTTCCTTGGAGACGTTGCCGAAGCCAATGCCTTCCTTGGCCATGTCCGATGCGCCGGCATTGGTGGTCATGATCAGAATGACATTGCGGAAATCCACGGTCTTGCCATGATGGTCGGTGAGCTTGCCGTTATCCATGACCTGCAACAGTATGTTGAACAGATCGGGATGGGCTTTCTCAATCTCGTCGAGCAGCAGCACGCAATGGGGATTCTGGTCCACCGCGTCGGTCAGCAGGCCACCCTGGTCATAGCCGACATAGCCCGGAGGCGCGCCGATCAGACGGGAGACACTGTGCCGTTCCATATATTCAGACATGTCAAAGCGCTGCAGCGGAATGCCCATGATCGAGGACAGCTGGCGTGCGACTTCGGTTTTGCCGACGCCGGTAGGCCCGGAGAACAGATAGTTGCCGATCGGTTTGTTGGGTTCGCGCAATCCGGCACGCGACAATTTGATCGCGCTCGAGAGCTTGTCGATCGCTTCATTCTGACCGAAGACCACCCGCTTCAGATCCTTGTCGAGATTTTCAAGCGTCTTCTTGTCGTCTTTCGAAACCGATTTGGGCGGGATCCGCGCCATCGTCGCGATCACCGCTTCAATATCCTTGGTGGTGATCATTTTCTTGCGCCGTGAAGGGGGCATGAGCATCTGCATCGCGCCGACTTCGTCAATCACGTCAATTGCTTTGTCCGGGAGTTTGCGATCATTAATATAGCGCGTGGAGAGTTCGACCGCGGATTTCAGAGCATCAGGGGCATAGCGCACCTTGTGATGCTCTTCAAAAGCGCCGCGCAAGCCAGCAAGGATTTTGATCGTATCCTCAACGCTTGGCTCGTTAATATCGATCTTCTGAAAACGCCGCAGCAAGGCTCGGTCCTTTTCAAAATGATTGCGAAATTCTTTGTAGGTGGTTGATCCGATGCACCGGATAACCCCGCCAGACAGGGCTGGCTTGAGCAAGTTTGACGCATCCATCGCGCCGCCGCTGGTCGCGCCAGCGCCGATCACCGTGTGAATTTCATCAATGAACAAGATCGCGTCGGGCATTTTTTCGAGTTCGGCGACAACCTGTTTCAGTCGTTCTTCGAAATCGCCCCGATAGCGGGTTCCGGCGAGCAGCGAACCCATGTCGAGAGAGTAAATAATTGCCGGCTTGAGAACGTCCGGGACATTTTCCTCGACGATCCGCAAGGCGAGACCTTCGGCAATGGCCGTTTTGCCAACCCCGGGCTCGCCAACATAGAGCGGGTTATTCTTGGACCGGCGGCACAAGATCTGCACCGTGCGATCCACTTCGGCCTGTCGCCCGATTAACGGATCAATACGGCCTTCCTTGGCTTTTTTGTTAAGATCCACGGTGAACTGATCAAGCGCGGTCTCTTTCTTGTTCTTGCCGTCGCTTTTCTCTTCATTATTCTCGTTGCCAGACAGCTCGGCCGGATCAACCGACTGGCCGCCTTTGCCTACCCCATGACTGATGAAGCTCACCGCATCGAGGCGGCTCATGTCTTGTTGCTGGAGGAAATAAACGGCGTAGCTCTCGCGCTCGGAGAACAGGGCCACCAGAACATTGGCACCGGTTACTTCGTCCTTGCCCGAAGACTGAACATGCAAAATCGCGCGTTGCACTACGCGCTGGAATCCGGATGTCGGCGAAGGATCGATCGATTTCTCGACTTTGAGCGAGATCCAGCTCGCTATCGAGATAGAGCACAACGGCGTCTTCGAGATCACCGAGGTCGACGCCACAGGCGTTCATCACTTGCGAAGCATCGCCGTCATCAACAAGCGCCAGAAGCAGATGCTCCAATGTCGCATATTCATGAGACCGATCGGCGGCATTCTTCAGCGCCTGATGAAGGGTCTTTTCCAGCGATTCAGCAAATGATGGCATATAATCTACTCCTTGATGGGACATTTTCTGTCCCGGTGGCCGGAAACGGGTGCCGATGCTTCCGAACCTTAACTGCGGCTATGGTTTCAATCTATGTGCCAATGACAAAACATCAAGGGCTACGATCAATTGAAAAGCAAGCTCCGTGCCAAGGTTAAACCCTTTCTATCCTCTACCATATGCTCTGACCCCATGCGGGCCAGCTTCAGTCCGACTATTGATAAACATGGTTAACAAAAGCTTACCAAAAGGCGAGTCCTTATATTTTCTTGAACAGGTCATCGGCGGTGGCGCGATGTGAAACAGCGAAGCTTTTCTTTTGTTCACAGCGCGTTATTTCGGATTGTAGCAATTTTATCCGGTTTTCCAGTTCATCGACCGACAAGGGGTCGAGATCCTGTTTGATGACCAACGCGAGGGGATCGTTGGCGTTGCGCGGAAGATTATCGTCTTCATCCATGAAATTGTTTTCCTGCTTTTTGCCGTTTTTTGCCGCCGTAATGTTGACCGGTGGCGCTTTGCTGTCAATAAGGCCGGTGAGGAAATCGCGGGTTTGGACACTGCCATCAGGGTCTTTCGGGTCGGATGAGGAAATAGCATGACAGCGGCACAAGTCTTACAATCGGAAATGACCGCGGTCGCCATCAGCACGCCGGGTGGTCCGGAAGTGCTACAACCGGTGACTGTTGGGATGCCGCAACCCGCTGAAGGTGAAGTGCTGATCAAAGTGGCGGCCGCCGGGGTCAACCGTCCCGATGTTGTTCAGCGCATGGGTTTATATCCAGCCCCTCCTGGCGCATCCCCGTTGCCCGGACTGGAAGTTGCCGGAACTGTAGTTGCCCTGGGTGCCGGCGTTGAGCCCGAGTGGATAGGCCGTGCAGTCTGTGCGCTGACCAATGGCGGCGGCTATGCGGAATATTGTGTCGCGCCCGCAGGACAATGCCTGAGCGTGCCAGAGGGGCTGACGATGGCCGAGGCGGCGGCTTTGCCCGAGACTTTGTTCACTGTCTGGGGCAATTTGTTCAACCGCGCCTTTGCCCGCGAAGATGAAACCGTGCTCGTGCATGGCGGCACCAGCGGCATTGGCACCACGGCGATTTCACTGGGCAAGCTTTTTGGTCTGCATGTCATCGTGACATGCGGATCCGATCAGAAATGCACGGCCGCCAAATCCTTGGGTGCAGATCATGCCATCAATTACAAAACACAGGATTTTGTCGAGGAGATCAAAAAGATCACGGATGGCAAAGGCGTCGAGATTGTGCTCGATATGGTGGCTGGAGACTATGTGCCGCGCAACCTCAACTGCTTGAAGGAAGACGGTCGGCACGTCACGATAGCGGTTCAAGGCGGAATGTCCGCAACCGTCAACATGGCGCAAATCATGATGCGGCGATTGACGATGACGGGTTCAACCTTGCGACCACAGTCCAATGACAGGAAAGCGTTGCTGGCGGACGAACTGCACCGTTATGTCTGGCCCGAGGTGGAATCCGGCAAGCTTCGTCCGGTAATGGACGAGACTTTTCCGCTGGCCGATGCCGCCAAGGCCCATGCCCATATGGAAGCGGGCGATCATATCGGGAAGATTGTTCTGCTGGTCGAATAGGTGGTGGCGTCAGCTCGCGCGGCGATGACGTTATTCCGGTATCTTCCCGTGAAGTCATAGAGGGATGGACGTTCCGCCCGCATATGGCCAGCCTTTGCTGTAAATAAACGTTCACAAAACGGGAATCATCCTGTCACAAACCCACCCTATAGACGGCCCATGGAAAGGGACCATGGGAGTTTGTAATGTCCAAGCAATTTCCACCGCTGTCGCCGGCCAACATACCGCTGCTCGATCATGATCGCTACGCCACACGATTGAACCGGTTGCCAAGGATCGATCCGACCGAGCGCACCCGCTATCGCACGATCTGGATTTCCGACATCCATCTTGGCACGCGCGGCTGCAATGCCGAAATGCTGATCGACTTTCTCGACCATGTCGATAGCGATACTCTCTATCTGGTGGGGGATATTATCGATGGCTGGCGTCTGAAGAAAAAATTCTACTGGCCCGATAGTCATAACGACATTGTCTGGCGCATATTGAAGCGTGCCAAACGGGACACGCGCATCATTTACATCCCTGGCAATCATGACGAGATGTTTCGGCAGTTTACCGGACTCAATTTCGGCGGCGTCGAGATCAAACGTCATGCTATCCATGAGACCGCCGATAGCCGCCGGTTGCTGGTCATGCATGGCGATGAATTTGATACGGTGATGCTGGCCCATCGCTGGCTCGCCTTTGTCGGGGACGCCGCTTACACCGCGCTGATGCGGCTGAACTGGCTGGTCAACAAAGTGCGCAACCGCCTGGGATTGCCTTATTGGTCGCTTTCGAAAATGGCCAAGCACAAGGTCAAAAACGCCGTCGAATTTATCTGGCAATTCGAAGAACTGGTTGCCAAGGCCGCGGGCAGCCGCGGCGTCGATGGCGTGGTTTGCGGCCATATTCACACCGCCGAGATGCGGACAATCAAGGGTGTGGAATATTATAATGACGGCGATTGGGTCGAAGGCTGCACCGCGCTGGTTGAATGCGATGACGGCACGATGGAAATTCTGCACTGGTCACAGGAAATCGCAGCCCGCGAGACTCGTCGCAAGCAAACGGCAACGCTCACCATAGCCGATTCTGAAAACCGTCAGCGATCGGCGTCGGAAGTGGCATGAGAATCGTTCTGGTCACCGATGCCTGGCATCCACAAGTTAATGGCGTCGTGCGAACGCTCGACACGGTGCTGGATATATTGCGGGGCTGGGGACACCAACTGCTGGTGATTTCTCCAGAACAGTTTCGCACGGTAGCGGCGCCAAGTTATCCCGAGATCCGACTGGCCGTGGTGAGCGCCCGGGAGGTTGGTCGGCAGATCGCGGCTTTTGAACCCGATGCCATCCATCTTGCAACGGAAGGGCCGCTTTGTCTGTCTGCCCGCCGCTGGTGCCTCAGAAATGCCCATGCTTATACAACAGCTTACCACACCCAGTTTCCGGAATATCTGGCGAAACGAACCCGGCTGTCGCCGCGTTTGTTCTGGCCCTATATTCGCTGGTTTCATGGTCCATCCCGTGCGGTGATGGTGTCTACGGGCAGCGTCAGGCAACAATTGCTGCGCGAGGGACTGGGTCAAGTGCATCACTGGAGCCGTGGCGTGGACATGACAGATTTTACGCCGGACGCGCCCCGTCCGGCTCTGTTCAACGAATTGCCGCGGCCGATCCAGCTTTATGTTGGTCGGGTTGCGATAGAGAAAAATATCGAGGCGTTTCTTGATAGTAATCATCCCGGCAGCAAGGTGGTTGTTGGCGATGGCCCCGCGCTGAACGAATTGCGCCGTCGCTATCCGGCTGTTCATTTTCTCGGTCGTCAGACCGGAAGCCGGTTGGCTGGCTGCTATGTCGGCGCTGATGTCTTTGTTTTTCCAAGTAAAACTGATACTTTTGGGTTGGTGATTATCGAGGCTCTCGCTTGCGGGACGCCGGTCGCGGCCTATCCGGTGACGGGGCCTGTCGATATTCTGACTTCCGCTTGCGGTGCGATGCACGCGGACCTTGATCAGGCGATCGGCCGGGCTTTGGGGCTGAGCCCGGCGGCCTGTCTTGAACGCGCATCGCAGTTTAGCTGGACCGCCAGCGCGCGTCAGTTTCTCAACGGCCTGGCGCCGGTGGACACGTCATATTCCGCTCGTCTATCGCGGCGGTTTGTTGCCAAGGCCATATTTGCACGAGCCTAATGGAAGCGCGCAGCCGGAATGACGCAATTGTCTTGCCGACCGCGCCGATTTGTCTTACAAAGCGCTCAACACCAAGGCCGTCTCCGCAAGGGGGCGGCCCTTATTTTATGGAGAAAAGGCCGTGGCCCAGGAAAATAACACCCCTCTCATGCCGCATGCGACCGCTAGCTGGCTGGTCGACAATACGGGTCTGAGTTTTGACCAGATTGCCGAATTTTGCGGGATCCATATCCTCGAAGTCAACGCCATGGCGGATGACCTTGCGAGCTCGAAATATACCGGTCGCGATCCGGTTCAGGCGCATGAACTGACCCATGAAGAGATTGCCAAGGCCGAAGGTGATCCCGACTATCGCATGAAGTTGCAAAAAGGACCCGATCAGGTGCGTCGGACGAAAGGACCGCGGTACACTCCGGTTTCCAAGCGGCAGGACAAGCCCGATGGTATTGCCTGGTTGCTGCGCAATCATCCGGAAATTTCGGATGCCCAGGTTGGCAAGCTGATCGGTACCACCCGCACGACGATTAACGCGATCCGCGATCGCGAACATTGGAATATTGCCAATATCGTCCCGAAAGACCCGGTGACATTGGGCCTGTGTTCCCAGCGCGAGCTGGATGCGGTGGTTGCCAAGGCGGCGAAAAAGGCCGGTATCGAGCCAGAAGTGCCGGAAGACAAGAAGCTTGGCGGCGACAAAGAAGCCCTGATCGCCGAATTGCATGAAGAGCGGGCCCAGGCCGCGCGCGATGCGGAAGCCGCTCTGGCAGAGGAATCCGGCGAAGAGAAAATCGCACCGGAAGATCTCACCGCCGAAACGCTGTTCAAGGACTGAACGGGGTTTGGAAGGATCGGGGCATCTCTCGACTGGGAGATGCCACACGGTCTTTTAATTAGCTGATTAAATCCGGTTGCGCCGGTCCCCGCGATCAGACTATGGTTTGACGATGGACGCTCCTCGCACCCCTCCGGCTTATGACGCAACGCTTGCGGATCATGGCTTTGATCCGATCGAAGCGGAGGGACTGACCTATCCGCTGGGCGATTACGAACCCAAAACCGGTGAATATTTCGAACTGATGCCAGGCATCGGCTGGACCCGGACTCCGGTACCCGGGCCGCTTGGCCATATCAACAACTGGATATTGGACGACTATCATCCCGATGGCAGTACCGGCTTTGCGATTGTGGATACCGGATTGTTCATGCCGGCCGCCATTGAAGCCTGGAAAGGGCTGTTTGAAACCGGCTTGAACGGCAAGACCGCAACCAAGATTGTCGTCACCCATTTTCACCCGGATCATGTCGGCTGCGCGGGCTGGCTCGCGAAACGGTTCAAGGCGCCGCTGCATATGAACCGGACCGAGTGGCTGCTTGCCCGGATGCTGACCGCTGACACGGATGCCGAGGTTCCCCAGGAAGCGATTGACGAATGGCGCTTTGCCGGATGGGATGAAGAACTGATCGCCGACAAGATCAAGGCGGGTTGGGGGCGCTTCGCCAAGGCGGTGTCGCGCATGCCGCTGGGTCATATCCGGATGGATGAAGGCGATCTTCTGCGGATCGGTGACAATGGCTGGCGGGTGATGATCGGGCGCGGCCATACCCCGGAACATGCCTGTCTGATCGACGATAAAAATCATGTGATGATTTCGGGTGATCAGATTTTGCCACGGATCACCTCGAATATCTCGGTTATGATGAGCGAACCAACCGCCGACCCGCTCGGGGAATGGCTGGAAAGTATTGCGCGGTTTCGCGAGGAGATTGATCCCAACCTGCTCGTACTCCCCGCCCATGGTCGTCCGTTCAAGGGTGCACATGAACGATTGGACACGCTGGCCTTGCGCCACAACGAGGCGCTTGATGATCTCGCTGATGCGCTGGCGGAAAAACCGATGCGGGTGGTGGATAGTTTTCCGTTGCTCTTTTCGCGGCCGATCGGGCCGGATGTCATCGGCATGGCAACAGGAGAAGCAATGGCGACCCTGCGGCATCTCGAATATACCGGCCGCGCCTTGCACGAAGTGAAAGACGGCACCGCCTGGTATCGCGCCAGCTAGACTTTGCCACTGGGCAATCGAATGGGGCCTATCAATTTTGATTGTCAGCGGCGGTCTATTCACTTACACCAATGTCAATGACTGACGCCCCCGCACCCGCTTCGCCTGATGACGTGATTCCGATCTGGAAATCGCGCTACAATCATCCCACCGACTGGGATCAATTTTTCCCGCCCTTGTCGATGCCCGCGATGTTTTTTCATTCGGCGGGCCGTCGGGGAGAAGCCAATCTGCTCGACTTTATGGGCCGCAAATATAGCTATGCGGATGTTGCTGCCGGGGTCATCCGTGTGGCCCGGGGGTTGCAGGATCTGGGGATCAAAAAAGGCGACCGCGTCGGGTTGTTTCTGCCCAATGTTCCACATTATGTGACCGCTTATTATGGTGCGATGGCGATTGGCGCGACGGTGGTGAATTTCTCGCCGCTCTATACGGTGGAAGAGCTCAATCATCAGGTTGAAGACAGCGGCACCAAGATATTGTTCACCCTGTCGGCAACCGCGCTCTTTCCGACGGCTTATGAGGTTCTCCAGCAATCCAGCCTCGAACGGCTGGTCGTGGGCAGCGTGGCGGGTGCTCTGCCGGGCGCCAAGGCGCTCTTTTATCGGTTGTTCCGGCGCAAGGAAAACAGCCCGCAGCCAGATGATGACCGCATTACGCCCTTTGCGGATCTGACCGACAATGACGGCAAATATGTCGCTCCGAATATCCATCCGGAAAAGGACATCGCCTTACTGCAATATACCGGTGGCACCACGGGCACGCCCAAAGGGGCCATGCTCAGCCACCAGAATCTGACCGCCAATGCCCGGCAGATCAACCGAATCGACCCCTTTGTCGACGAGGATGATCGCCTGATGGGTGTACTGCCGTTCTTTCACGTGTTTGCCAATAGCGCGGTACTCAACCGCACGGTGCAGCGCGGCGGTGAAATTGTCATGCTCCCGCGCTTTGACGCCAAGCAGACGCTGAAGGCGATTTCGCGCAACCAGATTACCGCAATGCCGGGGGTGCCGACCATGTATCAGGCGCTGCTCGATCATCCGGATATCGACAAGACCAATTTCTCGTCCCTGAAAGTCTGTGTTTCCGGCGGTGCGCCGCTGGCTGGCGAGCTGAAGAAGAAATTCGAGGCCAAGACCGGGGCCAAGCTTGTGGAAGGCTATGGATTGACGGAAAGTTCCGGTGTGGTCAGCGCGAACCCTTATTCCGGACTGAACAAAACCGGGACCATTGGTCATCCGGTACCCGGCACCCTGGTGAAATTGGTCGACAAGGAAGACCCGTCCAAGGAGGTTCCGAAAGGCGAACCGGGTGAGCTTATTTTTTCCGGACCGCAGGTCATGCAGGGTTACTGGAACTTACCCGAAGCGGATGACGAAGTATTTATCGACGGATTTCTAAGAACCGGAGACGTCGCCCAGATCGATGATGATGGCTATATCAAGATTGTCGACCGGCTGAAGGACATGATTGCGGTCGGTGGATTCAAGGTATTTCCCAGCCAGGTGGAAGAGGTGCTCTACGCGCATGAAGCGGTGAAGGAAGCGCTGGTGATTGGCGTGCCGGATGATTATCGCGGGGAAAGCCCCAAAGCCTTTGTCGCGCTTGAAGAGGGCGCGGATATCGACGGCAAGATGTTGAAGGAGTGGCTGAACCC
This sequence comes from Parasphingorhabdus sp. W113, assembly GCF_055693205.1. Taxonomy (NCBI): domain Bacteria; kingdom Pseudomonadati; phylum Pseudomonadota; class Alphaproteobacteria; order Sphingomonadales; family Sphingorhabdaceae; genus Parasphingorhabdus; species Parasphingorhabdus sp. W113. The sequence goes on along the minus strand of NZ_CM146328.1, from coordinate 2,410,369 downwards.
GAAGCTTGGCAAGCATGAACGCGTGATCGATGTGGTCGTCCGCGAGAGCCTCCCGAAAACCATGATCGGTAAACTGGATCGCAAGACATTGCGCGCTGAAGAACTGTCCTGACGTTGTCGCCGTTCGATCGAGCACCGTCTGGAATCAACCGGCGGCGGTGATCGTTATGCGGTGCGGTTCACAATGTTCCGATTGCGGATCATCAGCCGAGATCGCCTAAGTCTTGCTGCGGCCGACCAGAATCTGTTTGTTCCGCGCTTCAACGGCGCGAAAGGCCTTGAAAACCGAGAGATCGGGGTCGGTTTTGCCGCTGTGCCCGATATGGAACAGCTGCTCGTAAAACCAGTAAATGGTTGCGAAGCCGTCGACGGCCTTGACCATCTGAAAGCGTTTGAGAAAGCCCAGCCAGTCGGGAACGAGTTGCAATTCGTCCTCGAAACGCGGGAGCGCATCGAGGCCTTCGAGCAGTTGGGCAGGGGCATCGGTCATCACGCACATCGGGCGTCCGAGCCCGATAACATCTGCTGCCCCGTTGGTCAGCGCCTGGTTCATCGCCGCACGGGTGCGGAACCCGCCGGTGACCATCAACGGCACCGCGACCGAATCCTGCATCGCCTTCGCAAAGTCGACAAAATAGGCCTCGCGCGCCTTGGTTGACGGCGCAACATTCTGCTCTTCTTTTTCTTCCATGCCATCAGCGCCCATCAGGGCGGGCTGTTCATAGGTCCCACCGGAGATCTCGATGAGGTCAACGCTCGCCGCCTCAAGCCATTGCACGACTTGCAGGCTGTCTTCAAAAGCGAAGCCGCCTTTCTGGAAATCAGCACTGTTGAGCTTTACCGAAATCGGAAAATCCGGCCCGACCGCAGCTCGCGCCTTGCTGATCACGGCGAGCAGGAAGCGCGCGCGGTTTTCGAGGCTGCCGCCGTAGGCATCGGTGCGCTGGTTGGCGCGTGGGCTCAGGAAGCTGCTCAACAGATAGCCATGCGCACTATGGATTTGCACGCCAGTGAAGCCGGCGTCCTGGCAGGTTTTCGCGGCAAGGGCGAAGCGGTCGACCAGCTGTTCGATTTCTGCTGTGGTCAAGGCCACCGGTTCGCCAAATTGTCCGCCCGGCAAGCCCAGTTTGACCGCCGATGGCGCCTTGGGGTGCGGATTGACATTGGCCTGCGTCTGGCGCCCGGCATGACTGATCTGGGCCCAGAAATGGTTGCCGTTGCGGGTCGCCTCGGACGCCCAGCTTTTGAGCGCCGCCATCATCGCGGCATCGGCCGGTTTATCAATGACGACATTGCCGGGGCGTTCGAGATGATCTCGGTCAATCTGGATGTTGCCGCTCAACAACATCCCGGCACCGCCATCAGACCAGATGCCGTAGAGCCGCTCGAGCTCGGCGGTCGGCAACCCATCGGGTGTCGCCAAGCCTTCGGTCATCGCTCCCTTGCTGATCCGGTTGGTTAAAGTCGCGCCACAGGGCAGGGCGATCGGATCGGCGAGAGAAAGGGTCATGAAACAGTTCCGTTTTTACATTGCGATTAGAAACTGATTCTGTCCGATTCCCCAGAAAATGCAAGCAATTTGCTGCTCTTAACCACGTAAAAGACCGAAATTGGGGCAATTTGGCTTTTTCAATTTTTACGGTATAGTAATCATACCGTCAGCGGGAGAGCACATCCGGCGGCGACGAGAGATATCTGAAAGGGAAATAGGATATGGTTGCATCAGCATCACGGAAATCGGTTACCAAGCATCGCGATTTTGGCGATAGCGATATCGCTCGTCCGGTGCAGTGGAACAAGAAAATGAGCAATAATTGCGCTACCGCGTTGCTCGTCTATACGATGGCACAAATCTTTTTCGTTCTCAGTTTCATCCAGACCAAGGGCATGTCTATTGCGCCCTATTTTGGGCTCGTTCTGCTCGTCGCCGTGATCATTCCCTTTTGCCGCAAATTTGAAAAGCGCTGGGAAACGATGGAAACCAGCCATCTCACCGAACAGAGCATTGCCGCCCGTTTCCGCCGCGACCAGATTGTTTTATGGTTGCTTGCATTGGGCCTGCCGTTTGTTTTTGTCGGCATCATTCAAGCCGCCAGTTTCATTTTCTAAACCACAGGATTTCGCCGGTTTGTCTGGCGAAATGATCCGCGATCAGCGTTGACCTTGGGGCAGGGCGCTCCTATGTCTGCGCCCATGTTAAAGCCCGAAGAAGCGCAAGACCGCGCCGACGCCCTGATCTCCCAAGCCAAACAAGCCGGTGCCGATGCCGCTGACGCGATCTATGTCTGCGATGCCGCGACCCAGGTGTCGATGCGGTTGGGCAATCTTGAGGATGTCGAACGGTCGGAAGGCGAAGAAATCGGTTTGCGGGTATTCGCCGGCAGCCGCTCGGCCACGGTATCCTCATCCGATATGGATCCCCAGATTTTGGCTAATTTGGTCGGCCGCGCTCTCGATATGGCGCGCGAAGCGCCGGAAGATAAATATGCGGGTCTCGCCCCCGAAGAGCTGATCCTGAAATCCGCACCCCATCCGATTGACGGTGATGATGGCGTTGACCCGGATCCGGCGGCCTTGCGGGAGATGGCGCTGGCTGCAGAAGATGCCGCACGGGCGGTCTCTGGGGTGACGAACAGCGAAGGCGGCGGTGCCAGCGCGGGGCGCAGCATTGTTGCACTTGCCACCAGCCATGGCTTCTCGGGCGCTTATTCGACCAGCGGCTACAGCGTATCGGCCAGTGTTATCGCTGGCGAGGGCGACGGTATGGAACGCGATTATGCCTATCACAGCACGCGGCATCTCGAAGATCTCGACCGACCCGAGACGATCGGCCGGGAAGCGGGAGAGCGAGCGGTGTCCCGGCTCAATCCGGTGGAATTTCAATCCGGGGCCATGCCGGTGGTGTTTGATCCCCGCGTCAGCAATAGCTTGCTCGGCCATTTCGTTGGCGCAATTGCCGGCAGCAGCATCGCGCGCAAAACCAGTTTTCTGCTCGACGCGCTGGATAGCCAGGTGTTTGACAGCGCGATCAATCTTATCGATTGCCCGCATCGCAAGCGGGGGCTGCGCTCCAAGGCTTTTGATGGCGAAGGCTTGCCCACCGCCAAGACCAAGCTGATCGACAACGGACGCCTGACCGGCTGGATCATGGAAAGTGCCTCCGCGCGCCAATTGGGGCTTCAGCCCACGGGCCACGCTTCGCGTGGGGTCGGCGGCGCGCCGGGGGTCAGTGTCACCAATCTGCACATGAATGCCGGTACGGTCAGCAAGGCGGCGCTGATTGCCGACATCAAACATGGCGTTTATATTACCGAGTTGATCGGACAGGGCGTCAATCCCGTCACCGGCGACTATAGCCGCGGCGCAGGCGGGTTCCTGATCACCGATGGGCAAATTGGCGCGCCGGTTTCTGAAATCACCATTGCCGGCAATTTGAAAGACATGTTCGCAAGCCTGATCCCGGCGGATGATCTCGACTATCGCTATGCGATCAACGCGCCGACCTTGCGAACAGACGCCATGACGGTCGCTGGTGGATAGACGGATAGAGTCTCTCGCCGCCACTCGCTCGCGCCTGTCGAAGGATCGGTCGTTACTCTGCCGCAACTGGTCCGATAGGAACGGGGAGAGCGGCCGTGGCTGAGGTTGATTTTGATCAGATCGTTACGATTGCCAGAGAAGCTGGCGATCTCGCCATGCAGCAATGGCAGGCCGGCAAAAACGCAGAAAAGACATGGGAAAAATCACCCGGACAGATTGTCAGCGAAGCCGACTTGGCCGTCGATCGCTTTCTCCGCGAACGGCTCGAGGCCCAGTTGCCCGACGCCGGATGGCTGTCAGAAGAAACCGCTGAAGACAAATCTCTGTCCGGGCGTGAAATGGCCTGGGTGGTGGATCCGATCGATGGCACCAAGGATTTTGTAAAGGGCAAGCCCGGCTGGTGTATATCAGTGGCCCTGGTGCAAAATGGCGCGCCGATATTCGGCATCCTCAACGCGCCGGCGATGGACGAAATCTGGACCGCCAAGGCGGGTAGCCATACCGAAGTCAATGGCAAGCCACTAAAGGCCAGTCAGTGCATGCGTTACAATGGTGCGCGATTGCCGGTCGAAGAGTTGCCGGACCATATTGATCTCACGCCAGTGTTCAAACCCAACAGCATTGCCTTGCGTCTCGCGATGGTTGCCGATGATCGCGCGGATCTTGTCGTGTCGACACGCTGGGGGAGTGAATGGGATATTGCCGCGGCGCATGTTATTGCCGAAGAGGCCGGCGCGATGGTTACCGATGCCCATGGTCAGACGCTTCGGTATAATGGAACCCACGGACAGGCCTTCGGTGTGTTGTGCACCTCTGCCGGAATTCACGAGGATGCGGTGGCCCGGGTCGCCAAATTTCTGTCCGAGAATGAGGGACAGCGCTAGGCCGGCCGCCGCGGACGGGTCCAGAGTTGATCGCGATCGACCCATTTTGGTTTCCACAAGGCCTGGCCAAAGGCTTTTGCCACCCATGCCGTTTTGGCGGCTTTGCTGGTGACGATCCGGTGCTCGAGGGAACCGCCGGCACTCTTTCGCACGGCACGGGCGATATCCCCGTAAATCCCGGCCGCCGCCAACACCGCCCAACGCGATCGAAAAGGCAGCTTGGCCGCGCCGATCCGGGCTGAGGCTTCATAATGTTCGGACAGGTCACAAAGCCGGTCGACCAACAGGATGAGCGCGTCCCGTCGCGCAGGGTCCATCACATCGAGCGGATCAATCCGCATCTCGGCGAGCCAGTCTTTGGGCAAATAGCACCGGCCGGCTTCCGCATCTTCTGCAACGTCCCGGGCGATATTGGACAATTGAAACGCCAGACCCAGATCGCAGGCGCGGTCGAGCGTTTCATCGTCGCGCGGGCCCACGCCCATGACAATGGCCATTAAGCCACCGACGGCGCCGGCAACATGATAGCAATATTGGTAGAGATCATTTTCGGTCTGCGGCCGCCATTCCCTGGCATCGAGGGCGAAGCCGTCAATGACGTCCATCGCCAGCGGCTCCGGTAATCGGCATTCCTCGGCTACCACGCCCATTGCGTCAAAGGCGGGTTTGCCGGTTTGTTCGCCGCCCATGACCCTTTTGGTAAGCATGCGGACCGCGGCCACGGTTCGCTTGGGATCGGGGACGGCGGACTGGCCGTGACCATGGTTCTGGCCATCGACCAGATCATCACATTCGCGGCACCAGGCGTAGAGCAGCCACACCCGTTCCCGCGTCTGACGCCGGAACAGCTTCGAGGCCAGCGCAAAGGAACGGGATCCCTTGTCAATGCTGCGCTGGGCATGGAGCACGAGATTGGCGCGGTTCATGGCAGCAGGCGAGCGTGTGGCATCAGGATCAAGACGGGGACAAACAGCACCAGCGCCTCGTCACGCTAGATCTTCCAGCATCAGTTCAGCGGTTGCCTTGGCACTGCCAACAACACCAGGAACGCCCGCGCCGGGATGGGTGCCTGCGCCAACAAAATAGAGATTGTTGATGACATCATCGCGATTGTGGACCCGGAACCAGGCGCTTTGGGTCAACAGCGGTTCGAGACTGAAGGCGCTGCCAAGATGGGCGTTGAGATCCGTGCCGAAATCCTGCGGCGTGTAGTGAAAGCTGGTGACGATCCGATCATGAATATCCGGGATGAGACGATGACCGATTTCATCCAAGATGCGCTTTTCATAGATCGGTCCCATTTCCTCCCAGTCGATCGGCAATTTGCCCTGATGCGGTACCGGTGCAAGAACATAGAAGGTGCTGTGCCCTTCGGGCGCCATTTCCGGATCGGTGATCGTCGGGTGGTGGAGATAAAGCGAGAAGTCCTGCGGCAGCACGCCATTGTCGTAAATGTCCTCGAGCAGGCCCTTATAGCGCGGGCCAAACAGGATCATGTGATGCGGTATGCCGGGCCAGCTGCCCTTGAGCCCGAAATGGACGACGAACAAAGATGGCGAATATTGCTTTTTCTTGAGCGATGTCGTGACCTTGTCGCTGCGATGCTTGTGACCCAGCAGATCGCGATAGCTGTGCATGACATCGGCATTGGAAGCCACCGCGTCAAATTGCTCGCTCCAGCCGGATTTGCAGGTCACGCCAGATGCCCGATCGCCAACCGTGTCGATGCTGGTGACCGGATCAGACAATCTGATCGTACCGCCAAGCCGCTCGAAATGCTTGACCATTGCCGCCACCAGCATGTTGGTGCCGCCCTTGGCGAACCAGACCCCACCGAGCCGCTCGAGCTTGTGGATCAGCCCGTAAATCGCGCTCGTCGACATCGGATTGCCGCCCACAAGCAGCGATTGAAAGGACAGGAATTCGCGCAGCTTTTCATTCTTCACAAAGGAAGAAACCTTTGCATAAACAGAGCGATAGGCCTGAAACTTCATCAGGGCTGGCGCTGCACTGACCATCGATTTGAAATCGAGAAACGCTTTGGTTCCAAGCTTCACATAGCCTTCTTCGTACAGCCCGCCGCTATATTCCAGAAAGCGCTTATAGCCTTCGACATCATCCGGTTCGATTTTCGCAATTTCGGCGTAGAGCTCTTCGGGATCGTTGACATAGTCGAAATTGGTCCCGTCCGGCCAGTTGAGACGGTAAAAGGGGGATACTGGCATCAGCTCGATATCTTTGGCCATGTCATGGCCGGTCAGATCCCACAGCTGGCTGAGGCAGTCCGGGTCGGTGATGACGGTTGGTCCACCGTCAAAGATAAAGCCTTCCTTTTCCCAATAATAGGCCCGGCCCCCGGGCTTGTCGCGGGACTCTAATATGGTTGTCTGGATACCAGCAGATTGCAGGCGGATGGCAAGCGCCAGGCCGCCAAAGCCGGAGCCAATGACCGCGGCTTTTTGGAACAGTTCGGGTTGGCTTTTAGTCACATCAGTCATGGGCAAGATTACTCATCGGTATTTTAGTAAGAGCGGGATAGCGCGTATAATCGGAATTGGCGGTTTGCCGGTCAACAGGCGGGCCTGATCCCGCATGGTCGATTTTCCGGCATAGAAACGGGCCAGCAAGTCCGCGTCCTTGGTATATGTATGTTGCAGGGTCAGATAGCGTTTCTCCGGGTCTGCGCCCTTGAATAGGAATGCACAGAGCATGCGATAAAATTTGCCTTTTTTCCAGTGCTTTGTTGCCATGTTGCGCAACAGTTTGTCGAGATTTTCCTGTGTGAGTTCAGGCAGTTCCGCAATCTTGATCGCAGTGCGCACGGCCATCGGCAGGGAATAGCTGGTAATCGGCTGGATCATCGCAGCGCGCGCGCCGGCGCGGGCATCCGGGCCGGGATTGCTTTTCCAAAAACGGTCAAAATTCCCGCCATAAATAACCGGCAAAGCCCCGATTTCTTCTCTGACCACCTTGTCGATCTGCCACCCTTGGGCAGCCGCATAGTCCGTGATCCGATTACGCAACTGCTCGACATCCATGGCTTTGCTGTCCGCATAATAAGTGTCTTCAATGAAAATCTCGGTCTCGCTGAACGGCAGGCAATAAACGAACCGATAACCATCGATCTGGTCGACCCGGGCATCCATGATAATCGGGTGCTTGAGCCCGTGGGGGGCGTTCAGCCGGAGCATTTGGCCACAAAATTTTTGCCACCCATATTCGAGCGCCGTGTTGTTGTCGCCGCCGCGCACGTCGATAATGGCGTTGGCGGCGATAGGATCATTCTGCTCAACAGCGACAAGGCCATCGTCAAGACTGGTCGCCTTGTGGCCCGATTTCAATGCGGTCACCGGCAGGCGCGCGCGCAGTTCGCGATCGAGATTTTCTGATTCTATCGAAAAATAGCGATTGGCAATGGTCCGGCTATATTGTGGAAAATGGACGTCATAATTGTCCCATTGCCGGGACAGAAGGGGATCCAGCAGCCAGCGGTGCTCGGGATCGATATCGCTCTCGAAAAAGGACCAGATATGGTTGCCACCAAAATGTTCCTCGGCTTCAATCAGCGCGATGTTCAATTCCGGACGCAATTGGCTTAGCGCCAGCGCGATCAATCCACCCGCCAATCCTCCGCCCGCAATGGCGAGATCATAGTGATTTTTGGATGCAGCGGGCTCAGCCATGTTGTGGCCTTAGCGAATAGACCGGGGCGACGAAAGCCTGTCCCAAAGCATGTAGCAAAATAATTGGTTTTGGCCTTGCTCAGCGCCGTCCTGGGGCATAGCAGATGGCTATGGAAATATTCGTCGCTCTCCTGCTGTCTGCCATCGCAATGACGGTGATTGTAGGTGTCCGCTATCTGATCACCAGTGGATTTTTCGCCTGGCTGACCGGCAAGGTCAATCCCGGGCAATATGATCGCCTCAAGCCTCAGATTTCAAAGGAAATCCGGTGGTCGCTTTGGTCGGCGATTATTTACGGCGTACCCGCAGGAATTATTGCCTGGGGCTGGCAGAATGCCGGATGGACGCAAATTTATACCGACTTCAACATGTACCCAATATGGTATTTGCCGCTCTCGCTTTTCGTCTATCTCTTTCTGCACGACAGCTGGTTCTATTGGACCCATCGCCTGTTTCACCGGCGTGGATGGTTCGAACTGGCGCATGCGGTTCATCATGAAAGTCGGCCGCCAACCGCTTGGGCTGCCATGAGTTTTCACCCGCTGGAGGCGATTAGCGGCGCGGTGGTCATCCCGGCTCTGGTTATCGCAATACCGATTCATGTCAGCGTTTTGGGGATTGTCCTGCTGATTATGACGGTTATGGGAGTGACCAATCATATGGGCTGGGAGCTATTTCCCCGCTGGATGGTTAACGGGGCATTAGGGAAGGGTCTGATAACAGCGACCCATCACGAAAAACACCATGCGAGTTATAGGGGTAATTATGGGTTATATTTCCGGTTCTGGGACAAATTATGCGGCACTGATCTTGGGCTCGGCCATTTCGGCAACATTGCTGATGGCGACACCGACCGACGCAGCGGGAACACCAACCACCGTCGCTAGCCCGGTCGCCGGGGCACCGGTCGTGGCGGCAACGGTCAATATCGCGGTTTCCGGCTTGCGGTCACAAAAAGGCGATGTGCTGGTTTGTCTGAGTTCCGAACCCAAATATTTCCCGGATTGCCGGAAAGACAAGAATGCGCGCAAGATGAAAGTTGCGGCGACGGATGCCGGCAGCGTGCTCATCCCCAATGTCAAGCCAGGCACTTATGCGGTTGCGCTGATCCATGATGAAAACGCCAATGGCAAGATGGATATGCGGCTGTTTCTGCCGCGCGAAGGCTTTGGTTTCTCGCGTAATCCCAAGCTCGGCATGGGACCACCAAAGTTCAAATCGGCCCAATTCACGATCGGCGCTGACAATGCCAAGCATGCCGTGAAGATGAAATATATTCTTTGACAACAGAAAAATGACTGGACCTTTTGGCGCCGGCGCGCATGATATCATGATGACACAATCCCCCATTTCCGCTCGACGGGCCGCGCTCTGGGCAGCGCCCCTTGGTATAATGCTGGCTGCACCGGCTCAGGCGCAACCGTCAGGGCCTCCGCAGGACAGTGTCTTTGATGATACCTATGTCACGATTGGCATCGGCGGCAGCTACGGCCCCAGCTATGATGGTTCGGATGATTACACATTTTCGGTGCTCCCGGTGGTCACCGGCAGTGTCGCTGGGATAGACTTCACCCCACGTGGCCCGGGTTTTGCGGTCAACGTCATCCCCGACCGCGACAATGCGAAAGTGGAATTTCTCCTCGGTCCGGTCGTCACCGCGAGCTTTGACCGGGTTAATGATATTGAAGATCCGGTGGTTGAGCTGCTTGGTGAGCTAGACACAGCGATTGAAATCGGCCCGACAGCGGGCGTCAAGCTGAACCGCATTACCAACCCGTTTGACTCGCTGACCGCGGCCGTGGATGTCAAATGGGATGTGGCTGGCGCGCATGAAGGCATGATTGTTTCGCCCAGCCTGACCTATTTCACGCCGCTCAGTCGCGGGGCAGCGGTCAGTCTGATTCTCAACGCCGAGCATGTCGACGATGATTTCGGAGACTATTATTACAGCATATCGCCGACTGGCAGCGCCGCCAGCGGACTGCCGACTTTCGCCGCTGAAGGGGGCTGGAAAAGTGTTGGCGCCAATGCCTTTGCCGTGGTCGATCTTGACGGCAATGCGCTCAATGGCGGCTGGGGCCTAATTTTTCTCGGCGGTTATTCGCGGCTGCTTGGTGATGCCAAGCGCTCGCCAGTGACATCCATCCGGGGCAGCGCCGACCAATGGTTTGGCGCGGTTGGCATCGGCTATACCTTCTAGGCAGATCTTTCATTTTGTGACGAAATTGCCGGTGAACAACCTGCAATTCTGAGATTTTCTTGTAATCGCGAGCGAAATATATATCCTTTCCCAACCATTTCCCCATGGAGGTCTTGATGCGCATTCAGAAAATGAAATATTCAATCGTCGCTCTCACCAGTGTTGCCCTGCTCGGCGCATGCGGACAGAATGAAGGAGCGGACGCCCCCGAAGCGGCGGCCGAAGCCGTCACCGAAACACTGGCCAATGGCATGACCGTCAAGGAACAGATTGAAACCCGTCAGGCGCAACTGAAGAAGATCGGCAAGGCCTTCAAGACGATCAGCGATAATCTGAAAGCCGACAGCCCGGATATTGCCGCGATACAGGCCGCTGCCGCCAGCGTACCGGAAAATGCCACCGGCTTGGGCGACTGGTTCCCGGCCGGCACCGGGCCTGAGTCCGGTATCGAAACCGACGCCCTCCCGGCGATCTGGGAAAATGAAGCGGATTTCAAGGAAAAGGCCCAGGCGATGCAAGATGCCGCTGCGGCTTTGAACGAAGCCGCGCAGGGCGGTGATATTGCTGCCATCGGCGCTGCGTTCAAGGAAACGGGTGGAACCTGTAAAGCCTGTCACGACGATTATCGCCTGGACGACTAGCGGGCCGTGACCGCCGATCAGATCCAAATATTGATCTGGGACTGGACGGTCCGGCTGTTTCACTGGTTGATCGTGCTGTTAATTCCGCTGATGTGGTGGACGGCCGAAGAAGGCATGATGGACTGGCATCGCCGCATGGGTCTGACCCTGTTCGGCCTGATTGTCTTTCGTCTCTGCTGGGGTGTGATCGGCACCGTGACCGCCCGCTTCGGTCCGATGCTGCGCCAGCTGGGATCATTGAAAGACTATATCCAATCGCTTAAAACCGGCGCAGATAAACCGAGTTTCGGTCACAGCCCTTTGGGTGTGTTGAGCGTTTTTGCGTTGCTTGGAACGCTGGCCCTGCAAGTGAGCACCGGTCTCTTTGCGGTCGATGTTGATGGACTGGAATCGGGACCGCTGGCGGTTCTGGTTTCTTTTGAGACCGGCCGTGATTTTGCCGATATTCATGAACTGAACTTCGACATTCTCAGCGGACTGATCGTGCTGCATCTGGTTGCCATTGCCGCTTACCATTGGGGTCTCAAAGCCAATCTGGTGCGCCCGATGATCACCGGCCGCCGCCGGATCGAGCCATCGCAGCCGAAGCCGGAAACACCTGTCAAGATTCATCCGGTCCAGTTCATCTCCGCCGCATTGATTGCGCTGGGCAGCGTCTATGCCGTGCTCGAAGCCGGATAGATACATCACGGCGCAATTCGAAGCTATCCGGACACCGTTCTGCCGGTTCGCACATTAATGGGGGAAGCTGCGGCGGAAAGAGGCCGCGGCCAAATGGAACTTCACCAGCGCTTCACTCAATGCGCGCGCGAAACTGGAGCGAAAAATTGGGATCGGGATTGCCGGCGGGAAAAACGCCCTTGGGGTTGAAGCAAATATAGCGGATATCGGGATCATAGCCGCTATCCGGTACATAGTCACAATCGGTCAGGCTGGCCGGCGCGGTCGGGGAATCGGAATAGGCCACATCATCTGTTGCATCGAACGAGATGGAAGAGCCGTTGTCGACAAACAGCACCGCATCGGTACCCGCGTCGCCGTCGTTCATGTCGCCGTTGAAGAAGCTGAGTGTGTCCGGCAACGCATCAACAACCAGAAGGCTGTTGGCATCGATATCAGCGCTGCCCTGGTTGGTCACGGTGATTGTATAAATGACATCATTGCCCGGAAGCGCGAAGATACTGCCGCTGTGAATTTCGGAAATTTTGGCGACCACAACCGCAATGTCTTCGACCGTCACTGATATCTGTGCGGTCGTGCAATTGCTGGGATTGGCGGTTTCGCAAAGCTGATAGTTGAACAGGTAGACGCCCGGCGCGGTGCCGGGTGTAACGTCGACATTGCCGGTCGCGGTGTCGAACATCAGACCCGGCGGGACCGATGCCCCGGTGGCAATGGAGAGGTTGCCATTGCCGGGGCCGGCCGGATCACCATCAACAGTGTCACCGGAAAATGCGTTGACGACCGCAGTGCCGCCCGTGCTGCTGTTGATACCGGTTATGCTGTCATCGGCCGCAACAATTGCGTTGGCGTCCCATTCAAAATTATAGAAGGCGAGGGTGACATTGAAATTGTCATTGCTGAATTTCGCGCCGATGAAGTTAAGCTCATCGATTTTCACGCCTGTTGGAAAGGTGAGGCGATATTGGTTGGCGGTTTCATCGGAATTGCCGGCCGCCGGCCCGATCAAGGTTGTGGTCGTCGCGGTCGTTGTCAAAACATTGACCCCGCCGGTAAAATTGTCGAAATAGCTTGGCAGCACAGGAACCGCGACGCCGTCGAGAAAGGCTTCAACCCTGACAGTGTCCTGTGCATCCAAGCCCCCGTGGGTGACGGTAAAATGATCGACTGATGCACTGAAATCAAATGCGAACCTGCCAACATCGCCATCAAAGTCGGTATTGTCATTCTGAGTCCACAGCTGCTCGAGACCAGACGGATTCTGAAACTGTACACCGCTCGCCCATTGCGCGGTGCCCGTGACGCTATAGGAAAAATCAAAGGTAACATTCTCATGCTCGCCGAGACCGGTCAACGTGCCGCTGGCAGTATCATCGGCATTGAGTTTGGTGTCGGTGGGATAGGTGCCATTGTTGATCGTGATCTGGGCGGCAGCAGGTCGACTGCTGATCAACAGCAGTGCCAGCACGCAGGCGGTTGCCCAGATCATTGTCTGGAGGATGGTATTGGAAGCCGTTCTGGTCATGGCTGCGTTGCGCGAAAGCGTTCCCCAAAAAATTGCGTCATTCCCGTGAGGAGGGAGCAGATAATCCTGGGGTTGAGAACGGTCGAGGACAGGCAAGCTTAAGAGATAATTGAATTTTCTGATCTGGGTAACGCTAGGTTTGCGCTTGCCACTGCTTCTGACGAGGTTCTAAAAGCAAGGGGCCTCATGGCGGGGCGAGGAAGGAAATGAAGCGTGTACAAGACTATTCGACTGTTACCGGCGGCGCTGTTAGGCCTTTTGGCAAGTACCGCTGTCGGACAGGCCTCGAACGACCATCATACCGATCCAGACGCCCCGATAGCTTCGCCTGCGCTCACCGGCCCAGCCATGGAGATACTGGGCATGACCATCCGGCTGCCATTACCGGACAATTATATCGATGCGCGCGCCAAAATGCAGATTGCACCAAATATGGCGCTATTCTTCACCGAGGCGGTGGAACCCTGGGAAGGCGCAGGTGAAGTCAGTGAATCGATTGTGTTTTACGGGATCGGTCTCAAACCGACGAGCGAAGACATCAAGCAACAGAAATTCGAGGAAATCGTCAGCCGATTTGTGGCCCGTGTCGAAGCCCAAATTGCGGGCGAGCCGGATTCCGAGATCATCAATAGCCCGGACCATCTGGTCCCCGGCGACATCATCCAGAGGATCTATGGTGGTTCGCATGGCAAAAATGCAGCGGTGCTGACCATTACCGATGATCGGAGCGACCGCAAAGCGGTGCTTATTCATTCCGGTTATGCCCTGCCTGGCACCGTGACCTATCCGCTGTTTGAGGAAATTTCATTCGTGCGGGTCGTGGATCGCATTGTGGTATTCCATGCCATTCGCGTGAACACCAATATGCTGACCGAAGCAGAGCAAGAGCGGCTTGGTACCGGCGACGCTCGTGCACAGTTGCTGGAGACCGGCCAATCGCTGCGCGATGGGCTGGTGACCCTTAATCGTTAGGCCGGACCGGGCGCTCCGGCCGGCATCGCTACGCGAGATTGGCAGGATCGATCAGCCGCCATGCATTTCCCGATCAACGCGCCTTGCGTCCCTCTCTTTAAAGCCCTAGTCTGCGACTCATCCCCGGGGAGCCGCCTGGACGCCATTTGCGAATGACGGGCAGCGGTTGAGAGCGGAAAATCCGCGACCCGTTGAACCTGATCCGATTAATATCGGCGGAGGGAGGGAGCGGTTTTAGACAAAAATCCCGCCTCTCTGCTCCGGTAACTGGAGTTAAGACTATGGCCGATCTTCCCGCAAAAACCGAAATAGGCGTCACCACCGGACCGATCCGCGGATCGAAAAAATCCATGTTGCAGCGCATAGCGGATCGGGCATTCGTGTTGCGATGCGCGAAATCCATCTCGAAGGCGGCGAGGATCCGGTGCGGGTCTATGACACGTCCGGCCCCTATACCGATCCCGATGCGCTGATCGATATCAACATGGGCCTGCCCCAGCTGCGCCGCGAATGGATCGAAGCGCGCGGCGATGTCGAAAGCTATGACGGGCGGGAGATCAAGCCGGAAGATAATGGCCAGCTTGGCCCCGATCGCAGCGGCGGTGTACCGCAATTTCCGAATGTCGTAAAACGCCCCCTTCGCGCCAAGCCCGGCGCCAATGTCAGCCAGATGCACTATGCACGCCAGGGGATTATCACGCCGGAAATGGAATATGTCGCCGAACGCGAAAATCTTGGGCGCGAGCGGCTCAAGGAATATGTCCGCGATGGCGAAAGCTATGGCGCGGCGATCCCCGACTATGTCACGCCCGAATTTGTCCGCGACGAAATTGCGCGGGGCCGGGCGATCATTCCGAACAATATCAACCACCCCGAAACCGAGCCGATGGCGATTGGCCGCAATTTCCTGGTCAAGATCAACGCCAATATTGGCAACAGCGCAGTGGCATCCGATGTCGCGAACGAAGTCGACAAGATGGTCTGGTCGATCCGCTGGGGCGGGGATACCGTGATGGATCTGTCCACCGGCCGCAATATTCACGACACCCGCGAGTGGATCATCCGCAACAGCCCGGTCCCGATCGGCACCGTGCCGATCTATCAGGCGCTCGAAAAAGTCGGCGGCGTCGCCGAAGACCTGACCTGGGAGATCTTCCGCGACACCCTGATCGAACAGGCCGAGCAGGGCGTCGACTATTTCACCATTCACGCCGGTGTGCGCCTGCCTTATGTGCCGATGGCCGCCAAGCGTGTCACCGGCATCGTCTCGCGCGGCGGGTCGATCATGGCGAAATGGTGCCTTGCGCATCACAAGGAAAGCTTCCTCTACGAGCATTTTGACGACATTACCGAGATCATGAAAGCCTATGACATTGCCTATTCGCTCGGCGATGGCCTGCGTCCCGGCTCGATTGCCGATGCCAATGACGAGGCGCAATTCTCGGAACTCTACACCCTCGGCGAGCTCACCCACCGCGCGTGGAAGTCGGATGTCCAGGTGATGATCGAAGGGCCCGGCCATGTGCCGATGCACAAGATCAAGGAGAATATGGAAAAGCAGCTCGAAGTTTGCGGGGAAGCCCCTTTCTATACGCTCGGACCCCTCACCACCGATATCGCGCCGGGCTATGACCATATCACCAGCGGCATTGGCGCCGCGCAAATCGGCTGGTATGGCACGGCGATGCTTTGTTATGTCACGCCGAAAGAGCATCTCGGCCTGCCCGATCGCGATGATGTGAAAGTGGGCGTTGTCACCTACAAACTCGCCGCCCATGCGGCCGATCTGGCCAAGGGCCACCCGGCGGCGCAGGTGCGCGATGATGCGCTCAGCAAGGCACGCTTCGAATTCCGCTGGCGCGACCAGTTCAACCTTTCGCTCGACCCCGACACGGCGGAAGAATATCACGACCAGACGCTGCCGGCAGAGGGCGCCAAGACCGCCCATTTCTGTTCGATGTGCGGGCCGAAATTCTGTTCGATGAAAATCAGCCAGGAAGTGCGCGACTTTGCCAGCAAGCAAAACCAGAGCGCCGAAGGTTTTATCGCTGCGGAAAAACTCGGTGCCGATACCGCCGCCGCCAGCAAGGCCGCAGCGGAGGAAGGCATGCGCGAAATGGCGAAAGTCTACAAGGACAAGGGCGACAGGCTCTACCTGCCCGAGGATGAAGTCGAAGAACCGGCGGAGTAAAGCCTATGAAAACTGTACGGACAGCGCTCACCGGCGCTCTGGCGATCATCGGGGCAAGCTCTGCTGCCCAGGCGGAGCCCAAGCAGACCCTGATGCCTGACAGCGAACAGGGCCGCGCGTTCATGGAGCAATTCGGTTTCTCCCAGGCGGTGATCCACGATGGCAAGGTCTATATGTCCGGCGTTATCGCCGGACCGACACCGGAAGGCATGACCGACGAGGAAAGCTATGCCCGGACCTTCGCCTATCTCGGCACGATATTGAAGCGCGCCGGGTCGAGCTGGGACGATGTACTCGATATCACCACCTATCATGTCGATATCGATCAATCGATGCCACCGCTCGCCGCAGCCAAAAACCGGTTTGTGAAAGCGCCTTTTCCGGCCTGGACCGCAATTGACGTGGACCGCCTTTACACGCCCGACGGCTTGGTCGAGATCAAGATCACCGCGCGCCTGACCCCCGAGGCGGATGAACCGGCGGAGTGAGGTTATTGATCGTCATGCTGAATGTGATTCAGCATCCAGAGTGGTTTGCCCGGACCGCTATTCTGGGTCCCGGATCAAGTCCGGGATGACGCAAAAGGCAAGGCCGGGATGATGCGATAGGCAAGACCGGGATGATGGCCGGGCGATCAGCGACCGGACGCGGATATCCAATGACCTACGTGCCTTGAAGGACCATCCCTATGTTGCCGCGCCGAGGATCCGCGAACAGGCGGCGTGAAGACCGGACCCAAGCTATGGATCGTCACGCTGAACGTGATTCAGCGTCCAGGGCGGAATGTACGGACCGCCATTCTGGATCCCGGATCAAGTCCGGGATGACGCAAAAGGGAGGTCTGGGGTGACGCAAAAGGTAGGACTGGGGTGACGCAAAAGGCTGGACAGGGGTGACGCAAAAGGGAGGGCTGGGATGACCGAATATGGTGTCCTGGGATAAACTGGAGTAAATACGCTTCATGACCCCGTCCGCTACCGCCCTGGTTGATCGCCTTCAGGCCTTTGATGGCCGGGCGGTCAGTATGCTGGGGGAAATTGAAGCCGATTATGGCGCTGAGCCTGCCTATCTCGACGCATTGATCGCGCTCGCGGCGCATGATCAAGCGGCGGTGTCGAGTGGGGCGACTTGGTTGATCATGGCGGCGCTCGACAGCGGGGCGGCGCTTTCCGCTGCGCAGCACGAAGCCCTCTGGGATGAAATCCCCGCGATCCGCTATTGGCAGGCGCAGCTGCATATCTGTCAGAGCGCCGCCGATCTCCGCTTTTCCGCCGATGGCGCGGCCGTCATGGACCGCTGGCTCACGCCGCTGCTCCACCATGATCGCCCATTCCTGCGCGCCTGGTCGGTCGATGCGCTGTGCCGGGTCGCCACCCAGCACCCGGAATATGGCACCGCCGCCCGCGACGCCGCGCGCGCCGCCGCCCAGGACAGCGCCGCCTCGGTCCGCGCCCGCGTCCGCCGGCTGGACGATCTGTTGGCAGATATCTGAACCGGGCAGGGCGCCATTGTCAGCATGGCAATGGGACTGCTATCGCAAGGCTTTGATACAGAAGAAGAGGAGGTGGCGTTGGCCATGCCAACCGAAGATTTTGACTCCTTAATTCCGGAAATGAAACTATGGAACGAAGGCGATGGGATAGACATTGATGCCTGGATCAGTTGTTCCGGAAACTATGAACTCGCCATTGGCTACGGCACGATATTCTGGCCGAAGTTCGTCGCGCATGGTCCGTACATATTGCTTGAGGACAACTTCAATGAGGAGACCGTGGCGCATTGGGAAAAGGCCCTCAGCCATCATCGCGGTCAGATTGAAGCGGTTATCAATCATTTTCATATTGACGACCTGCATTGCGACCGGGCTTTGACCGAAGCGCAATGCAGGCATCTGGGACGAAAATTGTCTGAAATTTACCGCGTGAAACTCGCGCATGATTTTCCGGATCGCTCGTTTGAAGTGACATTTACTGACGAGGATGGTCTGGGTATCCATGATTATGAGCTGACATTCTATCAAGTATGAAAAACGCCGCGCGGAGCATCCAAACCAACGCCCCTTCGTCATCCGGACCTTCACCGCCATCCAGACCCTCACCGTCATCCTGAACTTGTTTCAGGATCCATTCCAGAAAGCCACCGCCCATGACCGCTGAGACCCCCGCCGCGATTACACCGCAAAGTGCAGACCAATGGCGCACCGACGGACAGCTGGTCGACTGGCAGAGCCACCGGATTTTCATCCACACCGGCGGCAACCCTTCCGCGCCGCCGCTGCTGCTGCTCCACGGTTTTCCGACCTCCAGCCTCGACTGGTTGCCGGTCTGGGCCGAACTGACCGCGCGCTATCGGGTGCTGGCGTTTGATTTTCTTGGCTTTGGCTATTCCGACAAGCCGCAAAACCGCCGCTATGATCTGCAGGAGCAGGTCGACCTCGCGGTGGATCTGGTGGGCCAGTATCTGGCGGCGGATTTTCACATTCTTGCGCATGATTTTGGCGTCAGCCCGGCGCAGGAATTGCTCGCGCGCAGCGGGGAAGGGACGCTGGCCCATCGCGTGCTGAGCTGCGCCTTTCTCAACGGCGGCCTGCTGCCTTCGGAACATCGCGCGCGGCCGATCCAGAAGCTGCTCGCCGGCCCGCTGGGCGGGCTGTTCGTCCATCTGATGAACCGCGAGCGGTTCGGCCAAAGCTTCAGCGCGGTGTTCGGCAAGGACACCCAGCCCAGCGCCACCGAACTCGACGCCTATTGGCAAGTCATCTGCACAAATGGCGGCAACCGGATCCAGCACAAGCTGCTCCACTATATCGCCGACCGCCGCACCCACGGCGCGCGGTGGGAAGCGGTGCTGAAAGACCCGCCATGCCCGATCGCCCTGATCAACGGCACCCAGGACCCGGTCTCCGGCGGGCATCTGGTGGATGCGGTCGCGGCGCTAAGCCCGGCGGTGCCAGCGTGGCGGCTGGACCATCTGGGGCACTATCCGCAGACCGAAGGGGCGGTGGATGTGCTGCAGGCCTATGCGGAGTTTCGGGAGGGGGTTTGAGGGTTTGGAATAATGGACAAATGATATTTTCATTGGTTTCTGGAGAGTAATTCAACTGAGGTTATCAATAAGCACCACAAATAAATGATATATGCATGCCTTTGCGGCGATCGGCCAAAAACCCTCAACCCAGATCCGTAACCCTCACCAAACTCCAGTCACGGCCGAGATCTTTTTCCCCACCCAAGCAAGCCACTGGCCTTTGCCATCAAATGTCATTACCCTCCACTCCATGAACCTCCTATCCAACCCCGCCCTAAACTGGATCCCCTTCACCGACGCGGACAAGCGCTTTGCCTATCCGATCGCCTATCAGGGCGCGGTCCTGTTCGTGCGACCCGATGCGGAGGGGCCGGGTGGGCAGATTGATCTGCTCTACCGCTGGGAGCCGGACAGCTATTGCCATTTCCACCGCCATGTCTGCGCGACCACGTCCACGGTGCTGGCGGGGGTGTTGCATGTTGTCGACTATGAGGGCGGCGTCGCTGGCGAGACGCGTATTCGCGCTGCGGGCGATTATGCCGCGAAGGATCCCGGGGATGTGCATATGGAACATGGTGGGCCGGAGGGGGCGCTGGTGTTGTTTCATCTGACGACCGTCGATGGTCGACTGGCCGAGTTTCTCGGGCCGGAGGGGCAGGTGCTGACGACGATCACGCTGGAGGACATGACCACCGGGCGGCTGGCACAGCGTGCCGCTTAAGGATTGGCCACGATCGGTTATGAACCCATTTGGCACCCTATGACTTCAAAACAAACCAAAATCTTCGTACTGCTCCTCACCCTGACCGGCCTCATCGCCATCACCATAACCCTGTTCGCCGCCACGCTCGCCTGGGACGCCTGGCAGCTCCCCTATAATGCACAGGGGCGCTATTTTGATCCGGTGACGGGCGTGGTGATCAGCGATAATGCGCCGCTGGGCTATGGGATATTGGCGGCTGTCAGCGGGATTTTTGCCATGGCCGCTCTTGCCGGAGCGCGGCGATTATGGTTTAATGCCCGCACTAGTCTTCCGTCCGCAGGGGCACGGGAGAAGAGCTAGAAGGGGGTAAGTCATGCGTGTGCTGTTTCGGGTTGGAGCCGGCTTGTCGGCCTGTATGATGTCTTTGGGCTTTGCGTCGGCGGCGCAGGCTGGCGAAGTAATTATCTGTAATAAAAAGCAAACTACTTATTATATCGCGTCTTTCTGGAAAGAAGGCCCGATGAGCTGTGCCTTTCAGCGCACCAGCTGTGCGATCGTTTCGGCCGGCTGGTGGGAAGTGAAACCGGGCCAGTGCCACCGGCCGAAAACCGGGCTCCACCGCGAGGCCAATCTGGTGATCATGTACAAAGATGACAGCGGCCGCCGGCAATCAACCAGCATGGCGGTCAACCATGACGTGATGTCCGGTCGCCGGTTTCGCGGCAGTTCCGGCGTAACCAATCGCTCGGTCTGCGTGAAGTGGGACAGTTTCGACCGGCGCATCAACGGCGACTGGGGCGCGGCCTTCAACGCGCGCTGCCCAACCGGCTATGTGTCCTTTCCGGTGTCGATGTACGCGCGCGCCAGCGCCGACGGCAACGAGACGATCAACCTGCGCTAGTGCGGGCGGGCGCCAGGGCCGGCAGGAGAGCATATGACAGGACGGCAGAGACTGGCGACGCGGGAAAGCGTTCGCGCAGCGGTGGTGATGGCGGCTCTGCTCGCAGTCGCACCGGTGGCCGCGGAGCCCGCACCCGCATCCACAGCTTCTGATGCCGAATCCGGATTTGAAGCCAATGGCGCGGACCCGGCGGCCCGTCTTGCGGCGGCGATGCAGGGGCGCTTTGCTTCGCAGCCTGACGGTTCCGGCAATCGGGTGGCCGATTTCCGGCAGGTGATTCCAGCGCTCGGCGAAGGGACCTGGGTCTATTTCCAGCGCAATCAGGGCACGGATGATCTCGCCAAACAAGACAAAGCCTATCGCCAGCGCGTCCTCCAGCTGATCACGCAACCCGATGGCAGCGTGGTGCAAGTGACGTGGAGCCTGAAGGCGCCGGATGGCTATGCCGCCGCGCCGCGTGATCCCACCCTGTTGCGGACACTGCGCCGGGAGGCGCTGACACCGACCATGGCGCCGGGGTGCGAACAGATCTGGCATTTTCATGATCGCCCCGGAGCGCCGGCACCGCGCTGGGATGGCACGGTCGATCCGCAGCTTTGCACGATCTTTTCCAAACGCCGGCAGCAACGCATCCGGATCGGGTCCGACGTGCGGCTGACCGCGTGCGGGCTGCAGGAAGCGGAGCGCGGACTGGCCCTCGACGGCACCCGGATCTGGGGCACGCCGCAAGGGGCGTTCACGGTGATGGACCGGGTGACCGACCCATGACCGTCACTATCCGCCCCGAAACCGCCGCCGACCGCAAGGCGATCCACGCGCTGACCCGACAGGCTTTTGCGCCGATGCCCTATGCCGGCGGCGATGAACAGGATTTGATCGATCAATTGCGCGACGCTGGTGCGCTGGCGCTGTCGCTGGTTGCGGAGCACCGTCCGGCCACCGGCGCGGCGGCGGTGGTTGGTCAGATCACCCTGTCGCCTGCCTTTGCGGCTGATGGATCGGCCGGCTGGTATGCGCTGGGTCCGGTGGCGGTGCTGCCCGCGCATCAGAGTACGGGCATCGGCGGGCAGCTTATCCGTGTGGCCATCGACTGGTTGCGGGCCCGAGACGCGGCGGGCTGCGTGCTGATTGGCAATCCGGCTTATTATAGCCGGTTCGGATTTCGGCTCTATCCGGATCTCTGTCCGGAAGGGGAACCGGCCGAAGTTTTTCAGATCTTGCCGCTCGGCGTGGCAGAACCAGAAACGGTGGTGGACTTTCATCCCTTATTTCATGGGGCCTAGGGGGGCAGGCACGAACGCGGCAGGATGGTCCATATGGGTCAGTCGAGATGCGGCGGTCCAAACCACCCCTCGTCATCCTGAACTTGTTTCAGGATCTCAGGCGGCTTGGCGCTGCTTCCATGGATCCTGAAACAAGTTCAGGATGACGGTGAGAGGGTGTTTAGGATGGCGATAGATATTGTCGATACCGTTCAGGGCTGGGCCGTCGGCCGGACCAGCGACCAGTCATAGCCCAGATCCTTGACCCGTGCTTCGATGCGGCTGCGCAGGGCAGGGGCGGGCTGCGCGTCCCGGGTCAGCATCCACAAATAGCGACCGCTGGGTTCGCCGACAATCGCCCAGCTATAATCTTCGGCGCGATCGAGAACCCAATAGTCGCCATAAAATGGACCGAAAAACGAGACTTTCAGCTTGGCATTGCGGCTGCCTTGGACAATTTTGGCCTTACCGGTCGCGCGGTTGGTCTCGCCGTCCTTGGTGCAGCTGTTGACCACCTTGATCTTGCCATCGTCGCGCAGGCTGTACTCGGCCGTGACGCCGTCGCAGCCCTTTTGAAACGGCGCTTCATAGCGCGCCATTTCATACCAAGTGCCCAGATAGGCTTGCAGATCGACCGCTTTGGCCGGTTCCGGAACCGCAGCATTGCCCACCGGTCCCGGGCTTCCGGCACAGGCCGAGAGCAGGCCGAGCGCGAGCGGGGCGAGCAGGATCGGGAAGCGGCGCAATCGGGGCAGACATATCATCGGCGATCTCCATCAACACAAATCATCTCCTGTCTAGACGGTGATGAGTGGTTGATGAACATGTCTTATCGGTCAGGCTGCCTACCGTCTTCTTTAGCCCAGCTGAATACAGTCCCGGCCCGCATTTTTCGCGGCATAGAGCGCCTGGTCGGCTTGACCGATGGCCTCGTGCAACGGTTGATCGGCCTGCCATTCGGTAATGCCGAATGAAGCCGAAATACGCAGGGTTTCGGGCCAGTCCGCGCTGCGATGTTGGTTCAAGGCCGCGCGGATTTTCTCGGCAATCTGTTCTGCCTGCGATCCATCACAGCCGCCCAGCGCGATGACAAATTCTTCGCCACCCCAACGGGCAATAGCACCGCCATTGGCACCTTTTGCAGATACGTGCGCTTGCAGGATGGCGGCGGTGGCCTTGAGCACTTCATCCCCGGTGGCATGCCCATGATCGTCATTGATCCGCTTGAACTCGTCAAGATCGAGCAGGATGATCGCGGTTTTCCGGTCGTCGTCGGCAGCGCTTTCGGTCGGCTGAGTGTGCTGCCGGACAGATTCTGCCACGGCATCAAAGTCCCGCCGGTTGAGCAACCCGGTCAACGCATCATGCCGCGACAAATAAGCAGCATCATCCAGTGCGCGGCTAAGCCGTAGGGTCAGCATCGCGACTTCCATTTCCGCCTTCAGCGCCCCCAGGGCCTGCCGTTTCAGCGCATAGATGGGAAACAAGATACCGGACAGGAACAGCAGGATCGCACTGGTTGCATAGGTGCTGAAAATATCCTGAAAGCTGATCATGATCGGTATCGCGGTGGCGGCAAATCCGATCAGCAGCCCATAGACAAGCCGCGATACGGTCGCGGCCATGAGACAGGATGCGGTCAGCGTGACGATCAATGTCACACAGGCGGTCAAAGCCGCCATATTGACACCCTGGCTGCTGTTAATCCCCATGCTGTGCGTGATCGGCAATAGCATCAGCGCCCATATCACACCGGCCAACGCTTCGGTGAATGTCCAGATCGCCAATATCGTGCGCGATGGATGTTGTTCTTGCATTGTCCGTTTGACCGCGATGGAGCTTATCGCGATACCCAATTGGACCAGAAGCTGGACCCCGATCAAGCTGTAGAGAATGATGCTGTGCGGTGTGCCCGAGGCCGCATAAACCAGAATGGCGAGCGGAAACAGCAAGGAAAGCTGTCCCGAGATCCGCTTGTCGATCGCACGACTGAGCAATTCGCGCTCGACGTGCCGCGCAGAAATCGTCTCCACCGTAATCGGTGTCGCGTGGCTGTAATCGTGATGTTTGACCGACAGGTCCATAGGGCCGCACACTTTCGTAACAGACGTTGAATAGCCTGTAGCGACAATTGGTTAAGGGTCCGATAACTATGGGAAATCCGGGTTTTCGTTGCCCTTGTCTTGCGACAAGTTTGCCATGCTGTCACAAGAGCAAGAAAAGAGGAGAGAGGAAATGCGGACAAGCGCGAAATTTTTAGCAGCAGCGGCAGCAACCCTGACCATGGTCGCCGGACCCGTCGCGGCGCAACAGGCTGAAGAGAATTGGTATCCGTCGCCTTATGGTGCCGATGATCGGATCGGAGCGATGAATAATCTGTCCGAACAGGGAACCCGCGACGCGGCCAAACTGGTCAAATTGGGCAAGACCTATGCTCTCGGTGTCGTGACCGGGCCCAAGACACCCGCTTATCCGCCCCGCAGCTACAGCGCGGCGATCGTCCAGACCAATGATGGCGATGGCGGCGCGCTCGGCGCGAACCAGGTCACGGCGCATGATGACATCATCCACACCTGGGTTGGTATCGGATCCCAAATTGATGGTTTTGCCCATCTTGGCATCAATCATCGCTATTATAACGGCGTCAAAGGCAGCGAACTCTACCAACCGGGCGGCGTGACCCAATATGGCACCGAAACCATCCTGCCAACCGCAACCCGCGGCATATTGCTCGACATGACGAAACAGTTCAAAAAGGACGTGGTCGACGGGGGGACCGCCTTTAACCGCGCAGAGATTGATGCCGCTGCCAAAGCAGCCGGAGTCACGATTGGAAAGGGGGATGTCGTGCTGTTCCACACCGGTTGGATGTCCAAAGCCGAGAGCGATCCTGCGGGATTTATCGCGACCCAACCGGGCCTCGGCGTGGAAGGCGCACAATATCTGGCATCGCTGGGCGTGGTCATGATCGGGGCAGACACGGCGGCGTTGGAAGCGATTCCCTTTGAAGATCCGACCAGGCCGTTTGTGGTGCATCAGACCCTGTTGGCGAAAAAAGGGGTGCATATCTTGGAGACCATCAACACCGCCGAACTGGCCAGGGACGGGGCGACCGAATTCCTATTCGTGCTGGGTCAGCCGCGCTTCAAGGGGGCGGTCCAGATGGTGATCAACCCTGTGGCTATCCGCTAAAACTCAAGAAAGCGCCGGAACGATCCAAACTATCGACATCGCCAACAAAGCGAGCAGTAAGGACACGGCCAAAACCCACCGGACGCCTTGTGGCCGGGTTTTGTTGCTGGCCTCTTTTTCCGATACCGTGATATTCTCTCCGTCGCGTTCCACAGTCCTTCTCCTTGTCGATGCGGGAGGCGCGACAATAGCATGAAAGGCCGCTCAAGTCGAAAGCGGCGCTATTTTTGACGGAATGGCCAGTTGATTACATTCCCGGCAATCAGGGCCCACCAGATGAAGACCGGCTGAAACAACAGCCGTGGTCCGTGATAGAGCCAGGATGCGGTTGTCTCGCCAATTGCGATGTTATTGATGGCATGATTGATATTGGCGGGAAACACGAGCAGCGCATAGAGAGCCAGGCCGATACCGGCGGCCTGTCGCACTTTTGGGATGATCGCCGGCGGTATCAGCAGACCGATGGCACCCGCAATCTCGGCTATGCCGGTCCAGAATATGACCTGCTCCGGCATCGGCACCCACTGCGGGGTAATCGCCAAGAAGCCATCGGGACTGGCTATGTGGGCATAGCCGGCGATCAGGTAGATGGCGGCCAGCAAGAGGCGAAACGCGCTGCGGATCATCGCAGTAACCTGTGCCGATTGGGCAACCGGGTCAAGACCGCACGATGGTCAGTTGCGATCCCGATCCGTCTGATTGGGTTCATCGCCCCAGGCGGGCGGGGGAGCGGGAACCGGTGTGGACAGATCAAAGCGAACCTTGAACCGGCGGTTGTCCGAGGTTTCAAGGCGCCGCAATTCATAGCTGAAATGGGCGTCCGTCTGACCCGGCGGGTTGATTTCGACCGCCCAGACATTGGTCACGGAAACATCGAGGCCTTCGGTTTCAAACAAGGCAATGGATTCCGCGTCGACCGGAAATTCCTGTCTCTCCTCAGTGCCCTGATCCGCCGTATCGCCGCCATAGTTGGTGACCTTGTCGAGGCTGCCATCTTCGTGCCGGTGCTTGTGTTTCAGGCGCAGGCCGTCAGCCTTGCGGGTGATGATCCAGGTGCGCGACCGGTTCCATGTTTCGCCATCCTGACCGACATGGAACGGAATCTGAATTTCATTCTGATCACAGTGTGCGACATACATCACCATCGGCTGGCCCGCCATGTCGGCGTCCTGGGGATCCGCGGACACCAGAGCGCCGGGATAAGCCTTGCCGCATATCAGAGACAGGCGCTCGAAAAACACGTCCTGAGGATTGGTGTCGGGCCGGTCGACCTCGCCAACGGGATCACAGGACACAAGCAGGGCGGAAGCGGCCACAAGGCCAAGGACAGTCATTTTCATGCCTGGGGGCTACACCATAATGGGTGTTGAAGGAAGAGCGGCGAACGGCGGTACGTCTCATCGGGCAGGGTGGTGCTCCGAAGCGCGTTCGGCTATTTCCGAATGATGCTGGAAAACATCCCCAAAGCGCCAAAACTCTATGGCCTGTCCGGCTTGCTGCCGCCTGTGCTGCTGACCCTCTGCACCATATTTGGGCCAGCGACCTGGCAATGGAGCGCGCTGGCGATCGGCTATGGTTATGCCGCGCTGATTTTCAGTTTCTTGGGTGGCTTCTGGTGGGGTTTGGGAGTTTCCCGGCCTGCGGCGCCGGCGTGGATCTTCGGCGCTGCCGTCGCGCCCAGTCTGATTGCTTTGACGACCTATGTGCCGTGGATTCTGGGATGGAGCTGGCCAGGGCCGTCGATGCTGCTGCTGGGCCTGTCTATTGGCGGATCCGTGGTTGTGGATCAGCAATTGTACCGCCAGGGTTTCATGCCGAAATGGATGCTCCAGTTGCGTTTGCTCTTGTCCATCGCGCTCGGCGCTCTCACGTTTTTGCTCGGCATTATCGCCCTGACTTTGACGCCATAATCGCTCGGGCTGCCGAATCTCAAGCGACTGCGTTTGCTAAGTGCAACTTTGCCTGCTATGGGCGGTTCAGCTAATAATCGCGTATGACGAAATTCTGGTTACGCGGCGCCTTTGAAAGCCCGCCTGCTCATTTTTCTTTTTCCACGACGTTGGCCCACCCGCCTGTTCCCGCGATTTTGCGAGATCAGGTATCATTAAGTTATGAATAGGAATTAGAATATGCCTACAGGCACCGTAAAATTTTTTAACACCGAAAAAGGCTATGGCTTTATCGCTCCTGAAGATGGCGGCGATGACAGCTTTGTCCATATCACAGCCGTTCAGGCTGCTGGCATGCAGTCGCTCGAAAAAGAGCAACGCCTGACCTATGATATTGAAACCGGCAATAACGGTAAAAAGGCTGCGGTGAATTTGCAGCAGGCCTAAATCAATAGCATTTTGAGAAAAGGCGGGAGAACTTCGGTTCTTCCGCCTTTTTTTATTTTTGAGATCGGCTGTTCGCTGGTCTACAAAGCGCGTTGTTGAGTGCAAAAAGGGGAAGAAAAATGAAGATTGCTATTCGCTCGCTGGTCCTGTTGGCCGTGCTTTTGGTGGGCGCCTTTTTTCTTTTCCGCACCCCGGATACGGATCGCGACGCAATGATCGCCAAATATTCCAGCGAAGCCTCGCAATTTGTGGATGATGGCATCGGGGGCAAAATCCACTATCGAGACGAAGGCAACAAGGATGGTCCGGCGCTGCTGTTAATCCATGGCTCGAATAGCTTGCTCCAGACCTGGGAACCGGTTGTCGCTGCATTGGGTGATGGCTATCGGCTGATTTCTCTGGATCTCTATGGGCACGGACTGACCGGCCCGCATCCGCAAGACCAATATAGTGCCGACGACAATATCGCCACTGCTGTGAAGGTTCTCGACACGCTTGGTGTGGATCAAGCCTATTGGGTTGGCAATAGTATGGGGGGATGGGTGTCCTGGCGGGCTGGACTATCGGTGCCGGATCGCGTTTCCGGTCTGATCCTTATTGACTCTTCCGGTGCGCAAACGGGAGAGAAAGTCAAACCCTATCTCGGCGCGCGGCTGGCCCAGTCTTCGATCGGAAAACTGCTTCTGCCGGAGATCACTCCGAAATTTCTGGTTCGGTCATCGCTCGAAGAAAATTTCGCGCAGCCTGAGCGACTGACCGACGAACTGGTCACGCGCTATTGGGAGATGCTGCGCTTTCCGGGCAATCGGGAAGCGGCCGTGGCGCGCGGGCAAACCTCGCGGCAACCGGAAAAGTGGGAGGATATTGGCAGTCTGACCATGCCTGTCCTGTTGCTTTGGGGCGAACAGGACCGGGTGATTCCGCTTTCCCATGGCCAGGCCTTTGCCGATGCGATCCCGAACAGCCAATTAATCGTCTATCCTGACGCCGGCCATCTGCCGATGGAAGAAACGCCGGAACCGGTCGCGCGCGACATGCGCACCTGGCTTGAATCTGTAACCACACCCGCCGCCTAAGCGAATAGGCTTTCATGACCGAAAGCAAAATCCAGATATCGCCGCGGCCGACACTGATCATGGTCTATAATGCAGATGCCGGCTGGGTATCAGCGATCAAGGATGCGATTCACAAGATTGTACGGCCGGAAACCTATCCGTGCAGCCTGTGTCAGATCAGTTACGGGCCGGTGTCGATGCGCGGCGCCTGGCGTAGGTTTTTGAACCAATTGCCGCTGGAGAAGCGATTTTATCATCGCCAGGATTTCGCGCGAGACTATCCTGCCGAACATTATCCGCAATTGACCGATCTGGCTTTGCCGGTGATCCTGTTGCAGGATGACGATGTGCAAATTGTCTTGAGCGACGCCGATTTGGACCAATTGCCCGACGTGATCGCCCTGATCACAGCGGTAGAAGACCGTCTATCGCCGCATTTGGGTTAAAGGGATGGCAGCGACCAGTCGATCGGCCCTTGACCATTCTGCTCGAGAAAGGCGTTGGTCTTGCTGAAATGGCGACATCCGAAAAATCCGTTATAGGCCGATAGTGGCGAGGGGTGCGGCGCGCTCAATATAAGATGTCTGCCGCCTTGCGAGACATCCTCGACAAAGGCCGCCTTTTTCTGTGCATAGCTGCCCCACAGCAGGAAAACGACGGGGTCCTGCTTGTCCGCGATCAATCTGACGACCGCATCGGTAAACCGTTCCCACCCCTTCTTGCGATGGGACGCCGCGGCGGCCTGCTGGACAGTCAAGACGCTGTTGAGCAGCAATACCCCTTGATTGGCCCATGATTCCAGAAAGCCGTGACGGGGCCGGGGAATATTCAGATCCGTTTCGAGTTCCTTGTAGATATTGACCAGCGATGGCGGCGGTCTGACACCGGGCTTTACGCTGAAACAAAGGCCATGGGCCTGGCCCGGTCCGTGATACGGATCCTGGCCGAGAATAACGACCCGGACCCGGTCGAGCGGGGTGAGATCGAGCGCCCGGAAATACTCGCTGCCTTTTGGAAAAATAGTCTTGCCGAGCGCTTTTTCGTTGATCAGAAACGCCCGCAATTGCTGCATATAGTCGCTTTTAAATTCTGACGAGAGCGGGTTTTTCCAGCTCTCATGCAATTGGATTCGGTCAACTGTGGTCATGTGCAAAAGATAACAGGCCTGCGGTGATTGGCAATTGCCCTGTGACTTCGCTTGCCACGATGCCAAACCGACTTTACGATATTGGTTGAGGCGCCCCGGAGGCGCGTGTGAACCAACAAGAGAATGTCTCCCGATGACCGAAACACCCGTTCCCGTAATCTCCGCAACCGGTCTTTTTACGCCAGATGACAGCATCAGCAACGCGGAGCTGGTGGCAAGCTTCAACGCCTATGTCGATTTGCACAACCGTGAAAATGCAGAAGCCATTGCGCGTGGTGACGTCGAAGAATTGCAGCACAGTTCGGTGGAATTTATCGAAAAGGCCTCCGGCATCAAATCGCGATTTGTGCTGTCCAAGGCCCCGATCCTGGATCCGGAAACCATGTGCCCGCGCCTGCCGGAGCGGCCGAATGACGAGATATCCGTTCTTGCCGAAATTGGCGTTCGGGCAGCAGAACAGGCTCTGGAACGGGCCGGGCGCAAACCCGAAGATGTCGATGCCGTGCTCTGCGCCTGTTCCAACCTGCAACGCGCCTATCCGGCAATTGCAGTGGAAATTCAGGATGCACTGGGCATGGGTGAAGGCTTCGGTTTTGACATGAATGTGGCCTGTTCGTCCGCAACCTTCGGGATTCAGACAGCGGCCGATTATATTCGGTCGGGCAGCGCGCGCTCGGTGCTGGTGATCAACCCGGAAATTTGCTCCGGACATCTGAACTGGCGTGATCGCGACAGTCATTTCATTTTCGGCGATGTCGCAACCGCGATTCTGGTCGAAGCCAAGGATGTTGCGCCAGCAGCGCACTGGGAAATTGTTGGAACCAAGCTGAAAACCCAATTTTCTAACAATATTCGCAACAATTTCGGCTTTCTCAACCGGACGAGTCCGGAGACCCGGGACGAGGATGACAAGCTGTTCGTCCAGGAAGGGCGAAAGGTGTTCAAGGAGGTTGTGCCGATGGTGGCGCAGATGATCGTCGAGCAGGCGGAACGGCTCGGCATTGCCGGAACGGACTTGCGACGGCTCTGGTTGCATCAGGCCAATGCCGGCATGAACCGGCTGATTGCCCAACGGGTCCTTGGTCATGAGGCGAATGACGATGAAAGCCCAACTGTTCTGGATACCTACGCAAACACCTCGTCGGCCGGCTCAATCATCGCCTTTCATAAACATAGCGAAGATCTGGAAGCCGGCGATCTGGGCCTGATTTGTTCATTCGGTGCGGGCTATTCTGCCGGCACAGTGTTCGTCAAGAAAGCATCTTAACAAGGGGAGACTAACGATGTCACTAACCGGTCATTGTCTATGCGGCGCAGTCAGCTACGAAGTCAGCGGAGAGCCGCAAATGTCCGGTGTCTGCCACTGCAAAAACTGTCAGCGGCAGTCGGGCAGCGCCTATTCGGTGCTGTTTGCGGTCTCGAATGATCAACTCACCATCACCGGCAAAGCAACGACCTATGACGATAGCAGTGACACCGGAAACGTCGTTGAGCGCCATTTTTGCAGCACATGTGGTTCGCCACTTTTTTCCACTTTGCCAACGCAGCCAGGCATGACTTTTGTCAAGGCGGGCACGCTCGATGATACCAGTCATCTGAATCCGCAAGTGCATTTCTGGACAAAGAGCGCGCAAAACTGGGTCGAGATTGACCAGAATGTCCCGCAAATGGAAGGCAATCCGGGGTAGGCCGTTTCATGACCAGTATCAGAGCAAAATTGCTAGCAAAAGCGCTGCCGCTAACCGGCATCAAAGCGCTGTTTTCCGATGGAACGAAGCTGAAAGCGAGTCTGGTCAAAGCCCGCAAGAAGCCCATCGCCGCACCCGGCATGATGGTCCGGCGAAAGCTGGAAGTTAGCCGGCGGGACCTGCGCGGCCATCCGATTTTTACCCTGTCTCCCAAGGCGGGCAGCCGGCGGCGCATCTTGTTCATTCATGGTGGCGCTTATGTCCTGGATATGCAGTCGACCTATTGGTCTATGCTGCAGGAGACCGTGTTGCGCACCGATGCGACCGTCGTCGCGCCCTGCTATCCCCTGGCTCCGGAATATGATTGGCAGGAAAGCTATCAATGGATGATGCAGGTCTATGACGAGCTGCTGGCCGAAATCGGCGTCGATGACGTGATCCTGATGGGCGATAGCGCGGGGGCGGGATTTGTGCTCGGCCTGGCCCAGATGCTGCGGGACCAGGGCAAGCCGATGCCGCACAAGATGGTTCTGCTGTCGCCATGGCTGGATGTCAGCATGACCGACCCCGAGCAACCCGCGCTGGCGGCCAAAGACGGCATTTTGGGTATCGACGGTTTGCGGGCCGCAGGGCAATGGTGGGCCGGCGACAGCGGCGCAACAGATGGGCCGCCCGTGAGTCCGCTGTTCGGAACGGTTGACGGCCTGCCACCGACCGCGATCTTCACCGGTACATTCGATTTGTTGTGGCCCGATGCGAAGAAACTGAACAGCAAGATGGAAGCCGCTGGAGAATCCCTTTCCTATCACGAATATCAAGGCATGCAGCATGTCTGGATGTTGTTCCCGATCCCCGAAGCGAAAAAGGCGCGGCAGGAAATTGCGGATTTTATCAATGCCAAAGTCGGATGAGCGTGGCCCGTAACCCTCGACCAGCCAAAGCAAAGGAAGGAAAGCCGGGCATGATTGTCCGACTATCCTGCATCGCCGCGTTGATACCGGCTGTTGGGTTGGTCGCTTGTAGCGATCAACCTGCGGCACCGGTAGATCCAAACCCGCCTGCACGAGAGTCCGTGGCCGTCGCCATTGAACCCGCCGAAGCCGCTGAACCTGATGCCGCCGTGACGCCGCCACCGTCCGAACCAGAAAAGCCCTTTTCGTTGCTCGCGCTCGATGCCGGCGGATTGCAGATCATTGAATCGGTCGAGGGCAAAACCAGGTTTATTCCGTTTGGCGCCGACCGTGCCCAGGTCGAGGCGGTGTTGACCCAGGAACAGGGTCGAGAACCAACACGCGGGGCCAATGCCGAATGCGGCGCTGGCCCCATGCAGTTTTCGACATTTGGAGCCTATACCGCGAATTTTCAGGAGGACCGGTTTGTCGGTTGGTTTCTGGACGAACAGGAAGGCCAGCTGAAAACGACGGAATCGATCGGCATCGGTTCGAGCCGTGCTGCCCTGGAAGCGGCCATGCCGATTGCAATGCAAGAAGACAGCACGATCGGCGTGGAATTTTTTTCCGAACGCGGTGACGACAATTTTATCGGGGGATTGCTGTCCAAAGCCAGCAAGGATGGGAAGGTGACGGCCCTATATGCGGGAACCAATTGCTTCTTCCGTTAGATCACCTTGCTAGTTTTTGAGCGCTCGGCCCCGTTCGACCACCGCCAGGCGCCGCTGTTCGACTTCCTCGGCTGACACCGTGTCATTATAGCTGTCGGTCACTTGTTTTTCGAGCGCCATGGCCTCTTTGAAATTCCGGTCATAGCCATCGATGATCAGTTTCTTATAGGTTTTCAAGAAGGCAGGATCGATCGTGGCCATGTCCTCCGCCAGCGCCCGTGCTTCATGCATGAGCGCGTCAGGAGCGTAAACACGATTGATCAGGCCCCAGGAACAGGCGGTTTCGGCGTCAAGAAACTGACCGGTAAAGCTCAGCTCGCAGGCCCGCGAGAGTCCGACGAAACGGGATAGTTTTTGCGACAGACCCCAGCCCGGGATAATACCCACCCGGGCATGCGTGTCGGCAAAGCGAGCGTTGGTCGAACCGATCCGCAGGTCGCAGGCCAGCGCGAGTTCAAATCCGCCGGTAATGGCGACGCCGTTAATCGCGCCAATGGTTGGAACCGACAGTTGTTCGAGCGCGCGACAAGGGTTGCGGGCCGGATTCTGGTCGGTTGCGGCACCCAGCCCGTTTTGTCCGAGTTCCTTGAGATCGAGACCTGCGGTGAACGCCCGCTCTCCGGCGCCGGTCACGATAACCGCACGCACGTCCGGATCACCCGAAACATCCTGACAGGCATCAAAAAATTCCGAACGCAGGTCATGGGACAGCGCGTTCATCGCTTCCGGACGGTTGAGCGTGATGGTCGCAACATGATCGGATTTGTCGAGTAGAACCAAAGCCATTAATCGTCGTCTCCAGCCTCATATTTCTCGGCAATCTGGGCGCCCAGACCAGCGGTCATGGCAAATAGTTTTTCAGGATCGCTCTGGCGCAATTGGGCCAGCGTCAACTCCGCGCCTTCGGCGACAATCAGCTCCGGGACATAGCGCGTAACGGCATCCAGGATTTGCTGGGCGCACAAGTCCGGTTCCATACCGTTGTCGATCACATCATCCGACTTTTCCCGTTTTGATCCATCCTTGGTCAGCGCGTTGCGCGAGACATTGGTACGGATCGAACCGGGCAGGATATTGGTTACCCGAATATTGTGGCGCGTCTCGGTTTCTGCACGGAGCGCATCCATATAGCCGATCAAGCCATGTTTGGCCGCGCAATAGGCGGTGCGCAGCGGAGCCCCAATCCGGCCTGCGACAGAGCTGATCGCTACGATATGGCCGCCGCCGGCTTTGACCATATGCGGCAGCAGCAACTGGGTCAGCCAGATTGGTGCGAGCAAATCGACATTGACGATCTGATGATGAACATTGGGGTCGGTGTCGATGGCGAGACTGCGCTGGCTGATCCCGGCATTATTGACGAGAATGTCGACCCGCCCCTTCCAGGCGACCGCCTTTGTGATGGTTTCAGGCAGGATGTCATAGTCGGTCGACTCAAAGGGCAGGATCATGCTTTCAGTCGTCAGGCTATCGGAGACGGATTGCAGCGCTTCGGTCCGACGACCGGACAGGATGATATCCGCTCCGGCCGTGCTGAAAGCCCGTGCCAGGGCTTCACCAATGCCCGATGAGGCACCGGTTATCCATACTGTTTGTCCCGTAAAATCCATTATCCGCTCCCTAGCTCTTCTGCTTTTTGCAGTTTCCAGCCCCAGTAACAGAGGATCAGCATGATCAAATTGCCGATCGCATCAATCAGTCCGATCGTGGTGAACACGGGGTCATGGAAAGTGAAATAATAGTTGAACCCAAAAAGGGCAGCAATGCAATGGCATAAACCAGAAATGTGGTTGCCGTGAAACGCGCAAAGGCCGCGAAAAGCCCGGACAACAAGGCTTGGGCACCAAAGCAGACCATCATGAACGGCAGGATCCTGCCGCCCTCGCGAAAGGGCGGCAGAAACACCGTATCAATGACGTGCTGCGGAAAGAACAACGCCCAACCGCCGAGGGTGAAAAAGACCAGCGCGATAAAAAACTGTATATGACGCGCTGTCATGATGATGGTCTGGCTCTAGGCGTCTTTTTTGATCCGCGGCGCATCATCGCCAAGATCTTCAAACCACGCCTCGACCTCTCCGTTGAGCTGGATCAGCAAGGGATTGCCCTTGCGGTCCATGGTTTTGCCTGCCTGCACCTTCACCCAGCCTGCGGAGACACAATATTCCTCGATATTATGCTTGCGCTCGCCGCGAAAGGCGATGCCGATCCCGCGGCTCAGCAAATCGCCGCCATAATATTTGCTCCGCGGATTGATCGCCAGACGGTCCGGTGGGAGATCAGGGCCGGAATTGGTGTTCGGGGTCTTCTGGTCATTTTCTGTTGCCGGCGTTTCAGTCATTCTGTCGGTGCTCCAAATGGGATGTCTATCTGTGTTCAGTGCTTATCGCTTTCCACCGGTATCGCAACAGTCTTTTGCGGTAACCGGGGAGGAAGATCATTCCGTCGCGATCGGAAAGCAGTCCAGATCATCGGCAAAGGCCACGGCGCCATCATATTGGGTTGCAATAGCGGTTCTGACGTCCTTGTCCGCTTTGAGCGCCCGTTGCATATGGTGGGTCAGGAGCAGGGTGCTGGCCTCCAGCGCGGCGGCGGTTTCGCCGATTGACTGGGGATCACGATGCAATCCGCGGGGCTGGCCGTCGGCCATGGTGATGGCGTTGTGCATGATCAGCAGATCCGGTTTGGAACCGGCGAGTGTTTGGATGAAATCTTCGCTCAGGAAACTTTGGTCGCCCGCAAAAATAATCACTTTACCCTTGTTGCGAATGACATAAGCCACGGCCGGTACATCCAGATGGGCGACCGCGATGGCGTCCACCCGCAACCCTTGTTTATCAAACACAGTTTGCAACCCGGTTTTCCCGGTGTCGATATTGTTCGTGCGCAAGCGGGGCAGGGCGTCATCGTCTGACAAATAGGGGCTCAAATAGCGCAACGCGCCGTTGTCCTTGCTGATCAAAGCATCGAGAAATTCTGCGGTGGACGGAAAGGATCCGCCGCCAGCTGGGCCGGCAATGGTCAGGTCTTTCTCGCGCTTTGCAAACGCGCCACTGTTCAGCAAGGCGGGCAGTCCGCTAACATGATCGCCGTGCAAATGGGTGAGCAAAATCGCCTGGTGATCTGCAAAGTCGATCTGCGCTTCGCCATAGCGAACGAACAGTCCGCTTCCGGCGTCGATCAACAGCCGGGCCTGACCGTTAACCCAGATAATATTGCCCGAGCCAGCCCGATGGTCGTCGGCAATCGGGCCGCCTGTTCCAAGGGTTTGCAGCGCGAGACCATGATCGCGGCACGATGCGCCATCACCGGTAGCCGCGGCGTCCTGGTCGTCGACCTTGACGCAGCCGGTTGCGGCCAGCGCAAGAGCCAGTGCTGCGAAGCTTTGCCAAAAACCCAATTGCCTGTTCATCATCCGATGCAGAGTGATCGAACTTGATCTGTTTGGCAAGGCAGCGCTGCGTTTAAGCGGCCTCTGCCCGGCGCGCGGCTTTTTTGCGGTCATTGGGGTCGAGATAGCGTTTACGCAAACGAATATTCTGCGGTGTGACCTCGACCAGCTCGTCATTGTCGATATAGGCAATGGCTTGCTCCAGGGTCATGACTTTCGGTGTGGTCAGCCGGATGGAATCTTCCTTGCCCGAAACCCGGAAGTTGGTCAGCGCCTTCGACTTCATCGGATTGACATCGAGATCGCCGGGTTTGGCGTTTTCACCAATGATCATGCCCTCATAAACCGGCGTTTGCGCGCCAATAAACAAAATGCCGCGTTCTTCGAGCATGTTCAGCGCATAAGCGGCGGTCGAACCGGTGCCGTTCGAGACCAGCACACCAACCGGACGGCCTTCGATCACGCCTTTATATTCGCCATATTTCTCAAACAGGCGGTTCATCAGGCCGGTACCCCGGGTGTCAGACAAAAATTCGCCATGATAGCCAATCAATCCGCGCGACGGAGCCGAGAATGTCAGACGTGTCTTGCCGCCGCCGGAAGGACGCTGTTCGGTCAGTTCGGCTTTGCGGCGCTGCATCTTCGATACGACGGTGCTGGCATATTCATCATCGACATCGATGACGACGGTTTCATAGGGCTCCTGCCGTTTGCCATTTTCTTCCCGGTAGAGCACGCGTGGGCGGGAGATGCCCAGCTCAAACCCTTCGCGGCGCATGGTTTCGATCAACACGCCGAGCTGCAATTCGCCGCGGCCCGCGACTTCGAAGCTGTCCTTGTCTTCGCTCTCGGTGACTTTGATCGCGACATTGGATTCCGCTTCGCGTGCCAGGCGGTCCCGGATCACGCGGCTGGTGACCTTGTCGCCTTCGCGGCCAGCCACCGGGCTGTCATTGACGGCAAAGCGCATCGACAGGGTGGGCGGATCAATCGGCTGTGCGGCAATCGGTTCGGTCACCGACGGGTCGCAGATGGTATTGGAAACCGTGGCATCGGTCAGGCCGGCCAACGATATGATGTCGCCCGCCTTGGCGCTGTCAACCGGCACGCGTTCAAGGCCGTTAAACGCCATGATCTTGGTTGCGCGACCGGTTTCGACGACATTGCCGTCCATATCAATCGCATGGATCGGCATGTTGAGATCAATTTTGCCGCTCTGGACCTTGCCGGTCAGAATGCGGCCAACGAAATTGTCGCGATCGAGCAGGGTGACCAGGAATTTGAACTTGGCATCTGGATCAACATCAGGCTCGGGGACATGCTCGACAATTTTGTCGAACAAGGGCGCGAGGTCGCCGTCGCGGACGTCCGGTGTGTCACCGGCATAGCCGTTGCGGCCGCTGGCAAAGAGCGACGGAAAATCCAGCTGCTCGTCATTGGCGTCGAGATTGACGAACAGGTCAAACACTTCGTCCAGCACCTCTTCGGCGCGGCCGTCGGGACGGTCAATCTTGTTCACGACAACAATCGGCTTCAGCCCGAGAGCGAGCGCCTTGCCGGTGACAAATTTGGTTTGCGGCATGGCGCCTTCCGCGCTGTCGACCAGCAGGATCACCCCATCGACCATCGACAGAATCCGCTCGACTTCACCACCGAAATCGGCGTGGCCCGGCGTGTCGACAATATTGATCCGCGTACCTTTCCATTCGACGCTGGTGCATTTGGCCAGAATGGTGATGCCGCGCTCTTTTTCAAGATCATTGCTGTCCATCGCGCGTTCTTCGACCCGTTCATTGTCACGGAAGGTTCCGGACTGCCGGAAAAGCTGATCCACCAAAGTGGTTTTGCCGTGATCGACGTGCGCGATAATAGCGATATTGCGTTGGGACATAATATTTCTGCCGTAGAAGAGGAAAGGGGGCTTTGGCGCCTGACCTTGTATTGCGAGCGCCCTTAGCGGGTTTGGTGCTGCACTGCAACACAAGAAGGCTTGCAATACGCTTCCATGCCATCCATTCGGGCGCAAGATATGCAAACCGTTCGCTTGATCCTGTCTGACAAGTTCATCTGGCTGCTTGGGGCAGCCGTTTCGCTGGCCACTCTATTGCCGGTTCGCGGAGACGCCGTACCTTACGCGTCATTCTCGGTATCGGCGGCGATCTTCTGGATTTTTCTGCTCCATGGCATCCGTCTCGAACGCAAGGAAGTGGTCGACGGGTTTCGCAACTGGCGGCTGCAATCGGCGATTTTCGGATTTGTCTTTGGCGCCATGACTGCGGCCGGACTGGCTTTATCCATTCTGCTGGACGGACATATCACGCCGATGATTGCTGTTGGGTTCCTCTATCTCGGATGCCTGCCATCAACGGTACAATCCGCTGCGAGCTATACAGCGATCGCCAAGGGCAATGTCGGTGCGTCCGTGGTCGCCGCCGCGGCGGTCAACCTGTCGTCCATCGTCCTCACCCCGGTGC
The DNA here is from genome assembly GCF_055693205.1 of Parasphingorhabdus sp. W113. NCBI lineage: Bacteria > Pseudomonadati > Pseudomonadota > Alphaproteobacteria > Sphingomonadales > Sphingorhabdaceae > Parasphingorhabdus > Parasphingorhabdus sp. W113. Next base: position 2,371,256 of record NZ_CM146328.1, on the reverse strand, counting down.
TGTTTGCCTTATTGGCGAGCAGCGTGGGGATCGTCATTACCGGCGCGTCCTTCATCAAGATTGTGACCATGCTGCTGCTGCCCTTTGCCCTTGGTCAGGCGATTCAGAAATGGGCCCGGCCCTGGATCCTCAAATATAAAAACATCGCCGGCTGGGCTGATCGTCTGGCCATCAGTCTGGCCGTCTATGTCGCCTTTTCGGGCGCCGTGGTCGGAGGTATCTGGCAGCAAGTACCGCTCGCCGACTTCCTGCTCGTCGGTTTGGCAATCCTTGGTTTTCTTGCCTTTTCCTTCGGTGGCGCATGGTTGCTTGGCGGTTGGGCCGGGTTCGTGCGGAACGACCGCAAGGCGCTACTGTTCGGCGGCGCAAAAAAAGCATCGCCGTCGGTGCCCCGCTGGCAGCGATCTTATTTCCTGCCGATGCCGCCGGGATGCTGCTCGTGCCGTTGCTCTTCTACCATTTGAGCAGCCTCACCCTGTCTGCACCGCTCGCGGTTCGCTTGGCCGAAGACTAGAGCTCGCGCAGAGCGCGTGCCGGTTTGGCAGAGAGCACCGGGATCGAACCAATCAGCCCGATGCCAAGCGTCACCACCGCGCCGATGCCCAGAGTGATCAGGACAACCGCCCAATCGGGTTGCCAGCCAAATTCAAAAATCTGGGTGATTACAAACCAACCTGCGAACAGGCCAAGAGCCAAAGCCACTGCTGACAGCAGGATCGCCAGGACGGCATATTCAATCGCCTGGGCAGACAGGATCTGGCGCCGCGTTGCGCCGAGCAGCTTTAGGATGACACTGTCATAGATACGCGACTGTCGGGACGCGGCAATGGCGCCGATGAGCACCGCGATGCCCGAGAAAATGGCAATCGATGCGGCTGATGCGATGGCGGTTGCCATCTGATCGAGAATGGTACTGATCTGGGAGGTGATCTCCTTCACCCGAACCATCGAGATTGACGGAAAAGCATTGGGCAGAATGCCCAGCAATCCGGCCTCCTGCGCTTCTTCCACCTGAATTGTCGCCGCGACATTATGCGGCGTATTGGCCAGGACATTGGGCGGAAAAACGAGGACATAATTGAATCCGAAATTCCGCCAGTTGACGGCACGGAGCGATGCAATTGTGGATTTGATTTCAACCCCGAGCAGGCTGATCGTCAGGCTGTCGCCAACTTCGAGACCGAGGACATTGGCGACTTCTTCATCCATCGATACCAACGGTGGACCGGTATAGTCATTGTCCCACCACTGGCCGGCAACCACTTCACTGCCTTCCGGCACGGTCGCGCTGTAGGTCAGGCCGCGATCGCCGCGAAGCACCCAGGCGCCCTCTGGAATTTCATCCAGCTCGGAGACAATCTGGCCGCCATATTCGGTGATAATGCCGCGCAAAGTCGGCACAATATTGATTTCCGCTTCGCCGGCCTCGGCCTTGACCTGGCTTTTAAAGTCGTCCGCCTGCTCAACCGGGATATCCAGCACGAAGAAGCTCGGCGCTTCCTGCGGCACGGTCGAGCGGATTTCGTTGGTCAGGCTGGTCTGAATGGCGGCGAGTGTTGCAAACAGGGTCAAGCCGAGTCCGAGAGCGACAACCAGTTGGCCGGTTTGCGCGCCCGGGCGATGCAAATTTGTCAGAGCGAGGCGGAACAAGGGTTGTTTGGGGCGGGGTGCCTTGCTCGCGATCCACCGGATGAGGGATCCCAACAGGGTCAGCAGCAACAAGATGCCCAAAGCGGATGCGATGAACGCCAGCGTGAAGGTCGGCTCATTGGTGCTGCCAACCGCCAGCGCTATAATTCCCGCGATGGCGAGCCCTACATAGATCCAGGTGGACTTGTCGATGACCCGCCAGGACTTGCCGTCGCCGCGAAACAGACCGGCTGCCGGGATAAGTTTCGCGCGGGCCAGTGGCGGCAGCGCGAAAATCACCGCAATCAAAAATCCATAAGCGGCGCTCACCGCGAGGGGCAGTGGGTAAATGGCAAATTCAGGGCGAATAGGCAGGACATCGCCGGCGACCTGGATAATCGCCAGTGGCACGAGGGCTCCGACAACCAGTCCAGCGATGATCGCCACCGTGGCAATGGCAAAGATTTGGAACATGTAGATACGGAAGATCATGCCGCTGTCGGCACCGAGGATTTTCAGGGTCGCGATGGCATTTTGTTTGCCGCGCAGATAGGACGCGACACCATTGCCGACACCAATACCGGCGATCACCAGGGACGCAAGGCCCACAAGCGTGAGAAACTGACCCATGCGTTCAATGAAGCGCCGGGTTCCCGGTGCACCATTTTCCCGCGTGTCAATTTCCCAGGCCGCGTTTTTAAACTCTTCTTCGAAACGGTCGGACAGTTTGTTGGGATCGGTTTCGGCGGGCAATTTGATGCGATATTTGCTTTCGAACAGGCTGCCGGGCTGAATCAAATTGGTCGCCCGCAAGCCTTCAATCGACGTGATCGCCACCGGGCCCAGCGAGAGCCCTTCGCTCAACCGGTCGGGCTCCTCCTCAATCACACCGGTAATCGTAAAGTCGGTTTCGCCGAACGACACCGTTTCGCCAACTTTCAGGGTCAGTCTCTGCATCAGGGCTGGCGTGACATAGATTTCGGACGCGTCCAGCGCGGGCGCAACCTGACCATTTTGCAAGGTAAACGTGCCGTAGAGGGGATAAACGTTGTCGACGCCCTTCAGCTCCACCAATTGCGTGTCGCTGCGATCCGGGAGGCGGGCCATGGCCTGCATGCGGATGGTTTCCGACAATTCGCCCTCGGCTTTCAATGCGTCGAGCTCGCCGGACGTGGCTTCCCTTTGCGCAATGGAAATCTCGATGTCACCGCCGAGGATCGCCTGTCCACGATTGGCCAGTTCGTCGGTGATCGAAACCGTCAGACTGCCAATTGCCGCCAGTGTCGCCACGCCAAGAAACAGACAGACGATCAGCAAGCGCAGGCCAACAAAACGGCCGCGCAAATCCCTGCGGGCAATGGTCCACGCCTTGGACAAGTTTTCGCTCATGCTGCGCTGTCCGTTTCGATCATTCCGTCGCGCAGCGCAATGACCCGGTCACAGCGTTTGGCGAGTTCGGGGTCGTGGGTGATGATCAACAAGGTCGCGTCATTCGCTTTTTGCCGGTCGAACAGCAATTCGATAATTTTCTCTCCGGTCGCCCCATCGAGGTTTCCGGTGGGTTCGTCCGCGAAAATAATCGATGGCCGGGACGCCATGGCCCGGGCAATGGCAACCCGCTGTTGTTCGCCGCCAGACAGCTGTGTCGGATAGTGACCCAGTCGATCGCCCAGTCCGACATTTTTCAGTTCTTCGGCAGCCACGCCAAAGGGATCGTCCTGCCCATCAAGCTCCAGCGGCACGGCCACATTTTCGAGCGCTGTCATGGTTGGCAGCAAATGGAACGCCTGCAAGACGATACCCACCCGACCACGCCGCGCAATGGCCAGCTGGTCTTCATTCATCGCCCCAAAATCGGCACCGGCGATGGAAACGGTGCCGCCGCTTGCCCGCTCAAGACCGGACAATATTGCCATCAGCGACGACTTCCCTGATCCGGATGGCCCCAGCAGGGCAACGGTCGATCCGGCTTCGATCGACAGGTTTATCCCGCCCAATATGTCAACGCGGGCATCGCCTTCGCCCAAAGACAGGGTGACATTATGGGCATCAATGGCAATATGGGGGGTAACGGTCGCATCGTTGGGTGTTGCGGCGTCCGAATTATCGGTGTTGTTTTGAAGCATGATAGGGAGATTGATCCGATGATGAGCAGGTTTTTTGCATATGGGTTTTATATTGCAATTCTTCAACTTCTGATTGCCTGTTCACCCGCCGGGGAAGACCAGGCGGCTCCCCAAACCGAGTTGGCGAGCGAGGCAACCGCGCCGGAAGCGCCGGTTTCAGAAGCCGACACGCTCATTCTCGCTTTTGGCGACAGTCTTTATGCCGGCTATGGTCTGGCCCCCAATGAAGGTTTTGTACCTGATCTGCAGCAAGCGCTGAACAGCCAGGGCGAAGATGTTCGCGTGCACAATGCCGGTGTATCCGGCGATACCACGGCGGCAGGACTGCGCCGGATGGACTTCGTTCTCAACAGTCTGCCGCGCAAACCCGATCTGGTTCTGCTCGGATTGGGCGGCAATGATCTGCTGCGCGGACTGAAGCCGACGGAAACCCGCTCCAATTTGGAAGCGATGGTCCAGAAGCTGGAAGATCAGGATATTCCGGTGATGCTGACCGGCATGTTGGCCCCGCCCAATCTGGGCCAGGACTATAGCGACCAGTTCAACATCATTTACCCGGCGCTGGCCAAGCAATATGATACTGCGCTCTATCCGTTTTTCATGGACGGCATTGTCGGGCGTCCGGATCTGATCCTGCCCGACGGGATTCATCCGAATGCCGCGGGTATCGATATCATCGTTGAACGGATCACGCCGGCGGTAAAGGCGGCCTTGCCGAATTGATCCCGTTTCAGGCTGGTAAGCGGGGCAATTGACGGGTTCGACGAACCGCGTTTTGGGCCAATCCTGTATTATTTTCATAATACAGCGCGGGTAACGCTTGAAAAACAGAGCATTTGCATCCATTTAATAAGCAAATGCTGGACTTTTTCGGCTGGATGGAGGCTTGACGCAATGGCGACTGAAACGATTACTGCAACCGATGACCTGACTTTGACGCCGCCAGATCCGGTGGTTGCGGTCGCGCCAACCAAGGCATCGGGCCTGGTTCCGGTCGGAGATGAAGTCAAATCCAAGCTTGAGGAAAAGGTCGACGGCTTTATCGATGACCTGATCGCGCAGGATGAGAATAGCCCTGAATTCGGGAAAAAGGTCGATCAGATCACCAATATGGGCCGCAAGGAAATCGTCGAAGCCGCCGGGCAATCCAACCGCTTTCTCGACCGCCCGATCCGGACGATGGACGAAAGCAGCGGGATTGGCGCCGACCTCGCGGAATTGCGCCGCACGGTTGAGGATCTCGATCCGGGCAAGCGCGGCAATCTGCTGGCACCGCGTAAAATCTTCGGCATCATTCCGTTCGGTTCGAAACTGCGCAACTATTTCGATGGTTATAAAAACGCTCAGGGTCATATTTCATCGATCCTGTCGCGGCTTCAGGGCGGCAAGGACGAGCTGCTGATGGACAATGCGGCGATCGACGTCGAACGCAAGAATCTCTGGGCCGCCATGGGACGTCTGGAGCAGATGATCCATGTGTCCAAAACCATGGACCAGCGCCTCGAAGACAAGGCCGCAGAACTGGATGCGACCGATCCGGCCAAGGCCAAGGCGATTCAGGAGTCTGCGCTGTTTTACGTTCGTCAGCGGACACAGGATTTGCTAACCCAGATGGCTGTGACAGTGCAGGGTTATCTGGCTCTGGATCTGGTGAAGAAGAATAATGTCGAGCTCGTAAAGGGCGTTGACCGGGCCAGCACCACCACGGTTGGTGCGTTACGCACCGGCGTCACGGTCGCGCAGGCCCTGACCAATCAGAAGCTGGTGCTCGACCAGATCAGCGCGCTGAATACGACGACCGCCGGCATTATCGACAGCACCGGCGATATGCTGAAAAACCAGACTGCCGAAATTCATGAGCAGGCCGCTTCGGCGACGATACCGCTGGAAACGCTGCAACGCGCGTTCCAGAATGTCTATGACACGATGGACAATATCGATACGTTCAAAATCAAGGCGCTGGAAAATATGAAGACAACGGTCAATTCCCTGTCCGGCGAAATCGAAAAATCGAAAGGCTATATTGCGCGCGCGGAAGGCCAGGACAAGGCGGCCTTGGAAGCGCCATCCGAAAATCCATTAAGCGCACTGGAAGACTAAATGGTGGCCGGACAGTCTTCGGATCAGATCATGGCGGATGCCAGCCGGTCGCTGCGGGATGTGCGGTTCCGCCAGTCGATTGGCCAGCGCTCGCAAGCGATGAAGCGCGGGCACTGGTTCAAGAAAATCGGTCGCGCTGCATTGGCGACGGCCGGCATCCTGGTCGGCGCGAGCATCGCGGGCGCGATCCTCAATGGAATCGGCTTCTGGGGTGTGATGATCACCACTGGATTGATCGCCGGCAGCATCTGGGGGTTGACCAAATTTCCCAAAATGAAAATCCCGACGCCGGAAACGCTGGTGCAATCGGATCTCACGACGCTCGCCGGGAAAACCGAGATCTGGCTGGAATCCCAGCGCCTGGCCTTGCCGAAGCCGGCGGTTGGTATCATCAACAATATCGGTGTTCAACTTGATATGCTCTCGCCGCAATTGCAGAAACTGGATGAGGCGGAGCCCGCCGCCTATGAAGTGCGCAAGCTGATGGGCGAGCATCTGCCGGAACTGATATCCGGCTATCGCGCAATCCCTGAAACGCTGCGCAAGGACAGCAGCGACAGCGGCAAGTCACCCGACGAGCAACTGGTTGACGGGCTGACCTTGATCGAAAAGGAAATCGCCACGGTCACGCAGCAAATTGCCAAAGGTGATATTGACAATCTGTCGATCCGCGGCCGGTATCTCGAGCTCAAATATGATCAGTCGGGAACGGCCGAAACCGGATAGGAGCGGCGAGGATCAGGTCTGGAGGCTATTCAGCCGGTCCAGCAGATGCTGCAAAATGGCTGGATGCAGGTGATTGGTAAATTCACAGCCATAGTCATTATAGTCGATCCATCTGATCCGGGCGCTGAGCATCTGAATGCCGGGCAAACGGATCAAAACAAGCTGCTGCGGATCAAGGTTGGTCCAGCTTTCCATGCGAAAACCCGAAACCGACAAATTTGACAAAGTCGCCCGAAACAAGCGCGAGCCCTGCTGCTTGATAAATATCTCGGCATCAACCGAATCCCGGTTGTCCTGACGCACGATCGGCCGGCCAGACTGGAGTTGATCGCGGCTCTGAAACTGTTGCATATCCCGGTCCTGTTTGTTGCTGGTGACTTTAGGACGGCGGGAATGGCAATTTCTTAAGAGACGCGGTAACAAATTTTTTCGAGCTGCATTGAGCTGAATCGCGAGGGTGGCAGGGATCGCCGAAAACATCTCACGATATCAAGCCGGCATAGAATCCGAACTGATATGAGCAATTGGCCGGCATCTGAGGATATTCTGGATCCCCCGTGAGGATTCGAACCTCAATTGACGGAGTCAGAGTCCGTCAAAAGATAAGGTTTTCCGGTAGTCCTGGCCTGCTATGTTGCATCTTTGTAACGCCTTATAGGGAGTCAAATAACTTCTTTGCTTATGGCGTTTGCGATTTCCTGATCTTGTTTTGTCTGTTCGAAAAGATGACCATATGTATCATAGGTTACTTGGATAGAACTGTGACCCATAAGGGTTTGAATTCTTTTTGGTGTAGCATTTTGTTCGATCCATAACGAGGCGGCAACATGACGAAACGTTCTCATTCCGTACAGGTGTTTTGAGCCCGCCCGAAGGCCCGCTGCAATCTGAGCTGGAGCTAGAAGTTTGCGCGTAATATAGTCGTTGGATATGACCTTTCCCCTTACTGATGGAAATACAAGGCCTTGTTTCGATTGGGGACATGCAATTTTCCATTTGCGTAAGGCGCTAATTGCCACCGAGGGAAGGGGAATCGTTCGGTTCGACGTGTATGATTTTGGCGCTCCAAAGTTGTTTTTTGCGTCTACTCTCTTGGACACGGTGACTGTGTCTTTGGCCAAATCTATGCTTGACCAGCACAATCCTCTCAGTTCTGAAGCTCGTAAACCGCTGAATACCAGTAGGCAGGCTAGCGGGTATGCTGATATTTCATCGCATTGCTTAGAAGCGGTTAGATAGGCAGAAATTTCGGCCTTTGAAGGTATTGTCGTTCTTGATTTCTCTCTGGGGCGACGAGGCATTTTGACCGGCGAAGCTGGGTTGTGAGCGATCAAACCACGCCGATATGCTTCTGTAAGGATTGCTTTAAAGGAACGAAGCACCCTCTTCGCCATTGGATATGATAACTTTTGCAAAAAGTTATCTCTTATTCGTTCAATTATTGGGGGTGTTAGCTGGGAAAGCTTTCGTTCGCCGCAGATCGGATTGATGTGAAGCCGAACATGTTGCTCATATGCAGCAATGGTTGTTGGCTCAAGATCGTTACATTGACATGCGTCAAGCCACAATTGCGCTGCGACATTGACAGTAATGCTCTGACTGTCCGCAGTATGAATTCCCTGAGAGACCTGCCAAGCTGCGTTGGTAAACCAAGCTTCTGCGTCCTTCTTTCTAGAAAATGTCTTTTGACGCCTTTTTCCGGTATTGTCTCGGTAATCGACAACCCAACTAGATTTCTCCTTGTTTTTACCCCACTCACGTTTGCGAATACTCATCGAGCTGAATTCGCATTTTGAGGGATGGATTCCAACCAAACGTTGAACGAATTGAGCGTTGGATCCAGGCCTTGTTCCATTTCGAAGGCTACGTGATTGAGAGCAAAAATGATCGTGTGACCCAAGTTCAAAATTATATTGCCACCCGCGATAATTTGTTCGTTGAGCTCGCCGTCAAGCAAGACCTCGTCTTCTCCAAAATATGCAATGAAGGATTGATGGCGTTCTGGTTCATTTTTGATGGCTCTCAATGACTGAACGGCACAGGCCAAATATGCGTTTTGTCCATCCGGAACTTTATTCGCGATCACCCAATCTGCAGTGAAGCCTCTTGCTGTTATTGAACCTGAAAAAGCTAGAACACCAAACTCAATCGCTTCTTGATTTGCACTTATGAGTTTTGCGGCGACCTCTTGCGGCAATCCTGCATCCATCAGATCGAATGCAACTGCAAACTGAATTATTTCCCACCAGCCGTAATCAACACGCCGCCCCCTTCCGGTGTTGGTACCCTTTGGAAACTTCAATCGCTGCAGGTTTTGAATTCGACCTAGCAATGTGACCTTTTTGTCTTCTGCAATATCAAGCTTTGCCCTCAAAAGAGGCTCCAATTCCTTCAGTAACACCTGTTTTCTCCTTATTACGGTATATATGCCGTAATACATTGACATTTAAGAAAAGCAAGTGTAATCGGCTCAACATTCGAATTACGGTATATGTACCGTTATAAACGTAAGGAGTCTAGTATGACAAAAAAAATAGAAAATGATCTGATCGAGGGGGCTGAAGCTGCGGCTGGTATCCTCGGACTAACGAAAAGAAAGATTTACCACATGGTTGCCAAAAATCGATTGCCACACACACGCATTGGAAACCGTCTGTATTTTCGAAAGTCGGAACTGAATTCGGTATTCAGTTCAACAAAACACGAGCGGTCAGTTCAATCAAAATCGTACCTTTCTGATTTTATCGAAAGGAGCTTTGCTGCATGTCTAAAAGTCTAAAAAAGCTCACGAGAAAAAGTGGAATTATTAAGCGTCAACATGCTGAAGTTCGCAAGATGCTTCGCGACAAAGCAATCATTGCAGAGATCATGCAAAGGAAGCGTGAATCGGAAAAGCTACATTCCGTGTTTGGGAAACCCATAGAGCCGCTATCTCGCTATTTTCCGCAAGATACTCCTCCACTCAACACAGCGCTAACAGCGTTTCCAATGACTCATCGACCCGATGGAAGACCGATGCCGCCTTGGGACGATTTGACGCCTTGGGCAAAGATGCAGTTGATAATGTTGGCTATGAACGAGTATGGTACTTTAGTTGTCAATATTCACATCCACGAAAACATCGTACGTAAGTGTGCAAATGAAGATCTAGATATCAGAACATACATACGAGACAGAGTTCGTAAGGAGCTAAAGAAACATCCTGATATTGACGACGATCTAGATTTCTTCTTTGTGATTGAAGGAAGAAGAAAAAAGAAAAATGGATGGACTGGAAAATACAAGCCAGCGAAGACCAAGCTTCACATTCACGGTGCGGTGATAATGATGGAGAAAGACTATCAAAAGCCTATCACAGAAGCTGTAGCAAGAGCTTGTGGACAGAACATCGGTACCAATCGTCAAGAGCCTCGGTCGGTTCACAGCGTGGTATATAAAGATCGCGGTCCGGCTTTCGTAAGTTACATAATGAAATTCTGGAAAAGCCGCGACGCTAGATTACCGGAAAGGCGCCATACACTCTCCAACGGTGCGATAGGCGCAGGAAAATTGTTCTACGAAGGTATCACCGGACAATGGCCAGGATTTGATAAGATGCCTTATTTAACATTCACTGGGCAACCGGGAAGATGTTGACGCTAAGTTGACGGATCTAAAGTGAAAACCGGTGTTTGAAGTTTCTGTTATCCACAAGCATCCGTTGTGATGGGCTGGTTTCTGCGAGATCAGCCCAATCGCACAGAATTTTCGATGTTGATTGAGTCAACGTGGTATAAAATGTTGAAGTCTTAGCTCGTTGCCAATGTCATTACCCTGATGCTTCCTATCCGCCGGAGGTTTTGGAACCCGATCCATCCACGTAGATGTCACATCAGAGTATTCTGAATGAAATTGATCCCTTATAGACCTATTGAATGGTTCTCATTGTTCCACAGACCTATTCATTGTTGTTGTTTTTACAGCTCACTTCTCACTGCACGTGCGGTGACCCTTGCTAGCATATCTTCATTCATTTTGACGCTCAGAATGACGCCGTGAGTTTTATGACTGACAAACGGCTGGCTGCGATGGCACTTGACGCACTTGAACAAACACTCGCCCAAAGCGATGAGGATCGCGTTAGGGGCTTATAACCGATTGCGATGTGCGCAAGGCCTTGAGCCTCGGAATGCATCTAAGGGATAGCTCTTCGATGATTTTCAATAATTCTTGCTAACAAACGTTATGTTATGCTGAAAATTAGAGTTTCGAACTTGACTTCACCAAGCGTTACGAACGACAGGATCATTAGTAAACCGATCAAGATAAACCCGAACCATCCGAATGTTCGTTTGGTCTTCTCTCTTTGCTCAGAAATCTTTGCTTCAACTTCTTGGTGTGATGGAGCGAATTGATCCATGAACCCAGGAAGTTGCAACTGCCGCTCTTGCTTGGTTTTGTCTTTTGTCCTCATCCTTTCAGCCTCATCAAACAGCGCCCCTCACTTTTTGGTGATAGGACGGGGTTGATACCAACGGGGAGGAAACGAATTGCTCCACGCCAGTAGAAATCATCATGGCAGAAGCAATCAATGTAATTGAGTATTAGGCTATATAATAAACATCTTTTCGCGTGTCATTATCGCTAAAAAATCCTTCAACAAACCACTTCTAACTGACATCAATGTAATTTAATTGTGCTGTTAAATCAATGCAATTGTATACAAATTCAAGGACATAGCCCTGTATAATGTGATAGGATTATAGTTAATTTTGTAATCAAATTGAGAATTGGAGATGGGTTTTCGCTGCTAGAGAACAAACTCCAACTCTCCTTCCCCACCTATGTCGATGGGATCAAAGCGCTAATCACAACTGTCAAAGTTTGCGTTGGAATTAAAATATAAATTGCTCTGAACCTACCTTGCCTCTTGTCTATACGGGTCTCTTAACAACGACACTTTTTTGGCATTTGAAAATTGCTCGACCGATATCAAGCGGACCGATGCTGTTCGGATATTTCTAAAAGTGCCCCTTCCACCGGCGAGCAATATGTCACGAGGATGCTCATAGGCTGAATCCGTACGATATCCGTATTCGAAATGTTAAGCTCTTGAAATCACTTTGAGGCGGATTCCTCGATCAATCCAAATACTGTTTTAGGTGTGACCGCAAACTACATAAAAGCTCTGATCAACCAGAATATTGTCGCAAAACAGCGTGTATTGAATTGGCAATATCGGCGTAACTCGTCCCAATTCAGTAATACGAATTTACGTTACCAATTCAGGGTAAGATACAATAGATAGACATATGAGATTCGCAAACAAAGCTTGAGGACAACTGAGCATCCAGGAAGTCAACGACAGTTCGTCCACAATCAAGCTTAATGTGAGCAGTTGAATGCCTGCAACACGCAACAATCATTACGTTCCGATCTGGTATCAACGAGGATTTCTCCTGCCGGAACAAAGCCAGCTTGCATATTGTGACATGCAGCCCAAATCGCATCCATCGCGCGACGGAACTTCTCGACCCGGCAGGTCACGCTTTAAATCGTATCCCAGCCAGTGCTTCGTTCAGCGTGATCTTTATACGACATTCTTCGGTGCTCACCCAAATGACGAAATCGAGCGAAAAATGTTCGGCGCGATTGACACAGAGGGCGCACCGGCCGTTAGGGCGTTTGCGACAGACAATGTGGGCGCATGGCACGCACAATTCCAAAATCTCTTCTTATACATCGATGTTCAAAAAATCCGCACTCCGAAAGGTTTGGACTGGCTTCGGTCTCGTTACCCGAAGCTCACACAGAATGATCTTATGATGGAAATGCAAGCAATACGGTCGATGCATTGCACCATATGGAGCGAAGGAGTGAAAGAAATTGTATCGGCGAGGGATTCCGATGTCAAATTCATCATAAGCGATCACCCAGTTACAATTTACAATCACGCCTTTCCACCCGAAGCCGACGATTGCCAGTATCCACTCGATCCTTCTATCTGGCTGAAAGGCTCACAAACTATCTACGTTCTCGATCAAGACCATTGCCTGATCTTAACGAATCTTGAGTATGCGCAAGACCCCGCCGTACCACCTACAGAAAAGCGTACATTTGCGAGAAATTTCAGGTCTTCGATGGTTCGTACCGACGCTTTTGTTAGAACGCGTGAGTTAACGGCTAGCGAAGTTTGCCAAGTTAACCACATCATAAAGGTTCGTGCACGTCGCTTCGTTGCAGCAGGCAATGAGGCCTGGTTAGATCCCAATTTGGGAAATATTCCAACATGGAGTGCACTAGGAGAGTTGCTTCGTCCACCAATTGACGAACTTCACCATTACGGCGGTGAATTATACGCCAAGTTCGATAGTGGTGACTTTCATTACCAAGATGAGTTTGGTCGGACCGAGAAGGCTGCTGGGTGGCTCAAGAAGCAATGCCCAATTGAGAAACTCGGGTCTTCTGAAGCATGCGGGTGCGGTTCTGGATTGAGCTATGGCTCGTGCTGCAAAAAAATATCCGAATATCTGCGGCCTAGCTGGACAGAATTGAGCATCCGTGAGCGCAATCTCACTTTCGGGCGTGGTATAGTAGATATCCTCAAGCTTGACGGTCGCAGAGACTGGAACGAATTTCGACGTTCGCTAACTAAAGATCAGATAAAAGATGTGTATCTCCTATATCATGCACTCTGGCCGATAGAGACCGATATACTATCGTTGCTCCCGAAGCCGGATGGTCGGCCACGCAGCGTATATTCAGGCTCACTCCATCCGTATGCGATCAAAGACTTTGCTATGGGCTTAAGCCTGTATTTCGGAGAGATTTTGATAGAGAACCCCTTTATCCATCCGGGACATATGGTTGAGGAGTTTAGCCCTGTGAGGAACCCTCAATCGCACCATCAAGATTTCATCAAAAACGTCTACTTCTTTCTGATGATTTTGCCTTTGATCGAAGCAGGTTTTGTAAATCTCATCCCAGACCCTACCGACTTCGATTTGCACCTAAAACGACAAGTGATGGAAATGGCCCAGAGGCGGTCTGCGAGAATGCAAATCACACTTGAAGGCGAACCACGTATAAAGCGCTTGATGGAAGAAGATATGCGCCGAAACATTATGTCGATGCCATCAGAATATCTTGCTAGCCAAGTACGCAAATCCTCACCGGAAATCGATGAGAAAGGTGTTGCTAAAGCACTCGATTATATTCGAATACAGCAGGAACGCGATCCGTTAGCTGCTTTGCAAAAAAATATCTTTGAGGGCGGGGACCAAAGTGGACAACTCGGTATGGCAAAGATGAGTCCAAATTTCGAGATGTCGCTGTACATTGCTCAAGCGACAGGAGCTTCGATAATTACCGACTCTCCCCATCGTTGGAAAGAGATTCAAGTGGCAATTTCAAGGCAAAGCGGCGGTGCACCACATCGTCTCACTCGCTTTGCAGATGAACTGAAAGGGAAGACTTTTAACTTCACAAATTCCATCGAAGAATTCGCTCTGATGCACGAGACGAACGCGTTTCAATACTATGCACCACTCTTCGCTGATATTTTCAACTATCTGTTAAAGCGTAATAATCAATCTGCCAAAACAAACTGGGAAAGCCAACTGCCAAATCGTCTTCATCGGATGCACAAGGGGGCACAAAAACAATTTAAGCGCTATGGCGGTGTATTTAAATCCGCCAAAGTACAGGGGATTTTTCCGAGCGGTGGTATCCACGATAATACAGTGAACAGGCTTCTATTGATGTCCAGCGCGGAACACCATCTTGACAGCGTGCCCATGGCATTCTTTGTGAAGTCAGATGGACTGTGACATCGCAACCTCATTTGAGTAGATCTGCAGACAATTTTGAAACTATGCCGAGCCACCGTTATTTCTTGTGGCACGTGACCAGCACTGCCAAACCTGTGCTAGCCGGCACACCAATCACTGTGCCAATCACTTTTCGAATTTGACTAATGGGCTCTCGCGAGTAATGTTTGCAGGAGATGCCTTTTCCAGTCACGCCATCAAATTCAGCAAACGAGCCTTTGTTCTTAGTTCAAGACCCATTTGGATTAGGCAGCAACGTCTTACCGCTCTGGAATTTACATCCCGATTGTCAGACCTTAACCGCCCTGGGTACAGCTTTTCGCATTGACCGGCATGGTCAGATGCTGACTGCCTTTCACGTTCTTGAGGACACCTTCGAATTCAGCGCAACAAATTTGACGAAACCATCACCCAGAGATGGCGCCAACCCCTTAGCAATCGAAATGCTTGGGTATGTTGTCGGCACGGCTGGTATTCGCGACGAAAATTGGTTGTCGATACAAGACTATTATACGCGTGTGGCGCCTCAGATCGACCCATATACTCAAACGATTCCTCGCAACCTGACTGAAATCATCAAATTAGACATGCCGTCCAAATTGCTGCCCCCCCACGAGCACCAATTCCTAAATTGCAGCTCTAGGCGCGTTGAAGTTGGGGAGCGGTTGTTGGCTGTAGGCTATTCAGAAATGGATGTCGAAACTCCAACCGATACTGAAACAGCGTTAACGCTTTCTTCGTATCTCCACGGGTCAATTCGGACAGTGACCGAAGTCGTAGCTCACGATGCTGAATCATCTCGTCCCTGGCCGAGGTACATCGTTGATGGTGATTGGCCAGCGGGCATGAGTGGCGGTCCCGTTTTCGATGAACAAGGTAGTGTCATAGGTTTGGTCAGCACCGGCTCTCCAATGGGGGGCTATGCGACCGCTCGAGCATTTTGGGGTGATAACTGTCTGATCGAAGGACAAAATATGAATCTACCTCGATCATCGATATACTGAAGTGGCTTAGCCTGCCTGGTTTTTCTAACTTATGCCGGCCAAAAAACTGCGCTGGTCAGCTCAACGAAATCTGGTTCCGTAAATTTTGCTACCCCAACCTCCTGAAATATCACAAGGAACGATTCGGCCTCAACGCTCTCCGGTGTAATGTATTCTGCTAGCGGTCCGGTACAGGACGCGCAAGCCGCAGCAAGAATAGGGACTAGGTTGATGAAAATCTGGCGACTTGAATAGCCCTGGCTACTGCACCAGTTTTCAAATATTGTAGCTCCAATAGCTTCACGCCCTGCAATTACGGAGTCAGGATATTTCTCATGCTGCTCGTCAAGTACGGCTAGAACGTCCTGCCAAGCAACGAAGTAGTCGGCAAAGCTTCCTCCTTTTTCACCAGCTCCGGCAGGAAAATCAACTAGTAAATAATCGACGGGTGGTTCCTCACCCCGAGCGCGCCGATAAATGCTGCGCACACCGTTCGCCTTGTTGTGATGCCGCGCATTCCTTAGCCTCAAAATGGTCGCACAGATCGGACTTTGGTAGAAATCGAAAGAGGCAGGAGCTTCAATTTTCGCGGCGTCATACAGCCCATGAAATGCATTGAGTATTCCATCTATTGCATGATCTAAATTCCCTACGGCTTCGGGAGCATCTATTAAAAGCAGTGGCCCAAATTTCAATTTCTGTTCCGTAAAGACGCGAAATGCCTGCGCCAAAGATTCAAACCGATTTGAAATCATGATTATACTCACAGGTCAAAAATGATCGATGCGCCAACAATCTCAATCGCAATCCCATGCCGGTATCTTGCGATATATTTGGGTTAAATTCCCAACGCAGAATCAACGTCTGACTGCTCTGCGATTTTTAGCGACACCTGGTAAGTTGGGTCGGTGTTACTGTTGCAAGTAGTGCTAGGTGAGAAATCAACACTGCGTCCGAATGCCAAGATACTGCTATTTGGATAGATTGGCTGACGATTGCCATTTTCGTCGGAGATGCGCTGACCATCGACTCGGATATAGGCTGGGAACGATGCACAGCTAGGGGGAACATTAGAGAGTTGAAAAGTGATCACAAGATAGGCTGGCGTATTGATCCTAAGTATCTGGGAGGCGCCCTGATTGTTAGGGTTCACATTGGACTGTGTGGACTTAAACGGAATTGAGTTTTCGCCCTCCGTAACCGCCGTCCATCGCCCTTCAACACTTTCACCTTGTTGCGAGACTCTGATTACAGCGCTTTTCATGTCATAAACAAGCGTAGAACCAGGTGAGAAAAACACTCTTTCGCCCTTAACCCTATCGTGTAACTCTAATCTCCTAGGCTTTGCTTGAGGCCCCGAATAGCTATTGAATGCCATCCTGGACTGAAAATTAGCTGGAAGATTATATGTAATTATGGCTTCTTCGCCCCACCAAGCTTTCCACATGCCTGAGAGAAACTTCCTTGCTGGCTCTTCCTGCTGCTGAAGTAGATGTAGCTGATACTGGGGTAGCTCAGAGCTACTGTCATTACTCGCAATAACAATTTCAGCTAGGGCAATCTGTGAACTCATCAACAAACCAATCGCCAAAGTAATGGTTCTTCGCATGAAAATCCCCCTAGTAATACCTTATAGATAATGGGCCATCAGGCAATTGTATATGCCCAGTTCCGTTAAAGTAAACCCATCCGAGGCGTCTCGCCGCTTCCACTTCCTGTCTCAATAGAGTTCGCTTCCGATTATGAGGCGGTAATTTCACCTGACTCTAGAGCTAAACGAGACAGGAGAAACAATAATGACGATGGTAGCATACGCACGTGTAAGTTCGGTTGGGCAAAGCTTAGAAGTCCAGATCGAAAATCTCAAAAATGCAGGCTGTGAGAAGGTTTTCTCGGAAAAGCAGAGCGGAACTTCGGCGACCAATAGAATGGCGCTACAAGAGGCTCTAGAATGGCTTAGAGAAGGTGATACACTAGTAGTAACTCGTCTTGATAGGTTGGCGCGATCTGGCAAAGATTTACATGACATCATTCACCAGCTTTCGAAAAAGAAAGTTGGCTTCCAATGCCTACAGCAGGACGCTGTAGATACCACAACATCGATGGGTAAACTGGTATTGGGAATTCTTGGCGCTGTAGCTGAGTTTGAAACCGACATCCGAAAAGAGCGTCAACGTGAGGGCATAGAAAAAGCTAAGAAGCGCGGTGTGTACAAAGGTCGCCCAGCCAGCATCAATGCCGAAAAGGTCCGAGAGCTCAAATCGGCTGGTATGGGTGGCGCTGCGATTGCCAAAGAGATGGGCATTGGGCGAGCCAGTGTATATCGATTGCTCAATGGGACATGAAACCATGTTCTGAAACGATATCTTGATTTCAAGTTATCGTTTCGTAGGACAATTGTTGCTCCGCACTGAACCTAGCAATAATTCTCGACAATCTGTCTTTCATAGCTGCGATAGTGATTGTCGCTACCTTGATTGTCTACCCATACAACAAGTTTGCCGTCGTCAGTCTTTATGACAGCTACAGGTCTATAGCCTGTGTAAGCGCCGTAGGAATTTTTCGCATTGAGACGATAACAAGCAAACCAACCTGACCATTTCTTTTTACCGAGCAATCCACGCTTTAATACCACAAGTTCATGACGCGCCGGTGTTATCAGCTTTATTTTTACGGAGTCGGGGTCTTTTGTGTTGATGTCCAACCAGTCTCTGAAGTGCGGAGTCAAATCAACGCTCTCTTGAGTTGACTTGTGAACATCCTCAACTTTTGAATCTTCCATGGTAGTTGCCGGCAAATCGCTTTGCTGTGTTGTGAAGAATGATGCGATCAACGCAAAAGAGAGAATTTTCATAATGCCTCCGTGTTTCAAATAAGAGGCTAACCCGACACTAGCCGGGCGTTAGTAACCTAGACTCTCGCATAGGCGCTGCCGCTTTTAGGCAGAGCCTTGGACATGGCGACAGCCACCCGGCCACACGATGTGACCGGCCGAGAGTTCAGAGGTTACTAAGCCTCACACCCAGGATTTACCGGATGCTCAATTTTTGTAACTCGCTTAACTGATTGGAGCAAGGGTTGGCTTCTTGAATTCCTTACATCCGCAATATCCCGAAAGCGGACGTTACTGATCGTCTGTGTTCGCTCGCTTCACCAGCCACCAAACGATCAGACCTGAAACGACGGCAGTGGCGATTGATGGTAAAAGAACCTGAGTCAAAAACCCTTTTTCACAAGTAGTATCTGGTGCGCAGTGTCCCAATGCGTCGACCAATAGTAGAAAAATGAACACCGGTATGCCAACTATTGCGGCGACAACGCAGCCCCATCTATCTTCTGGGCTGGCATCGCTTTTATATCCGTCATCACGCATAACTTGATCGTAACGAGTTTCTTATTGTCCGCAATATCCCGAAAGCGGACATTGGCAGATCCACTATTTATCTGATTTATTCTAGTCGGTTTTCTTTTTCCGAACAGTTTTCAGAAGCCACATCGACAAGATTATCCAAGGGCTGATTATGATCGTCCAGTAGATGCAAAAGAGAACAATCCCGTCGGTCTCGCTGGGAAGCTGAAAAATGTTCGTCCAAGGTGATCCAGCAAAACCAATCATCAAAATCAGCAGCAAAATGCTCAATGGGGCACAAACAATTACGACGAGTAGGCTGATCTTACCAACGAGCGTTTCCATTCGGACACTTTAAACAATTATTGAGCTGCTTCCAGTGTAGAGTAAATAAGCCGGCTGACGACTCTAATGTCCGTTACATCCCGATCTCGGTCATTGATGCGAATAATTTGGTTCGCCGAGATTGGATGCGGTTTGCGCCGGCCCCGTCTGCCGTAAACTAGGGGTGGGAGCGGACATTAAGGATCACGCTGTTCCATGACGTGCAGGCTCTGCTCAGAACGGATATTGAAATCCTATTGTATCAAAAGTGGCGTGGTCCCCGAAAGGGAACGCTGGGCGTTTCGGGCCGTCAAAACAACCAATAGATCGTTGGTGTCAACGCCAATCCAAATGTCACCGTGTTTTTGAAAATCAATTCTTTCCTGCTTCTTCCAGGTCCCATCTTGCATTTGATAGAGCCAGATATAGGAAACACTCCATAGATTTCCGTTTTCGGTCATTGCCAGATCAAAAAAAGGTTCATGAGCATGTAGTGGTTCTTGGTGGTTGCGAATTGTACGAATATAGCGAACCAGCTTCTTCAAAAGAGGATCGCGGCTTTTGCTGAAAAGTAACTCCACATCATTGCCACAAACCTGCGTTAGTTGGCCAAATGTAGACCAATGGGAAATTCCCTGGGCTCGGATCAAACATCCTGGATTTGCGTTTGAATTGACCAATCCGGTGATCGCTGTGCAGGGATCAAGATCTTCAATTTCGCAATCTTTGCGGCCAGATCGATCTCCCGCCCATCCAACCGATCCACTCTGCAAGTTTATGACATACAGGTCACCGCCAAGCTCGCCAGCATTGATGCCAACATAGAGATACTTGCCGTCATCTGAAACGATGGCATCAGAAACCCAGTCCCTGATCATCTGTTTGCCTCCTATGGGCTGATCAAGTATTATTTGATCCCATTTCGATCGATCTGGATCGAATAAAAGGATCTTTCGCTGAGCAACGACGACTGGAGTATCGTTGTGGATTGCGAGTGCGATGGGTCGTTCGCTTGTACCGAATGGCATTTTGTCAATTTCAACGATTTCTTGGTTCTTAAAAGTGCTAAGCGTAAACTCTCCTGGCGGCAATTCATCCTCGTACTTAATGTCATCAAGCAATCCAGTCGCAGACAATATCCAGATTTGATCGTCTGATTTTTCCACATCGATCACAGATTCAGCCTTGAGCAGCCGTGCATCCCAGTTGCTGCGATCATAGGCGAACAGCGAACCTACATTGTTGTAGAGCAATAACTCGCCGCCAGCGATTACCCCACCTTCAATATGGCTACCGATCTCTTTGTTCTCGCGCACATCATCAAAATTGAGCTCAGAATAATAATCTACCGGCCATCCATTGTAGAAGCTGTATAGGTTGAGTGCCAACCCCACCGACAGCAGCACTTTAAAGAATTTGGGTATGTAG
This sequence comes from Parasphingorhabdus sp. W113, assembly GCF_055693205.1. Classification (NCBI taxonomy): domain Bacteria; kingdom Pseudomonadati; phylum Pseudomonadota; class Alphaproteobacteria; order Sphingomonadales; family Sphingorhabdaceae; genus Parasphingorhabdus; species Parasphingorhabdus sp. W113. The sequence continues at coordinate 2,350,783 of NZ_CM146328.1, read as the reverse complement.
GACTCAGGCTCCCGGCGGACCATCGCACGGCGATAAATCCACCACCATGATGCGCCAGCTATCACTCCGCAAATCGAGAGATAAAGCGCTTCATATTCCGCTCGGTCCAAAGCCAACAAACCCAATGGCAGAAGGCCGCAAATAAGGACATGTCCCCACAGACTTTCTTTCTGGGCAAGTGATTGCATGAACGTCGAAACCAATAAAATAAGTGCAGTCCAGATCAGCGATGCGACGGCGAATACTGCGATCCCTATCCAATGGCCCTCATCATTGTTGATGAAAAGATCACCAAACTCATATAGCCCGAACTCGTCGGTGTATGAGCTGCGTTCAAGGGCCAAGACCAACAGCAGAGAGCTCCAACAGGCCGCCAAGCAGATCAAAAAAGCCGTTGCGGCTCTCCAGTTTTTTACCAATTTGAGCATCTAACATGATCCTACATCGGTGCCGTCATAAATGTCTAGAGTTGGGTCGGAGCCGGAAGTTCCTGAAACGCGAACCACAACGTCTGCTTTGTCGGTATTGCCGACTAAATGCAGACATTCTGCTGACGGCCCAATTGCGGTCGTTAAAGACGGTCTAAGTTAGTGTCCGCTTTCGGGATATAGTAGCCACAACTCTAGTGTCCGCTATGGGCGCAGAAGCGGACATTAGCTTGTTTTCGGCGGGTTACAGAACGATAAATATTTTGGTACACCAATATGCATGTTCCAAAAGATAAAGCGCGCTCTGGCCCATTCATCCGCAGTTGTTGCATTTCGCGATTCCATGCGGGAGAGCGACCTTGTTTCTGCACGAATGCATTACTTAAAATTTCAAGAGAGCGAAATCCCGCGTCATATCGCAATGGGCGCTAGGCTTCACCTGGAGGAACGCGATTTCGACAAGGCCAAGATATTATTGAAACAGGCACTTGAAGCCGCTGCACAGAAAAAGGCGAAACATAACAGATACATATGTGAGTATTGCGAATACTATCTTAGTCGGATGAACGGAGATGAGAATGCCGCAGACTATAGACTTAATGCTCTCGCTATGAAGCCTTCCTCTTCACTCTTTGACGCGTTGCCTTTGTTCAGACGCGAAAAATTTGAAGATCGAAACATGGTGGAAGCGAAGCGCCTAGCCGAAAAGATTAAGCCGTAAATCCAATGTCCGCTTTCGGGATATTGCGGCCATTGGCAGCCCTGTCATGGGCTACTTCAGTGGATTTCCGTCCGCATCCAGCATTCGGCGATAAATAAACGATCGAGTGGGCCCTTTACTCACCTCACATGTCACAAGATCAACTTTTCGATGCCCTCTGAATCCAGTCATGACAGTCTGATCATCATTGATGGTCAAGCCAATACCAACCCACATATCCACCGGGCATTTACAATACATCGGCCATCGTAAGCGAATGAGATGTGCGCCGTGAACCAGATCACCCAAAACCGTTGCTGAAAAATCGATTTCTTCGGCATAGTGGGCATAGTCTGATGTTTGCTTTGTATGACGAGAGGTGAGCTTGGAACCATCATGGGTTAGATAGAGGATGCGATTATCGCCATATTTCCAATATCCAGTAAGATCATGTTGAGTGCTGTTGGCACTATTGGCCATTACAATTTGAGGAAGAAATGCAAGGGATGCCAATAACATCAAAATTCGCCTGATCATGCCGCCCCCATTCTTATTGAAATGGTCTAACACACCTTTCGGCCTCCACAATGCGGTAGATCACACAACTCGAGGAACTGTTCACCGACGTTGCAATCCTCAAACGTCCGCTTTCGGGATATTGCGGACATAATATGAAAGTTATTTCAGATGGACATGATCCATATAATTGTAAGGCTCTTGTTTGAGATCATCGCGACTGTTTTAGATCGGAAGTATGGATTATTGTCTGTTTGGGTTTTCGGAATCTTGTTCGTGACGGCTTTGATAGCCACTATAAGATTCTTGATTTGGTGATTATATTTGTCGGAGTGTTCTAATGCCCGCTTTCGGGTCGTTAGCCGACTGACAGCTTCTGTTTTCCTAACGTCGGCTTTTGCGCCCATAGCGGACACTAGCCTAATAACTTTCTTCTCAAATTGATACTATCAACGAGATTGACAAACGAAGACCATGTCGGCTGGTTGTGCCACCAATGTAGCTATCACTCCTCCATCGCGCATCCAGAAGTTCGAACCGATGGATGTCACGAGTTGGGCGCTACAATGACTTGCAAAATTGGTCGGGACCAGAGGAGACGGTACCGGCACTGCACCGCGACATCTCAAAGTGCTTGTTGTGCGAAGCTAATTCATTGCATTTTTCTTAACTGGTGAAATGTGATCCTCATGTTGCATCTATGTTGCATGGACTAGCCGTCACTTGTTGGAATTGACTGGAATTCCAAGGAATTACACTGCAATAAATTGCAACAAGGCCCAAAACATAGCTTTTCTTTAAGCTGTTGTATTAGAAAGAAAATACTGGATCCCCCGTGAGGATTCGAACCTCAATTGACGGAGTCAGAGTCCGTAGTCTTACCATTAGACGACAGGGGAATACCGGGGCGCGCAATAGGCTGGGTCGTCGGTGGGGTCAAGGCTTTTTGATTGGTCTGCTTGCGGCCTCGGGCGATCGGGGCCAGCAATGCTAAACTCTTGCACATTTGCGGGCGGATGGTTATCTCTGTCGGCAAGTACCGGCGGTATTATCCGCTTCGGAGAACATAAGAGTAACGGTCATGGCGGATGAAGCATCCCCATCGCCGCAAAGACAAGACGGCGGAAAATCCGCAAGGATGGCCCGCCCGAAAGCTGCGGCGACACATAAAAACAGAGGGCGAAATGCGTCCTCAACCCCTCATAATGGCTCCCGGTGGCCTAAACTCCGGTCCTATGCCGCCATTGATCTCGGCACCAATAACTGCCGCCTGCTGGTGGCTAAGCCGTCAGCCGACGGGTTTATCGTGACCGATGCCTTCTCCCGGGTTGTCCGGCTTGGCGAAGGGTTGGGCGAAACCGGACGGATCAGCAATCGGGCGATGGATCGCGCGGTCGCTGCGCTGTCAATCTGCGCAGACAAGCTCAAGCGGCGCAATGTCACGCTGGCGCGATCGGTTGCGACCGAAGCGTGCCGGCGGGCCAGCAATGGTGATAAATTTATCGACCGGGTGCGCGACGAGACTGGTATCGTGCTCGACGTCATCACCGCCGAAGAAGAAGCGCGTCTGGCGGTCCTCGGCTGTCAGATCTTGCTCGAGCCGGGAGATGGCCCGGCCTTGATTTTCGATATTGGCGGCGGCTCGACCGAGCTGGTGCTAGTCGATACGGCGGGCAGCGCACCCAAGATTATCGACTGGCTGAGTGCGCCGTGGGGCGTCGTTTCGCTGACCGAAAGCGAGAAATTTGATGGCGAATGTCCCCAGGCGCGGCAGCAGGCTTTTTGCAACATGCGGGAGCGGGTCAAGCAGAGCTTTGCCGAATTTGCCGCCCGTTTGCCGCGATCCGATCAATCCGATTATCGGCTTCTGGGGACCAGCGGAACGGTGACCACCCTGGCGAGCCTGCATCTCAAACTGCCGCATTATGACCGGAAGGTCATCGATGGGCTGATCGTACCGAGCGATTCCATGCGGGAAATCAGCGCCATGCTGGCCGCCTGTTCGCCAGCCGAACGGGCGGAGATCCCGTGTATTGGCAAGGAGCGCGCCGATCTTGTCGTTGGCGGCTGTGCCATTCTCGATTCCATTCTCGATATCTGGCCCGCAAGCCGCGTCGGCGTCGCCGATCGTGGTATCCGCGAAGGCATTTTGCGGTCGCTGATGTCCTCGCATGAGCAGAAACGGGCATGAGCCGCGGACGCTCCGGCCACAAGCAGCGCGTGAAAACCGCGAAAGGGCGCAAAATCGGTTCAACCCGCTGGCTCGAGCGGCAATTGAACGACCCCTATGTCAAACAGGCCAAGGCCGATGGCTATCGCTCCCGCGCCGCTTATAAATTGCTCGAACTGGACGAACGGTTCAAATTTGTGCGCCATGCCAAAGCGGTGGTCGATCTCGGGATCGCGCCTGGCGGTTGGGCGCAAGTCGTGCGGAAATTTGCCCCGCAGGCTGCGATTGTCGGCATTGACCTGTTACCGGTCGACGCGATTGAAGGCGTGACCCTGTTCGAAATGGACTTCATGGACGACAGCGCGCCCGACAAGCTGATCACCGCTTTGGGCGGCGCGCCGGATCTGGTCTTGTCGGACATGGCGGCGAATACCGTCGGCCATCAACAGACCGATCATTTGCGGACCATGGGTCTGGTCGAGGCCGGTGCCTATTTTGCGGTCGAAAACCTGCAGACCGGTGGAAATTTTGTCGCCAAAGTTCTGGCCGGCGGCACCGACAATGAGTTGCTGACCTTGCTCAAGAAGCATTTCAAGACCGTCAAGCACGCCAAACCGCCTGCCAGCCGCAAAGGCTCATCGGAATGGTATGTAGTGGCCCAGGGCTTCAAGGGGCGGTCGGACGACTCCTAGCCTCGCCAAAGTTCACACAATTCACACCCAGTCTGGTGCCTGAAAGCGCGCAGCTACTTCGATCCGCGCGCCTTGGCGATCATGTCCTTGAGCCCGTCATAGCCAACGGCGCCGACTTCGGACTGATTGCCGATCACGAAAGCCGGCGTGCCGGTAAACTGCAACTGGCGGGCCATTGCGATATTATTCTGCAATTCCTTCTGTGCCTCGGCGGTCGCAATAAAAGCGCGCGCAGCCGCCATATCCAGACCAACTTCTTTCGCGGCATTTTCAATAGTCGAGGGAGAAGGGCGCCCGGTGGCGAACATTGTTTTGTGGAATGCATAATATTTATTCTGTTTGGCAGCAGCCAATGCCATCAGCGCAGCGTCGTTGCTGGCTTCACTCAGTATCGGCAGTTCCCGGAATACTACCTTGATATTCTTGTCTTCCTTGAGCAGACGATCAATATCCGCGCTGGTCTGCTTGCAATAGGGGCAGGCGAAATCGGAATATTCGACGATCACGACATCGCCATTGGGATTGCCGGCAAAAGCGGTTCCATTGAACGGCGCCTCGATTCCGGAGCGAATTTCATTAATTGCCTGGGCTTTCTGGCGATTTTGCAAAATTTCAACAGCTTCCGGGATAATCTCGGGATTTTCGAGAATATAGTTTCGCACGATCGCCTGAATTGCGGCTTGCTCCTTGGCATCAATGCCGGCGTCGCGCGCGGCCTCGGCGGCCGTATCAGCTGCGCTTGAGCTTCCGCTTTGCATGAACCACACGGTTGCTGCTGCCGCTATGGCCAATCCGCCACCTGCCATAATCATCCACTTTCTGTTTGTGCTGTTTTCCACTGGGACCCAATCTATTTTCTACCGCTTCCTTGTCGGAGCTTCGCCTGGTTGTCCAGAATTGTTACGGATTGCTATTGGAAAAACGGATATCGCGACCGCGGCCAGATTACCGACGCCGGCCTTTGTTGCGCTCAAATTCGCTTTTCGCGATCAACGAGATATCCTGTGCCCGAATCCAGTCGGGCGTGTTTTCCTTGATCCCGGCCATCGCGACTTGCGAGCTGCGGATGGCTCCGCCATAATTGCGCTGCAAAAGCGCGCTTTCCGCCGTGGCGAGCTGCGCGCGGGCGGTGTCGCCGCGTTGTGAATAGACGAGTCCCAGTTGATACCAGGCGAAGGGATTGCGGTTATCCTTGATGACCGCCGATTTGAGCACCCGTTCGGCTTCCTCGAAATGGGTTTCGTCTTCCGTTGCAATCAGCGCGTGGCCGAAGAGACTGGCGATAAGCGGTTGATTGTTGGTCAGGCGAACCGCCTTGCGCAGCGAGTCCAGCGCCTTACGCGGTTGACCGGATTCGAGCAGGATCTGGCCATGAAGCTCCAGGAAATAGGGGTCGTTGGGATCGTCCTTGAGCAGGTTGTTCACTTCCATCAGCGCCCGGTCGGGATAGGCGCTCTTGTGCCATGCATAAGCGCGGGCATAGCGCGCCGGAACGGTTTGATCACGCTCCGGAAATTCCCGCAATGTCGTCGCCGGTTCGCTGGTAAAGCCGAGCAGCTTTGCCTTGACCCTTTGAAAGCGTCGCTCGATTTCAGGATCCGGGGGATTGTCCCACGCCGGATCAGCCTGATAAACGTCGCGCAGCAAGGTAACCCGTTCGCCCGACAGGGGGTGGGTTCGACCATAGCTGTCTTCCTGCGGAATGCCGAGACGGAATTCGTAATTTTGCAGCTTCTTGAAAAAATCGATGGAGCCTTTTCCGGAGATTCCGGCGGCCGACAAATAGCGCGCGCCGGCAGAGTCCGCGCTGCGTTCCTGGACTCGGCTGAAAGCGAGGAACTTGCCGGTTGCGGCCTGTTGCCCTGCCGCCAATATGCCTGCGCCGGCTTCTCCGGCACCAGCGGCAATCGCCGCCGCGCCAAGGATCAGGCTTAAAATAGTGACGCCGGTCGCGGTTTCGAGACCCTCGTTGAAACGAATGATATGGCCGCCGGTAATATGACCGAGCTCATGGGCCATAATGCCCTGTATCTCGATCGCACTGTCCGCCGCGGCGATGGTACCGGAATAGAAAAACATCCGTTGCCCGCCAGCGACAAAGGCGTTGATTTGCTTGTCGTTGATCAGGATGACTTCAACATCATCGGCATCGAGCTCGGAAACCGCCACCAGCGGGGCGACCATGTCGCTGAACAGGGCTTCGGTTTCAGCATCGCGCAAGATGGATTGCGCAGCAACCGGTTGAACGGCGATCGCAAACATCGCGAGCAATGTCGCGAATGACCGGATCAGAACCGCTGGATTGAGCCGGTTCAGGAGAGCAAATGGCAGATCAAGGGCAGGCGACATGAAGGTCCTTTAAATGTGGCTCTGTATAATCGAGACAGTGTCAGATTAAGGCTGAACCTGTGATGAAAATCCCCCTTCGGAAGGCTTCTGGCCTGTGCGACGAGGGCGGGTTTTGCTTTGCGCCAAACTCGCCCGTCTCGTCATCATCCAAATGTGCGTTGCCACCAGCCCTGCCGCGGCTTGCCGTCAGCGGTGGTCTCGGCACCTTCGGCAGCGCCATCCGCTTTTTCGGCTTTGTCAGCCTTGGCCTTGGCCGCAGGCTTTTTGGCTGCGGTCTTGCGGGCTGCCGGCTTGGCCGCTTTTTTGGGTTTGTCGTCGCTGGTCTCGGCGTCGGCATCAACCTTCTTGGTGCGGGTTCGCGGTGCCTTTTTGGCTACGGTCTTTTCCGCGGTTTCAGCATCGCCTGAAGCTGCAGTCTCGGCTTTCGCCTTGCGCGGGGCGCGGCGCCGTTTGGGTTTTTCTTCCGCATCGGCTGCTGGTTGTTCCGCGTCCGCTTCTGCTTCCGGTTCCACCTTCTTGCGCGACCGGCTGGCCCGTTTGGGTTTTTCCGCCGGTTCGTCGGCCTTTGCTTCGCCGTCAGGGCTTGCTTCGCCGTCATCAGCGGCCTTCGGCTTGCGATTGCTGCCGCCGCGAGACCGACGCTTCGGTTTGTCTTCGTCGGTCTTTTCCGCGTCGCTATTGTCATCCGGAGCGGCATTGCTGGCCGCTTTGCCGGAGTCCGCTTGGTCGGATTCGTCCGCAGCTTTTGCATTGCCGCGCTCCGTATTTTCGGAACGATCGCTGCCGCGACCCCGGCGACCACGCCGCCGCCGGCGTTTGCGGGGACGCTCTTCGCCATCGTCTTCCTGCGCAGTGTCGATGATATCATCATCGTCATCTTCATCGACAATCGGCTCGAATTTGGGTGCATTTTTGGGAGGACCGCCGGAGCCTTTGACTTCCATGCGGGCGCCTTCATCCTGGCCATCAGGAGTGATTTCAACCGAAACGGCATAGCGCTTTTCGATATCGTCAATCTCATGCCGTTTGCTGTTCAGCACGTAGATGGTTGCTTCCTGGCTGGCCGTCAATGTGATCTTGCTGGCTTTGCCCTTGGCGGCTTCTTCCTCGATCAGACGGAGCGCGGAAAGCGCAGAGGACGAAGCCGTCCGCACCAGGCCGGTGCCTTCGCAATGCGGACAAACCCGGGTCGAGGCCTCGAGAACACCGGTGCGCAGCCGCTGGCGGCTCATCTCGAGCAGCCCAAAGCTGGAGATCCGACCAACCTGAATGCGGGCACGGTCATTTTTCAACGCATCGCGCATCGCCCGTTCGACTTTGCGAATATTGCTGTGGCGATCCATGTCGATAAAGTCGATCACCACGAGCCCCGCCATGTCGCGCAAGCGCAACTGCCGAGCGATTTCCGCCGCGGCTTCAAGATTGGTTTTTACCGCAGTCGCTTCGATGCCATGTTCGCGTGTCGAGCGACCGGAGTTAATGTCGATCGAAACCAGCGCTTCGGTCGGATTGATCACCAGATAACCGCCGGATTTCAGCTGTACTTCAGGTTGATACATGGCCGATAGCTGATCTTCGACGCCATAGCGCTGGAATAGCGATACCGGATCGGCATAGCTTTTGACCCGCCGGCTGTGGCTTGGCATAAGCAGCTTCATGAAGTTCTTCGCCGCCGCATAGCCATCGGCGCCTTCGACCAGCACCTCTTCGATTTCGCGGTTGTAGATATCGCGAATGGCGCGTTTGACCAGATCGCTGTCGCTGTGGATCAGACTCGGAGCAACCGCGCCGAGAGTGTTCTCCCGAATTTCATCCCACAATCGTGCGAGATAATCGAAGTCGCGCTTGATTTCAGGCTTGGTGCGGGACAGGCCGGCGGTCCGTACGATACAGCCCATGGTGTTGGGCAGCTTGAGATCGGCGATAATCGATTTCAACCGTTTGCGGTCACCGGCATTGTTGATCTTGCGGCTGATACCCCCGCCATGGGAGGTGTTTGGCATCAGGACACAATAGCGACCGGCGAGGCTGAGATAGGTGGTGAGGGCAGCGCCTTTATTGCCGCGCTCTTCCTTGACCACCTGGACCAGCACGACTTGCCGCCGCTGGATAACGTCCTGAATCTTGTAGCGCTTGCGCAAGGCCATGCGTTTTTGCCGGGCCTGGTCGCTGGCTTTGGCTACATTGCCTTTGCCGCCACGGCCATTGCGACCACGATTGCGGCCTTTGCCGCGGCGTCCGCGGCCTTTATTGTCCGATTTGTCAGAGGCTTTGGACTCGTCGTCATCCGCTTCGGATTCGTCATTGTCGTCGTCCGCATCATCGTCGCTGTCGTCGTCGGCTTCTTCAGCCGGCACTTCGCCTTCGGTGACGTCGATCGTGTCTACGCTGTCGTCTTTCTCGACATCCTCGACGACATCGTCGAGCTCTTCCGTTGCCTCGGATGCGATGACATCGGCCGGGCCGTCGCCTTCTTCCTCTTCGCGTTCGCGCAATTCCGCCTCTTCAGCGGCATGCTCGGCCTCTTCCGCCAGCAACCGCTCGCGGTCTTCTTTCGGGATCTGATAGTAATCAGGGTGAATTTCGCTGAACGCCAAAAAGCCGTGCCGGTTGCCGCCATAGTCGACAAAGGCAGCTTGCAATGAGGGTTCTACGCGGGTGACTTTGGCAAGGTAGATATTGCCTTTTAGCTGTTTATGCTCCGAAGATTCAAAATCGAATTCCTCAATTTTGTTCCCTTTTACGACCGCCACTCGGGTTTCTTCCTGGTGGCGCGCGTCGATTAACATGCGCGTTGTCATTCAATATACTCCTGGCACGTCGCATCACCAGATTATCTGAGAGAGCATCTGGCGGGGACGTGCTATGTGAAAGGGATGACGTCTTCTTCCCGCGAAGGGCGGGCGGCGTCATCCGGTTTAATTCCAAATTATTCGAAAAAAATGCGTCTGCAGCAAATGCATGGCCCGGGCCGGTAGCCTGGGTCTTTCCGCTCAGATAATCGTTCCGCCAGATAATATGCTGGGGAACGGTTTCTGAACCGGAGATGTCATGTCTCATGCTGCTTCAACCTGTATAGTCCGGAATATGCCGGATCTTTTGTGCCGATTTGAGTATCGATTCAAACCGTAACGCGATGGTGCTAGCACCGCGAAGGCAGATCGGCAACACAAACTATCGTGCTTTCTGCAATGCGGGACACCGCGGCCCATGCTCTGCCTGTAACATGGTAAAAATGCCATTAACCCTGTCGTTTTACGCCTGCTTACGAAATTATCCTTAATAGCGTTTTTACCGTGAAGGATACCGAATTGCCGGGGGTAATGCGCTGATGAAATTTGACTGGACCGATGGCGCAGCTGCGTTGCATAAGGCGATCATGCCGTTTGCATCCCTCTTGGCGTCGTCCCTTTTGGCGTTGAATCCGGTTTCTGCCGGGTCGGTCAGTCGCATCGACGCGGGTGATCGCCAGATTACCGTCTCGTTCGACGATGTGGTCGAGGGCGCTTCGGCCTTTTCGCTGGTTGGTCCAGACCGGATTGCAGTCGACATAAAGGGCGGTAAAGCCGGGCGCGGTGGCCGGGCTTCGGGCATGATAAAATCGGTTCGCCAGGGTCAGTTCAATCCCAACACGGCGCGGATTGTGTTCGACCTTGACCGCCCCGCCATCGTGACAGGCGGCCGTTTTTCTGCTGATGGCCGAAGCCTCCAGCTCAACCTGCAAACCGTTGGAAAGCCGGGAATCAAGGCCAGCCGCAAATCCTTCTTGCCGCCAGCGCGGTTTCGGGCCGAGCCGCCCAAAAATCCTACAGCGTCAAAGTGCCGCTCGGCAAGCCGCAGGATTCAGTTGCCTTGCCCAAAATCTATGGCCCCAAGGATCCGAGCCGGCCGCTGGTCGTGATCGATGCCGGTCATGGCGGCCATGATCCCGGCTCGATATCTCCCCACGGCGGCAAATACGAGAAAAGCGTGGTTCTGGCGATCGCAAAGGAAGTGCGTGACCAGCTCGTGGCCAGTGGGCGGGTCCGGGTTGCGCTGACCCGGGAGACAGACAAATATCTGGTTCTCGAAGAGCGCTATGGCATTGCCCGGCGGCTCGATGCAGATCTGTTCATTTCGATCCATGCCGATGCGGCAGGCAATCAGTCGGCATCCGGCGCAACGGTCTATACGCTCTCCGAAGTGGCGTCCGACCGCGAAGCGGCCAAGTTGGCCGCCCGGGAGAACCGGTCGAACATCATCAATGGCGTCAACCTTGGTGGCGCCAATCAGGAGGTTTCCTCAATCCTCATCGACCTGACGCAGCGAGAAACGATGAACGTGTCCGCTGATTTTGCGAAACTGTTGATCCGCGAGGGGAGTCAGGCGATCAAGTTCCGGGCCAATCCGCATCGCTTTGCCTCGCTGGTCGTGCTCAAGGCGCCGGATACCCCTTCGGTTCTGTTCGAGAGCGGCTATCTCACCAACAAGGAAGATGTTGCGCTGCTCAGCTCGCGCGCTGGCCAATCAAGGGTGGCGATCGGAATATCCAATGCCGTTGAAGCCCATTTTGCGCGCAAGCTCGCCGCGCGATAGGCTAGCCAGCGCGTGGCTTCCCGGCGGGAGCAGGCCGATATTCGGCGCGAGATTGATGGCGCTTTGGTTGCGGGCTGTAGGATAAAAAAATTCGTCGATATTGTCTGGAATATCCGCGGGATAATGCTAGATACCCGAAGTTATGAGTGACAACATGCCAGACAGTGACGGCAACACAGCCGCAGAAAGCCTTGCCTACAAGCTTGAGCGCAACACCGGTGGATTTTTCGACCGGGTTGAGAAACTGTGGCAAAAGAAATGGTTCCGGCTGTTTCTGGCGTTGATCGCACTGGCGCTTATCGGCTGGTTGCTGATCTGGGTTATTTTCGCGCGCGACCTTCCGGATGCCAAGACGCTCCAGCAATATGAGCCGCCCTTGCCGACGATGGTGCGCGCCTATGACGGCGAGCCGGTGCACAGCTATGCCAGAGAACGGCGCGTGCAGCTGGAATTTGCCGAATTGCCACCGCTGCTGGTGCGGGCCTATCTTGCGGCTGAAGACCGCACCTTTTTCGAACATGGCGGACTCGACTATCCCGGCATTGCCACGGCCATTGTTACCAACATATCGAACAGCGGTCGCCCGGTTGGGGCATCGACGATTACCCAGCAAGTGGCCAAGAACCTGCTGCTGACCAACGAAGTGTCCTATCGCCGCAAGGTCCGGGAAGCCTTGCTGGCTTACCGGATCGAGGAAGTGCTGACCAAGGAAGAAATTCTCGAACTCTATCTCAACCAGATTTTCCTCGGCCGTAATGCCTATGGCGTACAGGCCGCCGCGCAAGCCTATTTTGGCAAGGATGTCGACGAGCTGGCTCTGCATCAGATGGCCTATCTCGCAATTCTGCCAAAGGGACCGTCCAACTATCGGCCCGAAACCAACGAGCAGCGGGCGATTAATCGCCGGGACTGGGCTTTGGGTGAAATGCTGGAAAATGACTGGATTACGCAGGAGCAGCACGACCTGGCCGTGGCGCAACCCCTGGGAGCCATTCGGTCTTCCGGTGCCCGGTTTGAACGGGTCGGCGGCTATTTTATCGAAGAAGTCCGGCGCGAATTGATTGAGCGTTTCGGCGAGAATGAAGAAGCCGGACCTTATAGCGTCTATTCCGGCGGATTGTGGGTGCGCACGTCGCTGAATCCCGAGCTGCAACGGATGACCAAGGAAGCGCTGCGGACCGGTCTGCTGCGCTATAGTCGCGGCAAAGGCTGGTCGGGACCGATTAACACCATCGAAATTGATGACCAATGGTCGAAGCGGCTGGCATCCACGTTCATCAGCACCGATCATGCCGACTGGCGCATCGCAGTGGCGCTGAGCCGCAGTGGCAATGGCGCGGAAATCGGGTTCAAGGATGGAACCACCGGCAGTCTTGGCAGTGCGCCATCCAAATTGAAGGCTGGCGATATTATCGCGGTCAGTCCTGCGGGAGGCAGCCGTTATGTGCTGCGCAACGTTCCGAAAGTATCCGGCGGCATGGTTGTGCAAAATCCGCATAATGGCCGGATATGGGCGATGCAGGGCGGGTTTGATGACCGGATGAGCGCGTTCAACCGTGCCACCCAGGCTGAACGTCAGCCAGGATCAACGATCAAACCCTTTGTTTATGCGACCGCGCTGGACCAGGGCATGACCCCGGCGACGATCATCGTCGACAGCCCGTTTTGTGTGTATCAGTCGGCCGCTTTGGGGCGCAAATGTTTCCGCAACTTCGGCGGATCGCGCGGTGCCGGACCGCAAACCTTGCGCTGGGGTGTGGAGCAATCGCGCAACCTGATGACGGTGCGCGCGGCCAATGATGCTGGCATGGATAATGTTGTCGAAACGATCAAGCGGATGGGGATTGGTGACTATAAGCCTTATCTTTCCTTCGCATTGGGCGCGGGGGATACGACCGTAGCCAAGCTGACCAATGCCTATTCAATGCTGGTCAATCATGGCCGCGAACTGGAGCCGACGGTCATTGATTTCGTCCAGGATCGCAAGGGAAAAGTGATTTTCCGCGCCGACAAACGCAATTGTGACAATTGCAATCAGGCCGAATGGAATGGCGAGCCGATGCCGCGTCCGCGTCCCGCCGGCAAGCAGCTGCTCGATCCGATGACCGCCTATCAAATGGTGAATATTCTTGAGGGTGTGATCACCCGCGGTACGGCTCAGAATTTGAAAAGCCTAGACCGGCCGCTGTTTGGCAAAACCGGGACCGCCAGCGGACCGACCAATGTCTGGTTTGTTGGGGGCTCGCCTGACCTGGTAGCGGGCGTTTACATGGGCTTTGACCAGCCCTCGAACATGGGCGGCTATGCGCAAGGCGGCACATTAGCAGCGCCGATATTTCGGCAATTTGCCCAGGAAGCCATGGCCGGCATGCCCAAAAAGCCGTTTGTCGCTCCGCGCGGTATCCGGATGGTCAAGGTGGATCGCAAGAGCGGCAAGCGGGTGTTCGGCGGCTGGCCTTCGGATGATCCCAAGGCATCGGTGATCTGGGATGTGTTCAAGCCGGAAACCGAGCCCAAACGCTCCATTCGCAAGGAAGAATTACTCGCTCGTCTGGAAGCGAAAAAAGCCCAGATCAGGGCCGCAAAAATCGCCGCACGCAATGCCGCGGCCGAACGCGCCAGTCAGCGCAACAGCGGCCCGGCGCGCAATGACAATGATTTCCTGCAGGATGAAGGTGGCATTTACTAAAGTGCTGATGGCGCAGCCCGAGCCGGCATTTTGCCGCTAACTGCCTCGGATATCGGCTCGGCAGAGGGCATTCGAACGGTCGGTCTCGATTCTGTCCACCAGCTGGCGGCGATTACCGCTGATGCCTTTCGTGAGGATCCGTTCAACGCCTGGCTGTTCGACGGGCAAACCGCCTTGCACCGGACCTTTTTCAATCTTGCACGGCATGTTTATGCGCCGCAGGGCTTTTGTCAGTTGCTGCAGGAAGACGGGCAGGATCTGGCGGCGACCATGTGGTTGATGCCGGGAGACAAGTCTGCGCCTTCGCTGAAAGGCATGCTGGCGATATATTGGGGATTGCTCGCCTCGGGTGGCGCCGGCGTGTTGCAGCGCGGGAAAGCCGCGGAGGATGCCATGGCCCGCCACCATCCGACCGAACCTCATGCGTATCTGTTCACCGTTGGCGTCAGTAGTGCCGGGCGCGGGCGGGGTCTCGGGCGGCGGTTGCTGACGCCGGTTCTGGAAGCCTGTGACCGCACGGGAACAATGGCCTATCTGGAAAATTCCAATCCTGCCAATCAGCGCTTTTACGCCAGTCTCGGTTTTGAGCGGCTCGCGCTGTTTCATGCGGTGCCGGGATGTCCGCCGCTCGAGGCGATGCGCCGCGAACCGCGCTGATTTCAGCCTCTTTACAGATATGTAAACTGGCAGAAATTCCCGCAATCCATCGCAAAGAGCCCCCCGGTCGGCTCTGTTTCTATTGAAAAATGGGCAGGGGTGATCAATTCGCTCGGCGGGGCAGCACCAAACAGGGGTTTGGAGTTGACTATGCGTAAACCTCTCATATTTTTTGCCATCACGGCGGTCGCTGCAGTGCCTTCTGTAGCCCATGCCGGTGAACCCTATGTCGGAGCCTCGGCAGGCATTGCCTTGCCCAGCGATTCCGAGAATCGCGGCGAATTTACCGAAGAAGTCGCCGCGACGGCCGATTTCCCCGCCATCCCGGTGGATACCTCACTGGACTGGACAACCGAGCTGGACAATGGCCTCGACCTCAATCTGCTGGCCGGTTACCGTTTCGACAATGGCGTTCGGCTGGAATTGCAGGGCTTTTATAACAAGGCCAATGTTGACCTGCATCGCGACCTCGCCGTTGGTGGCGCGGTGATTGATGGTCTGGATTCCGCTGTTCTGACCCGCGGCGCAGCCGACCCGGCCAATCCGCTGGTGGGTACCGTGCTCAGCACCGATGACGGTCAGATCAAGAATTTCGGGGCGCTGGCAAATGCCTATTATGATTTTCAGATCAGTGAGTCCTTTGTGCCTTATGTCGGCGCTGGTGTCGGCTTCACCCGTCAGGATGTCGAATATGCGCCGTCGGGCGTGGACGTTGTTGATGACAAAAAGACCCTGTTCACTTACCAGGCGATGGCAGGGGCGACCTATAAGCTCAGTCCGTCTTTCGAGATATTTGGTCAATATACCTATCGTCGGGCCAACCGCGGCGACTATGACGTCAATCTGTTGCCAGCCGATCTCGGTATCAGGAGCGAACAGTCACTGTTCAACGTCGGATTCCGGATACCGCTGGGCGGCTAGAGCGGCTGTTTTGCCATAGCGCATAATTCACAAGAGCATGCCGCTTGTCCTCCGGGAACAGGCGGCATGCTTTTTTGCGTGTTTCCCTGCTGACAGCGAGGGTAACCCCTGCTATCGGCGCGCATATGACTGAACGTTCCCTTATCCGAAATTTTTCCATCATTGCGCATATTGATCACGGCAAATCGACGCTGGCCGATCGCCTGATCCAATATACCGGCGGGCTGACCGAACGCGAAATGAGCGAGCAGGTGCTCGACAATATGGATATTGAGCGCGAACGCGGGATCACGATCAAGGCCCAGACCGTCCGGCTCAACTATCCCGCCAAGGACGGAAACACCTACGAGCTGAGCCTGATGGACACGCCGGGTCATGTTGACTTTGCCTATGAAGTTTCGCGCAGTCTCGCCGCCTGTGAAGGCGCGTTGCTGGTCGTTGATGCGGCGCAAGGGGTGGAAGCGCAGACGCTGGCCAATGTCTATCAGTCGATCGAGCATGATCACGAAATCGTGCCGGTCCTCAACAAGGTGGATCTTCCGGCAGCGGAACCGGAGCGGGTGCGCAACGAGATTGAAGAAATTATCGGGCTCGACGCATCCGAAGCAGTTCTGGCTTCCGCAAAATCCGGGATTGGCATCGAAGAAATCCTCGAACAGATTGTCACCAAAATCCCGCCACCGGGCGGCGACCGCGACGCACCGCTCAAGGCGATGCTGGTCGACAGCTGGTATGACCCCTATCTGGGCGTGGTGATCCTCGTGCGGGTCGTTGACGGCGTGCTGACCAAGGGCCAGCGGATCAAGTTCATGGCGCAGGGGACCGAACATCTTGTCGACCGCGTCGGGTGCATGCGTCCGAAGATCGAGCAATTGCCGGAACTGGCCGCCGGCGAGATCGGATTCATTACAGCGCAGATCAAGGAAGTCTCACAGACCGCCGTCGGTGACACGATCACCACCGTCAAGGGCGGCGCTGCGGAACCGCTGGACGGGTTCAAGGAAGTGCAATCGGTCGTCTTCTGTGGCCTGTTTCCGGTCGATGCCGCCGATTTTGAAAAATTGCGGGAAAGCATTGGAAAATTGCGGCTCAATGACGCGAGCTTTACCTATGAAATGGAGACCAGCGCTGCGCTGGGCCAGGGTTTCCGTTGTGGTTTTCTGGGGCTATTGCATCTTGAAATCATTCAGGAACGGCTCAGCCGGGAATATGATCTCGATCTCATCACCACGGCGCCGTCGGTGGTCTATCGGATGGTCATGAATGATGGCAGCGAGCAGTTTCTGCATAACCCGGCGGACATGCCGGATGTCGTCAAGATCGCCCATATCGAAGAGCCCTGGATCGAGGCGACAATCTATTGCCCGGACGAATATCTCGGCGGGATCCTGAAATTATGTCAGGATCGACGGGGGGTTCAGAAGAACCTGACCTATGTCGGGGATCGGGCGCAGGTGGTCTATGACTTGCCGCTCAACGAAGTGGTGTTCGATTTTTATGATCGGCTGAAGAGCATTTCGCGCGGCTATGCGAGTTTTGACTATCATCAAATCGGGTTGCGCACCGGTGAGCTCGTCAAGATGAACATCCTCGTCAACGGGGATCCGGTCGATGCGCTGAGCATGATCGTCCACCGGGACGCTGCCGAAGTGCGCGGCCGCCATATGTGTGAACGGCTCAAAGACCTGATCCCGCGGCACCTGTTCAAAATTCCGGTCCAGGCTGCGATTGGCGGCAAAGTCATTGCTCGTGAAACCATTGCCGCGATGCGCAAGGATGTGACCGCCAAATGCTATGGCGGTGATATCAGCCGCAAGAAAAAGCTGCTCGACAAGCAGAAAAAGGGCAAGGCGAAGATGCGCGAATATGGCAATGTCAGCATTCCCCAGGAAGCGTTTATCGCCGCCCTGAAAATGGGTGACGAAAGTTAGCGCATCCGGCTTTTTCAACGGGCGCTAAGGCTCGCCGATACGCTGAAGCTGGCGGAATGCCTCAAAATTCCGTCTGCGCATCGCAATGCCATTCTCATTCTGGCAGAAATCACCCATATGGTTCTCAGGGACGATGTTGTGGGTAGCGAGCCATGCTGTCATTTTTTGAGTCCAGATCCCGCCGCGAACGCGACGCGATGGAAGTGCGCCGGTTGTTTCGGCAATATGGCGACAAGGCCCTTGGCGTCTTGAACGCGCGCATCAGGGATCCCAGTCTTTCGCGCCGGGATCGCCGTCATTGGCGGCGGTTGCTGCGCAAGGCAAAGCATCGCAAGCATGAATCTCTAACCCAGTCGTGATCCTCGCGATTCCGGCTCGGTATCTTTCAAATGCTGGGAATTACTCGTCCATCGGGCAGGGTTCGATCTTGCCGGGCAGGGGGGCTTTGCCAACCGGGCGGAACCGTGCAAAATAGCCGCCCAGTTCCGGTCGCTCCATGAATCCGATCAGCTGATAGCCTACTGCCTCAAACTCGCAAAATAGCTGTTTCGGAGGAATGCCGTGCTGAGCGAACGGACGATCGACATCCACCACAATGACCTCTCCGCCATCATAGCTGCCGCCGTCGCGATCCGCCCGGATGGACGGCCGCAGACGCGACAGAAAAGCATAGGGTTCGCGGACTTCATGATACATGTGGACCAGGAAAATCCGGTCAAAGCTGTCTTCCGGCATGCGCGGATCATCCGGCGCGCCAAGTTTGATCGAGACATTGTCGAGCTCGTCCCGCGCTACACGATCGGCCAGGCGCTTGATCACGTCCTCGTCAATATCCTGTGCAAGAACGCGGCCGTTTTCGCCGACCCGATCCGCCAGTCTGACGGTATAATAGCCTTCGCCTGCACCGATATCCGCAACTGTCATGCCGGGCTCCAGGCCCGCCGCTTTCATGATTTCCTCCGCCTCACCACGCTTGTCGCGGGCGGTTTCGGTCGACCACTGATTGCCCGCGAGATCCGATACCGGCCGCGACGCGGGCGGATAGGCCAGCGCGGTTTCCGGTCGCCCGGCATCTTCGTCCGGCACCCGCTTGCAGGCCGTGAGCGGTGTCAGGGTGAGGCCCAGCAGGGCGGGGAACAGAATAGCTGTCTTCAGGGAAGGAATAGGATGGGCGCGCAACAGAAGTCTCATAGTGGCAAGACTAGGCGAGCGTGGCGGCAGGGGCAATGGGCTTTATCGGGTTCACCACGGTGCCGGCGCCATCAATCGACGTCGTCAACTTCGACCGTTTCGCCCGTAACCCGCTGGGCCAGAGCGGCGGCGATAAACGGATCAATGGCGCCATCCAGAACGTCCGATGGAGCGGTGGAGGTGGTCCCGGTCCGGAGATCTTTGACTTGCTGATAGGGTTGCAAGACATAGGATCGGATCTGGTGGCCCCAGCCAATTTCGGTCTTGGCCTGATATTCCCCGCTGGCCTCCGCTTCCCGGCGCTGCAGCTCGGCTTCGAACAGGCGCGCCTTCAGCATGCCCATCGCTGTTGCCCGGTTCTTGTGCTGGCTGCGATCATTTTGCGATGCCACCACAATGCCCGTTGGCTGGTGGGTGATGCGCACGGCGCTATCGGTCGTGTTGACATGCTGCCCGCCGGAACCCGAGGCGCGATAGGTATCGATCTTGAGATCCCCTTCGTTGATCTCGACCTCGAAACTGTCATCAATCACCGGATAGACCCAGACGCTGGAAAAGCTCGTGTGGCGCTTCGCGGCGCTGTCATAGGGGGAAATACGGACCAACCGGTGGACACCGCTTTCGGTCTTGGCAAATCCATAGGCATTCTCGCCCTTGATTTCCAACGTGGCGGATTTGATGCCAGCCTGATCCCCGGCCTGATAGTCGACCATCTGAACTTTATAGCCGCGCGCTTCCGCCCAGCGCTGGTACATGCGCAACAGCATTTCCGCCCAGTCCTGGCTTTCGGTGCCACCAGCGCCCGCATGAATTTCGAGATAGGCATCGAGATTGTCCGCTTCACCGGACAGCAGCGCTTGCACCTTGTCGCGATCAGCGCGATCGGCCAGTTTTTCCAGCGTTGCTACTCCTTCTTCGGCGAGGGCGTCATCACCTTCCTCGTCCGCCATCTCGATAAAATCGAGCGCGTCCTGCATTTCCTGCTGGATTTCATTCGCGGCCGTGATCGACTCGTCCAGCCGTCGCCGTTCGGTCATCACCGCCTGCGCGGAGGCCTGATCGTCCCACAGGGTCGGATCTTCAACCCGCGCGTTCAATTCGTCGAGACGCCGCAAAGCCACATCCCAGTTCAGCGATGTTTTTAGCAAATCGATGGCCGCATTGATCCGGTCGACATGCGTTTGAGCTTCCGCCCGCATTATCAGTCTCCAACTAGTCTTGCGCTGGGATTAGACGATGTGGCGGTGATGTAAATAGCCCAGAGGCGGCGAACGGCTGGAAGACGGGGAAGCCTGCGAGATTAGCGGATCAAATCGCCAGCATGATAGATAATATCTATTGAAATACCTATTTGCTTTAGTATTTCCTTTCTGTGCAAAGTCGGTAAACGACACTCATCACAACAACCGGCACAGGTTCTGTGCTGCCACGATTATTTAGGGGTTTACTGATGAAACTACGTTATTCTTCCGCCTGTATCGCTATTGCTGCCTTGATGGCGGTTCCGGCTGCTGCCGCTGATGGCCACGGGGCCTATGACTATGGCGCTGAAAAAGGCCCTGAAAAATGGGGGCAGCTGCACAGCGACTATGCGATCTGTGAAAGTGGCAACATGCAGTCGCCGATCGATCTTGCTGGTGCGAACGCAATGGGCAACGTAGCCCTCTCGGTTGACTATAAAACGGGCCCATTGACGGTTTCCAACAAGGGCCTGACGGTCCAGGCCGATTTCGCATCGGGTTCGACCATGACCAGCGGTGGAACGACGTTCAACCTGATTCAGATCCATTTTCATACCCCGTCCGAGCACGCTGTGTCCGGTAAGCGCTATCCGCTGACGGGCCATTTCGTGCACGCAACCGCTGATGGCAAGCTGGGTGTTCTGGGCGTGATGTTTGAAGAAGGCGCGGCCAATTCCGAACTGGCCAAAATTCTTGATGCAGCACCGGCTGGCAAATCTGATCCACAAACGGTTGCGGGGACGATGATCGATCCGAATGCCATGCTGCCTGCGGAAAAATCCGTATATCGCTACATGGGTTCTCTGACGACCCCGCCCTGCAGCGAAGGCGTCAACTGGCATGTGCTGAACACACCGGTGACAGCCAGCAAAGCGCAGATCGAAGCGTTTGAAAAATTGATGGGCGACAGCGCGCGTCCGGTGCGGGCCCTTAACAACCGTCTGGTTGTCGCACCAAACTAAAACCTGTCGGCGCCCTGGCGATCCTATCTCGCTGCGGCGCCGTCATTTTTACCCAAATCGATTTTTACCGGCCATGGCACGATGTGCCATGGCCATTGTCGTGAGCTGAGCATTGACGCGGATACAGCTCGGCATGACGCTGGCATCGGCCACATAGACATTGCCGGTGCCATGCACCCGCTGGTCCATATCAACCACGCCCTTGTCCGGATCCACATTAATCGCATTGCCACCATGCGGGTGAGAGCTCGACAGCACGACATCGTCCGGTTCCACGATCGCGCTCTGATAAAAGGCGTCAATTTCTGCGTCGGTCATCCCGCGGCGCAGGGTCTGCCCTTTCAGCAAGGCCGGATAGACTTCCACCGCGCCATTGAGAAAATGAACCTTGGTCATGGTCGCAAGGGCGCGGCGGAGCAGCGCCAGTTCAGGCTCGCCCACCTTTAACTTGAGCTTGCCATTTTTCATTTTGCCAAGCCGGTCAGCCGGGAACAGCACACCTGCTGACACCAGCCGGTTATAATTCAGCATGCGGCGGAAATGCTCGTCAAACCAGCCGGGTACCAGAGTTGCCATGCTCATTGGTGGCTGGAAATGGCTTTCGATCAGATAATCGCCGCGATCGACATAGGTCGCCATCTGGTCTTCGTTCCAGACATCCATGTTCTGTCCCTCGGGCATCAGCGCCACAACCGGACAAGCGATGTTCAGGGAGATGCCATCGCCGGATTTATCGATCCCGCTATTCTTCAGCAGTCGGCTGGAAGCGAGTGCGCCGGCCGCAACCACCACGCCCTTGCGGGCGGAAATGCGGCGCTCGCGGCCATCTCTCAGGCGAATATCGATTGCGGTTGCGACGCGCGGCGTGGCATCCTCGTCTTCCCAAATAATCCTGGTGACTTCCGCGCTATCCAGGATCCGCGCGGGCTTGTCCCGGTCGGGGCTGGTGGCATGGGTCAGGAAGCTTTCGGGCATCGCTTTTTTGCGGCCATAGGGACAGCCAGTATTGCAATAACCGCAATAGACGCATTCCGTCGTCGGGGTCTTGGGGCCATAATTTTTGGTGAACCATGCGGTGATCGCCTGCTGATCCATCGGATCACCCGACTGGGCCGCATATTTGTTCCAGCCATCAATCAGATGCGGACCGTTATTGCGGCCGGCGATGGTCGACATTTCCGACACTTCCAGCTTGGCTTCGACCGCGGTGTAGCTCACCGCCAGTTCGGCTTCGGTGACCGGCGCGCCGAGACTGGCCCAGGTTTCGAAAACATCCTCGGCTTGCGGATGGACCAGACCCGCCTGTTTCATTCGCAGGCAGATCCCGTTGTTGATCACGGTCGAACCACCAACAACGCGGCCCTGAAAGATAATCACATCCCGGTCGCGGGTGGACTGTAAGGCCCCATCCTTGAACAGCCGGGCGGTCATCCGCGCTTCCTGATGGGTGATCTGGGAAGACGGATAATTGGATCCGGCTTCGACAATCAGAACCTCATGCCCTTCATCAGCCACAGCCGACGCTGCAACCGCGCCGCCAGCCCCGGAGCCAATCACGATCACGTCGGTTTCTTCCGGAATGGCTTCATGTCCGACAAAAACTGTCGACTTGAGATCACGATCGGTCTGGCGACTGACCGGCAGCTCTCCGGGCGCTGACCGGTCTCTTTGTCCGGGCAGCTGATAGCGCAAGCGCTGATAGACCGGATTGGCAAAATTGCTTTCTTCGTCGCCGGGTTCCCAATGACCATAATAGCCTGCCAGAATAACGCCTTTGGTTCGCGCAATATCCTGAAACAGATCGACGCGGGAGTTTTGTAGGCGCCGGCGGATCATGGTTTGGCGCAGCTTTGGCGAAGCGAAGAAGAAAAACGGACCGCCGAGAATCAAGAACAGCCCATAGAGCGCAAAGCCGATTTCTTTGGGTTTATCGCCGTCCATATGAGAAAAATGGTCTTGCAGATTTTCCACGACCTGATCCGGCGAAATCGCCATGGGGGTGTCATGGAACAGGGCCTGGGTGAGGGCCTTCAACATCCGCGCTTGCAGCGCATTAAATGGTTTCTGCATCACAATGTTCCTCAGTGCGACCCGGGAAACTCATGTATCTATGCCCAGTATAGGCGGTCAGCCGCCGCTCATGCCATGCGATTTCGCAATACCCAGACCGTCCCCATTGGTGCCGCCGGCCAACCGGCCGATCAGCTTGCCCGAAACCATGTCAATTTCGGCGATCCTGTTTAACCCGGTTTCGGCGACATAGAGCCGGCTGCCATCCGGTGAAAATAATATCGTCACTTGCCCGGCCTGTTGCACACCGCTGACCTGGATTTCGCCCTTTGGCTCGCGCGATGCGACGTCAAACAGGCTGAGGGCTCCGTCGACAAGATTGGAGGTGACGGCGGTTTTGCCATCGGGGCTGATCGCAACACGGATCGGAAATTTGCCGGTCTTGAGAATGGCCAGTTGCTCGAAACTGGCAGTATCGAAAACATAAAGCGCATCGCTTTTGCGATCGGCCACCCATAGCGACTTGCCATCCGGTGTAATGGCAAGGCCTTCCGGTTCCGTACCGGCCGCTAGATCTGCCAATTTGGTTTGCTTCTCGAGATCGATCACACTGACCGTTCCGGACTGCATGTTGGTCACGAAGGCGCGGGTTGTATCAGGGCTGACCACCAGCATATGGCTGCCTTTTTGACCGGTTGCGATATTGGCAACCGTGCGGCTTTGCGTTTCACCGGTTGGCGGTGAAACCACCGTGATGCTGTCGCTGCCTTCGGTGGTGGCGACGATCCGACCGTCGTTCAACCAGACAATGCCGTGTGGATTCTTGCCCGGTGTCAGCGCGATGGTTTCGATTTTTTCGTGTCTCGCAATGTCGAAAATATCGATATGTTCAGCACCATAGGAAACTATGGCTGCCAGGCGCTGGTCGGGGGAAATCGCCACTTCATGCGGGTTCTTGCCAGTATTGCGTCGGGCGATTTCCCGTCCGGTTGCCAGATTGATGAAGCTTACCGTGTCTTCACCTTTGTTGCCGACAAGCAGAACGGCATCGGTCTGGGTGGCAATTTCGGTCGGCTGCTCGGCTGCCACCGAACATGACACAAATGACAATCCAAATAACAGACTCCAGGCGAATCGTTTCATCATTGTCCCTTCCAAAAAAATCCCCGACGGACCTTATCGATCAGCCGGGGATGTTCCTAAAATATTTCGCGTGCGTTTGTCACTCGGCTTGGGGCGCGGCGGCGCTTGGGTCTTCAGGAAGACCGCCGAGCTGTGTCACCATTTTGGTATAGGCGTCGAGATAGGCGAGGGCCATCACCCGGCCAATCTGTGTGTCGGTGTAACCACCACCGGCTGCACCAGCAAGAACGCCGCCAAAAAAGCCGCCACCGCCGCCGCCGAACTTCACGTCCGATTTCCGTGCATAGCCTTCGGTAATGCGTTCCATTTCCGTGGTCCGGACGTTGACCAGCGACAAGGTGACATTGGCTTCTTTCTTGTTAACGCGCAGCCCGCCGAACAGACCGCCAATGGTCCGCCCACCCAGCGCACCCGCAATACCGCCGAGCGCGCCGCCGCCGCCCGACCGGTTATTGGCCGAGATAATGTCCGGAACGATCACATAGTCAGCGGCTTTGACCTGGCGTTTGCCGATATTGGACCCGCGTTGCAATTCCCCGGAATCAGCCAGTGCGCGTTCGACCGCACGGCTCGCGAGACCGCGGCCCCGATCAACCAGTCCGAAACAGCCGGAGCGGGCAACAAATGTCTTGATCAAGGCTTCCGGTGATCCGAGCTTGTAGCTGACCCACCAGCGTTGTTCCGGTTCGACAATCGCAATCGTCCCCAGCTTCTTGTAGCAGACCGGAATTTCGGCAACGCCTCTGTCCTGGGCCTTCTGACCCTTTGATTTGCCAGCGGCCAGCGCCGTGCCACTCGATAGTGCCAATGACGAAACAGCCAATACGGCGAAAAATTTCTTCAACATGGGATTCCCTCCGGTTCGTGATTTCAAGCTGAGAACTTATTAGAACGCTTAGTTTGTTTGTGTTGTGAGCTATAGCATAATTTGGACATTTTCTGGCTAACACTTTAATTTATTGGCGAAAGGCAATGGTTGCGTTGCTCTTTCCTTTTGCAAAATTGCCGCTAGCATGACGATCTCACGAACGGCGCGGCGAGTCTGGGGAGGAAAATCGATGCGGCATATTGCAATAATCGGGTCGGGGCCTGCTGGCTATTATTCCGCCGAAGCCGCTCAGAAAAAATATGGTGATGATGTTACCGTCGACATTATCGACCGGCTGCCGGTTCCATTCGGCCTGATCAGAACCGGCGTTGCGCCCGATCATCAGTCGATCAAGGCGGTGTCCCGGCGCTACGAGAAAACTGCTCTGGGTGACCAGGTTCATTTCATTGGCAATGTCAGTGTTGGCGATGATGTCAGCGTGGCTGAACTGCAGACGCTCTATGATGCGGTCATTCTGGCGACGGGTGCGCCCAATGATCGCAAGCTGGAAATTGAAGGCAACGCACTTCCCGGTGTCATCGGCAGCGCGGCCTTTGTCGGCTGGTATAACGGCCATCCGGATTATGCCGATCTCGATCCGGATCTGAGCGGCGAATCCGTTGCGATCATCGGCAACGGCAATGTAGCGCTGGATGTTGCGCGCATTTTGGCCAAGACCGAAGCAGAATTTGTCGGAAGCGATATTGTCGCCGACGCGCTCGACCAGCTCAAGCAAAGCAACGTCAAAACGATTACTTTGCTGGGCCGCCGTGGCCCGCATCAAATAGCCATGACACCCAAAGAACTGGGCGAACTGGGGCAGCTCGAACGCGCTGGTCCGCGCGTTGATATGCGCGATTTTCCTGATGAAGGCGCCGATGCGATGCTCGAACCGGGGATGCGCAAATCGGTGACTCATTTGCGGCAGTTTTTTGCCCGCGCCGGAGAGCTGCGCACCAAGCCGGTGACGATTGATTTCGACTTTTTTGCGATGCCGGTGGCGATTGAAGGTGAGGGCAAGGTCGAAAAGCTTGTGGTTGAAAAGACCCAACTTGACAACAGCTTACGGTCCATCGGAACCGGGGAGAGCTATGATCTCGCTTGTTCTCTGGTGATCAGCTGTATCGGCTATCGCACGCCGCCGATTGAAGGCGTACCCTATGAGCATGGCCGCGGCCGTTTTGCGAATGTCGATGGCCGAATCTTGCCGGGCCTCTATTGCGTCGGTTGGGCTCGCCGCGGTCCCAGTGGGACGATTGGCACCAACAAGCCGGATGGTTTTGCTATTATCGACACGGTTGCCGAGGATATCGGGGCGGGGGACAACAAGGAAGGCCGCCGCGGTCTCGACCGACTGTTTGAACGGCGGGGTGTGGATGCGGTGACGTTCCGGGACTGGAAAAAGATCGAAGAGGCGGAAATCGCCAATGCCCGTGAAGGGGCGCCGCGCGAGAAATTTACCGATGTGGCGGATATGATCGCGGCCCGCACGCGCTGAACGCTCAGGCGCTCCGGGTCAGCCAGTCAGCCAGAATCCTATTCACCTTTTCCGGTGCTTCCTGTTGAACCCAATGGGAGACGCTGGGCAATTTGCGGAGCGTGAAATCCGAAACCCATTCTTCGGTGCCTTCGGTGCAACGGATATTGAGCGCGGTGTCTTCCTCTCCCCAGACCATCAATGTCGGAATATCCACGCGGGCATCGCCATAGTCGAAACGGTGACGCAACAACGCCCGATAATAGTTGATCATCGCGGTCAATGCTCCGGGGCGGGAGGCCGCTTTTGCATAGATGTCGAGATCCTGCTCGCGGAAATTGGTCTGGTCGACCGCCATTTTGGCGAAGGCCTGCTTGATCGGCTCGCCTTTGCGGCGCGCGAGCAGAAATTCGGGCAATTTGGGAATCTGGAAAAAGAATATGTACCAGCTCCGACGCAACTGGCGCCAATGCCGGATTTCGCGCCGGCCCACCTCAGGGTGCGGGACGTTCATGATAATGAGTTTCTTCAGCGGTCGGACCTTGCGGATGGCAAAGGCCCACGCGATGATGGCACCCCAGTCATGGGCGATAAGGGTGATCTCTTTCGCCCCGCTTGCGTCGATAAGGGCAGCGACATCCGCACAGAGCGTTTCGATCGCATAAGATGCTACGCCGTCTGGTTTGCTCGATCCGCCATAGCCGCGCAAATTCGGGGCCCAAACGCGATAGCCCTGATCGACCAGCAACGAAATCTGAAATCGCCATGAATAGTGCAACTCGGGAAAACCATGCAAACATAGCGCGAGCTTGTCGCCGCTGCCGGCCTGGGCCACTTCAAACCGTTGCCCGTTTGCTTCCACCCAATTCACGGAAATGCCGCTTTCCGGTTCGGGCTGCCAAGAAACCTGATCTGTCATGCAAATATGATAGCAGCACTGCTCTTTAATCATACAGTTAAATCTGCTATTCGGTCCGAAAGTCTAACAGGAGAGAAATCATGCATGATCTGGTCATTCGCGGAGGAACTGTCGTCGATGGAAGCGGTGGTGCGCCATTCGTTGGGGATGTCGCCATTGATGGTGACCAGATTTCCCTGGTGGGCACGGTCGCCGAACAGGGGCGCGAGGAAATTGATGCGTCTGGTCGGATCGTGACCCCGGGCTTTGTCGATATTCATACTCATTATGACGGTCAGGCAACATGGGATGATGAAATGTCGCCTTCCAGCTGGCATGGCGTTACGACGGTGGTGATGGGCAATTGCGGTGTTGGCTTTGCCCCGGCCAAACCGGACAAGCATGAATGGTTGATCGGACTGATGGAAGGGGTGGAGGACATTCCCGGCACGGCGCTGGCCGAGGGCATGACCTGGAACTGGGAAACCTTCCCCGAATATATGGATGCGCTGGAGGCCATGCCGCGGACAATTGATGTTGCCACCCATGTTCCACATGGCGCGATCCGGGCCTATGTGCTGGGTGACCGAGAAAAACCGGGCGCGGTGCCGACCGAGGATGATATCGCGCAAATGTCGCAAATTGTTGAAGATGGCCTAAAAGCGGGTGCGCTGGGATTCTCGACGTCCCGGACGATATTGCACCGATCCGTTGACGGTGAACTGGTGCCAGGCACCACGGCCACCAAGGAAGAGTTGATCGGCATTGGCCGGGCGATGGGCCGGGTCGGACACGGGGTGTTTGAAATGGCCAGCGATCTCAACCGCGAATGGGACGAATTTGGCTGGATGGGCGATCTCAGCCGCGAAACCGGCATGCCGGTAACATTCGCCGCATTGCAGTCGATCGCCAAGGATCTGCCGCTCGACGAGCAGATCGCCAATATGCGCGCAGAGAATGACAATGGTGCCAATATCGTCGCGCAGATTGCGTTGCGCGGCAATGGCATCGTCATGGCCTGGCAGGGTACGGTGCATCCGTTTGTCCGAAAGCCGAGCTGGGAGACGATTGCCGAGCTGAGCTGGGAAGAGCAGCGGGCGCATTTGCTGGATCCCGCATTCAAGGCAAAGCTGATTGCCGAGGCCAGCCTGCCGGCCGAGAATGTCGATATGGCGCCGGTCCAGTTCATCGTGACCGACGGTTGGGCAATGCAGTTCCAGATGGACGACGGGTTCAACTATGAACCCACTGCCGAGGAGAGCATTGCGAGCCGGGCTGCTGCCGCCGGAGTCAGCGCGGCCGAATATGCCTATGATCTGCTGATGGAAGACGACGGCAAAGGGTTTATCTATCTGCCGATCCTCAACTATATTGACGGCAATCTCGATTTTCTCGAGCCGCTGCAAAATGCCGATGACACGGTCAATTCACTATCGGATGGCGGTGCCCATTGCGGAACAATTTGCGATGCCGCGTCGCCAACCTTCATGCTTGAGCACTGGGTGAAAAACCGCGCGCGCGGAACCATCACGCTGGAAAATGCGATCAAGCGGCAATGCCTGGATACCGCGCGGCTCTATGGCCTGAATGATCGCGGCTTGCTCAAACCCGGCTATCTCGCCGACGTGAATATTATCGATATGGACCGGATCAAGCTGGAAAAACCATGGCTGGCCTTTGATCTGCCTGCTGGCGGCAAGCGGTTGCTGCAAAAGGCACAAGGCTATGATTACA
This sequence comes from Parasphingorhabdus sp. W113, assembly GCF_055693205.1. NCBI lineage: Bacteria > Pseudomonadati > Pseudomonadota > Alphaproteobacteria > Sphingomonadales > Sphingorhabdaceae > Parasphingorhabdus > Parasphingorhabdus sp. W113. The sequence goes on along the minus strand of NZ_CM146328.1, from coordinate 2,321,631 downwards.
CGATCAAGTCCGGGCAGGTGACGTTCAAGGGCGGTGTGGTCACCGACAAGCGGCCGGGCGGTCTGATCCGCGGTCCGCAACATGTCGAGATGCTCGAAGCAGCGGAATAGAGCCATGCTCGATGGTGCGGGCCTGCTGCGGCTGGCCTATCTCGCCAATATCGTGATTTTGGTGCCGATCTGCTGGTCGATGCTCTTCGGGACCGGAGTCAGCGGTGTGTTTGAAGGAACGGTGACCGAGTCCGCCGGATTGCGTCTGCTGGTCGGTAGCCTTTGGCTGGCGATCCTTTTGGGATCATTTGCAGGGCTTTATGCGCCCGGATTTTTTGCCCCGATCATTCTCATCCAGATCGTTTACAAGGCCACGTGGCTGCTGGCCTTTGTGGCGCCGCTGATCCTGGCCGGCAAATCCGATGTCGTGCCCTGGGGCATAACCACAACATTCATTCTGATCGTTGCGATCTATCCAGCGCTGTTCTGGTTTTCACAGGTCGGACGACGCGCGGCTTTGGAATAGAGAACAGAACTGGCGGGCACGGGACTGGTTCTGGCCAGCCCCGCACCCGAACGCTGTTCAAAACGCCTTTTGCCATCCGATCGTGACCATCCAGTCACCGGTCATTTGCGGCCCGTTGAGGTCCTGATAGATGGGAGCGCCCAGTTCGATGCCCAACCGATGTCCGGCAAGCGGGCCATGGGTGCCCACCAGATTGACGCCGCCGATCAAATCGACACGATCTCCACCCTGAAAATCCGGATTGGCGGTCTGCACTGGACCACGGATCAGGCCATCAATGCCTTGAACGCGGCCGGTCGTTCGTCCCTTGACCCGGCCGGATAGAGCAATCCACTGGGCCGGGCTGTAGCTAATCCAGCTTGTCAGTTCATGGATATCACCAAAGCGGTAACCCTGATCATTGGTGCCGGTGCGGACGGTTCCCGCATATTGCGATCCTAGACCAAATGCGCCGTGCCAGCTTTTGTAGGTTACTGTCGGTTTGAGATCCCAGGTGCCCGAACCGATCTGCATCATATAGGGGACGCGCACGGTTGGAGTCCCGCCCATCGGGGTCAGGATCTCTGCGGTTTCGGAGGTGGAACCGGTCGGGATCGAAACCGCAGCCCGGACATTCAGTTCCCGCTGTTGGTCGCCTTTACGATCGGCAACCCCGAGAATCGGAAAAACCCCGCCAATGGTAATGTCGCCAAAACCTTCCGGGCTGGTGGTAAAATCACCGGCGACTGTCGTTCCCATACCGCCTGCAAAGGTCGTATGTTCCATTTCTTTCTGGATATAGCTGCCCATTGCAACCAGCGTGACCCAGTCGGTGGGTGCATACATGGCCCCGACCATGGTCATGTCCGTCCGCATTGATGTCGGAACGATGCGCAAGGTTGGCGGCTGACCGGGGGCACCGAAAAACCGATTGGGCACGGTGGTGACGATCTGTTCTGGCGAGACGCTGTCGGTCCCAATTTGATTGCCGCTCATCTCCATATGCATATGGCGGACCGAGACCATGATCTCCCCCTTTTTATGGGCGTGATCGGCCATGACGCCGATCGGCGCATGGTCGTCCGCCCTTACGTCGTGGGCGAGGGCAGTGGAAGCAAAGGAACAGGCGACCAGCGCCGTTCCCGCGAAGAGAATTGGTTTCATTGAATTTTCCTGTCATTGTCTGATGAACTTGGTCGGCGGGATATCCGCACCAAATCGTGGGGGTGTTCAGACGAAGGCAGGCGGGCCTGTAGCCGGCGGAATATTGATCCGGTTGCGGACCGCGAACAGGCGCGGTGCAGCAAAGCCATGCTGGGCCATCATGGGATCATTCAGCGCCAGGGTTGGCGCTGATGCCAACAGACTGATATTGCTGGAGGCGGCAAAACTACAGGCTGCGCTTTCCGCGTCCTCGTTAGGCGCATCTTGCTCTTCGGGGCCGCCATAGACCATGGCCAGCAGCGCATAGTCCGGATGATCGGGCGTGATGGCGACTTTGCTATCCGCATGGCCGGAGCAAAGGGTGATTGCAAAGCCATTGGCTGATGATGTCGGCATGAAGCCTTGCGGCGTCACAGCCATCAGAATGACCGCGAAAAACGCGATTACCTGCATGGCAAGCCTGCCGTTCAAGGGCCGAGAAGAAGAGCTTTGATCGCGCATATCTGTGGTCGCAGCCTATAATTAGGCCGTTTGGAATTGGCTATCGCAAAGCAACAGACGACGGAAAAAAGGCGAGGAAAATCGGCACGAACGCCGGGCGCCAAACGGGAATTACACCCGCATCGGCATCAGGACATAGAGAGCCGGTGACTTGTCATTCTCGCGGATCAGGGTCGGTGCGCTGGCATCGGCGAGATGCAATTCGACATTGTCGCCTTCGATCTCGCTAAGAATATCCAGCAAGTAGCGCGAGTTGAAGCCGATTTCGAACGCGTCTTCCTTATAGGCACCCGGTACTTCTTCAGCGGCGGTGCCGTTTTCCGGCGATGTCACCGAAAGCGTGATCTTGTCGTCGCCGAGCGCCATTTTGACCGCACGGGTCTTTTCCGTGGCAATGGTGGAAACCCGATCGACACCCTGCGCGAAGCTTTTCGGGTCGATTTTCAAAATCTTGTCATTGCCGGTCGGGATGACACGGGTATAATCCGGGAACGTCCCGTCGATCAGCTTGCTGGTCAGGATTGCGGTGCCCAAAGTGAACCGGACTTTGCTCGCCGAAAGGTCGATCTGGACCGAGGCCTCGATATTCTCGTCGAGCAGTTTGCGCAGCTCATTCACGCATTTGCGCGGAACAATCACATCCGGCATGCCTTCGGCGCCCGCTGGGCGGGGCAGTGTTACGCGGGCGAGACGGTGTCCGTCGGTAGCCGCCGCTTTGAGAACCGGCTTGTCCTCATCCTGCACGTGTAGGAAGATACCGTTGAGATAATAACGGGTTTCTTCGGTGGAAATCGCGAATTTGGTCTTGTCGATAATCTGCACGAGCGAGGCGGCAGGCAATTCAAAACTGGTGGGCAGATCGCCTTCAGCGATGATCGGAAAATCATCACGGGGCAGCGTCTGCAAATTGAACCGCGCGCGGCCGGCATTGACTTTCATCTTGCCGTCAGCGGCATCCAGCTGCACTTGCGCTCCATCGGGCAATTTGCGGGCAATGTCGAACAGGGTGTGGGCCGATACGGTAATCGATCCGGCGGTCTCGACCTGCGCATCAACGGTCTCGACAACCTGCAGATCAAGGTCGGTGGCCATCAACTTGATGCCGCCGCCTTCACTGGCTTCGATCAGCACGTTGGACAGGATCGGGATGGTATTGCGTCGCTCGACCACCGACTGGACATGGCCCAGACTTTTCAGCAGCGCTGCGCGTTCGATTGTCGCTTTCATATACCATCCTTCATCTCTTGATCCGGCCGGCCTGGCATGGTCCGGATTCGGTGCCGGCAGCGGATCATTTGTGCAAGGGCGGAATGCAGACTCCGCCCGGTTCACCAATAACTCCCCGCTTCATTAACAATATCGTTCAATAGGGCAAGCCTGTTACGAAGGCACAGAACCATATTGCGGTGAAAATCTGTGGAAAAAACACACAATCGGGTTAAAGCCGAATGATCAGGTCCAAAATCAGTGCTGTCGGGGGTCAAATAGATCGTAATATGAGCGGGTTAAGTACCAACGGAAAGCGGCTGTTCATCGCCCGGCACGGAGAAACCATCTTCAACCTTGCCGGTCGGATCCAGGGCAATGAAGCCCATACACCCTTGACCCAGCGCGGATTTGCGCAGGCTGACGAGATGGGACGGGCGCTGGCGCGGCACTTAAGCGATCCGGTCCCGCTGACATTGACCGCCTCGGATACCGGACGCGCGCTGCAAACATTGTCGGTTGTCTGCGAACATATCGGGCTCGACTGGCATGAAACAATTGCCGATACCCGGTTGCGGGAAATCGACATGGGGCGTTGGGAAGGCGTGTATTATCGCGATCTGGATGGCCAGTTGCGGATCGATCACGAGCGCGGCCTGTTTCTGACCACCGCTCCGGGCGGCGAAGATTATGCCGATATTGCGGTTCGTTTGCAGGATTGGATCGCGGAACAGCGCTTTGATCGCGACATGCTGATCATCAGTCACGGCATGACGAGCCGCGTTTTGCGGGGTCTGTTGACGGGGCAGGATCCATTGTCCGCTATTGGCGCGCCGATGGCAGCAAGCTTGCCGCAGGGATCGATGGTGGCGATTGCCGATGGTGTCGAAACCATTGTGCATCTGGGCGTGGGCGAGGGCGAAAAGGCGTGATCCGGAAATCGGGCCTGCTCGCACTTTTGCTGTTACTCACCGCTACGCCTCTGGCGGCGAAAGACTCGCTGGGTATCTTTAACAGCTGGGGCGCTTTTCGCGATCCAGCGGTGCCACGCTGCTATGCGATCGCGGAATCAGAGGAAATTACCGGCAAGGCGGAGCGTAAATCCTATGTGTCGGTCGGTTTCTGGCCCAAGCGCGGGATCAGGGCCCAGTTTCATGCCCGCCTCAGCCGCGATCGATCCACCAATAGCCGGGTCAATCTCAGCATCGGAGGGCGCCGGTTTCAGCTCACCGCCACCCGATCAGACGGCTGGTCGCAGGACAAGCGGATGGATGCCGCGATCATCGCTGCGCTGCGGTCTTCGACCAGCATGACGATCGAAAGCGTGGGCCGCGATGGCAAGCCGATTGTCGATGCCTATCTGCTGCGCGGAGCCGCGACGGCGATTGATGCGGCGTCACTGGGCTGTTCACGACTACGCTAGCGCCGCGCTGGAATGACAGCGCTGGATTTATGCTGCAACGCACCCTATATGCCGGCCCATGCAGATTCCCGGCCATATTGATCCCGTACCCTTGCCCGCCAAGGTCACCCCGCGTCCGGATGGGCGGGCTGATCTTATTGGTTTGAGCCAGCTGGAAATTCGTGATCTGTTGAGCGCGGCAGGGCAGGATGACAAACAGGCCAAATTGCGCTCAAAACAGCTGTTCCACTGGATTTATCATCGCGGTGTTGTCGATTTTCACGAGATGACCGATCTCGGCAAAGCGTTGCGGGCCTGGATGGAAGAACGATTTGTCGTCGGGCGCCCCGAAATTGTCGAAGCCCATGTGTCCACCGACGGGACGCGCAAATGGTTGCTGCGCTCGGCCGATGGCCAGGACTATGAAATGGTCTTCATCCCGGACGCGGATCGCGGAACTTTGTGTATTTCCAGCCAGGTGGGCTGCACGCTGAATTGCCGGTTTTGCCATACCGGCACCATGCGGCTGGTGCGCAATCTGACGCCGGGTGAGATTGTCGGTCAGGTCATGCTGGCCCGCGACGCGCTCGGCGAATGGCCCAAGGGCGCGATGGATGCGCTGGATGACGAGGAAAGCGCGACCGCCTATGAAAGCGACGGGCGTTTGCTGACCAATATTGTCCTGATGGGCATGGGCGAACCGCTTTATAATTTCGACAATGTCCGCGATGCGATGAAGGTTGTCATGGATGGCGCCGGGCTCGCGCTTTCGCGTCGCCGTATCACCCTGTCGACCAGCGGTGTGGTTCCAATGATCGCGCGGGCAGGGGAAGAGATCAACGTCAACCTCGCCATCTCCTTGCACGCGGTCAACAAGGAAATCCGCGATGAAATCGTGCCGCTGAACCGCAAATATAGCATCGAAGAGCTGCTCCAGGCCTGTGCCGATTATCCCGGTGCCAGCAACGCGCGGCGGATTACCTTTGAATATGTGATGCTCAAGGGCAAGAATGACAGTGATCAGGATGCGCGGGAACTGGTCAACCTGCTGCGCAAATATGATTTGCCGGCAAAGGTCAACCTGATCCCGTTCAACCCCTGGCCCGGTTCCGCCTATGAATGCTCCGAGCCGGCGCGGATCAAGAGCTTTTCCAAAATTATTTTCGATGCCGGCATCAGCGCCCCGGTGCGGACGCCGCGCGGGCGCGACATCATGGCCGCGTGCGGTCAGCTGAAATCAGACAGCGAAAAGAAAAGCCGTGCGGAACTGGATCGGCTTGCCGAAGAAAAACAGGCGGCCCTGGGCTAGAGCAACCCGGATTCCACGCCTCAGACCGTTGCAATCACGTCGATCTCGACCATCAGGTCCGGGAGCGCCAGTGCCTTCACTTCCACAATCGTGTCTGCGGGATAAGGCTCTGAAAAATAGCGCTTTCGTGCGGCAACAATTTGCGAGAAATGCGCCATGTCGGTGAGATAGATCGTCACTTTGACAATCTTGTCCCGGCTGCTGCCACCGGCGGCCAGAACCGTATCGATATTGGTAAAGGTCTGTTCCACTTGCCGATCAAAATTGCCCATGCCGACAATATTCCCCGCTGGATCAATCGCCGCCTGACCCGACAGAAACAGCAAATCCCCAACCCGCCAGCCGGGGGAAATCGCATAGGGAGCGAGCGGATCGGGATTGATCGTGATGACATGGCGTTGGGTCAAAGCATATTCTCCTCAGTTGGGCCGATTTTCGCGTCTGTGTAACGACCGGCTTTCTTTTGCCGAATAGCAGCCTAGAATGCACGCACATATGACAGCAATTTCCGATCAGAAACAGCCGCGTCATCGGTTGAGTACCCGGCTGTGGCATGGCGTGAACGCGCTGTGCCTGCTGGTGCTGGTGATGAGCGGTCTAACGATCTTCAACGCCCATCCCCGGCTATACTGGGGTGAATATGGGGCCAATGATGATTATGCCTGGGCGGCGGTCGGATCGTCCCAGACTCTCGGATATGTGCGGGTTGGGGAAACGAAAATCGAAACAACCGGATGGATCGGCAACTGGCGGGATGCCGATGGCGCCATCCAGACCTGGGCTTTTCCGGGGTGGGCGACGATACCGTCCTATTATAGCCTGGCCGAAGGGCGGCGCTGGCATTTTTCTTCGCCTGGATTTTCAGCATCGGTCTCGGTTTTTTCATGATCCGGTCCTTGTGGAATCGCCATATTCAGTCTGATTTGCACGTTCGCCGGGCGGAATGGCGGCCGTCTGCAATCTGGGCGGATATAAAGAGTCATATCGGGTTTCGGTTGCGGTCGGATCCTGATCGGCAAGGCTATAATATTCTTCAGAAACTCACCTATATCGCGGTCATTTTCCTGCTCTTGCCGATGATGATCCTCTCTGGTTTGGCGATGTCACCGGCGATGGATGCGAACTGGCCATGGCTGACGGATATTTTCGGTGGCCGGCAATCGGCCCGTTCCGCTCATTTTATCGGGATGCTGCTCCTGTTGTTGTTCTTTGTTGTGCACATGCTGGCCCTGTTATTGGCCGGACCGTTGAAGAAAAGCTGGGCGATGATCGCCGGCGGCCGAAAACTGGAGCAAGCTGATGACTAAGCTGCTGACTCGAAGAACTTTGGTGACAAGCGCTGCCCTTGGGGCGGGGACGCTGCTCAGCGGCTGCGATGCACTAAGCCGCAATCCGGCGTTTCAGAACCTGTTGTCGAGTGCAGAAACGGCGAACTTCGCGGTTCAGCGCGCGCTCGGTGATCGGATGGAGCTGGCAAGCGAATATCAGATCGCCGATCTTTCTCCCAAATTTCGCGCCAACGGAACCCGCGATCCGGGCACAAAAGACTATCAGGCCAGCGCCAATCAGGGCTTTGCCAATTGGCAGCTTCGGCTGACCGGCCTGTTCGCAAAGCCGCAGAATTTCTCACTCGCAGCCCTGCAATCCATGCCGCAAAGAACCCAGATCACCCGGCATGATTGCGTCGAGGGATGGAGCGCGATTGGCCAGTGGACCGGTGTGCCGTTGAAGCTGTTGCTTGATCTCGCAGAGCTGACCAAAGAGGCACGTTATCTGGTGTTTCATTGCGCCGACCGGCTCGGCGGACGCCCCTATTACGAGAGTATCGACTTGCTCGATGGGTTCCATCCGCAGACGATGTTGGCCCATCGGCTGAACGGAGAGCCGCTGCCGATCGAAAATGGCGCGCCGCTGCGCCTGCGTGTGGAACGGCAACTGGGCTACAAGCACGCAAAATATGTCCACGGCGTGGAAGCGGTGGCCAGTCTGGACGGCATCGGATCGGGGAAGGGCGGCTATTGGGAAGATGTCGCCAATTATGAATGGTATGCGGGCATTTGATTGAAACCGGGGGACGAGAACTGTTGAGGAGTAGTTGATGTCCATATTGGGTAAATTTCTTGGAAGCGTGATCACTCAGGGATCACTCGAAGTTCTGCATGCCGATGGCACAACGGAAAAATTCGGCCAACCGACAGAAGGTTTTCCGGATGTTGCGGTCCGACTGACCGACAAGTCCGCCATGCGGCAAATTTTGCTCGACCCGCGCCTTGGCGCTGCTGAAGCCTATATGGATGGACAGCTGGTGGTAGAGCGCGGGGATATCATGGAGCTGATCCAGCTGCTCCGCGCCAACCGGCCATGGGAACGGGGCGGCAAACTCAAGGAACCGGGCAGACTGAAGAAAGCCAAGGATTTTGTTGTGGGGCGCCTCGACCGGCTGAACTGGGAAAGCCGGGCCAAGGCCAATGTCGCGCATCACTATGATCTGAAGCGGGAATTATACGCGCTGTTTCTTGATGATGACCTTCAATATAGCTGCGCCTATTGGCAAAGCCCGGATATTTCCCTGGAGCAGGCGCAGCGGGACAAAAAAGCCCATATCGCGGCGAAGCTGGCTCTGGAGCCCAAACAACAGGTGCTCGATATCGGATGCGGTTGGGGCGGCATGGCGCTGTATCTGCATGAGCAATTTGACGTTGATGTGCTGGGTATCACGTTGAGCGCCGAGCAGCTCGCGGTGGCTCAGGAACGCGCGGCTTCGGCTGGTGTAGCGGATCGCGTGCGGTTTGAATTGATCGACTATCGGGATCTCGCGAAACGGGACGCCGGGCGGTTTGACCGGATCGTTTCGGTCGGGATGTTCGAACATGTCGGCAGCCCCTATTTCAAGACCTTCTTCCGCTGTGCGGCCAATCTGATGACCAGCGACGGGGTGATGCTGTTGCACACGATTGGTCGGATGGGAAAACCGGGATCTACGGATGCGTTCACACGAAAATATATCTTCCCGGGTGGCTATATCCCGGCGCTGAGCGAAACGCTGGTCGCCAGCGAACAGTCGCGGTTGATCGCCAGCGATGTCGAAACATTGCGCCTCCATTACGCGCTGACATTGCGCGAGTGGTACAAGCGCACCTTGGCCAATCGGGACGCGATTGTGGCGATGTATGACGAGCGGTTCTTTCGCATGTGGGCCTTCTATCTAGCCGGAGCGACCGCCGCGTTTGAAAGTGGTGGCATGTGCAATTACCAGATCCAGTTTACCCGCAACCGTCGGGCCCTGCCGCTGACCCGCGACTATATTGGTGAAACCGAAAAAGGCCTGCGCTGATCCGCAAAATGACGCCTTATTCTGGGTAGGTTTCCGCCATATAGGCAAGATCCTTGCTGATAATCTGTTCGAGAACAGATTCATCAACCTGCTCTAGTCTTTTGATATACAGGCAGGATTTCCCAATCCGATGCTTGCCCAGCTTGTCCAGCAAGGCGTCTTTTTCCTTGAAGCCACCAATGCAGTAGAGCGTGATATCCTGTTTGCGCGGGCTGAACCCGGTGCGCATCATGTCGCCTTCCCGGCCGCTGTCATATTTATAGTGATATTGCCCGAAGCCAATCATGCTGGGCCCCCACATTTTCGGTTTGTGCCCCGAGAGACGTTCCATCATTTTGCAGATTTTTCGGGCATCGGCCTGTTTCCATTCCGGTTCCACCTTGCTCAGAAATTGCTCGACACTGGCATCGGTTGCCTTGGTCTTGTTCTCTGCTTTTGCCATACTGATCTCCTCCGATTGGGAACATATCATATTGCGCGGAATTTTGGAGCCTGTTAGGCGCGGCGCTTAATTCATCGAAAGACAATAGCATGACTGATTCTGTCAAACGTGTCGTACTGGCCTTTTCCGGCGGGCTGGATACCAGCGTCATCCTGAAATGGCTGCAACAGGAATATGGTTGCGAGGTGGTCACGTTTACCGCCGATCTGGGGCAGGGCGAAGAGCTCGGCCCGGCGCGCAAGACCGCGGAAATGTTGGGCGTGAAGCCAGAGCATATTTTTATCGACGATCTGCGCGAAGAATTTGTCAAAGATTATGTCTTCCCGATGATGCGCGCCAATGCGCTTTATGAAGGGCTGTATCTGCTCGGCACGTCGATTGCCCGGCCGCTGATATCCAAGCGGCAGATCGAAATTGCGGCGCAGACCGGCGCCGACGCGGTGGCCCACGGGGCAACCGGCAAGGGCAATGACCAGATCCGCTTTGAACTGGGCTATTACGGCCTGAATCCGGACGTGAAAGTCATCGCGCCGTGGCGGGAATGGGATCTGACCAGCCGGACCCGGTTGATCGAATTTGCCGAGAAACATCAGATACCGGTGCCGAAAGACAAGCGCGGTGAAGCGCCGTTTTCGACCGATGCCAATATGTTGCACACCTCTTCCGAAGGCAAGATTCTCGAAGATCCGTGGGAAGAAGTGCCGGACTATGTCTATTCCCGCACCAACCATCCCGAAGATGCGCCGGACACGCCCGAATATATCACGATCGATTTCGAACATGGCGATGGCGTCGCGATTAACGGCGAAGGCATGTCACCGGCAACTTTGCTCGAAAAGCTGAATGACTATGGCCGCGAGCACGGCATCGGGCGTCTGGACCTGGTCGAAAACCGGTTTGTCGGCATGAAGTCCCGCGGGATGTATGAAACCCCCGGCGGCACCATCTATCACGCCGCCCATCGGGGCATCGAGCAACTGACCCTGGACAGCGGCGCCGCGCATATGAAGGATGAGCTGGCACCGCGCTATGCCGAGCTGGTCTATAACGGTTTCTGGTTCGCACCGGAGCGCGAAATGCTGCAGGCGGCGATTGACAAGAGCCAGGAGCGGGTCACCGGAACCGTCCGGCTGAAATTGTACAAGGGGTCGGTCAATGTTGTCGGCCGGAAGGCTGATGTTGACTTCAATCTGTATAGCGAAGATGTGGTGACTTTTGAAGATGATGCCGGCGCCTATGACCAGAAAGATGCGGAAGGCTTTATCAAACTCAACGCCTTGCGCCTGCGGTTGCTCGGCAAGCGTCGGGGCTAGGGCTTGCTCTCCGCCATTTTGATATTGTTGCTCGGGTTCATCGTCCTTATCGGCGGTGGCGAGTTGCTGGTTCGTGGCGCGGTTCGGGTGGCGGAGCGGGCCGGCATGTCGCAATTGCTGATTGGCCTGACAATTGTCGGATTCGGCACGTCAGCCCCGGAACTGGTGGCCAGTGTCGAGGCGGCGAGGGCCGGGTCGCCCGGCATCGCCTGGGGTAATGTCGTCGGTTCGAACCTTGCGAACAGCTTGCTGATTCTCGGCGCGGCATCGCTGATACTGCCGATGGTCGTTCCGCGCGGGCCGCTATGGCGCGACGGCGGACTGGCGCTGATCGCCACGATTGTGCTGTGGTTGGTTGCGACATCGACCGGCACGACCATCTTGTTCGGATCCGCAATGCTGGCCCTGCTGTGCGGCTATCTCGGCTATGCCTATTGGGCGGAGCGCACCCAGCCGGTTGGCGCCAGCGCGCTGCATGAAAAGGCGGAAAGCCTTGAGGTGACCGACACCCATTTGCATGATGAACAACCGCTCTGGCGGTCGATACTGGTGCTGCTTGGCGGAATCGTGCTGATCGTTGCCGGCGGCCGCTGGCTGGTCGAGGGCGCGGTCGATCTCGCGCGGTTGATCGGGATGAGCGAAGCGGTGATCGGTTTGACGGTCATTGCGATCGGTACCTCTTTGCCGGAACTGGTGACCTCGGTGATCGCCGCCTACAAAGGCGCGAGCGCTGTCGCCTTGGGCAATGTGCTGGGGTCTAACATCTTCAATCTCTTGCTAATCGGCGGCGTGACGGCGGTGATTGCGCCGGGAACCATCCCGCATGAAATCGCCAATTATGGTTTGCCTTTGCTGATTGTGGCTTCGGTCATTCTGATGATTTTTGCGATTACCGGCCGCAGAATCAGTCGTTGGGAAGGCGCGGTTTTGCTGGTGCTCTACCTCGCCCAGCTGATCTACAATGTGGTGGCGGTCTAGGCCGGGGCAGGGTTTCGAAAGTGTCGAAGGACCCGCGCAGGGTTGACATCGATCTTATAATTCGATAATACTAGAAATATGGAAATGATTGATTCTCCCACAGCCGTTCAGGCGCTGTCTGCGCTGGCCCAGGATCACCGGCTCGCCATTTTCCGGCTGCTGGTGCGGGCCGGGCAGTCGGGTTTGCCGGCCGGGGCGATTGCCGAGAAGCTCGATATCCCGGCCAGCTCGCTATCCTTTCACCTGTCGCATCTCAAAAATGGCGGGATGGTCCGCGATGAGCGGGATGGGCGATCGATCATCTATCGCGCCGATTTTCAGGCGATGAACGGGCTGATGGCGTTTCTCATGGAAAATTGCTGCGAAGGGGACAGATGTGCACCCGACGCGGCCCTTAACGAAACAAAGGAATGTCTGTCATGAACCGATTTCATCTCAATTTGAAGGTCGCCGACCTCCAGATATCCCGCGCCTATTATGCCCGTCTGTTCGGTGCACCGCCAACAGTCGAAAAGCCGGATTACATCAAATGGATGCTCGACGATCCGTATATCAATTTCTCGATCGAGCCGACATCGGGCGAAACCGGCATTGCGCATGTCGGCATCGAGGCTTCGGATCCAGCCGCGCTGCAGACCGTCTATGGCCGAATCCAGGACGCGGCCGGCCCCCGGTTTGAGGAAGGCGAAACCACTTGCTGCTACGCCCATTCGGAGAAGAACTGGACCAGCGATCCGGACGGAATCATCTGGGAGGCTTTTCATACTGACGGCGAAACCACCGACTATGACAAGGTGCCGGACCTGGCCGGTGCGGAAGGCAAGGCGCGCGCGCCGGAACTATGCTGCAACTGACCCGGATTGAATAATGTCAGGCTATTCGATGGCCCAGCGGCTGAGTGCCGAGGCCCTGGGCTCTTTCTTCCTGTTCGCCACCGTGATCGGTTCGGGTATCATGGGTGATACGCTCTCCGGCGGTAATGTGGCCATCGCGCTGCTGGGCAATACGCTGGCCACCGGGGCGATCCTGTTCGTGCTGATCACGCTGTTCGGGCCGGTGTCCGGCGCGCATTTCAATCCGGCGGTTTCGCTGGTGATGGTGCTCCGCAAGGATCTGAGTGCGCGAGAAGGGCTTTGGTTCCTGCTGGCGCAGCTGGCGGGCGGCATTTTGGGGGTGTGGGCGGCGCATGTGATGTTTGACTGGACAGTCTTCGAGCTCAGCCAGAAAGCGCGCAGCGGAACCGGTCAGTGGCTCGGGGAAGCCATTGCCACATTCGGGCTGATCCTCACGATCCTCGGCACATTGCGATCACGACCCGATTGGGTGGCCCCTGCGGTCGGGCTCTATATTTCGGCCGGCTACTGGTTCACCAGCTCGACCAGCTTTGCCAATCCGGCAATTACGGTCGCGCGATCCCTGTCCAACAGTTTTGCCGGCATCGCTCCGCTCGATGTTGCGGGTTTTGTGCTTGCCCAGCTGACCGGAGCGGTGCTCGCCTGGTGGATTGCCCGCTGGATATTCGAAGTCCCGCAAAAGGCCGCAGAATAAGAGATTGCAAATTCGGGAATCAGTCCTTAAGTACAGCCCATCCCAACATTGTGAGATTTGACGGGGCTGGCGCCGAACGGGGCCGGTGGCCAAAGGTCTTGCAGCAATAATGGAACTGATTTGAGCGATCTGAATGCCATCATCAAGCTGATTGAGCCCGAGGCTACGGCCCTGGACTTTGCCTTGGTGCGCGTGCAGTTCGTTTCCGGCGCGGACGAGCCGACCTTGCAGGTCATGGCAGAGCGTCCGGAAACCGGTCAGTTGAATATCGATGATTGCGCCGCGCTGTCGCGCCGCATTTCTGCGGTATTTGATGCGCTCGAGGAAGAAGGCCGTGATCCGATTGATCATGCCTACCGGCTCGAAGTCAGCTCGCCGGGCATTGATCGGCCGCTGACCCGGGCACAGGATTATGTGAACTGGGTCGGTCACGAGGCGCGGATCAATCTGATTGACGCCGTCTCGGGCAAAAAACAGCTGCGCGGCTTGCTTGCCGGCCTCGAAGGTGAGATGATACAGATTGAGGACAGGAAGAACGGGCGACAGGAAACTCCAATCTCCAATGTCCACAGCGCAAAGCTTATTTTGACCGACGCCCTGATCGCAGCATCCATCCCGGTTTCAGCGGACGGCGCCGACGAGATTGAAGAAGATACTCTAGTAGAAGAACAGGAAGACTAATCATGGCCAGTGCTATTTCAGCCAATAAAGCCGAGTTGCTCGCAATTGCCAATGCCGTTGCCACGGAGAAGATGATCGACAAGGCGATCGTCGTCGAGGCGCTCGAAGAGGCAATTCAGAAAGCCGCCCGCGCGCGCTATGGCGCTGAAAATGACATCCGCGCGAAGCTGGATGTGCAGACCGGTGATCTCCGGCTGTGGCGGGTTGTTGAAGTCGTCGAAGAAGTTGAAGACTATTTCAAGCAGGTCGACCTCAAGCAGGCCGAGAAGCTCGAAAAAGGTTCGAAAGTGGGTGACTTTATCGTTGACCCGCTACCGCCGGTTGATCTCGGCCGGATCGATGCCCAGTCCGCCAAGCAGGTGATTTTCCAGAAAGTGCGGGATGCCGAGCGCGAGCGCCAGTTTGAAGAATTTAAGGACCGGGCGGGTGAAATCATCACCGGCGTGGTGAAGTCGGTGGAATTTGGCCATGTCGTCGTCGATCTTGGCCGCGCCGAAGGCGTGATCCGCCGCGACCAGCAAATCCCGCGGGAAGCCGCCCGCGTCGGTGACCGCGTCCGCTCGCTGATCATGAACGTCCGCCGCGAAAATCGCGGCCCGCAGATTTTCCTGTCGCGCGCCCATCCCGATTTCATGAAGCTTCTGTTCGCGCAGGAAGTCCCTGAAATTTACGACGGCATTATCGAGATCAAGGCCGCAGCCCGCGATCCGGGCAGCCGCGCCAAAATTGGTGTGATCAGCCAGGACAGCTCGATCGATCCGGTTGGCGCTTGTGTCGGCATGAAGGGTAGCCGAGTGCAGGCTGTCGTGCAGGAAATGCAGGGCGAGAAAATCGACATCATTCCCTGGTCCGACGATATTGCGACCTTCGTGGTCAACGCGTTGCAGCCAGCAACGGTCAGCCGCGTGCTGATCGACGAAGAGGAAGGCCGCATCGAAGTGGTTGTTCCGGACGATCAGCTCAGCCTCGCCATTGGTCGTCGCGGCCAGAATGTCCGTCTCGCGTCGCAGCTGACCGGTCTCGCGATCGATATCATGACCGAAGCCGACAGCAGCGAAAAGCGTCAGGCAGAATTCGCCCTGCGCACCGCAATGTTCCAGGAAGATCTGGACGTCGATGAAACCCTGTCGCAGCTGCTGGTTGCCGAAGGTTTCAGCGAGATGGAAGAAGTCGCCTATGTTGCGCCGGAAGAGCTTTCGAGCATTGAAGGCTTTGACGAAGAGCTGGCCGCCGAACTGCAAAGCCGGGCGCTGGAAGCGCTGGAGCGCCGGGAAGCGGCGGCCAAGGCGGAACGCATCGAACTGGGCGTTGAAGACGCGATTGCGGAATTGCCGCACATGACCGAAGCGATGCTGGTCACGCTCGGCAAGGCAGGACTGAAAACGCTCGACGATGTGGCCGATCTGGCGACCGACGAGCTGGTCCTGAAACGCAAATCGGAACCGCGCCGTCGCAATGACAATCGCAAGCCCGAGCCGGATGGTGTTCTCGCCCAATATGGTCTGACCGAAGACCAGGGCAACGAGATCATCATGGCCGCGCGGGCCCACTGGTTCGAAGATGAAGACGACGCGCCGGCTCCGGCCGCTGCAGCAGAAGACGGGGAGGACGCAAATGCGGAAGCTCCCCAATGAGACGCCTGCTCAATCAGTAGAAGGCGTACCGCACCGTAAATGTATTCTGACTGGGGATTCCAATCCCCAGCAGGATCTGGTGCGTCTGGCACTCGGTCCCGATGGGCAAATTGCACCGGACGTGCGCGCCAAGGCGCCGGGTCGCGGCGCGTGGATTGGCGTCGACCGGCGCGCACTGGAAGCCGCGCAGGGGAAAGGCCAGCTCAAGGGCGCTTTGTCTCGGGCGTTCAAATCCGGGCAGCTCGATATTCCCGATGACCTGCCATTGCGGGTTGAATTGGCGCTGGAACGCGCCACATTAGACAGGCTTGGCCTGGAAGCTCGTGGCGGGACCTTGCTAACCGGCTCCGAAAAAATCGAAACAGCGGCGCGCCAGGGCGATCTCGTCATGTTGCTGCACGCAGCGGATGCCGGTCGCGATGGCAATGCCAAGCTGGACCAGGCGTGGCGGGTCGGCAGCGACCGGGAAGGTCAGGATGTCCGCGGAATGATATTGCCGGTAGACCGGCAGGGGCTTTCTGTGGCATTGGGCCGGCAGAATGTCGTGCATATCGGAATAACCGACAAGCGCGCAGCGGGGCGAATTTCGCATAGCCTGGAGAGATGGCGCCACTTTATCGGTTCTGGTAAAGGGAACGATGAAGACGAGAAGAAAGTTGCCTGAGCGGGATTAAGTACGTGAGGCAACAGTTTGAAGTATATATATTTTAAGGATTAAGTCTGTTCGATGAGTGAAGATACAAAAGATACGCCAAAACCCGCACGCAAGCCCTTGGGGTTAAAGCGTTCGGTCGAGCCTGGCGAAGTCAAACAGACGTTTAGCCATGGGCGCACCAACAAGGTGGTCGTCGAGGTCAAGCGCCGCAAACTGGTGGGCAAGCCCGGTGCACAGGAAGCGGCCAAGGAAGTCGTGCCGGAAACCCCGGCCCCGGCCCCTGCGCCGGTTGAAGCCAAAAAACCGGCACCGGCACCCAAGCCGAAACAGGAAGACGTGCTGACGCGTCAGGAAAAACAGGCCCAGCTGCTGCGGGAAGCCGAAGAAGCGCGCCTGCAGGCGATGGAAGAAGCGCGCAAACGCGATACCAAAGCCAAGAAAGATCAGTCCGCGGAAGAGAAAAAGCGCGCGGAAGAAAATCGCAAGGCTGAAGAAGAGGCCGCGAAAAAGGCACAGGAAGAAATCAAGGCTGCCGAAGAAGCCGCGGCCGCATCGGTGGCAGAGGCTGCGGAAGCGGCTGAAGCCGCAGAAGCAAAGCCGGCAGCGACAGCAGACAAACATCCGCCCGCGCGCAAATTCACGCCTGTGGAAGCGCCCAAACGGCCGGATACAAAAGCCAAGCCGAAAACCGGACGCAGCGATCGCAATGACCGCCGCCAGTCGGGCAAGCTGACCGTCAACCGCGCGTTGCGCGGCGAAGACGGTGCGGCGCGTGCCCGGTCTCTGGCCGCTCTGAAACGGGCGCGCGAGAAGGAAAAGCGGGCTCAGATGTCAGGTCAGCCGCGCGAACCGCGTGAGAAGCAGATTCGCGACGTCATCGTTCCGGAAGCGATTACCGTGCAGGAACTGTCGAAGCGGATGGGTGAAAAAGGCGCGGATCTGGTCAAATCCCTGTTCAACATGGGATCCATGGTCACCGTCAACCAGACGATTGACCAGGATACGGCAGAATTGCTGGTCGAGGAATTTGGCCACAATATCCAGCGCGTTTCCGAAGCGGATGTCGAAATCGATACCGAGAAAGATGTCGATCCGATCGAAACCCAGAAACCGCGCCCGCCAGTGGTGACGATCATGGGTCATGTCGATCATGGCAAGACGTCGCTGCTCGATGCCTTGCGCGGGACGGATGTCGTCGGCGGCGAAGCCGGCGGCATTACCCAGCATATCGGCGCCTATCAGGTCAAAATGAAAAATGGTGAAAAGATCACCTTCCTCGATACGCCGGGCCATGAAGCCTTTACCAGCATGCGGCTGCGCGGTGCCAATGCCACGGATATCGTGATCCTGGTGGTGGCAGCGGATGATGGTTTGATGCCGCAGACGATTGAAGCGATCAACCACACCAAGGCGGCGGGCGTGCCGATGATTGTGGCGATCAACAAGATCGACAAGGATGGCGCGGATCCGACCACCGTCCGCACCCGCTTGCTCGAACATGAGGTCATTGTTGAGGCGATGTCCGGTGACGTGCAGGATGTCGAGGTTTCGGCGCTCAAGAAAACCAATCTCGAAGAATTGATCGAGAAAATCCATCTCCAGTCCGAATTGCTTGAACTCAAGGCCCGCCCGGATCGTCCGGCCGAAGGCATTGTGATCGAAGCCAAGCTGGACAAGGGACGCGGACCGGTTGCCACTGTTCTCGTTCAGCGCGGCACGCTGAAGCGCGGTGATATTTTTGTTGTGGGTTCTCAAACCGGTAAAGTCCGGGCGATGATCGACGACAAGGGCAGCCAGCCCAAGGAAGCGGGACCGTCGGTTCCGGTTGAAGTCCTTGGTCTTTCCGGTGTGCCCTCGGCTGGTGACAAGCTGACCGTGGTCGAAAATGAAAGTCGGGCACGGGAAGTGGCGTCCTATCGGGCCGAGCAGGAAAAGCTGCAACGCACGACCCAGGCGCCAACCTCGCTCGAGAATATGTTCTCTGCGGCGGCCGACAGCGCGGTGGAATTCCCGCTGCTGGTCAAGGCCGATGTCCAGGGCAGCACCGAAGCAATTGTGCAGGCGCTGAACAAGATTTCGAACGACGATATCAAGGTTCGCATATTGCACAGCGGTGTCGGCGCGATTACCGAGTCCGACGTCACCCTGGCCAGTGCCAGCAAGGCGCCGATTATCGGCTTTAATGTGCGCCCCAATGCCAAGGCGCGCGAAATTGCCAAGCGCGATGGCGTGCGGCTGAAATATTTCGATATCATCTATGATCTGACCGACGATATCCGGGCGGAAATGGCCGGAGAACTCGGTCCCGAGAAGATCGAGAATGTCATGGGCCGGGCCGAGGTCAAGGAAGTGTTCAAGTCCGGCAAGAAGGACAAGGCGGCCGGTCTGCTGGTTACCGAAGGATCGCTCCGCAAAGGGCTGTTCGCGCGGCTTACCCGCGAGGACGTCATTGTCAGCGCCACGACCATCGCGTCGTTGCGCCGATTCAAGGATGATGTCGAGGAAGTCCGCGCCGGCATGGAATGTGGTGCGGTGCTGGAAGACACCAATGACATCAAACCCGGTGATATGCTCGAAGTCTTTGAAGTCGAAGAGAAAGAACGCATTCTTTAGCCAGAAATGATGACCAGAGATCACAAGTTGACCAGCGAACAATCACAGCCGGAGCAGGAGAGGACTCGCCCTCCGTGTTCTGAATCCCTTGATGCAGAAGTGACTGAGGCTGATTTTGAAACCGGATCCATAAAAATCAAGTTTGTGGCTCCGGTTGAATTTACCAGTCCGCGTGGCTCTATTCAGGGGGATTCGTCGCGGCGATGATTGACGAAGCCATAGGCGTTCCCGTTCTAGTCAAGTCCAATGGAAAACTGGCACCGCTCACTCTCGAACTTAACTTGACGTATCTTCAGCCAGTTATGCCTGGCAGGGTTTTCGGAGCAGGGCAGATAGTAAAAATGGGACGCAATATCGCATTTACTGAAGCGCAGCTTTTTAACGAGGAAGGGGATTTGTTGGTCAAAGCTACTGCAACATCCAAATTGACCCCAATATCTGAATAATGGCGAAATATAACGACACATCTCCTGAAGGCCGGTCGGTGCGGTTGCTCCGCGTCGGCGAGCAGGTGCGGCATATCCTGTCCGAACTGCTGATGCGCGGGGAGGTTCACGATGACGTGCTGACATCCCATAGCGTTAGCGTGACCGAGGTGCGCATGTCCCCGGATTTGCGCCATGCGACGGTGTTCGTGAAGCCCTTGCTCGGCGCCAATGAGGCGGATGTGCTCCAGGCGCTGAAGACCAACACCGCCTATTTCCAGAAGGAAGTGGCGGGCCGGGTGAAGATGAAATATGCCGCGAAGCTCAAATTTCTCGCCGACGAAAGCTTCGACGAAGCGGCGCATATCGAAAATCTGCTGAGCAATCCAAAGGTTGCCCAGGATCTGGATGACCGCGAGAGCGGGGAATAGCATTTTCACCCTTTCGCCATCCTGTTCTTGATTCAGGATCTTATTGCGGCTCTTATGGCTGCCGGAGATCCTGAAAGCCGTTCAGGATGACGGGTGCAAAGACGGAACATGGCCAAACTCTATTTCTACTACAGCTC
Organism: Parasphingorhabdus sp. W113; assembly: GCF_055693205.1. NCBI lineage: Bacteria > Pseudomonadati > Pseudomonadota > Alphaproteobacteria > Sphingomonadales > Sphingorhabdaceae > Parasphingorhabdus > Parasphingorhabdus sp. W113. Next base: position 2,301,363 of record NZ_CM146328.1, on the reverse strand, counting down.
GATGAATGCGGGCAAATCGACCACCTTGCTGCAAGCCGATTTCAACTATCGCGAGCGCGGCATGCACACGATGTTGTGGACGGCGGTGCTGGACGACCGGGAAGATGCCGGCTGGATCAATTCGCGGATCGGGCTGAAAAAGAAAGCGCATCTGTTTGACGGATCGACCGACATGCTGGTGGCGATCAGCCAGGAGCATGAGGCGAATAAGCTCGATTGCGTGCTGATCGACGAAGCGCAGTTCATGACCAAGGATCAGGTGTTCCAGCTGGCGCTGGTGGCCGACCAGCTCCGCATTCCGGTGCTGGCTTATGGTCTGCGCACGGATTTTCAGGCGGCCCTGTTTTCCGGCAGCGCCCAGTTGCTCGCCATCGCGGATGAACTGGTCGAGCTGAAGGCGGTGTGCGAATGCGGCAGCAAGTCGACGATGAACATGCGGGTCGACAGCGAAGGCAATCCCGTTCTCGCCGGACAGCAGACCGAAATTGGCGGCAATGAACTTTATGTTGCGCTGTGCCGCAAGCATTTCATGGAAAAGCTCAATGGCTAGAGGGTTTCCGGATCTGGAAACGGTTCTGGAAGAAACACCGGTGCGGCTCGAGCCTCTGGCCGCACAGCATATCGAACCGCTGCGCGCGGCCTGTGCCGAAGATCAGGACATCTGGGATATTTATCCGGTTTCAATGCTCGACGCGCATTTCGACAAGGCAATGAAAGCCTTTCACAGCACCGATAGCTGGGTGCAATTTGCGGTCATCGACATGACCAGCGAAAAACTGGTCGGGATGAGCAATTATATCAATCCCGACCCCCAGACCAAAGTCACCGAAATTGGCGGCACCTATATCGCGCCTTCAGTTCGCGGCAGCGGCTTTAACGATGTCATGAAGAAACTGATGATCGATCATGCTTTTGCCTGCGGCTACACCCGGATCGAATTCCGGGTCGATACCCGCAACAAGCGATCCATGGCGGCGGTCCTGAAGCTGGGCGCCAAGCATGAAGGCACGCTGCGCAAGAACCGCATAACATGGACTGGCTATGTTCGTGATACGGCTGTATTCGGGCTCCTCAAAGAGGAATGGACGGGCTGATTATGGCAGACGATGTGAATGGCTGGGTGCAGTCTGCTGACGCGTGGATGGCATCCATGGGCGACACCGGCGACTGGGCGCGACGGACGTTTCTCGATGCCGCGATGGTCGAGCGCGCCACGGCCATCGGCGGCCGGTTTCTCGACGTCGGGTGCGGGGAAGGACGGTTCGTCCGCATGCTTCAGGACCGTGCCATGTCCGGGACCGGCATTGACCCGGTCCCCGGATTGATCGCTGCGGCGCAGAGCCGTGATCCCGCTGGTGACTATGCCATCGGCTATGGCGAAGACCTGTCCTTTGCCGATTCCAGTTTTGACTTGGTTATCAGCTATTTATCGTTGATTGATATCGAAGATTATCGCGCTGCAATAGCGGAAATGACCCGGGTGACAAAACCCGGCGGTGCCATCCTGATTGCCAATCTGACCAGTTTTTTCACCGCTGGCCGGTGGAACCGCGGTCTGACTGGTGCGGCGAAAAGCTTTCAGTTGGATCATTATGCTGAAGAGCGCGCAACACGAGAACAATGGGCCGGGATCGATATTCTCAACTGGCATCGGCCGCTCAGCGCCTATTTTGAAGCTTTTTTGGGCCACGGCTTGCAGCTGACGCATTTTTCGGAGCCTACGCCGCCACCGATCGACGATCCGAAACATGACCGCTACACGCGCGTCCCCGGTTTTCTGGTGATGGAATGGAAAAAGCCGCTGTGACCAGACCCCATGGCTGGATCATCCTCGACAAGCCGCTGGAGCTGGGGTCGACGCAAGCGGTTGGCGCAGTCAAACGCAATCTGCGCGAAGCGGGGTTGCTCGGCAAAGGCAAAAACAAGCTGAAAGTCGGCCATGGCGGGACGCTCGATCCGCTGGCAACCGGGGTTTTGCCGATTGCGCTCGGAGAGGCGACCAAACTGTGCGGGCGGATGCTGGATGCATCCAAAATCTACACCTTCACCATTGCGTTCGGCGCAGAAACCGAAACGCTGGATGTCGAAGGGGCGGTGACCGAAACGTCCGATCATCGGCCCAGCCTTGCCAAAATCGAGGCGATATTGTCGCAGTTTACCGGGCCGATCGAGCAGATTCCGCCAAAATATTCGGCGCTGAAGATTGATGGTAAGCGGGCCTATGATCTGGCGCGGGCGGGTGAAGAGGTCGAGATGACAAAGCGGGCAGTGGAGATATATTCCCTGGAAATTCGTCATCCTGAACTTGGTTCAGGATCCAGAGCATCAAGCACAACCGGTAGCGAAACATCACCCCGGATTCCGGATCAAGTCCGGAAAGACGTGGTGCAAGAAGTGACCCTCACCGCCAATGTTTCCAAAGGCACCTATATTCGCTCTCTCGCCCGCGATATTGCGCGGGCTTTGGGCACTGTCGGGCATGTGTCGATGCTGCGGCGAACAAAAGCCGGTCCATTCTCGCTAAAACAGGCGATTTCGCTGGACAAACTCAATGAAATTGGTAAGGGCGCGGACATTGAAGATTATCTCTTGCCACTCGAGGCAGGGCTGGACGACATCCCGGCTTTTGACCTCACTTCTGATCAGGCGAGACTGCTTCGGCAAGGCCAAGTGCTGGACGAACGGGAAATGATCGGGAACCCCGCTATCAACGGGACGTTTCTGGCTACTGAGGATGGTTCCCCGGTAGCATTGGCAGAATCTGTTGATGGGATCGTCAAGGTCGTTCGCGGGTTTAACTTGTAAGATGTTCGAAGGAAAAAAAGACTATGACTATTACCGCTGAAAAAAAGCAGGAACTGATCAAGAAATTCGCGCAGAGCGAAGGTGATACCGGTTCCCCGGAAGTCCAGGTTGCTGTGCTGACAGAGCGCATCGTGAACCTGACAGAGCATTTCAAAGGCCATCACAAAGACAACCACTCACGCCGTGGCTTGCTGATGATGGTGAACAAGCGCCGGTCTTTGCTGGACTATCTCCGCAAGAAAGACGCTGGTCGCTATTCGAAGTTGATTAAAGACCTTGGTCTTCGGAAGTGACGCAATCGTTCGGCCCGCTTTTGCGGGCCGATTACGTATTGGGTCATCCCCGCGCAGGCGGGGATCCATCTCTAGCTGGTACCGATAGGCGCTAGTTCAGGAGATAGGCCCCCGCCTTCGCGGGGGCACGAGTAAGGCATATTTTCACAATAAGGTGAGGATGGCCAAGAAAAGGAAGCGCTAATAGCTTCCAACCGCTGTTCAGCCGGATTGCTGGACAAACAAGAAAGCCCCCGCACTGCATAGGGCAGGCGGGACAAAGGAAAACAAGAATGTTTGATGTAAAGAAAGTTGAAATGGAGTGGGGCGGAGAAACCCTCACCCTCGAAACGGGCCGTATTGCCCGTCAGGCTGATGGCGCGGTTCTCGCGACCCTCGGCGAAACGGTTGTGCTCTGTGCAGTCACCGCCGCCAAATCGGTACGCGAAGGACAGGATTTCTTTCCGCTGACCGTCCACTATCAGGAAAAATTCTCAGCCGCCGGTCGTATTCCAGGCGGCTTTTTCAAGCGCGAAGGCCGTGCGACGGAAAAGGAAACGCTGACATCGCGTTTGATTGACCGTCCTTGCCGTCCGCTGTTCCCGGAAGGGTTCTACAACGAAATCAACGTCATCTGTCAGGTGCTGAGCTATGACGGTGTCAACGAACCCGATATCCTGGCAATGGTTGCAGCATCAGCTGCTTTGACCATCTCCGGTGTGCCGTTCATGGGCCCGATTGGGGCCGCTCGCGTTGGTTACAGCGAAGGCGAATATCAGTTGAACCCGTCGATGGACGAAGTCGCTGAAGGCGAACTCGACCTGGTTGTTGCCGGCACGCCTGGTGCGGTGATGATGGTGGAATCGGAAGCACAAGAGCTGTCCGAAGACGTCATGCTTGGCGCCGTTCAGTTTGCCCATGACGCCTGCAAGGACGTTGCTGGTCTGATTATCGATCTCGCCGAACAAGCCGCCAAGGAACCTTGGCAGCTCGACGCCGGCGACGACAATAGCGATATCAAGGAAGACCTGCGCAAGCTGGTTGGCGACGATATTGCCGCCGCCTACAAGCTGACCGACAAATCAGAGCGTAGCGACGCGCTGAATACGGTCCGCGAGAAAGCCAAAGAAAAATATGCCGAAGAAGATGGCCAAACCCAGATGACCGCCGGCAAGATGGTCAAGAAGCTGGAAGCGGAAATCGTACGCGGCGCGATCATCAAGGACGGTACCCGTATTGATGGCCGTAAGCTGGATCAGGTTCGCCCGATCGAAGCCATGGTTGGTCTGCTGCCCCGGACCCACGGGTCTTCGCTGTTCACCCGCGGTGAAACGCAGGCGATCGTGACCACCACTTTGGGTACCAAAGATGCCGAGCAGATGATCGACGGTCTCGACGGTCTCAGCTACAGCAACTTCATGCTGCACTATAACTTCCCGCCTTATTCGGTTGGTGAAGTGGGTCGCTTCGGCTTTACCAGCCGCCGCGAAACCGGTCACGGCAAGCTCGCTTTCCGTGCGCTGCGCCCGGTATTGCCAACGGTTGAGGACTTTCCTTACACCATCCGCGTGCTGAGTGACATTACCGAGTCCAACGGTTCGTCTTCGATGGCAACCGTTTGTGGCGGTTCACTGGCGATGATGGATGCCGGTGTGCCGCTGGCGCGTCCGGTTTCCGGTATTGCCATGGGTCTGATCCTCGAAGGTGAAGATTTCGCTGTTTTGTCCGACATTCTCGGCGACGAAGATCATCTCGGCGACATGGACTTCAAGGTTGCGGGTACCGAAAAAGGTATCACCTCCCTGCAGATGGACATCAAGGTTGCGGGTATCACCCAGGAAATCATGAAGTCTGCTCTGGAACAGGCGAGTGGCGGTCGTGCGCACATCCTTGGCGAAATGTCCAAGGCGCTGAGCGGTGTCCGGACGGAAATGTCGGAACATGCCCCCCGGATCGAAACGATGCAGATCAACAAAGAGAAGATCCGCGACGTTATCGGAACCGGCGGCAAGGTCATTCGCGAGATTGTTGCGGAAACCGGTGCGAAGGTCGACATTGATGACGAAGGCCTGATCAAGGTTTCCTCTTCGGACAAATCCCAAATTGCTGCAGCCCTGAAATGGATTGAAGGCATTGTGGAAGAAGCCGAAGTTGGCAAAATCTACGACGGCAAGGTCGTCAATCTCGTCGACTTTGGCGCATTTGTGAATTTCATGGGCGGCAAGGACGGTCTCGTCCACGTCTCTGAAATCAAGAATGAGCGGGTCGAGAAAGTCGCGGACGAACTGAGCGAAGGACAGGAAGTCAAGGTCAAGGTTCTCGAGATCGACCAGCGCGGCAAGGTGCGCCTGTCGATGCGGGTCGTCGATCAGGAAACCGGTGAAGAGCTGGAAGACACCCGTCCTCCACGCGAAAGCAAACCACGCGGCCCACGTCGTGATGGCGGCGGTGGCGGTCGTGGTCGTGGTCGTGACGGCGGTGGACGCGGTCGTGGTCGCAACAATGACGGCGGCGGCGACAACCAGGGCGGCGGCGATATTCCGTTGCCGGGTTCGATCACCGAAGACTAGGTTCGGATCGCTTCAGATAAAGAAAGGGCCTCGGGAAACCGGGGCCCTTTTTTGTGGCTAACCGGCGTCCTGGGCCGTTTCCTTTTCCGCGAGGCGGGCGAGATAGCCGTGGACCGCCTGGATCACCACCGATCCTTCGCCGACGCCGGATGCCACGCGCTTGACCGAGCCGGAACGGACATCGCCAACCGCGACAATGCCCGGACGACTGGTCATATAGGGGCTTTCCGTCGGTTCCCCCTGACAGTCGCTGCCGGTGCGGATAAATCCGCCTTCATCGAGTTGCAGGCAATCGCCAATCCAATCGGTATTGGGCACGGCGCCAATCATCACGAAAACATTCCGGATCGCGCGATCCTCGATGCCGTCCGGACCTTTCCAGCGCAGGGACTCCAGGTGGGTATCCCCGATCAGCTCGGTAATCGCCGTGCCAAATCGGATGGCAACCTTGGGCGAGGCTTCGAGCCGGTCGATCAGATAGCTCGACATGCTGGCGGCCAGCGAGTCGCTGCGGATCAGCAGGTGGACATGTTTGGCGGTTTGGGCGAGGAACATCGCCGCTTGTCCGGCGCTGTTGCCGCCGCCGACCACGGCAACCTCTTCGCCTTCGCAAAGCTTCGATTCCATCGCGGTCGCCGCATAATGAATGCCTTGCCCCTCAAATTTTTCGTCATTTTCAAGATTCAGTTTTCGGTAGCTGGCGCCGGTGGCGATGACCAGCGCCCGGGCGCAGACCGCTTCATCGCCTTCCAGTCTGATCTTGTTATAGGTGCCGTCGCAATCCAGACCGGTCGCGTTGCGCGAGATGGCCAGTTTGGCACCGAATTTCTGCGCTTGAATCTGCGCCCGTCCGGCGAGGGCCTGGCCTGAAATGCCGGTCGGAAAGCCCAGATAATTCTCGATCTTGGAGCTGGTGCCGGCTTGTCCGCCCGGCGCCAGTTTCTCGATGATGATCGTTTCGAGCCCTTCTGATGCGCCGTAGACCGCCGCCGCCAGTCCGGATGGTCCCGCCCCGATGACCGCCAGATCATAGACATGATCCGGGTGCAATTCCTCGGTCAGGCCCAGCGCGTCGGCGAGCTGTTTGTCGGTTGGCGCTTTCAGCAGATCCCCGGACGGCAGAATTACCACTGGCAGATCGGCGCGCTCGATGCTGAAGCCTTCCATCGCGGCGGCGCTGTCCTCGTCGGCGTCGATATCGATCATCCGGTGCGGATAGCCGTTGCGGGTCAGGAAGCGGTCGATTTGCAGGCTGGCGCCGTCCTGTTTCCGGCCGACCACGGTGACGCCGCCTTGAACATGCTGGATCAATCCGACGCGGCGCAATATGAACGCCCGCATGATGATCTCGCCGATATCCGGCTCCGCGACAACCATTTTGCGAAAGTCGGGGCGCTTGAACCGCAGCACTTCGGTTTGGCCCGAAGCGCGGCCGCTAACCAGAATCTCCCGGTCGTTGAACAGATCGAGCTCGCCGGTAAACTGGTGGCGCTTGTGCGTCGTGAAGACATTGGCCTCGCCATTGTCATTGGTATCGAATATCTCCACCGCGCCGGACAGGATGATGAAAAAATCGACGCTGCGCTGCCCGCGTTCGAACAGCAATGCGCCGTCCCGAAAAGTTTCCGCATCACAAAAGGGCTGGATTCGCGCCAGTTGTTCGTCGGTCAACGTCGGGAACGTCTGTTGCTCGCGTTCATAGGGATCCGCGCCATCGACACGGGGCACGCCGCTGTTGTTCTCTGCGGGGAGCGGGGGAGATGAGGTCATTGGATCATTCTGATCGTTCATCCTGCAGATAGCAAGGCCCCGCTATTCTCGCGACGAATTTAGGCTTTTGGTGCTATCGCCCGGAAACAACTATTGGCGTGCCGGAGATAAGCGGTTAAGGGAACAGCTATGAAAAACACGATCATTCGAGCCGCTCTGCTGGGCGTGTGCCTGACTTCACTCTCTGCCTGCGCCGCTTTGGGCGGCGGCGGCAACCGGGGAGCCGATACGCGCTATGTCGCGCGCGACGTCAACACCCTGTACAATGCCGCCAAGGATCGCCTCGACCGCGGCCAGTACAAGATCGCGGCCGCCCTGTTCGACGAGGTCGAGCGGCAGCATCCCTATTCGCCCTGGGCCCGCCGGGCGCAGCAGATGAGTGCGTTCAGCTATTATGTCGCTGGCGACTATAACAAGGCGATCGAATCCTCGCGCCGGTTCCTGTCGATCCATCCGGGCAACAAGGATGCGCCTTATGCCTATTATCTGATTGCGCTCAGCTACTATGAGCAGATCAGCGATGTCACCCGGGATCAGAAGATTACCGAACAGGCGCTGGCCACGCTGGGCGAAGTGGCCCGGCGCTATCCGAACACGCGCTACGCCGCCGACGCGACGCTGAAGATGGATCTCGTCAACGACCATCTTGCCGGCAAGGAAATGGAAATTGGCCGCTTCTATCAGCGGCGCGGCAAATGGCTCGCAGCGACGATCCGGTTCCGGACGGTGATCGACAAATATGACACCACCACCCATAGCGCCGAGGCGCTGATGCGCCTGACCGAATGCTATCTGGCTTTGGGAATTCCTGCAGAAGCGAAGAAATCCGCGGCCGTGCTCGGCGCCAATTATCCGGGTTCGAAATGGTATGAGCGCGCCTATGATCTGGTGAAGAAACACGGCGCGACCTGATCCGCTTCTCACCAGCCGGGAAATAGTGCCAGCCAAAGCGCTTTGTAGCGTTGCAGCCGGAACTATCGTCATTTAAGAGAGGGCTGTGCTGCAGTCCTTATCCATTCGCGACATTGTATTGATCGAAGCGCTCGACCTCGAGTTCGGGTCCGGCTTGTCGGTGCTGACCGGCGAAACCGGTGCGGGCAAGTCGATCCTGCTGGACTCGCTCGGCCTGGCCCTGGGCAGCCGGGCCGATAGCGGCCTGGTGCGCCAAGGCACCGCCAAGGCGCAGGTCATAGCGAGCTTCGACCCGCCGCCACCGGGCAGCAATCTGGCGCGGCGCTGGATGATAATGATATTGCGATTGATCCGGGCGAACCGCTGATCATCAAGCGATCGGTCAAGGCCGACGGGGGCAGCCGGGCGCATATCAATGACCAGCCCTGTTCCGCCGCTTTGCTGCGGGAAATCGGCGGCCAGCTGATCGAGATTCATGGCCAGCATGATGACCGCGGCCTGATCAATCCGAAGGGCCACCGCGCCTTGCTTGATAGCTTTGCCGGCGTGGATCCGGCGCCAACCCGCCAGGCCTTTGCCGAATGGAAAGCCGCCGCAGATGCGCTGGAACAGGCGAAGGACGATCAGGAGGCCGCCGAACGGGATCGCGATTTTCTCGAGCATAGTGTTGCCGAGCTGTCAAAATTTGCACCGCAACCGGGGGAAGAACAGGAACTGGCGCTGGAACGCGCCACCATGATGAAGGGCGAAAAGCTGACCGGTGATCTCGAAGCGATCCGTTCGGCCTTTGACGGATCCAATGGCGGGCTCGCCTCGTTGCGCGCGGCGGCGCGCCGTCTCGACCGGATTGGCGACGAACATCCGATGCTGGCCGAGGCCTTGGGCGCGCTGGATCGGGCGATTATCGAAGCCAGCGATGCCGAGGAAAAGCTGACCGATGCGGCGCATGCGCTGAGCTTTGACCCGCAGCGGCTCGACGATATGGAAACCCGCTTGTTCGATCTGCGCGGTCTTGCCCGCAAACACCGGGTCGAGGCTGAACAATTGCCGGAATTGCTGGCGACGCTGGAAAAACGCTTGCTGGCGATCAGCGATGGCGGCCAGTCGCTCAAACAACTGGAGGCAGATCTGGGGCAAGCCAAAGCCGCCTATGTGTCGACCGCCACCGCGCTACGCGACCGGCGCGTGAAAGCGGCCAAGGCGCTGGACAAAGCGGTGGCCGGCGAGCTGGTGCCGCTCAAACTGGATGCCGCCAGCTTCAAGACCCTGATTGAAGAAGTGCCCGAAGAGCGTTGGAATCAAAACGGAATGGACCGGATTGAATTTCTGATCTCGACCAATCCCGGTGCCCCGCTGGCGCCGCTCGGCAAGATTGCTTCGGGTGGCGAGCTGTCGCGTTTCATCCTCGCGCTCAAGGTTGCGCTGGCGGAAGAAGGCGGCGCCAAGACGATTATTTTCGACGAGGTTGATCGCGGTGTCGGCGGCGCGGTCGCGGCCGCGATTGGCGACCGGCTGGCCCGGCTCTCCGATGGCGCGCAATTGCTGGTTGTCACCCACAGCCCGCAAGTCGCGTCCAAGGGCAAGGCGCATATGCTGATTAACAAAAGCTCCGACGGCACGGTATCGCGCACCGATGTCAACGCGCTCGACAAGGACGGCCGCCGCCAGGAAATCGCGCGGATGCTGTCGGGCACCGATGTCACCGATGAAGCGCGGGCCCAGGCGGATCGTTTGCTGGAGGGGGTTTGATGGACATCTCCGAAGCGGAAGCGGCCAACGAACTTATGCGCCTCGCGCGCACCATCGCGAAACATAACACGCTCTATCACGCCGAAGACACGCCGGAAATAACGGACGCGGACTATGACGCTTTGGTGCGCCGGAACACCGCTCTGGAAGAGGCTTTCCCGCATCTGGTGCGGGACGACAGTCCCAACAAACTCGTCGGCGCCGCGGTCGCGGCCTCGCCGCTGTCCAAGGTCACCCACGAGCAGCGGATGATGAGTCTCGACAACGGCTTTTCGGACGAAGATATCGCCGAATGGCTGGCGCGGGTGCGGCGTTATCTCAATCTGCCGGAGGACGCGGAAGTCGCGGTGACCGCAGAGGACAAGATTGACGGCCTGTCTTGCGCGTTGCGCTATGAAAAGGGCGAACTGGTGCTCGCCGCCACCCGCGGCGATGGCCAGATCGGGGAAGATGTGACCGCCAATGTGCGGATGATCGCGGATATTCCGCAAACGCTGTGCTCCCGCGAAGGCGGGGACCCATCTCCCGGCGGTTCTGTCGACGCGCCGACAGGAGATAGACTCCCGCCTTCGCGGGAGCACAATGTTCCCGATGTCTTCGAAATTCGCGGCGAGGTCTATATGGCCAAGGCCGATTTTGATGGCCTCAACACGCGCCTGATGGAAGAAGGCAGGGCGGATGCAGCGGCGAAAGGGATCGATTTCGATCCTGAAAAAATCCGCCAATTTGCCAATCCGCGCAATGCGGCCGCGGGATCCTTGCGGCAAAAAGATGCGCAGGTCACCGCGCAGCGGCCGCTGAAATTCTGGGCCCATGGCTGGGGCGTGGCCAGCGCCTTGCCGGCCGATACCGCCTATGGGGTGATGCAGGCCATTGCGCGCTGGGGGCTGCCGCTATCACCGCTGGTGCAGCGGTTCCAATCGCTGGATACCATGCTCGCCCATTACCGTCATATCGAAACCGAACGGGCCGACCTGCCTTATGATATTGACGGCGTGGTCTACAAGGTCGACCGGCTCGACTGGCAACAGCGTCTTGGTTTTGTCGCCAAGGCACCGCGCTGGGCGCTGGCCCACAAATTTCCCGCCGAACAGGCGCAGACAACGCTCGAAAGCATTGATATTCAGGTTGGCCGCACCGGCAAGCTGACGCCGGTCGGACGGCTCAAGCCGGTGACCGTCGGCGGAGTGGTGGTGTCGAATGTCACGCTCCATAATCGCGACGAGATTGAACGGCTGGGTGTTCGTCCTGGCGACCGTGTGGTGATTCAGCGGGCCGGGGACGTGATACCGCAGGTGGTTGAAAACCTGACCCGCGATGAAAAGCGCGAGGCCTATATCTTTCCCGAAAAATGCCCGGAATGTGACAGCGAAGCGGTGGCCGAGGAAGGCGAGGTCGATGTCCGCTGCACCGGCGGCCTGATCTGTCCGGCGCAGCGGTTCCAGCGTCTGGCCCATTTTGTGTCGCGCCCGGCGCTGGATATTGATGGTCTCGGCGAAAAAAGCATCGCCGAATTTATCGCTGCCGGCCTGATCGAAAGTCCGGCCGATATTTTTCGCCTGAAAAACCACCGCGCAACGATATTGGCGCGCGAAGGCTGGCAGGAAAAGTCTGTGGATAATCTGTTGGCGGCTGTGGAAAACAAGCGTTCGGCTGACGCGGCACGGTTCCTCTTCGGTCTGGGTATCCGGCATATCGGCGCGGTCACCGCGCGGGATTTGCTCAAGAATTTCGTCACTTTGGCGCGTGTGGCGGAAATCGGTATCGCCGCCCGGGACGACGAAGCCGTGCGCGACGAGATTACCGCCATTGATGGTGTCGGTCCGACGGTCGCCCAGGCGCTGGCCGACTTCTTTCATGAACCTCATAACCGCGCGGTCTGGGATGATTTGCTCGGCGAGATCATGCCGCCCGATTACATCGTTGAAACCAGAGACAGCGCAGTCGCTGGAAAAACCGTCGTGTTTACTGGCAAGCTCGAAACGATGAGCCGGGACGAAGCCAAGGCCCAGGCCGAAGCTTTGGGGGCGAAGGCCTCGGGCTCGGTAAGTGCGAAGACCGACTTGCTGGTGGCCGGGCCGGGGGCCGGGTCGAAAATGAAAAAAGCCGCCGATCTCGGCATTGAAGTGATCGATGAAGCCGCCTGGGCGGACATTGTGAAAGCGGCGGGTTAAAAGGCTTTGCGGGGGTAATGGTGGCGAAGAAAAGTAACATATTGAAACAGCTCGCCAAGGATCTCGAGGCGCCGCCGGAAGTGCGCCGCTTTGGCAGCGGTTGGCTCGCGGGTTTTTTCGCCGTGGTGATGGCAATCGCTGGCCTCGGCATGGTCATTACCTTGCGCTTCCCCGAATGGTTTGCGACACCGGAATTGCAGGCAGTCAAGGACTGGTCGGGCTTTCGCGGCGCGGTGCATCTGTTGCTGCTCGGGTCTTATGCGCTGGCCTTGCTCAGCTTGCTGTTGCGGCCACGCAAGGCGTTGGGTTTTGTGGCGCTGGCCATCGGGATTACCGCTGCTTTTCTTGGCGGTGCCAACGTCCAGCCAGAGGATACGCGCAGCTGGGGCATATTTTTCGGGCTCGATTTTTTCATTGTCAACATGGTGGTGACGGGTCTGATGTTCGCACCGCTCGAACGGCTGGTGCCGCACAAGCGCGCCCAGCGGCTGTTCCGGATCGAATGGCGGGAAGACCTGTTCTATTATCTGATCAGTTCGATGATGGTGCAGGCGCTAACCTTTCTCGCGCTCGCGCCGTCCAATGCGCTGGTCGCCAATACCAACAGCTGGGATGCCTTCCGCGCCGCGGTTGCCGGGATACCATGGCTCTTGCAGTTCATCATCGTGCTGATCCTCACCGACCTGGTCCAATATTTCTTTCACCGCACATTTCACCGCTGGCCGTTTCTCTGGGGGTTCCATGCAGTCCATCACTCGTCCAAGTCGATGGACTGGCTGGCCGGTGCGCGGATGCACTTTATCGAGATCATCCTGCTGCGCGGGATCACGTCGCTGCCGATGATGACGCTGGGCTTCAGTCCGTCGGTGCTGCAAGCCTATATCGCCTTCGTCTATATCTACTCGTCCCTGCTGCACGCCAATATCAAGGGGGATTTCAACTGGCTCGGCCACTGGATTGCGACGCCGCGCTTTCACCACTGGCATCATGGCCTGGAGCGCGAAGCCTTTGATGTGAATTTCGCGATCCATTTTCCGTGGATCGACAAGTTATTTGGCACCTTCTACCTGCCGCCATCAAAATGGCCGGCGGGCTATGGGATCCCCGAAGACGTGCCAAAAGGTTATCTCAAGCAATTCGCCTATCCGTTGACCCGCAAGAAACCGGATTATGGCGCGGATGACAGCCTTGGGTGATCCGGGCAATAATGACGCTAGCTGGCGCAGCGCGTTGATCGTTTAATAATCAGGACGGTTGACGAGATCCCCCAATCCGTCAACCGCCCTGATCTTTCCCCCCGGAACTCAATCTCAGTCAGCTTTTGCAGCAGCTTCTCGCTGCGCTAGCTCTGTTACACCAAAGCCACCTTCCCGATTTTCAGGGAAGAGAGGCCAGGCAAGCTGCTGACCGAGGGTCGCGGGAGCCAAATTTTCAACGCCGTAGCTATCCGGATAACGGCGGGTAATTTTCGCGGTGCCAAAAAGGACATCCCAGAAAAACAGGAGATTGCCATAATTGCCCTTATAGTGGGTTGCGCCATCGGCGAGGTGCCGACCATGATGGGCGTGATGCGTAGCGGGTGTCGAGATTGTTCTCTCCACGACCCACATGATCGGCGAAAGCCATTTGATCTTGTATAGCGGCGCATCCCACGCCACGTCGCTATGGGCGCCGATAATGACCGCCATCTTGACGACGATATAACCGACATAGACCCATCCGAGTCCAAGATAGATGAGAATGCCGGAAAACCAGATGCCTGGCATGATCGAATAATAGAACAGGTTGTTCCGATAAACCAGGCGGATGCTCATGTAGCGCGCATTGTGATGGGCGCGATGGAGATTGTAGAGAAACGGAATGCTGTGCGACAGGCGGTGCCACCAGTATTGGGTCATATCGTCAAAAATCAGAAACAGCGCGATCGCCGCCAGCAGCGGGATATTGGCCAGCGCGCCGGCCCATTGCGGCGCAGCAGCACCCATCAGAAATTGAGCTGCAACAATGATCATCGGCTGCGTGAAGATCAGCAGGACCGCAGAGCCGATAATTTCGACAAAGGCATCGTTCCGGGTCTGTTCCGGCTTTTGGAACAAATGCGTGCGAATCAGCTCGAGCGTGCCGAACAGCGCAAAAATCCCAATAATGGCAAAAACTTCCGGACGCATTTCTTCTCTTTGGCAATTCCGTAAAACTTGATTTCGAAAGCCGTCTAACAGATAGCCGATAGTGCAAATGCTAAGAGGTTTACAATTGGCGGCATCAAATTCCAAAACTCGGTCTTTGTCGAGCGCGGCCGGCTTTGTGACTGCGCTTCCGGACGAAGTTCGCCAGCGGTTGCTGAGTCACGGGCGCGCCCGCGATTTTTCCAAGGGGGAGTTGATCCAGCAACGCGGCGATCCGGGCCATGCTTTCTGGTATATCGCGCGCGGAACGGTGCAGATCGGCCGTTTCTCGGTGGATGGAAATCTGAATCTGTTTGCATTGTTGGGCGTTGGCGACAGCTTCGGCGAACAAGCCTTTCTCGGCGAGTTCCCGCGGCTGGTCGACGCGATTGCCGGCAGCGATGCGACGCTTATCCGTATCGGAGAAACCGAATTGCAAGCGGCGATCACCGCAGATGTCACCGTCGCACGCATCCTGTTGAAAGCGATGGCCACCATGGTGCAACAAGCCTTTGATATGGTGGAAGAAGGGCGCAAGGTTTCAACAGTGGAGCGGGTATCAAGAGCACTGTCCCGTCTGCGCGCCACGGATCCGTCAGATCCTGTTGTCGCGGTGACGCAGCAGGAATTGGCCGATTTGGTGGGCGTCTCCCGGGTGTCCCTGGGAAAGGCTTTGGCCAAGCTGGAGTCCGCCGACATCATTGCCAGACGCTATGGCCGGATCAAAATTATCAACCCGGATCGCTTGAACGCCGGGTTGCCGCTCGACTAAAGTCAGTCGCTCGGCCCCTAGCCACCCGTTGGCCTATTCTTCCGGTTTCACCGCCAGGGTAATCTCCCGCACGAACCGCTGCTGCATGTCGGATCGTTGCAGGCCTGCGGAAACATCAGACGGTGCGCCGTACATGCTGCTGAGCAGAACCAGATCCCAATCGCTAATCGATGCTGGCGGGGTGTTGTCTGCGGCAAGGCTGTCAAACAGGGAGAGGATCGAAAAGGCCGCTGGCTTGGCGCCCGCGCCTGACTTGACCTCGAGATAGGATCGCATGGCGGCATAATCGGCAATTTGCACGGTCGTCAAACCGACCAGAGCATCCTGTTCCAGGACCAGATAGGAATGGCGCATCGCTTCCATGGTGGGCGTCTTGATTTTGGATTTTACCGTTGAATAAACCGGGGAAACCGTGGTTTTCGCCTGTTCCGTGGGCAAATCGACAACATCTTCGGTGCGATGGACGAAACCGGACGCCGCGGTGACCGTATCCACGCGCTTCCAGCTAAAAGCTGGTCCGTCCAGCTTCAAAAGCTGATCGCGCTGATAGACAGGCATGGTGCCGAAAATATTCTTGTGCTTTTTCCGCAGATCGGACACCGTCTTCGGACCATTTTTGACAATGGCGACGAATACGTTCGGTGTGCAATCCTGTTGGGCCACGCCCATGTCTGCGGTCCGTGCAACGGCGCGCATCCGCTGCTCAATTGCGCTGTTATTCTCTTTTGACAAACCGGAGACGAGGGGGCAGATGGCGTCCGAGAAGCGGGCATATTGTCCCTGGTGCCGGCCGCCGCGCGGCACCGCGATGGACGTGTCGATAAACTGCGCCACCGCTTTCTTCACATCCGCTGTTGTTCGCAATCCGGTCACGATAATATCATTCTCGCTCGACGGTTCGACCGTGGCGGTTGCCGAGGCGACGGTCGCGGGAAGGCTCAAAGTCAGAGAAGCGGCGGCGAGCGGAACGAGGAACTTCATGACAGGATGCCTTTCTTTGGAGATGGGCCGAGGCTAGCCCGGAAAACCGTCATGTAAAGCATCAAATGTCATAGGCTTAATCTGTTTCTTCCAGGAACCAGCGCATCACACCGCCTTGAAAAGGGGTCCACAGACCGGTCCGGATGCCCGACCGCTTCAGCACGTCATTGGTCCAGTTATTGCAGGTAAAAAAGGCGTTATAATGGCCTTTTGCATCGTAAAACAGATCATCCGCTCCATAACCGCGCGAAGGAATGGCGGCACCGGATGCGTCCCGGACGAACCGCGCTTCGATCAGTTCCACCATCTTCCGATATTCTTCGCGACTGACGGTGAATCCCCGGCGATAATGGGGATAAGCCTGTGGATATCTCAGGTGATAAACATGCAGCAAGACATGGTCGCTGCCAAATATGGCGCTGGCAGCGTCGCGAAACCGCAAGTCCTGCCAATATTCGGCGTTGCGATACACACCTTCATGGCCCCAGCCGATCAATATATGACTGCCATATCGCGAGGGGTCGGCGAGATGGTCTGCCCGGATCAGTGGGCTCCAATCATGAACATCACTTTGCAACGGCATCACAATTCCGGTGTGCAAGCCATTGGTTTCTATAAACAGTTCAATACCGTCTTCCGGACTTTTCCAATCGGGATTGGAGGGAAAAATGCTGCCAAAAAGCGCCGCCAGCAGATAAAGCGCGACAATCGCCAACAACCCTTTGGCGATGCGTTTTGGCCATTTTGTCGTGAAAGTTGCCATTGAAACCTTATCTGCTGTAGAGTCATCCCATGCTGACATCGCCCGACCCCGAATCCCATGTCTATGACAAGCCACCAGCGCACGCAAATGCCGACTGGACGATAGACCAGAACTGGTCCGCCTATAGTGCGGAAGAACATCAGACCTGGGATACGCTTTTTGCCCGCCAGCGAAAAATGCTTCCCGGTCGCGCGGCCCAGGCGTTTCTGGACGGGATGGATATTCTCAATCTGTCAGAGCCGGGCATTCCCGATTTCAACGAACTGAATCGGATATTGATGGATGCCACCGGCTGGCAGGTGGTCGCCGTGCCCGGACTGGTGCCGGACGACGTCTTTTTCGAACATCTCGCTAATCGGCGTTTTGTCTCGGGCAATTTCATCCGCAAGCCCGATCAGCTCGACTATCTGCAGGAACCGGACATTTTCCATGACGTATTTGGTCATGTGCCGATGCTCGCCGACCAACGCTTTGCCGACTATATGGCCGCTTACGGGCGCGGCGGTTTGCGTGCGCTAAAATTTGGCACGCTCAAGCAATTGGCGCGTCTCTACTGGTACACGGTCGAGTTCGGGTTGATCCAGGAGGCGGACGGCTTGCGGATCTACGGCGCCGGCATCGTGTCGAGCTATGGCGAGAGCAAGTTCGCATTGGATGATCCCAGCCCCAACCGGATCATGTTTGATCTCGAGCGGGTGTTGAGAACCGAATATCGGATTGATGACTATCAGCAGAATTATTTTGTCATTCCCAGTCTCGACGAATTGCTGCGGGTCACGGTCGAAACCGATTTCAAGCCGGTCTATGAAAAGATTGCCGCTATGCCCGATATCGCGATAGCCGAGATAGCGAACGACGATATTGTGCTGACAAAGGGCACGCAGGCCTATGCCGAGGGCCAGACCGGCAAGGCTGTGGTCATCTGATCAGCGACATTCTGGCGCAGAGTCAGCATTCACCAAAATAATCCGCGGCGAGCGGAGATTTGCCGATCATGGCTGTGCGCTTCGGTCCATATTGCCGAGCCTTGACCAGCGTCAGGCAGGGCCATTCCTGATCGCAATGAACCTTGCGCAGGCGAAAACCGAGCCGGATATAAGCGTGCAAGACATCCGATTGCTGCCGCTCCAGCAAGCCGGCCAGAATCAATCGCGTTCCCGGTGCGGCTGCAGCCGCCAATTGCGGCGCCAGCGCGACCAGCGGACCGGCGAGAATATTCGCGATGATCAGATCAAAGGGCGCGCGCTTTTGAATATCGCGGTGATCCAGTCCGTTGCTGGTGATCATCTCAATCGCATGGGGCATGGGGCCGGTCCGCAGGCCATTGGCCGCGGCATTGGCGAGGCTCACAGAGACCGCAACCGGGTCGATATCACTCGCCAGGATTCTGCGCGGTGGGCCACAAGTGCCGGGCGGCAATCGCCAACAGCCCGGTGCCTGTACCGATATCGGCAATATTGCGAAATTGCCCTCCGGTGCGTTTGAGGCGATCGAGCGTCTCGAGGCATCCCAAAGTGGTTTCGTGATGCCCGGTGCCAAACGCCTGGCCAGCGTTGATTTCAATATTCCGGACTCCGGTTTCGGTACTTGGCGCACTGTCGGAGGTGTGGACATAAAACCGTCCGGCGCGCAGCGGTTCAAGGCCCTGCTGACTCATCGCGACCCAGTCTTCATCGCCCAGTTTTTCGACCACTGGCTGCTGTTTCGCGGCGATCGCTGAAGGCGACCAGCCGCGCATCTCGCTCAGCAAGGCGCTGTCCGGTTCCGTGTCGCAATAGATATCGATCATCCAGTCGTCAGGCCGGTCGGCGCTGGCTTCGCGGGTGACGATTGTCGGCGCGCTATCCTCTCCGGGCCGGAGCAGCGCATCTTCGGGTATGGCTTCGGCTTCGGTCCGCGAACAGGGCAGGCTGATTTTCCAGCAATCGGTCATCGCACGACCCGGGTGGCTGTTGTGGTGTCAGGCATCGGCCTGTTCGAGGGCTTCATTGGCTTCCATCCACAGCTGTTCCTGTTCCTCCAGCGCGGTCTGCGCCTTGGCCCGCAACAGCATCAGTTCGGTCATGGTCTGGCCGCTATATTCGGCCTCGGCAGAAGCCGGGTCAAACATCGCACGATCAATCGCCGAAATCGTTTTGCCCAGCGCTTCGAGCTGTTTCTCGGCCTTGCTCGCGGTTTTGCGCAGTTCGGATTGCTGCTTGCGCCGTTCCGCAGCCTGTCGGCGTTCTTCCTTGCGGTGGCCGCCGCTGGTTGCGGCGCCCGGTTTGCTATCCTGATTCCGTCCGAGAACAAAATCGGTATAATCATCCAGCGTGCCGGCAAATTCCTCTGCCTTGCCGCTATCCACCATGATCAGCCGATCAGCGGTCAGTTCGAGCATGTGCCGATCATGGCTGACCAGCACGACCGCGCCATTATATTCATTCAACGCGTGGACCAACGCCTCACGCGCGTCGACATCGAGATGATTGGTTGGCTCATCGAGGATTAGCAGATGCGGCGCGTCGCGCGTGATCAGCGCCAGCGCCAGCCGCGCGCGTTCGCCGCCGGACAGTTTGCCGACCTTCACCGTGGCCTTGTCGCCGGAAAAACCGAACCGTCCCAGCTGGGCCCGCACCGCACCGGGTTTCGCATCCCGCATCAATCGCGTCATATGCTCCAGCGGGGTGTCGTCAACATCAAGTTCTTCGACCTGATATTGGGTGAAATAACCCACCGTAAGCTTGCCGGACTTGTTGATCGCACCGGCTTTGGGGGCCAACTGGCTGGACAGCAGGCGCGCCAGCGTGGTCTTGCCGTTGCCGTTGCGGCCGAGCAGCGCCGTGCGATCATCCGGATCGAGCCGCAGGTTCAGCCCGGACAGCACGATATTCTCTTCATAGCCGACAGCCGCCTCATCCAGCGTTACCAGGGGCGGCTTGAGCTCCGATGGGCTAGGGAAATGGAAACTGAGCGAAGGGTCGTCAATCGCCGCTGCAATCGGTTCCATGCGGGCGAGCGCCTTGATCCGGCTTTGCGCCTGTTTCGCGCTATGCGCCTTGGTCCGCCAGCGATCGACAAAGGCCTGCAGCTTGTCGCGTTCGGCCGTCTGCTTTTCGCGCGCCGCCGCCATTTGCGCCTGCCGTTCGGCCCGCTGTTTCTCGAACGCGTCATAGCCGCCGGGATAGAGCGTGGTCTTGCCATGCTGCAGATGCAAAATATGATCGACGACATTGTTGAGCAGATCGCGTTCATGGCTGACCACCAGAATCGTCGCGGCATAGCTGCGGAGAAAATTCTCCAGCCACAGGGTGGCCTCAAGGTCGAGATGGTTGGAGGGCTCATCGAGCAGCAATATTTCGGGTTGCGAGAACAGCAAAGCCGCAAGCGCGACCCGCATCCGCCAGCCACCGGAAAAACTGTCCATCGGCTGTTGCTGCGCCGCTTCGTCAAAGCCCAGTCCGACCAGGATGCGGGCGGCCCGCGCCGGCGCGCTGTGCGCATCGATCATGTTCAGCCGTTCGTGAATTTCGCCAATCCGGTGCGGATCGGAAGCGGTTTCGGATTCCGCCAGCAGCGCGCTGCGTTCGGTGTCGGCCGCCAGCACGGTATCGAGCGGCGATTCCGATCCCGCCGGCGCTTCCTGGGCGATATAGCCCATGCGCGCATCCCGCGGCATGTCGACACTGCCATCATCGGGATCGAGCAGCCCGGCGACAATTTTCATCAGCGTCGATTTGCCCGCCCCGTTGCGCCCGATCAGGCCGACGCGCGCGCCCGGGGGCAGGGCGGCGGTCGCCCCGTCGAGAATGACTGTGCCGCCAAGGCGCACCGTGATGTTGCTGAAGTTAAGCATCGGCTGCCGTTAGCGGAGCCAGAGAGATTCGGCCAGCCTTACTCGCTATGGCTACCCTGGTGGTCTGCGCTCATCCGTTGTCCCAGATCAGGCTGCCTTGATTGCACAGTTGCACGACCAGCGCCGTGATGGCGTCCGACCGGAGCAGGGTGGTATCGATCGGCGCGGTGATCGATTGGCACAGCTGTTCGGCAAAGGCGGCGCTGTCCGCGTTGCAGGCAAAGCTCTCACCATCGACAAACAGGGTGAGCGCTGCATCCGTGTCGCGGATAAAAGTGAACCGGCTGGCAGGATTGCGCTGCAACAACTGTCCTTCACCGATCTGTTGCCGCAATCGCGCGCGATCAATGGGCTCGTCCGTACGCCAGTCGGCATCCGGATATTTGGGGGTGCTGCTATAGGCGCCGAACCATCGGGCAAAGGCCGCGCGATCGCCCAGCTTCTCGGTCACCAGCGCGTGGAGCTGATCGAGGGCGGCGGGGGTGATTTCCCCGGGATTGGCCTGCGCGGGCAGGCCAGGATCGCCATAGCGGTCATCCTCGGTCATCCCGGCGAGCAGATCGTCGGCCCAATAGCCAATCAGTTCGCTGCGCGATGGCGCGCGAAAACCGATGGAATAGGTCATGCAGTCATCCCCGATGGCGCTGCCGTCATGGGCAATGCCGGGAGGAACGTAGAGAATATCGCCGGGTTCGCAGATCCATTCTTCGGTCGTCTGGAAATCGGCAATCTGCCGGACGTCGCAGTCGGGCACCAGGGCGGTGCTGTCATCGCACCGCTGCCCCAGTTTCCAGCGCCGCCGGCCCTGGCCCTGGACAAGGAACACATCATAATGATCGAAATGCGGCCCGACGCCGCCGCCATCCGCAGCGTAACTGACCATCACGTCATCGATCCGCCAGTCGGGAATGAAGCGAAAGGGGGCCATCAGCGCCGCGACTTCCGGGAGATAGTGATCCACCGCCTGGACCAGCAACGTCCAATTTTCGCGGCCCAGATCGGCAAAGCGGGATTCCGAAAACGGCCCGTTTTCAAGCTTCCATTCGCTAGGCCCCACGCCACTCTGACCCGTGATCAGCCGGGATTCGATCCCGTCCTCACACGCCAGTCCTGCAAGAATATCCGGTTCGACCGGGTTCTGCCAGTCTGCCCACGGATTGCGGATCAGCAAGGGTTTTTGCTGCCAATAGTCCCGCAGGAACATCTCATGATCGAAAGCTGTCAATTGCATGCGGCCCCTATACGAGATTGCGCTGCATATTCACCCCATAATCGCCTTTCCCGCAATGCCATTGCCGATTGCCTTGGGGGCTGCCAAAGAAGCGGCATGGCTTGCCTTGTCCTCTTTAACAAACCCTTTGGGGTCTTGTCGCAGTTTACCGACAAGGGCACGGAAACCGCGCGGCAGACCTTGTCGGACTTTATCGACATGCCCGGCGTTTATCCGGCTGGCCGGCTGGACCGGGACAGCGAGGGCTTGATGCTGCTGACCGATGACGGGAAACTGCAGGCGCGCATTGCCGATCCCAAACATAAAATGCCCAAAACCTATCTGGTTCAGGTCGAGGGGGATCCGCAGGACGCTGATCTGAAGCCGCTGCGGCAAGGGGTCCGTCTCAAGGATGGCATGACCCGGCCGGCCACAATAGACCGCATCGCCGCCCCCGATCTATGGCCGCGGGATCCGCCAATCCGGGTGCGCCAGACGGTGCCGGACTGCTGGCTGCAGGTGACGATCAGCGAAGGGCGTAACCGGCAGGTCCGGCGCATGACGGCGGCGATCGGATTTCCAACGTTGCGGCTGGTGCGCTGGCAGGTAGGCGACTGGTCGGTTGCCGGTCTGGAACCGGGCAAATGGCAGCGCGTGCCAGCCGGTTAGGCTGCGATCAGGGCGCTGTCTGTCCCTGATCCAGCTGGGCGATCTGGCGTTTCAGGGCCGGGCCAAGAAGCAAGAAAAGCACCGATCCGCTGATCGCGAACAGCGCGTTCATCACCCAGAATCCGGCGGCGCCCATCGTCTCGTAATAGCCGGCAACGAAGCCGGATCCCACACCGCTGACAAAAGCCGTGAGATAGACGACCGCGACCATCATTCCATTGACCGAATCCGGCGCGCAGCGAGAGACGAACGCCAGGACGGTCGGCCAGGTCCACATGAACGCAATGCCGGAGCAGGTGAAAGCGATCAGCGGAAAGATGATGTGAACCTTGCCGTCGCCCGCGAGAAACGACCCCAGCGCCATCATCGCCGGCGACACCGCCATGACGGCTGCGCCAATTGCCATTTTGCCGAAATCGCCGGGTTCTCGTCCGCGCCGGGCCTGCGCCCCCCACAACCCGATCAGCAACGGAACAATCAGAACCGACGAGAGCGAATCAAGAGACGAGAACCAGGGAGTCGGAACCGAATTTGAAAAGGCGTTGAGATCAACTTCTCCGGCAACCCAGATCAGGCCAACATTGAACATCTGATCATAAGCCAGAAACTGGAAAATGATGAGCACCAGCACAACACCGATCAGCATCAGCATCTGGCGTTGCTGCCGGTCTAGCGGACGACGCGGTTCGGCGCTTCGCGGCCCGGCAGAGGAGGCTGCAAAATGGCGCATGCCGGCGAAATAGATTATCGCTGCGACGATCATGAACAGTCCGGCCGTACCAAAGCCGACATGCCAGCCATAGATCTGCGCCAGCAGACCGCAAACCAGCGGCCCCGCGATCGCACCGATATTGATCCCGGTGGAAAAAATGGTGAAGCCCCGGGTTCGTCGGGCTTCGTCCTCTTTCGGATAGAGATGGCCGACTTGCGCGGCGATATTGCCTTTCAGACAACCCGATCCGAGCACCAGCAGCAACAATGCGACCAATACCGTCAGCTCAAACGCCATCGCAAAATGGCCGAGGGTCATCAGGATGATCCCGATCATCACCGTCTTGTTGGCGCCCAGCCAGCGGTCGGCAATCAGGCCGCCGAACAGCGGCGTGAAATAGACCAGGCCAGCATAAAGGCCAAAAACCTGACTGGCAAAAGCCTGGGTCGACAGCGGCCCGGTGACCGATTCCACCGCCGCCCGAAATCCGGCCATGCCGGCGACATTCTCGATATGACCGGGCAGCAACAATTCCTGCACCATATACAGGATCAGCAATGCGCGCATGCCGTAGAAAGAAAACCGTTCCCAGGCTTCGGTCGAAGCGAGAAAGATCAAGCCTTTCGGATGGCCCATGAACAGGTCTTCTGATGCTAGGCTTGCTGCGGTGCTCATTTATCGTCTCCCCCAAGACGGCCTGCTCGGCGAGCGGCTGCCTGCCTCTTATGGAACCGGTTGCCAAGAAGCAAGAGCGCTGCTGCTCTGGGGGCTGCTCAGACTTTTGTTGCCAGCCAGATCACATGATGGGCGCCGCGATCGCGATGCGCGCGCACCGGAACCACGTCCACCTGATAGCCGCACGCTTGCAGGCGGTTGGTGAACCGGTCATCCGGGGCCGACGACCAGACCGCCAATATGCCGCCAGAGCGCAGGCTGCGATGGGCTTGCCGAAGACCGGCCTTGCCATAGAGCCGGTCGTTGGCGGCATGGGTAAGGCCGTCGGGCCCATTGTCGACATCGAGCAGGATCGCGTCATAGGCGTTGCTGTCTCCGGTAATCAGATCGAAGACATCGCCGGTGACAATCTGCGTACGCGGATCGTCGAGACTGTCGCCGTAAAGCGCTTGCATCGGGCCGCGCGCCCAGTCGATTACGGCGGGAACCAGCTCCGCCACCACGATGGCCGCCTCGGGACCAAGCAACGGCAATATCGCGCGCAAGGTGAAGCCCATGCCCAGACCGCCGATCAGCACCTGCGGCGCTTTGCAAGTGTCGAGACGCGCGGAGGGCAGGGTTGCAAGCGCCTCCTCCGACCCGCTCAACCGGCTGTTCATCAGCTCGTTATTGCCGAGCATGATCGAAAATTCCGGGCCGTTTTTGAGGTCGCGCTGAAACAGGCGCAATTGTTCTCCGCTGCCCGGGATCGTCGCCGTGTCGATCAGGATCCTGGGGATCAACGCACGAAGCTCGCGCCATTGGCATCGAGCACGGCGCCGGTCATCGAAGCGGGCGCGTCGAGGGCGCAATATTTTGCCATCGAGGCGATTTCTTCGGGCTGTGCCACCCGGCCAAGCGGAATGTCCTGCAGCAATTTGTCCCCGCCGCGGCTTTCCAGATAATCTTCCGCCATGCCGGTCATCGTGAAGCCGGGGCAAATGGCGTAGGCCAATATGCCCTGTCCGGCATAGGCCCGGGCAATTGTCTTGGTCATCGCGACCATGCCGCCTTTCGATGCCGCATAATGCCAATGATCGGGGCTGTCGCCGCGATAGGCGGCGCGGCTGGCAATATTGATGATCTCGACCCGGCTGGTCCCGGTCCTGAAAATGGCGGACCGCTAGCCGGCAGAGTTGCGCGGATGCGGTCAAATTGATCTGCATCGTGCGGTTCCAGCTGTCGAGCCAGTCCGCTTCGCTGTCGCCCAGCGGATTGGGATCGAATATGCCAGCATTGTTGATCAGGATATCGATGGTCCCGTCCAGCCGGCTCAAGGCTTCTTCCCAGAACCTGGTGACCGCCGGAGCGGTGTTGAAGTCCGCGCCAAGCAGGCCGTCTTCTCCGCTTGTGCTGTGACCAATGGCCGTGGTGACCTGCGGATCAAAGCTTTCGAGTAT
This sequence comes from Parasphingorhabdus sp. W113, assembly GCF_055693205.1. Classification (NCBI taxonomy): domain Bacteria; kingdom Pseudomonadati; phylum Pseudomonadota; class Alphaproteobacteria; order Sphingomonadales; family Sphingorhabdaceae; genus Parasphingorhabdus; species Parasphingorhabdus sp. W113. The sequence goes on along the minus strand of NZ_CM146328.1, from coordinate 2,275,890 downwards.
GGCTTCACCGATGCCGCGACTGGCACCGGTTACGAGGATATGCGATTTTCTGTTTGTCATGCTGGTGCGAATAGAACGACCGGTGCAAAAGGTCCAACCCGCGATGCGATAACGGCTCACAAATTTGCTAGCAGTTTCGCGATTTGCACCGGCGATTGTCCTATTCGCATCATAAACTCGCCACTGGAGCAAGAAAAAGCGGCGCATCCTGTTTGCACTGGCGATTGTTTTCGCTAAGGGATTGGTTCGTTTACAAAGACTCTGCCGCGGGCCGAGTCTGTGATCAGGGGACTAACATTGGTACAGCCAAAGAACCGGCCACTATCGCCGCATCTGGGAATTTATAAGTGGGGCCCGCATATGCTGGTCTCCATTTTGCACCGCGCCACCGGCGACGGGCTGGCGCTGCTCGGTGCGCCGCTGCTGGTCTGGTGGCTCTACAGTATTTCGGCCGGACCGGAATCCTACGAAACCTTTACCGGCATCATGACTTCGGTGCCCGGTTTCATCGTCATGATCGGCATGACCTTCGCCCTGTTCGAACATACATATTCCGGCCTGCGCCACTTCGTGCTTGATGCCGGAGCGGGCTATGAGCTGCAGTCGAACAAGCTGTGGTCCTGGATCGTCCCGATACTGGCGATCCTCTCGACCGCCATTTTGTGGTTTGCCATTTACGCCAAGTTGATCGGATAAGACTATGGGATCAGGAACAAATATTGGCCGCGTACGCGGTCTGGGTTCGGCCAAAGAGGGCGCACATCACTGGATTTTGCAGCGGGTCACTGCGGTCGGCAATCTTGCGCTGATCGGCTGGTTGCTGATTTCGCTGCTGCGACTGCCCAACTATGATCACGAACTGCTCGTCGGATGGCTTTCGTCGCCACTGGTTGCGGTTCCGATGATGCTCATGCTGGTCAGCATATTCTGGCACTTGCGGCTTGGGTTGCAGGTGCTGATTGAGGATTATGTTCCCGATCATGGCCTGAAATTCGGCCTTATTCTCTTGCTCAACTTTTTCGCCATTGGCGCGCCAGCGATTGGAATTTTCGCGGTTGCCAAGGTCGCCTTTTCCGGAGTGGCTGCATAATGACTGATGAAAACACACAGCCTGCCTACAAGATTATTGACCATACATTTGACACCGTGGTTGTCGGTGCCGGCGGGTCCGGTTTGCGGGCCACCATGGGATCGGCTGAAGCCGGCCTGAAAACCGCCTGTATTACCAAGGTCTTCCCGACCCGGTCGCACACGGTTGCGGCGCAAGGCGGCATTGCTGCCTCGCTCGGCAACAACACGCCCGATCACTGGTCCTGGCACATGTACGATACGGTCAAGGGCTCCGACTGGCTCGGCGATCAGGATGCGATCGAATATCTCGTCCGTGAAGCGCCCCAGGCGGTGTACGAACTGGAGCATGCCGGTGTCCCGTTTTCGCGCAACGAAGACGGCACAATCTATCAGCGCCCGTTTGGCGGCCACATGCAGAATATGGGCGAAGGCCCGCCGGTCCAGCGGACCTGTGCGGCGGCTGACCGGACTGGTCACGCAATGCTCCACGCGCTCTATCAGCAGAGCCTGAAATATGACGCGGATTTCTTCATCGAATATTTCGCGATCGACCTGATCATGGAAGACGGCGAGTGCCGTGGCGTGATTGCCATCTGCCTGGAAGACGGTTCAATCCATCGGTTCCGCGCGCATGCGGTGGTGCTGGCAACGGGCGGCTATGGTCGCTGCTATTACAGCGCAACCTCGGCCCATGCCTGTACCGGTGACGGTGGCGGCATGGTCCTGCGCGCTGGTCTGCCGCTGCAGGACATGGAATTTGTCCAGTTTCACCCGACCGGAATCTACGGTGCCGGCGTGCTGATCACCGAAGGCGCGCGCGGCGAGGGCGGTTATCTGACCAACTCCGAAGGCGAGCGGTTCATGGAACGCTATGCGCCAAGCGCCAAGGATCTCGCCAGCCGCGACGTGGTGTCCCGCTGCATGGCGACCGAAATTCGCGAAGGCCGCGGGGTCGGGCCGGAAAAAGATCATATCTATCTCCATCTCGATCATATCGATCCCGGTGTGCTGGCCGAGCGGCTGCCCGGTATTACCGAAACCGGAAAAATTTTCGCTGGTGTCGATCTGACGCGGCAGGCGCTGCCGGTTGTTCCGACGGTCCACTATAATATGGGCGGTATTCCCTGCAATTATCATGGCGAAGTGATCAATCCGACCAAGGATGATCCGGACGCGGTTGTGTCCGGTCTCTACGCGGTTGGTGAAGCCGCCTGCGTGTCGGTCCATGGTGCAAACCGCCTGGGTTCCAACTCGCTGATCGATCTCGTGGTGTTTGGCCGGGCCACCGGCCTGCGCCTGAAAGACAAGCTCAAGCCGGGCACGTCACACAAGCCGCTGCCGCAGGATTCAGCGGATCTGTCGCTGTCCCGCCTGGATCACTTCCGCTACGCGAAAGGCGATACGACCACGGCAGAATTGCGCACCGAAATGCAGAAGACGATGCAGAAAAACTGTGCCGTGTTCCGCGACGATGAATTGCTGGCCGAAGGTGTCAAGGAAATGCAGGCGGTCAACAAGAAGTTGACCGATGTCAGCGTCACCGATCGCTCGCTGATCTGGAATACCGATCTGATCGAAACGCTGGAGCTCGACAATCTGATGGGCCAGGCGGTCGTCACCATGGAAAGCGCTGCCAACCGCAAGGAGAGCCGCGGCGCCCACATGCAGGAAGATTATGAAGACCGGAATGACAAGGAATGGATGAAGCACACGGTTGCGACATTTGACGGCTGGGGCGGCCCCGACAAGGCACGCGGCACCGGCAAAGTCGCGATCGGCTATCGCCCGGTCCATGATTTCACCCTGACCGACGAAGCGGAATATGTGAAGCCGAAGAAGCGGGTTTACTAGTTCCCGATCATCCCCGCACGCTGCTGGAGCAATCCTGTCATGTCCAATGAAGAGCAAATCGACTATTGGAACGACAAGGCGGGCCGGAAATGGACCGAGCAGCAAGCGGCGTTGGATGTCATGCTGGCACCGGCCGCCGATCTGCTGCTGCAAACCGCCGGAATCCAGTCAGGCGAGCGCGTGCTCGATATTGGCTGCGGGACCGGGCAGACCAGTGTCATGGCGCTCGACGGCGGCGCGAACGTCACTGGTGTCGATGTGTCCGAACCGATGCTGGCCCTGGCCCGCGAACGGACCGCCGGGCATGCGGAGATGGTGCTGGCCGATGCGGCGACTTATCAGGCTGGCGAGGGTTTTGACCTGATCCTGTCGCGCTTTGGCGTGATGTTCTTTGAAGATCCGCTGGCGGCCTTCACCAATATCAGATCCAATCTGAAACCCGGCGGACGGATGGTGTTCGTGTGCTGGCAAAGCCCGAAAATCAACTACTGGGTGATGGTTCCGATGCAGGCGATCAAGCCGCTCTTGCCGGAAGCGCCCGAAACCGATCCACATGCGCCCGGTCCGTTTGCCTTTGCCGACCCGGAGCGCTTGGCGCAGATATTGAACGACGCCGGATTCCGGGACGTCGCCATCAGCCCCCATGCGATTGACGTGGCCCTCACCCAATCGGGCGGAGTGGATGGGGCCGTGGCCTTTTCCTCGCAAATCGGTCCGGCATCCCGCGCGCTCGACGAAGTTGACGCAGCGCTCCGCGCCCAATTGCTGGTCGCGCTAAAGGCGGCGCTCGCGCCCTATGATAAAGACGGCCGGGTCGCGTTGGATGGTGGGATCTGGCTCGTGCAGGCGCGCTAAGCCGGCATCAGAAACCTCTGAAATTATAAGCCAATGTCAGTTCAACCGGTCGCGGCGGGGCCAGGCATCCCTTGGTCACGGCGACGCCTTTCAGAAAACTCCGTCGCGCATTGCCGGCCGCAATCGCCGCGATAAAGCGGCGCTGGGCGGCATTGGCTCCGGATAGTTCCCGCACCACGCCGCGAAACGGGATCAGACCGCCGATCAACTCTCCCGCCACCCGGCTGACGCCCTGTTCGCGTTTTTCGGTGCGGCTTTCTTCCTGGATCTGATTGATATCCGGACCCAGCACACCATCCAGTTCGGCAATCTCGATCTGCAACGCGCGGCAGCCGCGCAGATTTTCCAGATCATAGGGATGGTCCTGCACCAGCAGCAACTTGTCCGGAATCTTGTCCTGGCGCAGATTGACGTCCTTGACCGGCTGCATCACCGCGTTCTCGGCATGTTTCTCCATCGGACTGTCCTGATGCGGCATGGCGGCATTGGCCGCGCTGGTGAACAGGATTGCCATCGCGGACGCTATTGCGGCTTTGCTGACGGACATGGCTAGTCCTCCCTAGCTGCCCCCTAGGTTGCGATGCCCCGCTATGTCTGGCCTATGGTCGCGCCGGTGCCTTGCAGCCCCGTTCGCGGCCAATGCCTTTCAGAAATCCTCGCCGCACTGTCCCAGCATAAACCGCGCGATTATAGCGCCGGCGTTCTGCATTGGCGCCCGTGACTTCACCAATCAGACCGCCAAAGGGAATGATCGATCCCACCGCGCTGCCAGCGACACGGCCGGCGGTTTCTTCCCGTTTCTTGGCCTTGCTTTTGTCGACCCGCTCATTGACATCGGGGCCGAGCACCGCATTGAGTTCCCGCACTTCCTGCTGGATCGCGGCGCAATTGCGCATGCCGCGCGTGCTATAGGGATTGCCCTGAATAGCTTTCAGCTTGGCCGGGATTTCCTTGCCGTCAAACGGTTCGGTAATCGTGTTGGCGACTTCGACTTCGGTCGACTCTTTCTTGGCCCCTTGCTGCGCCAGCGCCGGAGCTGTGCAGAGCAGGGTTCCCAGAGCTGCCGTGACTATGACTGGATATTTCATGCCCAATTCCTTCCCCTATCGCCAGCGCAGATTGTCGCGGCTCAACTGATCCACTGAGGTGACACCCATCAGCTTCATGTCCCGTTCTATCTCAGACTGCAGCAGCGCGAGGATTCTTTCAACCCCGTCCTGGCCGGCCGCGGCAAGGGCATAGAGATACAGGCGCCCACCGGAACAGGCTTTCGCCCCGACGCTGAGCGCCTTGAGCACGTGACTGCCGCGGGTAATCCCGCCATCGCAAATGACATCGATCTTGTCGCCGACCGCGTCGCAAATCTCGGCCAGTTGATCAAAAGGCGCCCGTGATCCGTCCAGCTGCCGGCCGCCATGGTTGGAAACCATGATCGCCGTCGCGCCGATATCGACCGCCCGCTGGGCATCGGCGACCGACATAATGCCCTTCAGACAGAATTGCCCGCCCCAGTCCTTGCGAATATCTTCCGCCATCTGCCAGTCGAGTGTCTGGTCTAGCATGGTATTGAAATAGTCCGCGACCGACAGCGCCACGTTGGTGCCTTCGCCGACATGGTCCTTGAGATTGGACAGCTCGAATTTTTCCCGGAACAAATAGTTCAGCGCCCAGGCCGGTTTGGTTGCATAGCTGAAAAAGCTCGCCGGCGTGATTTTGGGCGGACTGGTAAAGCCGGATCGCAGACAGCGCTCACGATTGCCGCCGACAATCGTGTCGACGGTCAGCGTGATCGCATCAAATTGCGCGGCCTTGCAGCGTTCAACCATCGACCGGTTGAGGCCCTTGTCCTTGTGCACGTAGAGTTGAAACATTTTCGGCGTGTCAATCGCCGCACCAATTTCCTCGATGCTGACCGTGGCGAGAGAGGAGATTCCGAAGAACGTTCCGTGTTTCTGTGCCGCGCGCGCAACCGCTCGTTCGCCTTGCCAGTGAAACAGGCGCTGCAGCGCGGTGGGCGACAGAAAGAGCGGCAATGCCAGCTTTTTCCCCATGACCGTCGTGCTGGTATCGATGGATTCGACGCCCGCCAGGACATTGGGCACCAGATCGCAGCTTTCATAGGCCGTGGTGTTTCGCCGCCGGGTGATTTCGTCATCAGCAGCGCCGTCAATATAGTCAAAAATCGGAAAAGGCAGGCGTTTTTTTGCCAGGGACCGAAAGTCGTTCACATTGTGGCAATCGGTCAATCTGTTAATTCGTCGCACGTAAGCCTCGATTCGTCGCTCGGACGGTCGAGCTTGCAGATTATGATTAGAGCAATGTCCAACGCTTGCAAGAATTTGCGTCGGCGGACGGACAAACTGGATGAAGAGGGAAATACAGATATGACGGAGACTGTTCCGGATGAACCAGCACCCATGCGACCCGAACGGTCGCCCGGCGCTAAATTCCTATTGGTTTTGCTGACTGGCTTTTTGCTGGCCATCCCGCTCTTTGCGAGCTGGCTGCTGGTTTATGATCGCCAGAGTCAGAGCGAGCAGGCGGAACAGTCGATCGTGACCGGCTGGGGCGATAAACAGGTTTTTGCCGGCCCCAAAATTGTCCTGCCCTATAAGGCAAAGGTGACCGAGTCCGTCGAACAAGACGGCAAAACAGTCACTCGCACCAACCTGGTGACCAGAGAGCTCTATATTTCGCCGGAGGTGATGACCATCGACAGCGCGATCGCAACCGAAGTCAAAAGCCGGTCCATCTATGAAGTCGTAATCTACAATACCAATGTCACCGGTTCGGCGACATTCAAGCTGCCGGAAGATTTTGACCGCTCCGGTATCGATCCGGCGGATATTGATTTCGCGCGCGCTGAAATCCGGTTCGGATTGTCGGATGCGCGTGGGTTGTCAGCCGAAAACGAACTGGTTGTCGATGGTCAATCCCTGGTTTTGCAGCCGGGTAAGGGCCTGGGTGAAACCGGAAATACCGGCTTTTTCTCGTGGCTCGATGCGACCAGGCTGGAAACCGACAGCATGGCCGTCTCCTTTGATGTCAAATTTCGCGGTACGGAAAGCCTGACCATGGTTCCCGATGCCGGGCAGACCAACTGGACCGTGACTTCCGCGTGGCCGCATCCAAGCTTTACCGGCGGGTTCCTGCCGGACAATGAAGTGAGCGATGCTGGTTTCACCGCGAAATATGGTATTTCCAATCTGGCGCTGGGCACCAGCTTGACCTCCACCCAGGCCGGGCAGCAAGTCTATCCGCAGAGCGGCAGCCGTCCGTATAGCAGCTATGATGGCGGCGGTGCCGGCGTCAGCTCCAGCGTGACGGTGAACCTGATCCAGCCGGTCGATCTCTATGATCAGGTGAGCCGGGCGACCAAATATGGCTTTCTGTTCATCGGCTTCACCTTTGTCGCATTTCTGCTGTTCGACCTGATCGGCGGCGTGCGAATTTCATCGGTGCAATATATTCTGGTCGGCGTAGCACTGGTGCTGTTCTTCATCCTGTTGCTTGCCTTTGCCGAGATTATCGGCTTTGCGCTGGCTTATGTGGTGGCATCCTTTGCGACCATTGGCCTGATCACCGCTTATGCGGCCTCGGTCCTCTCAAGCTGGCGAAGGGCATCGATTATTGGCGGATTATTGGCTGCGCTTTACGGCGTGATCTATATCCTGCTCAGCCTCGAAGCCTATTCGCTGCTGATCGGATCGCTGCTGATCTTTGCCGCTCTGGCCGGGGTCATGTATGTGACCCGCCGGCTCGACTGGTCGAGCAGCTTGCGCAAGACGGGAACGGCGAAAGCCTGATCCGCGCTAGCGAACCGCGCCTCGTGCGAATGTGTCGCACGAGGCCGGGTCGCCGGTCTGCATCCCGCGTTTCAGCCAGGTCATGCGCTGTTCTGACGTGCCGTGGGTGAACATGCTTTCGACCGGACTGCGTCCGGCATTGCGCATGATGGTGTCATCGCCAATGGCATGGGCGGCGGTCAGACCTTCCTCGACATCACCGGGTTCCATCCGGCTGGCATTTTGGGCCGCCCAGACGCCGGCATAGCAGTCCGCCTGCAATTCCATCCGCACCTGCAGCGCATTGCCATCGGCTTTGCTCGAGCGGGCCTGTTGCTGGCGCACCTGACTGGCGACGCCGCTGAGATTCTGGATATGATGCCCGACCTCATGCGCAATGACATAGGCTTTGGCGAAATCGCCTTTCGCGCCCATCCGGGTTTCGAGCTCGTTGAAAAAGGAGGTGTCGAGATAAATGCCCTGATCAGCCGGACAGTAGAACGGACCCGCCGCCGAGCTGGCTGACCCACAGCCATTGGAGCTGACGCCGCCCTGATAGAAATTGATCGTCGTGGGACGATATTGCGAGCCATTGGCCTGGAACAGTTTCTGCCAGGTTTGCTCGGTTGATTTCAGCACCCGTCCGGCAAAAATCTCTTCCGGCGTGTCATAGGCTGTGGCTGCACCGGTCGGTGCAGAGGAACCGGAGCCGCCGGTCAACAGACTGGTGCCACCCCCAAACATCATGAACAGTGCGATCGCACCACCGATCAGCAGGACTGTGCCGCAACCCATTTTGCGTCCCAACAGCATCGGCAGAAAGCTGAGCAGCAAGCCCAGTCCGCCGCCACCGCCGCCACCAAATCCCCGACCGCCACCGCTGCGGCCATGGTCACGGGCATTCTGGCTCGGGTCGAGATCGTCTAATCGCATGGGTCATTCTCCTGTTGTGACCAAGAGTGCGCGAATAATTCTGAAACCGCAAGTATCGAACCGCAATCGGTTCGGGACAGCATTGCCCATTTTCCGACTGACAAGCGGCGCGGCAGCGGTTAGGTTCACAGCATTGTGTAATTTGTAGCATTGAACAGGGGATATTATGCGCAAGATTTCGACGGCCATCGCGATGATGGCAACGTCCATGCTTTGGAGCACGGCGGCGCGGGCAGATGATTTGAACGCAGCCATTCAGGCGGATTTGCCATCACTGATGGAAATTTACCGCGACCTGCATGCCAATCCGGAACTGAGCGGCGAAGAAGTCCAGACCGCAGCGAAGCTTGCCAAAGAGGCCCGGCGCCTCGGTTTTGATGTCACCGAAAATGTCGGCGGTACTGGTGTTGTCGCCGTCATGAAAAACGGGGCGGGGCCAACCGTGATGATTCGCGCGGACATGGATGGGCTGCCACTGGTTGAAAAAACCGGCTTGCCGTTCGCGTCAAAAGTCAAAGCGAAAACCCGCGAAGGCAATGATACCGGCGTGATGCATGCCTGTGGCCATGACACCCATATGACGGGCTGGGTTGGCACTGCCCGCCAACTGGTCGCCCGCAAGGACCAGTGGTCGGGCACCTTGGTGATGATCCTGCAGCCGGCCGAAGAAACCGGCGAGGGGGCCAAAGCGATGCTGGCAGACGGGCTCTATACCCGTTTTCCGAAACCGGAATATGTGCTCGCCTTTCATGACGCTGCCGGTGCGCCCGCTGGATTTATCGGCTATGCCCCGGGCTATGCGCTGGCCAATGTCGATAGCGTCGATATCGAAGTCAAAGGTGTTGGCGGCCATGGCGCCTATCCGCACACCACCAAGGATCCCATCGTCGTTGCCTCGCGCATCGTGGGCGCGCTGCAAACTCTGGTCAGCCGTGAAATTGATCCGCAAGACCCTGCAGTGGTGACGGTCGGGAGCTTCCAGGCTGGCTTCAAGCATAATATCATTCCGGACAAGGCGAACCTGTTGCTTACCGTGCGCAGTTATTCGGACGAAACCCGGGCCAAGTTGCTCGATGGCATCAAGCGTATCGCCAAAGGCGAGGCGGTGACCGCCGGTCTGCCCGAGGATCGCATGCCGACGGTGCGGGTGCGCGACGACGAATTTACGCCGTCCACCTATAACAGCCCCGAATTCACTCGGGAGATGGCCAAGCTTTTTGAAACCCGCTTTGGCAAGGCGCGGGTGGTGCAATCCAAGCCAGTCATGGGCGGCGAGGACTTTAGCCGCTTTCGCCGGGCGGATGAATCGATTAAAAGCATGATTTTCTGGGTCGGAGGCGTGCCTATGGCAGAATATCAGGACGCGAAGAAAAATGGCAAGAAACTGCCGTCCCTGCACAGTCCCCTGTGGGCGCCGGATGCAGAGAAAGTGGTGGCCACCGGCGCCGAAGCTTTAACCGCTGCCGCGTTGCAGCTGATGAAAAACGGCGGCTGAAGCCATGACGCTATCGGCAAGTTCCTCAGCTGGTGGCGGTCTGGCCGTCATGGCGGGCTTGCTGTTGGCGGCCAATGGACAGGTTGCGGAGCCTGCGGATAATCTGTCCGTTGCGGTCGACAGCAGCTATTTTGAAGGGCGCTGGGCGTTTGCCGAAGAGACCTGTGACCAGCCGTCCAACTGGACGATGATTGGCGGCGGCAATTTTGTGTCCGAGGATCTGATCGGCACCTGGCAATGGGATGGCGATGTACTGCTATTGAAATTGACTGATCTCGCGGTGGATGAAGAAACCGGAGAGGCCGGTGGTCGTTTTCAGATGGAAGGTCCGGTCGCAGTGGCTTCTCCCGATCGGTTTGTGTTCGCCATCGCACCCGACAAATATGAAATGAAGCGCTGCCCCTGACTTATCGCTATTGCGAATAAGTTGCAGAAATATAATCGTTTTTCTTGATCAACTATGATCAAAAAATCGAATGGAGACTGGCGCGCAATCGGCGTATCTAGGTGCCAGGCCGATTCACTTTTTCGGCACTAGAATATGTTCATTTCATCAAAGGAGAAGACCATGGGACTCGCAGGATCCAAAACAGAACAGAATTTGAAAGACGCTTTTGCTGGCGAAAGCCAGGCTAACCGGCGCTATCTCTACTTCGCCCAGAAGGCCGACATTGAAGGCTATAACGATGTGGCTGCCGTATTCCGGTCCACCGCAGAAGGCGAAACCGGGCACGCTCATGGCCATCTCGAGTTTCTCGAAGAAGTTGGCGATCCGGCAACTGGTGAGCCGATTGGCAGCACCGAAGACAACCTGAAGTCGGCCATTGCTGGCGAAACCCACGAATATACCGACATGTATCCCGGTATGGCGAAATCCGCCCGTGAAGAAGGGTTTGACGAGATTGCAGACTGGTTTGAAACGCTGGCAAAGGCTGAGAAAAGCCATGCCGGTAAATTCCAGAAGACTCTGGAATCAATGGACGCTTAAGCTGTTCTGACAGAATAGAAAGTGCCGTGATTGCTCTCTGTTTCGGAGATAGGTCACGGCACTTTCCTTGCTATCTTACCCCTCAACGTCGCCGAATTGGATAATGTCATGAAAGAAGGCAGTCTCGACGCTCCGACGCGCCACCCTATCGCTTGGCAGGAAGAGTCCTTTTACGACGAGGAAGCGCTCGACAGCGAGCTGCGCCGCGTTTTTGACATCTGCCATGGCTGTCGTCGCTGCTTCAACCTGTGCGACAGTTTCCCGCAATTGTTCGATATGATCGACGAGAGCCCCAATGAAGAGGTCGAGGATCTCAGCGCCGATGACATGGCCAAGGTCGTTGATGCCTGTACGCTTTGTGACATGTGCTTCATGGTCAAATGCCCTTATGTCCCGCCGCATGAATTTGATCTCGATTTCCCGCATCTGATGCTGCGCCATCGGGCGGTTGAACATCGCAAAGGCAAGACCGGGATGGTCGACAAGCAGCTCGCGAAAATCGACCGCAACGCAAAGGTCGCCGGCGTGTTTGCGGACGCTGCCAACTGGGCGACGAAAAAAGATAACGGAACCACGCGCGGCATGCTCGAAACCGTCGCGGGAATCGACAAGCGCGCGCATCTGCCAGAATTTGAAGATGTACCGCTGACCCACAAGCATCCCGGTCACGGCCCGGTGGCCAATGCAGCCGGGCCTGCCTTCGGTCGCAAGGCGGCGATTTATGCCACCTGTTATGGTAATTTCAACGATCAGACTTCGGGCAAAGCAGCCCTGGATGTCTTGTCCCATAACGGGGTGGAAACCCGCGTGGAATATCCCGCCTGCTGCGGCATGCCGCAACTGGAAAATGGCAACATCCCGGAAGTGGCGTCAACCGCAGAGAAAGTGGCTGCCCATTTCGCGCCGCTGATCGACGAAGGTTTCGATGTCGTGGCTCTGACGCCCAGTTGCGCGTTGATGATGAAGTTTGAATGGCCGCTGATCCTGCCCGACAATGAAGCGATTAAGAAACTCGCCCTGGCGACTCGGGATCTCAGCGAATATGTCGTGGAACTGGCCAAGGATACCGGTGTCATGCCGATCGAGCCGATGCAGGCCCAGATCGGCATTCACTTTGCCTGTCACAGCCGCGCCCAGAATATGGGGCCGAAGGCGATGGAGATGCTGAAGCTGATTCCGGACGCCAAGCCGACTATTGCTGAACGGTGTTCGGGTCACGGCGGCAAATGGGGCATTTTCAAAGAGAATTTTGACAAGGCCGTCAAAGTTGGTCGGCCGGCGGCCCGCGCGCTGGCCAAGGGTGATCCCGATTATATGGTCAGTGAATGTCCACTGGCGGGACCGCATCTCAAGCAGGTGATGGAAATGGGCAATCAGGCGAAAGTGCCGGAACGGATCGGCCATCCGATTGAATTGCTTGCCAAAGCTTATGGATTTGAAGGAAAATAACGATGCCGCGTGACGAACATGTCATAACCAAAGACGATATTATTGCGCTCAGCGACTATGAACTGATCCGCAACGAAAAGCGCCAGGAAAGCATCTTGCGCAAGAAATTTCGTCGCCTCGCCATCGGTCCTTATGCGACGATTCAGTTTGAAAGCTGGGACAGCATGTGGCTGCAGATTCAGGAAATGCTGCGCATTGAAAAAGGCGGCGATGAGCAGCTGGTCGACGAGCTGGCGGCTTACAACCCGATGATCCCGAACGGCGCGGAATTTACCGGGACCCTGATGTTCGAGATTGACGAGGAAGAGCGCCGCACGGCTTTTTTAAAGACGCTGGGCGGGGTCGATCAGCATATCCATCTCGTCATTGGCGATCACAAGATCACGGCGGAACCGGAACAGGATATCGACCGGACTCGCGCGGACGGCAAGGCCAGTGCGGTTCAGTTTCTCCACTTCCCGTTGACTGCAGAGCAGGTTCAGGCGTGGAAAAGCGGAGAGGGTCAGACGATGATCCAGATTGATCATCCCAATTACGGCCATGCCGCGATTATCGGCGACGAATGCCGCCGCGACATGACCCGCGATCTCGACTAAAGCGGACCAGGATGGGGTGCCATCCTGTAACTGTTACTTGCGACCACCTGGTGGTGTGAGATCAATCGGGCCGTTGGGGCCGCCGCGCCGTTTTGGTCCGGTGCGTTTCGTGGCACCCGCATAAGATGACGGCGCCGCCGGTCTGGCAACCGCTCGCTCCGCCGCTTCGACGTCATCGCCGACCGCATAGGTTGATTCCGCGTCTTCGCTATAGCCGAGCGGTTGGCCGAAGACGAATTCGCCATCCGCTTCATCATCGCCCCAGCTATCGTCAACCGGCGCGGGAGCCGGTTTTTTCGGGGCTTCCGCAACCACAGGCTTGGGCTCGGGTTCCTCGTCGACTGGTGCAATGAAATAGACCAGTACGCCAACGGATAATATCAACAGGCCTGCTTGCTTGATCATGACGGACACCAAAAGTAAAAAAGAGGAACCCGGGCGTTAGCTGATGAGCGTTAAGATACCCTTACGAGGGCTATTTTCGGGCTTGCACCCGATCAAAAAAATCCGCCGAAAACCCAGGCAAATGGGCTTCGGCGGATAGCTTTTCCTCCCCAGGAAAACTGGATAAATGGGCCTCAAAAGGCCGGAAACTTTCCTTTGTCGATAAGGCAAGACCGTCGCGGTGACACGCAGTAATTTACAATAAGCGTGTAAATCTAGCATATTGCCTAAAAATATCTTGTCATATTGTAAATATATTTACATACCTTCGTCGAGATATGGCCAATCAAAAACTCTTTGCCGGCGCGGCGATCAAGCGCCTTCGTCGCAGCGCAGGGATGACCCAGATCGCGCTGGCAACGGCGCTGGATATCTCGGCAAGCTATCTCAATTTGCTCGAACGCAACCAGCGCCCGGTCAGTGCGCGGCTTATGCTGCTGCTCGCCGACCGGTTCGATTTTGATCCCCGGCAGTTGGTTGCGGCGGAGCCCGGAGGCGGCGTGAGCGGAATCAGCCGCCGCTTGTCCGATCCGCTGTTCGACGCCATCGAGATTGACCGCACCGAGCTCGAAGACTGGCTGAGCGTCGCGCCCAACGCGGCCGAGGCTTTCGCCAAGCTGTTTGACAGCCGCACCACCACGCAAGGCTTGGATGATCACCGCATCATCGAGTCGATTGCGCTGGCGCGGAAAGAGATTGAGCGGTGGCGCAATCATTTTGCCGATCTCGATGCCATGGCTGAAAAACTGGCGGATGAATTGCGGCTGGGTTCGGCGGATCTGTATAACGCGATGACCGAGCGATTGCGGGTCAAGCATCAGATCATGGTCCGGATTTTGCCGGAATCGGTTCTCGAAGACAAATTGCGGCGGCTGGATCTGCATGCCCGGCAGTTGCAGCTGTCGGAAATGCTCGATCCGGCATCCCGGACGTTCCAAACCGCGATATTGCTGGGCCAGATGGAGGCGCAGAGTGAAATTGATGCGCTGACCACGGGTGGCTTTTTTGAGGATGCGACGGCGGAACAGCTCTATCGCCGGCACTTATGCGGCTATTTCGCGGCGGCGCTGATGATGCCTTATGTCCGCTTTTTGCGGGCCTGCGAACAAACGGGCTATAATTTGCCGGTCCTGATGCGGCGCTTCGGGGCGGGTTTTGAGCAAGTTGCGCACCGCCTGACCACGCTGCAACGGGTTGGTGCGCGCGGATTGCCGTTTTTCATGCTGCGGATTGATCGGTCCGGTCTGGTGTCCAAGCGTTTTTCCGGCGCCAGTAATGCCGCGTTGGTCGAGAGCGCCCATCGCTGTCCCAAATGGAATATTCATCGGGCGTTTGAACGACCGCAGGACATCCAGGCGCAACTGGTCGTGCTTGAGGATGCCAGCCGCTGGGTGACATTGTCACGGACGGTACAGGGGATCGGCGCAGGTATTGGAGGATTTAGTGCTGAATTCGCGATCGGACTGGGCTTGTCGGCAGATCTCGCTGGCTCGCTTTTCCACGCCCGCGATCTGGATATCGCCCACGCGCATGCGGAACCCATCGGTCTGGGCTGTCCGGCCTGCACCCGTCCCGGTTGCGCCCAGCGATCATCGCCACCCAAGAACCGCACATTGCTGTTTGACGACAATGAGCGCGGCTTGACCCCGTACGGGATCGTGCAAGACTGAGCGAAGACTGTCGGATAATTGAACATTCCAGTGAATTTTCAGGATTTTTTTGCTGATAGGGTGTAAAATTAACCGACAGCTTACGATTTTTAACTATCACACGCGTGCACTATGGAAAGACTGCGCGTTTCATGATCAGGCTGTTCAAACATTATATACCTTATCCGGTCCTTTTTCTGGGGCTATTGGATATTTTGCTGCTGGGTCTTGCGGCCGAGCTCAGCTGGATCCTGCGGGCGAACCAGATTGACATGGTCGTTGGCTCGATATTCGACCGCCCCGCGCCGATCATCAGTTTTGCAATTGCGCTCGAAGTGGCGCTGATTTCGGTCGGGGTCTATGGCACGGAATCGCTCCAATCCCTGCGCTTTGCAGCGGCCCGTATTCTGGTCGCGATATCCCTCGGGGTGATTTTCCTGTCGCTGATGGCGTTCATCATGCCGGGCATTACATTATGGCGGTCCAATTCGCTCTACGCGATGGTTTTGGCGATCATCATGCTTTTGGCGGTCCGCGCATTGCTTGGCGCGATGCTCGACATCAATGTGTTCAAGCGGCGGTTGCTCATTCTTGGTGCCGGTCCGCGCGCAAAACGGATCATGGAACTGGCTGCCAAATCTGAGAGCGGTTTTCTGATCGCCGGCTTTGTCGATATGAACGAGGGTCCGGCGATTGTTGAGGAAGCGGTCAAACGGACCGCCATCAAGGATCTGCCGCAACATGTCATTGATCTTGAAGTCAGCGAGGTTGTGCTGGCGCTCGAAGAACGCCGCAACTCGCTGCCGGTTGCCGATTTGCTGACGATCAAGACCACCGGGGTTCATGTCAACGACATGTCGAGCTTTCTCGAGCGTGAAACCGGCCGGGTGGACCTCGACAGTGTCAATCCGAGCTGGTTCATCTTCTCGGACGGCTTTTCTTCCGGCCGCCGGATATCGACGATGTTCAAGCGCAGCTTTGATGTCTTCCTCAGCCTTGCCTTGCTCTTGCTGACAGGACCGATCATCCTGCTATTTGCCTTGCTGGTGAAGCTGGAAAGCCGCGGTGGTGCCTTTTTCAAACAGGAACGTGTCGGGCTCTATGGTCAGAAATTCAGCATATTGAAACTGCGCTCGATGCGTGCCGATGCCGAGATACCGGGCGAAGCGGTGTGGGCCAGTGAAAATGATCCGCGGATCACCCGCGTGGGCAATTTTATCCGGAAGGTGCGGATTGATGAACTGCCGCAGGCCTGGAGCGTGCTCAAGGGCGAGATGAGCTTCGTCGGCCCCCGTCCCGAACGCCCGCAATTTGTCGACGATCTGCAAACCAAAATGCCCTATTATGCCGAACGGCATATGGTCAAACCGGGCATTACCGGCTGGGCCCAGATCAACTATCCTTATGGCGCCTCGATCGAGGACAGCCGGCACAAGCTGGAATATGATCTCTATTACGCCAAAAATTACACACCGTTTCTCGACATATTGATCCTGCTGCAAACCATTCGGGTGGTGTTGTGGCCGGAAGGAGTGCGCTGAGATGGAACAGATTTTGTCGCAAATCAGTCTATGGGGGCATGGCATTGCCGCGGCGCTATTTGGCGCGTTGACCATCTGGCAGGTGCAGCGTGACACTGACCGCAACAATACCCAGATTTCGATGATCGTTGCATTGGCGCTGACCAGCTTCTGGGGGCTCGCCGTAACTGTTGAAGGCGCCGCGTCGCCGATTGCGAATTTCAGTGAATCACTCCGCAATCTTGGCTGGCTGACCTTCATGTTCATTTTGCTGCGCACCGGAGAAGGGCGCAACGAACCGCGCGCGGTTTTTGTCATCTATCTGTTCCTGGCCCTGGTTCTGATCGGGCAGATGGTGGTGGATTCCCTTATCCCGGTGTTTGAAGGCAGCCCGCGGTTGAGTGGGATGGCGACTTATACTGCCTTGCTGCTGCGGATGTTGTTTTCCGTTGGTGGACTGGTTCTCGTCCACAATCTCTACTCGATTTCCGCGGCAGAAACCCGATGGGGAATCCGTTTGCCAATGGCTTCGTTGGCAGCAATCTGGACCTACGATCTCAATCTGTACACGATCACCTATCTGTCACAGCAACAACCGGTTGAACTGTCGGCGATGCGTGGCCCGGCTATGGCCTGTGTTGCCCCGATCATGGCACTGGCGTCGGCGCGCAACAGCGAATGGCAGTTGAAATTGTCTCGCAGTGTGGCCTTTCGCTCTTTGTCGCTGGTGGCCATTGGCGGCTATTTGCTGATGATGATCGTTATCGCGACCGCGCTGCAGATCATTGGCGGCGACTATGCTCGTCTGGCGCAGATCAGTTTCCTGTTCGGAACATCAATCGCCGCCCTGCTGTTGCTGCCATCCGGAAAATTCCGCGCCTGGTTCAAGGTCAAGCTGGCCAAGCATTTTTTCCAGCATCGCTATGATTATCGCGCGGAATGGATTCGCTTTACCGATACGATCGGTCGGCCAGGGGAGGACAGTGCGCCGTTTCATGAGCGGGTCGTCAAAGCGCTCGCCGATATCACGGATTCTCCCGCCGGTATTTTGTTGATGCCCAATGATGCGGGGCGGCTGGAATTGCAGTCGCGCTGGAACTGGCCAACCATCCAGGTTCCGGCCCGCGCCTGCACCACGCGCACGGTGCCGTTTTTTGAACAAACCGGTCATATCATCGAATTTGACGCGCTGCGCGCGGAGCAAGATGACCAGTGCGAGGCGCACGCGATT
This sequence comes from Parasphingorhabdus sp. W113, assembly GCF_055693205.1. Taxonomy (NCBI): domain Bacteria; kingdom Pseudomonadati; phylum Pseudomonadota; class Alphaproteobacteria; order Sphingomonadales; family Sphingorhabdaceae; genus Parasphingorhabdus; species Parasphingorhabdus sp. W113. Next base: position 2,258,023 of record NZ_CM146328.1, on the reverse strand, counting down.
CCCGAGTGGATGACCAATGATCCCATGACCTGGGCGGCGGTGCCCTTGGTTCATTTCGACCGGTTGGCCGGCATTGTGCTGCTGGCCCGCCCGCGGATTGATCGTACGCTCGACTGGGAGGATTTTGACATGCTGCGCGTCGTTGGGCGGCAGGTTGCCAGTTATCTGGCCGAAGCGCGCAGTCAGGAATCCCTGTCGGAAGCCCAGCGTTTTGACGAGTTTAATCGCCGCATGGCGTTCATCATGCATGATATCAAAAATCTCGTGAGCCAGCTCAGCCTGCTCGCCCGCAATGCCCAGCGCCATGCGGACAATCCTGAATTTCAGGCGGACATGGTGTCTACATTGCAGGATTCTGCGGACAAAATGAACGGGCTGCTGGCGCGCCTGTCTCAGCATAACAAGGCGAAGCCGGAAGAGCCCAAGCCCGTGAAAGTCGCGGATCTGCTCCAGTCGATCATCCAGAAAAAGCGACTTCTCCATGCGATTGAGAGCAACCAGATTGATGATCTGACTGCGATGGCGGATCCGCCGCGCGTCGACCAGATTCTGGGTCACCTGATCCAGAACGCCATTGATGCGAGTGGCGATGGACAACCGATCCTGATCAATGCCCGCCGCCGCGACCTCAGCGTGGCTATAGAAGTGATTGATCGCGGGGTCGGCATGTCGAGTGAATTCATGCGCAGCCAGCTGTTCAAACCATTTGCGTCCAGCAAGGACGGCGGGTTCGGGATCGGAGCCTATGAAGCGCGATCTCTCGCCATGGCCATGGGTGGCCGACTGGAAGCGGAGAGCAAGGAAGGGGCGGGGAGCCGCTTTACCTTGATCCTGCCGCTCGCCAGCCAATTGACCGAAGACAATATTGAAGATGAAAGGGCCGCATAACATGGCTGATCAGGGTCAGACAAAACCAGAGAAACTGTTGATCGTCGAGGATGATCCGGGGCTGCAGAAACAGTTGAAATGGGCTTATGAGGATTTTGAAGTCCTGATCGCGGGTGATCGCGAAACGGCGATCAATTTGCTGCGCTCGGAAGAGCCGGATGTGGTCACGCTCGATCTCGGACTGCCGCCGGATCCGGACGGCACGACCGAAGGCTTTGCGACCATGGATGCGATCCTCAGCCTGAAACCCGACACCAAAGTAATCGTTGCATCCGGCCACGGCGAAAAAGAGAGCGCGCTGCGGGCCATCGCCAATGGCGCGTGGGACTTTTACCAGAAGCCGGTTGATATTGACGAGCTGGGGCTGATTGTCCGCCGGGCGTTTCATGTGCGCAAGCTGGAGCTGGAAAATTCCACATTGTCGGCCAAGCAGGAAGGCAATCGGGTGCTCGGCCAGATCATAACCGGCGCGCCGGAAATGCTGAAAGTGGCACAAATGGTCGAGCGCGTGGCCAATACCAATGCTTCGGTGATGTTGCTGGGCGCGAGCGGCACTGGCAAGGAGTTGCTGGCGCGCGGGCTGCATGACAGCAGCGACCGCCGGGAGAAATCCTTCGTCGCGATCAATTGCGCCGCGATACCGGAAAACCTGCTCGAATCCGAATTGTTCGGCCATGAAAAAGGTGCCTTTACCGGTGCGGTCAAGACTACCGAAGGCAAAATCGAGCAAGCCGATGGCGGGACGCTTTTCCTCGATGAGGTCGGCGATATTCCGCTGCCGCTGCAAGTCAAATTGCTGCGCTTCATTCAAGAGCGCGTGATCGAACGGATCGGTGGCCGCAAGGCGATTGCGGTGGATACCCGCATCGTCTGTGCCACCCATCAGAATCTCGAGGCGATGATCGCGGAAAACAGCTTCCGCGAAGATCTATATTATCGCCTTGCCGAGATTGTCATCAAGATCCCGCAATTGTCCGAACGCTCGGGCGATGCCAGTTTGCTGGCGCGGCACTTTCAGAAGAAATTTTCCGAAGAGATTAATCCCGCGGTCAAGGGACTGGCACCCGATGCGCTGGCGGCGCTGGAAGCCTGGGACTGGCCGGGCAATGTCCGCGAACTGGAAAACCGTATCAAACGCGCGGTGATCATGGCGGATGGCAAGATGATTGTCGCGCAAGACCTCGATCTCGACAATGATGACGGTGAGGGCAAGGATCTGCTCAACCTCAAGGCCGCTCGGGAAGCCGCTGACCGGGCCGCGATCATCCGCGCGATATCGCAGACCGATGGCAATATCTCCAACGCAGCAAAATTGCTCGGGATCAGCCGGCCGACGCTTTATGATTTGCTGAAACAATATCAGTTGCAGCAGGCGAGCTAAGCCATGCGCGCGCGCTTTCGCGAGACTCTGGGCCGCAACAGGCAGAATCGGCGGAAAAAACCGATCCTGACGGTTGCGGTCGTGATTGGCTTGCTCATTGGCATATCGTCAGCCCTGCACGCTGCAAGCGAAGGCAATGCAGACGCGCGCGGCGCTTTTGCGAAAGCCCAGACGCATAGTGCGGGCGGCGATATTCGATCGGCGAGAATCGAATTGATGAACGCCATCAAACAGGATCCGCAATGGCCCGCGGCGCGGGTGTTCCAGGCTGAAATATTGCTGAAGCTGTTCGATGGGGTCGGCGCCGAAGCGGAATTGCGTCGGGCGCTGGAACTGGGCGTGGAAGCGTCCAGCATCCGGCATCTCCTGGGGCATGCGATGCAGATGCAGGGGCAATCAAACAAAGCCAAGGCAGAGCTTTTCGCCGATGATATTCCGAGCGAACATCAAGCCTATGCAGCGCGCATATTGGGACGGTTAGGCCTGCAGACCGGAGATGATGCGCTGGCGACTCAGGCCTTTGATCGGGCGATCCAATTGGAGCCGGACAGCGCCGACCTGTGGGTTGATATCGCCCGGTTTCGGGCTGGATCGGGCAACCAGTCCGGCGCCATTGCTGCGGTAGACGAAGCGGTAAAGCTGGAACCGAACAATATCCGGGCGCTGCAATATCGCGGGGAATTGCTGCGGTTTCAATTTGGTCTCGCGGCTGCCTTGCCCTGGTTTGAGCGGGCGCTGCAAATCGATCCCAATGATATTGGCCTGTTGACCGAATATGGCGCGACCCTCGGCGATATGGGCCGGATGAGCGAGATGCTGATCGTCGCCCGCAAGATCCTCTCGCTGGATGGCCGCAACCCGCGCGCGTTTTTCATGCAGGCGGTTCTGGCAGCGCGCGCCGGTCGTTATGATCTGGCGCGTACGCTGATGCAGAAGACCGAGGGGCAGCTGGATCAGGTTCCGGCGGTCCTGCTGCTGCAGGGGATCATCGCCCATGGTGATGGCAATTATAATATTGCGGTTGAGAAATTCCGCCGTTTGGTGGCGATGCAGCCCCAGAATCTGCAGGCCCAGAATCTGCTCGCGCGGTCGCTCTATCTGGCCGGTGATGCCAGCGAAGCACTCGCCGTGCTGCGGCCGCAGGTCAGTCGCAGCGGCGCCGAACCCTATGCCTTGTGGCTGGCTGGCCGCGCGCTTGAATCCCTTGATGCGCGTGGAGAAGCCGTGGGTCTGCTCAACCGGGCGGCCCGCCATGATGTCGGCAAGGAAGCGGCTTTCGCGCCGGATGCGCCACTGTCGGTCTTGCAAGCCGAAGCGGGCCGGTCGCCCAACAATGCGCGGGTTGTCATTCCGCTGATCCGGGCGCTTTACGATCGCGGTGATTTCGCGGCGGCCTTTGCGCAGGCGCGGCGATTGCAGAATGGCAATCCCGGAGCGAGTGATGCCCATATTCTCGTCGCCGATACGGCGATGGCGCGCGGAGATTATGACGCAGCGCTCGCGGCGCTGGAAAAAGCCCGCCAGATCCGTTTTTCCGAACCGGTCATGTTGCGCATGATTGAAGCCTTGCGGGCGAAAGGCGCCTTGCAGGAATCCGGTGAGGTGCTTGCCCAGTTTCTGCGCTATAATCCCAGCAATGTCGCCGGCTTGCGGTGGATGGCCTATGCCCATCTTGAAACCGAAAACTGGGCGGTCGCCAGCCGCATCCTGGAAAACCTGCGGGATCGACTGGGCGAGAATGACTCGCTGATCATGGCGGGACTTGCACAGGCCTATACCGGGCTTGGTCAGACGGAAAAGGCGATCAGGGCAGGGCGCATCGCCTACCGGGTGCAGCCGTCAAGTCCGGTTGTATCGCATCTCTATGGTCTGGCCTTGCTCGCCGATGGCAAACGGATCAAGGATGCCGCGGACCTGATCCGCAAGGCGGTCACCATCCGGCCGCAGAACGCGACTTATCGCCGTAGCCTGCAAAGAGCGCTGGCTGCGCTGAAGGAAACTGAAAAAACCGCGAAAAGCTGAGCGGATAACATGCCTGGTTCAGGCATCGTTCTCCAGCAGTTCATCAAGCCGGATATCCAGCCGTTTCATCTGGCGCGCCACGGGCGGCCAGACATTTTTGATGAAGTCCGCGCGCTGGGCATCACGCAATTTGGCCCGGGCGCCGGTGGCGACGAACATGCCGACGCCCCGTTTGACCGTCACCAGGCCTTCTTCCTGAAACCCTTGATAGGCTTTGGCGACCGTCAGCGGATTGGCGCCCTGATCAACGGCAAAGGCACGGACCGAAGGGAGCATGTCGCCTTCGCTATATTCGCCATCGAGAATCGATTCGGCGATAATGTCCCGCAATTTCAAATAGACAGGTTTGCTTTGATTGTTCATGCTGCTTCACTGCCATAATACAGCGATGCAGGCAAGGGATAACACTTATTTTTCTGTTATTTAGTTCCAATAGATACCATCTATTGCGGTGCCGGGCCTTCCCATGTGCGCAATATTGTACCGAGATCAGGCCGGGCGCGCTCGGCCAGCTCGCTGCCCGCCGTGCCGGCAAAGAGAAAGCCGGCAATACGATCCGGCGCCTGGCCGAAGAGGTCGCGCACGGCGTCATTATAAGCCGGCCATCCGGTGATCCAGCCCCCGACAAAGCCGCGCGCATGGATCGCGTGCAACAGGTTCATGCAAAAAGCCCCACAACTAAGATCCTGTTCCCATTGCGGAATCTTGGTTGACTGAACCGGACTGGCGAGAACAACCAGCAATGTTGGCGCAAGATGGGCCATGGTGTCGAGCGCTTCGATTTCCAGTCGTCCGGCATTCGGTTTTTCGTTTTTATAAGCCCGGGTTATTGCCTCTGCGAGACTGTCGCGTTGGTCGGCCGCAACCGAAATGACCCGCCACGGCGCCAGCTTGCCATGGTCGGGCGTCCGCAAGGCGGTTTCGACAACCGCGCGAATATCGTCGTCGCCCAAGCCGGGTGCCACCATATCGCGGGGGCGGGACGAACGGCGGGTGGCAAGATAGCTGTCGAGCTGGGATAGGTCATTGAACATCCCAAATATCTCGGTTCCCCGGCTTGCAAATGCAAGCGCCTTTTGTGGATAAACTGCTCAACATTGTAACAATCTGCTTCACTTGCGATCAATTTTGATTAGGGTGCCGTTCAACTGGACTGCGGTAGACAGTCCCGATCACTACTAGGGAGGCCGTTGTAATGGCTAGCGCGTATCAAGAATCCGGCGATGCAGCCGGAACGTTTCTGGGACATCCCAAAGGGTTGTTCGTTCTGTTCTTTGCCGAAATGTGGGAACGTTTTTCCTACTACGGCATGCGCGCCCTCCTGATATTCTATCTCACCAAGCACTGGCTTTTTTCGGACAGCGAGTCCGGGATCATCTATGGCGCCTATACCGCGCTGGTCTATATCACCCCAGTGGTTGGCGGCTATCTGGCTGATCGGTATTTAGGGCAGAGGAAGGCGGTGCTGTTCGGCGCCGTGCTGCTCACGCTGGGCCATTTCTTCATGGCATTTGAAGGGGAGGCCGGGCTTGGCCATTCCGATAATCCGATCATCAGCGTGTTCTGGCTCGCGCTGGCACTGATCATTGTCGGGTCGGGCTTTCTGAAGGCGAATATTTCGGTCATCGTTGGCCAACTCTATCCCCGCACGGATGTCCGTCGGGACGGGGCCTACACGATTTTCTACATGGGCATTAATCTCGGCGCTGCCCTGGGTTCACTGCTTTGCGGATATATTGGCGAAACATATGGTTGGGCTTATGGCTTTGGCCTGGCGGGCATTGGCATGCTGCTCGGACTGCTGGTCTTTATCTGGGGCAAGCCATTGCTGCTCGGCCGCGGGGAAGCCCCTGATCCGGTGAAATTGCAACAGCCGGTTGCCGGTCTGAAACTCGAATGGTGGATGTATATTGCCGGCATTGCGATGGTCGGCCTTTGCTGGCTCGCGATTCAGTTCCAGGACATGGTCGGCTATGTTCTGGCGATTTTTGGTGGCGGACTGGTGCTTTATGTTCTGTTCACAGCCGTGACCAAATTGTCCTCGGAAGAGCGTGATCGCATCTTTGCGGCCTTGTTCCTCATTCTGACATCGATTATTTTCTGGGCCTTGTTTGAACAGGCGGGCTCTTCGCTCAATCTGTTTACCGACCGCCATGTCGATCGGGCGGGTGTTCCGGCTTCGACCTTCCAGTCGATCAACGCCATCTACATTATCCTGCTGGCGCCATTGTTCGCTACGACATGGACGGTTCTGGGGCGCAAGGGCAGAGAGCCTTCGGCACCGTTCAAATTTGGACTTGGTGTCATCCAGGTGGGTCTGGGCTTTCTGGTTCTGGTCTGGGGCGCGCAATCCGCTGGTCTGGAAAACGCCACGCCGGTCATCTTCATTTTCCTCATCTATCTGTTGCACACCACTGGTGAGCTTTGCCTGTCTCCGGTCGGGCTCTCGGCGATGAACCGGCTTGCTCCGGCGCATATGGCCAGCCTGATCATGGGCACCTGGTTCTTTGCATCGGCGACCGGCAATTTCGCAGCTGGCCTGATTGCTTCGGCAACCGGTGCCGAGGGTGTTGGCGAAGAAGCCGGCAAACAGGTTGTTCTGGACGTCTACTGGACGGTTGGTCTGGTCGCCGTCGGCGTTGGCATATTCGTGCTGGTCATTTCTCCGTTCATCAAGAAGCTGATGCATCTGGACACATTGCAGGATGACGATGCCGGCGATGAACTTGAAGGGCAGCGGGAGCTGGGTGAACCGGCCGCCGCTGGTATTCATCCCTCGACCAAATCCTGAAGGATTAGGAATGAAGCGCAATTGAAAGGTAGGAATATGGAGTTGAAAGCATTGCTGGCGGCGGTTGCTGCCGGAGCCCTGGCCACTGGCTGTGCGGCAACCGCTGCGGAAACCGGAACCGCCAGTGCTTCCTCTTCATCCTCGGATTCCACAAGCGCGCGTAACGGCGATGCCTTTCCGTCTACCTATGCGCCTTATCCCTCGCGGCCGACGATCATCACCGGTGTGACGATCTTTGATGGTGAGGGGGGCCGGATCGACAATGGCACGATCATGATGTCGGACGGCAAGATTGACGCGGTCGGGACCGACGCGGCCATGGCCACGGCAGATGCCGTTGTCATTGACGGCACCGGCAAATATGTGACGCCGGGCATTATCGATATTCACAGCCATCTGGGCGATTATCCGACCCCCAGCGTGGCCGCGCATAGCGACGGCAATGAAGTCACCTCGCCGGTGACGCCGGAAGTCTGGGCCGAGCATAGTGTCTGGCCGCAGGATCCAGGATTCTCCCGGGCGCTGGCCAATGGCGGCATCACCGCGCTGCAGATCCTGCCTGGCTCAGCCAATCTATTCGGCGGCCGGTCTGTGACGCTGAAGAACGTGCCGGCGCGCACCGTTCAGGCGATGAAATTTCCCGATGCGCCTTATGGCATGAAAATGGCCTGCGGAGAAAATCCCAAGCGGGTCTATGGCGGCCGCAATCGCAAACCGATGACGCGCATGGGCAGTCTGTCGCTGAACCGCCAGACCTGGATCAATGCCCAGGATTACCGCAAGAAAATGAAGGGCAGCAAACCGCCCAAGCGGGACCTGGCGATGGAAACGCTGGTCGGAGTGCTCGATGGCGACATTCTGGTCCACAACCATTGCTACCGTGCGGATGAGCTCAACCAGATCATCGATATGTCCAAGGAATTCGGCTATAAAGTCACCGCCTTCCATCACGCTGTGGAAAGCTACAAAATTGCCGATATTCTTGCCAAGGAAGAGATTTGTTCGGCGATCTGGGCGGACTGGTGGGGCTTCAAGATGGAAGCCTATGACGCGATCCCGGAAAATGCCGCGTTGCTGCAGCAGGCGGGCGCTTGCGTGGTCATCCATTCCGACGATGAAAACCAGATTCAGCGGCTCAATCAGGAAGCCGCCAAGGCCCAAAGTGATGGGCGCGCGATGGGCATCGAGATCAGCGATGCGACAGCCATTCAATGGATCACCTATAATCCGGCCAAGGCGATGGGCATTGCCGATCAGACCGGTAGCCTGAAGACCGGCAAAATGGCGGACGTTGTGTTGTGGAACGGCAATCCGCTCAGCGTCTACTCAAGACCGGACAAGGTCTGGGTCGATGGCGCCATGCTCTATGACAGCAGCGATCCGAAGCGCCGCCCGGTCAGTGATTTTGAACTCGGACAGCCCGGTGAAGGAGATGTGAAATGAAGCATTTGACCGCTCTCTGCGTCTCGGCGCTCGCGCTGATCGCAACACCCGCTGCTGCAGAAACCATCGCGATTACCGGCGGCAAGCTTGTCATCGGTGATGGCAGCGCGCCGATGGATGGCGCGACGGTTGTCGTTCGCAATGGCCGGATTGTCGCGGCTGGACAGAATGTCGCGGTCCCCGCCGATGCCCGCCAGATCGACGCCAGCGGAAAATGGGTGACGCCGGGTATCTTCGCCGGCTTCAGCCGGGTTGGCCTGGTCGAGGTTGGCGCGGTGCGCGCCACCAATGACACCAATGCCTCGGGCTCGGTCTTTTCGGCGGCGCTGGATGTGCAATATGCGGTCAATCCCTTCGCCGCTCCGATGGCGGTCAACCGCGCCGCAGGGGTCACCCGGGCGGTGGTTTCGCCGAGCACGGCGGATTCTATTTTCGGCGGCTATGGTGCGATTGTTGATCTCGGGCAGGACCGCAATCCGATCACCAAGGCCCGCGCATTTCAGTTTGTCGAGCTTGGGGAAACCGGCCATCGCCGGGCGGGCGGAAGCCGCGCCGCCGCGCATATCCTGTTCCGCTCGCTGCTCACGGAAGCGCGGACCTATGCGCGCAGTCCCGCCAGTTTTGATACAGACTTGCTCAAGGCAGCCGATGCCAAGGCACTGTTGCCAGTGATCAATGGCCAGACCAGACTGCTGGTGCATGTCGAAAGCGCCAATGACATTCTCAAGGTGCTTGATCTGCGCAAGGATTTTCCGGCGCTGAAGCTGGTGCTGGTCGGCGCGAGTGAGGGATGGCGCGTAGCCGATGCGATTGCGGCTGCCAAGGTTCCGGTGCTGGCCTCTGCGCTCAACGATTTGCCCTATACATTTGAAGCGTTGTCGGCGACCCAGTCGAATATCGGGCGCATGAAGCGTGCTGGCGTGGACGTTGCGATCGGCATGATCAATGACCGCGACGCGCATCAGCTGCGCTACTCTCCGCAATATGCCGGCAATCTGGTGGCCCTGGGCAAGGTCCCCGGTGCGTCGGGATTGACTTGGGATGAAGCTTTTGCAGCGATCAGCTCCAAGCCAGCAGAGATTATGGGCATGGGCGCGCAGCTCGGTTCGTTGAAAGCAGGGCGCCGGGGTGATGTGGTCATCTGGACCGGCGATCCGCTCGAGTTGTCGACACAGGTATCCACCGTGATTATCGACGGAGTTGAACAATCGCTGTCCAACCGCCAGGAACGGCTCCGCGAACGCTATCGCAATCCGACGCCCGGGGCTTTGCCAAAGGCGTATGACCGCTAGGGCTAGAGCCTGACCATCGCCATCATCGCGTCGCCATAGCGGGGCCCCGCGGTTCCGCCTACCGGAGCGGCTTTTTCGAGCTGATCCAGATCGGCGTCCACCAGATTGACATCGACCGCGGCCATGCTGTCTTCCAGCGTGGCGCGGCGCTTGGATCCCGGAATCGGTACCACGAAGTCTCCCTGGGCCATCAGCCAGGCCAGCGCGATTTGCGCCGGTGAGCAGCCATGCCGTTCAGCCACATCCTTGACCACGTCAACCAGCTTGAGATTCTGGTCAAAATTTTCTTCCGAATAGCGGGGATCGCGCAGGCGATAATCATCAGGATCAAGGTCATCGCGGCTGGTGATTTGGCCAGTCAGGAAACCGCGTCCGAGCGGACTATACGGCACGAAGCCGATATTGAGATCCTGGCAGAGCGGGAGAATCTCTTCCTCGATACTGCGTTCCCAGAGCGAATATTCCGATTGCAAGGCCGCGATCGGATGGGTGGCTTGGGCGCGTTTCAGCGTGTCGGCACCGGCCTCGGACAATCCGAGATAGCGGACCTTGCCTTCCTCGACCAGCCGCGCCATCGCGCCGACCGTCTCCTCGATCGGCACATCCGGATCAACCCGGTGCTGGTAAAACAGATCGATCACGTCAATGCCGAGCCGCTGGAGCGAGCCTTCGCAGGCGCGGCGGACATTTTCGGGAGAGGAATTGGTACCGATCTTGCCCGGATTGGACAGGTCAAATCCGAATTTGGTGGCGATGATCAGGCGTTCACGGCGACCCTTGATCGCCTGACCAAGCAGCTCCTCATTCTTGTAGGGGCCATAGACTTCGGCGGTATCGAAAAAGGTCACACCCAGTTCGATCGCACGATCGAGGGTGGCGAGGCTCTCAGTCATGTCGGCCTGTCCGTACATGCCGCTGCCAATGCCAAACATCGGCATGCAGCCAAGGCCGAGGGCAGATACTTCGAGTTCCTCGCCTAATTTGCGATATTTCATCGTGCTTCTCCGGCTAATTTTGCTCTGACTGGCGCTTCAGATATCCATATAGCTCGCGTTTGATCTCTGGTGCAAAGAGATAAAGGGCGATAACATTGGGTATCGAAGCCAGAAAGAAGGCGCTGTCGACAAGATCGATGACGGTTGCGATCTCCAGCAAGGCGCCCACCGGCAAGATACCGATATAGATGATCTTGTAGATCAGCGACCGGATCTTGCCCTTGCCGACCAGATATTCATAGGCTTGCAAGCCGTAATATCCAACGGAACACAGGGTGCTGTGAGCAAAGAGCAGCACCGCTATGGTGAGCAGCCAGGGCAGCCAGTCCGAAATCTGTGCAAAGGCGGTGGCGGTAATACGGATATCCTGATCCGCGCCTTGCCATGTGCCCGCCAGGACAATCGCGATGGCGCCAAGCGAACAGATAATCACGGTATCAAGCATCGGCTCCAGCAGCGCGACAATGCCTTCCGAGGCCGGGTCATGCGTGCGGGCCTGGCTGTGGGCGATGGCCGCTGTTCCGACGCCGGCTTCGGAAGAATAGACCGCTCGCTGCATGCCAACAATGAAAGCCCCGATCATGCCACCGGCGGCGGCTTCTCCGGAAAAGGCGTCGCTGACGATCAAGGCGATCGCTTCGGGTATCTGGGCAAAATTGACCGCGATAATGGCGAGAACGCCAAACAGGTAGACCAGCGCCATCAGCGGCACCATGATCGATGTAACCCGGCCGAGCCATTTGACGCCGCCAATCACCACCAGCCCGACAAAAAAGGCCATGATGACCCCGAAAGTGAGGTTGTTGTCGAACGTGGAGCGGAACCCCGACACTTCGCTGACCGTTGCGAGGCTCTGGTTCACCTGCACCATCGGAATGGCGATGAAGATGGTCAGCAGCGCATAGAGACCTCCGAGGAACAGCCCCAGTTTGGGCCAGCCTTTCTGTTTGAAGCCATTTTTCAGGCTGTACATCGGTCCGCCGCGCACCGCTCCGGACGGGTCGACTTCGCGAAACATCAGCGACAACGTGACTTCGACGCATTTCAGCGTCATGGCGAAAAAGCCGATGATGAACATCCAGAAGGCCGCGCCGGGACCGCCCGTGGCGATGGCGATCGCGACGCCCGCGATATTGCCCAGTCCGACGGTTCCGGAAAGCGCGGTGGTCAGCGCGGAAAACTGGGAAATGGTGCCCGGCGCACTGGGATCATCATAGCGGCCGCGGATAATCCGGAGCGACAGGGGCAGGGCGCGGATATTGATGAAGCCCATCCACAATGTGAACATGATCATCGGAACGGCCAGCCAGAGCACGATCCAAGGGATTTCAGCGCCGAAAAAGGGTATTTTTGAAAAAACCAGTGCCGCGACATTACCAATCTGCACACTCAAAAAATCTATCATCGACGCGTAATCCCCCTTGGACTTCACAGTGCCTAGTGTAAGGTTCTGCCGGAACCAAATTTTATTTCCTGAACGCGCTCGCGATATTTTTTGATCGGTAGGATATGACGAAGAAATTTTTTGGAACGGACGGCATTCGCGGGCGCACCAACACGCACCCGATGACCGCAGAAATCGCGATGAAAGTGGGGCAGGCCGCTGGCCGTCATTTCATGCGCGGGGATCACCGGCATCGGGTGGTGATTGGCAAGGATACCCGGCTTTCGGGCTATATGATGGAAAATGCGCTGGTCGCCGGCTTTACCAGCGTCGGCATGGATGTGGTGCAAGTTGGTCCGATGCCAACCCCCGCCGTGGCTTTGCTCGCCCGTTCGATGCGCGCAGATCTCGGCGTCATGATCTCGGCCAGCCACAATCCCTATGATGATAATGGTATCAAGCTGTTCGGGCCGGATGGATTCAAACTGTCGGACGCGGATGAGTTGAAGATTGAAAGCTATTTGTCCGAAGAAGTCCAACTGGCTCCGGCGGAAGATATTGGCCGGGCCAAACGGTTTGAAGATGCCAAGGGCCGCTACATTCACGCGGTGAAAATGTCGTTGCCCGATCATATCCGGCTGGACGGGCTCAAGATCGTTGTCGACTGTGCCAATGGCGCCGCTTACCAGGTCGCGCCCTCGGCCTTTTGGGAGCTGGGTGCAGAAGTGATCACCATCGGTGTCAATCCTGATGGCAAGAATATCAATCATAAATGCGGATCAACCGATGTCGCCGCGCTGCAGGAAACTGTTGTGGCCAGCGGTGCGCATGTCGGCATAGCCCTGGATGGCGATGCCGATCGGCTGATCGTGGTCGATGAAAAGGGCAAGATAGTCGACGGCGACCAGCTCATGGCGCTGATCGGGACAAGCTGGAGCCGCAACGGCCTGCTCCGCGGCGACGGCATTGTGGCTACGGTCATGTCCAATCTCGGTCTCGAACGCTATCTCACGTCGAAAAAACTCGATCTGGTCCGATCCAAGGTTGGCGATCGCTATGTTCTGGAAGAAATGAAAAAGGGTGGATTTAATGTCGGTGGCGAACAATCCGGCCACATGATCCTGCTCGATCATGGCACCACCGGCGACGGGACCGTCGCCGCGTTGCAGGTCATGGGCGAACTTGTGGAAAGCGGCCGGCCAGCAAGTGAATTGCTCCATTTGTTCGACCCGGTACCCCAATTGCTGAAGAATGTCCGCTATTCCAACGGCGCGCCTTTGGAAGACGCCCAGGTCCAGGCGGTGATCGCCGAGGCCGAGAAGGAATTGGACGGCGTCGGCCGTCTTGTTATTCGCCCGTCTGGCACCGAACCGCTGATCCGGGTGATGGCGGAAGGGGATAATAGCGATCAGGTCAACACGATCGTCGACCGGATTTGCGACGTGGTTGCAACGGTGGCGCGCTAATGCTCGAAATGCGCCCGGACTGTGAAAGCTGTGGCAAGGATTTGCCCGCATCCGAGCCGGGTGCGCTGATCTGTTCGTTCGAATGTACGTTCTGCATCGACTGCAACCGATCCAAGCATCACGATATTTGCCCCAATTGCGGCGGTAATCTGGTGGTCCGGCCCGTGCGATCGGCGGCCTTGCTGGAAAAATATCCAGCGTCAACAATCTCAAAATATAAAGGATAGGATAGCGATATGGGCAGTTTTTTCGCGATATTGGCGGCCATTGTGATCATGACCTTGTTCATTCCCGTCGCCATTGGCCTGGCGATCCGGCTGCTTGCGCCCGACTGGTTCCTGCAAAACCGCAAGGCGCTGATCCTCGGAATTGTGATCGCCGATTTCATTCTGTTTCTCGGCGTAGTCTGGCTGTTTTTCGGGTTTGCATGAGCTGTCCCCGTATTCTGGCGATCGCGGGTTCTGACAGTGGCGGCGGGGCCGGTATCCAGGCGGATATCCGGACAATCAGCCGTCTGGGCGGCCATGCGATGACCGCCGTGACGGCGATTACCGCGCAAAACAGTCTGGGGGTCTCGGCCGTGCAGGTCACGCCGCCGGAATTGCTCAAAGCCCAGATTGACGCGGTTTGCGATGATTTTGGTGTCGATGCGATCAAGATCGGCATGCTCGGATCACCGGAAAATGCCCGGGTGGTTGCTGCCTTTGTCGCTGACTGCAAGAATATCCCGATTGTTTTCGATCCGGTCATGGTGGCCACAAGTGGTGCGCGGCTGGCCGATGTCGAGACGATCTCGGCGTTCCGCGCGATTATCGACCACAGTATGGTTGTGACGCCCAATCTTGATGAGTTGGCAGAACTGGGTGGAGAAGAGGCCATTGCAGCTCTCGGGTCACTGTTCCTGATTAAGGGCGGTCATGGAGAAGGGGCGATCCTGACCGATCGTCTGGTCGGCGCGGATGGCGAGATCGCGCGCTGGGAAGGCGCGCGTATTGATACCAGGCACAGTCACGGCACCGGTTGTACATTGTCGTCCGCCATCGCGACCTATCTCGGGTCAGGCGATACGCTTGAAGATGCCATCGCGGCTGCGCGGGACTATGTCCGCGCGAGCCTGCAAGCCGCACCCGGCTATGGCGCAGGGCACGGACCAATGGGAATTCCCGCCCATGAGTGATCCGCAAGTTGCCGGTGTCGACGAAGCCGGCCGGGGGCCGCTCGCCGGGCCAGTGGTCGCAGCGGCAGTGATCCTGCCGGCCCATCATGGCATAGCGGGATTGGATGACAGCAAGAAACTGACAGCGAAAAAGCGCCAGAAACTTGAAGAAGAGATATTAGAAAAAACAATATATTCTATTGCTTTATGCAGTGAAGCGGAGATTGATTCTCTGAATATATTGCAGGCGACAATGCACGCCATGAGCCGGGCGGTCAATGGGTTAACCACGGTGCCGGGCCATGTGCTGGTGGATGGCAACCGGCTGCCGTCATGGCACTATTCAGCGGAGGCGGTCATCGGCGGTGACGCGATTCATCCCTGCATTTCAGCGGCTTCGATACTGGCAAAGGAATATCGCGACCGGATCATGATTGCCGCAGCCGAACGCTATCCCCACTATGGCTGGGAACGCAACAAGGGCTATGGCACCGCCGAACATATGGCGGCGTTGCACAAATATGGTCCCACGCCGCTCCACCGGACTAGCTTTGCGCCGATTGCGCAGCTGAATTTGCTGTAATCGCAATTAATTCAATTCCACGCGCAATCGAGTCCTTTGGGACACACCACTAGGGATTGAGTCCCTTGTCGACGCCAAGACTCCACATCTGGTGGCGGACTCGTTTCGTTCTCCCGGGCAAGCTCTTGTTAACCATAAAGATACGGCTTTAACCTAAGTTAACGGCCTTGACGGTTGGCGGCCGAGGACTCACCCTCAGCGCTTCAACAGACAAAAGGGCGAAGACATCATGGGTATTATCGAGCGCATTGACGCGCCCCAAGCAAAGGCAAAACCCAAGGCAAAACCAAAGGCAAAACCGGCGGTAAAGCCTGCGGACCTGCCATTGAACCAGATATTGAAAATGGACTGTGTCGAGGCGATGAAGTCGCTGCCCGACGAATCTGTCGACCTGATCTTTGCTGATCCTCCCTATAATCTGCAACTGGGCGGTGATCTCTACCGGCCTGAAGGCGGGCAAGTGGATGCGGTTGATGATGCGTGGGACCAATTTGACAGTTTTGCAATTTATGACTCTTTCACAAAGGCCTGGCTTAAGGAAGCACGCCGGATCCTCAAGCCCAATGGCTCGCTCTGGGTGATCGGAAGCTATCATAACATCTTCCGGGTCGGCGCTTCGCTGCAGGATCTTGGTTATTGGATCCTCAACGACATTATCTGGCGCAAGGCCAACCCGATGCCCAATTTCAAGGGCACCCGCTTCACCAACGCGCATGAAACGTTGATCTGGGCGTCGAAAAGCGAGAAGGCAAAATATACGTTCAACTATCGCGCGATGAAGACGTTCAACGACGAATTGCAGATGCGCAGCGATTGGGTGATGCCGATCTGCGGCGGCCAGGAACGGCTCAAGCGCAACGGCGTCAAGGCCCATCCCACCCAGAAACCGGAAGCTTTGCTGTATCGCGTCCTGCTGGCAACGACCAATAAGGGCGATGTCGTCCTCGATCCGTTCTTTGGGACCGGTACAACCGGCGCAGTAGCCAAGCGTCTTGGACGCAACTGGATCGGATGCGAGAAGGAGGATGACTATTGCGAGGTGGCGCTGGAGCGGATCGAAGCCGCGTTGCCGCTCGACGAGAGTTCTCTGAAAACCATGCAGTCTCCCAAGGCCAAGCCGCGGGTTGCTTTTGGGACCCTGGTGGAAACCGGCTATATCAAGCCGGGCACAACGCTGTTCGATAAAAAGCGCAAGATCAAGGCGGTCATTCGCGCGGACGGTTCACTGATCTGGGAAGGCCAGGAAGGGTCGATCCACAAGATCGGCGCGACCGTTCAGGATGCGCCGAGCTGCAATGGCTGGACCTACTGGTATTACAAGGACGCCAAGGGCCTCAAGCCGATTGACGATCTGCGTCAGACCTATTTGCTGGCGACGGAGCCCTAGAACGCGCCGTTTGTTGAGATAGCAGGAGGCTGCAATGGCCGGATCAAAAATCTATCTGAAGCCGTCAGGCTTTCTTGATCATCCACAATATCATGATGAAAAAAATCAGCAATTAAACAGCAGTTTGATTTGGTTTTCTCAGATTGAATATTGGATATTCAACGGCGACGGCCAGGCGGATCGCGGGCTGGTGCCGGTAGACCAATGGTCGGATTTTTGCGGCGGTCTGACGGGTGATCTGCAATCTCGCGCAGCGACGCAATATGACCATCTCCAGCGCCGTCACGACCCGCTAACCTGCGGCGACCGCATATTGCGTTTTGACCAGCCGCATGTGATGGGCATTCTCAACATGACGCCGGACAGCTTTTCCGATGGCGGCAAGCATGACGGCGATGAGCAACTGGCTGCGGACGCGGGTTTCGACATGGCGACAGCCGGGGCTTCGATCATCGATATCGGCGGAGAGTCGACACGGCCCGGCGCCGAAACGGTTTGGGAAGGTGATGAAATCAAGCGCGTCGTGCCGGTGATCGAGCGGCTGACCCAATGCGGCGCTGTTTTGTCGATCGACACCCGCAAGGCTGCCGTCATGGAGGCAGCGATTGCGGCGGGTGCCCATCTGATCAACGATGTTTCCGCCTTGCTGCACGACAAGCGCTCTCTGGAGGTCGCGGGCGTGTCTGGTCGGCCAGTGGTGTTGATGCATGCCCCTTCCAGTGGCAAAGATCCGCACAAGGGCGATGGCTATGGTCTGTCCGGCGGCAATGTCGTCACCGACACATTTGACTGGCTGGAACAGCGCATCGCAGATGTTGTCGCTGCCGGATTTGAGCGAGAAAAAATCATCGTCGATCCCGGGCTTGGCTTCGGCAAGTCGCTCGCCGACAATCTCGCGCTAATGAACAATATCGCGCTGTTTCACAGCCTCGGCCAGCCGCTGCTGATTGGCGCGAGCCGCAAGCGGATGATCGGCGCGCTGTCCAAGGAAGCACCGGTTGATCAACGGCTGGGGGGATCGATCGCTTTTGCCCATCATGCGGTGCAGCAAGGCGCGCAGATGATTCGGGTTCATGACGTGCCGGAAACAGTCCAGGCCGTGCAAGTCTGGCGCGGGATGCGCGACGCCGGAGTCACCGCGAAGGTCTGACGCAATAAACAGGGCTGCCCATGCCTGGCAATCTGCGCTAATCCTTTGCAATGGATCAAATGTCTTTTCTTTCTGATGATGGCGATGGAGCCATGATGTGGGCGCCGCAGCGCAAGGCCGGTCTCCAGCGCCTAACGCAATTTGCCCCCAAGGCTGGCCGCGCTTATGCGGGATCCCGCAATTTTGATTTCGGCCCGAGCAAGCGGGGCAATATCTCCGCCTTGTCTCCATGGCTGCGTCACCGCCTGGTTCTGGAAGAAGAGGTTCTGCGCGCCACCTTCGCAAAGCACAGCTATGCGGCGGCCGAGAAATTTGTCCAGGAAGTCTTCTGGCGGGGCTATTTCAAGGGCTGGCTGGAACATCGCCCGGAGGTTTGGCAACGCTATCGTACCGCGGTTGCGGAGCAGGTTGGTCAGCTGGAAGCCGACGCCGTTTTGGCTGACCGCTATCAGGCCGCGGTTGCGGGCCGCACCGGAATCGCCTGTTTTGATGCTTGGGCGGAAGAGCTCGTAACCAATGGCTATCTTCACAACCATGCGCGCATGTGGTTTGCCAGTATCTGGATCTATACCCTCCAGCTGCCCTGGGAACTGGGCGCCGACTTTTTCTATCGCCATTTGCTCGATGGTGACCCGGCTTCGAACACCTGTTCCTGGCGCTGGGTTGGCGGTCTGCATAGTGTCGGCAAAACCTACCTCGCCAGAGCCGACAATATCGCGCGCTATACCAATGCCCGCTTCCATCCGGCAGGACAGCTGGCGAGCGCAGCGCCGCCGCTGGGAGAGCCGCCCTTGGCCGCGCCTGATCTTAAATTGCCCGCCGATGCCGTCCTGGCTGCTGGTGACTATGGGTTGCTGGTGACCGAGGAAGACTGCGCACCGGAATCGCTGCCATTGTCGGCTCACCCCAAAGCGCTGCTGGGTTTGACCGATCCGACCGCGCGTTCGGTGTTGCCGCTCAGCCCGGTTGTTGCGAAATTTACACCACAGGCGGTCGCCGAGGCTGTTACGCGCGGAGGCATATATTTTCGTTGCGAAACCGTGTGTGATGACGGGACCGATTGGGGCGCTCTTATGGTTGATTGGGCAAAAGCAAAGGGGCTGCAAACCATCGTCGTGGCTCGACCACCGATCGGGCCCGTTGCGCGGCGTCTGCGCGAGGCATCAACCGCATTGGCAGCCCAAGATATTGCCCTGGTCACAGTCATGCGAGCCTATGATCGTACGGTCTGGCCGCATGCCCGGAAGGGATTTTTGCGCTCAAAAAGCAAATCCCCGCGATTCTGGCGGAATTGCAAATCGCGCACAGCTGACCGGGAAGATCCCTATTTGGCGCGGCGATAATCGTCGCCGCCAATCCACAAAACGCCATAGCGCCCGCCGCGTGCGCTGGCCTTGCGCGATGCGCTGTAAAAGACCGATGTGCGAACGGTTCTGCCATTATTGTAATTCAGCGTCAGCGTCGGGCCGTTGAGCGACCAGCGTCCGGCACTGCCGGATCGCGAGCCGCCGACACCGGCGCCCGAACTGGCGGATTTCTTGGTCGAATGGCTGAACCGGCCATCGCTGCGAAAATCAAACTGTTTGACCTGCGCGGTCAGGACGCCGCCGCCCATCGCCGTATTGCCGCCGCCGCCAATCGCCTGGAAGCGGCCGATGAGGGCGGATCGATTGGGCAAGGCACGGGGCGGACCAACAGTGGGACTCAGCTTGGAGCTTTTGCCATTACCCCATCGGACGTCAAACTTGCCGGCGGTCTTGCGCCATTGGCCGATATTGCCGGCGCTTTTGCGCCGGAGCGCGGACATATTGACAGAATCCACGGCATAGCCCCCGAACTTCGCTGCCGTCCCGTCGCTGTAAAGCGCAACCAGATTATAGACCGGATAAGCCGCCCCGCCGACACCATATTTATAGCTGAGATCAAACAGGATATTGCTCGGATGCTTGCCGCCGGTGGCGGGTTTGGCGACCGTTTGCGGCGTGGTTGTTCGCTTGGTATTTCGGGTGGATGCTGCGGGAGTTGCCGATGCAAGTTTGGCCATTTTTTGCGCGCTCGACTGCAGACGTTGGGCGAGACCCGGTTCTGTTTGCGGCGCGAGATGGGCCAGAACGAGGAAGGCACCATCGGCTTTGCGGACGCCAAAGACTTTCGCTTGCATCACGATATTGCGGTTCTCATAGATCGTGTCATGGATCGCAAGGGGACCTTGACGGCTGGCGGCGGACTGCACGATGCGGGTGCTTTTGCTGGACAGCCCGTCGGCAATGGTCTGCACGGTCAGCGCTGGATCGGTGACATTGTCGACCACGCGGAAGATCATCGCTTCGCGACCGGTTCCCGACCGGTAAACTGTGATGGCGCCATTTTCTGACCGCGCCCAGCCCGCTGGCGCCACTTGACCCGGATCCGCCCGCGCCGTCGCACTCAGACCCAGCGCCACGATCGCCGCCCCATACCAAAAACCCTGCGCCACAGACACCATCACCGCCTCCGCTTGTTTCGATGGATCGAACGTAACCGCTGCTCAATGAACCAGAGCCTAATGAATCATGCAAGCCTCGAGACCGCTGCCTCATTCACAACCGAATCCAGCGCGCATCCCATGAACTGGGGATGGCGGCGGCTGCCGTCATCGCACATCATGCTGGCAACAGAAGCAAGGGCATCAGGCGGACAATGTACCAATTTGGCGTGGCTCCGCCGGTCACAGACTTGAAACGGGGGTTTAGATGAAAACATGGATAAAGGTCGTGCTCGGCATGTTCGCGGGTTTGGCAGCCATTATTGGTCTTGTTTTCTGGTTGACCGGCGATGTGACCAAGACCGGAGACGCGTTTTTCGCCGCCGTACAATCCGATGATATGGACGGTGCCTATGCATTGCTGTCGGATGATTTCAAAGCTGGATTCAGCAAGGAGGAGCTAGCTCGCTATCTTTCAAACAATGCACTAGACAAGGCCACTGGGGTAAGCTGGGGCGGGCGATCCATTACCAATAATCTCGGCAAGTTGAGCGGAACCGTTGAAACCGAAAGTGGTGGTGCAATCCCGATCAGTTTGGAGCTGGTCAAGGGTGCAGACGGCTGGAGAATTTATGCCATTGCGAAAGAAATCTCCGGACTGAAGGGCAGCAATAATGTGCCACCTTTGCCTTCGCCGGCGGAGCAGCAGGAGCTGTTTTTGGAAACCGTGATGATTTTTGGCGATTCGCTTGCGGAAGGCGACATGCAGAAACTCTATGACCATAGTTCGGCTGCGTGGCAGAAGGAGTTCTCGGTCGAGCAGATAAATGCGGCCTTTGCCGACGGTTTCAATAATCCCGATATTTATGTTGAGCTACGCAATCGGCAACAGGTCATCGATCGGGCTCGTGTAAGCGAACGCAGCGGCGCATTGCTTCTCGAAGGCCATTCTCTGATGAAGCCGAAGCCTGTATATTTCAGGCAGCGCTATACCCTGGACGGTACAGGCTGGAAACTCGAGGGTTTCGGATTCAATGTTGGCGCACCCGTCGAATGATTCCATGAACAGAATCGCTCGTAGTGGCGATAAGGTCTAGTTTATTGCGACCCGAAACTAGATCGGGGCAGCCCCCTCAGGGCTGCCCCATTTTATTTGTGCCGTTTTTTTCAGGTTCGCGGCGGTGATGGCGATTAGCCGGCTTTACGGATTTCGCGCTCGCCATAGGCGTCAGAGATGGCGGGTTGGGCAACCGCGCCGTCGCTTTGACCGAGCACCGATTTGGTCGGTCGCGAGAATAGATAGCCCTGCAACTGGGTACAGCCCAGCTCTTGCATGATCGCCATTTCTTCTCTTGTCTCAATACCTTCTGCAGTTGTCTGCATTCCCAGTTCCTGCGCCATGGCGACAATGGCACGGATGATCGCGAGGCTTTCACTTGCGCCTTGGGTTGCTGACTTCACAAAGCTGCGGTCGATCTTGATCGTTGAAAAGCTGGCACGGCGCAGATAGCCGAGCGATGAATAGCCGGTTCCGAAATCGTCAAGAACCAGATTGATGCCAAGCGAGCGCAAGCTTTCGAGCGTGGCATCGGTTTTCTCGTGATTGTCGAGGAACACGCTTTCGGTAACTTCCAGCTCGAGCCGCTCCGGATCAAGGCCGCTGGCGGCAAGCGCGCCGATGATGCTGTTGGCCAGGCCATCGCCTTCGACCTGCAAAGCCGAGACATTGACCGACAGCCGTACATGATCGGGCCAGGTCTGCGCGTGCGCGCAGGCGGTCCGCAAAACCCACGATCCGATGGTCCCGATCAACCGCGCTTCTTCGGCAATCGGAATGAAAACGGCTGGTGAAATCTCGCCCCGGGTCGGATGATCCCAGCGGAGCAGCGATTCATATCCGATAATCTCTTCACTCTCGGCATCGACAATCGACTGATAGGCAACCGATAATTGGCCGTCTTCCAGTGCCGAGCGCAGGTCATTTTCGAGAATATGGCGCTCATCCGCTTCAATTTGCATGAATTTCTTGTAGCGGACGCACTGGCCGCGGCCGGATTCCTTGCCGTGATAAAGCGCGAGGTCGGCGCAGCGGGTCAGTTTCTGGAATTCGTCGCTGTCCGCTGGTCCGACGGCCGCTCCAATGGTGGCCCCGATATTGACAGACGTCCCGTCTATGCTGTGCGTGCCGCTGATCCGCTGCATCACGTCATCACCCAGATTCGTAAGCGCCTGGTCATCTTCGATTTCCGGGATCACCAAAGCAAATTCATCGCCGCCAAGCCGCACGGCATGCGCTTCGTCGCCCGCCGCCTTCTTGAGATGGCCGGAGACATGACACAGCAATTGATCGCCAATATTATGCCCGAGCGTATCATTGACCGTTTTGAACCGGTCGAGATCGATCAACATCACAGCACAGCGGGCACCGGTCTCGCGGGCATTTTGCAGCGCATCTGTCAGCAGACTGCGGAAATAACGGCGATTGGCCAAGCCGGTGAGAAGATCATGCCGGGCGGCATGCGACAATTTGGCATTGGCTGCGCTGACCGCTTTTCGTCTGCGCCGCACAGTGACAACAACTAGGAACAGCGCCCCGATCACCGCAAAGGCGACGGCCAGCAGCAGGCTGGTATAACGCAGCGTGGTCTGTGATTGTGCGAGCAGCAGCTCGCGTTGGGCTTCTTTCGCTTCGAGCTTGGAAATCTCGAGCTCGCGATTGGCATCATCAAATTGGGCAGCCAGCAAGGCGGAATTGGTCGATGCCGCCAAATCGCGTCCATTGTCATCCAGGCGCTTGAAGGCCCGGAGATGGTCCAGCGCCTCTTTGTGGCGGCCAAGCGCGCTGAAGATCTCATGCGCGGTAGCGTGATAGTCGCGATAGGACATGGTCGAACTGGTAAGGTCGACGCCGTCAAAGGTGCGGTTGATGAAATTTTCAGCCTGGGTCAGCCGGTTGTCGGCAACCGCGATTTTGGCTCTAGTGCCCCACAGAAAAGGCTCCCATTCTGCCGCGGCATCACTTGCCATGCCCAGGCCTGAAATCGCTGTCTTGTCAGCTCTTTTGAGATCACCCTGTGCATATTGCGCAAAGGCGAGGTTGGTCAATATCCGGGTCTGCAGCAGCGGGCTTTCCATTTCCTCTGCGACGGCAAGGGCAAGCCCATATTCCCGCTCCGCATCGGCATATTTGCCCATGTCGCGCAAGGCATTGCCGCGATTATTATGGGACGACAGGTTTAACGCAGGATCATCGGCATAGACCGATTTTGCCTGATCATAATAGCTCAATACCCGCGGATAATCGCGGGCTTCGTAATAGATTGAGCCAATATTGTGCAATATGATCGCCTGGCTGCGTTTCTGATCGAGCTTTTCATATATGCGATAGGCGGCATGCATCATCGCCAGTGCCTGTTCGACCTTGCCGGTCTGACTAGCAATTGCGGCGGAGGATTTCAGCAGGTCACCATGCAATTTGGTATTGGGAGCGACCTGATTGACCCGCTTCAGAGCGTTCGCAATGACCGGCTGTGCCTGCTTGGGTTTGTTCAACCGGGTCAGCGCTTCGCCTTCCAGCCACTGGCTTGTCGCCATAGCGATGGCCGCTTCGGCCTCCGGCATCGCTTTTGCCATATCCGCAGCCTTGCGGGCGGACTTCAAGGCCTGACCCGGATCGGACATCATCGATGATTTGGTTTCGCTGATCTGCGCGTCAAATAGCGAAGGCGCCGCCTCTTCTTCTGCCAGGGCCGGGGCGCTGGTGCCATGGCAGGCCGCGACGAGCAAAAGCGCCGCTATGATCTTCCGTTCCCGCATCCTGTCCCCCAAGTCAGCCTATGGCCTGTTCAGAGGTGCGCGTGAAACAACAGCCCATTCCCCAAAAAAGCTCTTAGAATGGGATGTTTAGCAAACCACCTGCTATTATTTGGTTAACATTATTGGCTGAATTTGAACCATATTCTGCCCGTCCGAAGAAGGAGAGTTCGCCACCGCCGACAATCGGGGTCGCATAAAGAAATTCTCCGGTGAACCGGCGGCTCTGATCGGCGATGCTGAACTCACGCGCCACATTGCCGATTGTGCCGGTCGATCGATCGATCACTTCAACCGCATTATATTCAACCACACCATTCTCGATATGCATGGGCTGCGTAAAGGACAGGCGGACCCGATCGTCTTTGCGCATCAAGCCCTGTTTGCCGATCGAAAAGGCATAGGCGGAGCTTCTGATATTGCCGTCGGTCCGCAAATTCTGGTCGCTGCCGCCGTTGGAGCGGGTCAGCGCGGCGGTTGCCGACGCGGCGATATTGACGCCGTGCGGCAGATCAAAACTGGCACCGACGGTCATCGTTCTGCTTTGTGAACCGTGGCGCAAGTCGCCATCCAGAGCGGATTGGACGCCCAGCAGGCCATCTTTTTCATTCAGGCTCGCAAAGCTTACACTGACCGTGGCCGCTTTCATCGGCTTGTGGGTCATGCGCAGGTTGAAAGCGCTGGCCTGATAGTCCCTTGCATCGCGCAGACGCGCGCGTTCCGCTTGCGTCAGCTCCTGGTTTTCCGAATGATCCAGGCGTCTGTTGGTCAAACCGAACGCGATTTTGGTGTTTTTCGAAATGGCAAATTCCGCATCGACAAAGCCGCCGCCAGAGGCGAGGGCAAGCACCGGGTTCAGGCCGCCCGTATGCGCGTCATAATCCGACGTCAAACCGAAGGATTGCTGGCCCAGCAAGGCGACCGCGCCTTCACCATAACCCGCGTTAAACGCAAATTTTCCTGCAGCATCGCCGAAGCGCACGGCGCTATGAGGAATTTCACCCTGGCGGCCGCTTTGCAGGTAACGGGTTGGATTGCTTGCTGAAATTGCAAAAGTCCACCCGTCCCGGTTGGGGCTTGCAAAGCTTGCAATATCGGTAAATCCACCGCTGGCCGTCAGGTTTGATGCACCCGTATTCCAGTCGACAAAACGATCGGTGATATAGGACTGAAAATATTCTTCCGAACCGGTCACGCTGGATTGCTGACCAATCAGCTGGTCTGAAAATGGTACGACAAAATCACGATAGGTATCGCCAATTGTTTCGAACATGGTCAGGAACACGCCGTCTGCATTCCACGTGTCGCCAACGCCCCCGGCCAAAATCTGTGCGGTGGTCTGGGTGGTCAGCTGGCCGCCACTATATTGATAGATTTCAAGCGTGCCGAAATCGAGCGGCGATTGGGAGGCTTCGACATCCAGCAAGCCGACACCGTAGACATCGTCCACGCCCGGATCACCTAAATCCCGTGCGGAATCGAGAATTATACTCACGGTTTCCTCGGGATGTTGTGCCAGCCAGGGCCAGCGGTCGTGCAGCAATGTGATCGCACCCGACACCAATGGCGCGGCAAAGGATGTTCCCGACCGGCGGGTCACGCCGCCGCTGCCATCGGCCAGCAATATAAGCTCGCCCGGTGCGACAATGAACCGGTCGCGCAGATAGTTGCTGTCCCGGCAGACACCATCTTCCAGCAGACAGGTCGAACCCGGACGGTTCGATATGCTGGAGATATTGCCGATCGGATCGATCGACCCGACAACGATCAACCCGGTGTCCTGGACCGCGTTCCATTCGATATTCTGCGTTTGTGTGAGACCGTCATTGCCCGCCGCAACAACAAAAACCGTATTCTTGCTGCTCTTGGCGACATCGGCGTCATTCAACACATTGTTCCACTCGGGATGCAGCGTCCAGCCGGACACGCCCAAGGACATGTTGATGACGCTGGCGTTCGCGCTCTTCAGCGAGACGATGCCGTCCTGAATATCATCCCAGGATGCGCTGCCGGTGTGATCAAACGGATTATAGGTTGCCACCGAGGCGTTGGGCGCAATGCCCATGACACCGCGGCCATCATGGTCGGCGATCAGCAGGCTGGCGACGCCGGTTCCGTGGCCACCAACATGGGCTTCATATCCACCGGAATGGAACACATTGCCCTCGAGGTCTGGATCATTGACGATGGAAGAATCAAGAATGCCGATGATGCTGTCAGCGCCGCTGCCCTGGATTTTGGTGAGTTCCGGCGTCCAGTTGATGGCTTTCATCCAGTGGTCCACCCGGTCATTGCCGGTATATTCCATTAGCCCGTCAAACCACTCGGTCACAAACTGGGCCCGCTGGGCCATGGTCAGGGCGCTAAAGCCTGCCGCGCGATCCTGCGAAATATCAAATTTCGTGAACAGTGGATTTAGAAACGCGGCCTCAAAGGATTGACCGGTACGCGCTTCTATTGCGGACCCCCAAACGGTTTTGGACTGATTGATCAGGTCCGTGATCTGAAAATCAAGACGCGTGGTCCGCCAGCGGCTCGTGCCATATTTGGCGATGTCATTGAGCTGCAAATTGGTGTCTCTCCAGCTGGCCCCAAACCGATGCCAGAAGCTGTTCATCGCGCTGTAGCTCGGCAGGATATGACCGGAATCGGGATCCTTGGCCCCCGCAAAAGGATCAATCGTTCCACCAAAAGGGTCGACATTGCCGGCAAAGGGATTGATCGCGCCCCAGAGCGCACGCACTTCGCCATGGAATGGATTGATATTGCCGGCGAAGGGATCGATATTGCCTTCGAACGGACTGATATTGCCAGAAAACGGGTCAATCGAGCCGCTAAACGGATCGACATTGCCCGAGAATGGGTCAATAGTTCCCGAGAAGGGATCAATCGTTCCGGAGAACGGATCGATGCTGCCGCTCATCGGAACGATAGGGCGCGCATGCTCGGCCGCAGCCGCTTCGTCCGTCACGGCAAATGCCGTTTCCGGCGCAGTTTCCGCAGCCTGTGCAGCAGATGCCAAGGCCGTACCAAATATAATGGTCGCAATTGCCAAACCGCTGGAGCGATATTTCACTGGTCGTTTCATTTGTTCCCCGTTCACCCACGAACTATGATGAATGAAATAGGGGTCAGTTGTTAACCAGCGCGCAAAAAAATGGATTAACTTCACCGTAACCACCGCCGGGCCCGATTTTCTGAGCTATTTCGTCTTCAGAAATTTTGACCGCAGACGGATTAAACCGCTTAAGGCACCGAAACATATGCAGATTTATCGCTCAAAATGGCACTGAAGACGAAAAAACTTAAGGGGTTGTCGCAGATTCGGAAATGGGTTTTTCGCCCGGTACATGGCGCTATATGTGGAAAGCTAGTTGGTAATTGCGGTCGCGCGAACCGAGTTGGCATCGCTATCAGACGGGCGACGCCATAGCGCGTTATGCGCGGCTCTGCCGATGGATCAGTCCGCCAGTTCTACCTGCCGGACATCATAGCCGGCCTTGTTCAGATCGATGATCAGACCTTCCAGCTGTTCCTTGTCCTTGGCTTCGCACTCGATATCGGTGATCAGGCCCTTGGCCGGCAGGTTGGTGAAGACGCGCTGGTGGTAGACTTCGATGATATTGACTTCATGCTCGGCAAACTGTTTGACGACATTGTAAAGCGCCCCGGGCTGATCGCGCAGATGCAGGCGGAGACGCGCCAAGCGGCCGGAACGGGCGAGGTCCCGGAGGAGGACGTTGGCAAGCAGCCGCGTATCGATATTGCCGCCACATAGCACCAGTCCGACCTTTTCTCCGGCAAATTTTTCCTTGTTCCCGAGCAATGCGGCCAGTCCAGCGGCACCAGCGCCTTCGACCACGGTTTTCTCGATCTGCAGCAAAAGGCTTACAGCCCCTTCGAGCTGCGCCTCTCCGACCAGCAGAATTTCGTCGACATGATCCTTGATGATGGCGGCGGTAAACTCGCTGGGATTGCGCACCGCAATACCTTCGGCCAGCGTATCACCGCCGGGGGTGACCTCCTTACCGTGCAGTTTTCCGTACATGCTGGGATAAAGCGCAGCCTGAACGCCGGTCATCTTGATGTCGGGATTGATGGCATGGGCAGCTGTTGCCATTCCGGAAAACAGGCCGCCGCCGCCAATCGGAATGATCAACCGGTTGAGATCCGGCACGTCCTCGAGCATTTCGATCGCAACCGTGCCCTGGCCGGCCGCCACGCGTGGGTCGTCAAAGGCGTGAATATAAGTCAGGCCGCGTTGTTCGGCCAGTTCGAGTGCATGAGAATAGGCTTCGTCATAATTGCCGCCCGCCATCACGATTTCGGCGCCATGGCCCCGGGTTTGTTCAACCTTCACCATCGGTGTCGTGGTTGGCATGACGATTGTCGCAGGGATGTTGAGGTTCTTCGCATTATAGGCGAGGCCCTGTGCATGATTGCCAGCGGATGCGGCGATCACGCCGGCTTCCCGCTTGTCCTCGTTCATGAGCAACAGCGCGTTGAGCGCCCCGCGCTCCTTGTAGGCTGCGGTAAACTGCAGATTTTCAAACTTCAGATAGACCTCTGCCCCCGCCAGTTCAGACAAGGTCAGGCTTTTCAGCGTCGGGGTCTGGACGATCCGGTCCCGAATGCGGGCATGAGCCGCCGTGACATCGGCATAGTCGAAAGACGGAAGCGCAGCAGGCGCACGGGCTGTGTTTTGATCAGTCATGGTGGATCAGGCCCTAACCCATCTGGCCAATCAGGGAAACAATGATTATGGCTCAAGCCATGGCAAAAATTGGATTTATCGGATTGGGAGTTATGGGCGGGCCAATGGCGGGGCATTTGATCCGCGCTGGGCATGACCTGACTGTTTACAATCGCACGCGCGCAAAGGCCGACAAATGGGTCGCAGATCATGGCGGAAAGGCCGCCGACAATCCCGCCGAAGCGGCGCAGGATGCCCAGATTGTCATAACCTGCGTCGGGAATGACGATGACCTCAGTTCGGTCACGATGGGACGAGAAGGCGCTTTTGGCGGCATGGCAAGCGGCAGCCTGTTCATTGACCACACGACGGTTTCTGCCCGGATCGCGCGCCAATTGTCAGTGGAAGGGCAGGGACGCGGCATTCATGTGATTGATGCGCCAATGTCCGGCGGCCAGGCAGGAGCGGAAAAGGGCGCGCTGTCGATCATGTGCGGCGGCAGCAAGGAAGCGTTTGCCGCGGCCGAGATCATCATGTCGGTCTATGCCGCGCGGATTGTGCATGTGGGTGGTTCCGGGGCTGGCCAAACGACAAAGATGTGCAATCAGATCGCGATTGCCGGCGTACTTGAGGGGCTGTCCGAAGCCCTGCGCTTTGCGCAGTCCAGCAAGCTGGACCTCGATAAGGTGTATGACGCGATTTCCGGCGGTGCTGCGCAAAGCTGGCAGATGGACAATCGTTGGGCCACCATGGCCAAGGACGAATTTGATTTTGGATTTGCGGTTAACTGGATGCGCAAGGATCTGGGGCTGGCTCTGGAGGAAGCGCGTTCCAATGGCGCGACTTTGCCCGTCGCTGCGTTGGTTGATCAATTTTATGCAGAGGTGCAGGCTGCCGGGGGTGGCCGCAAGGACACCAGTGCGCTGGTGTCACGCTTGCCGGGCAAAAAGGGAATATAGGGGATAATATGCAGTATATTTCAGGCAAGCTTGCCGGGATGGCGATGGCTTTGGCACTGGCGATCGGTGGCACACCGGTCGCGGCGGAGGGTTTGATCGAAAATGTCAACGGCCTGACGCTAAACGCCGATGGCGAGCTGGAGCGGTTCACCGCGATGGTCATTGATGATGACGGACGTGTCAAAGCATTGCTCGATCGCAAGGACAAGCGGCCCAAAGATGTCGAGTTTCAGTTTGACGGAGAGGGCAAAACCCTGATCCCCGGCTTTTTTGATGCCCATGGGCATGTCATGGGGCTCGGTTTTGGCGCCTTGACGCTGGATCTGTCGGCGACCCGGTCCTTGGCCGAAGCTCAGCAGGCGTTGCGCGAATATGCGACCCGATATCCCAACCGGCAGTGGATTATCGGCGGCGGCTGGAATCAGGAAACCTGGGGATTGGGCCGTTTCCCAACGGCGGCAGAGCTGGATGCAATTGTGCCTGATCGCCCCGTTTTTCTGAGCCGCGTTGATGGCCATGCCGCCTGGGTGAACAGCGCCGGCATGAAGGCGGCGGGTATCACTGCTGCGACAAAAGTTCCGTCCGGCGGGGCCATTGAAAAAGTTGGTGACAAGCCGAGCGGTATTTTCGTCGACAACGCTCAGTCCCTGTTTGACTCAGCGATCCCGGAACCGCGGCCGGTCGAGCGCGATCTTGCATTGATGAAGGCGCAGGAAATCCTCTTGTCCAATGGCGTGACAGCGATTGCTGATATGGGCACAACGATGCAGGACTGGCAAAGCTTTCGCCGGGCAGGGGACAAGGGCCAGCTTTCCGTACGGATTGTATCCTATGCCGCCGAAATCGACAATATGATCGCGATCGCGGGGCCAGGGCCTTCGCCATGGCTCTACGATGACCGGCTCAAGCTGGCGGGGGTAAAACTGTATATTGACGGGGCGTTGGGTTCGCGCGGGGCTTTGCTCAAAGCGCCTTATGCCGACAAAGCCGGATTGTCCGGTCTGGCACTGCTGACCCCCGCGCAGCTCAAGAACAAGATGAGCCGCGCGGCGATGGATGGTTTTCAAACCGCTGTCCATGCAATCGGGGACAAGGCGAATGATGACATCCTGTCCGCAATCGAAGAATTGCAAGGCAGCTACAAAGGGGATCGGCGTTGGCGCATAGAGCATGCGCAGATATTGGACCCGATTGATTTGCCTCGCGTTGCACAGACCGGCGCCATTGCCTCGATGCAGCCGGTGCACCAAACCTCCGATCGCTTGATGGCTGAAGCCAGGTTGGGCCCGGACCGGCTGGCAGGCGCTTATGCCTGGAAATCGATCTTGAATGCGGGCGGACGACTAGCCTTCGGGACGGATGTGCCGGTGGAATCGGTTAACCCCTTTCCCGGTCTTGCGGCTGCGATTACGCGCGAAGATGCCAATGGCGAGCCATTTGGCGGCTGGCTGCCGGCGGAGCGGCTTACCCGGCTGCAGGCATGGAAAGCCTATACGGTTGATTCGGCTTATGCCGCTTTTGCAGAGGATCGATTGGGGAGTTTGCAACCGGGCATGCGTGCGGATTTCGTGATCATCGACAAAGATATCATGCTGGTTCCGCCGCGCGAGATCCGTGATATCACCGTGCAGCAGACTTGGATTTCAGGCCGTCCGGCCTATGTAAGAAAAACGCCATAAAGAACGGGATAACTCGCTATAAAGGCAACTAAACAAGTTTTGTCGCTAAAAACTTGCGTTTCTCACTAGTTGGCCGTATTCGTCTACGAGATAACGGATGCAACCAAAGAAAAAGAGTCGCGCGGCGTTATTGGACTATCAGGGGGTGCTCAGTCATTTTTGGCTGGAACCTTGTGATGATAATATCCTGATTGGAGTATGAAATGAACTTTAAGAAATTGGCAGCTTCTGTTGCAGCTGTTTCCCTCATGACCGCCCCTGCAATGGCCCAGGCCGTGCAAAGCACAGCTCCTGTAGCTGAGCGCATTGGCGCAACTGCTGAAGCAGATGCTGAGAAACTCGAAGGTAGCTCCGGCATCATCATCGGTGTTTTGGCTGCTGCTGCAGTGATTGCAGGCATCATCATTATCGCTGACGATGATGACGATCCAACAAGCCCCTGAGGCCTGAATTCGAATCTATGAAAAACGGGGCGTTTTCGCCCCGTTTTTTTTGTCTCCAACAATGATGGTCGACGAATTTTCTGACCATACCCGCTATTCCGCGGGGCATTCCCATCCACAAAGGGTTACAATGTGGTAAATTGCCTTTTCATCGCCGCTGTCCCGAGGCATATAAATGTCAACGATTCTCAAACAGGCAATGAAAAGGTAGTTGTGTGACTGCTCCGGTTCGCTTTCCGCGTTTTTTTGTGACCAACCCCAGCCCATGTCCTTATCTGCCGGGTAAAAGCGAACGCAAGGTCTTCACCGAGCTGAGTGGCCCCCATACGGATGAACTGAACGATGCGCTGGGCCGGATCGGATTCCGCCGGAGCCAGAATGTTGCCTATCGCCCGAGCTGTCTTGATTGCAAAGCCTGTATTTCGGTCCGCGTGCTCGCTCACGAGTTCCAGCCCAATGCGACGCAGCGAAAATTGCTCCGGCGCAACCAGGACCTCGTCGTGGAGGCGTGTGAGCCTTGGGCAACCGAGGAACAATTTGCATTGCTCCAGAAATATCTGTCCAAGCGCCATCCGGGCGGCGGCATGACCGAAATGGACGAGATGGACTATTCCGATATGATCGAGCAATCACCGGTCAAAAGCTATGTCGTTGAATATCGTGAACCGCCCGTAGACGGTAAAAAAGGCCGGTTGGTTGGTGCCTGCCTAACCGACAAGCAGGGCGATGGCCTGTCGATGATTTACAGTTTTTTTGATGCCGACCATGCAGAGCGTGCGGGGCTCGGTAACTTTATCATCCTCGACCATATCCTGCGCGCCCGCAAAGCCGGTTTGCCCTATGTCTATCTTGGATATTGGGTCAACGGATCGCGGCGGATGGAATATAAGATCCGTTTTCAGCCACTGGAACAACTGGGCCCTGATGGCTGGCGGTTGTTCGATGCTGGCGCAGTCGGGAAATAGCGCTGCCTTAGTTTGAAACAATCGTACTAGCGGCCAATATTTTCCTAAAAACGGATTCTATCGCGTGCGCCTTGCCCTAACACCGCGCATAGAAAACCCGCCCTTCCGATCGGAAAGGCGGGGTTTCAGAATCTTACGTAATTTGTCAGTCCGGATAGAGGCAGCGTTCCTGCTGACATCCTTTCACCTGAGCTGGCGCGCGATATTTGGGTTTCGCTTTCCAGACCCGCTTGGGTTTGGGTGCCCAACGCTTCTTGGCCGGCTTGGCTTTCTTGTAGACAACTTCTTCATCAATATAGGTCGTGGTTGTCGTGGTGGTGGTTGTCACCGGCGCCGACTGGATCACGATTGTGGTCACCGCTGGCTGAACTTGCTGGTAATAGGCCGGATAATAATAGCCGCCCTGCCAGCCGCTCGGATAGCGATATTGCGGATGCTGCTGCGACCGGACCGGCGCGCGATAATGCGGCGCCTGTGCGTGCTGCGGACGGCCGCCATATTTCTTGAGCAGTTTGCGACAGCGATCAGATCCTTGATCGATGGCTGCTCCCGCCAAGGCGCCAACGCCACCGCCGATCAGCGAGCCGCCGAGACGATTGCCGCGCCCGGCGATACGATTGCCAGCCAGTGCACCAATTGCGCCGCCGACGACCGCACCACCAATGCCGCTGCTTTTTCTGCACCGCGCGAGATAGGCCAGTTCGTCATTGCGATCGTCATAGCGACGGTCATCATGGCGCAAAACCTGATCCTTTGCTGCACGATCATCGCTCCAGTGCGGGTTGCCATTGGCATAGCTCGCGCCAGCGGGGGCAACATTGGCATCGCCAACGAATGTTCCGGAATATTCGCCTTCATAGACTTGCCCTTCGGCGTCCCGATAGGTGCCCTGCCAATTGCCTTGATAGCTGCCATCATCGCGATAGGCGCCATTCCAGTCGCCTTGATAGGTTGATGATCCGCCATAGGCACCGGAAGGGGTGGCGACGACGCGGTCATCCTGCATCAGGACATTGTGATCATAGCTGGCCTGGGCTGCCTGATAGCCATCATTATAGCCCTGATTGTAACGATCCCAATCGACGTTTCTGACGCTGTCCCGGACAACACCGCGACGATCGGTCAGTACGGCATCGTCATAATAGCGTGACCAGCCATAGCCATAGGATGGCTGGCTGAGACCATAGGTGCCATAATTGGCGATGAAGAAACTCGGCTGGATGAAGGTGCGCGGCAATCTGAAGCCACGACGCGGTGCGACATAGCCCCGGCGATGGCCGATGCGGCCCATCCGGACCCGGGATCCGTCGCGAAAGCGCCGGCCATTCATATGATGGCGGCCCATTTTTCGCATCGTGTTCATGCGGTGACCGCCCATTTTATGACCGCCCATTTTGGACATCATCTTTTTCGCGCCCTGAATGCCGGATGCGAGCGCTTCGGGAGCAGCAAAACCAATGTCGACCGGCGTTTGCGATTGTGCAGTGGTTGCACCCGAGTCGATGGCGGCAATAGCCGTTCCGGGCGCAAAGGCTAATGCGCCCGCAAGGCCAGCAAATAGGACGGTCTTCATGGTTAACAACTCCCTGATTTGAAAGCAGCGACAGGGTTGACCCGCCGTGCAAAGGTTAACCAATGGTTACCATTTGCAGCGATATTTGGCCATTATGCAGTTGTAAAATAGGGTTGTTTCAGAACACTGTCTCGAAATGGGGCAGTTTGTCCAACCCGTCCGCTAGCCCAGTGCGGGCGCAATAGCGGTCACTAGATTGGCGAGACCGGACTCATCCGAGGCGGCAAAGCGGTCGGGAACCGGGCTGTCGAGATCCAGCACCGCGATGACTTTGTTGTCGACAACGACCGGAATCACCAACTCGCTGCGGCTGTCTGCATCGCAGGCGATATGCCCTGGAAAGGCATGGACATCCGCGACTCTCTGGATCCGGTTTTCGGCTGCCGCTGTACCACAGACGCCTTTGCCCATGGCGATGCGAATACAGGCTGTTTTGCCTTGAAACGGCCCGAGAACGAGCTCGTCTTCGATTACCCGGTAAAATCCGGACCAGTTGAGGTCCGGACAATATTGCCAGATGAGCGCGGAGATATTGGCCATATTGGCAATCGCATCCGGCTCGCCATCGACCAGCGCTTTGGCTGCCGCAGTCAGATCGTCATAAAACCGTTGTGGATTTTGGTCATTTGCTATCGAAAAATCATACATGCTGCGCCGCTATCAGGGATTATGTGTCGGGATCAAGAGCGCAAATTCGGTGTGAACCTTGGTGCGCGGAGATCGCGCTTCATTGACGCCCAGGCAGGAAGACAATGATTTGCCTATATCGGGTGTGCGTGGCATAGCTTCGGGCATAGGGTTGCGCGGAGAATTGTGATTATTGGTCGTATGTTAACATGGGGTCGTGCCCATCCTTGGTTTGCTGGCATTGGTGCGTTGATCGTCATTGCTATCCTGTACAAGCTGATTGTTCCCACCGCCCCGGACTATGAGTATATTGTTGCACCGGTTTCCGAGGGAGAGGTTGCGCGAATTGTTTCCGCCAGTGGTAAATTACGCGCGCTCAATACCATCAATGTCGGATCAGAAATTTCCGGTCAGGTCACTGCAGTCTATGTTGATTTCAATTCGCCGGTAACCGCCGGACAGGTTCTCGCCAGGATTGACCCGACCCGTCCGCAAGCCCGTGTCACCCAGGCGCGTGCCCAGGTCGAGCTGGCGCGGGCAACCCTGGCCCAAGCTGAAGCCGCCATCGTAAGGGCCAAGACCGATTTTGAAGTGCAGTCACGCGAGTTTGACCGACAGAAACAGCTGGCGGAAAAAGGCTTTGTATCCAAGGCCGGTATTGATCAGGCGGAAAACGCTCTGGCAAACGCAAGGGCATCCTTAAGTACGGCCCGCGCGCAAGCGCAGAGCGGGCGGGCCCAGATCGCCCAAAGCCAGGCGGAACTGTCATCAGCCGAGCTGGACCTTAATCGCACGACGATCATTGCACCAACTGGCGGCGTGGTTATCAACAAACTGGTCGAGCCGGGAACCACAGTAGCGGCCAGCTTTCAGACGCCTAATTTGTTCGAGATCGCGGCCGATACCAGTCGCATGCAGGTCGAGGCGTCGGTCGATGAAGCGGATATCGGGCAGGTCCGCGTCGGGCAGCCGGTGCGGTTCACGGTGGATAGTTATCCGGACGATGTTTTTGCTGCGAAAGTCGGTCAAATCCGGAAATCTGCGACAGAGGCACAAAATGTCGTCAGTTATCTGGTAATTCTCGACGTCGACAACAAACAAGGCAAGCTGTTGACCGGCATGACCGCCAATGTCGAGATCGTGACCGGCAAGAAAGCCAAGGTCATGCGAGTGCCGGCGACGGCGATCCGGTTTCGTCCGCGCAAAGAAGACCGGCCGGATGAAGACGAGAGCGAGCGCCTGCCGAATGGGAGCACCCTTGATCAAGCCAAACCGAAACAGCGGACAGCAACAGTCTGGGTTGCCACCGAAGATCCTTATGAACCGGTCAAAAAGACCGTAACCATTGGCTTGGCCGGTGAAGATTTTGTCGAGATACGCGACGGCCTGACGGAGAAAGACACGGTTCTGGTGCGGTCCCGCAATCTCAAGACCGATGACGAGGATGACGAGGATGAATCCGCCGTCGGAAATACCTGATGCAGCCGGCGCTGGTCGAAACTGTTGATCTGGTCAAAAATTATGAGCTGGGTGGCGAAACCGTGCGCGCCGTGGACGGCGTCAGTCTGACCATCGACCGGGGCGAATATGTTGCGATCATGGGAGCAAGCGGCTCCGGCAAGTCGACCTTCATGAACATGATCGGCTGTCTCGACGTGCCGACATCGGGCGACGTGCGGATTGATGGCATTGCGACACGGGACATGGACAGCGATGCGCTGGCGGCGTTGCGCAACCAGAAAGTCGGGTTTGTGTTTCAGCAGTTCAATCTGCTGGCGAGAACCACGGCGCTCGACAACGTCGCCGTACCGTTGATCTATGCCGGCATGAACCTCACGGATCGGCGCGCGAAGGCGCAGGCAAAGCTGGAAGATATGGGGCTTGGCGATCGCCTGGATCACAGCCCTGCAAAGCTCTCCGGGGGACAGCAGCAACGGGTCGCAATCGCCCGGGCATTGGTTACCGAGCCGCTGATCCTTCTGGCTGATGAGCCGACCGGGGCGCTGGATAGCAAGACGTCGGAAGACATCATGCAGATATTTCAGTCGCTAAACGATCTTGGCATTACTATCATCGTGGTCACTCACGAAACCGAGATTGCCGACCATGCCAAGCGCCGGATCGAGTTTCGCGATGGCAAGCTGATCGAGGACGCGCCGGTTGTGAATCGGCAACTGGTGGCATCATGAGGTTTAGTCTGATGCCGATATTGGCCAGCTGGATGGTGAATATTGCGATTGCCATGACGGCCCTTCGCACCAATTTGATGCGCTCTATTCTGACGACTTTGGGTGTGATGATTGGCGTTTTTGCCGTTACGCTGGCGGTGGCAGTGGGGTCGGGCGCACAAGTGTCAGTCATGCGGTCGATCAACGCATTGGGTTCAAATATGGCCTTGATCTTCCCGCAGCCAGAAGGGGAGGGCAGGCGCTCAACCTTTGACCGGGGCCGCCTGACGATGCGCGATGCCCGCGCGATTGAAAAGGAAATTGAAGGCATTACCGACATCGCCCCGCAATTGCGGACCAGCATTCAGCTGGTGGTGGCAGGCCGCAACGCTTCGACCGGCGCGATTGGTGCGACGCCGGGTTACGCAAAAGTTTCCAATGCAGCGGCGGACTCGGGGCGGTTCATCTCTGAAGCGGATGTGCGATCCGCCGCACGGGTTGTGGTGCTCGGGCCATCCGTCGCCCGAAAATTGTTTGGCGACTATGATCCTATTGGCGAGACTGTCAGGATCAATCGGGCGCCTTTTCGGATCATTGGTATTCTGGAATCAAAGGGTTCCAGTTTTGGCAATGACAATGATGATGTCGCGATCATGCCGATCACGACGACGCGGCAGCGTTTTTCCGGAGACAGTCTCGCAGGCCCTGATGACCTGCAAATGCTGTTCGTCGGTTTTGAAGATGGTGTTTCTCTGCCCAAGGCAAAGCGGGAGATCACCAAATTACTGCGCGAGCGCTATCGGGTCCGCGGCAAGGACATCAATCCCTTCACGATCCGGACGACTGAGGAGTTTATGAAGGAATCCGCCCAAGTCACCGGGATATTCCAGGTCGTGCTGGTGGCGATCGCCTCGATTTCGCTGTTGGTGGGCGGAATCGGAATCATGAACATCATGCTGGTGAGCGTAACCGAGCGTACGAGAGAAATTGGTTTGCGCATGGCACTGGGCGCCAAACGGAGTGATATTCGCAATCAGTTTCTGGTCGAAGCCGCGGTGCTCTGTGTCATCGGCGGCGGCATGGGGTTGGTGCTGGCCCTGGCTGCGGGCGCGGCTTTGACCGCTTATGCGGATTTCCCGGTCCCGATCGGTTTTGGCGTGGCGATTGGTGCCATCATTTTTTCCGCGCTAATCGGCCTGGCCTTTGGTGGATATCCAGCGATCCGCGCATCCCGACTGTCGCCGATCGAAGCGCTGCGCAGCGAATAGGCCTTGCCGGTCATCATGTGACAAGCGGCAAGGCCCTGAATTCAAACCCGTTTGGGCGCTGGCACAAGGCGCGGTTCGGCTTTCCATTTAAAGCCGTCAAAACGCTTTAGCTGTTTGCCATTGCCGAGATCACCGCCGGAGCAGTTCAGCAATTTGTTGATGCAATTGGCCGTCCACATCGCCATAACATCGTCATCCCAGGCGCCGAACCAGTCGGAGTGGAATGTGGAACCTGGCGTATGAGGAGCCATGCCCGCCATGCGATCTGACGAAAAGTGCCAGGTTTTGGCCATTGGATCCATATTGCCGGTGCGGTCGAGCGTATCATCGGTCGTCCACCACGCACCCAATGTGAAAGCGGGTAGGATATAGGGGTGGGTGTCCGGGCATTTGAGATAGCCTTCGGACCCTGAGGCCGCATAAGCCATATGGGACCGGTGATCAGGGCTGTCGAGATTGACGCCGTCCCAGCACCGCGGGCGCTAATCACGGCTCCCAGTTCGGCGCCGCTGGGGCAGTTTTGCGCGGCCTCCGGAATGTTTTTATATTGTCCGCCAATGGCACCTTCGCCTTGACAGTTGAAATGAAACTTCGCCTTGGCGGTTGAATCCTTCATGTTATAGCCGAACACATATCGCAGGCCGCGCGGGAGATCGACGCAGGCTTTGCCCATCTTCTGGCACCATGGATCGGAATCCGGAAGCCGCTTATAATAGACCGCGATATAGTTCGGCATCACCACTTGGCCTTCGCCATTCATCATCGACGGAATCCAGTAAGCAGAGCGGTTCAGCATATTCTCGCACGTGCTTTCGCCCGTTGTACGGAGTGATTCATAGGTGGAGTTGGCATCGGCTTTGGTGTTGCCAAAAAACGTATGAAGATGCGATTTTCCGGATTGCCCGGGATAGACGATCGGATCGTCATAGGCATTATGGCTGGGCGTGCACAGAAAACGGAATGCGCCCACTTTTTCGGGTGCTGCGCTTTTTGGAACGCGGCCGTGGCCCCAGGATGCAACCAGCCAGTCGTCGACATTAAAGTTGCTCGGGATAGATGCCAATCCTTCAATTGGACCGTCCGGATTGGGCGTCGGTGTTGGCGCCGGGCTCGGAGTTGGAGCCGGGGTCGGGCCAGATGTTGTCGGGGTTGGCGCGGACGTGGGGGGTGGTGCCGGCGTGTTTTGCGTCGGCGCAGGCAATGTGCTTGGCGATGTCAGCGGCAGAACGACCGAACCCGCGCTGGCAGCGTCGGCGCCTGTTTCACTGCCGGCTCCGCCACCGCCGCCACAGCCAGTCAAGATGGAAGTTAACATGACGGCGGACAGTAGCTTACCACCCGAGGTCTTAGAGAATGTTTGGGATATTTTGTTCATGGCGACCTCCCTAGGGCGGCACCATTTAAGTCGGCCTGTTGACCTATGGTTAACCAATATCAACCATCACGACGACATGGATGAGAGATCGGATCAACCGGATTGCATGGCGATCGGGCGTTATAAATCAGCGCCGAAACGGCAGGCTTTCAGTCATTCTATCGACGGCTTGCCACGCATTTTCTTGATCGATCCTTTCTTTTTCTTGCTTTCCATCCGGCGTGTTTTCGCGGCACGGCTTGGCCTGGTTTTGACCCGGCGTGCATCGCGTTGATGGGCCGCGGTCAACATGGCTATGATCCGGTCGCGGGCCTCGGCGCGATTGGCTTCGCGCGTGCGATGAGATCGAGCCGTGATAACAAGCTCTCCTCCATTGGTCATTTTTCGTCCTGCCAATTCCTTCAGTTTTCGAAAAGCAAAAGGAGGCAATCGGAGGGCGTAGATGTTCACCCGCATCTGGACGGCGGTTTCCACCTTGTTCACATTTTGACCGCCCGGACCGGATGCGGCCAGAAAGGTTTCGGTGATCGCGCTGTCAGGCAAGTCGATATGCATGACCATTTTGTAGAACAGAGTGATCACCTATGACAGCGTTGAATTTGAGATTGAAATCAGCGTTTTGGCGCACAAGAAATCGCATGGAAATTCAAAAAAACGCATCCGATGCGGATGAATATGTGGTTTTTGATCCCTTTCGGAGGAAAAATGTTAATTTTTTTTCGTCACACCTGAGAGTCATGAAACGACTCATTTCTGCGGCTTAGCGACTCATCTGCATGGCCGCGACTCGTGCTGAATCCTCGATTAATCGAAAATTAACCTTTTACGTTCATCTGTCTTATGGTTAATAAATGATCTGTGGGCATCGGGATGGGACCTGATGTTGGGCGGAATTTGGAAAAAAGGGGTTACCCGATGCGTGTGCTGTTGATTGAGGACGAGCCAACCACGGCAAAGGCCATTGAGCTGATGCTGACGACGGAAGGCTTTAATGTTTACACTACCGATCTGGGCGAAGAAGGTCTCGATCTCGGCAAGCTCTATGATTACGATATCATATGCCTCGACCTCAATCTGCCTGACATGCACGGCTATGACGTGCTGAAGAAGCTGCGTGTCGCCAAGGTGCAGACGCCGGTGCTTATTCTTTCCGGTATCAGCGAAATGGACAGCAAAGTGCGGTCCTTCGGTTTCGGTGCCGATGACTATGTTACAAAGCCTTTCCATCGCGAAGAACTGATCGCACGGATTCACGCCGTGGTGCGGCGCTCCAAGGGGCATTCCCAGTCGGTGATCCGGACCGGCAAGCTGGCCGTCAATCTTGATGCCAAGACCGTCGAAGTCGATGGCAACCGCGTGCATTTGACGGGCAAGGAATATGCCATGCTGGAACTGTTGTCGCTCCGCAAGGGCACAACCCTGACCAAGGAAATGTTCCTCAACCATCTTTACGGAGGCATGGACGAGCCGGAATTGAAGATTATCGACGTGTTCATTTGTAAGCTGCGCAAGAAACTGGCTTTGGCCTGTGGCGGCGAGAATTACATCGAAACCGTCTGGGGTCGCGGATATGTTCTTCGCGATATCGAAGAAGACAGCGGACCAGAAGCACAGGTCGCCTAACAGTTTACATCACTACCCGAGTTGTTTGATTAGTTAGTACACGAAATTTGACGGCGGATCCTTAGCTGGGTCCGCCGTTTTTTTACGCCGCCGTGTCCAAATACCAGCGCTCTGTTCCTTCCAGCGCGAGGGCAGTCAGTTTCTCCGAATAATAGGCCCCAGTGTCGATGCCGATCCGGTTGCCTTCTTCGACCACATCTTCGTTGATCGTGTGGCCATAGACGATCACTTTTTCATGATCTTCGCGCGAGGACAGAAACTGCTCGCGGATCCAGCGCAAATCTTTCGGGCGTTGCTCCGAAAGTGGGACGCCGGGGCGGATTCCGGCATGGACAAAGGCATAGTCGCCGATCACGATCTGATCTTCGAACTGTTCGACAAACGCAATGTGATGGGCCGGAATCAACTCAGGCAAGATCGCTGCGAGCTGCTCCATGTCCAGATCCATGAAATGTTTCAGCGTGATCTCATAGCTTAATATGGTCTCTTTGCCGCCGATCCGATTGAAGAACCGCGTGGCTTTTTCGTCGCCGGTTGCTGCGGCGAGATAGACTTCTTCGTGATTGCCCATCAGAAAACGGACATTTTTAAATTCTCGTTGAAGGCGGATTGCGGTTTCGATCACGCCGGCGCTGTCCGGACCCCGGTCAATAAGGTCACCGAGAAAAATGATTTCGGTATCCGCCGGACCTCGGGCGCGATCATCTTCGAGGATCTGAGCGATCAATTGCTGAAGCAGATCATTGCGTCCGTGAATATCACCAACCGCATAGACCCGTTTGCCATCAGGAATGGCCGCCATATCCAGCGGCCGCGCGGCGGGTTTTCGATTGAACAATCGTTTCAACATCATGTTTCTATATCTTGTTTGTCCCGATCCGTTTTCAAGAGCTCCGGCCATATGCTAGCCGGTATCAAACCGATCAGGGCAACCATTGACAATCCTGACGGAAAACCGGGATCAGCTCTCGATTTCGAACGTCAGTCCAGCCCTGGCTTCCAAGCGCTTGACCAGTTTCTTGCCCATCAGCGCTCCCGGGGTCCATATGCCGCCACCGCGCTTGTTTTTGTCCTGAGCGAGACAAAGGGCGGCTTCGGATATCATCTTGGAGGTCGAGCCATAGCCCGGGTCCTTGTCCCCTTTGACGCATAGATTGAGCGTTTCATCATCGGTGGTCGTGCCAAGGAACAGAATATCATAATGGCCGTTGTCGCGCTCTTCCTTGGTTGGGCCTTCGCCTGGCTTGGGCCCGTCTTCACTGCTCAGGGGATTGACCTTGGCCAGCATTTCCGCAGCCTTTTTACCCATTTCACCCGCGCTGGTGACGACCATTTCGTCATATTTAAAGTCATCGCCATAAGGGAAGTCGAGCAGGAAATTGGTCCGGTGCACATTTTTAGTGTTGATCGGAGCCATGACGAATGGCGCGACCCAGCTGCCGATGCTGCTGTCCATCTTGGGGATCATCATATTGGGCTGGTCCGGCCCTTCAAAACCGGGGGTCAGGCCAAAGCTGCTCGACAGAACCTTCAATAGGGACGGGTTTTTTGCGAGTGCTTTCATAGTCTCTTTCAAGCTGGCTGCGGTGCCGCCGGAGAAAGTGCCTTCCATCGCCCGGACCCGGCCTTTGACACGGGAGGCGGGCTTGCCAAAGCGCTTCTGGCTTTCCTTTTGAAGCATGAAAACGCCGAGATCGAACGGGATGGAGTCAAAACCGCAGGACAGGCAAATCTGTGCGCCGGAAGCCTCTGCGGCCTCCTGATGCTGGTCGATCATTTCGCGCATCCAGCCGGGTTCACCGCACAGATCGACATAATGGGTGCCATTGGCGACACAGGCGGCAACCAATCCGTCGCCATAGAGCTGATAAGGGCCAACAGTGGTCAATATCACGGTGGCTCGCTTGGTCATCGCGTCGATCGACTCCGCGTCATCGGAATCAGCCACGACGAGCGGGGTTTCTTTGGGCGCGCCGATCAGATCGCGGACTTCCTCAAGTTTCGCTTGAGAGCGTCCCGCCATCGCCCATTTGGGCGCATCGCCGCCGACGCCATATTGCTGCGTCATATATTCGGCAACCAGACGGCCCGTATAGCCGGTGGAACCGTAAATGATGACATCAAATTCTCGTGCGTCGGTCATGGAATGCTCCTCGGTAATCCGTTTGAATTCTCGTGTTTAATGGCGTGCTTATGGCTCAGAGCTTGGGGAGAGTCACACCTTTTTGGCCCATATATTTCCCCGCGCGATCAGCATAGCTGGTTTCGCAAGGTTCATTGCCCTTGAGGAACAGGAACTGACAGGCACCCTCATTGGCATAGATTTTGGCGGGCAGGGGGGTGGTATTGGAAAACTCCAGTGTCACATGCCCCTCCCAACCCGGTTCGAGCGGTGTGACGTTCACGATGATGCCGCAACGCGCATAGGTTGATTTGCCCAGGCAGATCACCAGAACATCACGCGGAATGCGAAAATATTCGACCGTTCGGGCCAAGGCAAAGCTGTTGGGCGGGATGATGCAGCAGTCAGTCTTGCGATCGACCAGGCTTTGGGCATCGAAATTCTTGGGATCGACAACCGCACTGTCGACATTGGTGAATATCTTGAATTCGTCTGAAACCCGGGCATCATAGCCATAGGAAGACAGCCCGTAGCTGATACAGCCATCGCGCTTCTGCGCTTCAACAAACGGCTCGATCATGCTGGTTGACTGGGCCTGTTCGCGAATCCATCGGTCTGACAATATGCTCATATCGGTCTTTCTCTCATTCCTGTCTCGTCATGGCATCAAGCTTAAGGCCGCACAACATTCCAGTGCACCGGACCGTCTATCCCGCTGACCCGGCGCATATCCGATGCCCGCCACATAACCCAGGGTTTCGTGGCATAGTCCGGGGAAAGAAATTGGATTCAAGCCAGAATGTGCGATTGATTCCGCTGCTGATGTTATAATCTTCCTCAAATTCCTGCGAGACGATGATAATCGCTGGCTTGCCCGCATGGCCCTCTATCTGATTGAGAAAGGTGTTGAGCTCGCTAAGCACCAGCGCCCGACCGGGGCGATCTTGGCAACCATTGTCATAGGCCAGCCGCACCGCCGGTGGCAGCATGGTGTCGTTACGCGGGACGGTCGTGACAAAGATGGTGGCCTGATCAGTGGCGAGACGGCAGAGCGTATATTCATGCACCGCGCCGCGTCGGATGCCCGCTTTCCCGGCTCCTCTGAGATT
This sequence comes from Parasphingorhabdus sp. W113, assembly GCF_055693205.1. NCBI lineage: Bacteria > Pseudomonadati > Pseudomonadota > Alphaproteobacteria > Sphingomonadales > Sphingorhabdaceae > Parasphingorhabdus > Parasphingorhabdus sp. W113. Next base: position 2,213,204 of record NZ_CM146328.1, on the reverse strand, counting down.
GATCGCAAAACTGGCATCCCGCTCTTCGGCGCCGTTGGTGGCCCGCAGATAGGCAAAGTCAACGCCGGTTGTACCGACAACATGCCAGGTAATCGGGCCGGTGTCCTGGCTCACCGCGATGCCCTGAACCGGATATTGATCCCGCGGTGGTGCCCATCCGACGGCAATATTGCGTAGCACAAAGCCGATCGCGAGCAATGCGATGACGATAAGGCTTATCCGAATGATGGTTTGTTTCTTCGATTGGGCGGCCACTTCAGTTCCCTGACATCCTACACTTCACTACGCGATTGACAGAGATTCGATCAATTCTTGATGTGCAATACACAGATCAAGGTGAAAAGGCGACGGGCGGTTTTAAAATCCACCTCAATCTTCCCGTCAAGCCGTTCGATGAGCAATTCTGCGCCATGATCATGGACGCCGCGCCGGGCCATGTCGATGGTTTCGATTTCCTGCGCCGTCGCCTTGCGGATGGCCTGATAATAGCTGTCGCAAATCGCAAAATAGTCCCGGATCGGACGGCGAAAACGCCCCAGCGCGAGGATCAGCGTTTCCAGCGGTTCGCCATCCTCCCGCGCAATCCCGATCACCAGCCGGCCTTCCTGTACCGCCAATTGCAATTTATAGGGGCCGGCATAACCATCATCATGTTCGCGCTGGGGCTTGAAGTGGTTTTCCTCGATCAGATCGAAAATTGCGATCCGGCGTTCTTGCTCGATATCGGCATTGCGCCACAAAATGGTCGCCTCGTCGAGTTCGATATGGATGATGCGCGGATCGGACATGCGAGCCCTGTTGCCGTAGCGCTCGCTTTTGGACAAGTTTTTTTACCCGGATTTTTTCAAGCTTTTTTGAGACGAGGCAAGCGGTTGCCGCTTTATCCACAATACTGTCCCCGCCTGATTCCAATAAAATCCGGAACGGCCTTGCCCTGAATCGCTTCTCAGTGGATGGTGGCACCATGGCTGAACTGATGCGCTTCGACAATGATGAGGGAAATGAATCCCGTTTGCCGCGGAATGTGGAGGCGGAGGCCACCTTTCTCGGTGCGCTGCTGATCGACAATCGGGTTGCCGAAGATGTCCAGATCAAGCTGCGGCCGGAGCATTTTTATGAACCGCTGCATGGCCGCATCTACGAACAGGCGCTCAAATTGCTCGATCGCAACATGGTGGTTACGCCGGTCACCCTGAAACCTTATTTCGAAGCCGATGAGGCGATGAAGGCTCTGGGCGGTCCATCCTATTTGGCGAAGCTGACCGGTGACGGCGCGGGTTTGATCGGCGCGCGTGATTTTGCCGATCAGATCTATGATCTCGCCTTGTTGCGCGAACTGGTGCAGGTCGGGCGGACTTTGGTTGATAACGCGCTCGATACCAGCGAGATCCGTTGATCCAAAGCTCCAGATTGAAGAAGCTGAATCCTCGCTCTATCGTGTATCAGAAGGCGAAGCCCAAGAGGGCGGCGTCAAATCTTTCCTCGCCGCATCAACCGAAGCGCTTAGCAATGTCGAACGGGCGTTCAATAGTGGCGGCAAGGTCTCCGGAATCACCACGGGTCTGACCGATATCAACGCTAAAATGGGCGGTCTGCACCGATCAGATTTGCTGATTCTGGCTGGTAGGCCGGGCATGGGCAAGACCTCGCTGGCGACCAATATCGCGTTCAACGCCGCCAACCGCTATCGTCGCGATATCGCGGACGGGATCGCGCCCGAAGATTCGCTTGGCGCGAGAACCGCTTTTTTCAGTCTCGAGATGTCGGCTGACCAGCTCGCCACCAGAGTGTTGTCGGAACAGGCCGAGATCAGCTCGGAAAAGCTCCGCATGGGCAGTATCAGCCGAGACGAGATGCACCGGCTCGCCCTCGCATCCCGTGAATTGCAGGACCTGCCGCTCTATATCGACGATACACCAGGCCTGACCATAGCGGCCCTGCGCACCCGGGCGCGGCGTCTGCAAAGGCGCAATGGCATTAATCTGATCGTCGTCGACTATCTGCAACTGTTACAGGGGTCGGGGCGTGCAAGCGACAATCGGGTGAACGAGATTTCGGAGATTAGCCGTGGTTTGAAGACCCTGGCCAAGGAACTGAATTGCCCGGTTATGGCATTGTCCCAGCTCAGTCGGCAGGTCGAAAGCCGCGAAGACAAGCGGCCACAGCTTTCCGACTTGCGGGAGTCCGGCTCGATCGAGCAGGATGCGGATATCGTGATGTTCATCTATCGCGACGAATATTATCATCTTGCGGTCAAACCGGATGATCCCGATGCCAATTCGACCGAGGAACAAAAGGCCAAATACGCCGCCTGGGAAACAGATCATCAGAGTAAGGTCGGGAAAGCCACTGTGATCGTTGCAAAAAACCGTCAGGGGTCGACCGGCAACATCCAGTTGAGTTTTCTCAGCGAGTTCACCAAATTTGGTGATCTGGCTTATGGAGACGCGCCGGAGGACTATTGAGCCTATTCAGGCTCCCTGACTTTGATTTCAACCATTCTGGCAGGCAGCTGTCGCAATATATCCTTTTGCCGGTCCTGCGTGGCAGACGGCCATTCGGTGATTTCAGCCATGGTCCGACCACAACCGATGCAATAGCCATTAGACGGGCTTAATACGCAAATATTGGTGCAGGGCGATTCCATCATCTGCGGGATGAGCAGATTATGCCGCGTTCGGCAAGCCGATCTTGCCCCCGGCAAAGCCTGACCGATCAGAAAATCGGATCATTGGCGCCATCGTCCTCGACATCCTTTTTGGCGATCGGCAATGGCGTGACATCGTCATGAATACCGCATTCGGTCTTGTCCCAGCCCCGCCAGCGCCCGGCTCGCGGATCTTCACCGGGCTTGACCTTTGATGTGCACGGCGCACAGCCGACCGAGAGATAGCCTTCCGCTTCGAGCGGATGGCGCGGCAGATCATGGTCCGCAAAATAGCGTTCGAGATCGTCCTTGACCCAGTCACCAAGGGGATTGATTTTGAGCCGACCATCTTCGACTTCAAACCGGGGCAGGTTCTGCCGGGTCACCGACTGAAACGCCTTGCGCCCGGAAATCCAGCTGTTCAGGCCCGCTTTGGCGCGCGCAAGCGGCTCGACTTTGCGAATGTCGCAGCATCCGTCGGGATCGAAGGACCAGCGCAAACCATTGGCGTCTTTCGCCGCCAGCACGCTGGCGTCCGGTTCAACGACCCCCGGGTTTTCGATTTTCAGGGCCCGGATGAGGGTTTCCCGATAGGTCAGGGTTTCCGGAAACATTTTTAAAGTGTCGACAAAAGTGACCGGTATGGAAGGATCCGCCGTTGCGACCAGATGGAGCAACACCGCGCTTTCCGTTCCGAACGACGACACGACCGCCACTTCGCCAAGCCTGTCTTCGGCAAACAGCGTTTTGAGCATTTCACCGGCTGGCACGCCGGCAAAACGCTCGTTCAAGGCGTCGGCATCTTCCTGCGTGAAGTCCGGACGCGCATCGATAATGTCAATTTCTCGGGCCGCTTCACCCATGACGCAATTTCCAGATCGGAGTCCGTTGATCGGCCGTGCCCTGATAGACATGCTCATAGCGATCAAATGCTTCCTGCATGGTTTTGGGATCAATCGGCGCGTCGGGCGCGAAGGCGTCAAATCCGCATCGTCTCAGATAGGCGATCTGGTCGACCAGAACATCGCCGCTCGCGCGGAGTTCTCCGGTATAGCCGGCCTCACGCAAAATCTGCGCTGCGGAATAGCCGCGGCCATCGCCGAACACGGGAAAGTCGATTTCAATCAATGCCAGCCGGTCCAGCATCGGCAGCAGCCGCCGCGCGTCTTCGCCGGCTTCAATCCGGACTGCGGTGGCATTGGACTGGTCGAGCACGGCATCGAGCGACACTGCGGGCTCTTCGTGCGCGTCATCTTCGCGAAAACGGATTGCTTCAACCATAAATAGCCTCCTTGAACCGATCCATGCCGAGCCGGCGATAGGTATCGATGAACCGCTCTTCACCCTGGCGTTCTTCCAGATAGACGTCGGTCACCGTCTCGATGGCATCGATGACACCGTCTTCATCGAGATCCCGGGCCGGTAATTTTCGCCAGACTGGTGTCTTCAGCGGCGGAACCACCCAACAGAAGCTGGTAATTTTCGGTCCCTTTGCGGTCGACACCCAAAATGCCGATATGACCGGCATGGTGGTGGCCGCAGGCATTGATGCAGCCGGATATCTTGAGCTTGAGTTCGCCCAGTTCCTTTTGCCGGCCGAGATCGGCAAAGCGTTCACTGATCTTTTGCGCCAGCGGGATCGAGCGAGCATTGGCCAGGCTGCAATAGTCCAGGCCAGGGCAAGCGATGCTGTCGGTGATCAGGTCGAGATTGGCGGGCGCCAGTCCGGCTTCGTCGAGCTTCTGCCAAAGCGCGTACAGATCGCTTTTCCGGACATGCGGCAGCACGATATTCTGGCTGTGGGTCACACGCAATTCATCAAAGCTATAGTGCTCTGCCAGATCCGCCATCAGATCGATCTGGGCGGATGAGGCATCACCCGGGATGCCACCCCGCGGTTTGAGGCTGATCGTCGCAATCGCATAGCCGGGCTGTTTATGGGCAACCACATTCTGATCGACCCATAATTTGAAGTCCGGATCGCTGAGATCGAGATCATCGCTGGCGCCGCTGTCAAAGGCCGGATCCGCAAAATAGGCGCTGATCCGGGCCAGTTCCTCAACCGGGGGATTGAGGCCCAGGGTCTTCATATGGGCGAATTCTTCTTCGACCTGGCGGGTATATTCTTCCTTGCCCAGTTCGTGGACGAGGATCTTGATCCGCGCCTTATATTTGTTATCGCGCCGACCATAGCGGTTATAGACCCGCAGGCAGGCCTCGGCATAGCTGATCAGTTCTTCGGCTGGGACGAAATCGCGGATTTCAGGCGCGATCATCGGGGTCCGGCCCATGCCGCCGCCGACGAAAAATTTCGCACCCAGTTCGCCATCTTTGTGCACCAGCTGGATGCCGATGTCGTGCAGGCGCATCGCCGCGCGGTCTTCTTCGCTGGCAATGACCGCGATCTTGAACTTGCGCGGCAGATAGGAAAATTCGGGGTGAAAACTTGACCATTGCCGCAGGATTTCGGCCCATGGACGCGGATCGGCAATTTCGTCAGCCGCAGCACCGGCATATTGGTCGGACGAGATATTGCGGATGCAATTGCCGCTGGTCTGGATTGCATGCATTTCAACCGATGCGAGATCGGCAAGCAAGTCCGGCGCTTCTTCCAGCTTGATCCAGTTATACTGGATATTCTGGCGGGTGGTGAAATGGCCGTAATCCCGGTCATATTTGCGTGCGATATGGCCGAGCATGCGCATCTGCTTGCTGTTCAGCGTGCCATAGGGAATGGCCACGCGCAGCATATAGGCGTGGAGTTGCAGATACAGACCGTTCATCAGCCGGAGCGGTTTGAACTGGTCTTCGGTCAATTCACCGGCAAGCCGGCGCTCAACCTGGTCGCGAAATTCAGCGACGCGTGTGTCGACCATGTTCTGGTCATATTGGTCATATTGATACATGTTCAGATCACCCAGTTGCCAGCGTCGGGATCGGCCGGCTTTAATGTCAAATCGGGACGGACGGTCGGGCCGAGCGCCCGGACGCGATCCTTGATGTGGGCAGGGCGAGGACCGTCGTCGGTTTGTTCGGCTTCGATCGCATAGGGAACGTTGACCCGCCGCGATGCTTCCTCTTCCTGCAGGATCGCTTCAAATTGATTGCCGACATCGACAGCATCCTCGACGTGACGCGACCACTCGCTGCCCGTCCACCAGACGACATCGCCTGTTTTCAGGTCATTTCCAGTAAGTATTTTCACGCCAAAGCTCCTGCCATTTGTGCAATTTCGAACAGTTTATTCTCGGCATCGCCATAATTCGCCACTTCGCCAACCACTAGCAGTGCCGGGCTTTTGACCTGTTCCCGCTCGACCATGTCGCCGAGATCGGTCAGCAATGTCCGCAAGGCCCGGAAAGTGTCGCGGGTACCGTTTTCAAGAACCGCCACGGGAAGGTCGGGCGCTGCACCATCGGCGATCAGTTTCTCGACAATCGCCGACGCATTGGCGACACCCATATAGATGACCAATGTCCGCCCCTTGCCGGCCAGGCCCGACCAGTTCTGATCCGACAGACCTTTGCACTGGCCAGCCACAAAGGAGACCGCGCTGGAGGCATCGCGATGGGTGAGGGGCATTTTTGCCTGTGCGGCGCAGCCGAGCGCCGCGCTGATTCCCGGTACGACATGCACCGGAATGCCGGCCGCAATGCAATCGCTGGCCTCTTCGCCACCGCGACCGAAAATGAACGGATCGCCGCCTTTCAGTCGCACGACCATCTTGCCCTTGCGCGCTTCTGCGATCAGCAAGGCATTGATGCCGTCTTGCGGCACGCTATGGCGGGATCGCTTTTTGGCAACCGAGATGCGGCGGGTGGCGGCGGGCGCCATGTCCAGTATATCCGCGCTGACCAGGCCGTCATGCACAATGACATCAGCTTCCTGTAAAAGCCGTGCGGCCTTCAGGGTCATCAGCTCCGGGTCGCCAGGACCGGCACCAACAAGGTGCACGGTACCTGGCCCGGGGGATGATATATTGCGATTGGAATTGTCTGTTTTCATGCTGCAAATATGCGCCGTCAAACCCATATTATCAAAGCAGAAGATTTTTCAGCGGCCTAAGTTCAGCTATTCACTCGCAGAGGCGGTCGATGCTGTCTCGGCTTGATCCTCGTCCTTGAGACCGACGCCGATCGAAGCGCGGGTTTGCTCCGCTTCCATCGAAACCACCGGATAGGCGCAATAATCGGCGGCATAATAAGCGCTGGGCCGGTGATTGCCGGACAGGCCAACGCCGCCAAAAGGCGCGGATGACGACGCACCGACGGTCATTTTGTTCCAGTTCACGATACCGGCGCGGCTGTTTGACCAGAATTCGTTATATTGCTCTGCCGTTCCGCCGATCAGCGCGGCGGACAGGCCGAAACGGGTATTATTTGCCTCGGCGATGGCTTCGGCAAAATCCTGCACCCGCAGGATTTGCAGGATGGGGCCGAACAGCTCGATATCCGGGCGCTCTTCCATCGCCGTGACGTCGATAATCCCGGGTGTCACAAAGGGGCGTTCATCAATTGGACGGACCATATGTTTGATCGGTCTTCCGCCATGGCTCATCAAGGCTAGGAAGCTCTCGGTCAGGCCATCGGCGGCATCATTGTCGATCACGGGACCCATGAACGGCGCCGGGTTGCTGAACGGTTCGTCGATGATCAGGCGGTCGGCGATGCGCTTCACTTCCTTGACGACCCGGTCATAGAGCGAGTCCTTGACAATCATCCGGCGCGCCGCCGAACAGCGCTGTCCGGCGCTCAGGAAAGCAGACTGGACCACGAGCACCGCGGCGCTGTGAATATCGTCCGTATCCCACACGATGATCGGATTATTCCCGCCCATTTCAAGCGCCAGGATCTTATCCGGTCGGCTTGCAAACTGACGGTTCAGGATGACGCCGGTATGGGCCGAACCAGTGAACAATAGCCCATCTATGTCTTCGCTGGCGGTCAGTTGTTTGCCGACATCAGGGCCGCCGTGGACGATATTGACAACACCAGCCGGCAAGCCCGCCTTGACCATCGCATCGATCAGATATTGGCCAACCGCTGGCGTTTTTTCCGATGGCTTGAAAACGATCGCATTGCCGGCGATCAATGCCGGAACAATGTGGCCATTGGGCAGATGGGCCGGAAAATTATACGGCCCTAGCACCGCCAGCACGCCATGGGGCTTGTGGCGCAGCGCGGCCCGCATGCCCGGCTTGCCCGGCAACTGGCGCTGGGAGGTCCGTTCGGCATAGGCCGAGACCGAAATATCGACCTTGTTGACCACCGATTCCACTTCGGTGCGCGCTTCCCAGATCGGCTTGCCGGTCTCGCGGGCAATCAGCTCGGCCAATTCATCGGAATGGCTCCGAATGCGATTGGCATAGCGGCGGACAATCTCAATCCGCTTGGTCAGCGGCATGGCTGCCCAGTTTGGCCAGGCCGAGCGCGCTGTGGCAATGGCTGCCCCCGGATCACCGGATTTGCCTTCCCAGAGGATCGCGCCGGTTGCGGGTTCTGTTGAAATAAGTTCGGTCACACTCAATCCGTCTCTTTATTCCGCAAAAAGGACGCGGCTTGGGGGAATAACTGAAGCTATAAATAGCTGGTACAATTTAATATTCTAGTAACAATAGGGTTAACATACAATCGCAATTGCATAGGCCTGAATCCATGTGGATCAAATCGCCCGTAACGCGTTCCCCACGGCTCTGATGGTTTCCACCTTCTTGTATAACGGCGCCCAGTCGTCTTTCTGCGCGATGGCTTCCCAAATGGCTTCGACTTCTTCGATATGCAGGGAACAGACCGGGTTGTTTCGCCAGAACTCATGCGCGGCCGACTCCGTTCGCGTCCGATTGGACATTTGCGTCCCGAGAGCACGGAACAAATCGGTTTCATAGGCTTCGCTGGCCGGGAGTTGGTCCTGAATCCAGTCATGGTAAAATTGATCGATGGTCACGGTTTTTGCGCCCAGCGCTTCTTCAACCGCCATCACCAACGGTTTGTCCTTTTCGAAACCCTCGCTCTCCACACCAAGTCTCCAGCAGACATGTGCGGTATAGGCTTCCCCAAACATTTTCGGAAAGCTTTCCAAAGTCGCAACCAGCGGGTCGCTTTCACAAATCAACCGCAAGGCACTGGCCAGCTGTGCGAGGTTCCAGTGCAAGGCCTCAGGCTGCCGGGCGAAGCAATAAAGGCCTTCATGGTCAAAATAGGCAGCAGTGAAACCCTGTTCCCAGGTCGGATTGAACCGCCAGGGGCCATAATCGAAACTCTCGCCGGTAATGTTGATATTGTCGGTGTTGAGGACACCGTGAACAAAGCCCGCCGCCATATAGCTGCCGGCCAATAGCGCGGCTTGAGCGGCGGTTTTCTGAAACAGCGTAATGGCAGGCGCATCCTCCGATTGGCAGCCATAGAAATGGGTCAGGCAATAATCGACCAGCGCTTCCATCAGATCGCTATTCTGCTCAAAAGCGATCCGTTGAAACGTCCCATAGCGGATATGGCTATGGCTCAACCGGGTCAACACGGCAGAGCGCGTAGGGGACGGTTCATCACCGCGATGCAGCTCTTCCCCTGTTTCGACCAGGGAAAAGGTCTTGGATGTCTCGACACCCAAGGCTTCGAGCATTTCGGTAGCCAGAATTTCACGGACACCGCCCTTCAAGGTCAGCTTGCCGTCACCGGATCGGCTCCAAGGGGTTGTGCCGGATCCCTTGGTGGCCAAATCCATCAAGCGGTTTTCATGGTCGCGCAGCTGTGCAAACAGGAAGCCCCGGCCATCGCCAATGTCGGGATTGTAGTTGCGGAACTGGTGTCCATGATAGCGCAGGGCCAGCGGCGGATCGAGATTGTCTTGGAGCGGTTTGAACTTTCCGAAATGGGCAATCCATTGTTCTTCGGTGAGGTCATCGAGGCCAACGCTTGGGCTCCAGCGATCATTTCTGAAGCGCAGAATATGCTTCGGAAAGGCCGCCGCTTGGACGGCGTCGCCGATCTGGTCACCAAGATCTGTGATCCGGACATCGGGACGATAAGGACTGCGGGCAGGTTCTGCTTGCGGTTTATGTGGCATTTTGTGGTTGTGACGACTAATCAGGCGAGCAGCAAGTCAGAACCGGGGGAAAAACAATTAAATGACCGCCCACGCCATCTATGAAGATCATTATTGGGAATCCGCAGACGGCTTGCGCTTGCATTGCCGTGATTATCCGTCGGCATCGCGCAACATACCGGTTATTTGCATTCCGGGACTGACTCGCAATGCGCGTGATTTTGCCCATCTCGGCGACCGTTTGACGGCGGATCGCCGCGTTCTTATGGTCAATCTGCGCGGGCGCGGCGCCAGCGAATATGCCAAGGACAGCGCATCCTATAATCCCAAAACCTATGTCGCGGACATTATTGGGCTGATGGATGATCTCGCGCTGGACACGGCGGTATTTTTCGGCACATCCCTGGGGGGTATTTTGACCATGCTGATTGCGGCATGGCATCCGGACCGCATAGCGGGTGCGATGCTGAACGATATCGGTCCGGAACTGGATCAGGCCGGGCTTGACCGCATAGCCGATTATGTCGGGCAGGGGCGTAGCTTCGATACATGGGCCCATGCGGCTCGCGATCTGGCGGCGACGGGCGGCGATATATTTCCCGATTATACGCTTAAAGACTGGATTGGTTTCGCCAAGAAACTGTACCGCATGAACAGTTCCGGACGCATCAAACTGGACTATGATATGAAAATTTCGGAACCATTTGATGGCAAGGGCGATGGTACGGCGGCGCTGTGGAACGCCCTGGAAAGCATGGCGGACATACCCACGCTTGTCTTGCGCGGCGGGTTGTCGGACCTGTTCAGCGAGCCGGTCGCTCGCAAGATGCTGAACAAGCTGAAGCGCGGAGAACTGGTCACAGTGGAGCGCGTGGGACATGCGCCGACACTCGAAGAACCGGCATCGCTTGACGCGATTGATCGATTGCTCCAACGCGTTGATTGATCCTCACGACCCGCAGCAATCGACCAGATGATGAAAACTTCAAAAATCCTCCATCTTCACAGCACCTTCGACCTTGGCGGCAAAGAGGCGCGAGCGGTGCGCCTGATGAACCATTTCGGCGATAAGGCCTCGCATGTCATCCTGTCCGCCGAGCCGGATAGTCTTTCGGCTCGCGATGCGCTCGACAAGCCGGTGAAGGTCAGCTTCCCGAAAGACGCGCCGTCTTTGGCAGGGAAACCATCGCTTCGCCGGTATCGCGAATTGGTGTCTTATTTTCGCCAGTTTGATCTGATCCTGTCCTACAATTGGGGTTCGATGGATGGGGTCATGGCGCGAACGCTGTTTGCCCGTGTCGAAGGCTTGCCGCCATTGATTCATCATGAAGATGGTTTCAACGAGGATGAACGGGTGAAACTGAACTGGAAGCGCAATCTCTTCCGGACATTTGCGCTCGGTGGGAGTCAGGCGTTGGTCGTGCCATCGGAGCGGCTCGAAAAGATCGCACAGGATGTCTGGAAACAGCCGGAAGGCAAGATCCAGCGTATTCCCAATGGTATCGATATCAAACGGTTTGCCAAGAAACCGCAACGGGGCGCAATTCCCGGGTTTAAAAAGCATAAGCAGGACATTGTTGTCGGCACCGTGGCCGGGCTGCGCACGATCAAGAACTTGCCGAAACTGGTGCGGGCCTGTGCGGCGGCCGGGGATAATGTCAGGCTGATCATCGCCGGTGATGGACCGGAAAAGGCCGCCATCCTGCAGGAAGCCGAACGCTGTGGGATGGCCGATCGCTTGCTCATGCCTGGATTTCTGCCGAACCCGGAGCGCTATGTCGGACTGTTCGACATTTTCGCCTTGTCCTCTGATAGCGAGCAATTTCCGATTTCACTGATCGAAGCCATGGCGGCCGGGGCGCCGGTTGTCGCCACCGATGTGGGCGATATCCAATCGATGGTCAGCCAGGCCAATCGCGGTTTTATCAAGCCGGCAGATGACGAAAAGGCCTTTGCCGACGCGCTGACAACATTGGTTCAACACACCCAGTTGCGGGAAGATATTGGCGAGCAGAATCGGATGAAGGCGCAGGCGGAATATAATGAAAGCAAGATGCTCGGCCGCTATGCCTTGCTTTACGGACATGCGCTTGGTCGAACCGATTTGCACTAGAATTCAGCGGACTAATTTGTTTTCGGAAATAGCGCGCATTTTTTGCACACGCTGTCTATAACGAAGACTGGGGAACACAGGAGACGATATTGTTTAAAGGGGTCAAACCAATCCAGTATAATGGTCGCGAAGTCTGGCCATTGATTGAGGGCGGCAAAGGCGTTGCCGCGACCAATCATGCGAGCTCAGGGGCTTGGGCCGCGGCTGGTGGCATTGGCACGGTGTCGGCTGTCAACGCCGACAGCTACGATGAAGACGGGAATGTGATCCCGCAAATCTACCATGGTAAGACCCGTGGCGCGCGCCATGAAGAACTGGTCAAATATGCCATTGATGGCGCCGTCGCGCAGGTCACGAAAGCGTTTGAGATTTCGAATGGCAAAGGCGCGGTGAACATCAACGTGCTGTGGGAAATGGGCGGTGCGCAAGAAGTGCTGCACGGCGTATTGGAAAAAACCAAAGGCATGGTAGCCGGCGTGACCTGTGGTGCGGGCATGCCCTATAAATTGTCGGAAATTGCCCAGCAATATGGTGTCAACTACCTGCCGATCATCAGTTCCGCCCGCGCGTTTCGCGCGCTGTGGAAGCGGGCCTATCACAAGGTCTCGGACCTGATGGCTGCTGTGGTCTATGAAGATCCCTGGTTGGCTGGCGGGCATAACGGACTGAGCAATGCGGAAGATCCCCGCAAACCGGAGGATCCTTATCCCCGTGTAAAGGCCTTGCGCGAAACCATGCGCGGTGAGGGGATTGCGGACAGCGTGCCGATCATCATGGCCGGCGGTGTTTGGGCGCTAAAAGACTGGAATGACTGGATCGATAATGACGAGCTCGGCCAGATCGCGTTTCAATTCGGCACCCGGCCCTTGCTGACCAAAGAAAGCCCGATCCCGGACAGTTGGAAGAATGAACTGACTAAGATCAAGGAAGGCGATGTGCTGCTGCACAAGTTTTCGCCGACAGGCTTTTACAGCTCGGCGGTGCGGAACGAATTTCTGCGCAGCCTTGAATCGCGGTCGGAACGACAGATTCCCTATTCCACCGAAAAGGCAGGGGAACATACCCACCAGCTCGATGTCGGCGTGAAAGGCAAGAATTTCTGGGTAACCCGCAACGACCTGCTACGCGCTCGAGAATGGGATGGTCTCGGTTTTACCATGGCGCTGAAAACGCCAGACAACACGATTGTCTTTACAACGCCGGACGAAGCCAAAATGATCCGCAAGGATCAGGCGGATTGCATGGGCTGTCTGTCCCACTGCGGTTTCTCGGCGTGGAAAGACCATGACAATTTCAGCACCGGGCGGCTCGCGGATCCGCGCAGTTTCTGCATTCAGAAGAGCCTGCAGGAAATTGTTCATGGCTCGCCGATTGAGGAGCATCTGATGTTCGCTGGTCACGGCGCTTATAACTTTGGTAAGGATCCGTTTTATTCCAATGGCTTCGTCCCAACCGTAGAACAGCTTGTCGATCGGATTTTGGCCGGAGACTAAGGCTTTTCGAGAGCCGTTAACTTCTCGGTACCCTTTTTCTGCTAGTGCCAAATCGGGACGGAGAACCGACAATGGCACTGAAATCCACACGCTATCGCAAGGTTGCACCAGCGGCATTGAACCGCCGTTCGCAAGCGCGCCACGCCGTGCGGATTACTGGCGCTGCGCTGAAGCGACGAGGAGCGGCTTCCGTCGATGCCAAATTGCTTGATATCTCCATCTATGGCTGCCGTTTCGAAGCCGATGCGCTGTTCAAGGAAGGCGAGCAAATCAAGATTACGCTCGCCGAACACGAGCCCGTTGTCGCAACGCTAATCTGGCAAAAGGCCAGGCAAGTCGGCTGTCGCTTTGCCCAGGCGCTGGACAGCGACCTGTTGCGGGCGCTCACACTCGCGGGCTGAATCCTGAAAGCACCATCATAGTCTTGCACTGCGGTCTGTCCAAAGCACATCCGCCATTCTATGGTTCCGTTCGATCGGAAAAGGGGCGGAGCGCATGGACATTATTGTGGATGATCTGAGCAGTGAAAAGGTACGGAAACTGCTCGCTTTACATCTGTCTGCCATGCATCAGAACTCCCCCGGAGGCAGCGTGCACGCGCTAGATCTTTCGGGCTTGCGTTCGGACGATGTAACCGTCTGGACAGCTTGGACTGGCGATACGCTTATGGGAGTGGGGGCGCTGAAGGAGCTTGATGCCCGGCATGGTGAAATCAAATCCATGCGGACCGATCCTGCGCACCTGCGCAAAGGCGTGGCCTTGTCAATTCTCAATCACGTAATTGCGGTAGCGAAACAGCGCGGATATCGCTCTGTCAGCCTTGAGACAGGATCAGGAGTTGAGTTTGAACCGGCGCTGCGTCTTTATCGCAATCACGGATTTGTCGATGGTCCCGCTTTTGGCGACTATAAGGCAACCGCGTTCAACCAGTTTCTCCACCTGCAATTGTAACTGTGATGCATGATATGCTGCCAAAGCTGAGTTGGATCGGTTTGGCGCTTGTTCATCTGGTGCCAAGCGCGGCTCTGTTCTTGCCAGATTTGGTATCCCGCCTCTATGCGATTGCGCCGGAAGACCCGCAGTTCGTGCTGCTGCAGCATCGCAGCGCACTTTTTTGCGGCGTCTTTGTCGCTTGCATCTGGGCGACTTTCGATCCCTCCGTGCGGAAACTGGTTCTGGTTGTGACGGCTATCTCTATGATCAGTTTTCTCAGTCTCTACTGGATGCATGATCAACCAAAGACCTTAAGATCCATCGCCATTGTGGACCTGATCGGATTGCCTTTGTTGCTCTATAGCGCTGGGCATGCGTTTGGCTGGTTCGGTCGATCGGTGACAACCGAAGGGCTTATGTAACCAACTCGAGGTTTCGCGTCGTGGCCGTTTGTTTCAAATAGGCGGTCATGGACTCCAGTCCTTTTGAACTGAGAATAACATATTTCCCGGGAGTTTGATTCGTCGCGCCCTGAATCTCGATCAGGCCTTCATTTTCAAGATAGCTGATCCAGCGCAAACCGGTTGGTGCCGGAACATCGTCTGCCACGGACAGGGCGGTTAGCGGCTGTTTGAGATTGCCGTTCTGGATCAGTTGCAGCATGATCTGCCAACCAGGCTCACCGAAAATGCTTTTGCTGAGGAAATCGTGACGCGCTTTGCGTTCCCGCAGTATCTGCGTCGCCAATGCAGCCAATGTTGTCGTTGGTCTTGAACCCGCCCCGTTGATGCGCGATCCGGCGTCCTCGACCATGTCGTTACTCATGTGCGTCTGCCCGCTTTCCAATCCAATTGATTCTTCCCCGTTCACGACGAACGCGCGTTCGTCGGTACACAAAATCAACCGATTAGCTACAATTATAAGCGATCAGGAGGCAATGAATAGTATAAAATTGCCATGATTTTTTGGCGGAAAACTTACGAATTTTGAAAAAAGCTCAGTTATAATTAGCTGTTACATGTAAATACATATCAGGATTTTGAATTGTGACGGATTTGTTGTATACACTGCGTTCATCACATTGGTTGTTGATATGGTGATCCCGCTAAGGAGCATGATGCGTGCGAAAACCTGACACCAATAAGCACAACGAACGCAGCAAACAAAGTGCCAATCCGTGGCATGGCGACGTTGAGTTCCGGACTTTGGCGGAATCCATTCCAGCGCTGGTTTTCGTCAGCGACGCCAATGGCGCCAATATCTATTCCAATGTTCAATTCCAACGCTACACCGGCATGGCCGCTGATGAGATGCTCGGCGATGGCTGGCTTGGTGCGCTGCATCCTGATGATCGCGAAATGGCCGCCGCCACCTGGCTGGAGAGCTGGGCCAATAAAGCGCCATATGACACCCGCTACCGCTTTCGCCGAAAAGATGGCGAATATCGATGGCACCTCGTCCGGGGTACGCCGGTTCGGGACGCGAATAATAATGTGGTGCGCTGGATAGGTTCGTGCACGGATGTTGAAGACCTCATCGCTCATATTTCCGTGCAGTCGGAAGCGCAGAACATCCTTAAAGCGCTCGAAAGCGCAGCCGATCTGATTGTCTATGCCAAGAATGCCGAGGGACAATTTATCTATGCGAATGACGCGGTTCTGGCCACGGTTCATCAAAAAGACGAAGCGGTAATGGGCAAGACAGCCAATGATTTGTCGGTTGAAAATTCGGAAGGCCAGGCGATCGAGGAAAATGACCAGTTGGTCCGCTCATCTGGTGAAAGGATCACCGTCAACGAACGATGGACATTGGCGGGCGGCGAGACGCGGCATTTCCGATCCACCAAAGTGCCGCTGCCGCTCCCCGATGGCACAACCGGGATTGCGGCGTTGAGCGTCGACCTTACCGAGGCGGTGCTGCTCAAAGAAAAAATGGAAGCGCTGGTCGTGCATGGGCGCAACCGAATAGACAGCTTGCCGGTCATCACCTGGGTTGCTGATAGCAGCGGCAAGCTGATCGAAGTCAATCAGGCCTGGCAGGATCATTCGGGATTAAGCGCCGCGCTGGGTATGCATTTCGAGGATATTGTAGCAGCCGAAGCGAAAGCGCGATTTGATGATCAATGGAGCTTCTGTATCAAGACCGGGGAATTGCTCGACGTCGACGTCATGTTGCAGGACGCGTTGACCGGTGCGACGATCAAAAAGCGGGCGCTGGCGATTCCGATGGATCGAACGGAGAACGGTTCATCCCAACGATTCTGGTATGGATCCTTTTCCTGACCCGAAGACGATCTGGCGCGACGCTTGATCGTCAACCAGCCAGAATCGCTTAGTCCAGATCCCAGGCGCGTTCGCCGTGACTTGCAATGTCCAGTCCGTCGCGTTCATCATCCTCATTGACCCGCATCGGCAGAATGAAGCTGACCCCGAAGCCCAGTATCGCTGTGGCAACAGCCGACCATATCGCCACCGCACCCACGCCGATGAGCTGTGCGACGAACTGGCTGCCAAAGGCCATATCATCGCCATATCCCGTACCACCGAAGCTCTCGCTGATGAACAGCGCGAGCATTAGCGAACCAAGCATGCCGCCAACACCGTGAACCGCGAAAACATCAAGGCTGTCGTCAATCTTGAACCCGTTTTTGACGAGACCAACGGCAAAGAAGCAAACCAGGCCGGCAGATGCGCCGATAATGATCGAGGCCCCGGTTCCGACGAAGCCAGCTGCTGGCGTGATGGTTGCCAATCCCGCAATTGCGCCGGTTGCAACGCCGACGGCGGTGGATTTGCCAACCTTGATGCGCTCGATCAATATCCACATGAGCGCGGCGACGGACGCGGCAACATGGGTATTGATTATGGCTTGTGCCGCATCGTCAGTCGCGGTCAGGGCAGAGCCTCCGTTAAAGCCGAACCAGCCGACCCAAAGCAATCCTGCGCCAGTGACGGTCAAGGCAGGACTATGCGGCAACATCAATGTCTTGGGCCAGCCCAGACGTTTCCCCAGCATGATCGCGACAACAAGCGCCGATACGCCAGCGGTCGTATGGACGACGATGCCGCCGGCAAAATCCAGAACGCCCAGGCCAGACAGCCATCCGCCGCCCCAAACCCAATGGGTGACCGGGGCATAGACCACCAGCAACCAGAGCGAGCAAAAGGCGATAACCCAGCCAAATCGGGCGCGTTCCACCCAGGCGCCGATCATCAGCGCTGGCGTGATGACGGCAAAGGTCATCTGGAACATCGCGAAGGCGGATTCGGGAACGGTTGTTCCTTCACGCACATTGGCGAGACCGCCAAGCATCCAGTTAATCCCGTTGCCGAGAAATCCGTTCGTGACCTGTCCAAATGCCAGCGTGTAGCCCACGACAACCCACAGCACGGAAGCCACGCCGGCGACCGCCAAGCACTGGATCAGCACCGAAAGAAAATTCTTGGATCTCACGAGGCCGCCATAGAATAGGGCAAGGCCGGGCAGGGTCATCAGCAGCACGAGGGCGGTCGAGGTCAAAATCCACGCGGTGTCACCGCTATCGCCGGTGTCGACGACAACAACATCCTGCGCAGCCAGCGGCGCAGAAAATGCCATGGTCACGATGATGAAAGCCCAAACTCTACGCAGATATTTCATCAAAACCCCCGGCAACGTTATTTTCTTGTGTTCATTCGCCCGCGCAGAATCATTTTTCGAGGCCGGTGTAGTCGAGAGCAGCAACGGACTCAACTGGTGAAGCGGATGAAAGTCGCGGCCTTTGATCAGGCCCATCCTTCGAGCACCTGGTCGGGAGGGCGGTGTCCGTCTGCCCACACGCGAATATTGGCGATGACCCGCTCTCCGGACGCTTCGCGGCCTTCAAAGGTGGCGCTGCCCATATGGGGCAGGAGCACGACATTTTTCAAACTGGGCAGGCGCGCATCAACCGTTGGTTCGCGCATGTAGACATCAAGGCCCGCGCCGCCGATTTTCTCGTCCTGGAGCGCTTCAATCAGTGCATTTTCGTCAATCAGCTCGCCGCGTGCCGTGTTGATGACATAGGTTGACGGGCCCATCATCGCGATCCGTTCGGCGTTGATCAACTGGTTGGTTTCCGGCGTGTGGGGGCAGTGGATCGTTATGATATCGCAGGACTGGATCAGGCTGTCTAGACTATCAGCATAGGTCGCGTTCAGCGACTCTTCGACCGCTGGCGGCAGCTGGCGGCGGTTGTGATAGAGGATGGATAGGCCGAACCCGGATGCGCGACGGGCAACGGCTTGTCCGATTCTGCCCATGCCAATAATGCCAAGCCGTTTGCCGCCAATACAATGGCCAAGCATGCCGGAGGGTTTCCAACCTTCCCATTCGCCTGAACGCATCAGTTTTTCACCTTCCGCCAACCGGCGTGGAACCGACAGGATCAAGGCCATGGTCATGTCAGCCGTGTCTTCTGTAAAGACGCCAGGCGTATTGGTGACCATGACTTTCTTGGCGCGCGCCGCGGCGAGGTCAATATGGTCGACTCCGGCACCAAAACTGGCAATCAGGCGCAGACGCTCGGGTGCATTTGCAATCATTTCCGCATCAATCTGATCGGTGACCGTCGGCACCAGTACATCACAATCCGCCATCGCTGCGATCAGATCGCCGCGGCTAAAAGCGCGATCCGTCAGATTGGGAACCACATCAAATAGCTCCCCCATCCGGTCATGAATCGCATCAGCCAGTTCACGGGTGACGATGACACGGGGTTTTGTTGGTCGGGAAGTTTCAGCCATGAGAATTGGCTATGCCTGAAATTTACATCAGGTCAAGCAGGTGACGCTTGATGCCGCTCTCGCTTTCAGTTTAAGGCTATCGATCATCACAGGATGAAGTCGGGAAACCATGCGCACTCCACAGTTGAAAAATTGGCAGAAAATAAAGATGCTAGCGCTGATTGGCGCGACGGTCGCTGCGTCGCCAGCGCTTGCGCAGCAGGAGCCGCCTTATTGGGCGTCAATTGACGAACCAGAGGCGCGGATGCGCACCGGTCCGAGCACCGAATATCCGACGATGTGGATCTACCAGCGGGAACGGCTGCCGATCAAAATATTGGCGCGCTACAAGGCCTGGCGAAAGGTCGAAGATCCCGATGGCACGCAAGGCTGGATGCATGCGCGGTTGCTCAGCGCTTCGCGGACCGCCGTCATTGTCGGGCCGAAAGATACCGTGCGCGCGCTGCGCGCCAATCCGGATGCAAATGCGAAAATTGTCTGGCGGGTGGAGCCCGGTGTCGTCGGCAAGATTAGCCAGTGTGAGCAGGGCTGGTGCCTGTTTGATGTGACCGGTCGACGCGGCTATGTGCAGATGGATGATATCTGGGGTGACGAGGCCCTGAAATAGCCGGAAGGCTCCAGAACGCCCGAGAAAGCCCCGGCGTTACCGGTGAAAAATATGGTTAACAGAATCTGTCCCGCATTGGCACAGCCCTTCCGGAATCCGCGCGGAACGCCCAGTTTTGAGCCCAAGACTTGCTGGGTTTTGTAAACTTTTCGTTCCAACGGGATTGGTTGATAGGCGCGACGGCCTTTCTCCTTTAAACAAGTCTCGGGTCGTTGTTCGGGATGAATGCCCGAACATGCGAGCCGGGGCACATGTCTTTGGCTGAATAGGAACAGATATCGCTTCCTCCCACTGGGATGGAGAAGGTGATTGTTGAAACTGATGGCGCTGTAGCGTTGTCAAAGGGGGTAGTATGAATTTTTTGAGTAAAGCTTTGGCCGTTTCGGCCATTTCGTTCGCGACGCTTGCGTTGCCCGTGCAATCGGCGTCGGCCGAAACACTGGTTTTTGACGTCACAAACTATACGACCGGGGCCGGCAAACATGGTTTGTGGACCAACAATACCGACCAGGGCGCCAATCGGTTCTATGCTTTTCAACTCGGCACGCTTTTTACGGTCGACACCGTAACCGGCACCGCCACGCTGAAAGGCACGGCGATCAATCCAGACAATGTTGTGGCGGATATCGATCTCAGCTTTGGCGGGTTTCTGGAAACCACGCTGGGATCCGGTTTTTCGTACAAGAAGCAGGGCGGTAATGTCTATGATGAGGTTGCCGATCTTGCGGATGTCGACTTTTTTACGACCGGAACCGGCACGATCATGCTCGACGCCTATACTTATAGCCTGCGGGCCGATCCGTTCGCTCAGGACACGGCTTTTCAATATGGCGAAGGCGCCAATGCGAAAAACGGCGCCTTTGGCGGATCTGCGTGGCTTTTGGTTGAAGGCGAGGGCGGTGAGCGGCCCAATCACTGGGATTTGAATTTCAATCTCTCAGCCGTTCCCGAGCCGACCACCTGGGCGATGATGATCATCGGCTTCGGCGCAATCGGCAGCTCCTTGCGGCGCAAAAAAGCCAAGACTGCGATGCAGTTTGCATAAGCTGTCGATCGACATCGGCTTTCGATAAAAAAGGGGACGGTCAGCTGAGCTTTCCGTCCCCCTTTTTGTGGCTTTTTCGCGCGATATTGCGCGGCGTTAGTCGATCAACTCAACCGCTACGGCCGTCGCTTCTCCGCCGCCAATGCACAGGGCTGCAACGCCCTTTTTCAATCCCCGCTGGCGCAGGGCCGCAACCAGCGTAACCATGATCCGCGCGCCGCTGGCTCCGATTGGATGACCCAGCGCCGTCGCGCCGCCATTGACGTTCAGCTTGTCCCGTCCGATGCCGATGTCCTGCATCGCGAACATGGCGACGCAGGCAAAGGCTTCATTGACTTCCCAGAGATCAACATCAGCGACGTCCCAGCCGGTTTTGGCGAGCAATTTCTGGATTGCTGATACCGGCGCGGTGGTGAATTTGGCCGGCGCGTGGGCATGGGCGGCATGTCCGACGATCCGTGCGACGGGCTTTAATCCCTTTGCTTCTGCCACGCTGGCGCGGGTCATCACCATGGCGGCCGCTCCATCAGAAATGGATGATGCATTGGCGGCCGTAATCGTGCCGTCTTTGGCAAAGGCCGCGCGCAATTGCGGAATCTTGTCGGGATTGCCCTTGAGCGGCTGCTCATCCTTGTCGACAGTGACGCTGCCTTTGCGGGTTTTGACTTCCACTGCGACGACTTCATCATCAAATGCGGAGCCTTCGACAGCGGCTTTTGCCCGCGCCAGGGACTCAATCGCATATTCATCCTGCGCTTCGCGAGTCAGCTGATATTCGCCGGCGGTTTCTTCTGCAAAGCTGCCCATGGCGCGGCCCTTGTCAT
Organism: Parasphingorhabdus sp. W113; assembly: GCF_055693205.1. Classification (NCBI taxonomy): domain Bacteria; kingdom Pseudomonadati; phylum Pseudomonadota; class Alphaproteobacteria; order Sphingomonadales; family Sphingorhabdaceae; genus Parasphingorhabdus; species Parasphingorhabdus sp. W113. The sequence goes on along the minus strand of NZ_CM146328.1, from coordinate 2,191,738 downwards.
AAGCATCTTCGAGGCCGTCGAGGAACATGTGATCCTTGACTTCTGCATGCCCCAGCCGCGCGCCACCGCGCATCTTCGGAAGAAGATAGGGCGCATTGGTCATGCTTTCCATGCCGCCGGTAACAATGATATCGACCGAACCGGCCGCCAGGGCTTCGGCGCCCATGATCGCAGTTTGCATGCCAGAGCCGCACATCTTGTTGACGGTGGTTGCTTCGACGGACTCCGGAAGCCCGCCGAGTATCGCGGCCTGCCGGGCCGGAGCCTGGCCTTGGCCGGCGGACAGGACATTGCCCATGTAGATGCGTTCGACATCACCGCCCGCCACACCAGCCCGTTCCACGGCGGCCTTGACCGCAACCGCGCCGAGATCAGGGGCGCTGACGTCGCTGAGCGCGCCTTGCATTCCACCCATTGGGGTCCGCGCGTAGGAGAGAATGACGATCGGGTCGGATTGTGTCATGAATTGTTCCTTCAAAGAAATTGCGCTCTTGCAAGCGGCAACACAGTTGCACGGGACATAGGCGGCTTGCTCCGACTTTTCAATTCCCGCGCGCGATCTCCAATTGAAACATTGGTCGGCGCGTGTCAGATCATCATTCCCGATTTGCTGGAGCCGCTTTGTTGACGCAATTTACGCCCGATATCCTGTTCATTCTTGGTGGCGCCATTTTGGGTCTGATTGCCGGCAGCTTTATCGCCGCGATCGTGGTGCGTTGGCCAGCCGGGGAATCGGTTGTTGCCGGGCGGTCGCGCTGCGACAATTGCGAAACGACATTGCGTGCCCATGAACTTGTTCCGGTTCTGAGCTATCTTACCCAACGGGGGCGATGCAGGACTTGCGCCGCGCCGATATCGCCGGTTCATCTTTTTATCGAGACGGGTGCGGCGCTGATCGGTGTCGCGGCGATGGTCGTTGCGCCAGGGCTGTTGGGCTTAAGCGGTGCGCTTTTTGGCTGGTTCCTTCTGGCTCTCGCGGTCCTTGATGCCAAATATCAGTGGTTGCCTGACCGCCTGACTTATGGCCTCGCGGCCTGCGGCCTGTTGACGGTCTTTGTGGTGCCCAATCCGGGGCTTCTGGACCGATTGCTTGGCGGTGTTATCGGTTTTGCGTCCTTGACCGCGGTTGCCTGGCTGTATCGGATGTGGCGGCACCGGAATGGTCTTGGCGGCGGCGATCCGAAGCTGCTCGGCGCGATTGGATGCTGGCTGGGATGGGTGCACCTGCCAATCGTCTTGCTCGTGGCAAGTCTGGTTGGATTGCTTGCGGCGGCTGTCATGGTGCTCCAGCGCAAGACAGTCGACCGATCAACCGCTCTGCCGCTGGGCAGTTTTCTCGCCATCGCGGCTTTTCCGCTCTGGCTTTTGCAGGCCAGTCCGCATCTGCCGGGCCCGGTGGAAGTCCTGCTGCTGGGATCATGAAAGGCGATGAATGTGATCTGGTCGAGCATCTAATAGGCATCCTTTTGGGTTTCCGTGAGCAAAACCATTGCCAGCGCAAATAGTCTTCGCTAACAGAGCGTCGATTTCAACGCTGCGAGATTGCGCAGCGTTTCGCAGGGGCCCCTGTGGTGGAATTGGTAGACGCGCTCGACTCAAAATCGAGTTCCGCAAGGAGTGCCCGTTCGAGTCGGGCCAGGGGCACCAAGCTTTGCTATATTGTTATTAATCTCTCGTTATTTGAAGTTTTTCCGAAGCGGTTCCAGGCGTAAAGTTGATTGGTGATTGGTGGGTTGAAAATACTTGTCCGGACAACTGGTTGCATTTGTGACTTTGTTGCAACGATTTCCGATTGGCCGCCAAAATAACGCTGGCAGAATCGGCCTTACAGACCGGATTTGCTGGACTTTTGGGCGATTTTTCGACAGGAAAATACGCAGTTGGAGGACAACTTTGCAAATAGACCGAAGCTGTTGAAGCTCGGCCTCAGGAGTATATTAATGAAATTGACTAAATTTTTGACTGCCACCGCTATCGGTGGTCTGGTTTCTGCTGTGCCTGCTTATGCCCAAGAGGTGCAGGATGAAGAAGCTTTTGACGATAACGTCATCATCGTGACCGCATCCAAGCGCGAAACGACTTTGCAGGAAATTCCGATCGCCGTTTCGGTGACCACCGCCGAAACCATCGAGCAAGCCGAAATCCGTGATCTGCTTGATTTGCAGACGGTTGTTCCATCCTTGCGGGTTTCCCAGCTGCAAAGCTCGGCCAATACCAACTTCGTCATTCGCGGCTTTGGTAATGGCGCCAATAACGCCGGCATCGAGCCATCGGTTGGCGTCTTTATTGACGGTGTCTACCGTTCGCGTTCCGCGGCCCAGATTGGTGACCTTCCCAATGTCCAGCGGATTGAAGTTCTGCGCGGTCCGCAGTCAACCCTGTTCGGCAAAAACGCTTCTGCCGGTGTTATCAGCGTCGTGACGCAAAAGCCCCAATTTGAATTTGGCGGTTCTGCCTCGCTGACTTATGGCAATTACAACACGGTTGTCGCCAAAGCCGATATCACAGGCCCGATTACTGATACAGTCGCGTTCAGCCTAGCCGGCAACTATAACCGTCGCGACGGCTATGCTGACGATCTCGCGCTCAATACGGACGTCAACGATCGTAATCGCTATGGCGCCCGGGCGCAGCTCTATTTCGAGCCGTCCAATGATCTTTCGGTTCGGCTGATCGCGGACTATGACAGTATTGATGAAAATTGCTGTATCGCAGCGAATGTGACCAACGGGCCAACCGGTGCGATCGTAAACGCGCTGGCTGGCGGCACTGGTATCGATGCTGAAAACCCATTCTCGTTTGACGTTTTCAACAACTTCCTGTCGACCAACGAGATTGAAAATTACGGCGTTTCCGGTCAGATTGACTATAGCTTCGGTGCCCTCAACCTGACATCGATCACCGCCTATCGCCGGGTTGATTCCCAGACCAATCAGGACTCGGATTTCACCGCTGCTGATTTGGTCGGTCGCAACTTTGCCGATGTCGGCATCAAGACCTTTACCCAGGAATTGCGTCTGGCGTCGGATTTTGACGGCCCGATCAACTTCCTGTTGGGCGGCTATTATTTTGATGAGAATATCGATCAGAATAATGAGTTCTTCTTTGGCAGCCAATTCCGCGCTTATGGCGATGCGCTGGTTCAAGCCGCATCCGGCGGCGGTCTGAACGTCGGACTGCTCGAAGGAACGCTCGGTGCGCTTGATGGCAATCCGGCACAATATCTCGGAGCGTTTTTCCGCGGCGGCGACGGACTGGTTGAAGGTTTCGAGTTTAGCAACGAAGCCTATTCGATCTTCGGCACCGTGGACGTCGAAATTACCGATTCCCTGACTGTCACCGGCGGCTTCAACTATACCAATGACAAGAAGCAGTTCTCGACCAATGTCGTGTCTTCGGATGTGTTCTCCAGCATCGATCTGGACGCGCCGCAATATACACCATTCCGGGAAGCTTTGCTGATCGGCGGTGGTGTTGATCCGGCAACGGCCGCGTTTCTGGCTGCCAACCCAACGATCACCTTGCCCGATGGCTCGAGTGCAAACCCGCTGGGTGGCTTGAAAGGATTTCAATTCCTTCCGCCATTTGTGAACGTGCCTAACTCGGTCGAGGATGGCCGCACCGATGATGACGATTTCGCATGGTCGATCCGGGCTTCGCTCGAACTGGCTCCAAATCTGAACGTCTATGCGACATATGCGACCGGCTTCAAGGCAAGCTCCATCAACCTGTCGCGGGACAGCCGTCCTTTGGCTTCCGATATTGCGGCGCTGACAACCGCGGGGCTCAATACGCCTAACCTGGTATCGGGCTCCCGTTTCGCAGGTCCGGAAAATTCCGAGGTCTATGAAATCGGTCTGAAGGCACAGTTCGACTATGCGGCGCTGAACTTTGCGGTATTCCAGCAGAGCATCCAGGGATTCCAAAGCAATGTCTTCACCGGCACCGGCTTTGCTCTGGCCAATGCTGGTGAGCAGTCGACCTTCGGTTTCGAGTTTGACGGCACCGTAACACCGGTTGATCCGTTGACACTGTTCCTGGCCGTGACCTATCTCGAGCCGAATTACGACAGCTTCGTGAACTCGACCTTTGGTGACATCTCTGGTGAAACCCCAGCCGGTATCCCAGGTATCTCGGCTTCGATGGGTGCGACCTATACGCACGAATTTGACAGCGGTTCGAAAGTGATCGCCCGTGGTGACTATCTCTATGAAAGCGCTGTCAATCTGGTGGACGGCTTGACCGGTTTTGCGCCAGGCTTTGCAGAGAGCTTCCAGCGGGAAGTCAATCAGGTGAACGCCTCGCTGACCTTCCAGCATGTCAACGGTTTTGAACTGTCTGTTTACGGACGGAACCTCACCAATGCGCAATATCTGACGACGATTTTCCCATCGGTTGCTCAGGCTGGCAGCATCAGCGGCTATCCGAGCCAGCCGCGGACCTATGGTATCACGGCGCGCTACAAGTTCTAGCGAACGACGGCAGCCGGGACTGTCCCGGCACCCAGAAAAACAACCCCGCCAGGCGACTGGCGGGGTTTTTTTGTGCTTGAGAACGGCTGACACCGGCAAGGAAATTTCAACAATCGGGTCGGTATAGGTGCAAAAATGTAACGTGCATGTGCATTTTTGTTATTTCGGTCTGGACTTAATCGATCGATTAGTTGACAGTCGGGGCAATGGAGAGATGAGCAAAAGCTTCACTGTCCATGTAAAAAGGGATTGGGAGAGAGAGATGCGTAAATCGTTATTATTAGCCGCCACAGCTATATCCGCCGTGGCTACACCAGCATGGGCGCAAGCGGAAGAAGAGGGCGTTGATGACAATGTGATCATCGTGACAGCCCAGCGCCAGGCGCAAAGTTTGCAAGAAGTACCTATCGCGGTTTCGGCCTTTGATTCCAAAGCGCTCGAAGCCCAGCAGATTGAAAATGCTTCGGATCTGCAGCTGACCTTGCCCAACGTCTCGTTTACCAAAAGCAATTTCACTGCATCCAGCTTTACCATTCGCGGCATTGGCGATCTGTGCGTCGGCGTGTCATGCGATTCTGCAACCGCGATCCACCTCAACGACGCCCCGCTGTTCAGCACGCGGCTGTTTGAAACCGAATATTTTGACCTCGAGCGGGTCGAGGTTCTGCGTGGTCCGCAAGGAACATTATTTGGCCGGAACGCGACCTCAGGTGTGGTCAATGTGGTCACTGCCAAGCCGGAACTGGACGAACTCAAAGCGTCTCTCGAAGGCGAATATGGCAATTTTCAGTCGATCAAGCTCAAAGGCATGATCAACGTACCGCTCGGCGATACACTGGGCGTCCGGGTCGCGGGCTTTTACCTCAACCGGGACGGCTATACCGAGAATCTGTTCGACAACAGCCGGATTGACGGTCGCGACATGTTTGCGGTTCGCGGATCGATTAAATGGGAGCCGACACCAGATACCACGATCGACCTGATGGCCTATTATTTCCGGGAAGATGACGACCGTGCGCGGATCCAGAAACAACTTTGTCAGCGCGACCCGACCGGCGTTCTCGGTTGTCTCAACAATCGGCGAGATTTTGACAAGGTCAATACCAACGCGACCTTTACCGGCACGTTGGGATCGTCCGAATTTTTTGCCATTAACGGTTTGCCCGGCGCGCTGGGCCTGAACAGCCTCTATGGTCCCGATGGCCATGCCGGCTTCGACGAACCCAATGATGTGCGTCAGGTGCGGACCGACTTCACACCGGAATATTTCACCGACGAACTGCAATTGCAGGCGCATATCGAGCATGATTTTGGCCCTGTCAATGTCGCCATTACCGGCACCTATCAAGAAACCGAGGTCGACTCTCGTCAGGATTATAACACGTCGGTCCTGACCAGAACTGATATTGACGCGGCACTGGCCACGTTCAACGCGCTGTCTGCGGGCGGAGCGGGGCCATTGGGTGCATTCCAGCCGGTTCTCGATGCGGTGACGTCCGGAACCCAGCTGTGTACGTCCGAGACCGACCCAACCGGACTGGGTAGCTTCGGCGGCAACCGGATTTGTGCCGACACGCCGATTTCGCTCGACCGTTCCGACCAGGACAACACCTCATGGTCGATCGAAGGCATTATCAGCTCCGACCTGGATGGACCGTTTAACTTCCTTCTCGGTGGTATCTATGCAGAGAATAATCTGGGACAGAATAGCTACTATGTGAACACCTTCGCGATTGACTATATTGCTGGTGTGCTCGGTGGCGGTGCCGGATATCTGGGCACGCCGTTTTTCCGCAACAACACACAGGACTTCAAACTGGAATCCTACGGTATTTTCGGGGAAGCTTATTTTGACATCTCGGACACCGTCAAGATTACCGGTGGCCTGCGCTACAATAATGACAAGAAGTCGATCACGGCGCGCTCGACGCTCGCCAGTTTCCTGGTGCCTTTTGGTCAGACCGGGAATGCCTTTGACTCACCATTTGTCGGGGCCTTTGATGCCGATCCTGGTACGCCGGGCAATCAACTGGTCCAATCGCGCAACGTAGCCTTTGACGAGATTACCGGCCGCTTCGTTATCGATTGGCAGATGACGCCGGATAATCTGCTCTATGCGTCTTATTCGCGCGGCTATAAGTCAGGCGGCATCAACCCGCCGCTGCAGCCGATTTTCCAGGTTTCGGAATCATTCGGTCCCGAGCAAATTGATGCGTTTGAAATTGGTTCGAAAAACGTGTTCGGCAATGGCGCGCTGGTGCTCAATGCAACCGCGTTCTACTATAAATATAAAGGACTTCAGCTGAGCCGGATCATTGCCCGGACCTCGGTCAATGACACGATCGATGCCGATATTTACGGTGTCGAACTGGAAGGCGTCATCCGTCCCGACCCGGACTGGTTGATCAACATGGGCTTCAGTTATCTGAAAACCAAAGTGGTTGGCGATCAGCTGTTCAGCAACCCGCGGGATCCAGGTGGTGGCCGTGCGGATGCCGTGATCATCAAGGATATCACCAATGGTGCTAACTGTGCTGTCGTTCCGGGTACTGCCGGGAATGCGGCTGGTGCCAACGCCTTTGTGAATGCAATTAATGGCGGTCTTGGGCTTCAAGGCACCACGGCATTCCCAGCCGATGGCGGAATCGCTTCGACCGGCGCGTTCGGCATCTGTGCGGTGCTCGAAGGGCAAGCAGCGGCGATTGGCGCTGGCTTCGATGCGGCCGGTCTGACGGTTCTGAGCCCTGGTGTTCAGGTTAACCTGCGTGGCAATGCACTGCCTCAGGCGCCGGTTGCGAAAGTGTCGGCTGGTGTTCAGTACACGCATAACTTTGATAGCGGCTGGACCTTGGTCCCACGCCTCGATGTAGCCTATACGGGTGATCAGTTTGGCAGCGTGTTCAACGGAAATGTCAACAAGATCGAAGGCTTTACCCAGGCCAATGCTTCGATCCAGCTGAACGGCAATGACGACAAGTGGTTTGTCCGGGCGTTCATCCAGAATATTTTCGACAGCAACTCGACCACGGGTCTGTATCTGACCGATGCCTCTTCAGGCTTGTTCACGAATATCTTTACGCTGGATCCACGCCGCTATGGCATTGGCGCCGGCATCAAGTTCTAGTTGGTTCGTCACCTTTGAAGAAAGCCCTGCCAGGCAACTGGCGGGGCTTTTTTTGAGCGGGAGGTGGGGTGGAAGACGCGTACCGCGAGGTTGCGAGAAGAGGTGCTGAGATATTGGTGACTGGTAGGGGATTGAAGCTGACGGCTAGCCCTATCGGCGATTACCCTTGCTTGCGCTGCGGGATTTTTTCGGTCGTTCGTCCCCCGGACGAACTTAGATCCGAAAAAATGGTGCCGAATATCCGACTCGAACGGATGACCTACCGCTTACAAGGCGGTTGCTCTACCAGCTGAGCTAATTCGGCGCTGGTTTTGCGGGCCTGTCGTGATGACAATCCCGATAACGGGCGCTCTTTGCGTCAAAAAACACCAAAGGTCCAGCCCTCTTTTTGCGCAACTTGTTGCGACATTGGGGCAGGGGACCATAATGCCGGATCAGCACTGGCCTGTTTCATCCATGCCGCCGTAATCAGCGCATCGGTGCTGTGATCATCATATTTGGACAGCGCTGCCGGCAGGGCAGTTCCAAGATGATTGAGGGCGGATTCCAATGTCTCGCGATCCCGTATTTTGCTGCGTCCCCTCGGTAGCCCGGCGGCCAGGGCCGCGATGCTGGTGTAGATTTCGATGATCATCGGTCCGCTGGCAGGGATCGGATCGAACGGCCAGATCGGGATCACACCGCCCAACTGGTGCAACAGGCGCATACCGGTCAGGCTCGACTTGCCGACCTGCGCTGCGCCGACCAGGTTAAAGCAACTCGCGCTATTGCCCTGTTTCTCGACGCGTTGATGATGTTCCACCACACGCAAGCGTCCGGTACCGCCGGTAAACAGGTCCCCGACCTGATCGCGGCTGTGACGGAAATGGCGGGATATCTCCTGATGCTGCAGCACGGAGGAGACGCTCAGATGGTCATCCTCCACCGCCAACCTGTCAACGGTTTGCCAGAGCTGTTTTGCGTTCCTCGGGCTGCCTTGCCATTCCGGGAAATAGCCGCCGATATCGTGAAAAGGGAGCGCGAACGACATATCAAAGCCGATCAATATGTCGCTTTGATCCGCATGCAGTCGCAGCAACCAGTCGCGGATATCTTCGCGCGACCAGCGGGGTTGCGGTTGTAACAGGGCTGGCGGGCCATCGCGCCCTAGGGTCGCCACCGCAATGCCAGGGGGGCGCTCAACCTTGGCACCGGACCAATCGACGCAGGCAAAATTTTCAAAGCAACGCATGATCAGAGCTCTACGCGATCACACCCGCAAAAGAAAAGGGCAGGCTTATCCAGCCCGCCCTTTCTTTATTCAGCTTGTGCAAGCCTATTTTTTGGCTGCTGGTTTCCGCGCCGCCGGCTTCCGGGCTGCTGGTTTCCGTGCAGCCGGTGCCTTTGGTTTCGGCGGATTGGCACGCAGGTCTTCAAGAACCTTGCCAGCCACGTCCCGGCCACCCCAGCCGAAGGCGAGCGCTGCTGCTGCCGCGCCACCAATGACCAGTGCCATGAAGGCGGTTTCGACGATTTCTGCGCCAACACCCATGAACTGGAGGCCCATGAAGGTGAACAGCACGATCGCTGCATAGCGAATGATGGATGCTGCCATCGTTCCTTCGCTGGTGCCGCCGATAACCCGTGCCAGAAGATTGGCAATCAGGAAACCAGCACCGATGACGACGCCGCCAAAGATGACCCGACCACCCAATTCAAGGATCTGATCAAGGATATTGGTCAGTTCGGCAAATCCCAGCATCCGGGTCGCTGCGATCGCAAAGAAGAGCATGATGGCGATCTGTGCGATACGCGCGACAATTGACGTCAGCGATGTACCGGCAGGCAGGATGTCCATAGCCGCGACCGATTGATCAACACCCAGTCCTGGCAGGATTTCCTTGACGATCTGAACCACGAACTTGCTGATCAGATAACCGATTCCGAGGATGATGGCTGCGCCAATAATATTCGGAATAGCGGCCAAAATCATCCGCAACATGTCGCTGGCCGGACCCGAAACCGATTCCAGTTTCAGCGCTTCAAGTGACAGGATCGCAATCGGAATGATGATCAGGACGTAAACGATCGTGCCCAGAGTCTTGCTGATCTGAGTGTTACCGGTAACCGTATCAACACCGCCGCGATTGGCCCATTTGTCGAAATCGACCGTTTGCAAGGCCGTGACAATCAGATCCCGGACAATGCGTGCGACGACCAGACCGATGAAGAAGATCATCGCTGCGCCGAGCAGGTTCGGAATGAAGGCCATGATGCTGTTGAGCAAGGTCTGGATCGGCGCATCGACGCCGCCAAGTCCGAGAACGCGCAGGATTACGAGCAAACCGAACAGCCAGATGAGTAGCGATACGATCTTGCCGAGTGACTCACCAACGGATGCACCTGACGAGGTGTCGCGCTGTAAAAAACTGACATTGTCGACCAGTTTGGCAAATGTCCATTTGGCAACTTTTGCCAGGATCCAAGTGACCAGAAGAACGGCCAGAGCGAGGCCTGCCTTTTCTCCCAATTCGACCATGAGCTCCATGTCGAGCGCATAGTCTCCTATTCGCATACCATCCATTTATTTTCCCCTATTGTGTTAAATTCAATTGTGCCCAAGGGTTACCATGTTCGGGAGATGATAAACAGGGTGCAGTGCGTGATAATCACCGCAAATATGTAATCTTGCGTAACGGCGGGTCACGAAATTCCGGATTCTAAAGGATGTTGATGACTGCGCGCCCAATAACCGCGCGTTTTTCGAGAACGCGGAGCGCATCGGCTGCCCGTTCGAGGGGAAATTCGTGCGAAATCGAAGGGCGCATCACCCCTTGTTCGGCCAATTCAGCAAGCGCATTGCCGGTAGCGTCTGCGAGAACCGGATCCCGGCGGGCGCTTTCGCCTGCCCGCAGGCCGATCAGGCTATAGCCTTTGATCAGCGCGTGATTGGCCGGAAAGGACGGGATATCGCCGCTCGCAAAGCCGACGATCAAATAGCGGCCACCCCAGCTGATCGCACGCGTACCGGTGATTGCGAGATCACCCCCAACCGGATCGAACACCACGTCCACGCCTTTGCCACCAGTCAGTTTTTTGGCCTTGGCGGCAAGATCGGGATCGGACGGATCGAGACAATGATCGGCCCCCGCATCCGCAAGCGCAGACCGCTTTCGGTCCGTAGAGCCGGTTGCGATAACGGTCGCGCCTTTGTGCTTTGCCAGCTTGACGGCCGCCATGCCGACACCGCCGCTTGCACCCAGGATCAGAATTGTTTCTCCGGATTGCAGATCGGCCTTGTCGTGCAGGGCATGCCAGGCGGTGACCGCAGCTCCGTGCCAACAGGCGCCTTCGGCAAAGCTGAGCGCAGCGGGAAGGGCTTTTACCGCAGCCTCGGGAAGGATGATCTGCTCGGCAAAGCCGTTGCCCTTGCTCCCGCCCATGACGCGATCGCCTGGTGCGACATCGGTCACAGCGGCTCCTACTTCGGAAACCACACCCGCAACTTCGAGGCCCGGAACAAATGGCGGATCCGGGCGGAACTGATATTTTCCGTAGGTCATCAGCAAATCGGGGAAATTGAGGCCGGTCGCATGGACCGCAATCCGGACCTCCTGCGATTGCAAGGGGCGTGCGACTTGCGATTCAATGCGGATGGAATCCGGTCCGGTCAGGGCGGTACAAATAGCGGCGCGATAGGTTGTGCTCATGGGTGCAGAGCCGTCACGATGTCGCGGGTGAAGGCGGCAATATCAAACCGGCTATCACGCGTGTCATAGCCGCGCCGGACGATGACAATGCTGCGCGATGGAATGATGACGAGATATTGCCCGCGATTGCCGAACCCGGCAAATGTATCGGCAGGAACGCCTTCGGTCTGGTTCATCAGCCAGAAGGTCGCGCCATAGCCAAATTCGCGATCCGGTTGGGGCCCCGATGGTGCGCTGACATAGGCGCGCCAGTCTTCCGGTAACAGGCGCTCGCCCATCCATTCCCCGTTGTTCAGATACAGCATGCCCAAGCGACCCAGATCACGCGCCGTGGTCCAGACCTGGCTGGACAGGATATAATTGCCCTGCCAGTCGGTTTCCGCATAGGTTCGGGTCATTCCCAGTTTCTCAAAGAATTCCTGTGGGTCGAGGCGTCCCGAACGAGCCGCATGAACCGCCAGCAGGGTGTCATTATTGGCATAGCGAAACCGTTCTCCGGGCTTGTACAGCAGCGGCCATGCTGTAGCGCGCTCGGTGACGCTGGCGCCGCCCATATAGATTGGGTCGGTTCGGTTGCCGGCGGTATCGCTGGTAAGGCCGCTGGCCATGCGCATCAGATGATCCAGTGTAATCTGGGCGCGCGGGTCTCCATATTGCATCCATTGGAGAATCTTGGCCGGGCTGTTCACATCAGAAAAACCTTGCTGGACGCCATGCCCGATCAACGTGCCCGCGATGGATTTGGCAACCGACCAGGTCCGTTGCGCAGTGTGGAGATTGTGACCGGTCTTATAATGTTCGGCGACAATCTGATTGTTCTGGATGATCACCACGGCGCTTGTCCTGCTGCCGGTTCCATAGGTTTTCGCATTAAAGGCCTGGCGGGCGATGGGACCCACTTTTACGGACAGCCCGCTATCGGGCGCCAGGGCATTCTGATCACCCATTGGCCAAGGGCGATCATCGGCAAATGTCCGCGGCGTGAAGGGATTACCAGTCTGGGTTCCGTCCGAACCAATGGGCAGGCCCACACATCCATTTTTTTGGTGCCAGACTGCAATCCGGGGGAAGGCTGTGTCGTCATAGGTTACGCGGACTTGTCGTTTCTGATCATCGATGCTGGTTTCAAGCGTCGGAACAATCGCGGCAATGCGGTCATAAATTCCAGTCAATTCATCGGCTTCGATATCGGCTAGAGTTTTGCCACCATTCCACAGTCCCGAGCAGATAAACTGCGCCTTGTAACCCGCCGCGAGAGCGCGATCATAGGTCGCGCTCTCGTCTGTCGACTGGGCGGAAACGGCCGGTGACAAGAGAAGCAGAGATATCATGCTGATCTTGGCCAAGCGCAACAACGGGACCAGGGGCTGAAGAGTCATACGCTATGTTCTCCGTGATTCATGTGACTTTCGCATCGCGCAATTTGTTCCAATAGGCGAGACGTTCGCGCACTTTATGCTCGAAGCCGCGATCGACCGGTGCGTAGAAGCGGGATGCCTCCATTTCCTCTGGCCAATAATTGTCGCCGGAAAAGCCGTCACCCTGATCATGATCATAGCCATAGTCTTTGCCATAGCCGATATCCTTCATCAATTGGGTGGGTGCGTTGAGGATATTCTGTGGGGGCATGAGTGAACCGGTTTGTTTGGCTGATTTCCAGGCCGCCTTTTGGGCCTTGTAGGCAGCATTGGATTTGGGCGCCGTCGCGCAATAGAGACAGGCTTGCACGATCGCCAATTCGCCTTCCGGGCTGCCGAGAAAGTCATAGGCATCCTTGGCGGCGATCGCCTGGACCAGCGCTTGCGGGTCGGCAAGACCGATATCCTCGCTGGCAAAGCGCACGATCCGGCGCAGCACATAGAGCGGTTGTTCTCCAGCCACCAGCATCCGCGCCAGATAATAAAGCGCCGCATCGGGGTCTGACCCGCGCATTGATTTGTGCAACGCGGAAATAAGGTTGTAGTGGCCTTCACGGTCTTTGTCATAGACCGCCATCCGGCGATGGAGCAGTTTCGCCAGCGCAGCGGGGTCGAGAGGATCGGCAATATCGAGATTGAACAGGGTTTCCGCCTGATTGAGCAGAAACCGGCCGTCGCCATCCGCACTGGCGACGAGTCCATCGCGTGCGGCTTTGTCGATCGGGAGCTCTTGTCCTTCCAACCGTTCGGCTTTTTGCAGCAATTGCTCCAGCGCTTCGCCATCGAGGCGATTGAGGATCAGAACCTGGGCCCGGCTCAACAGTGCGGCGTTTAGTTCGAAAGACGGGTTCTCGGTGGTCGCGCCGACCAGTATGACCGTGCCCTTTTCTACATAGGGGAGAAAGCTATCCTGTTGAGACCGATTGAAGCGGTGGATCTCGTCGACGAAAAGCAAGGTCTTCTGCCCCGTTCGCTCGCGTATTTCGGCTTCGGCGAACAATTTCTTCAGCTCGGCCACACCCGAAAATACCGCTGAGATCGCTACGAAGTGCAGATCGGTCTCGTTGGCCAGCAGACGGGCGAGGCTGGTTTTGCCAGTGCCTGGTGGTCCCCAGAATATGATCGAGGACAGTTTTCCGGCATCGACCATGCGCTTGAGCGCGCCATCCTCGCCAACCAGCTGATCTTGTCCGACTATTTCAGCAAGGGTCGACGGCCGCAACCGTTCCGCCAACGGCGCCGTTTCGGCGCTATCGGTTTTGTCGGCTGCATCGGAGAGGAACAGGTCGTTCATGCGGATAGACTATGCCGTTTTTCCCCGCGAAAGCCAGCCGGTTTTGTGCCGCCATCTGGTCTTTTCAGTGAACGGGTTGCGCGGTTTTATCTTTTGAGGGCTTATCTTATGGATGCCTGTTCGATTGGTCCGTGGCCGGACTGGCGCTGCCGGATCAGGCGCAAGTAGGTTTCCGCTACGGTCTGGTTGATTTGATCCCAGCTAAACTCGTCGGCACGGGCTTCTCCCGCCGCGCCATGGGCTTTTCGCACATTGCTGTTCTCACAATAGAGCTGAAGCGCATCGGCAAAATCCCGGATCGCGCCGGGTGTCACAAGCCGTCCGGATTCCTTGTCTTTGACCAGGCTTTGACTGCCGGTCGCCTTGGCTGCAACCACCGGTAGCCCGCAGGCCATCGCTTCCAGCGTGACATTGCCGAACGTCTCGGTAACCGATGGATTGAAAAGCATGTCCATGCTCGCAACGCCGCGACCGAGATCGCTGCCTTGCTGAAATCCGGCGAAGACCGCGTCGGGCAGACGATCTTCAAACCATTGCAGGGCGGGGCCTTCGCCAATGACCAGCACCCGGTGCTTGACGCCGCGTCGCTTGAGTTCGTCGATTGTGTCGGCAAAGACGTCGAGCCCTTTTTCCATCACCAGTCGGCCCAGAAAGCCGATCACCATTTCATCCTGATCGATGCCCAGTGATTGCAACCATTGCGGATCGCGCCGCCAGGGATGGAAAATGGTCTTGTCGACGCCGCGGGACCAGATACCGACATCATAGCTCATCCGTTGATCGCGGAGGACCTGAGCCATGGATTCGGATGGAGCCACCAAAGCATCGCAGCGGCGATAGAGCCGGCGCAGGATCGCTTCGATCACCGGCTCGAGAAAAGCGAGGTTATAATAACGTGGATAGGTCTCGAAACGGGTGTGCACTGATGCGAGGACCGGAATATCCTGTTTCCGCGCCCAGCTTACCATTTTGTGCCCCACCGGATCGGGGCTGGAAATCTGCAGGATATTCGGCGCAAAGGCGGCGAGATCCTGTTTCGCTTTGGCAGAAATATGGGTCGGAAAGCGATATTCGCCGCGTCCGGGAAAGGCAAAAGACGGGACGCTGATCAGATCGCCGGTCGGTTCAAAGGCCGGTGTGTCGGTGGTCGGTGAATAGACGCGGACCGCCGCACCCTGTTTCAGGAGATAGCCTGCCAACCGGTTTAAAGCCTGATTGGCTCCATCGCGGACAAAATTATAATTCCCGCTATAGAGCGCGATCCGAAGGTCTCGAATTTCCATCGCCGCCTTCAAGCATAATCAAACAGAAATTGCCATTGTGAACTTCGCCGGTTAGCGTTTGCCGATGATTAGAACGACACTGGAAAGCCTGCTGATCGGCAAGTCGAAGCCCTTTGGTGATGATGGCGAGCCGAGCGCGATCGCCAAAGCGGCGGTGCAGGGCCGGATAAAGCTCGATCATGCGGGGCTTAGAGGCAACCAGGTTGCTGACAAAAACATCATGGTGGTCTCGACAAGGCCGTTCATCTCTATCCGCTGGAGCATTATCCCTACTGGCGCCATCGCTATCCCGGGAACGCGGTTCTGGCTTCAGCCGGGGCTTTCGGAGAGAATCTCAGTTGTCTGGGAATGACCGAAGACAAGCTTTGTCTGGGGGATGTTTTTCAGATTGGTGATGCGGTCATCGAATGCAGCCATGCCCGACAGCCTTGTTGGAAGCTCAACCATCGACTGGGGCACAAGGATGTCATGAAAACGGTCATTCAAACAGGCTATTCCGGCAGTTATTTCCGGGTGACGCATCCCGGAGCGATCGCGGCTGGTGACGCGATTGTCCAGATCGACCGCCCCCATCCGGAATGGCCGCTGAACAGGCTGTTCGCCTTGCTGATCGGGGGCCAGAATAAGGGCGAGGGGCGCGCCCTAGATATCTTGTCCGAATTGCCGGTTCTGGCATCGACCTGGCGGGATCGCGCCGCGAAACTGGCCGCTGGTCAGCGCGATTGAGCCGCTTTGTCCCCGGGGGTTTCGTCCGGCGGTAGCAAGCGCAATTTTGTCACGCGGCGATCATCCGCTTCGAGGATCTTGATCTGCCAGCCGCTGGGATGGTCGAGCAATTCACCTTCCTTGGGAATATGACCGGCAAGAACAAAGGAAAGCCCGCCAATCGTATCAACATCCTCGTCAATCTCTGCCAGTGCCGGGTCGATTTCTTCTCCGACATCGTCAAGCTCGGCACGCGCGTCGGCCTCCCAGATCCCGTTTGCCTGAGGGCTCAGCATCGGCACGGGTTCGTCATCATGCTCATCTTCTATTTCGCCGACAATTTCTTCGACCAGGTCTTCAATCGTGACGAGGCCTTCGGTGCCGTTATATTCGTCGAAAATAATCGCGAGATGGATCCGCGTTGCACGCATCTCCGCCAGCAGGTCCAATACGCCCATCGATTCCGGTACAAATCGCGGTTGTCGTAAAAAAGGCGTAATATCAGTGGGGTGTGGGCCCCCTTTGGCGACAATGGCGAAGATATCCTTGATATGGATCATGCCAATGATCGTGTCGAGATTGTCGCGATAGACCGGAATACGGCTATGGCCATGTTCGGAGAAAATTTCGACATATTCGCTGAACGGTGCATTTTCCTCGATCGCGATTATATCCGCGCGGGGAACGGCGACATCATCGACGCGGTGATCGCCAAAATGAAGCAGATTGCGGAGCATTTCGAGTTCGACCGGAGAAATATCTTCGGTCCCGCTCTTGTCGCTATCCGCATCCTGTTCATGTTCGTCTATGACTTCTTCGAGTTGCGCGCGCAGGGAACTATCTTCCGCTTCCCCGAACAGCATCGCTTTCAGGTTGCGCCATATTCGCCCCGGTTCTTCATCCTCTTCGCGGAACGGGTTGGACGATCGCCCACCATTGCCGCTGCCTATATTATTATCGTCTGCCATTGGTCTAACTTTGGTTTTCCATTTCTTATGTTACGTTGCGTAGGGATTAGCAATCCCTACAGCTTTCAGCGCATTGGTTTCGATTTGCTCCATCATCAGCGCGTCGCTCTCTGTCTCGTGATCATAGCCCAGCAAATGCAGCGTTCCATGGACCAGCAGATGGCTGGCATGGTCCGCCATGGCTATGCCTTTCTCGTCTGCTTCGGCCCGACAGACCTGATGGGCCATGATGATGTCACCCAGCAGCACTTCGCCATCGTCGCTGTGTGACAGGCTATTCAAAAGGTCCGCCGGTACCATCGGAAAGGACAGGACATTAGTCGGCTTGTCCTTGCTGCGATAGGCTGCATTCAATTGTTGCACTTCGTCATTGGTGCCCAGTTTTATGCTGATTTCCACGGTGAAATCGCCATCGGCAAGGGTGGCGTGCGAAGAGGACCGCACCGCAGCCGCAACTGCAGCTTCGGATAATGTCTGCCAATCTGTTGCGCTATCCCAAACCGGATCGCTGTGCACTTCAGTCTGCAGCATCTTTGCCTTCATAGGCTTCGACGATTTTTCCGACCAGAGGATGGCGCACGACATCGGCCGCACCGAATTTGACCATGCTCACCGTATCGACATCCCGCAGCTTATGGACCGCATCGGCGAGCCCGGACACGGCTTCGCCTGGCAAATCGACTTGTCTGGGGTCACCACAAATAACCATGCGGCTGTTCATGCCGAACCGGGTCAAAAACATTTTCATCTGCGCGGGCGTGGTATTCTGCGCTTCATCGAGAATGACGAAGGCATCGGCCAGCGTCCGGCCGCGCATGAAGGCAATCGGAGCGATCTCGATTTCACCGCTCTCAATGCGCCGTTCCACCTGTTCGGCGGGCAGCGTGTCATAAAGCGCATCATAAAGCGGGCGAAGAAAAGGGTCGACTTTTTCCTTCATGTCACCGGGCAGGAAGCCGATTTTCTCGCCTGCCTCAACCGCCGGTCGTGACAGGATCAAGCGATCCACCGTGCCGGTCACCAGCTGCGACACCGCTTGTGCGACCGCGAGATAGGTCTTGCCGGTTCCGGCCGGACCAAGGGCGAAAATCATGTCGTCGCGGGCGAGCGCTTCCATATATTCGGCCTGGCGGACAGATCGCGGGAAAATGGTTTTCTTGCGGGTCCGGATCATCACCTTGGGTGGTTCCGAAACATCCTTGTGATTGGGCTTGGCAGGGGCGGCTTTTCGCGCTGCTTTCGCTGCTCTGGGGTCAGCGGCCATGCCGATAATGGCTTCAACCGCACCCGCGTCAATTTCCTGGCCTTCTTCCAACCGATTATAGATTCCGGTCAAAACATCATGGGCATGGGTCGCGGCTTCCTCTTCGCCCTCGATTTTCAGCTTTGTCCCGCGGGCTGCGATATACACGCCAAGCCGGTTTTCGATGGCGACAATATTGCGATCATATTCGCCGAACAGATCGCCGAGAATCTGCGGGTCATCAAATTCAATATCCAGAGTGACCAGATTGGGGTTGTTTTCCACCGCTTTCTTTTTGGCCATCAGGCAGCTTCTCTTTGCATGATTTGACCCTGCAAGCTGTTGGGGCCGGCGCTTTCGATAGTCACTTCAACCATATCGCCAATGGCCAGATCCGGCGCGATTACGTGAACCGACTGCAGCCAGGGAGTCTTGCCCACCAGTTGCCCATCGAGCTTGCCTTGCCGTTCGAGCAATGCCGATGTCCGCCGCCCAACAGTTTGCTTGTTAAAATCCCATTGCTGCTCGTTGAGCAAAGCCTGCAGCCGTTGCAGGCGCTCGTTCATCAACTCGGGCGCAATCTGTTCTTCCATCATTGCAGCCGGAGTTCCCGGACGCGGCGAATATTTGAACGAATAGGCCTGCGCATATCGGGTGTTGCGAACAATTCCCAACGTGGCTTCAAAATCGGCGTCGGTTTCTCCCGGAAAACCGACAATAAAATCGCCTGATATCGCGATGTCAGGGCGCACCTCGCGCATTTTATCCATGATATCGAGATAGCTGCGTGCGCTGTGGGAGCGGTTCATTGCTTTCAACACCCGATCACTGCCCGACTGGACCGGCAGATGGAGATAGGGCATCAGCGTTGCGACATCGCCATGCGCCGCGATCAGGCCGTCGGTCATGTCATTGGGATGGCTTGTCATGTAGCGGATCTCGCTCGAGTCCGTTTAAGCGATCAAGGGCCCGGATCAAGCCATCAAGTCCCTGATCCTTGCCGGTTTTGTCGACACCCGTCCATGCGTTGACATTCTGACCGAGCAACGTGATTTCCTTGGCACCGCCGTCAATCAGCGCTTTTGCTTCATCAATCAGATCGGACCACGGACGCGAAATTTCGGCGCCCCGGGTGTAAGGCACAACGCAATAGGTACAAAATTTGTCACAGCCTTCCTGCACGGTCAGAAAAGCATTGGGCCGGGCCTGTTTCTTGCGCGCGGGTAGGGCATCGAATTTCGAAGCCGCTGGCATGTCGGTATCCAGCGCTTTCTTCCCGGTTTTGGCCTTGGCAATCAACTCCGGCAACCGGTGATAGGCCTGAGGCCCGACGACGATATCAACACTGGGGGCCCGGCGGGAAATTTCTTTGCCTTCCGCCTGCGCGACACAACCGGCAACCGCAATCATTGGGCTGTTGCCTTGTTTGTCCCGCAACCGTCCGATGTCGGAATAGACTTTCTCAGCCGCCTTTTCGCGAATATGGCAGGTGTTCAGCACCATCAGGTCCGCATCCTCGCCATCGGCTGCTCCGGTCATGCCCTGGTCGATCAGCATTTCAGACATGCGATCGCCATCATAGACATTCATCTGACAGCCAAAGGATTTGATCCGAAATGTCTTGGGATTCTCTTTGTTCATCCGCTCGCCTATACAACGGGCTTGCCGGACAAGGAAGCGGAAAGCGCGGTCGAAATGCGCCGCTCCGCTTCTGCGCAAATCGCCTTGCGATCCCCGTAGGCGGCGGGATCAAACGGTTCCAGAAAGTGCAAGGTGGCGGGTATCACACCCCATCTGGAAAACAGCCGCTTGGCATTCTCGACGGCCGGCTCGTCGCCCACCCATGCAATATCCCTGCTAACCCGACCGAAGTCGAGCAGCATGGGTTGCACCATGATCGGTTTCGGCGGCGGTGCCATGGCTTCGAACAGCGATGGCTTGAACGGCAGCAGGCTATGGCCGTCCGTCGTGGTGCCTTCGGGGAAGACCGTGATCGGGTATTTTTCTTCAATCGCTTCCCGGATAATCTCGATCTGGCCGCCGACGTTCATCCGATTGGTGCGGGACACAAAAATCGTCTTGTTGATCCGGCATAACCAACCGATGATCGGCCAGCTGGCAATGCCGTCCTGCGCTACAAATGTGCATCCTGTGACACCGGCAATGACCGGAATATCAAACCAGCTAATATGGTTTGATACATAAAATACGTCTTCTTTCAGACGGTTACCATTGGTCTTTATGGTCGCGCCGCAATTGGTTGCCACGAGCCAGAGGAAAAAGCGCGGCCAGGGCGAGGGCAGGCGAAAGAGGCGCCAGAGATAATGGAACGGCAGGCAGGCCAGCAAGCTGATGACAATGCCCGTTGCCCGAATGCCAATGAGTATCAGTCCAAAAAGCGAATGACGTTTCGCGGGTGCGTCAGCGTTTTCGGTCAGAGGATACGCCATAGAGTTCCATGCGATGATCGACGAGTCGATATCCGAGCTTCTCGGCAATTTGCTTCTGCAGCGCTTCCAATTCGGGATCGACAAATTCGATGACTTTGCCGGTCTCGACGTCGATCAAGTGATCATGATGCGCCTCCGGAACCGCTTCATAGCGGGCCCGGCCATCACCGAAATCATGCCGATCCAAAATGCCCGCTTCTTCAAAAAGGCGGACCGTTCGATAGACGGTTGCAATGGAAATCCGGGAATCCACCGCAGAGGCGCGTTCGTGCAGGGTTTCAACATCAGGATGATCGTCTGCATCAGAAATTACCCGTGCAATCACGCGCCGTTGGTCGGTGATTCGCAGGCCTTTTTCTGCGCAAAGTTTCTCGAGATCAATTTTGTCCGGCATCCGCTCCATTCCAATTCGTTCGGTCGACTCTATTATCGACGGGCCATAAAGCAAAGAGAAAATTGCCAATCCTCGACCGAAAAAGAAAGCAGGTCGGAACCCTATGCTTGCTCAGGTCTTTCTGGCCTTTTTCTTCTTACCCAAACCAATGGCTTTGGCCAGCTTGCGCCGCTGTTCAGCATAATTTGGGGCGACCATCGGGTAGGTGGTTGGTAAGCCCCATTTGGCGCGATATTCATCTGGCGACATTCCATAGCGAGTCATCAGATGCCGCTTGAGCATTTTCAGCTTCTTGCCATCCTCCAGACAAACAATATAGTCCGGCTTTATCGACGCCTTTATCGAGACAGCAGGATCCAATTTCATATCTGCATCGTTCGCACTCGACAAGCCCGACAAAGCGTCGTGGACGCTCTTGATAATGACCGGCAAATCGGAAACGGCAACACTGTTGTTGCTGACATGTGCCGCGACAATATCCGATGTGAGGGTGATCAATGTCTCTTTGAGAGCGACTTCTTCTTCTGTCATATGAACCTCATTGCGCGACCAAATATGGTTAACAAGCCTAATTGCGGCTTCTATTTGCACGAATATTGGCGCTTATCAACCGTCAACCAGAACATCGGTGGGAAGCTTCTCTGCTGGCGGTGCTAGAGCATTTTTCTATAGGTAATAGCGTCGAATTTTTCTTTGTTCTGTCCGGTATAATAGTCTCTGCGCTGACCGATTTTCTTGAATCCCATTTTTTGGTAGAGCAGCTGCGCCGGATTATTCTCCCGGACTTCAAGAAATACGGTCGTGATCCTGTCGTCAATCGCCTTGGCGATGAACCGGTTCAGCAAGGCGAGGCCAATGCCGCGATGCTGATAACGCGGATGCACGGCGATCATCAACAGCTCGGCTTCCCCCGCCATTTTCCGGCCGATCGCAAAGCCGCATGGCGTGTTGCCATAGTGCGCAACGATAAGTTCGGTGCCGGGAAGTGCCAGCATCGATCGGCATTGTCGTTCATTCCAGCTTTCGCCATATTCACTCGAAAAGGACGCCGCCATAACCGCCATGACCACCGGCAGCCCCTCGAGATCCCGCTCTTCGAGCAATATGCCATCATCCACTGGCTGAGCAGGAATATCGCAGTGTTTCTTTGCCATCCTTCAGCCTTGTTGTGACGGTTGCGCATCCGGGGGGCGACCATAGACCGGAGATGCATCAATAAAGGGTCGATGGGCAAATAATAGCATAGATTGTGCCGCATCTGGCAAGAGGGCGCGCGATGAAGCGTGCGATATACTGTCCGCAAGATCGGCCGCCGCTGTTCCGGCGAGATGGTCGGACATGCAATTTTGGCGCGCGGCTTCCGGGGGCAATGACTGGAGCGCATCGCGGGCGATTCCGTTGTCGTCAAAATTCTGGACGAAATATTCGCCGTGCCCGGCCGTCATCGCGACATAGATTGGTGCGGGATCCGCCATTTTGGCTAGGGCTTGCGCGGCTATCAGATGCAGGCATTGATAGCCAAGAACATCCGCATTCCAGACCAGAGCCAGAGCCTTGGCGGCGGACAGGCCAATTCTGACTCCGGTAAAACTGCCGGGGCCACAATTGACCAGAATTTTTCCGGCCGCCCCTTTGTCGGGCAAGCTGGCAATCATCGGGATCAATTTCTCGGCATGACCGCGACCAATTTCGGCAAAGCCGCTGTCAACCAGTCGACCATCTTCAAACAAGGCGACGGAGCAGGCAGTGGTGGCTGTATCGATAGCCAAGGTGCGATCGGAAAAGGACGGCATCCGTCAGTCAGATGATGGTGTTGAATTTATCGAATGCCGGGCGAGGGCTGCGGTCAAAAATCGTGGAAGGATCGCCGTAGCCCAGGGTCGAGATGAAATTGGATTTCACATTGGGCTGATCCCGGAAAAAGGCCTGATCGACGGCCTGATTGTCAAAGCCGGACATGGGTCCTGTATCAAGACCAAGCGCGCGGGCGGCGATGATAAAATAAGCACCTTGCAGCGAGCTGTTCCGCATCGCGGCGTCGACACGCCCTTCCGGGTCTCCGTCGAACCAGCTTTTCGCATCGGTGTGCGGGAATAGTTCGGGCAGATGTTCGTGAAAATCCTGATCCATGCCGATGATCACAGCGGCTGGTGCATCCTTGATCTTCTGTTTGTTGCCTTCGCCCGCACAGTCCGCCAGCTTGTCCTTCGCGTCCTGGCTATGGCACCAGACGAGCCGGGCTGGCAGCATATTGGCGCTGGTCGGGCCCATTTTCAGGAGATCCCAAATCGCCTCCAGCTGGTCGGTGGTGACGGGTTTGTCGTGATAGCCGTTAAAGGTTCGGGCCGTGCGGAAAATCTGGTCGAGTGCCGCGTCGGCGAGTGGTGTGTTCATGAGATCCCCATTTTAGCAGAAGGCCGGGTGCAAGCATCGCAGTGGTCAGGCTGCGCGCACTTCCACCACTTCCGGTACATAATGCTTGAGCAGTGATTCAATGCCATGCTTCAATGTGGCTGTCGATGATGGACAACCGGCACAGGCGCCCTGCATCTTGAGAAACACGACGCCGCGATTAAATCCGCGATAGACAATATCTCCGCCATCATTGGCAACGGCTGGCCGGACGCGTGTTTCGATGAGTTCCTTGATCTGTGCAACAATGTCTGCATCTTCTGGATCGTCATGGACCTCTTCTTCAGGGGGAATTTGAATTTCGCCAGCAGATCCCGGCTTGAAGAGCGGCAATTCGGCTGAAAAATGATCGAGCAAGATACTCAGCACCTGGGGTTTCAGGTCCGACCAATCGGATCCCGGACCGCCGGTGACGGAAACGAAATCCGAGCCAAAAAACACACCGGTCACGTCACCCAAGGTGAAAAGGGCCTCGGCCAAGGGTGATATTTCGGCATCCTCGGGCGATGCGAAATCTCTCGTGCCATCGGTCATGACGGTCTGGCCCATCAAGAATTTGAGGGTGGACGGGTTGGGTGTTTTTTCAGTTTCTATCAGCATGCCAGATATGTGGGGCCATATGGGCATCCTATCAAGGCCAAAATCCATTATTGGGCGGAATTAATCGCGGATTCGCAAAGACTATTCACTGGTCAGTCAGAAAGGGGCTGTTTATAACCGCGTCATGATCAAAAAATTCCCAATTCCCGGTCGATTCCCCAAATTGTTCGTTTTAGCCGCGGCCCTGGTTATCGCTCCTCAGAGCACCATTGCGCAGACCACAGATGACGCGCCCGCCTCCACGCCGGCAACCGAGGAATTGCCGTGGCTGTACAAAGGGAGTGATGTCCCGGTCGACAAGAGCTGGACCTTTGGCGTCCTCGACAATGGCCTCCGTTATGCTGTGAAGCGCAACGGCGTGCCCCCGGGGCAGGTTTCGATCCGCGTGCGTATCGATGTTGGCTCGTTGATGGAACTGGATCACGAGCAAGGCTATGCGCATTTCATGGAGCATCTGTCGTTCCGCGGTTCGGAATATGTGCCGGACGGCGAAGCCAAGCGCGTCTGGCAACGCCTGGGCGCGACGTTCGGCAGCGACAGCAATGCGGAAACCACGCCCACGCAAACGGTTTACAAGCTGGACCTGCCCAACGCCAATCCGACCAGTCTCGACGAAAGCATCAAGATTATTTCCGGTATGATCAGCGCGCCCGGGCTGTCGGTCACCGCGATTGACGCCGAGCGTCCGGTGGTACTGGCAGAATTGCAGGAACGGCAGGGTCCCGGAACCAAGGTGCAGGATGCAACCAGCGCGCTGTTCTTTGCCGGGCAGCGTCGCGCAATTCGGGCGCCAATTGGAACACCGGAAACGCTGGCCGCCGCCACGCCCCAGCGCATGCAACTATTTCACCAACGCTGGTATCGGCCAGAAAATACGGTTGTTGTTATTGCCGGTGACGGTGACCCGGAAGAATTTGAAGCGTTGCTCAAAAAGCATTTTTCCGACTGGAAGGGAAAAGGCGAGGCGGGGGTTGCTCCGGCCTTTGGCGATCCCGATCCGGATGCGGACACCAGCCGCATCGTGATTGAACCGACATTGCCCCGCTTTATCTCGTTGGCGACGGTGAGACCCTGGCGGCAAGTCAATGATACGATTGCCTATAACCAGCAATTGTTGATCGATCTTCTGGCGCTCCAGATGATCAACCGGCGCCTTGAAACCCGCGCGCGCGGCGGCGGCAGCTATTTGCAGGCGAGCGTCAGTCAGGAAGATGTCAGCCGGTCCGTCGACGGCACGTTTATCAATATTGTTCCCTTGACCGAAGATTGGGCCGCGGCGCTCAAGGATGTGCGCGCGGTGATCGCCGATGCCACAACCCGGCCACCATCCGAAGCGGATATTGCGCGCGAAATTGCTGAATTTGATGCCGCTTTGGCCATTGGAGTCGAGGGCTATGCAACAGAGGCGGCGCGCAAGCAGGCCGATGACATTGTCAAAGCCGTGGATATTCGCGAGACCGTCGCCACGCCGCAGACCGCGCTGGACGTGTTTCGAGCGATGCGCGACCAATATACGCCCGAGCGGCTGCTTGCATCGACACAGAAACTGTTCGAAGGGGTGGCCACTCGTGCCTTGTTGACGTCCCCCACGGTCGTTGAGGATGGCAAGGTGCAATTGGCGCGCGCGCTGACCGAAAAAGTGAAGGCCGCCGATAATGCGCGAGTCGAGCAAGCCGATCTCGGCTTTGACGCGTTGCCGCGCATTGGCCGCAAGGGCAAAATCAAGAGTTCGCAGAAAATCGGTCGGTTTGAAATTGAAAAACTGGTGCTGTCCAATGGGGTGCGGGTGTTGCTGTTCCCCAACAAGGCGGAGCGGAACAAGATCATGGTCAACGCCCGGTTCGGAACCGGATATCGCGGACTCGACAGCGAAGACGAAGGCTTGGCTTGGTCAGGAGCCCTGGCGTTGATGGCGAGCGGTGTTGGCAAATTGGGACAGGAAGAGCTGGACCGCATCACCACTGGCCGGCGCATTGGTCTTGGCTTTGAGATCGACAATGATGCGTTTGAAATCAAGGCAGACACCCGCGCCGCGGATCTGAAAGACCAGCTCCATCTGATGGCTGCCAAATTGCAATATCCGCGCTGGGACAAAGCGCCTGTGTTGCGCGGGAAAGCGGCTTCTCTCATTGGCTATGACAGCTTCTCGGCGTCACCGCAGGCGGTGTTGCAACGCGATCTCGAATGGCTGGTCCGGGGCAAGGACCCGCGCTGGAAGACGCCGGACAAGGATGATTTCAACAATCTCACGACCAAGCAGTTCAAGAAATTCTGGAAGCCGATATTGAAGAGCGGACCGATCGAACTGATGCTGTTTGGCGACTTCGACCGGGACGAGGCGGTTGAAATGATTTTGGAAACATTTGGCGCGTTGCGAAAACGCAAAGAGCCAAAAGACTCGCAACCGGTGATATCTCCCGAATTTCCGACGGCTCAATCCGGTCCTGAAATCCTGGTTCACAAAGGCGATAGCGAGCGCGCAGCGGCCCTGATCGCCTGGCCGACCGGCGGCGGGATCGAAAATATCAAGGAAAGCCGCCAGCTGGAAGTGCTGGTTTCGATATTCAATGACCGGCTATTCGAGATTTTGCGCTCGAAGGAAGGCGCTACCTATAGCCCGCAGGTGATCAATAACTGGCCAGTCGCCTTTCCGACCGGGGGGTATATCAGCGCTTCAAGCCAATTGACGCCGGACAATATTGATCGTTTCTACGGTGTCGCAGAGCTCATCGCGAAAGATCTGCGCGAGAAACCGGTGAGCGAAGATGAGCTGAAGCGGGTGGTTGAACCGTTGCGGCAACTGATCGCGCGGGCCAGCAGCGGAAACAGTTTCTGGATGGCCAATATGGAAGGCGCAAGCTTCGATCCGCGCAAGCTGACGGTGCTCGGCTCCCTGCTGCAGGATTACACCGTGATCACGCCCGCAGAAGTGCAAAGCCTGGCGCAGAAATATCTCAAGCATTCCACCAGATGGAAGCTGGTGGTCCTGCCGGAGGGCAATAAGCGGGCCGCGACTTCATCAAAAGCCGCGGCGCCGTTAACGTCTAGATAGCGTCCACAATGGCGAGGACCTGTTCGTTGGTCGGGCGTTTCTTGTAATCACCCGAAACCGATTTGGCTGTGATCGTGCCATCCTTGTCGATAACCACGACAGAAGCATAAGGAACGCCAACCGCTTTGCCTTCGGTATATTGTGGGTCCCGCAATTCGAATGCGTCGATCGTTTTGGAGTCTTCGTCAGACAACATCATGTAGTCCAGCATCTGGTTCTTGGAAAACCGGTCCTGGCTTTCGACGCTGTCATAGCTGACACCATAAAGCTTGTAGCCGCGTTTTTCGAGATCAGGGACGATCGCGTTGATGCCCTTGAGCTGGGTTTGACAGAAGGGGCACCATTCCACTGATCGTGTAAAGACCAATATGGCCGGCCCATCTTCGAGGATCTGGGCCAGGGATTTTTCGGTTTCACCGGCCATCACTGTGGCCGTCAGCGGCGCCTCGGCACCCACTGCCAGGCCAGCATCAATAGTCTCCAGGGCTTCGGTCTCCGCCGGGGCGGCTGGTGTCTCGATATCATTGGTCTCAGCGGCTTCCTCCGATTGCGATGCGGGCTGCGAACAGGAAGCAATGGCCAGCGCAGGGGCCAGAGCGAGAAGAGGGGCGATCCGTTTCAATAGTTTACTCCTTGGAAATTGTCCGTTGGTATTCGGGGCAAGCCCGGTGAAGGTTACAGACGATTAAAATTTTTCTTGGGAATCAGTCCTGGGGTGGAAACCGGTCAAAGCCGGGCAGGCTGTGCGCTGCCTTTTCCCACTCGATTTGTTCGGCCAGTTGGACGTTCATTTCCGGTGTGTAGCCATCGGGCTCATCCAGCGTGACCGTCTGAATGTCGATCATTCCGGGCAGGATATTGGCATTTTTATAAGCGATGCCGGTACCGCAATCGCCGCAGAACAGCCGCTCTGCACCATTTTGCCCGCTGCAGGTTTTCAAGCTCCCGCTGGTGACCGAAAATTCGTCCTGATCGAGCATGATCCAGGCAACCGAAGGTGCACCACTGGATTTCTGGCAATCGCGGCAGTGGCAAATAGACTGATTGATCGGTTGGCCGCCAATCTCATATCGAACCGAACCGCAATAACATCCCCCTGAAGCCATGATTACCTCCCGCTAAGTGTCAAACCCATTATGTTATAGCACATATTTCGACAAATCGGTGTCTTTGGCAACATCGGACAGCTGACCATCGACATATGACGCATCAATGGTGATGGTCTCGCCCTTGCGATCCTCTGCTTCAAAGCTGATTTCCTCGAGCAGTTTCTCCATCACCGTTTGCAGGCGCCGGGCGCCGATATTCTCGACCGTTTCGTTCACATTGGCGGCGATTTCGGCAAGCTTGGCTACGGCATCTTCGGTGATCTCGATGGTGACGTCTTCGGTGCCCAGCAACGCGACATATTGGGTTGGCAGATTCGCTTTGGTTTCGGTCAGAATACGCACGAAATCCGCTTCGGTCAGCGCGCGCAGCTCAACCCGGATCGGCAGGCGTCCCTGCAGTTCAGGCAACATATCGCTCGGTTTGGAGATTGAAAAAGCACCCGAGGCGATGAACAGAATATGGTCGGTTTTCATCGGGCCATATTTGGTCGCCACGGTGGTGCCTTCGATCAGCGGCAGAAGATCGCGCTGGACGCCCTCGCGGCTGACCGAACCGCCGCGGACATCACTGACCGCGATTTTGTCAATTTCGTCGAGGAAAACGATGCCATTGGATTCGGCATCGGTAATCGCTGAACGGGCAATATCATCATCGTCGAGCCGTTTGTCGGATTCTTCCTCGATCAGCTTGTCCCAGGCATCGGCCACGCGCATCTTGCGGCGCTTGAGATTATTCTGACCCAAGGCTTTGCCCATCATGTCGGACAGGTTGATCATCCCGACCTGGCCGGACATGCCCGGTATATCCATCGGCATGCTGGGTGCATCTTCGACTTCAATCTCGATCTCGGTATCGTTCATATGATTGTCGACCACCCGCTGACGAAAGCTTTCACGGGTCGCTTCGCTGGCATTTTCGCCGCATAGCACATCCAGCAGCCGTTTCATCGCCGCATCGGACGCGGTTTCGCGCACCGCCAGACGACGGCGCTCGCGCTCAAGGCGCACGGCTTCTTCGGCGAGATCGCGCGCAATCTGTTCGACATCCCGACCGACATAGCCAACTTCAGTAAATTTGGTCGCTTCGATCTTGATAAAGGGCGCATCGGCCAGTTTCGCCAGCCGGCGCGAAATTTCGGTCTTGCCGCAACCGGTGGGGCCGATCATCAAGATGTTTTTTGGCGTGACTTCATCGCGCAGTTCTGCCGGAAGCTTCTGTCGCCGCCAGCGATTGCGCAGCGCCACGGCAACCGCGCGCTTGGCCTCTTTCTGGCCGACAATATGCTCGTCAAGCGCCTGGACGATGGCCTTTGGGGTGAGATTATCTAGCATGGGTGCCCTTTGGTGAAATCAAGATAGGTTATGTAGGAAAATGACGATCAGAGATTATGTCGCGCTGTCGAGCAGCTCGAGCGTGATCTGATCATTGGTGTAAACACACACATCGGCGGCAATCGCCATGGCTTTCTTGCCGAGTTTTTCTGCGTCTTTTTCATAGTCGATCAAAGCCCGGGCCGCGGCCAACGCGAAGTTGCCACCAGATCCGATGGCGGCTATGCCCTGCGTGGGCTCCAGCACATCGCCATTGCCGGTCAGGATCAATGTCACATCCTTATCCGCGACGATCATCATCGCTTCAAGATTGCGCAGATATTTGTCGGTCCGCCAGTCTTTCGCCAATTCAACGGCTGCCCGCATCAGCTGTCCATTGTGCCGTTCGAGCTTGGCCTCTAGCCGTTCGAAAAGAGTGAAGGCATCCGCGGTTGCGCCGGCGAAGCCGCCGATCACTGATCCGTCATGCAATTGCCGGACTTTGCGGGCATTGGGTTTCATGACCGTCTGGCCCATGGAAACCTGCCCATCGCCAACGACGATGACTTTGCCATTTTTGCGGACGGATAAGATGGTGGTGCCATGCCATTGCTGCATGCCATGCTGCTGATTTTCTGTCATAAAGCGCATATGGGAAATCGGATGCGCAAGTGCAAGCGCTGGCCGATCAGCTTTGCATCAACACCCGGACTTCTTCTCCGGCATAGAGGCGAACATCCATTGCTTCGATCCGGTGTTGCGTCAAAATGCTATTGAAGATTGCCATATGTGTGGTCTGAAAATGGGCTTCCAGAGCGGTTTCATTCTGCCACCGCTCGACAATATGAAAGAGATTGTCCGCAGAAATATCCTGAGCAAAACTGTAATGGAGGCAGCCGGCTTCCGCGCGGGTAGCTTTCGCCATTGCCGCAGCAGCATCGATCAGCGCCGCTGTGCTTTCCGGAGGCAGCTTGATCCAGCCTTGCACGAAAATCATCGTCTCTTTCCTCAGTGGTTCGCGGTTGAACAAGAATATGGCGCTGTCACATAGCCGAGTATCGAACCGATGATGCTCCGCTGACAGGCAAAAAAAATGGCGACCAAAAGGCCGCCATCTTTTACTAACCTAAAGCCTGAATTCAGGGGCTGGTTGGTGTGTCGTCGCTTCCGTCAGCTGCGACAATGATGCCGCCGATGACTGCAGCTGCAGCGAGAACGGCAATGATGATGCCGGATCCGCCAGCGAGCTGGCTTTCGTCTTCTGCGGATGCATCAGCACGCACAGCTTCGGAAACTTTAGCTACTGGAGCAACAGCTTGTGCAAGCACAGGTGTCGCAACCAAAGAAGAGGCTGCAATCGCAGCCAAACCGATTTTACCGAAACGCATAATAAGCTCCTTAAAATTTCGCATTTCACTCAATAGCTGTGCCACTGCCACAAAAGTTCTTTGAAATCAACCGGATTGAACGCATTTGGGCGATTCTTGAATGCTGTTGCAAAGATCACACAATGCTGTGGTCCCCGTACGGCCCTTTACCATGTTTGATCAGGACTTGCGGCGGGACTGTATCATCATAAGACAGCTTGGCTTTTTGGCGATTTGCCCGTGGATTTCATGGCTAACAAATTGTTAATGTTTGGGCATGACAAATCATCGCACCCGACCATTGAGCCTGCGCAACGAAGGCGCGCGGCATCCGTTTCGATTGACATTACCGGTCGAACCGGCGCTGCAGGCCCGCGAGGAGATCCGGGTGGAAGCCCTTGCACAACGCAAATCTGTTTGGCGAAACGAAGATGTTCACCTGTTCCTGCTGAGCTTCCTGGCGTTTTTCACCGCCTTTTACCTGTTCATTTTCTAGGCATCTGAGCGCCCCGCCTCCGGGTTGCCCCGCTTCAATCGCAGGCCAGATGGAGTTGCTGACCTAGCCAGGCCGCGACGACGCACATGGCCGCGACCAATAATAATTGCTCGGTGGTGGAAACACCCAGCATGCTCAATCCCAGCGCAGCCAAAGCGCCCAATACCATGCAACCGGAGTTGACGACATTGTTGGCCGCGATGGTGCGGGCGGTTTCGCTGATATCGACGGTGGTGGTCAGAAAGGCGTAGAGCGGGACGACGAACATGCCGCCAAAAATGGCAACACCGGCCAGGGTGCCGAGCAAGGCCCAGGCGCCGTCGTGCAGCATGAAGGTTTCAAACGTGTACAGATCGCCACCTTCCAGGCCATCCCACCCGCGAGCAATGAAATAGAGGATGGTAACGAATACCCCCATCGCAATCACGCTAATCGGCGCATAGCGCGCCGAGACTTCGGATTTGAGCAATCGGTTGATCAGGATTGAACCCACCGCGATGCCAATCGAGAAAACACCAAGGAACAAGCTGGCCACGGCCGGTGTTGCGGTCAGGACATTTTCGACCAGTGGCGGGAACTGGATCACCAGCACGGATCCGATGGTCCAGAAAAAGCTGATCGCGACGATAGCGAGATAGAGACGGCGGATATGGAGCGTGGCCGAAATCAGCCGGATCGAGGACCGGACGAAATTGAAATCGATTTTCTCGACATCCTTTTGCGGGGGTGCACTGGGCAGAAATTGTGCACCGAGTCTTCCGACCAGCGCGACGAAAAACACCGCAACCACTGCCAGCTCCACACCATTGCCGTTGCGGTCGATGATAATTCCCCCGAGAATCGTGCCGGCGAGAATGGCGATATAGGTTCCGGCTTCCACCAGTCCGGTGCCCGCCAGAACTTCGTCTTTCTCGAGATGTTGCGGAAGAATCGCATATTTAATCGGGCCGAAAAAAGTCGATTGCAGGCCGAGCAGGAACAGCGCCGTGAGCATGATCGGAATCGATTGAATCCACAGGCCGATACCACCGATGATCGCAATGGCAATTTCCAGATTCTTGACCACCCGGGTGATTCGGGCCTTGTCATAATTGTCGGCGAGTTGGCCGGCCAAGGAGGAGAACAAAAAGAAAGGGAGAATGAATATGCCGGACGCCAGCGCATTGAACTGAAAATCCTGTGCCGGGTCCTGATAGATTCCATAGGTCACCAAAATGACCATCGAAAATTTGAACAGATTGTCGTTGAACGCCCCGAGCAGCTGCGTCACGAATAAAGGCCAGAATCGGCGTTTGGCCAATAGTCGGAGGGCTGATGACATGTTGGATTTTCCTGTTGTTGCGCGCTGCCAGACAGGGGAAGAGGCGAGGGGGCACCCTAACAAGCTATTTAGGGAGCGCAAGGCGTTGCTTGCCGATCGTCAGAGAGAAACACCCGGTTTGGCGGCCTTGGCACGGTCGGCTTTGAAGGCGGTTGCGACAGTTAGGATTTAACTTTCGCGCAAACCCCGTTATGGCAACCGGCAATATGCTGAATCTTCCGAATATATTGACGCTGTCCCGCATTTTCACCATGCCGTTCCTGGTCTGGTTGCTGTGGGATCAAAGCTGGAAACTGGGGTATCTGCTGGCGTTCGGCCTCTATAGCCTGATGGCCATCACCGATTATTTCGACGGCTATCTGGCCCGCGCCCAGGGCACGGTTTCCAAGCTCGGGATTTTTCTCGACCCGATTGCCGACAAGATCATGGTGGCATCGGTGGTGCTGATCCTGTGCGCCACGCGCGATATTGAAGGCCTTCACGTGATCGCAGCACTGGTGATATTGCTGCGTGAAATCGCGGTGTCCGGCTTGCGTGAATTTCTGGCCGGACTGCAGGTCAGCGTGCCGGTGTCCAAGCTGGCAAAATGGAAAACCACGTTTCAGCTTTTCTCGCTCGGCGCATTAATCCTGGCCGGCGGTCTGCCGCAATTTGAGCTGATCAAGACCGCTGGTCTGTGGTCGCTGTGGGCGGCCGCGATATTGACGCTAATCACCGGCTGGGATTATCTGCGGGTCGGCCTCAAGCATATGGATTAGGATGCGATCATGGCGCAATCTCTGACGATACTCTATTTTGCCTGGGTCCGCGAAAAAGTGGGCCGGGACGAAGACCAGCTTGATCTTCCTGATTCGGTCCGGTCGGTCGGTGATTTGCTGGCGCATTTGTGCGCTTCGGATGGTCGATACGCGCAGGCTTTTGCCGATATGGAAAAGCTCCGTTTTGCGCTCGATCAGGACTT
The DNA here is from genome assembly GCF_055693205.1 of Parasphingorhabdus sp. W113. Lineage (NCBI taxonomy): Bacteria > Pseudomonadati > Pseudomonadota > Alphaproteobacteria > Sphingomonadales > Sphingorhabdaceae > Parasphingorhabdus > Parasphingorhabdus sp. W113. The sequence continues at coordinate 2,158,069 of NZ_CM146328.1, read as the reverse complement.
TGTCGGGACCGAACAGGCCCTGACGGGCGCGAAGGAACTCGCGATTTTCCCACCCGTGACCGGCGGATGATTACCGTAACGGTCAGCGGCGATGATTTTGATGCAGGTCGAACGATTAGCGAACTGGCCGCATTGGGCGGCGGCGCTGTGGCCAGTTTTGTCGGTCAGGTGCGCGGCGATGCGTCGCTGGTCGCCCTCGAACTGGAACATTATCCGGCGATGACCGAAAAGGCGTTGCGCGCTATTGCCGACCGGGCGGCGGAGAAATGGGCGCTCCACGGGATCACGATTGTTCATCGGATCGGCCGGTTGCGGGTTGGTGAGCAGATTGTAATGGTTTGCACCGGCTCCGATCATCGGCAAGACTCAATCGCCGCCTGCTCCTACATCATGGATCAACTGAAAACCGTTGCGCCGTTCTGGAAGAAGGAAATATCCGCAGATGGCGAAGAACGGTGGGTAAGTGAACGCCAATCGGATCTGGATGCCGCATCCGAGTGGGACCAGTAGGGCCTATTGCTCCTTGCTCATAACCCAATTCTGTCCCTCGCGCATGATCTCGGCGAGTAGCTTGAACTCATCTTTCCGAGGGCTGTTCTTGCGCCAAACCAAAGCGATATTGCGCGAAGCATGATCAGATTTAATCGGCCGGGCGATAATATCGGTATGATCCAAAATGCCGCTATCGATAGCCATTTTGGGCAAAAGCGTCAGGCCCAGGCCATTATCGACCATCTGTACCAGGGTATGTAGCGATGTGCCCATCATGCGCGCCGAAGCGCGCAGTTCCGGGCGGTTACACGCCGCCAGGGCGTGATCCTTCAGACAATGCCCGTCTTCGAGCAGCAACAGCCTGTTTTCATCAATAATCGCCGGATCGATCGTTGCCGGCGGATCGCGCGGATCATCTTTCGGAAAGGCGACAAATATCTCGTCGTCGAACAGCACCTCGGATTCGATATCCCCGCAAGGGAAGGGCTGCGCCAGGATCACGCAATCCACATGGCCATGGTGCAGGGAATCGCAGGCCGCCTGGCTGGTTTCTTCTTTCAGATAAAGTTTGAGCTCGGGCCGGTCCTTGCGCAGGCGCGGCAGCAATTTGGGCAGCAGAAACGGCGCGATCGTCGGAATGACGCTCATCCGGACATCGCCAACCAGGGGCTGTCCGGCGGAACGGGCCATTTCGGACAATTCTTCGGCCTCGCGCAAAATTCTGTGGGATTTCTCGACCATCTGGTTGCCGAGTTCGGTAAAGCGAACCACCCGTCGGGTGCGCTCGACCAGCACCACGTCGAGCAATGTTTCCAGTTCCTTGATGCCGGCGGACAATGTTGATTGAGTCACAAAACAAGCCTCTGCCGCCCGGCCAAAATGCCCGTGTTCCTGCAGCGCAACGAGATATTGCAATTGTTTCAGCGTCGGCAAATAGGTCGACATCATTCAGTCCTTCAATAATTGTGGGCTCAATAATTCAATTTGCAGATTTATGCGAGGGGGAAAACAGCCAGATTAAAACAAGTTGCAAGAAAGGACTGGATAATCCGTCACAGGAGCCTTAGCTTGAGACTTGTAAATTCTCCGGAGAAAAACATGTTTCGGGACCTTGGCCAATATCTGGATTCGATCAAAGCGCGTGACCCGGCGCCGCGGTCTCGCTGGGAAATTTTGCTTTATCCCGGGGTGCTGGCGGTCGGGCTGCATCGTATCGCGCACTGGCTGTTCAAGGGGGAACTGTACTTCCTCGCGCGGTTCGTTAATCATTTTGCGCGTCTGTTTACCGGGATCGATATCCACCCCGGCGCCAAGGTGGGCCGGCATCTGTTCATCGACCATGGTTTTTCTGTCATCGGAGAAACCGCGATTATCGGCGATAATGTCACTATCTATCAGTGCGTGACGCTCGGCGGAACCAATCCGACCAACGGCGTCGGCGGCAAACGTCATCCCACGATTGAAGATGATGCTATTTTGGGATCGGGAGCGCAGATATTGGGGCCCATCACCATCGGCAAGCGGTCGCGCATCGGCGCCAATGCGGTAGTGACGCAGGATGTGCCCGAAGGCGCCACCATGGTCGGTGTCCGGGCGCGGCCAACATTGGTGCAGGTCGAGGAGTATCAGCAGGATTTCACGCCTTACGGCACACCGTGCAGCGAGGTCTTTGATCCGGCTACGCAAAAGCTGGAAATATTGCAGTGTGAAATGGAACAGCTGCAGAAACGGATTGCTGCATTTGCAGAGCAGCGGGATTCCAGCCTGGATGACAAGTCGGGAAGCGAGCGAGACAGCGCTTGAAGCGCACGGATCAGCCAGATGGGGCCTCGAATGTTGCGATTTTCCCGAATCGGGGAAACGCGGTGCTTCAGGTCGGCTTTGAGCGGCGCGAAATGAATCGGATCATGGATCTCTATGGCCGGATGGTGGCGGCGGGCCATTGGCGGGATTATGCCATGGACATGGGCAAGGATGCCGCTATTTTTGCCGCCTTTCGTCGCGCTTCCGAGCGCCCCCAGATGCGCATTGAAAAACGGCCGGCCAATCGCAACAAGCAAGGCATGTGGACGCTGCACGGCGAACATGGCCAGATTCTCAAGCGCGGGCATGACCTGGTCCCGGTTTTGGCACCACTTGAACGGCAGTTGATGAAACTGGTTTCGGAATAAGCCAATCTCCGACCGATAGCGTCAGCCAGCCCTGTAAAAAAACTGACATAAAACTGACGTTTTTTCGAAACGAACACATCATATTGCCGTCATCATTCTTTCAGATCCTTTTTCGGGGACCAATTGATCATGACATTCAAATCCATTCTGGCAGCCGGGGTTGCAGCCACCGTATTTCTTCCATCGCAAGCGCTGGCCACACCGATTTCCAGTGAACAGGCGGCGGCGTTGCTGGACCGGCTCAATCAACTTGAACAGGAAGTGGTTAGTCTGCGGGCGCAGCTGAGTTCCGTGGAAACCGTGCAGCAGAAGCAGACCGAAACCGTTGCGGAAGTTCAGGAAACAGTTGCAGCCAATGACACGAACAAAATCACCTGGAAGGGCGCTCCAGAAATCAAGAGCGACGACGGCTGGAGCTTCAAGCCAAGGGGTCGGATATTATATGATTTCAATAATTTGACATCGGTTCCTTCCACCATTTCTATTCCCGGTGAAGGGTTTTCAAATGAAGCTCGCCGGGTGCGGCTTGGGGTGCAGGGCAAGATTCCTGGCGGCTTTGGATATAAGCTGGAAGCGGACATTGCGGATGGTGTGGAGCTGACCGACGCTTATCTGGATTACAAGACCGGTGGGCTTACGATCACGGTTGGACAGCATAATAATTTCCAGTCGCTCGAAGAATTGTCGAGCAGCAACGACACCAGCTTCATTGAGCGGTCGGCCTTTACCGATGCCTTTGGTTTTGAACGCCAGGTCGGTGTGTCGGCGGCTTATGCGACCGGTGACCTTCTGTTGCAGGGCGGTGTCTTCACCGACAATATCGATGATCTCAGCGCCGGTAATGACAGCATTGGGCTGGATGGCCGGGTGGTCTATGCGCCCAAAATCGGCGATGCGCAGTTGCATCTCGGCGGCTCGGTGCACTGGAAAAGCCTGGGCGACACGATCAATTCGGTGCGCTACCGGCAACGGCCGCTGATTCACAGCGTCAGCACGCGTTTCATCAACACCGGCAATATTCCCGGTGCCGAAGAACAATTGACCTACGGGCTTGAGGCGGCGGTTGTCTCGGGGCGTTTTCACGCCGTGGCCGAAACGCATTGGGCCAAGGTCAACCGTTCGATGGTTGTCAGCCCGACCTTTTTCGGCGGATCGATTGAAGCCGGTCTGTTCCTGACCGACGATCAGCGCGAGTATAAAGGCGGTGTTTTCAAGGGTGTTAAAGTCAAAAACCCGGTTGGTTCCGGCGGCAGCGGCGCCTGGCAGATCAATGTCCGTTATGACCGGCTGGACCTGACCGATTCCGGAATTATCGGCGGTACCCAGGATGGCTATATGGCGTCCCTGATCTGGACTCCGGTCAACTATGTTCGGTTCCTGCTGAACTACGGTCATCTGTCTTATGGCGATGCGTTCGGTATCGTGCCGGGAGCGCCGAATGATTATTCGGTCGATGTCATCGGCGCGCGCGCCCAAATCGCTTTCTGATCGGGCATCACCTGAAACCAAAAAGGCCGGGCTGCAAACCCGGCCTTTTTGTTGTCTGCAGGTTTAGAATTTAGGCGGCTTCGGTATCCAGAGCATAGCCGGCCGAGCGCACCGTCCGGATAATATCGGGGCGTTCGTTGGCATTTAGCGCCTTGCGCAATCGCCTGATGTGGACGTCGACGGTGCGCAGCTCGATATCACTGTCCTGCCCCCAGACGCTGTCGAGCAAGCGTTCGCGCGAGAAGACCCAGTTGGGATGTTCCAGAAAATGCCGCAACAGGCGAAATTCTGTCGGTCCAAGCGGAATGACGTCGCCACTGCGTTTGACCTTGTGACCGACGGTGTCCATTTCCAGATCACCAAAAGCGAGCTTTTCGCCGGCAAGGGCAGGGCGTACGCGCCGCAATACCGCCTTGACCCGGGCAATCAGTTCGCGCGGGCTGAAGGGCTTGGTGATATAATCATCGGCACCGGTTTCCAGCCCGCGAATCTTGTCTTCTTCCTCTCCGCGCGCGGTGAGCATGATGATCGGAATATTGGCGGTTTCCGGAGATCGGCGGAGCCGCCGACAGACTTCGATTCCAGAGAGATTCTCGATCATCCAGTCCAGCAGGATGACATCGGGCCGGTTTTCCTGGACCAGCAGCAAGGCTTCTTCGCCATCGGCCGTTTGAATGACCTCATACTCTTCCTTTTTGAAGTTCCATGACAACAGCTCAGCCAGAGCGGCATCATCTTCAACCAGTAACAGCCTTGCATTGGACATCTTGCTATCTCTCGTTTGTCGGTTCTTCCAGTAAGTCGGTGGGATTCTCGCCGCGATCACGCTCCGGCATAGGTTCACCCTTGGCCGCGAAATATACCATTTCTGCCACATTGGTCGCGTGGTCGCCAATGCGCTCGAGATTTTTTGCGATAAACAGCAAATGCGCCGCTTCGCCAATATCTTTCGGATTTTCGATCATATAGGTGATCACTGACCGGAAGATGCTGGTGTAAAAATCATCCACAACCTGATCGCGTTCGGACACTTCCAGCGCCAGGTCCGCATCCCGGCGCGCAAAGGCCTCGAGGGAATCGCGCACCAGTTGCGAGGCGATATTCGACATTGAAGGCAAGAGCGACGCGGGGCCGAGCTTGTGGGTGCTGGCAATCACCGGAACGCGCTTGGCGATATTCTTGGCATAGTCCCCAATGCGCTCGACCACGCCGGAAATCTTGAACGTTGCGATCAATTCCCGCAAATCATCGGCCATCGGCGCGCGCAGGGCGATGGTTTGAAAGGTCAGGTCATCAATCCGTTTTTCCAGATCATCGATGATCTTGTCTTCGGCAACCACTTCTGCGGCGAGCTTCAAGTCGTGCTTTTCCAGCGCGCGCATCGCTTTGGCGATCGCTTGTTCGCTGCGCCCGCCGATTTCTGCGACCATCCCGCGCAATTCGTTGATGTCGGTGTCAAAGGCTTTGACTGTATGTTCTGTGCCGCTGTTTGGCATGAGTGCCATCCTTTATTGTTTCAAGTGCGCTAGCCGTAGCGTCCGGTAATATAATCGCGGGTTTTGTCTTCCCGCGGATTGGTGAATATATCCGATGTTACGCCATATTCGACCAATGTGCCCAAATGGAAAAAGGCGGTCCGTTGTGAGACACGGGCGGCCTGCTGCATATTATGGGTCACGATCACAATAGCATAATTGCCGCGCAATTCATGGATCAACTCCTCGATCTTGGCGGTCGCAATGGGATCCAGTGCGGAGCAGGGCTCGTCCATCAATATGACCTCGGGGTCGACAGCAATAGCGCGGGCGATGCACAGACGCTGCTGCTGGCCACCGGACAGTGCGGTGCCGCTGTCCTGCAGACGATCCTTCACTTCCCCCCACAGACCGGCCTTTTGCAACGAGGTTTCGACAATGGCATCGAGTTCTTCCTTGCCGGTGGCGAGGCCATGAATACGCGGGCCATAGGCGATATTGTCATAGATGGACTTTGGAAAGGGATTGGGTTTCTGGAACACCATGCCAACCCGCGCGCGCAATTGGACAACATCCATTTTCTGGGCATAGATATCTTCGCCTTCCAGCGTGATATCACCCGTGACTTTGGCAATCGGAATCGTGTCGTTCATCCGATTGAGGCAGCGCAAAAAAGTCGATTTCCCGCAACCCGACGGCCCGATAAACGCGGTGACATTGTCCATGTTGACGTCAATCGACACGTCTTTAATGGCCTGTTTCTCGCCGTAGAAAACGTCGACATTGCGGGTGGTCATCTTTGGCGGGCCTTCACCAGCCGTGGGTTGATCCTTAGCCGGCTTTTCCTCCGGTGTCCCTGTGTCGATATCCGTATCAGTCATAATCTGGCCTTCTTCGAGGGTTGGCGCCTTTTCCATATCGTTCATCGCCTTGTTCACCAGCGGGTTTCAAATCGGTTGCGCAAATAGATTGCGAGGGCATTCATGGTCAGCAGGAACAGCAGCAGCACGATAATCGCAGCCGATGTCTTTTCCACGAAGCCACGATTGACTTCGTCGGACCACAGGAAAATCTGAACGGGCAATACGGTTGATGGATCGGTCACCCCATTGGGCGGCGTCGCGATGAAGGCGCGCATGCCGATCATCAGAAGCGGCGCCGTTTCCCCGAGCGCGCGGGCCATGCCGATAATCGTACCGGTCAAAATGCCGGGCAGGGCCAGCGGCAAAACATGATGGAACACGACCTGCATGGGACTTGCCCCGATACCCAAGGCCGCTTCGCGAATGGACGGCGGAACCGCCTTGACCGCGTTTCGTCCGGAAATGACGATCACCGGCATGGTCATCAGTGCCAGGGTCAGGCCTCCGACAAGCGCCGCGGATCGCGGCAAGCCGAAGAGGTTGAGAAAGACCGCCAGACCGAGCAGACCGAAGATGATCGAAGGCACCGCCGCCAGATTGTTGATCGAAACCTCGATCAGGTCGGTGAAACGGTTTTTTGGCGCATATTCCTCGAGATACAGCGCCGACAGCACGCCAATCGGGAAAGCGATCATCAAGGTGATGAACATGGTGATCAACGACCCCTTGAGCGCGCCCCAGATACCAACCTGCATCGGGTCGGTCGCATCGGAATTGAACAGGAAATTCTTGTTGAATCCTGTGCTCAAACTGTCTTTCATGTCGCTGACGATCTGCTCGGCTTCAGCAGATCCGTCGCCTTTATACGCCACATCAATTTCGGATTCGACCGGCAGATAGACCGTGGTTTTTGTTGCGACCACTTGCGGGTCACTCAGCAAGGCGTCATTGACGGCCTGCCAGGCACTGGCGGAGAATAACTCTGTGCCGGTCTCGCCATATTGGATCTGAATGCTCGCTTCGACAATGTCGCGCATGCCGAGGCTGCGGAGATTGGCGACCGCATTCGGGCCTTCAAACTGACTGGCCGACGCGCCTCCGGTCATCGCCGGGAAATCGATTTCCAGCGGCAGCTCGGTCTGGGTAAATCCGCGCAGACCATTGCCAATCATGACGATCAGCAGAAAGGCGAGGAAACTGGCGGACAAGATGATCGCGCCAAGGCCCAATGCCTTGAACCGGCGCTCCGACGCATAGCGCCGCTTGATGCGCTTTTGCATCGCATCGTCCTGCCAGTTGGTCGGCGTGCGCTCTTCCTGAAAGGCGAGGGTGCTATTCATAGGCCTCCCGATATTTCTTTACGACGCGCAAGGCGATGAGATTGAGCAGCAGAGTGACGATGAACAGAACCAGCCCCAGCGCAAAGGCGGCGAGTGTTTTCGGACTGTCAAATTCCTGGTCGCCGGTGAGCAGCTGAACAATCTGGGTGGTCACGGTGGTGACGCTGGAAAACGGATTGGCGGTCATGTTTGCCGCGAGACCGGCCGCCATCACCACGATCATGGTTTCCCCGATCGCGCGGCTCACGGCCAGCAGGACACCGCCGACGACGCCAGGCAGGGCGGCGGGGATGAGGACTTTCTTGATCGTTTCGCTCTTGGTCGCGCCCATGGCGAGGGACCCGTCGCGCATGGCGCTGGGCACCGCCGCGATCGAATCGTCGGCCATGGAAGAAACGAACGGGATGATCATGATGCCCATGACCACGCCGGCTGCCAGAGCGGATTCGGAAGACGCGCCGGAAATACCGATCCAGACCGCGAAATCCCGAAGCGCAGGCGCTACGGTCAGCGCCGCAAAATAACCGTAGACGACGGTCGGAACGCCCGCGAGGACTTCCAGAATCGGCTTCATCCAGGCGCGAAATTTGGGAGGCGCATATTGGGTGAGATAGATCGCGCTCATCAGGCCGAGCGGAATGGCGACAATCATCGCGATGATGGCGCCGATGAAAATCGTGCCCCAGAACAACGGAATGGCACCAAAACCGGTTTCACCGCGCGGACCGGCAACCGCCTTGGGATTCCATTCCGTGCCGAACAGAAACTCCAGCGGCGACACCATTGAGAAAAACCGCACCGACTCGAATATCAGAGAAGCAAAAATGCCGACTGTGGTAATCGTCGCGATCAACGATGCCAGCAGCAGCGTCATCATCGTGACCCGCTCGATCTTGGTGCGCGCTCTCAGATCCGGTTTGATCCGCAACCAGGCAAAGGCGCCAAATGCAAAGACCAGCAGCAGAGCGGCGACTGTGCCGATCATCTGATAATAGGATATCGCCGCTTCATAGGGCTCAACCATCGTCTTGGACAGCGGGTTGAAGGCCTTGACTTGCTGACCGGACGCAATGGATCGGGCTTCGGCCAGTATTGAACCACGGGCAAAGGGATCAGCGGGCAATTGCTCGGCTGCGGGACTGGACAAGGCCGCGTCGGTGATCAGCGCCGGACTGACCATGCCCCATATGGTCAGGAACAGGAGCGCGGGTCCGATCGCCCACAGTCCGACATATAGTCCGTGATAGTTGGGCAGGGAATGAATCGCATTGCGATCGGTTTTGGTAGCCCGGAATCCGGCCGCCTTCACGCGGCCAAAAAACCAGGCAATGGCTCCGAGGCTCACGATGAGCAGAAAGAGAATAGAACCTGTCACGATGTTTCGGCCAGTCCTTAGACGAAAGGGCAAGGGAAAAGGGGAGGCCGGCCACCGGACCAGCTTCCCCCTTTTAACATTAATTCAATTCCGCACCAGTAAGCACCGGCAAGTTTTTGGCAACATCTGTCATCGTCGCGCGGGCATCATCAGGCGATGCAATCAGACCGGCTTTGACCAGATAACCATCTCTTGTTCCGGCGTTCACAAATTCGACCAGATATTCCTGCAGCCCAGGAATAACGCCAACATGCTGTTTCTTCGCGTAGATATACAGCGGACGGGCGCCGGGATATTCACCCGATGCAATCGCATCATAGGTCGGAGCGACTCCGGAAACCGCAATACCGCGGACGCTGTCCGTGTTTTCTTCGAGGAAGCTATAACCGAAAATACCGACGCTATTGGGGTTGGCTTTCAGTTTTTGCACGATCAGATTGTCATTCTCACCCGCGTCAATATAGGCGCCATCGGCCCGAACATCGTGACAAATGGCATCATATTCGTCTTCGTCGGTTTCTTTGAGAGCCTTGGTAGCGGCATCGGTCTTGCATCCGACTTCCATGATCAGTTCGGTGAGCGCGTCGCGCGTTCCGGACGTCGAAGGCGGTCCGTAAACACTGATGGCAACATTGGGAAGCGCAGGATCGATGTCCGACCAGTTCTTGGTTTCGTTTTTCTTGCCGAACGGACGCTCCGCAATGGCTCGATAGACTTGAGTCGGCGTCAGCGTGATGGACGGCCCTTCATTGGCTTGCGCAATCGCGATGCCGTCAATGCCGATCTGCACTTCGACGACGTCGGTGACGCCATTGTCTTTGCACATTTCAAACTCGGTCGCCTTCATCCGCCGTGAAGCGTTGGCAATATCCGGCGTATCCGCGCCGACACCGGCACAGAATAATTTCATACCGCCGCCGGTTCCGGTCGATTCCAGAATCGGTGATGTGTTTGCGCCATCGGAGCTAAATTGCTCTGCCACCGCCTTGGCGAATGGAAATACGGTTGAGGATCCGACGATGCGGATTTCTTCGCGGGTACCGCCCTGGCCGCCGGAAGCCTGGTCCTGGCAGGCTGCAAGAGCGAGCGTGGATACCGCAAGAAGTGCGACTTTTCTAAACATTCATTGTCCCCGTTTGTTGTGGAGTATTGGAAAATTCAGCCGAGAATCGGTCATTCATCCCGGTCTTTCTGCGCCGTGTTTAGAAGGGCGCAATGTCCTATAGGTTACAGATTTGTTACAGTTATGTGACAGTCGTTCAGCGGTGGCGCGCTATCACAGGTTTGCCGGGGCCTGGATTGTTTCGCTGTCGGCCTGAATCGCGGGCAGAAAGATCGTGACCTGGGTTCCCGTGCCTTGCTCGCTGGTGACGACCATCCGTCCGCCGTGCCGTTCGGTGATATGCTTGACGATGGCCAGGCCGAGACCGGTTCCGCCAATGGATTTGCTTCGGCCCTTGTCGACTCGATAAAAGCGTTCGGTGAGCCGGGGAATATGTTCAAGCGCAATGCCTTCGCCCTGGTCCGAAACCGACAATCGCAGCATGGAGCCCGAACTGCTTGCTTCGACGGCAACGGTGACCGGTGATCCGCGCCGCCCATATTTATAAGCGTTGCTGACCAGATTGTGGAGCAGTTGGGACAATTGCGCCCGATCGCCGAGCACCATGGGCGTCTTTTCCGGCAGGCTAACGATAAAATCATGATCCTTCTTGCTGCGCCCGTTGAGAAACACCGCTTTGACATCGGCAACCAGCTCGGCGAGATTCACGGGCTCGGAAGGCAGTTCATATTTCTCCGCTTCGATGCGGGACAGGGACATCAGATCCTCGACCAGCCGCTGCATGCGATCCGCTTCCTGATACATGATCTGCAGGAACCGCGCCCGGGTATCGCGATCCTGTCCGGCTTCAGGATTTTCCAATGTTTCGATAAAACCCTTGATCGCCGCCAGCGGTGTGCGCAGTTCATGGCTGGCATTGGCGACAAAATCCGTCCGCATGCGTTCCGCTGCATAGCGACTGCTCTGGTCGGATAGCTGGACCAGTTTCAATCCGTCACCTAGCGCGTGAATGCGCAATTCCCAGCGTTGATCGGCGCTGCCGACCCCGACCAGCAATATCGGTTCGCCACTATGTTCTGCGTTGGGGTTGGCGAGACGGTCTGCAGCGGCGGGATGGCGAATGGCAACGCGGACATCCTCACCGACAATATGACTGCCGAGAAAATTCTGGGCGGCGGGATTGGCGGCGGCCACTTTCGCGTTGCGGATCAGCAAAATCGGGTCGGTAATCGGCGTGATGACATCTTCATAGGCATCGGCACGGCCCTGATAGAGCAGCCGCTTGCGTTGCCGTTCAACCGCGCTGAAATCCGGCGCCGGGGCCTCCCGTTCCTCCAGCGCAACGATGGCGACGGCGATCATGCCAAATAGCGAGGTGATAAAAATTTGCACCCCGGTACCCGAAGTCTGGGTCGCCATGATTGCCCCGAAACCAATCAGGATAAGCGCGACAAACAGGCGTAACGGAGAAAAAGGAATCATGCTGACCCTATTTGGATGACCGAATTAGGCACGCTTACGTGTTTAAACCGGATATCTGCAATGATTATGTCTGCAATACCGGCCCAAACCGGTGATATCCTGTTGCGATAGCCTTTGTATTTCGTCGTGCCGCTAGCGTGCGTTAAGGGTTTTTGGCGATTTGTCCCGAATAAGGACGCGCCATGCCAACCGTTCACTGTTTACTCGCCATTCACGGTTTTTCTTTCTAAGGACAAATTGCAGAGGAATTTCAGAACCATGACGAACAAACAGGATCATAATCAGGATTTATCCAACAGCGTTGAAAATGCTGATGATTCCAGCGCGGAAAAGGCTGGAATCGTAACCCGTCGCCGCGCGTTGATGATGGGGGCGGTGACCGCATCGGCCGTGGTCAGCATCAAGCCGGCTCTGGCGCAAACCACTGGTTCGGTGCTGAATTGCGAAATTCCGGTGCCTGGCAATCACGCGGGTGGCGGTTATATTGGCGCCGATGGCCGGATTGTTTCTCCCGACACGCCGGGCGCATTTCCAACGGCTGGACGCAATTTTACCGGCGAAGAAGTGCGCCGGGCGATGAACGGGCGGTCCTTGCCGGGCACATCCTATGACCAGTCCCGTGCCTATGTGAACTATATCCGGCGCCTGCAATCGGGCCAAAGCGGCTTTACCTGTTACGCATCCTTGCAGATGCCGCGCTAGACCGAGCGCCCGAGACGCCGCTTCGACCAACGAAAATTAACGCTTTGATGCTATGGGACCGGCTTGTTTCGAATGACTTGCCGCGAACAGGACAGTAAGACGCCATCATGAGCCCGTTATACCGAGCCTCTCCAGCCGATGCGCTGACTGTCCATCCGCTGGACAGCATGACGCTGATCTTCCAGAAAAACTCGGGCATCACGCATATCGTTGCAGACCCGGTGCCCGCCTTGCTTGAGGTGATGGCGGCGCGCACCATGTCGGTCGCAGATATAGCGGCGGCCATGACCAACCAATATGATCTGGATGATCTGGACGAAACGGCTGCGGTTGCCGATATTGTGTTGGCGCGACTGGAAGAGCTTTGCGCGCTGGGCCTGGTCGAGCGGATCGCGCAGCCTTGAATACGTCCTCGCCTCTGTTTCTCGGCATTGGGCCAGCGCGATTCCGGATTGTTTCGGCCTGGCCGCAACCCTTGCGTCAGCTGGCCTCGCTTTATGGCAGTTACCCGTCCGTCACCGACCAGCATGCTGATTTCACCGTACGGCTGGAATCGACCAGTTTATGGCGCCGTTTTGTCCGGCCTTCGGTGCATATTACCGGCGATTACTGGCTGCCCGACGCAGCGCCTTTGCCGCTGCGTCAGGCTTTGCTGGCTGCGGAAATGGGCATGAATTTGCAAATGGCCTTGGGCTGGCGGCGGCATTTGCTGCTGCATGCCAGCAGCGTCGAAAAAGATGGCAAAGCGCTGCTGCTGACCGGTCTGTCCGGTTCCGGCAAATCGACTCTTTCGGCCTTGCTTGGAGAACAGGGCTGGCGGTTCATGGGTGACGAATTTGCGCTGCTATGCCCGGAAACCGGCATGGTTCATCCGTTCCCACGGCTGATCAGCTTGAAAAACGAAGCCATCAAGGCGGTCGAGGACCAGGTCGATGAACACCGGTTCGGTCCGATCATGCGGGGGACACCAAAGGGCGACATCCGGCACTTGGTGCCGCACGGACAGGCCCTTGCGGCGATGACCGAACCCGCGAAGCCCGCCTTGTTGCTGTTTCCGCGGTTCGGGCACGCGGCCGCGGTGCGGGAAATCGGAAAAAGCGAAATATTCGTGCGACTGACCCAGGCTTCGACCAATTATGTTGCGTTGGGGGAGGCGGGTTTTCGATCTTTGACGGCATTGGTGGATTCGATTCCGGCGCGCGCGATAGATTTTGAATCCGGGAGCGAAGCCCAAGATCTGATCACCGGTCTGTGGGAAGATCTGGCATGATGCGCGATGCCCAGCCATTGGTCGACGCCTTGCGGGAGCCGGAGTCCGTTCTGGCACTGGACAGCGCGGGTTGGACCGATCTGGTCAGTATTGCCCGGGCTGAAGCCCTGATGGGGAGCCTGGCGCATCGGTTGCAGGGGTTGCCGGTGCCTGGCGCTGTTCGACCGATCCTGAAAGATGCGATTGAATCGACCGATTACGGGCATGTCCAGGCCCACTGGGAAGCCGATTGTGCGCGGCGCGTGCTGGAATCTCTCGATCTCAAGATCGTTCTGATGAAGGGCACCGCATATGTCGAAGCCGGCTATTCCGCCGGACAGGGCCGGAATATCGGTGATCTCGATATCATGGTCGACCGGGCGCAGCTGGCGGTAGTGGAAGAAGCCTTGCTGGATGCCGGATGGGAGTGGGTGAAGCCCGATCCCTATGATGATCACTATTATCGCGCGCATATGCACGAGCTGCCGCCGCTCATCCATCGCGAGCGCGATCGCATGATTGATGTCCATCACACGACCTTGCCGCTGACCGCCGGTCCGACCCCGGACCCTTTGGCGATGCTCGATGCGGCCGTCAAATTGCCTTCGGGACTTTATGTCATGGCACCGGCTGACATGCTATTGCATGCCGTCGCGCATCTGTTTGCCGATGGAGATCTGGCGGGTGGGTTGCGGAATTTGTGGGACATTGATCAGCTGGTTCGGGAATTTTCCGCTGCGGATGATGCGTTCTGGACGATGCTCGAACAGCGCGCGGGCCTCCATCAACTGAAGCCGCATCTGGCGCGCGCGCTGCGCCTCGCCGCGCGCCTCTATGGCACGCCGGTCAGTAAGCCATATACGGGTAGCAACCTGGTCAGCGATCGTTTCTATGTCCGGCGTCTGCTGGCCCGCAATGGTTACGGGCAGGAAACCCGCAAGATTACCCGGCAGCTCTTCTATATTCGGTCCCACTGGCTGAGAATGCCGCCGCTGATGCTGGCGCGGCATTTGTGGACGAAATGGCGCAAAGCGCCCGCTTAGACCATTGCTGATTACGTCTTGTGCAGCCCAATCAGAGCGGGCAGCAACTCATCATAATGATCGATCGTCGCATCGGCGGCAAGTTGCTCAACCGGCTGATGGAGAAAGCCAAAGCTGACGGCGACGGCCGGAATTCCGGCACTATGGGCCGCCTTGACGTCAAAGACACTGTCCCCGACAAAAGCCGCCGGAGTGGCGCCAATTTCGCCACCGCACCGCCGGATCATTTCATCAATCGGGTCGCGTTCCGGCTTGCTGCGGCCTTTGCCCATGGTGTCGCCGCCAATCACCGTTTCAAAGCGATCCAGCATGGCCACATTGCCGAGCAGCTTGATCGCCAGATGCTCGAATTTGTTGGTCACCACAGCCAGTTTTACACCCTGATGCTGCAACCGGTCCATCGCGTCCAGCAACCCGTCAAAGGCTGGCGCATTGGTTCCCAGATTGGCTTCATAATGGTCGATCAGCACCGGCATCAGTTGTTTGACCAGCGCCGGGTGCTTTTCCCCCGATTGCTCCAGCGCCATCGCCAGCATATGCCGCGCGCCCATCCCGACCAGGGAGCGGACCGAACCGGCATCCACTTGCGGGCGACCAACTCTATCGAGCGCATGGTTGAGTGAGGCGGCCAGTTCCATGCTGGTGTCGAGCAATGTTCCGTCGAGATCAAAGCCCACGATTTGGAAAGGAAATTTTGTCATATCCTGTCTCCATGGCCTGAACAGACTGGCATAAGCAAGCCTCTCATGGCATGGGGCGGAGCAACTGAGCCGAGGCCAGTATCGCTGCATGTCGAGTGTCGGAGTGAACCTATGAACAAACGCCCTTTAGCCGCTATCATCCTGGCCGCCGGACAGGGAACCCGGATGAAATCGGAACTGCACAAGGTATTGCATCCGATCGCGGGCAAGCCGATGCTGCATCATTTGCTGGATACCGTCGATGCTATCGGCGTTGAACGCACGGTTGTCGTCGTCGGCGCCCGGCGCGAACAGATTGAAGACAGCGTGGCCGGCCGGAATGTGGCGATCGCGGTGCAGGACGATCAGCTCGGCACCGGTCACGCCGTGGCACAGGCAAAAGCCGCGCTGGAATGCTTTGCCGGCGATGTGCTCATACTCTATGGCGACGTGCCGCTGGTCAGCGCCGAAACGATGCAGGCGATGATATTCCGGATGAACAACGGCACTGATCCCCGTGCTGTTGTGCTGGGCTTTCGCCCGGAAGATGCGGGCGCCTATGGCCGGATTATCGCCGATGACCAGGGCGAAATCGAAAAAATGGTGGAATATAAGGACGCCAATGACACGGAGCGGGCGGTCAATCTCTGCAACAGCGGGTTGATGGCGGTCCGTTCCACCGACCTGTTCATATTGCTGGACCAGATCAGCAACGACAATGCCGCGGGCGAATATTATCTGCCGGATATTGTCATGCTGCCGGGTCAGAACAGTGCGGTGATCGAAGTGGAGGACCCGGCTGAAGTCGCCGGGGTCAACAGCCGCGCGGAATTGGCCGCGGTGGAAGGGGCGTGGCAACAGCGCCGCCGGGCGCAGGCGATGGCAGACGGCGTCACCCTGATCGCGCCGGAAACCGTCTGGTTTTCCAGTGATACCGCCATTGCAGCGGATGTCGTTGTAGAACCCAATGTGATTTTTGGCTCCGGTGTGACCGTGGCTTCGGGCGCGACAATCTATGGCCATAGCCATATTGAAGGCGCCACCATTGGTGCGAAAGCCAGTGTCGGTCCTTTTGCTAGACTGCGTCCCGGTGCGGTGCTCGAAGAAGGATCAAAAATCGGCAATTTTGTCGAGATGAAAAAGGCCGTGCTGGGCAAGGGCGCCAAGGCCAATCATCTGACCTATCTCGGCGATGCGGAAGTGGGCGAGGGGGCAAATATCGGCGCGGGGACGATTACCTGCAACTATGACGGCTATTTCAAGTATAAGACCGTGATCGGCAAGGGCGCTTTCGTTGGTTCGAACAGCGCGCTGGTCGCACCCGTCACCATTGGTGACGGAGCAATGGTTGCGGCTGGTTCCGCGGTCACCAAGGATGTCCCGGCTGACGCTCTGGGGGTCGTCCGCGCCGAACAGAGCGAAAAACCCGGTTGGTCCAAGAAATTCCGTGACGTGATGGCGAAGAAAAAAGCGGCGCAGTGACTATTGACATGATATCATGATATGATATCAGAGCATCATGACACGGATACTGGCTGATCTTTCTGAAGACGACGTACAATGGCTCGATGCGCAGGCGGCAGAGCAGGGAACGTCGCGGGCGGCCTTGTTGCGTCAGGCGGTCACGGCCTTTCGCATGCAGGCATCCGAAGACTGGATCCAGCGCGGACTGGGCCATTGGCAGCATCCTGAGCCGACAGGCGAGGGGCAGGATCGTTAATGGCCGCGCCTTTTTTTGACACCGACATCCTGATCGACTGGCTCAAGGGCCATCAACCGGCGGCCGCGGAACTGGAGCGCTATCCCCAGCACCGGATCAGCCGGATCAGCTGGATCGAGATCGCCGCGGTCGATCCCTTGGAAAGGCGCAAGCCGGTGCAGGATTTGCTGGCCGCCTTCGAGATTGTGGAACTGGACGCCCGGATTTCCGATGCGGCGGCCGATATCTATCACCGGACCGAAATGAACCTGTCCAATGCGATAATCTTTGCATCAGCGCAGGTTAACGGTTCCATCCTGGTGACTCGCAATATAAAGGATTTCCCGGCGGCCATGCCGGGGATCCGGATTCCCTATACGCTCTAGCAGAAAGCCCGAAAAACCATGTGCGGAATTATTGGAATTGTTGGCAAGGAAGCCGTTTCGGATCGTCTGGTTGATGGTCTCAAGCGAATGGAATATCGCGGCTATGACAGCGCGGGTATCTGTACGGTTGCCGATAACCAACTGATCCGTCGCCGCGCAGAAGGCAAGCTGGCCAATCTGGTAAAGGTGCTGAAGACCGATGATGCGGCCGGCGACATTGGCATTGCTCATACCCGATGGGCCACCCATGGCGCGCCGACAACATCCAATGCCCATCCGCATGCCACGCCGGAAGTGGCGCTGGTACATAACGGCATCATCGAGAATTTCAAATCGCTGCGGGACGAACTCAGTGGACGCGGCCGGTCCTTTGAAAGCGAAACCGATACCGAAGTGGTCGCCCATCTGGTCAGCGAACAGGTCGAAAACGGAAAATCGCCGCAAGACGCCATCCAGGCGGTCTTGCCGACGCTGCGGGGCGCGTTTGCGCTGGCCATCGCCTTTCGATCGCACCCGGATCTGTTGATCGGTGCGCGGCTGGGATCGCCGCTGGTGGTCGGCTATGGTGACGGCGAAACCTATCTCGGGTCCGATGCGCTGGCGCTTGCACCCCTGACCCAGGAAATCGCCTATCTCGAAGAAGGCGACTGGGTGGTTGTCACGCGTGAAGGCGCTGAAATATTTGACAAGAATAACAACCCGGTAACGCGCGAAGTTACGACATCAGGTGTATCCGCTGCGACCATCGAAAAGGGCAATTATCGCCACTTCATGCAGAAAGAGATTTTCGAGCAGCCGACGGTGGTTGCCCAAACCCTGCGCAGCTATATTCGGCCGCTCGAGCAGCAAGTGGCTTTGCCGCAGATGGACTTCGATCTGCAGGATATCAAACGGATCACGATTGTCGCCTGCGGGACCAGCTATTATGCCGGAATGGTTGCAAAATACTGGTTCGAGACGTTTGCCCGGGTGCCTGTTGATCTCGATGTGGCGTCCGAGTTTCGCTATCGCGACCCGGTTCTGGAACCCGGTGGACTGGCTCTGTTTATCTCGCAATCGGGCGAAACCGCCGACACCCTTGCAGCCTTGCGTCATTCCAAGGAGCAGGGGCAGAAAATCGCCGTTGTCGTCAATGTGCCAACCAGTTCGATGGCCCGCGAGGCCGATTTGCTGCTGCCGACCCACGCCGGCCCCGAAATCGGCGTCGCGTCCACCAAGGCCTTTTCCTGCCAGTTGGCGGTTCTTGCTGCGCTCGCCGCACATCTCGCGGTGGTCAAGGGCAAGATGACCCGGGCGGAAGAACAGGAAATCGTCGAGCATCTGACCGAAGCCCCGGCGGCGCTGAACGCCGCCCTGGCGCATGACAAGGATATTGCCGACATGGCGCATCTCATCGCTCCGGCGCGGGATGTGCTCTATCTCGGCCGTGGTCCGGACTATCCGCTGGCGCTGGAAGGGGCTCTGAAACTGAAGGAAATCAGTTATATCCACGCGGAGGGCTATGCTTCGGGCGAGATGAAACATGGACCGATTGCGCTGATCGACGAAGCGGTGCCGGTGATCGTTCTCGCGCCATCGGGGCCGTTGTTCGAAAAGACCGTCAGCAACATGCAAGAGGTGCGGGCGCGCGGCGGCAAGGTTGTGCTGATATCCGATTCAGAAGGGCTCGCCGAAGCCGGAGAGGGCTGCATGGCGACAATTGAAATGCCGAAAGTACACCCGTTAATAGCCCCACTGGTTTACGCAGTGCCGGTTCAACTGCTGGCCTATCATGTCGCGGTCGCCAAAGGCACGGACGTCGATCAGCCGCGCAATCTGGCCAAATCGGTTACCGTTGAATGAGCATATAGTGTAACGCATCGGCTTCCGCGTACGAATGTTCCAATGAACCAAATGCGAAGGGGCCGCTGCCATGATGACCACGACCGAGAAATTTCAGTTTGCCGGCCCGAAAGGCCAGACCCTCGATGGGCGCCTCGAGCGGCCCAATACGGGGCCTGTCCGTGCCGTGGCTCTGTTCGCACATTGCTTTACCTGCACCAAGTCGAGCAAGGGCGCCGTCCGGATTTCCGCCGCGCTGGCGGCGAAGGGCATTGCGACTTTGCGCTTTGATTTCACTGGACTGGGCAATAGCGAGGGCGAATTTAAGGACAGCGGCTTTGTTTCCAATGTTTCGGATCTGGTTGCGGCGGCGTCGGCCTTGCGCGAGGGACCGGGGGCGCCTGCTTTGCTGATCGGCCACAGTCTGGGCGGTGCGGCGGTGATCGCCGCGGCCGAACAAATTCCGTCGGTCCAGGCGGTTGTGACCATCGGCGCGCCCTTTGAAGTGGATCATGTTCTCGGCCAGCTGGGTGATGATCTGAAAAAAGTCACTGCGGAGAAAGCGGCGGAAGTCACCATTGGCGGGCGGCCCTTTACCGTGGATCAGGCGTTTCTCGATGAAGCCTATGATCAACCGCAAGCGGATCGCCTAGCCAGGCTGGGCAAGGCGCTGCTGGTCATGCACGCGCCGGATGATGCGATTGTCGGGCTCGACAATGCCAGCGCGATTTTCACCGCCGCGCGGCACCCGAAAAGCTTCATTGCGCTGAACGGCGCGGATCATCTGCTGACCAGTCCCGGATCCGCAGAACAGGCGGCGGACATGATCGCGGCTTGGGCGACACCCTTTTTGCCGGCGACCGAGCAAGCGGACCCCAGCGCTTCCGAACGGCCGGCAAAAGGCCTTGTCACGGTGGAAACCGCCGGTGGAAAATTCACCCAATATGTCCGAACCAGCAGTCATGACCTGATTGCCGACGAACCGCTAGCCTTTGGCGGTGATGACCGGGGTCCGGCGCCTTATGACTATTTGCTGGCCGGGCTGGGCGCCTGTACGTCAATGACCTTGAACATGTATGCCGAACGAAAGAATATCCCGCTGGAATCGGTCCATATCACGCTCGAACATTCCCGCGAACATGTCGAAGACTGCGCGACCTGCAACAATGCGGATAACCGGATTGATGTTATTGACCGGACCATTGTGCTAGACGGCGATCTGAGTCAGGAGCAACGCGAGAAGCTGATGGAGATTGCTGACAAATGCCCAGTGCACCGCACATTGGAAAACCGGATCGACATTCACAGCATTTTGGCGTGAAGCGGCGATGACGGCAGCCGAGAAGACAATATCTGGCGGGTGCCATTGCGGCGCGGTCCGCTTTGAAGCGGTTGCCGATGCACAGCCGGATCTGCTCGATTGCAATTGCTTGATTTGCGCCAAAACCGGGCATTTGCATCTGACCGTGAAGCACCCGCTATTTACGCTGCTGTCGGGCGAAGATGCGCTGACCAGCTACAGATTCGGCACGCAGCAGGCGGATCATCTTTTCTGCCGACATTGCGGTGTGAAAAGCTTTTATCAGCCCCGGTCTCACCCGGACAGCTGGAGCATAAACTACCATTGTCTGGATGATGGCCATGGCCTGGAGCCCCATATCATCATCTTTGATGGTCAGAATTGGGAAAAATCCAAACAGGCATTGAACGCTACGGATTGACGGGACGAGTCCCGCAGGCGTATAGCTTGCTGGCTTGAAAAGGGCGGCCATTCCGGTCGCCTTTTCTGTTTTTTTATGTGCGAACCGAAGAAGGAATTTCCTATGACGATCACCCCGTTAATGCCCGTATATCCGCGCTGCGACGTTCGTCCGGTTCGCGGTGAAGGCTGTTATCTGATTGGGGAGAATGGCGAGCGCTATCTGGACTTTGCCAGCGGTATCGCGGTGAACCTGCTTGGCCACAGCCATCCGCATCTGGTCGGCGCGATCCAGGACCAGGCCGGGACCTTGATGCATGTGTCCAACATGTACGGATCCCCACAGGGCGAAAAAGTGGCCCAGCGCCTGGTCGACAGCACTTTCGCCGACACGGTCTTTTTCACCAATAGCGGGGCGGAGTCGGTCGAATGCGCGATCAAGACCGCAAGGGCGTACCATGCCGCCAATGGCAACGAGCATAAGAATACGCTGATCACCTTCAGTGATGCTTTTCATGGCCGGACAATGGCCACGATCAGCGCGTCAAGCCAAACCAAGATGCACAAGGGATTCAATCCGCTATTGCCGGGCTTCAAATATGTTACCTTTGACAATCTCGAAGAAGCGCTCGCAGCGGTTGACGACAATACCGCCGGTTTCCTGGTCGAACCGATCCAGGGCGAAGGCGGCGTGCGCCCGGCCAGCCAGGCCTTT
This sequence comes from Parasphingorhabdus sp. W113, assembly GCF_055693205.1. Classification (NCBI taxonomy): domain Bacteria; kingdom Pseudomonadati; phylum Pseudomonadota; class Alphaproteobacteria; order Sphingomonadales; family Sphingorhabdaceae; genus Parasphingorhabdus; species Parasphingorhabdus sp. W113. The sequence goes on along the minus strand of NZ_CM146328.1, from coordinate 2,136,326 downwards.
CTGCAGGGATTGCGCGACTGTTGCGATGACAAAGACCTGATGCTGATTTTCGATGAAGTGCAATGTGGGGTCGCCCGCAGCGGTCGTCTGTTTGCCTATGAAGAATATGGCGTCGAGCCCGATATTCTCGCGTCCGCCAAGGGACTCGGCGGCGGGTTCCCGGTGGGCGCCTGTCTCGCCACCGAAAAGGCGGCGGTCGGTATGGTTTTTGGGACTCATGGATCGACCTATGGCGGCAATCCGTTCGCGATGGCGGCCTGCAATGCGGTGCTCGATGTCGTCGACAATGAAGAGTTTCTGACCCATGTCCGTGATACCGGCGACCGGTTGCGCGCCAGTCTCGAGCAGATGATCCCGAACCATGATGAATTGTTTGATCATGTCCGGGGCATGGGCTTGATGCTGGGTATCAAGATGAATGTCGAAAGCCGCCCGTTCGTGGCGCATTTGCGCGACAATCACGGGCTTCTCACCGTTGCGGCCGGCGACAATGTGGTGCGCATATTGCCGCCGCTGATCATCGATGAAACGCATATCACCGAAGCCATCGAAAAGCTGTCCGCAGGGGCCAGAGATTATCAGGTCCCGGCGTCATGACGCAGCATTTTCTCAACCTGTCCGATGCCGGCGGCGATGCGATTGCGGCGATGATCAACGATGCGCTCGACCGCAAGGCAGCGCGCCAGTCCTGGCCGAAAGGCAAGGCGGACCAAGACGCGCCGCTGGCCGACCATGTGCTGGCGATGATCTTTGAAAAAAGCAGCACCCGCACCCGGGTTTCTTTCGACATGGCGATCCGCCAACTGGGCGGCACGAGCATCGTCATGGACTCCGGATCCATGCAACTTGGCCGCGGCGAAACGGTGGCGGACACCGCAAGGGTGCTCTCGCGCATGTGCGACGCGATCATGATCCGGACCGATGATCATGCCAAGATTGAAGAACTGGCCGCCCATGCAACGGTACCGGTCATCAACGGCCTCACAGATCTCTCGCATCCTTGCCAGATTGTCGCGGACCTGCTGACATTGATTGAACGGGGCAAGGCGCTGCCCGGGCTCGAGCTGGCCTGGCTCGGCGACGTAAACAACGTCCTCAACTCCATCGTCGAAGCCGCAGGTTTGATGAAGTTTAACGTCCGGATCGGGTGCCCCGAAGGCTATGATCCCGACCCCCAGTTTATCGCTGCAGCTGAGGCGGCGGGTGCGACAATCACGGTGCACCGGGACGCAATGGAAGCCGTGGCTGGCGCGGATATTGTTGTCACCGATACCTGGGTCTCCATGGGTCAGGCCCATGCCGAAGCCAAGATGGAAGCGATGATGCCGTTTCAGGTTCATGACGTCGTGATGGAGAAAGCCAAGCCCGACGCGCTGTTTCTCCACTGTTTACCGGCGCATCGCGGCGAGGAAGTGATGCCGTCGGTCATTGATGGGCCGCAATCGGTGGTGTGGGATGAGGCCGAAAACCGCATTCATGCGCAAAAGTCGATATTGCGCTGGGTATTCGGACAGATCTGATGCCGACGCTTCTCGATGCCAATCTGTCCTTCGCCATTCCGGCCAAACATTGCCGCGGGCGCGGTGTGCGGCTGGGGCGGACGCTGGATGAAATCATGGACGCCCATGACTATCCTCCGCAGATCAAGACTTTGCTGGGCGAAGCCGTCTGCCTCACGGCCTTGCTCGGTGCGCTGCTCAAGGATGAAGATGCGCAATTGACGCTGCAGGCGCAAACCGAAGCCGGGGTGATCAGTCTGCTCGCCTGTGACTATAAGGACGGGGCGTTGCGCGGTTATATCCAGTTTGACCGCGAACGCCTGGCGCGCGAACCGCTGGAGCCCAGCCTGATGGCGCTGTTCGGCAAAGGCTATCTCGCGATTACGTTCGACCATCCCGAACCGCGCGGTCGTACCCAGGGTATTGTTCCGCTGGAAGGCGGCAGCCTGACCGAAGCGGTGCAAAGCTATTTCAGTCAGTCGGAGCAAATTCCAACCTTGATCCGTGTGGCGCTCGATCTGGATGCCCAGCCCGCGGTCGCCGGTGGCTTGCTGGTCCAGCATTTGCCGGAAGGCGAGGAAGGGCGCGAACGCTTGCATGTCCGCATGCATCATCCCGAATGGGAGCATGTCGAGATCATGGCCAATAGTGTTCAACCCGAAGAGCTGCTGGATGCCGCACTGCCGATTGAAGACATCCTGTGGCGTCTGTTCAGCGAGAGCGACGAAGTGAGGGTTTTGAGCGGTAAACCGCTCATTAAGGGATGCCGTTGTAATGAAGATCATATCAGGGACGTGATCGCGCGATTCCCGAAAGAAGATAAGGAAGAAATGATCGACGATGAGGGAATGATCGCCATTGATTGCGCTTTTTGCAGCAAGCGGTTCGCGATTTCGGGGCTAAGTTTAAACAACTGATAAATAAGTAATAATTTACTTTCAGTTCACCTTACTTGTCTAAAATATGCAATTATTCGCCGCATTTGGGTGCAATAACGGCCACATTCCGGGATTATTGGTCCACTATAGCCATAGCGAGATGGCCGGCCAGCAAAGGCGCGTAAAGGAGGTTACGGGAATGAATATGGGAACACTGATCAAATATGTCAGCGCAACTGCGGTTGCGACGTTCGCCTTTTCGGTTTCCGCTCCTGCGCAGGCGCCGGAATTGGCGCTGCTTGACGGGTTGCAGAAAGGTGAATGGACACTCAAGGCACGCGGAGCGCCCAATGGCGGCAAGAAAGTCTGCCTGGGCGATCCGAAACTGCTGCTCCAGATCCAGCATGGCAGCGCGAGCTGTTCACGCTATGTGATCCAGGATACGCCAAAAAGCATCCGCGTGAGCTATAAATGCGGATCTTCCGATCATGGTGTGACAACCATCAAGCAAGAATCCAGCGGCTTGATCCAGATCCAGTCGCAGGGCATCGAAGGCAATGCGCCGTTTTCCTTCACTGTCGAAGGCCGGCGAACGGGTAGCTGTTAGTTATCGCCCGTTAGCATTTTGTTAACCATGATGATGCTAGGACTATCTCCATCATGCTTTGGCATGAAATCCTCCCTTTTGGCTTGAACTAGAAGCCACACTGGGCCGCATTTCGTTGAAATGGCGGCCCACTTTTTTGCCCAAAATGCCCGATTGCTGTCGCTAGGACTTGCGTGCCCGGTCGAACCGGATTAGCGGGGCGCCTATGTCGGATCAGAGAAAAACTGCGATTGTGCTGCTGTCAGGCGGACTGGATTCCATGGTTGCCGGGGGCATCGCCCGGGAACAGGGTTTTGATATTATCGCGCTCACGGTGGATTATAATCAGCGCCACAAGATCGAATTGCAGTCCGCAGAATCTGATTGCCGAAAAGCTCGGTGTGAAGGAACATATCATATTGCCGCTTGATCTCGGCCGGTTTGGCGGGTCGGCTTTGACGGACAATATCGCCGTTCCCAAAACCGGCGTGACGACCGATATACCGGTCACTTATGTGCCCGCGCGAAACCTGATTTTCCTGTCGCTGACATTGGGGCTCGCCGAGGCGCGGCAGGCACGCGATATATTTATCGGTGTCAATGCACTGGATTATTCCGGTTATCCCGACTGCCGACCCGAATTTATCTCCGGCTTCGAAAAGCTGGCGGATCTGGCCACCAAAGCGGGAGACCAGGGGATGGGGTTTACCATTCAAACGCCCCTGCAACTCATGACCAAGGCGGACATTGCCAAGGAAGCCGCGCGTCTGGATATCGATGCCGGCATGAGCTGGTCCTGCTATGATCCGGCTCCCGGCAATATGCATTGCGGCCTGTGTGACAGCTGTCGTTTGCGCCAGAAAGGGTTTGAAGAAGCCGGACTGAAAGACCCTACGCGCTATGCGGAATCGCCATGAGCTACGCGATCAAGGAAATGTTTCTGACCTTGCAGGGCGAGGGTGTGCAGGCGGGACGGCGTGCGGTATTTGCCCGCTTCACCGGATGCAATCTCTGGACCGGCCTGGAAAAGGATCGCGCGACGGCCGTCTGCCAGTTTTGCGACACGGATTTTGTCGGTATGGATGGGGAAGGCGGCGGTCGTTTTGCCTCAGCCGACGCAGTGGCTAATGCCATATTGGCGACCTGGGGTGACGAGACCACTGACCGGTTCGTCGTCCTGACCGGCGGTGAACCCATGTTGCAGGTTGACGATGCCCTGATCGCAGCCTTGCATGCGAAAGACTTTGAAATCGCAATCGAGTCGAACGGAACCTTGCCGGTTCCCCGCTCAATCGACTGGATTTGCATCAGCCCCAAAGCCGGGAGTGAGACCGTTCAGCGGTCCGGGGACGAGCTGAAACTGATCTGGCCGCAAAGCGGCAGCGACTGGCAGGCAATGACCGCATGGGATTTTGCCCATCATCTGGTCCAGCCGATGGACAGCCGGTTTGATGACGCCGTGAACCAGGCGAATATCAAGGCCGCGATGGATTTTGTCCGAGCCCACCCGCAATGGCGTTTGTCGCTGCAGACCCACAAGATTCTCGGGATCGCCTGACCGTTACAGGGGGCTTATTCCTCGGCCTCTTCTGCCTCAGCAGATGCTTCTTGCGCATCATTCCCGGTGGTGGTTTCGCCTTCCTGTTCAGCCTCGGCATCGCCGGTCGCCTGGGTGTCGACGTCAACCATGTCGTCGCTGATCGTGCCGTCGATAACATCGACTTCATCCATCTGGGTTTCGGTAACGGCATCCGCTTCGGGGGCTTCGGGATCCCCCGAACAGGCTGCCAACAGCGCAGGTGCGATCACCATGATTGCGAGGGATAGCTTTCTCATGTCATTGTCCTTTGGTCAAAGAGGCTTGTTGATCCAGCGATAATATCATTTGCTGATCGCTGTCAAAAAAGAAGGCGCGGTTTTGCGCAAGGCGGCGTCGAAATCATGCAGTGATGCGGTTATGCCCAGTTGTTTCAGACTGGTGACCGGATATTCGCTAATGCCGCAGGGGATGATCCCATCGAAATGATCGAGATCCGGATCCACATTGACCGAGAACCCATGCATTGTGACCCATTTTCGAATGCGAATCCCGATGGCGCCGATTTTTGCTTCCTGCCCGGCGGGCGTGTCGCACCAGATGCCGACCCGGCCTTCAATGGCGCGCGCAGACAGGCCGAATTCGGCCAGCGCCGCAATCACCCAGTCTTCGAGCGCATGGACAAACCCGCGGACATCGGACCGGCGTTTCTTGAGGTCCAGCATCACATAGCCGACTCTCTGACCCGGCCCATGATAAGTATGCCGTCCGCCGCGTCCGGTTTTGAAGACCGGGAACTGGCCGCTGAGCAGTTCCTTGGGATCGGCGCTGGTGCCGGCGGTGTATAAGGGCGGATGTTCGAGCAGCCAGATCATCTCCTGCGCGGAGTCCTGGCGCACCGCCGCATTGCGCGCTTCCATCCGCTCCAGGGCGTCGGGATAGGAAACCTGCGTGTCGCTGACGCACCATTCGATGTCGGTTGGGGACTGCATAGAATTTCCGTGCACAATTGCCATCGTGGTGGCAAGAGCAGAACGGATGAAATTTGATCGCAATCGCTGCGAGAGGTGGGAATAGTGAAGCTGAATTATATGCAATGCTGGAATGGCGCGATGGCGATATTGCGCGACCATCTGGAAGGCATATTGGCCATTGCCGGCGTTTTTGTCTTTTTGCCAACGCTGCTAATGGCCCAATTTGTCGGGCAGCCTGCAGTCGAAGGCGTGACCGATATCAATGACGTCATGGCGGCCTACCAAACCTATTTCTCCAACAATGCCGGATCGGTCATCCTGTCCAATCTGTTGATCAGCTTTGGCGGACTGGCGGTGTTTTGCGTGATTGCGCCGGTTCATAACGGAACGGTCGCGGACAGTCTTGGCACTGCCGCGCGCTTGTTTCTGGTCTTCCTGCTGGCAAATATCCTAACCGGCCTGGCGACACTGGCAGGCTTTTTGCTGTTCATCCTGCCTGGTCTTTACATCGCCTGCCGCCTGGTCCTCGTGCCGATGATCATCGCGGATCAGGGTGAAAAAAACCCGATCACCGTGCTCAAGGCCAGTTGGAACCACACCCAGAATAATGGATTTGCAATCATGTTGCTGATCCTGATCATCGCCATTGTCGGCACCATCACGGTTGGCGTGGTCCAGATGGTGATTGGTGTGGTGACCGGACTGGCCACGGGCGGGGCAGGTTGGCCGCTGATTGAAAACACCATCTCCGCTCTGGGCGGGACCGCATTGCAAATCCTGATCGCCGTGGTCATCGCGTCGATCTACCGCCAGCTCACGGGCACCGGCACCGGAAAAACGGTTGAAGAGATTTTTAACTGATGATCGGAATATGCGGGCCCGCCGTTTCGGGCAGGTGACCGGTCAATCGAGGGTCAGGGTTCATCGAGACTTCGCGTTTGAAAGCGGTAAATCCGGCAGCGCAATAATAAGGCAACGCCCGCGGAGAATCCAGCGTGCAGGTGTGCAACCAGACGCGTTCGACATCCTGTCGCCACGCTTTGGTCAGCGTGACATCCATCAGCCATCGGCCATGGCCCTGACCGTTCAGTTCGGGGATGAGCCCTAGAAATCCAATTTCACATTGATTGGCCTCGCGAAAATCCAGTTCGATGAAACCGACAGGTTGCCCGTCCAGTTGCACCTGATAGATGGCGACGTCGGGATGATGGATGATCGCCGTCAGTTCATCCGCGCTGAGCAATAGGCGCGACAACCACATCCAACGTTCGCCAATCTTGCGAAACAACGCCAGATATTTTTCAGGCGCCGGCTTGCACCAGCGTTCCAATGTCAATGTCGATTCCCCAGCCGTGATGGCAGGTCTGCTGGTCATTTCCAGATGGGTAATGACATCGGCGACATGGCCATCAGGAACCGGCAATGTGGTCAAGATATCAGCTCCACTTGGCTTCCGGTGGCAGGCTCATCAGGATGGCATCGACATTGCCGCCGGTCTTCAGTCCGAACGTGGTGCCGCGATCATAGACCAGGTTAAATTCGGCATAGCGACCGCGCCAGACCAGCTGGGCCTCTTTTTCCGCTTCGGTCCATGGCAGGCCCATCCGGCGGCGCACCAAGGCTGGAAAGATATCGAGAAACGCGCGGCCGACATCCTGGGTGAACGCAAAGTGCCGATCAAAATCGCCGTCCTGTTCGATTTCCAGATGGTCATAGAATATCCCGCCGACCCCGCGATGGACATTGCGATGCGGAATGAAGAAATAGTCATCGGCCCATTTTTTGTAACGGGCATAATAATCATCGCCATGCGCGTCACAGGCCTGCCTGAGGCGCGCGTGAAAGTCCGCCGTGTCGTCATCATAGGGCAGCGCCGGATTGAGATCAGCGCCGCCGCCAAACCATCGTTTGGTGGTACACAGGAAGCGGGTGTTCATATGCACCGCCGGGACATGGGGATTGCGCATATGGGCAACCAGGCTGATGCCGGTGGCGAAAAAATGCGGATCTTCGGCAGCGCCATGAATGGCTTTGGCGAATTCCTCGCTAAACGTGCCATCGACCGTCGATATGTTGACGCCCACTTTTTCGAAAATCTCGCCTTTCATCAGCCCCTGAACGCCGCCGCCACCGGGCGAGCCATCGGGGTTCTTGCGGTCCCAGGGCTTATATTCAAAGCGGGCGGCGCTGCCGGCTTCCTGTTCGATGGCCTCGAACGCTGCGCAGATATTGTCTCGCAACTCCGCAAACCAGGTCTGCGCGGTGCGTTGTTGTTCATCAAGTTGAGTGTCCGTCATTCTGGAAATTGTCCTGTCTGTTTCAAGGCCTCGCCAAGCGCCATGCCTGCCGATACGGCAAGATTCAAGGATCGCATGCCGCTCTGCATCGCTATGGTGATTCTGTTGTCCACGCTTTGATGCACATCAACGGGTACCCCGGAACCCTCTGATCCGAACAGCAATATGTCATTTTCGCGAAAGACAAAGTCGTGATAACGCGTGGTGGCTTTGCTGCTGAACAGGATCAAGCGCCGGGCGGCAGATTCGCTGAACGTCACAAAACTGTCCCAATCGGCATGGCGGGTGAAGTCGACATGATCAAAATAGTCCATTCCGGCGCGTTTTAAGCTTCTGTCGCTGAACGGAAAACCGCAGGGTTCGATAATGTCCACAGCCACGTTCAAACAGGCGCATGTCCTTAGAATCGTTCCTAAATTTCCAGCGATATCCGGTTGGTACAGGGCTACTCTCATGGTCGGTGCAACATGGGGGTTAACAATATGTGCGGTCAATGGAAAATTGACTGTTGGCAAACCATATGGATCGCGGCTATCAGGCGCGCAATTATTGCCCGAAGATCGGTATTGAGAGATAGCGAGGATTCTGGCAAACGGGGTCGACTTCAAAGTTAAGGGCTTGTTTACATGGCAACAGCTGAAACCGCTATAGATCCGCAAGACGGTGAACCGAACGAACCATCCGATGGCGTGCGCCGTCGGGATTTCATCAACGTTGCGGCCGTGAGTTTTGCCGGCGTGGGTGCCGTTGCAACGGTTTTTCCTTTGGTCAACCAGATGAACCCCAGCGCCGACGTGCTGGCACTGTCTTCGATTGAGGTGGATATTTCCGCTATTGAAGAAGGGCAGGCGATCAAATCAAGCTGGCGCAAGCAACCGATTTTCATTCGGAACCTGACCGCTGCTGAAATAGAAGATGCGAACAGCGTCGATGTCGCCGAATTGCGCGATCCGGAATCATTGAGCGACCGGACATCGGCCGGCAAGGAAAACTGGCTGATTACATTGGGTGTTTGCACGCATTTGGGCTGTGTGCCGCTTGGCGCCGCACAAGGTGAGGTCAAAGGCGAATATGGCGGCTATTTCTGCCCTTGCCACGGTTCGCATTATGATACCGCAGCACGCATTCGCAAAGGCCCGGCACCTACCAATCTGGAAGTGCCGGAGCATGAATTCCTATCAGATACCGTCGTGAAAATCGGCTAGGGGCAAGATACATGAGTTTTCCTTGGGCACAGCAATATACACCAACCACCGCCTTCGGTCAGTGGATGGACGAAAAACTGCCAATCGGTCGTCTGGTTTATAACAGCGTCGGGGCGGGTTATCCGACCCCGCGCAACCTGAACTATTTCTGGAACTTCGGCTCGCTGGCCGGTTTCTTCCTGGTGGTTCAGATCGTTACCGGCATCATCTTGGCGATGCATTACGCAGCCAATGCCACCATCGCGTTTGACTCCGTTGAGCATATCATGCGCGACGTGAACAGCGGTTGGATGTTCCGCTATGCGCATGCCAATGGTGCGAGCTTCTTCTTCATCGCCATCTACCTGCATATCGGCCGCGGGCTCTATTACGGGTCCTACAAGGCCCCCCGCGAAATGATCTGGCTGCTGGGCGTGGTCATCTATCTGCTGGCCATGGCCACCGCTTTCATGGGCTATGTCCTGCCATGGGGCCAGATGAGCTTCTGGGGTGCGAAAGTGATCACCGGCCTGTTTGAGGCCATTCCGCTGGTCGGGAAGCCGATCCAGGAACTGCTGCTTGGCGGCTTTGCGCCGGATAACGCGGCGCTGAACCGGTTCTTCTCGCTGCACTATCTGCTGCCCTTTGTGATCGCTGGTGTCATCATCATGCATATCTGGGCGCTGCACATTCCCGGGTCCAACAATCCGACGGGTGTTGATGTGAAGGGGCCGCAAGATACGGTTCCGTTCCATCCTTTCTATACCGCCAAAGATGGCTGGACGCTGGGACTGGCATTGATTTTCTTCACCGCCGTGATGTTTTTTGTGCCGAACATGCTGGGCCATGCGGATAACTATATCCCTGCCAACCCGCTTTCGACACCGGCGCATATTGTTCCGGAATGGTATTTCTGGCCATGGTATGCGATTTTGCGGGCGTTCACCTTCGACTTCCTGTTCGTTCCTGCGAAGCTGCTGGGCGTGCTGGCGATGTTCTCGGCGATCCTGGTCTGGTTCTTCCTGCCCTGGCTCGACAAGTCTCCCGTGCGGTCCGGCAACCACCGGCCGAAGTTCAAGAAATATTTCTGGTTTGGTCTGATCCCTGCGATCATCATTCTCGGAATTTGCGGTGGTGCACCGGCGGAAGAGCCTTATGTCATGCTCAGCCAGCTCGCCAGTGCCTATTATTTTGCGCATTTCCTGATCATATTGCCGATGCTTTCCCGGTTGGAAAAGCCTGAGCCGTTACCCAATTCGATAACCGAGGCGGTCACCGGCAAGCCGCTCGCTCAAGTTAGCTAAAGAATTAAGGACTTAGAATAATGGTTAGATTTTTTGGCTTCTTGATCGGTATCTTCTTTGCTGGTTGGCTTCTTGTTTCCTTCGGTCTCGGGCTGAAGGAATATGTCACCAACCCGCCTGAAAAGCCGGTCTATTACGCGTATCATCAGGAACCCAAGGATGTCTCGTTTTCGACCGACGGCATGTTTGGCAAATTTGATCGGCAGCAATTGCAGCGTGGTTTCCAGGTCTACAAGGAAGTCTGTGCGGCCTGTCATTCAATCCGTCTGGTGGCGTTCCGTAATCTCGAGGAAATCGGCTATAACGAAGCCGAAGTAAAAGCGATCGCGGCGAACTGGATTATCGAGACGCCCGATATTGATCCGAACACCGGCGAAATGTCCTCGCGACCTTCCTTGCCGGCAGACAAGTTTCCGAAGCCTTTTGCCAATGACGTGGCAGCGGCTGCGGCGAATAATAACGCCATCCCGCCAGATCTTTCGTTGATCACGAAAGCACGGGTAGGCGGCGCGCCTTATATCTATTCGCTGCTGACCGGATATCAGGATCCACCGGAAGATCTTCCGGATGCCGCCAAGCCGGGCCCCGGACTGCACTATAATCCTTATTTTGCAAACCTGAACCTGGCGATGGCGTCACCGATTGTGCTGGATGACCAGGTGGCCTATTCGGATGGCACCAAGGCCACAATTGATCAGATGGCAAAGGACGTGACGGCTTTCCTGATCTGGACCGCCGAACCCACGCTTGAAAAGCGGCACCAGACCGGTTGGGCTGTGCTGGCCTTTTTGCTGATCGCCACGATCCTCGCTTATATGTCCTATCGGACGATCTGGGCCGAGGTCAAAGCCGAGAAGAAAAAGAAGGCTGAGTAAAGCCAAAGTTTTCTCGAAAAAGACTACAGAGAGCCCGCCATTTGGCGGGCTTTTTTGTGTTTGATTGAGCGCGCATCGGCAATCAGCGGATTTCAGGGATGCACTGGCCCGATATATTGGTCCGTTTCGGTTAAAATTCTGTTGGAAAAAACCGTTCTCAAAAGCCACGAAAGCAAAACATACCGGGAGTTTGGGTATTTCTTTTGTAGGCACTTTATTTGCGCGCTGGTTTGTCTGGCTGAGCGTCATCACTCTGTCGATCGGATGGGCGAGTGGCGCGCAGGCACAGATTAACAACTCCGCGCGGGTTATTTCCATTTCATCGACCAGCGTCCAGGTTTCGAGCACGGTCGGGTTTTCGGCCAATAGCCGGGCGCTGATCGTTCAGATGAATGGCGCTTCGGTGACCCGCAATGACGATGCCACCCATGGCGATATCACCGCCTATAACAGCGCCGGGCGGTTTGAATATGTCAAGGTTGTCGGCGTGTCTGGCAGCACCTTGACATTGGAAACAGCGCCGACCGTTGCCTTTGATACCAGCGCAGCGGTGCAGATTGTCAGCGTGCTGGTTTTTGATGGCAATGTGTCGGTTGGCGGAACGGTCAGTCCAGCGACCTGGAATGGCCAGACCGGCGGCGTTCTCGTGCTGGATGTGGTGGGGACGCTGACGCTGGATGCGGATATTGACGCCAGCGGCCGCGGATTTGCTGGTGGTGCGCTGGCATCCTCGACGCCGTTTGACAGCTGTGCGTCGGATCAGACCAATTACACCAGTGCGGTGCAAGCCGGCACCGGAAACAAAGGTGAAGGCGTGGTTCTGTCATCATCGGCGCATGCCGCCCGTCGCGGACATAATGGCAATGGCGGCGGCGGCGGCAATATCACTGATGCGGGCGGCGGCGGTGGCGGCAATGTCGGCGCTGGTGGTCTCGGCGGCCGCGAGCTCAGCATTTGCGATGACGGGCATTTTGGTGGTCTGGGCGGTCAGGCGCTCGATTATACACCGAATAACCGCTTGTTCATGGGCGGCGGCGGCGGTTCCGGATCGGAGGTTTCTCAGACGGCAACCGGAGGGAACCGCGCGGGCGGTGGCATGATCTTTCTGCGCGTGGGAACCCTGGTTGGCGCAGGTGGCCGGCTTTTGGCCGATGGTTTGTCGGCCGTACAAGACGATGCCAACGGCGCGGATGGTGGCGGGGCAGGGGGCTCGATTGTTATGTCGGTGGTGAATTCGGTTTCCGGATCGCCCGTGATCCGCGTCGCGGGCGGCGATGGCGGGGATGAAGCCAATACCGACTTTGCCCATGGTACCGGTGGCGGTGGCGGCGGCGGGGCCATTCGGCTGTTTGGAACCAGCTGCGCCGCGATCACGCCCGTCGTGAGTGGCGGCACGGCTGGGACCAGTTCGCTAGGCACCAGCGCTGGCGATCCGAACTGGGGCGCGATTGATGGCGATCCTGGCAATTGCCAGGGGAGCTTTTCCGCTATCGGACAACCCACCCCGATCAGCACCGCCCGGCTGAATGTCATGAAAAGTTCAGCGGTTTACACCGGGAGCGGGGCCAGCACCGGCTTTTCGATCCCCGGCGAAGATATTGTCTACACGATCGTCGTTCAAAATGTCGGTGATGGACCGGCGGGTGCGGACAGCGTTTTGCTGTTTGATGCGTTGCCCAGCAATCTGACCTTTTTCAACGGTGATATTGACGACGGCGGACCGGACACCTTCCCGGGTAACGATCCGATCGCCTTTGTCGACAATGGCAGCGGCCTGAGTGTTAACTATGCCAATGATGTCGCCTTTTCGAACCAACCCTCGATGCCGATCAGTTTCTCCAGTTGCACCTATACCCCGAGCTCGGGCTATGATCCGGATGTCACTTATATTTGCATCAATCCCAAGGGGGTGTTTGCCACGCCGGCCCCGACGTCGGAATTTACGATCGCCTTGCGCGCCAGAATAGACTGATCGCCCGATTTTGCCGATCCGGTTATCGGCCCGTGCCGGTGTCGGGCGGTGCAAACGGGGGTAAACTTATGTAAGAATAGGGTAAACAAGCTGGTCATTCTGTTGTCGGTGGGTTAGATATCGGGTCAGTATTTTAGTAATGTCCAAGGGGCTCCCATGAAGAAAATTTTGCTTGTTACCGCGGCACTGTTGGCGACCACGCCAGCCAGCGCTGCTACGTTCATCGTCGATGCAACCGCCAACAGTTTCAATGGTGGTGTTGCGCTGGATACAATCGCCGTGGGTGCCGGGGATGAAATCACGATCAGCTCGAGCACCGATGATTTGTGGAGCGCAGGCGCGCTGCCGCGGTTTTCCGATGCCGATGGTCTGATTGCCGACCGGTTCGCAACCGCCACCGATGATTCCGGCCAAGCGATCGGAACCCGGATCGGGCGTGACTTCGGCTTGTTCACGGATGACGGTTTCTCATCGGCCTTCGGTTCGCTGGTCGGTCGGATCAACGGTCAGTATCAAACTCTCGGTGCGAATTTCAATGGCGCGGCCTGGGATTCCGGCACACTCGAACTGTTCTATTGGGACAGCAACAATAACGACAATAGCGGTGCGATCAGCTTTGATGTCTCCGCCGTTCCGGAGCCAGCGACCTGGGCGTTCATGATCTTCGGCTTTGGTGCTGTTGGCGGTGCCCTTCGTCGGACCCGCAAAGCGAGTGTCAAAGTCAGCTACGCCTAAGGCGACAATCCAGGAATTCAAAATGCCCCGCCAGCGAAAATCTGGCGGGGCTTTTTTGTGCCTGTCGGTCTAGTTTGCTGATTTTGGCGGTTTCGGGATCAGGATCGGTACGTTGCGGAGATAAACCTGATAAGCCTGTTCCTCGCCCCATCTCTTCTTGGCATGGGCTTCGAGTTTCGGGACACCGCTAATCCGCGTGATCAACACCGCGACGAAAATCGGAGAGATGATCGTCACCCACTGCCACCCGACGAGCACCGGCAGCGACGCGACGGTTACGCCGGTCCACAGCAGGATTTCACCGAAATAATTGGGATGCCGCGACCAGGCCCACAGACCGGTGGAAATGAAGCGGTCCTTATTTTCCGGGATCCGGCGAAAAGCGCGCTTCTGGCGGTCAGCCACAATTTCGATCGCGAAGCCTGCAGCCCAGAGAGACAGTCCGACATAGGCGAAAATACCGAGGGGTAGCCGGGTTCCGCTGGTGATGATGGCCAGAGCACTGGCCGCAGTCAGCAGCACCCAGGTGCCCTGCAAGGTCCAGGTGACAAAGAAGCGGCCCGGCGAGGTCTTGATCTCGTCAAACCGCTGGTCACCACCGTCATCACGGATGCGCAGGAACAGGAAGGACCCCAGTCGGGCCGCCCAGACCACCACCATCGCCGCGATCAAAGTGGAACGGGGGTCCAGCGGCGCGGAAAACAGGCAGGCCACCACCATCAGCGTGAGATAGGTGAAGGACCCGGTCAGATCATAATATTTTTCGGTTTTGAAGATATTGGCGGGGATGAAGGCCAGCCAGTTCACGCCAAAGGCCAGCAGGCCGCAGAGCAGAAAAACCGGCATCGAACCGATGGCCGTTCCACCGTCGCTGCCCGCCACGGCAACCAGACCACCGATCGACACGGCAATAAGAACGGCAATCAAGACTTTTACATTCACAATCAGACCCCGATGACAAAGGAACAATTGGTTGTTCCTGAACCACCGACGTTAAAAGTGCCAACGGTTTTTGCGTTGGCAACCTGATAATCACCAGCGGTACCAGTGACTTGCTTGGCCCCATCCAGCATCATCCGGACACCGGTTGCGCCGACCGGATGGCCCATGCCGATCAATCCACCCGATGGATTGACCGGTAGCGAGCCGTCAAAGGCGATGACGCCTTCTTCAATCGCTTTCCAGGCCTCGCCCGGTGCCGTGATGCCAAAATGGTCAATCGCCATATATTCCGTCACCGAGAAGCAGTCATGGGTTTCGATCGCATCAAGCTGTTGCGGTCCGGCAATCCCGGCTCTGCGATAGGCATCGGTGATCGCCTTGCGGGTCCACGGCAGCACATAGTCCTGCTCCGCGCTGTCGACCAATTTGGTCTTCATCAGCATCGGGGCGGTGCTGTGGCCCCATCCCTTGATATGGGCGAGGCTGTCGAGCGCGATCCCATGGGTGTCCGCATAAGCCTTGGCCCGCGCCTCGGAGGCCAGAAAGAGGACGGCTGCACCATCGGATACCTGACCGCAGTCCTGACGCCGCATCCAGCCTTCGATGATCGGATTATGCGCATCATCGGCGGTGAAGCTTTGCTCCGTGAAAGTCCAGTCCCGGCTCTGGGCGTTGGGATTGCGTTTGGCATTGTCAAAATTGGTTTTCGAGATCGCCATCAGATGCGCGTGGTTGAGCCCGTACCGCCGGTCATATTCCTCGGCGAGATCGGAAAACATGGCCGGCCAGATATAGGTGGCGTCCTGTCCTTCTTCGCCGACGAAAATGGCCGCGCCGAGATTGTCGGCAGCCTGTCCGCCCGACACATTGCGCATCAGCTCGACGCCGGCGACACAGGCGAGATCATAGCGTCCGCTTTCAATATCGGTCATTGCGCCCAATATGGCGAGCGAGCCCGACGCGCAGGCCCCTTCATGGCGGGAAGCCGGCATGCCGGCGAAATCCTTGTGTACATGCCCGAAAAACCCGCCCAGCATGCCCTGGCCGGTAAACAGTTCCGCGACAAAATTGCCGACATGGCCGACGTCTATGTCTTTGGGATCGAGCCGGGTTTTCTCCAGTGCCTTGAGCACCGTCGTCGAAAACAGGTCAAACAGGGACAGGTCATTGCGTGTCCAATTCTCGGCAAAATCGGTCTGATGTCCGCCCAGAATATAGATTTTCTCCGCCATCACGCTCTTCCCCTATTTGAGTTCCCCGGCATCCGCCCAGACGGCGTGGGTCCCGCTGCAAATGCGATGCGGCAGAATGATCCGGCAGACCGGACCCGCTGCCAAGTCCTTGGCATCTAATAGGACGCATTCCGATCTGTCCAGTTTCATGTCGGTAATGAAGCTGACCAGATAGCCATCATCTTCGCTGGTGGCGTTCTTGCGCGCAATGAACGGCGCTTCTGATCCATAGCGTTCCGGACCAAATTCATAATGCTGGGTCTGGCCGGTTTCGAGATCATGCTTGATCATGCCGGTGAAGAGGAAATAGCCTTTTTCGCCGGTGACGCTATAAACATAGCGGTGCTTTTTCCCTGCCACAGCGGGGTTGATTGTACCAAATTCGACAATCTCGTCATCATAGAGACGCTCCTCGGCGGTTTCGCCGGTCTTGAGATTGAACCGCCAGCGATGCAAATGGGTCTGCAGGGAATGCAGATCGAGATTGGATCCCATGGCCTGATAGCCATCGGGCATGGTTTGCAGCGGGTCCGGGCGCGGATCTTCCTGGAAATAGCCGTCCATGATCACTTCGTCGCCCTCTTCATAGGCGTTCATGAAATGCAGGACATAGGTGGATTCCGCCTCGAACCACTGGACGTCGGATGGATTGCCGTATCGCGGCACAACCGCGAAGCGCGATTTCATCGTCTTGTCGAACACCGGAATATAAAAGCCATTATCGATCGCAGCCTGCGGCCAGAACATCGGGAAGTCGTTGAGGATCGAATAATTTTCGGAAAAGCACATATCATGGGGCAGGCGCGGGGCGGGCAATTCCACCGGTATATAATGTTTCAACCGGTTATCCGCGCCGACCACGCCATAATGCATATAGGGCGCATGGGTGGAATAGTTGAAAAAGAGCAGCTCGCCGGTCTGCGGGTCCAGCTTGGGATGCGCGGAAATGCCGTCAATCGGGGTCCAGCCTTCAATGCCCAGCGTTTCCAGAGTCTCGGGGTTGAGCCGATAGCCTTCACCGCATTGCCAGAATGTCGAGAGGATATTGCCCGCATGGACAACGACATCGGTGGAGGAGCCGTCCTTGATATGACCATGTGCGCCCCATCCGCTGCGCTCTGACTTTTTTGGATTGCCCATGCAGCCAATCCACAGCGAACGGCCCGCTTCCTGCTCCGCTTCAAAACCGCGGGTCCGGATGAAGCGGTTCTTATATTCTGCCTTGCCGTCCGCAAACCGCATCATATGGAGCATGCCGTCGCCGTCAAAAGGATGGTAGCGGCCAATCGCGTCGTGGACCGGGTTTTCGGTATTGCGGATATAGACGCCATCAATATCGTCCGGAATTTGACCGATTATTTCCATATCCGTTGCGTCATATTCGTCAAAATTAGGGGTCCAGGCGCCATTGAGATAGGGGTGATCATTGGCGGAAAGCGTCGCTTCAATGCGGTTGACAAGTTGCGGCATAGGGGACTCCATAAAACGGTATGGTTATAATAGTCACATGCCTATTGTAGATTCACCGGAACGGGTCAAGCGCTAATCCCGCTAACCGTCAGCGATATATCGCGCTTCAGATATCGGTTCCGACAATCGATACGGATTGCGGTCGCACCACTTGCTCGCAATGTGCACAAGCAATTTCGGGGATCAGCCGCGCCTGGCAGGTTTCATGGGTCAAGATGACCGGCGGGCCTTCCGGCGCACCATAATATTTGTCCCCCCAGAGCATCAGCATCATGATCACCGAATAATAATCAAATCCCTTTTTCGTCAGCTGATATTCGTTGCGGACCGGATGCTGTTGATAGGGAACGGGTTTCAGCACCGCGAGCTCCACCAACGATTTCAGCCGCTCCGACAAAATCGCTGGGGCCGAACCGATATCCGCCGCAATCGCGTCAAACCGCCGCAACCCGGTAAACACAGCGCGCATGACCAGCGCCGACCAGCGATCGCCGAGGATTTCAACCGACCCGTGCAGCAAAGAGGGCTGTTCCGACTGAAACCCGCCCCGGTTGCGGCGACGGCTATAGGCGGCCGGCATCGTCCCGAGGCCGGGCCCTTCGACAAAGGAGACGTCACGCAAGTGGAATATCTGTTTGCAGGCCCCGCAGACGGGCGCTGGAACAAGGATGTGGCCGCAGGGTTCATGACGCAATTCCAGATTGCGCCGCACTTCCGCGCTGCCCCATTTGCGCTCCCAGTCATACAGCATCAGGACGGTCGGAAACAGGTCGACCCCTTTTTCGGTCAAACCGTAACCAAATTGCTTGGCTGCGGTTGCCACCGGTGTTTTGCGCAGCAGTCCGTTATCAATCAGGCGTTTGAGGCGGTTGGACAGCAGTGCTTTTTGCAATCCGGTGCGCTGCTTGAGTTCGGTGAAGCGCGCCGCGCCAAGCCAGATCGATTCCAGGATGAGCAGAATGGGCGTGTCGCCCAATATTTCAAGCGCGCGCCAGATGGAGCATGTCTTGATCATCGGTAGTGACGGTGAAAGTTTTGGCGACGCAGACATGAAATCCAGGGACAAAAAGCAGGAAGGGACCGAACCATAGGGCCAAGGCAGCCGCTAATCAACATGGTGAGACAGACGTGCGATATGCCGCCGCGTACAGGCAGGCACGATATTTCTAAACCGTTAGCGCTATGTAAACCATAAGCGTTTAGGCTGATCGGACAAGCACGATGTGATGTTCATTCCTGATAAGCAAGATGTAGGTTTATGGCAGCAAAGAGTTTTCTGAAAGCGTTCTCGGGCAAGTCCTCCGAGGGGAGTGACAATGGCCCTAACGGGCTGACCGCCTCCGGCGACCAGGCGCGGCGCAACGAGATTCTGGACGATTTTGAACAGGCCGGGATCAACTGGCTCTGGGCCACGGATGCAGAAGGGAAATTCATCTATGTTTCCCAGAAAGCGGCCGAAAATCTGAACAGAACCGCCGAAGACCTGTTGTCCGAACCGTTTACCTCCTGGTTCGAAAATGATCCGGACAATCCGGACGAGAAATCGGATCGGCCGTTGCACTACCAGTTTAGCAAACGCAGCAAGATTAATGATCAGGTTGTGCGGCAGGTGTCTTTGACCCGCGGGCCGGACGACAAACCGACATGGTGGTTGATCGCAGCCCATCCAAAATTTGACTCGGCAGGCGAATTTCACGGCTATCGGGGTAATGCTAAGGATGTGACGGTTGAATATCAACGCAAGCTCGAAGATTCCCGGCTCGCCGAATTTGACTCGCTGACCGGTCTGGCCAATCGCCACCGCATGGACAATCGCCTCAATGCGTTGCTCGGTGCATTCAAGGCTGCCAATCGCAGCTGTGCGATCATGATGCTCGATCTCGACCGTTTCAAGCAGGTCAATGACACGATGGGGCACCCAGCCGGGGATGAATTGCTCAAACAGGTCGCCAAGCGGCTCAAGACCATTGTCGGGGACCGGGGCGAAATTGGCCGCTTGGGTGGCGATGAATTCCAGGTCATATTGCCCGATATTGATGACCGTGGGAAATTGGGAGAAATTGCCGAGAAAATTGTCAAGATCGTCTCGCAACCCTATCCGATTGAAGAGAAAAGTGCGATTATCGGTACCTCCATCGGGATCGCCGTGGCGCCCTATGACGGGGTTGAGAAAGAAGAGCTGATCCGCAGTTCCGACCTTGCGCTTTATGCCGCGAAAAATTCCGGACGTGGACAATTTCGCTTTTATTCGGCGGACCTCAAGGATGAAGCTGAAGAGCGCCGTCTGCTCGTCGAGGATCTGCGCGATGCGCTGATCAATGACCAGCTGGACCTGCACTATCAACCGGTGGTGCGCACGGATGACCATATGGTGGTCGGTTTTGAGGCGCTGATGCGATGGGTGCATCCCGAACGTGGCGCGGTCAGTCCCGGGGTTTTCATTCCGATTGCGGAAGAATTGAACCTGATCAATCAACTCGGCGAATGGGCGTTGCGGCAGGCCTGTCAGGATGCGATGCAATGGCCGAAGTCGGTGCGCATTGCAGTGAATGTTTCAGCCGTGCAATTTGCCAATAGCGGCTTTCCCGAGATTGTCATGAACGCCCTGGCGGCCAGTGGCCTTGAACCGGAGCGGCTCGAGCTGGAGCTCACCGAAAGCGTGTTCATGGGCGACAGCGAGACCATCGACAACACGTTCAAGGTCCTGAAGGAACTCGGCGTGCGTCTGGCGCTGGATGATTTCGGCACCGGCTATTCCTCGCTCAGCTATTTGCGCTCGGCCCCGTTTGACAAGATCAAGGTCGACAAGAGCTTTGTCGACAGCTGTACCCAGAAAGACAAGAACAGCGCCAAGATCATCGCCGCCATTGTCAGCCTGTCCGACGCGCTCGGCATGGAAACCACGGTCGAGGGGGTCGAAGCGTTTGACCAGTTCAGCCTCGTCTGTTCCAAGGGCGCGCGCTATATTCAGGGCTGGATCTATTCCAAGGCGCTCCGGCTGGAAGAAATTGCCGATCGGTTGGGCACCGGCGAATTCCGGATCGAACCGGATGGTCCGGAACTTTATCGCCCCGATCGCCGCACGGTGTTCCGGCGCATCGGCGCGATCCATGAAGATCATCGCTATGATGTGGTGATGCGCGATCTGTCGAAAACCGGGGCGCGGTTTGAAGGGATGCTCGGGGTTCCGGTCGAGACCAAGCTGGTGCTTGATCTTGGTGGCGGACAATTGGTGATCTGCACGGTCATCCGGTCCAAAGAAGCGATGGTCGCAGTGGAATTTGAAACCCCTCTGGTCAGCGACGGGGCCGGCGGGCTGTGCACGCGGCACCGGGTGTCGCCTTATGATCTTGCCGCTGCGGGCATGCCGCTGGCTGCCTTGCCGCCCGGGAAATATCCGCTGATCCAGGATTCGGGCAATGGCATGAGCAAACCGAAATTCATGCAGGTTGAGCCGGGTAAGTCCTGACGTTGTGCCTGCCGCAGCAGGGACAACCTGTCAGCTTGCGCTATCGGCCAATATCTTTTTGACCGCCGCTTGCCAGCCCGCCAGGCGGCGCTCCCGTTCGGACGATTCAATATCCGATTCATAGGTTTCGAGATCGGATATCATCGCGCTGGCATCGTCCAGGCTCTCGTATATGCCGCAACCGACCGCCGCCAGCATCGCCGCACCGAGGGCGGTGGTTTCGATGAAATCGGGGCGCTCGACCGGAATGGCGAGAATATCAGCGAGATCCTGAACCAGCCAGTCATTGGCCACCATCCCACCGTCGATGCGCAGGCTGTTCCAGTCGGTGCCGTCGGCCGAGAAGGCGGTTTTGAGATCATGGCATTGATAGGCCATGGCTTCGAGCGCGGCGCGCGCAATATGCGCCTTGTTGGCGGCAAAGCTCAGACCCGAGATGGTTGCGGTCGCATCGGCGCGCCAATGCGGCGCACCGAGACCGGACAGGGCAGGGACCAGATAGACGCCGCCATTATCCGGTACCGACCGCGCCAGCTCTTCGCTTTCGCCGGCAAATTTCAGCAAGCCGATTTCGTCGCGCAGCCATTGCATCAGGCTGCCCGCGACAAAGACCGACCCCTCCAGCGCGTAGGTGCGCTCGCCATTGAGCTGATAAAGCACCGTCGACAACAGCCGGTGGCGGGAGCGTTGCACGGTCTTTCCGCTATTGGTGAGAATGAACGCGCCGGTCCCGAATGTCGCCTTGGTCTGCCCGGGCGTCAGGCAGGCCTGACCGATAGTGGCGGCCTGCTGATCGCCGGCGGAGCCGCAAATCGCGATCGGGCTGCCGAACAGCTGCGCGGTGGTTTCGCCCAGAGCCCCGGCACAATCGACAATGTCCGGCACGGTGGACCGCGGAATGCCGAACAGCGCGAGCAGTTCATCATCCCAGTCCTGGCCGTCCAGGGCCATCAACATGGTCCGGCTGGCGTTGCTGGCATCGGTGACATGGCGGCCGCCGGTCAAGCGAAAGATGAGATAGGATTCGATCGTCCCAAAAGCGAGATTGTCGCCAGCGGCCCGGACTTCCGGCCAGTTTTCGAGCATCCAGCCGATTTTGCTGCCGGAAAAATAGGGGTCGAGCAACAAGCCCGTGCGGTCCTGGATCATCGCTTCATGCCCCTCCGCCTTGAGGCTGTCACAGCGCGCGGCAGTGCGCCGGTCCTGCCAGACAATCGCGTTGCAGAGCGGTTCACCGGTGCGCTTGTCCCAGGCCACAATGGTCTCGCGCTGGTTGGT
Organism: Parasphingorhabdus sp. W113; assembly: GCF_055693205.1. NCBI lineage: Bacteria > Pseudomonadati > Pseudomonadota > Alphaproteobacteria > Sphingomonadales > Sphingorhabdaceae > Parasphingorhabdus > Parasphingorhabdus sp. W113. Next base: position 2,114,094 of record NZ_CM146328.1, on the reverse strand, counting down.
GATGCCGATGGCCGCGATCTTGTCCGCGCCGCCAGCCTGTTCGATCATCTTGGTGCAGCAGCGCAGGGTTTTGTCCCAGATTTCAGCCGCGTCATGCTCGACCAGGCCGGGGGCAGGGTAATATTGCTGCAAATCTTCCTGCTGCGACTGACGCAATTTCCCGTCGCTGTTGAACAGCATCGCCCGGGTTGAGGTCGTGCCCTCGTCAATCACCAAAATTTGCTGCGCCGCCATGTCCGTCTCCACCCGATATTCTGGGCCCGAACCGGGCCCTTGATTGGCTGATCACGCTATTGGGTCCCGGAAAAAAGGCAAGCAAAAGCGGATTATATTGCAATGCAGCATTGATCAAATGCCGCGAATCTCTATGAGACGGATAATGTTTGATCTGGCAATAATTGGTGGCGGCATAAATGGCGTCGGAATCGCACGCGACGCGGTCGGGCGGGGCCTGAAGGTCTTGCTCGTGGAACGCGATGATCTGGCGGCCCACACCTCCTCGGCGAGCACCAAACTGGTCCATGGCGGCCTGCGCTATCTCGAACATTATGAGTTCAGTCTGGTGCGCAAAGCCTTGCAGGAACGCGAAGTGCTGCTCCGCAACGCACCGCATATCATCTGGCCGATGCGTTTCGTGCTGCCGGTCGATGAGGGCATGCGCCCAGCCTGGTTCCTGCGGCTGGGGCTGTTTCTCTATGACCATCTCGGTTCGCGGTCGCTGTTACCCGGTACCCAGAGTGTGAACCTGCACAAGGATGCGCGCGGGGTACCGCTGCAAAAGCGCCTGAAAAAGGGTTTTGCCTATTCCGATTGCTGGGTTGAGGATGCGCGTCTGGTGGCGCTGACCGCGCGCGATGCTGCCGAACGCGGCGCGGATATCCGCACGCAGACCGAATGTGTCGGGCTCGAGCGGCAAGCGGATCACTGGTCGATCGCACTGCAATCCGAGGCCGGACCGGTGACCGAGCAAGCCAAGGTGCTGGTCAATGCCGCAGGCCCGTGGGTGGATCCGGTCACGGCGCTCTATGATCAAAGCAGCAACGCCGCCAAATTGCGCCTGGTGAAGGGCAGCCATATTGTTATCGCACGGAAATTTGAAGGCGATCACAGCTATATTTTCCAGAACAAGGATGGCCGGATCATCTTTGCCATCCCCTATGAAGGCGATCATACGCTGATCGGGACGACCGACCAGCCGTGGAGCTATGCCGAAGGGCCAGCCAAGATCAGCGACAGCGAGATTGCCTATCTCTGCGCCGCGGCCAGCGAATATTTTGCCGAACCGGTGCAGCGCGCCGATGTCCAGTGGACCTATTCCGGCGTCCGGCCGCTGTTCGACGATCACAGCCAGTCGGCCTCGACCGTGACCCGCGACTATGTGTTCGACTATGACGATGACAGAGGCGCGCCGGTGCTGTCGGTCTTTGGCGGCAAGATCACCACCTATCGCGTGCTCGCACGCCAGGCGATGAAAACCCTCAAGAGGGCGCTCGCCGTCGAAACCGATGACTGGACCGACACCGCACCTTTGCCCGGCGGGGATTTTGCGGTGACCGGCTTTGATGCGTTGGTCGCCGATTATCAGACGCGCTGGCCCTTTTTGACAAGCACGCTGCTGTCCCGACTGGTCCGCGCCTATGGCACCGACACCGCCGTGATGCTGGCCGATGCCCGCACCGACGCGGATCTGGGCCCCAGTTTCGGCGCCGGTCTCTACGCGATCGAGCTGCAATGGCTGATCGCCAACGAATTTGTCACCACCGCCGAAGACGCGCTGTGGCGCCGTTCGAAACTGGGCCTGCACATGACGGATGCGGAAAAACAGGCGGTCGAACAATGGTTTGCCAAAGAAAGCGCCCAAACAGGCGCCGCCCAAACGGTTTCCTGATTGACGCGCCGCAACAGCGGTGGCAATAGCAGCGCTGCTTCAACAGGAGCGATGCGGGTGTAGCTCAATGGTAGAGCAGAAGCCTTCCAAGCTTACGACGAGGGTTCGATTCCCTTCACCCGCTCCAAATTATCGAACATTGAGAGCTTTACAGGATTCGTGCCGATTGGGGTTGGCGGGTTGGCGAAAGTGCGTCGCGATATGTGTGTGTTAGCCTCTCATATTGCCGCGCCAATGTCCGCTTGATCCAGCAAGAGAAGCTGACAGTATCTGTTCATTTTGAAGTCGGCAGTGGCCAAGAAGGCAGACATAGTCGAATTGTTTGGCTAGCAAGGATATTCTATGAAAAAGTTGGCCACTTTATTTGTCGGCATTATTGCTCTTGCGTTGATCACCCATGTCATCGGTGTCTTTACCTTTTACGCCACCGTTGTTCCGATCTTGGGGCCGATTTTGCCACGGCCCGACAGTGTGCCTCAGAATGCCGCCGCGTCTTACCATTGGAAAGGCGGTGGAATGTGGTGGAATTGGAACCGGCCGCTTTCGAACGGCTGTGCTGAGTGGCGTGCGACGGACAGTTTTACGATTTTCCATATTTCAGGTGGTCAACAGAGCTGTGATAGCGCGGATCGCAGGCTCCGCTATGCATCTTACAATGACCATATCATATTCAATGCCGGAGAGAATTGGCGTGGCGGCGAGCCTTGCCCTTACACGATTTCGGCGACACAGATTGCTGCCCTGTATCAGCGGATCGAAGAGGCCAGAAATGCTGCAGAAACCGAAGCAGAACGGCACATTCTGGATCGAATAGAGTTTCGCCTTGGAAAAACGGATGGGCAGTCATTGACGACAGATCACACTGGCGGCTGCAATGACTTGAAACAATCCGACTACAGAAAACCGTAGCCTATTGCAGATAATTCCCACAACGGCAGCATTTGCCTCCGGCGACGGTGTGGAAACTTGATGCGTATCTACGCGATATTTCAAATTTCGCTTTCGTGCTCCAAACAGTCACCGTCACCCGCTCCAAATTTTCCTTAATTGAGAGCTTTACAGGTTTCGCGCCAATTGGGGTTGGCGGGTTGGCCTAATTACGTCGTGGTCTCATTAATGAGGTCTCTGAAACAAATCCGTTGATGTCGGCCTTATGCCGAAAGCGAACATCATCGCACGCGCTCAAAAAACGGAGTTGCTGGTCCGGGATAATATTGGAACAGAGCAGCTGATCAATTTGCTCCTTGCTCGATCCCGAAAGCGGACGTTAGGAAGCAGAATTTCTTGGGCTAGGCTGGAGACGCCCGGACATTGTTCTTGCTGGAAGGGACGAATCAAGCCTGTATCTATATGCTAAAGTTTAAATTTCTGTCGGCATTTTCTCTTATTCAAAATATAGTCAACTGAGACGAGCAATTTCCCTTCATGAAGTTTGTCAAAATTGACGTCCTCAATGTAGAGTTTTTCTCTGGATCTCATAAACCATGAGTTAACTTCACCACCAATATCTCCGTTATAATCCAAAACAAACAAAACGGAATATTGGTTGTACTCAAAATCTACATCATAAAAGTAAACAGATTTTCCTCCCATATCCTGTGTTTTAATTAAACTTCCAATAGTAGTGAAATCATAGTTACTTATAACATCCACTTTTTCAGCGCTGATTGCATCACACTTCGTTTCTACGTAGCTCAATTCGTTCGCACTACCGAGTGCCAAAGAAGGTAATAAAAAAAGGGATATTGCTTTTGACATTCTACTACCTCCGACCCGATGTATGAATGTAAATTTGATGTGGCGCGGCAACGCCTGAAACTGACAAGCCTAAGTTAGGACCAGAACTTTAACCGGCAAATACCGGGAAGGACATGCTAAAAAAAGAGCGACAAAGATGCCACCAATTTCAAACAAAAAACCCGTCAATTCCAAGTTATCACCGCCAAGCCAATTTGGCGATTGCAATCTCTACAAAGGCCGATGTCCGTTTTATCCCGAAAGCGGACACTAGCTCGATCTTTTCAACTCCGACAAATCAAAAGCCTTTAGAAGATCAACATCATCCCTAGTCCAATCAAGATCAGGAATCCTTTCAACGCCCTTCAATTCATATAGATCGGCGATCTCCTCAAACTCAACCTTCAGCGCGCCGAATTGGCTGCTCAGTATTTTTGAGATGCTATGATCGAAGTAATTGGTCTCAGCCAAACTGTAGCAAGTGTGAGCGAAAGCTATCGGTATTATGCTGTCGTCATACTTCTTGATCTCATTTTCATACAATTCGAACAATCTTTGACGATAGTCATCTGAATCGATCGACAAATTCTGATCTTGCAATTTCGTATGCAAATCTTTGAAATTATTCAATATGTCGAAAAGAAAAGTAGCAGTATCTTGGTTCATGTGAGGTGTTCTTCTACTCAATTATTGAAATTTGCTTTTCGTAGTGGTCGTAAGCGTTATTTTCTGCGTACGCCTACTCAAGCATGCTTGATATTGTCTAACGTTTTGGCGGTCCAAGAAATACTTAGTGGCGGCTACATCCCGAAAGCGGACGTTAGGATTCACGTTTATTTGTTAGAGAATCGGATAATTTGAAGACCATCCTGTCAATTTGTGCAAACCATTGAGAATGATAAATGCCATAAAAGCCGCAATCTATTTTGTACGAGGAATAGACTTTCTGACCCAGAAAAATTTTATGGTCGCATTGGATTACTTTGAACAGTGTCGACAATTGATAGGGCAGAAAAAAGCCCAACTCCCTAGATGGTATGACCTCGATATTATGACTGCGGAATGTTTGTTTGCCGAGGGAGAAATAGAACTGGGTGAAAAGAAAATCGAAGTTGCTAGAGGCAAAATTGCGGAAAATCAAAAACTCAAACAAACGGAAAAAAGGTATCTTGAAGTCTTCTGTCAAATTCTGCTTTTTGACTATGGGTTGCCATCGACAGTAACCAAAAACTTAGTTAACGATTTACTTGTCGAGGGAGTGCGAAAATCGATTAAGCAACGGTTTCCCATAAACAAAAATAAATTCAGATTATCATAGCTTATTGGCTAAATGTCCGCTTCTGCGCCCATAGCGGTCACTAGGCTTGCGACCCGCAAGCCGACATTAGTTTAACGTCTCAAGCGATCGGGTTATCGCGGCCACAAATTTCTTCAATCGCGCGGTCTGACGGTTAGACGGTGCATAGGCAATATTGACCTGAAGATCTGGCGCGCGCCAGTCAGGTGCTGCGTTTTCAAGACGGCCGTTGATCAAATCCGCATGAACCAGCCATTCCGGCATAACCGCTACCGCATGGCCAGAAAGAAGCGATCTGTGAGCGGAAAATATGTTATTCGTCGTGAAAGAAACCGACGGCTTGAAGGCCTTTTTTGAACCCGCTGCGTTGGTCAAACTTATTTGGCCACCTTCAAAAGGTGACAGGGCTGCAAATGGCAATTTGGCTAAAGATTCAAGGGAATGCCGAGCGTCTTTCGTCACGAGCCGCGGCGAAGCGACAAGGATCCGTTTTACCGAAAGGATCGGTTTGACGATCAGCATATCATCCGGCACGGGCCCGACCTTGATCCACAGATCACATCCCAGTTCGGAAAATTTAATCTCTTCATCTTCCAATACCCAGTCGATGTGGACATTCGGATAATCACTCTGAAACGCCGCTGCCGTATCCGCCAGCAGCTTTTGGCCCAGCGCAATCGGTGCAACAACACGCAGCGGACCGCGCATCACATCGGCTTCATCCGCAAACGTCTCGACCAGCAGGGACCAGCTGGCAAGCTGTTCCCTTGCTTTCTCAAGACATATTTTTCCGGCAGCGGTCAGCGCCAGGCTGTGGGTTGTTCGGGTGATCAACTCTATGCCGAGCCGGTTTTCAAGGTCAGACAATTGCCGACTGGCTGATGCCTGGGACAGTCCCAAATCTCTTGCAGCGGCGGTGATCGAACCGCGATCCGCAATGCGAACAAATGTTTCTAACAGCGTCAGGCGATCGAGGCTTTTGCTCATACATATTGCGTATAATAGTTAGTCATGTTCTCTGTCTACCAAATAAACTTCTCGCTGGTCATAACCTTTCTATCGGCCACTACCGGCCATTTGACAGACAGGAGATAATCATGACCAATTCCACTGCACTGCATTTTGACCTGGAAGGTCAAACCACCGTCAATCGGCTGGGCTATGGCGCTATGCGCCTGACCGGTCAGCCCGGTAATTTTGGCCCCTATGCGGATTGGGAAGCGGGCAAAGCCCTGTTGCGGCACGCGCTCCGTTCGGGCGTGAATTTCTTTGACAGCGCGCGTTCTTACGGGCCGCTGACAGCGGATCAGATCGTCGGCGAAGCGCTGGAAGGCAGTCCTGCTTTCATCGCCACCAAGGGCGGGGTCGACAAACCCGCTGCCAACCGGATTATAGTTGATGGATCGCGAGACACGCTGCTCCGGCAGATTGATCAGGCCTTGGTCAATCTGCGCAGAAGCCAGATAGACTTGTTCCAACTGCACCGGATCGATCCCGATGTTCCGGTTGAACAGTCGGTCGCCGCATTGGCCGAAGCCAAGGCCGATGGGCGGATCAAGCATATTGGTCTGTCGAACGTGAACAGAGCAGAGTTGGACCGCGCGCTGACAGTCGCGCCGATCGCCAGTGTCCAGAACCGGTTCAATATGACCGAGACCGAGCAAGATGATCTGGTCGACTATACCGCCGAAAAAGGCATCGCCTTCATTCCCTATGGGCCGCTTGGTGCCAATCCCATGCAACAAGACGCGAAGCTGGAGCCGCGCGAAGCCTTGGCATGGTTGCTAAAGCGCTCACCCAACATCATTGTCATTCCCGGAACGACATCGATCGACCATCTCAGCCAGAATATCAGCGCATGGGAGCTGCTATGAAGAAAGAAGCGACCGCAGTTTCTCAAACCTCAGGGCAAGGCGGTAAAACCCGTCTTGCCATTCAGACATGGTTTGGCGTTTATCCGGTGTTGACCGCTATTGCCGTGGTCTTGGAACCGGTTCTAAGCGGTTTGCCCATCCCGATGCGAACGATGGTGATGAGTATCCTGATGGTGCCGATCATGGTCTTCTGGGTCATGCCGGTCATTGCTATGCTCGGGCCAAAATCCTGACACCCGCCCGTGCCCCCAAAAGCGACCATCATTGCGCCGGCGATTGATCAGCCCGGACCGACTGGCGGGACTCGCGGTCTATTTCTTGAAGCCGTGGCTCAGCAGCTTGACCGTTACCTTTGCTTCGGCCACCGGCATATTGTCCGCATCAACCAGCATGATCTCGGCGACATAGCCGGCAGAGCCCTTGCGTTCCAGACTGGCTTGTAAATCCGCAATATCCGCTTCGCTCAGGGAAAATTCGGCGAAGATGTCGCTCGTCGCCGGTTTGCGGAAATCCAGGAAGATATCCTTGATGATCGGGAAAAAGCGCTTTTTGTCGAGAAAGCCTGAAGCCGGTGTGGCCGCCGCCGCTTCCGCTGCCACGGCAAAAGCGGCCATGTACATGACGCCGACATGATTTTCATTGCCGGCCAGCGGCATCCGGATTTTCGCATAGCCCGGTCGCTGTTCCACCGTGCGCATACCGGTGCGCTCGATAAAGGGAACGGCATATTTTTCGGTTTGGACGGCATCAACATTGGTTTGCATCGCGGTGGCTCCCTTATGGACAGAAAGATAGCTTCGGCGATTCAATCCGAAAAGCAGAGTTTTGATAGGCGGTCGCGTGGTCGGCCGTCGCGGACAAATAAAAAGCCCCGCCAGATCGCTCTGGCAGGGCTTTGGGATAATCTTGGTGTCTAGCCTAATCAGCCTAAGCGTAGCTAACCTTGACGTTGGCTTTGCGGTTGCGACGAAGCGCTCCGCCAATGGCGCCAAAGCCGAAGATCATGAACGCCCATGTCGCTGGCTCAGGTACGGCTGCAACTTGATCAAACTCGACCGAAGGCGCGAAGAAATTGCCTCCATCAACAAACCCAGCGACGTCGGCGGGCGCGGTTGTGACTTCAAACCGTGCTGCGAAAAATTGCCCGGCTCCAAGCGCGTCGTTTACAAAAGACGTGACGTCGAAACTGCCAACCTCTCCGCCGGAATATACCGACGTATCGATCAAGGTGCCCATGAAACGATCTGACGTGCTGACGATTCCATCAGCATCATTTCCGACGTACAAAGAGATGGATGAGGGAGGAGAATCATCGAAAAGCGAATCGAAATTCCAGTTCAAAGTCGCGTTCGCAACTGATGTTGCGCCGCCAAAACTAAAGATTGCGTATGGGATATCAATGAAATTGGCATTATTGAGTGCAAAATTTCCACCACCCAGACCGTCCTCTGCTCCGACGCTAAAAAACGGCGCATTGTCGATAATGACGCGGTTGTCTTCGAGTATTGCCGTGGCCGCGTGTGCCGACGATGTTCCGACCAACATCAATGTGCTTGCAAGCAGAAATTTTCTCATAAATCCCCCATTTTGACCGGCAGATCATCACAAAATTGCCTGTCATCTCGATTATGCGACCCTTCGGCAAGTTAGCACGTGCATCACTCATGTCCAGTCGATTTGCCAGGCTGACGGAGCGCGATGTCCCGGACAGACACATTCCGGCGCGCTCTTCAATGCCCCAGTTAGACATCAGAAAATTTGCTAGAAACCCAATCCCACTTCTGTATTCAGGAGTAGGGGCACCCGGCCCATTCTCTCCACCCACTCGAGATAACTGACTAACAGAAACTGATATTGGGCTGTTGATAGACAAAGCCGGACAGGGTGATTACACCTGTGCGCAGATGTCAGTCGGGGGCAGAAAATGAGCGCATTTGCACAGGATGCGCGCTTCATGTGCGTGGTTGGGCTTGTTCTGACACTGCTCGCGTTTGCGCCGAAATATTTCCTGCCCCTAGCATCCGGAAGCTATCAAGCTCCCAGCCCGTGGATGCATCCGCACGCTGTTACCGCCTTGGCCTGGACCGTGATCTTCATCGTCCAGCGAGCCGGATTGGCGTCGGCCCCTTTATCGTCTTTCAGTTGATCGCGACCCAAATTGTGTTTTCACAATCCTGGATCGACTTTGCCAGTGGCGGATGAGCGTTGCTAATATCTGACGATATCACCTTGACTAAAGTTCCAGATCACACCCGCAATCCCTGACCCGGTTCAAACACCGACCAGCCGGTGCGTTGCACGAGCCGCTCTAGAGCCAGGGTGCCGAGTTTGGAATTGCCGCGTTCATTGAGGCCGGGGGACCAGACGGCGATCGCGGCGGTTTGCGGGACGATGGCGAGAATGCCGCCGCCGACGCCGGATTTTCCGGGCAGGCCGACACGGAAGGCAAATTCGCCCGAGCCGTCATAATGGCCGCAGGTCATCATCAGCGACAATATGCGTTTCGCGCGATCGGGCGTGACGACCGCCTGGCCGGAGTCGGGATTGACGCCGCCGGCCATCAGATAGCGGCCGGCGCGGGCGAGCTGGAGGCAGTTCATCGCCAGGGCGCACTGGTTGAAATAGACGCCCAGCGTCTCTTCGATCGGATGCTGAATATTGCCGAAGGCGCGCATATAACTGGCGAGGGCGACATTGCGGTAGCCGCTGGCCGCCTCGTTCTGCGCGACCTGTTGGTCGATCGCGACGCTGTCGTCATTGGTCAGCATCTGCAGGAAGCGAACGAACGCCGCGGTCACTTCCTCGGAGGCGCTGCCCGACAGCAATATGTCGGAGACGACAATCGCGCCGGCATTGATAAACGGATTGCGCGGAATGCCGCGTTCCCATTCGAGCTGGACGATCGAGTTGAACGCGCTGCCGGACGGTTCGCGGCCGACCCGCTGCCACAAATCGTCGCCGACCGCACCGAGCGCCATGGTGAGGGCGAAAACCTTGGTAATGCTCTGGATCGAAAAGCGCGTTTCGGCATCGCCGGCGACATGGCAATCGCCATTCCTGTCGACTATCGCCATGCCGAACTGTTCCGGGGAAACAGCGCCCAGATCCGGGATATAGTCGGCCACCGCGCCGCGATCCGAGGCCTCGGCCATTTCTGCCGCAATATCTGCAACGATCGCGCCGAGCTGCTGCTGTGTCATGGGTTTCTGCTTCCTCGTCGATGCTGCGGGCGGTGATCGCCTTTCCTGGCAGTGGTGTTTCGGTCATCTGAGTACGGATCGGCCGGATTTGCAACGTCTTTCCGGTCCATTCTTTCCTACACGGGGTGCCGAACCTATACTGGCTGACCGGGTTTATAGGGTTCGTTCGATAGGATGCCGTGCGACAACCGGTGGACAACGATGGACGAAAGGTCACACTAGATTCATAAGAAACGCGATATAATGTCGTAATAACAATGGGTTGAGATATTTATGAGGATGGAGCAGTGGGGTCTGGTATGTGATCTTTCGACGCTGTGGAACGGTTTCTGGAGGGCCTTTCTGCGGCATGAGATGGTCCGATCGCCATCACACTGTCCCGAAAATGAACGGCACAGCGGTCTTGCGACAAATTGCGACATTTTTGGCCCAATCTGACAAACTTGCGCGACATCTTGCGCCTAGAAGAGAGATCAAGGCAGTCGATAGCGACCGCCAGAAAGTAACAGTCAAGAAGGATGAACATATGAAAAAGGCAATTATTCTCTCCAGCGCAACCGCTCTGTTGATCGCTGGCGGCGTCGCTATTGCGGCCCCTGGTGGCAAAGGCATGATGCGGGCGGACGCCAATAATGACAATCAGATCACCCGGGCGGAACTGACCGCTTCGCTCGAAGAGCGCTGGACCAAGATGGACGTCAATCAGGACGGCCAATTGTCCAAGGCTGACCGGGAAGCCCGCCGGGCCGCGCGGTTCTCCGAGATGGACAGCAATGGTGACGGCGGTGTTTCCCAGGCGGAAATGGAAGCCTATCGTGCCACCCGCAAGGCCGAGCGTTTTGCCAAGGCCGATGTTGATGGCAATGGCACGCTGAGCCAGGAAGAAATGCAGGCCGTGCGCGGCAAACGGGGCGGCAAGCAGGCCCGCAAGGGCGGCAAGGGCCGTCTCGGCAAAATGCTGAAGCGTGCGGACACCAATGGCGATCAGATGATCAGCCGAGCCGAATTTGATACCGCGGCAATGGCCCGTTTTGACAAGGTCGATGCGAACAAGGATGGTGTTGTCACCGCCGAGGAACAACAGGCCGCGCGCGAGGCGCGTCGCGGCAACCGGAACAGAAAAGGCGGTTAATCCCTGAACCCCTTTCTGCGCGAACGGATCACCGGCACTTTCCCCCTCCCAATAGCCGCCGGTGGTCCGTTCCATTTTGTTAAACCCATGCTAGAGAACAGGAATGTCCGGAAAAACGCGCATATTGCTGGTAGATGATGAAGCGTCGCTGCGCGAGCCACTGGCGGACTATCTGACCAGACAGGGTTTCATCGTGGAGCAGGCCGACAATGCCAGCCGCGCGCGGTCTGCCCTTAACGCGCATCTGTTTGACATCATCCTGCTCGATATCATGATGCCCGGCGAAGATGGGCTGAGCTTTTGCCGGCATGTGCGGGACAAGACCGAAATTCCGGTGATCTTCATCAGCGCCAAGACCGAGGAACTGGACCGGATTATCGGCCTGGAACTCGGGGCGGATGATTATGTCACCAAGCCTTTCAGCCCCCGCGAGCTGGTCGCCAGAATTCATGTCGTCCTGCGCCGGGTGAGCAATCATAACGGCACAAAAGCCGGACAAGGCACAGTGTATCAATTTGCCGGCTGGACGGTACAGACCGATCAGCGCAGCCTGGTCGACCAGGATGGTGTAGCGGTGCCGCTGTCGACCGGAGAATATCGGATGCTGCTGGCCCTGCTGTCGCGGGCGGGCCAGGTGCTCAACCGCGATCAGTTGCTCGACATCACACAAGGCCGCGAATCCCATGCCTTTGACCGGGCGGTGGACAATCAGATCAGCCGTTTGCGCCGCAAGATCGAACAGGATCCCAAAAACCCGGAAATCATCAAGACCGTCTGGGGCGGCGGCTATGTCCTCGCCGGCGATGTCCAGACCCTATGAAGCGCATTTTGCCCAAAAGCCTGGTCGGGCAGTTGCTGGCGCTGGTTGCCGTGATGTTGCTGATTGCCCAGGCGGTGAACATGGTGCTGCTTTATCGCGGTGCGCAACAGGAAACCCGCTTCGAAGCGGCGGCCTCCGCCTGGAGCCGGATTTCGGGTGGTGTCGAGCGCCTCGAACGGCGTGAGCGGTTTGACCGACCGCCGCGCGCCGGCGAGCGGCCGCGGCGGCGCTTTCGCGGCCCGCGACCCGCGGTTTCAGAGCAAAGCCCGATAACCGATGGCATGCGCCGAAGCCGCAATTACGAACAGCGGTCGCTCGAGGTCTTTGACAATCTCGGCTACGATATTCAGGCGGTCGAGGTGGCTGAGATTGAAACCGTTCCGCCGGCGCTCGTCGACAGCGTCATTGGTCTCGGCCCGTCTCGGCGGATCGCCCGGCAACGCGGTGAAAGGATCAGCAAAGAGCAGGCGCTGCGCAAGGTTGACAGTTTCATTCTGATGTCTGCCCAGATTGCACCCGACCGCTGGATGAGCGTGGTTGCGGTGGTGCAGGATCGCAACAAGCGTCTGACCCGTGCGCTGATTTTGCAGACGGTCATTCTCTATCTGCTGTTGCTCACCCCGTTGATTTTGCTCGGTCGCTATATTTCCAGACCGCTCAAGACCCTGACCAGCGCGGCCCAGAATTTTGCGCCCGGGTCGTCGCAGCCTGTGGTCGAGACCGGCCCCCCGGATACCCGTCAACTGATCGCGGCGTTTAACGACATGAATGGCCGGGTCGATGCCATGCTCAACGAGAAAGATGTCATGCTGGGGGCGATCGGTCATGACCTGCGGACACCGCTGGCGGCCCTGCGGGTGCGCGTGGAGAGCGTTGAGGATGCGCAGGAGCGGGAACGGATGATCGTCGGGATTGATGATATTGACCGGACGCTGGATGATATTCTGTCGCTGGCGCGTTTGGGACGATCAGCCGAGAAATCGGAGCCGACAGACATGAATGCCCTCATTGAAACGGTGGTGGACGAATTTGTCGATCGCGGGGAGCAGGTGACATTTGAGCGCGGCGCGCGCGTGACGGCAAATGTGCGGTCCACGCTGATCCGCCGGGCGTTGCGGAACCTGATCGACAATGCTGTAACCTACGGGACGCGGGCTGCTATTACGGTCGAACAGGCCAGTGACCAACTGGATATTCATATCGATGACGAAGGCCCGGGTATTGCCGAGGATGCGCTGGAAACCCTGTTCGAACCCTTTGCCCGGGCGGAGACATCACGCAACCGACAGACCGGCGGAACCGGATTGGGCTTGACCCTGGCGCGCGCCATCGTTCGCGAGCAAGGTGGCGATATTATTCTGCGGAACCGCCCGGCTGGGGGACTGCGGGCGACGCTGCGGCTAAAGCCGGTTTAGCCACGGTCTGCCATCCCAATGTGATGGATATCCGGCGATTGCGGGGGTCGTAAATATCGTTCGGCGTATAGGGCTCGCGATCCGCCACGCCCTCGATACGGAAAAAGGCACCGGGGCGGATCCCGGCCTGCTGCATCGCCTTGCGCGTGGCTTCGGCGCGCGCGGTCGACAGCATCCAGTTGTTCATCGAACGGCCGGAAGAAAAGGGCAGAGCATCGGTATGGCCGCGCACCATCAACGGATTGGGCGCGGGCTGAATCGCCTTTGCCACTTCAATCACCAGCTGCCGTGCCTGGGGCAGCAGCTTGTCGGTGGCCAGTGCGAACATCGAAAAGTCGGACTCGTCGATAATCTCGATCCGCAAGCCTTCACGGGTCTCGGTAAAGCGGACATTCTTGTTCAGTTTGCTCAGCTCTGCATTTTCCGCCAGTCGCTGCTCGATCTGCTTCTTGATCTCCTCAAACTGCTCGCGATCCTTTTCCTTGTTCGCGCCCGCGCCAACATTGCTCCCGCCGGTGCTGTCCTTGGGAATGGTAATCGACCGGGTACCGGTCTGCGACGCGGCGCTGGGATAATTGTCTTTCGACGTGATCAGATCCCCGCCAAACATGCCGTTGGCACCGGCGCTGTTCTGGCGCATCTCGACCAAAGTGGGGGTGAAATAATCGGCCAATGCCTTGCGCTTTTTCTCGTCGGTCGAACCGAGCAGCCACATCATCAGAAAGAACGCCATCATCGCCGTCACAAAGTCGGCATAGGCCACTTTCCAGGCGCCACCATGGTGGCCGCCATGGTCATCGGCGATGATTTTCTTGACGATGATCGGCCGCGGTTCCGGCTCATTCTTGCCTCGTGCCATGCTTATTTCCCGCGCATGCCGTCAAAGACGTCGGCAAAGGCTGGCTGGTTGGCATGGGTCAGGCCGGAGCGCGCGGCTTCGATGATCAGCGGTTGCGGATGGCCGTGCAGCGAAGCGACAATGATCTGCTTCACAATGTGATAGATGGCACCGTCGCTCTCGATGACCTGCTTGGCGCGACCGGCCATTGGACCAACAAAACCATAAGCCAGATACACGCCGAGAAAGGTGCCGACCAGCGCCGAGACCGATCATCGCGCCGAGTACTGACGGGGGCTGATCGATCGCGCCCATGGTTTTCACGATACCCAGAACCGCAGCAACAATGCCGAGGGCGGGCAGGGAATCGGCAAGATTTTGCAGGTTATCTGCCGGTGCGATGGCTTCGTGATGATGGGTTTTCAGCGCGTTATCCATCACTTCCTCGACCGCATGCGGTTCGAGTGTGCCGGACGAAACGACCACCAGTCGCAAGGTATCGCAGATCAAATGGATCAACGTGTCATCCTTCAGCAGCTTGGGATATTCCCCAAACACCGCCGACGCCTTGGGGTCCTCGATATGCGGTTCGAGCGCCACGGGACCATCGGTCCGCAGCATTTTCATCAGCTTGGAAACAAGGAATATGCAATCAAGAAAGTCCGCCTTTTGATATTGCGGGCCCTTGAACACTTTCGCCATGCCGCCCATCAGCGCTTTCAGGCTGGCACCGTTATTGCCGAGAACCAGCGCACCAACCGCGGCGCCACCGATAATGCCCATTTCGACGGGCAGGGCGGCCACGACCACGCCCAGGTTACCGCCGGACAAGGCGAATACGCCAAAGACCATGACGATGAGAATGACGATGCCGATAGCTGCAAACATTGCGGGTTCCTGGGTTATTATTCGTTCAGGACCGACAGTATTTTACGATCAATCCCAACGATGAATACGGTTAACGAGGACCAAAGTTTAGCTGATCTGACTAAATAGCGTTGTCTGCTCGATGCGGGCGTAGGTAGCCTGCGCGGCTTCCAGGTTGATCAGCAGTCTTTGCATCTCGGTAATCGCTTGAGTGACGTCGGTTTCCTCGAGCGAGGCGCGGAATTCGCTCACGTCGATCTGGCGTTCCTGCAGGCGGGTTCGGCTGTCCTCAAGTCGGGCCCGCTCGATGCCATGCTGGCCGAGCACGTTGATGGTATTGTCCATCTCGAGCTGAAGCGGGTCCAGCAAAGCGCTGCGCTGCGCCTGATCTCCGGTTCGGACCGTCGATACGATATTCGCCATTAACGGCGCCAGCCCGTCAAAGTCCGATCGCTGAGGGGCGGCCCGGGCGGTGACATTGTCGTCAATCGGCACTTCCAGAGGGATGCCCCCTTCGAACAGTGGCCGACCGTAATTGTCGTCCTGCGTGACGAAATCAGCGATCTGCAGACCGATTGCCTCGAGCTCGAGCGCAATGGTTTCCCGGTTGTCCTGTGACAAAGCGTCGCTGCTCGCCTGGATGACCAGTTCGTTGACCCGCACCAATTGGGTGTTGATATCGGAAATAGCGGTTTCAGCCTGCGCCGAGATGGCTTCGGCACGATCAATATTCTTGATCCACGCCCCAATATTGGCCTGGACTTTTGCGACGTTCGAAATCTGGGCCCAGGCGGACGGGTCATCGGACGGACGGTCAATACGACGGCCGGTGGCAATCTGCTGCTGGCGAACTTCAATCGCTTTCGACAATTCCTTTTGCAGCGCGACTTCTATGGTCGGACGGAGCCGGTTAACCGATTGCATCATAGTCTCCTATCAATCTAGAATATCGCGAAGATGCGCTGCATGGTTTCGCGTGCCACCTGGATAACCTGAGCGGAGGCATCATAGGCCTGCTGGAACCGGATCAGGTCCGCCGCCTCCTGATCGAGATCGACCGACGACAAATTGTCCCGTGCCTCGCGCGCCGCCTGATGCTGCGATGACGCCGCGGCGGTCTCGCTTTGGGCTGAGGCGGTCAATATCGCCTGCGCACCAATCGTGTTGGTCCAGGACTGCTCGAAACCGGTGGCCCCGCGGAAATTGGAGAAATTGACAATATTGCCATTGGCGGGGCCCGCGGGCGTAGCGAGCGCCAGAGCCGCCGGGTCGGTTGTCAGCAGTGCCAGGGCGACAGCGCCTCCGGAAGCGTCCAGCAGCGGCGCGCCAGGAGCGCTGGCATCGGTTTCACCCGCCGCCTGCCATGCGTTGACATCATCGGCAAATTGCGTTGCAAAGCTCTCGATTTCCGATCGCCGTTGGGCATTTGTTGCGGCGCTCGATACCAGCGCTGACAAGGATCCTTGCGAAGGCGGTGGCAACAGGGTTCCGTCCGCATCCAGCGTAATCGTGCCGTCCGCCGCCGCGATGACCGACAAAGGCGTGACATCGCCGACATCGACCAGGTCTTCCCCGGCATAGCTGATATTCGCGACACCCTTGTCGCCAAAAGCGATGGTGACGTCCATGCGCTCGCTGAGGACGGCCAAGGCGGTGTCGCGTTGATCGAGCAGCGACGCCTGTTTGGTGGACCCATCGAGAGCGGTGCGGAGTTGGAGATTGATTTCACCAAGATTCTCGAGCGCCTGATTGAACGTGGTCACTTCCTGTTCGGTCGACCCGACGATCTGGTCGGATACGTTGACCAGATTTAGGGCGGTGCGATTGACCGAGGTCACAGTGGCATTGATATCGCTCAGAAACTGACGCCGGATAACCGTATCGAACGGCGCGCCGGCAAGCTGCTCTGCGCTGGCAAACATCTGGTTCAGTTTCGCGGTGGTTCCGGTGGCGCTGTCGCCCAATCCGCTTTCGATTGCATCCATCCAGGCCGACCGGGTTTCCGCGCCATAAAGCGAAGCCCCAGTCAGACGGACATTGGCTTCGAGAAACGGATCAGTGGCCCGCGCCACGCCGTTGGTCTCGACCCCACCAAAGAACAACTGGGCGTTCTGCAACGGAGTGAAGCCGGGGACGATGGCAAATTCATTGAGCCGCAGATCGCGGCGGACATAATTGGGGTTTTCAGCATTGCTGATATTGGTGGAAACGGTCGACAGCGCGCGCTGATACGCCCGCACTCCTTGCGATCCGATATTGAGCAGATCGGTCATAATTTACCCTTCCATTGTTCAACCAGAAGATCCGCAATGCCGAGGCCTTGCTTTTGTGCGATGTCATCGGCGATCCGGTCATCCATCATGTCGCGAAATTGCGCCCCACCGCTATTGCCCAGCAGATCTTCGCCGAGGCTTGATTTGCGCATCGCGCCAATCATGTTGCGCACGAAGATCGACTCAAAGCTTGTGCAGCCTGAACCAGCTGGTCCGACTGCACGTTCGGCTTTTGCGCCGTGAGTTTGGAAGAAGTGGGGTCTATCGGGTTCATTGGATTTGCAACTCCGCTTTCATGGCGCCGGCCTGTTTGAGGGCCTCGAGTATCGCGACCAGATCGCCAGGCGTGGCCCCGATCGCGTTGATCGTCTCGACAATTTCCGCCAGCGATGCGCCCCGGTCAAAGGTGAACATTGGTGCGGATTGGTCGGTAATCTCGATCTGGCTATTGGGTTCTTCTGCGGTTTGTCCTTCGCTAAACGGCGCCGGCTGAACGACCCTTGGCTGTTCGTCGATTTTGACCGTGAGTTTGCCGTGGCTGACCGCAGCAGGGGTAATCCGAACCATGTCATTGATCACCACCGTACCGGTGCGGGCATTGACGATGACGCGGGCAGGGGCCTTGGCCGGGCTGACTTCAATATTTTCGATCAGGCCCATTTGCATGATGCGTTTGGATGCACCGGGTTCGGTCTCGATCCGGATCGAGACCGCATCAATCGCCTCGGCCATGGCGACGCCGGTCTTCCGGTTGATCGCATCCGCGACGCGCAGCGCCGTGGTGAGATCGGGTTCGGCCAGATTGAAGGTCAGATAGGGCGTGTCGGCAAAACCGGTGCCGACACTGCGTTCAACCGTTGCGCCGCCGGGGATCCGGCCGGCGCTGGGAATATTGACCAATGTGCGGGATCCGTCTGCGGCTTCTATACCGAGACCACCGACCGCAAGATTGCCTTGCGCCATGGCGTAGATCTGGCCATCGGCACCAAGCAACGGCATCATAACCAACGTGCCACCGCGTAACGACTTGGCTTTGCCAAGCGCTGAAACGGTGATGTCCAGGCGCTGGCCTGGTTTTGCAAAAGGGGGCAGCTGGGCGGTGACAATCACCGCCGCCGCATTTTTGAGCGAGGGATTGATCCCGGGCGGCAAGGTGAGCCCAAATCGTGAGACCGTTCCTTTCATGCCCTGGGTGGAATATTCCAGGCTGTCATCACCGGTCCCCGCGAGGCCGACCACGATGCCATAGCCGGTCAACTGGTTCGCCCGCAGACCTTGAAAACTGCCAATATCCTTGATGCGATCCGCTTGTGCCGGTGTCGGCACCAGGACCAGCATCGCAGCAATTAAGGCGGCCAGCAGACGGAGAAATGAGGGAGATTTAAGAACAGTCATGATCGCTCTCCCCTCAGAATGGCGAGATGGAGGAGAAGAATTTCTGCAACCATCCCTGTTTGCTGGCCTGGGCGATTTCACCCGATCCGGCGTAGGTGATTTTCGCATCTGCAACCCGTGACGAGGAGACGCGGTTGTCCGTGCTAATGTCCGCCGCGCGCACAATGCCGGTCATCCGGATATATTCCTCGCCGCGATTCAGATTGATCAACTTCTCACCTCGCACTTTCATCGTGCCGTTGGGATAGACTTCCGCAATGGTCACGCTGATTTCTCCGGAGAGACTGTTCGCCTGCGCAGCCTGTCCTGAACCTGAGAACGACTGATCGCCGCCAATATTTATATCGCTGGGTACAAAGAGCGACAAAGGACCGGTTGTCGGAGGCGTCAAACCGAAATTGCTGTTCTTGCTGGTGGCGGCGCTATTGCTTTTGGATGCTGCGGTGCGTTCGACCAGCTGAATGGTCAGAACGTCGCCGACCATCGACGCGCGGGCGCCGCTGGTCAGCGCGGCATAGCCATTTGCAACCTGAAATATGGCGCCGTTTTTTGACTCCGAAATCAGCGGTATGGGCGCAGTGGCCGGAGCAAAGCCTGCCTGTGGTGCGGTTGTACCGCCGCCAAAACAGGCGCTTAACGCCAGGGCCGGCGCGATGACTAATATCATTCTCATGGGTAATCCGATCACAGTTGCTGGTTCACAAATTGAAGCATTTCGTCGGTCGCGGAGATCATCTTGCTGTTGACCTCATAGGCGCGCTGGGTCTCGATCATGTCGACCAGCTCTTCGACGATATTCACATTGGATTGTTCGAGCGATCCGGACCGCAGCGCGCCGCGTCCTTCGATCCCGGCGGCACCAACTTGCGGCGCTCCGCTGGCCGGACTTTCGGTCAGAATATTGTCGCCATTGGGTTTCAATCCGGCCGGATTGACAAAAGACGCCGTTTCAATCTGCCCGAGCTGGGTCACGTCGGTCGATCCAGCGAGCGTTGCAGAAACCGTTCCGTCGCTGCCAATCGTGACACCCGATGCGCCTTGCGGAATCTGGATTTGCGGAATGAGTGGCAGGCCGCCTGGGGTCACCAATGTGCCTTCTGCGGTCTGGCTGAAATTGCCGGCGCGGGTGTAGCCGGTTTGTCCGTCCGGCATTTCGACCTGAAAATAGCCATTCCCCTGAATGGCAATATCCAGTGCGTTTCCGGTTGTCTGCAACGATCCCTGCGTTTCAATTCGCGCGGTTCCTTGCACCGCGACGCCGGTGCCCAAAGACAGTCCAATGGCATATTGGTTCTGGCCAGTGGAGGGTGCGCCGGGCGTGATGTTATGCTGATAGGCCAGGGTTTCGAAACTGGCGCGATGGCGCTTGAAGCCATTGGTGTTCACATTGGCAAGATTGTTGGCAATGACGCGCATCTTGGTATTTTGTGCGTCGAGACCCGTGCGGGCGACCTGTAAGGCTCCATTACTCATTTTCTGTTCCTCTCTAGCTACCCGGCAGACGCATCAAATTGGTGCTGCTGCTGTCCAGTTCCTGTGCTGTTTTTAGTAATTTGACCTGGGTTTCCCAGGCTCTGCTGGCTTCGATCATATCGACCAGCGATGCGGTCATGTTGACGTTCGATCCTTCAAGCGACGCGGGCGTCAATTTGGCATCGGCATCAGCGGGCAAAGCGCCACCGCCGCGAACGCGGAAGAGATTGTCATTGCCTTTCACGATGTCGGTGCCGGTAAAGGATACCAGCGCCAGACGATCAACTTGCTGCATGATGCCCGTCGTATCGCCTTGCGGCAGGATCATGACGCTACCGTCACGACCAAAGCTGATCTGGTCGGCCGGTGGAATAACAAGCGGCCCCCCTTCTCCCAGTACCGGTTCGCCAGCTCCGGTTGTCACCAGGCCGGTTTCGCTAATCTGCAGGTCACCCCTGCGGGTATAGGCCGGTTCGCCATCGGGTCCCTGGACCGACAGCATGGCATCGCCTTTCAAGGCAACGTCCAGTGGTCGGCCGGTGGATACAACAGTGCCGGCTTGCAGGTTGGCAGAGTAAACCCGTTCGTCTGCTATAGCCCGACTGTCCAATTGATCACTCGTCAGATGCCGCGCTTTGGCGTTTACGATTTCGGCGCGAAATCCTGTCGTGTCGACATTCGCCATATTATTGGCGATGACGGTCTGCTTGGCCATGATCCCGCGCATGGCGGTCAGGCTGCTGTGAATCATTTTGTCCATGGTCGGGCTATCCCAGTCCTAATTATACCTGAAGGTTGATGATCGTCTGGGTCAGCGTATTGGCCGTTTCGATCGCCTGAGCGTTCGCCTGGAAATTCCGCTGGGCTCCGATCAGCGAGACCAGCTCCTCGGTCAGATCGACATTGGCGCGTTCAAGAGCACCGGACCGGATATTGCCCAGCGGGCCATTGGCAGCGCTGTTAATCTGTGGTGGCCCGCTTTCGCCGGTCGACTGCCAGTGCGCATCACCAATCGGACGCAGACCTTCGGAATTGGTGAAGGAAGACATTGCCACCGCACCGAGATTTTGCGTGTTGCCGTTACCAAAGGTTGCGACAACCAATCCTTCCTTGCTGACCGAAATATTGGCCAGAACAGCCGTCGGATCTGCCGGGTCGGAAACCGGCAGCACAAAGTCGGTCATGTCGGCAATTGCAGTGGATGTTACCACACCATTTGCGTCAACCGGCAACAGTTGGACTTTGCTGCCAATGGTATCGATCACTTCGCGGTCGGCATTGGTGCCAAAAGCGCCGTTACGGGTAAAGCTGAGATCCTGGCGTGGGGGTTGACCGCGAACGGCGAAGAAACCGTCGCCCGCAATCGCGAGGTCCAGTGTCTTCTCGGTGGCTTCCAGTGTGCCTTGGGTGAACTGCTGGGCAATTCCGTTCAAGCGCACGCCCTGACCCGCTACCGAGCTGGTGCTCTGGGTCGGCGCTGCGGCGAACAGGTCACCAAAAATTGCGCGGCTGCGCTTGAAGCCGATAGAACCGGCATTGGCAACATTGTTTGAAATCACGGAAAGGTCGGTTTGTGCGCCCTTAAGTCCTGATAGTGAGGTATAAAACGACATGGTAGTTCTCCTTCAAAATAGCGAATGGATTAGCTGAGGCGGATAGCGTCAGAGACGGTGAATTCGCCCAGCGGCGTGAGCAGGCTGGCATTGGATGCATCGGCCGGGGACTGAACCGCCTCAACCGTGGTCCAGGACGACAGACCGGAAACCGCTCCGCCATTGACGCGGACCTTCAACGGGCCGTGGGGCAGGGGCGCGCCCTGACTGTCTAAGGCATCCCACTGGAAGGCGATTGGACCGGCGGGTTGTTCGCCAAGCTCAATGGCCTGCACGATCTCGCCGCGGTCGTTGAGGAAATCAATCGAGAGATTGGATGATGGGGTGTCGAGGTTGAATTCACCAGCATATTGACCGAAGCCATTAGGCGCAGCGATATTGCCGGGGACGAGGATATTGTGGCCCAGCCAGCTGGAAGCATCGCCGACGCGATTGTCGGTCATGTTACCGGCAATGGCTTTCAACGACACGTTCATTTCAGCAATGCCGGCGACGCTGGAAAATTGCGCCATTTGTCCGACCATCGCCGTGTTGTCGAGTGGGTCAAACGGATCCTGGCTCTGCAACTGCGTGGTCATTAGGCGCAGAAAGGATTCCTGATTCAGGGTATCGTCGCCAGTGGCATCGATCGGTTGGGCGATGCCCAAATTCGCAGGCAGTGAGTTGGTAATGGTGGTCATTATTATTTACCCATTCTTACGGTTTCGAGGATTAAGGATTTTGCGGTCTGCAAGACCTGCACATTGTTCTGATATTGCCGGGCGGCATCGATCATCTCGATCATCTCGGTGGATTCATCGACACCGGCTTCCCAGACATAACCTTCGTCATTGGCCATGGGATTGGTTGGGTCATGGCGCTTTTTGGGTTGGGTGTCGGACTGGATAATCCGCTCGACATCGACCGTCGCCATCTCGGCGCTGTCCGAGTAGGTTTTGAAAATCGGCTTGAGGGCACGGAACGCTTCGGCTTCTGTCGGCGCGACCGAGCGCGCATTGGCCATATTGGATGCGGTCGTGTTGAGACGAGTCATTTGCGCGGACATTGCCCGTCCGGCGACATCGAAAATGTTCATTGGACCAGCCATTTGCTATTCTCCTTTCATGGCGCGCCGAAGCGTGCTGATGCGGCCTTCAAGAAAAGACAGCGTGGTGCGATATTGAACCGCGTTTTCGGCAAAGAGGGTTTGCTCGGTGGAAAGCTCCACCGTGTTGCCATCCAGAGAAGGCTGGCGCGGCACGCGATAGGCAATATGGTCATCGACATTGTTGGATGTCGTCTCGCCGTTCATCACCGAACCCATGGCACGGCTGAAGTCGAGATCGCGCGCCTTGTAATTCGGCGTCGCGGCATTGGCGATATTGGATGCCAAAAGATTCAGCTTTTGCGACCGCAAAGCTAGCGCGTCTCCATATATGCTAAAAACTTTATCCATCGAATATTACCCAGATTATGTTTCTGTTAAATCTGATGCCGGCTCATCCGTTCTGAATGATAGACATCGTGCCTGAGTGAATTCGCAAGCACTGTGCCAGATTCGAAATTCGTTGGAATTTGGCCATTTACATACGCGGAAGATGGACCATTCCCGTTGCACCGGCAAAATTTTGCCGGTCGGCGGCAGCCTTTTGCCGCGTGCTTTTTTGGTCAAAATGGGGAGAGTGACTTGCAACCGATTCTGGAACTTTTTGATCCCCTGGCCCTGTGTCTGGTCTGGTTCGGATCGATCCTCGTGGTCGGATTGCAAGAAGGCATTGCCGGCTTTAAGCGCAGTTTCTCAGCCTGGACGGTTTTGCTGCGCGCGGATCCAGTGCGCGATGCGCAGATCGCGCGTCAGGCGCTGCACCGGGTCGAAGCCATTATCGATGTCAAAGGCTTGCAATGCATTGACAGAGTGAGTGCAGATAACGGATTTGTATCCCGTGCGACCAGCCTGTTGGCGACCGACGGTGATGTCCGGTCTTTCGCCCAGTGGGCGGGTGCTAATCTCGATGACCGCGAAGCCCGGCACAATAGTGTTATTCGCTTCTGGATGACGGTGGCTGATATCGCGCCAGCGATCGGAATGGTCGGAACCATAATCGGTCTCGTTCGCATGTTCGTGAACCTCGGTGATCCGGAAAATCTCGGATCGGCGCTTGCGCTCGCATTGCTGACCACATTGTACGGTTTGATACTCTCCAATGTCATTGCAGCACCAATTTCCCAGCGGTTTTTGCGCTTGTCTTCGGAAGAGCTCAAGTGGCAACGGATACTCACGGACAAGTTGATCACGCTCGTCCAGAAGGAAAAGCTCGGATAATGCGCATCAGTCGGTCCAATCGCTGGTCACTGGCCTTTGCTGACTTGACGCTGTTGATGCTGGCGTTTGTGGTGTTGTCAATGGTGCAGCCAACTGCGGTTGCCGAAACGGCGACGTCATCACGGCAGATCAAGCAGTTCACGTTTCAATCAGCGGAAATATTTGATTCCGGCGAAGCGATGATCAACGCTTTGGGACAGAAAAAAGCAGCAGAAATCGCTGCATCCAATGCGACCGGAAAAACCGTGATCCGGCTCGCCATCAGCGGCCGGCCGGATGTTTCTGCACGCCTCGACAAATGGGAGCTTTCAGCCGCGCGAATGGCTGCTTTTGCGCGCGCTCTAAATGCGGCGGGTGTTGACAGCGATGCGATTGAATTTGGCGAACAGATTGCGGGAGAAAACGAATTGATCCAGGAATTGCGGATCGAAATATTGCGTGCTCCCGAAGAAGAACCAAACGGGGATGGCACGACCCTTGCTTCTCAATAAGGAAATTATTGCGAGGTTTAGATTATGTTCGTTACCGCTTTTCGATGTGCCGCCACGCTGGGCTTTGCTGCCATGGCGCTATCACCAGCCGCCGCTCAACTGCTGGAATCCTTACCGGATCTGGAGCAGAGATTGCTCACTCATCTTGCGGAATCGGGAGATTCGCCCCGATCGTCGCGTGACGTGATCGATCGTCGGCTACGGCTCAAGAAATGCCCGCAGCAAGCTGTTTTCGAACGGCGTAACAGCGGGTTGATCACGATCCATTGCGAAGCCTTGAATTGGCGGATATCGGTGCCGCTATTGGGTTCGCAACAGGGCGGTATCGCGAAGCGCGCCGATACCGTGGTGATCAAGCGGGGCCAACCGGTATTAATGGTCGCCAAGAAAAGCGGCTTTACGATTTCTCGCCAGATGACCGCAGACAAAAACGGTGCGATTGGCGATGTGATCCCGGTCCGCGCGACGCGCAAGTCCGCACCAATATTGGCGGAAATACAAGGACCTGGGCGGGTTACGCTGCCGTCATACTAATTATTTTTTAATGATCCTAAACAAAGTCTCTCACTATCCGTTCTTACAATCAGAAAGACTATAAGGAGTCTGTGATGATCAATATTACCAACCAGATCCAGGGCCGCACCGTCGGCGCCGGCCGGGTTGAAACAGCGCCGCAGCCGGACAATAAGGTGGCAGCGGAAAAAAGCCGTTCTCCCACCGTCAGCGCCGCGCTGTCGGGGGCTATCGATCACATGGTCAAACAGGGCATGCCGGTTGATCTTGACCGTGTCGTGTCCGTTCGTGATGCCATTGCCGATGGCCAATATCCGGTGGATCCAATGAAAATCGCGGCAAAAATCATGGAATTTGACAGCCCGGTGCGTCAATCGTCATGAGCGAGCATTTGATCGTACAGCTGGAGGCCGGCTTTGAAGATCTTGTGGCAGCGCTGGATGGCCAGGATGCTGACTCGATTATCGAGGCTGCGGCAGCCCTTCGACCGATGGTGGCCGAGATTGAATCGCAAGGTGTCTGGCGCCAGGAAGATGCCGTCAAAGGGCGTCTGGATCTGTTGTCAAAACATATTGATGCCGCTCGATTCCGGGTCAATAAATTGACGAACATGAATGAACAACGCGCCATGAATTTGGCGCAGGCAATGGGAACCCCCATGGCGCCGCTTTATAAAGACAGCCGCAAAGCAGGCTGATAGAAAATAATTTCGCCTCAGGGCTTTCGAAACCAAAACTGGCACGGCCTTTGCTGATCTAACCCTAAACAATGTTTGGGATTTAAGATGCAGCGCCGCCAATCACAGAAAATTGAACCGCAGAAATTGTATGGTGAAAATCCATGATGCAGTTTCTGTCGTCTCGCCAAGCACAGCTCGGCAACACCGCGAGGGCAGGCATTCTGCCACTGGCGACATTGTTGCTTGTGGTGTTCATGGTCTTGCCGGTTCCGGTGCTGGTTCTTGATATTGGCTTCATCATCAACATCACCATCGCGCTTGCGGTTCTGATGGTCGCATTGAACGCGGCCAAGCCACTCGACTTTTCGAGTTTTCCGACTGTGCTGCTTTTCGCGACGTTGCTGCGCCTGGCGTTGAACGTGGCTTCGACGCGCGTTGTGCTGGTTGAGGGGCATAATGGCCCTGATGCGGCCGGTGATGTGATCGAGGCCTTTGGTAACTTCCTCATCGGCGGTGACTATGTCGTCGGTATCTTCGTCTTTGCCATCCTGATGATTATCAATCTGGTCGTGATCACCAAGGGTGCGGGGCGCGTGTCCGAAGTGACGGCGCGTTTCACCCTTGATGCGATGCCCGGCAAGCAAATGGCAATCGATGCAGATCTCAATGCCGGTTTGCTAACCCCGGAAGAAGCGAAGGAACGGCGCCAGGAAGTTGCGACGGAATCAGATTTCTATGGCTCGATGGACGGTGCTTCGAAATTTGTCAAAGGCGATGCCGTTGCCGGTGTCCTTATTCTGGTCATCAATATTATCGGCGGCATCATCCTGGGCGTTGCCAGCCACGACATGCCAGTGTCCGACGCCGCACAGACATATGTCCTGTTGGCGGTCGGTGATGCGCTCGTGGCTCAGGTCCCGGCCTTGCTGTTGTCAATCGCGGCGGCAGCAATTGTGACACGGGTCGCTTCTCCGATGGATCTGTCCGGTCAGATTGGTAGCCAGTTCGGCAACGCCAAGGCCTGGATCCCGGTTGCGGCGATCCTCACCGTTATGGGACTGTTGCCCGGCATGCCGCATATGGTGATCCTGCCGATCGCGGCGGTTGCGAGCTTCTGCGCCTGGAAGCTGTCACGCAAGGCGCAAAAAGCGGCCGAGCCGGAACCCGTTGTCGAAACGCCGGAGCAGAAAAATCACATCGCCTGGAGCGATGTCACCGACGGCGCCGTCCTTGGCATTGAAATCGGCTATGGTCTGGTGCCGCTCGTCGACGACCGCAAGGGTGCACCGCTTATGCAGCGCCTGACAGGCATCCGCCGCCAACTTTCCCGCGAGCTCGGATTTGTTGTGCCGCTGGTGCGGGTCAAAGACAATATGGCGCTTGCCCCCAATTCTTATCGGATCCAGATTAACGGCGTAACGCTTGGAGAAGACCAGGCCTGGCCTGATGACCTGTTGGCGCTGGACAGTGGTGACAGTGATTCCAGTCTGGAAGGGCAGGGCTGCAAAGATCCGACCTTTGGTCTGGACGCGCTCTGGATATCTCCGGAAAAACGCAGCGAAGCCGTGGTCTCTGGCTATACTGTTGTCGATGCCGCCACCGTGATCGCGACCCATTTTAATCATCTGGTCGGACTCAATGCTTCGGAACTGTTCGGGATGGACGAGGCCCAGGGGCTGCTCGACAATCTCAAGGAGATTGCGCCGCAGCTGGTCGACGGCCTGACTCCAAAACCGCTCAGCCTGTTCCAGATCATGGCGATTTGTCGCTCGCTGTTGATTGAAGGTGTGCCCCTGAAAGACTTCCGCCGTTTGAGCGAAGCGATGGTCGAAGCGGCGGCCGAAGATGCGGCCAGCGAATTCCCATCACTCGACAATATTGTCGACGGTGTGCGCAAGCGGATCGGTTCGCTGATCATCCAGTCGCTCGTACCGATCAAAATGCCATTGCCGGTCGTCACTCTGGACGTCGAGCTGGAAAGCCTGCTCGCGCAAGCCATCCGGACCGGGGCAGGGGCCAGCCATCCGGTAGAACCCGGACTGGCGACGAAGATTGTCAGCGCGGTTCAGGACGCGACACGCCCCGTGCAAGCGGAGGCCCGCAGATTTGCGATCGTTACCTCGCCCTTGGCGCGCCGTACCTTGCTGAAACTGTTGAAACCCAGTTTCCCGGAAACCCCCATATTGTCGTTCGAGGAATTGCCAGATGACAAAGCGGTCGAAGTCGTCGCCGTCGTCGGTGGTCGTCCGACCCAGTTTCCTGGCGCAAACCCGTCTTCTCCAGAAGTTGTTGAATAGAAGGAGCCCGCATGAGTTATCATGATCCCAGCCTTGCCGGACTGACCTATGGCCCAAAACCTGCCGCTTTGTCACAGGAGCAGTTGATCAACAGTCACCTGCCTTTGGTGCGCAAACTGGCGTGGCATGTCCATGGTCGTGTCTCGAGCATGGTTGAAGTGGAAGACCTGTTGCAGATTGGAATGGTTGCTCTGGTGGAGGCCGCGCAAACCTATGAAGATCGCGGCCTTGGTTTCAGCAACTATGCAAAGCTGCGCATCCGCGGTGCGATGATTGACCAGCTGCGCAAGCAGAGCAATCTCAGCCGTTCTGCCATGGAGTTTCGCAAGAAGCTGCGTCAGGTCTCCGAAAAACTTTATCAGAAAAACGGCGTCGAGCCGAGTGAAGTGGATGTCGCCGCGGCGATGGGAATGGACCAGGAAAGTTTCCGCATTGCTGTTGACCATGCAGACGCCGTTGATCTGAAATCGATCGATGAAGTTTATTCGGATCAGAATATCTGGTTTTCCGATCGCGCCGATTCAGCGGATCAATCCGTGGAACAAAATCAGATGCAGGAGATGCTGGCGCAAGCGATCGGGTCCTTGCCGGAGCGCGATGCGATGATTTTGAAGCTTTACTTTATCGAGGAAATGAACCTCGAGGAAATCGGCCGGACACTCGATATCGGTGCGGCCCGGGTGTGCCAGATCAAAAAAGCGGCCCTTGAAAAGATGCAAAAGATTCTCGCCTCATATGAATAGTCTCTCTACCCTCGACATATTCACCATTTAGCGAGTGAACCTGGGCGGCCCATTTATTGGGCCGCTCTTTTTTTCATTCCGCCAAAGATCTGTGTCTCACTATGGCAATGTGCTCAGGTTCGTTCACCCCAAAAAATATCCCCCGGCGCCAATGTGGGGATTGATATGCGCCGGGGGATTAGATCGGTGAAGCAGGACCAGCCACTTCACCAATCAAACCGTTAGATACTTTACGCTTAACGGATCAGGCTCAGGACACCCTGCTGGCTCTGGTTCGCCTGGGCGAGCATCGCGGTGGATGCCTGGCTCAGGATCTGCGCTTTTGCCAAAGCAGTGGTTTCTGACGAGAAGTCGACGTCCTCAATGCGAGAGCGGGATTCCGTGATATTGGACACCCGGTCGCTCAGGTTGGATACGGTGGTCTGCAGACGGTTCTGCGATGCACCAAGCGTTGCCTGTGCGGTCGTTACCGTGTCCAGCGCCGTATCGAGCGTGGTCAAAGCAGCGGTTGCCCCAGCTTCGGTTGCAATCGTCAGGGCGTTTACACCCAGGGCGGTTGCGTCAACGTCGGTCAGAGCGATCGAAACCGTTTCACTTGCGTTTGAACCAGTTTGGATCGAAACCGAAGCGTTGGTACCATCAAGCAATGCAACTTCGTTAAATTCGGTCCGGGTTGCCACGTCGCCAATCTGTCCGATCAGCTCGGTAACTTCCGCCTGCAGATTGGTACGGTCATCGTTGGACAGCGTGCCGTTGGCAGACTGAACAGCCAGTTCCCGCATACGTTGCAGCATGCTTGTAATCTCATTCATGCCGCCTTCAGCGGTCTGGGCGAGGGAGATACCGTCATTCGCATTCCGGATCGCCATGTTCAGGCCACGGATTTCCGAAGTCATCCGGGTGGCGACAGCATTACCGGCAGCATCGTCGGAAGCAGAGTTAATCCGGCGGCCGGTTGAGAGACGCTCGATAGATTTAGCAAGGCTCATTTCGGCTTGGTTTGCAGCAAAGCCAGAACGCATTGCTGAAACATTTGTTCCTATAACAGTCATGTATTCGATTCCTTTCAAATTCGGGGTCGCCAACAAAGGGATCAACGGCGGCCTCGATTGGAAAGAACGGCGACCGTCCGAATTGATTTAGCGAGAAGTTAAAAACGTCATAAAATTGACGCTGCGTCATCGGTTTGACGGATTGCGCGTCGTAAGATTGACGCGGGTTTCGCCTCAGGCTGAAAAACCCCGAAAAACCGCCATTCATGACCCAATATGAAAACTGGCACAGCGCTTGCGATGATAAGAACGAAGCTGCTGCAAAAAATTTTAGCGACAGTTTCACAGGACCAGAATTTGGGGAATATTATGATAACAGTAGGACTGAGCGAAGGCGTATTGCGCGAACTGCCAACTTTACAAAATTGGCTAAACGGTTCGCGACTGCATACTGTTCGTATTGAGAAGGAAGCACGCAAAAACCGTTCCCACATCTGCGTGTTTCTGGACCATGAGATCGAGTGTGCCACGCATCGCGACATCATAATATCTCCCAATGCAAGCTCTCCCGAACTGGTCCGGGCGAGCCATGGCCTACCGCTGCGCATCGCATTCGGCTTTCAGGATATGTCCTTTGGATATGCCCTGATCGCCGAGGCGATCCGCAGCGGCACTGGCCTGGATGATGGCCATAATGCCCATCCTGCGGTCGGAGAACCAGAGAGCGCCGAGCTGATGACCTATGCTGCTCGGGTCGCCCAATCCAATGCTTCTGTGCTGATCACCGGTGATACCGGCGTCGGCAAAGAAGGCATGGCGCGTTTCGTCCATGACAATAGCAAACGGGCCGACAGAGAATTTATTGCGGTCAACTGCGCCGCCTTGCCAGAGACGATGATCGAAGCGATGTTGTTCGGCCATAAAAAAGGGAGCTTTACCGGCGCCCAGACCAACGCCACTGGATTGTTTCGTGCGGCCGATGGCGGAACGATCTTTCTCGATGAAATCACCGAATTGCCTCTTCCGTTGCAAGCGAAGTTGCTGCGCGTCATTCAAGAAGGGGAAGTCTTGCCGGTCGGTGAAACAGCACCGATCAAGGTCGATGTGCGTATCGTCGCGGCGGCCAACCGCAATTTTGAACAGGAAATTGCCGACGGCAATTTTCGCGAAGATCTCTACTGGCGGATCAACGTAATGGCGGTTCATCTGAAGCCGCTTGCCGAACGGCGTCAGGACGTCCGCGCGATTGCGGCGGCGATGCTCTTGCGCCTGCAGGACAAGGAGGCTCGTTTTGCCTGGCTCAGCAATGATGCTTTGCAAATGTTGCTGGCGCACCAATGGCCCGGAAATGCCCGCGAACTGAACAATGTTCTGCAACGCGCGCTGATCCTGAAAGCGGGCGACAATATTGAAGCGGACGATCTCGAGATTGATGCGCCGGCGCAAACGCAACCTTGCCGATTGCCGCGGGCACCGGTCGGACCACCCGATGCCGTCGTCACCGCAGACTGGAAAGCGGCCGCAAAGCAGGCGCAGCTGGATGCGGTGGTTGATGCCCTCAACAAAACCGGTGGCCAACGCCAGGAAGCCGCCCGTGCGCTTGGCATTTCGGAACGAACCCTGCGCTATCGGCTTGCCGAGATGCGCGAACTGGCAGCGTGAGATAGATCATGAAACCGATTGACACTTCCCAACTCATGGCGATGCGCAAGCAGATCATTTCTCAGAATGATGCGCTGCAGAAAGCCGCCGCGGCCAAAATGGACGAAACCGCGGAAGCGGCAAGGCCAGCATTCAGTGCGGCGATGACAAACGCCCTTGGAGCAGTCAATGACCTGCAGCATGATGCAGGGGACATCACCAAGGCCTATACGACGGGCGAGACCACCGACATCGCCGCGGTGATGATGTCGAAGCAGAAAGCCTCCCTGGGGTTCGAAATGACCCTGCAGGTGCGCAACAAGCTGCTCAATGCCTATCAAGACATTATGAAGATGCCGGTGTAAACCATGACCGAACTCAGCTTGACCTCTGATCAACAGATCAATGACCCATCGCCCAATCTGATCCCAACCGGGACGACGCCGTCTTATGCGGCTGCGCCCGGTATCGGGGATCAGTTCAAGGCCTTCTTTCAACAACCTGCTGTCAGCAAAGCGCTGCCGCTGCTCGCCATGCTTGGTGTCCTGGTGGCGGCTGGTGCGTTGTGGATGACATTGCGCG
Source organism: Parasphingorhabdus sp. W113 (assembly GCF_055693205.1). Classification (NCBI taxonomy): domain Bacteria; kingdom Pseudomonadati; phylum Pseudomonadota; class Alphaproteobacteria; order Sphingomonadales; family Sphingorhabdaceae; genus Parasphingorhabdus; species Parasphingorhabdus sp. W113. Next base: position 2,082,032 of record NZ_CM146328.1, on the reverse strand, counting down.
AGGCCCCACAGCGTGACCTGTTCCGCGGCCTTCCGGAATCGGACAAGGCGGCAGTAGCAGAAGCCCTTCAACAGCAGAATATCGGTTTCGATTTTGAAAGTTCCACTGGCGCTCTGACCGTGTCCGAAGATGATTATCATCGCGCGAAAATGTCTCTGGCGGCCGAAGGATTGCCCAAATCGGCGCCCGATGGTGACGCGCTGATTTCGTCGATGCCGATGGGCGCCAGCCGTGCCGTCGAGAACGAGAAATTGCGCTCTGCGCGGGAACTCGACTTGGCGCGCACAATCGAAGCCATTGACGCCGTTCAGTCTGCGCGCGTTCACCTGGCTGTCGAGCCACCCAGCGTTTTCATCCGCGACCGTTCCCAGCCTTCGGCTTCCGTGATGCTCAAACTGCATGGTGGCAGGCGACTGAGCGATGCGCAGGTTCAGTCGGTCGTGCATCTGGTGGCGAGTTCGGTACCCGGACTTTCCGCCGATGCGGTCAGTCTGGTGGATCAAAATGGGCGACTGATGTCGCGCAGTGCGATGGACAGCGCCTCGGATCAGGCGGAACAGCATCTGATGGTGCAGTCCCAAGTGGAAGAACGCTATCGGGCGACCTTGCAATCCTTGCTTACACCGATGCTTGGCGCGAATAATTTCACCGCAGAAGTGAACGCGGAAATGGATTTCTCCGAAAAGAGAGCGACCCGCGAAAGCTTCCCGGCCGATGACAAGCAGATCCGATCAGAGCAGGGGAGTTGGTCCAACGAACCCGGTCAGAATGCAGCCTATGCGCGCGGTATTCCTGGCGCCTTGTCTAACACCCCTCCTGCAGACCCGGAATTGACCGATGAATTTGCAGGCAATGATGGCCAAGAACAACAAGCGGATGAGCAGGAAACGACCCGCACATCAGAAAAATTTGCCCGCCAGTTCGAATTGGGCCGCGAAGTCTCCGTAACCCGCGAAGCCGCTGGCACGTTGCAGCGGCTGTCCGTGGCGGTCGCGTTGCGCTCGCCGACGGGAAAGACCCAAAGATCGCAAGAAGAAATTGCCGCGGTCGAAGCGCTCGTCAAAGGCGCGATCGGTTTCCAGGCGGAACGCGGTGACGTGGTCGCAATCGAAGCGCGCGAGTTCCTGCCTGTGGAAGAAGTCGTGGAAAACTGGTGGGAAGCCGGATGGGTGTCGCTGCTGGTTCGGAACGTTTCGGCCCTGTTGGTGGCACTGGCCATGATATTCGGCATTGGCCGTCCGTTGCTCAAGAAAATACGGTCAGGCAAGGCATCTGCCAAACTGTCGGGACCGGAGCAATTGCAGCTGGCATCAGAGATTAAAGGCGAACTCGGACGCAGTGGCAATAGCCCTGGGGCATCCGCTGCGCCCGTATCGCTCGACATGATCAGTTCTGCCAATGGCTATTCCGAACGCGCGGCTCTGATCCAGAATTTCGTGCGGCAAAATCCGGATCATGCCGCTCTGACGGTACAAGACCTTCTGGCGGAAGCCGATAGAGAACCGGAGACAGCCGATGCCTGACGCCGCGCCTGATGCCGCTGACATGCCCAAGTCAATGTCGGGGACAGAGTCCGCCGCCATCCTGCTGATGCTATTCGGGGAAGAAGAAGCCGCTGAAATATTGACGCGGCTGAAGCCTGCCGAAGTGCAAAGCATCGGCGAAGCCATGTTCGCCATCGCGAACGTTTCCGAAGATGAAATTAACGGTGTGTTTGACAGATTTGTCACCCGGGCTGGCAGCAGAACAACCATTGGTTATCGCGCCGATCAACAGATATCAGGCATGATAAACCGTGCTCTTGGTCCCGAGCGGGCGGCCAATATGCTCACGCGGATCGCGCCCCAGGAAGCCAGTTCCGATCTCGATCAACTGAGCTGGATGACGGCCACCGAAATTGCCGACATGATCAGGGATGAACATCCCCAGATCATGGCTGTCGTCCTGTCTTATCTCGAAGCCGAAATCGCCGGTGCGGTTCTCCAGAAACTGCCCGAACAATTCCAGGATGACGTGGTGTTTCGGGTCGCGACCATGGGCACCGTCAGCGCCAGCGCTATCGCCGATATTGAATCGCTTCTGTCTCGGCAGATCAGCACGCCGGAAGAAGGGGCAGGCCGCAAAAGTGGCGGCACCAGTGAAGCCGCCGCGATCATGAACAATCTCGACAAGGCGGCCGAGCGCCGGATCATCAAGGCGCTGACCAAACGCAACAAGGTCATGGCCAAATCGATCGAGGAAGAGATGTTCGTCTTTGCAGATCTGATCGAGCTGGATGACAAAAGTCTGGGTACGGTGCTGCGCGCTGTTGATAACGAGGCGCTGATTCTGGCGTTGAAAGGGGCTGAGCCCGAACTGGCCAGCAAGATGTTCGGCTGCATGTCCAGCCGGGCCGCGCAATCGATCCAGGACGAGATGGAGGATCTTGGTCCGTCATCCAAAGATGACGTGATCGCCGCGCAGAAACAAGTCGTGGCCCAAGCCCGAGCTCTGGCTGAGGACGGCACAATCATGCTGGGGGCGCAAGGTGATGACTTTGTCTGATGCTGTTTATTCCAACGAGGGTGGGGAATCTGCCTTTGTTGAAGGCGGTCCGGTTCCGGTACGCAAGACCGAATTTTTTCCCCATTTTCAGACCACCCATACCGGTGCGGCTGCACCGACTGCCGGTCCGCTTGCGGGTGAATCAGCGTCAGCCGATAGTGAAAAACGAATATCCGAAGCCTATGCGAAAGGATTTGCTGACGGTCAGGCAATGGCCTTGAAAAAAGCAGGCACCGATCAGCAGCAAAAGGACAGGCTGGCAACCGCTTTGGAAAAGCTGCAAATTTCGGATGGCAGCAAACTCAACACCGTTTTCTGGGAAACCATCCTGGTCTTGTTTCGCAAGGCGGTCGGTTCTGCCCAGATGGATGAAAAGGCGATGCAAGACCGATGTCGGGCAGCGGTCGATCTGATCAACGCCAATGCCCAGGGCGCCCAATTGCATGTCAGCGCAGCGGATGCGGATTTGCTTGCCGATGCCAATATTCCTGTGCCGGTTGTGGTGGACGGAGATCTGATGCCAGGATCCGTTTGCCTGCTCCACAAGGGCGGGGTCATCTTGTCCGGAACCGCCGCGATTGAAGAGGAAATCGAATCCCGGATCCAGTCATGCTGACTGCGCATGAGGATCATTTTTCCACTATTGCTGCCAATCCGGTGCAGTGGGCGTCAGAACCCCAGAAATGGGGAAAAGTGCAAGGCTATTCCAGCGGCATGCTGAGCGTCACCGGATTTGACGTCCCGGTCGGCAGCGGAGCGAAAATTCTCACCGAAAATGGCAGTGTTGTCGGCGCTGAAGTCACCGGTTTCCATGCCGGAATAACCTATTTGGCGCCCTTTGATCAGCATGCAGCGATCCGCGTTGGTGCCTTGGTCAAGCCAGTGGTCCGGGCGGCGCAGGTGCCCGTCGGCAATGGTTTGCTGGGTCGTGTCATCGACCCGTTGGGGGAACCCCTCGATGGCAAGGGCGCGATTGTCAGTGAGCAGGAATGGCCGCTCATGGGGCAGGCTGAAAATATTCTCAACCGTGGCCGGATAACTGAACCACTGGACGTTGGCGTGCAGGCGCTAAATGCGCTTTTGCCGATTGGATCCGGCCAACGGGTTGCGTTGGTCGCCGGTTCCGGTGTGGGCAAGACCGTATTGATGCGCCAATTGACCGCCGGATCAGAAGTCGATGTCATTGTTGTTGGGCTTATCGGTGAACGGGCCAGAGAAGTCAGTGATTTTATCGCAGCGAGCGCTGAAGCCGGGATCGCAGAGAAAATGACGATGGTGGCGGTTCCCGCCGATCATTCCCCCATTCTCCGCATCAAGGCCGCGCATCGGGCGGCTGCTATCGCGGAATATTTTCGCGCCCAGGGCAAATCGGTGCTGTTGATGATCGACAGTCTAACCCGGATTGCCCATGCGCAACGCGAAATCGGTCTGGGTGCGGGGGAACCGCCAACCATGAAAGGCTACCCGCCAAGCGCCATAGGCCTGATCCCGCAACTGCTCGAGCGGGCAGGGCGCGACAAGACCACCGGCGGGGCGATAACTGCCTTTTACACGGTGTTGGCCGATGGCGATGATCTTGATGATCCGATTGTGGATGCCGCGCGCGCCATTGCCGATGGTCATATCATCCTTTCCCGGGATCTCGCCGAACAAGGGGTCTATCCGGCCATCGATATCAGCAAGTCGATCAGCCGTGTGGCACAGGATATTACGGACCCTGATCATGCTCAGGCATTGCAGCATTTTCGCGCCTTGTGGTCCACTTATCAGGACAATCGCGACCTGATCACCATGGGCGCCTACCGAGAGGGACATAACCCGTTGCTTGATGAAGCGATTGTGAAGCGACCGGAGCAACTCTCATTCATCACACAACCACCCAACACGCGTCTGGAGCGGGCCATTTCAATCCAGGCGCTTTCCGAAGGATTTGGACAATGACCAGGCAATTACGGTCTCGAAAACGCATGCTGGCCATTAGCGAAGTGCAAAGCCGTCTGGCGGCACGCAATCATGCCGACACCCAGAAGAAGATCCAGCGCCTCGAGCATACCCGCGAACAATTGGACCAAATGGCGGGCCAGATGCTGGATGTCGAGGATTGTGCGCATTCCGGTGCCTTGGCGGCGCGCTTTGAGTTTGGACATCGGCTCATCTCTCTCGAAATGCGGCAGACCGTCGAATTGGAAGAGACCCATAGCGTCGCGGAAGAGCTCGAAAAGGCGGTGCGTCAATCCAACTTCAAACAGGATTTTGCCGAACGAAACCTGAAACAGGCGCGCAAGGATCACCAGCGGTTTCTCGAACAGAAACAATTTCACCAGGCGGAAGCTCGCCGATTCAGGGAAGAATATCTCGCGGAAGGAAACAAGCCATGATCGGTTTCGATCACATTCTACCACAAATGGGTAACAGCATCGCGGCGGGGAAAACGTCCGTGACCACCAAATTGGACGACGCGGATCAATTTGTTCTGCGGTTGAACGATGTGGTCATCCCGATCCTCAAGCCCCTAGACAATCCCGAACAGAACGGGGTTCCGTCCCCCTATGCTGCCGGGCGTAATGCCGATGGCGCGGCGCCAGAAATATCATTTGCAATCACCGGAGAAACGGATGCCGACCTCTCCGGGTCGAGCATGGCTACGCCCTTAAACACCACAATAGAGCAACAGGATTTACGGCCGAAACTGCTTGATTTCAGTCAGAATTACCCGGGTGTGGCACCCAAAAACCCCAATCATTCGCCGTCAGAGGAAGGGATTGCGGGCGAGGATCGGAATGGCTCAATATCTGTGGCCCAATCTGTCCCTCCTGGGAACAGCCGAGACGCGCTCCTCAATCCATCCCTGTTTCCTGATCTATATTCTAGGCCCGTGGACCCGCCAGCCGTTGGCACGGACGGTCCACTAGTGGTCGACGCGGCGGTGGATCGTTCGGGGCAACCGCCTCTTTTGAATCAGCCAATGGATGGACCGGAGCCGCAATCCCTGGTGAACGAAAATACCGGGCGGCAAAGTGATCGGCAAGAATTTGCCGGTGGCTTCCCGCCAGCAGCCGATAATTTGCCAGATCTTCCGACAATGACCAATTTTGGCGCTGTTGCGGGGGAAGGTGAACCCGATGGTGAGATCAGGGCGCCGCAAGATGTGCCGCAGACCATAGCTGTCCCGCAATCCAGCCGGAACTTGAACGTCCCCGCGGACAAGAATCTATCGACCAATACCGTTCAACCAGACATTGCTCGGTCACAGCCACAGGCTGGCTTTCCGCCGGAATCGGGTGCTGACCAGGATGTGAAGCCAATAACGAACTCTCCGGCTCCGCAGGTTGCCGGTGATTTGGCCAGGGCAACGGCGATGCCACCTTCCGCACAGCCGGCGCAAGATCTCAAGGCGATTATCCGCCAGGCCATGGGCCAACCGTCCGTGCCGGTGACGGCAGTTGAAGCGAAGGACCCCGGTTTAACGCGGCCGGAAGTCCAAAAGTCGACACCGCTGGACGGCCTGGTGCAGGCGGGATCACGAATTGCTCCGTCACCGGATACCCTCAAACCGTCCGGGGTAGTAGCGCCGGGACCGCTGATGACTTCCAGCGCTCCCAATATCATCCCTGAAAATGGGGCGCAGGGCGTGGCTGGTGTTCCAATCATCGCAGATGCGCCGTCGTCGAGCACCACAATCAGCACCGCTACCAACGCGCCCGCCGTTGTGAACCGGACGCTGGACATGGCGTCTGATGGCCAGTGGCTGGCCAAACTCAGTCAGGAAATCGGGCAGATAGCCAATAATAGGGGCAGCATTAATTTCCAGCTCAAGCCCGCTTATCTCGGCAAGATGCTGGTCGAAATCAAACAGGGCCCCAATGGTGATGTCGTTCATCTCGGAACCGACAACGAGCAAGCCAAATCGCTGATTGTCGCAGCGCAGGGACGGCTGGAGCAGGATATCAAGCTGACCGGCGCAAAGCTGGGGCGGCTTGATGTAACCGCTGATGCGCAGCCAGGATTTACGTTCCAGCACAGCAGTACGGGCGGCAATAGTACACAATCGGGTAGCCAATATTCGGGTCAGGACAAAACTGGCACCGAAATTGCAGATACTATTTCGAACACAGGCGAAACCGTGCCGACACGGCCATCCGGTCAGGGAGCACGCTATGCATAACCGCGATTGAGGAGAAAATATATGGCGGACGAAAAGCCACCCGAGGACGAAAAGCCCAAGAAAAAGGGCGGTATGGTCAAGAAACTGATCACCGGACTGATGCTTGTAGCCGTTCTTGGCGGCGGCGGCGCCGCTGGCGGATATTTTCTTGCGGGCACTGTTCAGGCGGAGGAGGGCGAAAAAGAAGATCCCAACAAACCAAAACTGGTTGCAAAAGACGGATCTGAAGTGTCGGTAAAAGACGCCAAGAGCGACGGAAAGCCGGGCAAGCCTAAATTCAACGAAAGTGCCTTCAAGGCGACCTACTACCCGATCGAGGCCCCGTTCACATCCAACCTCAAGAACAGCAGCAGTTTTGCGCAGCTGTCGATTGCGGTGTCCACATATTATGACGAACGGGTCATTGAAAATATCCAGGAGCATGAGACTGCGATCCGGTCTGCGGTCCTGATGACAATCGCGGAACAGGACTCGGAAGTGATTGCCTCGCAGCAGGGACGCGAAACCCTGCAGGGATTGCTGACCAGTTCGATCAACAAGGTGCTGAACGACAAAACCGGATTTGGTGGTGTCGACAACGTGTATTTCACTAGCTTCGTGGTTCAGTAATGACCGAAGTGATCGCGCATAAATTTGCCGAGAAGTCGGCGCATCGGCTGCAGGATGTCACCGCGCTGAAGCGGGTTTCCGACCGTTATGCTGACAGTCTGGCGGCGGTGATGGAAAAGGCCGCGGGCCAATCGGTGGAAATTCATCCCCAGGAAATCCGGTTTGTGCCCTATTCGGAATGGTCCAGCGGCTTGCCGGCCTTGTCCAGCCTTTCGATTTATCGGCTATTGCCGTTTAAGGGCGCAATCTTCCTGCGGATGGACGAAGCGATGGTGTCGAGCCTGCTCGAAGTCTATTTTGGTGGTACCCTGGGCAGCGTGATCACGCGGACCAAGGACAGCTTCCGTTCAACGGAAATGCAACTGATCCAGCGGTTGGCACAGTCTTTGCTGAATAAACTGGGTGATTGTTATTCAGAGTATTCCGAGATGAAGCCCGCCTTTCTGACCCATGAAACAAGCGTTTCCTATCTGACCTTATGTGATCAGGACGAACAGGTGATGTGTCATGCTTTTGACATCTGCCTGGAATCTGACGTCAAATGGACCGTCGAACTGGTCTATTCCGCCGATGCGGCGGACAGCGCGCTGGAACTGGTCCAGACAAAGACCACCGAACAGGCTGCTGCTCCGGATCCGCTCTGGCAGCAGCGCTGGACCAATAATCTCAAGCAGGTGCATTTGCCGTTGCGGACGATATTGGCGCAACCGACCATGACCTTGCCGCAGTTGTTTGAAATGAAAGTCGGCGATGTCATCCCGATCACGCCGCGGACCCAACCACCATTATTCGTCGCCAATCGAAAATTTGCTGCGGGTACGCTCGGCGAAAAAAACGGATGCGCGGCTTACAAGATCGAAAATATTGAACAGGGAATTGCATCATGAGTGATTTGAACGAAGCGCCATCGGCAGAAGCGGTTGCACAAGCAAAGCCCGCGGCCGACCCGCAGGGCAGCAATTTCAGACTGCTGGCCGACATTCCGGTGCGTCTGTCGGTTGAAGTCGGCTCGGTTTCGAAGCGGCTTGCGGAAATCATGGCCTTCCAGGAAGGCGAAGTGGTTGAGCTTGATCGGCAATCCGATGATCTGCTCGACATCATGGTCAACGGCACTCTGGTCGCCAAAGGTGAAGTCGTGACCATCGACGGTAAATTTGGCGTGCGGGTCGCGGAACTGGCCAATGAAGGCATCAGCTTCCCGGCTGTAGAACGGCGCTAGGCATGACCCTGTATATCGTAAAACTGCTGATTCTTCTGCCCGTCATGGGCGTGCTGATTTACGGTGCGCTGTGGCTCTATCGCAAATATCAGCCGGCGTTGCTCAATGCGCAAAAAGAACGCAGCGTCAAAATGCTCGAGACCATCCCGATGGGTAATTTCGCGAAACTGGCGGTGGTTGAATTTGAAGGTCGCAAGATATTGCTCTCGGTTTCCCGCAACCGTATCGATCGCATCGCCGAAGGCGAGCGCGTATCATGATCCGCACGGGTATTCTGTTTTTAACGTTCCTGATCCTTGTGATCGGAGGCACCGAACCGGCCTTTGCACAGGCCGAGAATTCGGCTGCGCTGGGGCAGGCGCTGGAAGATATTTCCGGCGATGGCCGTCCGTTGACATTGTCACTGCAGATTCTGGTTCTGATGAGCCTGCTGACGGTGCTGCCGTCGCTGGTCCTGATGATGACCAGCTTCACCCGCATCATCATCGTGCTTTCCATCCTGCGCCAGGCCCTGGGGCTGACCCAGACACCGCCCAACCAGGTGCTGGTCGGACTGGCGCTGTTCCTGTCGCTGTTCATCATGCGACCGGTGATCGATCAGGTGAATGAAAATGCCTATACGCCTTATGGAGAAGGCGAGATTACTATTGAAGAAGCCATAAGCCGATCCGGTGATGCCTTTCACGGTTTCATGGTCAAGCAAACCCGGCAGTCGGATCTGAAGCTGTTTATGGAACTGGCGGATGAACCGCCGGTGGCCAAGCCGGCAGATATTCCATTCTCGATTCTGCTGCCATCCTATGTGACCAGTGAACTGAAAACCGCGTTCCAGATCGGATTCCTGATCTTCCTGCCGTTTCTGATCATCGATCTCGTCGTCGCCTCTACGTTGATGGCGCTCGGGATGATGATGTTGTCGCCGACCATCATATCCATGCCGTTCAAGCTGTTGCTGTTCGTGCTGGTGGATGGCTGGGCGCTGACCATGGGCTCGCTTGCCGGTTCATTTGTGATTTGACGGAGGAAAGACGATGACAGGCAATAGTGATTTTCTGATCGGCATGGCCCAGCAAACGCTTTGGATAACCGCGCTTGCAGCGGCGCCTATCCTGATACCCGCGTTGCTCGGCGGTCTGTTGCTGGGCATGGTCCAGGCGGCCACGTCGATTAACGAGGCGACGCTGAGTTTTGTCCCCAAACTGATGATCGTGGCAACCATGCTGGGATTGTTCGGTGGTTCCATTCTCTATCTCATCGCCGATTTTACCCGCGATGTTTATGATAGAATTCCGTTGCTTCTGGCTTAGTCCGAGCGATGATTGCACCTGGATTTGACGGCGTAGAGGAACAGCTGTGGCTGTGCCTGTTCGCGATGATCCGTCCGGGCGCGGCCTTTTTTGCAGCTCCGGTGACTGGCGCGCGGGTCGTGCCGGTCCAGTTGCGTCTGGTTATTTCACTGGCGCTTGGCATTGCAGCCATGAGCGCTGCAGATTTCGAGCTTCCGAGCGCGGGCTTGATCAGTGTATCGGGCCTGATCATGATTGCCGGTGAAGTCATTATCGGCCTGGCGATCGGGTTTACCATTCAGATCGGCTATAGTGCCGCTTTTGTGGCTGGTGAAACGATCAGCAACGCGATGGGTCTCGGTTTTGCGTCCATGGCGGACCCGCAAACGGGGCAATCCACACCGGTCATCGGCCAGTTTCTCTCAATCGTTGCCACATTGATTTTCCTGGCAATGGACGGGCATCTCATCCTCGCGTCGATCATTGTCGGCAGCTACCAAAGCCTGCCGCCTGGCGGAGCAATGCTTTCGGCCGATGCGATGATCGGGCTTGTGCAGTTTGGCGGATCGCTGTTCGTTGCCGGCCTCGCCATCGCGCTCCCGGTTGGATCGGCGCTGTTGCTGGTTCAAATCATCATGGGGTTGCTGGCACGATCGGCGCCGTCGATGAACCTGTTTGCCGTCGGCCTGCCGGCCACACTGATATTGGGGCTGGTGATGCTGGCAATGGCCGCGCCATTGATGATTGACGGTATCGGCAAGGCGCTGATGCAATCGCTGGAACATAGCGCTTTGACCGTTGGGGTCGGCTGATGGCAGCAGAATCTCCCGGTGGCGGTGAAAAGACCGAAGCACCAACCCCGAAGAAGCTGAAAGACAGCGCTGAAAAAGGCGATGTCTTGCAATCCAAGGAATTGGGGGCAGCGATGGTTGTAATGGCTGGCACAGCGGCCTTCGCCATGCTGGGCAGCCAGTTGATCGAAGCCCTGACGCTGATGGTATCCGGCGGGCTCAGCTTGCAGATTGACGATATCGAGCAATTTAATCCGGCGGATCAAACTTTCCGCTTGCTGCAGAAGATAGTCGTGCCGTTTTTCTCCTTGTTCGGCATTACGATAATTGCCGCAATTGGCACGCCGATCCTGCTTGGGTCGCTGGGTTTTCGCTGGTCGGCCATGAAGCCCAAGCCGGACAAGATGAACCCGATTAGCGGAATCAAGCGGATTTTTGGGCCAAAAGGCCTGGTGGAGCTCGGCAAGTCGCTCGCCAAGGTCATTTTGCTCGGGGGGATCGGTCTCTGGCTGGTTTTTGAAAATCTTCCCAACATGTTTGCACTGGGCAACCAGGATATTGCGCATGCCGTTTCCAATTTCGGCGACATGTTCATTGTCATCATCTTGGCGATGACCGTCGGTTTGTTCGTGATTGCCGGTATTGATGTGCCGGCACAGATGTTTCAGCGTACGAAGCGCCTGAAGATGACCAAGCAAGAGGTCAAGGATGAGCATAAACAGGTCGAAGGGTCTCCCGAGACCAAAGCGGCCGTCCGCCAGCGGCAGCAGGAGACCTTGTCGCGGTCTGCACGCAAGGCGATGGAAGAAGCAACGGTGGTTCTGAACAACCCGACGCATTTCTCGGTCGTACTTCGTTATCGCCCTGGTATGGATCAGGTTCCGGTCGTTCTGGCGCGCGGCAAAGGGGCTACCGCCCATGCCATTCGTCAGCTGGCCGAAGAGAAATCCGTACCGATGCTCCAATATCCGCAACTCACCCGGGCAATCTACTTCACCACACCCGTTGGAGGATTGGTCGACGAGCGGCTTTATGTTGCGGTCGCAACCGTGCTTGCCTTTGTTTTCCGTCTCGATGCGCAGCTGGCAGAAGAAATGGATCGCCCGATTGTCGATCTGCCCGAAGATCTGCATTTTGACAGCGACGGAAAAGTCAAAACCTGATCTAAATAATCCGCTGCGATTGCCGTTCTGCTTGGTATGTTTAGTGCAATATCAAATTTGATCGGCTCCGGAACCGGAGTGAATAGCGGCCAGCTCATCAGCGATTTGCTGGCGGCATCTCGGGGACCGAAAGAGGCGCAACTGCGCAGCAAAGAACAACTCAACAGCGTCAGGATTTCCGCGCTTGCGTCGGCGTCGTCATCGCTTGATACATTCGCGACCGCTCTGACAGAATTGCTTGAAGGCCGTGCGTTCTCGGGTGATCTGGTATCCAGTCAACCATCCTTGGCGACAGTTGGCTTTACCGATACACAGCGGCCCCAGGGCTTGCCTGCTACACTGGAGGTCAATCAACTGGCGGCGTCGCGCCGACTGGTTTCAGCGGTGGTTGCAGATAGTGACGTGAGCGTCGGTACGGGCACGATGACGATTACGAGCGGCGCGGACAGTTTCGACATTACGCTCGATCCCGGTGCCGATACGCTGGCTGATCTGGCCAACGCTATCAACACCTCCGGGGCTGGTATTGCCGCCTCGATCATCACTGATAATGACGGCGCACGTCTGGTACTGGAAGGTGCCGAGGGAGCCGATCAGACCTTCACGGTGACGGGCGATTTTGCGGCCTATAATTATCCCGATACAGGCGGTTCCTCGATGACGTTGAACAGCGAAGCGGCCGATGCATTGGTCAGCATTGACGGCATCGATTTGCGCTACAGCAGCAATCAGATTGAAGACGCCATTCCCGGCATCGCGATCAGCCTGAATGCGGCGGATCCCGGGACCGAGATTATCATCAATGGCGATCAGCCGACCAGCACGGTTGCCAATCTGGTTACGGAATTTGTCGATGCTTATAATCTGCTCCGCAATGCCTTGAACGACGCAACCGCGCCGGGTGGGGCGGGGTCCAATGCTGGACCGTTGGCCGGTGACGCCGGCGTCCGCGACATGGTGCGTTCGCTGGGCCGGATCGGCTCGACCGCGCTTGTGGACAATGGCCCGTTTCGCGCCTTGTCCGACATTGGCGTAAAGACCAATACCGATGGCACTTTATCCGTTGATCGCACACGCCTTGATGCGGTGCTGGAAAACGACCCCGAGGCTGTTTCGAACATGCTCGATCCGGTTGTCAGCGACGATAACAACCCGGGCATTGCCGGTGTCTTGCAAGGCATTCGCGATCGCCTGCAAGGGGATGATGGCGCGCTTGAAGTGTCGGAAGGCCGTTTGGAGCAAATTCGCGAAAGCCTGGTTGAGGCCAGAGAAAAACTGGATGAAGATAGCAGCCGTTACGAAGAACAGCTGACCCGTACTTTTGCCAATATGGATCGACAGCTGGTGCAGTTGCAAGCGACCCAAAGCTATCTCACGCAGCAAATTGCGATCTGGAACGGCGACAATAATTAAGAATTTCTGATTTCTGTTACACCAAAAGGACCAAAGCCATGAATAACGCAGGTTTGGCGCGCTCGAGCTATGCCAATGTTGGTAAGGAAGCGCGTGTCATGAGCGCCAATTCTCATCAGTTGATCACTATTCTGTTCGAAGAACTGCTCAATTTACTCGACGAAATCCATCTGGTGAAAGCGCGCGATGCCAATCGGCAAACGGTTGACCAGCAAATGATGGCGCTGTCGATTATCGACTCCCTGTCGATGACCCTGGACATGCAAAAAGGCGGCGAGCTCGCGAAAAATCTGCACCAGATCTATGGCCAGGTCCGTCTTCTGATTGCGTCTCGCGATGTAGAGAATTTTACCCAGAACAATCGGGCGGCCCATCAGATCATGAGTGAAATTCACTCCGCCTGGGCGCAGATCGGGTAGCCCGTCAGTTCCCGCTGGACACCATTTTGCGCCACAGGCGATAGCCTTTATAGACCAGAAAAAGGCATAGCACGAGCAATGCCAGGGCTATGAACAGCGCCACCAACGGGTTGGTAAAAGCCAGCACCAGCAACCCGCCGGCGGCAATATCCTCGCCGGTTGATACGACGGCGTTGCTGACCGGTTCTGGACTGGTATTGACGATTGCCCGCGCGCCGGCTTTCGCCCCGTGACTCATCAATGCCGCCCCTCCGCCCAGCAGGAATATAATGACCTGCCAGGCCGGATCGCCGGCATCGACAACGGCGAGCGCAAGCAGGGCTCCGCCAAGGGGGCGAATGACGGTGTGAATCGTGTCCCATATACTGTCCAGCCACATGATCTTGTCCGCGAAAAATTCTGCAAGTGCGCCAAGCGCACTGATCCCTAGCACCCAGGGATTGGCAAGGGCATCGAGCATCTGAAGGTTTTCCGGTAGCGAGATCCACTGCAGTCGCATGGCCAGTCCGGTGACGAATATACTGAGATACAGGCGCCAGCCCGATAACAAGCTGACACTGCCCGCTAGGCCGAGGATTTCAACAATACCCATCTGCTGATTACTGGCATGAACCAGCCGCCTTGGCAAACAGGAAGGTGACCAAGCCTCTGTGCACTATGACTTTACTTATCCCGGCGAAGCTGGTCAAACGATCGTATGAATGATGACACAAAGATTGATGCATTGACGGGAAAACCGATGCCAAAGCCCATCCCGGCCGCTACATTAGTGATTTTCCGTGATCAACCCGATGGCCGATCTCCCGATCTGCTGATGGTCGAGAGGTCTGCGAAAATGGCATTTGCCGCTGGCGCTGCGGTATTTCCTGGCGGGCGCGTCGATGATCCAGATTATGTCTTCGCAGAGAAATTGGGTCATGCAGATACGCAGGAATATGGCGCCCGTATCGCGGCCATTCGTGAAACGTTGGAAGAAGCCGGGATCGCTGTCGCTGTGGAAGGCGATCTGGCACCCACGCGTCTGGTTGAAGCCCGGGCGGCGCTGCACGAGGGCACCGCGTTAGGAGAGATTTGCGGTCAGTTTGATTGGAGTTTGCAACTGGACGCGCTGGTGCCATTTACGCGCTGGTGTCCGCCTTTTGCCGAAAAGCGGGTGTTTGATACCCGCTTCTACATGGCCGTAATGGCCGATCAATCGGCGGTTGCCACAGTTGATGAGACGGAAAATTACAATCTCTTCTGGGCGGACGCACAGTCGGTTCTTGACCGGGCGGACGAGGGGCAGGTGAAGATCATCTTTCCGACCAAAAGAAATCTTGAGCGCCTGGCGCAATTTGCATCTTTTGAAGAAGCGCAGAAGCACAGCCTTGCGCATCCCGCCACGATGGTCTCGCCGACCATCGAAAAACGCGAAGATGGGGTGCATCTGTGTATTCCCGAAGGGATTGGCTATCCGATCACCTCCGAACCGATGGACGCAGTCCAGCGCGGGTTTCAGAAATAGCGCTGCCAGACCCGGGGTGTGAAAGCTGTTTGAGAAAAATGGCGCGCCCGACAGGAGTCGAACCTGTGGCCTCAAGATTAGAAGTCTCGCGCTCTATCCAGCTGAGCTACGGGCGCCTGTTTCGAAAAGCTCTTAGCGATGTTTGGGCATGCTGCAAACCGGGATTTACCGCGATCAGATATATTATTGCAGTTTGACGCCGATAAGGTAAGCCTTTGTCCATGAACGATGCTTCGATAAAGCGCAGCAGCGCAGCCAGTCAGGCGGGGCACAGTTTCCGCTATTTTGATTTCGTGATGGCGGCCTTTGTGACCATTTTGCTGCTGTCCAATATCATCGGAGCCGCCAAACCAACCTTTGTAACGATCAACGGCGAGCAATGGGTCTATGGGGCCGGAATCCTGTTCTTTCCGCTTGGTTACGTCATCGGGGATATTCTGACCGAGGTCTATGGCTATGCCCGCGCGCGCCGGGTGATCTGGGCGGGCTTCGGCGCGATGCTGTTCATGGCCTTCATGAGCTGGGTGGTGGTGTCCCTGCCGCCGGCTGATGGATGGGACGGGCAAGCGGCTTATGAGTCGGTTTTTGGCCAGGTGCCGCGGATCGTTGCGGCCTCGATCATCGCGTTCTGGGCGGGTGAATTCGTCAACAGCTATGTTATGGCCCGGATGAAAGTCTGGACCGCGGGCAAGAAGCTATGGACCCGCACGATCGGGTCGACGGTCGTGGGGCAGGGGGTCGACAGTCTGATCTTCTATCCGCTTGCCTTTTGGGGGGCTGCAGGGTGGTCGACGCAACAGATCATCACGGTGATGATCACCAACTGGCTGCTGAAAGTACTGTGGGAAGCGGTTCTGACGCCCGTTACTTATCTGGTTGTTGGTTGGCTGAAACGCCGGGAAGGCGTCGATATCTATGATGAAACAACCAATTTCACGCCGTTCAGCACGTCTACTTAATCGGTTTAATCTATAACAAAGACAAATATAATCTGTTTTCTAGATGAGGACAAAAGCCTTATCGGGCGGCCATCAATTCAAGATGGAGAAAAAAATGATTGATCGAAATATCCCCCAAGTCACCCTGAAAACCCGGGTTCGTGATGAAAATGTCGAGGGGCCCAACCCGTTTCGCTGGCAAGATGTCAACACGAAAGACCTGTTCAGCGGTAAGCGGATTGCGGTCTTTTCCTTGCCCGGTGCATTCACTCCGACCTGTTCCAACGAGCAATGCCCGGCTTTTGAACGCCTCTATGACGAATTCAAAGCGCTCGGTGTCGATGAAGTCTATTGCGTCTCGGTCAATGATGCGTTCGTGATGTATCAATGGGGACAGTCTCTGGGTTTGAAAAACGTCAAATTGTTGCCGGACGGTTCCGGTGACTTCACCCGCCGCATGGGTATGCTGATCAAGAAGAACCATCTCGGTTTCGGTGATCGCAGCTGGCGTTATGCGATGATTGCTGATGATGGGGTTATCAGCGCCTGGTTCGAAGAACCTGGTATCAATGACGAAGGCATTGACGACGATCCCTATGGCGAAACGGCGCCGGAGAAGCTGCTCGAATGGTTGCAGCCGGGCGAGGCCACGCGCAAAGCAGCCTGAACGTTATTGCAGAAACATGAAAGGCCGCGGGCGATTATTCGCTCGCGGTTTTTTGATTCTCGGATAAGCTGGTGCGATGAGCGATCTGAACAAGCCGATCATTATGACCGCCATGCTCGGCAAAGCGGACTTTGCCTGGGCCAATGGATTGCGGCGTGCCCATTATCCGCCTGAGCGGAATGTGGTTGCGGCCCATTGCACCTTGTTCCATCATTTGCCGCCGCGGGAATTGTCGGAAATCAAGCGTGCGGTCGTGGAAATGACGCAATCCGCACCGCCTCCGCCAGCCGCATTGCAACGCTTGATCCATCTCGGTCGCGGGGTTGCTTATCAGATTCATGCGCCGGCCCTAGTGGATATGAGAATGGATCTGGCCAACCGGTTCCACGGCCTGCTGTCAGCCCAGGATCAACAGGTTCCACGATTGCATATCACCATCCAAAACAAAGCAACGCCCGCTGAAGCCAAGGCCCTGCTGGACCGCCTCTCGGTCGATTTTGAACCGCGGCCGATCATGATCAAGGGCTTGGAATTGCATTACTATCTCGACGGCCCATGGCAATTGATCGGGCAATGGCCGTTTCGCGGCGCTAGATAACGCCAACCTCCTTGATCGGGATATCGCTGTTCGCGAGTTCCGTCGGATCCAGCGCGAGATTGCCGATCACCGCTTTGCGCCCCTGGACATAGTCCTTGGTCGCGTTGACACAGTCGAGAGCGATCACCTTGCCATCTTGCAGATAGACGATCGAGAAGCTGCGGTCGTCGGGATTACCACGGACGATATATTCATCATGACCGGTCGACAGTCCAACCGTTTGCAGCTTGAGGTCATATTGGTTGGACCAGAACCAGGGTACAGCGTCATATTCGCATTCCTCACCCATGATATCGAGCGCAGCGACTTTCGCCTGGTCATTGGCATTTTGGACCGATTCCAGCCGGATATGAGCGCCACCGGCAAAGCGGTTGCTATGCGCCGCGCAGT
Organism: Parasphingorhabdus sp. W113; assembly: GCF_055693205.1. Classification (NCBI taxonomy): domain Bacteria; kingdom Pseudomonadati; phylum Pseudomonadota; class Alphaproteobacteria; order Sphingomonadales; family Sphingorhabdaceae; genus Parasphingorhabdus; species Parasphingorhabdus sp. W113. The sequence goes on along the minus strand of NZ_CM146328.1, from coordinate 2,064,326 downwards.
CGCCAATCGCATAAATGCCTTCCAGGCTCGTTCGGCAATGCTGATCGACGTCGACGCCATTGCCGGCGGCCGCCCCCGCCGCGACCAGCGGGCCGGTCTCCGGAATGATTCCGATACCTACGATGATCATGTCTGCCGGAATGCTGCGGCCATCGGCGAGATTGACCGCAGTGGCCAGGCCGTCGTCATTGGTTTCGAAGCTTTCCGCCTTCACCTCCAGTTCCACCGTCACGCCCTTGCTGCGATGTTCCTTCTCGTAAAAGCGCGACAATGTTTCTCCTGCCACCCGCGAAAGCACCCGGTCGAGGGATTCCAATATGGTCACGCTCTTGCCCAGCTTGTTGAGCACGGCCGCGGCTTCCAGACCGATATAGCCGCCGCCAATGACCGCAACATTTTCCGTTGTGGGCAGGGCGGCTATGATTTTGTCCACGTCCGCGCGAGAGCGCACAGCGTGGATATTACGCGCTTGACTACCGGGACTGGACAACATCCGCGGCGTTCCACCGGTCGCCCAGATCAATTTGTCAAACGCGATCTCCTCGTCAGAGCTGAGGGTTACCGTCCGGTCCATCGGATCCACCTTGGCCACCCGGCAACCGGTCAATAGTTCGATATTGCGCTCGGCCCAGAAGCTCTCCGGACGCAATAATATCCGTTCAAACGGCTTGTCGCCGGAGAGATATTCCTTGGACAGCGGCGGGCGCTCGTAAGGCGGGTATTTTTCATTCCCAAGCAGGCCGATGCTGCCTTCGAATTTCTGCTGTCGCAGGGCGATGGCGGCCTGGGCGCCAGCGTGCCCCGCGCCCACTATCAAAATATCATAAGACTTGTTCATATAACGCCCCTTCATGCCTTTATCGGCAAGGCGCCGAGTGTTAGCGCGGAAGACGCGCCCGTGGCAAGTATTAGCAGAAAATCCACGGCAGCTTGTTGACCCTGACCGACGCTGTGACTATAGCGCCGCGATCCAAACTATTTCGACACGCGATCCCGGTCCGCGTCGAATGGGCTGGCGGAGTAGCTCAGGTGGTTAGAGCAGTGGAATCATAATCCATGTGTCGGGGGTTCGAGTCCCTCCTCCGCTACCAATTACGATCGAAAATGAAATGGCCCGACAAGGGGCTTGTGAGGGGTTTTGATGGTCGCAATCGTCCGTCGATAATTCCGTTGCTATCGCAATCGACCGGGGGCAACTGTCTGCGTTTGCCGGTATTCTGTTAGCGGCGAAACGTCATCAGCAGCTTCATGGGTACATTATTCGTCTTTTGTTTGACAAACGGATTAGAAAAATTCGATATGATTGAGTGATTTGAAGTAATATCGAATACAGCAATGCTGTGGGGGGGGGCTATGTATCTATGTTGCGATCTGGGAGGCACTACCTGTGATTGGGGTGTATTTGATCCCGGCATCGATGCTTTTGTTTTTACGAAAACATTGCAGACTTCAGACTATGAAGACTTTTATCAGATGCTCGACGACATTCTGAGCGATTATGACAATCGCACAGAAAAGTCTCAGATAATTACAAATGCAACCTTGGGCATTGCTGGCCCGACTGACTATAAAACAGTGACGCCGACAAATATTGAAGGTTGGCAAGTCAACGTCGAAGCCGTGAACGCGTTGCTGCAAGATTATGGTCATGAAGGCTATTCGTCAATTTTGAACGATTTTGAGGCTCTGGGATATGGCATTCATTTTTTGACAGACCGTGGTCTCACCGCTGAAGACTATGTTGAAATTCATGGCAAACTAAAGGTACGGCGCGCGCTCGTCGAGGAAGACCGCGGCACGCGCGCAATTATTTGTGGGCCCGGCACGGGCTTGGGAATAGCATGTATTGTGGATGGACTGCATCGCAACGGTTTCCCATTCATTTTCAGTTCCGAAGGAGGGCACCAAAGCCTTGCGCCTGAAACAGCGTCTCAATTGCGCCTGATCACGAAGTCGAACGGCTTTCTCGAGCCAAAATCCTATGAGGAGGTGCTGTCTCATGCTGGCATCAAAGAAACCTACAATCATTTTCTGAGGACCGACTATTCATCGGAACCCAATTATAATGCGTCCGCAAGGGAAATCGTGTCCTATAGCAAGTCGGGCAAAGACCATGCAGCGATTGACGCAATTGAATTGTTTACAGAAGTGCTGGCGAACTTTTGCGGAAACTCCGTGCTGAATTTCAACTGTGACAAGGTCGTATATTTGTGGGGTGGGGTTTTGCTGGAGATTCCAGAAGATCTGCTAAAAGCAAGATTTAGCAGGCATTATAGCAATCGCCGGACCTATGGCGGACGAACAAAGCGGGTTCCTGTGGTGCTCCTCAAAAACAAAAACATACCCTTATTGGGTTGCGCTTTGCGTTCTCGATTTGAGATTGAGTATCTCAAGAATAATTGAGCCGTTTTGCAAGATAGTGGTGTGATATATGGATGTTCAAGACGTTCGCAGAAGAGCGAAGCTGTCACAGGTCGAGTTTTATGAAAAACTCAAACCTGCGTTCCGCAAACGCGATGTAAATTTCCCGTTTGTGGCTCTGGTCAGTGTCGAGGAAAAACAACCAATTACCGAAGCGAAAATGGAGGCGCTACGGTCAGCAATTGCAGAAACTTTTCCCGACGAATTCCAAATATCAGTGACAAAGAAAAAGCGCCGGATTTGGTTGCCCAGAATATCACTGCTTCGAATTGCGTTTGTTCTTATTGTCATGGCGGCGTCGGCCTTAGTAATATTATACATATTCAACGATAATAGACAGCAAACAAAGGATTTAATTGAACTTTTCAATACAATTGCTGCTGCCATCGGGTTGCTAGCGGTGGTGATTGCAATTGCGGAATATTCCAGAGGAAAATAGCGTCGGCACTAGATCCGAGACTTTTTTCGCGACACCAATTGATTTCGTTTGCCGGTGGCTTTGAAAGCGAATATAATATGCAGTGTCGGCGACCATGGTGGTTCTAACATTAGCAGGGCTGACCTCGTTCAAGGAAAATCGAATATGTTTGTTACTGTAACTGCGGTAGCAGCTATGCTTGTCATGGCATCGTCTCCCTCTGACAATATGGAATTGGCGCGCAAGGCTTACAGCAATTGCGTCATCGAAAATGTGATCGTGAACCTCGATGGCAAAGCCGATGAGTCAAGCAACAAGGCCGCGCTGGCCAAAGCCTGCCAGGACGAACGCAAATCCTTTGTGGCGGCGATTGTACAATATGAGCGCAGCGAAGGCTCGAGCGCAGCGGAAGCCCGGGAAATTGCCGATGACGAAGTCGGGATGATCCTCGAGGATTATACCGAATCTTATGCGACCCATCTGAAAGACGGCACCCGTCCTCAAAAAGAAGTCTGACACGATCAGATATTTTTAATGTCAAAGGCCGCTGGAACCAGCGGCCTTTGTGCTTTTGGGGCACTGAAAACCGGGTTATTGGCTGGGAACAGAACGCGGTGCGCCACAGGTTTATCGAACACCGCCATGCACGCCTTTTTGCCAGACAGTATGTGTTTAACTCGCGAGCAGCTCTTCGTCGGGTGCAAAAATGACCGTCTGGTTTCGCCCCCGTTTCTTTGCTTTCAGCAGCGCCATATCGGCATTGTGCAGCGCATCCTCTATTTGTGCGGAGTCGTGACTGTCACAGACGCCGATGCTGATCGACAGCCGATAGAGCGCCCCGGAGACTGGTTCAAAATGGCTATGTTCGATGCCGGTCCGTATCTGTTCGGCGATCCGGTAGCCTTTATCGCGGTCGACATTGCCTAGCAGAACCGCAAATTCTTCTCCACCAATCCGGGCGGTGATATGGGCCTTTCCGACGATCTTCTTGATGGTCTTCGCGATCAGGCACAAGGCGCGATCACCGGTCTCATGGCCGAATTCATCATTTATGGTTTTGAAATGATCAACGTCAAGTGCCAGAACGACGTGGGGCCCCGGAACCGCCATGATCTTGCGGGCAGCACGGAAAAAATACCGGCGGTTTTTGAGGCCGGTCAGCGGGTCCTGTTCGGCCTGTTGGCGCAATTTGTTGTTCGAGATCTCGAGATCAGACTGCATGGTTTCCATTTGGCCGTTGAGCTTCACCAGCAACTGGTTCTGAAACGAGCTTTGAACCGCGACATGGGTTGAAAATGCCAGCGGCAACAAAGCCGAGGCCGCATAGGCTATGGCAAAGCCTTGATCGGCTTCGCACAGGGATCGATACAGCAGGGCGGCGGTTGCAAAGGCCCCTAGGGTGAGCACCAGCAAGATGCGCCCGGTCATGCTGCGCCCAAAGGCCTGAAAGGAAAATTTTGCGGTCATGCCTCTGTATGACGGCATCGCCGAAAAGTGATTTAGGATAGGCCCTATTTGGTTGGTGGAGGTTCTCGTCTGAATTGTCGGAGTTGATATAATATTCCACAACCTAAGGAGATCATTCCAAGAACGTAGGATGGAAAACTGGGATAGCTTAAAAACGCTAACAAGGCACTGGATAGGCTCCAAGCTATCAAGGCTTTGTAGGTCGACCATGCGAATTGAGAACGCAATGGAGTTTTGCAAAATGGGCATTGTTTGTTGGTACGAAACTCAAAGAAATAGTGCCGTAAGTTGAGCGCATGCCGGCAATTTGGGCATGGTTTTGCAATATAGATGTGTATCCAGCGATCCATCGGTATTTTTCTGCATCAAAACGAGACGAGAAAATAGCCGAATTCGGCATTTCTATGTTACTTTGGATATATGGCGGAGTTTCAATTCCGCTTTTCAGGCACGGGGGCTGCGATGCAGCTGAAAGATAAACTTGATAATATTCATTCTGGCGTTCTGATTGTAACTTCCTTTCTGCCGATTTTTTATTTCCCATTAGCTGAACTCTTGCCAGGGTCGATAGGAGCCAATATTTGGCTCGGCTGTGGAACTTGTTTCATCCTCCAAACAATCATCAGATATGTGCATAGAGCGACATCCCATGGTGCAGATTAGCGAATCTGCCATTTTCCGCCCCCGTTTCGTTGTCCCGCAAACCTCTCGGCTCACACCTGCAAATTCGCGCTTGGGGCGGGGCAATGAATTCTACTGCAATTCTTCTGGGGATAACTGCCATTGGCCCTTGCCTGATCGGGGGCTGCATCCTTATCTGTTTTGTAGAGATTCGCAGAGACAGAACGGAACGGACATATGGCGGAAACCTATCACACGAAAATGCTCATTCTGGGCTCCGGACCAGCAGGTCTGTCAGCCGCCATTTATGGCGCGCGTGCAGGGTTGGAGCCGATTGTCGTTCAGGGCATGCAGCCCGGCGGACAGCTGACAATTACCACGGATGTGGAAAATTATCCCGGCTTTCGCGATGTCATTCAGGGGCCGTGGCTGATGGAAGAAATGCAGGCCCAGGCTGAAAAAGTGGGCACGCGCACGATGTTTGACACGATTGTCGATGTGGATTTCTCCAAACGCCCGTTCCGGCTGACCGGAGATGGCGGTGATGTTTATGAAGGCGACACGCTGGTGATCGCAACCGGAGCGCAGGCCAAATGGCTGGGTGTGCCGGGCGAGGAAGAACTGGGCGGCAAAGGCGTCTCCGCCTGTGCAACCTGTGACGGATTCTTCTATCGCGGCAAAAAGGTTGTTGTCATCGGCGGCGGCAATACGGCGGTGGAAGAAGCACTTTATCTTACCAATCATAGCGATGACGTGACGCTTATCCATCGGCGCGATAGCTTGCGCTCGGAAAAAATCCTGCAGGACCGGTTATTTGCCAATCCCAAGATAAGCGTCCTGTGGAACAAAACGGTTGAACAATTTGTCGGTGGCGGTGATCCGGTCGGACTGGTGGGTCTTGATCTGGTTGACACCCAGACCGGCGAGAAAAGCCATATTGCGGCAGATGGCGGCTTTGTCGCCATTGGCCACGCGCCGGCAACAGAGGTGTTCAAGGGTCATCTCGAGCTGATCGATGGCGGCTATATCGAGGTCGAGCCCGGCACGCCGAAAACCAAGATTCCGGGGCTTTTTGCCTGTGGTGACGTGATGGATCATGTCTATCGCCAAGCGGTTACGGCCGCCGGGACCGGGTGCATGGCGGCTCTGGATGCCGAACGGTTCCTCGCAGAAGAAGAATTTGAACTGCTCGCAGCGGAATAGTTACGGATTTTGCAGCATCGCCAATAGCTGTGTCCGTAGCCATGCTCGGGCGCCATCATCGGCGAAACTGTGGGACGCGCTGTCGAGTTTGTGCAGAGCAATGTCAGGGCGTTGACGGGCCTTGTAAAAGCTTTTTCCCACCCAGGATGCGGTGAACGTGCGCGCCGTAGTATCACGCTCGGCAATCAATAGTCGGCAAGCCAGCGGAACTTCTGCTAGCGCGGCGCCAAGGCGCGCGGCCAGGGCGCTTTCTTCCTGCTTCTGTGCGGCTTGCTTTACCCCTTTTGCCAATTTACCCAGATCGATCTTGCCGGTGAACAGATCGATCAGCGTGCGCGGGTTTTTCAGTCGCTGCCAATAGCGGGCACGAATGGCCGCCGGCGGTGGTGCGGTGTGCCGGTCTTGGGCGGCTTCCATATCCTCTTTTTCCTGTGGACCTTCGATAACCCAGGGATTGGCGAGCGCAAGACGATCAACGCCCGCAGCGGCGCCAAAAAGCACCAACGCCGAAGCCGCATCGCAATTGCCGAAAGCAAGCACGTTGCGCAACTCTGGACAACGAGATCGAAAGCAGGTCACCGCCGCCGCAATATCTTCGCTCGTTTCCAGAAAACCACGATTTTCACCGTCGCTGTCGCCGATACCGCGCCGATCATAGCGGAACACCGGATAGCCCTCCGCCGCAATTGCCTGCGCGAGACGGGCCATTCCGGCATGGGCTCCCGAACGGATTTCATTGCCGCCACTGACGATCAAAAGCCCGGTCGTCCGGGTACCCGCGTCCAATGTACCGACCAGTTGATCGGTGCCGCACGGAAAATGATGATGCGACCGGCTCATGGCGCCACCCAGTCGGCAAGGGCTTGCGCCAGTGATTTCGCCAAAAGCGGATCGGCATCGGGTTCCGCCCGCAGCCATAGCGGTGATCCGGCAACGGCCACGGCATCGCCCTGCGCGCTGCGCTCTAGCTGCGCGGTTGTGATATCGCCACCATCATCGACAGTCGCATCCTGCAGATCAGCAAACAAAGCCGGGCCGATATTATGGCCAGCCAGATTGATCGGGTCGGTCTGGGCGATTGTGGTCAGCTGCGCCATGGTGGTGGTCACGCCCTGTTCCTTGTCGGCGGCGATCCGTGTCCGCAGCAAGGTGCGCAACAGGCTTTGACCCTTGACCGGTGCAAAACGCCAGCGTCTGGCATCGGGCTGGCAGGAATCGAGCAGGCAACCACCGCGAAAAGACGCGATATGGGAGGATATATTGCCCTGATTGGTGCAAGTAGAAAGTGCCTCTTGCCAGCGGGATAAGTTGATTTCCTCTAAAGCTGTCTGACTCTCGTTGGTGCCGGGCAGATCCGGCAGCGCCGATCCTATTCCAAGATCATCGAGATCCCGCATCATGGCGACCAGCATTTGCCGCATACGGTTCAGTTCGTCGAACAAGGGCGGGATGATTACGATTTGCGTCGGGTGATCACAACCGATCCGCAGGCAAAGCTCGTCTTGGCCGCCAAAGCGGTAACTGGAAAACGTGAGCGCCTGGCTCACCCCGCCACTTTCTGCTCGGCAAAGGCGACCAGATTACCGAAGGTTTCAAACAGTTCGCCATCAACTTCATCATCGTCAATCATGATGTCGAGGCGATCTTCGAGCTCGGTCAGCAACCCTGCCACTGCCATGCTGTCAAGCTCGGGCAGGGCGCCGAAAAGTTCGGTATCCGCATCGAAACCGGCAACCTGCTCGGCATCAAGCCCCAGAATATCTTGCATCACCGCGCGTACCGCAGCTTCTGGCGTGACTTCAGTCTTGTCTGACACGATTTTGCTTCCCCCGAGTCCCGGATAACGGCGCTTCCCTAAAGGGATCAGCGCTTTCCTACAAGGGCCGACGCATATTGGCGCAATATGGGCAGCCACGCCAAGGGATTGTTCGGCCAGTAGAGTTCCAGCCGATAGCGCGTGCGGACGTCTTCCATCCAGTCGCGTTTATAGGGATCGTTGCCCGTGCCAAAATCAATCAGGTCCACCCGATCCACGTCGATAACATGTTGAAACATGGCGACCGACAGTAACGTGCCGGGTGAAGACTTGGTCGCATCTTCCACATGAGCCAGCTTGTGGATCAGCGCTTCGCCATTTTCGACGGTCCAGAATTGCGCCGCAACCGGCGCGCCGTCAATATAGGCGAGACCAAGGCGCAGGCAGCCTGCCTCGCTTTCCTGCCGGGCAAGGTTTTTGAGAAATTCGGGATTGCCTTCTTCCGGTTTCCAGCTGTTTGCATAGACCGTCAGATAGTCCTGCCATTGCTCTTCGGAAAAGCTGGTTTCCACGCGGATGGACACGATGTTCTTCTTGGCTTTGCGCCGGACCGTATTGCGCAACTGGCCGGGACGTTCGGCCCAATATTGATCAAATGTGCGCCCTTTGACCGGCAGAATATGATTGTCATCCGCCTTGGACCGGAAAGTCAGCCAGCCGGCTTGTTCAAACGCCCGCTCCATCAGGCTGACGGCGTCATCTTCCTCCGGAATAGGCGATATTTCAATGCTATGCGCGTGGTTCTTGGCTTGTTTTGCGATACTCGCCAACAGCGCCAATTTGGTGACCTCGTCGAAATTTCCGGTAAATATCGGGCGGAACGTGAAATTATACCAGTTGGCCAAGGCGGTATAATGGCCGAAGCCGCCTTTCATCAGGAACAGCCAGGCCTGGCGATCCTCATCTTCGCTGTTGAGCAGCAATGGCGCGCGGTCGGGAAGGCAAAGCTGGTGCAAGTCGCGCGCCCATTCCAGACGATCGAAAAGCGACTTCTGGTCCGAGCGATCCAATTTTTCGGCCGCCACGGCTTGCGCCGATTGGAAATTATCGTGATACTTGCTTTTCATAGCCAATGTTATGTCTGTCACAATATTACTCTTTTTCCCATAGGTCCAAGCATTTGAACACTCACACACCAAAAGATGCTTTTCCTTTGGATCAGGTCGCGCTCGGCCATGATCCGACGGCACCGGCCTTGGTGACGCGATCGGGTACCCTTAGCTACAAGATGTTAAATCATCGTGTGGGCGCTCTGGCGCGCTGGTTATCGGATCAGAATCTGGCCGCAGGCGATAGAGTAGCCGCCTGGTTGCCCAAGACCGAATTGGCGTGCCTGATGCCGCTTGCCGCAGCGCGGGCCGGCATGGTCTATGTCCCAATCAACCCGGTGCTGAAACCGGCACAGGTGCAGCATATATTGTCTGACAGTGGTGCCAGGCTGCTGATCGCCAATGGCGGACGCATAAAGGCGTTTGAAGGTGCCGCGATGGACGACACTATCAGTGTGTGGCTGGATACGGATGTGGATGCTGCTACCGATGACATGGCGGATATTTTAGCGCCTGAACATCGCGCGGTGGACACTGATGCTCTTGCCGCGATTCTCTACACAAGCGGCTCGACCGGGCGGCCCAAGGGAGTCATGCTGAGCCATGCCAATCTCAGCCTGGGGGCGATCAGCGTTGCGCAATATCTTGGGCTTGATACCCATGACCGGACCCTCTGTGTTCTGCCCTTGAGTTTCGACTATGGCCAGAACCAGCTGCTGTCGACCTGGCGGGCGGGCGGATGTGCCTATCCGCTGGACTATCTGACTGCAAAAGACGTCACCAAGGCTTGCGCCAAGCATCGGATCACAACCTTGGCCGCCGTTCCGCCCCTATGGGTGCAACTGGTGGACCAGCAATGGCCGGTGGAAGCGACTGACGCCATGACGCGCCTGACCAATAGTGGCGGCGCGTTGACGCCCAGCCTGGTCAAACAGTTGCGGCGTCTGTTTGGAGCGAAGGCCGATATTTATGCGATGTACGGGCTGACCGAAGCGTTTCGGTCAACCTATCTCGATCCGGCGCTGATCGACGCCAATCCCACGAGCATGGGGCGCGCCATACCTTTTGCGGAAATTCTGGTGGTCAAGCCGGATGGTGATCTAGCCGCGGCTGATCAGGAGGGTGAACTGGTGCACGCTGGTCCGCTGGTCGCCCATGGCTATTGGCAAGACGATGAACGCACTGCGCAGCGATTCAAGCCCGCGCCGGCCGCTTCTCACTATGGCGGCATAGCAGTCTGGTCTGGCGATACCGTCAAGCGGGCGGAGGATGGCTTGCTCTATTTCGTTGGTCGGGATGACAATATGATCAAAAGTTCGGGCAATCGCATCAGTCCAACCGAGATTGAAGAAGCCGCGATTGAATCCGGGCTGATTGCCGAAGCCGTCGCGATCGGGGTACCGGATGAACGGCTAGGCCATGCCATTTGTCTTTATGTGCGCGGCGGCGGGCAGGGCGATGACGCGCAACTCGAGCGCGATCTGGTGAAACATATGCGGCGCAGTTTACCGAATTTTATGCACCCGCGGGATATTGTGCTGCTTTCCGCGTTTCCCAAGAATCCGAACGGGAAAATTGATCGCAATGCTTTGGTAGAGGCGCATTCCTGATGGCTAAGGTGAAACCCACTGGTCCGATACCCGACGGCTTTGCAACAATTGGCGGCGAGCTTGGCCTGGGTGGCAATAAGGCCAGTGCACTGGTTGCAACCCACGGCTCCCCGCTCTTTGTCTATTCGCGGCACCATTTGACTGAGCGTCTGACCAAGCTGCGTGCGGCGATGCCGGATAATCTTCATATCCATTATGCGATGAAAGCGAATCCCTTTGCACCATTGCTGGGTCATATGATCGGCTTGGCTGACGGTATTGATATCGCCTCGGGTGGGGAGCTGGCCATGGCTCTGGACGCGGGGGCTGAAGCTGCCAGGATCAGTTTTGCCGGCCCGGGAAAGCGTGATGCCGAATTGTCGCAAGCCATCACAGCGGGCGTCACGATCAATATCGAATCGCCTTCGGAATGCCAGCGGGCGCTGAACATTGCCGATAATCTTGGCCAGCAGGCCAGACTGGCGATACGCGTAAATCCTGATTTTGATCTCAAAGGGTCCGGTATGAAAATGGGCGGCGGTGCCAAGCCGTTCGGGATGGATGTTCCCCTGGTTGCGCCGACCGTGAAGATGATTTTGGATTCCGGTGGCCATTGGCGGGGGTTCCATATTTTTGCCGGTTCCCAGGCCCTGAACGCGAATGCGATTATCGAAACGCAGGCGCAGACATTGGCGCTGGCGGCGCGATTGGCGGATGCGGTCGGGCATAGCCCCGAGCATGTCAATCTCGGTGGTGGCATTGGCATTCCGTATTTTCCCGGTGACCAAGCGGTGGATGTCTTCGCGATCGGTCAGGCCTTGGCGCAGCAATTGGCGGAAGTTCCAGCCATATTGGCATCGACCCAGTTCGCCATTGAACTCGGTCGCTATCTTGTCGGGCAAGCCGGGGTCTATCTGACCACCATTGTCGATCGAAAAGAAAGCTGCGGCGCGCATTTTCTCGTGACAGACGGCGGCTTGCACCACCAGCTGGCAGCGAGTGGAAATTTTGGCACGGTGATCCGGCGCAATTATCCAGCGGCAATTGCTACGCGTTATGACCAGCCAGCTGACGAGGTCGTTTCGATTGTGGGTTGTCTTTGCACACCGCTGGATCTGCTCAGCGACCGCGTGGAAATGCCAACAGCCGGTCCGGGCGACATTGTTGCGATATTCTGTGCCGGCGCCTATGGCGCCACCGCCAGCCCGGCAAATTTTCTGGGGCAAGGGCCTGCTGCCGAAATTCTCGTGGACTAAACCCAGCCCGGATAGCGGCCTGAAACGCGCTGCGGAGGCGGAGCAAATTGCGAATTTAAGTTTTCGCTAATCCTAACGCTATCTTCACTATTTTCGGCGATAGATTTCCCGTGACTATGCACGTTTGGCCGAATTCCGACCGGAATCGGCTGATCACGGTATGCTGTTTGCGAGGAAATGAATATGGCTTTTGTGGGTAAAAACAACAAATTGGCGAAATATGCCTTGGGCACCGCGATAGTGTCTTTGTCTGTCGCAGGCTGCGCAGGGGGATCTTCCGGTCCCCAATTGCCACCCGCCTCGTTTGTATCGATGCAAGAAGGCCCGGGCGAAGAATATGTGATTGGCCCCTTGGATGAGTTGACCATTTTTGTCTGGCGCAATCCCGAGCTCGGCGCGAAAGTCCAGGTCCGTCCGGATGGTCGGATCACGACACCGCTGATCACCGATATGCCAGCAGTTGGCAAAACGCCGGCGATGCTTGCCGAAGATCTCAAATTGCAATTGTCGCAATATATCAACGAACCGCTGGTGTCGGTGATCGTCAATAATTTCTCGGGAACGTTTTCCCAGCAGATCCGGGTTGTCGGCGCGACCGAGAAGCCGGCTTCGATTCCTTATCGTGCCAACATGACGTTGCTCGATGCGATGATCGCGGTTGGCGGATTGTCGGAATTTGCATCGGGCAACAAGGCCCGCTTGGTCCGCTTCAATCGCGGCACCGGAAAGCAGCAGGAATATGCGCTGCGGATCGGTGATCTGCTGAAGCGTGGCGAAACCAAAGCCAATGTCATGCTGCGTCCCGGTGATGTGATCATCATCCCCGAAAGCATGTTTTAAACCCCATCCGCGACCATTGACAGGAATCGAACCGATCCATGAACGGCCTATATGATGAAATTCGAATAGCGGTGCACAGCGTCTGGAACCGGCGCTGGTTGGCCTTGGCGGTTGCCTGGGGACTATGTTTGCTGGGCTGGCTGGTCGTCGCGCTTATTCCCAATACCTATGAATCGCAGGCGCGTGTTTTTGTGCAGATGCAATCGATCTTGTCTGACAAGATCGGCATCGAAGCTCGCGAGCGGAAAAAGAATATGGAGCGGGTTCAGGAAACCCTGGCTTCGACCGTCAATCTAGAAAAAGTGGTTCGTGGAACCGACTTGAACTTGTCGGTCGCGAGCGATCGCGAGCTGGCCGGCAAGGTCGAGATGCTGCGCAAGAATATCGAGATCAAGTCAGAAAAGGACAATCTCTTCGAAATCACTGCCAAGTCGTCTTCAAGCGATTTGTCGGATGCGGAAAATGCAGTCCTGTCGCGCGAAATCGTGCAGAAGATGATTGATATCTTCGTTGAGGAAAATCTCTCTGGCGATCGGGACGAAACCACCCAGACATTGAAATTCCTCGATGCGCAACTGGCGAGCCGGGAGAAGGATCTTCAGGAAGCCGAGCAAAAGCGCGTCCAGTTCGAGACCGAAAATCTGGGCCTGCTGCCCGGTGTCGGGTCGATTAGTCAGCGGATGGAAGCCTCGCGGGCCGAACTCAGTCAAATTGAATCGCAACTGGCTTCTGCGTCCAGTTCGCTGGCCGCGCTAAACGGCCAGTTGTCCGGTACGCCGCCTACGATCGCAACGCCAGCATTTGGCGGCGGCGTTCCCGGTGCTGGTGGCGCACGCGGTCAACTCGCGCAGGCTCAAGGAAAGCTCGCCTCCGCCCGCGCTCGTGGCTGGACCGACAGCCATCCGGATATCATTGCGATGAAAAACGAAATCGCCGCGCTGAAAGTTCAGGCGGCCGCGCAACCAAGAAGTGGCGCCGGATCGTCCAGCTATAACACGCCCAACCCGGCCTATGCATCGCTGCAGAGCATGCGTGCGGAGCGGCAAGCGGCTGTTGCTGCTCTCACCGCCCGGAAGAACGCGCTGTTGGCCGATCGGGCCCAATTGGCCTCGAAACAATCGCTCGAGCCCGGTGTCGCTGCCGAGATGGCACGGATTAACCGCGATTATGACGTGCTCAAAGACCAATATGACAAGCTGCTCAAGGACCGGGAACAGGTCAAGTTGCGCGGTCAGGTTGAATCGGAAACCGATTCCGTCAAGTTCCGGGTGATTGATCCCCCGTCCAGCCCGCGCTCGCCAGCTGCGCCGAACCGGCCCTTATTGCTCGCGATGGTGTTGTTCGCCGGAATCGGTGGTGGCGTTGGAACGGCGTTCGCGCTCGGACAATTGCAGACCACTTATCCGACGTCATCGAAACTGGAAAAAGCCAGTGGGTTGCCGGTTATCGGATCCGTCTCACAGGTGCTGACCAGTGGTCAGCGCGCTCTGCGGAAGAAGAAAATGCGCCTCCTTTACGGCGCGAGTGGCGCGCTTTTCGGCGTTTTCGCGCTGCTGCTGGTGGTTGAGTTTATTCAACGCGGCATGGTGGCTTGAGGAGAGCAATATGAACAAATATAATCCTCTCAACAAATCCGGCTCGCTACTCGAACGGGCGGCCCAGCTTTATGATTATGTGCCGGCACGGCCGGCTGACGCGCAAACTGGGTTCCCGGCAGATATTCTGCCGCCAGAGCAAGATATGCCAAATCCCGGTACGCCGATTGTGCCCGTCGCACGGTCTTATGATGGCCCGCGAGTCATTGTTGATCGCGACAAGTTGCGGGAATCCGGCTTTGTCGTGCCCGATGGCCCGGTTACCGGAATCTCGGAAGAATTCCGTATCATCAAACGCCAATTGTTGCTCGCCGCCAAAGGCAGCAGCAAACAGGCGCGTGTTGCCAATGGCGAGCGGATCTTGATCTGCTCCGCGCATCCGAATGAAGGCAAGACCTTCAGTGCGCTGAACCTGGCCCTTTCGATTGCAGCAGAAAAAGACAATGAAGTGCTGCTCGTCGATGCGGATTTTGCCAAGCCGAGCATTTTGTCGAGTCTGGGCGTTGAAGGCGACAAGGGTCTGATGGACGCGCTGGCCAATCCGGAACTGCCGGTCGAGCAATGCATCATCCATACGGATATTGATGGTCTGGCGATCCTGCCAGCGGGCGACCAGACCAATGCCGACACCGAATATCTCGCCTCTTCACGGACCGAGCAAGTGCTCAACCGCCTGACGCAACACAATCCCAACCGGATCGTCATCTTTGATTCGCCACCCGCACTTTCGGCCTCGCCGGCCTCCGTGCTCGCAACGCATGTCGGTCAGGTGCTGATGGTCGTGAAGGCGGACGAAACGACCGAAACCGCTCTGCGCGACGCGCTCAGCCTGATGGCCGGTTGCGACAATATTCAGCTGCTCCTGAATGGCACGAAATTCTCGCCAACCGGACGCCGCTTTGGATCTTATTATGGATATGGAGAATGACCATGAATGGTCTTAAACACAATCGCACGCTTTTGTGTGGAGCCGTGATCTTACCGGCCATGCTGGTTGCTGTGCAGCCCAGCCACGCGCGGGATCGCAACCTCGATATCACGCCTTATCTCGAGGTGCAGCAGGTATTGGTTGCCGATCTGAACAATGGCACTGATGTCCTGACTTACACCACCGTTGCGGCGGGCGTCCAAACGTCACTCCAAACACGGCAGGCCGAAGCAGAAGTCAATCTGCGCTATGAACGCCGTTTCTTTTACCAGGATGGTATCGGTGACGATGACGTGATCAGCGGGATTGCGCGCGGCAGCGTCCAGGTCATTCCCAATACGCTGGCCATCGAAGCCGGCGGCATTGCCACCCGGACGCGCGTTGATCTGCGCGGTGAAGCGCCGTCCAACACGGTCGGCAATATCGACAATGTCACCCAGGTCTATTCGGTTTACGCCGGACCATCGCTGTCGACCAATGTCGGGGCGCTGGATGTCAATGCGAACTACCGCGTCGGCTATACCAAGGTGGAAAGTGAAGATTCCGGAATATTGCCTCCCGGGCAATTGCCGATCGATATATTTGACGACAGCGTGAGCCATTCGGCCAGTGCCAGTGTCGGCATGCAACCCGGTCCGTTGCCTTTTGGCTGGACAGTTGGTGCCGGCTATGAACGTGAAGATTCCGGTCAACTGGATCAGCGCTTCGAGGGCAAATATGTCCGGGCTGATGTCACTGTACCGGTGACGCCAACGGTCGCGCTTGTTGGCGGTGTAGGCTATGAAGATACCGAGATTTCCGAACGCGACGCGTTGCGCGATGCGGCTGGCGTCCCGGTTGTCGACAATGACGGCCGGCTGGTGACCGATCCGGCTTCACCGCGACTATTGTCCTATGACCAGGATGGCCTGATCTGGGATGCCGGTGTCCTGTGGCGTCCGAGCCGCAGAACCTCGGTGGAAGCCCGGGTCGGCCGGCGTTATGGCAGCACAACCTATACCGGTAGCCTGAGCTATCAACCCAATCGCAACACAAGCTTGAACGTAGCCGTCTATGATACGGTTTCCGGGTTCGGCAATTTGCTCAACGACAATCTGGCCTCGCTCGGGACAAGCTTTTCGAGCAATCGCAATCCGCTTAGCGGCGAGTTGAACGGTTGTGCCTTTGGCGACTCGAGCAGCTTGTGTTTCAACGATGCCTTGCAATCTGCAGCGTCCTCGTCCTTCCGCGCCCGCGGCGTCAACGGCCAGCTTGCCTATAATTACGGTGGCTGGAATGCCGGATTCGGCGTCGGCTATTCGCGGCGCAGCTTCTTTGCATCGCCGCTTGGCGGCTTGCCCGGTGTCGATGGCCTGGTGGATGAAAATTACTATGCGAACCTGTCGCTTGGCAAAGAGCTGGATGCGCGTTCAAGCTTCAGCACCAATGTCTATGCCAGCCTGCTGGATAGCGGATTTGCCGGCGCCAATGATGTGCTCGCACTGGGTGCGAATGCCGCTTATTATCGTGAGCTTATCCCAGGTCTGTCGGGCACCGCAGCGGTCGGTCTGGACAGCTTCCGGCAAGATGGTTTTGACAGCGAACTGACCGCGTCAGCCTTGTTGGGCCTTCGCTATGATTTCTAGAGTAAACACCGCAGGTCTTGGTGGGAGACATGAATATGTATGAAGAATTTTATGGGCTGAAAAGCCGGCCATTCCAGCTCACGCCGGATCCGCACTATTATTTTGAAAGTGTGACCCACCGCAAGGCTTTGTCCTATCTGGGTTACGGTCTCGCGCAAGGCGAGGGCTTCATCGTCATTACCGGTGATGTCGGAGCCGGTAAAACGACTCTGGTCAGCCATCTGATGGCGACCATAGATCGGGCCCGCCTGACCGCTGCCAATATTGTGACAACGAAGCTGGATAGTCGCGACATTGTGCGCGTTGCTGCCAATAATTTCGACATCGATACCGAAGGGATGGACCAGGCCCAGTTGCTCAGTGCATTTGAGGAATTTCTCCACAGTGAAGCGCGGGCCGGGCGCCGGTGTCTGCTGATTGTCGATGAATCGCAAAATCTGCCCACGGGCGCGCTTGAAGAGCTCCGCATGCTGTCAAATTTCCAGCTCGGTGGACAGGCCCTGTTGCAGATATTCCTGCTCGGCCAACCGGAGTTCCGGGACATGCTGCAGCAGTCCAATCAGCTCGAACAATTGCGGCAACGCGTGATCGCGCATCATCATCTCGACCCGATGGGTTCCGATGAGATCGAGCCTTACATTACCCACCGCCTGTCCAAAAGCGGCTGGTCCGGACGCCCGAAAATTACGTCGGATGTCTTCCGTATCCTGTTTGACGAAACCGGCGGCGTGCCGCGCAAGATCAACACATTGATGAGCCGGGTTCTGCTGATGGGGGCAGTCGAGCAGGCAGAGCTGATTGACCAGTCGCTGGTCGGTCGGGTTCTCGCGGACCTGAACGGTGAGGAAGTCGAGATTGCTGAACCGGAAGTGGTGGACGCAGCAGAACTGTCAGCGAAAAGCCCGTTATGGCAAAAACCACAACGTACAGAAAGCGCAAAAAGCCCTCCCTCGGCTTCGGTGGATAGTGCGCCAGAACAGTCGGCCCAGCCGGTTGCTGAACCCAACGCTCCAGCACCGGCTCCGGTGCAGGAATCCCCGGCCGAGCAAAGCACGCCTGTGGCGGCATTGGTCGAAGAGACGCCAACGGCCGTTGTCGCGCCTGTTACAAGCGAACCGGACGCTGCCTTTCGCGAGGCCATTGCCCAGCAGATTGCGGCGATGGAAAGTCGATTGGATAGCCAGGAAGAAAATCTGCATCGTGTCTTGACGATGCTGGTCGACTGGGTCGAAGACGATGTCCGCAGCAAGGAAAGCTATGTCAATGCAGGACGCGCAGCTTGAATCGATTGACCGGGCGAAAAATGCAACCGCATTGTTCAATGCCATGTCGGTCGACATTGAAGACTGGTTTCAGGTCGGAGCTTTTGAATCGGTTATAGACCGGTCCGATTGGGAGAACCTGGATTGCCGGGTTGAACGCAACACCGATGCTGTTCTCGCTCTGTTTGATGCCGCGGGAATCAAGGCCACATTCTTCACGCTGGGCTGGATTGCCGAACGCTATCCTGCGATGATGCAGCGCATTGCCGCCAGAGGGCATGAAGTGGCCAGCCATGGTTATGACCATCAGCGTGTTTTCACGCTGAGCCCGGATGCCTTTCGCGCCGATATCGAACGCACACGCAAGATATTACAGGATACCAGCGGGCAGGCGGTTACCGGATATCGCGCGCCCAGCTTCTCCATCGATCAACGGACCCCCTGGGCCCATGAAATTCTGGCAGAGCAGGGCTATAGCTATTCGTCTAGCGTCGCGCCGATTCAGCATGATCACTATGGCTGGCGAGACGCGCCACGTTTCGCCTGGAAACCGATAATGGGGGCATCTTTGGTGGAGCTGCCCGTAACCACAGTGCGTTTGGGAAACAAGAATTTGGCCGCTGGCGGCGGCGGATTTTTCCGGCTGCTGCCTTATGCGCTATATCGCTGGACCATCCAGACCATGCACAAGCAGGACGGTCATGGGGCGATATTCTATTTTCATCCGTGGGAGATTGATCCCGATCAACCCCGCGTGCCGGAAGCGCCCCTGAAATCGCGTTTGCGCCACTATGCCCGGCTGTCGGCAATGCATGGCAAGCTGGAACGGGTGTCCCGCGAGTTTCAGTGGGGAAGAATGGACGAACTTGCTGCTCTTGAAGCGGAGTTTCTGTGATGAATATGGCGTTTAGACCGGACCAGCTGAGTGTGCGTTCAATCGGCGCGGCAGACGAGACTGACTTGGCCCGTATCGATCATTTCGTGGCCAGTCATCCGGACGGCACGCCATTCCATCGCACGGCCTGGATGCGCGCCATTGAACAGGGGTGCGCGCAGGAATGGCGATATCTGCTGGTCGAACAGGACCATGGGGAAATTGCCGCCATCGTTCCGCTTCACCTGATTCATTCCGGCTTGTTCGGTCGCGCCCTGGTGTCTTCTGGTTTCGCGGTTGGTGGCGGAATTTTGAGCACCAGTAGCTATGCGACAGAGAGACTCTCTGCCGCGCTTGTGCAGTTTGCGGAAGTGCATAGTTTTCCATCGATCGAGCTGCGGGGTGGCGTTTGTCCGGAGGAGCATTGGACCAACAAGGCAGATATCTATGCGGGCTTTGTGACCGCGCTGGCTGTAGATGACGAGGCCCAGTTGCTTGCGATCCCCCGCAAACAACGTGCTGAAGTCCGCAAGGGTCTGAAAAACGCGTTGACGGTCACTGTCGGCACAACCGAACAGGACCGTGACGCCCATTATGCCATTTATGCCGAAAGCGTCCGGAATCTCGGGACACCAGTCTTTCCCAAAGCGCTGTTCGCGGCCGTGCTGGACGGCTTTGGCGATGACGCAGATATCTTGACCGTATCACATGGCGATCGGCCGGTTGCCAGTGTGCTTAGCCTCTATCACGATGGTACCGTGATGCCTTATTGGGGTGGTGGAAGTTTCGCGGCGCGCGGTCTGCGGGCCAATGACATCATGTATTATGCGTTGATGAACCATGCCCGGGAACGCGGCTGTTCGCGCTTTGATTTTGGTCGGTCCAAGGTCGGTACCGGCGCTTATGCGTTCAAGAAAAACTGGGGCTTCGAGCCAAGCCCGCTGTCTTATTTCACCCGGTCGCTTGACGGCGAAGCGGTGCGCGACATCAATCCGATGAGTCCGAAATACCGGATGCAGGTGGCGCTGTGGCAAAAGCTGCCATTGGCGTTCGCCAATCGTATCGGGCCCTGGATTGCCAAGGGCCTTGGCTGATGGCTGAGCTTCTGTTTCTGGCGCATCGCGTGCCCTGGCCGCCCAATCGCGGCGACAAGATCCGTTCCCATTTTCTGCTGCGCAAGCTGATGGCGCATGCGAATGTGCATCTGATCTGCTTTGCCGATGATGCGGACGAAGCCGCAATAGACAGCCCGCTGAAAGATCGTTTGGCTTCCTGCACGATCATTCCGCGGAGCAAGCCGCTATGGCTGGCTGGCATGGAAGCGCTCGTCCGAAATCAGCCTGTGTCGCTGACATCTTTTGACAACAAGGCGTTCAGAGCCGCGACCGAGGCGCGGATGGCAGCGCAGGATATTGACTGTCTGTTCGTGTTTTCCGGCCAGATGGCACAATATATTCCCGAAGCTTTTGCCGGCCGTATTGTGATGGATTTTGTCGACGTCGACAGCGCCAAGTTCGACAGCTATGGCGCGGATGGATCGGGCCCCATGGCATGGATTAACCGCCGCGAAGGGCGCTTGTTACGCGGATTTGAAAACAAGATCGCGGCGTCCGTGCACCAGTCCCTGTTTGTCAGTCCGGCTGAGGCAAAGCTGTTTCAGGAGCGCAGCACGCGTGCGCGGCACCCCGTCACTGCGGTCGGTAACGGGATCGACTATGACCATTATGCCGAAGACAGCCTGCGCGCTGATCTTGGGCAGGGCGGTCCGTTGATCCTGTTCACCGGGCAGATGGACTACCGGCCGAATATCGAGGCGGTGGTCAGCTTTGCCAGGGAAACCATGCCGCTCGTCCGGATCGACTGCACAACGGCGCAATTTGCCATTGTCGGGCGCGCGCCAACGGCGGAAGTTCGGGCACTTGAGGGCCACAATGGAACGCTTGTAACCGGTGCGGTTGACGATATTCGTCACTGGCTAAACGCAGCGGATATCGTCGTCGCACCACTCAGAATTGCTCGTGGTGTCCAGAACAAGGTGCTGGAAGCCATGGCGGCCGGCAAGACGGTCGTGGCTTCGCAGCAGGCTGCCGAAGGGATTGCTGCTGTTGATGGCACCCATTTTCGCATTGCCGATGATCCTCGCGATGAAGCGCGAATTATCTGCGACCTGCTCGATTCCCCGAAAACAGCCCAGCGCATCGGGAAGCAGGCTCAGGCCATGGTCCGCTCAAACTATAGCTGGGCCGGCAAGCTAAAGGACATCCCCGCGCTTTGCGGGCTTGAAGAAATAGCGGTTCTTGAGGCTGCTGAATGAACAGCGTTGCCATGGATCCCTTGCACCCGTCGGCGCCGCAATCCGAACAGGCGTTACGATCGGCTTGGTCGCAGCATTTGCGATGGGTCGCGCTGGCCGCTGCGGCGATATTGCTGTGTTTCTGGCAAGATTTTTTCGCAATGTTCCGGACCTGGTGGGACATTTCCACCTATAATCACTGCCTGTTAATCGCGCCAATCATCGCATGGCTGGTGATGCAGCGTCGGGACGAGCTCGCAAAAATCACACCCCAAATCTGGATGCCGGGTTTGTTGTGGATCGGAGCCGCTGCGGCGGGTTGGCTGGTCGGAGAGGCCGCAGGGGTCGCTTTCGCGCGCCAGTTGGGCGTTGTCATGTTGCTTCAGGGGGTGGTGATCACCGTGCTCGGCCTGCAGGTCGCGCGGGGTCTGCTCTTTCCGTTATTCTACAGTTTCTTCCTGGTTCCCTTTGGGGAGGAATTTGTTCCTGCGTTACAGACCATTACTGCGAAACTGTCGATGTTGTTTCTCGGGTGGACCGACATTCCCGCGTTTATCGACGGTGTTTTTATCTCGACCCCGACCGGCTATTTCGAAGTTGCGGAAGCCTGCTCCGGGGTCAAGTTCCTGATTGCGATGATCGCCTATGGCGCGCTGGTCAGCAACCTGTGTTTTCACAGCTGGCAACGGCGCGCTCTGTTCATGGCGGCGGCGGTGATCATCCCGATCATTGCCAACGGGATCCGGGCCTTCGGAACCATTTATATCGCCCATCACACCACAACGGATTTTGCCACCGGCTTTGATCATATATTCTACGGCTGGTTTTTCTTCGCCTTCGTGTTGGTGCTGGTCATGGCAGCGGGTTGGCCATTTTTTGATCGCAAGCTCGAGGAACCGATGATCAATGGCGACCATCTGGCCTCTTCCGCTTCGGGCGTTTCGCCGCGATGGGGGCTGCGTCCTGTCATGCTGGCCATCGCCGCGATCATCGTGACGCCGTTAATCTGGGTCAGCGTGCTGGCGGCGCAGAGCAGCCCGGTTCCCGACAAGATCGCCTTGCCTGATGTTGCAGGATGGAGTCAGGTGGCTTACGAACCCCGGTTCGACTGGCAACCGAAATTTGACGGTGCCAATCATCAATTGCTTGGTCGCTATCGCAATGACCAAACTGGCGCGCAAGTCGACCTGGTGATCGCGGTTTTTGATCGGCAGGAAGATGGCCGCGAAATTGTTGGCTACGGGCAGGGTGCTTTTGATCCGCGCAGCCAGTGGTCCTGGAGCCGCAATCTGGAGTCACCTGATTTAGGTTCAGCCTTGCAGATTACCGCGCCCGGACCCGTGGTTCGCGATGTCTTTTCTTTCTTCCGGGTTGGCGCGATCCTGACCGGTAGCGGTTCGGCGGTGAAGATTGAAACGCTCAAGACGAAACTGCTCGGCGGAAACCAGCAGGCAACCGCGATCCTGATCTCCAGTGAGCATAGCGAAGATACCGAACCGCGCGCAGCGATGGATGCTTTTGTCCAGGCCCTCGGTCCGATTGACAAATTGGCTGACGCGATGGCCGGGTTGCGCTAGGGCGTCTCCCATGTGCGGCATTGCAGGAATCTTTCATCTGGAAACAGCCAAACCGGTTGATCCGGCACGCCTGACCCGGATGACCGACAGCCTGGTGCATCGCGGGCCGGACGGGTCAGGAATCTGGACCGCGCCCGGGGTCGGGCTGGGTCACCGCCGTCTGTCGATCATCGACCTCGAAGGCGGCGCGCAGCCGATGCTGACCAGCGATGAAGCGCAGGTTATCAGCTATAATGGCGAGATCTATAATTATCAGGACGTGCGCAAAGAGCTTCAGGCGCTGGGTCATGTGTTCGTCAGTGACAGCGATACCGAAGTCATTCTTCACGCTTGGCGGCAATGGGGCGTGGAATGCCTGTCGCGATTAAATGGCATGTTTGCCTTTGCGCTTTTTGATCAGCGCAAGAAGCAGATGTTTCTCGCCCGCGATCGCCTGGGGGTAAAGCCGCTCTTCTATGCGCCGGTTTCGGATGGCAGCCTGTTGTTCGGTTCGGAACTCAAGGCGCTGCTCGCCAATCCGCTGCTCCGCCGGGAACCGGAAGTGCGGGCGGTCGAAGCCTATATGGCCTTTGGCTATGTCCCTGACCATCTGTCGCTGCTCAAGAATGTACTGAAACTGCTCGCGGGCCACTACCTGCTGCTTGAGCGGGGCAAGCCTTTGCCCAAGCCAGTGCGGTATTGGGATATGGATTTCAGCGACCGCAGCAACGCTTCGGCGAGCGCGCTCGAAGAGGAATTGGTTAGCCTGATGCAATCGGCCGTCGGTTCACGCATGATTTCGGATGTGCCTTTGGGCGCGTTTCTGTCCGGCGGTGTTGACAGCAGCGCGGTGGTTGCACTGATGGCCGAGAAAAGCCGGCAGCCGGTCAAAACCTGCTCGATCGGCTTTGATCAGGCGAACCTCGATGAAACCGGCTATGCGCAGCGGATCGCGGACCGCTTCCAGACCGAACATCGCTCCCGTGTCGTGGGTTCCGATGATTTTACCTTGATCGACCGGTTGGCGGATCATTTTGATGAACCGTTCGCCGATGGTTCGGCTCTGCCAACCTATCGGGTTGCCGAACTGGCGCGGGAAAATGTCACGGTGGCGCTGTCCGGTGATGGCGCGGATGAAGCGCTGGCCGGATATCGGCGCCATGTCTTCCATCACGGAGAGGAACGTATTCGGGCGCTTCTTCCCCAGGCCTTTCGCGGTCCGACGCTGGGGTGGCTTGGCAAGCTCTATCCCAAAGCCGATTGGGCCCCGCGCCCGCTGCGCGCAAAATCGACCCTGCTGTCCCTCGCACGGAGCGGCCCGGAAGGCTATACTGACGCGGTCGGTGTGACCGGGTCAACGCTGCGCGACAGCCTCTATTCGGATGGCATGAAGCGGCAGCTGTCCGGATATCGCGCGGAAGATCATATGATCGATCTGATGACCCATGCGCCGGCGCGTGACGGTCTTGATCAGGCCCAATATGCCGATATGAAAATGTGGCTGCCCGGTGATATTCTGACCAAGGTTGACCGGACCAGCATGGCGGTCAGCCTTGAAGCGCGCGAACCGCTGCTCGATTATCGTCTGATGGAATTTGCTGCGCGATTGCCAAGCCATTTGCGGGTACGGCGCGGGCAGGGCAAATATCTGATGAAAAAGGCGATGGAACGTTATCTCCCTGAAGATATTCTCTACCGCCCGAAAATGGGGTTCGTGACTCCGCTGGCGCAATGGTTTCGTGGCCCGCTGGCGGATGACGCGCGGGCGATTGCCAAGTCCGGCGCGCTGCAGCGGATGGACTGGTTTGACAGCGCTGCGCTGGCCAAGATTGCCGAGGATCATATTGCCGGAACGTCCGATCACAGCCGTCAATTGTGGCAGCTGCTGATGCTCGAAAAATCGCTGCAGCGGCTATTCAGCCTCTGATTCTTTGTCCGCTGCATTGTCGCTATCCGGCGGATAAAGCGCCTCGACAAAATAGAGACCATCGGGCGGCGCATTATGACCCAGCGCGCCACGATCCCGGGCCTCTAATGCCCGCCTGATATCCGCGCCAGTCCACTTGCCTTCGCCGACCATGGCCAGCGTTCCGACCATGGAGCGCACCTGATGATGCAGAAAGGAGCGTGCGGCGACGTCGACTTCAATCTCTTCGCCATAACGGGACACCGCAATGCTATCGAGCGTCTTCACCGGGCTTTTGGCCTGGCAATGAGCGGACCGGAAGGTGGTGAAATCATGCTGACCGACCAAAACTTGCGCAGCATCGTGCATCGCTGAGGCATCGAGCGGACGGACATGGTGCCAGCTCTGCCCCTTGTCGAGCGTCAGCGGGGCGCGGCGGTTGGTGATCTTGTACATATAGCGCCGGCCGATACAGGCAAACCGGGCATGCCATTCCGGATCGGTTTCGACGCATTCGAGGATCGCTATCGGCTCGGGACGCAGCTTGGCATTGATCCCTTCCATCAACCGGAATGCGGTCAGCTGGGTGTCGAGATCAAAATGCGCGCGCATGCCCAGCGCGTGTACCCCGGCATCGGTGCGCCCGGCGGCAAAGACCCGGATATCCTGTCCGGTAATGCCATGGATTGCGCGCTCAACCGATTGCTGGACACTGGGGCCGTGGTCCTGATGCTGCCAGCCCATAAAGGGCCTGCCATCATATTCGATGGTCAATGCAAAGCGGGTCATGACAGCTGGGTCCCCGCTGCGATGGTCGCCCCGTTGAGAAAGGCTTTCAGATCCATCGCCGGCTTGCCCGCTTTCTGGATCAGGGTGGGGCGAACAGCCCCCGTCTTGCAGGCGATGGCCAGCCGGTCATCGAGCACCGTGCCTGCCGGTCCGGAGAGCGATATCGCCTCAGCCGCGTGAATGCGGATGCGCTGGCCATCCTGTTCGAAAAAGGCGCCTGGCACCGGATTGAAGGCGCGGATCTGGCGAAGCACCTGGTCGGCGGGTTGATCAAAATCGAGCTGCGCCTCGGCCTTGGTGATCTTCTTTGCGTAGCTGGCCTGATCATCGTCCTGGATTTCAGGCGGATGGGCCTCCGGATTGGCGAGATAGTCTACCATCAGCTCCGCGCCGATCCGGGACAGTTGGTCGGTCAGCTCACCCGCCGTCTTGTGCGCGATCGGGGTCTTGGCCTTGAGCAGCATCGGACCGGTATCCAGGCCGGCTTCCATCTGCATGATGGTGATGCCGGTTTCGGTGTCACTGGCCAGGATCGCGCGCTGCACCGGCGCCGCCCCGCGCCAGCGCGGCAAAAGCGAGCCGTGAATATTCAGACATCCCATTTTTGGCGCGTCCAGGATCGCTTGCGGCAGGATCAAACCATAGGCTGCGACCACAGCGGCATCGAGATCGAGCGCCGCAAAGGCGGCCTGTTCGTCAGCACCTTTCAAAGAGACTGGCGTGCGCACTTCCAGGCCCAAGGCTTCGGCGGCTTGCTGAACCGGTGACGGGGTCAATTTCTTGCCGCGCCCAGCCCGTCGCGGTGGTTGGGAATATACCGCTGCTATATCATGTCCGGCGGTGTGCAAGGCGTGCAGAGCAGGGACTGCAAATTCCGGTGTGCCCATGAAGGCAAGGCGCAGTTTAGCTTGGTTTTTGTCTGTCATTGCCGGCTCGGCCTTTCGCTATTCGCAAGCCCAAAGTTCACACATTTCACACGGTCCGCAGCGCAAGGTATGGCTGCAAAGTTCACACAATTCACACCCGAAAAACCGCTTTTTTGGGCGGAAAGAGCAAAGCCGTTGTACAGGCTGGAGGCGGCGACAGGAGGGGCAGGGCGAGTCATTGCGCCTCCCTACCGAAACACGCCGATATAGGACAGCATGATTTTGCTTTGAACGTGGTGCCGTTCCGGTTGCTTGGTATTTTCGGTTGGCAGCACTGGCCCCTTGGTCCTAAGGATCACCCTATGGCATCGCAAGAGATTGAAAATCTGGTTCAGGCGCTGTCCAAGCTTCCGGGCTTGGGCCCGCGTTCGGCGCGGCGCGCAGTGCTGCATTTGCTAAAGCGTCCCGAAACCACGATGAAGCCGATCCTTGCCGCGATGGCGCGGGTGGATGAGAATCTTGTCACCTGCAGCATTTGCGGCAATGTGGATACCCAGGACCCCTGCCAGATTTGCAGCGATCCGCGGCGCGACACAAAGTCGCTATGCGTGGTTGAGGAGGTTTCGGATCTCTGGGCGCTCGACAAGTCACGGCTGTTTCCCGGCAAGTTCCATGTGCTGGGCGGAAAATTGTCCGCGCTTGACGGTGTCCGTCCGGAAGATATAGGCATCGACACGCTGATCGAACGGGTGGAGCAGGGCGGTATCGACGAAGTGGTGCTCGCGATGAACGCCACGCTGGAAGGGCAGACTACGGCCCATTATATCGCCGAACGGCTCGAGACCTATCCGCTCCGTCTCAGCCAGTTGTCGCATGGCATCCCGGTTGGCGGGGAACTGGACTATCTCGACGAGGGCACGCTGGCGCAGGCGCTGCGCTCCCGCCGCCCGATCAGCAGCGATTAATCCCCGGTTGCCGGGCGTGGATGCTTGACGAATTGCACCAAAATCCCTAAATTTCACCCATGGCCATATTACCGATCCTTGAAGTGCCCGACCCGCGTCTGAAAACCGTTTCAGAGCCAGTTACGGAGTTTGATGACGCGCTGAAGACGCTCATCGCCGACATGTTTGAAACCATGTATGATGCGCCCGGCATTGGTCTGGCTGCGATCCAGGTTGGCGTCCCCAAGCGGATATTGGTGATCGATCTGCAGGAACCGGCGCCGCATGATCACGATCATGAGCATGGCGAACATTGCGATCACGAGCATGCGGTCATCAAGGACCCGCGCGTGTTCATCAATCCCGAAATTCTTGATCCCTCGGAAGAGCTGAGCCTGTATAGCGAAGGCTGCCTGTCGGTGCCCGACCAATATGCCGATGTCGAACGCCCCGCGACCATTCGCGCGCGCTGGCAGGATGAAGATGGCAAGACCCATGAGGCAGAAATGGACGGCTTGCTGGCAACCTGTCTTCAGCATGAAATGGACCATCTTGAAGGCATATTGTTCATCGACCATCTGTCGCGCCTGAAACGCCAGATGGTATTGAAAAAGCTTGCAAAATTGCGCAAGGAAGCGGCCTAATCGAGTCGTCATCCCGGACCTGATCCGCGCCCAGGACGGCCATTCGCTTTCTGATCCGCAAGATTCTGAAGCACATTCGGGATCTCGATTTTCTGTGGTTGCAACACAGGCTGTGACCGTCTAGGTTCTTGTTTCGTTCCGATTGAAAGGACCTGTCTTGGACCCTGTTGTCGCTATTGTCATTGCTATCGTCACACTGATCCTTGGTGCCGCTGCGGGTTGGTTTGTGGCTGGCCGGTCTGCTGCGGAGCAAGCAAAAGCGGCGGAGGAAACCACCGCTTCGTTGCGAGCGATGCTCGATGCTGTGCAGACAGAACGCGATGATGCCCGCGCGGAACGGGACGACATTCGCGAAGACCGGGATGGCGCACGGCAGCGCCTGGCCTCGCTCGAAGCGGATGCGCGCAATCATGAGAAACAGATCAAACAGCTAAACGAAGCCAAGGAATCGCTTTCTGCGCAATTTTCGGAAGTGGGCGCAAAAATGCTGGAAACCGCGCAGCGTCAGTTTCTGGAGCGCGCGGATCAGCGTTTTGAACAGGCCAATGAAAAAGGCGGCGAGCGGATCGCGAAACTGCTCCATCCTGTGAACGAGCGGCTAACGGCCTATGAAGAAAGCATCCGCAAGATCGAGAAAGAACGCACCGAATCCTATGCCGGAATTACCGCGACCATCGAACAGGTCCGCCAGGGCCAGGATCGGGTGCAGCAGGAGGCGGCGCGTCTCGTCAACAGTCTACGCAACGCGCCGAAATCACGGGGGCGCTGGGGCGAGCAACAGCTTAAAAATGTCCTGGAAACCTGCGGACTATCCGAACATACGGACTTTGTGACCGAGCAGAGTATTGATACCGACGAAGGCCGGTTGCGGCCTGATGCGGTGATCAATGTCCCGGGCGGACGCAAGCTGGTCATTGATGCGAAAGTATCGCTCAACGCCTATCAGGATGCGTTTGAAGCGGACGACGAGGACGCGCGCAGCTTTGCCATGGCGCGCCATTGTACCTCAATGAAAACCCATATCGATGGCCTGTCGAAAAAAGCTTATTGGGACCAGTTTGAAGAGGCCCCCGATTATGTGATCATGTTCGTGCCCGGCGAGCATTTTCTGGCGGCCGCGCTCGAGCACGAACCAACCCTCTGGGACCATGCGTTTGAAAAGAAGGTGCTGCTCGCGACGCCAACCAATCTGGTTGCCATTGCGCGGACGGTGGCGGGTGTCTGGCGTCAGGAAAAAATGGCCGCTGAAGCCAAGCAGATCGGGCAGCTGGGCAAGGAAATGTATGACCGACTGGCCGTCGCCGGAGAGCATTTGAAACGGATGGGCACCGGGCTCGGTAGCGCGGTGGGCAATTATAATAAATTTGTCGGAAGCTTCGAGCGTAACGTCATGGCAACCGGGCGGAAATTTGCCGAATTGAATATCGAGACAGGCAAGAAAGATCTCGATCCGGTGGCCGAGATCGAAGCCCTGCCGCGCTATGCCAGCGAGGTTGAGGCGGCGCTGATCGAAGATGATCGGGACATCAAGGATGAAGCGGCGGAATAGACCGATTCAGGGCGCATCCGGATCGGACAGAATATCTCCGCCACAGCCCTGAAAAATACCACCACCGCTGACACCGATTTCAACCGTGTCAGCATAAACCCGATCGCTCATCCCGTTATTGCATTCGACGCCGCTCCTGATCGACAAATTGATATTTTCGACATCAGAAAAGCCCTTGATTTCCCATCCGGTAGCGGTCTTGGTCATGCGCTGGATCGGCATGGTAAAATCATTATCTCCGGACTGTGAAACATGGCTGATCTGGTCGTCTTCCACCGTGACGGTCCATCCGGGCTCGGTGCCCAGCGCCTTGTAGCTGGTCAGTTTTTCCTGTTCGACGGGTGCGGACTCCTGCGCTTCGCTGCAGGCCAGCAATGGCAAAAATAGCGCGGCAGTCAAAACGGTAGTCATCTTCATGGTTGCTCTTCCTTTGACCGGTCTAGCAGGTCACGCTGCTATTCCAAACGGGGCCTTAGCGCCGCTGATTAAGCACTTCATAGGCCATGACGGCCGTCGCAACGGCGGCGTTGAGACTATCAGCCTTGCCCATCATCGGCATCTTGACCAGCACGTCGCAAGCGGCTTCATAATCGTCCGGCAATCCCTGGGCTTCGTTGCCGATCAGCAGGAATGTCGGCGCGGTGTAGCGAACCGTTTGATAATCCTTGTCGGTTTGGAGACTGGTGCCAACCAATTGCCCCGGTCCGGTGCGCAGCCATTGCAGGAAATCCGGCCAGGCAGTCTGGACGATTTTCTGGGTAAAGCTGGCGCCCATGCTTGCGCGCACCGCCTCGACCGAAAAGGGATCGACGCAATCATCGATCAGGATCAGGCCGCCCGCACCGACTGCATCACCGGTCCGCAAAATCGTCCCGAGATTGCCAGGATCGCGGAGCGACTGGGCGACCAGCCAGATATCCGCGCTGCTCCGATCAAGATCGGCAAGCGCCGTAGGATGGTCGGCGTAAACGCCAAGGATTGCCTGCGGGTTCGCCTTGCCGGACAATTTGGCAATAATCGCTTCGCTGGTTTCAATAATATCGCCGCCCGCTTCATGCGTGGCCTGTTCGATTTTCGCGGCGAGGGGGTGTGGCTCGCTATCCTCGACAACAATCAGGATTCTGGGGGTCTTTCCAGCCTCCAACGCCTCGGTCATGATCCGCAGACCTTCAGCGAGAAACATGCCCTCGCGCTTGCGATGCTTCTTTTCGCGCAGGCTTTTGATCTCGCTTGATTGTAGGATTTGAAAAACCGGTAATCAGTCGCCGTTCAATAGCATCCGCCATCGCGCATCAATCCTCGCCAAAGCCGTCGACAACCAGTCCGGTCAGCTTGTCGAGGGCAGAGGCGGCCTGATCGCCATCGACGATAATCTCGATCGTGTCGCCCTTGGCCGCGCCGAGCATCATCAGGCCCATGATCGATGTGCCGGTCACCTCGGTGCCGTCCTTGGCGACACGAACCGCAATGCCGTCCGGCAATTTGCTGACATAAGTGACAAATTTGGCGCTGGCTCTGGCGTGAAGCCCGCGTGTGTTGGTGATGGTAACGGTTTTGCGATAGTCGCTCACGCGTCGCTGCCCAGTATTTCGGAGGCGACGCTGATATATTTCTGACCCGCTTCCTTGGCTGCGGCAACGGCATCGCTCACCGACATGCATTTGCGCGCGCCGTCGAGCCGGATCAGCATCGGCAGATTGACACCGGCAATGACTTCCACCTTGCCCTTGTCCATCAGCGAAATCGCGAGATTAGAGGGCGTGCCACCAAACAGGTCGGTTAAAATGATGACGCCTTTGCCTTTGTCGACCTTGCCGATGGAATCGGAGATTTCCTGGCGCCGCTCTTCCATGTCATCATGGGGACCGATGCAGACCGGCAGAATCGCCTTTTGCGGGCCGACAACATGTTCCATTGCGGTGATAAATTCCGTCGCAAGGCGACCGTGGGTAACAAGAATCAGGCCGATCATTGCGATTAACTACCCTTATTTCCGTTCAAATCGTGCATGGTCTCGAGCGCTTCCATTGGCCGGGAGGCCAGATTGCGATGGCGGACAGTGGTCGAAAAGCCGGCGTCTTGCAAGTTTTTGCTCAACGCTTCTGCAACATGTACCGATCTGTGACGCCCGCCGGTACAACCAATGCCGATATTGACATAGGCTTTTCCGGCTTTGACATATTGGGGCAGCAGAAAAGTAAGCATGTCCGTGAATTTTTGCAGCGCTTCGGAGTAATGGGGATCCTTGGCGATATAGGCGGCCACTTCGGGGTCCTGGCCCGTCATCGTCTTCAGCGCGTCATCCCAGAACGGGTTGTTGAGAAAGCGGACATCAAACAACAGGTCGACATTATTGGGCAATCCGCGGGAAAAACCGAAACTGGTGATGGTGATTGTCGTCGATGCGCTATCCGTTCGTGTGAATTCTTCCCGAATTTGGCGCTGCAGATCGTTGGCGGACAGGTTGCTCGTGTCGATGACATGCTCGGCCCAGCGTCGGAATGGTTCGAACTGGCTGCGCTCGAGTGCGATGCCTTCCTTGGCCGGGCGATCCAGCGCCAGCGGGTGCCGGCGACGGGTTTCGGCATAGCGGCGTTCCAGTTCGCCACCGGAACAATCGAGATAGAGCGTGGAGATCTGGTAATTTTCATTGTCCTGCAGCTTTTTGACCCGTTGGATCAGCTTGTCGGGATCAAAGCCACGGGTGCGGCTGTCAAAACCCAGCGCCAGCGGCGGGTCGGCATCGCCGCGCGAGCTGGATGGCGGCGTCTTGAGCAAGCCTTCAACCAGCCGGATCGGAAAATTGTCAACGGTTTCCCAGCCGAGATCTTCCAGCGTTTTGAGCGCGGTCGATTTACCCGCTCCGGACAGGCCGGTAATCAAGAGAACCTGTTTTGAGCCGATCATTGGGGGAATCCTGTTCTGATTGCAAGCGCTGCACCGCCAGTTCGACCTTGATCGGCGCACTGGCGGGGCGGGGATCGATGTGAAAGCGGGGGATGGCTAGATTCATGAGCATTTCGGTTTGTCGATCCATCGGGAAGCGTTCGGTTTCGGTGCTCAGCCGTACCAGCAAAGCTAGCGTCACGGGTGAGATATGATTAAAATCAAAAATGCCGAGCGACCGAATTTCCAGTTTCCCAGCTATGGTTTCCGGTGCGCTAATCTGTATCTGGTGATCGACCCGGTGCAGGTCAACATAATCGTCGCCGACCAGCACGGCGCCGCGATCGATCAGGCGCAACGCCAGGTCGGATTTGCCAATCCCCGACGGGCCAGTCAGAAGGATTCCCGACGACCCGATCGCAACTGCTGTCGCATGGATTTTCTGGGATTGCGGATCGCTGCTCATGTCTGGTCGGCCCGCGGCAATCTGATCTCGAAACAGGCGCCGGATCGTCCATCCGGTTTGTCAATCACGCCAATAGTGCCTTCATGCCCCTCAATGATGGTTTTCGCGATCGCGAGGCCCAGACCGCTATGGCGCCCAAAAGCTTCGCCTTGGGGGCGATCGGAATGAAAGCGCAGAAAAATCTTGTCGCGTTGGTCAACAGGAACTCCCGGTCCCTGGTCTGCGATGTGAATGATGACATCGTCCGCATCCGGCGCTGCCATGATCTCAATCAGCCCATCGTGCGGCGAAAAGGAGACCGCGTTGTCGAGAATATTGCTGAACACCCGCTCGAGCCGGTCGTCGTCGCCCATGATCATGGCAACGCCGCCTGCGGGCCGCGCATAGGCAATTGTCACACTATCATTCGTATCCCGCTGTTCGCGCGCAGCGAGCAACTGATCCAGCATCTTCCCGATATCCACCGGTTCAAACTTGGTGCGGGCGAGCTCGGCATCCACCCGTGAGGCTTCCGAAATATCGTTGATCAGCCGGTCGATCCGGTGAACATCATCGCTGGCGACGTCGAGCAGTTGCTGACGCAATTCGGGGTCCTCGACGCGTCCCAGTCCTTCCAGTGCGGACCGCAGGGAAGCCAATGGGTTCTTGATCTCGTGGCTGACATCGGCGGCAAAGGCTTCGGTGGCGTCGATGCGGTGGCGCAGCGCACCGCTCATATCCGCCAGCGCGCGGGCGAGTTGGCCGATTTCGTCGCGACGCCCGACCATGCGCGGTATGGTGGTCTCCGGCGATCGTCCGAGGCGGACCCGAACCGCCGCGCGTGCCAGTTTGCGAATGGGACGAACGATGGTGCGTGCCAGGAACAGCGACAGCAGGATCGACACGGTCGCCACCATGAAAATCACCAGCACCACAGCCGCACGCTCGGCCCGGACAATCCGCGTAATATCTCGGGCGTTGCTGGTCAGCAGCAATTTTGCGCCGTTGCTGGGCAAGCGGGTCGCGGCGACGATGACGGGCGTGCGGTCCGCGGCGTAGCGGACAGCGCTCTGTGGCTGGGATGCGCTTTCTATCCCTTGGAAATCCGGCCAGGAATCGACGATGTCCTGTTTCGGTTCGGAATAGGCCGTGATCGGCCGACTGAGGACGATCGTTTCGATCGCCTGGTCAAGCATGCGCGCGACATCCTTGCGCCAGGGCTGGGTGTCGGGATCGATAAAGCGATAGGTGGGTTCGGCAAGAGCGAAGCTATCGACAATCTTGGCGCCGCTGTCGCCGTCATATAGTCGCAGACGTCCGCCGACAGCCTGCGCAAAGCCCAGCATCAAGGTTTCGCGATTAGCGGGTGTCTGCAGGTTCAGCGCATCGCTCATGATGTTCATTTGTAGTCGCGCCTGTTCGAGCCGCTCATCGGTCAGGCGATCCCGATAATTGTCAATGTAGAACAGGCTTCCGGCGAGCAGCGCCAGCGCCAGGACATTGACCGCCAATATCCGCGTGGTCAGTGATAGCCTGGCCGACCAGCGCAGCGACAATTCCGTGTCTTCACGGTCTGCCTCGGCATTATTCCGTATAGCGATAGCCGGCTCCATATAGCGTATCAATGGCATCAAATTCGGAATCCACTTCCCGGAATTTGCGGCGCAGGCGCTTGATATGGCTGTCGATCGTCCGGTCATCGACATAGACATCATCCTGATAGGCGGCGTCCATCAGCTGGTTGCGGCTTTTAACCACACCCGGTCGGTTGGCGAGCGTTTCGAGGATCATGAATTCGGTCACGGTCAGCGTGACATTGGCGCCTTTCCATTGCACCAGATGCCGCGCCGGGTCCATTTCCAGACTGCCCCGGACGAGCGGCTCCAATCCTTCCGCATCAATATCCTCATCATTCATCTTGACCAGTTCAGCCCGCCGGAGGATCGATTTGACTCGAGCAATCAGCAAGCGCTGGGAAAAGGGCTTTTTGATATAATCATCAGCGCCCATGGCAAGGCCAAGCGCCTCATCCAGTTCTTCGTCCTTGGAGGTCAGGAAGATAACCGGCAAATTGCTTTTCTCCCGGACCCGGCGTAGCAATTCGAGGCCGTCCATCTTTGGCATCTTGATATCGAATATGCCGAGATCGGGCGGATTGTCGAGAATCGCCTGCAACGCCGCTTCGCTATCGGAATAGACGCGCGTGACAAAACCTTCCGCCTGCATCGCGATCGATACAGATGTCAGGATATTCCGGTCGTCATCGACCAAGGCAATATTGGCGGCCATGGAAAAAATCCTGTTCCTTTGAACTCTACAATTCGCAGGTCCGACCTAGTTGAAGGACGGCATACAGACAAGGTTACAATTTGCCGTCGCTGCGCAGATAGTTCCATTTCTGCGCCATTTTATCGGACCGCGTGACCCGCGCCTGTCTCATTGTGGTATAGGCTAGAGACCATCTAGCCATTTGACCGACTCGACAGGGTAAGTTAAGCGCCCTGTCACATGTGCCGAATCCGGCCTACACCCATGATCTATGCAAGCCTTAGGGGAATTAGCGTGCCACAAGTTTCGTCTGTAACTTTAAATGACCAGGGATTTTCCAGCGATGCCGAGCAGCATTGGAATCTTGGTGCCCCGGCTCTTGTCGAAGCGGCGATTGCGCGCGGCGAAGGCAAGCTGGCAAAAGATGGTCCGCTGGTGGTAGAAACCGGCAAACATACCGGCCGCTCTGCCAATGACAAATTTATTGTGCGCGATGACGAAACCGAAAACAGCGTATGGTGGGGCAAGACCAATGTCGGGATGACCCCAACCCATTTCGCAGCGCTGAAAGAAGATTTCCTCAAGGCCGTGGCCGACAAGGAAACCTTGTTCGTCCAGGACCTGTTTGGTGGTTCGCAGCCGGAGCACCGGGTCAATGTTCGCGTTATCAATGAACTCGCATGGCACAATCTTTTCATTCGCACCATGCTGGTCCGGCCAACCCAGGATGAACTGGGTGGTTTTGAACCGGAATATACGATTATCGATCTGCCAAGCTTCAAGGCTGATCCCGAACGGCACGGAACGCGGAGCGAAACCGTTATTGCGGTCAACCTAACCGAGAAGCTGATCCTGATTGGCGGCACCGCCTATGCGGGCGAGATGAAAAAGTCGGTCTTCGGCCTGCTCAATTATCTCCTGCCGCTTGACTCGGTCATGCCGATGCACTGTTCATCGAACATGGGACCGGAAGGCGATACCGCGATTTTCTTCGGTCTGTCCGGTACCGGTAAAACAACTCTGTCGGCCGATGCCAGCCGCACCTTGATCGGTGATGATGAACATGGCTGGTCGGATACCGCCGTGTTCAACTTTGAGGGCGGTTGCTATGCGAAGATGATCCGTCTGTCCGAAGAGGCAGAGCCGGAAATTTTTGCAACCACCAAACGGTTCGGCACGGTATTGGAAAATGTCGTGATGGATCCCGAAACCCGCGAACTGGATCTCGACGATGGCAGCAAGGCGGAGAATACCCGCGGCGCCTATCCGATCGACTTCATTCCGAACACGTCGGAAAAAAATATGGGCCCGGTTCCCAAGAATATCATCATGCTGACGGCCGATGCCTTTGGTGTGCTGCCTCCGATTTCGCGTCTTACGCCCGAACAGGCAATGTACCACTTCCTCTCGGGCTATACCGCCAAGGTTGCCGGCACGGAAATTGGTGTCACCGAACCGGAAGCCACGTTCTCAACCTGCTTTGGCGCGCCGTTCATGCCGCGTCATCCTTCGGTTTACGGCAATCTGCTGAAAGAGCGCATTGCCAAGGGCGGTGTGCGGTGCTGGCTGGTCAATACCGGTTGGACCGGTGGCAAATATGGGGAGGGCAACAGGATGCCGATCAAGGCAACCCGGGCTTTGCTCAATGCCGCCCTTGATGGCAGCTTGAACGACGGCGAATTCCGTCTCGACGAGAATTTCGGATTTGAAGTGCCGGTTGCGGTTCCCGGCGTCGACAGCGCGATCCTTGATCCGCGTTCCACCTGGTCGGACAGTGCGGCCTATGATGAAACCGCGCAGAAACTGGTGAAATTGTTCATCGACAATTTTGAACAATTTTCCGAGCATGTTGACCAGAACGTCCGGGAAGCCGCGCCAAGCGCTGCCTGATACCGGGTTTCAAAGGGTTCAAGAGGGCGGCGTCCGGAGAGATGCCGCCTTTTTCTTTGGACTGATGCTGGATTGCAGCTCAGCCATGATCACCGGGCGATCCCCATTGGGGATGAGAGTCCATTGATCCTCCCGTCGCAAGCCGCTCAACTCGACCGGATTTTTGCAATGGCCATGCGCGACCAGCAGGCAAATGATACGAACCAATATCCGCACTATGTCACCAGGGTGATGACCGGGTGGATGGATCAATTCCACTTCCTGACCGACAAAGTAGCGCAATCCTCTGGTTCTGAATCGCCCGGAAATCGGCTCCTCAATGGCGATCTGGGTCAGCAGCGGAAAGGAGCCGGTGTTTCGATAATCCGCGATTGCTTGTGCAAAATAGTCAAAACCGATCAGAAGGCGCGCGGGTGTCCAGATGATTGCGCGGGCGGCAAGGGCACGGCCAACCGCTCTGGCAAGTTCAAGCAACGCCCGATTGACCACCATCATCTGATGACCGCCGGTCAGATTGTCACTCATCAAAATCGCGATCGTTCCGGTCCTGGGAAATGACAGTTTGTCGCAAAAGACCCGGTCGAGATCGTCCAGATCGCCGGGCGCGCCAGCGGTGATGTTGGACCGGTACTGGATGGTGAAGGAAAGCCCGTCTATGACTGCTTCAATCTGCTGCAATGCACCGAATTTGCTACGATTCAAGTGAATATTCGTGCGATCTGAATCCGCAAGAATAAGCTCGGTGAGGCGAAAATCTGCCGGCAAGTCAGCGACAATATGCAAGGGTGCAGCCTGGGACATGCGATCGTCCTCTCCATTGCCCCACAGCATTTTGGGTGTATCGCGATCGCGGCCCGGATTCAAGTCCATGTAACGGATCGTAAAATCCATTCCCGAAACCGGGCAAGTTTGCTTGCATTGCTCCGCCGGAAATCCCACAGTTGATCCAAGGAGCAGAGTGATGGCCGACTGGATTTTATCGATTTTGATGCTTGCAGGGGCGGGATTGATGCTTGGCGGCTTTTACCTGGTGCGCAAAGGCCGCAACCCGAAACAGGGCTGGCTGATGCTGGTCGCCGCGACGGTCATGTTTGGCAATGTCGCGATATGGACGATCCCGGCGCCCGAGGAAATCGCGGCTCCGGGACCCGAAGACCTGGAACTGGATACGGAAGAAGCGACCAACTAGAGCTGCTTGCCAATCCGCTAGGCGCTGGATTGGCGACGCCTATTTAATCGGGGAATCGGGTGCCAGACGCATGTCGAGATAATTGTCCACCGACCCCATCAGCAATTCCATTTCATTTTCATAAAAATGATTGGCGCGCGGGATTTCGTCATGATGAATGGTGATGTGTTTCTGGGTCCGCAATTTGTCGACCAGCTTCTGCACCGCACCGGGAGTGACCACTTCATCATTCACCCCTTGGATGATGATGCCGGAAGACGGGCAGGGCGCGAGGAAGTTGAAGTCATACATATTGGCGGGTGGCGACACCGAAATAAAACCGCGCACTTCCGGCCGCCGCATCAGCAGCTGCATGCCAATCCAGGCGCCAAAGCTATAGCCGGCAATCCAGGTGGTTTGCGCTTCGGGATGGATGCTCTGCACCCAGTCAAGCGCCGAAGCCGCATCGGACAATTCACCAATGCCATTGTCAAACACCCCTTGCGAGCGACCGACACCGCGGAAATTGAAACGCAAGGTTGCGAAACCCCGCCGGACGAAAGTCTTGTACATTTCCTGGGTGATCCGGTCATTCATCGTCCCGCCGGCTTGCGGATGGGGATGGAGGATCATCGCAACTGGTGCGCGGTCACGGGGTCCCGGGCTGAAACGGCCTTCGAGGCGACCTTCGGGTCCGGCAAAAATTACGTCAGGCATGGTTTTTTTCGATTCTGCAATGTTGGCGTTCTGGATCGCGACAAAAGACAGATTAGCTTTTGCGCTGTTGCAAGCGCCTATATAGAGAGAGTCCTGTAATCCGCAACTCTAACCGCTATTATACAAGGTATTGTCAGTCACAATGGCACAACAGCAACGCATCTATCTCGATTATGCCGCAACCACCCCGCTGCTGGACGTCGCGCGGGAGGCTTGTCTGGAAGGATTTGCGCATTGGGCCAACCCGTCATCGCCCCATGCAGACGGGCGATCCGCGGGCGCGATGCTGGAAAATGCGCGCAAACGGCTGAAGGCGGCGCTCGACTGGGACGGGGATGTGATCTTTACCGGCGGTGCGAGTGAAGCCATTGCGATTGGTTTGACGCAATCCAAGCCGGTGCAGCAACTGCTATCACCGATCGAGCATGATGTGGTGCTGCGTTTTGCACCCGATGCCAAGCCGATCCCGGTCGATATGAACGGCCTGATCGTGCCGATGCGGCTCAACCATATGCTCAAGGGCGAAAAAGATCCGACGCTGGTGGTCGTGCAGTCGGTCAACAATGAAACCGGCGTGATGCAGGATATGCCCGCGCTGACCAAGGTCGTACGGGATCGCGGCGCGACGATGCTGGCGGACTGCTCGCAATCCGCCGGAAAAATGCCGCTACCGGATACCGATATGATCGTAATCGCCGCGCATAAATTTGGCGGACCACCGGGGGTCGGGGCCTTGCTGATCAAGGATCTGAACCTGCTGCACGCGCGCGGTGGACAGGAACAGGGGTATCGCTCGGGTACCCAGAATCTGCCCTATATCATGGCGATGGTCGCAGCGCTTGAAAATCCCGGAAACTGGGCTGGACGGGCCACCGAATTGCGGACTCATCTCGACAATGCCATCAAGGCTGAAGGCGGTGCTGTGATTGCTGAAAACGCGCCGCGCATTGCCACCATTGCGAGCTATCGCATGCCGGGCGTGGCGGCCAATACACAGCTGATCAAGTTCGATATGGCCGGCTTTTCCGTGTCCGCGGGGAGCGCCTGCTCGTCCGGGACGCTGAAACCCAGCCACGTGCTCGCGGCGATGAATATTGACGAACAAGCGGCCCGCGAAGTGATCCGGGTGAGCATCGGTCGCGATACGACCCGTTCGCATATCTATGCTTTTGTCGAGCAGTGGAAAGCGGTGTTCAAAGCCGCTCAGACCGCATGAACACCATGGCGGCCCCGCTCATCTATCTCGATAATCAGGCGACGACGCCGATGGCCCCTGAGGTGTTCGAGGCGATGGTGCCCTGGTTACGAGACAATTTCGGCAATCCGCACAGCGCGCATCGCATGGGGCGTCAGGCCGCAGCGGCAGTAGCGGTTGCGCGGGAACAGGTCGCCGCGCTGTTGCCGAGTGGCGGGGAGCTGCTGTTCACGGGGAGCGCGACAGAAGCAATCAACCTCGGTTTTGGCGCGGTGCGCGAGCAGCATCGTCGCGGCAAGTCAAAAATCATCGTTCTCGCCAGCGAGCATGCCGCTGTTCTGGATACCGCAGACGCGTGGGCGGCGCAGGGTTTTACCGTTGAGAAGCATCCGGTTGGTTCCGATGGCCTGGTCCGTTTGCCCGAACTGGAAGCAGCCATAACCGCGGATACGGCGCTGGTTGCTGCGATGCTGGTGAACAATGAAATTGGTACGATCCAGCCGGTGGAGGCGATTGCCGCGTTGGCGCATCAGCAAGGCGCCTTGATGCTGTGTGATGCCGTGCAGGGCTATGGCCGCGTGGCAATTCCCGAAACCGCCGATTTCATCGCCTTGTCCGGTCATAAAATTTATGGCCCGAAGGGGATCGGCGCGCTGTGGGTCCGCGACGGGGTCACGGTACCGCCTTTGATCCATGGCGGGGGACAGGAACAGGGCATTCGCTCTGGAACCCTGTCACCGGCGCTTTGTGTCGGCCTTGGTGTGGCGGCAAACCTGTGTCAGGACCGCTGGGCTGCGGATGCGGACCATATTGCAATGCTGGCCGAAGCCGCAAAAAAGGGCTTTGCCGACTGGACGATCAACGGATCAGATCAGGAACGCTATGCCGGCAACCTGAATATCCGACGAGACGGCATCGATGTCGCCCGCCTGATGTCGGACGTCCGTGACGTCTGTTTCTCTGCCGGCTCCGCCTGCGCAAGCGGATCTGGACGACCAAGCCATGTTCTGGCGGCGCTGGGACTGGCGCCAACCGCGATCAAAACTTCTATTCGTCTCGGATTTGGGCGCTATACAAGCGTCGATGATATCCAGAAAGCGGCCCGATTGATCAATCAGGCGGCGGGAGAACAGGGACTATGAGTGACATTAGCGTCCATTTTGTCAGCGCAGACGGTAAGCAGACGGTCACCGCGACGGCCGCCGAGGGCGATAATCTTCTGACCGTGGCGCAGATCAAGGATCAGCCGCTCGAAGGGACATGTGAAGGCCAGATGGCTTGCTCGACTTGTCATGTGATCGTTGCTGCCGAGGATTTCGACAAA
The DNA here is from genome assembly GCF_055693205.1 of Parasphingorhabdus sp. W113. Classification (NCBI taxonomy): domain Bacteria; kingdom Pseudomonadati; phylum Pseudomonadota; class Alphaproteobacteria; order Sphingomonadales; family Sphingorhabdaceae; genus Parasphingorhabdus; species Parasphingorhabdus sp. W113. Next base: position 2,022,922 of record NZ_CM146328.1, on the reverse strand, counting down.
TTACCGGAAGCGAGCGAGATGGAAGAGGACATGCTGGATCTCGCAACCGGTGCAAGACGGACCAGCCGGCTCGCCTGCCAGATCGAGTTAACCGCGGAACTGGATGGCCTGACCGTCCATATTCCCGCCGAAAGCCGGGATATGCAGCGCGTATGACGCTGTTCGACCGTCGCAAATTTATCACTGGAACATCGCTATCCGCAGCGGGAATACTCGCGGCACCGCAAATTGCGGTGGCGGCACAGGCCGGTCGCACCGGTGATTCCTATCAGAACGCGGCTGCCACGCGGGAAATCGCCAAGCTGGAAAAGCGCATTGGCGGGCGACTGGGTGTGGCGCTGACCGACCGGACCGGAGCAATCGCCTTCGCCTATCGTGGGGATGAACGCTTTGCCATGTGTTCAACCTTCAAGCTGCCATTGGCATTTTGCCTGTTCGATGCCGCGGAAAAGGGCGAGGCTGACTTGAAAGTGCCAATCGCGTTACGCGAAGCCGATCTGGTGCCTTACGCACCCTATGTCGAGGCGCAACTGGCCGCCCAGCAAAGCGTAACACTGGAAAAGCTCGCAAAAGCGGCGGTGATGACCAGCGACAACGCAGCAGCGAATATGGTGCTGAAGGCGGTTGGCGGTCCGGCGGGCTTTACCCGGTTTGTCCGGAACCAGAAGGACACCGTCACGCGACTGGATCGGATCGAGCCATTGCTCAACGAGAATAAGCAGGGCGATCCGCGGGATACATCCAGTCCGATCGCTTTCGCACAGCTGATGCACGGATTGATGATTCCGCCGCTGAAGGTCCCGAACAGCTTGATAGTATATGACTGGATGGCCCGCAGCAAAACCGGACTGGGTCGGATTCGCCTTGGCATCCCCTATGGCTGGCCGGTCGGCAACAAGACGGGCACGGCGCCTGGCGGTCTGGCCTATAATGATGTCGCGATTTTCTGGCCGTCTTTTGCTGGCTATGAAGGAGATGAACCGCGCTTTTTGACCGTTTTCAACGACCGGCCAAGCGCTACGGCCGCACTGGTTGAGCGCAGCATCGCGGAAGTCGGCAAAATAGCAGCCTGGGTGGCACAACGGCGCGGCTGACGCAGGCCGAAAATAACAGGCTTGAATCCGGCCCCCAATATCGCCATATGCGCAGCGGGAGTCGGGTGGACGTAGTGTTCGCCAACCCGGTCAGATCCGGAAGGAAGCAGCCGTAACGATTTTTCTGCGGGTCGCCCGGCTCCTACTCACAAAATTTACACAGGCTTTTCTGGTCAGTGAGGCCATAAGGCTTCGACAAGCGGGCGGTGAGCGCCTAGACTGAGCCAATGTCCGATTCACCCGATATTTTTGCTGCCGGAGGCGTAGAAGCGCCGGTTGCGCCTGCGCCTGATACCGCGCAGCCTTATCGCGTATTGGCGCGCAAATATCGCCCGTCGAGCTTTGCCGAGCTGATCGGGCAGGATGCGATGGTTCAGACCCTCGGAAACGCGATCAAACGGGATCGCCTAGCGCACGCGTTTTTGATGACGGGTGTGCGCGGGGTGGGCAAGACATCGACTGCGCGGCTGATTGCCAAGGCGCTCAATTGTATTGGTGCAGACGGGCAGGGTGGGCCAACAATCGATCCTTGTGGCCAATGCGAGCCCTGCCGATCGATTGCCGAAGGCAGTTTCATCGATGTCATCGAGATGGATGCCGCCAGCCATACCGGCGTGGACGATGTGCGCGAAATTATCGAAGCGGTGCGCTATGCGTCGGTTTCGGCCCGTTACAAGATCTATATTATCGATGAAGTCCACATGCTGTCGAAAAACGCCTTTAACGCGCTGCTCAAGACGCTCGAAGAGCCGCCGGCGCATGTGAAGTTCATTTTTGCGACCACCGAAGTCAACAAAGTACCGATAACGGTGCTGTCGCGCTGTCAGCGCTTTGATCTGAAACGGATCAAGGCGGAGCAACTGTCCGCCCATTTTGCCGCAATTGTGGAGAAAGAAGGCGTTACCGCAGAACCGGAGGCCCTGGATCTGATCGCCCAGGCGGCCGAAGGATCGGTGCGTGATGGTCTTTCTATTCTCGATCAGGCCATTGCCCATGCCGATATGGAAGGCGAAGGCACGGTTAAATCCGTCCAGATTCGCGATATGCTGGGATTGTCGGACCGGAGCGCCATCCGACGGCTCTTTGGCCTGTTGCTCGACGGTGAAAGTGCGGGGTTGCTGGATGCGATTGATGAGCAATATCGTATCGGCGTGGAACCGTTGTCATTGATGAACGGGTTGCTCTCGCTCAGCCATCAGGTGACCCTGTTTAAAGTGGGTCGCGCGAGCGATCCGACTCTGTCGGATGAGGCTCGGCAGCAATTGCAGCACTGGTCCGAAACATTGTCCTATCCGGTATTGCACCGGCTCTGGCAGTTGCTGCTCAAAGGCTTTGAAGAAGTACAGCAGGCGCATATTCCGCGCGATGCCTGTGATATGGCGCTGCTGCGGGTGCTGTGCGCGGCCGATATGCCGGATCCCGGTACGCTCCAGAAAATGCTGGAAGGAGCGGTCCAGTCGACGCCGCCACAAGATAACGAAGCAGCGGCCCCCGACGACGGCCATCCAGCAGCCGTTGAGCCCGCGCATGCCGTCGCAGCAGAAGAACCTGCACCGATAATCCATGATCGCCCGGAGCAAGAGCCGGCGGAAACCGTTCCACAGGCAGCCCCCGATTCCAGCTCCGTGGTCGTGCCGGCTGACACCGGCGTTGCGTCTTCGTTGCCTTCGGTGCTGCCTGCCAGTTTCGATGCGGTTGTCGATCTGGTCGGGGCGGCGTCCGTGATGATGCAGAGCATCTTGCGCGCCGACATGCGTTTGATCAACTATACGCCGCCGTCGATAGTGTTCGAACCGGTTCGCGCGGTCGCCGCTGCCGATCTCAAACGGATTGCACAAATTTTAAAGGATGCGACCGGGGCGGAGTGGACGATCACTGAAGGGCAGGGCGAAGCCGAGCCCAGCCTCGATGAAAAAGTGGAAAATGCCAAAAATGCGGCAACCCAGGCGATCTTAAATACGCCGCTCGTTAAAGCCGCTTTCGATGCTTTTCCCGACGCGGAATTGCTCGAAGATGATATGCAGACCATGCCAGAAACAAGGAGTTCGCAAGCATGAAATCTATGGAAGAAATGATTCAGGCGGCCCAGGAGGCTGCGCAGACGGTTCAAACCCAGATGGAAGAGGCGCAGGCCAAGCTTGACGGGATCGAAGTCGAGGGCAAGTCCGGGGGCGGGTTGGTTACCGTCAAAGCGACGGCCAAAGGGCGTATCTTGAGCGTCAGTATTGATGACAGCCTGCTGAAAGCGGATGAAAAAGGGATATTGGAAGATCTTGTTGCCGCGGCGTTTAACGATGCCCGTGATCGGGCCGACAAGGTGAGCAACGAAGAAATGGGCAAGATGACCAGTGGTTTGCCGCTGCCCGCTGGGTTCAAGCTGCCATTTTAAGGCTGGGCTTTCCGGCCGTTATAGTCTTCGGGGCATCAGCGAGAATTTGGGTGCCGCCTAATGCTTGAAGTGCACTGAAAGCGTACCATATTAACAGCAATGTCATTTGAATGACCCTAGTTTGGAGTTTTAATGTCCCAGTCTGAATCCACGCCTCCTTCTGCGCCGGTTTCCCGCTCGCTCCCGCTTTTGCCGTTGCGCGATATTGTTGTTTTTCCGAACATGATTGTTCCGCTATTTGTTGGTCGGGACAAATCGGTGGTCGCGCTCGAAAAGGCGATGGACCAGGACAAGGAAATTTTTCTTGTCGCTCAGCTTGATCCTGCCGAAGATGATCCGGGACGGGATCAGCTCTATGATCTTGGCGTCGTGGCCACCGTATTGCAGTTGCTGAAGCTTCCGGACGGGACGGTTCGGGTGCTGGTCGAAGGCAAGCAGCGCGCCCAGCATACTGCTCTGGATGAGCAGGATGACGGCTATGTGCTGGCCGATGTCACGCTGACGGAACAGACTGAGACTTCGGGTCCGGAAACCACCGCCTTGATGCGATCGGTTGTCGACCAGTTCGAAAATTATTCCAAGCTCAACAAGAAAATGCCGGCGGAAACGGCCGTTCAACTGGGCGAAATCGAAGAAGCGTCGCGCCTGGCCGATGCGGTGGCGGCCAATATCAATGTGAAAGTGGCGGACAAACAGAGCCTGTTGATCGAAAGCGACGCGGTCAAGCGTTTGGAAATGGCCTTTGCCTTCATGGAGGGCGAGCTTGGCGTGTTGCAGGTGGAAAAGAAGATCCGCGGTCGTGTGAAGCGGCAGATGGAAAAGACCCAGCGCGAATATTATCTCAACGAGCAGATGAAAGCGATTCAGCGCGAATTGGGCGACGGCGAAGATGGCGAGGGCGACGAAATGTCTGCGCTTGGCAAGAAAATCGAGGAGATGAAACTCTCTAAGGAAGCTAAGACCAAAGCCAAGGCCGAATATAAGAAACTCAAGGGCATGCAGCCCATGTCGGCAGAAGCGACAGTGGTGCGCAACTATCTTGATGTGCTGCTCGGTTTGCCGTGGGGCAAGAAGTCGCGCCTCAAGAAAGACATCAAACAGGCCGAGAAGGTTCTCGATGACGACCATTTCGCATTGGAAAAGGTCAAGGAACGGATTGTCGAGTATCTCGCCGTCCAGGCGCGGACCAACAAGCTCAAAGGCCCGATATTGTGCCTGGTGGGCCCTCCCGGCGTCGGCAAGACCTCGCTTGGCCGTTCGATCGCGCGGGCTACCGGGCGTGAATTTGTCCGCCAGTCGCTTGGCGGCGTGCGTGATGAAGCCGAAATTCGCGGCCATCGCCGGACTTATATCGGATCGCTGCCTGGCAAGATTGTTTCCAACCTGAAAAAGGCCGGCACGTCCAATCCGCTGTTCCTGCTCGATGAAATCGACAAATTGGGTCAGGATTTCCGCGGAGATCCGGCTTCGGCCTTGCTCGAAGTGCTCGATCCGGAACAAAATGACAAGTTTCAGGATCACTATCTCGAAATTGATATTGATCTGTCGGACATCATGTTCGTGACCACCGCCAACTCGCTCAATCTGCCGCAGCCGCTGCTCGACCGGATGGAGATCATCCGTCTGGAAGGCTATACCGAAGACGAGAAGGTCGAGATTGCCAAGCGCCATCTGATCGAAAAGCAGATTGACGCCCATGGCCTGAAAAAAGGCGAGTTTGCGTTGCAGGACGACGCGTTGCGGGATCTGATCCGCTATTATACCCGGGAAGCCGGGGTGCGGACGCTCGAACGGGAAATCGCCAAGCTGGCTCGCAAGGCGCTGCGCCGCATTTTGGAAGGCGAGTATAAAACCGTTGAAATCACGCCGGAAACATTGTCCGACTATGCCGGGGTTCGGAAATATCGGCACGGCGTTGGCGAAGAAGAACATCAGGTGGGGGCGGTCACCGGACTGGCCTGGACCGAAGTTGGTGGCGAACTACTGACGATCGAATCGGTGACCGTATCCGGCAAGGGCCAGATCAGAACAACCGGCAAGCTCGGCGAAGTCATGACCGAGTCGGTGCAAACCGCTTTGTCCTTCGTCAAGGCGCGAGCGCCAAGCTATGGCATCAAGCCAAGTCTGTTTGGCCGTAAGGATATCCATATCCATTTGCCCGAAGGTGCGGTTCCCAAAGATGGTCCATCGGCGGGTGTCGGCATTGTCACCGCCATTGTCTCGACTTTGACCGGCATTGCCGTGCGGAGAGATGTCGCGATGACCGGCGAGGTGACCTTGCGTGGCCGCGTGCTGCCAATCGGCGGACTCAAGGAAAAATTGCTGGCGGCTTTGCGGGGCGGCATCACGACGGTCCTCATTCCGGCCGAGAACGAGAAGGATCTGGTCGAGATACCGGCCAATATCACCGATGAACTGAAGATCATTCCGGTCAAGCATGTCGATGAAGTGCTGGCGCTGGCGCTGACCGAGAAGGTGGAGTCGATCGAGTGGAGCGACGCGGACGAGCTGGCCAGCCATGCCACGGCTCCGGTGTCGGATGACACGGGTTCAACCGCCCGCCACTAGGTCGCAGACCTTTCGATTACCCCCGGTTTTGCGCGAATCATACGCGTAAAACCGGGCGGGTGAGTCGCCAAACTGCCATTCATCCGGTCAATTGATCGCAGGTTCATCGCCAGAATCTGTAAAATTTTAACCTTTTGCCACATATTTTGCATCTTTGACCCAGAAATTGGCGGTTTTCCTTTGACTCAGCGCCGTATCTTGGTGTTACTGCGCTCAGACAAAGGCGCGATTCAATCAAGAATTGCTTTTAGAGAAGGGGGGATTCCCATTATGAATAAACAGGATCTTATCAGTAGCGTTGCAGATCACAGTGGTCTCAGCAAAAGCGATGCCGGCAAAGCCGTTGACGCGGTTTTCGATTCCATCACAGGTTCCTTGAAATCAGGTAACGAAGTCCGTCTCGTCGGTTTCGGTACTTTCTCCACATCGAAGCGTAAAGCTTCTACGGGCCGTAACCCACGTACGGGTGAGCCCATGCAGATTCCTGCATCGACACAAGCAAAATTCAAAGCCGGCAAAGGCTTGAAGGACGCCGTCAACAAATAATCCAGAGGGAGCACCGTTACGGTGCTCCCTTTTTTAATTGCGCCTTGTGTTGAAATTGCAGGCGGGCCCCCTTCCGGGAGCCCGCCTTTTTCATGCTGTTGGCGAGGGCGGTCGCTTTTATGGTGAAACGACGATAGGATCCAGAATGGCTCTAGAAGATCGCGCTAGTCTGTTCGCCGCATGGCCTCCACAGTTGCAGGTAGAACTTACTTTATATCCAGCGGAGTCTTCGACCCGGTCTTTTCCCATACTGCCCGGATGGTCATGCCCCTGTTATGCCGTCAAAGATTTAGTGGAGGATCGAAGAGCGCGACGACCGGCAAGTGATGGCGCCGCCATTTTGATCGATGGTCCAATGCAATTGGGAGAAACGCGAGTGGTCGACTTCATCTTTCCTCTTGCTGGGAAAGATGCTGTTCCACTGGTTGAGAAAGTTCCAAAATTCTATTTGTGGGAAGGCGGATATATCGGAGAGGCGAACGTTTTGAAGATGTACGACTAGAAGATCTTATGGAACGTCCGCGCCTGCGCAGGATAAGTCTTAAGCGCTGTGTCTGCTTTCAACCGATATTCATTTCCCGAAGATGCCCTGCCTGCGGTAATCATCCGCCACCGCAAGATCATAGATATAGATTTCGCTGCGTTCCTGCTCCAGCTTGTGCAACTCATAGGCAACCAGACCACCGACTATCTGTCCCTTATGCTCTGCGACGAGAACAATAATATCCGGTTTCGAAAGCCTGTCGTTGAGATAGTCATCGCCCGGTTGGGATGCCAAATAGGTCTCACGATCGTCAAAGGCCGCCGCAAACAGGGTATTGAGATCGCGGAGCCGCGACGCGTCGCCAGATTCCAGCTGAAAAATTGCGATCTTCTGCTGTACCATGACAAGAATATGCAGCAGAATGGCGATTCTGGCAATCTCGCGGGACGCCCCCCGACAATTGGTCAGAAGCGCAATGTGATGTTGCGCGCCAACGCCGGAGAGATCATCTCGGCCATCCGCAACGCTTTGGTCGACCCGATATTGGCTTCGTCCTGATCCCGTACCAGAGCGGTGATAATTTGCCGTGCGCATTCTTCGGGCGACATTTTCTTCATCGGATTGCCGTCATTCATCTGGGTGTCGACAACCGGGGGCAGGGCTTCAATCATCTGGATATTGCTGTCCTTGAGCTGTTCGCGCAGGCCCAGCGTATAGAAACGCAGCGCCGATTTGGTGGCGCAATAAATGGGCGTGCGCGCGGCGGGGGCGATGGCCAGGCCCGAAGTGACATTGACGATGGCGGCTTGCGGACGGCTGCGCAAATGCGGCATCAAACCCGTGATCAGGCGGATCGGGGCGTTAAGATTGGCATAGATGCATTCGTCTGCGGCATCCGCGTCTGGGTTGCCGTTGCGAAAATCATGGTCCACCAACTGACCGGCATTGTTGATCAGGACATCCAGCGCTTGATCTCCCCATTGGGCGAGCAGCGCATCCACACCTGCGGGGCTGGACAAATCGGCCGCGATCACGGTGAATCCTTCGTCCTGCATCGCGGCCAGGCGATCGGGATTGCGGCCGGTCAGCGTGACCAGCGCGCCCTTGGCCTGCAACTGACGCGCAATTTCGCGCCCGATACCCGCGCTGCCGCCGGTCAATAATATGCTCTTTTCAGAAAGGTCCATAATCTGTTCGCCCGTATTTGGCCCGGCCTGTGCCAGTGCTAGAGAACCGTTGCACTATTTGCCGAAACGGGCAACTGCTAAGGCCGCCGATCGATCTGCGTGGAAGGAAGCGATTGACGCTCGGCCAGGAATAAACGATCCCCTGATCAACAGGGGGACTTTCATGGCCAGGAAATTCGGAATTGCGGGAATCATCATCGCGCTGTTGCTCGCGGTCGGGGTCTGGCAACGCCACCGCATCCTGATCCCGCTGGCGACATCCGGCGAACAGATCATGCCATCCGAAAACGCCCCGCTGCCCGCCGACAGCAGCCCGATGGGTGAGGATGCCTATTTTTACGTGGTGCAACTGGACGAGCGCACATTTGCCATTGCGGAACCCTATGCCTGGCCGCGAAATATCAACTATCTCATTGCCGGAACCGAACGTGCGCTGTTGCTCGACGCGGGCGTTGGTTTTTACGACATCCGTCCGGTGGTTCAGCAGCTGACCGATTTGCCGGTCACCTTCATGCCTTCGCATTTGCATTATGATCATACCGGGCAGGGCCGATACGAGCGGACCGCGCTGGTCGACCTGCCGCATTTGCGGGAGCGGGCGGAGGGCGATATTTTTACGCCCAATTGGGGTGAGCATCTGGGCGTTGCGGAAGGCGTGGAACCGACGGCATGGAAAATTGATGAATGGGTCCTGCCGGGATCGCAAATGGATTTGGGTGATCGCCAGCTGACCCTGTTATACACGCCGGGCCACACCGACAATTCGATCTCGCTGCTGGATGAAGCGCATGCTATCCTATTCACCGGCGACTATATGTCCGCCGGGAACATCTCCGCCTATTATCCGGGCGCGAGCATGGGCGACTATCTGCAATCCGCCCATCGGTTCATCCGGGCGACCAAGGGCAATCCCGATATCGCCTTGCGCGGCGCCCATGCCGGAGAGGATGGTCAGTTACCGTTAAAGTCCCGCGCCGATATCGCAACGCTCCGGGATCAACTGGTCCGGATCAGGGATGGTGATCTGAGCAGCACCGGCGCCTATCCCCGAATCTATGCGATCAAGGAAGATGTCGTAATGCAGGCCGAACCGCGCTGGCTGCAGGACTGGTCCACGACCTATCCGGATGAGGAAGTGGATTAGGGTATTTTGTGCGATGGCGGTTTTTGCGGGTTAGCAGAGCAATGCTATTTCCTGAAAACGGCCATCGGCGGACAAACAAAAAGCCCCGCCAGATTGCTCGGGCGGGGCTTCGGGTAAGATTTGTTGTGGTTTCTTATGCGTAGCTAACCTTGACGTTGGCTTTGCGGTTGCGACGAAGCGCTCCGCCAATGGCGCCAAAGCCGAAGATCATGAACGCCCATGTCGCTGGTTCTGGAACAGCTGCCACTGCATTTGTTCTGAACTGCAACGTATAATTATCATCGGCGGTCGAAAACCCACCTACAGTTTGGATTGAACCATCAGCAATAAAATCGATCCCGCCCGCAAGAGGTTGCAATGGCCCAAGCTCTCCGTTGAGGAATGGCGTATTGAAAAAGGTATTTCCAGCCGTGCCGGTTAAAGCCCAAGTGTGAAGAACATTGCCTTCACCATCAAATATGTTGAACGCTAGGTCGAGATCGGCAAGCAGCGTCTGAGTATTGAACAAGGTATAATCCCCTGTGTAATCCGGACCGACGGCGATATTTTGGATTTCAGAGCCATCTTGGAATGTAATACCACTCAGTGTAGGTGACTGATAATCCCACAGAAAAACCATCTCTGCGGCGCTAGCATTGCTTGATAGCGCAAGAAGAGACGCGCCGGTTGCGGTTAGAATGAACTTTTTCATGATATTATCCCTGTTTTCCAGTAACTGCAGGCCACAAGCCAGCCAATCCACCAAAAGATTTTGCAACCCTTAACAAAGAGCTAACAGAGTGAGGAGCGTCTTTCCAGATATTTCATACGGTAGCGAGGCTAATCATCCCAAATTGGCACAAATTCCAATGTCGGCTTTAGCGCCCATAGTGGACACCCGTGAAAATATGAAAGGTACTTACAAGAATGCGCAGCGGGCAGGGGGAGGTAGTGACAAAGCTTAAAATTAATCCCTTGGAACCAATAGTGGTGCCAAGTCCAAAATTTCAAGATCGTGAACGTGAGAGAAGCATAGAAGAAATTTGGGCGAGCGATTTATTGGGCATACGTTCAGCTGAAGCATCTGAAATTGAAACTTTGTTAGTGAACCGGTTCAAAAGTCGACGCACAGCTGGCGAACAAGAGGCCTACACTTTTGCTATCGATAAAAATTATGGTGCAGGAAAAAGCTGGTTCCTGCCTAGGCTTGGGAAACAACTTGCGTTGAGACACCCCGTGGCATTTATTGATGCTTGGTCAGATGACACAGCTGATGATCCGTTCGGAGCTCTCGTATCAGGTGTGATTGAGGCTCTCAAAGCCCGTTTCCCCGACCCTGGCATTATGGAAGAGTCTTTTCGAAAGCTAAAAAATGAAGGTGGCAAAATCATCTCATCTACGGGATGGTCTATAGGAAAAGAAATTGTCAAAGGCTTCGCCGGTAAGATGGCAGAGAGGGTTATTGGCGAAGTTGGTAAGGACGGCATTAGAGATGTGCTCGATGATTTCTCAGCACAAATTTGGTTCATTAGAAAATGTTCAGGCTGTTTTTGCAACAGGTAGAGCGCACCCACATAAAGGCTTTGGCTTTTGGACTGAACGCGGGCAATTAGATGGATCGAGATTGCCTCGTGAGTTTAAGAATGCCGACGCCAAACAGTTGAGTAACGCGTATCAAAAATATAACAATTTCGATCTGCACGTTGCCTCAGAATCGAATCCCTACGCAACGGATGAAAACAGTTTCTTAGAAAGCCAGCTAAACGAAGACTGGAGAAAGAGGTTCAACGGCCGCACTCCTGGCCCAGGTACAATCACCAGTTTAAGCCAATACAAGAAGAGACTGGAAACGATTGGAAGAATGGATCTGCCGGGCAGTTAACCTGGCGGCTCATTTGTGTGAGAACGATCTATAAACCAATCGTGTAGGGTTCTGCACTGAAGCACCGGTATTAAATGTTGTCATCAATGGTGACTGGCAATCAAACTACCTTGTGTTACCTGCAACGTTACTTATCCAGATTTTTAGTAAGACCAATGTAAAATTCATCCCATAAGAGACTGATATAATGGTATAAATGGTAGACGCTACAGGGTTCGAACCTGTGACCCGCTGATTAAGAGTCAGCTGCTCTACCAACTGAGCTAAGCGTCCATCCGAGCAACGCATATAGGGCTTTGGCGCGCGAGAACAAGGGGCTTGGTGCGGTTCGACCGGTTAATCGGCGTTGTCAGGCAAATGTGCCGCTTCTTTTGCCGGGGTGACGGTCGATCGACATTAATATTCCGATACAGATCATGATCGTCATCATCGACGATCCGCCATGGCTCAGGAAGGGCAGGGGAATGCCGACCACCGGGGCCAGGCCCATGACCATCATCAGGTTGATCGCGACATAGAAGAATATCGTCGTGGAAAGGCCGGCGGCGAGCAGTTGCGAGAAGCGGGTCTTGGCTTTCATCGCTACGCCGAGGCCCCATTTGAACAGCAGGAAAAACCCGAACAGCACGGCGACGCCGCCCATCAGTCCCCATTCTTCGGCCATGGTGGCAAAGACAAAGTCGGTATGCCCCTCCGGGAGATAGTCGAGATGGCTTTGGGTGCCATTGAGAAAACCCTTGCCAAATATGCCGCCGGAACCGATCGCGATTTTCGACTGGCTGATATGATAGCCGGCACCGAGCGGATCGTTTTCGGGGCTTAGAAAAGTGGTCACCCGGCGCTGCTGGTAGTCTTCGAGGAAGAAGAAAAAGGCGATCGGCGCCAGAACCGCAATTGATGCCGCTCCGCCAATGAACAGGCGCATCGGCAGGCCGGCGAGGAAAGCGACCGTCATCGCGCCGGCAACAACGGTGATGGTGGTGCCGAGATCCGGTTGCATGAGAATGAAGGCGCAGGGAAAGGCGAGCAGCGCGAGCAGCGGCCAGATGGCACTCCACGTCCGGATCTGGCCAGCCGGCAGCAGATCATAAAAGCGCGCCACGGCGAGGATGATCGCGGGCTTCATCAGCTCCGAAGGCTGGATGCGGATAAATCCGAGATTGAGCCAGCGCTGGCTGCCACCCCGCACCGCGCCGATCAGCTCGACGCCCAGCAGCATCAGCACCACCGCGATATAAACCGGAAAGGCGATGGTCTTCCAGAAATTCTCTTTCAGCCGGGAAAGGACGACCGCCATGCCAAGAAAGACCATGAAGCGAACCATGTGCAAGCCCGCCCATGGGGTGAGACTGCCGCCGGCTGCCGAGTAGAGCACAACAAAGCCGAAGGTCGCCATGACCAGCAGCAATAATATAGTTCGCCATGGCAATTGGGCGATAGGTGCCGGGATAAAGTCGTTCAACGCTTATTGCCCCGTTTGCGGCGCGGGGTTGTTGGTACCGGTCTCGGTGTCTTCGGGTTTGACCCGGCCTTCGGCAATCGCCTTTTCCAGCTCCTTTTGTGCGCGGTAAGCCGCGAGCTGGCGATCCATGCGTTCGGAGATGGTTCCGCCCCAACTCTCCTCCATCGCCAGTAGCTTTGTCATGGCCTGTTCACGATCATAGAGAAAAGTCATCACGTCGCGCGCCACCGGATAGGCGGATGACGAGCCACCCCCGTGCTGGATCACGACCGAAGCAGCATAGCGCGGATTGTCAACTGGTGCGAAGCAGACGAACAGACCATGATCACGGAATTTCCACGGCACATCACGGCCGCCGCGGCCATATTTCAGACTCACGACCTGGGCCGTACCGGTTTTGCCGCCCAACTCGATATTTTCTAGCGGCAGCCGCGCGCGCCGCGCGGTGCCGACCCCATTGACCACTTCACTCATCGCATCGCGGACATAGGAAAGATGCTCGGGAGAAACATTCAGCGGTGGTGCGGTGGAGCGATTTTGCTCGAGTAACAGTTTGGGATCGAGCTGCCTTCCTGAGGCCATGCGCGCCGCCATAACGCAAAGCTGCAAGGGATTGGACAGGAAATAACCCTGTCCAATGGCGCTGTTCACGGTATCAAAATTGGCCCATTCACGGCCATGGCGCTTTTTGATCCATTGCGTGTCCGGTACCGTTCCATAGCTTTGCGAAGCGACTGGCAGGTCATATTTTGCGCCCAAACCAAGTTCACGAGCCATCAATGCGATCGCGTCATAGCCCACGCGTAGCGCCATTTTGTAGAAATAGGTGTCACAGCTTTGGGCATTTGCTTTTTTCATGTTCACACTGCCATGGGTGCTGTGGCAATTGAAGAAGCGGTTGCCGACCCGCAATCCTCCGGGGCAGCTAACCGATTCTTCTGGATCAATGCCGCCGCGCAGCAGGGCAAGCGATACCATCGGTTTGATCGTCGAGCCCGGCGGGAAAAGGCCCTTTAAGGATTTGTCGCGCAACGGCACATGATCATCGGCGCGCAACATGCCATATTCGGTCTGGCCGATACCGTCGGAGAAGCTGTTCGGATCAAAGGACGGCATCGATGTCATCGTCAGAATATCGCCGGTTTCGCAATCCATCACCACGACCGAGCCCGATTCCGGTCCGAGGCGGCGAGCGGCATAATTTTGCAGATCGATATCGAGGGTCAGCTGCAAAGCCTTGCCGGGCGTGTCCGGGCGGCTGTCGAGTTCCCGGACGATCTTGCCGCGCGCCGTGACTTCGACACGCTTGGCCCCGGGCTTGCCCTGGAGATGGTCCTCGAACCGTTTTTCAAGGCCGTCCTTGCCGATCTTGTATCCCGGCGTGACCAGGATCGGATCGGGATTTTCCTTATAGTCTTCGGCGGACGCAATGCCGACATAGCCGACCAGATGACCGACGGCGGCCCCGGTAGGATAGAAGCGTGAAAAGCCCTGTCGCGGTGAAACACCGGGCATATCCGGCAAACGAACGCTGACCGCCGCAAATTGCTCGACATCGAGACCTGTCGCAACCTGAACCGGTTGAAAGCTGCTCGCCTGTTCGAGCTCCTTGTTGATCCGGTCAATATCTTCCTGTCGCAGCGACAGCAATTCGGCCAGCGTCGCGACGGTCTTGTCCTTGTTACCGATGCGATCGGGGATGAGGTCGACACGAAAGTCGGTCTTGTTGTTGGCGATTGGCTTGCCGTTGCGGTCGATCAGCCAGCCCCGGCGTGGCGGTACCAGCGTGAGATTGACGCGGTTGCTCTCGGACAACAGCTGATAGCGTTCATTTTCGGCCACCGAAATATAAGCCATGCGTGCCGCCAACAGGACGCCGATCCCGGCCTGGAGTCCGCCGATCACCGTCGCTCGGCGCGTGAAGGTGAGGGATTGGACCGCGCCGCTAATCGTTTTTCCGCTACCCAGACTCATGTCGCCACCCGCCAGTTGTCAATCGCGCCGATAAAGCGGGTGACGAAAGGATAAAGCAGGATCGACAATATGATTTGTGGCACAAGAATTTCAAGACGCAGCAAATTGCTCTGGAAGTCAATGATCAGCATGCCGCATATTAGCACAAAAATGATCGAAAGGGAGGCGATAAGCCAATCCTGCCAATAGTCGCGTCCGACCCCTCTGCGGTCGAGCGTTTCCAGGGCGATAAAAATCAGCGACCAGAGAAAGGCAGCGCTACCAAAGGGTTGTCCGCTGAAAATATCGTCGACCATGCCAAGCGGAAAGCCCGCCCATACGGGCCAGTAGCCCGGGCGGATCAGCCGCCAGGACAGCAGAACCAGCAAGCCCAGTGGCGGCAGGATCGGGAAATCAGTGATGATCGGAAAGGCGGTCACCATGGATCCGGCGATCACCGTCAGCGAGGGCACAAATTTGATCCGGAACTGCGAGGGTTGCCGATTCAGACGAGAGCGATAGGGCTTAGCCACTATTCACCGCCTTCGGCACCGTTTTCGGCAGCATCCTGTTCGTTTTGGGCTGCCGCGCGGACGGTTTCGGCCTGGAAAATTGGTTCCACGATAACATGGCTGACATTGGCCGGGTTGGCGAGAATGCGGGCAATGGCCCCGGTGTCTGTCTGTCTTATGACCACCGCGACCGGGATGCCGGGGCTGTAAAGTCCGCCACTGCCGGAGGTGATCAGCAGGTCGCCGCCTTTGAAGGGGTTTATGCCCAAATTAATCGGTCGCACATCCACTGTGCCATCGCCGCGTCCGGTTGCGAAAGCGGGCAATTCATCGTCAGCCCGCTTGACCGGCATAACATTCTTGCCGTCCGCGACCAGCAAGATACGCGCGGTGGTCGGACCGGTTTCGAGCACGCGGCCGACCAGACCTTCTGGCGCCCGCACCGGCTGACCTGGCAAGATGCCATCGCTGCTGCCAAGGCCCAGTGTTGCTATGCGGCGCGAACTGGAGGATGTCGAACTGATCAGCCGCGCCATGCCGATGGCTTCGGGAATTTCCTCGTCGAGCTTGAGCAGTCGTTTGAGCCGTTCATTTTCCTGCTTCAGGGCCCGGGCTTCGAGGATCTCGATCCGGTTCTTTTTGAGCTCGCGGGTCATTTCGGCATTTTTGGATGCCGCGTTGAAATAAGCGGAGATATTGTCACCGGCATTGCCCATGAAACCGCCGGCTTCCGCCAGGCCTTTGCTGACCGGAGCGGTCGCCTCAGCGCCAATCGAGCGCAATACAGAAAACCCGCGAGGATCGATGATTGAGATAAGCAGCAGAAGCAGGCCGACAACTGCTCCTAATATGCCCAGTAAATAGCTCGCGAATATACTATATTGCGCTCGCTTCGAAAATCCTGGGCGCCGGTTATTTGGCGGCGCCATTCCTGCTTATCCTTCTGTTTTATCCAATAGGTTCAAGCCGTTGTAAGAACGCCTCGGAACATATCATCTTCCATAGCACGTCCTGTTCCAATAGCGACACAGGCGAGGGGATCCTCGGCCACGGTCACCGGCAGACCGGTTTCGTCGCTCAACGCTTCGTCGAGACCCGCGATCAGCGCACCGCCGCCGGTCAGGACAATCCCTTGATCGACAATATCAGCGGCGAGTTCCGGCGCGGTGTTTTCCAGCGCAATCCGGACGCCTTCGATAATCGTGCCAATAGGCTCGCTTAGCGCTTCGGCAATCTGTCCCTGATTGATCGAAATCTCTTTGGGCACACCGTTGACCAGATCCCGGCCCTTGATGTGGATCGTGTGCCCGACGCCATCGGCAGGGGCCTGGGCGACACCAAAATCTTTCTTGATTCGTTCGGCTGTGGTTTCACCGATCAGCAGATTGTGATGACGACGCACATAAGACACAATCGCCTCATCCATCTTGTCGCCGCCAGTTCTTACCGACGTGGTGTAAGCGAGCCCGCGCAAGGACAGGACGGCCACTTCGGTCGTGCCACCGCCGACGTCGACGACCATCGAACCGATGGGTTCGGTAACCGGCATGTCAGCGCCGATCGCTGCTGCCATCGGCTCTTCGATCAGAAACACCTGACTGGCTCCGGCATTGGATGCGGCATCGCGAATGGCGCGGCGTTCGACGGATGTCGATCCGCTCGGGACACAGATCACGATTTCCGGATAGCTGAACAATTTGCTTTTGCCGTTCACCTTCTGGATGAAATGCTTGATCATCTGCTCGGCAACATCAATGTCGGCGATCACACCGTCGCGCAACGGCCGAATCGCTTCAATGCTGTCCGGCGTCTTGCCCATCATCATCTTGGCATCGTTGCCAACCGCTTTGACTTTCTTGATCCCGTTGATCGTCTCGATAGCGACAACAGACGGCTCATTGAGGACGATTCCCTGACCGCGGACGTAAACGACGGTGTTCGCCGTGCCCAGATCGATGGCCATATCCTGGGACCTGAACTTGAACAGATTTCCAAATACCATTTTTTTACCCGTATTTTCTTGTATTTACCGAAAGGATCGAAGCGTAAAACCTTAGCGCCCATTTGTCTGAACAGGGGATGAAATTAACCATTCGGATCGCCCAGAAAATGCCCCTTGAAAACATAGTCGCAATCAAGGGTCGCTTGGCATGATCGCTTGGGCTAGGAATGCCGATATGTCAATAAGAAGACTCCCAAATCATCTGATCAATCGCATCGCCGCGGGGGAAGTGGTGGAGCGTCCGGCAAGCGCTCTGAAGGAGCTGGTTGAGAATGCGATCGATGCCGGTGCCAGCCAGATATATGTCCGTCTGAAACAGGGCGGGCTGGATCTTGTCGAAGTGACCGACAATGGCTGCGGGATGGCGCCGGAAGACATGGCTCTCGCCCTCGAACGGCATGCAACATCCAAGCTGCCGGATGAAGCGATTGAATTGGTCGCCACGCTCGGCTTTCGCGGGGAAGCCCTGCCGTCCATTGCGAGTGTCGCCAAACTGAGTGTTGAAAGCCGGGTCAGCGGGGCCGATGGCTGGTCCCGTGTGGTCGATCATGGCGAGCTGATCCATGAAGGCCCCGCCGCCCTGCCGCCGGGGACCAAATTGCGTGTCGAGCACCTTTTTGGAAAAGTGCCTGCACGGCGCAAGTTTCTCCGGACCCCGCGCAGCGAATATGCAGCATGCGTGGATGTCGTGCGGCGCCTGGCCATGGCCCGTCCCGATATCGGGTTCACGCTAGAACATGAAGGCCGCAAGGCCATTGCCGTGCAAAGCGGACAGACCGGACCCGACCGCGTGGCCGCGCTGACCAATAAGGACTTGCGTGCCAACAGCGTGCCGGTTGATCTGGTCCGGGAAGAAGTCAGGCTATCCGGCGTTGCTGGACTTCCGACCTTCAATCGCGGCGTGGCCGACCACCAGTTTCTGTTCGTCAACGGCCGTCCGGTGAAGGACAGATTGCTGGTCGGGGCGGTGCGCGGGGCTTATGCCGAGATGCTGGCCCGCGACCGCCATCCGATCGTCGCGCTGTTCATTGATATGCCGCCGGAAATGGTCGATGTGAACGTCCATCCGGCAAAAACCGAAGTGCGCTTCCGTGAGCCGGCGATGATCCGCGGCATGATTGTCAGCGGCCTGCGCCGGGCGCTTGATGAAGGCGGGTTCCGAGCGGTGCAACGCCCCGCAGAAACCGCACTGGCCAATTGGCAGACTGAGCCGATGGCTGATCCGCAAGCCAATATTTTTGCCGCGCGCCATTCTACATCTGCCGAGGCCACATCTGCCTTGCCGACATCCTTTCCGCAGCGGTTTTCTGCACCGCCAGCCGCTGGTATGCGGTCGCGGGGAGATGAATTTGCCAGGGATGATCCGTCGTCACTGGCTCCGTTAATGGGGCGCGCGGAAGCGGCCGCCGAACCGGTGCCCGACAGCACCCGTCATCCGCTGGGCATTGCCCGCGGGCAGGTTTCCAAAACCTATATCGTCGCCGAGGCGGAAGATGGTCTGGTGATTGTGGACCAGCATGCAGCGCATGAACGTCTGGTTCTCGAACGGATGCGCAAGGCGGTTGCGGGCGGCACGGTTCCATCACAGGCGATGCTGATGCCGGAAGTGGTCGAGCTGGATGAAAATGCTTGCGATCGCCTTGAAGCACGGATTGAGGAACTGGCGGAATTTGGTCTCGACCTGGAGCGGTTCGGTCCGTCGGCGATGCTGGTGCGCGCTACGCCCGCGATGCTGGGGGCAGGGGATGTCACCGGGTTGATCACCGATTTGGCCGATGAGCTCGGGGCCTATGATGAGGCGTTGTCGCTCAAGGAACGGATCGACCATGTCGCGTCGACCATGGCGTGCCACGGTTCGGTCAGAGCGGGGCGGGTGCTCAACGTGACCGAGATGAACGCCTTGCTGCGTGAAATGGAAGTAACGCCACATTCAGGGCAATGTAATCATGGTCGCCCCACCTGGGTAAAACTGGCGCATGGCGACATTGAAAAACTGTTCGGGAGGAAATGATGAAATTTCTAGTTGGTCTGACGGCTTTGGCACTGGTTATCGGATGTGTCCCGGCGGATGATGCCGGATCTGGGCGCACGGAACCGGAAGCAGAAGCACAGGAACCGGTTGAAGCAGAAGCCGCACTGCCGGTTGAACCCGACGGCAGCATCGGCGACGGGGTGGCACGGCCAATGCTTCAAACCATGGCTTATCAGGAATTTGCCTCGGCGATCGAAGCGGGAGCGGGGTGCAGCTTTGTCGCTGACGGCAATAGCGATCCGGTCTTTTTCGCCACTGCTCCCGATAGCGACAAGATTGCCGGAAAAGCGGCGATAAAATTATCGGACACCGTGGTTGTTCTGACCCATGAGGGGGTCGGCCTTGCCCAAATCGAGGAGGGCGGGCAGTTCCGCAGCGAAGCGGTCGAGGTCACCATCAAGCATGGCAAGGAACAGCCGACCAGCGAAAGTGAGGGCACCTATTTCTGGCCGGCGACATTGGCAATCGCGCAGGACGAAGGCGGTTCCAACGATTATACGGGCAAATATGAGTGCGGCGCTTAGTCACCGCGCACGCTGATCAATCCGGTGCTTTCCATCGTCATGACTGGCTCATCTGCCTGATTGTACACTGTCACCTGGCCGATTAGAATGCCCATTTCCGGACGGCTTTTGGACCGTCGTTTTTCGATCGTCACATGTTCGCAACGTAAGGTGTCACCGGGAAAGACCGGTTGCAGCCAGCGCAGATTGTCGACGCCGGGCGAGCCCAGGCCGGCTTGCTTGTTGGCATTCATATGATCGACCATCATCCGCATCATCATCGCTGCGCTATGCCAGCCGCTGGCAGATAAGCGACCAAAATGGGTCTGTGCCGCCGCGTCATCTTCGAGATGGAAGGGTTGTGGGTCATATTTGCTGGCGAATTCCACAACCTCTTCGCGGGTCACTTCATAATGGCCATATTTCTGAACGACGTTGAGCTGGATATCTTCGTAGTAGAGCATGAGCGGTCCTGTTCCAGATTCTCTTTCCCGGGAGGACCGGGCTAGGGTTTCAAGATTTTGTGAAAGGGGGAGAGATCACCATCGCTCTGATTGGGCTTGATCGCGATCAGCTTGGCAATGAGCGTGTAGATACAAACATTGTCAAACGTCGCAATTCTACCTGTCTGATTGATGGCGGGTCCGCTGGCAATGAACAGTGCCAGCATGTCGGGATGCCATTGATCATAGCCGTGGCCACCACCAATGCCCGTCAACCATGCCGGCTTGTCCTGATACACCACCCAGCCCGAGTCCGGCAGACATAGGATGGTCGGAACGCGGGGATTCTTGCCATATTGGAATTTTGCCGGAATATCTTCGCGGGCCCAGCACATCATGTTGGCATGTCGCTTCAGAAAGGCGGCCTTGATGGTATCGACATTTTCTCCGGCCAGCGGTTCGATTCCGGCATAATTGCCATCCACGACCAGGCGATAGCGGTCGCGGGGCAGGATATTGTCGAGATAGATGACCCGATCCGGAGCGGTTTCGGCCATGCCATGATCGGAGACAATTACATAATTGACCGGTTGCTGCAGGGCTTTTGCTTCCCGGACGAGGTCACCAATGCGGTCGTCGATTGATTTTATGGCTTTGTGAAGCTTTTCGCTGGGTCCGGGGCCGTAATAATGCCCCGCCGTATCAACTGTATCGAAATAGAGCGTGATCAGTTTCGGTCGCGTCACCGCTGGTCGGCGGAGCCAGTCGACAACTGCGGCAACTCGGCGATCGTCAGACAGGTCCTGAGAAAAAGGCCACCAGTCGCTCGGTCGCTTGTCATCCCAGCGCACTTCCGAACCCGGCCAGAACATGGTTGCGGTCCGAACGCCTTGCGCTTCGGCGGTCGACCAAATCGGTTCGGCCTGATCCCACCAGAAAGGGTCTTTGGTGGCCATTTTGAACACCTCGCCTGGGCGATCGGGGTCTTCCATGCTATTGCCGACAATTCCATGATTATCGGGCGTTTTCCCAGTGACGAGCGTCCAGTGATTGGGAAAGGTCTTGGTCGGGAAACTGGACCGCATCTTGGCCTGGGCGCCGACTGCAGCCAGCGTGTTCAGATGGGGCGTGATGCCGCGGGTGAGATAGTCCGGACGAAAGCCATCGATCGAAATCAATATCGTTACCGGTTCGCGCGAATCGTTTGCTGTTACCGTCGGGGAAGGGGCAGCGGATGCGGCCGCCCACAGGGCCGGGCTGGTCGGGCCAAAGGCAAAGGCGGTTAAAAAAACAAGCGCCAGAAAACGTCGAATCATAAGATTACACCCCTGTGACAAGAGGCTAGTGTAGAAGAAGTTTATGACAAGTCAGACATTGAATTTGAAATTCATGATATCGCCATCCTGGGTGACATAATCCTTGCCTTCCTGGCGCAGTTTTCCGGCTTCCCGGGCAGCGGCTTCTCCGCGCAGCGCGACAAAATCATCAAAGGCCATGGTTTCGGCGCGAATGAACCCGCGTTCGAAATCGGTATGAATCTCGCCGGCGGCCTGCGGTGCCTTCGCGCCCTTGTGTACCGTCCAGGCACGGGATTCCTTGGGGCCGCAGGTAAAGAATGTCTGCAGATCGAGCAGCTGATATCCTGCGCGGATCACCCGGGCGAGGCCGGATTCGTCGAGGCCCAGTTCGCTTAGATATTCGGCGCGTTCCTCGGCTTCCATGCCGACCAGTTCGGACTCGATCGCGGCCGAAACAATAACCGCTTCGGCGCCTTCGGCCTTGGCTTTTTCAAAGACTGCCGCGCTGAGCGCATTGCCCGCGGCCGCATCGCCTTCATCGACATTGCAGACATAGAGCACCGGCTTTGCAGTGAGCAATTGCGACTGGTCGAAAATACGCTGCTCTTCATCATCATTGGGCTCAGTCAGGCGCGCCGGTTTGCCATCGCGCAGCAATTCCAGCGTCTGGCCGAGCACGCTGGCCGCGATTTTGGCTTCCTTGTCGCCGCTGGTCGCCTTTTTCTCGAAGGCCGGAACCCGTTTCTCGAGGCTTTCCAGATCCGACAAGAGCAATTCGGTCTCGACCACTTCCGCATCGGAAATGGGGTCGACCTTGTTCGAAACATGTTGAATGTCATCATCTTCAAAACAGCGCAGAACGTGCACAATGGCGTCGACTTCGCGAATGTTGCCAAGAAACTGGTTGCCGAGACCTTCGCCTTGCGAGGCGCCTTTGACCAGACCGGCAATGTCGACAAACGCGAGCTGTGTTTCAATAATCTTCGCACTACCGGCGATTTCGGCGATTTGATAGAGCCGCGGATCGGGCACCGCGACCTGACCGACATTCGGTTCAATCGTGCAAAACGGATAATTGGCCGCTTGCGCTGCCTGTGTTTCGGTCAGCGCATTGAACAGGGTCGATTTCCCAACATTGGGAAGGCCGACGATACCGCATTTGAAACCCATTTTTGTCACTCCATCGAATTAAGCGTGCTCGATAGCGGGCCTCCCTGGCGATTACCAGTGGCAACATGGCAAGGCGATTGCTTTCATTGGGAAATCCGTGCAGGTTACCCAAAATTAACGATAATCATTGGGGAGATGCACGGTGAAAGCACGACTTTTAGGCACGGTGGCGGGCGGTTTGATTCTGGCAATGGCGGTGCCGGCCCAGGCCGAGCGCGACACCGCACGGTTCACCTCGATCACCGTGTTCGGGGATAGCCTGGTGGACGCCGGCAATGTCTTTACCGCAACCGGCGGCGCGATCCCGGACCCGGCGCAGGGCTATTTCAATGGCCGCTTCACCAATGGCTTTGACTATACCGACCTCTTGAGCATCGAGCTGTTCGGCGCGCCGACGGTTGCTTCGCTGCAGGGCGGGACCAATTTTGCCTTCGGCGGCGCACGGGCGTCAAACACCGATCCACGTGTGCCCGATTTTGGCGAACAGCTTGGCCTTTACGCGGATTATCTCTCGGTTCCCGGCAATGCGGTGGACCGGAACGGTCTGTATATCTTGAATTTTGGCGGCAATGATATTTTCAATGCCCAGGGTGATCCGGCAAATGCCGATATGATTATTCGCCAGGCCGCTCAGGACTATGCTGCGGGCGTTCAGGCCTTGAACGATATCGGTGTTCGCAATGTTCTGCTGACCGGCTTTCCGGTTCTTGATCCGCTCGGTTTTAGTGCCGAAAACTATCTGACCCAGGAATTGGCCGCGCTCAGTCTTACGGCCGACACCAGTTTTTTCCGTTATGATTATCTCGATTTTTTCAACCGCGTGCTCACGGACCCCGGCGCGCTGGGTTTACCGGCTCAAGATATTGCGACAACTTGCCAACTCGCCGGACCCGCCGCCATTGCCGCCGGGTGCGAAGGGATTTTCTCGTTCGACGGTGTCCATTTTTCCGCTCCGATCCACGAAGCCTTGGCGCGCGACATGGATAGCCAGTTCAACTTGCTCGGCTCGGTTCCGGAACCCGCGACATGGGCGATGATGATCTTCGGCTTTTTCATGGCCGGAGGCGCCATCCGTCGCCAGAAACGCGCGTCCGTTCAGGTCAGTTATAGCTGAAAGGCGGGATCGGGCGATATCTCGGCATGCGGCTGTGCTGAGGTGCTAGTCGTCCTGCATCCGTAGCGCCAGTTCGCTCATGAACCGGGGGTTGTCGCCACGAGCGAGCCAATCGGCTTCTGCGGCAATTGCACCAAGCATCCCGGCCAAGGGATCAATTTCCGCTTTGGTGTAATTGCCGAGCACATGTTTGTGCACTCGGGATTTGTGGCCCGGGTGGCCAATACCGATCCGCACGCGCCGGAATTCCGGCCCGATATGGGCATCAATCGAGCGCAGGCCGTTGTGGCCGGCGGTGCCGCCGCCAATCTTGACCTTGACCTTGAACGGCTCGAGATCCAGTTCGTCATGAAAGGCGGTGACGTCTCCCGGTGCGAGCTTGTAGAAATCCATCGCTGCCCGCACGGCACGCCCGCTTTCGTTCATGAACGTCGCTGGTTTGAGCAGCAGGATTTTTTCCGAACCCAGCCGTCCCTCAACGACCCAGCCCTGAAATTTCTTTTTGGGATCCGGAAAGCCATGCACTTCCTCGAGCGCGTCGAGCACCATGAAACCGACATTGTGGCGGTGGAGCGAATATTCCGCACCGGGATTGCCAAGGCCGACCCATAATTGCATGATATTTTCGTCTCCAGCGGGGCGGCAAGCCAAGGCTGCGGCCAATAAAAAACCGCTCATACGGCGCCCGGCGCAGCATGAACGGTTTTTCGTTACATTGTTTTATGCGGAAAGGTCTAGTCTTCCGAGCCGCCTTCAGCGTCTTCGCCGCCTTCAGCACCTTCTTCGCCTTCAGCACCCTCTTCGCCTTCTTCGCCTTCGCCGTCTTCGGCTTCGTCGTCAGAAGATTTGAGAGCAGATGGTGCGGTCACACCAGCAATGGTGAAGTCGCGATCGGTAATCGAGCTTTCCGATCCATCCGGCAATTTGACGTCCGAGATATGAACCGAGTCGCCAATTTCCAGGCCGGTCACATCGATTTCAATCTGATCGGGGATCAGGTCCGCGTCACACATCAAGTCGAGTTCGAAACGAACAACGTTCAACACGCCACCGCGTTTCAGACCAGGAGATTCCTCTTCGTTGACAAAGACAACCGGAATATTGACCTGGACCTTCGCGCCTTTGGCAAGACGGAAAAAGTCGACGTGCAGGGGACGGTCGGAGACCGGATCAAAAGCAACATCTTTTGGCAGAGTGCGGGTCTTGTCCCCACCAAGATCAACCATGACCAGCGAGTTCATGAAGTGGCCGGTGCCAAGCAGCTTGTTCAGCGCCCGTTCTTCCACGTGAATCGCAATGGCTTCTTTCTTGTCACCGTAAATAACGGCGGGGATTCTGCCTTCGCGACGCAATGCACGGGAGGCTCCCTTGCCAGCCCGTTCGCGAGGCTCGGCTGATAGTGTCAGCTGATCACTCATAATGTTGCTCCAAAATTAGGTTTTTACAGATTTCCGCCACGCCTCCAGGGTGCTCATGGCCGGAAAGAGGGCGCTATAGGCAGCTCCTGCGCCAAAAGCAAGGCAATTTCGGCGCACCGGCCGGCTAGCGGAAAAAGCCTATCTGGTTGCTGGTCGCCAGCAATATTCCGTCTTTCGACCACAGTTCCACACGCTGATCGGTGGTGCTGTTGCGCACGGTTGCACTGGACACCCGCAGCAGCATGAAATCTGATCCCGCCGCCGCCAGATCCGCTGCATTGGCGTAGATATAGGTGCCCATTGACACGGTCGAGCCCATGCGCATCTCGGCGGACAGGAAAAAAGTACGGGGCATCGGCGTGTCACAGAGCGCCATGATCGACAAACGATCGACCGGGCGGCCGTCTTCCTGTCTGATCCAGGTGAGCGTTTCCGGCGAGCCATTGTCGGAAAAAGGCGTGCCCTGAACGATAAATTGCTCATAGCTGCTCACCCAGTTGGGCGTCATCATCGGGACAGCTTCCAAGCGCTGTCCGTCTTCCTTGGGTGGCGCGAGCGGCATCGCCAATTGATAGTCAATATTGGTTGGTTTGCGGTTGCTGGTCACGATATCGGCGCTGTTGGTCAGCGCGCCCCGTTGCAGCAATTCAACCCGCCAGAACTGGGTCGAAGCACCAGATTTTAGCAAGCTTACCCGGATTTCAACCTCTCCCGGTGCCACCGCCGACAGATAGGCCATTTGCAAGGATACGATCGGCGCCGCGCAATCTTCATGCTCTGCGACGGCGCGCGCGGCCACGGCGGCAACCCAGCCACCAAAAGCGGCGCCAGACGGGTTCTGGAATATTTCACGGCATTCAGCCGTAAAGGCGTTGGTCCCAGCAGGAACGAGCGCGGTTTCGCGATCGAATAGATAAGTCATGAAGCGCTTTCTGAGGAATGTGTTGAGAGGAGAGCCGATGAACGGAGACGCGAGAATGGACTACTGAATTTTTTCGATCTTGTATCCGCGCTTTTCTAGCATAGCCTGGACAGAGTCCGGGCCTACCAAATGTGCAGCGCCAACGGCGACAAAGGTTGTTCCCGGCTTTTGAAAACGCTTGTCGAGCTGCTCCGTCCAGTCCTCGTTGCGCGCCACCAGCAATTGCTCTCGGGTTTTGGGGTCATCCAGAATGCCGCCTTCCGACAGTTCCGCTATCTTCGCGCTATCACCAGAAATCCAGGCGTTGAACAGTTCTTCAAACGCCCCCTTGGTTTTGTCCGCCTCTTCGACCACGCTGGTCAGCATTTCGCGCTGTTGCGATTCCGGAAGCGTATCAAAATAGCCCAGTTGCTGTTCGATCGTCTCGAGCCCCTCGATCGGTTTCTTGAAGCCGTTAAACTGTGCGACTAGCTTTTTCTCGACACCTTCGCCGGATTCAAGGCCAAGACCACTGGTTTGTGCCGATGCCAGAGACAGGGCAGCGGCCCAGCTTTCCATGCGGTTCAGCGCAAATTCGGGAATATTGCTCCGGTCGATCACTTCCTCCAGTTCATCGCGCAACGAGGGTTTGATCCGGGTTTCTATTTTCGGTTGGTTGGCTGAAATGGCCAGTTTGGAGAATATCTTGGCGGCGTTGTCCGTGTCTTCCAGCCCCAAGACCTCGATAACCAGTCGATCGGAATCCTGCAGTGCGGACTCCAGCAAGGGGGAGCGCCAGTTGACGTCTTTGGGAAGGATGTGGATCGTGCCAAACAGATAGGCCTTGCCAAGCTGCTCGGGCTTGGACCCGGTGACCTTCCACATGGCGGGTTCGCCCTGTTGCAGCGTATCGAGTTCAACTGGTGGCGGACTGTTCGAACAGGCGGTCAGACCTGTCAACGCCAGCAGGCTCAGAAAGAGATGAATGAACTGCATGATTATAATCTGGGGATGAAGAACCAAAAATCAAAGATGCCGCAGCAATATCTTCAATATTTGATCCGTTTTGCCTTCCAGCCTTTCGTTTCCAATTTGGCCTGCAAGCTGTCTGTGCCCGCCAGATGACCGGCGCCGACGGCCATGAAAACCGTTCCCGGTTCCGCCATCCGCTTGTCGACCCACTCCGCCCAGGCAGCGTTGCGATTGGACAAGAGCGTATCGTAGAGAATTTTCTCCTCGAGTCCGGCATTCATCAGGTCGGCCAATGCCGCGACATTGGCATTAGCCCAATGCGCTACCATATTTTCCATGCCGTCGGTCATCTCGCCGATCGACGCGATGTTGAAATTCAGGAAACGGATTTGCACGTCTTCCGGTAAATTGTCGAAAAACCCCAACTGCTGCTCGGGTGTTTCGAGGCCGGTAATCGTCATGTTGCGCGACTTGGCGGTGGCCGTGAGCGTTGGTTCCACACCGCTATTGGTGTCATAGCCGCTTTCCACCAGCGGCAGCAGAGAAATGCTGATACTGGCAAACCAGGGCTCGAGCGGGTCGAAGGCACTGACCGGCACTTTCAGATCGGTCAAGGCCGCTTCGTAAGCCAGCCGGTCATCGGGTTCCAGCTTGTCGCGCAATCCGACGCCGGTCTTGTCGATCGCCAGATCATTGACAATCTGCATCATGACACCGGGATCGGGCTGGATCATTTCGACGACCAATTCATCGGACGCATCGAAAGCGGTTTTTATCGCCTCATCAAACCAGCTCAGGCCGGGTTTCAAGATGTGAACCGTCCCGAAAAGATAGAGCGTTGTGTCCTTGTCCTTGATCACCCACAGCGCCGGGTCGGGATCCTCGGGGATCGTCGCGAGTTCCGCTTGCGGGGCAGGCGTATCGCTGGCGGAGGCGATATTGTCCTGTGCCGGAGGACAAGCAGTGAGCGCCAAAAACAGGGGCAGGGTGAACAAGGTCGACATCCAGCGAGGGATCATCATCGGGCTCCGCTTCAATAGGGCTGTAAGAAGAGCGCTAGCTTTGCCTTATCATCTGCAAAAGGGCAATAATTTCCCGGCGCTATTTTGTCGGATTCCGGTCATGGTTCTTCTGGTCAGGCACGAAAGGGCCTGCTAGCTTTCCGCGCAAGGAGAATGTCATGAGCCAGATTCACGCCCGTACCTGCCATATTTGCGAAGCCAATTGTGGTGTTCTGGTCGAAGTCGAAGGCCGCGAAATTCTTTCGATCAGGGGCAATCCCGATCATGTGCTGAGCCGCGGGCATATCTGTCCGAAGGCGACTGCCATTGCCGATTTGCAAAATGATCCCGACCGTTTGCACCGTCCGGTCAAGCAGGTCGATGGCGCATGGCGGGAAATCAGCTGGGAAACCGCTTATCGCGAAATTGCCGACAAACTGACCAGTTTGAAAGATGAAGGCGCCAAGCCGGCCATGTATATGGGCAATCCCAGCGCGCATGATTATGGAATCTCAACCCAGATCAGCACCTTGCGCCGCGCTATCGGACTCAAGAATATCTATTCCGCCTCGACGCTCGATCAGATTCCCCACCATGTCGTGCAATATCATATGTATGGTCATGTCAGTCTGGCGGCGGTGCCTGATATTGATCGCAGCCAGTATCTGGTGATTATCGGCGGCAATCCGGCGGCGTCCAATGGCAGCATCTGGACCGTGCCCGATTTCAAGAAGCGCGTGAAGGAAATGCAGGCGCGCAACGGGAAGCTGGTTGTCATTGATCCCCGGCGGACCGAAACGGCGAAGCTGGCGGATGCTCATCATTTCGTGAAACCCGGCACCGATACTGCGCTGCTGATCGGCATATTGAAGGCCGTCGTCGATGGCGGTCTGGTGAATATCGATCATCTGGCGGACCTGCTGGACGATAGCTGGGCGATGATTGCGCCGGCGCTGGAAGGTTACGACATGGCCGCGCTGGCGGCACATTGCGGGATCGAAGCAGCCGTCATGCGGGACATTGCCGCGCAACTGGCGGCGGATCAGCCGGCGGCGATCTATGGCCGGATGGGTGTTTCCGTCTGCGAATTTGGCACACTTAATCAATGGCTTATCCAGATTATCAACATCGCCACCGGCAATCTCGATCGCGAAGGTGGCACCATGGTGCCGGAACCGGCACTGGACACGATCAACCTGGTCGGACGCGGTTCCGTTCGGACGGTTGAGACGGCCCGCGGACCCATGCCGGTGGTGATGGGGGAATTGCCGACCGTGACCCTGGCGGAAGAAATGCTGCGGGACGATGACGAGCGCATTCGCAGCCTGTTTGTCGTGACCGGCAATCCGGTGCTGTCGGCGCCGGATGGCGCGCGGCTCGACCGCGCGCTGGAGACGCTGGACCTGATGGTCTCCTTTGACATGTATGTGACTGAGACCAGCCGCCATGCCGACTATATCCTGCCGCCTTGTGGCCCGCTCGAAAAAGACCATTATCCGTTTTTCTTCGGTCCGCTCGCGATCCGCAACTATGCCAGCTATTCGCCGGCGATTTTCGATATGCCGGAAGGCGAGAAGGGCGATTGGGAGATTATTGCCGAGCTCGCGCGCGAAATTCTCGCAGCGCAGGGGCAGGATGTGCCCAATATTCGCGAACCGCGCGATGTGCTCGACAATATGCTGCAAAGCTCGCCGGCAGGATTGTCGCTGGCGGAGGTTGAAGCTGCGCCCAATGGCATTGATCTCGGGCCGCTGCGCGCCTGTCTGGCGGATCGCCTGCTGACGGAAGACAAGAAAATCCAGTGCGCGCACCCCGATTTTCTAACCGAATTGCAACGCTTTTCCGCGTCTCTCGCAGAGGAGCTATCCGACAGCTTGCGGCTCATCGGGCGGCGGCATGTGCGGTCGAACAACAGCTGGCTCCACAACGCACCGCGCCTGTTGAAAGGGCCGGATCGCTGTACCCTGATGATCCACCCGGACGACGCCGCGGCGCGGGGTCTGGTTGACGGGGCGATTGCAACCGTGACCAGCCGGATCAACAGCGTCGATGTCAAAGTCGAAGTGACCGATGACGTCATGGCGGGCGTGGTTTCGATACCGCACGGCTTTGGGCATGCGCGCGACGGTGTGCAGCTTTCAGTGGCGGGGGCAAAGCCCGGCGTTTCGCTGAATGATCTGACCGATCCGGAGCGCTGTGATCCGCTTTCGGGCAATGCGGTGCTCAATGCGACACCGGTTACGGTTGAAGCGGCTGCGCTCGCCAAGGCCAGCTAATTACCACTACTTGAGGCGTTTGACCTTCAGGCCTTTGGCTTTCAGGCGGTCTCTGAGCGAATTGTCGCCCTGCAAATAGTGATGATCCAGCGCAATGAAGGTGGTGCCGCTTTTGCCGGCCATATCGGCGATGACCTCTGTCCAGTTGCTGAGCTGGCTGTCTTCCAGATGCGCATAGAGCGCGTTCAGCCCGGGTGGATAGCGTTCCGGCAGATCATAACGCTCCCCCTTGGCCCAGGCGATTTGCTGTTTTTCAAGCCCGTTGAGCACGGGGCCCTCATCCTGGCTTAGGCTAGCTTGAGGGCCGGGTTTGCTGGCGTTTGCGAGATAGGTGTTAAGCCAGGTCCGCTGGCTTTTCTCGTCGATGCTGTTCAGGATCTCAATCGGCCGCTCCGCCGCCTCAAGCCCCTGGATCCTGATGCCGCGTTTCTCAAACGCGCGGGCCAGATCGCGTTCGATGCGATTGCGCGACCGGCTGTTGAAAAACTCCCGTTCCTTGTTGGCCAACATCGCCAGAACCGTCCAGGTGGGCATGAAGTCTCCAAACCCATAGATCGCCATTTCGCGGCTTTCAAGAATGGCATCCTGATATTGCGGGTCGATACGCTGGTCAAAGGGCTCGCGATCGTCGCGGATCAACAGGTGCATGGCGCGGCGGGCGATCCGTTTCTCTTCGGTTCGATCGTCGCGACCAATAAAGGCTTTCGAAAAATAAGCCGCATCGGCTTCGGCGATCACGCGTTCAAGGCGGTCGCCTTTCCACGTGATACGGTAGTTACTGTGGTCGAGCATGCCGAACAGATAGATTTTTGAATCACCCTGTTCGATGATCCACAAAGCCGGGTCGGGTTCATAGTCATAGGCGGCTTTGCGCGCGTCCCTGCGTTTTTTCTCTTCGGCTCTTTCCTGTTCGTATTTTTTGCGATCGGCTGCGCGCTCCTGTTCCCGCTCCTCCCATGATTGTACGGAGATTGCCGGTGGCGCAGGAACCGCTATTTTCGGTGGCGCGGGAGGGAAGGAAACAGGTGGAACCGGGGCCGCGGGTTTGCTCTGTGCCGCCTGGGCGAAGGCCGGAGGCGCAAGCAGGATAGCGAGGGAAGCGGAGCAGGTCAGGACAAACGCTGACAGAGAGGTTTTTATCATCGCCGGACTAAATCGGTTACACGCAAATCTGTCAAGGCGGCGATGCGTTCTTGACCCGTGCGACGCCATAAGCCAAAGCAACCGCGAACCATATTGCACCAGCGAAGAAAGTCTCGACTTTGACCGATTCGAAGCCGCTCAGCTTCCAGCAGATCATCCTGAAACTCCACGATTACTGGAGCCAACAGGGCTGCGCGATCCTGCAACCCTATGACATGGAAATGGGGGCCGGAACCTTCCACACCGCAACAACTTTGCGCGCCCTCGGTCCGGACCCTTGGAATGCCGCTTTTGCACAACCTTGCCGCCGACCGACGGATGGCCGCTATGGCGAGAACCCCAACCGTTTGCAGCACTATTACCAGTATCAGGTGATCCTGAAACCATCGCCGCCGGATATCCAGCAGCTCTATCTCGACAGCCTGACCGCTATCGGCATAGATCCGATGCTCCACGACATTCGCTTTGTCGAGGATGACTGGGAAAGTCCGACCCTCGGCGCCTGGGGTCTGGGATGGGAAGTCTGGTGCGACGGCATGGAAGTAACCCAGTTCACCTATTTCCAGCAAATGGGCGGGTTTGACTGCAAACCGGTGGCCGGCGAACTGACTTATGGCCTCGAACGATTGGCCATGTATATCCAGGGTGTCGATAGCATCTATGATCTGGATTATAATGGTGCCAAAGACCCAGAGAAACGAGTCACTTACGGCGACATCTTCCTGGATAATGAGAAGCAGATGTCGGAATGGAATTTCGAGGTCGCCAATACCGAGACGCTATTCGATTTGTTCAAAAAAGCGACCGCGGAATGCGAGAACTGCCTCGACAATAAGCTGCCGATTCCGGCCTATGAACAAGCGATCAAGGCGAGCCATGTGTTCAACCTGCTGCAGGCGCGCGGAGTCATTTCGGTGCAGGAACGGGCCAGCTATATGGGCCAGGTCCGCGACCTCGCCAAGGGCAGCTGTGAAGCCTATATGGCGAAAAAGGGGTGGGCGGCATGATGGTTTCCCCGCTGCACCGCTCCCAAGTTCAGGATGACGATAATTCGGCTCGGTATGACGCGACATCAGGAGGGGCGGCATAATGGCTGATTTCCTCCTCGAGCTGCTCTCCGAAGAAATTCCCGCCCGCATGCAGGCCAAGGCGCGTGCGGATCTGGAGCGGTTATTTGTCGCACAGCTCAACGACGCGGGGCTGACGGCCACGGATATCACGGTTTATTCGACACCCCGCCGATTGGCCCTGATCGCAAAGGGCCTGCCGGATCAGACCGAGGCGGTCAGCGAGGAAGCCAAGGGGCCACCGGAAGGCGCGCCGGATCAGGCGGTGGATGGGTTCTGCCGCAAAAATGGCGTGACCCGGGATCAGCTGGAAGTCCGCGAGGTCAAGGGCCGCGCGACCTATTTTGCGGTGATCAACAAACCGGGCCGCGACACCAAAGCGGTTCTGGCCGAAGCGATCCCTGCGATCATCAAGGCCTTCCCCTGGCCCAAATCGATGCGCTGGGGCGAGGCCAGCCAGTCGACCGAAAGCCTGCGCTGGGTCCGCCCGTTGGCGGGGATTGTCGCGCTGTTCGGTGACGATCTGGTGGCATGTACGATTGATGGCCTGACATCCGGCTATGAAACGGTTGGCCACCGGTTTCATCATCAAGGCCCGATTACCATCGGCAATGCGGCGGATTATGCCGCAAAATTGCGCGCGGCCCATGTGATCGTCGATCACGGGGAACGGCAAGACATGATCCGGGAAGGCGCCGCGAAGGCCGCCTCGGCCGCCGGACTGGAGCTGGTGAAGGATGAAGGGCTGGTGATCGAAAATGCCGGTCTCACCGAATGGCCGGTGCCATTGCTGGGCGGTTTTGACCCGGCGTTTCTGGACGTACCGGAAGAGGTGATCCAGCTGACTGCGCGGGTCAACCAGAAATATTTTGTCTGTAAAATTCCTCCCCATGACAATGGGGAGGACAGGCTGGCACCAGCATTTGTCTGCACCGCCAATATTGACGCCAGCGATGGCGGCAAGGCGATTGTCGCGGGCAATGAAAAAGTCCTCGCGGCGCGTCTGTCGGACGCGAAATTCTTCTGGGAGCTTGACCAGAAGGCCCCGCTGGAGGATCATGCGAAAAAATTGCGCAACATTGTGTTCCATGAAAAACTGGGCACGGTTGCCGACAAGGTAGAGCGTGTGGCCAAGTTGGCCGAGTGGCTGGTTTCTTTAGAAGGGAATGGTTTTTACCAGTCCAGCCCCGGCGATACATTTCATGGTGAAGTGTCCGAGGCCGCACGTCTCTGCAAAGCCGATCTCGTCACCGAAATGGTTGGTGAGTTTCCCGACCTGCAGGGTCTGATGGGCGGCTATTATGCAGAGAAACAGGGCAAGTCCGAAGCGGTCGCCAACGCGATCCGCGACCATTACAAACCGGTCGGGCAGGGCGACGACGTGCCGACCGATCCGGTTACGGTGGCGGTGAGTCTGGCGGACAAGCTGGATACGCTTCTGTCGTTCTTTGCGATCAACGAGAAGCCAACGGGTTCCAAGGATCCCTTTGCTTTGCGACGGGCATCTCTGGGCATTCTGAGATTGTTTCAGCAAAACAATATCCGCGTGAGGATTCCGTTTATCGTTGAAAACTGGAGTAGCGGTCAGGACGCGGGACTGGGCATAGATGTCCTGAACTTTTTCCATGATCGGCTGGGGGTCCAACTCAAGGAATCCGGGATTAAATATGATGTCGTTCAGGCGTCGGCGCAACTCGGTGACGATTGGGATGAAATTCTGGTTCGTGTCGAAGCACGAGCAAAAGCACTCCAGGCGTTTTTGGATACCGATGATGGGAAAAATCTGCTCGCCGGGTATAAGCGGGCTTCGAATATCCTGAAGAAAGAAAACATATCCTCCCCGTCGTCAGATGGGGAGGGGGACCATCCGCAGGATGGTGGAGGGGGCGGTAGCGCAGCTGCCGCAAAGGCCCCTCCGTCAGCCGCTGACGCGTCTGCCACCTCCCCATCGCTGCGCGACAGGGAGGAATTGGGTTTCGCCCCCGAACCCTCGGAAAAGGCGCTGATCGATGCGCTGGATGCGGCACAGCCGCAGGTGGCAGCTGCGATCGCTCAGGAAGCCTTTACCGACGCCATGACCGCACTGGCTGATCTGCGCGCGCCGATTGACCGGTTTTTCGAAGATGTAACCGTGAATGACGCCGATCCGGGCAAACGCGAAGCCCGTCTGGCGTTGCTCGCCCGTTTTCGCGCGGCGGTGCATCAGGTCGCTGATTTTTCCAGGATTGAGGGCTGAATATGACCCAATATGTATATCGTTTTGGCGGCGGCATGGACGCAGACGGGGCGCCTTCGGACCCAACCGAGGCGCGCAATTTGCTGGGCGGCAAAGGCGCCAATCTCGCGGAAATGGCCAATATCGGCCTGCCAGTCCCGCCGGGTTTCACGATCTCGACGGAAATGTGCACGCGCTTCATGAACGAAGGCGGGGTCTATCCCGACAGCGTGCGCGACGAAGTGGCGCAGGGCGTGGCGCATATTGCAGCGGTCACCGGCAAAAGCTTTGGCGATGCCGCCGATCCGTTGCTGGTCTCGGTGCGCTCGGGCGCTCGTGCCTCGATGCCCGGCATGATGGACACAGTGCTCAATCTCGGGCTGAACGATGAAACCGTCGAAGGGCTCGCGCAAACCTCCGGGGACGAGCGTTTTGCCTGGGACAGCTATCGCCGGTTCATCCAGATGTATTCCGATGTCGTGCTGCAGCTGGATCATGACGCGTTTGAAGAGGCGCTGGAAATTGCCAAGGAAGATAACGGCTTTTTCACCGATACCGAGATGGAAGCCAAGCACTGGAAAGCGCTGGTTGCGGAATATAAGGGCCTGGTCGAAGAGCAATGGGGCAAGCCGTTTCCGCAGGATGTCAACGACCAGCTATGGGGCGCGATCAGCGCGGTTTTTGGCAGCTGGCAGGCCGAGCGGGCGAAAGTCTATCGCCGGCTGAACAATATTCCGGCCGAATGGGGCACCGCGGTCAATGTCCAGGCGATGGTGTTTGGCAATATGGGCGAAACTTCGGCGACGGGTGTGGCCTTTACGCGCAATCCTTCGACCGGGGAAAGCGCCTATTATGGCGAATGGCTGATCAATGCCCAGGGCGAGGATGTCGTCGCTGGCATCCGGACCCCGCAATATCTGTCCAAAGCCGCCCGCGAGGAAGCCAATGCCAAACCGCTGTCGATGGAAGAGGCGATGCCGGAAACCTATGTTGAACTGACAACGGTCTTTGATCTGCTCGAGCGCCATTATCGCGACATGCAGGATATTGAATTTACCGTCGAGCGCGGCAAATTGTGGATGCTCCAGACCCGTTCGGGCAAGCGCACCGCCAAGGCGGCGCTGAAAATTGCCGTGGATATGGCCGGAGACGGGCTGATCACCGAAGACGAAGCGATTGCGCGGGTCGACCCGATGGCGCTCGATCAGTTGCTCCACCCGACGCTCGATCCCGACGCCACGCGCGATGTGCTGACTCGCGGTTTGCCGGCTTCTCCCGGCGCCGCTTGCGGTCTGGTGGTGTTTGACAGTGATACGGCTGAGCGACGCACCGAAATGGGCGATGACGTCATTCTCGTCCGCGTCGAAACCTCGCCGGAAGATATTCACGGCATGCACGCGGCCAAGGGCATATTGACCGCTCGCGGCGGCATGACCTCTCACGCGGCCGTGGTCGCGCGCGGCATGGGCCGGCCCTGTGTCTCCGGTGCCGGCAGCCTCAGCATCAACAGTGAAGCCAAACTCTTAAAAATCGGCGATAGAGAGCTGAAAGAAGGTGATTTGCTGACCATTGATGGCAGCAATGGCGAAGTCATGGCGGGCCGCGTGAAGACGATTCAACCCGAACTGGTCGGGGATTTTGGCGTACTGATGCAATGGGCCGACAAGGTGCGCCGGTTGCGCGTCCGGACCAATGCCGAAACACCGCAGGATTGCAAAGTGGCCCGCGATTTCGGTGCCGAAGGGATTGGTCTGTGCCGGACCGAGCATATGTTCTTCGAAAGCTCCCGGATTACGCGGTGCGACAGATGATTCTGGCCGCCAACGAAGCCGGACGGCGCGATGCGCTGGCCAAGCTGTTGCCGGAGCAACGCGAGGATTTCCGCCAGATATTCGAAGTCATGGCCGGCCTGCCGGTCACCATCCGGCTGCTCGATCCGCCCTTGCACGAATTTTTGCCGCATCATCAGACCGAATTTGAAGAGGTCGCGGCGGCTGCGGATGTCAGCGTCGAAACGCTGAAACAGCGCGCCAACGAGCTGCACGAGTTTAATCCCATGCTCGGCCATCGCGGCTGCCGTCTTGGCGTCACTTACCCCGAAATCTATGAAATGCAGGCACGGGCGATTTTTGAAGCGGCCTGCGATGTCGCGGAATCCAGCGGCGAAGCGCCGATTCCCGAGGTGATGATCCCACTGGTTGCCACCGCGCGCGAGCTGGAACTGATGAAAGATGCGGTCGACCGCATGGCGAAAGATGTTTTTGCCGAACGGGGCCGCGAAATTGAATATCTGGTCGGTACGATGATCGAACTGCCGCGGGCCGCGCTGATGGCTGGTAAAATCGCCGAGCATGGGGCGTTTTTCAGTTTTGGTACCAATGACCTGACCCAAACAACCCTGGGTGTATCCCGCGACGATGCGGGGCGTTTCCTGACCCAATATGTCGACAAGGGCATTTTTCCGCGCGATCCGTTTGTCAGCCTTGATATCGAAGGCGTCGGGCAACTCATTGAACTGGCCGCAGAGCGGGGCAGGGCAGCGCGCCCCGACATCAAACTGGGTATTTGCGGCGAACATGGCGGCGACCCGGCTTCCATCGCCTTTTGTGAGGAAACCGGGCTCGATTATGTCAGCGCATCCCCCTATCGTGTACCGATTGCCCGCCTGGCCGCAGCCCAGGCGGCGCTGGCCAAGGGCTAACGGGTTTACCTCCCTGCAAAGCCGATACGCGGCGATCGCGCGCGATCTTCCAGGCTGTGACGACTTGAGAATGGCGGCGCGGTCTGGCACTATCGGTGCAAGGAGGGGGCGATCACAAGATTTTGGGCGATATTGCTGATTATTGCGGGTTTTGCGTGGTCGGATTCCATCCAGGCCCAGCGGGTCGCACTGATTATCGGCAATTCGACCTATGTCCATACCAGCCCGCTCGCCAATCCGGTCAATGATGCCAAGCTGATTGCCCAATCCGCGCGTCAAGCGGGATTTGATGATGTGACGGTCGCGCTCGACCTGGCGACAGACGATTTTCAACGGACGCTGCGGGATTTCCGGAAAAAGGCCAATGGCGCCGATGTCGCGATGGTCTATTATGCCGGACATGGCATTGAAGGGCAGGGCAAGAACTGGCTGATACCGGTCAATGCCGAGCTGAAATCGAGCCTCGATCTGCCCTATGAGGCGTTGAACCTCGACCGGGTTATGGAATCCCTGTCCGGCGCCCAGATTCGCATGGTGGTTCTCGATGCCTGCCGGAACAATCCGTTTGCGCGCTCCTGGCAATCGGGCACCCGGTCTCTGACGCGCGGGCTGATCGGTGTCGATGCGGATGATGTTCTGGTCATCTACGCCGCTGCGCCCGGGCAAACCGCGATGGACGGAGACGGCGCAAACTCACCCTTTGCATTGTCCTTTGCAAAACGCCTGCCCCAGCCGGGCCTGCCCGTGCAGTTGCTGGGCGGCATGGTTCGCGACGATGTGCTGTCGACCACCGGAGGCACGCAGCGTCCGTTTGTCAGCGCCAGTATTACCGGCACGCCAGTCTATATTGTAGGCGAGGGGGGCACGAGCAGTGTCGCCACCCCGGATGCCGCACCGCAATCCCCGGAAATCGTGCAACTGGATGAAACGGCGCTCGATGCGCTGGCCTGGCAGGGCGCATTGCAAGCCGATACGCCGGCCGCCTACCGATCCTATCTCGACGCTTTTCCAGCAGGGAAATTCGCGCGTCTGGCGAGCGAGAATATTGCCGGGAACAGCGCGACACGCGACGCAAATGGACAGGTGAGCACACCCGCTGGACTGGTCAACGCGTTGTTGCCGTTGCGCCATGCAGTGGCGACTGCGGAAAGCTTGCCGATTGACGGCATCTGGACGGTGTCGACGATCAGGAAACGGATACGCATGGAAAAGGGCCGCGCTTTTGCCCTTGACGGATGGACGCAAGCGCTGGTCTTCAAAGTGCTGCCGGACATGGTTGTTTTGCGCGACGTCAAACGGACCGGGCCGGGTCGCTATCAGGCGGATGATCTGCCGTTGACCGCCCGCGCGCAGCTGACATTGCGGCCTGACGGGAATATTGACGTCCACGCGAAAACCTTCCCGTTTCCGGTGAAATACACGTTAATCCGGGAAACGCTGGACAATGTCGGGGCGATGGAGCGGGAGCAGCTGGCGGTTGCTGCGGAAAAGTGAAAAAACCGGTTGCCAGCCAGCGCTTCACGCCCTATCTGCACCCTTCAATAAGCGCCCGTAGCTCAGCTGGATAGAGTACTTGACTACGAATCAAGGGGTCGGGAGTTCGAATCTTCCCGGGCGCGCCATTTTCCCTCCATCACTGCTGATACGGTCTTAGGTGCACTTGCACTGTTCGGGCTGGAGGCTTAAGTTGTTGGCATTGTGTTTGATAACCACGCAAAGGACGCCACTTGGCCGATTATTCTGAAACTTTCGAAGATGCCTTAGCTGCGCGCGAAGCGGCGAAACTGCCGGTTCCGGACGATGTCCAGGAAGCGGTCAAGACGCTGTTGCGCTGGTCTGGTGAAGATCCGGACCGCGAAGGCCTGCTCGATACTCCGAAGCGAGTGGCCCGGGCCTGGAAAGAATATTGTGAGGGCTATCAGGAAAATCCTGCGATCCATTTGGCGCGAACCTTTGAAGAGGTGGGCGGTTATGACGAGCTTGTCTTGCTCAAGGACATTCCGTTCCATTCGCATTGCGAACATCATATGGCGCCGATTATCGGCAAGGCAAGCATTGCCTATATGCCCACCGACCGGGTCGTTGGCATCTCCAAGCTGGCGCGGGTGCTGCATGGCTTTGCGCGGCGGCTCCAGGTCCAGGAACGTCTGACGGCCGAAGTTGCCGAATGCATCTGGGACAATCTCAAGCCCCATGGCGTTGCAGTTGTCATCGAAGCCAGCCACAGCTGCATGACCGCGCGCGGTGTGCGCACGCCGGGGGTCGGGATGACGACCAGCCGTTTGCTGGGATGTTTCCTCGACGATGCCCGCAGCCGCAAGGAAGTCATGAGTCTTATGGGCTACTAGATATTTGGCTCAAGCAACGGTCTGCTCGTGCGGACCCGAAGAGCGGAGATCACCTTGCCGGTTGTATGATTTTCAATGAAAATCAGTAAATTAGTCCATCCAAAGGCGCATGAGATTATACTGGATCGCCTGCATCCGGGTATAATTTTCCTGCCGCATGTTAAGGCCTTCCAAAGCGGCGACCTCATTCAGTTCGTAGAGCAGGTTCCGCTTCATGATATCCGGAACCTTGCTCTGGATGAAGGTGATCGCGACCATGCGCTCGCCTTCCGCAATCTCTTCGACTTCGTGCAACGTATGGGATGGATAGACGACGGCCGTGCCGGGCATGCCTTTGAAGCGCATGCCG
Organism: Parasphingorhabdus sp. W113; assembly: GCF_055693205.1. Classification (NCBI taxonomy): domain Bacteria; kingdom Pseudomonadati; phylum Pseudomonadota; class Alphaproteobacteria; order Sphingomonadales; family Sphingorhabdaceae; genus Parasphingorhabdus; species Parasphingorhabdus sp. W113. The sequence continues at coordinate 1,982,769 of NZ_CM146328.1, read as the reverse complement.
GCTTCGCCCTGGGTCACGTGTAGCGCACCGCCCTTATAGTCATCCGGATCGTTGAGGAAAATCGTGCAGCTGAGATCGGACCGCAGCGGACCATCGGGGAGCGGGATGATCGCGCTGTCGGCATGCAAGCCATAATGCATGCCGGGTTGATAACGCGTGATCAGGGGCGGGGCGACGCGCTCGGGAAAGGCGAAATCGGTAAATTCCGGATTGCCCATCAGCGCATCCAGCAGGATCTTTGACGTTTTGTTATAGGCGTCGAGATCGTGCAACTGGAGGTTGTTCTTGACCTTCGAATGGGGGTTGCTGATCTTGCCATCAACAAATTGGCCGCTGGCGGCAATCCGTTTCACTTCGTTGATCTGGCTGCTGTCCAGCAACTTGAGCTGTTTGAACATTATCGTCTCGCCTCAATCCATTGCAAACTGTCGGCGATCAAAGGATATTTCGATGCCAGCTGTTCGACCCATAGCATTGTCGCACCGATCTCTGCAGCATGTTTTTGGGCGGCTTCATCGAGCAGATCCTGCCGCAGGTCCGGACTATAGTCATGTTCAGGCGCCTTGGAATAAGACGACATAATCGGTCCGGCGATCAGTTGATTTGCGGTTTCATCGGTCTGATCGAGACCAAAATGGTGGGCAGCGACCTGCAACTTGTCGATAGGATCTGCGAGGAAGGCATCGAAATCCATCCACAAGATTCGGTCCCCCGCAATCTGTTGCTGTGCCTCCATCAAACTCGTGAGTTCGCTTAGCCAGCTCAATGCGACGCGTTGCGCGAGCGACAATTCCCACAATTGCGCGCAGGGTTCTCCGAGCCGGCGATTGAGTCGCTGCAGCCGGGAGGCCGCCATTGTCTGGGTTTCCTGAACCGACGCTTCGCCCGCCAAAATGGTTGGCAGATAGCGATCCAGGGCGACGTAAAGAAACAGGGCGCGTTCCTGACCAGAAAGCAATTGTCCCGTCATCTCGCTGACGAAGCTGCTCGCCTTGATCATCACCCGCTGGTTTTCGTCAAACACCCGCGACAGCCAAGCGCGACTATGAGTCAGACGCTGTGCATATTGGGCGGGCGACCAGGGGCTTTGTGGTTGGTCGCAAATTTGCGATACTTCGCAAAGGGTGCGCAACAATTGCGGCTCCCTGAGCGCCAGGATCGCCGGATGTTCGCCCAGCAAGCGAGACATCAGAGTGGAGCCGACGTGGCCGATATGGAAAATATAATGCGGCGCCGGTAAATTGGGCAGCGGGATGCTATCGAGCTCTGGCCAGGAGACCATCTGCCGCGGCAATTGTGGTGTGACGATGCGCTGGTCGAGAAAGCTGGCCTGGCGATAATCCGCTTCGGACAGCCGAGACAATAATATCTGGTCGTTGGGAACATCCGGCAAATGCGGCAGCAAGCTCGCATCCAGCGGAAATCTCTCTTGCCAGCTTTTGGTCACAGTAGCCCCTCGCACTCATGAAAAAGCCCGGAGGCGGATTGTTACAGTGTAACGTTCCGGCCCCGGGCTTTTCTATTCCATATCACCGCGCTTATTTTTCTTCGTCGGTGCTTTCTTCAGCCGCATCATCTGCTGCGGTTTCAGCTTCGCTGTCGCCTTCGGCAGCATCAGCATCTTCAGCAGCGTCTTCGCTGGCTTCCGATCCGTCATCTTCGCTATCCGGCATCAGCGCATTGGCCGCCAATTCCGCTTGTTCTTCTTCGAACATCTGAGCGATCACGTCGATGCCGTCTTTCTGCAGTTCGGCTTCGTCATCGGAACGCGCAACATTGACCTGGACATTGACCGAAACTTCGGGGTGCAGGCGAATGCGGACGTCGAAAACACCGAGCGTCTTGATCGGTTTTTCGAGGATGACCATGCTTTTTTCAACAGTGGCGCCTTCGGCTGTCAACGCTTCGACGATATCGCGAACCGAGACAGAACCATAAAGCTGACCGCTGGCGGACGAGGCGCGGATCAGAATGATCTGCTTGCCATCGACATCGCTCGATGCCGTCTCGGCATCTTTGCGCTTGGCTTCGTTATCCGCTTCAATCTGCGCACGGTTGGCTTCGAAAACCTTCTTATTGGCTTCGTTGGCGCGCAGGGCTTTTTTGTTGGGCAGCAGAAAATTACGGGCATAGCCGTTCTTGACGTTCACGACATCGCCGATGCCGCCAAGATTTTCTACGCGTTCGAGCAAAATAATATCCATCGTTTCTGCTCCTATTTCACGAGGTACGGCAGCAGGCCGAGATGGCGAGCGCGTTTGATTGCCTTGGACAATTCGCGCTGCTTCTTGGCGGAAACCGCGGTAATTCGACTAGGTACGATCTTGCCGCGCTCGGAAATATATCCCTGCAGCATTTTCACATCTTTATAGTCGATCGGTTGTGCGTTCTTGCCGGAAAAGGGGCAGCTTTTGCGGCGACGGAAAAATGGACGTCCCATATCTTTACTCCTTTTCTAACTTAACTGTCGTCACGGTCGCGGCGCGGACGGTCTCCGCCACCACGGCGGGTGTCGCGTTCGGGCTTGCGCATCATGACCGATGGGCCTTCCTCATGCTCATCCACGCGGATGGTGAGAAAGCGAATAACATCTTCGTTGATCCGGGTCTGGCGTTCCAGCTCGGCAATCACGTTGGTCGGCGCGTCGAGACGCAGCATGACATAATGGGCCTTGCGGTTCTTCTGGACCTTGTAGGCGAGCGTACGCAGACCCCAGGTTTCGGTCAGAACGACCTTGCCTTCATTGGCTTCAACAATTTTGGTGGCTTCCTGAGCGAGACTATCAACCTGTGCCTGTGACAGATCCTGACGCGCGAGGAAGACATGCTCATACATTGGCATGCAATATTTCCTTCATTTCTACCGATCGCTGACGCCGCACCATGCAGACACGCCCCTCCGGCTTTCTTTGTTTTCCGCGCTATCGCACATGATGGAATCATGCAAAACACCACAGAAGCGGCGCCTATGAGCGATTTGGGGAGGGAATGCAACCCTTGTGCGGCGGTTCCTCTCTCGTGCGGCGCAGTTATGCCAATCCGTTTCCTAGTGCACCTGCGCAGTTGCGCGCTGAAACCGGAAATGGAAATAAGGTTGATTATTGTGTTTCCACCAGACTCCAAAAAGGCGGCCAGTACCCCTACCAGCCGCCTCCTTTGATCCAACGGGAGAGAAGGACCAAAACTTGGTTTTTTCGCGTCTAGAACTTGCCGCGAAGCGTCAAGCCATACATCCGTGGTTCCTGTGGGAACGCCGACCGTGATCCCGAGCGCAGCGTGGTGCTAAAGGTAACGCCGCGCGTGATTTCGTTGGTCAGATTGGTAACCCAAGCCTCGATTCCCCAAGCATCATTAATGTCGCCGATACCGGCACGCATGTTGATCTTGATATTGCCATCCTGGATATCAAAGGGCAGCAAGGGCGTATTGCCCAGGGCTGCAGCCGTCGTCGGCGGTGTTCTTGGCTGAGTTGATGTCCGGCGATCGCTCTCGGCGCGGATTTGACCGTTCACAAAGAATTTCAGACTGTCACCAATATCCCCGCGATAGGTTGCACCACCAATGGCCACATATTTTGGCGCATTGGTCAGCGGGCTGCCGCACAGATTCTGCACCCGGAGGGGATTGGCTGTCGTCGCACAATCATTCGGATATTCTGCATCAGCATAGGTCATTGCCATGTTGAACGTCAGGTTCTCGCTTGGCCGGATGGTGGATTCAATTTCCACACCGGTTGATTCCGCCTTTGGAACGTTAAACGTCTGGAACTGAGCACCGGTAAATTCCAGAACCTGGAAGTTCGAAAATTCCTCATGGAATGCTGCGATGTTCAGTGTGACCGCATTGTCCAGGAATTTTGCTTTGAAACCAATTTCATAAGCATCCACTTCTTCCGAAGCAAAGCGCGGGTCGGCGCCACCAATGGCTGCGGTCGCATCAAGGTTGAAACCACCCGATTTATAGCCATGCGTGAAGCTGGCATACATGGTGACCGGATCGGCAAATTCATAAGACAGTTTGCCGGTGTAGATCAGCTCTTCATCCTTGAAATTGCCTTCAAAGGTGCGCGGCAATGGCAATACCGCTGAAGCGGCCAGATCAGCTGGCGCAACAAACGGAAAACAGCCAGTGATCAGCGCCGTTGGAACCAGAGCACCCGGGATACGGGGTTGACCCGCAGCCAAAGGTCCGCCCGCGACATTGTTCACAATACCGGGGCATGCACCGGGGTTGGATGCCAGCTGCTGGAACGAGCCATCTTTGCTTTCATCAGAGTAGCGCAGACCGATCGTGGCTTTCAGCCCGTCCGTGATCTCCAGTGTGTTGTGGGTAAAGATCGACCAGCTTTTGCTGCTCTGCGTGAATCGGTTGGTGCTGCTGGCCCCGTTCGGACTCACTCCGCCTGCGAACAAAGCCAAAGGCGCCGGTCCGAATGCACCGCCGGTTGAAGGCAGCAACAGGGCGCTGATAAACTGATCCCATTGCGATCCGAGCGTGGAGATAGCGACTGCGTCGATATCTTCGTCGGAATAATAGGCGCCGATCAACCATTCGAGACTGCCACCGAAAGCTTCGCCCTGGACACGCAGCTCATGAGTCATTGTTTTAATGTCCGTGCCATCGTCAACATTGCCTGCGAAATCACCGACGTTGAAGATGTCGAGTGCGGTAAAGTCACTGTCCGATTTGCTTTCAGAGTGGAAGTCGCGGTAGGAACCGATATAGATCAGGTCAACAGTGTCACTCAGCGGAAACTCAATCTCTCCCGTGATGCCCCATTGATCAAGATTGCTGGTCTGCGCAAAACTTTGCGATGCCACCAGACCATCGAGCGCCCGCCGCGCGCCAGCCGGGTCCGTAATGCTCTGCGCTCCATTGCCCGCTGGTACAAAATTGCCACCGGTCGCACCCAGTCCCGCAAGACCGAACACACCGCCGGTTTCGAGCGGAGATTTCAACACCTCCACCGGAGCACAGCAATTGCCGTTGATTTCGGAATAGTCGAATATGAGACGCGCCGTCACACCGCCATCGCTTTCATAGCCAAGCTGACCACGCACGAGGAACTGATCAAGTTCGTTGGTCCGGCCAACTTCGCCGCCCTCATTGACAACGCGAACAAAGCCATCGCGCTTGCTATAGGCTCCGGTGAAACGGGCAGCCAGGGTATCCTCAACAAGCGGAACGTTAACCGCTCCCTGGAGATTGATTGAATCATAATTGCCGTAGCTGGCATTCACAAAGCCGCCGAACTCATTCAGCTCCGGACGCCTTGTGGTCAGGTTCAATGCACCAGCCGATGTGTTGCGGCCAAACAGCGTGCCTTGCGGACCGCGCAGAACTTCCAACCGTTCGACATCAACAAATTCGGAAAGAGCAACACCGGGCCGCGACTGATAGGCACCGTCAATGAAGATACCGACAGCGGATTCAAAACCGATATTGTTTGATGTCGTACCAACACCGCGGATGCGAAGGACATTCGTACCGCCCGAATTTTGTGCGTTTGAGCTGGAAAAGCTGGCAGAAACCTGAGAGATCTGGGTCACGCTTACAACGCCCTGACGCTCGAGCTGCACCGGGCTAACCGCGGTAACGGCGAGCGGAATGTCTTGAACATCCTGTGCGCGGCGCTGTGCGGTAACGATGATGACATCGGCATCTGCGGCGTCAGCGCCATCCTGGTCTTGCGCATATGCAGGTACGGTAATCGCCGTGCTGCACATCGCGGCCATAAGAATCCTGTTAAACGTTTTCATAATTGTTCTCCCTGACAATATTTCCAAATTTTTTTGGTAATTTTTAAGAAACGATAGTGATTTTATTCGCGCTGCCGCGATGGTCTTAACTCAGCACCTTTCTTAGAATTGTAGAAAAGGTATGACGAACAAGTTCCAAAGTTAGCCTTCGGCTGTTCTTGTCCTCTTGGACTACGACCCCCGGTTCAAATTGAGCTGAAATTGAAAGCAAATAGGACGCAGTGGTCCGCAGGTCATCTTCGGTCCATTTTGATCCAGCGGATCGTAAGGCGCTTACATAGCGATCAATGGTTTCTGCTTCATACCATTGGAGCAAGCTCTTTAGGCTTTCCTCATGCGTCGCAGCGTTGCGCAAACCAATGTCGTATATCGACCAGAAGCCTTCTTCGTGCATGCGGCTAAGGTAGTTTTCGTTAAACTCACGCCATTTGGCATCCGCAGGTATTGCAGCGATGGTACGATCAAAAATCTTGAGCCTGAGCTTCAAGCGTTCTTCAAGCAAAGTGTGAAGGACAGAAGTCTTGCTTGGAAAATAGTCGTAAATTGTACTGAGGCCCACACCAGAGGCTGCGGATATCCGGCGCATGCTGAACTTTTCGAATCCATCTTGAGAAAGGATTGTTCGTGCCCCATCCAATATCTTGGACTGGCTTTCTTTTCCGCGATTCTGTTGAGGAGTGCGTCGCAAGGTCGCGGATTTTGGCATTTTTCTGGCATTTATTGACATGCTAACTCCTCCCTCCGAACAACAGCTTGACTTCCCAAATCTCGCCTGCCTAAAACACGAACAGCCGTTCGCTTTCTCCAATATGAAATAAAGTGGCATATTTGTAAAGTCGAAAATCCAGCATGCGGAACACGGGAAGCATCATCACATGAGCCAGATATCTGACGAAGATCGCCAAGCACTAAGAGACGGATTTGCTCGGTACCTTGATGCCGAAGCGCATGAAGAAAAGCTGCGTGCAGGTATCGCGAATAATCGAGGGTATGATGAATCCATCTGGCAGCAGATGACCGAGATGGGATTGCTCGGCATTGCTATCTCGGAAGATTTTGAAGGCGTTGGCGGCGGCGCAATAGATGTTGCGCTGGTGATGGAAGAGCTCGGCCGAAAGCTGTTACCTGTTCCGTTTGTTTCTACTTGTGTTGTTGCGGCGGAAATGATCACACGCTTTGGACCGGACTCTATCAAAGAAGAATTGCTACAGAAAATTGCAGCGGGGCAACTTACCGTGTCCACGGGCGGAGCCGGCGATTTTGTATCACTTTCCGATGACCATCACAGCCTGTCCGCAAAACCTTCTGACGACGGCTGGATAATGAATGGAGAAGTTTCGTTTGTTTCGCACGCCGGCGTTGCAGATTATCATTTGCTTGGTTTGAAAGACGACGGCGTGCAATCGGCCTACCTTGTAAAGGCATCGGATGCTGTTTCTGCGGAACGCTTGACCACCAACGATCCCGCGCAACGTTTATTCACGCTCAATTTCTCTGATGCAGAGGCGATCAAATTGGAAGACATGGATGCAGAGGGCATCAATCAGGTGCGTATGCGTGGTGTGGCTGCCGTCGCTGCCGAACAGGCTGGAGCGACACGCGCTATTTTTGATATAACGATGGAATATCTGCGTACCCGCTATCAGTTCGGGCGTCCTATTGGTTCCTTTCAGGCGATAAAACATATGGCGGCAGACCTACTGGTTGAGGTTGAATCTGCTACCTCTGCGGCCCTTGCTGCGGCGAAGTCGTTGGATGCCGGGTCATCGAGCGAAGAAAAATTTGTTTCTCTGGCCGCTTTCACTTGCAAAGATGCATTCAGAACCGTCTCAGCGCAAGCAATCCAAATGCACGGCGGCATCGCCTATACCGAAGAACATATCGCGCATCTCTATTGGCGGCGTGCCCGAGCAGGACTGTCCCTCTTTGGCAGTTCGGACGAGCATCGCGAGCATTACCTGAAAAGCCGGGAGGCAGCATAATGGCTATATTGGATCGAAGCGCATCCTCCGAAGATATTAACAGTGTCGTCGAGGCTTGGCTGGACCAGCATTGGGATTCCGAAAAACGCTGCGCGAAAGGCGAGGATAGCTATGATGAAAAATCATGGCTGACCAAGGTTTTTGAAGCAGGTTTTTGCGTGCCATCCTGGCCAACGGAATATTACGGACTTGGCCTTTCCCAAAAACAATCCGGTATCATCGAAAAGGCATTTGCAAAGCGTAAAGCCCAAGGCTCCGCCCGTGATCGCTTTCATTTGGGTGCTATTACGGTGTTCAAAGTCGGCAGCGAGGAATTAAAACGCGCGATGCTGCCGGTCATGCTCACCGGCCCAATATGCTGTCTGCTCTATTCGGAACCTAATGCTGGTTCCGATCTTGCGGGTGTGAGGACAAAAGCGATCCCTGATGGCGATGATTTTATCATCACAGGTCAGAAAATCTGGACTTCCAATGCTCAGGAAGCCGAATATGGGATGCTGCTGACACGTACAGATTGGGATGTTCCCAAGCATCGCGGCATTACGTTCTTTCTGTTCCCTATGAAACAGGATGGCGTCGAGGTTAAACCGATTAATCAGATTACTGGCGAGTCCGAATTTAACGAGGTCTTCATCACAGAGGCCCGCGTTCCCGCATCGCATACTATCGGTAATCTCAATGAAGGTTGGACTTCGTTCCAGACCGCTATTGCCTATGAACGGTTGATCATGGGGCAAGGGATTACCGAGCGTCGCGGCAAATCAAAGGCGGATAGCGAACCACAATTGATCACACTGGCGCGTAAATATGAGAAATATGACGATCCGACTGTTCGCCAAAAAATCGCCCAAGCGTTGGCCTATCGAGAGCTTAACGGCTTGAACATGCAGCGGGCGAAACAAGAGATAATGACCAACGGATCGCCCTCTTTAATGTCGCTAGGCAAACTCGCGATGTCACGCGTTCAGCATGGTGAGGCGGCGATAGCAACAGATTTGCTCGGCAATGCGGCGTTGCTTGATGGCGACGATTATCCGGACGCAGCCAACATCAATTTCGATGCCGCCAAAGCCTATATGAACAGTATCGGCGGCGGCACCGACCAGATTCAAAAGAACATCATCGCCGAGCGCGTGCTCAACCTGCCCAAAGAGCCCGATATGGATCGCGAAGTGGCTTTCCGGGATGTGAAGTCGAGTTGAGAAAAATCCGATTAGGAGACGAAAATGAGCAGAAAAAACGGACCCTTGAAGACAGGAATAATGGTTATGGCGCTCGTAGCGTTCGCCTCTCTTTCCGGCTGTGCTGCCACTCTCGATGAATCTCAAATAGTAACAACGGTTAGCGGGCCCGCCAATATGACGTTGGGCGATAGCTACTTGTCTGACTTCTATCAATTCAGCGGCGAAATTGCGCAACCGGGCAAACTTCTCCGTCAAGAACCACTGGACAAGCAACAATCCAATCCCGGTGCCGGAGAAAACATCCGCCTGTTATATTCGTCGACAGATGGCTTGGATGGGAAAGAACGCGTTGCTGTTTCAGGTGTGTTGTTTTTGCCTGAAGGCACTGCGCCAGAAGGTGGCTGGCCGCTAATGGCATGGACGCACGGAACCGTTGGAATAGCTGATATTTGCGCGCCGTCCTGGGACGGACGCCAAGAACAAGATCGAACGCATCTCAAATTCTGGCTTGAAAACGGATATGCAGTTGTTGCATCCGATTATCAGGGCTTGGGAACGCCGGGAACGCATCCTTATCTTGCCACTCGTCCCGAAGCCTATAGCAATCTCGATATTATCAGAGCAGTGCAATCTGCTAATTTTCCAGTATCGAAAAAGGTCGTGCTCTTCGGACAATCGCAGGGCGCTGGCGCCGCCGTAGCCACCGCAGCCTATGCCTCTGAATATGCGCCGGATGTGAATATTGTGGGCGTTGTCGCAACAGGCGTTCCTTATTTCTCTCCCAAGGCACTGGTTGCGCTTCAAGAGTCTCGCCCACCGGATCGCGTCGATCCGATGCTCGGATATCATATGCTGGCCCTGTCTTTGGTGCAGCGGATCAATCCGGCGTTCAAGCTGACGGACTATGTTGCAAAGGATATCTTACCGATTGCGCAATCCGTGCAGAATACGTGCCACAAAGATGTCAAGGCACGCGTCATCGCAGAGAAGCTGACATATAATCGGGTGTTCAAAAGGCCTCCCACTGAACCGCTGGTGGCTGCCTTTTCCAAGATGGGATACCCAAGTCTCAAACTGCCCGTGCCGACGTTTATCGGGACCGGCGGCAAGAACAGGGATACCCCACCACGGATGCAAGCCGCATTGGTTAAAGGGGCTTGCAAAGCAGGGTCTAATATCGTGTCAAAATTATATCCCGAACTGGATCATCGCGCCGTTGTTCCTGGATCAACCCACGACACATTACCATTTGTGCAATCGGTTTTTGCCGGAAAACAACCCCAAAGCGACTGCGACAACTTGCCGTTTTAGCAAAATTCGAAGGAGTCCCAATGTACGCTTGTGCGCCGATAGCGGACACGAAAACGCTTCCGTATCCATCCTGACATAAAGCCTTCGGGACCAAAAAAGGCCCCGCCAGATTGCGCTGACAGGGCCTTGGGGACATGTGTTGTTTCGTGCTTAAGCGTAGCTGACGTTGACATTCGCTTTGCGCTGGCGCCGCCGATTTGATCTCAAGGCACCGCCAATCGCGCCAAAGCCGAAGATCATGAAGGCCCAAGTGGCCGGTTCGGGAACGGCGGCTCCCAAAAATCCAAACTCGGTGACGAGGGCGGTTGCCTCAGCGGTTGAAAACGTACCCGTTTCATAGGCGCGCGATGTCACCGATCCAGAGCTGTCGGCCTGGAAAAAGGACTCGTAGCCATTATCCGTAAACAGGCCCAAGACGCTGACTTCCATCAGCAAATTGCCTGCGATCGGATCATAATTGAATGCCGTTCCGGCAAAAGACAGCTGTTCCGGCATTTCGCCGCCAACCGAAAAACTGCCAAAGGACGAGAGCAGGGCGCCGCGGTTGTCAGCCAAGGTGGATGACAGGCCGTTTACGGCGCCAGATGTCAGATAGAAAGAGATCGAATAGTCCGCTTCATCCATCAAGCCTTCAAAGCCGTCTGCGCGAAAGAAGCTGACCATATCAATTGCGGTCGTCGAAGCAAAGGACGATGCCGAATGGACCTGCTGATAGGTCAAGCCGCCGTCACTTGCAAAACAACTGAAAGGGTAGCAGTTTGCCGTGTCTTGCGTGCCAACTGTCACCGTCGCATTTGCGCTGGTTGCAAAAGCCAGTGCGAGCACCGGCGCCAATAGATATTTTTTCATAGTCCATACCCGTTTGTAGATAACTGAACTCCAAGGCGCGACAAGGGCGGCCCCGAGTCTCGACCCGTGATTTGGCTCGCATCTGGTCCAAATTCTGTCGAATAGTGAATATGATAGTAAGGATTTGTGCCATAATGGGACAGGGTTGGCGGCCCGACGGTTGGCGCTGGTCGGTGAGTGATCTGGATTCGGGATCGCAGATAAATTTGCGACAATCGCGAAGGGAATGTTCATCTGCTGCGTTATAACGTCATGTACGCAAGACGGGAGCAGATGGCATTGGCAGCGAGATGCTGAAACAGGACGACAAGGAACCGGATATCCGGACCGACAGCGATGATGCGCTGATGCTGCGCGTGCAGGAGCAGGACAGCGCGGCCTTTCGGGTGCTGATCGACCGCCACGCGGATGTCCCATTCCGGATCGGTTGCCGGATGATGGGCGACAGCACCGAAGCGGAGGATATCGCGCAGGAGACTCTGTTGCGTCTTTGGAACGGCGCGGGCACCTGGCGGGGGCAGGGGCCGGGTGTGGCCGCCTGGTTGACCAGGGTCGCCACCAACCTGTGTATCGATCGCCTGCGCAAGGCCAGGCGTATCAGCGGCGATGAACCGCCGGAAACAGCCGATGATGCGCCGAATGCGGATAAGCTGGTCGACGAAGGCAAACAGGCAGATGCGGTCAAGCATTGCATCGGCAAGCTCGGCGATCGCCAGCGCGCGGCGGTGATTCTGACCTATTATGAAGAGCAACCCAATGCAGCTGCCGCAGAGGATCTGGCGATGAAGATAAAAGCGTTTGAGTCGCTGCTGTTTCGCGCGCGCAAAGCATTGAAAGACTGTCTGGAGGCCAGCCCCTTTGTCGATCAGCCAACAGGGGATCAGCCATGACACAAGCCTTTCCGCCGCATATTGATGCGCTGTTGCAGGACTATACTGTGCCGGCTCTCCCGGATGGCTTTGCCGATCGCGTGCTTGCGGTTGCCGTGGAAGGCAAGCCCGCACCGACCGCAGCGCCCCGGTTCTGGCGCTGGCGGCCGAACAGCCCCTGGACCCGGGGCCGCTATCTAGGATCAGGCCTGATCGGCGCCGCAATGCTGAGCACGGCAGCCGCCGCAGCGCTCAGCCTGAGTGAGAGTCCGATCCGGATCCCGATTGTCAGCGATCTGGTCGAGCAGGTCCTGCCCGCACCAGAGCCAGCAGTGGTTCGGACAGAAGATCCCGCGAGTCCCGGTGTTGAAAAGCGTCTGGAAGCAGAAAGGCTCGAAGATGCAGAGCCAGCGCTGCCGTCCAAAAAATGGCGCGATATGGATCGTGCAGAGAAACGGACAGTGGTAAAACAGGCCGTGGAGCGGCGGAAAAAGCGAATTCAGCAAAGGCGGATTGACCGCGGGCTGGAGCCTCTCACAGACGCGCAATTGCGCGAGCGCCGGGCCGCTTTGCGCGCGCGTATGCGCAATGGCGAGATTGACCGTCGCGCGGTGAAAAAGGCGATCCGGCGCGATATCGTGCGCGAACAGCGTCGGTCCCAGTCCAGCGCGGCAGCGCCAGTGGCTCCCTCTGGCGATTCATCCATTGCGGCCTCGGGGCCTACGATTGACGAGCTGTCGGCAGCGGAAAATCCCCGCCAGGTCTGGCGATCGCTGTCTGCCGATCAGAAAACCCGGCTGTTGGATGGTTTGCCCGATGATCTGAAAATGCAGCTGCGCAACGCCACACCGCAAGAACGGCGCCGGTTGCTGCGGGAATGGCGCAAGCGCCGGATCGATGCCGGTCAGACGCCCGCAATTCTGCTTCCGTCCGATGATAAGGACGATTTTTCGGAATAATTTGTCCGCCGGCGAAGGGTTCGCCGCTCCCGCACGTTGAACCACCAAGAGAGCAAAGAAAGGCTCTCTTGGTGAAGCAAAGTGCAAAGGAGAGGAAAATGAAACATCTGGCAATAATCCCTGCGGTCGGTCTGTTGTTGAGCAGCCCGGCGTTGGCAGACCCCCGGACGAAGACGGTGACGATCGACAATCCGCGCTTCGAAGGCGAGAAAACTATTGTTCGCGACCGGTCGGCGGGCACCTACAGCAATGATGCCACGGTTACGCGCAAAAGCGATGGCGCGGTGGCGACCAGCGCCTATGATCGATCCCGCACAGACAAGGGTTGGGAAGCCAGCGGGTCGCAAACTGGTTTTCAGGGCCGGACACGCAGTTTTGACTATGAACGGCAACGGGTGCGTGGCGGCTTCCGGGCGGAAGGCACCGCCACGACGCGCAATGGCGAAACTTATGATTATCGCGCCGGGCGGCAACGCAAGGCCAATGGCTATGTCGCCGGGCGTCAGGTGAAAGACAGCCAGGGCGACACGGTTTTTGGCAAGCGGACGCGCACGCGGGCTGTCGATGGCAGGATTGTCCGGAACACCCAATCGGTGCGCGAACCGGGCTTTCGGCCGAAGCGGATCAAGCCCTTGCGACCCAAGACCATTCGCGCAGGCCGGAGAGCAGCGCGCTGATTTGACCGACGGGTTTGGTTGGTTACGGGAATCCTGTCCGAACAATGCACCCCCTGCGGACAGGATTCTGCTCGGGAAGCAGAGCATCCCGTCGCTCTGCTTCCCTTTTTTGTCTTGAGATCTTGGCCGGCGCTTATTTCCGTTTGGATTTGTTCAGAAAACCGAACATGTCGCCGGCAATCTTGCGCATTTGGATTTCCTCGGATCCCTCGGTGATGCGGTAGCGCCGATGGTGGCGATAAATATGCTCGAACGGTTTGTGCCGGGAATAGCCCATGCCGCCATGCACCTGCATCGCCCGATCCGCGGCGTCACAGCACAGGCGGTTTGCGCGATAATTGCACATCGAAACCTGGGCCGAGAGATATTTTGCCACATCCACCTTGGGCATTTCGTCCATCTGGGCGGCAGTCTTGTAGATCAGCTGCCGCAGCATCGCGGCTTCGGTGTGCAGTTCTACCAGCGGAAACTGGATGGCCTGGTTGACGGCGAGCGGTTTGCCGAACGGCTTGCGTTCCCCAGCGTAGCGGACAGCCTCGTCGATACAATATTGCGCCGCGCCGAGTGACGAGGCGGCCTGCCGGATCCGGTTCTCGTGAACAAAATGCTGCGCGGCCGCCAGCCCCATGTCGAGATCGCCCAATATCGCATCGGCGGGGACCCAGACATTGGTATAACTGCATTTGGGGTGATCTGTGGGCATATTGAATGTCCACATATATTCTCCGACTTCAAAGCCCGGCGCATCGGTCGGGACCAGAAAACAGCCAATGCCCTGCGCATCGCCGTCCTTGCCGCGATGCCGGGCAAAGGTCATCACATGGGTGGCAACATGCAGCCCCGTGGTCCACATCTTGTTGCCATTGATCAACCAGCCATCGACGCCGTCGCGCTGTTCGGGCACTGCGGTGGTATCCATCCAGGTTGCGTCGGAGCCATGATCTTCCTCGGTCAGGCCAAAGCACCATTTCATTTCACCGGCGAGCATGGCGGGAATGCATTCCTGCTTTTGTTTCTCTGTGCCGAAATCGCGAACCATCAAGGGTTGAACAAGATTGCCGACAATCGAATTTTCATTCTGCAAATCATTGTGCAAACCAAGGCCCTTATGGGCGAGATGCTCGCGAATGCGCGCCATGCCGAGATTGCTGCCGTCCTGTCCGCCAAAGGCCTTGGGCAGGGCATAGCGAAAATGTCCGGCGGCATCGGCTGTCTTTCGCATTTCGTCGAGCAACGCTTCCCATTCCTTCGTCGGCAACCCCTGATTATCCCAGTCGGTGCGCGCATTTTCCCGGCGGTGATCGAAAAAGCGGATATTGTCGTCACGCTGTTCTATCGGCTTGATTTCGGCGTCGATAAACGCGTCGAGTACGCCAAGATAATCCTCGATGTCCTGGGGTATTTCAAACGTCATGATGATGATCTCCGTTTTTGAAGCGCGACTTTCAGGCCGGCATATCCGGGTTGGTCGATCGCCAGGCGTTCCAGCGCTGACAATCGGAAATGATTCCACAGTCCGGGTGTTGCGATGTCCACGGTGCCTTCTGCAAGGCCGCGACAAAGCTGTCCATGCTCATATCCAATAGCCGAAAGGCGCTCCGAGGAGGCCGCGCCAAAGGCTGCCCCCCAGGCGGCTTGCCGACGGGCAATGCCCAGCGCATTGCCAGCAACCCGTGATTGAAAGCGGTCATGTCCGGATAATCCGGGTTGGACATGGTCGCTATTCCATTCGCCGAGCGCTGCCAGCAATTCGGCATATCCGGTCTCACCGCGGACCGTTGGCTCCTCCGGCATCTTCCAGTCCAGCGAAGTTGTGAGCGCTTCCGGTAACAGCTCTTCAAACTGCAGGATAAGGTCGATTTCCACTTCCGATACGCGGCGGCCAATAACAGTCCGTTCCAGCGACCGATCACCGCCGCTCCGCCAGATCTCGCCCATGACCATACAGGCCACACCCCACCAGACCGTGGAGTAGATCAGCCAGAAGCGGAACCGATCGGGGTCAACAGCCTCGCCGGACTGATCCGCATAAGCGGCCAGGAAGGCCTCCGCGCTATCAAAGCCGCCAGCCACTTTCTCATAGTGTCCGAAACGCCAGCTTGGGGTGCAGAGATAGGCAAGATCCTGAACCGGATCGCCAAAACGAGTCAGTTCCCAGTCCAGAACCGCTGACAGGCCTTCCGGCGTGACCATCAGATTGCCCATGCGGAAATCCCCGTGCACCACGGCCTTTCGGGAATCCTCCGGAGCATTGTCGAGCAGCCAATGAAACGCATAGTCATAGATCGGTATCGCACCGCCGATCTCGTCATATTTGTCTTTCTGAAGGGTCATCAGTTCGCGCGGCGAAAAATAATCGAGCTTGTCGGCCATGGCGGCGGGGTCGATGCTATGGATCCGGAACAATTCGCTCGCACATTGCTCTGTAAGGCGCGCTTCCGCGTCGGCAAAGGCAGGGTTCCCAAGGATTTTGTGCGGAAGGGTTTCGCCTTCGGCCTTGTCCATGATGAAGCCGTCCCCGATCCCATCGTCAGGATGCAGCTCCGCTCGGACAATCGGAGCGGTGACGCCTGCTTGAACCGCGAGTTTGATAATCTCTGCCTGGATCAGGAGCGGAATGCCGCGCAAGCCTTCGTCGTCCGGATCAATGCCGGCCGGCAGGCGGCGGAGGACAAATTCTTCATCACCATAGACAAAAGCCCAGCTTTCCATGCTGGCACCACCGGATAACCGGCGCAAATCAGAAAATGGTCCGTCACCATCCAGGTTTCGGTGGCAAAATGCGGCCAGTTTTTCTTCGAAACGCAGCTGATCCATGGCTCGGGCCTAATCCCCGGAGAAATTATTGCAACGATTTTTAACTGATCAATTGAATTGTCGGGCTCTTGCACGCGACCGGTTTCAGGCCTAATTGCGGCAAAACGACTTTGCGATCATATCAATTTAAACAGGGGCGAACATGCGCGCATTTATTTTTCCAGGACAAGGTAGCCAGGCGGTTGGCATGGGCAAGGCACTGGCGGAAGCCAGCAATACCGCGCGGGAAGTTTTTGAAGAGGTGGATCACGCGCTGGAACAAAACCTGTTTCAGCTGATGTGCGAAGGGCCTGAAGATGAGCTGACGTTGACCGAAAATGCGCAACCGGCGATCATGGCCAATGCGATTGCGACCTTGCGGGTGATGGAAAAAGAGGGCGGCAAGAACCTGGCGGACCTGTGTGATTATGTCGCCGGCCATAGTCTCGGCGAATATACCGCATTATGCGCCGCTGGCGCCCTCAATCTGACCACCACGGCGGAATTGCTGAAATTGCGCGGGCAATCGATGCAACAGGCTGTCCCGGTCGGCGAAGGCGGCATGGCGGCTCTGCTGGGCGCGGATATCAAGAAAGCCGCCGGCTTGGCACAAGCGTCGGCGCAGGGCGATATATGCACGATTGCGAATGATAATGACCCGACGCAGGTTGTGATTTCCGGTCATCTGGCAGCCATTGAACGGGCGATCGGGCTGGTCAAGGACCATGAGATCAAGCGCGGGGTGTTGCTGCCCGTTTCGGCACCATTTCATTGCTCGCTGATGCAGCCGGCAGCCGAGATCATGGAGGGCGCGCTGGCAGAGGCCAGCATATTGCCGCCAGTGGTTCCCGTTTTTGCCAATGTCACAGCGAGCCCAGTCAAAGATACGGATGAAATTCGGTCGCTGCTGGTCGAGCAGGTGACAGGCACGGTGCGCTGGCGTGAATCGGTCCAGCATATGACTGATGCCGATGTTTCTCAGTTTGTCGAATTTGGCGGCAAGGTGCTTGGCGGAATGGTCAAGCGAATCAACAAGGAAGTCTCAACCGTCAGTCTGGTGTCGATGGACGACATTGAAGGCTTTTTGAAGGAGCTCTAGTTCTGACGATGGCGATGGCGATGGATGTCGAGATATTGACGGTGACGGAAGAGAATGTCGCGTTGATGGACACTGTCGCCGATCACCTGTTCGACGAGCCGGTCCAGCCGGATTTGCTCTCTGCCTTTCTCGCCGACAAGACGCATTGGCTGGTTGTGGCGATGATCGACGGTTGTGTGATCGGAAAATGCACCGCGATGGTCCATCGCCGCCCCGACAAGCCGGATGAGCTGTATCTCGATGAAATTGATGTCATTTCAAGCCTCCGTCGACAGGGCATCGCCAAGAAGATGCTCGCGAAAATATTGGAAATGGCGGATGAATGGGGTTGTGATGAGTGCTGGCTCGGCACCGAAAAAGACAATATAGCGGCACGCAGGCTATACGAATCCAATGGCGCCAAGGCCGAAGAGTTCGTTTTATATTATATGGAATATTGAAACCGATAGGGGATTGGCATGTTTGATTTGACGGGAATGACGGCTTTGGTAACGGGCGCTTCCGGGGGCATCGGTTCGGCCATTGCAAAGTCGCTGGCCGCGCAAGGCGCCACGCTGGCGCTGTCCGGCACGCGCAAGTTGACCTTGATGGACTTGATTCCCGAACTGGCCGGTGAAGGGCATGTGGTGCTGCCGTGCAACCTGTCGGACGCAGAGGAAGTGAATGCGCTGGTCCCGGACGTAATCGAAAAGCTCGGCAAGATTGATATTCTGGTCAACAATGCGGGCATCACGCGGGATGGCCTTGCAATGCGGATGTCGGATGAAGACTGGTCGGATGTGCTGCAGGTCAATCTCGAATCGGCCTTCCGTCTGGCACGCGCTGCGGCTCGCCCGATGATGAAGGCGCGCCATGGCCGGATTATTTCGATTACCTCCGTTGTGGGGGCCACAGGCAATCCGGGTCAGGCCAATTACGCCGCCTCGAAAGCAGGACTGGTCGGCATGTCGAAAGCCCTGGCGCAGGAACTCGCGTCCCGCGGGATTACGGTAAATTGCGTCGCTCCGGGTTTCATTGAATCCCCGATGACCGATGAACTGCCAGATGCCCAGAAAGAAGAACTGAGCAAGAAGATACCGGCTGGGAAACTGGGAACCGGCGCCGATGTTGGCGCAGCCGTCACCTATCTTGCCAGTAACGAAGCCTCTTATGTCACCGGGCAGACCGTGCATGTGAATGGCGGCATGGCGATGATCAGCTAGAAATTCGGAAAATGACTTTGACGTCCTGGATCCTGGCGATGGCCGCCGCAAGCGCACAGCCTATGCCAACCACTGGCCTGCTGACCATAGAAAATCTCGATTGCGTTAGTCGCCAGCTGTCTCCCGAACAGGTGCAATCCTATTTCGCGCTCGCGCGCAAGGGACAGGAAGCGGCTGCTCTTCAGTCTGCCGAAAAACTGGTGAACCAATGCCAGGCCCAATATGGATGGACGGACAGGCAGAGCCAGAATGCTTTTCGTGTCGCGGTCATGGACGGCTGGTTGCTGCAGGACGGGTTGATCGAGAAAATTCAGCGTCTGGGCGATTTTCGTCCGTTTCTGGATCTGTATTATGGGAATAATGTCAAACCCACCGGACGGCACATTCTCGAAGATCTTTTTGCGTCGGGCCAGATGGACAAGGATCTGACCGCCGTCGGCTTTCCAAAAGACGAGGAATCCCGTGAACTGGCGTATAACTATTGGGAGTGGCGAGGCGCCCTTTGGGATATTGAAGAAGATTTTCGGAACGGCGAAATCCGGCAATAGCTTATCTCATGTCACAAAGCTGCTCGTGCCCCCTTGCAAGCAACGCAGCATGCCACTAGGACAAAGTTGAAATTCATTCCTAACGAAGAAGGAACTCTCATGAGTGAGACTGCAGACCGCGTAAAAAAGATTGTTGTTGAACATCTTGGTGTTGAAGCTGAAAAAGTGACCGAAGAAGCGGCCTTCATTGATGACTTGGGTGCTGACAGTCTCGACATTGTTGAACTGGTCATGGCTTTTGAAGAAGAATTCAGCGTCGAGATTCCGGATGATGCGGCTGAGAAAATCGGCACCGTCAAAGATGCGATCGACTTTATCGACAAGAATAAAGGCTGATTGATTTTCGGACGAAGCCGTTTGCAACGGCTATCAGTCCGGGGCCAAAGATCGCTAAAAGACTATCAAGCGGCTCACCGGCCTGGGATTTTTTCCTGAACCGGTGGCCGTTTTTCAATTTGGGCAAGAGAAGCCCGTTTAGGAGGAGCATGATATGCGTCGTGTTGTCGTAACTGGACTAGGATTGGTAACACCACTGGGTGGAGACGTGGAGACCAGCTGGTCCAATATACTGGCTTCCAAATCCGGTGCCGGGACGATCACGCGCTTTGATGCATCCGACCAGAAATGTCATATTGCCTGCGAGGTAAAGCCTGCAGACCATGAATATGGCTTCGATCCCAACCTGCGCGTGGACCACAAGGTTCAACGGCAAGTCGATCCGTTCATTGTTTATGGTATTGATGCGGCTGGCCAGGCCTTGGAAGATGCCGGGCTCACCGAAATGAGCGATGAAGACAAGCTGCGCACCGGCTGTTCGATCGGGTCCGGAATTGGCGGATTGCCGGGGATTGAGAAAGAATCTTTGGTGCTGCACGAGCGTGGTCCGGGACGGGTAAGTCCGCATTTTGTCCATGGGCGATTGATCAATCTGATTTCCGGTCAGGTTTCGATCAAATATGGTCTGATGGGCCCCAATCACGCAGTCGTGACCGCCTGTTCAACCGGAGCGCATAGTATTGGTGACGCGGCGCGCATGATCGCGCTTGATGATGCCGATGTGATGCTCGCCGGCGGGGCCGAGGCAACCATCTGTCCGATCGGGATTGCCGGTTTCGCGCAAGCCAAGGCGCTGTCGACGAATAATGACGATCCGCAGGGCGCGTCGCGTCCCTATGACAAGAACCGCGACGGGTTTGTCATGGGCGAGGGTGCCGGTGTTGTGGTTCTCGAGGAATATGAACGGGCCAAAGCCCGCGGCGCAACCATATATGCGGAAGTGGTCGGCTATGGTCTATCGGGCGATGCCCATCACGTAACCGCCCCGCATCCGGATGGCGTTGGCGCATATCGGTCGATGGAAATGGCGCTGAAGCGTTCGGGCCTTTCGACGTCCGATATTGATTATGTCAACGCGCACGGAACCTCGACCATGGCCGATGTCCTGGAACTGGCCGCCGTGCGACGCCTGTTCGGTGATGACATCAAGACCATGTCGATGAGTTCCACCAAATCCGCGATCGGCCATCTGCTCGGCGGTGCCGGCGCGGTCGAGGCGATTTTCTGCATCCTTGCGCTGCGCGATCAGATCGTCCCGCCGACATTGAACCTCGATGACCCGGAAGACAGCTGTGCCGGCGTGGATCTGGTGCCGCATGTCGCCAAGAAACGCGAAGTGAAAGCGGTCTTGAGCAACAGCTTTGGTTTTGGTGGCACCAATGCCAGCATCATCATGAAAGCGGTCTAGCCCAATCATGCGGCGCTTCGGTTGCCTTATTCTCGTGTTTGCCGCGATTGCGGTTGCGATCCTGGCAGGCAATTTCATGTATGGATGGAATGCCAGTGGTCCGCTGGAGCAAGAACGCCAGATTATCATCAAGTCGGGCTCGAGCCTCGGTGTGGCTGCCCGAACGCTCGAAAAAGAGGGCGCATTGCGCTCGGCCGACGCCTTTCTCACGCGTGCGAAGATATTTGGCGGATCGGAACCGATCAAGGCCGGCGAGTTTGTCATTCCCGCAGGGGCCAGCAATGCGACGATCCTCAGCATCCTGCAGGGCGGCAAAACGGTCCAGCGCCTGATTACCATTCCCGAAGGAACGCCATCAATCATCGTGCATGAAAAAATCATGGCCGAACCGCTGCTGACCGGCAATATCCCGGTGCCGGCGGAGGGGTCGGTTTTGCCGGACAGCTACAGTTTCGAGCGGGGTGAAGCACGCGCCGCGGTTGTCGCGCGGATGCAAAAGGCGATGCAGGATACGGTTGCCGAACTCTGGCCCAAAAAAACCGCTGCCAGCGTCGTCAAAACGCCGGAAGAAGCGGTGATTCTCGCGGCAATCGTCGAAAAGGAAACCGCATTGGCGCGGGAACGGCGCACGGTCGCTGCGGTCTATGGCAACCGGATCAAGCGCAATATGATGCTGCAGGCGGATCCGACGATCATCTATCCGATCACCAAAGGCAAGCCGTTGGGGCGCCGGATCCGGCAATCGGAAATCGCGGCGGTTAATGACTATAATACCTATTCAATGGTCGGACTGCCCAAGGGGCCAATTGCCAATCCGGGCCGGGCATCGATTGAAGCGGTGCTCAATCCCGCTGACAGTGATTATCTGTTCTTTGTTGCAGACGGCAAGGGTGGGCATGTCTTTGCCAAGACATTGGCCGAGCATAATGCCAATGTCGAAAAATGGTTCGCGATCCGTCGGGAACGGGGTGAGATGTAGGACCACTTGAGACGGCTTTATTCCGGGCCTTGATCTTATAGAAAAACCACCAAAGCCGCCGCCGACGCAGCGCACATATCGTGTCTTCATTCCTTGTCCGAAGATAGCCATTTTAGTTGGTGTCTGAATGTTTGAGCACCGGCGTCGATACTGGTGCAGGCATCCATCGGAAAGCGGATTTCCGGCCAGAGAGCGAATAATGATCTCAGTCGTTCGAGCGGTCAGATCTGGCGGCTACAATAATGATTCCGGCATCGACCATCTTGGGGTCATCCAGTCCATCCGTCGGCATGACCACCATTCTCAGGCCAGTTTTGCCATCCTTTTCAGGCTTGCGCCAAGACATTGTGTTAAGGGGAGAAAATTCTCCAGGCATGTCATTTTCGGTCATGCCCACCGCGTCGGCGCGCGTGGTCAACCGGTCGAGAAAACCCGACCGTTCGACACCCAGCATCATGGATTCGTCCGAAGGACGCGAACTGAGAATGATGCAATAACGGTCCTCGCTATCCTCGCCCCATGCCACCACATAACGGCTCGAGAACAGATGATGGATAGCGCCGTTATCGGTATAGCGGGCGCGCAGCATTTCCTTGCCCTTGGCGGTGATCGGCAACAGCGCCAAGCCTTCAAATGGGGCGCGATCCTTTTGCACAAAACCGAGGCAATCATCGAAAATGATCCGCATCACCAACGGTTCGTTATTGTCGATTGTCCGGGGCTCTGACGCAGCAGCGGGAAAGGCCGACAATGTGCAGCCGATCAAACCGACGGCGATCGATCGTAATTTCCGCATGCAAAGCCACTCCATGTTTTCAGCCCAGCATCGGCTATGCTGGATCAGTAATTAAACCGATCCTTCAGGCTGTCGCGCGCTTCCTGATATTCGGCGGTGAGGCGGTCGACCATTTCCTGTACCGAACGTACTTCGTCGATCGCGCCAATGCCCTGGCCGCTGCCCCAAATGTCTTTCCAGGCCTTTTTCTCGGTATTGCCGCCAGAACCGAAATCCATCGTCTTATAGTCGCCTTCCGGCAGATTTTCTGGGTCGAGGCCGGCATTTTCGATCGAGCCGCGCAGATAATTGCCGCTAACGCCAGTGAACAGGTCGGAATAGACGATATCCTTGGCGCGCCCTTCGACAATGCCGTCCTTGTAACCCTGGTCGGCATTGGCTTCCTTGGTGGCGATAAAGGCCGAGCCCATATAACCGAAATCGGCGCCCATGGCCTGGGCGGCAAGGATCGAAGCGCCGCAGCCAATCGAACCGGACAAGGCGACCGGGCCATCAAACCACTGACGAATTTCCTGCATCAACGCGAATGGCGAGGTTGTACCCGCATGGCCACCCGCGCCGGCGGCGACGGGAATAAGCCCGTCAGCGCCTTTTTCGATCGCCTTGTGGGCGAACCGGTCATTGATGATATCATGCATGGTGATGCCACCCCAGCTATGGACGGCCTTGTTGAGATCTTCAATCGCGCCGAGGGAGGTGATGATCATCGGCACCTTCCATTTGGCGCAGGTTGCCATATCCTGGTCGAGGCGATCATTCGACTTGTGGACAATCTGGTTGACCGCAAAGGGCGCTGCGGGTTTATCCGGGTTGTCGCGGTTCCAGGCGGACAGCTCCTCGGTAATCTGATGCATCCATTCGTCGAGCATGCTCTGTGGACGCGCATTTAGCGCAGGGAAGGACCCGACAATTCCAGCTTTACATTGCGCAATGACCAGCTCGGGACCGGAGACGATGAAGAGCGGCGACCCAATAAGTGGAAGGCGCAGATTTTCGAATTTTTCAGGTAAAGCCATGGAATTCCCCGTTGCTGATTGTTACGCTGACATAGCCGAAGCGTCAGCGGATTCCACTGTTATTTTAAGCGATCGGTTAAGAAAAGTTCAGATCCGATTGACTGCGCTGAGCAGGGCTTCGACCGAGGCCCTTGCGACATCGCTGTTGATGCCGACACCATAGAATTCCTTGCCGTCTCCGGTCTTGCATTCGACATAGGCTGCGGCTTGCGCATCTTTGCCGGAGCCCAGGGCATGTTCCTGATAATCCATAATCTCGAGGCTGATCCCCATCGATGAGGCGAGGGCGTCCACGACACTGGAGATCAGGCCATTGCCCCGACCGCTGATCGAGATTTCACCATCCGGTCCGCGCACTTTGCCGACAAATATGCGTTCGCTGCCGGTTTGGCGCTCCTCATAGTCGATCAGGCTGTGCGATCCGCTGCCATCGAGATGATAGCGCTTTTGGAACGCGCCCCAAATGTCATCGGTTGACAATTCTCTGCTCGTTTCATCGGCGAGTTCCTGCACCGTGCGGCTGAAATTGGCTTGCAGGCGTTTGGGCAGTTTTAGCCCGTGATCCTGTTCCAGGATCCAGGCGATGCCGCCTTTGCCGGATTGGCTGTTGACCCGGATGACGGCTTCATAATCCCGACCGATATCGCGCGGGTCAATCGGCAGATAGGGCACGTTCCAAAGGTCGTCATTGCGTTGTTCCTGCGCGGCAAACCCTTTCTTGATCGCGTCCTGATGCGATCCGGAAAAGGCGGTGAACACCAGTTCGCCGGCATAGGGATGACGGGCTGGAACCGGCAGCTGGTTGCAATATTCGACCGTATTGACAATCTCGTCCATGTTCGAAAAGTCGATCTCGGGGTCCACCCCCTGAGTGTACATGTTGAGCCCCAGCGTGACCAGGTCGACATTGCCCGTGCGTTCGCCATTGCCGAACAGGCAACCTTCAACCCGATCCGCACCGGCCATCATGCCCAATTCTGCAGCCGCGATGCCGGATCCACGGTCATTATGTGGATGCAGGCTGATCACGACATGGTCGCGCCTGCTGATATTTTTGCACATCCATTCAATCTGGTCGGCGTAAATATTGGGCGTCGACGCTTCGACCGTTGCCGGCAGGTTGAGGATCAGTGGCTTGTCGGCGGTTGGTTCAATAATGTCCATGACCGCTTCACAGACTTCGAGACTGAAGTCGATCTCGGCGGTTGAGAAGGTTTCCGGGCTATATTCGAAATGCCAGTCGGTATCCATATATTTCTCGGCCTGTTCCCGCAAAATGGTCGCACCTTCCTTGGCGATATCCTTGACCCCGTCCTTGCCGAGCTTGAAAACGACATCACGCCAAGCCGGGGAAACGGCGTTATAGAGGTGAACAATCGCCTGTTTGGCGCCTTCCAGGCTGGCAAAGCTGGTTTCGATCAAGTCCCGCCGGGACTGGGTCAGCACCTGGACCATGACATCGTCAGGAATCTTATTGTTCCGCACGAGGCCGGAAATGAAATCAAAGTCCGTGGCGCCGGCGGACGGAAAGCCAACCTCGATTTCCTTGATACCGATTTTGACGAGCAAATCAAAAAACCGCTGTTTCTTCTGGCCATCCATCGGGTCAATCAACGCTTGATTGCCATCCCGCAGGTCTGTGGAGAGCCAGCGCGGGGCCTTGGCGATCGTGCGGGACGGCCATTGGCGGTCGGGCAAATCAATTTGCGCGAACGGGCGGTATTTCTGAGAAGGTATGGGATGCATGTCTGATACTCTTATGCTGCGGATCGACAGACGCAAGGCGCAAATCAATCCAAATTTCGATATGTTCGGAAAATTTTCCCTTAGACGACGACCGCTGTTTCACACAGCAGCACGGCTACGCCTAAGGGCGCATAAGTCGCAGATTTAGGAGGTTTGATGACCGATCCATGCGTTGGGTCATATCGGATGCGGTGCAAAAATCAACCAGTCCGGTGAATTTATTTTGCCGGGTGTGAAACCTTTTCCGGCGGCACCGCGAAACCATTCACAACACCGGTGTCGCAAACAGATTTAGAGTTACCACAGAAATTCATATTAAATATCAAAGGACTAGAACAATGAAATCACTTATTCTCCCGCTGGCACTGGCCCTTACGGCCTCCGCTGCCAGCTTCGCTCTGCCGCTCGATGCGGCGCTTGCCGGACCAACCTATACCGGCGTCAAAGGCGGCAATATCGCCGTCGGTGGCTATGATGTTACCTCCTATTTCAAAGGCAGCGGTGTTCCGGTCAAGGGCAGTGCAGCGCATAAAGTGACCTATAAAGGCGCTGTCTATCACTTCACGTCCGCCGCCAATGCCAAGAAGTTCAAAGAAAAGCCGGCGCAATTCGCTCCGCAATATGGTGGCCATTGTGCCTGGGCCATGTCTCGCGGTTCGCTCGCTCCCGGAGATCCGCTGGTCTACAAAGTCGTTGATGGAAAGCTCTATTTCAACGTCAACAAGCAGGTTCAGAAAACCTGGCTGACCGATATCGCGGGCTTCATCAAAAAGGCTGATATCAACTGGCCGAAATTCCCGGACAACGCCAAATTTGGCGGTTGATCGCTCCCTCTTCGTCACGCTGACTTTCTCTCAACACGCTTAACCAAAGGAATATCTCATGAACAATCAAGGTAAAATCTCCGCAATGCTCGCCGTAATGGGTGGTCTTTCCCTGGCAACCCCGTCTGCCGCTCTGGCGACATGTGCTCCGGCCGCAGCCGTCCAACCCGCTTGTGGCGCCTGTGCTGCCGCGGCTTGTGCCGCAGCCTGTGGTGCCTGTGCCGCAGCACCAGCCGCCTGCGCCGCCGCCTGTGGTGCCTGTGCTGCTGAACCGGCCGCCTGTGCAGCTGGATGCGCCGCCGCCTGCGCACCGCAATAAAATAGATAATTTACTAGTCCAGGGAAGCAGGGGCAGATAAGAACTGCTTCCCCAAGACTAACTTGTGATCAAAGGAAATCCCTATGAACAAAAGATTTTTAGCAACCATCATGTTGGCTACTCTCCCCATTGCCTGTTCCGCTCCTGCGTCAGACGATGCGCAAACCACCGAAGCAACCGCACCATCCGGTCTGGTTGCCGATCTTGGCGGTGACCCGCAAGGTCCTGTTTACACCAAGAACCAGGGCGAAACCCTTGCTCTGTCCGGCTATGATGCCGTCAGTTATTTTTCCGGTGATGCGCCGGTTGAAGGCAGCAAAGACTATCGCGTCCGCTACCAGGGCTTTGATTATCAGTTTGCCAGCGCCGAAAATGCGGAAACCTTTCAGGCTGATCCGGCTAAATATGCACCGCAATATGGTGGCTATTGTGCCTGGGCTATTGGCGCCAATGACGCGCTCGCTCCTGGTGATCCGAACGTCTACAAGATTGTCGACGGCAAGCTTTACCTGAACTTCAGCGAAGACGTTGCGGTGCGCTGGAATGAAGATATTCCTGGTTTCATTGAAAAGGGTGACGTCAACTACCCGACCCACGACCCCAGCGAGCATTATGCCAGCTGAGCCTGGATATCGGCATGCAGAACAAAGGCGGTGGAGCATGGCTCTGCCGCCTTTTTCTTTTTGCTAGCGTAATATTAACCCGGATTTCCTAGGTCTGCGAACTCAGTAGTAAAGTGGTTCGCATCATGTATCGTCTTATCTATATCAGTACACCGAAACCGGGTCTGCGTTCCGACGATGTCGCTGCTATTCTGGCCGCTTCGCGCAAAAATAATACAGAAAATGCGGTGACCGGACTGCTCGTTCAGGATCAGCGCCGGTTTCTGCAATATCTCGAAGGCGAACAGGCAAAAGTGGACGAGACTTTTGCCCGTATCGCTACTGATACGCGCCATTCCGCGATCATCCCGCTGAAGATCGGCTATATCGGAAGGCGGCAATTTCCCAATTGGGGTATGGCATCCAAGACATTCAACAGCCCGGGCAGCTTGCGGCAAGCGGTGGCCGAAATGACCGGAGGTTGCGACCCTGAAGTTGCCGACGAGTTGCTGCGCTTCGCCGATGCGAGAGACCGCGCCGCTTAGGGTCAGAAACCCTAGCCGGCGCAGTCTTTCGGCTTTGCGGTTTAGTTGACGTCCTTGTCGACCAGCTTGTTGGCACCAATCCAGGGCATCATCGCGCGCAGTTCGGCGCCGGTCTTTTCAATCGGATGGGCTTCCGCTTTTTTGCGGGCGGCCTTCAATTCCGGTTGACCGGCACGATTGTCGAGAACGAAGTCTTTGACAAATCGACCCGCCTGAATATCGGCCAGTACGCGTTTCATTTCGGCTTTGGTTTCTTCGGTAATAATCCGTGGGCCGGTGGTGATATCGCCATATTCTGCGGTGTTCGAAATCGAATAGCGCATGTTGGCAATGCCGCCTTCGTAAAGCAGATCAACAATCAGTTTGGTTTCGTGAAGACATTCAAAATAGGCCATTTCGGGCGCGTAGCCCGCCTCGGTCAGGGTTTCAAATCCAGCCTGAATCAAGTGGGTGATGCCTCCACACAATACCGCTTGCTCACCGAACAGATCGGTTTCACATTCCTCCCGGAAATTGGTTTCGATAATTCCGGAACGTCCGCCGCCGACACCCGAAGCATAAGCCAGCGCAACATCATGGGCATTGCCGCTTTTATCGGCATGAATGGCGACGAGGCATGGCACGCCGCCACCGCGTTGATATTCGCTGCGAACCGTATGACCCGGGCCTTTGGGCGCGATCATGATAACATCGAGATCTTCGCGCGGTTCGATCAGGCCGAAATGGACATTCAAACCATGAGCGAAGGCGAGGGCGGCACCAGACTTCATATTCTCATGATAGTCCGCCGCATAGATAGCAGCCTGATGCTCATCTGGGGCCAGGATCATCACAATATCGGCCCAGGCGGCGGCATCGGCATTGCTCAGGACCTTGAAATTGGCTGCTTCCGCTTTCTTGGCTGTGGCGGACCCTTCGCGCAGCGCGATCGCAACGTCCTTGACGCCGCTGTCGCGCAGGTTCTGGGCATGGGCGTGGCCCTGGCTGCCATAGCCGACGATGACAATTTTCTTGTCTTTGATCAGGTTGAGATCGGCATCGGCGTCATAATAGACTTTCATTTTTCTTCCTTAAATTCAGATATATATAGAGAGTAGTGAGAATGAATATTCGCGCCTATCTCAGGCGCCTTCCGGGCCACGGCCAATGGCGACAACACCGGTCCGACCCACCTCGACCAGGCCGACTTCGCGCATCAGGCTGATAAAGGTCTGGATTTTGTCGGGCGCGCCGGTGATTTCGAAGACAAAACTCTCGGTGGTCGCGTCGACAACCCGGGCGCGATAGACATCGGCGAGCCGCATGGCTTCGATCCGGTTGTCGCCTTTGCCCGCAACTTTGACCAGCGCCAGTTCGCGCTGGACATGGGGGCCAGATTCCGTGAGATCGCGGACGCTGTGCACCGGCACCAAACGGTCCAGTTGCGCAATAATCTGTTCGATCACATGCGGCGGGCCGTTAGTGGCTATGGTGATCCGGCTGATCGCATGGTCAGCACTGATATCAGCCACGGTCAGGCTCTCGATATTATAGCCGCGAGCGGTGAACATGCCTGCAATCCGCGCCAGAATCCCGGCTTCATTGTCGACCATCACAGCGAGAACGTGCCGTTCTACAGTTTCTTCTTTTATGTGCATCAGACCAGCGCCTTTGCGTTATCGTCCATCGTGCCTTTGACATCATCGGGCGTCAGAAGCATCTCGGTATGCGCCGCACCGGACGGAATCATCGGGAAACAATTGGCAAGCTTGGCCACGCGGCAATCCACCAGCACCGGACCGTCGGTATCGAGCATTTTTGCAATACCCGTTTCCAGATCTGCCGGGTCTTCGATCAATAGCCCCGTCCAGCCATAGCTTTCCGCCAGTTTGACGAAATCAGGCAAGCTGTCGGAATAGCTGCTGGAATAGCGGCTTTCATAAGTCAGTTCCTGCCATTGGCGAACCATGCCCATATATTCGTTGTTCAGGATGAAAATCTTGACCGGCAGATTATATTGACTGGCGGTGCCCAGTTCCTGGATGTTCATCTGGATCGAGGCTTCACCTGCAATATCGATGACAAGCGCATCGGGATTACCCAATTGTGCGCCGATGGCCGCGGGCAGGCCATAGCCCATTGTTCCCAGTCCACCACTGGTCAGCCATTTATTGGGTTGTTCGAAATCAAAATGCTGGGCCGCCCACATCTGGTGCTGGCCGACTTCGGTGGTGATAATGGGATCCCGTTCATGGGTTGCCTGCCATAGCTTGCGGATCGCTTCCTGCGGCATGATCTCTTTTTTGCTTTCGGGATAGGCGAGACAATTGGTCGCGCGCCATCCCTTGATCCGGGCCCACCATTCTTCATAATCCGGCGTCTGAAACCGGCGGCCTTTCAGAACCGCGAGAATTTGTTCCATAACGCGGCCGACGTCACCGATAACCGGGAGGTCGACGCGAATCGTCTTGTTGACCGATGATCGGTCGATATCGACGTGAATTTTCTTGCTGTTGGGCGAAAAGGCATCAATCCGCCCGGTAATCCGGTCATCGAAACGCGCGCCGAGGCAAATGATCAGATCGGCGCGGTTCATCGCCATATTGGCTTCGAACGTCCCGTGCATGCCCAGCATGCCCATCCATTGCTCCGAAGCCGCCGGAAAGGCGCCAAGCCCCATCAGGGTCGATGTGACCGGAGCACCCACCAGTTCGGCCAGCTCGCGCAGCGTTTCGCTGGCTTTCGGACCGCTGTTGATAATGCCGCCACCGGTGTAGAAGATCGGCGCCTTGGCTGCCATGATCATCTCGGCCGCTTCGTTGACCGCTTTGAAGTCACCGTCAATTTGTGGCTGATAGCGGCGATTCTTGTGGGTGCCATGGGCATGAAATTCGGCTTCGGCAACCTGAACATTTTTCGGAATGTCGACGACAACAGGACCGGGGCGTCCCTGGGTTGCGATATGAAAAGCCTCGCTGACGATCTCCGCGAGATCAGATGGTTTCTTCACCAGATAATTATGCTTGGTACAGTGCCGCGTGATGCCGACCGTATCGGCTTCCTGAAAGGCATCGGAGCCAATCAGATTGGTCGCAACCTGGCCGGTGATCACCACCATCGGGATCGAATCCATCAGCGCATCGGTAATGCCGGTTACCGCGTTGGTTGCGCCGGGGCCAGAAGTCACCAGAACCACGCCGGGCTTGCCGGTTGAGCGGGCATAACCTTCGGCGGCGTGGGTCGCTGCCTGTTCATGCCGGACGAGAATATGCTTGATCTGCGGATGCTCATAAAGCGCATCATAAATGGGAAGCACAGCACCGCCGGGATATCCGAACACGGTGTCCACACCTTGCGCGAGCAAGGTTTCAACCAAAATATCCGCACCGCTTTTCTCGGCCACTACATGCTCCAGTTCTTCAATTATTCCCGGAAACAGGCCGGGAAATAGGGTGGTCTGATAAGCCATGCTGCAGCGCAACGCAATGCGCAACAGCAGGCCAATCCGCGCGGCGCTACCTATTTTAATATATTATGTCAACAGCAATTATTGTAATAATGTTATAATATCGCCAATATTATCATTAGATACTATCTCATCAAAGCGCGGCCAATCTGCTGGGCACTGGTTCTTGAACCACGTAAACTGGCGCTTCGCATATTGGCGGGTCGCGGTTTGCGCCGCGGCAACCGCTGCATCCCGCTGGGTTTCGCCGGTCATCCAGGCCGCGAGATCTGGTACACCAATCGCCCGCATGACGGGGCAATTGTCGGGCAAATTGCGGTCCAGCAGGCGTGCGACTTCTCCCTGCGCGCCTTGACTGATCATATGTTCAAAGCGCAAGTCGCAGCGGCGATAAAGCCATTCTCTTGGTGGTAGCAGAACAAGCGGCTTGAGCGTGATCGATTCGGCAATGCCGCCTTCGGTCTTGCCATGCCAGTAATCGAGCGGATGGCCGGAGGAGCGAACGACTTCCAGCGCGCGTTGCACCCGGGTGGTGTCGCGCGCATGCAAACGATCGGCCGCCACGGGGTCTTCGTCGCATAAAGCCGTGAAAGCATCGGCCGTATCCAGCGCCCGCACGCTGCTGCGAATGGCGGGATCAATCGACGGGATCGGAGAAATACCGTCCAGCAGCGTCCGGACGTAAAGGCCTGTGCCGCCGACCAATATTGGCAATGTGTCTTCCGCATGGGCGGTTGCAATTTCTTGTTTGGCATCATCGGCCCAGCGCGCAGCAGTGCAGGTTTCCGCCCCGTCGATATAGCCATAGAGGCGATGCGGCAGGCCTTCCATTTCCGCTTCCGTTGGTCGTGCACTGAGAATCTGCAAGTCGCGATAGACCTGGGCGCTGTCGGCATTGATCACGACAGAGGCTTGCCTTTTTGCCAGCTCCAGTGCCAAGGCAGATTTGCCGCTGGCGGTTGGACCGATAATCAGCGCCACTGTTTTTCTGCCATCGGGAGAATTTATGCTCATCGCGACACTTATAGCAGCACAGGAATTGAAAAAGGGAGACCTAAGTTTCGCTGCGGACCGGTTGGCGGCAGCAGGGAGTACAATCACAGGGCAGGGCACTATTGTCGATCACCGCGTGGCGGAAATCCGTTTCAGCGGCGACCTGGTGGCGGCGCGTGCGGCGTTGGTGGGGATTGGACCGGAGATCGATAGCGCTGTTCAGGTCGCCGCCGGACGCGAGAAAAAATTGCTGATTTCGGACATGGACAGCACGATGATCACGGTCGAATGTATCGATGAACTCGCGGATTATGCCGGTATCAAGGCGGAAGTGGCCGAGATTACCGAGCGGGCTATGCTGGGTGAGCTGGACTTTGAAGGCGCGCTCCGTGGACGAGTAGCGTTATTGGCTGGCCTCGAGGTCTCTGCGATCGCGCGCTGTCTGGAGGAAAAGGTCACCCTTATGCCCGGCGCGCAAACGCTGGTCCGGACGATGGCGGCCCGCGGTGCAGAAACGCTTCTGGTGTCCGGCGGATTCACGCGGTTTGCCAAGGCCGTTGCGGCGGAAATCGGTTTTGCGCGCTATGAGGCCAATATATTGGCGGAAGTGGAAGACAAGCTGACGGGGGCGCTGGACGGCCCGATTGTCGATGCGCAGCGCAAGGCGGAGCTGTTGCAAGAATCAGCCCGCGCCGCTGGCCTCGATGCCAATGACTGTCTAGCGGTTGGAGACGGCGCCAACGATATTCCGATGATCGCTGCCGCTGGCACCGGGGTCGCCTATCACGCGAAGCCGAAGGCTGCAGAGGTGGCCGATATCGCCATTGCCCACAATGATTTGACCGCCTTGCTGTATGTGCAAGGCATTACTGCTGATCAGTGGGTTACTGCTTAGATTTCAGAATTGATCTGAATTCAGATTATTTGGCTTTGACAATGCATGCATTGCCTGACGCCTTGACCGAATTGCACATCTGATTGGCCTGGCTGCGCGTCGCAAAAGGACCCGCTTGCAAGCGAGTGATATTTCCGGCGGCAACCAGATAGGGCTGCAGGCTGTTCAAGCCGGATACCTGATTTTCCAGACGATCCCACAAGGCTTTGGCTTTGTTCTGGCTGCTAAAGGCACCCAATTGGACTCGCCATTTGCCATTGGCTGCCATGCGAACGGGCGCTGGCTTCGGAGCTGGGGTAGGAGCCACGACCGGGCGCGGTGGAGGCGCTGTTACGGGACGTGGAGCGGGGGTCGCCGGCACAGGAGCCGGGGCGCGCGCTCCGGTCTGAGAAGCGGGCAATTGTGCGGTTTGAATCGGTCCGGAAGACGGGGCTGGGCGCAATCCGCCCACCATTGCGGTGCGGACCCGCTTTTCATTCTGTTCCATCTGACTCGCCAGTTCGATGGCGCGCCGGCGATCTTCCACCGGGATATATTTGTCCATCTGCGCCATATTGGATGTCGCCTGCGGCAAGCCGGAAGCCGATGCGCGGGTCATCAGCGCATAGGCCTTGATCCAGTCTTTCTCGACAAAATCGCCATTGAAATGGCCGGTGCCGAGGACATATTGCGCGCGCGGTTCGCCGCGATTTGCCGACGCTTGCAGATAGGGCAGGGCTTCGCTGCGGCGATTATTCTGAAACAATATCAGACCGTAGTTGTCATTGGCCTGCAAATGGCCTTGATCCGCCGCCATTTTGTAGAATTTCTCGGCTTGCGACAGATCCATTGGAACGCCGCGGCCAAGCTTATAGGCCTGGGCCATGTTAAATTGGGCATCGGCATCGCCCGCGCTCGCCGGGCCGCGCCATTCCTTGATCGCTGTCTTATAGTCGCCGCGTCCCCAGGCATCGACGCCGGTCTTCACGTCGGCCAAAGCCGGCGTTGCCATGCCAAGAATAGCGGTTGCGAGCAGGAGTTTGCGAGCGGTCGAATGGAATGTCATGCGTTATACCTTGTAATCTGCAGATAATCTGGCGTTCGGTTGATGTGTAATGGCCCCTTAACGCCATTATGCAAACAATTCGTAACCTTGGCAAAAAAACATGATCGCGGGATGAATGCAATTCTAACAGCATGTAACTTTTTTGAACGGCAGCAAAAAACTTAATCCCGGCGTTAACTCTATTTTAGCCCTGTTATGTCAGAGCAGTAGCTGAATGAATTTCAGACGTCCTGATCGAAACGCTATCAGACAAGGGGAATAGAGTGCGAGTTCTAGCGATGGCATCCCAAAAAGGTGGTTCCGGCAAAACAACTTTGTCGGGGCATTTGGCTGTTCAAGCCCAGTTGGCAGGTGCAGGACCCGTGGTCCTCATCGACATCGATCCGCAAGGCTCGCTGGCTGACTGGTGGAACGAACGCGAAGCGGAATTGCCTGCTTTTGCGCAGACAACGGTTTCCCGTCTGGCTGCCGATTTGCAGATTTTGCGCCAGCAAGGCTTCAAGCTTGCTGTCATTGATACACCGCCGGCGATCACCATGGCTATCCAGAGCGTGATTTCGGTTGCCGAACTGATCGTTATTCCAACGCGTCCCAGCCCGCATGATCTGCGCGCTGTCGGCGCGACCGTCGACTTGTGCGAACGGGCTGGAAAGCCCCTTTTGTTTGTCGTCAACGGCGCGACCCCCAAGGCGAAAATCACCTCGGAAGCGGCGGTGGCCTTGTCACAGCATGGCACTGTTGCCCCAATCACGGTTCATCATCGCACCGACTTTGCCGGATCGATGATTGACGGCCGCACGGTCATGGAAGTGGATCCGCAAGGGCGTTCATCGCAGGAAATCCAGCATCTCTGGAGCTATATTTCAGATCGTCTGGAAAAGAATTTCCGGCGCACCGTCTTTTCTTCGCCAGCCGCCGCTCCGACGGCAGCGCCTGGCATACCACGTCCCGGAGGCAATTTTGGCCGCCGGGTTGTTGGATCTTGAGGGAAGGAGCACAGAATATGAGTGAACCGAAACCTCTTGCATCCCTCTCTTCTTCGCTTCTGGCTCGCAAAGGCGGGGCCAAACCGGCGATGCGGCGGCAGGGTCTGTCTTTCGAAAGCAACCCGGAAGCGGCCGACGATGATCTGGGCTGGAATGACATGGGATATGATACCAATCCCGATTTCGAGGCAGCACAAGCACAGGATGAGGCAGCCGAATCCGCTGACCAATATCAATATAATCCGTTGGCCGGCGCCATTCCGGAAGTCGTACCGGCGGTGAAGAAACAGCAGGAAGAAATTGCTGCCAAACTGAGCCAGCATCCGGAACGTTCACCGGAGCCGGCAGCACAACCAGCGGCCGCACCGCAACTGGTTGCCGAACCCGATCCGACGCCCGTACCGGCGCCCGTGGCTGAGGCGGCAAAACCGGTTGAAAGCAAGAGTGCGGATCAGGATCCACCAGTACCGGTTCCGCTGTCAATCTCGCGCGAGGTCGCACCGGTTGCGGAACATTCTAGCATCGGGCAGGCACCACCGCGCCGCAGCAAACCAAAACCGGTTGCCAAACAACCAAAAGCCGCGCGTCCGGCCAAAAAATCCCGGACCCGCAAGGCCAAGGCAGCGTTTACCTTACGGTTGGACGCTGAGCGGCACCTGAAACTGCGCTTGGCAACCGCTGTGAAGAACGTTTCTGCACAGCAGTTGGTAACCAAAGCCGTGGACGAATATTTGAGAACTATCCCCGAACTTGACGACCTAGCAGAGCGCATTCCTTCCCGTGGCGCTGCTTGATCCGAAGCACCTGATTTTATTTGCGAGGGCATTGATATGAAACGCGATTTAATTTTGAAACTGGCCGCATCAACGATGGTCATTTCCGTTAGCTTGACCGGCTGTGGTCCCTTTGGCGGAGGATCGGTTGCATCGTCTTCGAGCAAACCCGCTACCGTCAAGGACGGAGCGAAATATGCGAAAAAGGCAGAAAAAGCCTTGCTTAAGGGCCAGACCGAAAAAGCGATTGTCTATGCCGAGCGTTCGGTTGCCGGCGTTGGTAACAATGCCGATACCCGTGCCTTGCTTGGACAGGCCTATCTGTCCGCAGGTCGCTTCCATTCGGCGGAACGCAGCTTTCTGGATGCGGTCGAACTGGGCAAAAAAGATGTTCGGACAATCCTCAGCCTCAGCATGGCTCAGCTTGCGCAAGGCAAAGCCAACAAGGCCAAGCAATTGATCGACGCCAATCGCAACGTCATTCCAACCGCTGACTATGGCCTGGCCATGGCGCTGGCTGGTGATTCCAAGGCTGCAATTGCAGTGCTTGAACAAGCCATTCGTGACGACAATGTCACCGGTCGTACCCGCCAGAATCTGGGTCTGGCCTATGCGCTCGACGGGCGCTGGAAAGAAGCCAAATTGATGGCAATGCAGGATATCTCTCCTTCCAAGGTTGATAACCGCATCATGCAATGGGCGCAAATGGCCCGTCCGGGTGCCTATGATGTTCGTGTTGCTTCATTGCTGAACGTCACGCCGGCACAAAATGATCCCGGCCAGCCTGTGCGTCTGGCCTTGAACGTGGCACCGGAAACACCGGTTGTCGCTCAAGCCACGCCTGCACAGGATTATGCACGCGAAGTTGCCAGTTTCGACAGCGCCAAGCCGCTGCCAGCTGTGGGACCTGCACCCACCGCCGATTCCAACGTGGATTTCATGGCGAAGGAAAATAACGTCACTGTGACCACGGTTGACATTCCGGCCAGCAAGCCAGCTGCGCCGCTGATCAAGGCATCAGCGGATCCGGTCAAGGAGCCTGCTGTAAAACCGGCCACGAAACCGGCTCCGGTCAAGGTTGCTGCGAAAAAGCCAATGCCGGTGAAAACCGTCTCGGCCTCAGCCATTTCTGCGGTGCAACCCGTACTCCAGAAAATCGCCTTCAAACCGCGCGCCCGTTCCATCGGCAACGCCAAGCATCTTGTGCAACTCGGTGTCTTCTCGTCGCCTGAAAATGTGAAACGCGCCTGGGGCATTTTGTCACGCCAGAATAGCGATCTCGCGGCGTTTGACTATGCCAGTTCGCGGATTACCGTTCGCGGCAAGACGCTTTATCGTCTGGCCGCCATGGGCTTTGGCAACGCGCAATCCGCCGAAGCCATGTGTGCCGGCATCAAGGCAAAGGGCGGCAACTGCATCGTTCGCGATGTCCGGGCCGTCAATCCGACCCAGATGGCTGAAAAAGCGCCGCGCAAATTGGCGTCACGCTAAGCCGGACAATCTCAAGAAACACAATTGGGGGCGGGAAAGCTATAGCGCTTTCCCGCCCTTATATATGGCAGTGACCCGGCCTTGGACGGGCAATTTGTCA
This sequence comes from Parasphingorhabdus sp. W113, assembly GCF_055693205.1. Classification (NCBI taxonomy): domain Bacteria; kingdom Pseudomonadati; phylum Pseudomonadota; class Alphaproteobacteria; order Sphingomonadales; family Sphingorhabdaceae; genus Parasphingorhabdus; species Parasphingorhabdus sp. W113. The sequence goes on along the minus strand of NZ_CM146328.1, from coordinate 1,945,236 downwards.
AATGGCGTATTGCCCGCTGAGGCCGCCATCTTGCGCGTGTCCACCTGCCACGGGGCATCGGGATCAATCAGGATGAAATCCGCCTCGTAGTCGGCGGCAATCTGCCCAGCTTTGACGCCGAGAATAGCGGCAGGAGTCTCGGACAGGAGCGCAAAAAGACGACCGATCGAGATCGTCCCGTCGCGGACCAGGTTGAGCGACAGTGCGAGTAATGTCTCCGCTCCCGCCATCCCGAATTCCGCTTCCGCAAAAGGCAGGCGCTTGTCCTCGGGGCCCCGGGGATCATGGCCTGATGAAATGACATCGATCGTACCGTCCGCAATTGCCTCGAGACAGGCGACGCGATCATCTTCGCTGCGAAGCGGCGGAGAGAGCTTGGCGAAGGTCCGAAAATCACTGATCGCGATGTCGGACAGGAAGAGATGCGCTGGTGTAATCCCGCAAGAGATCGGCAAACCGTCCGCCTTGGCAACGCGAATGAGATCCAGCCCCGTGCGGGTCGTGACTTGCCGGAAATGCACATGAGCGCCGCTTTCCCGGACCAATGCCAGATCCCGCAGGATCGCGAGCGCTTCTGCCGAGGCCGGCGCGCTCGCCAAACCCAGACGCGTGGCCGTTTCACCCGCGGTCGCGACCGCACCAGCGGTCAGGCCAGCATCTTCGCTATGGACCAGCACCGGCAAATCGAGAGATCGACAATAATGCAGCAGTTTCAACATGATGCCACTGTCAGCAATCCAGCTGCGTCCGGTGGAAACCGCGCGTGCACCGGCTTGCTTCATCAGCCCGATTTCCGCCAGCTCCTGGCCTTTCAGCCCCTTGGTTGCAGCGGCCATGGGATGAGACCAGAGATCCGGTTTGCCTTCCGCAGCATTATGCTTGATCATCGCGGGCAGATCGAGAACCGGGCCTTGATCCGGCATTAATGCCGCGCGGGTAATGCCGCCAAAATGGAACGCTGGCTTGTCAATCGCAAAGACGCCGAGGTCGACAATCCCGGGCGCGAGGATCGCTCCGCCACAATCGACGATGTCGCCGTCGGTTCCATCAGCGGTGTCCGCGATTCCGGCAATCCTGTCCCGTTCAACGCGGACAACCGCTGGTTGCGGATCGTTCTGGCCGGGCAACAGGACATTGGCGTTGGTGAAGGTCTGCGTCATGACCAGCCCTCCACGCCGCGCGACCGTCTGGTCAGGACGTCAAGACAGGCCATGCGGACGGCGACGCCCATTTCAACCTGTTCGGTAATGGCAGATCGTTCGAGATCATCCGCCACATTGCTGCTGATTTCGACACCGCGGTTCATCGGGCCGGGATGCATGACCAGCGCATCCGGTTTGGCCAGCGCGAGCCGCTCTTGCGTCAGGCCGTAGAGATAGTGAAATTCGCGCGGACTGGGAATGAAATCGCCATCCATCCGTTCATTTTGCAGGCGCAACATCATCACCACATCGCTGCCCGGCAGGGCTTCGTCAAAATTGGAAAATGCCTCGACACTCATACGGTCCAGCGCCGCCGGAAGCAGTGAACTGGGTGCACAGACCCGGACTTTTGCGCCCAAGGTGGTGAGACAAAAAATATTCGACCGAGCCACCCGGCTGTGCATGACGTCCCCGCAAATCGTGACCGTGAGGCCACTGATATCGCCCTTGCGGCGTTGAATGGTCAGGGCATCGAGCAGCGCCTGGGTGGGATGCTCATGGCTGCCGTCACCGGCATTGAGCACCGGGCAATCGACTTTGTCCGCAATCAGCTGGACCGCGCCGGAACTGCCATGGCGAATCACGATCGCATCGGCTTTCATGGCGTTGAGCGTCATTGCGGTGTCGATCAGGGTCTCACCCTTTTTCAGGCTGGATTGCGCAGCGTGCATATTCACCACATCGGCGCCGAGCCGCTTTCCGGCAATTTCAAAGGAAAGCAGGGTACGGGTGCTGTTCTCAAAAAAGGCGTTGATCACCGTCAGGCCATCAAGCCGATCGACATGTTTGCTCGATTTGCGATTGAGATCGACCCATTGCTCGGCCTCTTTCAGGAGAAACAGGATCTCCCAGGGCTGTAATCCAGCGATTCCCAATAGATGGCGGTGTGGAAAAGCGTCGGAGCCAGCAGGAAACGGGTCCGGTGAGCGGTTTTGATCGGATGTCATTAAAGCAGGCCCTATAAAGCCATCATCGCGCGGCGGCAAGCCCGTCTATCGCCCCTTGCAGAATGAACGCTGCGGCCATTTGATCCACCACGGCGCTGCGCTTCTTGCGGCTGACATCCGCGGCAATCAGATCGCGGGTCACCGCCTGGGTGCTCCACCGCTCGTCCCACAGCAGAATCGGCAAGCCGATGGGCCGCAAATTCTGTGCGAAGGACTTGGCCGCCTGGGTCTGTTTGCTGAGGCTCCCGTCGAGATTGAGCGGCAATCCGACCACCAGGCCCGCGACTTTCTGCTCGGCAATTACCGTCTTTATGCGTTCAAGATCCTTGGAAAATTTGCGCCGTGCGATCGTCTCCGCACCGGTCGCGATCATCCACTGCGCGTCGCACAGGGCAAGACCAACGGTCTTCGTGCCGACGTCAAAACCCAGCAAGCGACCGCCGTCCGGCAGCGCTTGCTGAAATATATGTCGGTCTTCGGTAATCAGCGCGAGAGAAATTGCGTCATCCTTTGCATCACGTCATTCCGGATATTGCTCCAGAACAGGCTATAGTCATAGACGTGATAATTATTGCCCGGCAAGGCATAGGGACCGAGATCGGGCGGGTCACCTATCAGCAGGAAGCCGCGATCATCGCATCGCGCGGGCACCGCGCCGGCCACCAGCGTCGCATCGCTCAGTTCGTCATTGGGTACCAGGGTTCCAAGATTGAGCGCAGCCACTGCCTCGGAATTTGTGTCCCCCAATATCGGATTGGTGCAGAGCAGCTGGGTGTCCTTGCGGGGTTCGCCATTAAATCCGATGGTTGTGTCATAGACTTCAACAATCCGGCCATAGTCCGCCGGTTCGGCGAAGCTTTCCCAACTCAACAAGCAGTTGGTTTGCTCCGCAGCGGTGCAGATTTCGAGACCAAGGGCAGGGACGTCGGCCTCGACCGAAACCGGCCAGCCGACAATATAGGCGGCGACAATCCGGTTGGCCAAGGGGGTCCCGGCAACCCGGTCCTTGAGAATATTCGTCAGATGCAGACTGCCCTGGCTGTGACCAGCCAGAATGATCGGACGGTCATCGGGCACTTCCCGCACAAAATAGTCAAACGCCACCAGAACATCCTGATAGGCGGCGTCGAGCGCCTGCTGGCCTTCCTGTTTCTCGGTCAGAAAGGCGCCCAGCGTGGCCTGGCGGTAGCGCGGCGCCCAGACATCACCGACCAGATTAAAGGCGCTGGCCTGACCGCGGAGGAAAATCTTGGCCCGATCCTGCGATTCGCGATCGTCGAGCGGGGCGTTCCACTGGTCCTTTTTCAGAAAAGAGGTCGGGTGAATGAAGAAAATTGCGGCGCGCTTGTCTTCCGGCAGACGGGCTTCGGTCTCTTCAAAGCCTTTGGGCAACCACAAAGCCGGGTTTCCCTCGCCAATTTCGGGACGCGCGAACCACATGCCGACATCGGCATAGATATTGTCTTCCAGCACTTCCTGTGCCTGAAATTCCGTGTCCGGTACGAAGACCACTTCGGCCAGCTCTTCACCATATACCCGCAGCACAAAGGCTCCGGCAATGACGAGCACCACCATGGCGGCGATAAAATAGAGAAACTTTCGAGCCAATTTTTTACTCCAATCGGGCTTGAGTCCGCTCATTCAACTTGAAGCGGGTTCGCGCCAATGCTAGCGGCGCGGTATAGAGAAATTTTCCTACCCCTTATCCGAAAAAAGATGAACCGATAAAGAATGAGCCATGTCAGTCGATAGAGAAACCGTCAAAAAAATAGCCAGCCTGTCGCGAATTGCGATCAGCGAGGCCGAAACCGATGCGCTCGTGCCAGAGCTCAACAATATATTGGGCTGGGTCGAGCAATTGGGAGAGGTAGATTGCAGCAAAGTGGAGCCGATGACAGCGGTCATCGCCAACACGTTGCGTTTGCGCGAAGATGTGGTGACCGATGGCAATGTCCGCGACAAGGTGCTGGCCAATGCGCCCGCAGCAGAACATGGCTTTTTCGGCGTTCCCAAGGTGATTGAATAATGGCTGCGATTGAAGAACTGGGTATTGCCGGGATCCGCGACGGGATTGTCGGCGGCGATTTTACCGCCAAGGAAGTGGCCGAAACCTTCATCAGCCGGGTCAGTCAGGCCAAGGCGCTGAACGCCGTGCTGGTGGAAACACCGGAACATGCGATGGCGGCCGCGGAAGCCACCGACAAAGCCAAGGCTGCCGGCGAGACGCTCGGTAAAATGGCGGGCGTGCCGATCGGCATGAAGGATCTGTTCTGCACAGAGGGCGTCGCAACAACCGCGGGCAGCCACATCCTTGAAGGGTTCACGCCGCAATATGAATCGACGGTGTCGTCCAATCTGTTCAAGGCCGGTGCGGGTATGTTGGGCAAGCTCAACATGGACCAGTTCGCCATGGGATCATCCAACGAAACCAGCGCTTTCGGCAATGTCATTTCGCCGTGGCGCCGCAATGATGGCGGCAATACCGATCTCGCGCCCGGCGGCTCCTCCGGCGGTAGCGCTGCGGTGGTTTCAGGCCGGATCTGCCCTGCGGCGACGGGCACTGATACCGGCGGTTCGATCCGCCAGCCAGCCTCTTTTGTCGGCATTGCGGGGTTCAAGCCCACTTACGGTCGCTGTTCGCGCTGGGGCACGATTGCCTTTGCCAGCTCGCTCGATCAGGCAGGCCCGATGGCGCAGGATGTCCGCGATTGCGCGATCATGCTCGAAGCCATGGCCGGTTTCGATCCCAAGGATTCGACATCGCTGGAACTGCCGGTTCCTGACTGGGAAGCGGCGCTGAGCGGTGATCTTAAGGGCAAGCGTATCGGTATCCCCAAGGAATATCGGGTCGACAATATGCCACCCGAAATCGACGCCTTGTGGGAGCAGGGCATTGCCTGGCTGAAAGACGCCGGGGCGAAAATCGTCGACGTCTCTTTGCCGCACACCAAATATGCGCTGCCGGCTTATTATATCATTGCACCGGCCGAAGCGTCTTCCAATCTCGCGCGCTATGATGGCGTGCGCTATGGTCAGCGGGATCTGCCGGACGGAGCCGGGCTGCAGGACATGTATGCAGCGACCCGCGAGGCCGGCTTCGGACCAGAGGTAAAGCGCCGGATTATGATCGGCACCTATGTGTTGTCTGCCGGCTATTATGACGCCTATTACACCCAGGCACAGAAAGTCCGGACGCTGATCGCCCAGGATTTTGACAAGGCCTGGGAAAGCTGTGATCTTCTGCTGACCCCAACCGCACCCAGCGCCGCCTTTGGACTGGGTGAAAAGAGCGATGATCCGCTGGCCATGTATCTCAACGACGTGTTCACGGTGCCCAGCAGTCTCGCGGGATTGCCCGCCATGTCGGTACCCGCAGGGCTGGACGGGCAGGGGCTTCCTCTGGGCCTGCAGATCATCGGCAAGGCGCTGGACGAGCAGGGCGTGTTTAACGCCAGTCTGGCATTGGAAGAACGGGCTGGCTTTGTCGCCAAGCCGGAGCAGTGGTGGTGAGCATGACTGAATCAACCTATCGTATCCAGGGCGGAACCGGTGAATGGGAGGTCGTGATCGGCCTCGAGGTGCACGCGCAGATAACCTCCAACGCCAAGCTCTTTTCCGGGGCCTCGACCGAATTTGGCGCGGAGCCGAATAGTCAGGTTAGCTTGGTCGACGCCGCCATGCCGGGCATGTTGCCGGTGCTCAATAAGGAATGCGTTCGTCAGGCGGTGCGCACCGGTCTGGCGATCAACGCCCAGATCAACAAATATTCGCGGTTCGACCGGAAAAACTATTTTTACGCCGATTTGCCGCAGGGCTATCAGATTTCCCAGCTCTATCATCCGATTGTCGGAGAAGGCGAAATCCACATCTCGCTGGACGAAAAAGATCCGGATGCCCATGGCAAGGCGATTGGCGTGGAACGCATTCATATCGAGCAGGATGCCGGCAAGCTGATGCATGATCAGCATCCGACAATGAGCTATGTCGATCTCAACCGCTGCGGTGTGGCGCTGATGGAAATCGTCTCGATGCCACATATGACGTCTCCCAAGGAAGCAGCGGCTTATGTCCGTAAGCTCAGATCGATTCTTCGCTATGTCGGCAGCTGTGACGGCAATATGGAACAGGGTTCGATGCGCGCCGATGTCAATGTCAGTGTGCGCAAGCCGGGCGAAGAGCTGGGCACCCGCACCGAGACCAAGAACGTCAATTCGATGCGCTTCATCCAGCAGGTGATCGAATATGAAGCCCAGCGCCAGGTCGACGTGCTCGAGGGTGGTGGCGAGATCGTGCAGGAAACGCGCCTGTTCGATCCCGACAAGAATGAAACGCGGTCGATGCGGTCCAAGGAAGACGCGCATGATTATCGCTATTTCCCGGATCCCGACCTGTTGCCGCTGGAACTGGAAGATGATTTCATCTTCGACTGCAAAGCCAGTTTGCCGGAACTGCCGGACGAGAAGCGCGCCCGGTACAAGAATGTCCTTGGCCTGAGCGCCTATAATGCGGCGGTTCTGACGGCCGAGCATGAAACCGCTCTGTGGTTTGAAGAATTGCTCGAAACCACCGATCAGCCTGAGAAAATTGCGAGTGCCGCGGCCAACTGGATGACCTCCGAACTGTTCGGAGCGATCAACAAAATGGGGCTGACCATTGAAAAAAGCCCGGTTTCGCCGGCGCAGGCTGCGGAATTGCTGGGCCTGGTGGCGGATGGGACAATTTCCGGTAAAATCGCCAAGCAGGTGTTCGAGATCATGCTCGAAACTGGCGACGGTGCAGCCAAGATCGTCGAAGAGCAGGGGCTCAAACAGGAGTCCGACACCGGCGCGATCGAGAAAGTCATTGCTGACGTCATGGCGGCCAATGAGGACAAGGTGGCGGAATATCGCGGCGGCAAGGACAAGCTGTTCGGCTTTTTCGTCGGCCAGACCATGAAAGCCATGCAGGGCAAGGCCAATCCGCAGGTGGTGAACGAACTGCTGAAGAAGGTGCTGGGTTAAGCGACCCGATAAGGGAACGGTCAGCGCAAAGCGCCCTTGCCCTTCTCGCACCTTTCCGCTAGGCGCACGCGTCAACCAAAATTCGATCAGGATTGTCGGTGTTTCTCGTGCGGGCGTGGCGGAATTGGTAGACGCGCCAGATTTAGGTTCTGGTATCTTCGGGTGTGGGGGTTCGAGTCCCTTCGCCCGCACCAAAAACACCGAACTTCCGGTTCGAAATGAAATTTATGAAGGCATTAAAGGGTTATCATGCAGATTGTTGAAACGCTGAACGAAGGTCTCAAACGGGCCTATGACATCAAAATCACCGCGAAGGACATTGAAACCCGCGTCGACAACGAGGTCAAGAAACTCGCCCCACAGGTAAACATGCCTGGCTTCCGCAAAGGCAAGGTCCCGACCAATCTGGTCCGGAAAATGCACAATGACGCCCTGATGCAGGACGCGCTGAGCAGCTCGGTGCAGGAAAGTGTCGAGAAAACCATCGCCGACAACGGCCTGCGCCCAGCGATGCAGCCGAGCGTGACGCTGGCAGACGGCTATGAGCCAGGCAAGGATGCCGAAGTGAAAGTGGAGATGGAAATTCTCCCCGAAGTTCCGACCCCTTCCATTGAAGACCTGAAGCTCGAGCGCCTGCAAGTCGAAGCCGACGAAAAAACTGTCGCGGAATCACTGCAGAAATTCGCCGAAAGCCAGAAGCAGTTCGAAACCGCACCCAAAAGCCACAAGGCGAAGATCGGTGATCAGTGCCTGATCGACTTTGAAGGCAAGGTCGACGGTGTTCCGTTTGACGGCGGTAAAGGCGAGGGCATGGCGATCGAACTCGGCTCAGGCCGCTTGATTCCTGGCTTTGAAGACCAGCTGGTCGGCAAGAAAGCCAATGACGAAGTGCTGGTGAAAGTAACCTTCCCGGATGATTATAATGTCGAGACGCTGAAAGGCAAAGACGCCACTTTCGATGTGGTTGTCGCTGAAGTGCAGACCGCCAAGGAAGCCAAGGCTGACGACGAAATGGCGAAAGCCATGGGCCTCGAAGGTCTGGACCAGCTTACCGAGCTGCTCAAAGGGCAGATCGAACAGGAACTCAACGGCCTGACGCGCACTCACATGAAGCGGAAGCTGCTGGACCAGCTGGCCGCCAACCATGATTTCGACGTGCCGCCATCGATGGTTGAAGCCGAATTCAACCAGATCTGGCAGCAGCTCGAACAGGAAGCCGCGCAGGAAGAAAATCCTGAAAAAGCCAAGAAGGAAATGGAGTCCGAGAAGGACGAATATCGCGAAATCGCGGTGCGCCGGGTCCGTCTGGGTCTGTTGCTTTCCGAGATTGGCCAGGCCAATGGCGTGGAAGTCAGCCAGCAGGAAATGGGCATGTTGGTTCAGCAGGCCGCACAGCAATATCGCGAGGAAGATCGCCAGCGGTTTGTTGAATATATCCAGCAGGATGCCATGGCCGCCGCCCAGTTGCGCGCGCCGATGTACGAAGACAAGGTTGTCGACTTCCTGTTTGAAAAAGCGGACATTTCGGACAAAACCGTAACCCGCGAAGAGCTGGAAGCCGCGATTGAGGCGGAAGACGAGGCCGAAACCAAGCCCGCCGCCAAGAAAAAGGCTCCGGCGAAAAAAGCTGCAGCCAAAAAAGCGCCAGCGAAGAAAGCTGCTGAGAAAGCGCCGGCCAAGAAGCCCGCCGCCAAGAAACCGGCCGCAAAAAAGCCAGCCGCCAAAAAGTAATCGAATCAAAAGCTAGCCGGAAACAGGAGATCTGTTCCGGCTAGCTTATCGATTACACAAGTTTAAAACGTGACGTCGGTCGCGTGTTTGATCACCGTGCCGAGAATGCCATAATCTTTGGCTTCCTCCGTCGACATCCAGTAATCCCGGTCAATATCCTTGAGCACCCGGTCGAGCTTCTGTCCGGTTGCTTCGGCGATTTTCTGGGCAATGCGTTCCCGCATCTTCACGATTTCTTCGGCCTGAATGGCAATGTCAGACGCTTTGCCGCCTGCGCCGCCAGAGGGCTGGTGGATCAAAAAGCGGGTGTTTGGCAAACAGAAGCGGCGCTCAGGTGCGACAGCCAGGAATATGTGGGTTGCGATACTGGCGACCCAGCCGGTGCCGATCATGGCAATCGGGGAACGGATATAGTCGACCAGATCATGGATGGTGTCACCGGATTCGACATGGCCACCGGGGGAGTTGACGATCAAGCGAATGGGTTCGTCGCTGACATGATCAAGATATAATATTTGGGCCGACACCCGTTCTGCGAGCTTTTGATCGACGCCGCCGAACAGCAGGACGGTGCGGGTTTCCAGCATCCGGTTCATCATCAGCGCCATGGGATTGGCGCCATTATTGTCATCTTCGGCTGAGAACTGGGGAATGGATGGTGAAAAAACGGTCATTAATTGCTCCTGAGAAACCGGGTTTATTGTTAATATGTCCGGAGCATAGACGCGGCTTATTTGATGCGCAATGTCATCCAATCGCAATCGGGGGTTGATTGCTTGGCGCAGAGTCCAGATATAGACCCTGATTAGCTAATAAGGAATATTCATGAACCCTTTCGATTCTAACGACCGCAACCCGATTGTTGATGCTCTGGTTCCGGTTGTCATTGAACAATCCAACCGTGGTGAGCGCAGTTTTGACATTTTTTCACGGCTTTTGCGGGAGCGGATTGTTTTTGTCACCGGTCCGGTGGAAGACGGCATGGCGTCGATCATCACCGCGCAGCTGCTGTTTCTGGAATCGGAAAACCCGAAAAAGGATATCTACCTGTATATCAACTCCCCCGGCGGCGTTGTAACAGCAGGCATGGCGATCCACGACACCATGCAATATATTCGTCCGCGCGTCGGAACGGTTTGCGTCGGTCAAGCGGCGTCGATGGGCAGCTTTTTGCTGGCATCTGGCGAGCCGGGCATGCGGATGGCGACCACCAATGCCCGAATCATGGTGCACCAGCCTTCCGGCGGCGCCCAGGGCATGGCATCGGACATTGAGATCCAGGCACAGGAAATTTTACGTATCCGCAGCCGGATGAACGAGCTCTACGCCAAATATACCGGCAAGCCGATCAAAGAGATTGAAAAGGCGATGGACCGGGATACGTTTCTCGAAGCCGATGAGGCAAAAGCGTTTGGAATCGTGGACGAAGTTTACGACAAGCGCCCCAAGCCCGCGGAAGATGATAAATAACCGGTTAGCGCCAAGCTAAACGAAATTTAAGGCCCCATCGGCTAAGCATGGGCCAACAGCAGCCTTGTGCCAAAAAAAGCGGTAGCATTTTGCCAACCGGTGGTTAGATTAATGGCCTAAGCCAGTTTTAAGGACTTTATATGACGAAATTGACGGGATCGGATTCGAAGAGCACGCTGTATTGCTCGTTCTGCGGAAAGTCCCAGCATGAAGTCCGCAAATTGATTGCCGGACCCACTGTTTTTATCTGTGATGAATGCGTTGAATTGTGCAACGACATTATTCGCGAAGAAACCAAAGGTGCGATTACCGGCAAAAAAGACGGTGAAGTGCCGACGCCGCAGGAAATCTGCGATGTGTTGAACGATTATGTGATCGGTCAAAACCGGGCCAAGCGGGTTTTGTCGGTCGCGGTGCACAATCACTATAAGCGCCTCAATCACGCGGCCAAATCCGGCGATATCGAACTCGCAAAGTCGAACATCCTGCTGGTCGGTCCAACCGGCTGCGGTAAGACTTTGCTGGCGCAGACGCTGGCCAAGACATTTGACGTGCCGTTTACGATGGCGGATGCGACAACCCTGACCGAAGCGGGTTATGTGGGTGAAGATGTCGAGAATATCATCCTGAAATTGCTGCAATCGTCTGATTATAATGTCGAAAAAGCCCAACGGGGTATCGTTTATATTGACGAAATCGACAAAATCAGCCGCAAAGCGGAAAATCCGTCGATTACCCGCGATGTGTCGGGTGAAGGTGTTCAGCAGGCTTTACTGAAGCTAATGGAGGGCACAACGGCCAGCGTCCCCCCGCAGGGCGGCCGCAAGCATCCCCAGCAGGAATTTCTGCAGGTTGATACCACCAATATCCTGTTCATTTGCGGCGGGGCTTTTGCCGGGCTTGAAAAGATTATCGGTGACCGTCTGGAAGCCAAGTCCATCGGTTTTGGCGCCCATGTTGCTGCGCCTGAAGAACGCAAGGTCGGTGCATTGCTGGCCGAAGGCGAGCCGGAAGATCTGCTCAAATTTGGTTTGATTCCCGAATTTGTCGGTCGTTTGCCGGTGATCGCGACGCTGGAAGATCTGGATATCGACGCATTGGTGACGATTTTGCAGGAACCCAAAAACGCACTGGTCAAACAATATCGGAAATTGTTCGAGCTTGAAGATGTCGGACTGACCTTCACCGATGATGCCTTGGTCGCCGTGGGCAAAAAAGCCATCGAGCGGAAAACCGGTGCGCGTGGCCTGCGGTCGATTGTCGAGAATATCCTGCTCGATACAATGTTCGACCTGCCCGATCTTGAAGGCGTGGACGAGATTGTCATCGACAAGGATGTCGTGGAAGGCCGCAAGGATCCTATCAAGGTGATCGCCAAGGGCACGAAACCCGAAAAAGAAGACGCGGCCTAGCGCAGCTGCGGGTCCGCTATGAACTAAAAAGACGCCGGCCCCATTGGTTTGAGGCCGGCGCTTTTTTTCAGCATTGATTGTGAAGTCTTGTCAGCCGGGGCAGGTGTTTCGGCCCTGAATCTTATGCTGTCGATGATATTGACGCACGGGGTTCGAAATTCCGTTGGTGCGCCGCTCCGGCGTCATCCAGGACATTTTCCAGATGATCCGCCAGCCGCAACGACAGCGCCATGATGGTCGCTGTGGGGTTGGCCCAGCCGCCAGTAGGAAACAGGCTGCTGCTTGCCACATAGAGGTTGGGGCTTTCATGCACCCTGCAATGGCGGTCGACCACACCGGTATCCGGGCCGTTGCTCATCCGGGTTCCGCCCATATGGTGATAGCCGCCAATCGGGTGCGCAGAGATCAGCGGGTCTGATTTCCACAGGGCCGAAGGGTCGGTCAGCCAGTCGGATAACGTCACATCGCCCCAGCCAAGCCGCTGATATTCGTCCGCCACGGTTTCCATCAACACTCGAATGCTATCCTTGTCGATGCTGGAAAGCTGCCAGTTCAGAGCAACCTTGCGCATACCCAGGCGGTCGCGCTCGGACCCGAGCTGGACGCGGCTGTCGGGATTGGGGGCCTGTTCGGCGCGTACGATTGCAAAAACACCCATTTTGTCGCGATTATATTTCATGTTGATGATCGAAGACCAGGGGTCCGTCCATTCCAGTCCCTTGATCGCCAGTTTCTTCAGCCGATGATAGTTGGACCGCCAGAAACGGTTCGAAGGCAAGCCATGTTTGAATTTGCTAGCGGCCGATCGAAACAGTTCCATTTTTTCCCCCTCGCGCATGCGCGGCGCGATACTGATCGAGCTGTTCAATATTCCGCGTTCCCGTTGCAGGGCGTCTGCCGGGCGCAAATAGGCCGCGTAGCGTTGACCGTTGTGGCGGATCGCACGGGGCAGGGCCAATAGAGTCTGGGCAAGATTGACCGGTATGAACTCTCCGCCGCGGGCATGGGGGTGTTCCATGAAAAACCGGCCCAGCAGATCGCGATCATTGCCCAGGCCTTCTGGTCTATTGCTCACGCTGCCGAGCAACAGCCGGACGGTTTCAATCGCACCAGCGGCCAAAACGAAAGCTTTGGCTTTGATGCGGGTACAATGTCCTGCGACACTCTCTGCACGAACATGTTGCACGGCATTTTGTTCATTGACCTGAATATTTGTAACCGTCGCATTGAGCACGATCCGGCTGGAGGCAAACCGATCCTGATCGGGCTTGGTGAATCGTTCGCCCTGCTCGTCAAAAACCCACAAATCGCTGTGCAGTCGTGCGGGATCAAAAGGCGGTGGTGCTTTGTCAATCATTTGCCAGAGGTCCCGGGCACCGGGTTGAACCAAACCCAGGCGGGCAAAGACTTTTTCATAATAGGGGGCGAGGTCGGCCTTGGAAATCGGCCAGCCACTATGCGGTACAAAAGCGCGCTTTTCAAAATCGATATCGTCCAGTTCGGCACATCGCCCGCCCCAGATGGCCGCAGTCCCGCCAAACAGACGCAGGCGCGCGTCGTCCAGATCATAGTAAGGCATGCCGATATTGCTGCCTTCGGCCAGGGACTGTACATAAGGGTCAAAATCACGGCCGCCGCTCTCCAGAAGAACCACATCCCGTTGCGATGTGCTCAGGGCTTCCGCGAGCATCTGGCCGGCAACACCGCCGCCGATGATGCAAAGATCGGTGTCGATTGTTTCAGGCACATCGCCTGTTGTCAGATCCAGTATCATGTCGTTTTCTCGGTAAAATTCCTTTCAGTGTGGCGGCCCGTTGCTCCCTATGTCTTGAACAGGGACCGAATCGAATCGCTTTGCTTCAATAAAAGGGGGATCGGCGGGATGGTCTGATCATCGACCGGATCCACGAAGCGGTTCTTGAATGGGGGCAAGTCGCTACACATAAGTTGTCCTTCTGAACTTTACATCTCTGTAACTAGTTTCGTCAAAATCAATTGTTCGGTTACATATATAAACAGTTCAATATGAACCGAACATAAGCAATCATCACACAGGATTGTGATGATTTTATGCAATATACACGGAATGCGATTTGCGGGGCTGTGAGGAGCCGCACAGCAGAACTTGATCGGACGACCTAAGCTGTCAGATTCTCGGCAAGCATCAGGCGTTTTCTATTTGTAGATGCAGTTGTCCAAACCTTCATTTTTTACAATATTGATCCGCGCTGCAATGGTGTTGCCATAGCGGCGGGTGAATCCCGTCGCGCCGTTGACCGCCCGTTTCTTGGGCAAAGGCAGGGCGGCGGCAATGCGGGCCGCTTCGGTCGGCGTCAAGTCGGCGGCGTTTTTCTGAAAATAGCGCTGTGCACCAGCCTGAGCGCCATAAGTGCCTATGCCGGTCTCCGCGACATTCAGATAGACTTCCATGATTCGCTTCTTGCTCCAGATGGTTTCGATCAGAAAGGTGAAATAGGCTTCCAGACCCTTGCGGAAATAGCCACCGCCTTGCCACAGAAAGACATTTTTGGCGGTCTGCTGGGAAATAGTTGAGCCACCGCGAATACGCCCGCCTTCGGCATTGCGCTTCATCGCGGTTTTTATCGCTTCCCGGTCAAACCCATCATGCTGGCAAAATTTGCTGTCTTCGGCCGCGATGACCGCCCGCACGAGATTGGGCGAGATATCGGAAAAGGGGACCCAGTCTTTGGTGATGCTGTTTTCGTCCATGGCCATTGTGGCAGTGAATGGCGGAGGAACCAGTGCCATCAAACCAACCCAAGCAATGCTGATCAGCAGAAAATAGGTGATCGGTTTGAGAATCCATCGGACGAAGTAACCCGATCGCCGTTTCTGTTTCGCAGCCATAGCCAAAACTACAAAAAAAGCGCCCCGAAAACAAATGCTGTTTGGGGCGCCTCTTTATTCAGAGATATTCCGAAGTTTGAAAATTAACTCGCGGTGAGCAGCTGCTTTTCTCCGGCAATGCGCAACATTGCCTTTTGCAGCTTTTCAAATGCCCGAACTTCGATCTGCCGGATCCGTTCGCGACTGACCGAATAAACCTTGCTCAGATCTTCCAGAGTCTTTGGATCTTCCGACAAACGGCGTTCTGCCAGGATATGCTGTTCCCGCTCGTTCAGTGATTCCATCGCTTCGTTGAGCATTTCATGCCGGAAACTGGCCTCCTGCTTGTCCGCGATCTCCTGATCATGAAGCGGGCCATCATCTTCGAGAATGTCCTGCCACTGACCGCTTTCGCCGTCATCATTCAGCGGCACGTTCAGCGATGCATCGCCGCCCATCGACATGCGACGGTTCATATTGACCACCTCATGCTCTGCGACGCCGAGGTCGGTCGAGATCTTGTTCACGTCTTCAGGCGACAAATCGCCGTCTTCAAAGGCTTCCAGATTGTTTTTCATCCGGCGCAGGTTGAAGAAAAGCTTCTTCTGCGCTGCGGTGGTGCCCATTTTCACGAGGCTCCAGCTGCGCAATACATATTCCTGTATCGACGCGCGGATCCACCACATGGCGTAAGTTGCCAGGCGAAAACCTCTGTCGGGTTCGAATTTCTTCACGCCTTGCATCAGGCCGACATTGCCTTCTGAAATAAGATCGGAAACCGGCAGTCCATAGCCACGAAAGCCCATGGCAATCTTGGCCACCAGGCGCAGATGGGATGTTACCAGCTGTGCGGCAGCTTCCTGGTCTTTATGCTCGGCATAACGCTTGGCGAGCATATATTCCTGTTCGGGTTTCAAAAGTGGAAATTTACGTACTTCCGCAAGATATCGGTTCAGGCTCGCATCCCCCCCTAAAGCAGGGATTTTTGCCGGAACATTGCTTCCATTAGCCATTTTATGTTCCTTCTTTGGTTTGCCTTCGGGCCTCATCAAGCACCCGTTGGTCTATTTCCATATAGTCATTAAAACTTATACACGCAACTTACTGAATAGTTCCTGCATATCGGGTGGAAAGTTACAGTTAAACAACAGTTTTTCGTCCGTTATGGGGTGAACAAATCCAAGAATAGCAGCATGCAAGGCCTGCCGGCAAAATCGAATATCTTTTCTGCGGGAAAGCAATGATTTTCGACGAGAACCATAAAGCGGATCGCCGATAAGACTATACCCGATTTGGGACATATGGACCCGTACCTGGTGGGTGCGTCCGGTTTCGAGACGACATTCCACCAAGGTCGCACCATTTAGCGGTGTTTTGGTGGTGTAGTGGGTAATCGCAGCCTTGCCTCTGTCGTCGCCGACAACCGCCATTTTTTTGCGGTTCGCATTGCTGCGGCCAATCGCGCCCTCGATTGTTCCCGACGACGGGTTGGGGCGGCCGTTGACGATGGCGAGATACCGTCGTTCAATGTCATGCGTCGCAAATAGCGCGCTGAGTCCTTTATGCGCCTCATCACTTTTGGCCGCAACCATCAGGCCGGATGTATCTTTGTCGATCTCGGTGCACGATTCCGGGACGAACAACGCCGCCGATACCCGATAATTGCCCTTTGCAATGGTGGAGGAGCGCGTTCACCAATGTGCCATCGGGGTGACCTGCTGCAGGATGAACGACCAGTCCAGCTGGTTTGTTCACCACAATCAGATGGTCATCTTCAAATATCACGTCGAGAGGTATGTCCTGCGGTTGGGCAGGGCCTTCAATTGGCGCAGGAACAGTCAATTGAAAAGCTTTCCCGCTATGTTTCTTTGATGCGGGATCGGTTGTTGCTTGACCGTCGACTTCGAGATTGCCGGCCAGAATCAAGTTTTTTATTCGCTCTCGCGACAAGTCGTCGAGAACACTCGCGACAGCGGCATCCAGTCTCTGCTTTTTGTCGGTTTCGGGTACGAAACCGGATTTTATGGATTGGCCCGCTGTCATTGGCTAGATGTGGCCCATGACCCTGATCATATCAAGCGCCGTCTTGGCACAGTTGCAACAGCACGCGAAGGCCAGTGAACCGCTTGAAGCGTGCGGCCTTCTGTTCGGGGATGAGCGGGCGATTACCCGCGCATCGCCCACAAGAAATGTAGCGGGCGAACCGGATCGGCATTTTGAAGTCGACCCGGCTGCGCTGATAGCGGCGGAAAAGGCCATGCGGGCAGGGGGGAACCCGATTATTGGCTATTACCATTCCCATCCTGCAGGGTCGATACAGCCGTCCCGCACCGACGCGGCAATGGCGGCGCCCGACAACCGGATCTGGATCATTGTTAATGGCGAGGACGCAGCAGCCTGGCGGGCGGTCCGGAAGGGACAAATTTACGGTCGATTTGATCCAATGACTCTTGATTGCCGGGACACAAATCGCCAAACAGCCGGTGACTGAATTGTAATTAGCAAAAGGCGTTCTTTAATGACTCAATCTTCTGGTGCCGTGACTCATGTTGATTTGGCCGCCTTGCTATGCTCCAAATTGTGCCACGACCTGTTGAGTCCGGTCGGGGCGATCAACAATGGCCTCGAACTTCTGGAAGACGAAACCGACGCCGAGATGCGCGAGCGCTGTCTCGATCTGGTTGCCGACAGCGCCGAAGCGTCGGCCAATAAATTGAAATATTTCCGACTTGCCTTTGGTGCCGCCGGCGGGTTCGGCGATGAAGTCGATCCAGCTGAAGCCAAGCAACTGGTAGAGAGTCTGGTCGGTGATCAAGGCAAAATCACCCTGGGATGGGCGGTTCAAACCGGCCATCTGCCGAAAAAGGCGATCAAGATCCTGCTCAACCTGGCGCTTATCGCGCGGGAAACGCTGGTCCGCGGCGGGCGCCTGGATGTCGGCGCGGAACAAGGCGATCAGGGTGTCGAAGTCGTGGTTCGGGCGGAAGGCACCAAAATTGCGATGGACGATGCTATTCGGTCTGCTCTCGAAGGAACCCTGCCAGCCGCGGAATTGAGTGCCCGCACCGCGGCCGCATGGATGACCCGCGAACTGGCCTGCCAGAATGGCGGTGATCTCAGGGTCTCACCTTCGGTCGAAACGGAATTGTTACTGGGGGCGATTGTCGCTTGATCGTGGTGGCGGTCTGAAACGGGAGAGATGGACTGCAATGGATATGATCTGGACGCCATCTCCGAATTTTGATGAGCGCAAGCTCCCGATTTCGATTCTGGTCATGCACTATACCGGCATGAAAGATGCCGCCTCTGCGATAAACTGGCTGGCCAATCCGGACGCCAAGGTTTCGGCCCATTATGTCGTGACCGAGGATGGGCAGATCGTTCAGATGGTTAAGGAAGAGCACCGCGCCTGGCACGCTGGCCGCGGCTACTGGCGCGGTATTGACGACGTGAACAGTGCGAGCATCGGAATCGAGATCGTCAATCCAGGGCACGAATGGGGCTATTGCCAGTTTCCCGAAGAGCAGATGGATTCGGTGACCAGACTGGCGCATGCGATCGTCAAGCGGCACAATATTACGCCCTCCAATGTCATTGGACATAGTGATCTTGCACCAGCGCGTAAGCAGGATCCGGGCGAACTGTTTGACTGGGACCGGCTCGCAAAAGTCGGTATCGCCCTCAAAAAACCACCGCTGAATCTCGGCGATCCGCCATGGACCGATGGGGGTTTCATGCTGGCGCTGGAGCGGTTCGGCTATGACATAACCGCCGAGAAAGACGCGGTTATTGCATTTCAGCGGCGTTTCCGCCCGAGCAATATTGACGGGGTGATCGACGGGGAATGCCGCGCGATCCTCTTGTCATTAATGCTCGACAGGGAACGTGGAATCGCTAAATAGACGCTACCAAAGGGTCGGCCAGTCGCGGGACTATGCAAATAGTTTCGAGGAAAGTCCGGGCTCCACGAAACAAGGGTGCCGGATAACATCCGGCGAGCGGTCGAGTGATTGGCCGTTTAGGGACAGTGCAACAGAAAGCAGGTCGCAAGATCTTCGGATCTGTGATGGTGAAAGGGTGCGGTAAGAGCGCACCGCGGGTCTGGCAACAGAGCCGGCACGGTAAACCCCACTCGGAGCAAAACCAAATAGGGGCGGCTGATGGCGGTTTCGGCCTGCTGCCCGGGTTGGTTGCTAAAGCGGTGCAGCAATGTATCGCGCAGATGAATGACTGGCCAGGTCTCGCAAGGGACTGGACAGAACCCGGCTTACAGACCCTTTGGTATTTTTTCAGGTTTCAGTGATAGGGCTGGCCCCGACCGGCCGTGTTTGTTAGAGAAAGCGTTATGCCAAAAGCCAAGCGATCCGACAATTGGGGGTTCCCGCGCTGGGGCAGCTATGAAAGCTCCCGTGAAACGCAGCAGGTGAAAATCTGTGATCGTCATGGTTGCGATGAAGCGGGCAATTGTCCCGCTCCGAAATCGCCGAACAATCCGGACCGCTGGTATTTCTGCGAAAAACACGCTGCGGAATATAATCGCGGATGGGATTATTTCGAAGGACTCGACAAGGAAGAACGAGCGAAACGCGAAGCCGATGAGCAGCGAGATGCCAATGCCTATCAAGAATCCAAACATTATAGCTGGATGGGCTCTGGTGACGGCAGCCGGTCGCGCGACGAAATGACCGCGCTGGAAATATTTGACCTGACGCCGGACGTTGATTTTGAAGCGGTGAAAAAGGCCTGGCGCGCGATGGCCAAGGAATTTCATCCCGACGTCAATCCGGGCGATGAAGAGGCGGCCAAGAAGTTTCAGGCGGCACAGGCGGCCTTTGATGTTCTGAAGGTCGCAGAGGAACGGCGCGTTTGGAAACCAGTCTAGTAAGGATTTGGGGCTATTTTTCTGGCAAGCTCATCGGCTTCGGCCGCTGAAAAACCGCCATTGAGCACGAAGTTTCCGGAATAGATATAATCCTGCAATATCGGTTCTGAAATCACTTTGCCATCGACCGCGAGTTCCAGTTTCTGTCCGATTAGGTCTTTTTGGAGCGCGATAAACTTCTCGGCACCACGGGGCGAAAGATTGATGAACAGACCGTGGGTAAAGTCAGAATAGCGCTCCGGCTGCACGGTGATATTTTCGATATCCGCTGCTGAGAAAGCGATGCCATTCACTGTAAGGCCCGAGGCGGTTTGTGTGGCCGCCGAAACCGGAAGCGGGTTGTCGGTTGAAGCGCACCCAGTCGTCAACACTATCGGCAGGAGGGAAGCGAGAAGCGCCGCCCGCGGAGGCTTACGCCGTCGCATAGCGCCTGGCGGTATCCTCTATGAGCGCAATCATGTTGGGTATGCCCTGCGTGCGGTTGGAGCTGAGCTGGTTCTTCAGATCAAACGGCTCGAGCGTCTCCGCAATATCCGTCTGCAAGACGCTATCGGCGGTCTGCCCCTGTACCGTTTCCAGCACCAGCGCGATAATGCCTTTGGTGATTGCCGCATTGCTGTCGGCGAGAAACTGGAGGTGGCCATCATCGGCTTGTGTGGGATAAACCCAGACGGATGCGGAGCAGCCGCGTACCAGAGTCGCATCAGTTTTCAGGGCATCCGGCATGGGGTCGAGATTTTTTCCCAGATCAATTAGCAGCCGATACCGGTCATCGGCTTCCAGAAACTCATATTCTTCAATCAGATCGTCTATTTTGCTCATCCGTGTCCGCTAGCAGGGTCAGGGATTCTGCGTCATCATTTTTTCGGCACAGCTGCCGAGGAAATTATAGTTCCACGCCTGCTGCAATCGCTTCCAGCTTGCGGATGCGCTCTTTCAGATCAGCCACTTCAATGCGCGAAGTGGCGCTGGGGGGATTGTCGTCACGCTTTTGCTCGAGTTCGCGTGTCTTGAGCGCGATCCAGTCCCGCCAGCCGCGTAACGCAACCAGCGAAATGGCGGTCATTCCGATAACCGTAAATGCTGCCGTGATCAGATAGAAACTGGGTTCTGGCATGAGGCTTTCCTTCTTCTTCTAAAATGCTAAAATTGATGTGCCGCTTCAGCGGTCTCTCAATTTTTCGATTTCCTGTTCGAGGTCGCGGGCGCCGCGATCGTCGGTGGCGATTTTTTCTAGGACCTGGACGCGTTCCTTGAGATACTGGACCTCTTCGCGAAGGCGGTCTGCATCGGGATCGGCAGTTTGAGAGATGCTCAGCGCATTGCCGTCTTCATCTTCCAGGATTCCGTTTTGTGCGCGATATTTGCTGGTCATCACTTTGCCAATTGTCACCACAATGATGATCGCAACAACTGCTTCTTCCCAACCCATAAACTTACCTCCTCTTCGTGTTCGTCAATTATCTCTCAGCTTTGCTATTTCGTTTTCCAGTTGCTTGGCACCATGGCCATCCGTGACAATCTGTTCCAACGTTGCGACGCGATCTTTGAGATATTTCATTTCTTCCTGCATCCGCTTGCCGTCTTCGCTTTCAGGTGCATTTTTGCCAAGCAACAGCAGTTCTTTTTGCTTTTCCACCATATTGCTTTGATGGCGCGTCCATATCCACAGGCCACCAAGGCCAAATGGGGCGAGGGGAATGAGTAGCGCTAACCAGTCCATTAATTGAGTTCCTTTGTTGCAGATTCGTCGCGCAGATCTTCTATCTGTGCGGCGAGATCGAAGCCCTTGTCAGTGACAATCCGCTCGAGGACACGCACGCGCTGTTCCAGTTGCTGATTGGTCGCGGCATATTGTGCGGCTTTTTCTGCAGAAATGACCGACTGCTTTTCCATCATTTTCTGCTGATGGTTGGTCCAGATCGCGAACACGCCAATGGCCATGCCGGCAAACGGGATCATCAGAGCAATATATTCAATTGGCATCTTCTTCTCCCCTCAGTTGGCCGGTTTGTCGCGTAAGGCGTCAATTTCGCTGGTCAGCCGGTGGCTGTCATCTGTGACAATCCGTTCGACATTGGCCAGACGGTCTTTCATCGATCCGATTTCAGCGCGCAATTCGGCATTTTCGTTGGTGAGCAGCTTGACCCGCTCAACCGCTTCGCGGTCCGTACTGGGGTGCAGGGCATTGCCCCAGCTTCCTTCCAGCGGGTATCCGTTCTTGATTCTGCATCCAGGTGTTCACAACCCAGCCGCCAACCGCAAATGCGCTGATCAGTGCGGCATAGGGCAGGATGTCCAGAATAAAGGCTGCTTTGTCCGGTTCCATATTATCGGTCCTCCGATCTCAGAGCTTCAATTTCATCCGCGGTCCGCTTCGCCGGATCGGTGGCGATCCGTTCGAGGACCTGCAGTCGCTCCTGCAGGCGGTCGATCTTGCCAACCAGCTCTTCATTTTCGCTGGAGAGCAGTTCGATTTTACGCGCTTCGTCAGGATTGCTTTTAGCGGTGCTACCGCCCCACTCATCTTCGAGCGGATAGCCATGTTTGGCGCGTACCCAGTTGTTGATAATCCAGCCAGCGTAGCAAACCGCGATGATCGCAATCACAAATCCTGGTCCACCCCAATTCATAGTTGATCTCCCTTATGTCCCGACACTCAGCGCAGCTTTTCGATTTCGTTCGAAAGCGTCGTGTTCTTTGTCGTATAATATAGTTCCATGTCAGCTAGCCGGCGGTCGATCTCGCGGAAGCGGGATCTCACGTCACGCGCCGTGCGACGGGGAGACTGGCGGACGCCCTGCCAGAATTGCAGCTCTTCCTTGTCCCCGTACAGTTCGATGGGTTTGGGATCGGCAAATTTTGCCGCCGCCCAATAGGCGATAAACGTCGTCGGAAACGGAATGGCGAAAGTGGCAAAAATCGCGAGCATTCTTACCCAGAACACATTGATCCCAGTATAGTCCGCTATCCCTGCGCAAACACCACTCCATTTGGCACGCTGTTTATCGAGATAGAATTTTGTGCGGGATGAAGTCATGACTAGCGCCTTTCCTTTTTCAGCAGAGTGTCAAAATTTTCCAGCGTAGGCGCTGGTTCGCTCGGTTTAGGAAGAGCAGACTGGCGCCAATCGGGATTGTCTGCTGCCATAATCCGTTCGATGGTTTCCATTCGCTCATCTAGGCGACGGGCCATACTGTGGAGTTCATCCAACAGTTGCTCATCTTCGTTTGTAATCGTCGAAGCTGTTTTCCACTTGGTGATGTAGTGGAACACTAGCCAAGGGAGGCCCACAAATAGCGTGAGCATGCTGAAAATAGCTATCGGTACGACTTCTTCTGGCATTATTTATCACCTTTCTTCATGGCGGCCTTCATGGCTTCGAGTTCATCATCGACCTTGTCGCTCGATTCCAGCGCGGCGATCTGGTTTTCCAGGGTTTGCGGTTCACCGCCCATGGACAGCGAGTCTGCGCGGCCCTCTGCGAGATCAACCTGCCGCTCGAGATATTCGAACTTCGAGAACGCATCATGGACTTTCTCGCCATTATACATCTCGCGGATCTTGTACCGGTTTTCCGCGCTTTCGAGCCGGTTGACGAGGCTGCTCTGACGCGAGCGGGCTTCCTGTAATTTCTTCTGCAATTTCGCGATGTCCTCTTCATTGGCACGCAACGCATCGTCCAATACCTGGATCTCGACTTTCAGTTGCTCGGACATGTCTGCCGCTTTGCGCTTTTCGATGAGCGCGGCCTTGGCGAGGTCTTCACGGTCCTTTGACAGGGCGAGCTGGGCCTTTTCATTCCAGTCATCGGTCAGCTGTTCGAGCTTGTCGATATGGCGGCGCATTTCTTTCTGGTCGGCGATGGTGCGGGCTGCCGATGCCCGGACTTCAACAAGTGTTTCTTCCATCTCGAGGATGATCATGCGGATCAGCTTCGATGGATCCTCCGCCTTGTCGAGCATGTCGGTGACATTGGCGGCGATGATGTCGCGTGTCCTTGAAAAAATACCCATGTAAAAACTCCGGTCTTTGCTAGCATTGTGCCTGGAATGGTTCGAACGTTCAGGCTGGTCTTTAAAAAAATTCTCGTCGATAAATTCTACGTCGTCAATCTGAAAAGGTGGCCGGGACTTCACTTCGGCAAGGGGGAATGAAGGAGTCCCGGCCATTTCGCCTGTCACGCTTTGTAGCTGACAGTTGGGGAAATCGTACCATCTTCGGCGATCGTCGTGCCCTGTGCTTCTGCTGGGCCGACCGCGCTGATCAGGATGGTCATCGAAAATAACAAAACCGAAATAATCGCAGAAATATCTGTTTTGCTCAGGCTTTTCATTCTGACTGAATTGATAAGTGCTGACATGATGTCCTCCGATTGATTTCGTTTTTCCGATCCCTTGCGGGTTCGAAACTAACTTTGCAGGAGGCGTGCCAGTTTTATAATCTATTGAAATAAAACGGTAATTCAATTTTTTGTGGATTTTGATATAGTATGAATTGCTATTTAGTGGGAAATTACACTATAGGTTGGGCATGGAGCGCGAAAGTCAGTTCATAGGGGAGTCCGGGGCTTTTCTCGATGCGGTGGAAAAAGCCAGCCGGGCGGCGCAACTCGACCGTCCGGTCCTTGTTATCGGGGAGCGGGGAACGGGTAAAGAGTTGATTGCCGAGCGGCTCCATCGGCTCAGCATGCGTTGGGACGGACCGCTGATCACGCTGAACTGTGCCGCGATGCCGGAAACCCTTATCGAGGCCGAATTGTTCGGACATGAAGCGGGTGCTTTTACGGGCGCGACCAAAAACCGCGTGGGCCGGTTTGAAGAAGCGGACGGCGGTACGTTATTTCTGGATGAACTCGGTACGCTTTCAACCGCAGCACAGGAACGGCTGCTGCGCGCTGTTGAATATGGTGAAATCACCCGCATCGGTTCTTCCCGGCCACAGCGCGTCGATGTTCGCATCGTAGCGGCGACCAATGCCGACCTTCCCAGAATGGCCGAGGAAGGCAAGTTTCGGGCGGATTTGCTCGATCGGCTGTCGTTCGAAGTCGTAACTTTGCCGCCCTTGCGCTACCGGGAAGGCGATATTCCCGTGCTGGCAGACTATTTCGGTCGCAGGATGGCTGCCGAGCTGGAATGGCCGCAATGGCCCGGCTTCGGCAAACTCGCCGCCGAGGCCCTGAACCGCCACGAATGGCCTGGTAATGTCCGGGAATTGCGCAATGTCATCGAGCGGGCGGTCTATCAATGGAGCGATGCGTCGAGGCCGGTTGATCATATTGTATTTGATCCATTCGAATCCCCCTGGAAGCCGAGGGAAATGCCCTCCAGGCTAAGTTCTCCTGCGGAATCGAGCTCTGCTGAGGCGAAGGCGCCGGAGGCAGCGCCTGCTGCTGCACCAGCCGAACCGTCCTTTGCCGCTGTCGATGACATGAAAGAGGCAGTCGAAGCTTTTGAGAAACGCATTTTGGAATCAGCCCTGGCAAAGTCCCGCTATAATCAGCGCCAGACCGCCAAAGCGCTCAATCTGACGTACGACCAATTGCGCCATTCGCTCAAGCGCCACGATCTGCTGGGCCATTGAACCACGAATATATGGCCCAATGGCCAGTTGTTGCGATCGGCATTTGTCTGTATAGGCTCCGGTAGAAAGTCTTTCTAATCATGGAGAATATTTCCGATGGCCTTTGCACTTCCCGATCTTCCTTATTCCAAGACCGCTTTTGGCGACCTTATCTCGGAAGCCACGTTTAACTATCACCACGGCAAGCATCACAACGCCTATGTCGGCAAAACCAACGATGCGATTGCCGGCACCGCGCACGACAGTGCAAAGCTGTCCGATGTCATTCGCGCGGCTGATGGCGGCCTGTTCAACAATGCGGCGCAAATCTGGAACCACAGCTTCTACTGGTTGTGCCTGAGCCCAACCAAGAAAGAAATGCCGGCCGAATTGCAGAGCCGTATCGAAGCCGATTTCGGTTCGGTTGACGCGTTCAAGGAACAATTCAAAGCCGAAGCGGTTGGCCATTTCGCCAGCGGTTGGGCCTGGCTGGTGTTGAACGGCGACAAGCTGGAAATCACATCCTTGCATGATGCCGACAGCCCGGTCGCGCATGAAGGCATGAAGCCGCTGTTGACGCTCGATGTGTGGGAACATGCTTATTATATCGATTATCAGAACGCACGTCCGGACTATGTCTCGGCCTTACTCGACAATGCAATCGACTGGGACTTTGTCGCGCAGAACCTTGATGGCGAAGGGGTCAGCCGCGCTGATCAGGGCTAAAGTCCAAAGCAATATTGGTAAAAACCGCGTCGATTGATTTCGGCGCGGTTTTTTGTTTCTGGATTGGTGACGGGCCGGGTTATTCGGGTTGAACCTTGTCTTTGCCACCCTCTTCGTCTTCGTCCTCGAGTCCAAGATCAAGGCCATGCCGCATCAGCAAGGGCACATTGGCGAGGGCAAAGATGAAGGACAGGATTGTCACGCCCCAGACTTTCACGGTTAGCCACATGTCAAAATCAAGCATGGCGCGCATGACTTCATTGAGGATCGCCATGCCGAGAAAGAACAGCGCCCAATTGCGGGACAGTTTGAGCCAGCCTTCGTCAGACAGCCCTTCATAAGCGGCCTGCAGCAGATATTTCAGCATCGGCTTGCCGCGTAGCAGGCCCGCACCGAGAATGACCGCAAAGCCGGTATAGATAATGGTCGGTTTGATCTGGATGAAGCGCGGATCGTTGAAATAGATGGTGAGGGCGCCAAAACCGATGACCAGAACCGCCGACAACCAGAGCATCGGCGATATCTTGCCAAGCTTCCACTTGGACACGATAACAGCGATGACGATGGCGACCATGAAAGCCGCTGTCCCGTATATCGCTGCCAGTATCGGGCTGCCTTCGGGCGCACCGAATTTGTAGACCAGGAAAAAGACCAGCAGTGGTCCGAAATCGAGGGCAAAGCCGAGGCCCTTATGCTCGTTTTTTGGTTCGATCGTAACGACGTCATCACTCATGTGTGTTTTCCTGCAATGGCGGCAGCCAGATCATTGGGATCAAACGGCCGCAGGTCTTCAATGGTTTCACCAACGCCAATAGCATGGATCGGCAACTCGAATTGCTTGGCGGCAGCGACCAGCACACCGCCGCGCGCAGTTCCGTCCAATTTGGTCATGATCAGCCCGGTGACTTTTGCGACTTCCTTGAACACTTCGATCTGGGACAGCGCATTCTGGCCGGTGGTCGCATCCAGGACCAGCACGATGTCATGGGGCGCTGCGGGATTCAGTCGGCCGAGAACGCGGCGGATCTTGTCAAGTTCGTCCATCAACTCCGTCCGGTTCTGCAAGCGTCCGGCGGTGTCAACGATGAGCACATCAATCCCGGTTGCGGTTGCCTGCTGGACGCCTTCATAGACGATGCTGGCACTGTCGCCGCCTTCCTTGCCGCTGATAAAGGGCACTCCAAGGCGGTCCGCCCAGATTTTGAGCTGTCCAATCGCCGCTGCACGAAAAGTATCCCCGGCGGCGAGCATGACGCCATAATCCTGTTCAAGAAACAGATGCGCGAGTTTGGCAATGGTGGTGGTCTTGCCTGATCCATTCACGCCGATCACCAAAATGACCTGTGGGCGGGGAAAGGCATCTATTTCCAGAGGTATCGCGACCGGATCGAGAATCGTCGCGATTTCGGATTGAATGATGGCCCGCACCGCTTCTTCGGTCAGGCCTTTTTCAAAGCGCTCCTTCGAGAGTTTCTCCCGAATGGATGCCGCAGTGGCTGGGCCGAGGTCGGACAGAATCAATGCGTCCTCGATATCATCCAGTGTCGCATCGTCGAGCTTGGCCTTGGTGACCAAGCCCGAGAGATTTTCTGTCAGACGACCGGATGTCTTGCTGAATCCGCCAAACAGGCGGTCTTTCCATCCCGGCTTGTCATTCATGAGAGGCGCCTTCCGACAAGTTGCGTCCCGTCTGTGGCGATGATTTTAACCGGTACAATCTGCCCCCCTGTGGCTGGTTGTTCGAGTTGAACATGAGCGAAGTTTTCAGCATAGCCTGCGGTTCCGCTCAATTCACATAATATATTCTGCGTTGTTCCGATCAGGGATTCGCGCCACTTTTGGGCAACCGCCGCCGTGGCGTTGCGCAGATCCCGCGCGCGCTGTTTGATCACGGCACCGTCGACTGGCGGCATTTTTGCCGCGGGTGTTCCCTGGCGTGGAGAGTAAGGAAAGATATGGCCGTGCACCACCGCGCATTGCTCGACAATATCGAGACTGTTGGCAAGCATGTCATCGGTTTCGGTTGGAAAGCCGGCGATAATATCGGCACCGATGGTGATATCCGGTCGTTTGGCCTTCAGACGGGCGACCAGTTCAATTGCTTGTTCGCGACTGTGGCGGCGCTTCATCCGCTTGAGGATCAGGTTGTCACCCGATTGCAACGACAAATGCACATGTGGCATCATTCGGGGTTCACCGGTCAGCAGATCGAACAGACGATCGTCAATCTCGACGCCATCAACCGAAGACAAGCGCAGCCGTTTGAGATCGGGAACATGATTCAGCAGGCGTTCCACCAGCAGGCCGAGGCTCGGTGAACCGGGAAGATCCGGACCGTAACTGGTGACGTCCACGCCGGTTAGAACCACTTCCTGAAAACCTTGGTCAACCAGCGCCTGGACCTGCTCGATGACCTGGCCTGCCGGAACCGAGCGGCTGTTGCCGCGGCCATAGGGTATGATGCAAAAGGTACAGCGGTGATCGCAGCCATTTTGCACTTCGACAAAGGCCCGCGACCGTTCAGCAAAGGCGCTGACCATGTGCGGTGCGGTTTCAGTAACCTGCATGATGTCGGAGACCCGGATGTCTGGTTTGTTGGTCTGGATGCCTAATTTGAAATTGGCAGAATCATATTTGTCGAAATTGCCGACGACGGCGCTGGTCTCGGGCATGGCCGAGAACATGTCAGGATCAATCTGGGCCGCGCAGCCGGTGACGACCACTTTCTTGTCGGGATTATCGCGCTTGGCACGGCGTACCGCCTGACGGGTCTGTCGCACCGCTTCATTGGTGACTGCACAGCTGTTGACGATGATCAGATCGTCTGTCGCGATATCAGCGCCAGACAGGCTCTGCCGGATCGTTTCGCTTTCGGCAATATTCAAGCGGCAGCCCATGCTGATAATTTCCAGTGCACTCATCCGAAATCATCCCAATTTACGGTGCCCGAAAAGACATAGGTTGTTGGCCCTTGCATCTTGATCGTTTCGCCGGGCTGCCAGCTGATGGTCAGCCCGCCGCCTGGCAGATGAACCACCACCGGGCTGCTAACCAGACCGCGGCGCAGCGCGGCCACTGCTGTGGCGCAAGCGCCGGTGCCGCAAGCGCGGGTGAGGCCCACGCCGCGCTCCCAAACGCGCAAATGGATGGCATCGTCGGCGACATGCGCGACATTAACATTGACGCGCTCGGGAAATAGCGGATCCACTTCAATCATCGGCCCGAGCCGATCCAGCGGGACGGCATCGGCATCATCGACGAAGAATATCACATGCGGATTGCCGACATTGACCGCGGCAGGATCCTGAAGCTCTTCCCAGCCGACGGGCATGTTGAGCGTATCCATGGCATAGGCGAGGGGAATGGCCTGCCAGTCCAGCACGGCAGCACCCATGTCGACGACCGCACCGTCTTTCGTGGTGCTGCCAGTCAATATACCGGCTTTCGTCTCAATCGCGGTGTCATCGCCGAGTAATTTGATCACGCAACGGGTGGCATTGCCGCATGCTTCGACCTCTCCGCCATCGGCATTGTAGATTTGCATATACACGTCAGCGGCGTCAGACGGGCGCAGGATGATAAGCTGATCGCATCCGATGCCATTGTGACGGTGCGCAATGGCTGCGGCTTTGGCGTTGGACATGGAAAAGGCCGCCGATAATTCGGGTTCGCGCACGTCGATAATGACAAAGTCATTACCCAGTCCATGCATCTTGTGAAATTGGCCGATCGTCATGCTTGGCGATGTAGGGGGCGTGACGGATCAAGTCCAGCCTTTCAGGTTCGGGAAAGCCCGCAGGATCTGTCTTGCCCCAATAGGGACCGGGTTAACCGACTTTGCGCTGGGCTTCGGCGTTTGGAACGATCTGTTCCTCTGCAGCCACTTCGGCGTATTGCGGCGTAGCGGGTACGGGCAGCAAATTCCGCTCTGCCAGAACGCGGCGGGTTTGCTCGACCGACAGCGGGCGTCCATAATACCAGCCCTGGCCTTTGGCACAGCCGATATTACGCAGCTCGTCTTCAATTTCCTTGTCTTCAATACCTTCTGCCGTGATCGGCATGCCGAGGCTGCTGCCAAGGCTGGTAATCGCTTTGACAATGGCTGCGCTTTCGGAATTTTCGAGGATCGACGTGACAAAACTGCGGTCGATCTTGATCCGGTCAAATGGCAAGGCACGCAAGTGAGCCAGCGAGCTGTAGCCGGTGCCGAAATCATCAAGAGCGATACGAATGCCCTGGTTTTTGAGGCTGCCAACAATCGATTGTGCAAGACTTAGGTTCTCGAACAAGCTGCTTTCGGTAATTTCAATTTCCAACCGGTTTGGCGGAAATCCTGTTTCGACAAGCAATTTGACGATTTTCTGCGCCAGCCACGGATCAAGCAATTGCACGGGCGAGATATTGACAGAGATCGTCAGGCTCGGATCCCAGTCTTTGGCATCTTCGAAGGCCTGGCGCATAATATTGAGCGACAGTTCACCGATCATGCCGGTTTCTTCGGCAATCGGGATGAAAACTTCGGGAGAAACCAGACCCTGGGTTGGGGAATCCCAACGG
Source organism: Parasphingorhabdus sp. W113 (assembly GCF_055693205.1). NCBI lineage: Bacteria > Pseudomonadati > Pseudomonadota > Alphaproteobacteria > Sphingomonadales > Sphingorhabdaceae > Parasphingorhabdus > Parasphingorhabdus sp. W113. The sequence goes on along the minus strand of NZ_CM146328.1, from coordinate 1,914,900 downwards.
GCGAGCATTTCAAACCCGGTCAGTTTTCCCGTCGCGAGATCAATCTGCTGCTCATAATAAGGGACGAACTCGTCATTCGGAATGCCTTTGCGCATGCCGGATTCGATCGTGTTGCGGGTTTTCAGTTCCTGTTCCATCGAAACATCGAACCAGCAGAACCGGTTCCGGCCCTGTTTCTTGGCGCTGTACATCGCAATATCCGCGCGACGCATCAAGACTTCGACGCTTTCCGATTCAAAATCGAAACGGGACATGCCGATGGACGTGGTAACAACAAGATGATTGCCGTTTTCCATGATCGGGGCGGCGATGCTTTCAATCAGGTCATCGGCAATGCGATCGACCATTTCCGGTTGATCCGGGTCGAAAACAAAGGCGCAAGCAAATTCATCACCGCCGAGGCGTGCGAGCAGATTGTTCGGCGGGATGACGTCCGCAATACGGTTTGCCACTTCCTTGAGAACAATATCACCGGCGCTGTGCCCATGCACATCGTTGACGGTTTTGAAATTGTCGAGGTCGAGCATCATGAAGGCGATGCTTTTATTCTTGCGCTGAGCAGCAGCGATCATCTCTGAAGTTTTTTCGGCGAGTGTGCGGCGGTTCAGGAATCCCGTCAGGGGATCAGTCGCCGCGAGCGAGTTGGCCCGTTCTTCCGCCGCTGCCCGTTCGGCGACTTCAGCTGCAAGATCGCGATACCGGCGCCAGCCAAAGAGAATAAGTGCAATATTAAGCAGGAACCCTGATACCATGAGATTGTCGCTGGTACGCCCATAGCCAGCTATCGAAGAGATCGCATCGGACAATACCGTACCACCGGTGCTGACAAACATCAGGATCGCAAAAATGACGACGATGCTGGTAAAGACATCACGCCTTGCTGTAGCCGCATAAGAATTGCTGCTGGTTCCGCTCTCATTCTTGGTCATTTTCGTACTCATGACACTTTTCCCACTTTGTTGATTTCTCTAATGAACGGTTAAACGTCAATTTCTGGTTAACGGCGGTTCATATTTCGTTTCGGAAGAACAGGATGGGAAGGGGTTGCACGTTCATCGCTTATCGACTAATGGCCCTGTCGGAAGCGGCGAAAGCCGTGTAGGAATATCAAGTTCGAGCTCAACACTCACACGTCGGTCAGCGAGGTTTCGCCCACCGGCGCTTTTTGCGTTGACTTGAATATCGGCAAACGAGCGAAGAAAGGACGGCATCATGTTTGACAAGTTAAGCGATCGGCTTGGCGGCGTCTTTGACAAGCTGCGGGGCCGTGGCGCGCTCAAGGAAGAAGATGTTCGCGGTGCGATGCGCGAGGTTCGTATTGCGTTGCTCGAGGCCGATGTTGCGCTTCCCGTTGTTCGTGAGTTTGTTGAAAAGGTCACCGAGCAGGCGGTCGGTCAATCGGTGCTCAAATCGATTACACCGGGTCAGCAAGTCGTCAAGATCGTCAATGACGGCCTCACCGAAATGCTTGGTGCGGATGCCAGTGGGCTCAATCTGGCAGTGGCGCCACCGGCGATTGTCATGATGGTTGGTCTGCAGGGTTCCGGTAAAACGACAACCTCTGCCAAGATTGCCAAGCGCCTCAAGGACAAAGAGAATAAGAAGGTCCTGATGGCTTCGCTGGACGTCAACCGTCCGGCTGCGCAGGAACAGCTCGCGATTCTGGGCGAACAGGTCAGTGTCTCGACATTGCCAATTGTCGCTGGCCAGCAACCGGTAGAAATCGCCAAGCGCGCGTTGCAGGCGGCCAAGCTGCAGGGCTTTGATGTCCTGATGCTCGATACCGCTGGCCGGTTGCACGTCGATCAGCAGTTGATGGATGAGATGCAGGCTGTGGCCAGCGTCGCGAACCCGCAGGAAACCTTGCTTGTTGTCGACGCGATGACCGGCCAGGACGCGGTCAATGTCGCGCAGAGTTTCTCGGAGCAGGTTGATCTGAGCGGCGTTGTGCTCACCCGTATGGATGGTGATGCGCGCGGCGGTGCAGCGTTGTCGATGCGCGCCGTCACCGGCAAGCCGATCAAGTTTGTCGGTGTTGGCGAAAAAGTCGATGCGCTGGAAGAGTTTCATCCTGAACGGGTGGCTGGTCGCATTCTCGGCATGGGCGATGTTGTCAGTCTGGTGGAAAAGGCCGCGGCGACGGTCGACAAGGAAGAGTCGGATGCGCTGGCCGAGAAAATGCTCAAGGGCCAGTTCGATCTCAACGATCTTCGTACCCAATTGCGGCAAATGACCAAAATGGGCGGCCTGGGGGCTCTGGCCTCGATGATGCCCGGCATGAAGAAAGCCAAGGCTGCGATGGCTGGCGGTGCGATGGACGACAAGGTTCTGGTGCGCATGGATGCGATTATCGGGTCGATGACCAAGGAAGAGCGGGTGCGTCCCGGATTGCTCAATGCCAAGCGCAAAGTACGGGTTGCCAAAGGTTCCGGTACGACCGTGCAAGATGTTAACAAGCTCCTGAAAATGCATCAGGAAATGGCCAAGGCAATGAAGAAGATCAAGAAAATGGGCGGCGTCAAAGGCTTGATGTCGATGTTCGGTGGCGGCGGGGGCGCTGCAGGTGCCGGGATGGGCGGTCAGGGCGGCGGCATGGCAGGCATGCCTGGCTTGCCCGACATGAGCCCCGGCGGCTTGCCCCCCGATCTAGCGAATTTATTGAATAAGAAGAAATAGTTTTAAGTTTTTGAATATATTAGAAGATTATAAGAAAGGTTTATTATGTCAGTAGCAATGAGAATGGCCCGTGGTGGCTCCAAGAAACGGCCCTATTACAAAATCGTGATCGCCGATATCCGGTCGCCGCGGGATGGCAAATTTATCGAGCGTATCGGTAGCTACAATCCGTTGCTTGCCAAGGACGACGAAAAGCGCGTTGTTCTGGATCTTGACCGCGCAAAGCATTGGCTGAGTGTCGGCGCCCAGCCTTCCGATCGCGTCGCGCGTTTTCTGGATGCCGCTGGTTTGATGAAGCGCGAAGCGCGCAACAACCCGAACAAGGCAAAGCCTGGCGAAAAAGCCACCGAGCGCCTGGAAGAGAAAGCGGAAAAAGCCGCTGCTGCTGAAGAAGCAGCCAAGGAAGCTGCGGCGGCTCCAGCTGAAGAAGCACCGACTGAAGAAACCGCTGCTGAAGCACCGGCAGAAGAAGCAAAAACTGAAGAAGCTGCTCCTGAAGCAACGCCTGCCGAAGAAGCTGCGACCGAAGGCCCTGCTGCGGAAGACGCACCTGCTGCCGAGGAAGCAACCGAAGAAAAGTCCGAGGGATAGTCCTTGGCCGATATTGATCCGGACGCGGCCGTCCCTCTTGCCGTCATCATTGGCGCGCATGGGGTGACGGGCGAGGTCCGGCTCAAACTGTTCTGCGATACGCTGGACAGCCTCAAGCAGCACAAGAATTTCAATGGCGGCAAACTGACATTGAAATCGGTCAAACCCCATAAAATGGGCGCAATTGCCAGGCTCACCGAGATTACTGACCGCAACGCTGCGGAAGCGGCGAGGGGCACGGAACTGTCCGTTTCGCGCGCCGCCTTACCTGCGCTGGACGAAGACGAATTTTATCATATCGACATTATTGGCCTGCGCTGTGTTTCTGACAATGGCGAAGAGCTAGGCAAGATTTTCGCCATTTACGAATTTGGTGCCGGTGATGTGATCGAAATTGAACGCGCCAGCGGCAAGAAGTTCATGGTCCCGGTTGGCGCCATTGATATGCGCAATGATCCGGCGATTGTTCTATCGGATTTTGTCGAGCCGTGACCGGACCGATCATCTATATCGCGCTGATCGTGGTGATTGTTGCTTTCCCAGCCTATATGGGCTGGAAGATTTACCGAAAAAAGCCCAAATGATCCGGATGGCCGGCACGTTGCTTGCCGGGCAGATTATCATCACGCCGGGGATTGGGTTGATCGCCTTTTCTGCAGATCGCGGCGGTGATGAAAATCCGGTACGCACGCTCATCATTTATGGAGCCATGGCGCTAATGATCGCGATGATGACCTTTGTGATCATGGAAATGAAGACCGCTCGGGATCGCCATGGGCGTTCCTGACGATATAGCCGAAAACGGAAGGATTCCGCGTTTGACCGATCGCATGTTTTTACCGATGTTGGATGGGCTGTCGCAATGACCTTCACCGCCCAAATTCTGACCCTTTACCCGGAAATGTTTCCCGGGCCGCTCAGCACATCGCTGGCGGGCAGGGCGCTCGAGGAGGAGAAGTGGGCGCTAGAGACCATAAATCCGCGGGAATTCACCACCGACAAGCATCGCAGTGTCGACGATACGCCCGCCGGCGGTGGCGCCGGGATGGTTTTGCGGGCTGACGTCATGGCGGCGGCTGTGGATTTTGCGGTGGAGCGGATGGAAAGTATGCACCGTTCTCCTCAAACGCTGTCGAGATTCCATGATCCGCGTGAGAGGCCCGAATTTACGACCAGAATAAGACGAAAATCATCACCCAAACCGGCCCCAACCCTCGCCATGACGCCGCGCGGGAAACCGCTGACACAGGCGCGTGTGCGGGAGATTGCATCTGGCCCCGGTGTCAACATAATATGCGGTCGTTTCGAGGGATTTGACGAGCGATTGTTTGAGGCGCGCGACATTGAGGAAGTCTCGATTGGCGACTATGTTCTGTCCGGTGGAGAAATGGGCGCTTTGGTGCTTTTAGACGCTTGCATTCGGCTGCTTCCCGGGGTAATGGGCGCCTCGGCTAGCGGAGATGACGAGAGTTTCGAGAACGGAATACTCGAATATCCGCAGTTTACCCGGCCTCAGAAATGGGAAGGGCGTATCATCCCTGAAGTCTTGCGATCGGGGGATCATGCGAAAATTGCTGCTTGGCGGAAACAACGGGCAGAGGAAGATACACGGCTAAGGCGGCCGGATTTATGGGAACGTCATCGGGACGCTCCGGATCAGTCGCCCTCTGGTGCGCAGGAAGAGAATAAGGAAGATCGGTCATGAACCTGATCCAGACATTGGAAAAAGAAGCTGTCGAAGCATTCGCAGCGGCAAAAGATATCCCCGAATTTCGCGCTGGCGATACGCTTCGCATTGGTGTGCGCGTCGTTGAAGGCGAGCGCGTTCGTACCCAGAATTTTGAAGGTGTGTGCATTGCACGGACCAGCCGCGGCATGGGCTCCAACTTCACCGTCCGGAAAATTTCCTTCGGCGAAGGTGTCGAGCGTGTATTCCCGCTTTATTCGCCGAACATTGAATCGATTACGGTCGTTCGTCGTGGTGTCGTCCGTCGGGCGAAACTCTACTATCTGCGTGGCCGTACCGGTAAGCGTGCGCGTATTGCGGAGCGTCGTCTGAACGCGCCCAAGGAAACCGCGACCACAGCGAAACCGGCGGAAAAACCGGCAGAGAAACCCGCTGAGCAGGAAGCAGAAGCAAAATAAACATCGCTTCATAATGTATTCAAACAGCCGGTTTTCCCAAAAGGATTTCCGGCTGTTTTCATTTTGGTATCACCGACATACAGCGCCTGGTTCAAGGAGCATCGCGAGTTTGTAATGCGACTTCAACGGTGTGGACGGAATTGGAACCATTTCAGCATGATGCGGTCAGAAGGATTGAGAGAGCAAAATGGGTTATAAAGTTGCAGTTGTAGGCGCCACCGGAAATGTCGGTCGCGAGATGCTGAACATCCTCGCGGAACGGGAGTTTCCGATAGATAAGCTGGCCGCCGTGGCATCGCCGCGATCGCAGGGCAGCGAGATCGAAATGGGCGATACCGGCAAAATGCTCAAGGTTCAGAATATCGAGCATTTTGACTTTTCCGGATGGGATATGGCGCTGTTTGCTGCCGGTTCCGGTCCGACCAAGGAATATGCGCCCAAGGCGGCGGCCGCCGGTTGCACGGTGATCGACAATAGTTCGCTATACCGGATGGATCCCGATGTTCCGCTGATCGTTCCCGAAGTGAATCCAGAAGCGATTGACGGTTACAAGAAGAAGAATATCATCGCGAACCCCAATTGCTCGACCGCACAGATGGTCGTGGCGCTCAAGCCGTTACACGATGCGGCGACGATCAAACGCGTGGTCGTCTCGACCTATCAGTCGGTATCCGGAGCCGGCAAAGGCGGGATGGACGAGCTATTCGAGCAATCCCGTGCCATTTTCGTTGGCGATCCCAAAGACAACCAGGTCTTCACCAAGCAGATCGCGTTTAACGTGATCCCGCATATCGATGTGTTCCTTGATGACGGTTCGACCAAGGAAGAATGGAAAATGGTTGTCGAGACCAAGAAAATTCTCGACCCCAAGATCAAGCTGACCGCAACCTGCGTTCGTGTTCCGGTATTTGTCGGACATAGCGAAGCGATCCATATCGAATTCGAAAACGAACTTTCCGCCAAAGATGCTCAGAAGATTCTCCGCGAAGCGCCCGGGCTGATGCTGGTCGATAAGCGGGAAGATGAAGGCTATGTCACGCCGGTTGAATGTGTCGGTGAAAGCGCGACTTATATCAGTCGCGTGCGCGAAGATCCAACAGTGGAGAACGGATTGATTATCTGGTGTGTGAGCGATAATTTGCGCAAAGGGGCTGCGCTCAATGCGGTCCAGATCGCTGAATTGCTGGGCCGCAAGCATTTGCAGAAAGGTTAGAAATCAGGGCATTGTGCGATTGGTATCGCGGGGTCCGGTTTCCTGACTGCAACACGAAGAGGCGCCCGGCGTGCTTGATGTTCCGGGACGGTGATATCACTGTACATCGATTCCCGGGCTTGCTTTTTGGGTGGCGAGTGGCCACCCCATGATCATGCGCTTGCGTCAAATCGAGATTTTCTATCATGTCTATCGCACCGGATCGATCAGCGGTGCGGCGCGTGATCTCAATGTTTCGCAGCCATCGGTGAGCAAGGTCTTGCGTCATGCCGAGGATCAACTCGGCTTTCCTTTGTTCATGCGCCGCAAGGGGCGAGATCTATGCGACGCCGGAAGCGGATGAGCTGTTTGTCGAAGCCAAAGACATATACGGACGGATTTCCGCCTTTAATCGCACCGCCGACAATATTCGTTCCCGCCAGGGCGGCCATATACGGTTGGGCGCGCTGCCGTCCGTCAGCCTGTCTCTGCTACCCGACGCATTAGCGAAATTCCGTCTCGAAAATGCTGACGTCAGTTTCGAACTGACGACCATACATTCGGATCAGATCATTCCTTCGCTGGTTGAAAAAAATGCGATATTTGTATCGGGTTTGAAGCGCCGTCCGATGAACGTATCGCAACCACACGGCTTGGCGCGGGCCAGTTGGTGGTTGTTTCCGACCGTGAACTGCAAACCGTGGCGGGCGGCCTCGATCCGCAATTGCTCCATGATATTGATTTTATCGGGATCAAGGATAGCGGGCCACTCTGGGCGTTATTGTCCGGCTTGCTGGAAAAACACGGAGTGAAGCCGCGAGAAGTCGTTACGACCCGGACCTATCACGTCGCGCTTGCCCTCGTGCGCAAGGGTGTTGGCCTGGCTGTGGTCGATGAATTTACGGCAAATTCCTACCTTGGGCCGGACCTGTTTCGCTATCCACTGGTGGGGCTCGACCCATTTCCCATATTTGCGGCGACTCTGACGCAACATTATTACAGCGATTTGTTGGAAGATTGCATCGCTGGCCTGTCGGACGTGATTGCCGGTTAATCACACCGTCTCTCCGTTGCAAAAAAGCAACATATAACCTGCTGTTATGAGGCAATGTCGGGATACTAATATCTCCATGATTGCTTTGCGTCGCAAAATGGTGCCAATTTTCAAGCAAGCCAGATCGGGATGCTGGGAGGCAAATATACGTCTGGTTCACAATCAGGGAGGGTTTCATGGGAATCGCAAAATCGAAAATGAGCCGGTTGTTCTGCACAACCGCAATCTTGGCATTGGGTACGGGCAATGCCTTGGCACAGAATACCGGTGATCAGGACGCCGCGGCAGATGACAATATCATCGTTGTTACAGGTTCGCAGATCAAGGGCGCGAAGATTGACGATGTACTGCCAGTGACCGTGCTGGATGAAGAGGCAATCGAAACCACCGATGCTGCATCTGGCGATGAATTGTTCCGATCCATTCCGCAAGCCGGGCAGGTGGCGTTTAATGAACAAAGCACTGCGGGCGGCGTCAATGGCGCGCGCGGCGATATTGCCTCGATCAACCTGCGCGGATTGGGCACGGGCAACACCCTGCTGCTGATCAATGGGCGCCGTATGGTACTGAACCCAGGTTTCCAGACCGAGCTTTTTGTTCCGGTCGTTTCCCCTGACACCAATACCATCCCGCCGGGCGGTGTGCGCCGGGTAGAAGTGCTGCGCGATGGCGCGTCCGCTCTCTACGGTGCTGACGCGGTGGCTGGTGTTGTGAACACCCAGTTGAAAGATAATCTCGATGGCGGTTTCCTCCGCGGAAATTATCGCGCCTCTACCGGGACCAGCCTGTTTAACTACAGCATCCGCGGCGGATTGGGTTTTGACTTTAACGAGGGACGCAGCAATCTGACCCTTTATGGCTATTATTTCCGCGAAAACGGAGCGCCTGCTTCGGATCGTGACTATTCTGCCAGCAGCGATTTGAGACGGTTTGTCGAAGGCACCGATTTCGAGGGCGATACCCAGTTTGATAACCGCTCAATCAATTCGCCCTTCGGCGCTTTTGACATCCAGGGCTCCAGTGCGACCTCGTCAAACACCACGGTGTTGCGGGATGATGATTTTCATATCCAGCCCTGCAGCCTGTTCGGCGATTCCGGTCAGCCCAGCGACGGACGGTTCATCAATCTCGGCAATGGTCTTTGTGCCGATAATGGTGGCACGATTGACCGGGACTTGCGCTATGACATCGGGGCTGATCGCGACCTCTTCTCGAAAAAGGATCGCTATCATTTCCAGGCGCTGTTCAATCATGAACTGAGTGATTCCGCCGAATTCTATTTCGAGGGATCCTATTATCGATCCAAATCGAGCCGGCAACGCGAGCAGAACACAATGCTCAGTGCGGTGCCTATCGGGATTTTGGCATCGGCCTATTATAACCCGCTCGGTGCGACTACGCTGGCTGATGGATCGCCTAACCCGAACCGGGTCACCAATGGCATTGGTAGCGGCGTGAGTGATGCCGGGCGAGACCTGTTGCTCGAGGATTATCGGTTTGTCGACTTTGGTCCGCGTCTCGGTACTGTGACAAAAGACACCTTCCGGTTGGTTGCCGGTTTGCGCGGTCAGATTGGCGATTGGGACTATGACACTGGATTTGTCTATTCGGAAGCGAACACCTCCGATTTTACCGCCAATCGGATTTCCGGCACGCTGTTGCAGGATGCGATCAATCGCAATGATCCCTCTGCCTATAATCCGTTTAACGGCGGCTGCTTCTTCGGACAGGGCCTGGGGCCAAATCGCGAAGATTGTACGCCAAGCAGCCAGGCGGCGATTGATTCCGCATCCATTGATGTTTTCCGAAAAGGCGAGACAACCTTGGCGCTTGCGGATTTGAAAATATCCAATTCGAATCTCTTTGCCATGCCAGGAGGTGATGTCGGTATCGCAGCGGGCATTGAGTTCCGTCGGGAAACATTCCTGGATGACCGGGATCCGCGTCTGGACGGCACGATCACATTTACCAACGCAGTCAACGGGGACTTTTTCGGCAGTGACGTGATCGGGTCAAGCCCATCGCCAGACACCAGTGGCAACCGGGAAGTCTATTCGGGATATGCCGAAGCTTTCATTCCGCTTGTTTCGGAAGATATGGACATTCCGCTGGTCACCGAATTCAACCTCCAGCTGGCAGGGCGGTTCGAGAGCTTCTCAGATTCCGGCAGCACATTTGTTCCTCGTGTTGCCGCTTCTTGGACACCGGTTCGCGGACTCATCCTTCGCGGCGCATGGTCGCGCGGCTTCCGCGCACCGAACCTCGTGCAGGTCAATGATCAGGGCACGACGCGTTCCAACTCGGAAATCCCGGCTGTGGAATGCGTTGCCGAGATTATCCAAGGGATCGAAGATGAGGTTTCGGATTGCGGCACCAGAGGCCTGATTGACTTCCGATCGGGGGGACCGGACTTGCGGCCTGAAAAGACCGAAAGTGTAAACCTTGGTGTTGTCCTGGCACCAGAATTCCTGCCGGGCCTAACCCTGACTGCCGACTATTGGCGCGTGAAACAAAATGGTATTGTCGGCATTCTCGGCAACCAGAATGCGCTCTATCTGGATCTGATCCAGCGTTTGCAAGGCGGGTTAAATCCCAATGTTGTCAGAGATGCTCCTGATGCTGGGCAAATTGCGCTATATGACGGCACGGGTATCAATCCTGCCGGTGATATTGTGCAGATTTTGAATCCTTATCAAAATCTCGACAGCCGGACGTCGGAAGGCGCAGACTTTGGCATTATCTATGACGTCGGTAGCACGCCAATTGGTGATCTCAAATTCCAGGTGAATGCCGCCCGTCTGATCAGCTTCAACCAGTCACCGGGAGAATCCGGTGCCCCCTTGGCAGATCTCGAATCGATCCTGTCGGGTATCCCGCAATTGTCACCGGGTGACGTTGCAACGCTTGCAGCGGAAGGATTTGGCGAACTGATCGAACGGGATGGTCGTCCAAAATGGCGGCTGTCGGGTTCGGTGAATATTCGCAACGGACCGGTCCGGGTTAGTTTCTTTGGTCGTTATGTCGGGGAATGGAACGATCCGAGCGCAACCCAAAATGACACCGGCGCCTTGTTCCGCGGCGATGATTGGTTCACGCTCAACGCTTCGGTCAGCTATACGATCGAGAATGACACTGGATTGAACGGTACCCGGATTAGAGTGGGTCTCAACAATATCTTCAATGAGGCTCCGCCGATTGCCGATGAAAGCTACGGCTTCTTCGGAGAATTGCACAGCGCCAGAGGGCGGCAATTCAGCTTTGAAATCCAGAAGAAATTCTGATCGATAGAAATGAGGCGGCCAGCTGGTCGCCTCATTCATTCTGGAGATTGATATGGTGACCATGCGGAATCTGTCTGCCGGCCTTATGCTCTCGGCCCTGTCCCTCAGTGGATGTGTGACCGCGGCTCCTGTCCAAACGGAAACCGCGGCCAGCGCCGCGGACAATTGCGAGACCGCAGGGGTTGTCCTCGACACCGAATTTCCGGCAGGCAATGTCGCCAGTTGTGAAGCGACGTGTGCCCGTGAATTTACCGTCACGATCAAACCCGAAGATGCGCCGCCGATCAATTGCAGCGCCTGGTATGCATTTCGACTGACGCCCAAGACCGCAGAAGCAATAACCCAAACTATCTCGGTCAATCTGACCTATGACGCTTGCGGTCATCGCTATTGGCCCAAGACGAGCACCGATGGAAAGATGTGGAGCCGGCTTCCAAATTCTGCGGTGGACGTGATCAACCAACCCAAGACGGGCGAATCCCGGCGGCTTCCGGCGCGCGCGCAAATTGATATTCCGCTCGTCGGTGGCCAGCCCGTTTTTGTGGCCGCGCAAGAAATTATCGTCCCAGCAACCTATGCTGCGTGGATCGACACGCTGGCAAAATCTGCCAATGTCGAGACCGCGTTGCTGGGAAAATCTGCCGAAGGCCGGGATATCTCTGTCATCAGCATCAAGCAGCCGGGAACCGATCCGACACAACAGGTGGTGCTGGTCGGCCGTCAACACCCGCCCGAGATCACCGGGGCGCTCGGAATGCTATCATTTGTCGAAACCCTTAATGGTGATACACCGCTGGCCCAATCCTACCGCGCCCATTTTGAAACCATCGTGGTGCCGATGCTCAACCCCGATGGGGTGGTGCGCGGATATTGGCGGCACAATACTGGCAGCATGGATCTCAACCGTGATTGGGGACCCTTTCAGCAGCCGGAAACGCAGTTGATGGACGGTTTGCTCAAGAAGATTGCGGCTGACCCCGAAAAGGAATTGCGTTTCTTTGCGGATTTTCATTCCACCCAAAATGATATTTTTTATACCATTCCCGATACGTTCCCGACCAAGCCGGCGTTGTTTATCAAGAAATGGCTGGGACGGCTGCAGGAACGCATGCCAGACTATAAGGTCAACCGCAGCGCCAATCCCAATCTGACTCAGGCCAACTCGAAAAACTATGTCTATCGGGCCTATGGTGTGCCGACCGTGACGTATGAAATGGGCGATGAAACCGATCGCGAACGGATCAAGAAGGTCGCACAGGAAGCGGCGGCGGCGATGATGGAAACGCTCCTGGCGTCGCGCACTGAATGATGGTTTCCGGTCTGCGGAAGGTCGTTGCGACGATCTGCATTGTGATATTGTCCGGCTGTCACACAGTGGAAGACCGGTCCTCCATGCCGGCAGTTGATATCCTGATCACCGGCGGAATGCTGTTTGACGGCACAGGAGCGCCAAGCCGTCTGGCCGATGTGGCAATTAGTGGAGACCGGATCGTCGATGTCGGACCCGGCCTGTCAAATCAATTTGAAGCGCAGAAAACTATCGATGCAACCGGGTTGATCGTTGCGCCGGGATTTATCGATCCGCACACCCATGCCGGAAGTGATCTCAATTCCACTGACATCAAGCGCCGCCGCAATCTTCCCTTTGCCTATCAGGGTGTGACCACCGTAGTGGTTGGCAATGACGGCCGTGGCAACAGCAATATTGCCGAACAAGCGGCGTTGGCGCGGCAACAGAAGATTGGCACCAATGTCGCCTATCTGGCGGGTTTCGGTTATCTGCGCAAAACCGCAGTGGGCGACGATAATCGTCCGCCAACGCAAACGGAATTGGACCAGATGAAAACCATGATGGCCGGCGCGATGTGCGAAGGTGCCTTTGGGCTTTCAGCGGGTCTTTACTACGCGCCGCAAACATTCGCTGCGACCGATGAAGTAGTCGAAATTGCCAAGATCGCGGGCGCCCATGACGGCTATTATGACACGCATTTGCGGGATGAAAGCACCTATAATATCGGACTGTCCGGTGCGATCAATGAGGCTCTGGAGATCGGTCAGCGGTCTGGTGCAGCCGTACATATTTCTCATATCAAAGCCCTTGGGCCAGCGGTGTGGGGACACAGTGCGAAAATCATTGCACGGATTGAAGGGGCGCGTGCTGCCGGTCAAAGGGTGACCGCAGACCAATATCCCTGGGCGGCATCCGGCACCCGGATCAGCAACGCTCTGGTGCCGCGCTGGGCACTGGATGGAGGTTTGACGGGGCTGCGTGACCGTCTTCGTGAACCAGCGCTCGTCGCGAAAATCAAAACGGAAATGGCAGCCAATCTGAAGCGCCGTGGCGGTGCGAGCAAATTGCTGATCACGGGCAGCTTGGGCAGGGCAAACGCAAACATCGGAATGACTTTGGCAGACATTGCGGAAGCGGAAGATCTGAATCCACTTGATGCGGCGCTGCTGATCTTGATGTACGGTGATGCCCGGGTCGCTTCCTTCAATATGAATCAGGATGATATCGATGCCTTTGCGGTGCAGGACTGGATTGTTACCGGATCTGACGGGAGCACCGGACACCCGCGCAAATTTGGAAGCTTCCCGAAAGTCTATCGTGACTATGTCGTGAACGGGAAACTCTTGACCATGGCGCAATTTGTTCGCCGAAGCTCGGGCCAGACTGCCGATATTATCGGTCTGAAGGATCGTGGCTACATCAAAATGGATATGGTCGCAGATCTTGTGATTTTCGATCCCGAACGCTTTGCGCCTCGTGCCACTTATGAACAACCGGAAGCGTTGAGCACCGGCGTCATCTATTTGCTGGTCAACGGTCAAGCAGTGATCTCCGAAGGAAAGCATGGCGAGGCGCTTCCGGGGCGGCCGCTGCTGAAAACGACTCAATGCTAAAATTCTGGTTCAATATTCCGCTATGGCAGAGGGTTGTCGGCGCGTTGATTGCGGGCATTGCGGTTGGCCTGTTCTGGGGGCCAGAGGCGGAGAATATCAAATGGATCGGCGACCTGTTCATCCGCGCCATCAAGATGCTCATAGTCCCGCTGATTTTCTTTTCGCTGGTCTCGGGTATTGCCGCACTGGGTGATCTAAAAAAGCTTGGTAATGTCGGTGGCAAAGCGATTTTGTTATTTGTAACAACCGGTCTGATTTCGGTGTCCATCGGATTGACCATGGGAACGATTTTTCAGCCCGGGGTCGATTTGAACATCGATATTCCGCAAGGCATTGTCATACCGGAACCCGCCACGACATCGGTGACCGAGATGATTCTGTCGCTGATTCCCGAAAATCCGGTGATGACAATGGCCGAGGGGCAGATATTGCCGCTGATCATATTTGCGCTGCTGTTTGGCATCGCTTTGCTGATGGCGGGTGAACAAGCGGGTCCAATCATCCGCGGCGTGGATGCCGGGGCTATTGTGATGCAGAAAATGACGATGCTGGTGATGGAGCTTACGCCCTTTGGTGTCTTTGCGCTGATGGCCTGGGTTGCCGGCACTTTTGGCTTTGATGCCCTGCTGCCGCTCGCCAAGATGGTCGCGTTGAACTATATTGGCTGCTTCATCCTGATCCTGTTGGTTTATCCGACCATTTTGAGGGTTATCGCCAAACTGAACATTGTCGATTTCTATCGCGGCATTATCGATGCGCAGGCGGTTGCTTTCTCGACCGCATCCTCGAACGCGGCCTTGCCGGTCACTCTGCGGTGCATTCAGCGCAATCTCGGCGTATCCAAAAGCGTCTCCAGTTTTACCGTTTCGCTCGGTGCGACGATCAATATGGACGGGACCGCAATGTATCTCGGACTGGTCGCGCTGTTCGGTGCGCAGCTTTACGGAATCGAGCTCAGCTGGATGGGCTATATCCTGATTGCTCTGACAGCCACGCTGGGATCAGTCGGGGCGGCGGGTATTCCAGGATCGGGGCTGATCATGATGAGTCTGGTGCTGAGTTCGATCGGCGTGCCGCTGGAGACAATCGCCTTTGTCGCCGGGATCAACCATATCATGGACATGATGCGAACCATGACCAATGTCACCGGCGATGCCACGGTCGCGGTGGCGGTGGGCCGGATGGCGGGAGAGATTGATGTCGAGGAATACATTTCCGACGATGACATCTAAGCGCGCACCAGCAGCTCCGCCAAACGTTCACCAGAACCCAATGCCATCGTCCATCCCAGCATCCCATGACCTGTGTTTATCGCCAGTCCCGGAATCGGATGGGAGATTATCGGCAGCGAATTAGGAGTCATCGGACGCAATCCGGCCCAAAATTTCTCGGCCAGCGCATAGCGACCCGCATCGGGTAAGGATTGTTTGGCCAGAGCGATCAGCGCTTCTTTGCGTGGCGCGCGAACAATGCTCGTTCGATCGCCCAGGTCTGCCAATCCGGCAACCCGCATTTTGTCGCCGAGATTGGTAAAAACAACTCTCCTTCTGGTATCGGTAATGCTGGTTGTCGGAGAACCGTTGCTGAGCGGCATTTCAAAGGAATAGCCTTTCATCGGTTCGACCGGAACGGTCAGGCCAAGGGGAGCCAATAGCTGGTTGGACCGCGAAGCGCCGCATATTATGGCGATATCCGTCCGCCACTGATCACCATTGGAAAGCGTCACGGTTGTTTCGCTTTCGCCCGGATCGAGCTTTTGCACCGCCTGCCCGAAAAGGGTTTTTACGCCATATTCGTTCTGCAAAACGGTGAGCAAGTCCTGACAAAACAGGAAAGGGTCGCCGACCTGTTCTGATGCGGTGTGAATGGCACCAGCGATCTGGTTCTGAACGGTCTCAAGCGCCGGTTCGACCTGAACCACCGCAGCGGGCGTTAATATTTTCTGGCATTCTGCGCCGCCATTTTTCAATTGGACAATATCACAGGCCTTCCGGAACGCGGTGTGGTTGTCGTAGAGATGAAGCTTGCCTTTGGTTTCGTGGCGAAAGATGAGGCTATGTTTCCCGAGAAGATCATCCATCGCCAACCGGGATTCTTCGGCGAGTTTCAACCCTGCCAGCGTGTTTTTGGCAAATTTTCTGTTCGTGCAATTGGCGAGAAACCGGGCAAGCCATTGGCCATAGCGCCAGTCGAGATGACAATGCATGCGAAAGGCCGGATCCAGACCGGCCGCCAGTCGTGGTAGATCCCGCCAGATCGCAGGACTGGCTAGCGCATCCGTGTAGCGATAGCTTAGCTGAGCGCCGTTGGCATGAGATGCTCCCATGGCCGGGCCCGCCGCTTGATCTATGATGGTCACCGCAACGCCGCGCCTCGCCAGGGCGTAGGCACTAGCGATGCCGACAACGCCGGCGCCAATTATTGTGGCACTTTGTGGCTTCACCATTTCAATTTGCGTCCATTTCCAGCGCAAAATGAAGTCAAAAGCGACCAGATACTAGGAATGATCCAGTGGCACATCATAACTGATAGCTATGGTTGATGTTGGAGGGCGGTATCAGAAGGCGATTGCGCTGCAAAACAACGCTTGAATAGTGCGGCGCGATCTCCTTAAATAATTGCCGTCAGGGGATGCACAGATGAAGATGGCTACAAGACTGCTTTGCTGCGCGTTGGTTGTCATCTTGGCACCGGCTTGGGGAGCAGCGTCTGTGTCGGCCTCCGGTCCGCCATCTGCCACTGTTGCTTCTGACAATCGCGCAGCGCAAGTCACGCAGGTGCAATCCGAAAATCCGACGCACATCCTCTTCGTCGGCAACAGTTATTTCTACTATAATGACAGCTTGCACAATCATGTTCGGCGGATGGTTCTTGCTGCGGATCTGTCCCGGAACGGCGACTTGTCTTACAAGTCCGCAACCATTGGGGGTGCGGCCTTGTTCGATCATGATATCGATCATTTGCTGGATCCGGACAATTTGCGGGTCAACAAACCCTTTGAAATCGTGATCCTGCAAGGTGGCAGTGGTGCGGCCCTGTCCGAAGAACGACGGCAGCTTTTTACCGAAACGGCGGTCAGTTTCGCAAAGAAGATCAGGGCGCGCGGCGGAGAGCCGGTGCTCTATATGACCCACGCCTATGTGCCACCACATCGCCGCTATCGCCCAGGGATGATGGCGGATATCGCTTCGCTTTACATCGAGACCGCAAACAGGATTGATGCTCTGGTGATACCCGTGGGTCTTGCGTTCGAGGAGGCGTATCGCCGTCGCCCGGACATCCAATTGCACAAAGATTTTGACGGCAGCCATCCCGATTTGCTGGGAACCTATCTCGCAGCCGCAACGGTCTTTGCCAGTCTTTATGGCCACTCGCCGATTGGCAATGACTATGACTATTTCGGAGCGGTGACACAGCAGGATGCGGCCTTTCTCCAGACCGTCGCGCAGGATGTCGTTACCCGTTTCCATCGCCGCGCACTGCAAGCGCAAGATGGCAACAAGGGGCAATAGGGCATGACCGATGGCAGCGCATCCGCCCAGGACAGTTCCAGCCGGCTGAACCTGCCTGGCTTGATCGGTGGCATCGTGGCTTTCCTGGCTGTCCTGTTCTGGTTTCAGCCAGATGACCTGTCCAGACAAGGCGAGATCGTCGCGGCCATCGGCGTGCTTATGGCAATCTGGTGGGCAACAGACGCCATTCCCTTGCCGGTGACGGCGCTGCTGCCGATTATCGCTTTTCCGCTGGCCGGGGTCCGCTCCATCGAGGACAGCGCAGCGCCTTATGCCAATCCGATCATATTCCTGTTCTTGGGGGGATTTCTTGTCGCGCTAGCGGTGGAGCGCAGTGACCTTCATCGCCGCATCGCGTTGCTGATTTTTCGTGCGCTTGGTAAAAGTGGGAAGGGACTTGTCGCCGGGTTCATGCTGGCCGCTGCCTTGCTCAGCATGTGGATTTCGAACACTTCGACTACGCTGATGCTGTTTCCGATCGCGGTTTCACTGGCGCTGGTTGTTGGCGAAACGTCTCCGAATCTGACGGAAAAAGAAAAGCATGATTTCCAGATTTCGCTCTTGCTGGGCCTCGCCTATGGCGCCTCGATCGGCGGTTTGGCGACGCTGGTCGGCACCCCGACAAACGCGTTCATGGTCGGGTTTTTGCAAAGTGAATATGCGATTGAAATTCCGTTCGCCCGGTGGATGATGGTCGGTATTCCGGTATCGCTGATCTTGTTGCCGTTGAGCTGGTATCTACTGACCCGGTTTCTCTATCCGGTGACCTTTGCCTCGTCGGTGGAAACCCGGGAGGAACTGAATCGACGTCATGAAGCCCTGGGCAAAATGTCGACGGCAGAGATCCGGACCGCAATTCTCTTTGGTGCCCTGGTGCTGGGCTGGATGTTGCGCAAGCCGATTGCCGCGGCATTGGGCCTGGAAGGGCTGACTGATACGGGTGTTGCGATGACGGCGGCACTGCTTGCCTTTGTGATCCCCAGCGGGACCGATCGCCATGCGCTGGTGACATGGCAAGATACAAAGCGGCTGCCCTGGGGCGTGCTGATCCTGTTCGGCGGTGGTTTGTCGCTTGCGGCAGCCTTGTCTTCGTCAGGTTTGACCTTGTGGCTGGGTCAGCAATTGGCGCCGCTTGGAGCGGTCAACGCGATATTGCTGATTGTGGTGCTGACCGCGCTGGTGATCTTTCTGACAGAGCTGACCAGCAATGTCGCAACAACGGCGACCTTGCTGCCGGTTGTGGCCGCGCTCGCGATTGAACTGGGTCTCGATCCGCTGACGCTGGTCGTGCCCCTGACAATTGCCGCAAGCTGCGCGTTCATGCTGCCGGTGGCGACGCCGCCCAACGCGATTGTCTTTAGCACCGGTGAAATCAAGATATCGGAGATGATGCACGCGGGGCTGTGGCTCAACCTGCTCGCGGTCATCCTGATTTCGATTGTCGCGACCCAGCTCGTACCACTCGTCCTGTCGGGTCATTAGGCGGTTTCGTGTTCGCGCTGCTCCAATTCAGATCGCGACAGCGGGCTGTTCGATCGTGATAAAATCCCTGATCTCCGTCGAATTGGGTCCGAGGGTAATCGGGTTTCTGACGCCCGGAAGCACACAGATATCGAACAATTCCGAAATCGCGCCATCAAAGCGCAACCACTGGGCTACATCGCCACTGGTGAGCGACAGTATCTGAATACCGCACCACGGATCGGCATCCTTCTTCCGCAATCTGTCGTCCAGCTCCAGGCCTTCAAACCGCTGATAGCGCGGCTTCGACAAAGTGACGAACGCATGGTTGTTGTGAAAGGTCAGACCGCGCAAAAATCCAGGCAAAAAAGCGAAGGGGGTGAAGCTTTGGTCTCCTGGGTCCAGCCAGCCCAGTTCACCGGTTCCCGAATTCAGCAACCAGATCTTGCCTTCATGCACACGCGGACTGTGCGGCATCGAGAGACCGTCGGTGATGATGGCATTGCGTTTCACATCCACGATAATACCGCCGTCATGCCGGCGGTCGCGCCAGCCATCGATGACATCCGAGCGGCAGATCGCACTGACATAGCGCGGCTCGCCATTGACCATTGCCAGGCCGTTGAGGTGACAGCGATCCTCCGGCGCGAGCTTCGATATAAAGGCCGGCTTCCAGATCGGCTTGAAACTATGGGTCACGCTGGGTTCGCACAGGCAGCTGTGCCGGGTATTGACGAACAGGATGCGGCCATTGCTGCGAATACCGATTTCATGAATATCGACATTGCCGGTGGTCTGCATGTTGCGCGGTACATAGACCTTGTCATGCGCCTGATTGGCGCGTTCATCCGTTGCCAGCACATTTTCCATGCGGACGATTTGAGTCAAAGTCCCGAGATACAGACGGTTGGCATCACCTGTAAGCCCCATGGCCTGCGGGTAGACCGATTCATGCAATGCGAGTGTACCGTCCAGCCCGTGACCAACCAGATACAGACGGCCTGTTTGATAGGAAGTAAAGCCAATCGAAATGGCATTGGCCGCCAGAAACGCAGCAAGGCCCGATGAGAAGTTGATATCGATCTTGCCGGGTTGGTCAGCCGCCGTGGGCGGTGTCTCAGTCGGTTTGCTGGTGCTGCCGGAATCGAGAGATTCGCCTTCAAGCAATGGCATTGTCCCATCTCCGACCGTCTGAATATATATTATAAATCAGATAGATAGGGAAGATCAGCACCGCAAGCCAACGGATTTTTCGGTGCTTGTGATTTGTTCGGAGCAGCCGCGAAACCATGGGCCAAAAGCTGGATTCGTTAGGGGTTTCAGATGCTAAGACCATAAGATTATTCTACTATATTAAAGAGTAACAAAACTACTTTACACGAAGATACATATGTTTCAATAGTGAAGGTGCGTTGCGGATTCGGGAGGGGCTGAGCCTCTCCTTTTGAACATGAGGCAATGCATCAATATGACTCAAATCCACAAACGCGTTCCTTCGAAAGCTTCGGTATCTCGTGATACCGGAAAACGCGCCGCCAGCAACAGAACAGCCTTGGCGAACGCCCTGAGAACAACGGTATCGGCGGTCGGTTTGGCCATCGCTATTGCCCATCCTGCTCATGGTCAGACCTTGCCTAGCGAATGTTCGCCCGGCACGGCAATAACCGGCGACACCATTGTCTGCACAGCCGCCGCCCCGACAATAATAGGCGGCATCGCAACAACCGTCGACGACCTGACCATCGTGGTTGGTGATGACACAACCCCGACGACGGTGAACGAAAGCGCCGGGGACGGGATCAGCATGACGGGCGGTGGCGCCCAGAGACTGACCATTGCCAATGCTGGATCCAGCGTGGTCGGCACCGCCGATGGCGTCGCTGTGGAAATTAGTGGCGGAGTCGATGATCTAACGATCGTCTCGGACGGATCCATTTCCGGTGGCAGCAACGGTATCGAGGTCAAGAATAGCGGTGGCGGAGCGATATCGGTAACCACCGCCGATGTTTCCGGGACCCAATTGGCCGGCATCTATGCTGTGACCGATGGTATGATCATGCTGGACAGCAGTGCCGGGGCGATCACCGGCGGCCGCGCTGGTATTTATACAAAAACTACGGGGGCGAATCAAAACGCCATCACAGTTTCCCAAGTGACCGCCACCCAGGATGGCATCAAGAGCAATGCAATCAGTGGTGACCGCACCGTCACGCTGACATCTACGGCTCAGGTCACAGGACAGAATGCAGCGGGAATTTCCGCATTTTCGCAAGCTGATAGCGCTTTCTTGTTGCAGGGCAGTGGCGGTACTGTGGTTGGCGGCACCGATGGTCTGAACTCCCGCTCGAGCGGCGGGTCGGTTACCGTCGATGGCATTGCCAGCATTACCGGCAATAACGGGGATGGCATTGACGCGGCCTCCGCTGGTGGCGCTATTTCTGTAATTGGCGTGGGCACCCTTGTCGGTACTGGCGGTAATGGCATCTTGGCGGATAGCGATGGTGGAACGATTTCAGTCCAGGGCAGCGGGACCGTCGGTAGCATAACAGGCGAGAATGGGGCCGGAATTACCGCCATTGCCTCCGGTGGGTCCGGCGGCGATATCAACCTCGGCAACAATATAGTGCTCGGGACGGTCACCGGTTCCACTTATGGGATCTCTGCCACAACCGACGGAACCGGCAGCATCGTGATGACAGCGGCGGATGTGACCGGAAATAGGGCGCACGGCATCAGGGTGTCCAACAATAGTGGGGACATTGTCATAGACAGCAGCGCTGGCACAGTGACTGGCGCATATTCCGGTTTGAACGCCCAGAAATTAAACACCGGAACGCTGTCCATCATCACTGGTGATGTCACCGGAAGCAGCCGTGATGCGATATATGTTTTGGCTTCCAGCGCGATGATCACGGTCGACAGCAGCGCCGGCCAGTTGAGCGGAAGCCGTGCTGGTATTTCAGTGGAAGGCGATTTGGTTTCGATCACCACAGCCGATGTGACCGGTTCCGCAAACACCGGCATTTCCGCAGAGACAATCAGCGGCGCTGTGACGGTTGACAGCCTGGCGGGTACCGTGACCGGGGGTACCGAAGGCATCAATGCGCGGGCGGGGTCTGGAAGCGTGTCGGTGACGACGGCCAATGTCACCGGAATCACGCAACGGGGCATCTATACCCGCACCGGCAGCGGCGACAGTGTGATCGACAGCAGCGCGGGGGCGGTGACGGGCGGTACGGACGGCATTTACGCCAGAAATACCATCAGTGGCGCCATGTCGATTACCGCCGCAAATGTTACCGGTGGCGCGATCGGCATTAGAGGCGAGGCGGCGAGCGGCGACACGACAATCAATCTTGCATCGACGGCAGTGATTACTGGCCAAACTGGCGTTGCGATTGATGCGCGGTCAACCAGTGGGGCCATCATGTTGCAGGGCAATTCCGGCGACCTGATTGGCGCAACGGATGGCTTTTATGCGCGCTCGCAGGGTGGTGCCATCACGGTCAGCACGATTGACAGCATTACCGGGAATAACGGTGACGGTATCGATGTGGCATCCGCCGGGGGCGCTATTACCATTGCCGCGGTCGACACGATCCTCGGGAATGGCGGGTTCGGCATATTGGCGGACAGCGATGGCGGCGCGATTTCGGTCCAGGGCAGCGGGACGATTGGCGGGATCACGGGCACCAACCGGGCCGGTATATTTGCCAATGCGCGGGGCGGTGCCGCGGGTGATATCAGTCTCGGCAATTTGGCCTTGTTGGGAGCGGTTAATGGCTTTGAGGACGGGATCCATGCCCATACCGACGGTGCCGGGGCGATTGCAATCACCGCGTCGGATGTAACCGGAACGACGGGAGAAGGCATATTCGCGCTGTCCAGAAGCGGTACAATCGCGATCGACAGCAGTGCGGGGACCGTCAGCGGACGGGTTGGCATCAACGCCAATGCCTCAGGCGCAGGGGCGGTATCAGTCACAACGGCGGCGGTGATAGGCACATATGGCGGTGGCATCCAAGCCTATTCCTATGGTGGCGGCGTTACAATCAACAGTACAGGCGCTGTCACCGGTGCCACCGAAGGTATTTATGTCGAAGACGCCTTGGCCGGCGCGGTTTCGGTTACGACAACCGATGTTGTCGGAGACTCGCGCGATGGCATCAGCGCGCGTGCGCGCGGCGGTGGCGATCTGACCATTGACAGCAGCGCCGGCACGGTGATCGGAGGCAATGACGGGATCAATGGTAACGCTGCGGGATCGGCAACAATCCGGGTGACCAGTGGCAGTGTGACCGGGGAAAGTGATGGGATCGATACCGATATGAATAGGATATCGGGCGAGACCGTCGGGGATACGATCATCACGCTGACGCAGGATGCGGTTATTACCGGGCGGACGGCGGAGGCGATTGATGCGCGTTCCGAGGGCGGCGGCATTCTGCTGCAGAGCGATGGCGCTATCATCGTTGGAGCAACCCACGGCCTCTATGCGCGGTCTGAGGGCGGGGCCGTTACGGTGGATGGCACCGGCAGAGTCAGCGGTGCCTCGGGTAACGGGATTGATGCGGCGTCCGCTGGCGGGGCGATTGCAATCTCATCGGTCGATAGCATCCTCGGTACCAGTGGCCATGGCATCCTTGCGGATAGCGGCGGTGGCGAGATTTCTATCCAGGGCAGCGGATTGGTTGGTGGGATCGTCGGCGGTCTGAACGCGGGGATCACCGCCAATGCGTCCGGCGGCGATATTGGTCTGGGCGATACGGTCCGATTGGGCGCCGTGACCGGAGCGACTGACGGTATTGCTGTCACCACCAATGGCATGGGCAGTGTCCGGATGGCCACGGCGGATGTCACCGGAACAACGGCGCAGGGTATCGACATTCTGACCGATAGCGGCGCGATCCGGATTGACAGCAGCGCCGGATCGGTGCGCGGGGGAGAAATCGGCATCCAGGCCGCGGCCCAGGCGCAAGCGGCTCTGGACATTACCACCGCCGATGTCACCGGTGTCTCCGATATCGGTATAAACAGCTATTCTGGCGGCGGTGGTATCACCGTGGATAGCAGCCGGGGCGCCGTCCTGGGCGGCCGAGACGGCATCATCGCAAGAGATGGAAATGGCGGGACAATCAGCATTGTGACCGCCAATGTTACAGGAAGCTCGGACCGCGGCATTTACGCTCATTCCCAAGGCGGCGGGGTCAGTATCGACAGCCGTGCGGGTTCGGTAAGCGGAGGCACGGATGGTATTCGCGCCAGAGCGGATGGCGGCGGGATGGTGGCGATCAGCGCGGCCAATGTTGCGGGTGGTTCCGGTGGCATCTTGAGCACTGCCGGGAGCGGTGAAACCGGCATCACTTTGGCCGCAGATGCCGTTGTCACGGGATTGGGCAGCGCGGCCATTCGCGCGCTTTCCATTGGCGGTGCGATCTCCGTTCAGGGGGAAGTAAGTCAATTGATCGGAGGAACGGATGGGTTTTATGCGCGCTCCCAAGGAGGGGCGATCACGGTGGATGGCCTGGCAACCGTCACCGGCAATCTTGGCGATGGTCTCGACATGGAATCGGCGGGCGGGGCAATCACCGTAAGCGCTGTCGATACAATCCTGGGGACCGCGGGCCATGGTATATTGGCGGATAGCAATGGCGGCACGATTGCGATTCAGGGAAGCGGCACGACTGGCGGAATTACCGGTGTCCAAAGTGCCGGAATCACAGCCAATGCCACCGGCGGTGCGGGGGGTGATATCCGCATCGGCAATGACCTGATATTGGGCGCCGTCACCGGGGCCAGCCAGGGTATTACTGCAACGACGGACGGCGCTGGCAGCATCATATTGACCACTGCCGATGTGACCGGAACCACGGCGGAAGGCATTGTCGCCAATGCCAGCGGCGGCGGCATCGCGATTGACAGCAGCGCGGGTCGTGTCACCGGAAATATTTTCGGCATTCAGGCCAGAGATAGCGGTGGCGGCGCATTGTCTCTGACCACTGCTGATGTAACCGGGAGTGCCTTTGCCATTCTCGGTCTGACGGATGGTTCGATCACGGTCGACAGCCGCGCGGGCGCGCTAATGGGTGGCAGTGCCGGGATATTGGTCGGGGCCAATAGCACAGCAGACGTCTCCGTGACCACGGCGGATGTAACGGGGTCGACCGGTATCGGTGTGAATGCCGCGTCTGCGGGCGGGCGCCTTGCGGTTGATAGCCGTGCTGGCACCGTTGCCGGTGGAACCGACGGCATCACCGCCCGCAACAGCATGGGTGGAGCGGTGACGGTTTCAACCGCTGCCGTGAGCGGCGCTTCGGGTTCTGCCATTTTGGCGACAACCACAGATGGCGGCGTATCGGTTGATAGCACCGATGGTGCGGTGACCGGCGCAACGAACGGAATTTTGGCGCGAGATTATGGCACCGGTTCGGTTTCCATTTCGGCAGCCAATGTCGCTGGCGGTTATGTCGGAATTTCGAGTGCTGCCCAATCCGGGTCCACGAACGTAACCCTGGCTTCGATGGCGGTGGTAACCGGAGTGACAGGGACGGCTATTGATGCGCGATCGACCGGTGGCGCGATCGGAATCCAGGGGAACTTGGGCAGCTTGGGTACGGTAATTGGGGCCACCGATGGAACCTATGCGCGGTCTCAAGGTGGTGCGATCACCATCACCGCAATCAACAGCATCAGCGGCAATGATGGCGATGGCCTGGATTTGGTGTCCGACGGGGGTGCCGTTTCGGTGACCGATGTTGGCACGATCGTGGGCAGCGGTGGCAATGGGATAGTCGCGTCAAGCAGCGGTGGAGACGTTTCCATTCAGGGTAGCGGGTTGACCGGTGGAATCTCTGGCACCAGCGGTTCCGGTATCATCGTCCGGTCCGGTGCCGGTGCGATCACGATTGGTGGCATGGCGTCAGTCGGCGATGTTACCGGTAGTGAATACGGTATTTCGGCGAGCAACAATTCTGGTGCGGCGGGAGATATCGTCATCAGCAGCGCGGGACGGGTGCAAGGTGGCTATAGCGGCGTCGAGGTCCTTAATATCGGCAGCGGCGCGCTTTCGATCACCACGGCCGATGTGATTGGCACGGCAGACACGGGCATCAGCGCGATAAACGCAGGTTCATCCCTGGCCATCAATAGCAGCGCGGGGCAAGTCACCGGTGGCCTTGTCGGCATTGTCGCCGAGAATGGCTATGCCGGTGACACAGTCATGACCGTCAACCAGGTTACGGGCGGCACGACCGGCATTGCGAGCAATGCTGAAAACGGCGCGACAACCATTAGTCTGACTTCGACTGGTATTGTGACAGGATTGGCGGGCGCAGGCATTGATGCGCAGTCAACGGGTGGGGCGATAACCATTCAAGGCAGTTCCGGCTCAGTGCTGGGCGCAACCGACGGCATTTACGGGCGAACTGCTGGCGGATCACTGCTGATCCAGAATCTCGATTCGGTTGTCGGCGAAGGCGGCGATGCCATCACCCTGTCATCGGCGGGTGGGGATATCGTGATATCGGGTGTAGATAATGTGACCGCGACAGCAGGCAATGGCATTGGCGCGTCTAGCGGTGGCGGTGACATCTCCATTCAGAATGTCGGTGTGGTCGCCGGCATCAACGGAGGCGGCGATACGGCGATATTCGCCGATGCGCGCGGCGGGCCGGGTGGGAACATCTCGCTCGGCGACACCGCACGATTGGGCGCGGTCAATGGGCAGGTTGCCGGGATAGTCGCTTCTAGCGACGGGATCGGCGCCATCCGCATCGATACCCGTGGCGGTGTCGTTGCCGCTGGCCGCTACGGCGTGTCCGCAACCGCAGAAACCGGCGACATCGCGATTGCCGCGGGAGATGTCAGCACCTCTGCCCTTGCAACTGACGCGCTACCGGTTGTCGCCATCGGTGCCATGGGCGCCGGGAATATTGATATCATGCTGGCGGGCAATGTGACGACCAGCGGTGCCGGTATCATCGCCCGAACAACCGGTGCGGGTTCCGTATCGGTGGACGCCGGCAACGGGTCTGTCGCGAGCACGGGTACCAGTGATGCCGGCCTATCGCTTGTCATCTCCGGGCCGATGAATGTCTCCGATGCCGGCACCGGTGCGGATATTCTGCTCGCATCCTCTGGTATCATCACGGGCGGTACGCATGGCATCGAAGCGGTTAACCGCGGCGTTGGAAAGACGACCCTGACGGCATTGAACAGCAGCGGCGCAATGGGGGCCGGAATCCATGTTTACAGTGGCGCCGACACAACCGATGTCACGATCGCACTGTCAGGCACGGCATCGGGAATGACAGCAGGGATTGATGTTATCCACTATGGCAGCGGGATTCTCAATATCGACGCCAGCACTGTTTCCGGTTCTGGCTATGGTATCATTACCCGACAACCGGGAGTCGGTGCCCAGACCATTGCCACGACCAATGTCACGGCGACATCGGGTACAGCCGTGTTAGCCAATAGCAGCGGGAGCAGCCTCGCTATTACCGTGGCGGACAGCGCCACGGGACAGGAACGGGCCATTGATGCGCGCAATGACGGCACTGGTGCGCTGACCATAAATGCTGCGTCTGCGACCGCAACAAATGGTGCAGCAATTTATGCTCGCAATGGCAGCACAGGACCGGCGGGGACCGATCTGTCGATCAGCACCGGCGGCCTGGTTCAAGGCGCGACAGGAATTGATGTGGTCAATAACGGCACTGGTGTGCTGACCATTTCCGCCGCCGATGTGGTTGGTCGAACCGGGGAAGCAATGGTGGCGAGCGGATCTGGCAGCGGGTTCGTATTCGACAGCAGAGCTGGCGCGATCGTGGGCGCGACCAACGGAATCAGCGTGACGCATAGCGGCACAGGCGCAACAATGATCGAAACGGGCGCGGTCACCGGCACCAGTGGTATTGGCATTTCCGCGCTCAACGGCACCGCGGCATCGGAGCTGATCGTGAGAAGCATGGCTGATATCAATGGTGGAACCATCGGGATATTTGCCGATGCGGGCAGCGGCGATCTGCTTCTGGATCTGACCGGCAATGTTACGGGTGGATCGGACGGGCTGGTCACGATTACCGAGCGTGGAACCGTTCTGACGGTTCTGGCCGGTCAATCGATTAGTGGGGGGACAAACGCGATTGCAACACAAGCCCAGGGCGGCAGTCTGCTGTCTCAGGACCGGCTTGCGATAAGCGGGACAATCAATGGCACAGTGATGACTTTTGAGGGCGATGATATCGTTTCGGTTGCTGCAGGCGGACTGGTTGACGGCGCCATATTGCTTGGTGCCGGAGCGGATGTCTTCAACGATGACGGTGGAACCATCACCCGGCTGCGCGGAGGCGAGGGCGATGACAGGCTGAACTTTAACGCCGCGCCGCGCTTGCTGAACGGTAGCGGCAATATGGCGGATGCGATTGCCGAGTTTGAACGCTATGATTTCAACATCGGCGGTTTCACGCTGGACGGTGTTCATGATGGTCTGGACCTGACCGCTTTCAACGTTGGTCAAACGGCACTTTCGGGTAGCCTTTCGTCCCAGCAGGCGACGATTGCAGCAGGTGCCGGGTTGGATACCGGAGACGGCGCGATGCTAATCGGTGCGCTGGTCAATGCTGGGGATTTGGCAATTGCCAGAAACGGCACCGGTGCCTTCCAGATCAATGGAAACTTTGCGCAAGAAGCTACCGGCACGCTCACATTGGACATCAGAAACAACACGGACGCTGATCGCATTATAGTCACGGGGGATATTACTCTGAACGGATCCCTGGCACTTGTGCAGCAGGAGCTCGTGACGGACAGGCTGGTCCTGCTGGATGGAGATGCTGGAATCTCCGGCAGTTTCGAACAGGTGACCGGATTGCAAAACGGTCTGCTCGGGACACAGTCCATCGTCACCGATCAGGCGACCGCCGACATAACGCTGGTGACGGGGCCGGCCGATGCTGGTTTGCTCGAGCAATTGCCCCCCAATCAAGCCGCAGTGGCGCAGGCTTTGACAACAGATTTTACAGCGGGTTCGCTGACCGGCGACCTCCGCGATCTGGTGGTGGCGCTCGGGACAACATCAGACACGTCCAGCCTCTCCGCAGCTCTGGATGAGTTGACACCCGAAATAGCGAATGCAGCCATAGACGGGATCCGGTTGAGTCAGAACCGTTTCCGCAGTCTGTTATCGGGTCAGGACCGAAGGGAGAATCGCAGCGGGTCGCCCGAAGCCTCGGCGCTCGCGGTGCTCGCCCAGGCCGCAGCATCAGCTGTCCCTGCGCAATCTAACGACCCTCGGATATGGGGTGCGATCCTTCATGGTCATCATCACAATGCGGCTACGGACAGCAACAAAGGCTATCGCGCCGATGGATTTGAACTGACTGCCGGGATTGACGGCATTGATCTCGGCGGGTGGCAGCTCGGTTTTGCCGCTGGCTATTCAGATTTCGACAACCGCGACTTGCGCGGGGCTCCGGACAGAACGGCCAGTTCGTTCTTCCGCGTTGGCATTCACGGTAGCAGCGCCTTTCAATCGGAAGCTCTCGGCCTCGATGGTCATGTCGATATCACGCTAGACTATGGCAGCGGTGAAAATGCCGTGACGATGGCCGCAGCCGGGAATCTGCCTGGCCTGAGCGGTTCTCAAACGGGCGTGGCTGATACCGAGGCTTTCGGTCTGTCCGTCCGCTTGAATCTCGACGGCAGCACCGACACCGCATGGCCGGTTCAGCCCTTTGTCAGTGTTGCCTATGATCATTTTTCTCAGGATCGACTAGACGTGACCGGCGGCGGTGTTACGGACCTGACCATCGACCCGCTGGATCTTGATCGGATCACATTTGGCTATGGTATTCGGGGTGATCATCAGTGGCGGGACACCGGCCTGCATGTTGGCCTGGCCGGCTATCATTTTACGGGCGATACGCAAACCAATTTGACCTCTCGCTTTCTGGCCAGCGGGGTCAATGGCACGGCCTTTACAACCGCCGGTTTTGCCATTGAGAACCAGTTTCAGTTAGACGTCGGGCTGTCGCAAAAATTTGGCAAGGGATGGAGATTCGCGCTTGACGGATATGCCGGATTTGGTGATCTCGAAAATTATGGCGGGCTGTTCAGGTTAAGCAAGAAATTCTGAAGATTCCCGGTTCGGCGTAGCGGTTGGTGGTCCATGCTGAAAGGCGCTTGCCTTTTCGGTTCGCACCGGTGCAGTAGCATGACATGACATTGCAAGCTGACGTCTATTGGTCCTTCCGCTCTCCTTACAGCTATCTCGCTACCCGGCGTTATGTTGCCTTGACGCAGACATATGACCTGCAGATCAATCAGCGTTTTGTTTATCCGTTGGCGATCCGGGAACCGGATTTTTTCGAGAAAAATCATCCCAACTGGCTGGGCTATGTGATGCGCGACATTTTTAGGGTGGCGCAATTTCTAGATATTCCCATGGTGCCGCCCAATCCCGATCCGATTGTGCAAGATATTGCGACGCGCAAAATTGCCAAGGATCAACCGCATATCTTCCTGCTGACCCGGATGGGGCAGGTGGCGTCGCGCCGTGGTAAAGGCCTGGAATTTGCGGATGCCGTGTCGCGCCTGATATGGGGCGGGGTCCAGGGTTGGCATGAAGGGGATCATCTTCAGCAGGCGGCCCAGCAAGTTGGACTCGAATGGACGGACCTAAAAGCCGAAGCGGAAGCGCAGGCGGACGCGCTGGACGAAGAAATTGCGGGGAACCAGAACGCGCTGGAGGCTGCTGGTCATTGGGGCGTCCCGACATTGGTATTTGAGGACGAGCCCTTTTTTGGTCAGGACCGGATTGATCTGGCGATCTGGCGGATGAAACAAAAGGGTTTGAAGGCGCGCGCCTAGCGAGAGGGCTTTCCTACACGACCTCGCGCTGTTATTAAACTAAGCACTTGATAAAATATTATAAATTCCCAGAAATTGGGGTGTGATTTGTGTGAACTTTGGAAGGTAAGATGAATGAAATTCTAACCGGTGGCTGCCAATGCGGTGCTGTCCGCTATACTTTGACGGAACCGTTACCCGCCGCTTATGCCTGCCATTGCGGAGAGTGCAAGAAGCAGAGCGCCAGCGCCTTTTCTCTTTCTGTACCGATGCGATACGCCGATCTGACAGTGAAAGGTGTACCGGCGTCATTTGAAAGCACCGCGTTTAGTGGAGCCGTGAAACATAATTATTTCTGCGCAAATTGCGGCACCCGGCTTTGGCATTCGTCAACCAAACCGCCTGATCACATCACGTTGAAAGTCGGCAGCCTCGACGCCGCTGCGGATGTTCGACCCATCGGCCATTTATGGGTATCCAAGAAACAAGCCGGGATCATGCTGGATCCGCAATCGGAGCAGTTTCAGACGCAACCAGAAGATGTCGCGGCGTGGCGCTTGCGCTTGACTGCGCGCGCAGCCGAAGGAGAAAAATAGTGGCAATTTCAAGTTGGGACTTCGCTTCATTTGATGGCGTGCCGCTGAAAATACACGAGACCGGGAGTGGACGGGTAGTGCTTTTGCTTCATGGCCTTTTTTCCAATGCGGAGACCAACTGGATAAAATTTGGTCATGCCGATCAACTGGCCCAAGCCGGATTCCGCGTGATTATGCCCGATCTGCGGGCCCACGGACACAGCGCGGCCCCGCAGGTGCCGGTCGCTTATCCCGATGATGTGCTGGTGCAGGACGTGCGGGCGTTGATTGCGCATCTCGATCTGGATGCCTATGATCTGGGCGGCTTTTCACTCGGAGCGCGGACAACGGCAAAATTGCTGCTGACAGATGCGACTCCAGGAAAAGCGATCCTTGCCGGCATGGGGCTGGACGGGCTTGCAGGCTGGCATGATCGGCAGAAATTCTTTCTCGAAGCGATTGCAAAGCGGGAAACCGCCAAGCGCGGTGATCCTTACTGGATGGCGATCCAGTTCATGAAGAGTCAGAAAATTGATCCGATCGCGGCGACGCATCTGCTCAAGACTTTTTCGGATCTGGAACCGGATGCCATTGCCGGGATTGCAACACCGACTTTGATATTGTGCGGATCGGAAGACCGGGACAATGGCGATCCCGTCGCTCTGACCGAAGCCTTGCCGCACGGCGAGCATGTCGCCATTCCAGGGACCCATATGAGCAGCGTCACGAAAAAAGATCTCGGCGCCGCAATGGTTGCTTATCTGACGGCCTGAATTTCGGAGGAGACGATATATGCCTGCTTATATGAATTGGCGAAATTTCTGGATTTTCTGGCTCGGCGGTCTCGCTGTTTTTGTGTTTAACGTGGCCACCGCCGGTCCGTTGATCACCGATGTTGCGCCGCTTGGCATATTGGATCATCAAAGCGCAGGCTCTGCCGAGCGGGTTGATGCCATCCAACAGAGCTGGGCCGTTGTCGGCCAGCTCAACTATGCCAAATGGTCAATGATCACCGATCTCGTCTTCATCGGTCTTTACACGGTGGGAGGAATTTTAGGGGGACGCTTGCTCTGGCAACATGCCCATTCACCATCGCTCAAGAAGCTCGGTCTGTTTCTGGTGCTGACCTATTTCCTCTTTGGCCTGACCGATTATCTCGAAACTCTGGCCCAGCTCACCCAACTTATCCAGCAACAGGGAAGCGATCTGTTGTCGGGCGTGGCCGCAATTGCTCGTCCTCCGAAAATCGCCACCTGGATCATCGGAACCCTCGGAATGATCATCGGGTTGATCTGGTATCGCCGCGAACGATCCGCTTGACGCTCCCGTGTTAAAGTTTCAATTCATAGCCAATAGAACAGACAGAGGATCCAACATGAAAATATCACCCGTAAAATTTGGCGCATCTTTCCTTGTCATAGCAGCGATAGCCGTTGCGGCCCCGGCCCAGGCGAAGCATCACGCCGAAGATGACATGGCGGACAAGGCACAGCCAACAAAAGAAGATGCGCAAAAATTTGTCGACAAGACCGAAAAGAAAATGTTCGATTTCTCGGTCGATGCCGGGCGGATCTACTGGATCAATTCCACCTA
The DNA here is from genome assembly GCF_055693205.1 of Parasphingorhabdus sp. W113. Taxonomy (NCBI): domain Bacteria; kingdom Pseudomonadati; phylum Pseudomonadota; class Alphaproteobacteria; order Sphingomonadales; family Sphingorhabdaceae; genus Parasphingorhabdus; species Parasphingorhabdus sp. W113. The sequence continues at coordinate 1,882,066 of NZ_CM146328.1, read as the reverse complement.
CATTAATGACGACACCGATGCCTTGGCGGCCAAGGTTGGCGCAGAAGGCACGACCATGTCGGTCCAGGCAGCGATTGATGCCGCGAAGTTCAATAATGTGAAAGGTCTCGATGCGGCAACCACACGCAAGCTCGACAAGCTGCGCGGGGGCATCGTGCTGCCGGCTCCCACCACAGAAGGTGCGGCCACCGAGCTGAACACCATCGCGACCAAGCTGAACTCGGCTTATGGCAAGGGCAAAGGCTCGCTGAACGGCAAGGAAATCAACGGCTCCGATATTGAGGCGGCGATGGGGACCAACCGCAATCCGGCGGAATTGTCGGAAATGTGGGAAAGCTGGCACAGCAATGTCGGCGCGCCGATGAAGGATGATTATGCACGCATGGTGGCTATTGCCAATGACGGCGCCAAGGAATTGGGGTTCGCCGATGTCGGTGCGATGTGGCGGTCCGGCTATGATATGCCGGCGGATGATTTCGCCCAGCTGACCGACAAATTATGGTCACAGGTCAAGCCGCTATATGACGAATTGCATTGCTATACCCGGGACAAGCTCAACGCAGAATATGGCGACGAGGTTCAGCCGAAAACCGGCCCGATACGTGCCGATTTGCTAGGCAATATGTGGGCCCAGGAATGGGGGAATATCTATGATATTGTTGCCCCCGAAGGAGCCGGTGATATCGGTTTTGATACCACCGAATTGCTCAAAGCCAAGGACTATGACGCGATCAAGATGGTCAAGGCCGGCGAACAGTTTTTCTCGTCGCTGGGATTTGAGCCATTGCCGGAATCATTCTGGGCGCGCTCGCAGTTTACCAAGCCGGCAGACCGTGAAGTTGTCTGTCATGCGAGCGCCTGGAACATTGATAATGTCGACGACATCCGGATCAAGATGTGCATCAAGGTCAATGGCGATGATTTTGTCACCATCCATCACGAACTCGGCCACAATTATTACCAGCGCGCCTATAACAAGCAGAGCTATCTGCATCTCGATGGCGCCAATGACGGGTTTCATGAAGCCATTGGTGACATGATCGCCTTGTCGATTACGCCGGAATATATGGTGCAGGTTGGCTTGCTCGACGCCGATAAGGTGCCGAGCGCGGACAAGGATGTTGGCTTGTTGCTGCGACAAGCGATGGACAAGGTCGCTTTTCTGCCCTTTGGCTTGCTCGTCGACAAATGGCGCTGGGGCGTATTCAAGGGCGATATTGCGCCCGCAGACTATACGACGGCGTGGCATGAGCTGAAGCGGCAATATCAGGGGATCACGCCGCCGGTTGAGAGGCCCGCTGACGCTTTCGATCCGGGTGCCAAATATCATATCCCGGGCAACACGCCTTATTCGCGCTATTTTCTCGCCCGCATTCTACAGTTCCAATTCTACAAGGCGGCTTGCGATGCGGCAGGATGGGAAGGGCCACTGCACCGTTGCTCTTTCTATGGCAACAAGCAGGTTGGTGCCAATCTCAACGCGATGCTCGAACTGGGTGCGTCCAAACCGTGGCCTGACGCGCTCGAAGCCTTTACCGGCACGCGCGAAATGGACGGGTCGGCAATGATCAGTTATTTCGCACCGCTGATGGATTGGTTGAAGGAAGAAAATAAAGGCAAATCCTGCGGTTGGTAGACATAGAAAAACCGGCGGGAAACACTATCCCGCCGGTTTCAAATTCTGGATGGTATAGCGTCAGATCACAGTTGATCGAGCATATAGTCGGCGGCACTGACTTTGAAATCGCCGGGCGCTTCAACATTCACTTCTTCGACGACACCATCATTGACGATCATCGAGAACCGCTGGCCGCGCTGGCCCATGCCAAAACCGGATCCGTCCATTTCCAAGCCCACAGCCTTCGCAAAATCGCCGTTGCCATCGGCGAGCATGGTTACATCGGGCGAACCGTCACGCTCATTCCACGCGCCCATCACGAACGCGTCATTCACTGCGGTACAGGCAATTTCGTCAACGCCTTTGGCCTTGAGATCCGCTGCCTTTTCAACATAGCCTGGCAGATGCTTGGCGGAGCAAGTTGGCGTGAACGCGCCGGGAACGGAAAATAACGCCACTTTTCGCCCTGCAAAATAGTCCGAACTGCTGACCTGTTCTGGTCCATTAGCAGTTGCTTTGACGAGATTAACTTCTGGAATTTTTTCGCCTTTGGTGATCATCGCTTTGCTCCTTTTGGATGAATATGAATACAGGGTTCTGAAATCATTCTGTATTTCATAGAACATTGTGGTGCCAGCATGATGAAATTGCAAGGCTGGTCGCCGCTTCAGGACAGGTTGTGGTTTTTCGCTTGGGTGGGGGCCCCCAAGTGGATTATAGTGCATTATGGCTGAGCCGCGTTATTTCTCAGGGCAGTTCCTGCTCGCTACCCCTGGAATGGCTGATCCGCGATTTGAGCGGTCCGTGATTGCGATCTGTTCCCATGATGAACATGGTGCGCTTGGAATCAATATCGGGGAAATCTCGAGCGACATCGGTTTCTCGGGGATATTGGAACAATTCTCGTTGGAGCCCGACGCACCAATCGAACGCGCCGTGCACATTGGCGGTCCGGTTGAACTGCACCGGGGTTTCATTCTCCACAGCCTCGATTTCAATCTGTCCGATACTTTACAAGTTGGCGAGCGCTGGGGGATGACCAGTTCGGTCGAAATATTGCGCGCTATCGTGGAGAATAAGGGGCCAGAAAATTGGTTGGTCGCAATGGGCTATTCTGGTTGGGGCGCAGGGCAGCTCGAACAGGAGTTAACCCAGAATGGCTGGTCAATCACTCCAGGCGAGACGGATTGGCTATACGCATCTGACCGAACAGACAAATGGGCGATGGCCTGGGAGGCCCAGGGAATCGATCCGGGCAAGCTCTCCGGTCAGTTTGGCAGCGCTTAAAGATCCGGTTTGGTCGGCAGATTTCCTCAGTAAAACCGGACTTTCTATCGTCAAAATAGCTTAACCAATTTGTTTAGATTCTTCGTAAGTGCCGCGCCGCACATTGCTGGTCCTCAATAGGAATGAGGGGACTAGGGGAATGTCTAAACTTAGAAATATCATACTCGCCGGCGCGCTGGGCAGCGTTATTTTGTCGAGCGGAGCGCAGGCCGCTTGCTGGACGCCAGCAGAAGTCGATGCCGCAAAAATACGAGATTTGCAATCGCGGCTGATGGTTGCGGCGTTGCGTTGTGCCAAATCCAGTCACGATCTGCTGCCAGAATATAATCGCTTTGTCCGAGAAAAAGCCGCTGCTGAAAATGGGTAACGCTGTTCTGAAAGGCCATTTTGCGAAAGGCCAAAACAGAAGGCAGGCGGTGCAGGCCTATGATCGTTATGCAGTCTCTCTGGCCAATAAATATGGCGCGGGTTCCGGGGACTTGTCCGAGTGCCAATCGATGAAGGCGATCGCGACATCGGCGGCCAATAGTGCGGCGACATCACCTGCTTTGGTGCAGATCGCCCAGCTCAATGCCTTGTCGCCGTTATTGCCGGGCGGACGTTGTGGTATAGTAATGGCTGCGAACTAGATATTATAATTAAATTACAAATATAAAGAGATCTTTATATTTGCCTAGATCGCGGAAAATCGCTAGAGATTGACGAAATTGTCGCACGGTCAGGCCGTGCGGCCTTTCGTATTTCAAGGAGATTATAAGTGGCGGTTGATACACAGGACTATGTCATCAAGGATATTTCGCTTGCCGATTTCGGTCGCAAGGAAATCGAGATTGCTGAAACCGAAATGCCTGGCTTGATGGCACTCCGTGAAGAATTTGGCGCCGAAAAGCCGCTAAAGGGTGCCCGCATCACCGGCTCGCTGCATATGACAATTCAGACCGCTGTCCTGATTGAGACATTGCTCGAACTGGGTGCAGAAGTCCGCTGGGCCTCCTGCAATATCTATTCGACCCAAGATCACGCTGCTGCTGCAATTGCCGCAGGCGGAACCCCGGTATTCGCGATCAAGGGCGAGACGCTTGAAGAATATTGGGACTATGTCGACCGAATTTTTGACTGGGGTGACGGAGAGACCTGCAACCTCATTCTCGACGATGGTGGTGATGCCACGATGTTCGCCTTGTGGGGCGCGCGGGTCGAGGCGGGAGAAGAATTGTTCACGCCTGAAAATGAAGAAGAAGAAGTCTTCGTCCAGGTTCTGAAAAAGCGGCTTGCCGCATCGCCGGGTTTCCTGACCAAAACCGTTGCCGCAATCAAAGGTGTGTCCGAAGAAACAACAACCGGCGTTCACCGCCTCTATGAACTGGCGAAAAAGGGCAAGCTCCCATTCCCCGCGATTAACGTGAATGACAGCGTGACCAAGTCGAAATTCGACAATCTTTATGGTTGCAAGGAATCGTTGGTCGACGCGGTTCGCCGGGCAACCGACGTTATGCTCGCCGGCAAGGTCGCCTGCGTCGCCGGTTTTGGCGATGTCGGCAAAGGGTCTGCGGAATCGCTGCGCAATGGCGGTGCGCGGGTCATTGTTACCGAGGTTGATCCGATTTGTGCGCTGCAGGCGTCGATGGAAGGCTTTGAAGTTGTCACGATGGAAGAAGCGGCACCGAGAGCTGATATTTTCGTCACCGCAACGGGAAACAAGGATGTGATCACCGTGGATCACATGCGCGCCATGAAAGATCGCGCGATCGTTTGCAATATCGGTCATTTTGACAGCGAAATTCAGATCGCTGCCTTGCAGAATATGAAATGGAATGAAATCAAACCACAAGTTGATGAAGTCGAATTTCCCGATGGCAAGAAGCTGATCATTCTGGCGCAGGGCCGCCTGGTAAATCTGGGCTGTGCGACAGGCCATCCCAGCTTTGTTATGTCTGCCAGCTTCACCAATCAGGTGATGGCGCAAATCGAACTGTGGTTGCGTCCGGAGCAATATGGCAATGATGTTTATGTCTTGCCCAAGCATCTCGACGAGAAGGTCGCTGAACTGCATCTCAAGAAACTGGGTGTTCAGCTGTCCAAATTGTCACAAGAGCAGGCCGAATATATTGGCGTGACCCCAGAGGGTCCGTTTAAGCCAGACCATTATCGTTACTGATAAACAATGGTCATAGAATATGGGAGGGGGCAGGCCGGTCAGGCACGCCCCCTCTTTTTTGTCGGAATGCGTTTAACGGGCGGTGAAACGAGTCTGCTTGCTGCTGGGCTTGTCCGGGAAGGCCGGCCATTCGTTTTGTGCCAGGGTTTGCAGGCTTTTTGATTTAATGCCGGCTTGCTGTTCATAGATCCAGTAATTGCGCAGGATGATCGCAACATAGCCCCGGGTTTCGACATAGGGAATGCTCTCCATATAAAGGAGTGGATCATCATTATCCCGAATTTCGGTGTTCCAGCGCTGCACCGACCCCGGACCGGCATTATAGGCCGCTGCAATTTTTGGCAATTTGCCACCGGTGATCGACGATTTGCCAAGATATTCGAGATAGGACTGCCCATATTCCAGATTGGTAGAGGGCTCAAAAAGCTCGGTCTTGCTGAAATTCTTGCCACGCGCCCGGGCGATATCACCGGCTGTGCCGGGCCGAACCTGCATCAATCCGATCGCATTGGCGGGACTGACCGCTTTGGTTCGAAACGCGGATTCCTGCAATGTGTGCGCATAGACCAGAGCCGGATCAACGCGCCATCCGCCATCCGGTTTCCACTTAGGTGCCGGGAAGCGTGCCTGCGCATCGGGCTTGAATCCGCGCGGCGCATGATGGGCCAGCCAAAGCTGGGTGCGCGGCAGATTGAGGTCACGTGCCAGTTTGAGTAGCGCTGCATGGTCCTGTCCCTGACCGATCGATGCCTGATGGCGCAACACTTCGTCCGCCAGCGTTTCTTCGCCAATTTCGACCAGCGCAATAGCGGCCCTGACGTTTTCATGCCGCTTCAGCGTTTTCCAGTCCTGCTTGGCAAATTGCTCGGCCTTTTTGGCTTTGCTTACCTCCATGCCTAAGGATTGGGCGGCGAGCAGGCCGTAAAATGTATCACTGAATTTGGCTGCCATCTGGAGCTTGCCTTGAGCCTTTTGCGGTTGTCCGCAAACCACATCTGCGCGAGAGCCCCAGTAGAGGCCAGCCGATTGCAATTCCGCCGTGTCGGCTCTGCGGCCAACTTTTTCAAAAGCGGTGCTGGCGGTCTGGCAGTCTTTCACACGCCAGGAGGCGAGGCCGGCCACCCAGTCTGCATGGACCACCCAAGGTCCGCTGCCGGTTTGTGCCTTTGCGGCGAGACGTTGGGCCGAGGCATCGTCATTTTCGATATAATAGGACCAGGCCACGCGCTGTTCCAGTTCGGTTCTGGCTTCGGCGGTCAGATTTTCGCCCGCGTTGTTCAGCAAATCTTCCGCAGATTTAGGATCATCCCGCTTGATATAGCCCAATATGTCATTGCGAATGGCATTGGCAAACGTATCGGATTTAATCGCCCGCGGTTTTTCCGGACCGCAGGCCCAGGGATGAAGGAGAGCTTCCGTCGTTGGGGCAGATCCGGCAATAATTGGGCACCCCGTTTTTTGGCCAGGCGGCCCAGCTGTGCGGCCTGAGGGATGTGCGGGGCTTCGTTCACCAGCACGAGCAATTGCCCGAGCTCGGCACGCGGAGAATTGGCCGCGAGGAAATATTCTGCCCGTGCAATGGGTTTCAACGGGCCATCAGGCGCGTCCTGAAGCAGTTTCTGCGCATCATCCCATTGGTTGGCGCTCATCGCCTTGAAAATGGAGCGATAATGTTCGGATTGCTTGCGCTTCAGTTGCGAAGGGATGTCCTTGGCGACGGAAGAACTTTTGAACAGCACCGCGCCTCCATCCTGTGCAAGGGCAGGGGCCATTGGCAGCGCCAAAAGACTGATCAATACGGCTTTTGTCATTTTCACTGAAAGGGGGTCTTTCACGGAGCAGGATTCCTCATCAACAGTTGCAGGTCTTTCCATGTTTCAGCCTTGAACTCTGGTCGCTGAACCAGAATTCTCGGGTGGAACGTAGCGATTGCGTCCGTTTTGGAGGAACTATGGTTAATAAATTGTTTAAGCTTGCGCGCAGACAGAATATTTTGTCCGAAGAACATCTCTGATGCTTGATCGCCGAAAATGATGATCTTCTGCGGTTGGACCAATCCGATCAGGTGCAGCATGCGTGTTTTCAGGTAATTCTGAAGCGTGGAATCGATGCGACCGTCGGTGGGACGGGCGAAACAGGCTGGAGCGCTGAAGGTTTTTTCCGAATCGCAGCCAATCGCTTGCCATATCCGGTTCAGCAAGGCCGCACTGCTGTTTGAAAAACAGGAATCCGAAATCTCGCGACCCTGTTCGGGCATCGCGACAATGATCATGACTTCCGGCTGCAGAGCGCCTTGCGGCAGGACCATCTGCTTTGCCCATCGAGATTCCACCAGATTATCGGGATGGCCGAGCCATGCGACAAATTGATCATAATCATCCGGAAACCGAACCGAAGGCATATTGGACGCTGCGGATTCAATGGTTTCAGCGTTTTTCGCAACCGGTCTGTCCGGCGCAACATCCTCGGACAGCGTCATTCTCCGGGGTTCAACTGGCTGCTTCACAGGTTGCGCCAGGGCTGTGGGGCCATCGCTATAATGTGTGTCCACCCCGGCCAGTGCCCACCAGTCGCGGAGGCTTTCCAGCGCTGCCTTGCTGCCGTCTGTCCGTGTTGTGGATTCGGATAAATTCATGATCTGATAGAGTCATGAGTTGACGAATAGGTCAATTGGTGGCCAAGCATGTTTCTGTTCAAAGGGTTGCCGTTTGCGGCAGGACGAATGTATGACAGTATCAAAGTGTAGACCATAGGAAGAATATAATGAGTGAACGTGATTCAATGCCTTATGACGTAGTCATTGTTGGCGGCGGACCGGCAGGCCTTAGTGCGGCAATCCGCTTCAAGCAACTGGCCGATGAAGCAGGCAAGGATCTATCGGTCTGCATCCTGGAAAAAGGATCAGAGATCGGGGCGCATATATTGTCCGGAGCGGTCATTGATCCCAAAGCGTTGGACGAACTTATTCCCACTTGGCGCGAAGATGATTGTCCGATGGCAGCAGTCCCGGTCACGGACAATCAGCATTGGGTGCTGACCAAGAAAAAGAAATTTAATCTGCCGCATTTCATGACCCCCGGTTTCATGCACAACAAGGGAACCTATACCGGATCGCTTGGCAATTTGTGTCGCTGGCTGGGAGAGCGGGCAGAAAATATGGGTGTGGAGATTTTTCCAGGCTTTGCTGCTGCAGAAATTCTCTACAATGAAGACGGTTCGGTCAAAGGCGTTGCAACTGGCGATATGGGGGTTGCCCGTGATGGCAGCCACAAGCCGGACTATCAGCCCGGCCTTGAACTGCACGCGAAATATACTTTCTTTGCAGAGGGTGTTCGCGGTCATTTGACAAAAATTCTGAAAGAGAAATTCGCGCTGGATGCCGACAGCGAACCTCAGATTTACGGTCTGGGTATCAAGGAATTGTGGGATATTGATCCCGACAAGCATGTCCCTGGACGGGTCATCCACAGCCAGGGTTGGCCGCTCGGGGAAGGCGCTAATGGTGGTGGATTTCTCTATCATCAGGCTGACAATCAAGTAGCGCTGGGCTTTGTCACATGGCTCAATTATGAAAACCCCTATCTCTCGCCGTTCGAAGAGATGCAACGCTGGAAGCAGCATCCCGAAATCCGGAAAATTCTCGAGGGCGGCAAACGCATTTCCTACGGCGCCCGGGCGATTAATGACGGCGGTTTTCAATCGGTTCCGAAATTGTTCTTTCCCGGCGGGGCCCTGATTGGCTGCTCTGCTGGCTTCGTCAATGTCCCACGGATCAAGGGTACGCATACAGCGATGAAAACCGGGATGATGGCAGCCGAAGCCGCGTTTGAAGCCATTGTCGCGGATCGGCAAAGCGACGAACTGGCCGCTTATGGAACGGCCTATGAAAATAGCTGGGTTCGTGAAGAATTGCGGGTTGTTCGCAACGTGCTTCCTGCGGCTGAAAAATATGGTGATTTTCTGGGCTCAATCATTGCCGGGATCAACATGTGGGCCGAAAATTTCAAGATCAAGATGCCATTCACGATGAAGCATCATCCCGATCACAGCCGTCTGCGACGGGCCGAACATTGTCACCCGATTGAATATCCGAAACCGGATGGCGTGATCAGTTTCGATCGCCTGTCTTCGGTGTTCCTGTCGAATACCAACCATGAAGAAGACCAGCCGGTCCATCTACAACTGAAGGATGCATCGATACCGGTTGACGTAAACTTGCCAGAATTTGCAGGACCTTCCCAGCGTTATTGCCCAGCAGGTGTCTATGAGTTTATCGAGGACGATGATGGTAATCCGAAGTTTCAGATAAACGCGCAAAACTGCGTGCATTGCAAGACGTGTGACATCAAGGACCCCTCCCAGAATATCAACTGGGTTGTTCCAGAAGGCGGCGGAGGTCCGAATTATCCCAATATGTAGATATGTCCTGTTCCGCCTTGGCGCTGGCATGTTGGTAGCGTCCCAGCTGATGGTTTCGCCGGCACTGGCCAAGCGGGATGGAGGCGCCAGCGCGCTCAACCGCTTTGTTGCGGCGCGTCTGGCGGAATCGGGTAGTCAGCCTACAGATGCAGCGATGATCTATGCCGAAGTGCTCAAGGAGCAACCGGACAACCCCATTCTGGCCGGAAAGGCTTATGTAAAGGGTGTAGAAGCCGGGGATTTTGACCTGGCATTGAAATCGGTGCGAGCGATAAATTTGCGCAGCGCGATGGAGCCGGAAATGCCGATCCTCCTTTTTGCTGACGCCTTTGCGAGAAATGACTGGCGGGCGGCAAGAACCGCTAGCCGTGAATTGGAGACCCTTGGAAATTTTGGGTTTCTGTCCTCACTTTTGGATGCCTGGACCGCCAGCGCGTCCGGCGACAGCCCGTTTCTACATCTCATCGCTGCCAAAAAGAACAATACCGCGCGCTATTATCACGAAGAACAGCTGATCCTGCACGGGCTGGCGCGGGGCAATGAAAAAGACGTGCTTGGCCTGATCGCGGATATTATCGAACGCAATGAAGTGCGTATGGCACCGGTTCGGCTAATAGCTGCGCGTCATTTTCTCGCGCGGAAGAATAGCGATCAAGCGCTTGAGATATTGGCAAAAGAACGCACCGGACCCGAAGCCAGATTGCGCCAGCAAATCGCCAGAGGTGAAGCCGGCAAAGCGGCGCAGAAGGTCAATGGCAAGGTGGGCGCCGGATTCATGCTGCAACGCCTGGCCGCTGATCTTGGCATGCAACGCGCGGCTTTCTTGTCACTCGTCATGGCGCAGGCCGCCAATCGGGTTGCTCCGAAAAGTGACTATGGCCAACTGATACTCGCGGAAGCCTATGGTAATGGCGACAATCCAGGCCTCGCACGGGAAATCCTGAAGACTATTCCCCGGAATAGCAGCTATACGCTGGTCGCAATCAGCCGGGAAATTGCCCATTTTATCGAAGAGCAGAAATATGATGAAGCCGAGGCGCGGCTTGATGACCGGATCAAGGCCGATGCCGAAGCACCAGAATTGCATTTGCTGCTCGGGCAGGTGCGTCAGGCGCGCAAGGACAATGCCGGGGCCGCGGATGCCTTCACCCGGGCCATCACTCTGGCAGAGCAAAAGGATTATCCCGATCAACTCGTCGCACGCTATTGGCTGTCACTGGGCAGCGCACAAGAACAGGCAGGCATTTGGCCCAAGGGACTCGAATCCTTGAAGAAAGCCAATGCCCTTCAGCCCAATTCGGCCAGTATTCTCAATTATCTCGGCTATGCTCAGCTGGAGCGCCGGGAGAATACAGAAGCGGCCATTGCGGCAATTCAACAAGCGCATGAACTGCGCTCTTCATCGCCCGCAATTACCGATTCCCTGGGATGGGCCTATTTTATCACCGGTGACCATGTTCGCGCGGTGACCTATCTCGAGCGCGCCCGCAATGGAGAACCGCAGGACCCCACGATCAACGAGCATCTCGGCGATGCCTATTGGACGGTGGGCCGGAAATATGAAGCACGCTATGCTTGGCGTTCCGCCAAATTATTCGCCGACGCTGACGATTTGCCGCGGTTGAAAGACAAGATTGACCTCGGGCTTCGTCCGGAGCTTGTCTCGCCCTGATGACCGGTCCTGCAGCAGGCGTGATTGATCGCGAGACAGCCTTTGCCAAAATTAACCTGGCGCTTCATGTCCGTCGGCGCCGGGACGATGGCTATCACGAGATAGAAACACTGTTCGCCTTTGTCGACGATGGTGATCATCTCTCAGTGACCAAGAGCGATGCTCTCAATCTGGAGATAACCGGACCTTTTGCCTCCGGTTTGAGCGCACGTGACAATCTTGTCCTGGACGCCGCGCAGGCTTTGGCCAAAGCCAGTCAGACGGCCAAAGGCGCGCATCTGACTTTGCAGAAAAATTTACCGGTCGCGTCGGGAATTGGAGGCGGATCTGCCGATGCAGCGGCAACTTTGCGGTTGCTCAACCGGGTCTGGCAAACCGGGCTGACGGAAGCCGAATTGTGCCGATTGTCGGCAGATCTAGGAGCCGATATTCCCGCATGCGTACTGAGCCAGACATGCGAAGGGAAGGGGATCGGCCAGGATCTTGCGCCAATTGCCGTGGACGAGCTGGGCAATCCCGCGGTCTTGCTGGTCAATCCTGGCGTGCAATTGTCAACCGCATCAATATTTGAGATTTGGGACGGCGTGGATCGCGGACCGTTGGACTGCACCGCTATGCCCGTGATTGTCGACCTTGGGCGCAATGACCTCGAACCGGCAGCAATTGCATTGGCGCCGGTTATTTCGGACCTATTGTCGGCGCTTGCCCAAACCCAACCGAAAATGGCCCGCATGTCGGGCTCGGGCGCGACCTGCTTTGCTTTATACCCTTCCGTTGCACAATGCGAAAAAGCCCAGCAAGCGGTGAAGAATGCCTTCCCAAACGCCTGGACCATGGTAGGAAAATTGCGATGACGACAGCCTATGATATTGTTGGTGTACCCCAGGAAAAGGGGGTTTTGATCGTCGTCGATCATGCCTCAAACCATGTTCCTGCCGATATTGATCTTGGTATCCCGTCAACTTTGCTCGACGAGCATATCGCTTTTGATATCGGGGCCGCCGAAGTGGCGCATTTGATGGCGGAGACGCCTGGTTATCTGGCGATCCTCGGAACGGCGTCGCGACTGGTGGTCGATTTGAATCGCTTTGCAGACGAACCGGGTGTGATACCGCGCCACAGCGACGGTTTTGACATTCCGGGCAATCATATCGACGCCGCGCAAGCGAAAGCGCGGCTCGACCGGTTCTTTCATCCCTATCATGACCGGGTAGCCCAATTGATTCGGGATCTTGATCCGCAGGTCATATTGTTTTTGCACAGCTTCACACCGCGCCTGCAATCGGGCTCGGGAGATTTACGGCCTTGGGAGATTGGCATATTATACAATGAAGATGCCCATGTTTCCCGTCTTGCCATCCAGTTTCTAAAGGATGAGGAGCTGGTCGTGGGTGATCAGGAGCCCTATTCCGGCAAGGATTTGCACGCGACCATGAAGCGTCAGGCCGAGGATATCGGGAAGCCCTACACGGAAATCGAGATTCGGCAGGATCTGGTTGCGCATCCCGAAGGCCAGCGGCGCTTTGCTGATATTTTATTACGAATTTGCGAGAAAATACGAACAGGGCTTGCGTGAAGGCGCGAGTTTTGGAAGGACGATTGCGCTTTTGCCGCAGGACAGGGATAGAAAATGACCGGGACGTTTGACAAATCGAAGCTGCCGAGCCGCCATGTCAGTGTGGGGCCGGAACGCGCGCCGCAGCGCAGCTATTATTATGCGATGGGCATGACCGAAGAGGATATTGCCAAACCGTTTGTCGGCATCGCCTCCGCCGGCAATGACAGCGCGCCTTGTAATACGTTGCTTGATGCCCAAGCCGATATTGCCCGGCAGGGGGTCATTGAAGCGGGGGGAACGCCGCGACGGTTCAACACGATTACCGTCACAGACGGCATCGCCATGGGCCATCAGGGGATGAAATCTTCGCTTGTTTCACGGGAAGTTATCGCAGATTCCGTAGAATTAAGCGTACGCGGGCACTGCTATGATGCGGTCATCGGTTATGCCGGGTGCGACAAGAGTCTGCCTGGCATGATGATGGCAATGCTGCGGCTGAATGTGCCGTCCATCTTCGTTTATGGTGGATCCATTTTGCCGGGGCGTTTTCATGACGAGGATGTGACGGTTGTCGATGTGTTTGAAGCTGTCGGTCAGCATAGCGCAGGCAATTGCCCGCTTCAGGAGCTGATTGAACTCGAGAAAGTGGCCTGCCCGGGCCATGGCGCTTGCGGCGGACAGTTTACCGCCAATACCATGGCCTGTGTCGCCGAAGCGATCGGTTTATCCTTGCCTAACAGCAATATGGCACCGGCACCTTATGAAAGCCGGGATGACATGGCCTTGGCCGCTGGACGGCAGGTTATGGCTTTGATTGAGAATAACCTACGTCCGCGCGATATCTGTACCCGCAAGTCGTTTGAAAACGCCGCGCGGGTGGTGGCAGCCACTGGAGGATCAACCAACGCGGCCTTGCATTTGCCGGCCATGGCGAGCGAAGCGGGCATTGAATTTGATCTGTTTGACGTCGCCGAAAGCTTCAAGTCCACGCCTTATCTGGCGGATTTGAAACCCGGCGGTAAATATGTCGCGCGCGACATGCACGATGCCGGCGGCGTCTACATGTTGATGAAAACCATGATGGATAACGGCCTGCTCCATGGCGAATGCATGACCGTCACTGGCAAGACGCTGGCTGAAAATATCGATGAAATTACATGGAATAGTGATCAGAAGGTCATTTACGATGTGAACAATGCCATCACCGCGACCGGCGGGGTTGTCGGTCTCAAAGGGTCGTTGGCACCCGAGGGCGCGATCGTTAAAGTGGCCGGTATGGCACGCCTACAATTTCGTGGGCCGGCGCAGATTTTTGAATGTGAGGAAGATGCTTTTGCCGCAGTGGAAGCGCGCGCGATTGTCGAAGGATCGGTGGTCGTGATTCGCAATGAAGGCCCCAAAGGTGGCCCGGGCATGCGCGAAATGCTCGCGACCACCGCTGCGCTCTACGGACAGGGTATGGGCGAGAAGGTTGCATTGATCACGGACGGACGTTTCTCGGGCGCAACGCGGGGCTTCTGCATTGGTCATGTCGGACCAGAAGCCGCTGACGGCGGTCCGATCGGGTTGATTGAAGACGGTGACATGATCAATATCGATGCTGAAGCCGGAACAATTGACCTTGAAGTGAATGATGTGGTGCTGGCCGAGCGGCGCAAGACGTTCAAGCCGCATGAAAATGCTTATGCAGCGGGTGCTTTGTGGCGCTATGCGCAAAATGTCGGACCCGCCTATCAGGGCGCTGTAACCCATCCGGGAGCAAAGGCAGAAAAACATGTCTATGCGGATATTTAGCGCTGGGATCCTGCTGCTGGCGGTGACGGCCTGCGGCAAGCCGGACAATGAAGTGCTGGCCGAAGCAGAGCAGCGGCAAGCTGACCAGGCGCTGGACGATGGCAAGATCGAATGTGCGATTAATGGCGATCGGGATTTTAGCCGGGGTTGTGAGACCGAACGGCTGAGTGGCGACAATGGTATCACCATGGTGGTACGCCATCCTGACGGCGGCTTCCGCCGGTTCAACGTGTTGACCGATGGACGCGGGCTCGAGGCGGCTGACGGTGCGGAAAAGGCCACCATCGAAATTGTTGAGGACAATAAGATCCTCGTCAGCGTCGCCGGTGACCGCTATATTCTGCCCGCGAAGATGAAAACCGCCGAAACCGGCAGCGATGACGAGGCTGCCAACCAGACCGGGAACTAGAGGCTGCGATGCTCAACCACGGGCATATACTGACCATTGCAGAAATGCGCGATGCAGAGTATTCTCTGATACAGGCCGGTGTGCCTGTCGAAGCGCTGATGCACAAAGCCGGCACCGGCGCTGCGGAGATGATCTGGCGGACCGCCGCTGCCATGCCCACGGTTGTCCTGTGCGGCCCCGGCAACAATGGCGGAGATGGGTATGTCATTGCCGAATATCTGCGTCAGAAGGGTGTGGAAGTTCTGGTCGCCGCTGCTGGGGATCCGAAAACAGAAGCAGCCAGCAATACAAAGTCCTTGTGGAAAGGCGAAACCAGGGCTGCTGCCGATACGCTGCCGCGTGCACAATTTGTTGATTGCCTGTTCGGCACGGGACTGAACCGACCGGTATCGGGGCAATATTGGGACGACTTTCAAATGCTCAGTGCTGGTGCGAACCGACGGGTTGCAATTGATTTGCCAAGCGGGGTGGATACGGACAGCGGCGTGTTGTGGAATCCCATTCCGCGTTTTTGTCTAACGATCGCTTTGGGGGCGTTCAAACCCGCGCATTATCTCGCGCCAGCTCATGATCATATGGGGCAGTTGGCCGGGGTGGATATTGGCGTGCGCAAGGAATCCAATCTCGGTCTTATCAAACCGCCGCGCCTTTCTCCACCGCCCTATGACAGCCATAAATATCGCCGCGGTCTGGTGGGGATTGTTGCCGGAGAAATGCCTGGTGCTGCCCAACTCACCGCGATGGCTGCGCAATCTGCCGGGGCGGGCTATGTTAAAATATTTGCTCCAACGACGACGCCGTCACCGCGCGCCAGTATCGTTGCGAACCGCTATGCCGATGCATCGGACCTTGCCAATAGGCTGTCGGATGACCGGATCGCAATTGTCGTGGTTGGTCCGGGACTGGGACGGAGCGAGGCCGCGCGGACCACGCTCCATACGGTCCTGAGCTACGACAAACCACTGTTGCTGGATGCTGATGCCCTGATGCTTTTGGGTTCCGATTTCACGCGGGTTGTCAAGGACCGCAAGGCACCGATTCTGGCGACTCCGCACGCAGGGGAATTCGCACAAATTACCGGCGCTGCGGGGCCATCGAAAAGCGATCAAACCCGGGTTCTGGCGCAAGCGGCGCAGGCCACGATCGTGCACAAAGGTCCGGATACCGTGATCGCCAATCCGTCAGGCGAAACCGTCATTGCCGCAGATTCATCGTCCTGGCTTGCAACAGCGGGCAGCGGCGATGTTCTGGCGGGTATCATTGCGGGACGCTATGCGGTGGAGAAAGACGGATTTTCGGCAGCGCAGCAAGGCCAGTGGTTGCACACGCGAAGCGCGCAATTGGCCGGGCCGGCTTTTTCACCGGAGAAATTGATTGATCATCTCCCGCAAGCCATCCAAGAGCGCTTATGAGCTCCGATCCCGATATCATCACCCGCATCGCCGCCAAGGGTGATGGCATTACCTCTGACGGCAGACATGTCGCCTATTCCGCACCTCTCGACAGGCTCGAAGCGGACGGCGGACTGATCAAGGGACCACATCATGTCGACCCGCCCTGCCAGCATTTTCAGAAATGTGGCGGGTGCAGCCTGCAGCATGTCGATGCCGAGAGCTACGCCCAATTTGTGACCGACCGAATACTCTATGCGCTGGAAGGACAGGGCCTTATACCGGACAAGATCCATCCGCCGCAAATTTCGGCACCCAAGAGCCGCGTGCGGGCCAGCTTGCGTGCCGCGCGGATGGGTAAGCATCTGAAATTGGGGTTCAGCGGTCAAGGGAGCCACCGGATTGTCGATTTGCAGCAATGCGAGGTCCTTCGCCCGGAACTCTTCGCGGTGATCGCACCGTTACGCGCCTTTTTGTCGACCCTCAAACATCGCAAGCATGATTTTAATATCGAGATGACTCTGTCGGATCAGGGTGTCGACTTGCTGATCTCCAATTATGAACCGGACACATTGGAGCAGCGCGAAGCCTTGTCAGATTTTGCGCGGGCCAACAATCTTGCCCGGTTGTCGCTAGACAATGGATATGGTGCGGAAACGCAATGGGAGCCCAATCCGCTGACCGTGACTTTTGGGTCGGTTCCGGTGGCCTTGCCGCATAGCAGTTTTCTCCAACCGACGGCCGATGGCAAAGCCAATTTGGTCGCCGCCATGCTACAGACCATCGGTGATGCCAGTCCGGTTGCGGATCTGTTCGCGGGACTGGGCACCTTCGCCCTGGCGTTGAGCGACCGGCAGAAAGTTTATGCTGCGGAAGGCGCCCGCGATGCGATCGGGTCTTTGAAAATGGCTGCCAATCTGGCCGGGCGTCCGGTTTTTACCGAACATCGCGATCTATTCCGTCGGCCTCTGAGCGTCGAGGAGCTGAATCGCTTTGCCGCGATCATCCTTGATCCACCCCGGGCTGGCGCTCGCGATCAATGTGCGCAGCTGGCGCAGGCGCAATCGCCGACAATCTGCTATGTCAGTTGCAATCCGGCGAGCTTTGCACGGGATGCGCGGCAGCTTTGCGATGGTGGCTATGTCCTGCGGGAAATCTGGCCGGTCGGACAGTTTCTATGGTCGACCCATGTCGAGCTGGTTGCGGCCTTTACGCGCTCTTGAATCCTCGCCCTCTGCGCTTTTGCCGTGCCAACGCACGCCGGGCTGTGCCTCAGTATTGACGGATAGATCGAAAATATCGGGCCGTGAATAATGGCCATCGACATCCAGCGCCGCGCGCGCCTCTTCCGCGGCATCCAGATTGAGCTGCGCGGTCAGGATGGTGGCGGTGTCATCGGCCTGGGCGAGAATTTCGGCATCGGGGGCAATGATCTGGCTTTGTCCGAACTGCAGCTGGGCATCCGGGATTTCCATCGCCAGAGCGCGGGCTTCCGTGTCATTGCCAGTCAACGCAACGCCTTCAAGGAAGTCATCGCGGTGCAAAATCGTTCCGGCAGCCAGAACATGACAACGCCCTTCAAAGGCATAGTGACGAGATGCAATCTGATAGGTTTCGCGCACGGTGGGCCAGGCGGCAATATGAACATCTTCGGCAAGATTATGCATGGCTGCGCGGGCGAGGGGCATCCAGTGCTCCCAGCAGATCAGATTGCCGACGCGGCCCCAATCCGCTTCATGCACCCCGATAGTTGACCCGTCACCCCTGTTCCAGATCAACCGTTCGCCATGGGTGGGCACCAATTTGCGGTGATGCAACGGTTCTTGTTCCGGACGAAACAGCATCTGATTATTATACAGGCTCGATCTTATGCGTTCATGGGCGCCGATAGAGATGCAGCAGTTGTTCCGGTCTGCCAGCTCTTGCAACGGCGCTAAACGGCGATCCTGATCAACCACGGCCTGCTCCATCATGATCCGGTGGAGCGCCTTGCTTCCCGGATGATCCCAGAGCGCTGCGCCAGGCGCTTCATCCAGCCAAATCGGATAACCACCCAGAAATGTCTCTCCAAAAGCAATCAGCTCCGCGCCTTGCTGGCTGGCCTCGGTGGCAAGGCGAACAGCCTGCTCGATACCGTTGTCTATGCACAGCGGTATCGGTGCCGCCTGAACAATTGCGGCTTGAAGAAACTGACCCATGAATGACGTCCTGACTAGTGAAACACCGCAATGGCTGCGTGGATGGCCAGAGCGATAATACACAGGCTGGACAAAGCAAATACCAAAAAGCGATACATGATCTTGTTGATCGTCGCCTGGATCAGGCTGTGCAGAACACGCAAGCCGACATAGGCCCAGGCAATGGTCAGGTTGAGCCCGTCACCCTGTCCCACCAGAGCGAGAACCAGGCACACCGCGTAAAATAGCGTCGGTTCGGTAAGCAGGTGATTGTAATTATGGGCTTTCCATTGCACTTCGGGTGGCAAGAGCGAGTCCAGTCCGCCAGCGGTTGATTGGCGGCTCAATTTGTCGGGATCAACCTGCGCCTTGTTCATGGCCGGAATACGGGTGACATACATCCACAGCCACATGATCATCGTCCACAGGATTAGTGCCACAACAGGTTGTAATATCGGACTATTTTCCATTGTAATTTTCCCCCAAAATCATTCTAAACCAATGTCGTGAAAAGCGCGTTCATGGCCATGATCAGCAAACAGATGGTCGAGGCCAGAAATAACAGAAAGCGAACGTTCACCAGATTGATGGTTGATTGCCAGATGCTGTGAGCAATGCGCAGCAGCGTATAGGCCCAGGCCAGCCAGAGGTTGATCCCGGTTCCGGCGTCCGCAATCGCCAAGATGATGACGGTGGCGTAAAAGAGCGTCGGCTGCTCCATCAAATGGGTGTAATTATGGGACTTCCACGCCACCTTGTCGGGCATGTTCGGATCGATATCCGGTCCACGCCCGCCAGGCTTGGCGGTGATGTCGATACCCATTTTCTTGGCGGCAGGCAGCCGCGTGCCAGCCATCCAGAAAAGCATGACGATTGACCAGATTACGAGCAAAGCCGCGGGTGCTAAAATTGCAGTGTTCATCATTTCCTCCCACTTTGGGCGGGAACCTGCGTCACATATTGTAAATTGTCAAATGCAACTGAATTGCGCTTTACCCGCCGGGGAAGGACACCACATTTTCACGGTCGGTTCGATCGAGATTATCACCGACATAAAGGCTGGCCATCGGCTCGTCTGCGACATCATAGTCAAAAATTGAACCAAAACCATTAAACTTGGTTCGCATCGCCGATCCATAGGCGCCGAGCATTCCGATTTCGATATAGTCGCCGGCCTGAACATTTGCAGGAAGGACAAACGGGCCGGCCATATGATCCATGTCATCGCAGGTTGGGCCATAGAAGCTATATTCGGTCGTCGGGCTTTCATCCGTTCGATCGCCGAGCAACTGTACGGGAAAACGCCAGCCAATATGCGCGGCATCGAACAGCGTGCCATAAGCGCCGTCATTGATGAAAAGCTCATTCCCACGCCGCTGTTCAACCTTGACGATCAGCGAATTATATTCCGCAGACAGGGCGCGGCCCGGCTCGCACCACAGTTCCGCAGAATAGCTGATCGGCAAATCTTCAAATGTTCGGTCAATGGCACTGAAATAATGATTGAGCGACGGCGGTGCCATGTCGGGATAGATCGATGGAAAGCCGCCGCCGACATTGACAATATCCACGGTGATGGAGGCTTCGACAATGGCTGTCCGCACGCGTTCCAGAGCATGGACATAGGCCAGCGGAGTCATCGCCTGACTGCCGACATGAAAACAGATACCCAGCGCATCCGCAACCTGACGAGTCCGTTGCAGCAGTTCGACCGATTGATCGACGGCGATCCCGAATTTTGATGCCAGGCTAATCTGCGCAAATTCCGAGGCCACCTTGATCCGGACGCACAGCGTCAGATCGTCAGCGCCATTGGTAGCCCGCACAATTTTCTCCAATTCTTCTGTCGAGATCGAGAGAGAATATCCGTACGCCATGATCATGATAGGCTTCGCTTATCACCGCTTCCGACTTGATCGGATGCATGAAGCAGAGCACAGCCTCGGGTAGGGTGCTGTGGACCAGTCGTACTTCCTCGATGGAGGCGACATCATAATGGGTAACGCCCTCGTCGAACAACAGCTTCAGCAACGTTGGCGATGGGTTCGCCTTGACCGCATAAAGGGACTTGCCGGGAAATTGCTCGACAAAATAGCGAGCCGCACGCCGCGCAGCGTGCGGGCGGTTCAGCAAAACGGGAATATCGGGGCTAAGAGCCTTGGTTAGCTCCTGCGCATCATGGAAATTGTGCAACTCAAGGGACCCCCTAAATTTCAAGATCGATTGAGCTGCCTTGCGGAATCACCAGTGACCATGGGGCAGCGAGGGCGGCTATATGGCCGCTTTGGCCATCTGTAAAGCCTCGATAGCGCATAAATACTGAACGATTCCGGAACAATGCTGCAATGCAGCAATGCGAACAGCATTTTAACTCAAGCGATCGCGAAATACGTTCCAGTCAAACTGTTTCACGCAGCGCAGCGCATCCGTCTCGCTGTTCCACAGCCAGATCGCGGGCAGCGGCACACCATTGAAGCTATTGGTTTTGACCATCGAATAATGGGCTTGATCCAGAAAGGCGATCCGCTGGCCAATATGGGCCGGTTCCGGTAGCCGGTAATCGCCGATAATGTCGCCCGCGAGACAGCTTGGTCCGCCCAGCCTGATAATGTCTCCATCGCTTGGTTCAGCCAGCATGGCCGGACGATAGGGCGCTTCGATCACATCCGGCATATGGCAGGTCGCGGAAATATCGGTGATACCGATCGGCATGCCATTTTCGAATATATCCAATATTTCGCCAACCAATATGCCGGCATCCAGCGCCACTGCTTCGCCGGGTTCAAGGTAAATTTCACAACCGGATTGCGTCTTCAGCCGGGTCAGAAACGCGATCAACGCTTCGCGGTCATAGTCATCGCGGGTGATATGGTGACCGCCGCCAAGGTTGATCCAATCCAGCTGATCGAAATAGGGCGCAATATGGGGTTCAATCTCAGCCCAGGTCTGTTCCAGAGCATCGAAATTTTGTTCACACAGATTATGAAAATGCACACCGGAAATCTTTTCAAGATGCTCAGGCTTGAACTGACTGATCGGAAAACCAAGCCTGCTATGCGCGCAGCTGGGATCATATTTTTCCACTTCCCCGAGCGGTGTCTCTGGATTTAAACGCAAACCCAGACTGACAGTTTCCGGGTAATTATTTTCTCGCAGTTTGCCCTCGAGAAAATCCCAGTGCCGTTCAATCTGAGCGGGATTGTTAAAGGTGATATGATCGGAGATATCCAGCAAGGCAGCGAGATCCTCCGGTTTGTAAGCCGGACTATATGTCGAAACAATATTGGTTTCACCGGCATCGAAATCATTTCGCCCCAACATGGATTCCCAAAGACCCGAAGCACAGGTGCCATCAATATACGGACAGATTAGCTCGCTGAGGCTCCACATCGAAAAGGCCTTCAGCGCGAGCAGTATTTTTGCGCCCGATTGGTTCCGAACATCTGCCAATATCTCTAGGTTCCGGCGAACTGCCGCTTCATCAACCACAAAGGCGGGCGAGGGAACTCGCCGCAGGTCAAAATGCGCAAATGCGCCAGGGTCGCCTGCCTTGGTCTCCATCCTAGAACGCCAATGGTCTGTCTAGTTCCTCGAGCGTCCAAGGCAAGCCGTGTTCATTCAGCATATCCATGAAAGGGTCGGGGTTGAACTGCTCGATATTGAACACGCCATCGCCGGTCCACTGATCCGACAGCATCAGCGCCGCGCCAATCATCGCCGGTACCCCGGTGGTATAGCTGACACCCTGATTGCCGGTCTCTGCAAACGCTGCCTCGTGGGAACAGATATTCTTGACATAAAGCGTTTTGGTTACGCCATCTTTGACCCCGGTGGCGATCACGCCGATATTGGTATTGCCCTTGGTGCTCTCACCAAGGCTGGCGGGTTCCGGCAGGACGGCCTTGAGAAATTGCAGCGGGACAATTTCCTGGCCCTCATAGGTAATCGGTTCAATCGATGTCATGCCGACATTCTGAAGCACTTCGAGATGAGTGAGATAGGCATCACCAAAGGTCATCCAGAAGCGGATCCGCCCGATTTCAGGGAAATGGGTTTTCAGTGATTCAATTTCCTCATGATACATCAGATACATGTTCTTTTCGCCAACCGCTTCGAAATCAAAGCTTTGTTTGTGAGACAAAGCGGGCGTTTCCACCCACTCGCCATTTTCCCAGTGACGCGCCGGTGCGGTCACTTCGCGAATATTGATTTCGGGATTGAAATTGGTCGCAAAATGCTGGCCATGGTCTCCGCCATTACAATCCAGAATATCGACCGTATCGATATGATCGAAATGATGCTTTTTCAGCCAGGATGTGAACACCGAGGTTACGCCAGGATCAAAGCCGGAGCCAAGCAAGGCCATGAGCCCAGCCTGTTTGAATCGGTCATGATAATCCCATTGCCACTTATATTCGAACTTGGCTTCGTCAATCGGTTCGTAATTGGCGGTGTCGAGATAATCGGTCCTGGTAGCGAGACAGGCGTCCATGATGGGCAGATCCTGATAGGGCAGCGCCAGATTGACCGCCAAAGCCGGAGTCACCTGTTCAATCAAGGCGGTCATCGCGGGGACGTCATCAGCGTCAATGGCTGCGGTTTCTATGCGCACACCGGTTCGATCGCGCACCGAAGCAGCAATGGCTTCGCATTTTGATAGGGTCCGGCTCGCCAGAAAAATGGCCGAGAAAGGCCCGGTTTGTGCAGCGATTTGCTGCGCCATTTTGTGAACCGCAACCGAACTGACGCCACCTGCGCCGATCACCAAAACCTTGCTCATATTGTGCACTCATTTTGCTAGAGGATTTCGACAACCGCATATAGAAGGACCGCATGACAGAGCAATTACTTTTAGACCCGAACCGCAAGCCGAGCGCAGAAGGGGTCGCCCGCGCAGCTGCCAAAATCAGCGAGCTCTTGCCGCCCACGCCCTTGCTGCCTCTGGCAATTGATGGCCAGACGATATGGTGCAAGGCGGAATGCCTGCAACCGATCGGCGCGTTCAAGATTCGCGGCGGTTGGCACCGGCTGAGCGATCTTGACGCGGCGCAGCGTCAAAATGGCGTGGTGGCCTTTTCGAGCGGCAACCACGCGCAAGGAGTGGCCTGGGCTGCCCAAAGGCTGGGCGTGAAGGCGACAATCGTGATGCCGGAAGACGCGCCTGCGGCCAAATTGGCGAGCACCAAGGCGCTTGGCGCGACGGTCATCACCTATGACCGGATGACCGGTGCGCGCGAGGAGCTCGCGGCCGAGATTGCAGCCCGAGACGGCGCGGTGGTGGTGCCCAGTTTTGACGATCCTTGGGTTGTCGAAGGGCAGGGCAGTTGCGGCGTCGAACTGCGCGAGCAGATGATCGCCATGATCGGAACCCAACCCGACCAGATTGTCGCCTGCTGTGGCGGCGGCGGCCTGGGCACGGGAATCGCGCTTTCGAATCCGAATGCAACGATCATCTTGTCGGAGCCGGAGGGCTGGGATGATATGGCGCGTTCGCTGGAAGGCGGAACGATCGTTCCGGTAATCGATAATCCTCCCGACACCGATTGTGATGCGTTGCAGACGCTAGAAGTTGCGCCGTTGACCTTTGATATCCTGAAAGCCCGTGGTGTTCGTGGTGTGGCGGTAACACGGGAAGAGGTGCACGATGCGGTGCGCCTGGCCTTTGATCGGCTGCAACTTGTTCTGGAACCGGGTGGGGCGGTTGCCTTGGCCGCGGTTCTGTCCGGCAAGGTGGTTCCGACAAACCATACCGTGGTGACCTTGTCCGGGGGGAATGTTGATCGTCAGGCTTTTGCGGAAATAATCAGCGCTTGATTGTCTGCTCAATTCTCATACGATCAGCCTCCTGATATGACGCGAGAATCTGATCCGGATGCGGCCCGCATGGCCTTGGTGCGCTTGCTGGAACAGGCCGCAACGGGAGACCGACAGGCGTTTGAGAATATGTATATTCTCACTTCGGCGAAACTTTTTGGCGTGTGCCTTCGTATCTTAGATGATCGCGCAGAGGCGGAAGATGCGTTACAGGATGCCTATGTCAAGATTTGGCGCAATGCCAAGCGTTTTGATGCCGCACGGGCGAGCCCGATCACCTGGCTGGCGACCATTGCCAGGAACACGGCGATCGACCGCAGGCGTTCCAGCGGCAACCGGCAGATGGTGTCGGACAAAGCCATAAAGGACCGGCCTTCGGATGAAAGCAGTGCGATCGAAAAACTCGAACGTGCGGAAGAGGAGCAACGATTGAATCACTGCCTGGACAATCTCGAAACGCGCCAGAGCGATGCCATCCGGACGGCGTTTTTTGAAGGATTGAGTTACAAGGAACTGGCTGAACAGATCGACACACCGCTTGGTACGGTTAAAAGTTGGGTGCGTCGGGGATTGATGCGATTGAAGGATTGTATGGGCGATGAGTGAGACGCAAAAACCGGAAACGTCAGACGACGTGTTGGCGGCAGAGTTGGTGCTCGGCCTGCTCGAGCCGGAAGACAAGGCGCTGGCATTGCGCAAACAACTGGCTGATCCGGCCTTTGCGAAGAACGTCGAAAGCTGGAACGCGCGGATCGATCCGCTGTTTCAGGAAATCACGCCCGTGGAGCCCAGCAACGCTGTCTGGGATGGCATTGCAGCCCAACTGGACTCTCCGTCCTCCTCCAACACTGTCGTCGCCTTGAAGCGCTGGCGGATTGGCGCCATTGCCTCGGGCGCGCTCGCCGCATGTCTGGCGGTGGCCCTGCTGGTCAGTCCCTCCACTGTCACAGCGCCACCCGACGCGCCGCAGGCGGTGGCCGTTGCACAATTGACCGGCCCCATTGAAGGCCTCGTGCTGGCCGTTTCTTATAATCCGAACACGGCAGAGATGCGGGTCGATGTGGATGGCATGCCGGAGACCGAAACCGAGCCGGAAATCTGGATCGTCGGGCAAGATGGCGTATCGCGGTCGCTCGGTCAGATCGGCCGTGACGGCATTAGCGAAATGATCGTTCCGGCGGGTCATCGCAAGCTGATTGCGGCCGATACGATATTGACCCTCACGATGGAGCCGCCCTCGTCCGAACCGCATAGCGCCCCTAGCAGCGAACCGGTTGCGAGCGGAAAAATCACTTTTATTTGACCGGACCTGCATCCGTTTGGAAATTCCCCCGTAGCTTCAGGCATATCCACTCTCGGATATGACTATTACGAGGAGTTTCCCCTATGACTAACCGCTTTTCCAAAATTGCCCTGACTGTTGTCGGTTCCTTTGCACTGGCCACCAGTGGCGCTGCTTATGCGATGAAACATCATGGCGAGATGCCTAAACAGAATATTGTTGAAAAAGCCGCCGCCACCGATGATTTTTCCACGCTCGTTGCAGCGGTTACCGCCGCAGATCTCGCCGGCACCTTGTCGAGTGACGGCCCGTTCACCGTGTTTGCGCCGCTGAACAGTGCTTTTGCAAAGCTGCCTGCAGGGACGGTAGAGACGTTGGTGAAGCCCGAGAACAAGGACACATTGACCTCCATTCTGACTTATCATGTCGTGGCGGGGCGTTTTAAAGCGAAGGATGTGATGGGCCTGATCAAGAAAGCGCCTGATGGAGTCGCAGCGATCCCGACCGTTCAGGGCGGCGTGCTCAAAGCCTCGATCGACAGCCATGGCGCGCTGATTCTCACCGATGCCCAGGGCGGGCAGTCGAAGGTCGTGATGGCCGATGTCAACCAATCCAACGGTGTGATCCACGCAATCGATACCGTCGTAATGCCATAAAATACTCCATTTCAATCCCCCAACTCAGCCCGCAGGACTTCGGTTCTGCGGGTTGTTTTTTAGGTGACCATGTTTTTCAGCGTTTCGATCTGATCAGCCTCTTCCGCCGGTTTGTCAGTGCGAATGCGTGATATTCGCGGGAAGCGCATGGCCAGACCAGATTTGTGCCGTTTGCTTTGATGGATCGAATCAAACGCGACTTCGAGCACCAGCGTTTTTTCGACCTCCCGGACCGGACCAAAGCGATTGACGGTGTTCTGACGCACAAACCGGTCCAGTATTTTCAGTTCGTCATTGGTAAAACCAGAATAGGCTTTGCCAACAGGAAAGAGCTCGCCATTTTCGGTCCAGCAGCCAAATGTGTAATCCGAATAGAAAGAGGATCGCTTCCCGGATCCGCGCTGTGCATACATCATGACGCAATCGGCAACCAGGGGATCACGTTTCCACTTGTACCAGAGGCCGGTCTTTCGTCCGGCGATATATGGGCTGTCCCGGCGTTTGAGCATCACCCCTTCAATGGCGGCATCGCGAGCGCCTTCACGAATTTCCGCGAGATGATCAAAATCGCGAGCCTCAAGTAGCGTGGAAATATCAAATCGCCCGGCATCGAGTTGCGGTACGAATTTTTCGAGCTGCCGACGACGGTTGGTCCAACTGAGATCCCGCAAGTCTTCGGTGCCATCAAATAAAATGTCATAGAGGCGAACGAATGCCGGATAGTCTGTCTGCATTTTGGCTGAGACTTTTTTACGCCCGAGGCGTTGTTGCAGAGCATTGAAGCTGGCGGCTTCTCCGCCTTGAAACTCGCCGCGAACAAGCAATTCTCCGTCCACCACACCAACCGCGTGAAAAGCCTTTGCGACATCAGGAAAGGCGGCGCTGATATCATCGCCGCCACGGCTATAGAGGCGGGTTTCCTCTCCGGTCCCGACGATCTGGACCCGAATGCCATCCCATTTCCATTCCGCTGCATAATCTTTCAGATCGATGGTCCTGTCGTCCAGCGGATGGGCCAGCATGAACGACCGAAAAAACGGAATACCCTCCAGGTTGGGACGTTCGACGCGTTTTTCGCCCCACGCGAAAATCTCGGTATAGGGCGGCGCCATGGCATGCCAGACCTCTTCCACATCCTCGATCAACAGGTCGAACGCCTGCGCCAGTGCGGTTTTCGCCAGTCGAGCAGATACGCCGACACGCATTCCCCCGGTTGCCAGCTTTAACAAGGCATAGCGTTCATCCGGATTCATCCGGTCCATCAGGTTCGCCAGCAGAGTCGGAGCATTAGCGCGACTGACCGATGCCAGCTGATCGACAATGTCCGCGATGGTCAGGCCATCGCTATCATGTGTTGCATCCTGATCTGGCCAAATGAGCGCGACGGTTTCCGCGGTATCTCCCACGAAATCCCGGCTGAGACGAAACAGGGTTTCATCCACCCGATCCATCGCCATCGTGCGGACGGCCGAAATCTTGACGGTCGGAAAGTCAAGTTCTCCGGTCAGCGCCGCGAGAACCCACCCGCGGTCCGGGTCGGGTGCATTTTTGAGATAGGTGCTGATCAGGCGCAACTTGCCATTGCGAGAACGCGTATAAATAAGATTGTCGATCAGATCAGAAAAGGCCCGCATGATCTAATCATCTTCCTCTTCGCGACCAACCAGGGCCAGCGCGCGCGCTTTCATCTGATTGGTCTCGCACCAGTGCACCAGCGCATCTTCCCGGCCATGGGTGACCCAGGTTTCGGACGGAGCAACATCTCTGATGGTTTGCGTGAGTTCATCCCAGTCTGCATGATCCGACATGATCAAGGGCAATTCGACATTGCGCTGCCGGGCGCGTTGGCGAACCCGCATCCAGCCCGAAGCCATGGCGGTGATCGGATCGGGCAGGCGGCGGCTCCAGCGGTCGTTGAGGGCGGAAGGCGGGGCCAAGATAATCTGACCGCGCAGATCTTCCTTGTCGGTATCCGCAACGGCGCGCAATGCGCCCAACTCGACTCCGAGCTCGGTATAGAGCGTGCACATTTTTTCCAGTGCACCGTGGAGATAGATCGGCTTGTCATAGCCCGCCTCGCGCAACTCGCCGATGACACGCTGCGCCTTGCCCAGCGCATAGGCGCCAACCAGGACGGAGCGATCCGGGTTGTGGTCCAGAGCGGTCAATAGCTTATCCACTTCATCAGCGGTCGGAGGATGTTTGAAAACTGGCAGGCCAAAAGTCGCTTCGGTGATGAATATATCGCAGGGAATGACTTCGAAGGGCAGGCAAGTCGGATCGGCTCGCCGTTTATAGTCGCCGGTCACGACAACCCGCTCGCCGGCATATTCGAGCAGTATCTGTGCCGACCCCAGAACATGGCCGGCAGGATGATAACTGATCCGGACGCCCCCCAGTTCTATGCCATCGCCATAGGCGACGGGTTGATCGGCGCGGGTTCCATAACGCAATCCCATGATCGCGAGCGTTTCGGGCGTGGCCCAGACCTGATCATGGCCGCCCCGCGCGTGATCTGCATGGCCATGGGTTACCAAAGCCAGCTCGACGGCACGCGATGGATCGATCCACGCGTTGGCAGGCTCGATATAAATGCCATGAGGATGCGGCGTTATCCAAGAGGCGGGGATGGGCATGGTTCCCTATAGCCCTGAAATTGCCCCGGATACTACCGAAAGTCGCTTACGCGGCCAGTTGCAATTCCATGCGGCTCCAGATTTCCACCAGCGCCTTGGTCAGATCCGCCATCATTGCTTCGGTGTGAACCGGGCCGGGTGTGAACCGCAGACGTTCCGTCCCGCGTGGGACGGTCGGGTAGTTGATAGGCTGCACATAGACGCCATATTCTGCCAGCAGGATATCACTGATTTTCTTGGCTTTGACCGGATCTCCAACCTGCAGAGGCACAATATGCGTAGTTGAATCCATGATCGGCAATCCGGCTTCGGCAAACATGTCCTTCAATGTCTGCGCCGCCGCTTGCTGGCCATCGCGTTCGACTTCGGATTGTTTGAGATGGCGGACACTGGCCAGCGCACCGGCGACAAGCACTGGCGACAGGCTGGTCGTGAAAATAAAACCGGGGGCATAGGACCGGATGACGTCGATAATCTTCTGCTCGGCGGTGATATAGCCGCCCATGACACCGATCGCTTTGGCTAGCGTACCCTCGATAATCGTAATCCGATCAGCCGCCGCATCGCGCTCGGATATCCCGCCGCCGCGCTCGCCATACATGCCGACCGCATGCACTTCGTCACAATAGGTCAGGGCATTATATTTGTCTGCGAGATCGCAAATCGCGTGAATGGGTGCGACGTCGCCATCCATCGAATAGATGCTTTCAAAAGCAATGAGCTTTGGCGATTCCGGATCATCGGCGGCGAGCAACCGTTCCAGGTCCTCGAGATCATTATGCTTGAATATCCGCTTCTCACAGCCGCTATTTTTGATCCCTGCAATCATCGAAGCGTGATTGAGTTCATCGGAATAAATGATGCAGCCAGGCAGGATTTTCGACAAGGTTGACAGCGTCGCGTCGTTGGAGACATAGCCCGACGTGAACAAAAGCGCGCCGCTTTTGCCGTGCAGGTCTGCGAGTTCCTGTTCCAGTTCGACATGATAATGGGTATTGCCACCAATGTTCCGCGTGCCACCGGAACCGGCGCCCACATCATGCAGCGCGTCTTCCATTGCCGCGATCACATCCGGATGCTGACCCATGGCGAGATAATCGTTGGAGCACCAGACCGTAACGGGTTTTGGGCCGTTATGATGGGCAAAGCATCGCGCATTGGGAAAGGTTCCCTTGTTGCGCAAAATATCGATGAATACCCGATAGCGGCCTTCGGCATGAAGGCGGTCAATCGCTTGAGAAAAAACCTTTTCGTAGTCCACTTTACTCGATTCCCTGCTTCATTCCCAAATTCAGCGATCCCTCGAAAATCGCCATTAGCCGGGTTTGACTTGAATTTCCAGCGCGAACCATTCGCAATAACCGGAAGGGGTCACAGCTTTTCGAATTTGGTCAGCCCAAACTCCGTCAGCATCGGGGC
Organism: Parasphingorhabdus sp. W113; assembly: GCF_055693205.1. Taxonomy (NCBI): domain Bacteria; kingdom Pseudomonadati; phylum Pseudomonadota; class Alphaproteobacteria; order Sphingomonadales; family Sphingorhabdaceae; genus Parasphingorhabdus; species Parasphingorhabdus sp. W113. Next base: position 1,851,776 of record NZ_CM146328.1, on the reverse strand, counting down.
ATAAGGGGCGAGTTGCGCGAGCGGGCCTGTGGTCACAAACACGCCTGCTTCCTTGCTTTTTGGCCATGCCATCGCTTCGGTCAGATGCGCAATCCTCCGGGCAATTCCCGGAGAACCATCGATAAATTGAATGTCTCTGGCAAAAGATTTCAACAATTCTTCCTGGACCAAAGGAAAATGGGTGCAAGCGAGTATTACGACATCAATATCCAACCCGTGTTTTTGATCCTGCAGTCCCTGGACAGCAGCGGAAAGAATGTCCGGATCGGGTGTCTCTCCCCGCAATTTTGCCTCCGCGGCATGCACCAGGGTGGGAGCGCCGAAGCGCAACAATTTTTTGTCAGCGGCAAATTCAGAGGCCAGCCTATCGACATAAGGCTGCCGGATCGTCGCTTCGGTCCCGAGCAGACCGATCACACCAGTACGGGTCATGTGGCTGGCCGGCTTGATAGCAGGAACAGTGCCGACAACCGGGATATCAAGAGCAGCGCGGGCGTAATCCAGAGCGATGGTAGAGGCGGTATTGCAAGCGATTGTGACAAGTGCGGGTTTGTAACGTTCAACCAGGCGTCCAAGCAGCGCGGGAATGCGTGTGGCGAGTTCTGCTTCGGTTTTCTTGCCATATGGCAAGCCGGCATAGTCTGCCGCATATATAATCGGTGCGTCGGGAGTGAGCTTCTGCGCTTCCCGCAAAACCGAGAGGCCGCCCATGCCGGTGTCAAAATAGAGGAGAGGAGCAGAATGCATTGATAGTCCCATTGCCTTAAACGCCAGTTCAGTGGGCGAGCGATGCAGAGACCAGGCGTAAACAGGAGGGCCTGATACATCGAAGTTACTTCGGCTCATCCTAGGCAGATTAGAACTTGCCTAATTTTACACCGAAAAGCTTGCCCAACGCCTCTCTTACAGATAGCTCCCGGAAATCAAAGGGGATTTGGATCATGCAATCCATGTGGATTGAACCAATATTGATCGTGTTGTTCGGCTATGTGCTGGGCTCTATCCCTTTTGGCTTGCTGTTGACGCGGTTAACCGGCGGTGGCGATTTGCGCGCTATCGGATCTGGCAATATTGGGGCGACAAATGTTTTGCGTACCGGCAACAAGGCGATCGCTGCTTTGACCCTGTTGCTCGATATCGGCAAGGGTGCGGCGGCTGTTTTCATTACCAGTCAGTTTTCGGAAGGCCTCGCAGTTCTGGCAGGAATGGGGGCTTTTCTCGGACATCTCTATCCGGTCTGGTTGAAATTCGCAGGTGGCAAGGGCGTCGCCACCTTGCTTGGCATTGTGGTGGCCCTTAGTCCGATTGCGGGACTGATCTTTGCGGTGGTGTGGCTCGGTTCCCTGGCCATTTTACGTTATTCTTCGGTCGGCGGCATGCTCGCTTCGGTATCGGTGCCCGTTTCGGCCGTTATTCTTGGTCACTATTCGTGGATCCCGATGTTTATCGGATTTGCGCTGCTTGTGATATGGAAACACAGGTCCAATATCGAACGCCTGCTGGCTGGCGAAGAGCCCAAGGTTGGCGCGCGGTAAGCCATTCTACCGATGGGAATTTTCCCATGCACCCAGCTTTTGATCGATTGCGACTCATTCGCTCCAGCCATATTGGGCCGGTCACGTATGCCAGATTGATCCGGCATTATGGATCGGCAAGGGAAGCGCTTCGCAATTTCCCGGAAATCCAGGCGAAAGCGGGAAAACGCAAGCCAAAACTGGCGGATCAAGACGCGATATTGGCCGAAATTGACAAAGTTGAACGGCTTGGCGCTAAGTTTCTGTTCCAAAACGATCCTGACTACCCGTTTCTATTGTCGCAAATCCACGATGCGCCTCCGGTTCTGATCTGGCGTGGAAAACTGACGCTGGCGCGGCAATCGAGCGTCGCCATTATCGGCGCCCGCAATGCATCAGCCGCGTCCTGCCGCTTTGCGCGCAAGCTGGCCAATGCGCTGGCGGAACAGGGTGTGAGTGTGGTGTCCGGGCTGGCCAGAGGTGTTGATACCGCAGCTCATCAAGGTGCTCGTGATCAGGCCACAATCGGCGTCATCGCGGGCGGGATTGATGTTCACTATCCGCCGGAAAATGCAGCACTGCAGGAGGATATTGCCGAGCGTGGATTGCTGCTGTCCGAGCAAACGCCTGGTACCGAACCGATCGCGCGCCATTTTCCGTTTCGCAACCGGATCATTGCTGGCCTTGCCCAAGGCACAGTGGTGGTCGAAGCCGCACCGCGCTCGGGGTCTTTGATCACCGCGAGATTGGCAGGTGAGGCGGGGCGGCATGTCATGGCGGTGCCCGGATCACCGACCGACCCCCGATCCCGTGGATGCAACGCACTGATCCGGGATGGTGCAACTCTGATTCAGACAGTCGATGATATTCTGGAGCTGATTGCGCCAATGGATGACCGCGTTCCGGCAAATCCCATTAGCCCTCCAGCGGACATGCCAACGGTGGCTGACGCGCCGCCTCCGAGACCGGCGCGGGATGGCATAACACCCTCGCGCCAGTCTCTGATTTCGCTGCTGGGTGAAACGCCGGTTTCGGTTGATGAACTCGTCCGGCAATCCGGTTTGTCAGCTGCAGCGGTGCAGATGCAGCTGCTTGACCTTGAACTGGCCGGTAGACTAACCCGCCATGCTGGGGCAAGAGTCAGCCTCAATGTATCTTAAAGCAATTTAATATGATGTTGCTTCGATCATCTCCGTGATGCCGGGCCTGTTGCTTATCGTATTCGCATGCAACACCGTCCCTTTGGTTTATGCCGATTTGAACTGGTCGGAAGCCGCTGCAACGCAGCTGGGTGCCCTAATCGGTCTGCTCAATATTCTGTTCCAGTTTCTGGTCGTGAAGAAAGCGCTGCTTCACGGTGGCCACAAGAAACCCTCCCATGAATCCTTCGCCATCCGCATTTTTGGGGCGCAGCTTCTTTATGCCCTTGCAATAGTCATCGGATTTCTTTGCCTGGTGCTGCCGGGGATCTATGTGGCGGTGCGCTTTTCTCTCTGCATGCAGGCGATGATCGACAATGATCTCGCGATCTGGGACAGTTTTCACGAAAGCTGGGATCTCACCGAAGGGCGATTTTCAGCGATATTCGTTTTGGCCTTGCCAGCCATATTACTTTTCGTGATTGCCATCGGATTTCCGTTAATGATCAAGGCCAGCCTTGACGCGCTGGCTTTTTGGACCGTCGCTGAGACGCTCTTGTCAATCTCGATCATCTTTCCCTGGTTGTTGTTCTCGGCGGTCTACAACCGCATCCAAAATCAAATGATTGAAAATTCTTGACGCGCGGTTTAGTTGCCACCAGCCTCGCGCGTATACGTGAAAGAAATTGAAATCGGAAAATATGCAATTAGTCATCGTTGAGTCGCCCGCCAAAGCCAAAACCATCGAAAAATATCTCGGATCGGACTTCAAGGTTCTGGCCTCCTATGGTCACATCCGCGACTTGCCGCCGAAAGATGGTTCGGTTGATCCCGATGACGGCTTTGCCATGCTGTGGCAGCCATATTCGGACAAGACCAAACAGCTTAAGGCGATTACCGATCTGTCAAAAAAGGCCACGCGCCTTGTTCTCGCGACTGACCCGGATCGCGAAGGGGAGGCGATTAGCTGGCATGTTCAGGAAGTGCTCCGCAAAAAGAAAGCACTGCCGGAAAAGGTCGACCGCGTAACATTTAATGCCATCACCAAGGCCGCTGTTACCGAAGCAATGGGACAGCCTCGGGCGCTGGACGACGATCTGATCGACGCCTATCGGGCTCGCCGGGCTTTGGACTATCTCGTCGGCTTCACGCTGTCTCCCGTCTTGTGGCGCAAGCTTCCCGGCGCGAAATCCGCTGGCCGTGTGCAATCTGTGGCCCTGCGGCTGATCGTCGAGCGCGAGCGCGAGATTGAAGTCTTTAATCCGGAAGAATATTGGTCGGTTGCTGCGCAGATGGAGCAAGGTGGTCAAACTTTTGAAGCACGGTTGACTATTCATCGGGGCAAGAAACTGGGCAAGATGGATCTGCCAAACGAAGCGGAAGCGATGACCGCCAAGACGGCTGTGGAAAACGGCTTGTTCACGATTGAAACGGTTGAAACCAAGCCGTTGACCCGCAATCCACCACCCCCATTTACCACCTCGACCCTGCAACAGGAAGCGGCTCGCAAACTCGGCTATTCCGCCAGTCATACGATGCGGATCGCACAGCAGCTTTATGAAGATGGCGCGATTACCTACATGCGGACCGACGGTGTGCAGATGGATGGCAGCGCCATTTCTGCGGCGCGCAAGGCGATATCCGATCGCTATGATGCCAGCTATGTTCCGGACAGCCCGCGTATTTACAAGTCCAAAGCCAAGAACGCACAGGAAGCGCATGAAGCGATCCGGCCAACCAGCTTTACCAAGGACAAGGTAGGCAGCGGCGATCACGCCAAGCTGTATAGCCTGATCCTCAAGCGGGCGATGGCCAGCCAGATGGCTGCTGCCCGGCTTGAACGGACCACCATCGAGATGCTCGACGGAACTGGACAGACCGGCTTGCGGGCCACCGGGCAGGTCGTGAAGTTTCCAGGTTTTCTGGCGCTCTATGAAGAAGGGCGGGATGACAGCAAAGATGAAGATAGCGGTTTGCTGCCGGCCATGTCCAAGGGGGACAGCCCGGCGAAAAAGGCCGTGGAAGCCAATCAGCATTTCACGCAACCGCCACCGCGCTACAGCGAAGCCAGTCTGGTCAAGAAAATGGAAGAACTCGGCATTGGCCGGCCATCGACCTATGCCTCGATCATCAAGACGCTCAAGGACCGGGCTTATGTCCGAACCGAAGGAAACCGGTTCTTCGCCGAGGAAAGCGGACGCCTGCTAACCGGGTTTCTCGAACGGTTCTTCGAGCGCTATGTCGCTTATGAATATACCGCGGGACTGGAAGAAGAGCTCGACGATGTCAGTGGCGGACGTGCACAATGGCAGAAGATTCTCGAAGCCTTCTGGCATGATTTCAAACCGAAAACCGCCGAGGTCATGGAAAAACTGCCTTCCGAAGTGACGGCGGAACTTGACACATTCCTGGAACCTTATCTTTTTCCGAAAAAGGAAGACGGCTCCGATCCGCGGCTTTGTCCACGCTGTAACGAAGGCAAATTGGCGCTTCGCGGCGGACGCTTCGGTGCTTTTGTAGCTTGTTCCAACTATCCGGAATGCAAGTTCACGCGGCGTTTTGCTCAAGGCGGAGGCGCCAATGCGGATGCTGACGAGGGACCGGAAGAGCTTGGTATTGATCCGGATACCGACGAAAAGGTTACCAAGATGGTCGGCCGCTTTGGTCCTTATGTCCAGCGCGGCGAGGGCAAGGAAGCCAAGCGATCGTCGATCCCCAAAGATGTACCACAGGAAGAATTCGGCCTCGAGTGGGCTTTGAAGCTGCTGTCTCTGCCACGCGAAGTGGGTAAACACCCGGAATCCGGCAAGGAAGTGAACGCCCAGATTGGCCGTTATGGCCCGTATCTCAGCCATGACGGCAAGTCAGCGCGTCTTGAGAACACCATGGAAGTGTTCGAAATCGGCATGAACGCCGCGGTTGCAAAACTGGCGGATGCCGCCAAAAACGGGAAGGGTGGGCGCCGTGGTGCCGAGCCGTTGAAAATCATGGGCAAGCATCCTCGTACCGAGGAAGAAATCAAACTGATGGATGGCCGCTATGGCCCCTATGTCACTGATGGCACCACCAATGCATCCCTGCCGAAGACGGTCGACAAGGATCAGCTAACGCTGGAAGAAGCGGCGCAGCTCATTGACGATCGGGCGGCCAAAGGGCCCGCCAAGAAACGCAAGAAAAAGACGGCACCGAAGAAGAAGGCTGCAGCCAAGAAAAAGCCGACTGCGAAGAAAAAAGCCCCTGCAAAAAAGGCGCCCGCAAAGACCGTAGCGAAAGCGAAGACGGAATAGCAGGAACGAACAGCAGCAGTCACTTCAGCGTTGCCAGATAGCGCTGGTAACGGGGGGCATTGTGGGCACTTTTTACATCGCCAACGAATATTGGTTCGCCGTTGTTCAACTTGTACTCGCCATGCTGGGCATGGGCGCGACGCTCACGCCGCGGGATTTTCGGGAGGTCCTGGTGGAACCCAAAGCGGTTGCGAGCGGATCTTTTATCCAGCTGTTGCTGGTGCCGGTCGTTGCTTTGCTGTTCCTTCAGGGCTTTGGCATTGTCGGTGGGGTGGCGTTCGGTATCGCTCTGATAGCGGCGATTCCAGGCGGTACAATTTCCAATATTTTCACCCTTTTCGCGCGCGGTAATGTCGCCTTGTCAATCACGATCACCGCCCTGACCACGATTGCCTGCCTCGCCACGACACCGCTTATTCTCGACTTTCTGATTGCCGATGCGATGCCCGATGACTTTGCCATGCCGCGCGGCCAGATCATGGCCGAAATTGCTTTGAACCTGTTGCTACCGTTGGTTTTGGGGATGATCTATTTGCGGTTGTTCGCGGGTTCTGCAGCCGCCTTCTCGAAATGGTGCGTGCGCGGGTCTTTGCTGGTGATCGTCTTCATCATCATCGGATCCGCGATGTCCGGGCGGCTGGATGCCGGTGCGTTCGGGATCACCAATATGGTGCTGATCATTGCATTTATCACCGTGCTTGCCTGTGCAAGCTGGCTGCTATGCCGGGCATTGCGCCTGTCCGCTGCCGACTCCACCGCGATCGACATGGAAGTTGTTGTCCGCAACATCAATCTCGGGATCATGCTGAAGGCCGCGCTGTTTCCGGCGGTTGTCGGTCAGGCGGATCCGGTCGGAGACCTGGTGCTGTTCACGCTGCTCTTCTATGGCGTGGCGCAGTTGCTTATTGCTGCGGGTCTGATCGCCTGGGGCCGGCGCAGAAACCCGGCTATCGCATAAGCCCAGTCGTCATCGGTCGGACTTCAGTTTTCACGCGTCAGTTTGCTTATTTCACCCAGTCGAGGCCCATGTCCTCATAGAGGCTCTTGTCTTCATCCCAATTCGCGCTGACCTTGACATGCAGATAGAGATGGACGGTCTTGCCGAGAATGCGAGACAATTCCTCGCGCGCGTTCGCACCGATATCGCGGATCTGATGACCACCCTTGCCGAGGATGATCGCGCGCTGGCTGGATTTTTCGACCAGAATCTGTTGATGAATCTCAACCGAGCCATCCTCGCGTTCTTTATACTGCTCCATGGCAATGGCGGTCGCATAAGGTAATTCGGCATGCAGCTGCCGGTAAAGCTGTTCGCGGGTGATTTCAGAAGCCAGAATGCGCTCGCTGACATCCGAGACCTGGTCTTCGGGGAAATGCCAGGGGCCTTCCGGCATCTGAGCAACGAGATAGGCGGTCAGTTCTTCCAGGCCATCGCCGGTCTTGGCGCTGATGAAAAAAGTTTCCTCGAAATTCGCCAGTTCATGCAGTTTGGATACGTGGACGAGCAGTTTTTCCTTTTTGGCAATATCAACCTTGTTGAGCACCAGAATCAGCTTTTCCTTGCGGTGCGCCATCCGTTCGACAATTTTCTCGACCTTGGGTCCAACCCCGCCGCGACCATCAACCAGCAACAGCACGATGTCTGCATCCTCGGCGCCATCCCAAGCGGCCGAAACCATGGCGCGGTCGAGCCGGCGATTGGGTTCGAAAATACCGGGCGTATCGACAAGCAGCAACTGAGTCCCGGCTTCCATCGCAATGCCCAGCAACCGCGTGCGGGTGGTCTGGGGTTTGGCACTGGTTATCGCGACCTTCTGGCCAACCAGCGCATTGATCAGCGTCGATTTGCCCGCATTGGGGGCACCGATAATGGCAACAACACCGCATTTCTGGGTCATGTATATTTTTCCATAAACAGTTTTGCGGCAGCCGTTTCTGCCGTCTGGATTGACGACGCGGTCGCTTCGACCGTGCCGACATTGGGAATGGTGGCCTTCACCGTGAAGCGCAGATCATGATGGGGACCCGACTTGTCGACCAGCTCATAGAGCGGCATCTTGCGGTTCTGCGCCGCCGCCCATTCCTGTAGTGCGGATTTGGGATGGCGAACATCCTTCTCCATCTCAGAAATGCGCGTGGCCCAGTGCTTCAGGATAAACATCTTCGCCGCATCCATCCCATGGTCAAGATAAACCGCTCCAATCAGCGATTCCATAACGTCACCGAGCACTTTTCTGCTTTGACGGGCGCCATCATCACGGGCCTGCTTGCCAAGCAACAGATGTTGCGCAACGCCAATGCTGTCAGCGATCTGGCCACAAACCGCGCCGGAGACAAGGCCGTTGAGGCGCTGCGACAGCTTGCCTTCCGGTTCCTTGGGAAACTGCCGGAACAACTCGGCGGCAATGGTCAGGCCAAGCACGCGATCGCCCAGAAATTCAAGCCGTTGATAGTCTTTTTCACCAAAACTGCCATGCGTTACCGCACGGACATAGAGGGCCTGATCGCGCGGTTGCTGGCCGGTAATGACCGCAATCCATTCGTTCAAGTCGTCCTGCTTCAAAAGCTCTCTCCGATGCGATCCCAACGCGCAGCTGTAAACCATGTCCACGGCTTGATCCATTCTGCCGAGCCATCCGTCGAGAAAACCGAGACCAGGGCGCGGCCAACGAGGTTTTCCTGCGGGACCATACCGATGGCTTCGCCTTCCTTGGCGGCAAAGCGACTGTCTGCGCTGCGGTCGCGATTATCGCCCATCAGAAACATATGGCCGTCGGGAACGACAAAACTTTCGGTAAAGTCACCCTCGGCAGAATCATTGAGATCAAGCACCTTGAAGGTGCGACCATTGGGCAGGGTTTCTTCAAATTGCGGATAGCGACAAATCTTTTCACCGGCGCCGTTCACGGTCTCGAAATAGGCGGTATAGCAAGGGCTGTTGGGCGAGACGGCATGGACGTAGGGTTCTATGGCCCGGCGTTCAATTTCTTCGCCGTTGATCGACACAATGCCGTTGGTAACCTGAATAATATCACCCGACAGGCCGATTACCCGTTTGATATAATCATCCTTGGCACTCGGTGGCGCCTTAAAGACCACGACATCGCCGGGCTCCGGCTTGTTCGGAAGCAAGCGGCCGGAAATGATCGGAAGGCTGAGCGGCAGACTATATTTGGAATAGCCATAGGGCCATTTGGCCACCAGCAAATAGTCTCCGACCATCAGTCGCGGCTGCATCGATTCCGACGGGATATTGAACGGAGACACGATAAAACTGCGCAACACAATGATAAACAGGGATAGTTTGATCAGAAACGCGATAAAGTCGAGGGTTTCCGATTTGCTGGTTTTTTTGTCATTCATCGCGCTCCTTTGCTGTTATTGCCCAGCCCGGTCAATAGTCTGCGTTGAGCGGGATCGGGAATTCTTTGACCTTGTTCCTGCCGTGGTCGCGAGATACAGAAGCATGATATCCGGATGGAGCGGATCTGCTCCACGCAATTTAGGGAACAACCAACCTTGGATCACTGGCAATCAATCGCAGCCCATCCTTCTGTCACACTTCAACAGCTTTTTGCAGACCATCCTGATCGTGTTGAACAGTTCTGCTTTGAACTGGATGATCTCTATTTTGACTTTTCGAAAACCCATCTTGATTCAGACCTAATGGCAAAGTTTCAGGCCCTTGCTCAGTCTCGGGATCTCGCAAAACGCATGGAAGACCTGCTCACGGGCGAACCGATAAACCTCAGCGAAGGGCGGGCGGCCGAGCATATCGCAGAACGGGGGCTGGGCCGGAACAGCAGCGTCGAGAATGCCCAATTGCTGCACAATCGCATGGATGGCCTGATCGGCGCGATTGATGCCGGCGCCTTAGGGGCGATCAAGCATATCATCCATCTGGGTATCGGCGGCTCCGCTCTCGGACCCGACTTGTTGCTGGAGGCGCTCAAGCTGGGGGACGAACGCTATGAACTGGCAGTGGTCTCCAACATAGATGGTTGCGCGCTGGAACCGGTGCTGGAACGCTTCAAGGCACAAGAGACCCTTTTGGTCATCGCATCGAAAAGCTTCACGACCGCCGAAACCTTCCTGAATGCCGCTTCGGTGCTGCAATGGATGACCGAACAAGGGGTTGCGGATCCGTTTGGACGGGTCGTGGCCCTGACCGCACAGCCTGACAAAGCGGTAGAGTGGGGCGTCGATGAAAGTCGCATCCTTCCCTTTTCGGAAACCGTTGGCGGGCGCTATTCGCTGTGGTCTTCGATCGGGTTCAGTGTTGCATTGACGTTGGGACAGGAAACGTTTCACGAATTGCTGGCGGGTGCTGCAGCCATGGATTCCCATTTCGCAGAAGCGCCGATGGAGCGAAACATCCCGATCATTGCCGCTTTCTGCGACCAATATTATAGCCAGGCCCGGAATTGCGAAACCAGAGCGGTCTTTGCTTATGACGAGCGGTTGCGGTTGCTCTCCGATTATCTCCAGCAGCTGGAGATGGAAAGCAATGGCAAGTCGGTCAAGGCCGATGGCGCCGCGCTGGAGCGGCACAGCAGTCCGATCGTCTGGGGCGGTGTCGGTACCGATGCCCAGCATGCGGTGTTTCAGCTCTTGCATCAGGGCACGCATCTTGTGCCGGTTGAGTTTTTGGCGGTGATCGAACCGGGCCATTCGCTCGCGGCCGATCATCATGAAGGTCTGTTGCTGAATTGCTTTGCTCAAGCCGCCGCCTTGATGGCGGGCAAAACTTCCGATGACTCTAATCGAAATTATCCGGGCGACAGACCGTCAGTCACCATACTAATGGATGATTTGAACGCCCGGTCGCTCGGCGCGCTTATTGCATTTTATGAACATCGCACTTTTGTGAATGCAGCGCTTCTAGGTCTTAATCCATTTGACCAGTTCGGCGTCGAACTGGGTAAGGAAATGGCCAACGCGTTGTTATCCGGCGATAGTAACCAAATGGACATTTCGACCGAAACACTCAGAAACCGGGCTTTTTCTGCCTGAATTACCAAGGAATTTTTGATGTCTGACTATGATTATGACCTTTTCGTCATTGGTGCCGGTTCGGGCGGGACCCGAGCGGCCCGGGTTTCTGCCTCCTATGGCGCCAAAGCCGCCGTGGCCGAAGAATATCGGGTTGGCGGAACCTGTGTCATTCGCGGCTGCGTGCCCAAGAAAATGCTGGTTTACGGCTCCCACTTTTCGGAAGATCTTGAGGACGGCAAGAATTTTGGCTGGACTTGGGACAATGCGAAGTTCGACTGGACCAAGTTGCGCGATCACATCCTGTCCGACGTGGACCGCTTGAACAATGCCTATACCGAAACGCTCAATAATCATGGTGTAGAAATTATTCTGGAGCGCGCCGAAATTGTCGGACCCCACGAAGTCAAATTGGCCAGCGGCAAGACTGTCTCCGCAAAATATATTCTGGTCGCGGTCGGGGCGTGGCCGGACGTCCCGGAATTTCCGGGCAGCGAGCATATGCAGACGTCCAACGAAATGTTTCATCTCGAGAAATTGCCTGAAACCGTAATCATCTCCGGTGGCGGCTATATTGCCAATGAATTTGCCGGAATATTTAATGGCTTGGGTAGTGAAGTCTTCGTGGTCAATCGGTCAGACGTCATTCTGCGGGGTTATGATGAAAGCCTGCGCGACCGATTGTTGCAAATCGCCATGACGAAGGGGATAAACTACAAGTTCAACTGCACCTTCGACAAGATCGAAAAGCGCGAAGATGGCGCCCTCGATGTCTTCATGGATGGCAAGCCGGCGATGCGCGCGGACGTGGTTCTGGCAGCAACCGGGCGGCGCCCAAAGATTGACGGATTGGGTCTCGAAACTGCGGGTGTGGAAATCAACGACAAGGGTGCGATCAAGGTTGACGAATATAGTCGAACCAATGTGGACAGCATTTATGCTGTTGGCGATGTCACAGACCGTGTTCAGTTGACGCCGGTGGCTATTCGGGAAGGACAGGCGTTTGCCGATACCGTGTTCAACGACAACCCGCGCACGGTCGACTATGACTGCATCCCGTCGGCCGTGTTCTCGCAGCCGCCGATTGCTTCGGTCGGCCTGACCGAGGGCGAGGCGCGGACCAAATATGGGAATATCAAGGTCTATTCTTCGGACTTCCGGGCAATGCGCAATGCCTTTGCCGATCGCCCCGAACGCAGCCTGTATAAAATGATTGTCGAAGCCACGAGCGAGAAGATTCTCGGCTTGCACATGATTGGTCCGGACGCACCGGAAATTCTCCAGGCGGCAGCGGTTGCGGTCAAGGCCGGGCTGACCAAGCAGGCTTTCGATGACACCGTTGCCCTGCACCCTAGCATGGCCGAGGAGCTGGTGCTGTTCAAGTAATTCGGCGCGACACAAGACCTCATCCAACCCGCTTGATCTCTTTGTAACTCTCCGCCTCTCGAATTCGATGCCGATAATTTCGCCATTGCCCATTGCGCTGGGCGATGAGGGATGCTTAGAGATAGCGACCTTTGGATATGGGGGAATGATGTCAGACATTATCGAGCAACTCGAAGCCAAGCGCGCGGAAGCCCATCTGGGTGGCGGGCAGAAGCGGATTGATTCACAACATGCCAAAGGCAAGCTGACCGCACGGGAGCGGATTGAGGTCTTGCTGGACGAAGGATCATTTGAAGAAATCGATACCTATGTCGAACATAACTGCGTCGACTTTGGCATGGAAGAAACCAAGATCCCGGGCGACGGGGTGGTTACCGGTTCCGGAACGATCAATGGCCGCCTGGTCTATCTTTTCAGCCAGGATTTTACCGTCTTCGGCGGGTCCTTGTCCGAACGCCATGCCGAAAAAATCTGCAAGGTTCTCGAAAATGCCATGAAAGTGGGCGCACCCGTTATCGGGATTAATGACAGCGGCGGCGCGCGGATTCAGGAAGGCGTAGCATCGCTCGGGGGCTATGCCGATGTCTTTCAGCGCAATGTGCTGGCGAGTGGTGTGGTCCCGCAATTGTCCCTGATCATGGGGCCCTGTGCCGGTGGTGCGGTCTATTCGCCGGCCATGACAGACTTCATTTTCATGGTGAAAGACAGCTCTTACATGTTTGTCACCGGCCCGGATGTGGTCAAAACCGTGACCAACGAAATTGTGACTCAGGAAGAGCTGGGCGGGGCGGTGACCCACACCACCAAGACCAGCGTCGCCGATGTCGCCTATGACAATGATATCGAAGCCTTGCTGGCCGCGCGTGATTTTATCGACTTCATGCCACTGAGCAATCGTGAGGAAGTGCCCGAGCGGCCAACGGCCGATCCTTGGGATCGCCTCGAGGACAGTCTAGACACCCTGATCCCGGCCAATGCCAACCAGCCTTATGATATGCATGAAGTGATCCGGAAAATGCTCGATGAGGGCGACTTTTTCGAGATCCAGCCAACACATGCGGCAAACATAATCTGCGGCTTTGGCCGCATGGAAGGTCAGACGGTTGGCGTGGTTGCCAACCAGCCCATGGTTCTTGCTGGTTGTCTCGATATCAATGCATCGAAAAAGGCGGCACGGTTTGTCCGCTATTGCGATGCGTTTAATATTCCGATCATCACGCTGGTCGACGTTCCCGGCTTTCTGCCCGGCACTTCACAAGAGCATAATGGCATCATCAAACATGGTGCAAAACTACTGTTCGCCTATGCCGAAGCGACCGTGCCCAAGATCACGATCATCACCCGCAAAGCCTATGGCGGTGCTTATGACGTCATGGCGTCGAAACATTTGCGCGGCGATCTCAACTATGCATGGCCAACCGCTGAAATTGCGGTCATGGGCGCAAAAGGCGCGGTCGAGATTATCTTCCGTGGCAAGACCGAAGAGGAAATCGCCGAGCATACGGCGGAATATGAAGCGCGCTTCGCCAATCCGTTCATTGCCGCCCAAAAAGGCTTTGTCGATGAGGTGATCATGCCGCATTCGACGCGGCGTCGCGTGGCTTTGGGCTTGCGAAAGTTGCGCAACAAGCAGCTCGAAAACCCTTGGAAGAAGCATGACAATATTCCGTTGTAAGGGATAGATATGCCAACCGGATTAGTTGCCCTTCTCGACGATGTTGCTGCAATTGCAAAAGTCGCCGCTGCCTCGATGGATGATATCGGTGCTGCGGCAGCGCGGGCGGGCGCCAAATCTGCGGGTGTGGTGATCGACGACGCTGCGGTCACGCCGCAATATGTGACCGGCTTCAGCCCGGCGCGTGAATTACCGATGATCTGGAAAATCGCCAAGGGTTCGATCAAGAACAAGCTTTTGTTCCTGTTGCCTGCGGCCGTTCTGCTCGGCCAGTTTGCGCCCTTTCTGATCCCCGTGATCCTGATCCTCGGCGGACTGTTTCTGTGTTACGAAGCGGCGGAGAAGGTGCTCGAATGGTTGCACGTCGATGAGACCACCAAGCATGAAGAGCCTGCCATTGTCGAAGGCGCCGCGCGCGAGGATGAGATGGTGTCGGGCGCGATCCGGACCGATTTCATTCTGTCGGCAGAGATTATGGCGATTGCCTTGTCCGAAGTGACGGATGAAGTCTGGTGGCAGCAAGGGATTATCCTGGCGCTGATCGGTGTTGTTATCACCGTGGGTGTTTACGGGACTGTGGCCTTGATCGTGAAAATGGATGATGTCGGATTGCATCTGGCTAAAGAAAATGACGGGCTGATCGGTTCTTTTGGCCGTGGACTGGTGGCGTTTATGCCCAAATTGTTGAGCGCAATCTCGGTCATCGGGACATTGGCCATGGCCTGGGTCGGCGGCGGACTGCTGGTGCACAATGTCGCGGCGGTTGGCTGGCATGGGCCGGAACATCTGATCGACATGGTTTCGGGGCCGATTGTGGCGTTGTTGCCCGCATCTGCCCAGCTATTTGCCAGCGGCATCAGTTTCGCGATATTGTCCGGCCTGCTGGGCGTCGCCATCGGCGCGTTGATTGCCCCGCTGGTTCACCGATTCATTCCGCACGGAGAAGCCCATTGAAACTTGGTCGCCTCAATCATATCGGCGTGGTCACGCCATCGATCCCCGACAGCATTGCGCATTGGCGCGATGTCATGGGGGCAACGCATATCCATGAACCATTTGATCTGCCTGCCCAGGGCGTCAAAGTCTGTTTCGTTGACACGCCGGCAGACCGACCGACCAACGGCACCCAGATCGAACTGATCGAACCGCTCGGTGAAGACAGCCCGATCCACGGGTTTCTGAGCAAAAATCCCCTGGGTGGTCAGCATCATGTCTGTTTCGAGGTACCCGATATTCACTCCGCCAAAGCCGAATTTGAAACGATCGGCAAGCGGGTACTTGGCGAACCGCGGATCGGCGCGCATGGCACGCTTATCTTTTTTGTGCATCCCAAGGATATGGGCGGGATGCTAACCGAGATCATGGAAACGCCAAAGGATCACTGATCCGCTGTATACAAACATATAAAGCCGGTCCGGAACCAATCGGATCGACGCCACGCAAAGGGACAAAACATGGAATTCGAGAATATCAAACTGGACATTGCCGATCAGGTGGCAACCATCACGCTGAATCAGCCGAGCCGTCTCAACGCCTGCTCACTGGCGATGGCCGACGATATCAACCTTGCGCTGGACAAGCTCGAAGATGCGCGGGCGGTGATCATCACCGGTGAAGGTCGCGCCTTTTGTGCCGGGGCCGATCTGCAGGCCAAGGGCGGCGACAGCGCGCTATCCGGGGGGCAGGGGTCCTATGCGGCGCTTAACCAGCATTATAACCCGCTAATGCTCAAGCTGGCGAAGCTCGATATTCCAACCGTCACAGCCGTGAACGGACCAGCCGCCGGGGTCGGCTGTTCCATCGCACTGGCGAGCGATTTTGCGATTGCCGGGAAATCGGCCTATTTTCTGCAGGCATTTGTCAATATAGGCTTGGTGCCGGATGGCGGAGCGAGCTGGATGCTGACTCGCCTGGTCGGCAAGGCCCGGGCAACAGAGATGATGTTGCTCGGTGAAAAGATACCGGGTGACAAAGCCGCAGATTGGGGACTGGTTTACAAATGTGTCGACGATGCAGAATTAATGAGTGAAGCGCAGACGCTGGCGAAGCGCCTCGCAGCCGGACCAACCGTCGCGCTTGGCGTTATGCGTCAAAATCTGGCGGCGGCGCTTGAAAGCGACTATGCTTCGGCTCTCGTAAAAGAGGCAGAAGGGCAAAGAATTGCGGGTGACAGCCAGGATGCACGCGAAGGCGCAATCGCCTTTCTGCAGAAACGCAAAGCGGAGTTTAAAGGGCAATAATGACAGGCAAGCCGACAGTTCAGGATTGGGAAGCGCTGGCCGACAAAGAGGTCAAAGGGCGCGACCTGACATGGGAAACCCCGGAAGGTATCGCGGTAAAGCCGCTCTATACGGCGGATGATGCTGGCGATCCGGGACTCCCAGGCTTTGGCCCGTTCACCCGGGGTGTGAAGGCCAGCATGTATGCCGGTCGCCCCTGGACTATCCGGCAATATGCGGGTTTCTCGACCGCCGAAGAATCCAACGCCTTTTATCGCCGCAATCTGGCGGCAGGTCAGAAAGGTCTGTCGGTGGCCTTCGATCTCGCGACGCACCGCGGCTATGACAGCGACCATCCGCGGGTTGTCGGGGACGTCGGCAAGGCCGGTGTGGCGATTGACAGCGTCGAGGATATGAAAATCCTGTTCGACGGCATTCCGCTGGATACGATGTCCGTCTCGATGACGATGAACGGCGCGGTCATCCCGTGCCTCGCTTTCTATATTGTTGCTGCGGAAGAGCAGGGGGTTTCGCAGGAACAACTGTCCGGTACGATCCAGAATGATATTCTCAAAGAGTTCATGGTCCGGAACACCTATATCTATCCGCCAGCGCCGTCGATGCGGATCATTTCCGACATTATCGGCTACACTTCCGCCCATATGCCGAAATTCAACAGCATTTCGATCAGCGGCTATCATATGCATGAAGCCGGAGCGACAGCCGTACAGGAGCTCGCCTTCACGATAGCCGACGGCCGCGAATATGCCCAGCAGGCCATGGCAACCGGCCTGGACATTGATGCTTTTGCCGGTCGACTGAGTTTCTTCTTCGGGATCGGTATGAACTTCTTCATGGAAGTCGCAAAATTGCGCGCGGCCCGGACATTGTGGCATCGGGTCATGACCGATCTTGGTGCGCAGTCAGAGCGTTCCAAGATGCTGCGCACCCATTGCCAGACATCCGGCGTTTCGCTGACCGAACAGGATCCCTATAACAATGTGATCCGGACAACCATCGAAGCGATGGCAGCAACATTGGGTGGGACTCAATCGCTGCACACCAATGCGCTGGATGAGGCCATTGCCCTGCCAACCGATTTCTCTGCCCGGATCGCGCGGAACACGCAGATCGTGTTGCAGGAAGAAGCCGGGATCACCAAGGTCGTCGATCCTCTCGGCGGCAGCTACTATATCGAAGCACTGACTAGCGAACTGGTCGACAAGGCCTGGGAAATTATCGAGCGGGTCGGGAACGAAGGCGGTATGGCTAAGGCGGTCGCCGAGGGCTGGCCGAAAAGCATGATCGAAGAGGCAGCTGCCGGACGCCAGGCGCGGGTCGACAAGGGCGAGGACGTGATTGTCGGCGTGAACAAATATGTGCTGGAAGACGAGGATCAGCTCGAGACGCTCGATATCGACAATGCCAAAGTTCGGCAGGGGCAGATCGCCCGCCTCGACAAGATGCGCAAGGAGCGGGACGAAGCTGCGTGCCAGGCGGCCTTGAAAGCGATTACCGCCGGCGCAAAAGGTGAGGGCAATATGCTGGCGCTGGCAGTCGATGCAGCGCGGGCGCGGGCATCGCTTGGAGAGATATCCGATGCGATGGAGGCGGCCTTTGGCCGATATGCGACCCAGCCCACACCGGTAAAAGGCATTTACGGGGCGGCTTATGAAGGCGATCCGAAATATGCATCGGTGGTTGATGGCGTCGATGCGGTATCCCAGCGTCTGGGCCGGAAGCCGAAAATTCTCGTCGCGAAAATGGGGCAGGACGGCCATGATCGCGGCGCTAACGTGGTCTCGAGCGCCTTTACAGACATGGGTTTTGACGTGATTTCCGGGCCGTTGTTTCAAACGCCGGCGGAAACCCGCGACCTGGCCCTGTCAGAAAATGTCGACGCGGTCGGGGCCTCCAGCCTCGCTGCAGGACACAAGACGCTGATCCCCGAACTGATCACCATGCTGAAAGATTCAGGACGCAGCGATATCAAGGTTTTTGCCGGCGGCGTGATCCCGCCGCAGGATTATGAGTATTTGCGCAAATCGGGGGTTGTCGGAATCTATGGACCGGGCAGCAATATTGTGGAATGTGCGGCCGATATATTGCGTCTGCTGGGACATAATATGCCACCCGAAACCGAGGAAGCCGCTGAATGACCGAAATTCGCAATGACTGGAACCGCGACGAAATCGCGGCATTGTTTGACCTGCCGTTTACCGAGCTGCTGTTTCAGGCAGCCACGGCGCACCGCTCCTATCACAAACCGGATGAGGTACAACTGTGTACCTTGCTGAGCATAAAGACCGGCGGTTGCCCGGAAGATTGCGGCTATTGCAGCCAGTCAGTCCATGCCGACAGCGGCGTCAAAGCGACCAAATTGATGGATGTCCGCCAAGTTCTGCAATCCGCTGCGCAAGCCAAGGATGCCGGATCGCAGCGTTTCTGCATGGGGGCTGCCTGGCGCAATCCCAAGGATCGTGACATGCCGGCAATTATCGAGATCGTGAATGGCGTGCGCAGCATGGGCATGGAAACCTGCATGACATTGGGCATGCTGACACCAGAACAGGCCAAGATGCTCGCCGATGCGGGCCTGGATTATTACAATCACAATATTGATAGCAGCCCGGAATATTACGAAAAGGCGATCTCGACTCGCAAGATGGAAGATCGTTTGGATACGCTGCAAAATGTCCGTGACAGCGGGATTAACGTCTGCTCGGGCGGAATTATCGGCATGGGTGAAACGCGCGAAGATCGTGTTGGTTTTGTCCATACGCTGGCGACGCTCGAACAACATCCCGAAAGTGTACCAGTCAATGCATTGGTTCCGGTCAAAGGCACGGTGCTCGGCGATATGTTGTCAGACACGCCGATGGCCAAGATTGACGATATCGAGTTTGTTCGAACTGTTGCGGTCGCGCGGATCACGATGCCTAAATCCATGGTTCGGCTCAGCGCGGGGCGCGAGAGCATGAGTGAAGCCACCCAGGCTCTCTGCTTCTTGGCCGGTGCGAATTCGATCTTTACTGGCGACAAACTGCTCACTGCACCCAATGCCGGCGATGACAGTGATGCAGCGCTGTTCGCCCGTCTGGGGTTGAAGGCGCTCGAAGGCGAAGAGCCGATGCGAGCCGAAAAGACACTGGAGGCTGCTGAGTGATATTGGACCATTCTCTGGCCAAAATTTTCGTCGCGGTTGCTGTCGGGATTTTGTGGTTCGGCCTTTCGTTGTTCCTTTGGAATATTGCCAGCGCCCAGCTTGGTAGTTGTGAAAATGCGCTTCAGATTGAAACAGCCCGCAACGGGTCCTGCGGACCATCTGTTCCGATTTTGATATCCATCATTCTGCCATATCTCTTTTTCCTGTTTGTGATTGTTCGCGAGAAAAAATAAGCCATGTTCAAAAAAATCCTGATCGCCAACCGTGGCGAAATCGCCTGTCGGGTTATCCGCACTGCTCAGAAAATGGGCATTAAGACCGTCGCGGTTTATTCCGATGCCGACGCGCGGGCGCCGCATGTCAAGATGGCTGACGAAGCGGTGCATATGGGCCCGTCTCCGGCAGCCGAATCCTATTTGATAGCCGACAAGATTATCGCGGCTTGCAAGGAAACGGGCGCGGAAGCGGTGCATCCGGGCTATGGTTTCCTGTCCGAACGGACCAGTTTCCCCGAACAGCTGGCCGAAAATGACATCGCCTTTATCGGACCACCGCCCAATGCCATCGCCGCGATGGGCGACAAGATCGAATCCAAGAAGTTGGCCGAAAAGGCTGGAGTCAGCGTGGTTCCGGGGCATATCGGCGAAATTGACGATACCGAACATGCGGTCGAGATTGCCGGAGGTATTGGCTATCCCGTGATGATGAAAGCTAGCGCCGGTGGCGGCGGTAAGGGCATGCGTCTCGCCTGGAACGAGAAAGACGTCCGCGAAGGTTTTGAAGCCACCAAGCGCGAGGGTCTTGCCAGCTTTGGTGATGATCGGGTGTTTATTGAAAAGTTTATCGAACAGCCGCGCCATATCGAAATCCAGGTGCTCGGCGACAAGCATGGCAATGTCATCTATCTCGGCGAGCGCGAATGTTCGATCCAGCGGCGCCATCAGAAAGTGGTCGAAGAAGCGCCATCGCCCTTTGTCGATCCCGAGATGCGCAAGAAAATGGGCGAACAGGCGGTCGCGCTGTCCAAGGCTGTGGATTATCACAGCGCCGGAACGGTGGAGCTGATTGTCGGGGCTGACAAGAGCTTCTATTTTCTCGAAATGAACACCCGTCTGCAGGTTGAACATCCGGTCACGGAATATATTACCGGACTGGACCTGGTCGAACAAATGATCCGGGTAGCCTATGGCGAGAAATTGCCACTCACCCAGGACGATGTCACCTTGACCGGCTGGGCGGTTGAAAATCGCGTTTATGCCGAGGATCCTTATCGCAATTTCCTGCCGTCGACTGGACGTCTGGTGAAATACCGCCCACCTGAAGAAGAAGACGGCATACGGGTCGATGATGGCGTTGCGGAAGGCGGGGAAGTTTCGATCTTCTATGATCCGATGATCGCCAAGCTGATCACCTATGGGGAGACCCGTATCGAAGCGATTGATCGCCAGATTGATGCGCTTAACCGGTTCGAGATAACCGGTCCCGGGCATAATATCGATTTTCTCTCGGCGCTCATGCAGCACGACCGGTTCCGGGAAGGCAATATCACCACCAATTTTATCGCCGAGGAATATCCCGATGGCTTTCAGGGCGCTCCGGCGTCGGCAGAGCTGCTCCGGAACCTTTCGGCCATCGCCGCTTTTGCGGCAACCGCCCATGCTGATCGCGCGCGCCGCGTCGATAATCAACTGGGCAAACGGTTGCAGCCGCCTTCTGAATGGCAAGTTAAGATCGGAGACGCCGTCCATGCGGTTTCGGTATCCGAAGACGGTATTTTGGTTGATGACCAGGATGTTGATTTGTCGCTCGCTTACACGCCGGGCGACAGTCTGATTCTGGCGACCGTCGACGACGATCCGCTGTCCGTAAAAATAGACCGGACCGCGAATGGATTTACTCTCAACACCCATGGGGCAACCCACAAGGCGCAGGTACTTCCTGCACATATTGCCCAGCATGCGGTGCATATGATCGAGAAAATACCGCCGGATCTCTCCAAATTCCTGCTCTGCCCGATGCCGGGCTTGCTGGTCGCTCTGCATGTCGCTGAGGGAGACAAGGTCGAGGAAGGTCAACCACTGGCTGTGGTTGAAGCCATGAAAATGGAGAATATCCTGCGGGCCGAGAAAAATGCCGTGGTAAAATCGGTCAACGCAGAGCAGGGCGACAGCCTGGCGGTTGACGCGGTGATTCTGGAATTGGAATGATGGATTGTGCGCTGTTCCGAACCGGGATAGCGCGATGGGTTCATGGGTTTGAGGGGATCAGATAATGGCCAGTGAGGCAGGGGCAGCAATGCAGCGGGAACCGACCGACAAGGAGATCAGACTTGTCATTGGAGCTTCGTCTGCAGGGACCGTGTTCGAATGGTATGATTTCTTCATCTACGGCACCTTGTTCTACATTATCGGTCCCACTTTCTTTCCGAGCGGAAACGAAACCCTCGAGATATTGATGGTCTGGGCAACCTTTGCCATCGGCTTTGGATTCCGTCCGGTTGGCGCGATTTTGTTTGGCTTTCTGGGAGACAAGCTGGGACGGAAATATACCTTTCTGGTAACGGTGACCCTGATGGGCATTGCAACGGCAGGGGTCGGCTTGATTCCCAGCGCCGCTTCAATCGGCCTGGCGGCGCCGCTAATTGTGATATTCCTCCGCATCCTGCAAGGACTGGCGTTGGGCGGCGAATATGGCGGTGCCGCAATTTACGTCGCCGAACATGCGCCCACCGAAAAGCGCGGCTATTTTACAAGCTATATTCAGGCGAGCGTTGCCGGCGGCTTTGTCCTGTCAATCGGCGTGGTGCTGGCCTGCCGGTTCCTGATTCCGGAAGCGGAATTCGAAGCCTGGGGCTGGCGTGTGCCCTTCCTGCTGTCGATCATCCTGCTCGGGATATCCCTCTGGATGCGGCTGAAGCTCAACGAAAGCCCGGTTTTTCAGGCTATGAAAGCAGAGGGACAAACCTCCAAAAACCCGTTTACCGAGAGTTTTTCCTATCCCGGAAACAAGAAGCGAATCTTTGTCGCCCTGTTCGGCATCACCGGCATCTTGACCACTATCTGGTACACCGCCTTTTTCTCTGGCATGTCGTTTCTGCGCGGACCGATGAACGTCGACAATCTGACGGTTGATCTGATCCTGTTCTTTGCAGGACTGGTTTCCATGTCTTTCTATCTTATGGTTGGTAAATGGTCGGACCGGGTCGGCCGCAAGAAGCCGATATTAGTGGGCGCTGTATTGGCATTGCTGCTGCTTTTCCCATCTTTTTGGGGGCTTGGGCAGCTGGCCAATCCAGGACTGTCAGCTTCGGCCGCGGCAGCACCGGTCGTGGTTCAGGGTGAGCAGTGTGAAACCGATCCTTTTGCGGATCTGTTCAGCCGTGAACAAAGCGACTGCGGTAAATTGCTTGAAACCCTGACTGCAGCCGGTGTGCCCTATGACGTTGTGGACGATCCGACGCCAGCTCTGTTTGCAGGCGGTCAGGAAATCACCATTGATCAGGAGTGGCTGGCTGACGGTGCAGCGCGCCAAGCGGGCATTCGAGCGGAACTGAGCAAATATGGCTTTGACTTCACCAAGCAGAATCCGGGAACAGCCCGGGTTCTGGGTATCGTCGCGATCCTGCTCATTCTCGGAATGCTCAGTGCGCTGACTTATGGCTCGGTCGCAGCGCTATTGTCAGAGATGTTTCCACCAAAGATCCGGTATAGTTCGATGTCGATACCCTATCATATCGGAGCCGGCTATCTTGGCGGCTTCCTGCCGCTGATTGCGGGCTATATCGTGGCCCGCTCGGGAGATATTTATTCCGGGCTCTGGTACACGTGGATCGTCGTGGCATTTGGCCTTGTCATCGCCTGGTGGGGCATACCCGAGGATCCCGAGGCGGCTCTCGACGAAACGCGATAATCAGCCTAACGCTGCAGCGATGAGAGAAGATACGAGCCTTGCGCCTGCCACCGCACGTTTGCGCCTGGACAGCAACGCGCTGGTCCAGAACTGGACGCATCTTGATCGTCTGAGCGGTTCGGCCAGCGCCGGCGCGGCGATCAAGGCTGATGCTTATGGGCTCGGGGCGAAGGACGTTGTGGTTCGATTGCAAAAGGCCGGTTGTCGGGATTTCTTTGTCGCAACCTGGCGAGAAGCCGAGCAGATCGAAGCATTGCTGGCTCCGGATTCGGCCCTGTCTGTGCTGAACGGGGTCGACGCATCCGACTTGCCGTACGCAATCCGCTCGCGCGCCAAGCCCGTCCTCAACAGCCTGAATCAGGCCCAGCAATGGCGACCCACCGGGCGGCCTTGTGATATCATGATCAACAGCGGCATGAACCGGTTGGGAATTAACAAGTCCGAGCTGGAGCAGATAGACTGGGCGCTATTCGATATTGATATGGTCATGAGTCATCTGGCTTCTGCCGACGAGAACAGCGGTCAGAATGCCGATCAACTGGCCGACTATCAATCAGCTCTAACATGCGTCTCCGGCAAAAGACGGAGCCTTGCCAATAGCGCCGGCATTGCGCTCGGATCGGCCTATCATTTCGATACCACCCGACCCGGTCTTGCCATTTATGGCGGTGTTCCGCGCGCCGAACTGTCGGCATCGATCCAGCAAGTTGCGTTTCCGGAAGCCCGGATATTGCAGGTGCGAGAACTCCATAGCGGCGACAAGCTGGGCTATAATGCCCGTTATGTCGCCGATCGCAAACATGCTGTAGCGATCGTGTCGCTCGGCTATGCCGATGGCTATCTGCGGGGCTTTTCAAACAGCGGACAATTTCTGTTTGAAAAGAAGCGCTTACCGGTCCTGGGCCGGGTCTCGATGGATCTGATCGCCATCGATCTTTCTGCTGTGCCAAATCTGACGGAAGAGGATTGGGTGACCGCAGCCTATCATCTGCCCGAAGCAGCTGAGCAATCCGGACTGTCGCAATATGAGCTGCTGACCGGGCTGGGCGACCGATTTGATCGCCAATGGTGTTGATCACTGTGCGTACGCATCATCGCATACGCACAAGACATAATCCCTGCAATTCCGTGACGAACAGTCGCGATGTTGCCAATAAACCAGCATGTGTTGCGGCAATGCACAAATAGAGCTAATACAATCCCATATCAGTTATTGTTCGAAGCATCACAGCGTAAAAAATAGCTATGACCTGAGATGTTTAACGGGAGACACCATGGCCAAGACGAAAAAGGGCGACCCTGACGGTCCCATCATCATCAAGAAATATGCGAACCGGCGGCTCTACAACACGCAGTCTTCCAATTATATCACGCTGGATTTCCTTGCCGACATGACCCGCGAGGACATTGATTTCGTCGTGGTGGATGCCAAATCGGGGGAAGATATCACCCATAATGTGCTGACCCAGATCATCGTCGACGAAGAAAGCAGTGGGCAGAACATGCTGCCGGTCACTTTCCTGCGCCAGTTGATCTCGATGTATGGCAACAGCATGCAATCCTTGATGCCGTCCTATCTCGAGGCATCGATGGATAATTTCCGCAAGAACCAGAAGCAATTTCAGGAAGCCGTCGAAGGCGCGCTGAACAAGAATCCGCTTGGCCAGATGGCGGTCAAGAACCAGAAACAGTTTCAGGAAGCGGTCGAAAATGCCCTGAAGTCGAGCCCGCTCGGCGGCGTTTTCGAAAAAGCGCTCAACCCGCTGGGCTTGGGTGACAAGTCGTCTGCCGAGGAGGATCCGGCAGAAGAAGAGATTTCCGAGAAGGATCGGGAAATCATGGAACTCAAGCAACAACTGGCCGATATTCAATCGAAAATCGACAAGCTTGACGACTAGGCAGAATATAGCTGGCTCATAGACAGCACTAATATGCGGCAGGAACACAGTCTTTGAAAAAAAACGCACTCTCGGTCACCAGGGAAGCAGACTTCTCTGCATGGTATCAACAGCTCATTGCGGAAGCCGACCTGGCGGAAGAATCCGGCGTGCGGGGCTGCATGGTCATGCGGCCATGGGGTTATGGCATCTGGGAGCGGGTCCAGTTTCTGATGGATCAGCGGATCAAGGCTGCGGGCCATGAAAACTGCTATTTCCCGCTGTTCATTCCGCTCGACTATTTCGCCAAGGAAGCCGAACATGTTGATGGCTTTGCCAAGGAAATGGCGGTTGTCACGCATCACCGGTTGATGAAGAATGATGAAGGCGGACTGGTTGTTGATCCGGACGCCAAATTGGAAGAACCGCTGGTGGTTCGTCCAACCTCGGAAACCGTCATTGGCACCGCTTTTTCCCGCTGGGTGCAGAGCTGGCGGGATTTGCCAGTCATGATCAATCAATGGGCCAATGTGGTGCGCTGGGAAATGCGGACCCGGATGTTCCTGCGGACCAGCGAATTTCTTTGGCAGGAAGGCCATACTGCTCACGCATCCAAAGCCGAGGCGATGGAAGAAACACTCGATATTCTGGAATTATATCGCAGCTTTTCCGAAGATGTCCTTGCGATGCCGGTTGTCGCAGGAGAAAAACCGGAAAATGAACGGTTCCCAGGGGCTGATGCGACCTATTCAATCGAGGCGATGATGCAGGACGGGAAGGCTCTTCAGGCCGGGACCAGTCATTTCCTCGGGCAGACATTCAGCAAGGCGCAGAATATTCGCTTTCAGGACAAGGATGGTCAGTTTCAATTTGCCTATACAACAAGTTGGGGCACCTCGACCCGGTTAATCGGCGGCGTGATCATGACCCATGGCGATGATGACGGACTGCGGGTTCCGCCGCTGATTGCACCCTATCAGGTGGTTATTGTTCCGATGCTGCGCGACAAGGCGGAAGACGAAGCGGTGCTCGATTTCTGTCAGGATCTGGAAAAGGAAATTCGCGGTCTTCAAGCCTTTGGTGAGAATGTACGGGTCAAGCTGGACAAGACTGGCGCGAAAGCATCCAACAAGCGCTGGGCCTGGGTCAAGAAAGGCGCGCCGTTCATAGTGGAAATCGGCCCTCGCGATGTTGATGGCGGCAATGTTTCCGTCATTCGCCGTGATGCCATGTATCGCGAAGACGGCAAGCTCGACAGCGCGATTATGGCGAAAGCGACGTTTCTGGAGCAAATTCCTGCAGTGTTGCAGGACATCCAGGCCAATTTGCATCAAGAGGCCAAAGACCGCCTCGCTGGCAATATCAAGAAGGATATTGTCGACTTTGAAGGCGTTGCGCGCTTCTACAAAGAAAATAAGAAATATCCAGGATGGCTGGAAGTCGAGTGGTGCAAGGCCACTGGCGATGAGCTGGAAGCGATTGTCGAGAAATTGAAGAAACTGAAGCTGACCTTCCGCAATGTACCGGTCGATGGTGCACCGGTGGAGGGCAAGTGCGTCTTTACCGGACGACCGGCGGTGGAGCGTATTCTGGTTGGCAAAGCCTATTAATGGCAAAGCCAACCAAAGCCCATAAGCCGAAACAGGTACCCTCTCGCAAACAGATACTGGATTTCATCGAACGGTCCGATCAACCCGCGGGCAAGCGTGAAATCGCCAAAGCCTTTGGCCTGCGTGGATCGGACAAGATCGCTCTCAAAGCCCTGTTAAAGGATATGGCGGATGAAGGCTTGATCGACAGCACACCGGGCAGGGCCTTCCATAAAATGGGCGGCGTCCCCAAAGTGACGGTCCTGAAAATTATCGAGATCGACGGCAATGAAGCCATTGGCGTGCCGGAGAAATGGCAGGCTGAAGGCATTGCTGTGCCCAAATTACGGATCAAGGAAAAAGGGCGCAGGGCCGCTCTCGCCGTTGGTGACCGGATCTTGGCCAGAACCGAAGCCCGTGGGCAGGGGCATATTGCCTTCATGATGAAAAAGCTCGCCCAGAGCAGCGAGATGATGCTGGGCGTTGTCGAGCAAGATGAGGCTGGGCGCTATTGGCTCAAACCGGTCGACCGTAAAATCAGGCGCAGCACCGCCATTGGCGATATTGGCGATGCGGTTGTCGGGAATCTGGTGCTGGCGGAACCCTATGGTCGCGGATCTCATATCAAGGCAAAAGTGAAGGAAGTCCTCGGCGATCCTTTTGCGCCCAAAGCATTTAGCCTGATTGCCTTGCATAAATATGACATTCCCCAGGAGTTTCCTGAGGCGGTGATCAAACAATCCGAACAAGCTACCCAATTGGCTTTGGATAAAGACCAGCGGGAGGATTTGACCCATTTGCCGATTGTGGCCATTGATCCTGCCGATGCGCGTGATCATGATGACGCCATCTGGGCCACTGCCGATGATGATCCGAACAATATCGGCGGCTACAAGGCCATTGTCGCGATTGCGGATGTCTCCTTCTATGTCCGACCCGGTACGGATATCGATAAGGAAGCGCTGAAACGCGGCAATAGCGTCTATTTTCCCGATCGCGTCGTGCCGATGTTGCCGGAAGCATTGTCCACCGACGTCTGTTCGTTGAAACAGCATCAGGACCGCGCGGCTTTGGCCTGCCATTTGACAATCAACGCCAAGGGGCAGGTGGTGTCTTCGCGGTTCACCCGCGCGATCGTGCGCCTTGCGAGCAACATCGCCTATGAGGACGCTCAGGCCGCGATTGATGGCCGGATGGATCATGATCTGAAGACTGATGTGCTGGAACCGCTCTGGCAGTGCTGGAAATTGCTCTTCAAGGCGCGCAATCATCGTGAACCACTGGATCTCGATCTTCCCGAAAAACGCGTCATTCTGGACGATGCCGGACGCATTCAGGAAATCGCCGTCCGGGATCGGCTCGACGCCCATCGGCTGGTAGAAGATTATATGATCGCGGCCAATGTGGCTGCGGCGAAAATGCTCGAAAGCAAGAAGTCACCGGTTATTTATCGCGTGCATGAAACCCCTTCGCGGGAGAAGTTGATTGCCCTGAAAGACTATCTCAAGAGCTTCGACGTGAGCTTCGCGATGGGCCAGGTGATCAAGCCGGCGGTGTTCAATCGGTTGATCGCGCAGGTTGGCGAAGCCGAGATACTCCCGCTGGTCATGGAACAGATACTGCGCAGCCAGACCCAGGCCTATTATGGGGCCACCAATGCCGGGCATTTCGGCCTTTCACTCGGCAGTTATGCCCATTTCACCAGTCCGATCCGGCGCTATGCCGATTTGATTGTCCACCGCGCCTTGGTCTATGCCTGCAAGCTCGAGCAACCCAAGCCCGGTCTTGACGGAATTCCGGACCGGAGCGGTCTCAGCGAAGAGCAGGCGGGTCGGCTTGATAGTATTGCCGAGAAAATTAGTCAGCTCGAGCGCCGGGCAATGATGGCCGAACGGGAAACCGTCGACCGCTATATCTCGGCCCATCTTGCCCAGCATGTGGGAGAAGTTCTGGCCTGCCGGATCACCGGTGTGCAGAATTTCGGGTTTTTTGCCACGGTCGAAACCTTCGGTGGAGACGGGCTCGTTCCCGTTCGCACCCTGGGCATCGAACGGTTTGACTATGACGAACAGAAGCAGCAGCTTAAAGGCATGGACAGCGGAACGGTCTATGCGGTTGGCCAGAAAATCGACCTGCGGTTGATCGAAGCCAATCCGGTGTCTGGCAGCCTGCTGTTTGAGCTCGCGGAAGGGGCCAATCATATGCCGGGCGGATCACGGCCCAGACGCGACGGCAAGGGGCGCCCTCATCGCAAAGGCAGGCGCGGTCGCCCGGGGAATATTCGCCACCGCAGCCGCTAGTGTAACTTCCGCTGATCAGCGCTCGAATAGCGGTTATTCACACCAACAAGGAAACCCTTATGGCCTCATTGATCCCCACGCAGACTGTTCCCGATTTTACCGTACCGACAACTGACGGTGGACAATATCAACTGAGTCAGCGGGCTGGCGACAATTTCACTTTGCTGCTGTTTTATCGTGGTCTGCATTGCCCGATCTGCAAAGGGCAGTTGCGGGACTTGCAGCGCAAACTCGGTGATTTTGCCGAACGGGGCGTGACAGCCGTCGCGATCAGCATGGATGACGCGGAGCGAGCCCAAAAGTCGGCGGAAGACTGGGGTATTGATGAACTGATACTGGGTTATGGCCTGAGCGAGGCCGATGCGCGGACTATGGGCCTGTATCTGTCTGCCGGGCGCCCGGACAGCACGGAACCGGCCATTTTCTCGGAGCCTGCGCTGTTTCTTGTACGTCCCGATCGGACACTCTATTTCGCGAGCGTCCAGAGCATGCCCTTTACTCGGCCGCCGCTGGATCAGTTGATGCAAGGCATCGACTATGCGCTCGCCAACGATTACCCGGCGCGCGGTGAAATCGCCTGATCGGCAGAGGATTTAACTTAAACGGTCAATCTCTTCCTTGCTTAGTGATCCCGGCACGACCATCACCGGGCAGGGAAGGGAGCCGGCCTCTGTCGCCGCGAAATGGGTTACCAGCGGACCGGGCGCGCCATGTGCAGCGGAACCCAGAACCAGCGCCGCAAGACCGTCGACCTTGTCCATGGTTTTGCGCACCACCTTGTGGCCCTTGCCTTCCTTGACGGTAATCGAAGGGCGAATGCCAGTTTCTTCGAACAAGGTGCCGGCAGCGCTCGACACCAGCGCTTCTGCGCGGTTTTTGGCCTCTTCCTCGAGCGTCGCCTGAACCCCGCCCCAGGCGACAAAGCCTTCGCTTTCGACCAGCGCCAGAATGTGGAGCGCACCATTTGTCTTCATTGCTCGGCGAGACGCAAAGCGCAGCGCGATACTGGCCTCTTCGGTTTCGTCGATAACCACCAGGTAAGTACGCATGAAAATTCCCCGTTTGCCTGCGCTTTTGTCCTATTAGTATCATGCTTGCGTCAAAAGCCTGCGATATGCAAGATTTAGCCGGGTTGCACTTTGTCGCTAATTGCGCATAACCGCTTCAATAGCGCTGAAACAGACAGCGCATGCCGAACTATTTTTACAGGGGTTTCTCTCGATGCCGATCAACCTTCAAATGCCTGCCCTTTCCCCCACAATGGAAGAAGGGACACTGGCCAAATGGCTGGTGAAAGAAGGTGATACGGTCAGTTCCGGTGATCTGCTCGCCGAGATTGAGACCGACAAGGCGACGATGGAATTTGAAGCGATTGACGAAGGGGTGATTGCGAAGATTGTTGTTGCCGAGGGAACCGACAATGTCAAAGTCGGTGAAGTGATTGCGATCATCGCCGAAGAAGGCGAAGATGTGTCCGCTGCTCCCAAAGGTGACGAAAGTGCCGCAGACAAGCCGAAGCCAGTGGCGGAAGTTCCGGAAAAGCCCGCAGAACCGGCACAGGACGCGGCCCCGAAGGTTGCAGATGCGCCACCGAAAGTTGCCTCACCGCCATCGGCCACAGCACCATCGGATGGCAATCGCATCAAGGCCAGCCCGTTGGCCCGGCGTCTGGCCGAGCAGAAAGGCGTTGATCTCGGCGCACTCAGCGGGTCGGGTCCGGGCGGACGGATTATCAAGGCGGATATTGATGCGGCAGAGGGCGGCACGGCGCCGGTCAAAGCGGCTGCTGCTGCGCCCGCCCCGGCGCCCGCCACCACTCCGGCCCCGACACCGGCAGCCAATGATTTCGATATCCCGCACAGTTCCGAAAAGCTGTCCGGCATGCGCAAGACCATTGCCCGCCGCCTGACCGAAGCCAAGCAGACCATTCCGCATATCTACCTGACCGTCGATATTCACCTCGACAAGCTGCTCAAACTGCGCAGCGAACTGAACGCATCGCTGGAACCACGCGGTATCAAGCTGTCGGTCAACGACTTGCTGATCAAGGCGCAAGCGGTCGCGCTGATGCAGGTGCCAAAATGCAATGTCTCGATCGAAGGCGATCAGCTCAAGACCTTCGCGCGCGCCGATATTTCGGTCGCGGTCAGCATCCCGGGCGGCCTGATCACCCCGATCATCACCAGCGCCGATACCAAGGCGCTCAGCGCAATCTCGACGGAGATGAAAGATCTTGCCGAGCGCGCCAAGGCCGGCAAGCTCAAGATGCATGAATATCAGGGCGGCACCGCGAGCATTTCCAATATGGGCATGTTCGGGATCAAGAATTTCGACGCCGTGATCAATCCGCCGCAGGCGATGATCCTGGCCATCGGGGCCGGACAGAAGCGCCCGACCGTGATCGACGACAGCCTGCAGATCGCAACCGTGATGAGCGCGACCGGCAGCTTCGATCACCGTGCGATTGACGGCGCCGATGGCGCGCAATTTATGAAGGTGTTCAAGGAGTTGTGCGAGAATCCTCTGGGAATGCTGGCTTGACAAAACTCTCTTTGTCAAACGCTACGAAAGCATTTGGTCTTATTGTTCTCTTGGTTGCATTATTGGAATTTTTCTCGCTAAAAAGTGAGCAGAACCAGTTTAATTGTCTGATGCTTCAGAATACGAAAACAGAAGTTTCGGTCATTTTTAGGCATCTAGAAATCATAAACGAGTTTGATATCGCTAGATTATCACGACTAGAAGATATGGAAATCGATGTTGAGTATGTTGATGGATATCGAAAGGGAAAGACTGAAGAAATCGGCAATCGATTGGCAAAAAATTCGGAAGAGTATCAGCAGTCTGTGCAATCCTTGGACGACATCCAATTGCAAATTGATAGCGTTTGTGGCGATGTAAACTGGTACCATAATATGCTCACCGTTTGTAAAAACATTCTTTTGTTATCTTTGATCTACCTGAGCTTCCTGATTGGTGGGCTCTACCATGAACAACAACAAAGCAAAAATGTGGAAGAAAGCTGAATCTCATGACAGAACAATACGACCTCATCGTTATCGGATCCGGCCCCGGCGGTTATGTTGCGGCGATCCGTGCATCGCAACTCGGGCTCAAAACCGCGATTGTGGAGCGTGAGAAACTGGGCGGCATCTGTCTCAACTGGGGCTGTATCCCGACCAAGGCGTTGCTGCGGTCGGCGGAAATCTTCCATTATATGCAGAATGCCAAGGATTACGGCCTCGCCGCCGACAAGATCAGCGCCGATCTCGATGCGGTGGTCAAGCGTTCGCGCGGCGTCGCCAGCCAGCTCAACAAGGGCGTGACCGGCCTGATGAAGAAGAACAAGATTGCTGTCGTCATGGGCGATGCCAAAATCGTTGAAAAGGGCAAGGTTGCGGTCAAGACCGACAAGGGCGAGGAAGAGCTCAGCGCGAAGAATATCATCATCGCCACCGGGGCCCGCGCCCGCGACCTGCCGTTTGCCAAGGCCGATGGCAAGCGCATCTGGACCTATCGTCACGCCATGACGCCACCGGAAATGCCAACCAAATTACTGGTCATCGGCTCCGGCGCGATCGGGATTGAATTTGCCAGTTTCTACAATGACATGGGCGCTGATGTGACCGTGGTCGAGATGATGGACCGGATCTTGCCGGTCGAAGATCATGAGGTCAGCAAATTCATGCAGAAATCGCTGACCAAACAGGGCATGACGATCATGACCGGAGCCGGCGTGAAGAGCATTACCAGCTCTGACAAGGGCGTGAAGGCAGAGATTGAGGACAGCAAGGGCAAGAAGGAAACCTCCGATTTCAGCCATGTCATCGTGGCGGTCGGGATTCAGCCCAATGTCGAGACCATTGGTCTGGACGAGCTGGGTATCGAACCGGACGAGCGCTTTCATATCAAGACCGACGCGATGTGCCGGACCAATGTCGAAGGCATATATGCCATTGGTGACGCCACCGGCGGACCCTGGCTCGCGCATAAGGCCAGTCATGAAGGCGTGATCGCGGCCGAAGCCATTGCCGGCGGCCATCCCCACGCGATGGACGTGAACAATATTCCCGGCTGCACCTATTGCCACCCACAGGTCGCCAGCGTCGGACTGACCGAAGCCAAGGCCAAGGACGCCGGCCATGAGGTCAAGATCGGCAACTTCCCGTTTATCGGCAATGGCAAGGCGATTGCGCTGGGCGAGACTGAAGGCTTTATCAAAACCGTCTTTGATGCCAAAACCGGCGAATTGCTGGGCGCGCATATGGTCGGGGCCGAGGTAACCGAGCTCATTCAGGGCTATACGGTCAGCAAGACGCTCGAAACAACAGAGGCGGAATTGATGAACACGGTCTTCCCGCATCCCACGCTCAGCGAAATGATGCACGAAAGTGTGCTCGACGCTTATGAGCGGGTCTTGCATATGTAGAAAAATCGGGCGCCGTACCCCTGCGCAGGCAGGGGCCCATCTCCCGATTGGGCGGTTAGTTGAAGCTGTAGGAGATGAGACTCCTGCCTGCGCAGGAGTACAAAAACAAAGGGAAATCGATGAATCTGATCAAAGGTTTACTGGCACTATCTCTTACCATTTCTGCGGCGGCCAATGCGGAAACCATTGTTTACACCGCTGATCAGATGCTGGATGTCGACAGCGGCAAGATCATCCCCAATCCGGCGATCATTGTGACCGATGGCAAGATTGCCCGGATCACCGATCAAAATGATCCGGTGGAACCGGCGGATGCCAGAACTGTTGCGTTGGGCGCGGTTACAATCTTGCCGGGGCTGATCGATATGCATGTGCATCTCGACGCCAATCCGCTCTATGGCGGCTATTCCGGTCTGCGGTTCACCGATCAGTTTTTCACGGTTCAGGGTGTGGCCAATGCGAGAGCCATGCTGCATGCTGGCTTTACCAGTGTGCGTAATATCGGCTCGGACAATTATTCCGATATCGCTTATAAACAGACGATTGACGAAGGATTGATCGCTGGCCCACGGATCACGCCGGCGGGCTACTCACTGGGCGCGACCGGCGGCCATTGCGACCAGACCTTCTTGCCGCCATCCTTTGAAGCCAAATCCCCGGCTGCCGGCGACGGCCCGCAGGAATTGCGCAAAAAGGTCCGGGAACAACGCAAATATGGCGCAGAAGTGATCAAGGTCTGCGCCACCGGCGGGGTATTCTCGCGCAATACCGAACCGGGACAGCAGCAATTGTCGCTCGCCGAACTCAGCGCGATTGTCGATGAAGCCAAGCTCTGGGGCCTAAAAACCGCTGCCCATGCCCATGGCGCCGAAGGCATCAAGACCGCCATACGCGCCGGTTTCACTACGATTGAGCATGCCAGCCTCGTCGACCAGGAAGGGATTGATCTGGCGCGCAAGAACGGCACCTATTTCGGGATGGATATTTTCAATACCGAATATACCCAGTCGGAAGGCAAGAATAATGGCGTGCTCGAAGAGAATCTGCTCAAGGATCGCCAGATTGCACAGATCCAGCGGGACAATTTTCGCGCCGCCCATCGCGGTGGGGTCAAAATGATATTCAGCTCTGATGCCGGCGTCATGCCCCACGCGCTGGCTGGCGGGCAATTCCGGATCATGGTGGACTATGGCATGACCCCGCTGGAAGCGATCCGCGCGGCGACGATCAATGCCGCGGACGCCCTGGGAAAAGCCGACCAGGTTGGACGGTTAAAGGCGGGATATCATGCGGACTTTATCGCGGTAGAGCGCAATCCGCTGGACGATATTCGCGTGCTCGAGAATATCAAGATTGTCGTGAAAGCCGGTCAGCAGGTCAAGGGGCCTGGCGTAGAAGCCCGTTAAATAAGGGGGCACGAAGCCCCCTTATTCTCTTGTTTCACGCACCCGTTCAGGCGGCCATGGCGACGGTCTTGCGCCGGCGATAGCGCATGGCACCGCCAATGGTGCCAAATCCGAGGATCATCATCATCCAGCTGCCCGGTTCCGGAATCGCTCCGGCGACCGCAATATCAACCGTCGCTGTGCCGAATTCGGTGCCCGACAAATTGGGCGCACCAAAAGCCGTTGTGAGGCCGCCCGCGGCGGCATCGGTCAGGAACAGGTTGAAGGAATCATCAATCGTGAACAGGTCGATTGTGCCGGACGGTCCGCCGCTCATGCTGACCGTCGATGTCAGCAGCGCGTTGGCCGTGTCGATGACAAAGTCACTATAAGTCACCGATGTGGCGCCAGCGGTAAAGGTCAATCCCGAGCCTTCATGCAGCACAATCGCATCGCCCGACATATCATCCACGGTTCCGCCGGTAATCGCAAAGGTTGCGACGGGCAGGGCGCCTGACGCATCGATTGTCGCGGTGCCGAAGGGCGAAAGGGTCAGCCCCAATCCCACCAGCGCATCAAAGGCGGACACCGAAACCTGGGTCTCATTTCCGATTATGGTTGCGGCTTGTGCGCCTGACAGTGGCAATGCCGCCACTCCCAATAGCAACGCGCCCTTGAGCGCGGTCACAGATCGTAAGGTTTTTCGCATGTTCTACTCCAAGGTTGATGCCAAGCTGGAATGGAACCGGGTTCCGTCCATCTTGGCCAAAACCCCCTGATTCTGCGTGCGTCCACGCAATATGGGTTTATGCGCCAAATTTTTACACTTGTGTGATGGCATCGGCGATATGTGCGCGCGTTGCGATCAGGCGCTGTGATGGCTGGCAAGCGCCAACCGGAATGCCTATGCTGCTGCTTCGACAGGGGATTCTTTACAGTGGAAAGTCATTAACATGGCCAAGGGAACGCATGATTACACGGAAGATCCGCGCAATCAGACGGTGTTGATCAACATTAACGGCGAAATGATTCCGCGCGCAAACGCCACCGTGTCGGTTTTTGATAGCGGATTCATGCTCGGCGACGGCGTTTGGGAAGGCTTGCGGGTCCACGGTGGCCAGGTCGCCTTTCTCAACGCCCATCTCGACCGTCTGTTTGAGGGCGCAAAGGCGATCGCAATGGATATTGGCGTGTCGCGCGAACAATTGACCGCTCGGCTCTATGACACATTGTCAGCCAATCAGATGACCGATGCGGAGGGTGTCCACATTCGCTTGATGGTCACCCGCGGCATACGCTCGACTCCTTATCAGGATCCGCGGGTCGTGATTTCTCCGGCCACCATCGTCATCATTCCGGAATATAAGCAAGCGCTGCCAAGCACGATTGAACAGGGCATCCGCCTGTTCACGGTTCATGTGCGGCGCGGCGATCCGGCGGTGCAGGACCAGAAGCTCAATTCCCACAGCAAGCTCAATTGCATCACCGCCTGTATCCAGGCGACCCAGGCCGGGGCGGACGAAGCGTTGATGCTCGACCCGCACGGGTTTGTTGCGACCTGCAACAGCACGCATTTCTTCATTGTCCGCAAGGGTGAGGTGTGGACCTCCAGCGGCGACTACTGTCTCGGCGGCATTACGCGGAGCAACGTCATCCAGCTGTGCCGCGACAATGATATACCGGTGTTCGAAAAGAATTTCTCGCTGACCGATGTCTATGGCGCGGATGAGGCCTTCGTCACCGGTACCTTTGCCGGGGTGGTTCCGGCGACCGAAGTCGATGGTCGCAAACTGACCGAGGGCAGGGGGCCGATGGTGCAGCGCCTGCAGACCCTGTATCGGGCGATGCTTGAGCAGGAGGCCGCTGGATGAGCGCGGGCCTGGCGAAACGGATCGCAATGTGGTCGGGACCGCGCAATATCTCGACGGCGATGATGCGCAGCTTTGACAGCCGCAGCGATTGTGCGGTTACGGATGAGCCTTTTTATGGCGCTTTTCTGAGCGAAACCGGCATGAGACAGCCGATGGCCGATGAGGTCATGGCGTCCATGGATTGCAACTGGCAGACTGTCGCCTCAGCCATGCGTGGTCCGGTTCCCGGCGGCAAAGCGCTATGGTATCAGAAGCATATGCCGCACCATATGGTGGGTCCGGTTGCGATCGATGATTTTCCGGACCATTGGCACGTCTTCCTGATCCGCGCACCCGAAGCGGTCGTGGCCAGCTATGCTGCCAAAAGGATCACGGTCACGCCCGCCGATTTGGGCTATGAACGGCAATGGGCCTATGTCCAGCATTTCGCCGAGAAATACGGTCAACAGCCGGTCATATTGGACAGCGCGGCGATAGTGGCAGAACCCGAGCGCCAGTTGCAGGCGCTGTGCACGGCGATCGATATCCCTTGGAATCCCGCCATGTTGCAATGGGAAAAAGGCGGGCGGCCCACTGACGGCGTCTGGGCCAGCCACTGGTATAACCGGGTGATCGACACCACGACTTTTGCCAAACCGTCCGCGGCACAACCGGTATTGTCGCCCGAGGCAAGGAAAGTCGCAGATTTGTGCCGGCCCTTTTACGAAAAAATGGCCGCTATGGCGATCGAAACATCCTAATTGATGGCGTGCATTTTTCGTGACATATGAAGCCGATAACATGGTATAAGAGCTTATTGATTAGGGAAAGGGTTTGTCATGATTACAGTATTTCCAGTCGCTCTTTTGATCGCGACCACAAATTTCGCGGCCGATGCGGAAGCAAACCGGGTCGCTTATTCCAACTGCCTGACCGATTTTACCGTCATGCATCTCGACCAGGGAACCAAGCGCGGCGTGTTTAGAAAAGCCGCCGAGGAAGCCTGCGCGCCGGAACGCGCCGCGATGATCGAATCGATGAAGAAAGACGAACTGGAATTCGGGAGCACCGAGGCAGAAGCGTCCGCCTATGCGGTTGAAGAAGCCGACGGCGTCTTGATTTCCTTTTCGGACGGCTATGCGGACTATCTCAATTCCAATACGCGGCCGGTGAAGCAGCAATAGGCGCTTTCTGGACTGCAAAGGCCAGATATCGAGAAAAACCCGCCGGTCAGGATCCGGTGGGTTTTTTGTTGTCCGCTGATCCTGCTGGCGCGGTCCACGCCTGGTCATTCCAGACTTGCTAAGCGCTTTCCGATCGCCCAGACAAAGCGTGGGACAAAGGACAGGACAAAGACAGGACAAGGGCCTGGGCGTGGTTCTCCGCGGTCAGGATTTCCAAATCGGGGGATGGGGATTGCACTATCGGGCGGAGATAGATGGGCTGCGGGCATTGGCCGTCTTGCCCGTCATCCTGTTTCATGCCGGTTTCTCCGCCTTTAGCGGCGGGTTTGTCGGCGTCGATGTCTTTTTCGTGATCAGCGGCTATCTGATCACCCGCATCATCGTCGGCGAAATGGCGGCAGGGCGGTTTAACCTGCTCGCCTTTTACGAACGGCGCGCCCGCCGGATTCTTCCGGCCCTGTTCGCGGTCATGCTGGCGTGCATACCGGTCGCTTGGTTCATCATGCTGCCCGAGGATCTCGAAAATTTCGGCCAGTCCCTGGTGGCGACGACGCTTTTTTCCAATAATATATTGCTCTATCTGACGACCTCCTACTGGGACACGGCCGCCGAGTTGAAACCCTTGCTGCACAGCTGGAGCCTGGCGGTCGAGGAACAATATTATATCCTGTTCCCGCTGTTCCTGATGATGATCTGGCGCTTCGGCGCGCGCTGGGTGCTGATCGGATCGGCCGCGCTCATGATAGTGGGTTTTGGTCTGGCGGTGATCAGTGTCGATGATCATCCCGCCGCGGCGTTCTATCTGTTGCCCACCCGCGGATGGGAAATATTGATGGGCGCCCTGATCGCGCTGTACACCCGCGATCGCGACGCAGAGCCGTATCGCCCACTATATGCGCAAATATTGAGCCTGGCGGGTTTGCTGCTGATCCTCTGGGCCGTTTTCAGCTTTGATTCCAGCACGCCATTTCCCGGACCTTATACGTTGATACCCACCCTTGGTACCGCCCTGATTCTGCTGTTTGCCCAGTCTGGAACGCTGGTGCATCGCCTGCTGTCGCTGCCGGTTCTCGTGG
Source organism: Parasphingorhabdus sp. W113 (assembly GCF_055693205.1). Taxonomy (NCBI): domain Bacteria; kingdom Pseudomonadati; phylum Pseudomonadota; class Alphaproteobacteria; order Sphingomonadales; family Sphingorhabdaceae; genus Parasphingorhabdus; species Parasphingorhabdus sp. W113. Next base: position 1,812,799 of record NZ_CM146328.1, on the reverse strand, counting down.
GCATGGGGCTGATCAGCTATAGTGCCTATTTGTGGCACCAACCGCTCTTTGCCTTTGTCCGCTATCGCAGCCTGGGCGATCTCACTCCGGCAACACTGGTGGGCTTGTCTATCCTGTCCTTCCTCTTGGCCTATATAAGCTGGCGGCTGGTCGAGCGGCCGTTTCGTGATCGCACCCGGTTCAGCGCGCGACAGATTGTGATTTTTGCCGTCCTCGTCGGCGGCGTCATCGTGGGATTGGGGGCGAGTGCGGCGATGACGCAAGGCTTTAACGACCACTACCAAAAGCACAGAACCGGTGCGCTGCAACAAGCGCTGCTCGGCTCGCTTCTTCTCGACCAGTCCAGAGCCAAATGCGATGCCGGCTATGACAATAGCGGCTGGACTTTGACACCCTGTCGCTTCGGACCGGCTGAAGCGCCCGTTGCGCTTGCCATTATCGGGGACAGCCAGTCGGCCATGATAGTGCCGCCACTGATTGACATGGCGAAAGAGCGAAATCAGCAGATCGCCCATTTCGGTCATGCCGGTTGCCCGTCATTGCTAGGCGTCTATGTCCAAAAGGGCTTCGTGGAAACCGGCGCTTGTGCCGATCTGGCCCGACGCCAGCTGGACTATGTCAAAGCCGAACAAATACCGGTTGTCCTGATGGTCGTGCGCTGGTCGCTCTATGTGCACCCGATCGTTAATGGCAAAGCAAAATCGAGCTATTATCTCACCACAGACATAGATGGCCTGTCCTCTCTAGCGGCATCGCGCAAGGCGTTTGAACAAGGCCTCGCGGACACTATCAAGGCTTATGAAGCAATTGGAACGCAATTGGTGATCGCGGAGCAGATTCCCGAACAGCTAATCTCCCCAAAGAGCCTCTTGCGCTTTGCCGACCCCCGCAGGTTCGAGGACGCGGTGCAAAGCTATTCTGTCAATCGCCAAGGCCACGACAGGATGCAAGAATATGCCGATGACATTCTGACAAAAACCGTGCCCGGCCTTGGTGGCGAGCTGATCAGTTTTGATGACCGATTATGCGATCAGACAAGATGCCCGATCGCAGAGGGAGAGCGGTTTCTCTATTGGGACAATGACCATCTGACGATCGATGGTGCCCAAAAATTACGGCCAGCGCTGAGCAATGCGTTCGGCCTTCCTGACCGATAAACGACTTTACCGATCGATCGCCAGAACTTGTCCACGGGCAGGGGCGGGTTCGCCTGCTTCGCGCGCGGCGGCCTTGCGCCGTTCCTGCAAAGCGGCGCGGCGTTCAAGCTTGCGCTGCAATATCAGTCCGGCAATGATGCCAAGACAGATACCCATTTCATATTGGATTGTCGCTGTGACCCATACCCACTCATAGAAGGAATGAAGCGCGACGATGGTCAAGGTCACGCCAACCCCAAGCGCAATGTCTCCCCTGGGGTCCTCGCGATCTTGCCAGGCAAAGCGAAAAGCCGATATGATCGGAACAGTCATCAGGAGCGCCAGGATCGCCAATCCGATAAATCCGGTTTCAGCTAGAACAAGCAGATAGACATTATGCACATGGGCCGAGCGGCTACCGTAGTTCCAGATCACGCCCGCCTCTTGGGAATAGCCTCGCGTGTTGGCGACGACCACATATTGGTTTGCGCCAACACCCATCGGGTTGTCTGCCCAAATCATGGTCGCCGCTTTCTCGAAGGCCACCCGTTCGGCTGCACTGCTACCATCAAAGCCTTTGACTTCGAATCGTTTCTCAAGAGACATGATCGCGACCGGGCTTGCGATTGCGAGGGCTATCAGCCCTGAAAGCATCACCTTCGTTTTTCGACCGGTGGGTTTACGTAAAATTGATAGTCCTAACATGAGGACGATGCCAATTCCGGTCAGACCGATCGTCGCGCGCGAGGCACCAAAAGCAACGACCATCAAACCGGCCATTACACCCAGCATCGCAAATTTCGAATGGCGCGAGGCCATCATCAATGCAAGCGCTGGATACAGTACGAAATGGGTCGCCATGCCAAGAAGGTTCTGATGACCCAAGGTGCCGCCGGGCTGCAAGACGCCAGTGAATTTTTGATAGCCGACAAATCCGGCCTGCAGCACGATCCCGCAGACCAGGCCAGCGATCAATAATTTCGGCCCGTCCTCATCCAGACAAATATTGGCAACCGCCAAAAATACCAAAAGCATGCGACATAACTGCCAGGCATAAAAAATCGTCGATTGCGGGTTAGCGGAGAACGCCGCCGACAATATCGCTGCAAGAATATAGGCAATGATTATTTTCGCATAGGGTAGATTGTAGAACGATTTTCTTCTGGCGATCAGGATAGAAAAAGCCACTGAGTCCAGCAGCGAGACAATCAGCCCTTTGGTATGTCCGGGCCACATCCGCCAGCTGATCAAAGCCGCATCCAGATTCCAGGCCGTCAGGACAAAGGGCAAAAAGCCGAGCCCGAAATAAAAATAACGGCGCAACTGTGGCTGCTCGCGGAACATGAGAATGAGAAAAGGGATTGAGAGAAAGACAATGGCTAGCCCAACAAAACGCATGATCTATCTTCTCTTTCCCAACGCGATAACCAGACGCGATAAACGGCGATTGTTGGTCGTTGATCGCTGCGGATCAAACGGCCTGATCCCGAAAATGCACCCAATTTATTTAGATTTGATGAGTGATCCGGGCTTTTCGCTGCACCTGCTCATTACTAGAATCCCGAGGCGGTTGGCAAGTTGGCATTTTCGTGGCCGGCAGGCGTTGCCTAACCATCTGAATTTACAAGCATGTAAACGCAGAAAATCACCACGGACCAGAACGACTCCAATTTCATGTCTTGGCATTGCAGGCCCCGCGCATCGGATCGCCCCCGCGTTTCGCGTACCGATAAGCCTCTTTGTCTAAATCATTTTACAGCTTGGATGTCTGGTGTCCCGAAATGAGACAGTCGCCTCGCAAGGCGTAAACCGTCTAGCTAAGCAATTCACATCAAACAGATTAAAAATGTTACTAATCCGCTGGTTCTAATCCGTTACAGAAATGTACAATGTATTATCAGCACATCAGTGTGAACTTTATTTTACACCTGTCTCAAATTGCATTTGACTCTGATGCTTGGAATTGGAATTAACCTTTTCTTAATGCCTATGTTGGCGGGACTAAGAAGGGGACTATCTGTGAAAAAAATAAAATTACTCATGGCCGGCGCGGCACTAACCGCCAGCGCAATGGCTGTTACGCCAGCTAACGCTTTGACGATCGTTTTGAATGATACCGGTGGAGCGGGCGAAGGTTCTGCCGCATTTAACGGCTTTACGGCTGCTGCACGCTTCTGGGAGAGCATTCTGCTGAACGATGTGACCGTGAACCTGGACGTCGGCTTCCGCTCGCTTGGACCCGGAATTTTGGGCTCCGCTGGTAGCACACGTGGTGTTGAAAGCGTTGGTAACTTTATCGATGCCCTGCAAGCCACAGGAACAACCAACCTGGATTCACAACTGGTCACACCAACTTTGGTAACCTCGACATCGGATCCGATCAATGATCCCAATGGTGCAGTTAACGCGCTGATTTCGGGACCACGGCCTGATGGAACCGGTGTTAACCTGCCTTTGCAGCGCGCGGGTGACCTGGATGGTGGCAACAACAATAGCTTCCTTGCGGTCAATACCTCAGTGCTGAAGGCCGTTGGTCTGGCAGCAGATGATGGTACGGCGGATGCTGCAATCTCGTTCAGCAGCGACTTTGCATTCGACTTCCAGCCTGCAGATGGAATTACCACGGGTGCCTTCGACTTTGTCGGCATCGCAATCCATGAAATCGGCCATGCTCTGGGCTTTGTCTCTGGCGTCGACATTTACGACACTAATACCGAATTCGGTGGCGATATCGGCAATTTCGCGATCATGTCCGCACTGGACCTGTTCCGCTACAGCGAGCAGAGCGCGTCTCTGGGCCTGCTGGACTGGGCCGTGGGTGGTCATGAAGATGATTTCACCGCATCCTATTTCTCGATTGATGGCGGCGCGACCAACCTGTTCGGTGATGCGTTCTTCTCAACCGGCAGCGTGAACGGTGACGGGCGTCAGGCCAGTCACTGGCGTGATGTGGGTGCAGGCGAAACGCAACGCGGCATCCTGGATCCAACCATCTCCCGCGGCACCAACAGCATCGTGACGTCGCTCGATCTGGCAGCGTTTGATGCGATTGGCTGGAACCTCGACTTTGATGTTCTGCTCAATGACCGCGAGTTCAACACCAACGAATTGTTCGTATCCTCGGTTCCTGAGCCAGGCACATGGGCGATGATGATCTTCGGCTTTGGCCTCGTCGGTGGCGCTCTGCGTCGCAGCCGCAAGAAGGTGAACACGAAAGTTTCCTTCGCCTAAATCGCGACTGAAATGAACAAAGAACCCGCTAGCGCAAGCTGGCGGGTTTTTTTGTGCCAATAAGCTTCTGGAGTGTAAGGTGTTTTTGATGTTTCCGCGCTATTGATGGCGGCCTTTGACAGGGGATAATTTAGAGTGAGTCCCCTGCAATATCCTGTATAGGATCAGTCTGTATCGATAGTTTCGAACATCAGGGCAGGACGGCACAACAGTAGCAATGGCACTTTTTTCCCGCACTATGCTGTCACAAATCGGTTGGGTCGCCGGATCCTACGGTATCGCGCAAGGCCTGCGACTCGTAACCAATGTGGTTCTCGCCCGGTTGCTCGCGCCCCAGTTGTTCGGGATGATGTTGATCGTAAATACATTGCGGCTTGGTATCGAGCTTTTGTCCGACGTTGGTATCGGACAGAATATCGTCAGCAACAAAAATGGCGACAAACCAGCCTTCTACAACACCGCCTGGACGATCCAGATCATCCGCGGGATCCTGCTGTTCGGGATCGCTCTTTTGCTGGCACAACCCCTGGCAGATTTTTATGAAAGCCAAGAGCTGCGCGAGATTATTCCGGTCATAGCGGTTGTGTTTCTACTGACCGGCTTTGCCTCTCCCGCCCGGTTCATTCTCCAGAAACAGCAAGCGGTCCGGTTTCTGTCCATCTACGACATGATCATGGGCGTCGTTTCGGCGGTGGTGCATATTGCCCTGGCGCTTTACTCGCCGACAATCTGGGCGCTTGTGGCCGGTTTGATAATCACCACAGCGATCACCGCAGGAACCAGCTTTTTTCTGATCGACTTCCGCAGCCATCGGCTCGCCTGGAACCGGGAGCATATCAAGGCGATAATCTTCTTCGGAAAATGGGTCTTTGCATCGTCGATCGTGTTCTTTCTGGCGATGAATTTTGATCGGCTGTATTTTGCAAAAGAGATTCCATTCGCGATTTTGGGCATTTATGGCATTGCGCGAACCTTTTCGGACATGATCAACATGCTCGTTCTGCGCGTGGGAAACATGCTGATTTTCCCAAAGGTCGCCGCCTTCGCCAAAGAACGGTCCGAACTGCGCCCGGCGATTTCCGGTCTGCGCCTGCGTGCTTTGCTGGCTTTGGCTGTCGGCTTGTCCTTGGCGGTGGCATTGTCAGATCTCGTGATAATCTTGCTATATGATGATCGCTATATTGCTGCCGCCTTCATGCTGCCCATTTTGATGGCGGGCACCTGGTTCTCGATCCTGTCGACCATGGGCGATGCCTTCATGCTCGGGATTGGCAAATCCCGTCATGGCGCCCAGGCCAATTTTGCAAAATTGCTCTGGATGGTCATCAGTATTCCGATTGCCTTGACCTATTCCGGTTTCGTGGCGGCGCTCTGTGCCATTGCGGTAGCGGACCTCTTTCGCTATTTTTCATTGTCCTTTTCCCAGTGGAAAGAGGGACTGTCCTTTCTCAGACAGGATGCGCTGTTGCTCGCGCTTTTCGTCGCGCTTGTGCTGCTATGGCGGTTTCTGTTCGTGCAATTGGGAATCGTTGCGGACTGGGCAAGCTGGCTCGAATATGGGAGACTGATCAGTGGCTGATCCGGCGCCCTCCATGGCCGACAACCGGATCGCCGAACCGGCGAGGCAGGTAATCGCAAGACCATTTGATATTGCAGCGACCCCTGAAATGCTCTCCTCAAACGGTGCATCAACGATCCATGCTCTGGAGATGGCGTTACACGGTGATCCTCTAACAAGCGGGCTTGAGACATGATCTTCGATCAATTTCAGAGCATCCGTGTCATCAATCTCCCCTATCGGATCGACCGCCGGGTGGATATGGAAGGCGAATTGGATCGTATTGGTCTTTTGGACGACCCCAGAGTGGCCTTTTTCCAGGGATTCCTATTCGATGATGCCGGCCCATTTACCTCGCCCGGCGCGCGCGGTGTTTACCAGAGCCATTTGGCTATTCTCGAGGAAGCCGCCAATAACGGCCATCATGTCCTGATCCTGGAAGATGATTGTGATTTCGTTCCTGGTGCCGAAAACTATGTCGCCCCGCGGCCATGGTCGATATTCTATGGTGGCCACGCTGCCGAAGAGCCCGACGACCTTTATAACAGTGATATTATCGGTGCCCATATGATGGGCTTCGCGCCGGAGACCGCCGGCCATCTCGTGGAGTTTCTCAAAAACCTCACATATCAGGGGTTTCATCCGCCGATTGATGGCGCTTATGTTCTGTTTCGTCGGGCCTATCCCGAGGTCGAGACGGTTTTTGCCGAACCGGCGCTGGGCTTTCAGCGACCGTCCCGAACCGATATCGCCGAATTGCGGCTTTTTGACCGCATGCCGATTGTCCGGAATCTGGTCTCGCTCGCCCGGAAGCTAAAGCGAGCCGCCATTCGCTAGGCCGACGTGTCGATGCCATGCTTTTGACATGCTAGATCGACAAAGGATCCGGAAGGCGGGGGTTTGTCGAACAAGCCGACCAGGCGGCTATGCCACATATGGACCGCGCGCGTCTGGTCGGTCAGCTTCGCCTGAACGATCTCGGCCGGTTCGTAGAGCAGCCGGGCCTCTTTCCATCGCACGGGATAGAAAATGTCCGGAGACTGCGCAAAATGCTCAAGTCCGTTCTGCTTGATCACATGCGTGACCAGGCCGGAAGCATAAGTGCCCCAGGGCATCTCATCCAATCCGATTGGACCATTGCGAAAACGCTGCCAGTAATAGGCCAGCGATCGCCGCGGTCCGAACCAGGGCGGCCGCTGATCGGGTTGGGGCAGGCGGTTGAGATCCCTGACCATTGCAGAATCAGGGGTGCCAGCAGGATCGCATTATTGACCCAGCCCTCATATTCCCAACCGAAAACATGGTCTGCTTCAAAATCGAAGGGCCTCAGGAAATAGAAATCCATGTCGACCCAATATCCAAGGCCCTTGGCGAGCATCTCATAGCGCCAGAAATTGGCTCCGAGCGCTACTGATCCGGTATCTGCATAGGTCAACAGGCGTTCGCGCGGCATAATGTCTGCGGCATGACGCAAGGCGATGCCCTCGGGCAAGCCAGCCAATTTATCGGGTTCATAGGACCACAAGGTGACGTCATGACCAACCGCGGCGGCTGAGACAAGGCAGAGGCGCTCCAAATATCCGAGTTTGTTTCCAACCCACAGGGAGTTCAGCTTTTGTAGCGCCACAATTCCGCTCCCGTCACACACGCCTACGCATTGCTTCGCAATCGCATATGCGCGGAATAGTGTCGATCAATTATATATGGACAGTTTGAGATGAACTTGTAAGCCCGGCAAGATCGCAGCGATCGCCTCAACGAGCGGTCGCATTCTGGCTATTGGCTTGTCACAATGGTCTCGAGAAAGGACATTTTTTGATACCACGCTATCTCCAACCCCTTCGTGATTTGCGTAATTTGGGACGGGCAATCCGGTTGTGGTGGACCAGCAGGCGCAAGGGTATCATGATTTCGGATCAACCCGCCTTTGATCCGGAATTTGAAGCCTATTTCGGCAAACGCATTGCCGCCGCGCGCTTCTATCTTGAATTTGGTTCCGGGGCCTCCACCATTTTGGCGGCGCGGGCTGGTGTCAAAACGATCGCGATCGAAAGCGACAAAAGCTATGCGGCTGCGGTGAGAAAGCATCTGCCGGAGAATGCAGACACTCTGATCATCGCGAGCGATATCGGACTGACCGAAGAATGGGGCTATCCGGTGTTCCAGACCCCCAGCACAGCGCGCCATCAGCGTTGGCAGAATTACACCGGAAAAGCCTTTGAGAAAATATCGCAATCGGCCGATTATCCGGACATGATATTGGTGGATGGCCGTTTTCGCGTGGCTTGTGCCCTGGCAGCGGCCTTCCATGCACAAAAACATGCCGCTACCGTCGACCTCTATATTGATGACTATGTTGGCAGACCCCAATATCACAGCGTTACCGCCTATCTTGGAAGCCCGGACATAATCGGCCGAACCGCGCATTTCAAAATCCGCCCCGGTTTGCTGACCAAGCAGATAACAGCCGATATCATCGCCGCTGCACACAGGGATGTGCGCTAGACGGGAGAAGTTTCAGCGATCAGTGTCAGCGGCAGGCGCTATTTCGAATAATATTTGCTGTAGGCGCCGCTGCCATAGCCATAGCCATAGGGGTCAATCAAACCGCCCGCATAGCGATTAAGCACGGTACCGAGGCACGGGGTAGGGCTCAACAGACTGATCGTGTTGTTCATCTGCTTCTTGGTCGTAATACCCTGCTCGATGATCAGCATGTAAGCATCAAGCTTTTCCGCAATCATGATGGCATCATCATTGGCGAATGCCGGTGGCAGATCACAAATTGCAATGGCATCGTCAGGCAATTTTTGGATCGCTTCCATCAACAGGTCGAAACGCTTGTTTGCTAGCAATTCAGCGGAATTCCGGTTCGTTCTGAAACAGGGAAACAGGGTCAGATTATTGTCCCCAATCCGCCGACCGATAGATTGCAGGTCATCAGTCTTGCCTTCAAGAAACTCGCCCAGACCCTCGCCATCTTCTATTCCGAGAGCATCCGCGAGCGATCCGCGGCGCAAGTCGAAATCAAACAGGTAGATCGTCCGGTCGGACAGGCAGGACAGGGCAGCAGCCAGGTTGAGCGAAAGGAAGGACTTGCCCGCCGCCGGCGTGGCCGAAGTCATGCCGAAGACATTCCAGTTCTGCGCTTCCAGTCCCTTGATTACCTGGGATCTGAGCAGGTTAAATGGCCGCGACCGGATATCGTTGCCGTCAAAACCGACAATGTGGTTCTCTTCGAGTGTTTCAGGGTCGGGGACAAAATGGACGAGCTGATCCGGTCGTGGGATCGTCAACGGTCCCGCAAGATCAGTATTGCTTTCAGATTTGTTCAACACGAGATGAATTCCAGATAAAAATGTGGGATGGGCGGAATGCTAGTCCGCAACCGCGGCTTTTTTGCGGAAGGGCCATAGCGAAAAGCCACTATTCTGTTCCGACGTTGCTTTGATCGTAGGAATGACAACCATGGGCGCCTGACCGAGCGCACCGGAAATGGTTCTGGGGTCGCGAATCGGCTGCAAGAACAGTTCCGTGCCGAAAACCAGCAGGAAACCAAGAGCGAATCCGCCGCCAAGACCAATGCCGGACAAGATCATCCAGTCCGGAGAATCGGGTTTGTCCGGGATGACCGGCGGGTCGATCACGGACAGGCGCTCACCCATTTGCTCAATTTCTGCTTTGACACCCGCTTGGGCGGCCAGAAGGCGACCGGAGACGGTTTGATATTGCTGGTTCAGGCCATTGAGACGCTGTTGCAGCTGCTCAATCTGTTGCAGCACCAACGGGGCTTTTGACTGGGCGTTGAGCGCCGCTGACACTTGCGACCGTTCGGTAGCCTTGGCCGCGCGCAGCGTGGCAATCTGGGAGTTATTGAAGGCAATTTGCTGGTTAATCGTATCAACCGGCAGCTTGCTGATATTCTGCTCCGCCAGTGCCTTGGCCTCTTCCAGTCGCTGTTTGGCAATAATGACATCGGGGTGACTGTCCGAATATACCGCCTTGGCACCCGCCAGTTGTGCTTCTGCGCTGGCAACGACCGGATCACGGTTGGAGGATTTGAGCGAGTCTTCCCGTTGCGCGATCAGCTGTGAATTTTCACGTTGCAAAGCCCCAATTTGAACATCATAGCCACCAGCGTTGCTGCTGATCATCCCGCCGCTATTGGCGAGAACACTGCCATTTTGCGCCTTGATCATCGCGATCTGATTTTCGATCGCCTGAATCTGCGCCTGCAGACCTGTTGCCTGGTCGGTCAGAAATTCTTCGGTTGAACTGGCCTGTTCGGAATTCACCCGTGAGTCCAGTTGCAGGACCTGTTCGGTGAGATCCTGTGCGATGCTCTGGGCTTTGACCGGATCCGAATATTCAAAAGCCAGAGAGAAGGCGATTGTTGAATTTTGACCGTTACCAAGCCGTTGCACTTCGGCCGTCATCGGGACGATCTCAATCGAATCCCTCATATTCTCGACAATTTCGGACAAAGGATCACTGGCGCGTTCGGACTGATAAAGCTCGTATTTGTTGATCAGTTCGATCAATCCCGGACGGCTCAGGACCTGTTGTCGGATCCTGACAATTCTGCGGTCAACAATCTCTGTGGCACCGTCACCAGCGACATCATCCGGCAATTGCGGGGATTGCACCAGCAATATTGCCTGTGAACGATAGACGGTCGGCAACAGGAAATAGGTGACCGCTGCGCCAATCAAGCACAGAATGAACGGGATAATGAACAACCATTTCCGCTGGCCAATAATGACGGGAATTTGCGACAGAAAATTTCCGCCTTCAAACTCCTGGTCATCCAATGTGTCGATCGTCATCTAAAGTTCCCAACTCTCAGTCTGATGCCCACGCTTACCTGTGTATTGGCGCGCCGATTTATACCCGTTTGAAACGAGTCGGAATAGCCCGCTGATACAAAACCGGTGATCCGATCCGTGAATTTGTGGTTCAGCGTTGCAGAACTGCGAATATATTCAAAGTTTTGCGTCCCGCCCAGTGACGGGTTGGAAGACCGTGAATAGCCTGCAGATATGCTGATATCATCGGTACGCGTAATTTGTTGACTATATCCTAAGTCGAACGAAGTTTGAGAACGGATACCGTCAAATGAGGAAGGCAGCGTTTGGCGATTAGCGCTGAAGCAGAGCCTGCCATTGTCGCCGGCCCGACACAAATCCACCGACGCAGACAAGTCCGTCGTTTTCGAGGTGCCGATAATATCTTTCACGCGAGCGATCGAAACGCCAGCCGACCCAGACAAAGACCAATGTTCCGACAATTGCTGCGTGATATTCAAGGTCGGGGTGACGATCAATGAGTCTCCCTGACGTTGATTCAGATAGTTGGACTGACCCAAGCCAAGCGAAGCGCCAATCGAGGTCCGCTCCGACAAAACCCGCGAATAGCCGATATTCTGCGAGAAGAAATTATACTCGTCCTGGACAAACGAATCTCCAAAACGCACGGCTGTCCCGCCAATATTGGCGTTGATACTGTCTTGCGGTGAAAGACTATGTGAGATCCCGAGACCGCCCTGGAACGTGTGGCGGCGTTGGTTCAGTCCGTTCAACGCGATATCATCGGCAACCGTGGGGAGGATCGATTCTGACAACAGATCCGGCGGATTGAAAAAACCGTCATTTGTTCCCACAATGCTTCCGCGATAACCGAGTTGGCCCGTTAACTGGGTGCGCTCGGAAAGGCCATGCTCAACGGATCCATTCACTCCAAAGCTGGTATTGGATCGAAAATTTTCTTCATATTCTTCGATCCGCCCATATCCGCGCAAATCAAATGTTGTGGCCAGTTCGGTGATCCGCAGACGCGGCGCAACCGTAATCGATCCGCTGGCCGTTGACGGGACATCGCCATTCGCCAGAAACGGATTGGTCGAAGCGCCGGCACCGACCGATATGTCCGTGGTGAATTCGGTTTCGGCGAGCGCAGGTGCTGCACAGAGCAGGCTTGCCGCTGCAATCGTGAATGGGCTCGAATATTGAATAAATTTGTACACGGTGATTATCCCCCCGGATAAATTATGGCACTATTATCGTGTCGCCAGTTTCGATTTTTGGAATCGCGCGATTGGCCACCGCTGATGCAGCGCCGCTCCGCTTGAAGAGGCCGCCCAGACGGACCCGCATGGTGGTCAAGCCTTGGCCGGTCTTGCGAATGATGGAGATGCCGTCAAGATCAGCAAATTCGCTGGGGCCGCCAGCCAGACTGAGCGCTTCAAGCAGATTGACATAACGCCCTGGTGTAAAACTGCCCGGCGAATTGACCCGACCCATGACCGAAAACTGCAAACCGGTCGGCGTGCTCACCGAAACAGTTACCTGCGGAACCTGTCCGCGATACTGGTTCTCGAGGCCCTTGCTGATGACGGCTTCAATCTCATAAGGCAATTTGCCCTGTGCAGCGACCCGGCCAACCAACGGAAAAGAGAAGGTTCCGTCAGGCAGCACACGAATTTGGCGCTGCAGCCGTTCTTCTCCCCAAACGTAAACCTCGATATCATCGCCGGCATTCACCCGATAAGGGATTTCTGCCGGTACTGCCGGAGCAGCAGCGGTTTCAGCAGGTGACGTGGTTTCTGCTGTTTGAGCTGCGGCTGGCACGGCAAATAGCGATAACAAGACCGCCAAAAACAGATTTTTCATTTGATTTACTCATCCATCGTTTCACTACACAGCGTCGTGCTATATATATTAAACTGTTGGCTTGCCACTGCAAAACACAGCTTTTATGGGCCAAGAACAGCAGTTAACCACGAATTATTCACATTTTCCTACGACGCACGATATAAAGTGTGACATCTAGGTATCATGAGGCGCGATAAATTGGTTTTGACCCATCCGATCTGAAAATCACTGGCCGTGCTGTCCTGTTTGGCGCTGGTGCCGCTGGTTGCGGCCTGCAGTTCCGCTGCGGAAAATGCAGCCCAGGCCGGGCTCGAAGCGCAGCAGAAGATGGATGCAGGGGACCTGTTTGGCGCGCGCGCAGCGATTGCCGAAGCGTTGGCGGAGCGCGATGATGATCCCAATCTGCACATCTTGAAAGGCCGGATTGAACTGGCATCCGGGCAACCGGCCAGTGCTTTCGCGGCCTATTCCGATGCGCTTTCACTGGAGGCCACAAACCCGGAAGCCTTGCAGGCGGTCTCGCAATTGGGTTTGCAAACGGGCTATTTGCGTCAGGCGGACCAGGCCGCCGACACGATCTTGTCCTTTTCCCCGGACCAACCGGAAGCCATGCTGATCAAGGGGTTGATCTCGCTGGTTCGCCGCAAACGCGAAGATGCCTTGGAATATGCAGAAGGCATATTGGAAATCCGGCCCAATGATGAGGCTGGCACCATCTTGAAGGCGCGAATTTTTGCGCTGACCGGAAAATCCGATGAAGCCCTGGAAATGCTGCAAAGCTCGGCTTCCGATGGCAATTATTCAGAGGGCGTCGATCTCACGCTCATCGAATTGTTTCGCAACCGCGGGGACGCTGAACAGATGCGTGCAACCTTCAAACGGTTACTGAATAAACGCCCAAATGATCTTGGTTTGAAAATAGATTATGCGAATATGCTCTACAAATCGGGGGATGGCGATGCGGCGCGCAATCTGATCCGTACGATGATCAGGGACAAACCGACCAACAACCGGATCTTGTCGATGATGACCGATCTCTGGCTGGAATATGACGCCGAACCACTGAACGCATCCGACATCGATTTTCTGGCCAAAGAGGGCTCGCTTGAAACGCGTGTCGCGGTGGCCCAATATCTGCTGCTGACCGACAAACCGGATGAAGCACGGATTATTTTGACCAAGGTCGCCTCGGGCTTTTGGGTCGATGCACGCGCCCTTTATGCCCGCGCCATTGCTGCGCTGGGACGTTCGGAGGAAGCCCTGGTTATGGCGGAAGACATTCTAAAGGCGGACGAGACCAATGCGCATGCCTTGCTGGTACGCGCGGACGCAGCTTTGGCGCGCCAGGATTATGTGCAGGCGATAAATGATGCGCAGATTGTAATCCGTGACAATCCAAGGATGGTGGACGGCTATCTGGCCTTGACCGATGTTTACCGGGCCAAAAATGATCACGTCAGCGCAACCCGGGTGTTTGAGGATGGCGTAGAAAAATTGCCGCAGAACCGTTTGATTTTCGAGGCATTTGGTGATTTCCTGACAGGCATTGGCAATTATCGCCGGGCGGTTGCGGCGACGCGCCAGTTTACCCGCGATACGCCCGCGTCGATCAAGGCCTGGCAGCTCTATGGTGAGATATGTGAACGCGCGAACGCGATCGCCTGCGAAGTCAAAGCCAAGCAGGGTGAAGAAGTGGCCAAGTCCATCTTCGCGATTGATTTGCCACCGGGATCGCCCCCGACCCGCGGCCTTTTCGGCCGTTTGAACTAACCGGCACAAGTGCGGGCACTGATCACAGCATGACCGAGCCAGCGAAACAGGTTTTTCTCGATATATCTTTTGCAAGAATGGATTTTCCGGAAAGCGTCCAAGCCATTGAAAACATGGCGCAAGCGGATCATTTCTCTTATGTTGTGACCCCCAATGTGGACCATGTGGTTTCGCTGTACCCGAAGCAGCCTGAGCCATTTACCCAGAGATTCCATGCGGCCTATCAGGCGGCAAACCTGATTTTATGTGACAGCCGGATCCTTCAGCGGCTCGCCCGGTTTTCTGGGATCACACTGCCGATCATCCCGGGCAGCGATCTCACCGTGCGGCTGTTCCAGCAAAGCCTCAAGCCAGGCGATCGTGTCGCGGTGATCGGCGGTGACGAGAATCTGATGCAGGATCTGGAAACCCTTCATCCTGACCCGGTCTACCTGCATCACAACCCACCAATGGGGGTCTTGCGCAATCCTCAGGGGATCGCCGATATTGTCGACTTTATCGCACAGGCAGAGGCCAATTATATTTTCCTGGCCATCGGGTCACCGCAAAGTGAAATCATAGCGCATCAATGCCTGCAATCGGGCCGATGCAAGGGTGTTGCGCTGTGCATCGGTGCCTCGCTGGAGTTTATCACGACCGCCAAATCGCGTGCACCCAAATGGATGCAACAGGCGGGTCTCGAATGGGCCTTTCGTTTGCTGAGCGAACCGACCCGATTATGGCGGCGGTATCTGGTCAAAGGCCCGCGCGTGTTCCGTATCTACTGGGGCATGCGCTAGCCGATAAGCCGCCGTCAAAAAGGACGATCAACTGTCGCCATCGCCTTTCTCGCCGCCCTCTTCCCCCGCGCGTCGGGTCCTGATCCACCGGGTTTCGCGTTTGGTGACCAGCTTCAGATAAACCGGCACTTTCCAAAGCATATAGACCGGAATTCGCAGCAGTGCCGTCGCAGTCAGAACCGCTCGCCCTTCGGCAAACCAGGCGATCATCGTGATCAGGACCGCAACCGCCAATGTGCCGATCAAGAGCAGAGCGGGGAGGGGGTTGATACCCGTTATCAGCAACAATCCCAATCCGATTAGCGCCACAAAAGTCACGCCGAACAGCAATGCCAAAGGGGGGACCAGAAGGTGCAGCCCCAGGAAGAATATGCCGCGTGATCGGCAACGGATACCGTCCAAAATGAGCGGCAATGCAAATTGACGCGCCGTGGTGAGAAACCCATGTTCCCATCGGGTTCGCTGGACCAAAGTATCTTCTTCGGCGGCGGCTTCGCTCGAGACCCGGGCCGATTCCAGGAATAGTGGGACCTTTCCTTGGCGCGAAAGATTCACGCCGAGCGCGAGATCCTCTGCAAGATCGGCGCTGGCGAGCGGTGCGGTTGCGAAAATCGACCAGGGAAAGGCCATGCCGGTGCCGGTGAGCAGGGCGGCGCCACCCATTTGCGTCATCCCGCGCTGACGAACCAGATTTTTGATGAGCATGGCAAAATTGGAAATCTGTACCATCGGTGGTGCGGCATCAGCGCTATAGATTAAATTGGTTGCTTGAACCGGCACGCCGGTTTCCCGGCATTCGGACGCCAGGGCCTGAACACTGCCTGGTGCCAATCGGCAATCAGCATCAAGAATGATCACACATGACGGTGGATTTTTGGCCAGTTCATCGCGGCCAAAAGCCAGCGCATAGCCTTTCCCCCGGTGGGAAGGATCCCGCCGTTCAACAACCCTGGCACCGGCTAGAGCGGCCTTGGCCGCCGTCTCGTCGGTGCAGTTATCAGCCACCACCAAAATATCGGTATCCGCTGGCAATTGTTCGCTTAACACCCGGATATTCTCCGCAATGACAGACGCTTCATTATGCGCGGGGATCAGGACAACGCTATGTACCGGTTGATCGGAACTGGTTGTACGGCCGCTGGACCCGCTGCCTCGACGAACCAAACCGACGGCAATTTCGAGGATGAAAATCGAAAGCAGAAAGACCAGCGGAATCGCGATGCCATAGGCGAGGGTCTGCAGCCCCAACTGTACTACTGTCATCGCACTAACCTGTTTTCAGACCGCTGATGAGACGCCCGTTAATGCACATGCGGCGCATCACTGGTCTTTCTGGGCGGATCAACAACCCGCGGATTTGCCTGCCATTTAAAATCTGCGAGATCGTTTCATTTTCTGGCCGTTGCCAAGATTGCCGCCCGAGCAATTCAGCATCTTGTCTATGCAGTTTTCGGTCCATATCGCCATCACTTCATCGTCCCAGGCACCGAACCAGTCTGAATGGAGTGTCGATCCGGATATCTGTGGCGGCATACCGGGCATACGATCAGAAGCAAGATACCATGTCTTGAGTGTCGGATCCGTGTTGCCGGATCGATCCAGCGTGTCGTCGGTTGTAAACCACGCCCCAAGCGTGAACGTAGGCACGATATAGGGGTGGGTTTTGGGACATTTCAGATATCCATGGGAACCGTAGGATCCGTAAGCCATGTGCGAACGATGATCCTTGCTGTCTAGATTTTTACCATCCCAGCACTGCGGAGCGCTGAGTACAGCGCCAATCTGTGCACCTGAAGGACAATGGACTGCGGCTTCAGGAAGACTTTTATATTGCCCACCTTTGGCGCCTTTACCCTGACAATTGAAATGGAACTTCAGGGCCAATGGGTCCTGCTTCGCTCTGGAAACATCCATATTATACCCAAATATATAACGCAGTCCGCGCGGCAAGGGCACACAAGCTTTGCCCATGCGTTGACATTGAGGGTCTGCCTCCGGAAGACGTTTGTAATATACCGATATAAAATTGGGTTTTACCACCTTGCCTTCGCCATTCATCATGGCTGGCATCCAGTAGGCAGACCGGTTCAACTTATTCTCGCAGGTGCTGTCTCCGGATCGGCGCAGGCTTTCATACGTGGAATGGGCATCCGCTGCCGTGTTGCCGAAAAATTGGTGGAGATGGGACTTGCCGGGCTCCCCGGGATAGACGATCGGATCATCGTAGATAATCTGGCCAGCGGTACAGATAAAGCGGAATGCTCCGACTTTGGACGGCGCGGCGCTTTTCGGGATAGCGCCATTGCCACCCGCCAATACCAGTTCATCCGCAACGGCAAAGTTGCTCGTAATGCTAGGCAATTCAATGCTGTCCGGTTCCTCCGGAGCAACTGACCAGACCGGACCAAATGCGATCAGACCGAACAGACCGGTGGCTCCCAAAGCGACCGCCGCGCGGGGCCAGCCCGGTTTCTCCGCCACAATAGGCCGGCGTGGCTGTTTTTTGTCAGAACCTGTCATTGCTCTGCGTTAGCAAATCACTGCGAAAGGGTCACGATCCTTTCCCAAAAATAGCAATTTGGCGACGGCGAGCCACTTTCCGTAGTCCGAACGTAGTTAATCGCCTGACAATCTTAAGCTTATGATCACCCTTGCGAGCTAAGACACTCCTCTGTATCGAGCAGGACGTTGAAATCACCGGAGTTGTTTGGATGAGCCGCGACTATTTTTCCCAAAAACGCGTATTGGTTACGGGTGGATGTGGCTTTCTGGGCTCGCATTTGATCGATCGACTGATTGAACAGGGGCATGAAGTGCTCTGCGTGGACAATCTGTTTACCGGTTCCAAAAGCAATATCGCCCATCTTCTGCAACATCCGCGCTTTGAATTCATGCGGCATGACGTCTGCTTGCCGTTATTTGTCGAAGTGGACGAGATATATAATCTCGCATGTCCGGCATCTCCGATCCACTATCAGCACGATCCGGTGCAGACGACTAAAGTCTCGGTTCATGGTGCGATTAACATGCTCGGACTGGCAAAGCGGTTGAAATGCCGGATTTTGCAAGCCTCCACCAGCGAGGTTTATGGCGATCCGGTCGTCCATCCGCAAACCGAGGACTATTGGGGCAATGTCAATCCGATCGGCATCCGGTCCTGCTATGATGAAGGCAAGCGTTGTGCGGAGACCCTGTTTTTCGACTATCATCGCCAGCATGCGATTCAGATCAAGGTTGCCCGCATTTTCAACACTTACGGTCCGCGCATGCATCCATCCGACGGCCGGGTTGTGTCCAATTTCATCATGCAGGCGCTGAGCGGCGAAGATATTACAATCTTTGGCAATGGCACTCAGACCCGCAGCTTTTGTTATGTTGATGATCTGATCAATGGTTTGATGCAATTGATGAACAGTCGTGATGGCTTTACCGGCCCGGTCAATATCGGCAATCCCCACGAATTTTCGATACGCCAGCTGGCCGAGCAGGTGGTTGAGATGACCAATTCCAGTTCCAAGATCATTGACCTGCCGTTGCCGCAGGATGATCCCCAGCAACGGAAACCCGATATTGCGCTAGCGAAACGCGAATTGGATTGGGAACCGACCATCCAGTTGAAAGAAGGTCTGGAAAAGACCATTGCCTATTTCGCACAACTGGAACAGCACGCCGTTCAGTCTTGATCGCCAAATCGATGTTTGTACTGGCGGCATAGAATCCAAAGGGTCCGCGCCCTGCGGGTTGTACCAGTAGCGCAACGATAGGATCCGCAAGATCGGCATAGATCCTTAGCGAACCAGAAATCGTCATAATCAATTCAGCCCGCACAGTTGCAATCCTTGCCAGCAAGGCGGAGAAGCGAATGACATGGATTGGATAACCATCATTTACATTGGCTATTTCCTGGCAGGAATAGCGGGTTTCATGGTTATGCGGCCAGCAATGGCGATCGTCCTGATCTATGGGATCGGTTTGATCGCCCTTCCGGTAAGCAGCTACCCAGTGCTGCCGCCGTTCAGCGCCGAACTGCCCGGTTTCTCGCCCTATTGGGTCATGCCAACCGCCTTGCCGGCGGATCATGTCGTCAATCGGGCCTGGGTCAGCGGGATCACGGTCTTTTGCGGGCTCCTGCTGGTTGACCGGAAAACGCTTATGCGGTGGCGACCAGGCATGATCGACTTACCCATGGCAGCATTTTGTCTCTGGCCGCTGGTCCAGTCGCTGTTTCTGCCGACCAGTCCTGCCGGATGGATTGCAAGTCTGACCCTTTTCGCCAGCTGGGGCGTACCATGGCTGGTGAGTCGCTGTTACTACACAGATGAACGCAACAGGGTGCTGCTAGTCACGACAATCACTCGCCTGTCGACGTCTTTGCTGCCGATTGCGCTATGGGAAGGGTTCACCGGGCGGCGCATCTATACGATATTGTACGGGGATCACCCGTTTGCCGAAATCGGCATGGACCGGGTCTGGGGATACCGCCCGTTGGTAATGTTCGAGGATGGCAACCAATATGCGCTGTGGATCAGCAGCATGGCGGTGCTCGCCAGCGCTGTCGCCTTGCGCAAAAATCTGGAAACTAGCCGGTTGATCGCCGTTCTCACCGCGATCATCCTGCTCGCGATGACGCTTTTGTCGCAATCTGTTGGCGCTATCCTGCTGTTGTTTTTCGGGCTCACCGCTGTCCTTTTTCATCGCCAGCTCACTCGGTTAAAGCGGCTGGGCATTGCCATGCTGTTGATCGCATTCATTGGCATGGCCGTGCATCTCAGCGGTGCCGTACCAATCCGCACTATCGCAACCGAAACCGTAGTTGTTCAAAAGCTTGTAAGCACGATAAAGGCCGCGGGCCAGAGATCATTGACCTGGCGAATTTCACAGGATGAGCAAGTCATGCCTGCGGTCCAGGAGCATATCATCGTCGGTTCGGGGCAATGGGACTGGTGGCGGCCACTGGGTCGGCGGCCTTGGGGTTTTATGCTGCTTCTAATTGGGCAATTGGGCTTGATTGGTTGCTGCCTTGCGTTGGCGTCGCCGGGGTGGGCGGTTGTCCGACAGATGCGTACCGCGCCGATCGGGCGCCCACCAGAAAACCGAAAGGACGCAACCACTGGCTACGTCCTTTCCGTTGTTCTTTTCATGGCGCTGGCAGACGCGCTGCTCAACGCTTTCATCCTGTTGCCTTGTCTGATCCTGGCCGGGAGCCTCGCCGGAACGCAGCTTGCCGATCAGTTGCCTGCACAAGGCACCAAGAAGACTTAGCTTTCTGCCGCTTCCACCGCTTTGGTCACCGCTTCGGGTGTTGCATCTTCGCTGCCTGGTTTGGGCAGTTCAAATCCGGGCTGGAATTCGATCGTTGCCTTGGCCTTGGCATCTTTCAACCGCAGCTTCATGATTTTGGCCATTTCTTCATTGCGAATGGCTTTCACGGCCACTGGATTTGCTTTCTCGGCATCATAGGGGACACGTTGCTGCGCCTTGATGACATTGGCGGTTACCGTGGCACCGGTTGGGATGACAAAAGGTTCGCCAGGGGACAAGGAAAGGATCTGTGCCATCATCGCTGGTGGCACCTGCACGGAGTCCATCTGCGCCGCCTTGCGATTAAAGGCGATGCCCATGTCTTGCAGGATTGCGCCCACTTCTTCCAGTGTATTGGCTTTCTCCAATGCCTTCAGATCGTCGAGATTCTGGGGGCGGGGAAAATAATCTGATCAACAGCGTAAACCGTTCTGTTACCGAATGCGAACGGATGCGCTTCGATATAGCGATCAATATCGGTCTGATCCGGAACCTTGATGGTGGTTCCGGCCTTGTCGGCATACATTTGTACGAGCAACGCTTCGGTCAGTTGGCGTTGGCGAATCAGGAAAGCAGGGTCCTGGTCAATGCCATTTTCCTTGGCTGCCTGCGCCAAGAGGCGGCGATCGACAATTTGCTGCAGCGCCTGTTGCTGGAATTTCTTCTTGTCATCGCCTTCTGGCAATTTTCTGTTTTGGAGTGTGGCGTTGATTTCTTGCAGCGTGATTTCTTCGCCGTTAACCACCGCAGCCACCTGTCCTTCAGCGGTTTTCTCGCAACCGGTTAACAGCACGGAGCCCGCAACCAACGCGGCGATGCTATAAGATTTCAACGATTTCAAATTTTTCACAACTTTTCTCCTGTGTTTTGTCCAGTAAAAAGACAAAACGAATCATGGGCTTGTTACGGGCCCGCTTAAAATATACAGACACACTGCATAGCAACGGGAGGTCAGATTGGAAACCATTTACGATTGGCTCACAGTGGCAATTTTTGGCGGTCTGATCGTGTTGTTTCTGGACCGGTCTGTGGAAGACGATCCACCGGATCATCTGTGGCAATATATGGTGGCATCGGTCGGTTGCGCTGGCGCGAACTATCTCGGTAACGAAGGTTATCAGTTTGCAGCGGTTGCGGTAATTGCCACCGTTGTG
This sequence comes from Parasphingorhabdus sp. W113, assembly GCF_055693205.1. Taxonomy (NCBI): domain Bacteria; kingdom Pseudomonadati; phylum Pseudomonadota; class Alphaproteobacteria; order Sphingomonadales; family Sphingorhabdaceae; genus Parasphingorhabdus; species Parasphingorhabdus sp. W113. The sequence continues at coordinate 1,791,220 of NZ_CM146328.1, read as the reverse complement.
ACCTTTGTCTGGGTGGTGTTGAAGCCATTTGACAAGTTCAACAAGCCCAAAGACTGACACAAACAGCCAGACGACGCAGCGAAATAACGAGATTAGCGGAGGGCAGCAGAGAAGGACTGGCCTTCGCTTGCCCTTACGCCTTTTTGTCGTCCATCTTGATCCCGCTCAGCAGATAACGCCCGCGATCATTCATGCTCTGATTAAACTGTGCCGCGAACCGGGTCAGTACCGGCAAGGCGTCGTCGAAATCTTGCATGACCACAGACATTCGAACCAGAACACCATCTGGAATGAAACCTTGCAAATTGGCCTTGATCACCGCCAGGCGCTGGTCGCGCCAGCGTTGCGGAAACTCGTCGCCGATGCGGGTCCAGTAAAGCACATGCTCGGTCCGATCCCGCCCACTTGCAGTAAAGACATTGGCTGACATCGACCCACCTACGCCATTTTCGATCGAAATGGGCTGGGTCGGCGTCAGGTTATAGCCGCCGGCCGGGTAGCAGATTTCCGGCCTGTGCACTTGCAGGACCCCGTCCTGAGTGTTGCTGTAGGCGGTGAGAAACATGACCGAAGGATCGCTCGGGGCGCTGTAGACCTTGGTGATGAGATTGTCGTACAGGCGATCCGACATGGAATCTGGTGGCGGCAGGATGACACCGCTGGACGTTTCAAACTTCCAGGCCCCGACGTCGTCCGGGATCAGTTTTTCGAACACCGGAATCTTGATCCGCGGATTTATGACCTTCGGCGTCCGTACATAGGCCAGACCCGATGCAACACAAAACGCCCCGCCCAAAATCATATGCCGCCGATTGACGATTGATCCGGCCTTGGCATCGAGCGTATGGACTTCTGCAGCCATGTCGACGGGGCTGTTTTCATCACTCATGCCGCAGCCCTCCGTTCGCCAAATCGCCGCCACAGCGGCTCCAATACACTATCGATCGCAAAGATTGTAAGGACCGCGATAAGAAACATCGTAACGCCGGCAAAATTGTGCAGAAAACCCTGAGCCGCCGCTTCACCGCCATAATAGGTCATCAGGATTAGGATCAGCACCCGGATGAAATTGGCGATAATCGCCACCGGAATGATCATGAAGCTGAGCAGCAGCGCATAACGCCAGTTGGCCTGGTGGCGCACATAGATATAGAATAGCGAAATCGCCGACAAGGAAACGAGCGAGTTCAGTCCCGAGCAGGCCGCGGCCACGAGCAACTGATACTGGCCGATCTGGATCATCACACCAGCGCCGCCGATCGGATATCCGATGCCATGCAACAGGGCGATGGCGGCTTGTGATATGAAGATTTTCAGCGGCTGCGTAATCAGCGCAATCAAGGTATCGGGCGGCGGGAAGACAAACAGCAGATAGAAAAGCGGAAACCACATGAGTTTCATCGCCGCCTGGCCAACAACACTGTACAGCGCCACCAGCACCAGAGCATACATCAGATAGCCTTCAATTTCGACGATCTGGGTGATCCGTGCGAACAGGAAAAGCGGCAGGATAACCAGCGCCATCAGCGCCATTGGCAAGGTTGGCGCGGGTTTCATGACCGGTTTTGCGACCACCCAGCGGCGGCGCAGCAGCCAGAGCCCGGTGAACAGGACAATCGGACCGTGCGCTCCGGTTTCCTGCGACCAACTCTCGCGAGAGACAAACATCATTGTCGGAATGATGATCGCCACCAATCCGAGTGCAAGAAGGATGTTCGGCACTGTAAACCAAGACGCGGGTGCCTTGCTGGTAATAGCGGTCATATCTGAGGTACTTTTATGAATGGAGAACAGAATGAGTGGCGTCGGGCAAACAGAGGGAACCTCTGCAAACTATCGAATAATTCCAAATTGTTGACATATTATCCGCCCCGGTAAAAACTTGGTCATGCGACCAATAGTGACACTTAGGTTAATTTACTTCCCTGTACATTAAATCTTTATCATATCCCTGAAAGAGTTTCTAGGCCTAGGAGCACCGCTGCGCGGGATCGCAGACGATGTTCTATATCGGCACAAATGCAGGGCGAACTGTGAACAGCATGTAAATTCTCATGCGGTCGCGTTAAGTTGGGACTAGCGGGAAGGGCCCTGCCGTTCTATCGGAACCGAAAATGGGGTGGATCGCCGGGCCAGGACGCTTTTTCGTAAGGGTTGCAGAGCAAGACTGGGAGCAAATGCGGTTACCAAACCCGCTGATGTTAGGGATTAAATGATTGAACGGATGAACCAGGTGCCGGCAGAGCAAAGGGCACAGCCGACAGGCCTGCCGCGCCGTCCTGTGCGCAGCGCCCGGTCACGGCGGCGCCTGATCATTTTTTTCATCGGCTTGTTCTGCCTGGTTCCGGTCCTCGCACTCTATCTGTCATCATCCTTTCCTTTCGGGATCGGTTCCTCTGAGCCAAAACCGGCAGCAACGGCCCAACTGGACGGCCCAGAAAACCCGGTCATTCCCTCGCTGCCGGGCCTACCAGACGACGATGAACCGGAATCCGGACTCAATCTCGCACTAACCGAAGAAGAAGCCATGGCCCGCAACGCGGCCGTTCCGGATTCTGCCGCTGCCATCACGCCGGCGAAACCTTTTGTGATCCCGTCGACCGTTGCCATGGAAGTGTCCCGCAACGCCGCAACCCAATGTCTCACGTCGGCAATTTATTACGAAGCCGCGTCCGAAAGCGCAAAGGGCCAGCGGGCCGTGGCACAAGTGGTTCTCAATCGTGTCCGTCATCCGGCTTATCCCAATAATATATGCGGCGTGGTTTTTCAGGGCTCGAAGCGCACAACCGGCTGCCAGTTTTCCTTTACCTGCGACGGATCATTGGCGCGGACGCCGAACGCATCGATATGGAAGCGTGCCGAAATTATCGCCGCGCAAGCGATGGCAGGGAAAGTTGAACCAAGCGTTGGCACTGCCACGCACTATCACACGATATGGATCGTACCCTATTGGGCCAAAAGCCTCGACAAGGTTAAAACCGTTGGCGCGCATATTTTCTACCGTTGGACCGGTTACTGGGGCACACGCGGCGCATTCAACCAGAATTATACCGGCGAAGACCTGTCCAATGCGGCGATCGAAGATGGCGCAGACGACGCGGCAATTGTTTATGAAGACACGATGGAAACGGACGATGATCCGGAAACTTATACCCGCGAAATTGACCCTATTTTGACACCCGGCTTCACAGCGGAACCAGCGGCGACGCCATTGCCAGCGGATGGGAAGATTCTTGCCGATGACGGCCCGGGCACGCTCAATGCCGACAATGAGAAAGGCACGTTGATCCTCGATTGATCATCGCTCCAGCGGAGCATTTGAAACAAAAACAAGACCCCGATTGCCGTTCCATCTTGTAAATAGTCCTCACTTCATCCCATAAAATCCTAACACTCTAGACTTCGCGCCAAGAGGCCGATATGCGGTCGTTTTACAGGGGTGTAGAAGATGACGGACAAAGCCGGTTCAAATTTGCTGACGATTCTACGCAACAATATGGTTGCGCTTGCCATCGCATTTGCCTTGTTTGTTTTCCTGTTCCTGCTGCCCCAGCTCGTCTTTTATCGCGGCATCGTTTCGCAACTGGCAGAATGGCAGTTTAACTGGTTCGGCAATTATTTCCCGATCCTGACGGTCGCCATACCGGTTTTTGTACTCACGCTCATCTTCCTGATCATCCTGTGGCTGATTTTGCGGCTAAAACGGAAAGCGGATGATGGCGACGAAGTCATTTCACTGGTTGAACAAGCAAAGTTGAGCATGGCCCGGACACGCCTGGCGATGCGCAGTTTCTTCATTTTGAGCATATTGGCGTTTGTCGGCGCCGTCGGAGCGCTGATCCTGATGATTAATTTGCCTAATTCGGATGGCAAAGTGCAGGAAATCAGCGTGGGTACATTGCCTTTTGCGGTGCCAACCGAAGGCCCGGCAAAGCTCAACGGAGCGCTCGACTGGCAGAAACTGACGACGATCAAGCGCAATCTGATCGTTGTCGGGCAACGCACCTATTTCATTCCCATTGTCAGCCGTGTCGCTGATCGCAAATCCACGCGCTATTTTGTACAGGTGTTCCGGCCTGAATTTGTTCTGCCGAAGAACCGGATACCCGGTCGCGCGCCCGAATGGGAGCATCTGCTCGAGCAGGGCAAGGTCACTCCGACCAAGGATGGGCCAGTGAATGTCGTCAATGGCGTTTTGCGCCAGGGCGGATTGCCGGAAGAAATCGTCAGGCTTTATCGCAAAGCTGGTGTCGACGTGCATCCAGACCACTACGTCCTTTATCGCAACCTTGATGATCTCAAATGGCCTTATTGGACGTCAGCAATCCAGTTTTTTCTGCTGTCCCTCGGCGCCTTGCTGATTGGATTATACCAGCGTAGGCAACTCAAACGACTGAAAAACGGGCTGACGGATATCCAGCCGGCCTAAACCTTACTGACCGGTTAACCGTGTCAATGAAACAATTGCCAACACCGCGGCCGCTATTGCGGTTGCATGAGTTTACAACCTGTTCATCTTTTGCGGAGCTTTTTGGTGCTGGGAGGCCTTTGCCTTGCTGCCTTCCAACTGGTGATCTTCTCCGCAGCAGATCATCCGACAGCGTTGACAGCAGAACCAGCCGCACAATTGCAGGTCAGCATTGCCGCCGATGGTTCCGAGCAGCTCAGTGTAAAGCGGCAGCCCGATGGCCTATTTTACGTACAGGGCGATATTAACGGTCAATCCATTCGCTTCGCTGTTGATACCGGCGCTTCGGTGGTTGTGCTCAACGCAAGTGATGCCGCGCGCATCGGTCTTGAACCGCGCACAGGCTCATCCGCGAAGATCCGAACCGCATCGGGGCTTAGCAACATGTCGTGGGAAACCGTCAAAAACCTCTCGGTTGAAGGCAAGATGCTGGGCGATCTCGACGTTGCGGTGATGGAAGAGGGGCCAACCGTGTCGCTCCTCGGATTGAACGCTTTGTCGAAATTCGAATCGATCACAATCGCGCAGGACCAACTGACTATTCAGTGATCCACGCAAGGAATACCTTAATGTTACGAGAGAAGCGCTTAAGCCTTGACTAGCGCAGATGCCAGGGCAGGGGCCGCTTTCCGCCGCCGCAGACTCCAGCCAACCAGACCAAAACCGATGATGAACATCGCCCAGGTTACGGGTTCCGGAACCGGCGAGATGACCGGCGGAACTTCGGGTGTTGGATCGGTCGGATCCGGATCCGTACCGGGATCCTGGGTTGGATTGATCAATGTGCCGGGGCCGCCGCCTCCGGGACCAGCGCCACCACCGCCACCGGTTGTACCGCCAGGACCGGAAGGTCCGCCGCCGCCACCGCCGCCGGAAATGCCTTCAGGCGGTGTCGTATTGGCATTTGCCAAAGGACCGGTTGGTGGCGTGAATGTTGGAACTGCGGCGCCCGGGATATTACCGGCTGGCGCTGCAATGACAGGATCAGGTGTCAATTGACGCGGCAGGAACCGGCTCCGGTTGCCGTCATCAGGCGTGCCGCTCAATATTCTGAGCAGCGTATCAGCGCCAGGAATCGACAAATAGGTAACTGGCAACTTGTCTTCGGGCACAGCCGTGAAGACAAATGGTGTTTCGGAATCCGGCACCCACATGGCCCGGTCATTGTGCGGGAACAACGCGGCCGCACCAATGGCAACGGCAAAGATCAGCATTGCAATGCGGCTGCGGCGGTCTGCTGAAGCAACCAAACCAGTCATATCTTCGGACACGGAAATTCCCTTGAACAACTCAACAACATGCACAATTACGTGCAAGTTTCTGACCTTGCTTTACCCGAAACCAAGATTTTTGCAATGTCGTTTACCAAAGTTTGCAACTGCGAGGCGAAGCGATGCCAGGCTGCCCGTGTCCTTCTATTTCATCGCGCTACATATAGAGCGACAGCGATGACATTAATCGTGCAGCTTTGAGACAGGAGCAGGATGAGGCCCTCTTGGTTCTGGGTCATTGGCCCCGGGACGCCCGACCATATAGCTTGGCTAGCGCTGCCATCTATCAACACCACCATATAACCGCCATATAGCCGTGATAATCCAAGGCCGCCGGCCTCTATGCGACCCAATTGCATCCATATTGGCGCGCATTTAACACCTGCTTGTGCAGTTGTGCCAAATGGAAACAAAACGCCAAAAAGCCCGGAAACGAAGCCAATAAGGGTAAACAAAAGCTTTACGAATCAGCGTTTTCCGGTTAGTGCCTGATCGCAAGTCGCACCCCGTTCACGTTTTTGTGAATATTTTTTTGTTTTCGAAGGTAGTATTTATGGCGATCAAGACAATAGCAAAAGCCGCAGGATTGGCGGCACTTTTGTGCTCCACATCGGCAAACGCCGCAATCGTGGTTTCCTACACGGCTGGCGATGCGGTTTATACCCCGCCGCCCCTGGCCGATGTTATTATCGATTTTGAATCGCCAACCCCCGAATTTACCGGTGGCGCGGTTGTGACCGGAACGATCTCCGGTGTTCATACGGCGCCTTTGGGTTCCACGGGTTTCTATGCATCATCCGGCGCTGCTGATGGCAGCCCTGGCACTCTCGATCTGTCGGGTGTTGTTGGTGATCTGCAAGACATCAGCTTCATCTGGGGTTCTGTCGATTTCGCCAATGTCTTGTCGGTTCTTGATGCCAGCGACAATGTGATCTTTTCGCTCACCGGCACCCAGTTGCTCGATCTCGGCGCACCTGGTGGCCTGCCTTACACGGCCGAAGAGCTGAACCCGATCGTCAATATCCGGTTTACCGGCACCGATCTTGGCCTGGCCAAGAAACTGCGGTTCGAAACACCGGGCAACTCGTTCGAGATCGACAATGTCGCGATCAACGCCGTACCTGAACCAGCAACATGGGCGTTCATGATTTTCGGCTTTGGTGCAATTGGTACCGCCATGCGCCGGCGCAAGTCTGTGAAGACTTCCGTGTCTTACGCTTAACTTCAAAACTTCAATATTGCCAAGAGGCGGCTGATCGAAAGATTGGCCGCCTTTTTTGTGCTCATGACAAATTTCATCAAATTTTCACATCTTTAACAATTGGGAAACTATTTGGCGGCCATTAACAGGGCAGGAGACTTGTTATGCACGCCCGTAAATATCGCTATGATGAAACATTCATCGCTCCCGCGACCGACCGGGAGGCGGAAGAAAATCCGTCCAAGACGGCCGATCTGCAAGCTATTGGCGATGGCGGCGGCGCTTATGTCCCGTCTCCTGCGCGAGAACTCCAGAATGAGCTGGCGCAGAAAATAAACCAACCCGTTCTGCAGCCCAACGACGAAAAGTTGAGCGGTCTGAGCAGTATGCTGGTGATCATTGGATCCTGTACATTATTGTGGACCGGTCTTGTCGGGCTGGGATTCTTGATATTTGGCTAGTCTTCGCTGGTATCAGCGATGATTTACGGCGGTGATAATCTAAAAATTTGAGGCCATCTTGCTTCATCGCCTGGCGATGGGAAGAACGCGCGTCTCGCCACGGACTGTAGAGCTTTCTCATTCTCACCCAAGCCTGTCCTCGCCAAAGGCAGCGCGCCATTGTTCCCAATAGTGAGAAACTCACCAATCGCTCCATTGCCGAATTCAAGCAGATCTGCGTGCGCATGATTGGCAGCTCAATCCAGTCAGAATTGGCGCTGTGTCGCGGCATCCCGTGTCAATCAGAGACAATACCAATCGTTTTGTCCTAAAAAACAAAGATTTGGTCCAACTTGTCAAATTTGGTTAACAAAATATTAGTTGGTGGCCTTTACCAATGAAATGATCTATTCCGAGGATTGGGTCGCACGACAGTGTGAAGATTATGGTGCGTTAGTTGGACGAAAGCTACCCGTATAAACAGCAAAAACTAGACGGAGTTGCCGATTTAAGATGGCCACTGCGTTCTGTGCGTGTGTCGCTATATCTGCTTCTCCAGATTCTCGACGTATTGGCCATCGTATCGGCTTTCTTGCTCGCCGGTCTGCTGCGGGAGGACAAATGGTTGTCCCCGCAAGGCTATCACATTGTCCTGCTCGTCGTGCCGATATTCCTGATGTTTGCCTTCACCCGCGATTCCTATTCGATTGATTCGCTGCGAAGCCTCTCGGAAAGTGTAAGACGGCCATTTTCTGCTTTGCTGGCCGCGGCGCTCATCGTGATGATGTTCACCTTCTTTTCGCAAACCGGCACGGATATTTCCCGTCTCGCATTTGGTTTCGCCTTTGCGGCCAGCGCCATGCTGATCGCTGTAGGACGTTTTTGTGTCCACCAGATCATCTGGTGGAAATTTCGCGGACTGGTCATTGACCAATTGCTGATCCTCGATGGTGTCCCGCCAATTCCGTTTGAAAACGGCATGTATTGCGTCGATGCGAAAGCGGAGAAACTCTATCCCGATCCGATGGATCCGCATATGTTGTCGCACCTTTCGGAACTTGTCCAAGGCTATGACCGGGTGATCGTTGCGTGCACGCGAGAACGGCGGGCTGATTGGTCGCTGTTCCTGAAGGGGTCCGATGTGACCGGAGAGTTGATTGTCAACGGCGCCAATAATCTGGGTGCTATCGGCCTCGGCGACTTTGACGGCAATGACACATTGATTGTGTCACGCGGAACGTTGAACCTCGTCAATCGGCTCAAGAAACGGGCTTTTGATCTGGCGGTCACGATTCCACTGTTGATTTTTCTGGCGCCGCTGTTGCTGGTTGTCGCGATCGCGATCAAGCTCGACAGTCCCGGGCCGGTATTTTTCCGTCAACCACGCGTGGGGCAGGGCAACCGGATTTTCAGCATCTACAAGTTTCGCAGTATGCGGTCGGATTCCCTTGATACAAAGGGTGACCAGTCCACGCAGAAAAATGATCAACGCATCACACGCGTAGGCAATTTTATCCGCAAGACCAGTATTGATGAACTGCCGCAGTTGATCAATGTCCTGCGCAGCGAAATGAGCGTTGTCGGACCACGACCCCATGCGCTGGGATCGCTGGCCGGAGACAAATTATTCTGGGAAATCAACCAGCGCTACTGGTTGCGGCATGCGTTGAAACCGGGGATCACCGGGCTCGCCCAGATCCGCGGCCATCGCGGCGCAACCGACCGGCAGGAAGATCTCGAAATGCGCCTGCAATCCGATCTCGAATATCTGGAAGGCTGGCGGATGTGGCGGGACGTGACCATTTTGTTCGGCACCATCAAGGTGCTGGTGCATCCCAACGCTTATTGACGGTCACTGACGACCGCGCACCCGGCGCTTCAGAAACGCCGTGACCGGTGCCTCGACGGTGCGGTGAAAAATATGCGCGACCGCAATGCCAACCCCGGAAAATATCACCGTCCAGAACAGCACCGGCCCATCGGCCCATCCAAGCGACTTGACCACCCAGGTCATGACAATGATGATCAGGATGTGGATCAGATATAAAGCATAGGAACTGTCGCCCAAAACCGCGATCTTGCGGAGCCATGACGGGCAATGGTAGCGTTCCATGACAACCGATCCCAAAACCAGCAAGGCGCTGGGCAAGCCCCAGACAGCGGCGGCAGGCAGGCGATCATAACCCCATATAAGTCCCAGCGCGAAGAGCAGCAGGGACGCGCCAAGCGCCGCGGTACCCAACCACCGCGGTGGGTGCTGTGCGCGCAGCACATAGGCAATCCAGATCCCGAACAGAAATTCGATCAAATGGCTGCTCGTCATGACCAGCAGCGTCGCATCTTCCGGCTTGTTGATAATGCCAATCGCCATGGACAAACCGAAAAATAGGGTCATCAAAAGCAGCGCCCGCCACAGCCCGAACAGCATGGCTATCCCGAAGATCAGGTAGAAATAAAGTTCATAGGACAATGTCCAGGCCGGGCCGATGAACAAGGCTGCCTGGCTGGGCATCAGCAGGAAAGCCGAAACCAGTTTGGCAACAGTCAAATCATAGCTGGTGCCCAAAGCCGAATTGACCAGCAGATAAAGCAGGGCAAGGATCCAATAGACCGGATAGATCCGGATCATCCGGCGGATGAGAAATTGCCAGGCGTTGAAAGTCTGATCGGCGCGCGCATTGGTGTGCACCATGATATAGCCGCTGATCACGAAGAATATCGAAACACCAACAGCGCCAAAACCAAACAGATAGAGCTGCCCGGGATCGGCTTTTTCCGGCATGAGCCGTGTGGAAACGCCGAGATGCGCGTGGAACAGCACAACCAGCGTTGCCGCGATGAAGCGCAACATTTGTACCGAATATAATTTTGGCTGATCGCCCAATGCTGATGCCCCCCGGCTCGCGTTGCGGTCCGTTCCGTTTCCGCTGCGCGCTACATTGCAATAAGCCGACTATTGTCCCGTTCGCAAGAGAAGCTTGCACCCTCAAGTATAAAGACATCCGGCGTCGGACAAAAACAACACAGCCTCGCGCAATTGTCTTTCGATATCATCTGCAGGATTGGCGGCTAGCTGGCGGACAGGGTGGGATTCGAACCCACGGAGAGCTTGCACCCTCGCCGGTTTTCAAGACCGGTGCATTCGACCACTCTGCCACCTGTCCGCTTGAGCCGATCGCCTCCTAACGCTGTTGATTTAAAAGCGCAAAGAAATTTCACTGCGCGGGCGGATTTGCTATGTTTGTTTGCGCTTCATCGGGTTATCCGATGAGCGGTGGCGCGGTTGCGACATTTAGGGATTCCCCTGCTGCCCGCTTTGTGCGACAACATGTTGAAGAAGGGAAGTTTTTTCATGCGTAAGACAATAGCGGCAACCGTGGCAGGCCTTTTTCTCATGGCTGTGCCTTCGCATGTCAGCGCTCCCGTTGCCCAGGCCCAGGTGCAATCCAATAGCGGGTTCAATGCCTATATGCAGGAGGTCGGTCGCAAAGCGCTGCAGCAGGGCGTCAGCCAGCGCACGCTCGATCGGGTGCTGCCCGGATTGACTTATAATCCCCGCGTGATCCGCCTGGACCAATCCCAACCCGGTGGTCGGCCGAATAGCGCAATCCCGCCATTCGCTCCCTATAAACGTCGCCATGTCGATGCCGCGCGGATCAATGGCGGAAAAGCAAAATACCGCCAACTGGTGTCAAAACTGGCAGCAGTGGAACGCGAAACCGGTGTCCCCGGTCCCGTCATCATGGCGATTTACGGGCATGAAACCAATTATGGCCGGATCACCGGGAATTTTGATATCCCGCGGGCGCTGGCAACCCTGGCCTATGAGGGACGACGGAGATCGCTGTTCGAGGGCGAATTTCTCGCTGTCCTGAAAATGATCGACAATGGCGTGCCCCAGTCCGCGATGAAGGGCAGCTGGGCTGGCGCGATGGGCAAACCGCAATTTCTGCCATCAGTTTATCTGCGCCTGGCAAAAGATGGCAATGGCGATGGTTATGCCGATATCTGGAACAGCGAAGATGATGCGGTGGCTTCGATCGCCAATTATTTCGTCAATGCAGGGTGGCGCCGCGGACAGCCATGGGGCGTCGCCGTACGGGTCCCCTCGTCATTGAACCGCGCAGCGATCGCCAACCGCACCAAGGCGGTGCGGTGTCCGCGCGTGCACGAACGGCATAGCCAGTGGAAAAGCATGGCCGAATGGCGCGCCCTGGGCGTCGCGCCAATTTCCGGTCGCACATTGGGTTCCGACATGATGGCAACATTGCTTGAGCCAGATGGTCCGGGCCAAACCGCCTATTTGCTCACCGGAAACTACCGGGTCATTCTGGATTATAACTGTTCCAATTTTTATGCATTGTCAGTGGGGTTATTGGCCGATGAAATTCGAAGGTAATAGGGTAGGAAACGCACGCTTCTGGGGCGCCAGCACTGCTTTGATGCTGCTGGCGGGCTGCGGCAGTTTCGACGGGGTTGACGACAATCTTTCAAGAACCGCACCACCGGTTGCTGCCAGCAATGCGTTTGGCGCGGTTTCCGATCAACCGGTAAAAATTGGTGAACCCTATGAGGTCGGCGGCAAGACCTATACGCCCGCCGATGTCCAGGGCTATGACGAAGTCGGCTATGCCAGCTGGTATGGCGACGAGCTCGCCGGCAATCAAACGGCCAATGGCGAGCGCTTCAATCCCGATGGCATTAGCGCCGCCCACAAGACATTGCCGCTGCCGACTTATGTCGAGGTTACAGCCCTGGATACTGGTCGAACGATATTGGTCCGGATCAACGACCGTGGGCCATTTGCCAATGACCGGTTGCTCGACCTGTCCCATGGCGCGGCCAAGCAGTTGGGGATTGATGCCCAGGGCGTTGCCGGTGTCCGTGTCCGCAAAGTCAATCCGAATGAGCAGGAGCGGGCGGTTTTGCGCAATGGCGGCATTGCCACCGAACGCATCGCCACGCCAGATTCCTTGCTGACAATATTGCGCAAAAACCTGTCCAAACAACCGCGCCCGGCAATGGCGACCCGTTCGCCGATGGTGAAACCACGACCAGCCAGCAAGGCCGTCAACGCCAGCGGTGTCGGCGCTTCCTATGTTCCTGTCGAGAAGGGCGCCAGACCGGTATCGGGATCGCGAGACGGTCGATTCATTATCGAGGGCCCGAACAACAGCCCGTCCACCGCAAAACAGGCGGCACCGCCACCACGAGCCACAACAAAAGGCTATGTGGTGCAGGTTGGCGCGTTCAGCGACAAGAATCGCGCCCAGAGCCTGGCGCGCAAAATCGGGGCAAAAGTCATGTCTGATGGCACGGGCCGGATCTGGCGCGTGCGTTATGGCCCCTATGGTTCAGAGGCAGAAGCCGAAAACGGCTTGGCGCAGGCGCGTCAAAAAGGCTATGGCAACGCCAAGATTCTTCGCGCCGGCAAATGAGCCGCTTATATTGAATATATCGCAGTAAATTGGGACTTTCATGCACAAACTCTTGCAGGCCTCGCTGCCTTTCCTGACTCTTTCGGTTTTACCGTTCGCCGCTGCCTCTGCCGTCTCTTATGAAACCGAAGCCCCGATTGCCTATATGACCGATCTGTCCTCGGGTGCCGTGCTGTTCGAGAAAAATGCCGATCGTCAAATCCCGCCCGCATCCATGGCGAAAATGATGACCGTCTATGTGGCGTTTGACCAGATCAGCAAGGGCAAGGCCAAATTGACCGACAAGGTTGATATCCAGCGGGCCACCTGGGAAAAATGGAAGGGGCAGGGCTCGACCATGTTCCTCATGCATGATGACAAGCCGACGATGAAAGACCTGTTGCACGGCGTCATCACGCTGTCGGGCAATGATGCCAGCGTGGTGCTCGCTGAAGCCATTGCCGGCACCGAAGATAATTTCGCCGAGCTGATGACCAAAACCGCCAAGCGTATCGGGATGAAGAATAGCCGGTTTGGCAACAGCACCGGCTGGCCGGACGAAGGAAAAACACTGGTTACGGCTCGCGATCTTGGTATCTTGGGTGCGCGACTGTCGGATGATTTTCCTAAACTTTACAAAGACTTTTTCGGGCTAACGGAGTTTAGTTGGGGGAAAACTAACAGCGGTGAACCGATTACCCAGCCCAACCGCAACCCGCTGCTCGGCAAAGTGCAGGGCGCTGATGGTCTGAAAACCGGGCATACCGAAGAAGCCGGCTTTGGTTTTACCGGGTCGGCGGAACAAAAGGGCAGGCGGATCGTCTCCGTTCTCGCCGGCTTGACCAGCTATGGTGACCGGATCGATGAATCGGTGCGCTTCATGAATTGGGGTTTCAAGGCCTGGGAACCGAAAGCCCTGTTCAAAAAGGGCGCCAAGGTCCAGACCGCAGAAGTCCAGCTTGGCAACGCCTCATCGGTTTCTCTGGTTGCCCCCAAAGACCTGTTTGCCACACTGCCCAAGGGATCTGATGCCGATTTATCCATGACCGTGCGCTATAACGGGCCGATCAAAGCCCCGATTGCTGCCGGTCAGCCGATTGCGACCTTGGTGGTCGATACCGGTGCAAACGGCGCGCAGTCCATGCCGCTTGTGGCTGGAGAGGCGGTCGACGAAGCTGGCTTTTTCGACCGCGTCTGGGCGGGATTGAAATCCTTGTTTGGTCTGGGTTGATCGATAGGATGGCGGGGCGGTTTATCACTCTTGAAGGTGGCGAAGGGACGGGAAAGTCGACTCAGGCAAAAGCGGTTGCGCAAGCGCTGGAGTCGCAGGGATTGACCGTCCACCTGACGCGCGAGCCTGGCGGTACACCTGGCGCAGAGACGATCCGGGATCTGCTTCTTCGCGGGCAGGATGGAAAATGGACGATGCGGACCGAAGCGCTGCTTTTCGCCGCGGCACGTGCGGAACATGGCGCAAGATTGATCCGACCCGCACTGGACCGCGGCGAATGGATTATCAGCGATCGCTATCTTGACAGCAGCCGGGCCTATCAGACCGTCGACGGGACCTTGTCCGATCAGGAAATCCTGGCGTTACACGCGATAGGCAGCAACGGATTAATGCCCGACCGCACCTTTGTTCTGGATCTTCCCGAAGACGTCGCAACCCGGCGCGCTGTCGCGCGGGATCGCGGGGATAGCGATCGGATTGGTGGCAGAGATTCTGACCTATCACCAGGCTGTCATGGCGAATTTCCGCAGCTATGCGACACAGGAGCCGGATCGCGTCAAACTTATTGATGCAAGTCAGTCGGTCGAGGCGATCACCGAAAATTTGCTGCACAATCTCGCTGATTTGATAGGCTGACGCCATGACGTCATTTCTCGGTCAGGACAAACCCAGGCAGATATTCTGTCAGAGCTTTGCCAAAGGCAGCCTGCACCATGCGTGGATATTGGCCGGTCCCCGCGGCTTGGGGAAAGCCGGCTTCGCGCTCGAGGCCGCCCAGTTTCTGCTCGATGCGCCGCCGGGGTCCACCGAAACGGGCCAGGGCTTCAACCTCGCTCCGCACAGTCCCAATGCCAAATTGCTGGCCGCGGGTTCCCATCCCGACTTTCGTCTCGTTCAACGCGGTGGAAAAACCGACAAGGAAGAGCGCAAGGCGCGCGACGAAGGCTTGGCATCACTGGAAGAGCATGAGCTGAAGCGCAATATCAGCATCGCCCAGATCCGCGCGCTGCAATCGCTTTTTGCCACCCAGGCATCGATATCCTCGCGGCGGATCGTGGTCATAGACTCGGTCGATGATCTGGAACGCGGCGGCGCCAATGCGTTGCTGAAAAACCTCGAGGAACCGCCTGCAAACACGTATTTTTTGCTGGTCAGTCACGCGTCCGAACGGCTTTTGCCAACCATCCGGTCGCGCTGCCAGATATTGCGTTTTGATCCGCTGTCGGATGCGGAAATGGAGCAAATCCTTCGCAATCTGGCGCCCCAGCTGGTGGGCGAGGAATTGCACGCCGTCATCGCTGCGGGAGAAGGATCGCCCGGACGCGCATTGCAATATAGCAATGCAGGTCTGGCGGAACTGGAGACAATGGCCCGAGAAATCATGCACAGAGGCGACCGCAGCAATGCGGTCAAAAGCGAACTGGCCCGCAAATTATCCCTGAAGGCAGCAACCGCGCGCTATCAGGCGTTTCTGAGCCGGGCGCCGGGACTGATTGCGCAGCATATCAAATCACCCGGATCCCCGGTCAATCCCGCTGCCATTGCAATATGGCGGGAAGCCACGGATCTCTCGGCCATGGCCGGGCCCAAGGCGCTGGACAGCCAGGCCGTCATATTCCGCCTCGGCAGCCTGATGGGATCGCTTGCCGATCACCGTGAGCAAGCATAAAGAGAAGCGAAACGCCTCCAACCGAGCGAGGATTCGAGAAAGCAGATCATGTCCAAACCCTTTTATATCACAACGGCCATCAGTTACCCCAATGGCCCGCCGCATATTGGCCATGCCTATGAAGCGATTGCGACCGACGCGATTGCCCGATTCCGGCGCTTGCAGGGGCGGGACGTCCGGTTCCAGACCGGAACCGATGAACATGGCTTGAAAATGGCACAAGCGGCCGAGGCAAAGGGCATCGCTCCGCAAGCACTCGCCGATGAAATGACCAGCCAATTCATGGAGATGTGCAAGATATTGAACATTTCCCATGATCGCTTCATCCGCACCACGGAAGCCGACCATCACAAGGCGAGCGCCGCAATCTGGGAAGCCATGGCGGCAAAGGGCGATCTGTATCTCGATACTTATGAAGGCTGGTACTCGGTTCGCGATGAAGCCTATTATGACGAAAGCGAACTGATCGAAGCCGAAGGGGAAGGGGACAATAAGGAAAGATTGTCGCCCCAGGGCACACCGGTTGAGTGGACGGTCGAGGAAAGCTGGTTTTTCCGCTTGTCCAAATATGCCGAACCGCTGTTGAAACTATTTGCCGACCATCCCGCGTTTCTGAAGCCTGACAGCCGCCGGAACGAAATGATCAAATTTATCGAAGGTGGCCTCAATGACCTGTCCATGTCGCGGACGAGCTTTGACTGGGGCGTAAAAGTACCCGGCAGCGAGAACCATGTCATGTATGTCTGGGTCGATGCATTGACCAACTATCTGACCGGTCTCGGCTATCCGGAACAGACCGAATTTTACCCGAAATACTGGGATGTTGGCGGCGATATTGCCCATATTATCGGCAAGGATATTGTCCGCTTTCACAGCATCTATTGGCCGGCTTTCCTGATGAGTGCGGACTTGCCGCTGCCCAAGCAGATTTTCGGGCACGGCTTTTTGCTCAACCGTGGTCAGAAAATGTCGAAATCGGTTGGCAATGTTGTCGACCCCATGGCGCTGGCCACGGCCTTTGGGGTTGACCAATTGCGCTATTTTCTGTTGTCCGAAGTCAATTTTGGCAAGGACGGGAGCTATTCCGCCGAGATGATCGTCACCAAAACCAACGCAGATCTTGCCAATAATTTCGGAAACCTTGCCCAGCGCAGCTTGTCGATGATCGCCAAGAATTGCGGTGGAAAAATTCCTGTCCCCGGTGAAAAAACAGAGTCTGAAGAACAGCTTATCAGCGATCTTGAATCAAGTTTCTCAACCATGGTGACGACGATGGACAGCGGTGAATATCCGATTCACCTGGCGATTGACACCATACGCGAGCGGTTGAGCGCTACCAATCAGTATTTTGCCGATCAGGCACCATGGGCGCTCCGCAAAACCGATCCCGCGCGGGCCGATACGGTGCTCTATTACACCGCCGAAGCGATCCGGCGGCTCGCGATCATGTTGCAATGGGTTATTCCCGACAGCTGCCACCAAATGCTCGATCTGCTGGCCCAGCCCGCTGATCAGCGGAGCTTTGATGCGATCGATCAGATGATTGCGCCCGCACGCGCCATTCCGGCGCCTTCCGCGATTTTCCCACGTCTGGATATGCCGGTTGCCGAAGGGGAGGGCTAGACCATGCTCGTCGACAGCCATTGCCATCTCAATTACAAGGGTCTGATCGAAGAGCAGGCGGCCGTACTCGACCGCGCCCGGAGCAGCGGGGTGACAGCGATGCTGAACATATCGACCCGGGAAAGCGAGTGGCGGGATATCGTCGCCACCGCAGAACGCGAAGCGGATGTCTGGTCGAGTATCGGTATTCATCCGCATGAAGCCGATGCGCATCCCGATGTTGATCTCGAAAAACTGGTCACCGAAGCACAGCATGAGCGGGTCGTGGCCATTGGCGAGACCGGGCTGGATTATTATTATGATCATAGCGATCGCGAGCGACAACGGACCAGTTTCCGAACCCATATTCACGCCGCACGGGAAACCGGTTTGCCGATCATTGTGCACACCAGGGACGCCGAATCCGATACCGCGGCTATTTTGGCCGAAGAAATGGAGCAGGGCGCCTTCACAGGTGTGATCCACTGTTTTACCGCCAGCGAAGAATTTGCTCACAAGGCGCTTGATCTCGGGCTGTATATTTCCATTTCCGGGATCGTAACGTTCAAGAATGCCAAGGACTTGCAGGCCACAGCGGCCAAATTGCCGCAGGACCGGCTGCTGGTCGAAACAGATGCGCCGTTTCTCGCCCCGGTCCCGCATCGCGGCAAGACCGGTGAACCAGCCTTTGTCGCCGATACCGCGCACTTTCTGGCGACGCTGAGAGGCGAGGATTACTCTGAACTCTGCCAGACTACGGCAGAGAATTTCTATCGCTTGTTCGACAAAGCGCGTCCATGAAGCTCACGGTCTTGGGCTGTGGCACGTCATCTGGCGTACCGCGGATCGGCAATGATTGGGGCGACTGCGATCCCGACGAGCCGAAAAACCGGCGCAGCCGGGTGTCGATCATCGTCGCGAGCCCCACAACCAGTATATTGGTGGATACCTCACCCGATTTGCGAAGCCAGTTTTTGCACTGCGGTATAGGCCAGGTCGACAATGTGATCTGGACTCACGACCATGCCGATCATTGCCACGGCATTGATGATCTGCGACAGGTTTTTCATCGCACCCGCGAACCGATTCCGAGCTATGCGCGCCAGTTCACACTAGACAGCCTGAAACAGCGTTTTTCCTATGCCTTCGCCGGCCATGCCTATTACCCCTCCATTTGTGCGGGGCACGAACTGGACGACGTGATGCAAATTGGCGATATCACGGTGCGCGTGGTGGATCAGCCGCATGGCGGCATAACATCTGCCGGCCTGCGCTTTGAGCATGATGGCAAAGCAATTTGTTACGCGACCGATTTTGGCGAAGTCACCGACGCCATGCGGACAATCTACGCGGATAGTGACCTGTTCGTGGTCGATGCGCTCCGCGCCAAGCCGCATCCGACCCATTCCCATCTCGATATGACCTTGGAATTGATCCGCGCTGTAAAGCCCGCGTTCAGCCTGTTGACCCATATGGATAAATCCATGGATTATGCTCAACTCTGTAAACAATTACCGGAAGATATTCGTCCCGCTTATGATGGATATGTGATAGAGATTTAGACGTGACGGAAGATCAAAATATTAACCTGCTCTTTGCGATCGGCGCCCTGGTTCTGGTCGGCAGCGCCTTGTTCTCCAGACGCATCGGGTTCGGAGAAATTGTGCGGACCGCGCTCAGCTGGGTGGCCATATTTGCCATATTCATCGTCGCTTTTTCCTATCAGAATGAAATTATGGGCGTTTGGCAGCGGGTTACCGGCGAATTGACCGGTGAAGGAAAACAACAAATTGTCGGCAGCACCTTGCGCATTCGCCAATCAGCGGACGGCCATTATTGGGCCAATGCTCAGGTCAATGGAACGGCCGTGCGGTTTCTGATCGACAGCGGCGCAACGACAACCGCGATGACGCTGAATGTTGCGCGTGCCGCAGAAATCGAAATTGATGACAGTGGCTTTCCAGTTTACCTGAATACCGCAAATGGCACGGTTGAAGCGCAGCGCGGACGCATCCAGACGCTGGAAGTCGGCCCCATGGTCGCGCTCGATCTGCCCGTGGTTGTCGCCGAAGAATTTGGCGATGCCAATGTGTTGGGGATGAATTTTCTGTCCAATATGAAAAGCTGGCGCGTCGAAGGGCAGGAAATGATATTGGAGCCGCCATCATCGGGGCCGGGTAATTAATTTAACATAATATATATTATCAATCTTATTGAACTGCACATAGACGGATCTGCGCCAACCCCCTTCATTGTGAACCGCTCTACTCTTAGTCCGACGACACCCCCACCATTTGGGCAGCCCAATATTCTAACAATTCATCCCGGCTTCTCAGGCCATTGGCGGGCAAAGCATGGTTCGCGACATAAGTGGAGCCGCGATGCTGGTTGTCCCACATCGCCTGATGCGCTTGCGGCAAATCATCCCACGGCACCATGGTCGGATCCGTGACATCCAGCAACCCGGCGGCAACCATGCTGTTCATCATCGTGACTTCATGCGCGTTGCACAAATGGGTTCCCAAAATAGTCGCGGTCGGCATAATAATCTGACGCTGTCTCGTCCAGACTTGCGGCGCGTAGAAGGTAAAGCGTTGTCCGGCCATGTCTTCGGCATAGACCACCCGCCCGGTAAAGGGTTTGACCAGCGATGTGGAGACTCCGAGGCTGTCTTGCCCGGCCCGTTCGATAACCAGATCGGGAACACCGCGCGGATTGTCAGATGACCGCAAAATCTGGCCGATTGCGTTGCCGAACGGTTTCAGTGTCCGGGTCTGGTAATCACGAACGCCCGCCTTAAAACCCTCAATGTCGGTTCTGGCATCCGGCAGACTGGGCAATGTCGCCGGCCAGTGAAAATTATCACCATAACGCCGCGCGAGTGTTTCCAGGCTGATCATGCCTTCTACCGCATCTTCCAGTCCCAGGGATTGCAGAAATTCCCTCTGGCTGTCGGTGGTGCACATGATCACCGTTCGCGCCTTGAACCGGCGTGCGGCCTCGATCATCTCGAGGCCGGTCTCATCAAGCAGCTCCTGTGACCCGGGACCATAAGAGAGCAGAACCGATTCACCGCCCCGCAAGGCCGCACGCCGGAGCATCTCTTCCGGACGAGCCGACCCGGATTTGCCCATGAAACCAAAATGATATCCCGAAGACGCGCCATAAAATGCCAGCTTTCCGTTCTCGGCGAGAAGCTGGAAACTGCGGGGGAAGGAACGCTCTCCGGCGTGGCTCACGACATAGTCGGCAAGCCGGCCATGATTGAGGCGCTTATATTCTTCAACCATCCCCTGCCCGTCGGCTTCCCACTGACGAGCCGCTTCCGGATCATCCGGAATTTGCGTATAATGCGCGGCAAAGCGCGGATCTTTGCGATTCAGCGCGCCCACAGCACCCTGCGCCCGAACATAGGCCGCACGCTCTTCGCTGGACACCAGACCGGTCACCTGGAGGCCGGTGCGGATGCTGCTTTTAAGGCCATCCAGACCGGTGCCGGTGGCCGCCCCCTCGACAAACAGGGTCTTTCCCGGTTCAATCGCCAGCGTGGTGAACAGACAGCGCACGACCGTACCCAGATTTAGAATATAGCTTCCAGCCTGGTCCAGCGTCAGATCACCGGGAACTGTGTGCAATTGCGGGCCTTGCACGGTCAGAAATTGCGCGTGGCTGCCGGTTTTGGTCTCATAACCCTGAATCGCAAATCCGGCATACATGGGATCATTGCCCGCCGCCGGCGACAGCAGATCGCTGGTGCCGGAATAGACGGCGACCATATCACCAATTCTCAAACGGCCTTCTGCACGCAGCGCGCTGCCAAGCGATGCCACCAGCGCCAATCCGCCGGAACCGGTAATCTGGACATCTTCCTCATGCCCCTCAAACGGTGAAACAGGAATACCCGTCAACGCCCAGATATCGTTAAAATTCACTTCGGAAGACAGCATGTAAACCAGCGCTTCATTCGGTTCCGGCGCAGAGACCGGAACGATCAATTCACGCTCCTGCTCCACCGGTTCGCCAAACCGGGGCGCGCCGGTATCCGGGTCGCGCACGATGCCAAAGGCCAGCTGCAGATTGGGTATGGGCGTCACTCCCGGGTAAAAGGGCGCTCCGACCGCAAGCAAGTCGCCACTCTCGATCAATTTCTGTTTGCGCGGTTCGTGATCGGCATCAATCCAGACGCCATCCCGGCGCACCGGCAGTGGCGGGCTTTGTTTGTCGACAAATTGCTGGATACCGGTTTTTCCGCCTTCCGGATCAATAATTGCCGCGCTGAACGCGTCCGCTTCTGCGGCATAGCCGGCATCGGTTCCGGCGGTCCATCCGGTCCGAATGGCGTCGAGGGCCCGTTGCCCCGCCTTGTCGCGCCCTGCCCACGCCAGCTGTTTAAAGATACGCTGCAAAAAGGGATCCTCGAGCACGGCCTCCAGATCGATATCCGACGGCTTTTTCCAGGCGAGTACGCTGTCCTGCCGAGCTTTCAGCGCCTGACTCAGCACGTCTCCATCTGTGCCCGCGGCATAAGCGCGAACCAGACTATGCGCCGCCGACAGCACATCTTCCGATCCCGCGGTCACCGCGTCAACCACACCCATCGCCAAGGCTTGCTGCGCATCGACAGAGCGCCCGCCGAGAATGAGGTCGAGCGCATCGCGCAATCCGGTGACCCCGGTCTTGCTGGCCAACAGCCGCGGCAGACGCTGGGTACCGCCATAGCCGGGCAACAGGCGCAGATTAATCTCCGGTTGGCCGAACCGGGCGGTCGGTTCGGCAATGCGATAGTGGCAGGCCAAGGCGAACTCCATCCCGCCACCGAGCGCCACGCCCTGAATGGCAGCGATACAGGGCTTTTTCATCTGTTCGATCTTGTAAAAGGCCAGTTGCGCATTATTTGGCAGAATGCGGGCCTGTTCGATGGTTTGCACCTCTTCGAGCATCTGGCGGATATCGGCGCCCGCCACAAAGGCACTGTTGCCGGATCCGATGAAAATAACCGCAATCACGTCATCCTTGCGCTCGAGATGATCGACCACCATCACCAGTTCATCAATAGCCCGCTCGTTCAAGGCGTTGACCGGCGGGTTGGACACGGTGACCGTGGCGACCCGTTTTTGGGGTTCGACATGATTATACTGGATATTGAAATAGCGGTAGCGGTCGAACAGCCGCTGATCCTCGGAAAGTTGGGTTTTTCTCCGCCACCGGTCAACCACATCGCGCAGCTCGTCCAGACTGTCCGGATTGCGCAATGTTGTCACGTCGCCCACCGTCGCATCTTCGACCAGCGCCCGCACCATCCGGCGCATATATTTGCCGCTGCGGGTTTCGGGAAACTGGCTCACTTCAAGAAAGTCGGATGGCACCGCCAGAGCGCCTTTCTCGGTGCGGACGAGATCGGACAGGCGGCGGCGATCATCCTGGGTCAACTGGCGCCCGGCGGACGGCGTCACAAAAGCGACCGGGGTCAGCCCCTTTTCGCGATGCGGCGCCCCGACCACCAGCACATTGCCCACCGGAGAATTGGGATCCAGCGCTTTGTCGCGCAATATCGCGCCTTCAATCTCTTCGGTTCCGATGCGATGACCGGATACGTTGATCACATCATCGGAACGGCCGTGCAGTGAAAAGGAGCCGTCGCGATGCCGCATGGCAAAATCGCCCTGTGTATAGGCCCAGGCGCCGTTCCAGCGTTGCCAGTAGGTCGAAGACCAACGCACGCTGTCCCCTTGCCATTCGGGGTTGATCCCGCCCTCGCCTGCGGCAAATTCTGCGCCTTCCCCCAGATCGTCCGGGCCAGATACGGATAAGGCAAGGTGATCACGACCTCTCCCTTTTCCCCTTCTTCCGCCCGTCGCCAGTGCACACCGTCGGTTTCATTGCCGGCAAGACGGACCGGTGGCGTTGGATCTGCGTCGAGGTCTTCGCACCACACCTCGCCAAAAATCCAGGGCAAGGGATAGGTATGCGCATCGGGTTTCAGCGGAAAATCGCCATTGCCGTAGAAATGGGTCCAGGCAATGCCGCCATGCTCGGTGGCCCAATAGCTGTTGATATACCACGGCGTAATCCGCTCCATGGCAAAGTCCTGCACGGATGGAGAGGTTGGCTCTGCACAAAATGTCGCAACTCTGAGCGTAGAAAGGTCATATTTTGCAATATCAGCACTATTTTCACTATCCTGCATCACGGATTTCAGAAAGGTGACCCCGGCCTTGAATATCTGGACATTGTGGCGTTCGATAATCGATGCAAATCGGCCAGCATGGGGAAAAATCGGGGATCCTTCAGTAATCACCGTAGTCACACGCGTAGTCAGCGAAGCCGATATCAGATAGCTTTGCCCGGTAATCCAACCCGGGTCCGCCACGACGAAAATCGTGTCGCCAGGCGCCGCGTCAAAAGCGACCGGCATCGTGGCGGCAATGCCGGTGACATAGCCGCCATGCACATGCACCACACCCTTTGGTTTACCGGTGGAACCCGACGTATAGATGATAAATAACGGATATTCCGCGTCGACCGGCAATGGCGGGCAGCTGGCCCAGATCGCCCGCACAAAATCCGTGTCCGGTAGAGCCAGAAGATCGTCCAGACCGTTCACTTCAAATCCCGCAGAACGGGCGGCGTCAAGCAACGTGGTCTCTGCGGCGGTGGTCAGGTCCTCGCTCCACTGGTCGCGGCTGTGCCAGATCAGATCCGGCTGATTGGTGTGGCGCACCACGACAACCGCCTCCACCCTCGCCGGGGCGTCAACCAGACGGGTAGCAATGGCGATCCGGACCTGGGACGCCTGCTGGACGGTCAATGCCCCGGTCTCGCCCAGCGCGGACAAGGCCTGCCCGACGCCGCGCATGATGTCGGAGCGCTCCACCGACACTTCTCCCGACAGTAAGGTCGCAACCGTTTCGAGAATCATGGCCTTGTGCGCGGCCTCTAGACCGAGACCAGCATCCGCCACTACCGCCTCAATCAACCCCAAGGCGACCCCGACAGCGATAAAATTGTCCAGCGCCGGATCGGTATAGGCGGTTTTGAACGGAACCATCTGCGCGTTGCGGTAACAGCCATCGGCGGTGATCACGACCTTTGCCCCGGCATCGGCAATACGGTCGGACAGGGTTTTGTCGCTGAACCCGCCAAAAACCGGCGTATAGACGATCCCTAGACGCTTCGCGGCTTCGGTCCAGTAAATCTGTTCGACAATGCTTGGCATGTTGAGCGCGATGCGGTCTCCTGCCTGCAAGCCGAGCGCCTTTAGCGCCAGGGCGCATTTCGCGCTTTCCAGCAGCAGTTCCCGTCGTGAAACCGGATAGCAATCAACCGGCCCGCCGCGCCCGTCATTGCGGGACATATCCCAACGGTCCCCTTCGAAAATCAACGCGGCTTCATCGCCATGGCCAGCCAGAACATGCCGATCCACTTCGTTAAATGCGGCGTTGGTCAATCCGCCCTCGAACCACCGCCAATGCGGCGGCTGGTCGTCATTAAAGGCGCGGTCCCATGGCGCGAAGCTTTCCGGTTGATCGCCCTGAACGGCTTCGCCGGTTTCCTGATCCCAACCGGTCCAAGTTCCGGTTGCGTCATCCCAGCACATCCAGGCTGCCGATGCGGTTGTGTTGCTGACAAGCCAATGGATGGTGCGCTTGGCAATGCCGCCATGAAACGCGCCCGGATCGGCCTCACAGGCAGCGCGCATCGTGTCCCAGTCCGCTTTTGTGCGGATCGGATTATGGTAGGCGGCGGGTGTTCTCTGGCTTTTGGGCGCGGGATCGCTGAGCGAAATGTCTGGCATTCAAGTCTCTCCTACGGTGTCAGACAGAATTAGCGCTCGCAATTTCGGGTCAGTGATGACCTGAGAACTGGTTTTTTCGAACCCTTGTTCGCGATTATCATTCCATTTCTGGCGAAAATAGTCTCTCTTTTCATGCGACCTAACACTGACCTTCTGGAGTTACCATGATTGATCCCCTTCTTGAAGTCATGCAGCGGCTTCGCGATCCGGAAACGGGCTGCGAGTGGGACAAGGTCCAAACGTTTGAAACCATTGCGCCCTATACGATTGAAGAGGCTTATGAAGTGGCCGATGCGATTGACCGGCAGGATTACCCGGCACTGAAGGATGAATTGGGCGATCTGCTGCTGCAAGTGGTGTTCCATAGCCAGATTGCGGCGGACAATGATCAGTTTGCCTTTGCCGATGTTGTCGATGCCATTTGCACCAAGATGATAAGGCGTCATCCGCATATTTTCGGCGATGCCGATGACACGCCAGGCTGGGAAGAAATCAAGGCCGCAGAGCGCGTTGACGAAGGCCAGACCAGTACGCTGGACGGGGTTGCCCTCGCCCTGCCCGCGCTGCTGCGGGCGCAAAAAATTCAGAAGCGCGCTGCACGGGTTGGTTTCGATTGGCCGGATATTGCCCCTGTGAAGGCCAAATTACAGGAAGAACTGGCCGAATTGGAGCAGGCGACAACCGCCGAGGAAGTTCACGACGAAGTCGGTGATGTCTTGTTTTCTGCGGTCAATCTCGCTCGCCATCATGGCGTCGATGCGGAGCAGGCGCTTGCCGATGCGACCAAAAAATTCTCGAAACGGTTCAATCAGTTGGAATCACAAGCTTCCCGCAAGCTGCAAGATATGACGATCGATGAACTGGAAGCGGAATGGCAGCGAGCCAAACAGGCGTTAAGCGACAGCTAAACGCCTACAAAGCATTATAGCGCCCCCAGTTGCGATGCGACATTTGTACCGACAGGATCAAATCGTCCGCCACTTGTTCGGTTTCCAGCACGCGGCCATTTTCGTGCAACCAGGCCAGGCGTTTGCCATCGCTGACATCAATTTTCACGGTCTCGGTATCATGGTTGCGGGACAAGGTATCGGTGATCATCCCGGTGAGCCGGTCAAGCCCCTCCCCCTTCAAGGCCGAAACCAGACAGACATTGTCCGGGATATGGCGCGGCAATTGCGGAGAATCCATCGCATCTTCATCGATCAAGTCGCACTTGTTCCAGGCTTCAATCACCGGTGTCCCGTCCCCTTCCGCCAGATCGACGCCCAGTTCCATCAATATCTGCTCGACATCCCGCGCCTGGTCATCCCGGGCGACATGGGAGATATCCCGGACATGGATGATGACATCGGCGGCGGTCACTTCTTCCAGGGTCGCGCGAAACGCCGCGACCAACTGGGTTGGCAGGTCGGACACAAAACCGACCGTATCGGAGATGATCGCCTTGTCATAGCCCGGCAACGGAAATTGGCGCATGGTTGGATCGAGGGTCGCAAATAGCAGGTCCTCGGCGAACACATCAGCGCCGGTCAGGCGGTTGAACAAGGTCGATTTGCCGGCATTGGTATAGCCGACCAGCGCAATGACCGGCCACGGGGCCTTTTGCCGCCGGGACCGATGGAGCGTCCGGGTCTTGCGCAGATGCGACAATTCGCGGCGCAGTTTCGCCATCCGATCCCGGATCATCCGCCGATCGGACTCGATCTGGGTCTCGCCGGGGCCACCCAAGAATCCAAAGCCGCCGCGCTGCCGCTCGAGGTGAGTCCAGCTGCGTACAAGCCGTCCGGCCTGATAGTCGAGATGCGCCAGTTCGACCTGCAAACGCCCTTCCGCGGTGGCCGCCCGTTCCCCGAAAATCTCCAAGATCAACCCAGTCCGGTCAATGACCTTGACCTTCAGCGCTTCTTCGAGATTTCTCTGTTGAATCGCGGTTAAGGTCCCGTCGACAATCAGAATATTGGCGTCGTCCTGCGTCAATATCACCTTGATCTGGTCGACCTGCCCGGATCCAAACAATGTCCCGGGCTTGGGAGAGCGGACCGAAAAATGCCGCACCGTGTCCGCTTCAAGCCCGATCGCCAGAGCCAGTCCGGCGGCTTCCTCAAGCCGATAATCCAGGCCATTCTGGCTCAGCGACCCCAGATCGGGGTGCACGATGACCACTTTGTCGGTGGTGCCGTCGAGACCGTCTTTTTCAAAGGGTATCAATCGCTACCGCCATCATTATTATAATCTGCCAGATTGATCGGCCCGCTTGGCTGGATGGTCGAAATGGCATGTTTGTAGACCAGCTGCGCCAGGCCTTCGCGCTCCAGCAGGATGCAAAACAGATCATAGGCCGCCACTTCACCTTGCAACATCACGCCATTGACCAGGAACATCGTCACCGAATCATTGCTGTCGCGAACAGCGGTCAGGAACACCTCTTGCAAGACACCGTTTTTCGCCTTGGATCGCTCCATCAGATCGGCAAAGACCTGCATTTCGAGACTTTGCGACGGCATGATCGTCGAAATGGCGTGCTTGTACACCAGTTGCGACTGGCCATCACGGCGCAGCAACACGGAAAAATTGTCAAACCATGTGACGATGCCCTGCAGCTTCACGCCTTTGACAAGAAACATCGTTACAGGCATTTTCGATTTGCGCAGAGAGTTTAGGAAGAGATCTTGCAAGTTATTTGATTTATCGGTCATTTTGACATCCATTGATTGGCGGTTTTTGGCGACCAACAGGCCGCGTTGCTTTTAAATTTGACGGAAAGGGGGAAGGTCTGGGGAGCCGTCTACCCTGATATATGTCTTCCGATCAAAAGCTACAACCGCAATCGGACGAACCGCTAGTCGACTTCCTGTTTCTTTTTCGCGGTCAGTCCCAGAATCTTCAGTTTCCGATGCAAGGCGGACCGTTCCATCCCGATAAAATTGGCGGTTTTGGAGATATTGCCGGAAAAGCGACGAATCTGAACCTTGAGATATTCCCGCTCGAAGCTCTCGCGGGCTTCTCGCAGCGGCGATCCCATCAGTGACGCCACGCCTTGATCAAGATCATCATCATGCCCGAGAATCTCTGCCGGCAGCATCTCGATCTCGATGCGGTCGAAATTGTCCTTGGGCGCCAGGATGATCGTGCGTTCAATCACATTGCGCAGCTGCCGCACATTGCCGGGCCAGTCATAAGCCTGCAACGCCGCCATGGCTTCAGCCGAAATTTCGGGTGGATTGAGCCTTTGATCTGCCGAGAAACGCGCGGAATATTGTTCGACCAGCGTCGGAATGTCTTCCCGCCGCTGGTTAAGCGGCGGCAGTTCCACCGGCACCACGTTGAGACGGTAGAACAGATCCTCACGAAATCGTTTTTCCTGAATCTCCTCGTCCAGATTGCGCGAGGTTGCCGATACGACGCGAACATCAACCTTGACCTTCTGATTGCCCCCGAGGCGCACGAAGCTCTGCTCTGTCAGCACCCGTAAAATCTTGCCCTGGGTATCCAGTGGCATGTCGGCCACTTCATCGATAAACAAAGTGCCGCCATGCGCTTCTTCCATCAGACCGACTTTTTCCACCGCGCCGCCACGTTCGGTGCCAAATAGCTCTTCTTCCACGCTTTCCGGAGACAAGCGAGCCGCGCTGATCGTGACAAAAGGCGCTGTCGCGCGGGTGCTCCAGTTGTGCATCAGGCGCGCCGCGACTTCCTTGCCGACACCGGCAGGCCCGGAGATCAGCAACCGGCTGCCTGTTCCCGCGACTCTTTTCAGAGTTGCCCGAACGGCATTGACCGCCGCGCTGTTGCCGGTCAGTTCATCGGCAAAGCCGACCCGCGCTTTCAAAATCTCATTCTCGCGGCGCAGGCTTTCGGTTTCGGTGGCCCGCGCAACCAGATGCATCAGATGTTCCGCTTCAAACGGTTTCTCGATGAAATCCACCGCACCCTGTGAAATAGCGGCGACCGCGGTATCAATATTGCCATGTCCGGAAATCACGATGACCGGCAGCTTTGCGTCGATCTTCTTGATCTCGGTGAGCAACTCCAAACCGTCAAGGCGCGACCCGCGCAGCCAGACATCGAGCAACACCAGGGAAGGTTTGCGTTCATTGACCGCTGCCAAAGCCGAATCGCTGTCGGCCGCCATGCGGGTTTCATAGCCATCATCTTCCAGAACACCGGAAATCAACTCCCGGATATCAGGTTCATCGTCAACAATCAGAATATCTAACGCCATATTTTTCGACCTCTACATGCGATATTTTCAGGGGGGTTATGCATTCAAACAGGGGGTATTTTCTCGATTCGGGCGGGCTTGTCGTCATCTCCGTCAGGGCGATGAGCGGATCGGGTGACGGTTGTATCCGTTGCCGTTTCGATCACGGCACTGTCGCTATGCAAACGTTCCAGTTTCGATGGGCAGAGCGTAATCCGGACAAGGGTTCCGCCATTTTCGGCATCGGAAAAACCAATATCGCCAAAATGTTCCTCGATAATCTTCTTGACGATCGCCAGCCCCAAACCGGTCCCCTTCTCCCGGGTGGTCATATAGGGCTCGATGATCCGCTCGCGCTCGGCTGGCAAACCGATACCATTATCGTCTAGCTGGACGACGACATCGTCGTCCTGGCGCCGCACCGCCATCGTGATCTGGCCATCGTCCAGCGAGAACCCGTCCGTGGCGTCGACCTTCTGTTCAATGGCCTCGACCGCATTTTTGACAATATTTGTCAGCCCCTGCCCCAATTGGCGACGATCACAGACCAGCGTCAGTTCGGGATCATCGGTATGGAATTCGAAATGGATTTTCGGATGCGCCACTTCCTGGAGGAATACGGCCTGTTTGACGATATCGTTGAGATTTTCGCTGCGGAAAACCGGCTTCGGCATCCGCGCGAAGGAGGAGAATTCGTCGACGATATTGCGCAGGTCGCCAACCTGGCGGACAATGGTCGCGGTCAGCTGATCGAATATCGGCCGGCCATCGCCTTCGATTGTCTTGCCAAACCGGCGCTGCAGACGTTCGGCGGCCAGCTGAATCGGCGTCAGCGGGTTCTTGATTTCATGGGCGATCCGGCGGGCCACGTCAGACCAGGCGGCCCGGCGCTGATCGAGCAGCTGCTGGGTGATATCTTCAAAGGTAATCACATGCCCCGATGGGCCGCTGACAATCTTGACCTCCAACGTCCGAATTTCATTGCCAGAGGAGAATTGCATGATCGTTTTCTCAACGCCTTCGGTAATCAGCGCATCAAATTCAGGGGCGATTTCCGAAATCGGCTTGTCGAGCAAATCCTCGCTTTCCTTCGCCAGCAAGGCCTGTGCCCGCGAATTGATCAGGCGCAGCTCACCCGCCCCGTTCAGACTGATAATGCCGGCGGTGACCGATTCCAGTACCGTTTCAATAAACGCGCGCCGGCTGCCCAGTTGATCATTGGCGGTCAGCAGCGCGGTTGTCTGGGTTTCGAGCCGCTCGGTCATCCGGTTAAACGCGCGCCCCAATGTCCCAATCTCGTCCTTGTCCGTCGGACTGGGCACCCGCGTCGCGAGATCGCCTTCGGTAATCCGTTTGGCCGCGTGCACCAGTTCGCCGACCGGGCGGACCATGCGATCGGCCACAACCAGCGCGATCCACAGCGCCAGACCGACGATCAGCAAGGACACAAAAAACAGCGCTATATTAAACTGCAGCTGAAGACCGCGTGATCGGGAAAACAGATCATCATAATCCTTCAGCACGTCTTTTGCCCGCTGCCACTGACTCAGCGCCAGCATGTCGGAATCCCGGGCAGCATAGAGGAATATCCGGGCCTCGCGATCAAGCGCGGTCACCGCTTCAATCTTGTTGGGGCCGGCGGTAATGACATAATCCTCGCCGCCGGTCAGCCGTTCAACCATATTGGTCGTCAGTTTCGATGCCTGGTCCTGATCATCCGGGTCAACCGCAGCAGCGGTGCGGGCAATCCCGTCGTCGCCAAATTCGATGATCGCCGACTCGTTCAGCTTGCGGGTCACCACCTGGAACACGTAGGCTTCGGCAAATTCCGGGCTGTCGATCCGATATTCCGTCAGAAAATTACGCAAATCGCCTGCCATGGTCGTGGTTTCACGGCCGACATCCCGCTGATTCTGGTCATAATAGCCCCGCGCCAGATCATTGGCATTTTCCAGCATGCCTCGCGCCCGATCGGAGAACCAGAATTCCACGCCATATTGAAATAATAGCGACGCGAAAATGACCACCAGCAACATCGGAACGCTGGCGACCAGCGAAAACAGCGCGACCAGACGCACATGCAATCGGCCACTGCTGCCCACGGCGGACTTGGCCGCCCTGCCCTTTGCAATGCGGCGACCGAACAGAACCAGCAATATGATCGCCGGAATAAGATTGCCCACCAGCAAGGCGGCCGTGAGCGGCGGTGAAATCAAGTCGGTGGTATCGGATTGTCCGCTCAGGAAAAAATAGGTTCCCGCAATCATCAAGGCAAAAGCCACGATAACCGCCCATTCCACACGTTTCATCGCGCGGTCATTTTCAGCAAACAAAGACAGCCGCCGCAACCAATTGGGTGTTCGCTTTTCAAAAGGGGGCTGCGGTGCGTTCATTGTGATCCTGATACAACAGAATCGTGATAAAAACAGCACAAATGGAGCATAAATGTCACGCTCTGCCGAGCAACATCTTCGCTTTATCGTGTCTGGGCTGGATCAATATCATATTCAGTGAGTTTTTTCCGCAACGTATTGCGGTTTATGCCCAACATCGTCGCCGCCTTGATCTGGTTGCCCTGCACCCGCCGCAAAACCTCTTCCAGCAGCGGTTTTTCAAATTTGGCCAGGGCGCGAACATAGAGCGAGGTCCCGCTGCCGTCCTCCTCGACCATGTCGATCGCCAGCGCCCGCACCTGATCGGCGAACCCCGCTTCGACCTCCTCGTCCTGACTGCCAGCATTTTCCGACTGCAAAATCTGTTGCACGACAGCAGCCGACAATTCTTCTTCCCGGGCGGTGACCACCAACCGGTAGATCAGGTTCTTGAGTTCCCGGACATTGCCGCGCCAGGGGTGCCGAACCAGCGTTTCCGCTGCCTCCGGTGCCAATATCTTGGCGGGCAACCCTTCGGCAGCCGCCAGTTTGATGAAATGATTGGCCAAGGCCGGAATGTCGCTCGACCGGTTGCGCAGCGGCGGCAGGGCAATCGGCACCACGTTGATCCGGTAATAGAGATCTTCCCGGAAGACGCCTTTTTCAATCAGCGCGGGAATATCCTTGTTGGTCGCAGCGACAATTCGGACGTCGAGCTTGATCAGCCCTTTGCCACCCACGCGGTTAATTTCGCCGGATTGCAAAGCCCGCAGCAGACGGGTCTGCGCGTGCATCGGCATGTCGCCAATCTCGTCGAGAAACAGCGTGCCGCCCTGCGCCTGTTCGAATTTCCCGGCGGCGCTGCTGATCGCGCCGGTAAACGCGCCCTTTTCATGACCAAAAAGCTCGGCCTCGATCAGATCGGTCGGGATGGCGGCCATGTTGACCGCGATAAACGGTCCGGCCTTGCGATGTCCAAGATTGTGAATGGCTTCGGCCACCAATTCTTTCCCGGTTCCCGATTCCCCGAGCACCAGCACAGAGAGATCATTGCGCAACAGCCGGGCAATCATCCGGTAGACATCCTGCATTTCCGGGCTGCGGCCGACCAGCGGCATGGTTTCCTCGTCGCTGTCATCAGCAACCCGAGCCTTGCTGCGCGGTTTCATCGCCTGCTGCACAACCTCGACCAGTTCATCGAGATCAAACGGTTTCGGGAAATATTCAAACGCGCCGGTTTCAGAGGCCCGGACCGCCGTATTGAGGGTATTCTGGGCCGATATCACAATGATCGGCAAATCCGGATCACGGGCTTTTACGGCATCCAGAGTGGCGATTCCGTCGGCATCCCCCAAGCCGACATCGGTAATCAGCAGGTCAAATCGCTCACTGGCCAGCAAGGTATCGCGCTCTTCGACCGACGCGCAACTGACCACCGTCATGCCTTCGGCCTTTAACGTTGTCGAAATGATGTGACTGACCGACGGGTCGTCTTCTACCAGCAAAATGGTCTGCTTCGTCATGATTGCCTCCGGCCTGCCACAGGCAGGAACAATATGAACTGGCTGAGCCCGGTCTTGGTGTTTCGTTCATAGCGGACGCGGCCATTCATATCGGTGATCAGCTTGCGCACCAGCGCCAGGCCCAAGCCCTGTCCATGGGCCTTGGTCGAGACAAAGGGCGCAAATATGTCGCGCTCCAGATCAACCGGCACGCCCGGTCCGTTGTCGCGAACAATGATTTCGACCGGCAGGCGCACCGCCTGATCCCCGTCCGGCGCGGAAAAAGATGCGCCGAAACTATAGCGGGTGATCACGGCTATGCTCGGGTTTTCGGTGTTCCGCGTCGCATCAACCGCGTTGGACAGCAGGTTGAACAATATCTGCATCAGCGCGTCGGGATTGGCCAGAACCTCCGGAATCGACGGATCGAAATCATCCGCGATCTTGAGGTGGCCTTTGGCAGCAGCCTCGATCGATTGGCGCGCCACATCGATCAACGCATGGATATTGGTCGGTTGCACTTTTGCGGGCTGGTTGGCCGAAAGGCTCTGCATCTGGTCTATCAGCTTGGCGATCCGCTCCACTTCCGACTGGATCATCTGGGTCAAGGGTTTTTGATCCTCCCCCAGCGACCGGTTCAGCAGCTGAGCAGCGCCTTTGATGGCAGCCAGCGGATTCTTGATTTCATGACCAAGAATATCCGGGGCCCGTATCGAAAAATCGCTCGGATCCAGGGCTTCTCGCTCCATTGAAGGTCCGTCTGTCGGCAAGGGCGAAATCGCCATGACGCGCCATTCCGGTTCATTGGGCAAGACCTGGATCCTAAGATCAACCAGCTTGTTCTTCTGATCCTTGGTCACAATATCGGTGCGCCGCGCAACCAGATTGGACGCGCCGTCCCGCAAAGCCGATTGCAATCGGTCATCCTGAAAATGAAAAACCGAATCAACCGGCTGATCGACGACATGTTTCGCGCTGGTGCCGACAAAATTCTCTGCCGCCGGATTCATCGCGCGCACCTTGTGGTCGCGATCAATCAGCAACAACGCATCAGGCAAACCCGCGAAGATCTGCTCCGCAGACGGCATCTGGGCAGCCGAATCCGCCACCATCAAGCGGCGGCTTTGTTCAGCCAGGGCGCATAAAAATCGCTAAGCATCGCGATCACCTTGGCGGGATCGACTTCCTTGTTCGCTTGATTGCGGAACTCGGCCGAGCCGGGCAAGCCCTTGGTATACCAGCCAATATGCTTGCGGGCGATTTTGACCCCAATATCCTCACCATAATGGTTGAGCATGTCGCGATAATGTTCTTCGAGAACCGCATATTGCGTCGGCAGGTCGGGATCGGGCAGCAATTCTCCGGTTGCGAACCAGTGCATCACCTGCCCGAGCAACCAGGGCTTGCCATAAGCCCCGCGGCCAATCATCAGGCCGTCGGCCCCGCTATCGGCCAGCGCCTGCTCGCAATCGGCGATGGTGCAGATATCGCCATTGGCAATGACCGGAACCGAAACCGCCTCTTTTACCGAGCGAATAAATTTCCAGTCCGCACTGCCCTTGTACATCTGACAGCGCGTGCGGCCGTGAACGGTGATCATTTTCGCACCAAGATCTTCGGCAATATGCGCCAGCTCGGGTGCGTTGAGGCTGGCATGGTCCCAGCCCATCCGCATTTTGACGGTCACCGGCACGTCGACCGCAGCAACCGTGGCCTTGATCAACGCCGCTGCCAGCGGCAGGTCCCGCATCAGCGCCGAGCCGGCATCACCATTGACCACTTTCTTGACCGGGCAGCCCATATTGATATCGATAATCTGCGCCCCACGATCGGCATTGAGCTTGGCAGCTTCGGCCATGGCATCCGGGCAGCATCCGGCCAATTGCATCGAAACCGGTTCCTCGATCGGGTCCCACGCGCATTTCTGCAGCGATTGACGGGTTTCACGGATCATCGCCTGGCTGGCGATCATCTCGGTGACATTGAGGCCCGACCCGAACCGCCGCACCAATTTACGGAACGGCAAATCGGTCACGCCGGTCATCGGCGCGAGCAATACCGGGCTATCGATGGTGATCTGGTCGATCGCAATGGGATTCAAAGTCATGTCATACTGCCTAAAATTTAAGCAGCCTTTATCGTCAAAGCGGCTGGCAGGCAAGATATCCTTGGGCTAGATGGTCCATAATGTCTGATTCTGGCACCCTTTCCGGCAAAACATCCCGCAGCACCGGCGCGATAATCGTGGCGGCGGGTAGCGGCACCCGATCGGGGCTCGATCGCCCCAAGCAATATGAACCGATCGACGGGGTGCCGATGATCCGCCATAGCGTCGCCGCCATGCTGGCTCATCCGGCGATTGCGCATCTCTGGGTCGTCATTGGTGCCGGCCAGGAAGAACTGATCGCGGAAGCGCTCAACGGATTGTCGCCCTATACGGTCGTTCTCGGCGGCGCCACGCGCCAACAAAGTGTCTTTAACGGATTGGCTGCGGTGCACGCCGAAAGCGCTGCCAGCGCGGTCGATCATATCCTGGTTCATGACGCCGCCCGACCCGTTCTGCCCGCAACCATTATTGATCGCCTGCTCACGGCGCTATCGAGAGAAGATGCCGCCATACCGGTGCTGCCAATGGTCGATACCGTGGTGGCCGCCGAACAGGGTCTTGCTGGCAACACGCTCGATCGCAACGGGATTTGGCGCGTGCAAACCCCGCAGGCCTTCGATTTTGCGAAATTATATGCGGTGCATCGCGCCGCAAAGGCAGACGGCAATGCCAGCGACGATGCGCAATTGTTTCGCGCCGCGGGCCATCCCGTTGCGGTAATTGACGGCGATGAACGCTTGAAGAAATATACCACACCATCAGATTTTGCAGAAAAGACACGGGATATTATGCCGCAGATACGCACCGGAATGGGATATGACGTCCATCAGCTCGTTGCCGGCGAAGAGCTTTGGCTTGGTGGCCTCCAGATTGCCCATGACAAGGGCCTGGCCGGCCATAGCGATGCCGATGTACTGCTTCACGCCCTGACCGACGCGCTGCTGGGCGCGGCCGGTGCCGGCGATATTGGCGATCATTTCCCGCCATCGGACCCCCAATGGCGGGGCGCCGCGTCCCATCTTTTTGTCGAACATGCCGCTCTGGTCATCAAACAGAAAGGTGCAAGCATAAATAATGTCGACATGACCGTGATCTGCGAAGCGCCCAAAATCAAACCCCATCGCGCGGCCATTCGCCAGAACATCGCAGATATGTTAGGAATTTCGCTCGATCAGGTCAGTGTGAAGGCCACCACGACCGAACGTCTTGGTTTCACCGGACGCGCGGAAGGCATCGCGGCGCAGGCTATTGCCACCATCAGCATGGAGTAAAGTATAATGTTCAAACCCTTGATGACCGCCGCCGCCATCGCGGCCCTCGCCAACAGCGCCTCACTGCAGGCTGCCGAAGCCAATCGCTGTATCAGCGTCGCCGAAGCGGAAGCGCTGGTTACCTATGTGTTGCCGCTGGCGATCAACACCGCCCAGAGCCAATGCGGCGACCAGTTGCCGCCAGTCGCGCCACTGATGCAAGAGGAGTCGGACCAATATGAAGATTTCGTCTCGGCTTCCGACCAAGCCTGGCCAGCGGCACGCGGCGTGATTGGCGTCTTGGCCGGCGACAAGCTGCCTGAAGGGATGGACATGGACAGTTTGCGGCCCATGGTCGATGCCATGATACCCGCGATGCTGGCCAAGGAAATCAAGCCGGGCACCTGCGGCACGATTGATCAGGTTTACGGCTTGCTAGGGCCGCTCCCTGCGGAAAATATCTCCAGCCTGGTGGTGATGTTGATGCAGCTTGGGCAAAACGAGGAAAAGCAACGTCCGTTCAATATTTGCAAAGTCGAACAATAGGGTCTAACCGGCGCGTCCTATGCAAAACCTCTTACCTCAGGAACTGGTGGATCTGGCGCAGAAAGTCGTCGACTCCAACCATGATATAGGCCGCCGGGTGGCCGTGGCCGAAAGCTGTACCGGCGGGCTGGTCGCTGCCGCACTGACCGAAATTCCTGGCAGCAGCGCGGTTTTTGAATGCGGTTTCAACACCTATTCCAATGAAGCCAAGCATAATCTGCTCGATGTGAGCGACGATCTGCTCGAAACCTTCGGTGCGGTCTCCATCGCGGTGGCGTGGGACATGGCGCAAGGCGCTCTCGCGAAATCAGGATGCGATGTGGCTGTGGCGATTACCGGTGTGGCTGGCCCGGATGGCGGAACCGACAAGAAGCCGGTCGGTACCGTGGTGTTCGCCAAGGCCGAAAAAGGCAAGAACGTCGAGGATGTGGTTGCCGATCGCCATAATTTGGGTGCCGACAAAAGCCGTGCCGACATTCGACTTCAGGCGGCGTTGGTGGCGCTGGAGCTGTTATTGCCGGACGGGGCTTCATAGTCTTTGCCATAGATTGTTTCTGCACGATCGACAAAGGCGCTCGTCATCTTGTGCAGGGCCTTGGCAAACATCTGACCGGCGAGCTTTTCAAACATCCGGTTCTTGAACGTAAAGTTGACGTAAAATTCAACCGAACTGCCGCCATTTTCATGATCGCGGAATATCCATTCATTGTGCAATTGTTTGAGCGGCCCATCCAGATAGTCGACCTCGATTGTCCGCTGGGCGGCATTTTTCACCACCCGTGACGTGAATTGCTCGCGCAGGCCCTTGAACCCGACAATCATGTCCGCCACCATTTCCGTATCGCTGTTGGTCCGGATTCGGGTGCCAACCACCCACGGCAGAAATTCCTCATACCGGCCCACGTCGGCGACCAGCGCATACATCTGGCTCGCGCTGTAAGGCAGCTCGCGGGTTTCTCTATGCGCTGGCATCAGCGGAGGCCGCTTCCTTGGCCAGCTTTGCGTCGCGAGCCGCCTGCATTTTCGCGAAATCATCGCCGGCATGATAGCTCGAACGGGTCAGCGGGCTGGAGGCCACCAGCAGGAAGCCCTTGGCGCGACCAATGGCGGCATAGGCATCAAAGGCCTGTGGGGTCACAAATTCCTCGACATTGGCATGTTTGGGCGTCGGTTGCAGATATTGGCCCATGGTCATGAAATCAATATCGGCCGAGCGCATGTCGTCCATCACCTGATGCACTTCAAGCCGCTGTTCCCCCAAACCCAGCATGATGCCGGATTTGGTAAAGATTGACGGATCAAGCCGCTTGACCTGTTCCAGCAGACGCAAGGATGCATAATAGCGCGCGCCGGGCCGGATGGTGGGATAGAGCCGCGGCACGGTTTCCAGATTGTGATTGTACACATCGGGCCGGGCGGTGACGATCGCTTCGATCGCAGCATCCGCCTTGTTACGGAAATCGGGCGTCAATATTTCGATAGTGGTGTTGGGCGTTGTCCGGCGCAGCGCCTCGATCACTTGGACAAACTGGCTGGCGCCACCGTCGGGCAAGTCATCCCGGTCCACCGAGGTGATCACAATATGCTCCAGACCCAGCTTCGCCGCGGCATCAGCAGTGTGCTGCGGTTCCAGTGGGTCGACCCGCAACGGCATGCCAGTTTTCACATTGCAGAAAGCGCAAGCCCGCGTGCACACATCCCCAAGGATCATCACCGTCGCATGTTTCTTGGTCCAGCACTCACCGATATTCGGGCAGGCTGCCTCTTCGCACACCGTGTTCAGCTTGTGCTCGCGCATCAATTTGCGGGTTTCTTCAAAACCCTTGCCCATCGGTGCCTTGACGCGAATCCAGTCGGGTTTGCGTTGGCGGACGGGCTTTCCAGAGGGAGCTGGAATTTTGGTGATCTCGTTCATTATTATCAAATAGCGACGACCAGGCGACTTGCCAACCGCGATATGCCTGCTAATTCAATAGGGGTAGTCACATATTGGACCGCCATGATCATTGACACACTGACTTCGCCAGTCATTCTCTTCTTCATTCTCGGCTTTTTTGCGGCCGTGATCCGATCCGACCTGGCCATTCCGGAAGCCTTTGCCAAGGCAATGTCCATCTATCTGATGGCCGCCATCGGCCTCAAGGGCGGCGTCGAAGTGGCTTCCACAGGCTTCACCGTCGATCTGGCGGCTGCCGCCGTTTCGGGCGTATTGCTAGGCTTCACGCTCCCGATTCTGGCTTTCTTTCTGCTGCGGTCCTTTGCCAAACTCGGTGCGATTGATGCCGGTGCCGTGGCAGCGCACTATGGATCGGTCAGCGTCGTTACCTTCGTCACGGCGATTGAATTGCTTACCGCACAAGGCCTGGAACCCGACGGCTTCATGGTTGGCGTGATGGCGTTGATGGAAATTCCAGCGATCATTACCGGCCTGCTGCTCGCGCGCGCCTTTTCCGAACGGCTGAAAGATACCAAGACCGCCGGCAATGACGGCAATTCCCATTTGATGCATGAAGTTCTGACCAACGGCTCGGTCATCTTGTTGCTCGGCGCCTTTGTCATCGGCTTTGTCGCCGGCGTCGAAGGCTTTGCCCCAATCAAGCCGCTGTTCGAAGTCGGCTTCAAGGGCGTACTCTGCCTGTTCCTGCTCGACATGGGCCTGATCGCGGCGCGCCGGCTACTCGAAACCCGCAAGATCACCCTTCCGCTGGCAACACTCGGTATCATCCTGCCGGTGATCAACGGCGCGATCGGAACCGTCGTCGGCACGCTGATCGGCCTTGATCCCGGATCCGCCGCCATTTTGGGTGTGCTGTGCGCCAGTGCTTCTTACATTGCGGTCCCCGCAGCCATGCGCCTTGCCTTGCCGCAAGCCGATCCGGGCATCTATCTGGCCATGTCGCTGGGCATCACCTTTCCCTTCAACATCCTGTTCGGCATCTCGCTATTTGCCGCCATCGCAAAATATCTGGGGTAGATCATGGTCGCTACTGTTCAACGCAAACGCATCGAAATTCTGGTCGATAATCCGCTGGTTCCTAAAATTATCGGCTATGCCAAACAGGTCGATATCTCGGGCTGGAGTGTCATCAAGATTGCCTCTGGCGGCGGGCGGGACGGCCGGTGGCAACAGGACGAGGTCAGTGGCGCGGCGGCGAAATCGATCATTTTGATGATCGCCAATGTGGAAAAAGCTGAGCAGTTGACGGACGCGCTGGCGCCGTTACTGGATAGCCACAGCTTGTTATTGACCGTCGCCAATGTGGAGGTGGTCCGGGGGGAACGCTTTTAATGCCAGAATTTCACGCTTTGATCGAAGGGTATCGGCGCTTTAAGGAAGATGCCTATCCCAAGCAGCGCGCGCGCTACGATGCGCTGTCCAAGGACGGACAAGCGCCCCCGATCATGGTTATTTCCTGCTGCGACAGCCGGGTCGACCCGGCGACAATTTTCGACACCGGTCCGGGGCAGATGTTTGCCTTGCGCAATGTCGCCAATCTGGTGCCGCCATATGATCATAGCGGCGGCATGCATGGTGCTTCTGCCGCGATCGAATTTGGCGTCACCGGTCTCAATGTAAAACATATTGTGGTGATGGGCCACGGCCAATGTGGCGGGATCAGCGCGGCCCTGAAAGGCGGCAGCCTTGGTGAATCCGGGCCGAGTTTCATCGACGAATGGATGTCGATCATTGGCGAAGCCCGCGATCAGATTGTTGATAAGAGCCCAGACAACCCTCAACGGGCGCTCGAATTGGAGGCGATCAAGATCAGTCTGCAAAATCTGCGAAGCTTTCCCTTCATCGCTGAGCGCGAGCAACGCGGTGAGATCAAGTTGCATGGC
This sequence comes from Parasphingorhabdus sp. W113, assembly GCF_055693205.1. Taxonomy (NCBI): domain Bacteria; kingdom Pseudomonadati; phylum Pseudomonadota; class Alphaproteobacteria; order Sphingomonadales; family Sphingorhabdaceae; genus Parasphingorhabdus; species Parasphingorhabdus sp. W113. The sequence goes on along the minus strand of NZ_CM146328.1, from coordinate 1,750,308 downwards.
GTCTGGTATGCCATTGGCGAAGCGGTGCTATTCAATCTGGACGAACAAACCGGCGAGTTCGAATCCGTCGAATGAACAGTCAGTCCGACCCGGAATTTTTGGACAGTCTCTCGTTATCACTGGACGAAGCCTGGACCTTGCTGGGCCGCGGTTCGAAAGATCGCAAGTCTCCCCTGCATATGCCCAGCGTCGGTACGGTGGCGCGAGACGGAACCCCGCGCCAACGCATCATGGTTTTGCGCGAAGTGCGCAAAGACCAGCGTTTGCTGCGTTTTCACACCGATGTCCGGGCGGACAAAGTCTCAGATATCGGCGGCGGCGCCCCGATCTCCATCCTCGGCTATCATCCGGCAGCGAAGGTGCAATTGCGATTGACCGGGCACGCCACGATCGAGCAAAACAGCGCCGCTGCCGAAGCCGCCTGGCAAGAATCAACTCTTTATGGCCAACGCTGCTATCTCGCCGAACCGCCGCCGGGGAGTCCGGTATCGGCCCCGACATCAGGCCTGCCGGCCGATCTGGAAGGTGTAAAACCCAGTCCGGAAGACCTCCACCCTGCCCGCCCGAATTTTGCGCTCCTGCTGGCCGTTATTGACCGGATCGAATGGCTCTATCTGGCACATACCGGCCATCGTCGCGCGGCCTATGGCTGGGATCCCGATGCCGACCAGTGGCACGGTGAATGGCTGGTTCCCTGACAAATACCGCTTGAACGGCAGCCACGCGCGGTCCACATGGTGGCGATGAACATAACAAAAATAGACAATATCGCGCTGCTCATCGATTCGGATAATGCCAGCCATAATGGCATTGATCCGGTGCTGACCGCGCTGGCCGAACTGGGCACCGTCAATATTCGCCGCGCCTATGGCAACTGGCGCAAGCAGTCGCTCAAAGGCTGGGTCGATATATTGCACAAATATGGCATCGAGCCCCAGCAGCAGTTTGACATGACCAAAGGCAAGAACGCGACTGACATGAAAATGACCATCGACGCGATGGATCTGCTGTTTCGCGGCAATATCAGCGGCTTCGGCATCATGAGCAGCGATAGCGATTTCATGCCCCTGGCGATGCGCATCCGACAGGAGGGCATTCCGGTTTACGGATTTGGCAGCAAGAAAACGCCGGAAGCCTTTAAACAGGCATGCAGCCGGTTCCTCGATGTTGATGCGTTGATCAAGGCCGGACAGCAACAGCGCGGTCCCGCGAAGAGTGACGTCAAGACGGCAGACACGCCCGAAGCGACCAATGGCAGCGGCGGTGTTGATGACGACCTGCGGGCCTTGCTGATCAACGCCTATAACGCGACAAAGCGCGATACCGAAGGCTATGCGAGCCTCAGCGAAGTCGGCAAGATCGCGGGCAATCGGTCCAGTTTCGATGTGCGCAACTATGGCTATTCGCGGCTGTCTGACATGTTTGAAGATGTTCCCAACTTTCAGACCAAGCGCGACGAGAATGGACAGCTATTCGTCAAACGCCTCCGGTAGCAAGCACGATTTGGGCGTCAGGCGGAAGCCGTTTCCACATTTTCGCCCTGCTTTTTCCACCTTTTTTCCAGTTTCGTCCTAGCATAGGGTGCCACATTCACCTTGTCGATATCGCCCCCTGCCCAATCGAGCACCTTGGGGTCCATCACCTTGAAAAATAGCGGTGGGACGTTGGCCATGATGAACATGCCCGGATAGCCATGCGGCAGGCTCGGCAGATTCGGATGGTCGCGCAGCGCCTGATAGGGCCGCAGCGGGTGCGCGTGGTGGTCGGAATGGCGCTGCAGATGGAACGTCATCAGGTTCGAAAAAATATGATTGGTGTTCCAGCTGTGATGCGGCTGGCAGCGCTCATAGCGACCGTCATCACGCTTCTGCCGCAGCAGGCCGTAATGTTCGACATAATTGGCCTGTGACAGCAGAAACCAGCCAAAACCATGGTGGACGAGGATGAAAGGAATGACTTCCCACCCCACCAGTGCACCCATGATCAACGCCGCCGCCAGCGCGATTGCCCAGCCCTGGAAAATCTCGTTATGCAGGCTCCAGAAAGACCGGCCCTTCTGCTCGAGCTTCTTCCGTTCGCTGCGCACGCCGTCCCGGAACACACCGGGTATTTCGCGCAAGGCAAAGCGGAAAATCGACTCGCCTAGGCGCGCGCTGGCCGGATCATCCGGAGTCGAAACCCAGACATGATGCCCGACATTATGCTCGTGCCGGATATGGGTATAGGCGACGACGGCATTGTTCCAGATGGCGAAGCGCTGATCGGTCGGGTCCTGTTTGTGCCCGAGCTCATGACCAAAGGCGAGGCCGCTGCCGCTGATCGTGCCGACGCCAAAAGCCAGCATGAACCAGGACCACCAAGGCAAATCCTGGGTTCCAACCAGGGCCACGGTCGCCAGGAAACTGATCCAGACCGTCGGCACCGCTGCGCGCACCAGCCATTTATAGTGACGATCAGCAGAGAGCTGGGACACCACTTCTTCGGGTGGATTGTGGCGATCTTCGCCAAATATCATGTCGATGATGGGCACCAGGCCAAACATGAACAGCGCCGGAAACAGCGTGGCCCACACGCCAATAGGGGTAAAGTAAAGGGCGACCGAGAGCGCCGGCACCATCGGGAAGAACAGCGACAGCAAATAGAGCCAGCGCTTGCCGTCAGTATAGCGGATTTCGCTGCCGTCTTTCGCTATTCCTGTAAATACGGCCATGAAACACTGCCCCGATTACGCCAATCAAGCCTTGATAATATACGCTTTGAGGACACAGGCAAGTTGGTTCCGCTTTTGGCGCACCGTTGCCGCTCTAGCCAACCATCCTCCTGCCCCCTATGGACCCGGGCATGGAAACCGGTACCTTGATCTCGCTCGCGCTCTATTTTGTCCTGATGATCGCCATTGGGCTTTATGCCTGGCGCAAATCGACCGACAGCAGCGAGGGCTATCTGCTGGGCGGACGCAATCTGCATCCCGCGGTCGCCGCGCTCTCGGCGGGCGCATCGGACATGTCGGGCTGGCTGCTACTCGGCCTTCCCGGCGCGCTTTACGCCACCGGGCTGGTCGAGGCATGGATTGGCATTGGCCTGTTCGCCGGCGCGCTGGCCAACTGGATCTTCGTTGCGCCGCGCCTGCGCGAACAGACCGAGAGGCTCGGCAACGCCCTCACCATCCCGCAGTTTCTCGCCAATCGTTTCCCCGACAAGGCGCTGGCGCTGCGGATGACATCGGCGGTGATCATCGTCCTCTTCTTTGCGGTTTATACAGCCGCGGGACTGGTGGGTGGTGGGAAGCTGTTTGAAAGCAGCTTTGCTGGCCTGTTCGGCGGCGTCCCATTTTTTGGGGGTATGTCCGACTATATGCTCGGCATCTGGATAACCGCCGGCGTGGTTCTCGCCTATACAATGATTGGCGGATTTCTGGCGGTCAGCCTGACCGACTTTGTCCAGGGCTGCATCATGGTGGTGGCGCTGGTGCTGATGCCGGCAGTGGTCCTGATGAATGATGGCGGAACCAGCGCGCTATCGGCAACCCTTACCACCATTGATCCCGATTTCCTGAGCCTGACGGCAGGATTGAGCGTTGTCGGCTTTCTTTCGGCTGTCGCCTGGGGGCTCGGCTATTTCGGGCAACCACATATCATTGTGCGCTTCATGGCGGTGCGATCGGTTGCGGACGTCAAGACGGCGCGCACCATCGGGATGAGCTGGATGGGCGTAGCGCTGATCGGCGCGATCGGCGTCGGAATCGCCGGACGGGCGCATGTCGCGGAAAACGGACTGCTACTCGAAGACCCCGAAACCATCTTCATTCTGCTCGCCAACACGCTGTTTCACCCGCTGATCACCGGCTTTCTGCTGGCCGCGCTGCTCGCCGCGATCATGAGCACGATCAGCTCGCAACTGCTGGTGTCGTCCAGCTCGCTGACCGAGGATTTCTACCGCCTGTTCCTGCGCAAACAGGCCAGCGAGCGGGAAACCGTCAATGCCGGGCGCGTTTTTGTCGCGCTGGTCGCGGTTGCCGCCATCCTGATCGCCAGCGATCCGGACAGTCAGGTGCTCGGGCTTGTATCAAATGCCTGGGCCGGCTTTGGCGCCGCGTTCGGGCCGCTGATCCTGCTGTCGCTGACTTGGCAGCGGATGACGGGCGCGGGAGCGGTCGCGGGCCTGGTGACCGGCGCGGTGGTGGTGATTGCGTGGATCGCGCTGGGCTGGAACGCCGCGTTTATGGGTGGTCCCGGGGTTTACGAGATTATCCCCGGGTTTCTGGCCGCGCTGGCGGCGATTGTGGGGGTTAGTTTGTTGGCACGTGCACCAGTCGAAGCTTGGTAGTTTCGGTCACCGGCCCCTTCTCCCTTGAGGGAGAAGGATACAAAGCCTTATCGCTTCAGCGATTAGGCGACGTTGGATGAGGGCGCCGCCAATCTCGAGCTTTTACACCCTCATCCAGTTCCGACTAGGCAGCACGCTGCCAAGTCTGCACATCCTTCTCCCTCAAGGGAGAAGGTTCGGAGGTGAACACATTGGGAGATAAGAGACTAACACCCATAGCGCGCGCACTTCGTCACAATATGACCGACGCCGAACGCAAACTCTGGTCGCGCATCCGCAACCGGCGGTTGGAGAACATCAAGTTCGTCAGGCAATTCCCCATCGGTCCCTATATTACAGACTTTGCGGCAAGGCAGCTGAAATTGGTTATTGAACTCGATGGCGGCCAGCATAATGCAAGCCAATCGGATTCAGCCCGCACCCAAATTATCGCAGCCCACGGGTACCAGATCATCCGCTTCTGGAACCATGATGTGATGGAGAATATTCGCGGCGTTCTGGAGATAATTGCCCAGGAAATCAAAACCGCGAGGGGTGGGTAATATCCCTCTCCCTCGAGGGAGAGGGATGCGCAGACTTGGCGATCTATCGCCTAGTCGCAGCTGGATGAGGGTTTACTACCTCCGAAAGGCTGTTCACCCGCATCCAACTCCGGCTAACTCGCTTCGCTCGCAAGCCTTCATATCCTTCTCCCTCAAGGGAGAAGGATTGTACAATCTTTCAGCCTCAGCGGGAAAATCTCACCGCGTCAATTTTTTGTACGCCACTCGTGTCGGCCGATCCGCAGCATCACCCAGTCTCCGCCGCTTGTCCTCTTCATAGGCCTCAAAATTGCCTTCAAACCATTCGACATGGCTGTCGCCCTCAAACGCCAGAATATGGGTCGCCAGACGGTCAAGGAAGAAGCGGTCATGGGAGATGACCACGGCACAGCCGGCAAAGGTCTCGAGCGCGTCTTCCAGCGCCCGCAACGTTTCGACATCGAGATCGTTGGTCGGCTCATCGAGCAGCAACACATTGCCGCCTTCTTTCAGCATTTTCGCGAGATGGACCCGGTTGCGTTCACCGCCGGACAGCTGGCCGACTTTCTTCTGCTGATCGGTGCCCTTGAAGTTAAACGCCCCGACATAGGCGCGGGTTTGCACTTCATTCTTGCCGAAGGTGAAGAAATCATGGCCGCCGGAAATTTCTTCCCAGATATTTTTCGATGCATCGAGCGTGTCGCGGCTCTGGTCTACATAGCCGAGCTTGACGGTCTCGCCGAGTTCCAGCGACCCGCTATCCGGGGTCTCCTGTCCGGTGATGATCCGGAACAGCGTCGTTTTACCAGCCCCGTTGGCGCCGATAATGCCGACAATACCGCCGGGTGGCAGCGAGAATTCGAGATTTTCAAACAGCAGCTTGTCACCATAGGCCTTGGTCAGCCCCTTGGCTTCGATCACCTTCGAGCCGAGCCGCTCCGGAGTCTGGATCAGGATCTGCGCTTTGCCGACCTGACGGGTTTCCTGTGCGGCAACCAGATCGTCAAACGACTTGATCCGCGCCTTGGACTTGGTCTGGCGGGCTTTCGGCGACTGCCGCATCCATTGCAATTCGCTCTCAATCGCTTTCTGGCGGCTTTTGTCTTCGCGCTCTTCCTGCTCCATCCGCTTGGCTTTTGCATCCAGCCAGTTTGAATAATTGCCCTCGAACGGAATCCCGCGACCGCGGTCAATTTCGAGGACCCAGTTGACAACATTGTCGAGGAAATAGCGGTCATGGGTCACCAGAATGACATTGCCGGCATAGTCGATCAGATGCTTTTCAAGCCACGCGACGCTCTCGGCATCGAGATGGTTGGTCGGCTCATCAAGCATCAGGATTTCCGGCTTGTCGAGCAGCAAACGGCACAAGGCCACCCGGCGCTTCTCACCGCCGGACAGATCGGTCACCGGGCTGTCTCCGGGCGGACAGCGCAGCGCTTCCATTGCGATTTCGAGCTGGTTGTCCAGCGTCCAGCCATCGACCGCGTCGATTTTTTCCTGCAATGTGCCCATTTCTTCCATCAAGGCATCGAAATCGGCATCTTCCGGCGGATCGCCCATCAGCGTCGAGATTTCATTGAACCGCTCGACCAGATCGGCGACCGGACGCACGCCGTCCATGACATTTTCCTTGACCGTCTTGCTTTCGTCCAGTTCCGGTTCCTGCGCGAGATAACCGACCCGGATGCCTTCACCAGCCCAGGCTTCGCCCTGGAATTCCTGGTCCTGTCCGGCCATGATTTTCATCAGGGTCGACTTACCCGCGCCATTTTTACCGATGATCGCGATTTTCGTACCGGGCAGAAATTGCAGGTGGATATTGTCGAGCACCGGCTTTGGCGCACCGGGAAAGGTCTTGGTCAGCCCTTTCATGACGTAACTATATTGGACAGCCATAATGTTCACTTTCACGTTCAATCCGCTGCCCCCTGGCTTACCGGGCACTGCCTTCAACAGGCAGATTGCGATATCGCTGACGGGCGCGGATATTGGGATTTGTTTGACCGGCTCTCTAGCCAAAGCGCGGCGGGGTCGCAAGAGAGCATTGGCAAACGCCAAAAGGCAAGTTAGGCAGGAGCCTATGAGAACCACGATCACCCTGCTCGCTGGCGCGTCCGCGCTGCTCTTTTCCTCTGTTGCCCTGGCGGAATCCCATGATCCTGCTGCGATGCAAGCCAAGGCGCTGAAAGACACGCTGGCTTATGAGATCACCGAAGGCCTGACGACCGAGGTCGGACCGCGCCAGGCCGGCACCGAAGCCGAAGCCCGGGCCCGCGTCTGGTCGGTCAAGAAACTCAAGGCGCTCGGCTTCAGCAAGGTGCGCAACGAACCGTTCATGATGCCAACCTGGATCTCGCGGGGCGGAGACCGCCTTTGTGACCGGCCCCTATCCGCAAGAGCTCAAGGTAACCGCCCTCGGCAACAGCGCCAGTACCGGCGAAGCCGGCCTTGAAGCGGAAGTGGTCTTTTTCGATTCCCTGGCGGCGATGCAGGCGGTTCCGGATGGCAGCCTGACCGGCAAGATCGCTTTTGTGACCCACAATATGCACCGCTCGCAGGATGGCTCCGGCTATGGCGCCTTTGGCCCCGTGCGTTGGGTCGGACCGGCCGTGGCCTCGAAAAAGGGTGCGGCGGCTTATGTCATCAAATCGGTCGGCACCGACTATCATCGCAACCCGCATACCGGTAATACGGGCTTTCCCGATGGCTTCAAGCCGATCCCGGCGGGGGCCTTGTCCCTGCCCGATGCAGACAATCTCGAGCGGATGGTGAAGCTGGCGGCCAAGTCCAACCAGAAAGTCACCTTGAAACTCACCCTCACCCCGCAAGATATCGGGCAACAGGAATCCGGCAATGTCATCGCCGAAGTGCCGGGCCGGGACCCATCCAGGGCTATGATCCTGATCGCCTGTCACCTCGACAGCTGGGATCTCTCACCGGGCGCCTTTGACGACGCCGCAGGGTGCGGGATTGTTACGGCGGCGGCCAAACAGATCATGGATCATGGTCAACCGCTGCGGACCATCCGGATATTCTGGGCCGGCGCCGAGGAAGTCGGCATCTGGGGCGGCAAGGCCTATGCCGAGACCCGCAAGGGGGACAAGCATGCCATTGCGATGGAATCCGACTTTGGCGCGGACAATGTCTGGCGCGTGAAGTTCAATCTGCCGGTCGGCGCGAAGCCGGTGGAAGATCAGCTTGCCGCAGCCTTGCTCCCGCTGGGCATTGGCCGGGGCCAGACCAAGGCGGGCGGCGGTGCCGATATCCGTCCGATCATCGCCGCGAGCAATCTTGCGGTGATTGACCTCAATCAGGATGGCTCCCGCTATTTTGACTTGCACCACACGCCCGACGACACGCTCGACAAGATCGACCCCAAGCAGATGCGCCAGAATGTCGCCGCCTGGACCACGGTTCTGGCGATTATCGCCAATAGCGATGCCGATTTCACCATGCCGCCCAAGCCCTGATCGATGCGCGCTGCGACCAGCCTTTTGGGCCTTGCCCTGGTGATCACCGCTTGTTCCGAAACGCCGATCGAGGACCAGGGTGACGAAGCCGTGGCCGCCATCGAGAAGCAACTGGAAGGCGACGCGCAGTCGCTGGAAAGTGCCGCCGACGAAGCCGCCAGCATCCTGGAAGCGGAAATTGCCGAAGACCTGGAAAGCGAAGGCGTTGCGACCCCGGTTCCGGTGGCCCCCGCCCCGTTGCCGACGCGCCTGATCGTTAATATTCGGCTGCAGCCGTTAACCAAATCCCGCTATCCCCGTTTAGGAGCGTTTTGCTATCAGACTGGGCAGGACCAGCGCAGCCGTTTTATCGAGCGGCCGCATCATATGAGTTTGGAGGCGACGGATGATCTACGGGGATGCATTGCAAATCGACGCACAAGTCAAACAGGCCAATAGCGGTAATATTGCCTGTATCGTCACGACCATTTCGGACACAATCATCAAGATCCAGTGTTCCGCCCAGCTCAATCCGGACATCGCGCTGATGCTGAAGATTCCCGGCATGAACATCCTTACCGCCAATCTGCTGTGGAAAAAGGAAGACGAATATGGCTGCCAGATCGACTATACCTTCCACCCCGCGGTGATCAAAAGCATGATGGAACGGCTCGATCGTCGGCGCATGGCCACGGTCGGCTAGGCTTTGTCCCCCGGTTAACAGAAACTTACCAGGCCCTGATGGCGACAAGAATCCGTTAATCTCTGCTGATAAAGCGTTACCCGGGTCGCTGCCCGGTCATATTCCGTTAGGATTTCCGTCCAAAAGCCACGGAACAGCAAGCTTCTTATTGCAAAACCGCGCTATTGCCTCGGCACAATGGCCAGCTTGTGCGAGGTGAACCGCAAGCTCCTCCATTTTGGTGGCAACCTTGCTTGCCGCGAACCGCAGACCTGCCTAACCGGAACAAGAACAGCACCAAACAAGAACCATGCTGTTATGCGTTTTGAACCGCGCTCTTGCTCGGATTTTCGGCCCGGACAACAGCCTTATTGTGCAGGAAATATCATGGAATTTTCACATCGCGATATTTTGAGAATTCTCGCAGAAAAACATAAGGTTAGAAAAGACAAGAAGGTTGCTTTTCGGGGCCGGTTGCAGCATTTTCAGCGGCTCGGCTTCCCGTCGGGCATGAATACCGGAAAAGGCCATGTCGCCGCCTATGGCTGGCGCGAGCTTTTTCTCATCGCCCTCGCCCTCGACTATCTCGAAATCGGTTCGACCCCCGACCGGTCGATCAATGAAATCGTCAAATTCGAAGATATGCTGATCTCGGCGGTGGCCAGCGTCGCGGAAGGCCAGCAGGCGGTTGATGATCCCGGGAAGTTCCGCTGTTTTCTGATCGTGGAATTGTCCAATTTGATGCTGCTGAAACATGAAGATGACTGGAACCAATATGTTAAATTGTTATCTTTTAATGATTTACAGCAGATACTTTCTACCGATGGTATCGATAGTTTCCGCTCGCCCTATGCCCTGATCGACCTCCGCCAATTCCTCGCCGCGATATTGGAAGCGGCTTTTGCCAATGTGGCCTGTTCCGAACGCAATATGGTTGCCGATCTCAAAAGCTGGGCGACCGCGCAATTGGATAAGATCCCGAACACATGACCGGTTTCGGTACGCTATCGGTCGCTATACTCTGAAGAGTTCACACGCAGGAGCTGTCTTCTTTTTCGGCATCCTGTCTCTATGTCACTGTATAGATTGAAATCTTTTACCCAATCCGGGTTTCTAGTGTGACCTTCCAATCGGTGCGATCAGTCAAGAGTGCCTGCGGGTTCTCCAGATCACCCCATCCCGCGCTATTCCCGATGTCAAAGAGCCGGCGCAATCATAAGCGTTGGCGCGGGGTGTAGGAAAGCCCGATCAGCGCAATAATGCGGGGTGCGACGAGGGATCTCACCAACCTGAACGGTCTTTCCACATTCAGGCAGCAGGCTTAACCAGCTCGCCCCGCGCTGCGAAAAAATACAGCCCGGTGCCAACCGCCAGGATGAGGCCGAGCATTTTATACGCTTCGGCACTGGCCTGGCTGGCCACCCAAAGCGTCGAAGCAACCGCCAGCAGGGCCATAGGCAGATGCCACCAGATCGTTTTCTGCGCCTCCCTGCCCTGCAAAACCGGCAAAGCCAGCGCCGACAGCAGATACATGACCAGCCTGGACAGCGTGCTTGCGACCGCGAGCGTGGCAAAACCGGCCCACAGGCTGAACAGGATGGCAGCCGCGCCATAGAAGAGGATCGAGACATCCGGCGTCTGAAACCGCTGCGAGACATGCGCAAAGGCGCGGGGCAGCGTGCCCTGCTCGGCCATGCCAAAGGTCATCCGCGGCGTTACGATGCCGCCGCTTAGCGTATTTGCGCCAATCGAGAAGGCCGCCGCGAGCGAGATTGCAATGACGCCCGCCTGGCCCATCAGATCGCCAGCCGCCGCGGCCAACGCGCTTTCGTCCCCGCTGACTTGCGGCGCAATGGCGAGATAGGCCCAGATGACCAGCATGTAGAACAGGGCCACGGCCGCCAATGTGGTGATCAGCGCCAGGGGAATGGTTCGCTTGGGATCCCGCAATTCTCCGGCTGGAAACGTGCCGTTCTCGAACGCCATATAGGCGTAAAATGTCAACAGCACGACGCTTTCAAATTCGGTAAAGGCCGGCAGACTGAGGCCGACCGCCGGATCACGGGTCAGCAGGCCGATGATAATCAGTGCGACCAGCGGCAGGATCTTGACAGCCGTCATGACGCCAAGCGTGCCCACCGACGTGCGCATACCGACCAGATTGACCCCGGTGGTGAAGATGATGAAGCCGATAACCGCGCTGGCCCGCAAAACGGGATCCTCGAGCACCGGAAACAGCACCGCGAGATAAGCGACCGCTACCTGGGTATTGGCGGCCACCGCCACCACGCCCGAAGAATAGCGCGTCCATCCGGACTGAAAACCGGCAAACGGCCCGAAGGCGGCGTGGGCATAGAGAACCGGGCCGCCATGACGGTCAAAGCGGGTTGCCAGCTGCGCGAACACAAAGGTCAGCGGCAGAATCAGCAGCGCGCCAAACAGCATCATCCAGGGCGCAAAATTGCCCACCGCTGCAACCATGATGGCCGGCAGCGCGAAAATCCCGGCCCCGATCATCCCATTGACCGGAAAAAGCGCGGCACCCCAAAAGCCGACGGTGCGCGGCAAGGCTTGCATCTCGGCCATGATTCCCCCTGAATTCCTGCGACAAGCCGGGATAGGAGGGAATGCAGCCACAAACAAGGCGGGTGTCACTGACGATGCCCGAACAAAGGAAAATCTGTTTGCCCAAACCGCGTTATGACCAACTTCCCTCCGTTTTGCTGCGAAGCACGAGCATCAGCAAGGGCGACCTGTGACTGTCATGATTTGGATTGCCCGATAATCTACAGCCGCAATCGCTCCACAATTTCGACATCCAACAATTGCTCTGATTTTTGATGCGCACTTCGCATATTGAAATCGGTTTTTGTCAGGACAAGGCTAACGCCGAAGTCCGGCAGAACATAGACCCGATTCCCGCCATTCCCACTCATATACATGCTGCGAAAACTTGTGTTGCCTACCTTATAGGGCCGCAGCCACCATAAATAGCCATAGGTTTGCCCGCTATCATTGGGCAGAGCAGCATGGGGCTTTGATGATGCCGCAATCCATTCCGGTGACAAGATCATCCGCTCCGCCACCGCGCCATTGGATAGCTGCAATCGCGCCAGCTTTGCAAGACCAGCGGTTGTGAGCTTGAGTCCGCCCCCCATGTGCAACTGCCCCGCCCCCGTTCGCGGCCATTCAAACCGCGTCAGGCCGATGGGCTTGAAAATCTGATCTTCGACATATTGGGAAAAGGATATCCCAGTGGCCCGTTCGACCACTTGTCCAAGCAGCTGCACGCCGGCGGTGCAATATGCAAACGCCCGCCCATAGGGCGTATCAGACGGCTTCTGCGCCCAGGACGGGTAATCGCGGATTGGCAAATCGAGAAAGAATTTGGACCAGTTCTCGACGAGATACATGCGTTCTTCATTGCCGCGGGAATACTGGTTCCAGTCATCGCATTCGAGCGGGCCGGACATGGTCAGAAGGTCCTCAACCGTGATGGCCAACTTGCGCGGATCCGGGTTTTGAAACGGTGCGATATCGGAAAAATATGGCGCGACCCGCGTATCCAGTGTCAGCTTCTTGTCAGCAATTGCCCGGCCAACAGCCATCCCGGTGACCGTCTTCGTCACCGATCTTGTGTTGTGCAGCGTTTCCGCCGCCGCGCCGTTGAAATAATTTTCAAAAACCACTTGGTCATCCGCAACAATCATCAAGCTCGTGACCGTGCCATATTCTCCCGCCGTTATTTTTTTCGTGAGCTCTTCACTGTCGGCCGCGGTCCAGTCTAATCGCGGCTCGGCATGGGCGGATTGCACCATCACGCTCAGGGCAACGGTGGCAATGGCTAAAAAACGCGCTCGTCTTCTCATGATTCATTTCCTTTGTCGGACAATGGGATTGCTCTTGGAAATTGTCTTGCTACCGAACGCATCTCAGGTCATTTGAAGATAGGTGAACATTTCTGAAACCAGCCTTCAAAGCGCTGAAAAGGGGTGATAGTCGATCACTGATGACTCATGAAATCCGCCTTGATGATCTTGTCATCGACCTGCGTCTGCGGTCGGTGAAGCGGGGTAATGCAACTATCCGGTTGCCGGAGTTGAGCTTTGATGTCTTGGCACTGCTGATAGAAAAGGCGCCCTCCCCGGTCAATCCGGAAATGCTCATTCAGGATGTTTGGAAAACAACCCATGTCAGCGGCGAAACCATTGCGCAGCGCATCACTCTTTTGCGCAAGGCATTGGCCGATGACCCCAGGAAACCGCGCTATATCCGGACGCTGCGCGGCGCGGGATATGCCATCGCCGTCCCGCTGGAGCGCGACGCCGGGATCGGCAAGCCTCGACGCGGCCTTGGCAGCGTTACTAGCCGTCCGATCGAGCTGGTCCTGGCGGTATTGATGGTGATGGCGGCCACTGGAACAGCGGTCTTTATCTATTCCGGTATGGAAGAACAGAAATCTCTCGCGACACCATCGGAAAGCTCGAGTGCCAGCCGTCTGATCCAGCGTGCGCGGGATCAGCTGAAGGTGCAACAAGCGGAGGAAACAAACCGGGCCATCGCCATGTTGCGCCAGGCCATTGGTCTCGAACCCAAGAACCAGAACGCCCGGATTAGCTTGAGTTTTGCCCTTTCCACCCGAGCGACGAAATTCCGGTACCAATCCACTGACGTTTCGGAAGCCGAAAAACTGGCTCGCGAGGTCCTGGAAGAAAACGACACGATCGGCAGCGGCTGGCACGCGCTTGGCTATGCACTGGATGCTCAGGGCCGCATCGAGGAAGCCCTCGCCGCCTATCAGCGGGCCTATGAACTGGATCCCGGCGATGCCTCCGCGCTTTCGAGCGCCGCTTATCTGCAATCGGTTCGCGGGCAGCTATATGAAGCACTATTGCTCGAGGCCCGAGCCTTCGAATCGGACAATCCGTCCCGCTACGCCGAAATTCAGATCGGCAAGGCACTGGACCTGATCGACGATCCTGCCATGGCGCGGTGGCGGGCGCGGGCCAAATTGCTTAACCCGGAAGAATCGGTGGTCGTTGGCGAGTTTGCCGAAGCCTTTTTGCGGCAGCAAAAACCCGTGGACGCCCGCAAATATATTGCTGAAAATGGCGGCGATCCGGATTCCTCTCCACGGCTTTTGCGATTGCTGGGCCGCGCCTTGCTGATGGAGGGGGACCGCGTCGGCGCGCGATCGCTATTGGAAAAAGCCAAGGGCGAAGCGCGCTACGATCTTGCCGCGCTCAACCGTCTGGAGGGACGCACCGACCAAGACGCGGAATTAATTGCCGATTCTGAAGAGACTATGCGTCAGGGCGACAGCTGGCCTGAGCTTCGCGTCAGACTGGCTGAACTTTATGCAGCGGATGGGGACACGGGCACGGCATTGCAATATCTGTCCCACGCGGTCGATTTGGGATGGAGAGATGCAGATGCGATCACAGCGTCCCCCTTCCTCAAACCGGTCATTCAAACGCCGCAATGGGATCAGTTGCGACAGCGGATTGCGCGCCAGCTTGCGGCGCAAAAGCGGCTAATCGGGCAATCTGAGGACGTTCAGCGCCTGATTCGGAAACGCTTTTGAAACTGAACTCTCGTCCTGCGACGAGTGGTGTCTATTGCAACGGTGGTTTTTGGGCCTGTAGCGGGCATTGGCCCGACCCACAAGATATCCAGAAAACGGACGATGGCAGAGCGTTTTTTTCGCGATTCAGAGCGCACCGAGAGGCGATTCCTTAAGACCCTCTTAATCATATTGACCTAACCCGCTGGTTGGGGAGCGGTAAGACTACATGCAGACGCAGATTCTTGGACTGGTAACACCGCTTATGGCGCTGTTTTTTGCAGCAACCTTCGTGATGCTGTGGCGGGCCGGACTGATGAAGCGCCATGTGCTCGGCTTTGGCATTGCCTATGCCCTGTCTGCCGTGGGATTTCTGATTACCCATTTCCTGCCCGCCGACGCCTTTTATCTCTTTCATACCACACAGGTTTTCTACACGCTCGGCACAACCGTGCTGATAGCATCGGTCTGCGAACGCGCTGGGCAACGGCTTCATCTGGGCAGCTTTGCAATCGTCTACGCGATCAGCGCGCTGGTTCTGGGATTGACGGTGAGCTTTTCCAATGATGTCGGACCGCGCCTGGTCATTGTGAATATCGGTTATGGGGTGATGTTCGCGATGGGGGCAACCATGCTCCTGACCGCGCGCCGCCGCTCGACGATCGATATTGCCATCATCGCCATCCTGGCCATCCAGGCCGCCGATTTCCTTGTCCGACCAACCCTGACCCTGATGTTCGAACGGTCCATCCCTGCAGAAGTATATCGGGATCTCGATCTATTATTCGCTGATCGGGCTGGTGCTCGGGGTGAAGGGCGTGACCACGGCGATGGTTCTGATCGGAGCGACCATCGCCGAATGGACCAAGGCGCTGCGTGAAGCGGGTGAGCGGGACAGTTTGACCGGGTTGCTCAACCGGGGGGCGTTTGAGCAATCCATGCAGGGCCTTCTCCCCCGTGCGCAGATGGAAAACCGTCCGCTCAGCCTAGTGGTGGCCGATATTGACCACTTCAAGCAGGTCAATGACATCTGGGGGCACCAGGCGGGCGATCAGGCGATTTCAGGCTTCGGCAAACTCATCACGAAAATGGTGCGCGATTGCGACATCGGGGCCCGGATCGGTGGAGAGGAATTTTGTATCGCGGTCTGGAATTGCCCAACTGAACCGGCGGAGCGACTGGCCGAGCGGATCAGGCATGCGTTCACCCGTCTCGAACATGCGGGTCTGAGCAACGATATCCGTCTGACCGCAAGTTTTGGCGTCGCCACCGCGCGCGAAGGTGAAACCTATCAGCAGTTATTCGCCCGGGCCGATGCCGCCCTGTATCAGGCCAAGTCGATCGGCCGCAACCGCGTCGAAAATGCCGAGGACCGGCGGATGAAGGAGGCTTCACCAAAGCCAGATCCGTCCCTGTCAGATCCCGCATTGATCGAACTCAAACGCGCGGCATCCGGGCGCTAAGCTACCAGTACAGCCTCGGACGAGCTTCAGTTGTCTCGCGATCAGCCGCTATGCATAGGATCAGGAATTAAAATTTTTTTGTTTACCAGCCCGGGCGCAACGGGCTGGTAACATGATGATCTGGACCATCTAGAAAAAATGGTCGGGGAGACAGGATTTGAACCTGCGACCCCCTGTACCCAAAACAGGTGCGCTACCAGGCTGCGCCACTCCCCGACGCGCGCTTCCCCTAAGCCGGGCTTTGGGGAAAAGCAACGGCTTTTTACGTGTTTTCTGGCGTGGCTGCAAATTCGGATTTATTTTTACGGTTGGTACGGTGTCCAGCGCAGTGATTGCGCGGCTTATGGCGAAGGATGCGCCTTGCAAGAAGGCTGGTGGGCCCGGAGGGACTCGAACCCCCGACCTAGCCGTTATGAGCGGCCAGCTCTAACCAACTGAGCTACAGGCCCCAGAATCCGGAATATTCCACTATTCCAGCCTTTCCGAGATCGCCCCCGATAGCGGAGTCGGTCGCGATTTGGCAAGCAGGATTTGGCCGGTGGCCCAGCCTGAGAAATGGTGCTGTGCCGGTGCCCCGGATCAGGCTGTGCCAAGACCGGTCGCACGCTCCAATTCCGGAACCGTCAGCGGGGTAACATTGCTGGCGATGAGATGCTCGATAATCTCGCGCCACCAGTCGTAAAACCGGTCGAGATCGTCGCTGGTGCGGACATAGGGCGTATGACCGGCGGACAGAGACGGCGAATGGAAGGAAAAAACCAACATCCGCAATTGGTCATCCAGCGCGACATCAATCGCCTCTTTGGCTTCGCGCGCCGAAATCCCCTCAGGAGTCAGCGGGATCCGTTCGAGCATCTTGGTGCGGGACAGGACGGCATTGCCCCAGCTGAAGCGATTGAAAATAGGCAGCAACAGCGCCCCCTGTTTGCGGAACATGCCCGAAAACACCGTGGTCAGCGGCATTTCGAGCAAATCCTGTTCCGCGGTGAGCCAGAATGGTTCGGAGCCGATATGATCGAAATCCGGTCCGCCTTCCGCGCTATAGTTGAATCGCGATCGCACACTGCTGTCGATGGTAAAGCCCAGCTCCCGCAATATCGCGATTGTATTCGGCCCAACCCCATAACGGCCCGCACGGTATATGGTTGGCTGCTGACCGGTTTTCGCGGCGATGGCATCGCGCAAGGCGATAATTTTCGCACGCTCCAGTTCTTTCGGAAGATTCCCGGCAAAACTGTTGAAACGACTCGTTTCTTCTTCAAAGGGCGGATTGACCCAGGGATGCAGATGTACGCCGATCGTCGCGCTGCCGTCGGCAACGACCGTCCTTAGAAATTCGGCGGCCTCGTCATTTTCCACGATCGAATAATCGACAAAATAGACCGGTTGAATGCCATATTTTTGAGCGAAGGTCTGGAACCGCTGCAATTTGCCGACCGACACGGTGGTGTGCCCCGTTCGTTCGAACGGACCGTCCCAGTCAAATTCCTCTTCGGTATCGATCGTGATCAGAAAACGGCGACCGAAGGCGCTGGGCAGAGACACAAGGCTCTGTTTGTCAATACGGCGTGCAGCTGGTTTGGTCTTCGCAAACATGATCGCCCCGCTTGTCCCAATGGTCGATGGGGTTCCGGCTATTCGTTTTCGGTTTCCCTTACGCCCAGTTCGCTAGTCGTGGCCGCTGGCAGGGTCAAGCCTATCTTGTCTTCGCCAATAGTCAGCCGGCCATTGGCGGATTTGGCCAGATTGCGGACCAGACGGAGCGAGAAGCCGAGGCCCAGCAAGGGCGCGTCATTGGCATCGCCATCGACGCCCTGAGACGGATCGAGCAAGGCCGCTTCCGAAATGCCCTTGATTCGGGCGGGTCGGGACAGGCTGAAATGATTGACCGGCTGCGCGCCAATCCGGGTGCGCAACTCAGCCACCAGATCTTCTTCATTCTCGCACGCAATGATCGTCGCCGACAACAATCGGGCAAAGATCTCGCTCGACCGTGTCGCTATCGAGCGCAAACAGGCGGACCGGTTCGGCTTTACTGATGCGCAGGCCCACCGCCTTGCTTTCCGTAAGGCTGTGCAGGCGCTGACTCAGCCGTTCGAGCAACCAATCCGGTTCGGTCACGCCCGACAGGCCTTCAATTTGGCCGGAATCAATCTTCGCCGCGATATCCAGATCCTCGAACCCGGCGAGCAGACGGCGCGCCTCGTCGGTGATATTGCGCGACAGCATGCGATATTCGGAGGAAACCGGACCGAATAGCTGTTGATCGATAATTTCGCTGAACCCGATAATCGCGTTGAGCGGCGTCCGCAGCTCGTGAATCAGCTGCTGCAATTGCTCGCGGCGCTCGACATCGAGCGTGTTATGGCCGGCATCTTCCGCTGCATTGGGACGCCGCATCACGCCGCGATAGCCACGGAAACGGCCGGTTTCTTCTCCGAAATAGGGAATCGCGGTCATCCGCCAGTCGCCCGCGACAATCGCAGCGCCGCAGAGCCGCATCCGCGCATTTTCCAGCGGCATCCGTTGGCGGAACGCGGCGGCCCCATAGGCATCCGGCCCCGGTCCATCATCAAAAGTCGGCTCGGCGATGGTGACCCCAACAATCGCACCCTTGGGCGGACCTTCCGCCCAGATCACGGTGCCGCTGTCATCGGTTTCGAAATTGATCGCGTTAACATTTTCCACGAAATAGGTCTGGCGATCGCCATCCTGCACGGTGCCTGGCACAGCGTCTGCCGTCCGGTTGCGCTGATAATCTTCGATTTTCGCCACCAGTGAACTGATTTGCGAACGCTCTTCATCGGCGTCACTGGCTTCAGGGCCATCCGGGACGACCGGATCGGGAACGGCGGCGATTGTCGGTGCAGGACGACCCTTTCCGTCCTGCTTGGCAAGCGCTTCCCGCGCCAGCGGCCCCAGATCAGAACGCAGTGCCAAAGCAGCCAAACCGGTTTCGGGCAATTGCGGGACAATATCGGGCCATTCTTCATCCGCCAGATCGGCAGAAACGACCGCGGCTTCGCAGACCCGATCGGAATCCGCGCATAGATAGACCAGCAACGGGGCCGATCGCAGCCGCCCTTCCAGCGTCTTTACCGCATCCAGACGATCGGCTTCCTCAACGCGATCGTGCAGGTCCCGTAGGCGCGTGAGCCCGGACTGAACGTCATCATGCATCAGCTTGCTGGGTTTTTGCGCCATCAGATCCGCCACCTGACGCCACTGCAAGGCCGCCGCGATGCCATTTGGCAACGCCCCTTTTAAAACTGTGGTCAGGCGATCATCATAGCGCAAAAGGGAATTCCGGTCTGGTTCGTCATTGGTCGAATATTAGGAAAGTGATAACCACATTATGGATAGGCCGGAACCCCTGATAATGCCGCGTCACAATGTGGGACAATCGCTCAACCATTGCTTGGCGGACTAATTATATTATAAGGCAGTTATGATTCGCGAACGGAAATTGCATAAACATGCCTGATATAAATCTCGACGAAATTGATCTTCAAATTCTCGAACGCCTCCAGAATGAAGGCCGCATTACCAATGTCGAGCTGGCCCAAAGTGTCGGTCTGACCGCCCCGCCCTGCCTTCGGCGTATGCGGGCGCTGGAAGATAGCGGCATCATCACCGCCTATCATGCCGCAGTCGACCCGGCCAAAATGGGGTTCACGATCACCGTCTTCGCGATGGTCAGTCTGAAAAGTCAGGCGGAGTCGGATCTGCAGGCGTTCGAAGAGCATGTCGAACAGCTGCCGGAAGTACGCGAATGCTACATGCTCAATGGCGAAATCGACTTCATGCTGAAAGTGGTGGCGAAAGACCTGCAACAGTTCCAGAGCTTTCTGACCAGCAAGCTGACATCGGCCCCCAATGTCGCCAGTGTCAAAACCTCGCTGACGATACGTTCGGCCAAGAATCTCCCCGGAGTTCCGATCAGCGAAGGGTGATCCGCATCGGTCATATCCGCGCAAAAGCGCATAAAAAAGGGCGCCGCAGCGCCCTTTTTCAATGGTGTGGCCCATGGAGACCGCTGGCTTAGCTTGCTGCTGGAGCAGGCGCTGGTGCCGGTGCTGCGGTCTGCTGATCAATCCACAGCGCCCAGAAGTCGGCAATTGTCTTGCGGCTGCCATTGACCCCGGCAAATGCCTGTTTCGCGCCAGCCCAATCGCTCATGCCGGCTTTCGCAATACCCAGCCCGACTTGCGCCCGGCCCATGTCGACACTGCCTTTGTCAATCGCGGTCTGATACAGCGCGGCCGCCTTGGCATAATCGGCATATCCCAGCATCGCATCAGCGGTTGCCAGCGCAATTTTACCATTGGCAGACCGGCCCGCATCGCGCTCGGAAGCCGGCAGGCTGGCTTTATCCGCACTCACCGCGCCACGTGCGGCAGCGAGGGTTTCTTTCACGTAGGAACTGGTCGATTTGACATCGCCCTTGGCCAGACCTTCTTCCAGCAAGGAGACGACTTCACCGGGCAGACGCCGGGGGTCGGCTGCGTCGGCATATTCGAAATAATCCCGCTCGCTTTCCATGGCATCAGCCTTGCGCATCAGGCGCATCAGCTCGAGATTTTCCTGGTTTGACAGTTTCGGCGTTGCCGAATCCCGATAGACCGAAAGCGCCGCGCGCCAGTTTTCACCGGACGGATAGGCTTCGACCAGCTTGTAGGTCCATGCACCCGGTGCGCCCGGAACCTTGCTGCTCATCGCAACGCCCGCGCCCCGACGATACCAGTCTTCCGGAGCCAGACCACCCGCGCTTTTCTGATCTTCCAGCGCCTTGTCGAGCGCCGCCAGGCCCTGCTGGAACTTGTTTTCCTTGAAATAGGCTTCGGCGATCAGGGCACCGATATTATTCTGGCGGTAGCCGGCGGCATAAGCTTGCTCCAAACGCTGCTGCGCTTCGGCATAGCGGCCGCCACCATAGGCGAAGTTGCCGGAAAAGAAGAGGAAGGAAGGCTGTTGATCAGCGGCCGTCTTGCCGCTGTCGAGTGCGGCGTTGATGCCTTTTTCCTGATAGGACGTATCCTTGATCTTGGATCCCAGCTGAATCGCCAGCTGACCGGCTACAAATTTGTCATCGGGACCGAGCTGTTCGGCGAGCAAGGCGTCCACCAGCGGTTTTGCAGCCGCCGGATCTTCACTGGCCAGTGCGGTTTGAATCGCAGCCACTTTTGGTCTGATTTCCTTGCTGATCTTGATCTCAGAGCCTTTGTCTTTCTTTTTCTTCTTTTGCGCATGGGCTTCCTGCGGCAGCGCCGTAACAGCAACTGTGCAGACCGCAGCCAATGCGACAGCCATAGAAAAATGAGATAGAAAACGCATAAATTCCTCCAGATTAAGAACTTTGTGTCGAACCATGTCGGTAGACCCGAATAAGGTTGCACCATAAACAGTCTTGGCTTTATTACCAAACTTCATAAGCTTTTATAGGGTAAATCCGCTGAATAGCTGTTGAACGGCGCCGGCAGATCCTCCCCGAAATTCTCACCTATATGTATAAGGATGTAAATTCACCGTGATTGCTGTTATTTCCCCCGCCAAATCGCTGGATTTCGAAACCGACCTGCCCAAGCTGAACCGGTCCGAGAATCGTTTCCCGGATGATACAAAAAGACTTGCCGGGGCGATTGGCAACCTGACCAAGAAAAAACTCAAGGCGATCATGCCGGTTTCCGATCTCGCTGATTGATCTGAACTATGGCCGTTATGGCCAGTTTTTCGAACAGCCGGAGCGCGAAGCCATTTTTGCCTATAGCGGCGATGTCTATACCGGCTTCGAGGCACACAGTCTGAGCGATGCCGGGTTGCGCTTTGCGCAATCCCATCTCCGGATATTGTCAGGCCTTTATGGCTTGTTGCGCCCGCTTGACCCGATCCGGCCCCATCGCCTGGAAATGGGAACCAAATGGGCCCCGCGCTACAAGAAGCTTACCGATTTCTGGCAAGACAAGATCGCAACCGCGCTGGCCAGCGATCTCGACAGCGTCGGGCAACGGGTTGTCGTCAATCTGGCGAGCAATGAATATTGGGCGGCGGTGAAGCCGTATGTCGGCAAGCTGGAGGCGCGGATCATCACGGTGGATTTCCGCAAGCACGGCCCGGATGGCCCCAAGTTCATCAGCTTCGAGGCCAAACGCGCGCGGGGCATGATGGCCCGCTATATTTGCGAAAATCACTTGCAGGACGGCGAGTCCTTGAAAGCATTTGACAGCGATGGCTATCGCTTTGACGCCGACCGCAGCGACGAAGATACGTTCTGCTTCATCCGCACATGACCAAGACGGCAGCGCTGGTCATCGGAGCGTCGGGCGGTATCGGCAAAGCCGTAGCCACCCTCCTGGAAGAGGAAGGCGCCTACGCCCCGGTCATCGGGCTCTCGCGCCACGCGGACAGTCCGGTTGCGATTGATATTGCATCCGAAGATCTCGATCATCAGGGCAGCGGAATGGCTGAAAAGTCAGGATCTGAAACCGGGCCTGATCTTTGTCGCCACTGGATTGCTGCACGATGAGGAGCGCGGCCCGGAAAAAACCATGCGCGATCTCGATTCCGACTGGTTGCTCGAAAACTATCAGATCAATGCGGTGGGCCCGGCCCTAGTCGCCAAACATTTTCTCCCGCTGATGCCGCGCGACGGAATAACGCGATTCGCCGCCTTATCGGCGCGAGTCGGGAGTGTTTCGGACAATCGGCTGGGCGGCTGGTACGGCTATCGCGCAGCCAAGGCGGCGCTCAACATGCTGGTCCGCAATCTCGCGATCGAATGGGGCCGCAAGAACAAGCGCGCCATCATCGTGGCGCTGCATCCAGGCACAGTCAACACGGCTCTGAGCAGCCCGTTCCAGGCCAATGTTCCCGCCGGGAAGCTGTTTGATCCGGAACGGGCGGCGGGCCAGTTGCTGGACGTTCTCGACGAACTCAAACCCGGGGACAGCGGCAAGATTTTCGCCTGGGACGGAGAAGAAATCCAACCGTGATTCTGTTGGGCGCTTTTTAACAGATTCCGGTCCTGAAATGCTGGCTATTGCGGGCCATCTGGCCTAGAAGAATCGCTGTCATAAAATCTTCAAAAAGGCCCGTTTGTGAACGAACAAACCACAGCACCCGATCCTTCCGATATTGAACCGATTGATATCGTTGACGAGATGAAATCCAGCTACATGGATTATGCCATGTCGGTTATCGTCAGCCGCGCGTTGCCCGATGTCCGGGATGGCCTGAAACCGGTCCACAGACGGATTTTATTCTCGTCCCAGGAAGGCGGCTTTGTTGCCGGACGCCCGTATCGCAAATGCGCCAAGATTGTCGGCGATGTGATGGGCAATTATCACCCCCATGGGGACAGCGCCATTTACATGGCTCTGGCCCGGATGACCCAGGACTGGTCGATGCGGGTGCCGCTGATCGACGGGCAAGGCAATTTCGGATCAATGGATCCCGATATGCCGGCGTCGATGCGCTATACCGAAGCGCGGCTCAACAAGGTCGCGAACAGCCTGCTCAACGATCTCGACAAGGATACCGTCGATTTCATCGACAATTATGATGGCAGCCGCAAGGAGCCTTCGGTCCTGCCAGCGCGTTTCCCGAATCTATTGGTCAATGGTGCGGGCGGCATCGCCGTTGGCATGGCGACCAATATTCCGCCGCATAATCTCGGCGAAGTGATCGACGGCTGTCTTGCCTATATGGACAATTCGGCAATCACCGTCGACGAGCTGATCGATATCATCCCGGGACCGGACTTCCCGACCGCGCCGCTCATTCTCGGACAATCCGGGGCCCGGGCGGCCTATAAGGAAGGGCGCGGATCGATCATGATGCGGGCGCGTCACGAAATCGAGGAGGGGCGTGGCGACAAGCGGTCGATCGTGTTGACATCGATTCCGTTTCAGATCGGCAAATCCGGACTGGTCGAGAAAATTGCCGAAGCGGCGAAGGACAAGCGGATCGAAGGCGTTTCCGATATCCGGGACGAATCGAGCCGCGCCGGCGTTCGCGTCGTGATCGACCTCAAACGGGATGCGACAGCCGATGTCGTGCTCAACCAGATTTGGCGCTTCACCCCTGCCCAGTCGAGTTTTCCGGCCAATATGCTCGCCATTCGCGGCGGGCGCCCGGAAGTGCTCAACCTGCGCGATATTATCGAATCCTTCGTCAAGTTCCGCGAAGACGTCATTACCCGCCGGACCAAATTCGAACTCAACAAGGCGCGGGAACGCGCGCACATTTTGCTTGGCCTGGTTGTCGCGGTTACCAATATGGACGAAGTCGTCCGCATCATTCGCGGATCGGCAACCCCCCAGGAAGCCCGCGAATCCCTGCTGGCGCGGGAATGGCCGATTGCCGAGATTGCCGGCTATATCAAGCTTGTCGAAGCGACCGAAACCGATATTGAGGGCGATATCTACAAGCTCTCGGCGGTGCAGGTCAAAGCCATTTTGGACCTCCGCCTGCAAAAGCTCACGGCGCTTGGCAGAGAAGAAATTGGCGACGAACTCAAGGAACTTGCGGCCGCTATTGAAGAATATCTCGCAATATTGGCGGATCGCGTGAAGCTCTATGCGGTGATGCGCGAAGAGCTCGTTCATGTCCGCGACGAATTTGCGACCCCGCGGGTCAGCGAGATTACCGCAGCCTGGGATGGTCTGGAAGACGAAGACCTTATGGAACGGTCGGAAATGGTCGTTACCGTGACCCATGGCGGCTATATCAAGCGGACCCCGCTCGACACGTTCCGCGCCCAGCGACGCGGCGGCAAAGGCCGGGCCGGCATGGCGACCAAGGATGAGGACGCGATCACCGAATTGTTCGTCACATCGACCCATACACCGGTGCTGTTTTTCTCCACCCATGGCCAGGTCTATCGGCTGAAAGTCTGGAAACTGCCCGAAGGCGGTCCGCAGACCAAGGGGCGGCCGATGGTCAACCTGTTGCCACTGGCCGAAGGAGAAGCCATTTCAACCGTCCTGCCCTTGCCGGAAGACGAGGCGGAATGGGCCAATCTGCACGTCATGTTTGCCACCGCGAAGGGCAGCGTCCGCCGCAACAGCATGGACAGCTTCACCAATGTGCCGTCCAACGGCAAATTCGCGATGAAATTCGAGGAAGGCAGCGAAGACCGGTTGATCGGCGTCGAATTGCTGACCGATGATGACGACGTGTTGCTGGCGACCAAGAATGGCAAAGCCATCCGCTTTGCCGGCGATGCGGTCCGGTCCTTCCAGAGCCGCACATCGACCGGTGTCCGCGGTATTGCGCTAAAAGGCGATGACGAGGTTATCTCGCTGTCGGTACTACGCGGGTTCGAAGCGACAACCGAGGAACGCGACCAATATCTCAAAGCGGCACCCTGGAAAGACAATGAAAACGCCTCCGAGCTCTCGGCCGAACGGCTGGCAGAGTTTGCCGAAACCGAGGATTTCATCCTGACAGTCTGCGCCAATGGTTATGGCAAGCGCTCGAGCGCCTTTGAATATCGGCAGTCGGGTCGCGGCGGCCAGGGCATACTCAATATCGACAATATCGAGCGCAATGGCACGGTTGTCGCCAGCTTTGAGGCGAAAAACGAGGAGCAGATCATGCTGGTCACCGACCAGGCCAAGCTGATCCGGATGAAAGTCGCCGATATGCGCGTGATTGGCCGCAACAGCTCGGGAGTCAAATTGTTCGATGTCGCCGATGGTGAAACCGTTGTCGGCGCGGCGAAAATTGATGAAGAGGAAGACCCGGAGAACGAAGCCGAAGAGCTGGTCGCCGAAGAGCTTGAGGGCAGCGCCCCGGCGGATTCCGAAGCCCCAGCGCAAAGCGGCGAACAACCGTCCGATACTGACGGCGAAGAATAGGCCAGCGCCAATCGCAGCCTGAGACAAAGGAAACAGCCCTATGCCGATCACGATTACTCTATCGGGACAGGCCTGTGGCGCAGCGGTGACCGGCGTCGATCTGTCCGAGCCCCTCGATGAAGACCAGGTTGCGGCTATTCGGGCCGCCTGGCTGGACCATCACGTCTTGTCCTTTCCCAACCAGGTGATGGATGACGATGATCTCGAGCGGTTTACCGGCTATTTTGGCGGTTTTGGGCACGACCCATTTTTTGACCCGATTGCGGGCCGCGAGCATATTGCCGCGATCAAGCGCACGGCGGACGAGACATCGCCGCTTTTCGCCGAGAACTGGCATAGTGACTGGAGTTTTCAGGAAAACCCGCCGGCGGGCACCTGCCTGCGGGCGGTGACCATTCCGCCGGTGGGCGGCGATACGCTGTTCGCCAATCAGCATATGGCGCTTGACGTCATGCCGTCAGCGTTGCGGGAAAAGCTCGAAGGCAAGATCGCCATTCACAGCGCCCAGCTCGCTTATGCGCCCGATGGCGCCTATGGTGAGAAGGATGCGGATCGCAGCATGGCCATCCGACCGGACGAATCCGCACGGGAGACCCAGCAGCATCCGATGATCCGGGAGCATCCGGAAACCGGCAGACCGGGGCTGTTCAGCTGCATGGGCTATATTATCGGCTTCGAAGGCATGGACCAGGCCGAGGCGCTACCGCTGCTGACGGAACTTTATGCCTGGCAAAGCCGCGACGCCTTTGTCTATCGCCACGTATGGGAAGCCGACATGCTGGTCATGTGGGACAACCGTTCGGTGCTCCATTGCGCCACGGGCGGTTATGAAGGCCATGACCGGCTGCTGCACCGGACAACCATTGCTGCCTATCAAGAGGGCAATCCCTAGGGGATCAGGGATTGGGGACCGATAGTTCCGCCCGCAAAGTACGGACGACACCGGTCGCGATCAGAAACTGGCCGACATAATAGAGCGGCCAGATGGTCAGATCGGGAATCGGTGAATTTTCCAGAAATCCCATCTGCGCGAAGATGATCAGATCGGATATCAGGAATAACAGCGCGCCGATGCCGACCCGATAGCGCGGAAAACTGCTGGTCCAGGCCGCAGCAACCATCAACCCGAGAAACAGGCTGTAAACCGCGAGGCCAAGGGCTTCGCTGCGATCAAAGGGCAGCGACCAGGCAATAAACACGGTGATTGGCACCAACAGCAGCGCAAACAGCTTCTGACTGAACGCCGTTTGCGGTCGGCGATGCCGCAAATAGAGGGTGATTGCGATACAATGGCCAATCAGAAAAGCCGCCGCGCCGAGAATCAGATCAATCTCGATCGCCATATCCCCAATCGCCCCGAAGGCCATGACCGCGGCGATCAGCTTGCCTTCGAAATTATGCGATCGCCGGAGCGCATAGACCGCCAGAAAACCAACCGCAGCGCCCTTCCAGTAAATCAGGAACATGCCCGGAATATTGCCGTCCTTGACGAAAAAATAGCTGATCCCGAACAGCAGGCTGAGCACGAGATAGGGACGGGATTCGATTATGGCACGTTTCAAGGCGGTTTCCTGATCTGAATGAAATGGCCGTCTAACATGCACCGGACCGCTCTGCCAGATTGACTTTTCGGTCGCTGCACAACACAGAGGCGCCATGACAGATATTCACATCATCGGCGGCGGTTTGGCCGGATCAGAAGCAGCATGGCAACTTGCAGAGGCCGGGATCACGGTCCGGCTTTCGGAAATGCGGGGGCTGGCGACATGACGCCGGCCCATCAAACCGACGGCTTGGCCGAACTGGTCTGTTCGAACAGTTTCCGGTCCGACGATGCCGAGCGCAATGCGGTGGGATTGCTGCATGCCGAAATGCGCGATCTTGGATCGATCATCATGCGCGAAGGCGACAAGGCCCGCTTGCCGGCAGGGTCGGCGCTGGCTGTCGACCGTGATATTTTCTCCGATAATGTCAGCAAGGCTCTGGAAGAGCATCCCAATATCACGGTGGTCCGGGAGCGGATCGACCAGTTGCCCGAATCCGGTCTGACCATTGTCGCCACCGGTCCCCTCACCGCCATGACGCTGGCCGAAAGCATCGGCGCGGCCACCGGGGAAGACTCACTGGCCTTTTTCGACGCCATCGCACCGATCGTGCACAAGGACAGCGTCAATATGGACATTGCCTGGATGCAGTCGCGCTGGGACAAGGTCGGCCCCGAGGGCGACGGCAAGGACTATATCAACTGCCCGATGGACCGCGCGCAATATGAAGCCTTCATTCAGGGCCTGCTCGACGGCGAAAAGACCGACTTCAAGCAATGGGAAAAGGACACACCCTATTTTGAAGGCTGCATGCCGATCGAAGTCATGGCGTCACGCGGTCCGGAAACCCTGCGTTTCGGACCGATGAAGCCGGTCGGACTGACCAATGCACATACCGGCGAGTCCGCTTATGCCGTGGTCCAGCTGCGCCAGGACAATGCGCTCGGTACCCTGTGGAACATGGTCGGCTTTCAGACCAAGCTGAAATATGGCGCGCAAGCGGATCTGCTGCGCACCATTCCGGGCCTTGAAAAAGCGGAATTCGCCCGGATGGGGGGCTCCACCGGAACACTTTTATCAACGCGCCGAAACTGCTCGATGCCGAAATGCGGCTGAAAAAAGCGCCGCATATTCGCTTTGCCGGCCAGATTACCGGCTGCGAAGGCTATGTCGAAAGCGCCGCCGTCGGTCTGATGGTTGGCCGCATGGCGGCGGCAGAAATTCGCGGCATCGCCCTGCCCTATCCGCCACAAACCAGCGCGATGGGGGCCCTGCTGTCCCATATTACCGGCGGGGCCGATGCCCGCGATTATCAGCCAATGAACGTCAATTTTGGTTTATTCCCGCCGCTGGCAGAACGGGTGAAAAAGAAATTCCGCAAGGAAGCCTATACCGCCCGGGCACGCGCCGACTTTTCCGCCTGGCAGCAGCAACTGCCGGCGGAGACGATCCAGGCCGCCTGAGCCCGTCACGGTTCAGCATTTGCAGCGGCGCGCCGATCGCGGGGTCCGCGTCGTGCGAAACTCACTTCTCGTCAGCCTGCCATCGCCATCACTATCGGCGCCATGAAAACGGTCGCTGGTCGCCGCCGCCCATTCCTCGAAACTCAACAGATTATTGCCATCCTTGTCGAGCTTCTTGAACGCTTTGGTGCGGCTGCTCATCATCTCAAGCCGTGAAATCGATTCATTGCGGTTGCGGTCATAGCGATTGAATCGCCGTTCTTCGCGCGATGCCCGATAAGCCTGCGGCGGTTCCGGCGGGGCAAAGCCAATCGGCACCGCATCATCTCGCGCCTCCGGCAACGCCGTTTCGGTCGCTGTCGGATCCGGCTGCGCGGGCGGCGGCGGTGCGTCCGGGATCCATCGATCCTGCCCATTGGCGCCGATCCAGAAAAAGAATCCGGCGGTGATCATCAACATCATGCCCGCCGCTCCGGCCAGAAATTTCTTCATACCGCTTGTCCTCGCCATCCCTGCGGTGGGGCCAGGCGGACTTAGCTCATTCGATGCCGGTCAAAAGCCCGTCATGCCGTGCAGGATTATCCGCCCCGCAACAACAGGGCGATAGAAATCAGCCGTCAACGTCGCTTTTTTGACATCATGAAGCATCAATTTACAGAGAATAGACAGCGGGCGTCCGGATCTGTCAAACAGCCGCTTGTCCGGATCTGCGGCCAGATCCCGGGCTTTGGCAAAGGCTGCCTCGCGCATCGCCGGGTCGGAGCAATGCCTTGCAAAATCCCATAAGGCCCAGGCGCGGGCGTAGCGGCGCTGGCGATCCGACAGTGTCGCGCCCGGGCCCAGCGCGAAGGCGAAAAGCCCCTCTCCGCGCCGCTCGGCATATTGATCAAACTGTCGGTCATCCCACGGAAAGTCGTCGAGCATATATTCCCAGCCATCAATCAGACGCACCAATTGATCGGTATCCGTTTTCTCCGGATCAAGCGCCTGCAAGGCAGCGACGAGCGGCTCCCCACCGGTCTGCATATCGGGTTTCTTGGTTAAAATGTCGCGCCACCATGTTAACCGCATCTGTCCAATCAACATTTCAGACGTTGAGCGGATGATGTCGGCGAATCGCAGATCCAGTGCAAAAACAGCGGCATAACGATCGCGATCAGCGCTCTTGGCATAGGCCAGAATCAGGCGTCGCATGGGATCCAGGTCGTTGAGCACGGCATTCATGCGAAACGCGTTGCCGGTTTTCTGCGCGAAATCAAGGTAAACGTGGCTTTAACCATCTGTGTTGGTCTGCCGCTTACCCTTTTCCCCGTAAATGACACCCTGAATTGCATTCTAACTGCGCGTTTGGCGCATCACTAATTTCAGGGGCCTGGGGCACATGATTGAACAGAACGACAAAAAATTGCAGAAATCCTTTTTGCAACGACTCCGTTCCGATATCACGGGTAACACCTTCGCGATGGCGGCAGCAGCGTTGTTCCCGATTGCGGGTCTCATCGGCGGCGGCGTCGATATCGGCCGGGCCTATATGGCCAAGGCGCGTTTGCAACAGGCTTGCGATGCCGGCGCTCTCGCCGGGCGACGCAACATGACCCAGGACACGATGACAGCAGCCGATCGTGCCGAAGCGGTGAAATTCTTCCAGTTCAATTTTCCGGAAGGATCGTTTGAATCGACCGACTTTGATGAAACGATCCGCGATGCGGACGGCAACATCATATCCGCAAACACCGTCAGTTTTGTCGACGGTTCGGATCCGCGCGTGGTGGTCGGCCGCGCCCAGACGACGATCAAGACAACCCTGATGAAAATCTTTGGCTATCAGAACCTCATCATCAAGGCGAGCTGCTCAAGCCGGCTCGACGTCGGCAATGTCGACGTGATGATGGTGCTCGATGTCACCGGTTCGATGGGCAGCACCGTCAGCGACGGCGGCACCCGCCTGGACGCGCTGAAGGATGCTGTCGAAACCTTTTATGGGATTCTCGGCCCTGGCGGCGGCGCTTCTGGCGAACAGATCCGCTATGGCTTTGTGCCTTATTCCAGCACCGTGAATGTTGGCGAGCTCTTGTTTGACGCCAATCCGGCCTGGATTGCCGGCGGCACCGACGGGGACCTGTGGACCTATCAGACCCGGCGCGCCACCTGGCAGATTCCTAATCCGGACTATGTTCCGACGGAAGATGATTATGATCCGCGCACCGATCCCGATGCCGTACCAAACAGCACAACATACGATACCGATGAAGAGTTTCTCGGCTTTTTGGATGGCTTTGAGTGCCGCTACCAATTTGGTGTCAATCAGAACGTCCCTGGATATTGGAACGCAAATCCGAGTGGCAATCCAGTCGTCACCCTCGATACGAGCGGTGAAGAGTCCAAAATTATAACCACCACCTACAGCTATCACAGTTGGAATGGCTCGACAGCCAATCCGCCAGATACTGCGGTTGGTAGTGCCTTCTGGTTCGACTGTGAACGAAAACTCGACATCAAAATCGAGAGCTACACAAAGCCAGGCAGCGTTGGCGAACCGGAATTTCTGACGGTTAATGAGTGGCAACCAGGTGCATTCAACTTCAGCGGCTGGGAATATGGTCAGTTTACGCATGATGTGTTCGACTATGTCCAGTCGATCAAATCCGGCAATCCGGCGGCCCAAAACCCGACTACCAATGCCGTGGACCTCGAACGCTGGAACGGCTGTATCGAGGAACGCACGACCGTTTCGTCGATCACAACATCGACCACCACCATTCCTTCCGGAGCCCTCGATCTGCAGATTGACGTTCTGCCGACCGACGCCGCTTCGCGTTGGGGCCCATTCTGGCGGGATGTGATGTATGAACGGACGGACTCGGCCAACGGAAACGCCGTATCGCTCGGCGGTGACGCGGCTGCCTGTCCGCCCGCTTCGCGCCGGTTGAGCACCTATGCCGATTACGGCCGTAATGAGGATGGGACCGCAACCGCCGGATCGCTGGCCGAATATATTGACGGTTTCACCGACCAGGGCTTCACCAACCATGCGATTGGCATGATCTGGGGCGCGCGTCTCTTGTCTGCCGAGGGCCTGTTTGCCGCCGACAACTCGGTATCTGCCAATGGCTTCTCGATCGGACGGCATATCGTCTTCATGACCGACGGTAATATGGATATCCGGAAGTGGAACTATGACGCTTATGGCCTGGCGGATCTCGATAGCCGCGTGGCCCCGAATACGGAGGATGAAAACGAACTGGAAGACCGTCAGGAGCATCGCTTCAAGCTGATGTGTACGGCTTCCAAGGCCAAAGGCTGGACGATCTGGGTTGTCCAGTTGGGCGCCACTTCGGTGAGCTCGACAATGGAAGCCTGCGCGAGCAGCCCTGACCATGCCTCAACCGCAACCGACAACGCCTCCCTGGTCGACGCCTTTGGCGATATCGCCCAGAAAATCGGCGGACTGAGATTGGATGACTGATGCGTAAGATACAGAACATACGACACCTCAAGCGGGACCAGGAGGGCGCAACCCTCATGGAATTTGGCTTGATCGTTGGTCCCTTGTTGATGCTGTTGCTCGGGATCATGGATGTTGGCTATCAAGGCTATCTTGATACCATCGCCAAGTCGCGCATGCATCTCGTCGCGCGCCAGTCTTCGGTTGGTGGCATGACCCCGGATGCGATTGAGCTTGCGGTCAAGGACGGCCTTGATCCGCTGCTCCTCGACAGCGCAACCGTGACCGTCGAGGTCAACAGCTATTATGACTTTACCAATATCGGCAAGCCCGAAAAAATCACCAACGACGCCAATAGCGACGGCAATATCGACAGCGGTGATTGCTATCTCGACGGCAATAATAACGGTGTTTTCGATACCGATTATGGTGTCAGCGGCACCGGTGGTCCCGACGATATTGTGAGCTATGAAGTCACCATCGAATCCCGCGGGTCTTTCCGCTGGCCACCTTGTTTGGCGGCCGGGATACGATCAGCAGTTACAACGCAACGGCCGTGCGCAACCAGCCTTATGGTAGCCGGGTCGAAGACGTGGAGGTTTGCGAACCGTGAAGATTATCGAAAATCGCTCAAAGCCCTCGCAAATGCTAACGAAGCTGCGAACCTTGCAGGAAGACACCAGTGGTCTTGCCTTGATCGAATTCGCATTCGCTGCACCGATCTTGCTGACCATCGGTTTGACCGGCATGGAAACCGCCAATCTCGCGGTCGCCCATATGCAGGTCAGTCAGATCGCCATGCTCGCAGCGGATAACGCGTCGCGTGTCCGGACGTCGATTGACGAAGCGGATATTCGCGAGATTTTCACTGGCGTCAGCCTGACCGGTGAGAGCATCAACTTTTCCGACAATGCCCGGGTGATCCTGTCCAATGTCGAACATAACGGCTTGACCGGAACCGACGAAGGCCAATGGATCCGCTGGCAGCGATGCTATGGAATGAACGATACACATCCGTCCACCTATGGCGCAGAGGATGACGGCCGCACCGATGGCAGCCTGAGCGCCGGCATGGGGCCTCCGGGCAAAAGAATTGCCGCCACCACCGGCACGGCGATCAATTTTGTCGAAGTGGTTTACGACTATAAACCGCTGATTTCCGACCGGTTCTTCGGCAATATCACGATCCGCTATGAAAGCGCGTTTGTGGCCCGTGAACGCGACCTGCATGCGCTGAACAATGCCAGCAATATTTCATCGAGCAATTTGTGGACCTGTGATCGCTACGCCAAGATTTGATATTGGCGGTCGCTAGTCCGGTTCAACGGTAGCAGACTTTTTTCACCGCCGAGATAATCCGGTCGCTGTCGATTAACGCCGCCTTTTCCAGATTAGCGGCATAAGGCAGCGGCACATCTTCATTGGTGACTCGCAAAACCGGCGCATCGAGATTGTCGAAGCCCTGTTCCATGCACAGCGTTGTGATTTCGCTCGCAATCGAACAGGTCGGCCAGCCCTCTTCCGCGATCACCAGACGATTGGTTTTTGCCAGACTAGTGAGCACGGTTTCGGTATCGAGCGGCCGCAACGAGCGCAGATCGATAACCTCGGCATCAATGCCTTCACCCGCCAGTGCATCGGCCGCCTCCAGGGCCAGCCCGACACCGATCGAATAGCTGACAATCGTGACATCCGCGCCTTCGCGCATAATCCGGGCCTTGCCGATCGGCAGGACATAGTCATCAAGATCGGGAATCTCGAAGGACCGCCCGTAGAGCAGCTCGTTTTCAAGAAAGACCACCGGATCCGGACAGCGAATAGCGGCCTTGAGCAGGCCCTTGCTGTCGGCGGCATCATAAGGAGAGAGCACGATCAGGCCAGGTACACTGGCATACCAGGGAGCATAATTCTGGCTGTGCTGCGCGCCGACCCGCGATGCGGCGCCGTTAGGGCCGCGAAACACGATCGGACAGCGCATCTGGCCGCCTGACATATAATTGGTCTTGGCGGTGGAGTTGATAATATGATCGATCGCCTGCATCGCGAAATTGAAGGTCATGAACTCGACAACCGGCTTCAGGCCGCCCATCGCGGCACCAGCACCGATACCGGCAAAGCCATGCTCGGTAATCGGCGTATCAATCACCCGCCGGTCTCCAAATTCATCGAGCAGGCCCTGTGTGACCTTATAAGCACCCTGATATTCGGCCACTTCTTCGCCCATGACGAAGACCCGATCATCGCTGCGCATTTCCTCGGCCATGGCATCGCGCAAGGCTTCGCGGACCGTGATCGTTTTCATGTCCGTGCCTTCCGGAACAGCTGGATCATCGGCCCGCGAGATCGGCGCGGGTGGCGCTTCTTCCATGATTTCAGGTTGCGATTGCGATTCCGCGAGTTCTGCTGGCTCGGTTTTTGCTGCGGGGGCGGGTTCTGATTTGGCCGATGCGCTCGATTCAGCCTCATCGTCATCTTCGCCGGTCATTTCGGCGATCACCGCGCCCACGGCCACGCCATCGGTGCCTTCGGCAATCAATATTTTCGAAATCACCCCTTCGTCGACGGCTTCAAATTCCATCGTCGCCTTGTCGGTTTCAATTTCGGCCAGGATATCACCAGAGCTGATCTCGTCGCCTTCCTTGACCAGCCATTTCGCCAGAGTGCCTTCTTCCATCGTCGGAGACAATGCCGGCATTTTCAGTTCGATCGCCATCAATATTGCTCCACCAGCACGTCAGTATAGAGTTCGGAAAGCTCCGGTTCCGGCGATTCCTCGGCAAAGTCGGCCGCTTCCACGACGGTCTTGCGCACCGACTTGTCGAGCGCCTTCAACTCTTCTTCCGCAATGCCCTGCTTGATCAGCATCGCTTTCAACCGTTCGATCGGATCGGACTTTTCGCGCACATCCTGTACTTCGTCACGACTGCGATATTTGGCCGGATCGGACATCGAATGGCCGCGATAGCGATAGGTTTTGAGTTCCATCAGCACCGGCCCCTTGCCCGCGCGAACATATTTGAGCGCTTCCTCGACCGCGCCGCGCACCGCGAGCACATCCATGCCGTCCACTTGCACGCCCGGAATCCGGAAGCTCTCGCCACGCCGGTAGAGCTGGTCTTCCGAGGATGACCGGTTGACGCTGGTGCCCATTGCATATTGGTTATTTTCAATCACGAAAATCACCGGCAGCTTCCACAGCTCGGCCATATTGAAACTTTCATAGACCTGCCCCTGATTGGAGGCACCATCGCCGAAATAGGCGAGACACACGCCGCCATCATCCTTATATTTATGCCCGAATGCGAGGCCGGTGCCGAGCGACACCTGCGCGCCGACAATCCCGTGCCCACCATAGAAACCATGGTCGACCGAGAACATGTGCATCGACCCGCCCTTGCCTTTTGAAATCCCGGTTGCGCGACCGGTCAGTTCGGCCATCACAATATTCGGGTCAATGCCGCAGGCCAGCATATGGCCGTGATCCCGATAGCCGGTAATCACGCTGTCCTTGCCGGGCTCAATCGCTGACTGCAGACCGGTGACCACCGCTTCCTGGCCAATATAGAGATGACAGAAGCCGCCAATCAGGCCGAGACCGTAGAGTTGCCCCGCCTTTTCCTCGAACCGCCGGATGAGCAGCATCTGCTCGTAAAAGGCCATTAGTTCCTTTTTGCTGGCCTTGTATATCGGTGTCTTCAGACTTGCGATCCGCGATCCGCCGGATCGGGCAGTCGAGGAAGATGCTTTGGCCGGCGCCTTTTTGGCGGCGGTCTTCTTGCTGGCCGGGGGTGATTTTCGCGCTTTTGCCGCGGATGGCCGGGGTGCTTTTGCCACGCTGGGATATTCCTCTCTTCTGGATCCGCTACACCTTAGACAAATCGCAACGATTTCCCAAGCGTTTAGGCACGAAAAACTATCCTATTCATCGGACCGCCAAAGGCCGCTATTTCAGGGGAACGATTATCTCGTCCGGATGCACAAAATTGCCCTTTTTGCGCAGCAATTCGCCGACAAGATCGGGGTCGGCACCGTTGGGATCGAGCAACGCGACCCGGTTTTTCAACGCGTCGCGCTGTTTCTCCAGCGCGGCCAGTTCGAGACTGCGTTGCTCCAGCGTGTTGCTATATTCGCCCCAGGCCAGAATCCCGGTTGGCCCAAGGATCGCATAGCCGGCAATGGCGAGCAGGGTCAGCAGCGCAAAGCCGGGGCCGAGCGCCGCTTTGATCAAACCACCGATTTTTTCCTTTTGAGCCATGAACACCTTGAATCAGATTATGAAATCGCTGGCAAGAGCGTTAACACTTTTGTCGAGATAGGCCGTCAGACCGCCGCAACTCTGCCCTCAGGAAAAGATAGAATGCCCGGCATAGCCTGCCACATTGTCCAGCTCTTCCTCGATCCGGATCAGCTGGTTATATTTGGCCAGACGATCGGATCGCGCGAGGCTACCGGTTTTGATCTGACCGCAATTGGTCGCGACCGCGAGATCGGCAATTGTCGCGTCTTCGGTTTCGCCCGAACGATGCGACATGACGGCAGTATAGGATGCATTATGCGCCATGCGTACCGCTTCCAGCGTTTCCGACAGGGTGCCAATCTGGTTGACCTTGACCAGCAGCGAATTGGCCAGGCCATCGGCAATGCCCTGAGACAGGCGCACGGGATTGGTGACAAACAGATCATCGCCAACCAGCTGCACGCGATCGCCGACTGCATCGGTCAGCAGTTTCCAGCCTTCAAAATCATCTTCCGCCATGCCGTCTTCGACCGACTTGATCGGATAGTCCTTGCACAGCTCGGCGAGATAGTCGGCCATTTCTGCCGGCGACAGAATTTTGCCTTCGCCGGATATGTGATATTGGCCATCCTTGAAAAATTCGGTCGCTGCACAGTCCAGCGCGAGAACGACATCTTCGCCGGTCTTGAACCCGGCCTTGTCGATCGATGCCATGACAAAATCCAGCGCATCGCGGGTCGAGCCAAGATTGGGCGCAAACCCGCCCTCGTCGCCCACCGCTGTCGCCAGCCCCTTTTCGGACAGGCCGGCTTTCAGGGTATGGAATATCTCCGCGCCCCAGCGCACCGCTTCGGCAATGCTGCCAGCGCCCACTGGCATCACCATGAACTCCTGAAAATCAATCGGGTTGTCGGCATGCTCTCCGCCATTGATGATATTCATCATCGGCACCGGGAGAATGCGAGCCGACACCCCGCCGACATAACGATAGAGCGGCAATCCGCGCGCATCCGCAGCGGCCTTGGCGGCGGCCAGGCTGACACCCAGTATCGCATTGGCGCCAAGCCGGCCCTTATTCTCGGTGCCATCCAGCGCAATCATCGCCGCATCCAGTTCTTCCTGGTCTTCGGCATCAATGCCGAGCAACGCTTCGGCAATTTCGCCGTTCACCGCATCGATCGCCTTCAACACACCCTTGCCGAGATATTTGCTCTTGTCACCATCGCGCAGCTCGACCGCTTCATAGGCGCCGGTGGAGGCGCCCGATGGCACGGCTGCGCGGCCGAAACTGCCATCCTCCAGCAATATATCCACCTCGACAGTTGGATTGCCGCGACTGTCCAGTATCTGGCGGGCGTGAATATCCAATATGGCGGTCATGGCGGGTGAACTCCTGTAGCAGCAAGTTGA
The DNA here is from genome assembly GCF_055693205.1 of Parasphingorhabdus sp. W113. Classification (NCBI taxonomy): domain Bacteria; kingdom Pseudomonadati; phylum Pseudomonadota; class Alphaproteobacteria; order Sphingomonadales; family Sphingorhabdaceae; genus Parasphingorhabdus; species Parasphingorhabdus sp. W113. The sequence continues at coordinate 1,712,345 of NZ_CM146328.1, read as the reverse complement.
GGTTAGCAATCGGAAGATTTTCCGCCTTGGCCCTTATCCTGCTCCCGTTCGCAAGGCAATGCACAGCTTTGGAAAAAGCCTTCATAACAGTGTTTTTGACCTTGAAATCTGTTCCCGAAGGGCCACTTTGAAGGAAAGGATATGGAAGAAGGGAATATCATGACAGCCAAGCAAGACAAGCCAGCCCCGCGCAAGGCCGCAGCCAAGAAAAAGCCCGCCGCCAAAACGACTGCGCGCAAGGCCAGTGCAACAAAATCGGCAACGACAAAGGCCAGTGCAACAAAAAACGCCAAGGCCAAACCGGCGGCGCCAAAGAAAGTCGGCGCTACCCGGGCAGCCGCGTCGACATCCAAGGAATTCAGCACCGTGGAATTCAAGGACCGCGCGATCACCAAAGCCCGCTCAGCAGCCAATGAAGGCAAGGCGCGGACCGGTGACGCGATCAGCGGTCTCGGCAACATGATCGAAAACAGCGCCAAGACGATCGACGAGAATGTCGGGGAAAAATATGGCGATTATGCGCGATCAGCAGCCGATGCCGTGACGTCTTTTGCCGACAAGCTGAACGCCAAAGATGTCGACCAGATGGTCGATGATGCCCGCGATTTTGTCCGGAAAAAACCGGCAGTCGCGATTGGCGCGGCAGCGGCTGTGGGCTTCCTGATATCCCGCCTGGTCAAATCCGGTATGAACAATGATGATGAAGCCTGACGGCTTTTATCCCGAACACCATTGGGAACGGGGAAGGATCATTTTTGGACGCTGACAAACCAGACCACCCCGCCACTCCGGCGGCAGAAGAGATGGACGACCAGGCGCTGGCAGAGAGCAGCGCGGGATTTGTCGACGCGTCCGATAAACCGATTGCCGAGCAATTGTCCGAAATTGCTGCCGATGCCAAGGCGCTGGTTGATACCGAAATCGCCTATTATCGCGCCAAACTGGATGCCAATCTCAGCGCATCCAAGCGGGTGCTGGCCTATTTCGGCCTCGGGTTGGCCTTTGGAACCGCCGGTTTGACCGCCTTTGTGCTTGGTTTGTTGATGACCCTTGCGCCCTATGTCGGGCCCGGACCGGCGACAGTCATCGTTGCAGCCGGCTTTTGCCTGCTCGGCGGCGGCCTGATCGCGATGGCGGTCAAACGGGCGCGGAAACTGCCACTCGATAGCGAGAACGAGCGATGAGCAGAATGAAAGACAAAGTAGAGAAAATGCGGCTTTTGTCCGCCGAGCGGTCTTCCGGGCGGGATCAGATATCCCGCGACGTGAAATTCCTCAAAAGCAGTTTGCGTCCCGCCAATATGGCGCAGCGCATGGCCGGATCGATGCGCGACAGCGCAAAGGAAACCGGCGACAAGGCCGTCGCAAAAGTCCGCGCCCATCCCGCAGCGGTGGTCGCCGTCGCCGGCACGATTGCAGCCGCCCTGCTCTACAAACCGGTCCGCGCGATTGTTTCGCGGATGTCCGATGACAAGACCGGTACTGCCGACTATGATAGCCATCCATCACAGATCTATTCTGATGAAGAAGAATGAACCCATCCGTTACGACGACCCGAGGAGTAAGCCATGAGCAGATTGTCCGATAATATTGAAAAAGCCCGCGCGGCGTCCCGCGAACGGCTGGACAGCGCCAAGACGGTGGCCACCGAACTGGCGAGCGAGAGCACGGCTGTTGCCCGGACCAGAATGTCCGACAGCAAACGGCGGGCCGCAGAACTGCTGGGACAAGGCAAGTCCATCGCTGCCGAAGGCAGCGCCGCAACCAAGGAAGCGGCGCGCAAGGCTGCAGACAAATCCACGGAAACCGTCGAAAAAAGCCCGCTCGCCGTTGTCGCTGGCGGACTCGCCCTCGGCACGCTGATCGGCATATTGCTGCCGCGGACCAAGACCGAAGACAAAGTGATTGGCGGAGCCGGGCGGAAAATCAACGAAACCGCCAAATCGGCTTATGGCGCCGCGAAGGAAGCCGGCCAGGAACAGATCGAAAATCTCGGCCTCAACCGCGACAGCGTTCAGGATCAGATAAAAGATTTATTTGGCAAAGCCTTTCAAGCTGCTAAGAGCGCCGCCGAAGCCGCAGGTGAAGCGGTAAAATCGGAAAATTCCAGCAAATAGGCAGGACAATCGGGGCATATTATGAGCGAGCGTAGCAAAATTCATTTGGTCATGGGTGGACGGGTCAAGGATCCGCGCGGCCTGGATTATGAAAATCTCAATGAAGTCGATCTGGTCGGCGTTTTTCCCAATTATGAAGAAGCCGAAGAAGCCTGGCGCTCCAACGCCCAGCGCACCGTGGATGATGCCGAGATGAAATATGTCATCGTGCACCTGCACAAGTTGCTCGAGCCCGAACTGCCTGCCGAAGACTAGGACAAGCGCAAGCCGAGCCGACTGGTCGGCGCGCGATCAGGCCGACCGAAACCGCCATTGCAGCAACGGCCGGGTGATCAGCAGCCCGGCGACAAATCCGCCAATATGCGCGTAAATGGCAATGCCGTTCAGACTGCCGCGCGTGGCGATTCCGATCATCAGCTGAATGCCGATCCAGGCCAGGGTCAGCCAGGCAATCCGCACGATATAGCCGGGAAACGGGCCGACCGGCTGGACATCGTTGCGCGCGAATAACAGCGCATAAGCGCCAAGCACGGCCGAAATTGCGCCGCTGGCACCGACCACCGGGATCATCGAATCGCCGTTAAACGCAAATTCCGCGAAGGACGCGGCATAGGCGCCGAAAATATAGAGCAGCGCCATCAACCTGGCGCCAAGCGCCTGTTCGACAAACCGCCCGCAGAACAGCAGCATGATCATGTTGAAACCGATATGCATCAGGCCGCCATGCAGAAAGGCCGACGACAGCGGTGTCAGCCATACCGGCACCAGCCCGCTCAGGGTTTCCAGTGCCGGGAACTCGCCACCAACCCGGATCGGGAAGAACCCGCCGCGCAACACCGCATCATCCTGCAGCCCGGAAATCCAGAGAAACAGGAAGACCACAGCATTTGCGATGATCAACCCGTTGGTCAGTTTCCCGTTTGGTAGGTTCATCGTGGCTCAGATAAACTCGATCTTCTCAAGCAGATAATATTTATCGCCCGAGGGGACCGTGACTTCAATTTCTTCGCCAACCGAACGGCCGATAAAGGCGCGGCCAATCGGGCTGTTATAGCTGATTTTCCCGGCCTTGGCGTCGGCTTCCGCCTGTCCGACCAGTTGATATTTGACCGGCTTGTCATCTTCGTCGAGCAGCGTCAGCGTGGCACCGAATACGGCCTTGTCGCCGGACAGCGTTGCCGGATCGATCACCTGGGCGCGGCTGAGCTTGTCCTCGATATCGGCCAGCGTCGCTTCCACCTGGCCCTGGCGTTCCTTGGCCGCGTGATATTCGGCATTTTCGGAAAGATCGCCATGCGCGCGGGCTTCTTCGATCGCATCGACGATGCGCGGCCGTTCCTCTTTCAACGCCTTGAGTTCTGCCTCCAATTTGGCATGGCCTTCGGCCAGCATTGGTACTTTTTCTACAGCCATTTTAGGCCTTTCTTCCTTTAAACACAGCGGCTTCACCAGAAGCCGTGTCAAAAATACTATTCCGGCGCCCTTCCCCCCGGAAAGGTCGCCCGCAGTGTGACAGATTGTCGGGAATTACGTCTGCGAAGACTTATAATAAGACTGAAGCGCCCGAACTTCAAGAGTCTCGTCGCGCATGGCCGCAATTGCCTCCATCGCCGCGACGCTCGCCGTGGCGGTGGTATAATAGGGAATTTTGCCGTTCAGCGCCGAAGCACGGATCGATTTCGAATCCTTCAGCGATTGCCACCCTTCGGTGGTGTTGAAGATCAGCGCCACTTCGCCGTCTATAATCCGGTCGACAATATGGGGCCGCCCCTCGGCAACCTTGTTGACCTTTTCGACCGTGATCCCCTGGCTGGACAGATAATCGGCGGTGCCGCTGGTGGCGATCAGGTGGAAACCCAGTTTTTCTGCCAGACGGGCGGCGGGTTCGATAACCTTCTTGTCGGTTTCCTTGACTGAGACGAATAACGTGCCGCCATCGGGCAAATGGTTATTGGCGCCGAGCTGGGCCTTGCCGAAGGCGATCGGGAAGCTGCTGTCAATGCCCATGACTTCGCCGGTCGATTTCATTTCAGGCGACAGGATCGGGTCGACACCGGGGAAACGGTTGAACGGGAAGACCGCTTCTTTGACAGCGATATAATCGATATGTCTGTCAATTGGTGGCAAGTCCTTGAGCTTCTCGCCGGCCATCACCCGCGAGGCGATCTTGGCAATTGGTACGCCAATCGCCTTGGCGACAAAGGGCACCGTCCGGCTGGCCCGCGGATTGACTTCGATCAGATAGACTTCGCCATCCTTGACCGCGAACTGGATATTCATCAACCCGCGCACTTTCAGGCCGATCGCCAGCGCTTCGGCCTGGCGTTCCATCTCTGCGATCAGGGAATCATCAAGATTATAAGGCGGAATGGTGCAGGCGCTGTCGCCGCTATGCACGCCCGCTTCCTCGATATGCTGCAGGACGCCGCAGACCACCACGCTGTCACCGTCGCAAATCGCGTCGACATCCACTTCAATCGCATCGCGCAGATATTGGTCCACCAATACCGGGCTATCGCCAGAGACTTGCACCGCGGTGTTGATATAATCTTCGAGCTGCGCCGGCCCGTCGACAATCTCCATCGCGCGGCCACCCAGCACGAAACTGGGTCGGATCAGCACTGGATAGCCGATGCGCTCGGCAATCTTGACCGCTTCGTCGCGGGTCCGGGCCATGCCATTGTCCGGCTGCTTGAGCTTGAGTTCGTTGACCAGCTTGGCGAAACGCTCGCGATCTTCGGCCAGATCAATCGCATCGGGCGAGGTGCCGAGGATCGGAATACCGGCCTCTTCGAGCGCCGCCGCCAGTTTCAGCGGGGTTTGCCCGCCAAATTGCACGATCACGCCAACCAGCTCGCCCTTGCTTTGTTCGACATGGAGGATTTCGAGCACATCTTCGGCGGTCAGCGGCTCGAAATAGAGCCGGTCCGACGTGTCATAATCGGTCGAGACGGTTTCCGGATTGCAGTTGACCATGATCGTTTCATAGCCCGCATCGGCGAGCGCGAAACAGGCATGGCAGCAGCAATAGTCAAATTCGATGCCCTGCCCGATGCGGTTGGGTCCGCCACCCAGAATGACCACTTTCTTGCGGTCGGAGGGCTGGGCTTCATTCTCAGGCGCCCCGAAAATCGGCGCTTCATAGGTCGAATACATATAGGGCGTCTTGGCTTCAAATTCGGCCGCACAGGTGTCGATCCGCTTGAACACGGGCCGCACGCCGAGCTTGTGGCGCAGCGCGCGTACCTCGGCTTCGGTCGTGGCCCCCGCCATGGCGGCAATCGCGTCATGGACCAGCCCGTGGCCGCCGCCCGCGACCGCGCGCCCGGCGCCGCCAGCCACATGCACGGCATCGACCGCCAGCTTGGCGAGGCGCTCATCGGAAAAGCCCATCGCTTTCAGTTTGCGCAAGGCTTCCGGGCCATTGGGCAGACCATTGTCGAGAATTGCCTGCTCGGCGTCGATAATTTCGCGGATTCGCGCCAGAAACCACGGATCGTAAAAGGCGATGGCGTGAACTTCTTCGTTGCTAAACCCTTCGCGCATGGCCTGGGCCGCGACGAGCAGTCGATCGGGAGTCGGCCGCGCCAGCTCCGCGACAATATCCTCGCGCGACGCCCCGATCAGCGCCTGGACCCGGTTGAACCCGTCAAGATCGGTTTCCAGCCCGCGCAAGGCTTTTTGCAGCGATTCATGGATGTTACGGCCGATAGCCATGACTTCACCCACAGATTTCATCGCCGTTGCCAAGAGCGGCTCCGCGCCTTTGAACTTTTCAAAGGCAAAGCGCGGGATCTTGGTCACGACATAGTCAATGGTCGGTTCAAACGACGCCGGGGTGGCGCCGGTAATGTCATTGTCAATCTCGTCGAGCGTATAGCCGACCGCAAGCTTGGCCGCGACCTTGGCGATCGGGAAGCCGGTGGCCTTGGACGCGAGCGCCGAACTGCGCGATACGCGCGGGTTCATCTCGATCACCACGAGCCGCCCATCCTTCGGATTGACTGCGAACTGTACGTTCGAACCCCCTGTTTCGACTCCGATTTCTCGCAGCACCGCCAGCGAGGCGTTGCGCATGATCTGATATTCCTTGTCGGTCAGGGTCAGCGCCGGTGCGACCGTGATCGAGTCCCCGGTATGAACCCCCATCGGATCGACATTTTCGATCGAACAGATGATGATGCAGTTATCCGCCTTGTCGCGGACGACCTCCATCTCATATTCTTTCCACCCGATCAGCGATTCATCGATCAGCACCTCATTGGTCGGCGACGCCTCCAGCGAGGTCCGCACATAATGGATGAACTCCTCGCGATTATAGGCCACACCGCCGCCGGTGCCGCCCATGGTGAAGCTCGGCCGCATGATCGCCGGCAGCCCGATATCCTCGAGCACCGCCAACGCCTGCTCTTCGCTATGGGCAATGGCCGAGCGCGGGCTTTCGAGCCCGATTTTGTCCATCGCCGCCTTGAATTTCTCGCGATCCTCGGCCTTGTCAATCGCTTCGGCATCGGCGCCGATCATCTGGACATTATATTTGTCGAGCACGCCGCGCTTGTTGAGCGTCAGCGCGGTGTTCAGCGCGGTTTGCCCGCCCATGGTCGGCAGCACCGCATCGGGGCGCTCCTTGGCGATGATCTTTTCGACAATCTCCGGCGTAATCGGCTCGACATAGGTCGCATCGGCCATTTCCGGATCGGTCATAATCGTCGCCGGATTGGAGTTGACCAGGATGATCCGGTAGCCCTCTTCCTTGAGCGCCTTGCACGCCTGGGTCCCCGAATAGTCAAATTCACAGGCCTGTCCGATCACAATCGGACCCGCGCCAATGATCAGGATGGATTTAATGTCAGTTCTTTTGGGCATATTATTCTTTTTCAATCAGTTTGTTTGGAAGTCGTTCAGACAAATCACTGCGCACCGCTTTGTCACACCAAGCCAGCGCTCTCTTTACCCCAGAAATATCCATTGAGTATTCTATGTCTCGCCAGTTTTGAGGATAGTTTTCATGATTGGTATCTGGGCTCAAGACTCGAAATCCCCAAGTCATTTTCTTCTGATTGAGGAGGTCAGGAAAAAGGCGATCCACCGAGATCCAAGGGCGGTTTATGTTTCTTCGAAATACCTGATAACCATTGTAGATTGGTATGATTATTTCATCTTCGTTCGCAACGGAAGTCGGTCGATATTCAAAATTTCGAAATTTCTTCAACGGTTCCCGTGGGATATTTGTAACGTCCACAATAACGTCGCCGATTTCCAACCACAAAATATCATGCAGAACGGTTGTGGATTCCCGATTACCGTCAGCATCCATTGCCAGAAAATCTAACGAAACAGATTGAACTCTTCCTTCTTCGTCGACTTGAAACTGAAGATTGTCGTGTCGCGCGTAACACTCTGTTCCGCCCTTCAACGGCTCATCATTTAGCCACTTAATCTTCGAAAAAGCACGCAGTTCCCATTTCCCTATCTGTTCATTAGCATATTCAAAATTGCTTATGTAACGGGGTTTTGCTTCGCCTGCTTGAGCTGGGAACATTACCACGAAAAAGATGGCTGTCAGACTGACAAACCACTTTTTACCAAGGCCGACGTAGGACAAAATCACGCCGGATTCTCGTCTGAAATCGGCCCATTTTCGTTGCACGCAAAACAGCCCCAGCCATCGTGGTCAATGGCATAATCCTGTTCGATTTCCAGGCATTTGCGGGTCAGGTCGTGGATCGTCTCTGGCCGCGTGTCGGCATCGATTTGCAGTTCGATCTGCCACTCGCCCTCGTCCTTTTCGACGAAAGCCGAGCGGAAACCGAGCTTTTTCGCGTCGTTTTTCAGCTTGTTCAGTTGCGCCACCGCGCCGACAAATTGCACATTAATCTCGCGCACAACATGCGCCACATCGCCGCCCGCCGCCATATTGGCGAGGATTTCGTCGTCGGTCGCCCATTCCTGCGCGAGATAGTCGGGATCAATGCTGCTCATCGTCGCCTCCTTGCGCAGGCTTGGGAAGGCCTCTGTCCAAGCCCGCCGCGGCATCGGTCAGCATCAGGTCGACCGGATTGTCCTGCAGCATATCACTATGCTGCGAGGTCAGCCGGGCCATGCAATGCAGGCCATTGGATTCCGCCGACGGGGCCGACTCGGTCCGGCGGGCAATGGCGCAGGTCTTGTCGGCATAGGTCCGGAACGCGCGCTGTGCCTGTTCGATCTGGTCCGTGCTGATATTGCGCGCGTCCAGGGCCGCGTGGATATTGATCAGCACCCCGTCCATCCGCGCCTGCTGAAGGGTCAGCGCCATTTCATCGCAGCTGGTCCGCTGGCCGCCGGGCCATCCGGAAAAATCAATCTGGTCGTAACAACCTGGCACGCCCTTGTTCGCCGGCCACTTGCCATAAGGCGCAAGCGTGAAGTCGACGCCATAGGTCCGCACGCCGCGCAAGGCACAGAGGAATTTCTCGCCCAGCGCCGGATTGGGCAGGATCCAGAAATAGCCGCCCGAGCCGTCGGACGCCTTGTCAAACAGGATGACATCCTCGCCGAGCTGGCATTCCGCGCGAATAATCCCGGCATAGCGCTCTCCGGCTGACGGATAGTCCTTGGCCTGCGCCGGAATCGCCCCGCAAAGCAGCATATTGGCCGCGAATATCGTCTTGAACAAGGAAGACCGGCGGGCTGTCGTCACCCCAATCCGCTCACAAATTTGTCGAACAGATAGAAACTGTCCTGCGGCCCGGGGCTGGCCTCGGGGTGGTATTGGACGCCAAAGGCGCGTTTACCGGTGATGCTGATCCCGCAATTGCTGCCGTCGAACAGGCTTTTGTGGGTTTCGACGATGCTGTCGGGCAAGGTCTCGCTGTCGACGGCAAAGCCATGGTTCATGCTGGTAATCTCGACCAGACCTTCGCTGTCATCCCAGTCGCCGCCAATGCGCTGGACCGGGTGATTGGCGCCGCGATGGCCCTGGTGCATCTTGACCGTCTGCGCGCCGGCGGCCAGCGCCAGGATCTGGTGACCGAGACAAATGCCGAATAACGGGATATCGGCCTGCAACAGCTGCTGCACCACCGGTACGGCATAGATCCCTGTGGCAGCCGGATCGCCGGGGCCATTAGACAGAAACACGCCGTCGGGTTGCAACGCGAGTATCTCGTCATAGGTGGTTTCCGCCGGAACCACAGTGACTTTAGCACCGGCTTTCACAAGGTTTCTAAAGATATTCCGCTTCGCTCCGAAATCCATCGCCACGACATGCGGCCGGGTGACGTTCGGTTCCAGCGGCGCATAGCCATGGCCGAGACGCCAGATCCCGCTATCCCAGATCCGGGTCTGATGCCCGGTTACTTCCACGGCCAGATCCATGCCTTCGAGACCAGCCCATTCGCGGGCCTGCGACAGCAAGGCATCAATATCAAACTGGCCATCCGGGTCATGGGCGATGACCGCATTGGGCGCGCCCGCTTCGCGAATGCGCCGGGTCAGCGCGCGGGTGTCGACGCCGGCGAGACCAATCCGCCCCTGCTCGGCCATCCACTGGTCAAACGGCTTGCTGTTGCGGAAATTGCTCGGCGCGGTGACATCTTCCCGGACGATACAGCCCAGCGCATGCGGGGTATCGGCCTCGACATCCTCGTCATTGGTGCCGACATTGCCGATATGCGGGAAGGTGAAGGTCACAATCTGTCCGGCATAGCTCGGATCGGTCATGACCTCCTGATAACCGGTCATCGCGGTGTTGAAACACACTTCGCCAACCGCCGAACCGGAGGCACCAAAGCCCCTGCCCCAGACAATTGTGCCATCGGCCAACACCAATATCCCTGTGGCGCCCTCGGGAGCGGCGGGGATATCGGACTGACTCATGATGCTGTTCCTTCTTGCTGCGTGAAGTGCACAAAATTTCATGCGGACTAGGGGTGAAATATTTCCGACACAATCTATGAAATATTGAATCTTCCGGCTAGGGTTAACGCTTATTCCAAAATGCGAGGCAGTTATGATTCGCGACTCCGTGAAAGCCGCGCAAATTGCGGCAATGAAGGCGAAAGACAAGGACCGGACCGCTGCGACTCGGTCGATCCTCGCAAAGATCAAGGACAAGGATATCGAATTGCGGACCAAGGACGGCGCAGTGGATGACGATGCGCTGGTGACGGACGTGCTGCAGAAAATGGCCAAACAGCGCCGCGAATCGATCAGCATGTACGAAGAAGGCGGCCGCACGGAGCTGGCCAGTCAGGAAAAATTCGAACTGGCTGTGATCGAGGAATTTCTACCAGCCCAGCTCAGCGAAGCCGAAACCAGCGCGCTGATTGACGGGATCAAGGTTGAACTCGGTGCGGAGTCGATGAAAGACATGGGCCGGGTCATGGGCGAACTGAAAAAGCGCCATGGCACCGAAATCGACATGAGCAAGGCCAGTGGCCTGGTCAAGGCAGCGCTGGGATAGGAAGACATCTTCTCCCCTCCCGCCAGCGGGAGGGGTCGGGGGAGGGCATGAAAGAGTTTACGCAAAGAAAGACCAACCAAGCGCGGGATTTGCGGAACAATGCCACCCCGGCGGAGAGAAGATTGTGGCCTTATCTCTCGGCGCGAAAGCTGGATGGTGTGAGGTTTAATCGGCAAGTTTGTATAGGTCCGTATATTTGTGATTTTGCAGCGCGGACTGAAAAGCTAGTTATTGAACTGGACGGAGATTCGCACAGTCAACAGATTGGCTATGATAAGGAACGGACAAGCTTTCTGGAAAATCAGGGCTATTCTGTGATTCGTTTTTCAAATTTGGATGTGATGGAGAATGTCGAGGGTGTGGTCGAACAAATCGGACTGGTTTTGAAGGATAGGCCCTCCCCTAACCCCTCCCGCAGACGGCAGGGGAAACTGTGACGCTTTCTCCGCAATGGCTGGATGAGCTGCGCAACCGGACGACCCTGTCGACGCTGATCGGGCGCACGGTCAAAGTGCAAAAGGCGGGGCGCGAATTCAAGGCCTGCTGCCCGTTCCACAACGAGAAAACCCCCAGTTTCACAATCAATGACGAAAAAGGCTTTTACCATTGCTTTGGCTGCGGTGCCCATGGCGATGCGATCCGCTGGATGACCGACCAGCGTGGGCTCGGCTTCATGGACGCCGTGAAAGAGCTGGCGGCCGAAGCCCAGATGGAAGTCCCTGCCCCCGATCCGCGCGCGGCACAGCGCCAGGAACAGCGGGCCACCTTGCATGACGTCATGGCGGCAGCGCAGGATTGGTTCGTCACCCAGTTTAACGGCATCGAAGGCACGGCGGCGCGGGAATATCTCGCAAATCGGGGGATTTCGGACAAAACCATTCGCGAATTCGGCTTCGGATTCGCACCGGATTCGCGCGGCCGGCTGAAAGACGCCCTGTCGGTGCACGGAATCGACCAGCTGGTCGAAGCCGGCCTGTTGATCCAGGTCGACAACAAAGACCCGTATGACCGGTTTCGAGGCCGGCTGATGATCCCGATTCGTGATCCCCGGGGCCGGGTGATCGCCTTTGGCGGCCGCATTTTGGGCGACGGGGAGCCGAAATATCTCAATTCTCCCGACACGCCGCTGTTCGACAAGGGGCGCACGCTGTACAATCTCGACAAGGCCTCGCCGGCCTCGCGGCAAACCGGACGGATATTGGTTGTCGAAGGCTATATGGACGCCATTGCGCTGGCCCAGGCGGGCTTCGAGGATGTCGTCGCCCCGCTCGGTACCGCGCTGACCGAGCATCAGATCGAACGGATCTGGAAGATGGTCGAAGCCCCGATCCTGTGCTTCGATGGCGACAGCGCGGGGCAGAAGGCCGCGATGCGGGCGGCGTTGCGGGCGCTGCCGATTTTGCGGCCATCACACAGTCTGCATTTCATATCCCTGCCGCTGGGACAGGATCCCGATGATCTTATTCGCGCCGAGGGGCCAAAGGCTTTTGCGGATCTGGTTGCCAAACCGCAGATGCTGGCCGATCGCCTGTGGCAGCATGAATATGATCGCGAGCCGCTGCGCACACCGGAAAACAAGGCCGGCTTCAAAAAGCGGCTGGCCGACCATGTCCGGGAGATTGGCGACCCCGATATCGCCCAGCACTATCGCCAAGATTTTCAGGAGCGTTATCAGGAAACCTTCTTTGCCAGCCAGAATGCGCCATTCCAGCGGTCATCCAACCCGCAATCGCGCCAAGCCTGGAAAGGCAAACAGCGATCCCCGCTGGCATCCTTCACGCCCACCGAGGACACAAAAACGGTTTTGATCGCTGGCCATGACCTGCGCATTGCAAAAGCGGTGATCGGCGGCCTGATCCGTCATCCGTCGCAGATTTCCAAGCATTTCGAAGTGCTGACCATCATGACAATCAGCGACTCGCAACTGCAGGCGCTACTATCCGAGATGCTGCGCGCCGCAATGCGTAAAGAAATGCTTGATATGCGGGGCCTTCTTACCATATTGGAACAGACAGATTGTTATAATGTCGCAAAAGGGCTGTTACGGGCCGATGCGCTGAATTTCACTTTCAACCGCAAGTTGCCAGATCCTGCCCCGTCAGAAACGATTGAACGGGCGCATCAGGATTTGTCAGAAGCGATTAAGGTGATGGGCGCCCGGCCCGCTATTGAAGCGGCTCTTGCAGAGGCAACAAGGCGGGTACAGGACCAACTCGATGATGAAAGCTATGCCGAGCAACAAAGATTGCGCCAGGCCAAGCAGGAATTTCATGAACGGCTGGTCGAACTTACTCAGATCGATGATGTCCTGTGAACAGAAGCCAATTTTGAAAATGGGGTCGCACAAGATCGTGTGACCTTTGATATCAGTTTTTAACGTAGGGGCCTTGAAACTTGGCAAGCAAAGCAAAAAAATCGGCAGCAGAAGATGCACCACTGATTGATTTGAACGATTCAGCAGTCAAGAAATTGCTGACCAAGGCCAAGAAGCGCGGCTATCTGACGATAGACGAACTCAACGAAGCCCTCCCTCAGGAACAGAATGAGCAGATTGAAGACGTGATGTCGTCCATCTCCGAAATGGGTGTACGGATTGTCGAGAATGACGAGGAAGCGGCCGAAGAAATGGCCGGGGACGAAGTCGAATCGATCGACGAAAAGGGCAAGGACAAAGACAAGAAAACCGCTGCGGCAGCGCCAAAAAAAGCGGCCGGCGATCGCACCGATGATCCGGTGCGCATGTATCTGCGCGAAATGGGCGCGGTCGAGCTGCTTAGCCGCGAAGGCGAGATTGCGATTGCCAAGCGCATCGAAGCGGGCCGCGACACGATGATTTGGGGCCTGTGCGAAAGCCCGACCACCTTTAACGCCATTATCGAATGGTCGACCGCCCTGAATGACGGTGAAATGCAGCTGCGTGAGATTCTCGATCTCGATGCGATGCTGTCCAAGGATCCCGTCCCTGAGAATCTTGAAGAAGAAGATGATGACGATGGCGAAATCAGCGAGAAAACCGCTGGTCCGTCGTTCAAGGATGATGACGAGGTTGAAGACGAACCGGAAGCCGCAGAAGGCGAAGGCGATGACGAAGACAATCTGACCGAGCGTCGGACCAAGCGCGTGGTCGAAGAAGAAGAAGAAGACAACACCCTTTCCCTCGCGCAGATGGAAGAGGCGCTGAAACCTGAAGCGCTCGAAAAATTCGCCAAAATCACTTCGGTGTTCAAGAAATTCTCGAAACTGCAAACCACCCGCATGGAAGCCTTTGCGGTCGGTGACGATTTTGCGGCAGCCTCGGAAAAGAAATATCAGAATCTGCGCGAAGAACTGACCGCGCTTGTCGAAAGTGTCCAGTTCCACGCCAACAAGATCGAGTTTCTCGTCGACCAGCTCTATTCCTTCAACCGGCGCCTGACCGCCCTTGGCGGCCAGATGTTGCGTCTCGCCGAGCGCCACAAGGTGCCCCGGCGCGCGTTTCTCGAAAGCTATATCGGCAGCGAACTGGATGACAGTTGGCTCGCCAGCATGGCCAAGACCGACAAGAAATGGGCCGCTTTCGCAGAGAAAGAAGTCAATTCGGTCGAACGGATTCGCTCCGAAATTGCCGATATTTCGGCGGCAACCGGCACCTCGCTCGATGAATTCCGGCGGATCGTCAACATGGTCCAGAAAGGCGAGCGCGAAGCGCGGATCGCCAAGAAGGAAATGGTTGAAGCCAACCTGCGGCTGGTGATCTCGATTGCCAAAAAATATACCAATCGCGGCCTGCAATTTCTGGATTTGATCCAGGAAGGCAATATCGGTCTCATGAAGGCGGTCGACAAATTTGAATATCGCCGCGGGTACAAATTCTCGACCTATGCCACCTGGTGGATTCGCCAGGCGATCACCCGGTCGATTGCCGATCAGGCCCGGACCATCCGTATTCCGGTCCATATGATCGAAACAATCAACAAGCTGGTCCGCACCTCGCGCCAGTTCCTGCACGAGCAGGGCCGCGAGCCGACACCGGAAGAAATGGCCGAACGCCTGTCCATGCCGCTTGAAAAAGTGCGCAAGGTTATGAAGATCGCCAAGGAACCGATCAGCCTCGAAACCCCGATTGGTGACGAAGAAGATTCCCATCTCGGTGATTTTATCGAGGACAAAAATGCGATTATTCCGGTCGACGCGGCGATTCAGGCTAATCTCAAGGAAACCGTGACCCGGGTATTGGCGAGCCTGACCCCGCGCGAAGAACGGGTGCTGCGGATGCGTTTTGGCATCGGCATGAACACCGATCATACGCTCGAAGAAGTCGGCCAGCAGTTCAGCGTGACCCGCGAACGCATTCGGCAGATCGAGGCGAAAGCGTTGCGCAAACTGAAACATCCAAGCCGCAGCCGCAAAATGCGGAGCTTCCTGGATCAGTAAGCATCGCAGCGGACGACCATCCGAACGCAAGCGGACTTGATCGCTCGGTTGTCAGGCAATAGACCGGCTGACAAAGGAGTGCTCTGACAGTGAACAGCTAAAACCATCAAGAATTGGCCCAGGCCAAATGGTTTCTCTGTTTCCAGGAGCATTTTATGCAACCCGTCATCTATGACGTCGCGGTTTCCATGGACGGTTTTATTGCCGGTCCGGACGGGGACATATCCCGCTTCCCGCACGACGGTCCGATCGTCGACGACTATTTTCAGCGTGTTTCAACCTATGGCTCTGTGCTCATGGGCAAACATACTTATGAATTCGGATATCAATTTGGTCTGGAGTCCGGAGCGAATCCCTATCCCGACCTCGAAGCCTTTGTCTTTTCGCAATCCATCGACCTGCCAAGCAATCGGGCAGTAACCGTTGTCCATGGGTCTGCCCTCCCCAAGATTCGCGAAATGAAAAGCAAGCAGACCAAACCGATCTACCTCTGCGGCGGCGGGCAATTTGCCCGGTCGCTGCTCCAGGCCGATGCCATAGATATTCTCCGCGTAAAAAGAGCACCGATTATTCTGGGCGGAGGGACGCCGATTTTTGGCGGGGAAGCGATCACCAAATTGATACGATGCACCCACAGCAAACTCTATGACAATGGTTGTATCTATCAGGAATTTGCGCTTTTCTGAAACATGGTTTGTATAACCCTAACAGGCGATAAACCGCCTCTTTAGGATTTGCGTCTACATATCAGGAATATCGAGTGATGAGCTTTCCGGCTGATCACGGAACTTTTGAGATGTGAGCGCAATGCCAGAAACCAATCCTTTACCATCCGCGCGGCCATCCCTGGCTGACCATGTGCACGCGCATGGCAGCCACAGCATTTCGCATTTCCAAAGCTGCTATGAGGCCGGCACCGATATCGGTGGCAGCGATGTTACCGATATCGCGCATTTTCTAGGCGTCCTGCACGGCCGGCACCCGGGTGTTGTCGACCATGCCGCGATCAAGACCGCCGACAATGATGCGCGGTCCTGGTTTGTCGACGCGATGGAGGCCTTTGCCGCGGAAAGGGCTTTTCTGACCCGCCTCACGGTGGCCGCCGGTCCGATTACCGGCACCGGCATGCAGGATCAGAGCGAAGCCACCGTCCTGGCCCAACGCAAGGCGCTGGAAATGCTCGCGCAATCTGACCGCACCGGCTGCGCCATTGGCGCGGCTTTCGCGCTCGTGCTGGACTGGCATAGCATTCGGCCGTTGCTCGAACAGATTGCGCTGAAACTCGGCGTCGAACCGAGAACCGCGATATTGCCCGGCAGAGATGCGACCAGCCTGCTGGCCAATCAACTGTCCGAGGTGCCCGGCATCGCCCGCGCAATCAACTTTGGCGCGGATCAAATCCTCGCGCAACATCGCGGACTTTGGCAATTGCTCGATCTCGCGTCAGAAGGCCCGCATCATCGCCTGATCGGTTGGGCGCCAGGCCTGTTCAACTAACCGAATGATTAACTTGCCTGCGCCACCGCTATTCCCTATCGCTAGTCCATTGACGTTTACGGCAAGGGATAGTGAAAAATGCGTTTTGACGGTACCAAAGACTATGTTGCAACCGATGATTTGAAGGTTGCGGTCAACGCTGCCGTGACGCTCCGGCGCCCCTTGCTCGTCAAGGGCGAGCCCGGCACCGGTAAAACGGTACTGGCCCATGAAATTGCCAAAGCCACCGGCGCGCCGCTGATCGAATGGAATGTCAAATCCACCACGAAGGCGCATCAGGGCCTTTACGAATATGATGCCGTGGCGCGGCTGCGCGATGGCCAACTTGGCGATGAACGCGTCCACGACATTTCCAACTATATCCGCAAGGGCAAATTGTGGGAGGCGTTTACCTCGCCCGAACTGCCGGTGCTGCTGATCGACGAAATTGACAAGGCCGATATCGAATTTCCCAACGATCTGCTGCAGGAACTCGATCGCATGGAATTCCATGTTTACGAGACCAAGGAAACAGTCAAGGCGGCCGAGCGCCCGATTGTGGTGATTACATCCAACAACGAGAAAGAACTGCCGGATGCGTTTCTGCGTCGCTGTTTCTTCCACTATATCAAATTCCCGGATCGTGAGACGATGCAGGAAATCATCAATGTCCATTTCCCCGATATTCAGGGCGTGTTGGTCAAAAAGGCGATGGATATTTTTTACGATGTCCGCGAAGTGCCGGGCCTGAAGAAAAAGCCGAGCACTTCGGAACTGCTCGACTGGCTGAAACTGCTCCTGTCGGAAGATATGCCGCTCGAAATCCTGCAATCCAAGGATCCGAGCAAGGCGATCCCGCCACTGCACGGGGCGCTGCTCAAGAACGAACAGGATGTCATGCTGTTCGAACGCCTCGCCTTCATGGCGAAACGCGAAGCGCGCTAAGCGGAGCCGGAAGCGATGTTCTTCAACTTCATGGATGAATTGAGAGCCGCAGGGATCACTGCGTCGCTCAAGGAACATCTCGTCCTGCTGGAAGCGCTCGACAAGGATGTCATTCAGCGCCGTCCGGAGGAATTCTACTATCTCTCTCGCGCCACTTTCGTGAAAGACGAAGGGCTGCTCGATCGCTTTGATCAGGTCTTTTCGAAAGTCTTCAAGGGTATCGAAACCAATTACGGGATGCAGGAGGAAGAGGTTCCGCTCGACTGGCTCAAGGCCGTGGCGGAAAAATTCCTCACCGAAGAAGAAATGAAAGAGATCGAATCCCTCGGCAGCTGGGACGAGATCATGGAAACGCTCAAGGAACGGCTCGCCGAACAGGAAAAGCGCCACGAAGGCGGCAGCAAATGGATCGGCACGGGCGGGACATCGCCCTATGGCAATAGCGGCTATAACCCCGAAGGCGTCCGCATCGGCGGCGAAGGCGGACAGAAAAAGGCGATCAAGGTCTGGGACAAACGGGAATTCCAGAATCTCGACAATACCAAACAGCTCGGAACCCGCAATATCAAGGTGGCGCTGCGCCGCTTGCGCCGGTTCGCCCGCGAAGGATCGGCGGACGAACTGGATATCAAAAGCACGATTGACGGCACTGCCAAAAAGGGCTGGCTCGATATCCATATGCGGCCGGAACGCCACAATGCGGTCAAATTGCTGCTCTTTCTCGACGTGGGCGGTTCGATGGACCCGTTCGTCAAGCTGTGCGAAGAGCTGTTCTCCGCCGCTACGACGGAATTCAAGAATCTCGAATTTTTCTACTTTCACAACTGCGTCTATGAAGGCGTCTGGAAAGATAATCGCCGGCGGTTCTCGGAACGGACCAACACCTGGGACATTCTCCACAAATATGGCCATGACTATAAGCTGATCTTCGTCGGCGATGCGTCGATGAGCCCCTATGAGATCACCCATCCCGGAGGCTCGGTCGAGCATTTCAACGAAGAAGCGGGCGTGACCTGGATCCACCGCATGACCAACACCTATCCTGCAGCAACATGGCTCAACCCGGTGCCGGAAAAGCAATGGGGCTATTCGCAAAGCGTCAAGATCATCAAGGAACTGATGAGCGATCGGATGTATCCGCTAACCCTCGAAGGGTTGAGCGATGCGATGAAGGAATTGACCCGCAAACACGGCTGATCGGCGAATAGGTCCAATACGGACCGAATTATTCTTGGCCACCCGAGAACAGGCTTTATACCAGATGTAGTAGTTAAAACTACATAGCGGAGGTATATATGCCAAGTTCAGTACCGCACACCAAAGACCCGAAACATAGCGTCGTACTTTACGATGCCTCACATCCTTCGGTCATTTTCGGAAAACTCAAAGCCGGCGTGCTGCGACAGTGGAACCAGAATAAGATGGTTCAGTCCGTCCATCGCTGGCTCAAACCGGCAAGCCCGAGAAAACGGACCATCCAATCCGTGCCTGACACCCGCAAGAGCTCGGGCTTGATCCTTCCTGAAAAAGGCAAGTCGCTGATGCTCATTCAGAACAGCGACATGATGAGTGACTTGCTCGCTGAAAATAATCGGCTGCGCAATATTGTTGATCAGCTGATCCGACAGGACAGCCGGGAGAAGATCATATCTCCTCCCCGGTGACGGGACCACCGCTTGGGCCCAGCCCCCTAAGCCTCGATAGCCAGAAGCGTGGTTCCGTCATATTTTTCTGCGGTCGCATCGAAAAGATCGGATATTTCGAACGAGCGATCGTCAACCGAGACATCCTTCAGGCCAGATAGCTTGAAGGTTCCCAGCTTTGCCTCGCGCGGCGGTTGTCCCTCGCGCTCGATCGTGACGGCGTCGACATGCATTTCATCATGCCGTGTGTAGACAATATGCGGGGCCAACAGCACCTGCGACCGGTTATAGGTGGCGTTCACGCATTTTTTCAGTGCCACGCCTTCAAAAAATTCTTTGTTCGCTAACATGCCGGCAAAATATCAGAATTAACGCTTTCTGCAAGAATTATGTTGCAGTGCAACATCAGTTGCCGGTTCAGGCATATTTGCACCTGGTGCGATTAGTAGAGCAGAAATTCTCCCAGCGTCTGTGCCCAGACCCGCTCATCGGGTGCGGCGATCGCATCGAGATCATTGGCGATGGTGGACGGGCTATCAATCCATTCGCGCAGTTCTGGGCCGCCGTTGATCACATCAAAGGCCAGTTTACCCTCTTCATATTCATAGGGGAAATCACGCCACAATTCATAACCGAGATAAAGTTTTCGGATCGCCTTCAGCGCCAGCGCCTGCAATCTCCAGGGCCGGAAGGTCGCATGGTTATAGCTGGGTCCTTCGGCATGAATATGCAGCCCGCTGCACAGCAAGCCGCTATGTTTGTGAAATGTCGGTTCGAACCAGCAGTCGCGCAAGGTGCACCCTTGCAGCCATTGCGGCGCCTTCCGTTCCATTTCGGCGCAGACCGCTTTGGCATCGATATCCGGCGCACCGAACAGCTCCAGCGGGCGGGTGGTTCCGCGCCCTTCCGACAGCGTCGTACCCTCGAGCATGACTGTCCCGGCATAGGCCCGCGCCATAGCGACATTGGGGGCATTGGGGCTGGGGTTGATCCACACCCGATCTGTCGGCCACCCAAATCCGGGGCCTTCGGGTTGCCACCCTTGCATTTCGATGACCGTATAGTCGACGTCGAGACCAAAATAGCTGACGAACCAGCGGCCCATTTCTCCCAGCGTCAGGCCATGGCGCATCGGCATCGGCGCGGCACCGACAAAACTTTCCCAGCCCTCTTCGAGCATCATGCCTTCAATCGGTCGCCCGGCAGGATTGGGACGGTCCAATACCCACACCGCCTTGCCCTGCTCTGCCGCTGCTTCGAGAATATAGCGCAGCGTTGTGATGAATGTATAGATCCGGCAACCCAGGTCCTGGAGATCAATCAGGATGACGTCGAAACTGTCCATCATCTGCTGGGTTGGTCGCCGCACTTCGCCATAAAGGCTGAAAACCGGGATCCCCAGCACCGGATCTTCATAGTCCGGGGATTCGATCATATTGTCCTGCTTGTCCCCGCGTAATCCATGCTGCGGCCCAAAGGCGGCAGAAAGGTCAATGCCATCACATTGCGCAAGAGCATCCATGCTGTGCGTGAGATTTTCCGTCACCGAAGCCGGGTGCGCCAGCAAGGCCACCCGTTTTCCCTCCAGTGGGCCCCGCAATTCCCGCTCGGCGAGCAAACGATCAATACCAAATTTCATGCTAGGGTTCTGCCTTCAGTTCATGGGTAAAGCAATCCCGATTGTGAAAGTCCGGATCACCCTCGGGATGAGCCAGAGCCCACAGGCTTTTGCTCCCATCCTGCGCCTCGATTACCGCCGTCACGGCCATTTCCACCGCCGCATCGGGATCGGCCAGTCCTGTACCCGCCAGGTCAATCGCAGCATCCAGGCGAAATTCCGCCTCTTCTTGCGCGCGGGTTAGCACCGGATCGGACGCCAGGCTGATATTGCGCATGCCTTTGCGATGGCTTTCGAAGCCGTACACGGCCCATTCGGTCGACGGTGACAGATTAAACTCGAGATAGGCGCTGTCGTCGGCCCGCCCGATAAAGGCTTCGAAACAGGTTTTCTGCCATAAATAGTCGGTCCGCTGCGGCGCCGTTTCCGCGAGCAAGGCAAGATCGGCGATCGCTCCGATGACCCGATAAGACAAGCGCAACTGGCCGGTTTGCGAAAGCTGAACATCGGCGGTTACGGCGGCGACGGTTTGCGCCGCGGTATCGGCATGACATTGCAGGTTCAAACGCATGTTGCGACTTTTCCTCTCCCCATGTAACGACCGTCCCCATGACCGAATATCAATCTGATCTCCTGCGTCTACTCAATGATCGCGGCTATATCCATCAATTAACCGATGCGGAAGGGCTGGACCGGCTGGCCGGCAAGCAAGTCGTGCCGGGCTATATCGGCTTTGATGCGACGGCCGACTCTCTGCACGTGGGCAATCTGGTTTCGATCATGCTGCTGCGCCGTCTGCAGCAAGCCGGTCACAAGCCGATTGTCGTCATGGGTGGCGGTACGACCAAGGTTGGCGATCCGTCCGGCAAGGACGAGGTACGCAAGCTGCTGGATAATGACGGGATTGATGCCAATATCGCGTCCATTCGCACCTGTTTTGAACGCTTTCTGACTTTTGGCGATGGTCCGACCGATGCGGTGATGGTCAATAATGCCGATTGGCTCGACAGCCTCGAATATATCCCATTTCTGCGGGATGTTGGCCGCCACTTCACGATCAACCGGATGATGACCTTCGATTCGGTCAAACTGCGGCTGGATCGCGAGCAGCCGCTGACCTTTCTCGAATTCAATTACATGATTCTGCAAGCCTATGACTTTCTGGAACTGTCCCGCCAGCATGCCTGTCGTCTGCAACTGGGCGGGTCGGATCAGTGGGGCAATATCGTCAATGGGATCGAACTGGGGCGTCGCATCGACAGCACCGAGCTGTTCGGGCTGACCACGCCGCTGATCACGAAAGCCGACGGGTCCAAAATGGGCAAATCGGTCGATGGTGCGATCTGGCTGAACGAAAACCGCTTAAGCTCTTATGATTACTGGCAATTCTGGCGCAATAGTGACGACCGTGATGTCGGCAAGTTCTTGCGCCTGTTTACCGATGTCGATCTCGATGAAATTGCGCGACTGGAATCGCTGGAAGGCGCGGACATCAATCAGGCCAAGAAAATCCTGGCCGACAAGGCCACGGCTCTGGCGCACGGCGAAAAAGCCGCCGCCGACGCCGCGCAGACCGCGCAGCAGACATTCGAGCAGGGCCAGGCGGGCGGCGATCTGCCGGTGCTGGACGTTGATGCTGACTCAATATCCATTCTCAATGCGCTGGTGGACATCGGTTTTTGCGCTTCAAAAGGCGAAGCCAAACGGATGGTGGCGGGTGGCGGTGCCAGGATTGATGATCAACCGATCAAGGATGCCGGCATGATGATTGCCCTGTCCGATGCCGATGTGAAAATTTCCGCCGGAAAGAAGAAGCACGGGCTGCTGAAACGGTCATAATCCTGATCCTTTTCAACCGGCTGGTTGGTTTACCATTTATTCGCACAATTCCGCTAAAAGCTGGGTTCAATCAACCGACGGAGCCGCGGCGATGAACAGTGTGACCAACAATCCAGCGCCTGACATGCGTCGTGCGACGCGTTTTCCCGTCGATTTCGAGACTATTTGTGAAACCCAGAAACATGGTGAATTCACCGCCAAGCTAAGCAATATTTCGGCTCATGGCTGTCAGATCATTCACGCGGTGGCGCTCGACAAGGGCGATCGCGTGGTTGTCCGCCTGCCGGTGGCCGGACGCATCGAGGCGTTTCTGGTCTGGTCGCACGAAGGCCGTTCGGGTTTTGAATTTGAACGAGTCATCCGCCAGCCTGATTTCATGGCGACGCTCGACCATATCGGCCATTCCCAGCCCGGCTAGTTACCCGCTGCGGATCAGGCTGACTCCCAGTCCCGTTCAAACAGATAGAGCGCGATCCGGGCCGCCTGCCCGCGCTCGCTCGCCAGCCCGCCATCGCGATCCAAGAGCAAGCGCGCATCATCCGTTGCCGTCCCGATAAATTGGGTGATCTGTTCGGGTGTCGCAACCCGAAAGCCGGCATCCCCCGACTGCCGGGTGCCGAGCAACTCCCCTGCCCCGCGCAGTCGCAAATCTTCTTCGGCGATCTTGAAGCCGTCATTGGTTTCCCGGAGCAGCCGCAAGCGGGCGCTCGCGGTTTCGCTTAACGCATCGCCGCGGAGCAATAGGCAATTGGATTTGACATCGCCGCGCCCGACCCGGCCCCGCAGCTGGTGCAATTGCGCCAGGCCAAAGCGATCGGCCGCCTCGATGATCATCAGACTCGCATTGGGCACATCGACGCCCACCTCAATCACCGTCGTCGCCACCAGCAGGCCGATTTCGCCGCGCTGAAACCGCGTCATCACCGCGTCTTTTTCCGGCCCCTTCATGCGGCCATGCACGAGACCGACCTGGTCGCCAAAGCGCATTTTCAGAGCTGCCGCGCGGTCCTCCGCCGCCGCCAGATCGCTTTTTTCGCTTTCCTCGATCAGCGGACAAACCCAATAAGCCTGGCCGCCACTGCAGAGATGGCGCGCGAGTCCGTCGACCACTTCCGACAATCGGCTGTCGGCAATGACCCGGGTTTCAATCGCCTGTCGCCCCGGCGGCAGTTCATCGATCCGCGACACGTCCATTTCGCCAAACTGGCTCAGAGTCAGCGTGCGCGGGATCGGCGTGGCGGTCATCGCCAGCAAATGCGGTGTCCGCTCGGCTTTGCGGGTCAGCATCAGGCGCTGTGACACGCCAAATTTATGCTGCTCATCAATAATCGCCAGCGCCAGTTTCCTATACTGCACCTTCTCCTGAAAAATCGCGTGGGTGCCGACCAATATGTCGATCGAGCCATCGGCCAGCCCCATCAGCGTGGATTCGCGCAGCTTGCCTTTGTCGCGACCGGTCAGAATCGCCAAATTGACTGGCAAGCCGGTGAGCAGCTTCTGGAGCCCTTCGAAATGCTGGCGCGCGAGGATTTCTGTGGGTGCCAGGAACGCGCCCTGGTAGCCGGCTTCCACGGCGTTGAGTAACGCCATCAGCGCCACCAGCGTCTTGCCGGACCCCACATCGCCCTGCAGCAACCGCAACATTGGCGATGCCTGGGCGAGGTCTCCATCAATTTCAGCGATACAGCGCTTTTGCGCGCCGGTCAGCTCGAACGGCAGCTGCAATTGCCCGCGCAGCCGCCCGTCTCCGCTCAATGGCACCCCGGATTTGCGCCGATTGCTCGCCCGGACCAGCATGAACGCCAGTTGATTGGCGAAAATCTCGTCATAGGCGAGCCGGTCCAGTCCTTGCGGTTGCTCGGCTTCGTGCAGCGCGTTGATACTGTCTTTCCAATCGCGCCAATCCTTGGTGCCCATCAGACTGGGCTCGATCCATTCCGGCAGGTCCGGAATCATCGTCCGCGCCTGAGTGATCAGCTGCCCCATGCGTTTATTGCCCAACCCGTCGGCGAGCGGGTAGATCGGCTCGATCAGGGCGATGCTGTCCGCCTCATTGGGTTCAAGCACATCGGGGTGCACCATTTGCAGCTCATCGCCGTATCGCTCGAGCTTTCCCGAAATCAGCTTGGCTTCCCCCAGCGGCAGCATCTTCTTCGGCCAGCCTGTATTTCTGCCAAAAAAGGTCAGGCTGATGACATTGCCCTGACCATCGACGGAATGCACCCGCAACGGACTGCGGGGGCCGCCGGAGCGATAATCCGTTGCGGTCACCGTCGCGATGATGTTGAGACCGACATCGGCTTCATCAATGGCATCCACCGGCTTGCGCTGCATCCAGTAGCTCGGCTGGTGGTAGAGCAGATCCTTGATCCGCACGAGTCCGAGCTTCTCGAGCGGCTTGGCCAGCGTCTTGCCAACGCCTTTCAGCGCGGTGGTCTGGCCAAATAATTCGTTGAGTATCTCGGGTCGCATGTCTATCCGCCTTATAAGCAAGCCGCGCCGAGATACCAGTCGCCGTCCGGCCAATGTTGAGAGAAATCGAAAGAACAGGAATCATCATGGATCGCGACATCGTTTTGAAACGCCTCTACTTCCGCGCCTGGCATCGCGGCACGCGCGAAGCCGACCATATGATTGGCGGCTTTTTCGATCGCTATGGCCAAGACTGGTCGGACGATGACATTGCCTGGTTTGAAAAATTGCTCGAACAGGAAGATGTTGATGTCATGGCCTGGGCGATCGGCACACAGCCGGTTCCCGAAGCGTTTCAGGGGCCTCTGATGACCGCGATGCAAAAGCTGGACTATATTCCGCTGCCCAAGCCGTTATCCTGATCGATTCTGCAATAGCGTCTCCAAATGTCTTATATTGACCATCTTTTATCTGCTGAAGACAGCATAACGATCGCAGGTGTCGCCGCCGGTTACCGGCCCTATTGCCTGGCCGATATCGCAATGCAGTCCGGGCGCCGCACGGTGTTTGTCGCGACCGACGATGCCGCGATGAGCGCCGCGGCGGAAGCCGCACGCTTTTTTCAACCGGACCTCGACATTATCAGTTTTCCCGCCTGGGACTGCCTCGCCTATGACCGGGCCTCGCCAGCCTTGCACACCACCGCCGACCGGCTGGCCGCGCTGTCGCGGCTCGCCATCGCGCCGGAGGGCCCGCAACTGGTGGTCACCACCGTCAATGCGGTCACCCAGCGGGTTCTGGAACCGGCACGGGTCAAACAGCTGGTCACCCGGCTGCAGCCCGGCGCGGTGATCGAACAGGAAAAGCTGGTCGCCTTTCTTTATGCCAATGGCTTCGTCCGGGTGGACACCGTGGCCGATAGCGGTGAATTTGCCGCCCGGGGTGGCCTGATCGACCTTTTCCCGCCAGGTGCAGACCAGCCCCTGCGGATCGATCTGTTCGGCGATGAAATCGAAACGGTGCGCCAGTTCGACCCCGCCGACCAGCGAACAACCGGCACAATTGGCGGGTTTGATCTGTTGCCGGTATCGGAAATGCTGCTCGATGAGGCCAGCATCACGCGCTTTCGCACCCGCTATCGCGATCTGTTCGATGCCGTCGCCACCAGCGATCCGCTCTATCAGGCGATTTCCGAAGGCCGCCGCCTGTCCGGCATGGAGCATTGGCTGCCGCTGGTCGAAGAGCGGCTGGGCACCTTTTTCGACTATTGCGGCAGCGACAGCTTGCTGTTGCGTGACACCGCGACCGAGCAGGCAGCAGAAGCCCAGTTTTCCGCCATTGAAGATTATTACAAGAATCGTCGCGACGCAGACAAGGCCAATTTGTCCAGCTATCGTCCACTGGCCCCCGATGCGCTCTATCTGACACCTGCAGAATGGGCCGATCGTCAGAATACCCCGATCCATCTGATCAGCGAATTTGACGAACCGGAGTCGGCGCGGGTGCTGTCCCTGTCGGTCTCGTCTGCGCGGGATTTCTCGCCGGAACGCGCCCGCAACGAGAATATCTACCAGGCGCTGGCGGCCCATCTCAAGAGCCTCACAAAAGCGGGCACAACAGCGGTTGTTGCCAGTTACAGCGCCGGATCCCGAGCGCGCCTGTTTGACCTGCTGAAAGACAATGACGTCAAGACGGCAAGCCTGTGTGACGACTGGCAATCGTGCCAGGCCAACCCGTCCGCCATCGCCCTGACGGTCATTCCCCTCGCCTCCGGCTTCCGCACCGAAAATCTCGCCTTGCTGACCGAGCAGGATATTTTCGGCGACCGGCTGGTGCGCAAGTCGAAGCGGCGCAAAAGTGGTGATGCGTTTATCGCGGAACTGTCTGCGCTCAGCCAGGGTGATCTGGTCGTCCATCTCGAACATGGAATCGGGCTGTATGAAGGCATTGTGTCGATCCCGGTTGGCGAAAGCCCGCATGATTGCGTGGCGCTCAAATATGCGGGCGGGGACAAGCTGTTTGTTCCGGTGGAAAATATTGATGTTCTCTCGCGCTATGGCGAAGGGGGCGAAAATGTCGTGCTCGACCGTCTCGGCGGAGAAGGCTGGCAGCGGCGCAAATCCAAGCTCAAGGAACGCATCCGGGCGATTGCCCATGAACTGCTGAAAACTGCGGCTGCGCGCGCGTTGCAACCCGCAACACCTGCGGTTGTGGATGCCGGCGAGATGGCGGGATTTGTCGATCGCTTCCCCTATCAGGAAACCGATGATCAGCAGCAGGCGATTGAGGAAGTGCTCGCCGATATGGGATCCGGCAAGGCGATGGACCGGCTGGTCTGCGGCGATGTTGGATTTGGCAAAACCGAAGTGGCGATGCGCGCGGCCTTTGCCGCTGCTATGGCCGGCATGCAGGTGGCCATTATCGCGCCAACCACTTTGCTGGCACGGCAGCATTATAGCAATTTTGAAGAACGGTTCCGGCCCTTTCCCTTGAAAATTGGGCGGCTGTCGCGACTGGTGCCGGCTGCGGAAGCCAAAAAGACCCGCGAAGGTCTGACCAGCGGCAATGTCGACATTGTCATCGGTACCCATGCTTTATTGGCTAAATCGATTGAATTTCAACGTCTTGGACTGATTATTGTCGATGAGGAACAAAGGTTCGGCGTCACCCACAAAGAGCGGCTAAAGGCTATGAAGGCGGACGTCCATGTCCTCACCCTCACCGCGACGCCAATCCCGCGCACATTGCAAATGGCAATGACCGGTTTGCGCGAACTGTCCGTAATCCAGACGCCGCCGGTCGATCGGCTGGCGGTCCGCACCTATGTTATGCCGTGGGATCCGATTCCGCTGCGCGAAGCGCTGATGCGCGAGCATTTTCGCGGTGGACAGAGTTTTCTGGTTGTCCCGCGGATTGCGGACCTGACCGAGATTCAGGAGTTTTTGAAGGAGTTTGCTCCCGAAATCTCTTATGTTGTGGCGCATGGCCAAATGCCGCCGGCGCAGGTCGAAGAGCGCATGTCGGCCTTTTACGACAAGAAATATGATGTGCTGCTGTCGACCACCATCGTCGAAAGCGGTCTCGATATTCCCAGCGCCAATACCCTGATCATTCACCGTGCCGATCGTTTCGGTCTCGCGCAATTATACCAGCTCCGCGGCCGTGTCGGGCGATCCAAAACCCGGGCTTATGCCTATATGGTCACGCCCAAGGACCGGATTGTGACCGAGAAAGCCGAAAAACGGCTAAAAATCCTCAGTGATCTCGACAGTCTCGGCGCCGGTTTCGAACTGGCCAGCCATGATCTCGACATTCGCGGCGCCGGAAACCTGCTCGGTGACGAACAATCCGGCCATATCCGCGAGGTCGGCTTCGAACTCTATCAATCGATGCTCGAAGACGCGATCCTCGAAGCCAAAGCCAAAGGCGCCGGTCTCGATGCCCGCTCAGAAAGCTTCTCGCCACAGATCACGGTCGACGCTCCGATCCTGATCCCGGAAAATTATGTGCCCGACCTGTCGCTGCGCATGGGGCTTTATCGCCGCATGAACGGCCTCGAAAATCGTCAGGAAATAGAATCCTTTGCCGCCGAAATGATAGATCGGTTCGGAGATTTACCGGTCGAAACCGACAATCTTCTCAAGCTGATGGAGATCAAGATGAATTGCGTCCAGGCGCATATCGCCAAGATCGAAATGGGGCCTCGCGGCGCGCTGGTCAGCTTCCACCGCGACACCTTCCCTAATGTGCCGGGATTACTCGCCTATGCCGATCGCTTAAAAGGCACGGCGCGTATCCGGCCTGACAACAAGCTGTTTATCGAGCGCAAATGGCGGGATCCGCGGTCACGTCTGCATGGCCTGACCCAGTTGACCACAGGCTTGTCGAAACTGGCGCAGCAGAACAGATAGGCGGCTTTCGGCGAGGCGGCTAGTTGCTGCGCAGCGCGAAGGCTTCAAACTCGTCCGGCGATAGCGGCCCGGATCGCAAAAACCCCTGAAAAAACTCGCATTTCTGTTCCGCCAACGTGGCCAGTTGCGCTTCGGTCTCGACGCCTTCGGCAATCACCGCGAGCTTCAGTTTGCGGGCGAGGTCGATAATCGATTTCACCACCAGCTGGTCTTTCTGCGAGCCGCTAATATCATCGGTTAAACCACTGTCTATCTTGAGATAATCCAGCGGCAGATGCTTGAGGTAAGACAGGCTGCTATAGCCGGTCCCGAAATCGTCAATCGCAATCCGAATGCCCTGTTCCCGGAGCGAACGCAGCTGATCGACAGCGCGGTCTATATTGGCGATAAGATCGGATTCGGTAATTTCCAAGGTCAGCCGGTCCGCGGCAAAAGCATGCCGATTTGCCTTTTCGCTAATCAGCGGGACGAAGCCGTCAGCGGCCAGATCGCCTGCGGTGACATTGATCGAAATCCGCAGGAAGGACAAACTCTCCGGCCAGCGCCCGGCGATTGCGAGGGCGAGATCATGAATATGGGCCGACAACATACCGGTAAGCCCGGCCCGTTCGGCCACCGAGAACAAGGTCGCGGCCCCCAGAAAACCATAAGTCGGGTGCTGCCAGCGCGCCAAGGCTTCGGCGCCGATCAATTGCCCGGAATCGACCCGCATCTGGGGTTGCAGGGCAATGGCAATATCGCCGCGTTCCAAGGCATGGGCGAGATCACCTTCGAGGGCCTGTTCGAGCAGAATTTCCTTTTCAGACGATCCGCTCGCCTTGATCCGAAAGGCATCCGATAGCATGGCTTCGGCCAGGGCCAGTGTGGCCCGGCGGATCAGCACCGCTTCATCACTCGATTCCTGCGCAATCGCGAGACCGGCACGCGGCGCCAGCTGAATGGTGCGTTCCTCCACCCGGACGGCCCCAAAGGCATGGTCAATAAGCTTCTCAGCGACGAGGCGCAGATCATCCGCCTGTTCCCCTCCGGCAAAGGCGACGACAAAATTCTGTCCATCGAGACGCGCGACCAAATGGGTGCCCAGATCGAGATCGGGGATTTCCAGCAGCAACCGCTGCCCGATCCGCCGCATCACTTCATCCCCCACCGAACGACCATAGGCGGCGTTAATCGTCGCAAAATTCTTGATACCAAAGGCAATCAGCATCAATTTTTGCCCCTGTTCGAGCCGTTGCTTGATCCAGGCGCGCGCGGCGGAGCCGTTGCGCAGTCCGGACAGCACGTCGCGGTGGTTCCAGAATTGTTCCGGACTATCCTGTGCAACCCGCTCAATATAACCGTGAATAGCATCGCCGGAATCGTGCAGATGATGGATAACCTTGGTTCCGTTGAGATCATGCACCACCGCAGCCTGACCGGCGCCATCCCGCAAACGCCCCATCGCGCCGCGCAGTCGCAGCCGTTCGTCTGGTGACATTCCGCGATAGAAGCCGCTGACCGGATACCGATTGAGCGCCAGTGCCGATCCGGTCGCCCGGAGTTTCTCGCTCACCCAATGGTCGCCGATGCCGGCCTTGGAGAAAGACCATTTCTCTTCCGATGCCGTCAGCAGCCGATTAAAATCCTCCATGACTTTCGATCCGCCACGGACATGTTCGACATAGCGATAGGCAAAGTTGAGCGCCTGTTCGATATCCGCATTATCTGCCGATAAATCGAGGAAATGGGTGGCTCCGGCGGCGAAACATTGTCCGGCCATATCCGGCGGACAGGCCGCGTCGACCAGGGCCAGAATCGCGATCCCGCCCTGCTCCGACAGGCCCGCCAGTTCCTCGATAGCAACCAGGCCTTCCGCGACATTGGCGCGCAAATCCACAACCACGACCGGTGCATGCGAGGCCAGAAACCGGTTGCCGAGCCCCTCCCGCGGCGCGCCGAACTGACCCGCCAACCCAGTCCGGACAGCCGCGCAGCCATCGGATCGCGGTCGCCGAAGGACAACAGGAAGAGATGTCTTGTGTGTTTCATATCAAGGCCGAACCCTCGGGTTCGATAGCGTAAACTTCCCAAATTGCGTTGTGGCCGCTCTATCGGGCCGCCAGTCTCCTATTCTTTTCCATAGCAGCCAAACCTTTATAGGCCGTTGCCTGTGCCGGGACAAAAGGCTAGCCTTTCCGTCCTATTCTCGATGGAACCCTGAACATGCTCGACGGATTTGGACGGAAAATAGACTATTTGCGGATATCGGTCACTGATCGCTGCAATTTTCGCTGCCAATATTGCATGTCGGAAAACATGACCTTCATGCCCAAAAGCGAGCTGCTGACGCTGGAGGAAATCACCCTGATCGCCGAGCGGTTCATCGGCCATGGCATCCGCAAAATACGTCTGACCGGCGGCGAACCGCTGGTCAGACGGGATATGAGCGACGTCATTCAACGACTTGGCCGCAAAGTGAAATCCGGGGAACTGGAAGAACTTACATTGACCACCAACGGGTCGCTGCTCGAAGACTATGCCGAGCATCTCGTCGCCAATCATGTGCGCCGGATCAATGTCAGCATGGATACGCTCGATCCGGCGGATTTTGCCGATATCACTCGGGGCGCCAAGATCGATCAGGTGCTGCGGGGCATTGCGGCCGCGCAAGCGGCTGGCATTCAGGTCAAGATCAATATGGTTGCGCTCCGCGGCTTCAACGAACAGGCACTGCTTCCCATGGCCGAATATTGCGCCGAACAGGGCCATGATCTGACCGTGATCGAGACCATGCCACTGGGCGATGTCGGCGCGGACCGGAAGCTGGAGCATATCAAGGCCGAAGATTTTATCGCTCCTTTGCGCGACACCCATGCGCTCGAAGCAATTGGGCACAAAAGCGCCGGCCCTGCCCGCTATTTCGCGGTGGAGCCGCTGGGGTTGCGGCTTGGTCTGATCACCCCGCTCAGCCAGAATTTCTGTGATGGCTGCAATCGGCTGCGGCTGACCACCGATGGCAAAATATATATGTGTCTCGGCCATAACGCCCATGTTGATTTACGCGCCGCAGTGCGCAATGAAGGGATTGAGGCTGTCGACCGGTTGCTTCA
This sequence comes from Parasphingorhabdus sp. W113, assembly GCF_055693205.1. Lineage (NCBI taxonomy): Bacteria > Pseudomonadati > Pseudomonadota > Alphaproteobacteria > Sphingomonadales > Sphingorhabdaceae > Parasphingorhabdus > Parasphingorhabdus sp. W113. The sequence continues at coordinate 1,680,437 of NZ_CM146328.1, read as the reverse complement.
GAAAGCTTTGAAGTTGAAACCGCAAAGACATGATTTTAATGCACAACTGGATGGGTCCGCAGATATATTGGAGCGTCACATGAACGTTACGGGCGGATGAGTTCGGATCAGTCGGGTATCAAATGGGCACTGGTCGTGTCCCCGACCCCTCAAGCCCAGGAAGCGGGCGAAAAATTACAGTCCCTGCTCGACTGGGTACCGATTGAGGACGCCGATCAGGCAGTGGTTCTCGGCGGGGACGGCTTCATGCTGCAGTCGCTGCACCAGATGCTCAACCGGCGCAAAATCCTGCCGGTTTACGGGATGAATCTCGGCACGGTCGGTTTTCTGATGAACAACTGGCACGAAGAGGACCTGTTGCAGCGCATCCAGAATGCCCGGCCGTTCAAGGTGAAACCGTTGAAAATGGAAGTCGAGACCATCTCCGGCGCGGTTTTCTCGCTGCCAGCGATTAACGAGGTCTCGCTGCTCCGCGAAACCCGCCAGACCGCCAAGCTGGAAATCCAGGTCAACAACCGAATCATGCTGGAAGAGCTGGTTTGCGATGGCGTGCTGATCGCGACGCCCGCCGGATCCACCGCCTATAATCTGTCGGCCAATGGTCCGATCTTGCCGCTGGGCTCCAATCTGCTCGCGCTGACGCCGATCAGCCCGTTTCGTCCGCGACGCTGGAAGGGCGCGATTCTGCCCGACAAAATGCCGATCAGCATCAAGGTTCTCAACGCCGAAAAACGGCCCGTAAGCGCGGTTGGCGATCAACAGGAGGTGCGTGACGTGGCGCAAGTCACCATCGCGATCGACCGCAACCAGACGCTGACCATGTTGTTTGATCCGGAACACGCACTGGATGATCGCATCGCAATGGAACAATTTGTCGTTTGATGGCTTGCGATGCGGGAATGTCGTTGCTATAGGCCCGCTCGTTGCGAAGCTAATCACGCATCTGTTCCCCGATAGCTCAGCGGTAGAGCGTTCGACTGTTAATCGAAATGTCGTAGGTTCGAATCCTACTCGGGGAGCCATTATTTCTTGATAATCCGGCGCTTTTCCCTGGCCTCAACGCCGGTCCGCTGCTGCTCGTCTGCTGCCGTCCTTCCGTCCATCGCACTGATACAGGAAGCTATCCCGCGCGCCGTGGAATATGGTAGACTGGCCGCCCAAAGGCTTGAGGAGACATCAATATGCACAAGGGATCCTGTCTGTGCGGCGCCGTGCAATTTGCGGTCGAGGGCGATTTGCCCGTGCCGAATGCCTGTCACTGTTCGCAATGCCGCAAGCAGTCGGGCCATTACTGGGCGTCCACCGATATCGACCGCAGCAAGTTGGAGCTCAGCGGAGAAGAAGCGCTACGCTGGCATGCATCTTCGGAGAAAGTGCGCCGCGGTTTTTGCAGCCAATGCGGGTCCTTTTTATTTTGGGATGCGGTTCAAAAAGATAAAATTGCGGTGGCCATGGGCGCCTTTGATCAGCCAACCGGCACCACGCTCGGATTGCATATTTTTACCGCCGACAAAGGCGACTATTATGAGATTCTGGATGATATCCCGCAAAACGCCCAGTGACCGCATCCGCCGCTGAGAGGCGTCAGGCCAGAGCCAGGAGCGGCCACAGAAGGCGGGCCGCGACATAGAGGATTAGCACCGCCGTCAAGCCGCGAATCCAGCGTTCCGGCAAAATATGACTCGCCATCAGGCTCCCCATCTGGCCGCCGACAAGCACAGCCAGAAAAAGCGGCCAATAATCCAACATGATCGCGCCGCCTTCCCAGCCCCCCTTCATCAGTTGTCCGGCGAGGCCGCTGATCGAATTGACCAGGATGAAAACCGATGCCGTCGCGGCGATGCGGCGGCTGTCCGCCCATTGGGTCAGCAACAATAGCGGCGCGAGGAAAATCCCGCCGCCAATCCCGACCATGCCGGAGAGAAAGCCGATACCGCCGCCGATCACCGGCGAAAACAGAAAGGCCTGCGACCAGCGGACAGGCTCCGCGCGCTCGCGCTGCGGCAATAATGGTTCGGCCAATAGCAGCAGGCCGGCCACCATCAGCGATCCGCCGAGCAGGATCGTAAAACTGCCCTGATCAATCGGCAGACGCCCACCAAGCCATGCCGCGGGCACGGAGAACAGCAATATCGGCCAGATCCGCGACCATGGCACCAGACCCCGGCGGTGGAACCGCCAGGCTCCGCCGGTCACGACGATGATATTGCACAGCAGCGCGATGACCGGAAGCAACCGATAGTCGATATCCGCCAAGGCGAGTAATGCGATATAGGTCGATCCGCCGCCAAAGCCGACCGAGGCATAGAGCGCCGCAGTGACGAGAAAAAGCAGCGCCAAGCCGATCAGGCCACCTGCAAGAGCCAAGGCCGGATCAATCTACCAAGCGATGGACAAACCGCATCAGAACTTGCCGTGACAATGCTTATATTTCCGTCCGGATCCACAGGGACATGGCGCGTTGCGGCTGACCTTGCCCTGGCCTTCGAACGGATCGGCAGGATTGTCGAGAACCCCGGATTGCCGGGGCGGCAAGGTCGTCGAAACCGTGCCCAGCGTCCCGCCGTCAATATCACTGCTATTGTCTTCACCAGTCAACGGATCAATATGAGTGGTCAGGAAGTCCGGCAATTCAGGCAATTCGGGGACTTCAACCTCTTCCTGACGATGGAACTGGCTGACCGCGATTGTCTTGGTCACACTTTCCCGGATGATTTCGAGCATCCGCTCGAACAGACCGAAGGATTCCTGCTTATACTCGTCGAGCGGCTTTTTCTGGGCGTAAGCGCGCAGGAAAACCACCTGACGCAAGGCATCCAGCGTGGCCAGATGCTCTTTCCAGTTGTGATCGAGGGACTCGAGCAGGATCGCCTTTTCGATCTGCACCCAAACGTCCGGATCGATTTCCGCCACCTTGGCCTCGAAATCCTTGTTGGCCATGTCGGCAATGCGCGATTCCACCAGTTCGGGTTCCACCGCATCTTCCTGCAACCAGGCATCAATGTCCGGTTTCAGCCCGAAGACCGATTCAACCCGCTCCTTGAGCATGTCGACATCCCATTGCTCGGGATAGCTTCCCGGTGGGCAACAATCGGCAACAATCGCGTTCACGGTCTCGATCCGCATATCCTCGACGACATCGCCGACCGTTTCCGCATCCATGATTTCAGAGCGCTGTTCATAGATGACCTTGCGCTGGTCATTCATCACGTCATCATATTCGACGACCTGCTTACGGGCTTCATAATTGCGCGCTTCCACCTTTTTCTGGGCGGTTTCAATAGCTTTGGACAACCATTTTCCGCCAATCGCCTCGCCATCTTCCAGATTCTTGTTCATCATCTTGGCAAACATGGTTTCCGTGCCGAAAATCCGCAGGAGATCGTCTTCCAGACAGAGATAGAAACGGCTCAACCCAGGGTCACCCTGACGACCGGAGCGGCCACGGAGCTGGTTATCAATCCGGCGGCTTTCATGGCGTTCGGTGCCGAGAACGAACAACCCGCCCGCGGCGCGTACTTCTTCCCGCAAGGCGCGCACTTCTTCTTCGATCTTGGCAATCGCCTTGTCCCGTTCCGGGCCCTCTTCCATATCGCCCAGCTCTTCCTCGATCCGGAAGTCGATATTGCCGCCCAACTGGATGTCGGTACCACGACCGGCCATATTGGTCGCGATCGTCACCGCACCGGGGCTGCCCGCCTGCGCCACAATATGGGCTTCCTGCTCATGGAATCGCGCATTCAAAACATTGTGCTTCACGCCTTCCTTCTCGAGAAACTCGGACAGAAGTTCCGATTTTTCGATGGAAACGGTGCCGACCAGAACCGGTTGCCCCTTTTCGCTATGCTCCTTGATCGTCTTCGCGATGGCGGCAAATTTATCCATCGTATTTTTGTAGAATTCGTCATTTTCATCGATCCGCAAGACCGGCTTGTTGGTCGGGATCGTGACGCAGTTCATCTTGTAGATTTCGAAAAATTCGGCCGCTTCGGTCGCGGCGGTACCGGTCATGCCCGACAATTTCGGGTACATCCGGAAATAATTCTGGAAGGTAATCGATGCCAAAGTCTGGTTTTCCGGTTCGATCTGAACGCCTTCCTTGGCCTCAACCGCCTGATGCAAGCCATTAGACCAGCGGCGGCCATCCATCATCCGTCCGGTAAATTCGTCAATGATGATCACCTTGCCATCCTTGACGATATAGTCGGTATCGCGCTTGCGCATGACATTGGCCATCAGCGCCTGGTTGAGATGGTGCACGACTTGGGTATTCTCATAATCGTACAGATTATTGCCTTCGAGCAGACCCGCTTCCTCGAGCAGCCGCTCCGCTTTTTCCGTTCCCTCTTCGGTCAGCGAAATATTCCGGCTTTTCTCGTCCTTTTCATAATCTTCTTCGGTGATGTGCTGAACAATTTCATTCACCGAAATATAGAGATCCGACTTGTCATCGGTGGGACCGGAGATGATCAGCGGGGTACGGGCTTCATCAATCAGGATCGAGTCCACCTCGTCCACAATCGCGAAATTGAACGGCCGCTGCACCATCTGGGCGCGATCATGCTTCATATTGTCGCGCAGATAGTCAAAACCAAATTCGTTGTTGGTGCCGTAGGTAATGTCCGCCGCATAAGCCTCGCGCCGCTGCTCTTCGCCGAGATTGGGCACGATTGTGCCGAGTGTCAGTCCGAGGAAATTATAGACCTGGCTCATCCATTCGCCGTCGCGCTTGGCGAGATAGTCATTCACCGTCACAACATGGACGCCCTTGCCTTCAATCGCGTTGAGATAGCAGGCCAGTGTGGCGACGAGGGTCTTGCCTTCGCCGGTCCGCATCTCCGAGATTTCGCCGCGATGCAGCACGATCCCGCCCACCATCTGAACGTCATAGTGACGCTGACCCAGGGTCCGTTTGGCGGCTTCCCGAACAACCGCGAAGGCTTCCGGCAGAATGTCGTCCAAGCTTTCGCCACTGGCCACGCGTTCGCGGAAATAGGGTGTTTTCGCTGCCAGTTCTTCGTCTGAAAGCGGTTCGATTTCGGGTTCGAAAGCGTTGATCTGGTCAACCACTTTCATGATGCTTTTGACATAACGGTCGTTAGAGGACCCGAATAAGGATTTGGCAAAGCCGCCGATCATGATGATTTCCGATATATTGAAAGAATGTGCGGGCGTTTTCACGACCCAGTCTGATCTGAATTTGGGGATATAGGCGAACAATTCAACACAGGGATTGTTCGCAACGCGCCTAGGGTGCGCCCTCTTCATGTTCCAGCTTGTCGCCAATCGTTCGTTTCAGCGTCGAAACCGACCACAGGATATCGGCATGATGGGCACCGTCAAAGCCGCTGTCAGCGGGTTGCACACTCTGCGCCAATGCCTTGGCAGCCTCTGTCCAATCCGCGGAAATCGTCCATTCTGCATCGCTAACGGCTTCATTGCCGGTTGCTTCGGCCGCCAATGCAGAAGCCGGTGGAGTCACCCCGGCAGCATTGAAAAGCAGCAACATAAAACTTGCAATATAGACGTTCATCAATCAGGCCTTGTCACGATCCATTTGCTTTAGCAAACCAATAGATAAAGGCAAGTTAAGTGTCGGAAACCCAATCGCCTCTGGCGCCTGCCCATGTCCCCGAACTTCCCGAGATTGCGGGCGTCACCTGCCGGGTGGCGCGGGCGCGCTACAAGGACTGGGACAGGTGTGACCTGACCTTCATCAGCATGCCCGAGCAGACCAGCGCCGCGGGTGTGCTGACTCAGAGCCAATGCCCCTCAACCGAAGTCGAATGGTGCCGCAAAGCCCTGCTGGGCGGACGGGCGCGCGGTCTGGTGGTCAATGCCGGCAACGCCAATGCCTTTACCGGTGCCCGGGGCATGGCGGCGGTGCAGCGGATATTGGACCTCACCAGTGCTCATCTGGGTTGCGCGGAGGATGAGATATTCGTTTCCTCGACCGGCGTGATCGGCGTACCGCTGCCAAAAGAAAGAGCCGAGGCGGGGTTAAAAGCAGTGTTTGAAACCGAGGCCTGCGGCTGGCCGGAAGCGGCGGCGGCGATCATGACCACCGACACTTTTCCGAAGCTGGCAACGACCAGTGCGGTTGTCGATGGCCAAACCGTGCATCTTAGCGGCATTATCAAGGGGTCCGGCATGATTGCCCCCGACATGGCGACGATGCTGGGCTATATTTTCACCGATGCCACAATTGACCCTGCCCTGCTCCAGTCGATGCTCGCGGAGGCGACGGCGCAAAGCTTCAATTGCATCACCGTCGACAGCGACACATCGACCAGCGATACGGTGCTGGCTTTTGCAACCGGTCAGCACCTTGCCGCGCCCCTGACCACCCGCGAGGACCCCGGGGCCGATGCGTTTCAGGCGGCGTTGACCGATTTGTGCCTGCAACTCGCGCATCTCGTCGTCCGCGATGGCGAAGGGGCGAGCAAATTTATCGAAATTGGGGTTTCCGGCGCGCAATCGGATGACAGCGCCAAACGCATTGCACTCTCGATCGCCAATTCTCCGCTGGTCAAGACAGCGATTGCCGGAGAGGACGCGAATTGGGGCCGGGTGGTGATGGCGGTTGGCAAGGCAGGAGAGCCCGCCGATCGCGACAAATTGTCCATCAGCTTTGGCGGAACCGTGGTCGCCCGCGAGGGCGTGGTCGTGCCTGACTATGACGAAGCACCAGTCGCGGCGCACCTGAAAGGCGAAGTAATTGATATCGACGTCGATATCGGCATTGGTGCCGGCACCGCCAAAGTTTGGACCTGCGACCTGACCCATGGCTATATCTCGATCAACGCCGACTATCGCAGCTAGACACTGGAGCCCACATGACCGACATCGTCCTGCATCACTATGAAAATTCTCCCTTTGGTCAGGCCATGCGGCTGGCGCTGGCGCTGAAGGGCCTGGCCTGGAAGTCCGTGGAGCAACCAGACATTGCACCGAAACCGGACCTGAGCGCCCTCACCGGCGGCTATGAACGGATTCCGGTCCTGCAGGTCGGCGCCGATATCTATTGCGATACCGCGTTGATTGTCGACACGCTCGAAACGCTCAAGCCGGAACCGAGCCTCTATCCGGGTCCGATGGGCCAGGTCGGGCGGTTGATCGCCTTGTGGTCGGGCGGCCTGTGGTTCATGCCCGCGGTCGGCACCGCGCTCGGGACCAATCCGGATATTGTACGCGAGGAATTCTGGGAAGATCGCGCGGTGCGTTTTGGCATGGACCGCAAGCGGTTCCTGCCGATGGTGCCCCATCTCGTCGGGCAATTTGAAGCCGGCGCCGCGCTGGTTGCGGAATCGCTCGCCGACGGTCGCGACTATATCTGCGGCGCGACGCCCGGCCATGCCGATCTGATGCTTTACATGAACATCCGGTTTGTCGGCTTTGCCGGGCGCAAGCCTTCGGATTATGGCGCAAAGATCGCGGCCTGGTTCGCGCGGATTGATGCCATTGGCTATGGCGATTTCGAAGCATGGACCGGCGAACAGGCGATTGTCTATGCACAGGACCGCGAACCCCAGGATAAGGGCACGGTCGAGGATGGCTTCGGCTTCGCCGCCGGGGACCGGGTGTCGGTTAAGCCGGAAGCCCCTGATCCGGCAGCGGTCACCGGGACATTGGTCGGGCTCAACCACCGCAAAATAACGATCAGGCGGCATGATGACCAGGCGGGCGACGTGCATGTCCATTTCCCGCGGCTCGGACAGATCCTGTCGCCGGCATGATCACCAAGGCGCTCGATCAATCGGTCCAGGAAATTCTGCGCCGGGTTTCGAGCACCATCATCCTGCCTTATTATCAGAACCTGAAAGCCGCTGACATTGCGGAGAAAACACCAGGCGATCTGGTGACCGTGGCGGACCAGCGCAGCGAGGATTTTCTTAGCGCGGAACTGCACCGGTTGCTCCCGGAAGCGGCGATTGTCGGGGAAGAGGCGGTGGCGGCAGATCCGGCGGTTGCCGACCGTCTGGCGGACGATAGCGTCTGGATCATCGACCCGATTGACGGCACCGGCAATTTCGCCGCCGGTCAGCCGCCATTTGGCGTGATAATCGCCCTTGCACAGGCCAATAAAACCATTGGCGGCTGGCTCTATGATCCGCTGACCGAGCGCATGGCGACCGCGATCAAGGGCCAGGGCGCGCGCATCAATGGCGAAATATTGCCGCCTGCGCCCGTTCCGCAGGACAAACCGGTCGCCGCTTTGGCGACTGGCTTCATGACGTCAGAAAAGCGCGACCGGCTGCTCGAGCGCACCCGCGATCAATATGCCATTGTCGATATTCCGCGCTGCGCGGCCGAGCAATATCCGCGGCTCGCCATGGGCACCAACCACATCTCGACCTTCGAACGCACCCTGCCCTGGGATCATGCGGCGGGTATCTTGTTTCTCAATGAAGCAGGCGGCAAGGCGGCGCGCTGGGATGGCAGCGCCTATCGGCCGGCAGACCGCAAAACCGGATTGCTCGGCGCTGCGTCGCCAAAATTATGGAACGAAGCAGCCGAGCTGATCCATGATATTTTCGAAGATTAGGCTGGCAGAGAGTCGGAAAGCCATTGCTTGAGCTGGCTTTTTGGCGCTGCACCCACCTTGGTTTCAACCGGTTCACCATTGTTGAACAGGATCATCGTCGGAATACCGCGCACGCCATATTTGCCCGGGGCATCAGGACTGTCGTCAATGTTCAGCTTTGCAATCGTGACCTGCTCGCCCATTTCATCGCTGATTTCTTCGAGCGCGGGGCCGATCATTTTACAAGGGCCGCACCATTCCGCCCAGAAATCAACCAGCACGGGGCCTTCTGCCTTCAGAACATCCTGTTCGAAACTGGAATCGGTAATTGCTTTGGTCGCCATGGAAATTCTCCTGATAGTGTTTGAATATAATCTAGGGACTGTCGGCCCAATGCTCAAGCACTGGCCTGAAAAGGATTTTCATGGCCGGTCAAAGCCAGGCTTGTGCCGGGCGACAAGATCATCGGACAGTTTCAACAGCACTGGCGCCTGCGAATAAAGCAGGCCGGCCTGCACCGGACGACCGGGAAAGATCTTTTCCAGGGCCGCGACATAAGCCGCCATCTGGCGCAAATAGGCCACGGGCGCATGATCTGCGGATTCCGGAACCGCCCGCCCGGTTTTGAAATCGACGACCGAAATCAGCGTATCGGTAATCAACAGACGGTCGGCGGTGCCCGAGATGACATGATCACCGACCACCGCCGCGATCGGCGCTTCTGCGAGACTGCGCGGAGAGAAGAGATCGGCCCATTGCGGATTGGCGAGCACCGCCAATACCGTTTCTATCAATCCCTGGCGTTCCGCCGGATCGGTGATCCGCTTTTGGTTCAGCAGCCAGTTGTCCGCCGCCGCGACACGCTGATCGGGTGCGATTTCGGGCAAACGCTCGAACAGGCTGTGCAACAGCGTACCGCGCTCGGCCGCCGCGCGCATATCCGCACTGGATGGCGGATTGGGGGCATCGTCCGGGCCGAGGTTCGACGGTGTCAGCGGCCGCGGTGGCCGCGCCTCTTCTGGCGCCTCAGTGGATATCCACACGGGCAATGATTCTGCAACAGCCTCAATTTGCGGCCTTGTGCCCGGATTGGACGCTGGTGGCCGCGCCGGAATCGGCCCCTGATAGGCACGCGATTCGATCCACCGTGTGGACGCGGTCCAGTCGCACCCCAGTTTGGCGACCGCATCGTCGACAGCGCCATACCAGCTGCCGTCCGGAACCACCCCGCACGCCCGGGGGCCGAGGGTGCCGGCAACGACCAGATGCTCTTCGGCGCGGGTCATCGCGACATAGAGCAACCGCCAATGTTCCTCCATCTGGAGTTTTTCGGCCTTTTCGGCATGGTCGGCCAGCACCGCAAAGCGTTCCGCCTTGCGGATCGGCACAACCGGATAAGGCAAGTCCAACCCGCGCTCTTCTCCGGGATTAATGTCAAAACCCCCGGTTTTCTTCTGTCCCGGGTCAAACGTGGCATTGGCCAGAATCACCAGCGGCGCCTGCAACCCTTTGGCGCCGTGCACGGTCATCAGACGGACCTCGTTGCCGGCCTCTCCCTGATCGCGCTTGATTTCGACGTCGCCGCGATCAAACCAGTCGAGAAATCCCTGCAGGCTCGGAATATGATCCTGTTCGAACGCCAGCGCCGTGTTGAGCAATTCCTCCAGGGGGTCCAGCGCCGCCTGGCTCAGTCGGGCAGTCAGTTTTTTGCGCCCCGCAATCGGCCCCGAAAGAATGGTTTCGAGAAACTGATAAGGGGTGATGAAATCCGCGAGGTTGAGCAAGGTGCGAAGCGACGCGACCTGCTCCGCAATTGCCGTATTGCCATTGATAAAGTCCCACAGGCTCTTGTCCCGGTTGTCGGCATCGCGATAGCCATGCTCGAGCAGCGCCTCCTGCGTCCAACCGAGCAGCGGCGAGACCAGCAAGCCTGCGAGATTGAGATCATCATGCGGTTGCAGGACAAAGCGGATCGTCGCGAGCAGATCTTGCACGACCAGCGGCTGATTGAGGCGAATCCGGTCGATCCCGGCAACCGGTACATTTTCGGCAAATAGACGCGCGACAATCAAGGCGCTCAGATCATCACGCTTGCTGACCAGGATCATGACATCTTTAGGCTGGAGATAGCGGTTCTTGTGGCTGAGCCACAGCGCCGTCGCCGGGGTCAGCCATTCCTTGATCTGCAGCGCCAGGCGCTGGGCAAACACCCTTTTTTCATCGCTGAGCCAATTTTCCTGATCGTCATCCGCGCTAATCGCGCCATGGGCAACCGGCTTCCAAAGCGTCACGCTCCCCGCCTGATCCGCAAAATGGCTTTCATGGCGCGGCAACGCCTCCCCGAGCCCCAGGGCTGCGGCGCCGATGGTTTTCAGCATGGTATCAACCACGGTCAGCACCGGTGGCGTCGACCGAAAACTGCGATCGAGCGAGAGCTTGGCAAAGGCCCGGTCGGAGGCCGCCGCGCGCTTGAAAAAATCCTCGCGGGCCTTGACGTAATTATGCGGACTGGTGCCTTGAAAGCCAAATATTGCCTGTTTGAAATCCCCGACCGTGAACAGCGTCCGGACCTTCTCGCCGCTGGCCCCCAGTCCGGCAAAAAAATCATCCGCCAAGGCACGGACAATATCCCACTGCGCGAGATTGGTGTCCTGCGCTTCGTCGACCAAGATATGATCGGTGCGCTGGTCCAGTTTATAGCGGATCCAGGCCGCCATATCGCCGCGATCGAGCAGCTGCGCGGTCATCCGGATCATATCGTCAAAATCGACCACGCCCTGCAGCGACTTGGCTTTGCGATAATAGTCGGCAAAGGCTTTGCCCGCTGCCAGCGCGCCGGCAAACAGGTCCGCATAGGCAAACAGCGTTTGGGTACCGATCTGCTCCCCGGTCCACGCCATCAATCCGGAAACCACCGCATCATAGTCCGGAAAGGCCGCTAGCAATCCTTTGGTTGGCTTATGCGGTGTCCCGGTGGTTTTGGTCGCCAATGCGCCATGCAATTCGGCTATTGTGGCCGCTCTGTCTGGGGCGCCTAGATCGAGCCAGTGCCGAATAACCGCTTGCCGTTCCTGCTCCTTTTTGCCGCCCGCGGCTGCCATTGCCTGCTGCAATTGCACCAGCGCATCATGGTCAAATTCTGAATCTCCGACGCGCTCCTCGAGCCATTGCGTCGCATCGCCTTCTGGAGGGAGGCGCAACAAGCTTCGCGCAAATGGCAGAGTTTCCGGCGGCATGGCCGCCATAGCATCCACCTTGGCGGCGCATTTCATCAGATAATTTTCGGCTTCTTCCTCCCCCATGCGCACGCTAAGCGCCTGGATCGCTTCGATAATCTCGGTGCGCCCGTCAGCTTCTTCCGCCAGCAGCAAATCCCCCAATGCCTGGCGCGCCATGATTTTCTGATCGCGTTCCTCAATCGGCTTGAACAGCGCCGAGATGCCGGCTTCTTCGGGAAAGCTGGCGAGCAGGGTCTGGCAGAAACTGTGAATGGTCATGATCCGCAAGCCGCCGCCTCTGGCGTCGAGAACCCGCGCAAACAGGGTCCGCGCATGGTCGCGCGTAGCCGGATCCGTCGAAGCGCCGATGGCCCGCAGGTCATTCGCCAGCAGCGTGTCTTCCAGGCGCACCCAGCGCGCCAGCTGGCGGTGGATCCGGTCGGCCATTTCGGCGGCACCGGACTTGGTGAAGGTCAGACATAATATATGTTCGGGATCAACATTGTCGCGCAGCAACAGGCGGAACACACGGGCGGTCAGCACCTGGGTCTTGCCGGTGCCTGCCGATGCGCTCAGCCAGATATTGTCATCGGGTTGCACGGCGGCATTTTGTTTGTCCGCGAGATGGTGCAGCGTGCTGTTCTCAGTCATGGGGGCCCGCTCCCTCATCCTGCTCCGCGCGGCCATACCATTCTTCCAGTCGCATCAGCTGATCATAATCGGCATAAGGCGCATATTCGGGATGCAGCTTGGCGATCAGCGGCTCGTCTCCAAGGATATAGCGGGTCACCGCCGCGGTAAATTCGGTCACCGCATGATCGACCATATCATCGGCCGCGACAATATTGTCGCCGCGCCCCTTGGTGGGCGACTGAATATAGCCGAAACTGTCGGTTCCCCCCTTTTTCGCCAGTGACCAATATTCAAAAGCGCTGGTCTTGCCTTTCAATCCCTTGAAATCCCCTTGTTCGGCAATCGCGCCGAGCAAGCCCAATTGGAGAGAAAATCCTTCTTTCACCGCCTTGTTGCTGGGCGGGCCACCGGTTTTATAGTCTATAATCCCCAGACTGCCATCCGGCATCCGGTCAATGCGGTCGGCAATACCGAACAGCTTTACGCCGGCAATATCCGCCTCGCCTTTCTGCTCTGATCTGATCGGCTCGCGCTGCAGGGCGCGTTGGTCTGCAACCTGGTCCGCCACCCAAATCAGTCCCTGCATAAGGCGCGGCGCCCAGAGAGTGCGCATCAAAGGATGCGAGGATCGTTCGTTGAGAAAGGCCAGCGCTCTGTTCTTCAAGGCCGCGGCATCATAATCATCCTGCCGCGCCCAGTGATCAAGAATATCATGGATGATCGACCCCCGCCAGGCGGCGCTTGGTTCCGCATCAATCCCTTCAAGCGCTTTGAATTTCATGATCTTGGCGGCGTAAAAAGCGAACGGGTCCGCAATCAATTTGTCGACATCGGTGACCGATAGCCCCACCGCGCGCTGTTCTGCGGTTGGTTCCGGCGCCGGGCGCGCGATGCGGATCGCCTGGTCCGGGCGGTCGATCTGGCGGGCCCAGGACTGGACCATCGGATGCTCTTTCAGCCCGTCGCCGCACATTGCCTGCAGCCGCAGCAGGAACCGGGACGCAATGGCCGGTCCGGAGCTGTCCCGTTGCGCGCGTGACAAGACGACATTCTGTGCCCCCAATGCACCGACCAGATCATGGGCGGACAGTCCGATCTGCCGTTCCTGCGCCGGCAGGCCGAGAGATTTGCGGACCATCGGTGCGAGCCACGGATCCGGCGTGATCGCTTGCGGCCAGCTGCCCTCGTTCAATCCGCAACAGATGGTAAGATCCGCCTGTTGCAAGCGTGCTTCCAGCAAACCGTATAGCGCGATCCGGGGGTGCCCTCCAAAAACCGGGCGGATCGGGCGCGCGGCCATGAATGTCTCGAAATAGCCGGCCAGTTCGACCGCCTCGAGGCGACGCGGGCCAAGCGGTGCTCGCGCCTCGAGCGAATCCAGCAGATCTGCCAGGTCGCGCCCGGCCGGGCCGCTCCAGACGGCACCATGGGTCAATTGATCCGCCAGGCTGCGAATTGCCGCCAGCGTCGCGGCCCAGTTTCCGCTGCTCCGGAAACTGTCGACTGCGGGGGTGAACAGGGCGCGGACGGATTTCCACCAGGGCTGGAGTTGCTTGCGTTTGTCGGCGGTGCGCGGGTCCTCGCTATGGAGAAAGGCTTCAATCGCCTCCAGACCCGGCGCGAGCCGCGGACCGCGCAACAGCAGATCCAGTTGGCGCACCCGCGACAGCCATTCCAGCCGTCCCTCGCCTTGCGCCACCAGCGGATGTTTGAGCAGCGCGAGAAATTCCGCTGGCGGAAAACCCTCGGCAACCGCAGTCAGCATGGACAGCAGGAAAACACCCGGCGGGGTTTTGGACAAGGGCTGGCCCGCCGTGTCGTCGACATTGATCGACCAGCGCTGGAGATGGGCCGAAATACGCTCGGCCAGGCGGCGGTCGGGTGTGATGATCGCGACGCGCCGTTCCGGGATCTCCAGCGCTTCGCGCGCCAGCAGCGCCACCATCTGCGCCTCTTCGGCGCTGTGCCGGGCTTCGAGACGGTGGACGCCGGCCAGACTGCGTTCGCTCGCCGGCAATTGTTGCCAGCGCCCAGTCAGTGCGGGAATGGCAAAGGCATGGCTGAGCGCCCGGCTGCGCTGCGCCTTGGCGCTTGACGGTCCGACCCGCGGCCAGCGCAGGACTTCATCCCGGGCAATACCCATACGGTTGAGCAGCAATTTCAGATGATATTGCGGATGCGCCTCTTGCGGACGGTGCCGGACCGCCTCGTCACTGTCCCGGTCAAACGGCCCCAGCATGTCCCATTCGTCATCATCCAGGACGAGATCCAGATCCGGCAGGACGACCAGTCCATCGTCCAGGAAAGCGATCCTGCGCAACAGACGTGCAATCGCCGGGGCGGCGGTGGTGATCCCGGCGGCGACGACAAAATGAGGGGGCGGTTCTTGCGCCCATTTGCGGGCGATCGCATCGAACAGCGCATTGCGGCGCGTGGCTTCGTCGACCAGCTTCCGGTCCGCCAGCAGGCTCTGCCAGTGCTCCGCGATCTGCTTGAAAAAGGCGAGAGAATCCTGCCAATGCCCGGACAGTTCCGGCTCGACATCCAGCTCCACCAGATCGCGCAGGCCGATTTCTTCCACCGTCAGCTGATCCAGCGTCCGCGCAAATTCCCGGGCCAGGCGCATCGCCTCGCGCGCCAATATCGCCTCGCCTTTTGCGGTCCGTGCTTCTTCAATCAAGCGCGCGATCATCAGCAGCCGGTCGAGCGCGTGAATGGCCGGCGGAATGTCGAGCGCCAGGGCGCCCCCGTCCAGCGCCACGCCAACCGATTCATCCAGTTCCAGATCCCCGATCACCGCCATGCGCGGCAGCAGCAAGCCGTCATCGCTGAGCCGCACAAAGGCATCGTGCAGCGCCGTACGGGCGCGGTTATTTGGTAATAATATCAGTCCCTTAGAGAGTCCGAACGGGTGCTTGCCATAGCGGTCCACCAGGCCCTGCGCCAGCGCATCTGCAAAGCCGCCATGCGCGGCAATATTGTAAACTTTGGACTCAGGCCGATCAGCCACGACAGAAAGGCAAACCGTCAATCATCGGCCATCGCCCTTTCGGTCGGACCAATGGCCTCCGGCGATCCGACTTCAAACCAGTTGCCTTCATGGACCAGCCCGAACAGCCGCCCTTCCGCAATCGCGCGGGACCACAGAATGTTGGTCGAAAACGGCCCTTCGGGAGCATCGCGCAACAGCCGTTTCGACAGCAATTGGATGCCGGTATAGATGAACGGTGCTTGGCGATCCGCCTTGCGCCGGGAGACCCGGCCCATGCCATCCAGGTTGAAATCCCCAGCCCCCTTGTAATTATGCGCCAATGTCTGCGGGACAAGCAGCAACAGTGCATCCATCTCGGCGTCGTTCCAGCGTTGCTCCAGGCGCAGCAAACCGCTGGTCGGGCCGTCGGTCCAGAGATTGTCGCTGTTGATGCAGAAAAACGTGTCTTCATCGATCAACCCCTGCGCCTGAACCAGCCCGCCGCCTGTTTCCATCAACTGCTCGCGTTCATCCGATATCCTGAGGTCAAAAGGATAGCTGACCGACTGCAAATGGGCTTCCAGCGCATCCGCCAGATAATGTGCGTTCACCACGACTTTTGTCACACCCACTTCCCAGAGCTTGTCGAGACAATGATCGATCATCGGTTTCCCCGAAACCTTGACCAGCGGCTTCGGCCGGGTCGCCGTGAGCGGCCGCATCCGCTTGCCGAGCCCGGCCGCCATGATCATCGCCGTTTCGACCTTGCCAAGCGTCCCGCTCATGCCGGCTTCACCCCAATCGGACGGTTGCGGACTGCGACCGGAATATTGACATCAAACCAGCTTTTCAGCGGCGCCAGATCGGGATGCGCAAGATCCTTCTCGAGCAAGCCCCACATGCGCGGCAGAAAATCAAGATAACGGGCCTTCCCATCACGGGCATAGAGCCGCGTGAAAATGCCGATAATCTTGGTGTTTCGCTGCGCCCCAAGGATCGCGTAGTGCCGACGAAACTCCGACGCGTCGGCAGCCGGTCGGTCGGTCAGGTAATAGTCGAGCATTGCCGCTTCCAGCTGATCAGACACATCGCGCCGGGCATCCTGGAGCATCGAGACCAGATCATAGGCAGCATGCCCGGCCAAAGCGTCCTGAAAGTCCAGCAAACCGAGGCGCCCATCTTCGAGCAACATGATATTCTCGGCATGATAATCACGCAGTACCGTTACCGGTGTGCTTTGCGCCGCCAGCACGGGTGCGAGAAGCCCTTCCCATGTTGCGCGAAAACCCTCCTGATCCACTGCCAGCCCTTGTGCCGGACAATACCATTCCGTCAGCAACAGCGCTTCGCGCATATATTGTGCGAGATCATAGGCGGGAATATCTGCCGCCGGCTGTTGATGCAGAGACCGGATGACGTCAACGGTCTGTCGATAGATGCGATCTTCGTCTTCGGGATGCGCGTCGAGATGCTCGCGCATACGGTGGTCGCCAAAATCCTCGATCAAGACCAGCCCTTGCTCTAGATCTTCACCGAAAATGTCAGGCGCAGCGAAATTCTGGGCCTTGAGATGACGCGCTATTTGGATGAACGGGCGAGGGTCTTCATGCGGCGGCGGGGCGTCCATCAATATGGCTTTGCGGAACCCTTCGACAACCCGGAAGTAGCGGCGGAACGAGGCATCGCCGGCAACCGGTAAAATCGTCGCTCCGCCCCAACCCTGTTCGTCCAAGAAAGTTTGCGCCGCTGCGGGCGGTTTCATCAAATCGGCCATCTGTCTTTCCAAGCGGGACCAGCCGTCCAAGTCAACTGGCGAGTATCATCTGACTCTATTTTTAAGTGCAATTGCAGGGTTTCAACCCAAAATGCAGCCGGCGCATGATCCGGCCATTCCGCCAACAGGGCCCCATCGTGCAGGATATCGTCCAATCCCAGTTCCACGAGTTCGTCAGGATGCTCAATCCGGTAAAAATCGGCATGCACAAAGGGCAAGCGAGTCTCGGGCGGGTCATAGTGTTGAACGATCGCAAAGGTCGGACTGGGGACTTCCGCTTGGTAGCCCAGCCCTCGCAAAACGCCCCTTGCGAGCGTAGTTTTGCCCGCACCCAACGTGCCGGAAAGTGCAATTTTATCGCCGGCCCGAATGACCGCCGCAAATTTTTCCCCAAAGGCCAGAGTGGCCGCCGCATTTTCCAACATTATTGGGGATTGGCTGGTCATTGGCGCGGAAGATGAATCGTGACCAATGTGCCCTGGCCGGGCTCTGAAGTCAGCGTCAGTTCACCGCCATGGGCCAGCATCAATTGCCGCGCCAGAGGCAATCCCAGCCCTCCGGCATTCTCGCCATTTTTCTGACGCGATCGCGCGAAACCGTCAAAGGCCTTTGATTGCAAGCCCGCTGCCATGCCGGGACCATTGTCCGAAACGTGAAGCACCGCCTGTTTGACGTTGCCACTGCCATTGATGAGGATACGGCCATCCTGTCCGGTATAGCGGATGCTATTGTCGATAATCTGGGCAATGGCCTGGGTCAGACGTTTCTTGTCGGCCAAGGCGGATCCCAATGTCTCGTTGAGCTGCAATTCCATCTCGATATTCTTGGCTTTTGCATCCTCCGCAAATTGCGCGGCGATATCCTCGATCAACTTGTTGAGATTGACCTTTTCTTTGGCGATTGGCAGCGCGCCCGCTTCGCTCTGGCTGAGATCAAGAACATTGTCGATCTGCATGCCAAGGCGTTTAACCGATTGCAGGATGGCCCGCGCATATTCGTGGCCCTGCGGTGTCAACGGCCCGGCCACTTCATTGTCGAGCAGTTCGGCAAAGCCGCCAATCGATGTCAGCGGTGTCCGGAATTCATAGCTCATGTTGGACAGGAAGCTCGCCTTGATAGCGTCCGCCTCGACCAGCGCCTCGTTGCGTTCCCGCAGCGCGAGTTCAATCTTTCGGCTGTCGGAAATGTCGAGCATCGTAAACAGCGCATTGCCATCAGGCAGCGGGATCGCCGCGAATTCGAAGCGGCGGCCATCAGCGAAAGATATTTGACCGCCCTGCTGAATTCGATCCGACGTCGCTGTACGCACCTTCGCTCGTACCTCTGAAATACGTGCCGGTTGCTGCAGTTGCCCGGCCATTTTCTGCATCAACGCATCGACGCGCGGATGCTTACCCAACGCTTCTTCGTCGAGCGCCCAATTATTGGCGAATTGGTGGTTCCAGATGTTCAGTTTGCCATCGGATGCAAACACCGCCACCGACTCGAACAGATTGTCAAAAGTGGCCGTCCGGACGCGCAACAAGGTATCTCGGGCGCTCGCCAGCTGAACCTGCTCGGTGCGATCCTCGATAATGACAAGCAATCCACCATCCGGTGTCGGGTTCGCGATAACCCGCAAATGGGTGCCATCGGCCAGCAGCCAGTTTTCCTCGATCGAATCGGTCGACTGGAACCACTGGGTGCGCTCTTCGCGCCATTCTGGAAAATCCCGCACTTCGGGGATTCTATTCATTTCGCGCATACGATCGAGCACCCGCGGAAATTCCGGGCGTTCGGCGATCCATTGCTGACGCATCGAGAATATGCGTTGGAACGGCAGGTTGCAGAATTTCAGTGATTTATCCGGATCAAATTGCACCACCGCGGCCGAGATCCGATCGAGCATGTCGCGTTGGGAATCACTGAAACGACGCTGTTCCTTGCGCGCATCTATCAATTCCTGGATATCAATCGCATAGCCCGCGATGCCGGATTTGCCGAGTGGCACATCGACAACCTGGGTTGCCCGCCGGGCGTCGCCCAATGTGGTTGCAACCATGCGTTCATAGGGAACGCCATTTTCCTTTGCCTGAGCCGCCGCCTCTTGCGGGCTTACGCCGTTGATGGTTTCGATCAGTTCGACACCCTTCTCGACAACTTCATTGCCGTCTCGCGCATCCACTGCTTTCACATAGGCGCTGTTGACCAGCGTCAGCTCGAGATCAGGCGAACGGTGCCACATCGGCATCGGCGCGGCTTCGATGAGCGCAGACAGAGCATCAAAGGCTGCCCGCGCCGCTTCATTTTCTTCGCGAAGCTTGGCAATCTGTACCTCGCTTTCGGTCGCATCGAAAATCCACAGCAGCGCGCTGCCATTGGGTGCGATTTTCTGATCGGCCAAGCCGCCGCGAATCAACAGCGCCTTGTCCGAGCCGGCGACATTGACCGCCCGGGTGAAGCTGCTGCCAGACTTCTGGGCGAGATTAACATCTTGTGTCAGGCCTTCAAGATCCTCGCGGCTCATCCCCGCATCGAGACCATGAAGCTCCGATATATGCGATGGAAGGTGGTCAAAGCCCAGCCAATGCATCAACCGCTGGGATGCTTCGAGTTTGCCATCGGAGCGCACAAGCAAGGGCAAGGCCGGTGACGTTTCCAGCAAGCGCCCGAGGCGCCCCGACTGGCGCAGGGTTGCCTGCGCTTTGCTGCGCATGGCCAGACCCAGCCACACCGCCCAGGCAGACGCTGCCAGCCAGGCGGCCAGAATGAGCCCTAATATGACAGCGGTTAAGTCCGGAACGTTTGACATTGTTTCAAGCGATTAGACGGTTCCGGCATCCGCGAAAAGCCCCTATTCATTATGACTTACAAATCTGCGTTATCCCGGTTTATATACCAGCCGACAAACGAGGAGCGCCGCGCCATGCCAATCGATGAGACAAGACCCTTCAAGCCGATCCAGATAGCCCTGCTCACCGTTTCAGATACGCGCACAATTGCGGAGGATAGCTCGGGTGATATTCTCGCGGAACGCATTGCATCCAAAGGCCACAAGCTGATCGATCGCATCCTGCTTCGCGATGATCATGAAGCGATTGTCCAGCAGCTGAAAAAATGGATTGCGGTCACCGATGTCGATGCCGTGATCACCACCGGCGGCACCGGATTGACCGGACGGGATTTGATGCCGGAAGCGCTTGATAGCGTTAAAGACAAGGACATTCCGGGTTTTGGGGAGCTGTTCCGATGGTTGAGCTACGACAAGATCGGAACCTCGACAGTGCAATCCCGCGCCTGTGCCGTCGTCGCCAAGAGCACTTATATATTTGCCCTTCCCGGGTCCAATGGCGCGGTGAAAGACGGGTGGGATGGCATATTGGACACCCAGCTGGACAGCCGCCATCGGCCCTGCAATTTCGTCGAGCTCATGCCGCGCCTTCTCGAGACATAGCCGGTTTCTGGCGCGGGATAGTCGCCCAAGATTCACTTTGTTCTTTATTTGTTCTTATGCTATGCAGCGGGTATGGAGCCAAATGCAAAACCCGTTCTTCCGCCGCGCAAAGGACGCGGCGCGGTATCAAACACGGAAAGCCAGCGGTTCAATCTGCCGACCAAGGAAGCCGATGGCGAATGGCTGGACCGGCTCCACATCGCGCAAATTGATGATCTTGAGAGCGAAGATTTCGACGGATCAAAAAATCCAGAAAAACTGCGGACCAACGTGACAATCGAGCACCCCCGTTCGATCCTCAGTTTCAACACGTCTCCCGACATTCCTTTTGACCGCTCGATCAATGCCTATCGCGGATGCGAGCATGGCTGCGTTTATTGTTTTGCCCGCCCAACCCATGCTCATCACGATCTGTCGCCAGGCCTTGATTTTGAAACAGAGCTTTTTGCCAAGCCCTCGGCGGCGGCTTTGTTACGGGCGACTTTGGCAAAGCCGACTTATCGCCCCGCGCCGATCGCGATCGGCACCAATACCGATCCTTATCAGCCGATTGAGAAACGCTACAAGATCACCCGGGATATTCTCGAGGTCATGATTGAGACCAAACATCCGATCGGGATCACGACCAAATCAGACCGCGTGCTTGACGATATTGATCTGCTGGCGCAGCTCGCGGCCGATAAACTGACTATTGTCGCAATATCGGTTACCACTCTCGACACCAGAACAGCGCGCTTACTGGAACCCCGCGCGCCTGTGCCTGCCAAGCGTCTGGAAGCCGTCCGGCGTCTTCAAAAGGCCGGCATCCCGGTGCATGTCAATATCGCCCCGATCATCCCCGCGATCACCGACCATGAAATCGAAGCTATTATAGCGAAAGCTGCAGAATATGGAGCACGATCCATTTCCTCCATTCCCTTGCGTCTGCCTCATGAAGTGGCGCCGCTGTTCGAGGAATGGCTGGAAGCACATTTCCCTGACCGGCGACAGAAAGTGATGCACATCATCCGCGATATGCGGGGTGGCAAGCGCAATGATCCGAATTATCACAGCCGTATGAAAGGGGCGGGACCCTGGGCGGAATTGCTCCGCGCACGGATGACGATTGCCCGCCGCAAAAACGGCCTCGAAAAAGGGGAATTTGCGCTGCGCAATGACCTGTTTCAACGGCCGATTGTCCAAGGCAGTCAGATGGAATTATTCTGAAACCAAGAACCCGTCGACGGCCGGCACCGATGCCTGATGATCAGGCGTCGGCCAGACTTTTCAGCTTGTAGTCCTTATATTGATCCCGCAACTGTCGCTTCAGGATCTTGCCGGTTGCCGTATGGGGCAGCTCGTCAATGAACATGACCTCATCAGGCATCCACCATTTGGCAATCTTGTCGGTCAGATAGCTCAGCACATCCTGCTCGGACACCTCCGCTCCCTGTTTCTTGACGACCAGCAGCAACGGACGCTCGTCCCATTTCGGATGATAGACCCCGACAGCAGCGGCTTCAGCCACACCTGGACACCCCACAGCCGCGTTTTCAAGCTCGATCGAACTGATCCATTCGCCGCCGGATTTGATCACGTCCTTTGCACGATCGGTAATCTGCATGGTTCCGTCGGGATGAAGCACCGCAACATCACCGGTATCGAACCAGAGATCCTCTTCCACTGCATCCTCATCCGCGCGGTAATAGCGTTGAATGATCCAAGGGCCCCGGATTTCGAGCGTGCCGCTGGACTCGCCATCACGGGGGAGCACATTTCCTTCGTCGTCAACAACCCGCAATTCGACACCAAAAGGCGGCCGCCCCTGCTTGCAGATCACGTCAACCTGGGCATCAAAATCGAGCGCGTCCCAATTGGCCGGCAAGGACCCGGCGGTACCAATGGGCGACGTCTCGGTCATCCCCCAGGCATGCGCAACGCGAATGCCTTCCTTCATGAACCGCTCGATCATCGAGCGGGGGCATGCGGAGCCACCAATGGTGATGACCTGCAAATCGCCGTAATCCCCGCCATTGCTGTCCATGTCGGCAAACATTGAGAGCCAGACCGTGGGCACACCGGCGCTATGCGTCACGCCCTCTTCCCGCACCAGTTTCCACAGCACGTCCGCTTCGTTGGTTGCCGAGAATACCATTTTGGCGCCAACCGCGGCGCAGGCATAGGGCAAGCCCCAGGCATTGGCGTGGAACATCGGAACAATCGGCAGCATCACCGACCGTGTCGCCAGATTCATGATGTCCGGCTGAACCTCGGTAATCGCGTGAATCACATTGGAGCGATGCTCATAGAGCACGCCTTTGGGGTTGCCGGTGGTGCCGCTGGTATAGCACAGGCCGCACGGGTCTGTTTCTTCGACATCCACCCATTCAAAGTTGCCATCTTCGGCATCGACCAGTTCCCGAAAGGTCGGATAATCGCCCTTCTCTCCATCAAACTGGATATAATGCTCAACCGTTTTCAATTGCGGCTTGAGCATCTCGACAATCGGCGTGAACATCTTGTCGAACAAAAGCACACGATCTTCGGCATGGTTGAGGATGTACACCAGCTGCTCTTCGAACAATCGCGGATTGACCGTATGCAAAATGCCGCCAATGCCAGCAGAACCGTACCAGCTGATCAAATGATGCGCATGGTTCATGGCAATAGTGGCAATCCGGTCGCCTTTGGTCATGCCGAGGCTCTGCAATGCCTGCGAAAACTTTCGCGCTTCCAGGCCGATTTCAGCCCAATTGCTGCGGGTTAGCGATCCATCGGCCCAATAGCTGACAATTTCCCGCGTCCCATGCTCACGCGCGGCGTGATCGATCAGATTGGTAATTTTGAGCGCACTGCCCTGCATTGCTCCAGCCATTTAACTCTCCGCTATTTTTCCGGCTATCTTTCCGCTGAAAAGGATCAGCTGACAAGTCTTAAATTGGGTTTGCGATGGCGCACCTGGCGAGCGCCGGTAGCGGGCCCCAACTGTATCTGATCCAACCCGGAAACTTTGCGCAAGGTTTCTGCAATTTCGGCATCGAGATGAAAATTCCGGCCCAGGCGCACTTGGACAAAAGCACCATCCCCACTTGGCATGGTGGCGATCAATTCGCTTTTGCCTCCAGATAGCGGGGCGAGAATATTGGCCAGTTCGTGCATGGCATCGAGATCAAGCACATTCAGTTCCATCCGGGTTCGTGTCGTTTTCTCCAGACCATCAAGCGCCTGCGCCCGGCGGATTGCGACCCGCGGGCTTTCATCGTCGGATCGCTGGTCGAGCTCGACATTGAGCAAGGCGCAACTCCCTTCCTTGGCCAGTTCCGCCAGCAGATTGCATTGCTCCTCTTCGAAGCAGCTGGCCGAGAACTGACCACTGCTGTCGGATAAATCGGCGAGAATGAACCGCTTGCCCCGCTTGCTCTCGCGCCAGCGTACGCCCTCGATCAGCGCGGCCATCACAGCCGGTTTCCGGACGCTCTCGGGTATCGGCCCTTCTTCGCACAAGCTGGCATAGGTCATTGCACCATGGGACGAAGTCACGGCCTGAAACTGGGTAATCGGATGGGACGCAAAATAGAATCCGAACGCATCCTTTTCCCGGACCATGATTTCGCTCAGGTTCCAGCTATTGTCCTGTGGCAAGCGAATAGCCTGCATGTCTCCGGAACTGCCGTCGCCAAACAAGCCGCCCTGCCCACTATTCCGGGCCTCGGCCGCGCTGTTGGCCACGGACAAGAGCATGTCAGCGCCGCTATAGACCGCTGGCCGATTGGGTTCGATCTCATCAAAGGCTCCGGCGGCGGCTAGACTCTCGATCTGCCGCTTGTTGATCCCGGTCGGATCAATCCGGTTGGCAAAGTCATCCATCGACTCAAAGGGGCCGTTCTTTGATCGCTCCTCGGTCAACGCCTGCATGGCCTTTTCGCCAACATTTTTCAGACCCGCCAGAGCATAGCGAACCGCCAGCAACGCGCCGTCCTGTTCCTCAACCGCAAAACTCGGGCGGCTTTTGTTGACCGAGGGCGGCAGGACTGTGACGCCAAGCCGCTTCATATCATCCACAAAGATGCTCAGTTTCTCCGACTGATGCATGTCGAAACACATCGAGGCGGCATAGAATTCATGCGGATAATGGGCTTTCAGCCAGGCCGTTTGATAGGCCAGCAGGGCGTAGGCGGCGGCGTGGCTTTTGTTGAAGCCATAACCGGCAAATTTGTCGATCAGATCGAACAGCTCATTGGCCTGCTTGTTGTCGACATCATTGGCTTTGGCGCCTTCGACAAAGCGGTTGCGCTGGGCATCCATTTCGGCCTGGATCTTCTTGCCCATTGCCCGGCGCAACAGATCGGCTTCTCCCAGGGAATAGCCGGCAATCACCTGTGCCGCCTGCATCACCTGTTCCTGATAAACGATGATGCCGTAGGTTTCCTTGAGAATATCCTCGAGCAACGGGTGCGGATAGGCAATCTCGGCCCGCCCGTTCTTGCGGTCGCCGAACAGCGGAATATTGTCCATCGGGCCCGGACGATAAAGTGATACCAGTGCGATAATGTCGCCAAAATTGGTCGGTTTGACCGCGGCCAAAGTACGCCGCATGCCTTCCGATTCGAGCTGGAACACACCAACCGTATCGCCACGCTGAAGCAACTCAAAGACTTTTGCGTCATCCCAATCGAGCGTGGACAGATCGACGGCGATATTGCGTTCAGCCAGCAGTTCGACTGCCTTTTTCAGCACCGAGAGTGTCTTCAACCCGAGAAAGTCGAACTTGACCAGACCCGCCTGCTCGACAAATTTCATGTCGAATTGGGTCACCGGCAGATCGGAACGAGGATCGCGATAGAGCGGCACCAACTGATCCAGCGGGCGATCGCCGATAACGACACCGGCGGCATGGGTCGAACTGTGGCGTGGCAACCCTTCCAGCTTCATTGCCAGATCAAAAAGGCGCTTCACATCAGCCTGTTTGTAATCCTGAGCAAGGTCGGAAATGCCATTGAGCGCCCGCTTGAGATCCCAGGGATCGGTGGGATGGTTCGGCACAAGCTTGGTCAGGCGATCAACCTGGCCATAAGGCATTTGCAGCACCCGACCAACGTCGCGGAGCACCGCCCGCGCCTTGAGCTTTCCGAAGGTAATAATCTGGGCCACTTGCCCGGCACCATATTTTTCCTGGACATAACGGATCACTTCGCCGCGCCGCGTTTCGCAGAAATCGATATCGAAATCCGGCATCGAAACCCGTTCCGGGTTGAGAAACCGTTCGAACAGCAGACCCAGCTTGATCGGGTCAAGATCGGTAATCGTCAACGCCCAGGCAACCACCGAACCGGCACCGGACCCGCGCCCCGGACCCACTGGGATATCCTGATCCTTGGCCCATTTGATAAAATCCGCAACAATCAGGAAATATCCGGGAAATCCCATATTGACGATGACGTTCAGCTCAAAATCGAGGCGATCAAAATAGACTTTGCGCTCGTCAGCGGTCAGTTCGCCAATTGTTTGCAGTCGCTGTTCCAGACCTGCAATGGAATCCTGTCGTAATTGCTCGACCTCGCCGGACAGATCGCCCGCAAGACTTGGCAGGATCGGGTCACGACGCGGCGGCGAATAGGCACATCTCTTGGCCACAACCACGGTATTTTCGAGTGCTTCAGGAATATCGGAAAACAGATCTTCCATCACCAGCGCACTTTTCATCCACAAATGGGGAGAAGGCTTGTCGCGATCGTCACTCTCGACATAGGCAGAGCTCGCGATACATTTCATCGCGTCATGGGCTTCATGGAAGTCCGGTTCGGCAAAACAGCTCGGGTTTGTGGCGGCCAAGGGAATATCGCGGGCCATGGCCAATGCAATCAGGCCGTCTTCCGCCGCCATTTCGACTGGATCTTCCCGGCGCGACAACTCAATGTACAGCCGGCCCGGAAAATAGCTTTGCAGCCGATCCAGATAGGCTTCCGCTTCCTGCTGTTGCTCTTCGGCGATCAGCCGGGCCAGCGCGCCTTCTCCACCACCGGTCAGCGCCAGCAGGCCATCGGAATGGTCCGCCAGCATCTCCAAGGAAACATGGGCATCCAGTTCTGCCGGGCGCTCCAGGTGGGAAGCCGACACCAGACGGCACAAATTGCGATAGCCGTCTTCATTCTGGGCATAAAGCGCCAACCAGTCCAATGTCGGCTGATCGCCATTGTGGTTCGGGCGCGCAAACCGGAGAAAACAGCCAGTAATCGGCTGCACCCCATTGGCCCGGCAACCGTCATCAAAAGCCATGGAGGCGAAAAGGCCGATCCGGTCGGTGAGCGCCACCGCAGGAAATCCCCGCGCCTTCGCAACAGTACCTATGGCTTTGGGCTCCATTGCCCCGTCCAAAATGGTATAGGCGGAAAAGGCGCGAAGATGGACAAATGGGGTTTCAGACATGGAGAATGTCTAACCGGCCCAGATGGCTTTGACTACCGAGCTGTTGGTTGCATTCTGATCTGTAGACCAGTTTTCCACAATTTCTTGTGCAGCCGCGCTTACAGAAGCGCTTCAATCTCGCTTTTCAGCTGTTCCGGCTTTACCGCAGGCCCATGACGGGCCACGACATTGCCGTCCCGGTCAACCAGAAATTTGGTGAAGTTCCATTTGATCTCGCGAGCCCAGCAAGCCTGATTTTTCGCTCTTCAGATAGTCCCAAAGCGGGTCGGCATTGTTGCCGTTCACGTCAACTTTCGCCATGAGCGGGAAGCTTACATCGTAGTTCAATGTACAAAAATTCTTGATTTCCTCGGCATCGCCAGGCTCTTGATTGCCGAATTGGTTGCAAGGGAAAGCAAGGATTTCCAAGCCCTTGCTTGCATATTGCTGATGCAATTTCTCAAGACCCTCATATTGCGGAGTGAATCCGCATTTCGAGGCTGTATTCACGATCAGCAACACTTTGCCCTTGTAGCCGGACAAATCGGCCATCGAGCCATTGGCCTGTTTCACTTCAAAATCTGTAATTTGCATCAATACGCCCCGTTTCTATGCAAGCTTATCCCCAATTGCCTTTCAAATCGATAGCGCAAAAGAAAAAGTCAAAGCCTGTCGCCAAGATTTTTCCGCTAGTGATTGAAAAGACTAGCTTAAAACCCCGTCATGCAACCGAACCACGCGATCCATTTTTGCGGCGAGGCGCTCATTATGAGTCGCGATCAGGGCCGCACTGCCCTCTTCCCGGACGAGAGCGATAAATTCAGCCAGCACGATATCAGCCGTGGCTTCGTCAAGATTGCCGGTTGGTTCGTCGGCCAGCACCAGTTGCGGCGCATTGGCCAGGGCCCGCGCCACTGCGACGCGTTGCTGCTCACCTCCGGACAATTTGCTCGGTTTGTGATGCAAGCGTTCGCCCAAGCCCAGGCTCTCCAGCAAGGTTTCGCTGCGGTCGGCGGCTTCTGCCCCGGTGGTACCGGCGATGAGTTGCGGCATGATGACATTTTCAATCGCCGAGAAATCCGGCAGCAAATGGTGAAACTGATAGACGAAACCCAGCAATTCCCGGCGAATACGGGTATGGCCGCTCGCAGACATCTGAGCGGTTTCTTCACCGGCCAGCTTGATCGAACCTTCAAACCCGCCCTCAAGCAATCCGACCGCCTGTAGCAGCGTCGATTTGCCCGATCCCGACGGACCAACCAAAGCAACAATCTCGTTGCGCCGGATGCTCAGGTCAATGCCCTTGAGCACATCAATGCTGACATCGCCCTGGGTGAAAGTGCGCCGGACGTCCCGCAATTCGACGACTTTTTCCGAACCGACATCATTCATAGCGCAAGACCTGTACCGGATCCGTGCTGGCCGCCTTGAAGGCCGGATAGAGCGTGGCCAGAAAACTGAACAGCAGCGCCAGCATCGCGATTCCAAACACCTCCATCGGGTCCGTTCTCGCCGGCAGTTCGGTCAGAAATCGGATCGACGGATCCCAGAGATTCTGACCGGTAACCATTTGCACGAAATTGATCACATTCTGCCGAAAATAGATCGCTATCAATCCCAATATGATCCCGGCGAGAATACCCAGCGCGCCGATCGCTGTCCCGACAGTGACAAATATCCGGGTCAGCGACGCCCGCGACGCACCCATGGTCCGCAAGATCGCTATGTCCCGAGTTTTCGCTCTTACCAGCATGATCAACGATGACAGGATATTGAACACCGCCACAAGAATGATGATCGACAATATGACGAACATCACCACCCGCTCCACCTGCAAGGTTTCAAACAGCGAGGCATTCATGGACTTCCAGTCGGTGATGACCGCTCGCCCTTCAACCTTGGGGCGCAGGGGTTCCAGAATCTCCGTAACCCGGTCAGCATCCGTCGTTTTCAACTCGATCATCCCGATCTGATCGCCCAGCAAAAGCAGCGTCTGGGCGTCCTCCATCGGCATAATGACAAAGGCCTTGTCATAATCATAGACACCAACCTCGAATATGGCCGCCACCTCATAGGATATTTCTCGCGGTACGGTTCCGAACGGCGTTGATCGCCCCTGGGGATTGATGACCGTGATGCGACTGCCAACCTGGGCGCCGAGGGCGATGGCCAGTCGGCTGCCAATCCCAACTTTTCCATCGCCGGGAGACAGGCGCTCAAGATCGCCAGCAACGGTTTTTCCATCCAGTGTGTCGTTCTGCAGGATATCCGGCATTTGCATACCGCGCACAAGAATGGCTTCCACCCGTCCGTTAAAGGTCGTCAAAAGCGGCTGTTCGATCAGCGGCGACGCCGAAACCACTCCCTCGGTATTCCGGGTATCCTCCAGCAGGTCCCGCCAGTCGGGCAACCGCCCGCCATATCCCTGGATCACTGCATGACCATTTAAACCGACGATCTTGTCAAACAGTTCCGCGCGAAACCCGTTCATCACACTCATCACGACGATCAGCGCCGCGACACCCAGCATGACCGCGATCAGACTGATGCTCGCGACGAGAAAGATGAACCCTTCCCCCTTGCCCGGTAACAAGTAGCGTTTTGCGATGACCCATTCGTAACGGGATAGGAGCATATGGGAATGATCTTCCTGATTAACTGCTGTGGCTTTACGGTTGTGATGCGCCACAGGCAAGAGCCATACTCGTTAAAATGCTGTTGCCTATATGACACAAGCCTGAACCAATATTTCAGATTTGTGAAAATTTGCATGACATTACCGGCCATCCCGATCAGACATGTCGCAAGAATCAATAACCGCTTACAGGTCATGGTTCAGGGATCTCTTCCGGTTCCGCCGAATGTTGGGGGACAAACGGCGTTGAATGTGAAGAGAAAACAGGGGGACGATATTATCGTCACCATTTTCGCCCGGGGTCAGCAATGACTCCGGGCGTTTTTGTTGGTGCGGACCGCGATTTTTCCTCTTGAAACTCGAAAAAGCGATAATATCTTTGTTAGGCGAGGCGCCGATATCGGGCTTCGCAACACAAGAACCGGGCGCCGTTTGACGGGCCCATCATTACCATTGCTCAACAGAGGATAGAAATATGAACCGTTTTGATTTTACCCCCTATCGCCGCTCAACCGTAGGTTTTGACCGGCTGTTTGATTTGCTTGAAAGCAACGCGCGCGCGCAGCAATCCGAAAACTATCCCCCATTCAATATCGAACGGAGCGGCGATGACCACTACCGGATAACGCTCGCTGTCGCCGGTTTCAAAGAAGATGAAGTGGAAATCACCGCGCAGCAGAATCTGCTGCTGGTTGCCGGGAACAAAAATGCCGATGACAATGAAGGCAAGCAATTTCTCCACATGGGGATTGCCAACCGGAATTTTGAACGGCGTTTTGAACTGGCAGACTTTGTCCGCGTCGACAATGCGTCGCTCAGCGACGGTTTGCTGATCATTGATCTCGTACGGGAAATTCCCGACGCGATGAAACCGCAAAAGATCGCGATCAACGATGGCAGCAATGTCACGAAAATTGCCCATAAGACCAAAAAGTCTGAAGACAAGGCCGCGTAACGGCCCCATTTTTCGCAACTTAGCGAAGCAGCCGGTTCACCCCGGCTGCTTTTTTTGGGCCCCCACCTTTTGGGCAAAAAAATGGGGCAGCCGGATGAGGATCCGACTGCCCCTGACACCCGCTTGGTGTCAATCTTGACGAAATTAGCCCGGGTCGCAAATGGCCAACTTCAATCAAGAATCCGCATTGGCGATATTGGAAAGCGTCGCGTGATTCAAAATCCGCACTTTCCCGCTTTCAACCGATACAATGCCGTCTTCCGACCAGGCTGAAAGTTGCCGATTAATATGTTCTCGAGACATGCCGGCGAAATTGCCCAGCTCGCTCTGACTTAAATCCAGTTTCAGGCGGCCTTCTTCTGCTCCAACGACTGAAAGTCTGAGCAAATAGCGCGCCAGGCGAGGCCCCGAAGTATAGGCACGGTCGCCTTCAATCATCGTGTTGGCGGTCCTGATCCGGTTCGCCATGACCTTGAGCAGGCGTAATGCCATATTCTTGTGCTGCAGCAAAATCTCTTCAAAAGCTGCTCGCGTGATGGTCAATGCGGTCGTCGGCTCAATCGCGGTCACACTGGCCGTCCGTTCGCCGCCATCAAGCAGCGCAATCTCACCCAGAACCTGACCGGGTTCAGCATAGTCGAGGACGATCTCGTGTCCATTGCTGGCAATCATGCTGGTTCGAGCATAGCCCGAAAGCAGTATCAGCAATGAATTTCCGGGATCCCCCTGCATGATCAATTCATCCCCTTTTTCGTACCGCACAAAATTGCCGCGCAGCAGCAGATCGGCCAATTCCGCCTCGTCGCAATCCGCGAACAGGCTGTGCTCAGCCAATATCCCTGCAAGTTCTTCGGCTTTCACTTAGCCTGCTCCACCCAAATGCCCTTGCAACGACGAAATAACCTTTACGGCATTCCTGTTGCTTAGATGTGACAATAGTCACTTGGTGTAAAAAGGATTGGATAAATTAGACAAGTCGACTTTGTTTTACCGCCGCCGCGATAAACGAAGCGAATAACGGGTGCGGATCAAAGGGCTTGCTCTTCAGTTCCGGATGGAACTGAACGCCTACAAACCAGCTGTGATCAGGCCGTTCGACGATTTCAGGCAATTCGCCATCCGGCGACATGCCGGAAAAGATCAGTCCGGTCTCTTCGAGGCGCTCAACATAGGCCTTGTTCACCTCATAGCGGTGGCGATGCCGTTCACTAATCGCAGTGTCTCCGTAGATTTCAGCAACCTTCGAGTTTTTGTGCAATTGCGCATCATAGGCACCCAGTCGCATCGTGCCGCCCAGATCACCGCCCGATTCGCGTTTTTGGAGCCCCTCTTCGGACATCCATTCGGTAATCAGGCCAACAATCGGTTCCTTGGTTTCGCCAAATTCGGTGGTCGAGGCCGCATCAATGCCGGCCTGATTGCGCGCCGCTTCGACACAGGCCATTTGCATGCCGAGGCAGATTCCAAAAAAGGGCACATCATGTTCGCGGGCGAATTTGACCGAGCCGATCTTCCCCTCGCTGCCGCGTTCCCCAAAGCCGCCGGGTACGAGAATCGCATGCAGCGGTTCGAGATTCGCGGCCAGGTCACTGTCATCTTCAAATACTTCCGCATCGAGCCAACGAATCTGGACCTTGACGCGATTGGCCAGCCCCCCGTGGAACAAGGCTTCCTGGAGTGATTTATAAGCGTCTTGCAGCCCGACATATTTGCCGACCACGCCGACAATCACTTCGCCTTCCGGCTTTTCGATTCTGCTCCATGACATCGTACCAGCGGGCGAGGTTCGGTTCCGGCGCATCCGCGATGCCAAAGGCGTGCAGCACTTCATTGTCGAGACCCTGTTCGTGATATTGCAACGGCACATTGTAAATACTGCTTGCATCCAGCGCGGGAATAACCGCTTCCTTTCGGACGTTACAGAATTGAGCAATCTTGGCCCGCTCCCCGTCCGGCAAGTCATGTTCGCAGCGGCAAAGCAGGATGTCGGGCTGAATGCCCAGCGACGTCAATTCACGGACGCTATGCTGAGTCGGCTTGGTCTTCAGTTCTCCGGCAGCCGCAATATAGGGAACCAGCGTGACATGAACCGATATCGCATTGGCCCGACCCACTTTGTTGCGCAACTGGCGAATCGCTTCGATGAACGGCAAGCTTTCAATATCACCCACGGTTCCGCCAATTTCGCATAATACGAAATCGATCCCGTCGAGCTGATCCTGGGCAAATTCCTGGATCGCGTCGGTCACATGGGGAATCACCTGCACCGTTGCGCCCAGATAATCGCCGCGTCGTTCCTTGGTGATAATCGACTGGTAGATTCGACCTGACGTCACATTGTCGGACTGCAGTGACGGAACCCCGGTAAAACGCTCGTAATGGCCCAGATCGAGGTCGGTTTCAGCGCCATCGTCGGTGACGTAAACTTCGCCATGCTGATAGGGCGACATCGTGCCCGGATCCACGTTCAGATAGGGGTCCAGTTTGCGGATGCGCACGGAATAGCCACGTGCTTGCAGCAATGCGCCGAGGCTTGCTGCCATGAGACCTTTGCCGAGTGAAGAGACCACACCGCCGGTAATAAAAATGTATCGCGCCATGGGAGGAGAGGCTTAAGACCTATCCCGGTCAAATGACAAGCGTGCAGATCCGAAAAAGCGAAATTTATTTTAATTGCAGCCAGTAATCGCCGCAAAACCGATCGGCAGCCGATTACTGGTCGAGCGGGATCGCACCGTCATTGCCGGATGCAGGCGCATCCTGATTCGCTTCGCCATCGGCCTGTGCTGCGGCCGCAGCCAGCGGATCATCACCAACCAAAGGCACAGCATCAGCGGGCTGAGCCGGAGCGACGGGCGCGCTGGTATCGCGTTGCAGACTTTGATCGATGGTCGATGGCTGGCCTTCGGATGCGGCGAGAAACGCCAGCGCAATGGACAGGCTCACAAACAGAACCGCGAGGACCGTGGTGGTCCGGGTCAGCAGATCCGCTGCACCGCGGGCAGACATCATGCCGGACGGACTGCCGCCGACACCGAGACCGCCGCCTTCTGATCGCTGCATCAAAATGACGCCAACTAGAGCAGCCGCGACAATCGCCTGAACAACGGTGAGAAATAGAAACATGATCAATCCGGACCTGATGGTTTAACTGTGAGCAGCGCACATAGCGATTGACCGGTGCGAGTTCAAGCGGGGAAACGGCCCCATTGAGGGGCATTGCGTAAAATCGTACGCCCTACCGGTAAGCCGACATACTCCGTCAAGCCGATCCCTTATAAACCGCGCGGCGATCGCTAAAGGTGCGGACCCGCTTGCGCCAGTTGCGATAGCTGCCGGTTTTGAGATGGGCGCGCATGATCAGCTTGACCTGATCGGGACTCACCCCGTGCAATGTGCGGATCGTGTCGAAAGGCACGTGATCGCTCAAGGCCATTTCGATAATCTCGCTGATCGCCGCCTCCGGCAGATCCGGCGCTTTCGCCATCAGCTTGCTGCAGCAGCCTCTATGATCGGACCGAATTTCTCCGCCGTCAGGCTGGCACCGCCCACCAGGCCACCGTCAACGCTCGGAATGGCCAGAAGCTCGGCGGCATTACCGCCGTTCATCGATCCGCCATAGAGGATCCGCACCTTATCCGCATCGCCGTCCATCAATTCACCCAGCTTCTCGCGGATTGCGGCATGCATTTCGGCGACATCGGCGGTAACCGGCACCCTGCCCGTGCCAATCGCCCAGACCGGTTCGTAAGCAATGGTCAGCCAATCCGCGCCGGCGCTATCCGGGAAAGATCCCGCCAGCTGCCCGCAAACCACCGTGACTGCGGCACCGGCATCGCGCTCGGCTTCGGTTTCGCCAACACAGATAATCGCACCCAATCCGGCCGCGTGCACCGCTTCCGCCTTGGCTTTGACGTCCGCATCGCTTTCATGCTGATCGGCACGCCGTTCGCTATGCCCCAATATCGAAAGCGAAGCGCCGGCCTCGGCAATCATGGCTGCTGACAGACAACCGGTATGGGCACCATTGGCCGCTGCATGACAATCC
The DNA here is from genome assembly GCF_055693205.1 of Parasphingorhabdus sp. W113. NCBI lineage: Bacteria > Pseudomonadati > Pseudomonadota > Alphaproteobacteria > Sphingomonadales > Sphingorhabdaceae > Parasphingorhabdus > Parasphingorhabdus sp. W113. Next base: position 1,645,862 of record NZ_CM146328.1, on the reverse strand, counting down.
TGAGCACCAATCGCAAAACCAGGCTGGGCTGACGCCGCAGAGGCGATCAAGGTCGCGGGCGGACAGATCGCCACGTCGACATTAATATGGGTTTGCGCGACCGCAGCGATAGCGCCAATATCAGCCAATTGCGCCGCTAGGCCATTCATCTTCCAGTTGCCGACGATATATTTGCGATTAGCCATGATATAGAGGTCCCCTAATTGCTTTGGCTTAGCCGCTAACAAATATTGCTGGCGCTGCCAAACAGGATTCGCATCAAGCAGCCATTGCGGATCAGCAACAGGCCACATTCTCCCTTTTGCTTGAACGAACGATCCAAGCCGCCTAAAGCATCGAAAAACCCCATTCGTCTATTGGAAATGCAGCTTCTTCATGATCAAATTTTTTCGCAATATCTTCTCGTCCAAAATCGGTTTGTTCCTGACCATGGGCTTTGTCGCGCTGATCGCGGTGGCCTTTGCTTCGGCTGATGTCTCCGGATCCGGTGCATTTGGCGGCGTTACGGGGTCCGGAACCGCAGCCCAAGTCGGTGAAGCCAAGCTGACGACGGCGGAACTTAGCCAATCGGTCAACAATGCCTTTCGCGCCGAGCAGCGGGAAAATACCAGCCTCGATCTAAAGACCTATGTCGAGCAAGGCGGCTTTGACGGGATATTGGATCGCCTGATCAACAGTTTTGCAATTTCCGCCTTTGGCAACAAATATGGAATGACCGCTGGCAAGCGACTGGTCGACGGTGAAATTGCCAGCATTCCCTCCTTTCAGGGTGCTGACGGTCAGTTCAGTGAAGAGAATTTCCGGCGCGCGCTGCAACAGCAGGGCATCAAGGAACAGCAGTTGCGCGATGATTTCACGCGCAATCTTCTCGCCGACCAGCTGCTCCCCGTCGCCGGTTTTGGCGCTTCTGTTCCGCAGCGACTGGTATCACCCTATGCCTCGCTCTTGCTCGAAGCCCGCCAAGGCCAGATTGCGATTGTGCCATCGGCCGCGTTTATCGAAAATATGACGCCGGCCGGACCAGCGCTCGCAGCATTTTATTCGAAGAACAGCTCCCGCTACACGATCCCTGAGCGGCGAACCATCAGCTATGCGCTGTTTTCCAAGGATCGCTTCAACGAGTCGGTCAAACCGACCGACAAAGAGATTGAAGGCTATTATACCCTCAACAAGGCCCAATATGCGGCGAGCGAAACCCGCAATATTGATCAGGTGATACTGCCAACCAAGGCCGCCGCCGAAGCCCTGGCCAAGACTATCGCCGGGGGGCAATCTATCCAGGCCGCCGCCCAATCTGTTGGCCTGTCCGCTGCCGAAGTGGGGTCGCTTACCAAACAAGCTCTTGCAGGCACGGCATCCCAGGCCGTTGCAGACGCCGTCTTTTCCACTCCGGCCAATGGCGTATCCGCTCCGGCACAGAGTGAATTGGGCTGGCACATCGCCAAAATTCAAGGGATCCAGCAACTTCCCGGTAAAACACTTGCCGAAGCCCGCACCGAAATTGTTTCGATCCTGACCCGCGACAAGATCGATGAGGCATTGGCTGAATTGACCGTCAAGATGGAAGATGAATTTGCCGCCGGGTCTTCGTTTGAAGATGTCGCCAATGCCGAACAGCTGAAGGTGGAATCAACGCCGATGTTGCTCGCCAATGGTCAAAATCCGAATGACCCCAATTATCGTCCAATTCCCGAGATGCAGCGGATATTGCCGGTGGCTTTTGCGGTGGATGAGGATTCCGATCCACAGGTTGTCGAAATCATTCCCGGGCAGCAATATGCGATCATGAACGTGCGCGAGATTACACCCGCCGCACCGCCGCCACTGGAAGCGATCAAGGAGCAGGTGACTCGCGACTATTTGCTGGATGCCGGATCCCAGAAAGCGAAAACTCTGGCCGATGCGATTGCCAAGCAAGCCAGCGGCAGCGACAGCCTAAGCAAGGCTATTGCGGATGCCAAGGTCAGCTTACCGAAAATTGAAACCATCCGCAGTACCCGGGCCGACCTCGCCCGTCAGAGCCAGCAGGGCCAGGTCCCGCCGCCACTTTCGTTAATGTTCAGCATGGCGGAGGGCACCGCCAAGACGCTTCGTGCACCGCAGAATCAGGGCTGGTTCGTCGTGGTTCTCGACAAAATTGACCGCGGGGATGCTTCGGAAAGACCGGATCTGCTCAACGCGACCAGCGCCCAGTTCAAGCAGGTTTTCGGAAATGAATATACCGAACAGTTTATCAACGCCATGAAGGCCGATGTCGGCGTCGAGAAAAATGACGATGCTTTGACGGCACTGCGCAATCAGCTTGTTGGTCGCAACTAACATGCGACTATCGCTGCCATTTCTGATCTGATGACGGGCGGCATGGGTATCGCGGCCGCGCTTTCGGCGCTGGCAGACAACCGCCCTGCCCTGATCTGGCGCAAACAGGTTGCGGACACCGAAACACCTGTATCTGCCGCGCTGAAGCTCATGACACCGGATCGTGGCGATTTTCTGCTGGAATCGGTCGAAGGCGGCGAAACACGCGGACGACACAGTCTGATCGGCCTGGCGCCTGACCTTGTGTTCCGGGCCGATGACGACCAGGCCGCGATCAACGCACAATGGCTGACCGATCGCGACGCGTTTGAACCGGAACCGCAATCCAGCCTTGATGCGCTGCGCACCTTGGTCAAACAGTGCCAGATGGACGTACCGGACGGCTTGCCGCGCGCCCTTGCCTGCCTGGTTGGCTATTTCGGCTATGAAACCATCGGCCTGGTCGAGAAATTACCGCGCGCGGCCCAGTCGGAGCTGGCCCTGCCCGACATGCTGTTCGTCCGGCCCACCGTAATCGTCATTTTCGATCGACTGGCCGATGAATTGTTCCTGGTGGCGCCGGTCTGGCCCGAGACCAGCGGCACTGCCGAGACCAAGATCGCCCAGGCGCAGGACCGGCTCGATGCTGTCGAGCGGCAATTGCAGGCGCCGATCCCCGCCCTTGCGACAAAGGTGGAGCCCGTCGATCCCGAGAAGTTAAGCTTCACTCCGCAAGTCGCCGCGGCCGACTATGAATCGATGGTTCTGAAAGCCAAGGACTATATTCAGGCCGGTGACATTTTTCAGGTTGTGCTCGCCCAGCGGTTCTCGACCCCGTTTGCGCTTCCGCCGGTTGAGCTTTACCGGGCCCTCAGACGGATCAATCCCTCCCCGTTTCTGTTCTTCCTCGATCTTCCTGGCTTTGCGTTGATTGGGTCGAGTCCCGAAATATTGGTGCGCGCGCGCGATGGTGAGGTAACGATCAGACCGATTGCCGGCACCCGCCCCCGTGGCGCCAATGCGTCTGAAGACAAGGCGAACAAGGCCAGCCTGCTGGCCGACCCCAAGGAGCGGGCCGAACATCTGATGCTGCTCGACCTTGGGCGCAATGATGTCGGCCGCGTCAGCACCGCCAGCTCGGTCACTGTGACCGACAGCTACACGGTCGAGTTTTACAGCCATGTGATGCATATTGTCTCGAATGTGGTCGGCGAACTGGCCCCCGAAAAAGATGCGCTCGATGCACTTTTCGCAGGATTTCCAGCGGGTACGGTCAGCGGTGCCCCGAAAGTCCGGGCCTGTGAAATCATCGCGGAACTCGAACCGGAAACCCGCGGGGCTTATGCCGGAGGGGTGGGTTATTTCTCACCGGACGGCAGCATGGACAGTTGCATTGTCCTGCGCACCGGAATCGTCAAGGATGGCATGCTCCATGTCCAGGCCGGTGCCGGCATTGTGGCGGATAGCGACCCGGCCTATGAGCAGCGCGAATGCGAGGCCAAGTCCGGCGCCCTGTTGGCAGCCGCCCGGGAAGCGGTCCGGCGAGCCCAGGATATCGGTTTCGGTCAGTAACATCGCATTGCTGCGAGCCCGTTGATTATTCGAGCATTTTGGGCGCTTCTTTCTGAAGCTTTTCCTTGATCTTGTTCGCGAACATCGCGAGCAATGGCGGCAGGTCAAAAACCGCATAAACCTCGTCATCCCGCACCTGCATCTGACTGCCGATCCGCTGGCCCATGGCTTCGAGCGTACAATGCATCGTGTCGCCTTCCCAGTGATGGTCTTTTACCGTTGCCCCCGGGACGGTTTCGCTGAGCGTATGAATGCCCTTGCCGATCCGCTGGCGGGCTTCATCGACTCCCAGTTTATGCGGAATATTTACGGTAACCGGCTCGCCCATGCATCTTCTCCCCTGACATCGTCATATCAGCCTGATACTGCGGGTCAATGTTGTGAGGGCGATCCACTGTCTCGTGCTCCAGTCACTGCACCGCAGAAATACTTGGTGTCCCTACTTGGCGGCGCGGGTTTTTCGCATTAGGCACGCTGGCATGATCCTGGTTATCGACAATTATGACAGCTTCACCTTCAATCTGGTCCATTATCTGATGGAATTGGGCGCCGAGGTGCGTGTCGAGCGCAACGATGCCCTGAGCGCGACCGACGCCATTGCTACTGGCGCCGATGCGTTCCTGATTTCGCCCGGACCCTGCACCCCCAATGAAGCCGGCATATCCCTCGATCTCGTGGCCGCCTGTGCGGATGCCGCAAAGCCTTTGCTCGGCGTGTGTCTCGGGCATCAGAGCATTGGGCAGCATTTTGGTGCTCAGGTGGTGCGCGGCGGGTTGATGCATGGCAAGACCTCGCCGGTCACCCATGATGGCAGCGGCCTGTTCGCCGATATCCCCTCCCCGTTCACGGCAACCCGCTACCACTCGCTGATTGTCGAGGACATTCCTGCATGTCTGCCGGTGAATGCCAGCGCCGCAGACGGTTCGGTCATGGGTTTCCGTCATGAAAGCCTGCCCATTCACGGGGTGCAGTTTCATCCCGAAAGCATTGCCACCGAACATGGCCACGCGCTGCTCGCCAATTTCATGACAATGGCGGGGCTGCAACCGAAAGCTCTGGCATGACCGACAAGCTCACCTTCACACCCAATGAAGCGGACTTGCGCGCCGCCTATGGCTTGCATCTCCAGCGCTCGGGGTGGAAACGGATGGGCTATCTGATGCTGTTCGGCCTCGCGATCGGCCTGTTCCTTGCGGTCCTGGAAGGCTTTGACAGTCCTGCACAGGTCGTCGGCATTGTCCTGGGCATGACCTTGTGGGCCGGCCTGGTTGCTGCGATCATGCAGTTTCTGCTCCCGCGCTGGTGGGTTCCGCGGCTCGCGCGGAAAATCTACAAGCAGCAGAAGGATCTCCATCTCGAAACCGAAACCTGGTGGGATGATGACAAATTCTATTCGGCCAACGCCCAGGGTCAGGCGCATTTTCTGTTCAGCGATTTGACCAAATGGCGCGGCAATGACGATATTGTGTTGCTTTACCGGTCGGATCAGCTGTTCAACTTTCTGCCCGGACGTATCTTTACCGACAGTGCTCATCGCGACGGGCTGATCCGGCGGATCGAACAGGCCGGTGTTTCAGGAGATAATTAAACCATCATGTCCGCTCTTCCCAACCCCCAGACCGCCTTGTCCGAATCCGATGCGCGCGCGGCATTTGCGGCCATTCTCGACGGGCGCTGTTCTGCTGAGGATATCAGCGCCTTCCTGATCGGACTGGCCGACCGCGGGGAAAGCGCAACCGAAATTGCGGCCGCCGCACAGGAAATGCGCAACCGGATGATCACCGTCAATGCCCCTGACGGCGCGATTGATGTTTGTGGCACCGGCGGCGACGGCAGCCACAGTCTCAACATCTCGACCGCGACATCGCTGGTCGTCGCCGCTTGCGAAGTGCCGATGGCGAAACATGGCAATCGCGCGGCATCCAGCAAATCCGGAGCCGCCGATACGCTTGAAGCGCTGGGACTCGACTTGTCCAAGGCGGCGACTGGCGGGGCAGAATCACTACGCGACATTGGCATCGCCTTTTTCTTTGCTCCCAATCATCATCCCGCCCTGGGGCCGCTGGCGCCGATCCGCAAGGCACTGGGCCGGCGCACGATTTTCAATCTGCTGGGGCCACTGTGCAACCCGGCGCAAGTGAAGCGCCAGCTTATCGGCGTCGCATCGCCAACCCTGATACCCGTCTATGCCGAAGCGGCATCCCGACTGGGGTATGACAAGGTGATGATCGTTTCGGGCGATGAAGGCCTTGATGAATTGAGCATATCAGGTCCTTCCCAGGTTGCGGTGGTCGAAAATGGCACAATCGTCCAGAGCCGCATCGCACCCGAAGATCTTGGCCTGCCGCGCCATGCTGCTAACGCGATTAAAGGGGGAGACGCAGCCTATAATGCTGCGGCGCTGCGGGATCTTTTGCAGGGCAATGCCTCGGCCTATCGGGATGCTGTTGTGCTGAACAGTGCCGCAGCGTTGATGGTCGCCGGCGAGGCCGATAGCTGGGAGGCCGGTATCGAAGAGGCCGCCGAGGCGCTCGACAAGGGACTGGCCAACGCGCTGCTCAACTGCTGGATTGCCAATCAATGAGTATCGCCCGATGAACAAGCTTGATGAAATCTGCAACGCCAAGCGCGCCTATGTCGCGGAACGCAAGACCTTGATACCGCAATCGGCGGTCAACGAAAAGATCGATACGCAATCGGTAGCGCGCGGCTTTGAAAAAGCGATTGTGGATCGGTCGGCAGAGGGCTTTGCCTTGATTGCCGAGATCAAGAAAGCCAGCCCGTCCAAGGGTTTGATCCGCGAAGACTTCAATCCTCCGGACCACGCGCGGGCCTATGCAGCTGGCGGAGCGGCCTGCCTGTCAATCCTGACCGATGCGCCCTATTTTCTCGGGACGGACGACTATTTTACTGCTGCCCGCGCCGCTGTTTCCTTGCCTTGTTTGCGCAAGGATTTCATGATTGACCCTTGGCAAATCGCGGAATCTCGAGCGCTTGGCGCCGATGCGATCCTGATCATCATGGCGGCTCTCGACGACGGTCTCGCCAGCGAACTGGAAGCCGCTGCGCGCGATTTTGGCATGGATGCGCTGATTGAAGTGCATGACGAAGAAGAGCTGGAACGGGCGCTCAAACTCCAATCCCGTCTGCTTGGAATCAACAACCGCAATCTCAAGACGTTTGAGACCAGTCTCGATCAGACCGAACGCCTCGCCAAATATGTCCCCGACGACCGCATCATGGTGTCAGAAAGTGGTATTTTCACCCATGATGATTGCCAGCGTCTGGCACAATGTGGCGCGCGCAGCTTTCTGGTCGGAGAATCGCTGATGCGTCACGCCGATGTCGAGGCCGCGACGCGCGCATTATTGAACGGCGAGGAACAGTCATGAGCAAACTCACCCACATAGATGGTGATGGCGCGGCCCATATGGTCGATATAGCGGACAAAGCCGCCACGGTCCGCGAGGCCCGCGCCGAGGGCGTGATCGAAATGGCCGAAACCACTTTGTCCGCCATTCGCGCCAATGCTATGAAAAAGGGTGATGTGCTGGCAACCGCCCGCATCGCTGGCATCATGGCCGCCAAGAAGACCAGCGATCTGATCCCGCTATGCCATCCGCTCGCCTTGAGCAAGGTTGCGGTGGAATTCACTTATCTCGAAAACGGCATCAAAGTCACCGCGCTGGCGCGCCTGACCGGCAAGACCGGGGTCGAGATGGAAGCGCTGACTGCTGCATCCGTGGCGCTGCTGACCATTTATGACATGGCCAAGGCGATGCAGAAAGACATGGTCATCCGTGATGTTCGCCTGATCGCCAAAACGGGCGGAAAATCGGGGGACTGGACCGCAGCGTGAAGCCGCTTCTTCCTCTTGAGGACGCGCAAAAGCGCATCATTGCGATGGCGCGCCGCCTGCCTTTGGAAACGCTTGCGATCGATCAGGCCCGCGGGCGTTATCTCGCAGAAGACTTGCTGACCTTGCGCAGCCAGCCTGCCGGGGACATGTCGGCGATGGATGGTTATGCCATTCGTTTTGCAGACCGGGACGGGCCATGGACAATGGTGGGCGAATGCAAGGCGGGCAGCCCGCCCTGCTCGGCCATTGGGTCAGGCGAAACCGCGCGCATTTTTACCGGTGCCCTGATGCCCGAAGGGGCCGATACGGTCGTTCTGCAGGAAAATGTCTCCGTAAACGGGGATCAGATTAGCCTCGAGGCAGATCCTTCCAAAATGCGCGGCCAGCATGTGCGCCATCAAGGGGGTGATTTTCGTGCGGATGACATCGCCTTGGACGCTGGCACCCATTTGCATCCCCGGGCCCTGAGTCATGCCGTCATTGCCGGCCATGCCACCTTGCCGGTCCATCAGGCACCAGCGGTTGCGATCCTGTCTACCGGCGACGAATTGCGCGAGCCGGGCGTTTCTTTGACACCGCACCAGATTCCGGCCAGCAACGATGTCATGCTGTCAGCGATGATGGCCGAAATACCGGTTAAAACGCGTATGATTAGCCGGGTTCCCGATCGCCTGGACACCGTTTGCACCGCGCTCCACAGCGCCCGTGATTGTGACGTCATCGTAACCATTGGTGGCGCTTCGGTCGGCGATCACGACCTCATTGCCCCGGCCTTTGACCGGCTCGGGGGCCAAACCGATTTCTGGAAGATTGCAATGAAGCCCGGCAAGCCGCTCATGGCCGGCAAACTCGGAAATTCAATAGTAATAGCATTGCCCGGCAATCCCGGATCCGCCTTTGTCACAGCCACGCTGTTTCTTTTGCCCTTGCTCCGTTTCATGGCCGGCGCCAAAAAATATCTCCCGCACACAGGTTCGGCCCGGACGACGGCGGACCTACCGCCAACCGGTCAACGCGCCGAGTTTCTCCGGGCCTTTGTCGACGGCGACATGATTACCCCCTATGCCAGTCAGGACAGCGCCAAATTGTCGGTTCTGGCAGCCGCCAATGCGTTGCTCATCCGTCCGGCCCATGCCGACCCCGTCGCCGAAGGGAAAGCAGTTTCTTTCATTGCGATTTAGGCGAAACGGATGGGGAACAGATAAGACTTGACTTATCCCGGTTTGTTTCATAATTGTTCTGTATTCGTTCTCTATATAGGACCGTAGCATGCTGACACCCAAACAACATGAACTGCTCTGTTTCATTCATAATCGATTGGAAGAATCGGGTGTATCCCCGTCTTTTGAAGAGATGAAAGACGCACTGGGCTTGAAATCGAAATCGGGTGTGCACCGGCTGATCAGTGCATTGGAAGAACGTGGCTTCTTGCGGCGCCTTCCCAATCGTGCACGGGCACTGGAAGTGATGAAATTACCCGAAGGCGGTGCGCTGAAATCGGCCCCGTCCAACGTCGTCAGCTTGGCAGCAGAGGCACCAAAACCGGCACCGATGCAGGAAATCCCCGTCGCCGCCAATGATGTTATCGAAATCCCCCTCCACGGCAAAATTGCTGCCGGTGTGCCGATCGAGGCGCTTGAAGGCCAGTCGGCGCTCAGTGTACCGGCGGCGCTTTTGGGTTCCGGCGAGCATTATGCGCTGGAAGTATCCGGCGATTCCATGATCGATGCTGGCATATTGGACGGCGACTATGCGCTGATCCAGCGGACGGAAACGGCACGCAACGGCGAAATCGTCGTGGCCTTGGTCCACGAAGAGGAAGCGACGCTGAAATATCTGTTCAAGGATAGCGGTCAGGTGCGGCTTGATCCTGCAAACCCGGCCTATGAACCGCAGGTCTTCGGGCCTGACGAAGTCCGTATCCAGGGCAAGATGGCTGGGTTGTTGCGTCGTTACAATTAGCAAGCTGGCCTCTTAGGGGGCTTTCAGAGTTTCTCTCTGGATGCCCGCCGGATCGACCACCGGGTCGCGGACCGGAAGCGGGTCACGCGGCTTTAGCCGGATCCAATGATGGCGACCGGTGCGCTGCAGGACGGTCAGAACCTTTCTTTTCGACAAATCGACTGTCATGCCGCCGGTTTGCGCGAGCAAAACCTTGTCCGCCTTGAACCAGCGCGGCTGGCAGCTCGCTGGCAAACGGCGTTCGCTGATCACGATATCGGCTCTGCGGCAGGCGGCGGACAAGGAAAGAGCCGGAATATAGTAGGAACTCCGCGTGGCAAGGATGATCCACTCATGACCAGAGCGATCCTCAACTGTCACCGCGCAGCTGTCGGCGTTGCAGTCCGCACCGGGCCAGTCTTCCAAGGCGGTTGCGGCCTCTGAAATTGCGGCGTTTTCCAGTATCATGTCCCGGATAAAATCACCGCTGCGATTGCGCAACATCGCTAGCTCTCCTGCTTTGGACCGAATAGCCAGATGGCGGCCATCGCCCGTAATATAGAGATCGGGTGGATGACCACTGGCCACCATGGCTATGCCGAATGCCACTGGAACAGCGCCCCAGAACCGCCACGCACCGCGCCACAGCGCCAGCCAGAGACCACCGGCAATCATCAAGCCGAAAGCGCCATGCGCCATAGTTGATATCAGGGTTACCGAACCGGGACGACTGGACACGAAATGGGCCAGCCAGAGCAAGCTATTCAAGGCGTTTTCAGCGGCGAACCATAGCGGCGCCCCCCACCCGATACTGTCGAGGGCGAGCGCCAGTGCAATCAAGGGCATGATCACGAACGTGGTCAGCGGGATCGCAACGACATTGGCCAACGCGCCGTAGACACCGGCCTTGTGAAAATGAAACAAGGCAATCGGCATCAACACCAGTTCGACCAGCAATCCGGTCAGGAACAGCGCCAGTATGAAGCGCCCGATCCGCTTCGCAAGCCGCTCTTCCCGCCGCAGGAATAGCGCTTTGATACGCGGATGCTCGTGCATCGCGATTATTGACGTAACGGCTGCAAAACTGAGCTGAAAGCTGGGACCAATGAGGGATTCAGGCCAGAACAGCAGGACGAGCAGTGCGCCGGCGGCGACCATCCGCAAGGTAATGGCGCTGCGCCCGATCAGCATCGCCATGAGCACCAGCAAGGCCGCGACACAGGCCCGGATCGTCGGCACCTGCGCGCCTGTCAAAAAAGTATAGGCAAGGGCCGCAACAGCCGCACAACCCGCAGCGATGAGCGGCAGTCTGACGCGTACCGCCCATCCGGGAACGAGCGCCAAGATGCGCAGCACCAGAATGTAGACAGCACCGACAACGGCTGTAACATGCAGACCGCTGATCGAGAGGAGATGAGCCAATCCGCTGTGGCGCATGGCGTCGGCATCCGCCTCGCCAATCGCGCCGCGATCACCGGTCGCGAGCGTTGCGCCAATGGCCCCTGCCCCCTCTGCCATTTGCTGCTGGACGTGGCGGGACAATTCCCGGCGATATCGGGCAAAGGCGAAAATCGGTTTGGCGCGGGACACGACCGTGACATTGCCGAGCAATTGTCCGGTCGCGCCCAATCCGAGAAACCAGGCCCGCCGGGAAAAGTCATAGGCCCCCGGTAACGCGGCCATCGCCGGGGGCATCAGACGCGCCCGCAAAGTGATCACCGATCCCGCCGGCAAGGATTGCGGCATTTTCACCAGCGGGACGTTGACCCGGACCCGCGGAGGGATATCCGATGTGCCAGCGGTTCGCAGCGTCAGGCGCACCTGATCGCGCGCCAGAACAATCTCCGATCGCTCAACCGCAGCGGTAAACGTGGCCACGATAGGTCGCTCTGGCACCGGCCCGGCTACCGTGACAGACCGCAGCCAAATCAGCGCACAGCCCGCAGCCGTCACCGTCACAAAGATGAGCAGAGCCCTTGCGGTCCGGCTATGGCCTGCTGCGCTTTTGACAGATAAGGCCAACCCGCCACAACCGAGCAGAAAACCGCACCAAAGACGCCAGTCGGCGAGCAGGAACCAGATCGTGATTCCCAGTCCCAGCGCGACCGGCGCCCACAGCGCCAGTTGATCACGCTCTTTGTCCAATTGAACTTCAAGCCATTCGAAAATCGCCCAAATTCCAAGATATTCAAGCAATTGTCGTCGGTGAAACGCCATGCTAAGGGGCAGATCAATTAAACCGGCCCTGACCCGCATTCCGAATGATTTGGAAAAGGCGCTGTCAGCATCCGGATCCTTTTCATTCCGCATTTTTCGGGCTTAACACAGGAATTTTTCGACCGTGAATCCAGATCCCAATCGAACAGTGGTAACGCGCTTTGCGCCGTCACCTACCGGTTTCCTTCATATCGGCGGCGCGCGCACCGCGATGTTTAACTGGCTTTTTGCCCGCCATCACGGTGGCAAGGCTCTGTTGCGGATTGAAGATACCGACAAGGCGCGCTCAACCCAGGCCGCCATTGATGCGATTCTGGAAGGGCTCGACTGGCTGGGTCTCGACTGGGATGACGAACCTGTTTTTCAATCTGACCGGGCCGCACGCCACGCCGAAGTCGCCCATCAATTGCTGGACAGCGGCAATGCCTATAAATGTTTCGCAACCCCGGAAGAGCTGACCGCGATGCGCGAGCAGCAAAGGGCGGAGAAGAAACCGATGCGCTATGATGGCCGCTGGCGCGATCGCGATCCGGCGGACGCTCCGGACGGCGCGCCCTATGCCATCCGGCTAAAAACCGGAACCAACGGCAAAACAACAATTTCTGACGCGGTTCAAGGCGATGTATCCGTCCAGAATAGCGAGATCGATGATTTCATCCTGCTGCGATCCGACGGCACACCGACTTATATGCTGGCGGTGGTGGTTGACGATCATGACATGGGTGTCACCCATCTGATCCGCGGTGATGATCATCTCAACAACGCTTTTCGGCAATTGGCCATGATCCGCGCCATGGGCTGGCCGGAACCGGTTTACGCCCATATTCCGCTGATCCACGGCAATGACGGCGCCAAATTGTCCAAGCGCCATGGCGCCTTGGGCGTTGAGGCCTATCGGGACATGGGCATCATGGCGGATGCCATGTTCAACTATCTGCTGCGGCTCGGCTGGGGACATGGCGACGACGAGATTATTTCCCGTGCCCAAGCAACCCAATGGTTTGATCTCGCCGGGGTGGGCAAATCGCCCTCGCGCTTCGATGCCAAAAAACTCCAGAACCTCAATGGTCTGTACATCCGCGACGCAGAGGATAGCGCGCTGGTTGCACTGACCGGACCTTGGTTGGAAACCGCATTGGAACGCGCCATGACCGCCGCTGAAACGGAATTGCTCGAGCAAGCCATGCCGGTTTTGAAGAGCCGTGCAAAAAATCTTATCGAATTGGCCGATAATAGCCTTTTTCTCTATAAAAAACGTCCACTTGGCCTCGACGAGAAGGCCCAAGCTCTGCTAGATGCTGACGCACGGCAGCTGCTTGAATCGATTCATTCTGCTTTGGACGCGCTCGACAATTGGACGATCGAGGCGACCGAAGACACGGTTAAGGCGATAGCAGAGGCCGCCGAACTGGGGCTAGGAAAGCTTGCACAACCCATGCGGGCCGCCTTGACCGGCAGCACCAGTTCACCTGGAATTTTTGACGTGCTGATACTCTTGGGCAAAGAAGAGTCATTGGGCCGTCTCGCAGATCAGATAAAATAACCTGAACTTTTCAGGGGCAGAAAGGAAAATATTGTGGGCGACAATAGCGCAGACTTTAAAATTAACGGCAACAATCATGAATTTGCCGTCATGAAGGGCACCGAAGGCCCGGATGTTGTAGATATCCGGAAGCTCTATGCCCAGACCGGCGCTTTTACCTATGATCCCGGCTTCACATCCACTGCCAGCTGTGAATCCGAACTGACGTTCATCGACGGTGGCGAAGGCATTTTGCTCCATCGTGGCTATCCCATCGAGCAGCTCGCCGAACATAGTTCGTTCATGGAAGTGGCCCATCTGCTGCTTCGCGGCGAATTGCCGACATCGGATGAATATGATGATTTCACCAACACCATCACCCGTCACACCATGTTGCATGATCAGCTGCGCGGTTTTTATCAGGGTTTCCGACGCGATGCCCACCCGATGGCCATCATGTGCGGCGTCGTCGGCGCGCTTTCTGCTTTTTACCATGACAGCACCGATATCAATGATCCGCAACAGCGGATGATCGCGAGCCACCGGCTGATCGCCAAAATGCCAACGATTGCGGCGATGGCGTATAAATATGCCGTCGGACAGCCGTTCCTCTATCCCGATAACAGCCTCAGCTATACCGGCAATTTCCTACGGATGACCTTTGGTGTCCCGGCAGAAGAATATGTTGTTGATCCCGTCATCGAGAAAGCCATGGATCGGATTTTCATTCTCCATGCAGATCACGAGCAAAATGCCTCAACCTCGACCGTTCGTCTGGCGGGCTCTTCCGGCGCCAATCCGTTTGCCTGTATCGCGGCCGGCATTGCCTGCCTGTGGGGCCCTGCCCATGGCGGCGCCAATGAAGCGGCGCTCAACATGCTCCATGAAATCGGTCATCCCGATCGCATTCCGGAATATATCGCCCGCGCCAAGGACAAGGATGATCCGTTCCGTCTGATGGGCTTCGGACACCGGGTTTACAAAAATTATGACCCCCGCGCGACCGTCATGCAGAAAACCGTCCGCGAGGTTTTTGACGCGCTCAAAGTGAACGATCCGGTCTTTGACGTGGCCCTGCAACTCGAAGAAATGGCGCTCAACGATCCGTATTTCAAAGAGAAAAAGCTGTTCCCGAACGTCGATTTCTATTCCGGCATCATCCTTTCAGCCATCGGCTTCCCGACCTCGATGTTCACCGCTTTGTTCGCCCTCGCCCGCACCGTCGGCTGGGTGGCCCAGTGGAACGAGATGATCTCTGATCCCGGCCAGCGCATCGGGCGCCCGCGCCAGCTCTACACCGGCCCGACGCATCGCGACTATGTTCCGATCGGCAGTCGCTAGGATCAACAAACAGAATTGATGAAAAAGGGGCAGCAATGCCCCTTTTTTATGGCGTTTTTTGGCTCAGTTCGATTCTAGCGGGCAGGAATAGCCAAGGTGAAGCTTGTTCCCTTCCCAGGACTGCTTTCAACGGACAGCGTGCCGTCCATTGCTGTTGCAAGCCGTTTTGAGATAAACAGGCCGAGACCGCTTCCACCATCACCAGATCGCCCGAGGCGTTCGAACTTTTCGAAAATTTTCTGCTGATCGGCTTCCGCTATGCCATCGCCCTGATCAGTAACGGTAATTGTCGCCATATCACCGACTTGCTTGACCCGGATCTTGATCACCGAACCGTCGGGAGAATAGCGGATCGCGTTGCCGACCAGATTCACCAGGATCTGCAAAACCCGACGAAACTCGCCTTTGGCCGGGAGTTCCTGCCCTTCGTCGGGTACATCGATACGAATTTGATGGTCGGCCGCTTTAACTGCCAGCAGACCAGCGACCCGGTGCGCCAGATCAACGAGATCGATATCATCAGCCGCGACGGAAAAGCCGCTCCGTTCGATTGCTTCCAGGTCGGACAGATCATCAACCAGATCCATCAGGTGCCGACCGGCAGACGCGATATCGCGCGCATAGCTGGCATAGTCGCCGCGCAACGGCCCTTCCAGACGGTTACCGATGGTTTCTGCATTGGCGATAATTTTGCCCAGTGGCTGGCGCAAGGCGGGGCCCAATTGTGATCCGAACAAGGATTCGCTGATCAAGTTTCCTGCAGGCACAGGTGCCAGATTGCCGGCTTCATCGGAAGGCGTTTCCAGCGTAAACCGATAGCCCGAGAACAGACCGCCATTGTCGAGCAAAGGCTGGCCCGAAAGACGGAATGCGCTCTCTTGTCCATCGATACGACGAATGTTCATCCCGCGAATGGGTTGCCGTTCCGCTACCCGTTCGATCAGGTTGTCCTTTTGTGCGGTCGGCTCAAAGGCGAATATGTCCAGCAACGATCGGCCGACCAGTGTTTCACCAGCGCGCAAGTCTCCGGGCAAGGACAGCGCCATGATCCGTAGCGCGCCATCAGTCCGAATAGAGCCGCGTCCGCGTAACTTGTCGAGATCGCGTTCCCGACTTCGCTGCGTCGCGGCGACGGTCGCCGTTGGGACTTCTTTCCAGTCCACAATGCTGATCGCTATTCCATCAGCCTGGTCGCCCTGCTGGAGCCTGGTTTCAACCCACAAGTTGATCTGCATATCGTCATCGGCCGCCTGCACCGAGCGCGACAAATTCATGTTCAATTGCCGGCTCAATCGGCAGAGATTGGCAAGTTGCGGTATGGCCAGCGGGCCACCTTCGCGGCCGCCGCAATGCAGATGCAAATTCAACAATAGCGGATCGGCCGAGATCAGACGCCCATCACCATTTACTTCCCCACGCACGGGTTCAGCCAGATTACCGGTGATTGTCATCAGTCAACCAGGCCCTGTTGGTGACGAGACAATTTTTGCCGTGCCTCCTGAAACAACCGGTTTGCCGCCCATTTTTCGACCAATACGGCGGACTCCTCGCTATCGGTCTCATGATAGCTTGCGGTGGTTAGCATCTGACCGCCATGATCCAGGGCACCAAAAATGGACAACGCATGCTCGACCGGCATCCCCACAGCGCGAAGAACAATTACCAACCGCGCCATATTGGGTTCAGCGGTATAGCTGATCAGTTGATCGACGGAGATTCCTGAACGATTGGCCAGTCGTGCAAAGAACAGATCCAGACCGTCATGCAAAGGATGCGGATCGGTCATGTCTGTCGCTTGCTGATCAACCAGTTGCGCCAATCGCTGGGCGCCGCGTGCGACAGATAGCCCCTCATCGTGGCGGGCGAGCAACAGTTCTGCTGCTTTGGGCAGTTCCGGACCGTCATAGTCGGTCAATTGCCCGATTGCAGCAGCCACCGGCCAGACCAGCGTGAAAAGAAGCTCTGCAGGCATTCCGGTAATGCTCGCACTGATCGGAGCGGTTTCTGCACCGTTGCGGCTTTGCGCCACCAGCAACGCCATCGCAGCGTCTGCAATCGAAGAGTCCGGATGATCAAGATATCGCGCCAATGCCGCTTCGAGATCGACTTGCGATATTTTCTGCAGCAGACGCGCGGTCAATTCCGCGCGCTGAATGGCGACAAAAACATGTTCCATGAGCGCTTTGGATTGCAACAGGCCTGACCGCTCGAGCGATGCGTAGCTATAGGCCCGTCGATCATTGCCAATGGCAATGATGTTCTCCTGGGTCACTCCCAGTTCTTTAATAACGATGAGGCTGAGTTCGGCTTCAATTTCCTGCACTATCGCATGCAGAAACTGGCGGCCGTTTGACAGCATCCGGTCTGAAATTGCGATGGTCGATTTCGGGAAGAGCGCCGCGGCCAAATCGTCGGCGATCTGGCTGCCGGACATGTCCATAGCAGCTGCTTGCTGGACAAGCCCCAGATCCAGATCACGCACCATTGAAAAATCTCGCTTCGCCATGGAGTTAGACCTACAATAATGTGGTTAACATCTGGCTAAGTGCAACCGGTCTATTTGTCGGAGGTGTAGCTCGCGTTGTCCGGACATTCTGTCATTTGCGCGCTAACGGCGTAGATCATGCAAAACAGCGCCGCGACATAAAGCCCCCAGACAAAATATCCTGCGGCTGCGGCCAGAAATAATATCAGCAAAATCAGAATATTAGTTGGCCGAAATAGCCCTGACAACGGATGAACTGCTACTGATCGCGCCAGCCAGAAACCGCCTAGGAGCAAAATCAGGATCACCAGATTGGCCACCAGCAGCGTCGGCGCGGACAGCCGAAAGACCGCAACTGTCAAGGCAAGCGCTGTCAGCAAACGCACGATATTGTGCCAATGGTCCGTTTTTCCGGCATCGGTCCGAAACAAACCCATCCGGTTCCGCATTTGCATTACTAGGCCCGCAAGAAACAAAATGGCGATCATCCAGACTGGATTTGTGAAATAGGCCAAGGGCAGCGCAAGGGTTGCAACGGCCAGGCCGAACCAACCCAAATAGCGGTCTGCCCCTTCCCGCTCCCACAACCGGGGAAGCGCTTTGCGCATCATCGGCCACCCCATATAGCGATCCAGGAAATTGGATTCGGCGAGGCGAAACCGGTTCAAATGGTGCTCGGTATGGATCGTAATATCTACAGGCCCGTGCAGTTGCGCAATTGCCCCTTCTTCCATTTGTGAATCGGAAATGATCTCGCGCCGACAATCGGACTGGACCGCGGTCCGCAACAGTGCCGATCCGGTATCCCAGTCATCCGGAACATCGGCCAGTTCCGATAGCCTGGTTGCTTGCAGGAGTGCGATACCTAGCCAGCGATGATTGAGATCGATCCGCTCAAACCGTTCATAGGCAGATCCATTGTCCACGACAAAAATCTGCTCTCCGCTTGCCTTTTGCAGATGGTCGATCATCCTCGCATCGGGAAGGATGCCGTCACCCAGATAAACCAGATCGTCGGTCGGCCCAGCATAGGCTGTGAGATCCTTGCTACTCCGCACAATCTCCGCGGAGAGCCCGTTGCGCTTGAGATCATCGACATATTGCAGCACCGGACCATGCATGGTTGGACTGAGGATGATGATTTTCTCGGCCCCGACGCGCACGCTGTGGGCGACTTGGAAATCGATAATCCGGCTGTCAAAAAGCGGCAAAAAACCGACCGGTCCTGTGCCGTTTTCTTGCTGCAATGCGAGGGAAATTAGTGCCAGTCTCAAGTAACCATCCTATATACAGCAGGCTCTGCTGCGATCCCTATAGGATCTCGGATGGACGCGTCAAAGTGATATATCAATCCGGCTGCGGCAAGCGCCGAGGCCGATTAGTCGCGGTGCGATTCTATCGTCGACAGGGCGCGCTCCAGCTTGGCAATGATCGTCGGTTCCCCGGGCGCAGACTCGGCCGCTTCATCGGCCAGGCGCATCACGCCGGTCGCTCCAAAACTCGCGGCCAGGCCTTTGAGACGCCAGGCGGCATATTGCCAGTTGGCGTCACAGCGCGAGCGGCGCAACAAGTCGACCTGGCGGTTCGCGCTCTCCAAAAACGCAGCGCGCAACTCTGCAATGAGTGACTGATCGTCGCCAACTGCGGCGGCCAATGCCGCATCTAAAGCCCCATAATCAAATGACATGAGACTTTCTTACGGCTACATGGTTAACTTATAGTTTCTCCACGCACGATTTATGGTAAATACGACTCATGACAAGCGGATCAAAAATCATCGGGATGTGGCGTGACAGCGGGGAAGAAACCCCTGCGGATCACGTGGAGTTTGACGAAGACGAAAGCGGCAAAGCGCTGGAACGTCTGGACAAGGCAGAAGAGGAAAGTTCGGAAACCGAGGCAATTCAAGATGTTGCCGACGAAGACGAGTGGAATCACTATGCCGATGACGAGGAGACTACATCCTCTTCCGGCAGCGTCATCCCCCCTTCTTTGCTCGCAATTGCCGCGCTCGCATGGACCGGCTTTTTCGGCTGGGTCCACCGCGACATTTTTACCACATTTCCGTCGATGAAGGCCGGTATCGAGCTATTTTCGCAATATTGTTTACCTTTGGCGACGATGATTATCCTCTACATGCTGTACATGCGCAACAGCAGCCGGGAAGCGAATCGGTTCACTGATGTTGCCTCGGCCTTGCGGCAGGAATCCGAGCAATTGGAACATCGGTTGAAGACCGTGAACAATGAACTGTCCATGGCGCGCGAATTTCTTGCGCAGGAAACCCGGGAACTCGAGACCCTCGGCAGCCAGTCATCCGAGAAACTCAATGAAGCGGCCGGCAATATCAAGTCGGTGCTCAATGACGGCCTGACAAAGATGAACAAGCTCGATGATGTGGGTGCCGCCGCCTACAAGAATCTCGAACAGCTGCGCAAGCATCTGCCGGTGGTGATCAACACGGCCAAAGACGTAACCAATCAGATCGGCAATTCCGGTCGCGCCGCACAAACCGAAATCGCCGCGATGATCGCATCGCTGACGAAAGTTGGCGAAGTGGGCACCAATGCCAAAGCCAGTCTCGACAGCCTGACCCAACGGTCGGAAGAATCACTGGAGCAGCTTGCTGTTACCGCTGAATCGATCAAGACCAAGATGACGGCGCAACTCGAAGAATCGGAAACCGGGGCGGACCGCATTGCAGGGGTGCTGAAAACGAGCTCGTCCGAAGTGATTGACGCGCTCAACGAAACCCGCGCGACTCTCGCCAAGGAAAATTCTGAATCAGCGCAGGCGATCAAGTCCGATCTCGAGGCACTCGAAGCGACGTTGGAGAAAGTCGGAACCGCAGCGGACGAAGAGGAAGCGCGGCTCAAGGCGCTGGTCGACGATCTTAATGAAAAAGTCGTCGGAATATCCGCCAACGTGGCTCAGCTCGACAATGAAAGCGGCGAGAAAACAGCGAAGCTGGCCTTTGCGATGACGACGCTCGAACAGAAAAGCGATGCGCTGAAACAATCAATCGAAAGCGGCCACGGCACGGCCGATGGCATGATCGAGCGGATGGAAAATCTGCTGATTGCGCTCGACAGCGGCGCACGCGAACTCGACGAAACCCTGCCCGCCGCCTTCGACCGGTTCAACGAAA
Source organism: Parasphingorhabdus sp. W113 (assembly GCF_055693205.1). Classification (NCBI taxonomy): domain Bacteria; kingdom Pseudomonadati; phylum Pseudomonadota; class Alphaproteobacteria; order Sphingomonadales; family Sphingorhabdaceae; genus Parasphingorhabdus; species Parasphingorhabdus sp. W113. The sequence goes on along the minus strand of NZ_CM146328.1, from coordinate 1,625,479 downwards.
AGTCGGAAGGCAGCTTCATGCTGTTCGACCGGATGACCGAACAGGCCAAGAAAGTCGGTGAGGCTGCAGAAGAATCGGTCACCAAATTCGAGAAGTCGGATGAAGCGATTGAAGAACAGCGCGCGAAGCTGGCGAAATTGAGCGAAGATGGCACCATTGCAACCGCCAATGTCGTTGAGCGCATTGCGGGCCTCGAAAAGGCCTTGCAGAGCGTCCGGGAACAGAATGAAGCGCTGACAGAAAGCGCCGGCGAAAAACTGATCAGCGCCCTGCTCCGGGTCAAGGACACCGCGCGACAAGCATCCGATCATTCCCGCAAGGCGCTCGAAAGCGCGATCTCGGGATCAGCCGAATCCTTCGAAAAGGTCAGCGAGGAAGCGCTCAACCGGATCATCGACGAGAAAATCGCATCAATCGCGCCGAAGCTCGAAAGCGCGGTGTCCAACGCGGTGGCGACCACCCAATCGACCGCTGGGCATCTGACCGACCAGTTGGCTGCGATTGAAACGATGACCACCAATCTCGAACAACGCATATTGTTCGCGAAGGAAAAAGCCGAACAGAGCAGCGACGAGAATTTCACTCGCCGGGTAGCGCTGTTGACGGAATCGCTCAATTCGACCGCTATTGATGTCAACAAATTGCTGTCGAACGAAGTGACCGACACCGAATGGGCCGCTTATCTGAAAGGCGATCGCGGGATTTTCACGCGCCGGGCAGTACGCTTGCTCGACGCTGGTGAAGTGCGCGAGATTCTCGCTGAATATGACGGCAATTCAGAGTTCCGGGAGCATGTGAATCGCTATATTCATGATTTCGAGACGATGCTGCGCGGCATTTTGTCGACGCGGGATGGCAGCGCCATCAGCGTGACCTTGCTGTCTTCCGATATCGGTAAACTCTATGTGGCTCTGGCGCAGGCAATCGAGCGTTTGCGGAGCTAGGCAGGCGCGGCTCGACCCGACTGCCAGTCAGCTTTCACGCGATCAACTGTCCAGCCTCTCACGGCTACCGAAAAGGTCGAGGTCGTCCACCGTGATCCACTGATAGCTGTAGTTCAGATAGAATAATCCAAACGCCACGGTGGCAAGCAAGGTCGTGAACAGCAACACGCGCGCAGGCCGGAAATTTGCCGGCGCGCTATCAGCCTGCCCCTTGACCATCTCGACACCCATTTCCTGATGGCTGCGAATGCCGAATGGCAGGACGATGAAGGCAGCGATCACCCAGAACAGCACATAGATCGCGATGATGGACGTCAATTGCATCGGGTCAGGCCTCGACAACCATGACGTTCACCACCGGTTTCTTGCCCGTCCATTCGGTCGCCTCACGCCGAACCATCAGGCGCAGTTCCTCGGAAAACCGGGCAATATCACCAATTGGCTTGCGATATTTCTTCACGATCAAGTCGGTCATCTCATCCAGAAAATCTTCTTCATCTTCCTCCAGCGGAACACCGGTGAGGCGCAATACGGGCTCCCCCATTATCTTGCCTTTCTCGTTCAATCCGATCGCCACTGCTATCATCCCGTTATAGCCGATTTTGCGCCGTTCCTGAAGCGCCTTGCCGTCGGCCGGAATGATCACGTCGCCATCCACGACCAGACGTCCAGTGCGTTCGTTGCTGATGGTCTTGGGACCATTGGGCGCCAGGCGGACGACATCGCCATTTTGTTGGAAAACAGCCTGTGGAACGCCCTGTGCCAAAGCAAAACGGGCCTGCTCCTTCATATGACGGATTTCGCCATGAACCGGGACCAGTATGTCTGGCCGGATCCATTCGTACATGGTCTTGAGTTCGGGTTTGCCAGGGTGGCCGGAAACATGAATATCTTCCTGCCGGTCGGTGACCATGATCACTCCTTTTTCGGCGAGCTGGTTCTGGATACGGCCGATGGCAATCTCGTTGCCCGGAATCTGTTTGGACGAGAACAGGACATGATCGCCCGCGCTCAGCTTGATCTTGTGGCTGTCGCCGGCAATCCGGCCCAGTGCAGCCCGGCTCTCTCCCTGTCCGCCCGTCGCAACGATCATGATCTGATCACGCGGAAGGGTCATCGCCTCGTCGAAACTCACCGTTGGCGGAAAATCCTTGAGATAGCCATTCTCTCTGGAATTCTCGATGATCCGGTCGAGCGAACGGCCGGCCACGCAGAGCGTGCGCCCTGATTTTACGGCGACTTCTCCCAACGTCTGCAAGCGCGCAGCGTTGGAAGCAAAGGTTGTAACCAGCACCCGGGTATCAATATTATCAACGACCCGCAGAAGATTTTCCCGCACCTCGCCTTCGGACCCGGAAGCGGATTCGTTGAATACATTGGTTGAATCGCAAACCATCGCCAGAACGCCATCGTCACCAATCGCGGTGAGCTGCTCGGGTGTGGCCGGAACGCCAAGCAAGGGGTCCTTGTCGAGCTTCCAGTCACCGGTATGGAAAATCTTGCCATGGGGCGTGTCGATCAGCAGCGCATTGCCCTCTGCAATACTGTGCGCAATCGGCAGATATTGGAAACCAAAGGGTCCCAGGTCAAAGCTGCCTTCATTGGGAATGATGTTGAGTTCCACCGATTTTTCGAGACCAGCTTCCTCCAGTTTCCGCCGGATCAAACCCGCGGTAAAGGGCGTGGCGTAGAGCGGCACGTCCAGCTCTTCCGCAAAATAGGGCACGGCCCCGATATGATCTTCATGACCATGGGTGAGCACGATTCCGAGCAAATTCTTGCTTTGCTTCTCGATAAATTCGAGATCCGGCAGAACCAGATCAATACCGGGATAACCGGGATCGGCGAAAGTCATTCCGAGATCGACCATGACCCATTTGCCGTCACAGCCGTAAAGGTTGACGTTCATCCCGATCTCCGCTGACCCGCCGAGGGCCAGGAAGAGAAGCTCATTTTTTGGTTTTATCATTAGGTACTGGTTGCTCTCTCGTAGAGGAAGGACAGACCCTGAAGTGTAAGATCAGACTCCAGATGGTCAAATACGTCCGTATGTTCATCGAATAATATGGCTAGTCCGCCAGTTGCGATCACTTTGGTCGGTCGACCAATTTGTTTCTTGGTCCGTTCGACAAGGCCTTCGATCATCGCGACATAGCCCCAGAATATGCCGATCAGCATCTGGCTTTCGGTTGTGCGTCCAATAACATTTTCGGACTCGGGACGCTCCAGAGCGATACGTGGCAACTGGGCGGTTTTTCCGACCAGAGCGTCCAGCGAAAGATTGATCCCCGGCGCAATCACGCCGCCTTTATACGCACCATCATAATCGGCCACGTCAAAGGTTGTCGCCGTACCAAAGTCGATAATGACGATATCCTGGCGATATTTCTGATGCGCGGCGATAACATTCAGCACTCGGTCCGCACCGACCGTATCCGGTTGGGCAACATCCAGAGCGACGCCCCATTCCGTTGCGCCGCGGCCCGCCACATAGGGTGTGACGCCAAAATATTTTTCCGACAGGACCGTCAGATTATGCAACGCCCGCGGAACCACTGTGCCAATGATAACCGCATCAATCGCGTCGAGCCCCAGTGCATTGAGCTCGAGCAATTGCCGCAGCCACACGACATATTCATCTGCAGTCCGCCGTGCATCGGTAGCGATGCGCCAGCGTGCCTTGATCTCCGGGCCGTCAAACAGCGCGAAAACCACATTGGTATTGCCGGCATCTATGGCTAGCAGCATGAGCGACCCCTTTCGTTAGCCGAGATGAATATCACCGGCATGTATCTCGATAAGCGCTCCGTCAGCCTTTCTCAAGCGTAGTGCGCCGGTTTCCGTCAGTCCGGCAAATGTGCCGGGTATTTTTTCGCCCTTGTCGTCGCTGACCGACAAAGCCGAACCGAAAGGATGCGCCCGTTTCTGCCATTCTGCCAGCAGCACCGCCAGGCCTTCGCTGCGCCACTGTGCGAGCGTTTGGGCAAAAGACTCCGCCAGCTGCTCCAGAAACTGTTCGGCGGTGAGATCGGGATCTGCACCGGCTTCATGCAGGCTGGTCACTTTTCGATCCGCAACCGGCGGCGCCACGGTTACATTGACACCGATGCCCACGATCACCTTGTCGCCAACGCCTTCGAGCAATATGCCGCACAACTTGGCCTGACCGAGCAATATGTCATTGGGCCATTTGAGCAATATCGGGGCGGCAGGCACAAAATGGGCAATCGCTCGATAAACCGCCAGCGCGGTTACAAAAGACAAGGATGATGGTGCCGGATCGTCCGGTCGACAGGCCACAATCGTGCTGGAGTAAAGATTGCCTTCCGGGCTTTCCCAGACCCGTCCCAGTCTGCCGCGACCACCGGTTTGCCGGATCGCGCGCAGCCACAGCCCTTCTTCTGCGCCTGCGGTCGCTCGCGCCTTCAGGTCCGCATTGGTCGATGCGGTTTCCGAAACCGTCTCGATGCGGATGGTCAGAACAGGACCTGTGCAGCCGAAGCCGTCACTGGCGCCAACAATGGAATGGCGAGATAGCCCAAGGGCGAAACGGCGATTGCAAACAAGGCAATCAGACCATTTTCTGTCTTGTGCCCGGTTTCTGCAATCTGGCCTGCCGGATCGTCAAAATAGATGATCTTGACGACCTTGATATAGTAGAAGGCACCGATCACCGAAGCTGCGATGCCGATGACCGCGAGTGGCAACATGCCAGCGGCAACTGCAGCATCAAAGACGAGGAACTTGCCCCAGAAACCGAAGAGCGGCGGAATGCCTGCGAGTGAGAACATGAAGACCGCAAAAGCCGCAGCCAGTCCGGGCCGGGTCTGCGACAATCCAGCGAGGCTGGACAAAGATTCCAGCGACTTGCCATCGGCATCGCGCATTTCCATGACACAGATGAAGCTCCCCAGAGTCATCGCGACATAGATGACGAGATAGAAGAGCATCGCGGAGATTCCTTCTGGCGTCCCGGCAGCGAGACCGATCAGCAGAAAGCCAACATTGTTGATCGAACTATAAGCCAGCAGGCGTTTGATATTCTGCTGCCCGATGGCGGCCACTGCACCGAGGACAATCGACGCCAAAGCGACAAAGACAATGATCTGCTGCCAGGTCGATGTCTGATTGCCGAATGCATCGATAATCACCCGCACGGTGAGCGCAATAGCCGCCACTTTGGGCGCGCTTGCGAAAAAGGCGGTGACCGGGGTCGGCGCGCCTTCATAGACGTCCGGGGTCCACATATGGAATGGCACAGCGCTGATCTTGAATGCGAGACCGGCAAGCACCAGCACGACACCGATCAAAGGTCCGGTTGACAGATCACCGCTGAGCGTATCGGCGATGACCGAAAAGCTCGTCGATCCGGCAAAGCCGTAAACCAGCGAGATACCGTAAAGCAGCATGCCGCTCGCGAGCGAACCAAGGATGAAATATTTCAAGCCGGCCTCGGACGAGCGCACATCATTGCGGATGAAGCTGGCCAGCACATAGGCTGCGAGACTGTTCAACTCGAGACCGATATAGAGGGTCAGCAGATCGGAAGCGGAAACCATCATTCCCATGCCGATCGTGGCAAATATGATCAGCACCGGATATTCGGCGCGGTAAGCCCCCATTTTCTGGAAATAGCGCGGCGCGATCATCAGCGATATCGCGGCGGCAAAATAGATCAGCAATTTCGCGAAGCTGCCAAAGCGATCCATGCGATAGAGGCCGCCAAAGGCATCACCGCCAAATTCGAAAGATGGATTGACCAGAAAGTCGGTGACAAAATAGGAAGCAAAGCCAAGCGCCACAACTCCAAGGATCGTTACAAGGCGGGCGGACGCATTGCCGCCCCAGGCCGCGATGAGCAACATGATCAAGCTGCTCACGGTCAGAATGATTTCCGGAAGCGTGAAAATCAGCGAAAGGGAAAGGGAATAGTCCATCAGTGCGCCTCCCCTGCTGCATGATTTTCGGTATCATGCGTAACGGCCTTCGCCTGCCCCATTTTCAACTGTGCATCCCCTTCCGGTGCCGCGCGATCAATTCGGGCGACCAGCGCGCCGACATCGCCGCGAATAGGTGCCATGAAACTTTCCGGATAGACGCCCATCCACATCACGGCCGCGGCTATCGGCGCCAGCAGCGCCATTTCACGGGCAGAGAGATCGGGCATCGCCTTGACATCGTCATGGACAAGTTCCCCGAAAGCGACCCGGCGATAGAGATAGAGCATGTAGCCTGCCCCCAGGATAATGCCGACGGTGCAAACCAGGGTGACCCAGCTATTGACCTTGTAAAGGCCGATCAGCGAAAGAAACTCACCGACAAAGCCGCTGGTGCCCGGCAGTCCGATGGACGCCATCGTGAACAGCAGGAACAGCACCGCATATTTCGGCATATTGATCGACAACCCGCCATAGCGCGAGATTTCCCGTGTGTGCAGGCGATCATATATGACCCCGACACATAGGAACAATGCACCGGACACAAGTCCGTGGCTCAGCATGACAATGATCGCGCCTTCAATACCCTGGCGGTTGAACGCAAACAGACCGACCGTAACAATCGCCATATGGGCAACCGAGGAATAGGCGATCAGCTTTTTCATATCCTGCTGCACCAGCGCCACCAGCGACGTGTAGATCACCGCAACCATCGACAGCGCAAAGATCAACCAGATAAACTGCTCGGATGCTTCCGGGAACATCGGTATCGAAAAGCGCAGGAAGCCGTAACCGCCCATTTTGAGCAAAACACCGGCCAGAATGACCGAGCCCGCCGTCGGTGCCTGAACATGCGCGTCCGGCAACCAGGTGTGCACCGGCCACATCGGCATTTTGACCGCGAAGCTGGCGAAGAAGGCCAGCCACAGCCAGGTCTGCGCATCCGGATCAAAATCATAGTTGAGCAAGGTTGGAATGTCGCTCGTACCCGCTTCCTGCACCATCCACAGCATCGCGATCAGCATCACCACCGACCCCAGCAGGGTATAGAGGAAGAATTTGTAGCTTGCGTAAATCCGGTTGGTCCCGCCCCATATCCCGATAATCAGATACATCGGGATCAGACCGGCCTCGAACAGGATGTAGAACAGGAAGATATCCTGCGCCGCAAACACGCCGATCATCAGCACTTCCATGAACAGGAAGGCCGCCATATATTCGCCAACCCGGTTCTGGATCGATTCCCAGCTCGCTCCGATACAGATCGGCATCAGGAACACGGTGAGCATGATCAGCATCATCGAAATGCCGTCGATGCCCAATGCCCAGGCGAAATTGCCGAACAGGTCGACCCGCTCGACATATTGCCATTGCGGGCCGCCAATATCATAGTTGATCCACAGCACTACGCCGAGAACGAACAGGGCCAGGGTCGTCGCCAGCGCGAGCAGTCGCGCACCCTGCGCATTGAGGAACAGACAAGCGATCGCAGCCAGCATTGGCAGGCCCATCATCAGCGACAGGATCGGGAAATCGAGCTGGTTCATTAGCCGGCTCCCTTTACGATAATCCAGGTCGCCGCCGCCGCCAGACCCAGCAGCATGACCAACGCATAGCTATAGAGATACCCGGTCTGGAATCGCTTGGCGAGCCCGGCACCGCCGGCAACAACCGCCGCGACACCGTTCGGGCCAAAGCGGTCAATCGTGCCCTCGTCACCGGCTTTCCAGAAAAATCTGCCGAACCAGAAGGCCGGACGAACAAAGATCAGATCGTATAGTTCGTCAAAATACCATTTGTTGAAGAAGAATTTATAGACCGGCTCGAACGTCGCTGCGAGCCGCGCAGGACGGTCTTTTCCACGGAAATACAGCAAGAAGGCGGTGGTTAGTCCGATCAACATGGCAACGGTTGATGCCAGTTTGACCCACAGGGGCACTTCATGAAGATCGTGCATCAATATCCGGTCAAAAGCGAGACTACCCGCCCAGAAGCGGAAACCGTCGGTCGCGTCGATAAAGCTGTGATGGAAGGCAAATCCTGCGCCAATGGCACCCAGACTCAAAACGCCCAGCGGGATCAGCATGGTCAGCGGGCTTTCATGGGGATGATAGCCACCGGTCTGGTCCGTACCGGCTTCTTCCGGCGTCTTATGCACGCTGTGCTGAATATGTTCGGACTGGATCCAGCGCGGTGTGCCCCAGAAGGTCAGGAACATCAGACGCCAACTGTAGAAGCTGGTCAGCAAGGCCGCGAGCACACCAATAGCAAAGGCAAACTGCCCGGTGCTGGAGCCGCTGGCAAAGGCCGCTTCGATAATCGCATCCTTGGAGTAAAAGCCGGCAAAACCGCCGAGGCCGACAATGCCGACACCGGTAATCGCCAGCGTACCTGCCATCATTGCCCAGAAAGTCAGCGGGATTTCTTTCCGCAAACCGCCATAATAGCGCATGTCCTGCTCATGGTGCATCGCATGGATGACCGAGCCCGCGCCGAGGAACAGCAAGGCTTTGAAGAAGGCATGGGTGAACAGGTGGAACATCGCCGCGCTATAGGCCCCGACACCGGCTGCGAAGAACATGTAACCCAGCTGTGAGCAGGTCGAATAAGCGATGACGCGCTTGATGTCATGCTGCACAAGGCCAACCGTCGCTGCAAATATCGCCGTGCAGGCGCCAACAATCGTCACCACCGCCAGAGCAACTTCGCTGGTTTCGAACATTGGAGATAGGCGGCAGACCATGAAGACGCCGGCGGTGACCATGGTCGCGGCATGGATCAGTGCCGAAACCGGTGTCGGTCCTTCCATCGCGTCGGGGAGCCAGGTGTGCAGTCCAAGCTGCGCCGATTTGCCCATCGCGCCGATGAACAGCAGCAGGCACAGGATCGTCATCGTATCAAGCCGCATCCCGGCAAAGGTGATCGTCGAACCGGCCATGGCTGGCGCCGCTTCGAGAATTTCCGGAATCGAAACCGTGCCGAACACCAGATAGGTGCCGAAAATTCCGAGCATGAAGCCGAGATCGCCAACCCGGTTGACGACAAAAGCCTTGATCGCAGCGGCGCTGGCGCTTGGTTTCTTGAACCAGAATCCGATGAGAAGATAGGACGCCAGGCCCACCCCTTCCCAACCAAAGAACATCTGCACCAGATTGTCCGCGGTCACCAGCATCAGCATGGCGAAAGTGAACAGCGACAAATAGGCAAAAAAGCGCGGTTGATCAGGGTCTTCGTCCATATAGCCCCAGCTATAGAGATGCACCAGGGCCGAAACGGTCGTCACAACGACCAGCATCACCGCTGTCAGCGCATCGACCCGCAAGGACCACGCGAAATTGAGATCCCCGGACTGCACCCATGTGAGCACCGGCACCACTTCGGCGGCGCGGGACAGCATGATATAGTCGATAAAGACCGGCCAGCTGAGCGCACAGGATGCGAACAGCGCCGCGGTCGTCACCAGTTTGGCGGGAACGTTCCCGATCAGGCGGTTGCCAAACCCTGCAACAATGGCTGCCAGCAAGGGCAGGAAAACGATAAGCTGGATCGTCAAGTCCTTAACCCTTCATCCGGTTGACATCATCGACGGCGATCGTGCCGCGCTGACGGAAATAAATCACGAGAATGGCGAGACCAATAGCGGCTTCCCCGGCAGCCACGGTCAAAATGAACATCGCAAAGACCTGCCCGGTCATATCCCCTAGAAACGCGCTGAAAGCTACGAGGTTCAGGTTCACCGACAACAGGATCAATTCAATCGCCATCAGGATGATGATGATGTTCTTGCGGTTCAGAAAAATGCCCAGCATGCCCATCACGAACAGGATCGCACTGACCACCAGATAATGTTCGATGCCAATCATAGCTCGACTCCCTTGCCGACTTCGGGTTGTTCATTGCGGGTGGCCTCTTCAGGACGGCGACGGACCTGCTCCTGAATGCTCTGTATTCTCACACCTCCGCGTTGGCGGTTGGTCAGGACGATCGCGCCGACCATCGCGACCAGCAGAATCATGCCTGCGGCTTCGAAGAGGAATATATATTTGGTGTAGAGCACCGTCCCCAGCGCTTCGATATTGGATAGCCCGCCTGCGTTCATGCCAACAACGGCATCGGCTTCGCCCATCCCTGCGGACGTCCACGCCCCGATTCCGAAGATCAGCTCGGCAACCAATACAATTGCCAAGAGCAATCCGAGCGGCAGGTTTTTCATGAATCCGGCGCGTAATTCCGCAAAATCAATGTCCAGCATCATGACGACGAAAAGGAACAAAACCGCCACCGCACCGACATAGACGATGACCAGCAACGCCGCGATAAATTCGGCGCCGACCAGCAGCATCAACCCTGCCGCATTGAAAAAGGCGAGAATCAGCCACAGCACGCTGTGCACGGGATTTCGCGCAAAAATGCAAAATGCCGCACTGGCAATCACAATGCTTGCGAATAGATAGAAAGCAAATACTTGCATCAGACCCCTGTATTTCCCTTTTGCGTCAGTTTTTGATCAACTGAGGCTGTTTCCCCGCATGCGTCAAATGAATCGCTGACGCCCATTACCGATAGGGCGCGTCGGCGGCAAGGTTTGCCGCAATCGCCCGTTCCCATTTGTCACCGTTTTCAAGCAGTTTGGATTTGTCGTAAATCAGCTCTTCCCGCGTTTCGGTCGAATATTCGAAATTCGGTCCTTCGACAACCGCATCAACCGGACAGGCTTCCTGACAGAAACCGCAATAGATGCATTTCGTCATGTCGATATCGTAGCGCGTCGTTCGCCGTGATCCGTCATCGCGCGGCTCCGCTTCGATCGTAATCGCCTGGGCCGGACACACCGCCTCGCACAGCTTGCAGGCAATGCAGCGTTCTTCCCCATTGGGATAACGGCGCAACGCATGTTCGCCCCGGAACCGCGGAGAGATCGGATTTTTTTCATAGGGATAGTTGACGGTTTTCTTCTTCTTGAAGAAATATTTCAGCGTCAGCATATGTGCCAGAACGATCTCGTACAGCGTGAAGGCTTTTATGATTTCTTTTACACTCATAGCGGCCACCCAAATTTATCAATCATCACATATCCGCTAACCAGAAAGACCCAAAAGATGCTGATCGGCAGGAAGACTTTCCAGCCCAGACGCATCAGTTGATCATAGCGATACCGGGGAACTGTCGCCCATGCCAAACTGAAGATGAAAAAGACCAGGAACATCTTGAGGAACAGCCAGATTATACCGGGAATATCGAACCATGGAATCCAGTCGACATTGAGTGGCGGCAGCCATCCACCCCAGAAAAGGATGACATTGAGCGCACACATCAACAGAATATTGGCATATTCGCCAAGCCAGAACAACGCGAAGGACATGGACGAATATTCAGTCTGATATCCGGCTACCAGCTCGCTCTCGGCTTCGGTCAAATCGAACGGTGCCCGCGCCGTTTCCGCCATCGAACTGATCAGGAACATCACCGCCATCGGAAAGAGCAGCGGATTAACGCCATAGGCGTTGATCACACCGAAAATATGACCTTCCTGTGCTGTGATGATTGCGTTCAGATTGAAGGTGCCGGCAAACAGGACTACTGAAATCAGGATAAATCCGATCGAAACCTCATAGGATATCATCTGTGCCGCCGCCCGCATCGCAGAGAAAAACGGGTATTTCGAGTTACTGGCCCAGCCCGAAATCACGACGCCATAAACACCGAGAGAGCTGATCGCGAGAATGTACAATACCCCGATGTTGATGTTGGCGAGAACCATGTCTTCACTGAACGGTACAACCGCCCAGGCCAGCAACGCGACGGTGAAGGTGATGATCGGCGCCAACAGAAACAGGCCCTTATTGGCCCCGGACGGAATGATCGTCTCCTGAAGAAAAACTTTCAGACCATCAGCAAAACTCTGCAGCAAGCCGAACGGCCCAACCACATTCGGGCCGCGCCGCAGCGCGACGGCAGCAATCACCTTGCGATCAAAATAGATGATCATCGCCACTGCCAGCATCAGTGGCAGCGCGATCAGCAGGATCAGCGCCAAAGTGCCAACGAACCAGCCAATTTCAGGGCCAAGAAAAGTGGATTGGAGATAGGCGGTCATTCGGCGGCCTCCAGAACATCGTCATCGGCGTGCAGCAATTCCGCCGAACAGCGCTGCATGGTCGCACTCGCGCGCGCAATACTGTTGGTCAGATAGAAATCCTTGATTGGATGAACGCCCTGCCCTTTGGGCTTGTCCGGCAATCCGGTAGGTGGTGTCCAATCAAACCGGACCAAACCTTCGTCCGCCAAATTCGGGTGATCCTTAGCCATTTTGGCTCGCAATTCCGCGAAACTGTCAAACGACAGGGTCTTGCCCAGTACATCTGATAGGGCCCGCAGGATAGACCAGTCTTCACGGGCATCCCCCGGCGCGAAAATCGCCTTGTTGGAGCGCTGCACGCGCCCTTCCAGATTGACATATGTGCCGTTTTTCTCGGTATAGGCCGCGCCAGGCAGGATAACATCCGCGGCATGCGCGCCGGCGTCGCCATGGTGCCCGATAAACACCTTGAAGCTGTCGGCAAAGGGCGCATAATCCATTTCATCGGCGCCGAGAGCGAAGAGCAATTTCGGCTTTTTGGTAGCGATTGCCTTGATCCCGCCTTCATAGGCATAGCCCAGCATCAGGCCGCCGGTCCGCGAGGCCCCGATGTGCAGGACATTGAAACCGTTCCAGCCATCCCGGACCAGCTTATATTTCGCCGCCAGTTTCAGCGCAGCGCCATGGGCACCGTCGACGCTCAGAGCTCCGCCACCAAGGACAAGCGCCGGTTTTTCTGCGCCTTTCAGCGCATCGGCCACCGCTTTCGGCAATTTCGCCAGCAGGTTCATATCATCGCCGAGCCATTCAACCGGATAGGTGAGATCGACTTCCGGCCCGATCGCGAAGACTTTCGCACCGCCCTTGCGGACCGCCTTGCGAATGCGGGTATTGACCAGCGATGCTTCCCAGCGCGGATTGGTCGAAACCAGCAGCACAACATCCGCTTCCTCGATACCGGCAATTGTCGTGTTGAAATTCACCGCCGCGAGATTGGAAACGTCGTAGGACAGGCCCGTCTGGCGGCCTTCCAGCATTTCCGAACGCATCGACTTCAGCAATTTCTTGGTCGCGTAAAGCGTTTCGCAATCCACCAGGTCCCCTGCAATGGCCGCAACCGAACTGCCCGCCTTTACCGCCGCGATCGCTTTAAACGCCTCATTCCAGCTCGCCGCTTCAAGCTTGCCGTTACGGCGAATATAGGGCTTGTCCAGGCGGCGCTTCATCAATCCGTCAATCGCGTGGCGGGTCTTGTCGGTGGCCCATTCCTCATTCACGTCGTCATTCACTCGCGGCAGCGCGCGAAGCACTTCACGGCCACGGGAATCGATGCGGATATTGGTGCCGACACCGTCCATCACATCAATGCCCAGCGTCTTGGTCAATTCCCAGGGACGCGCTTCAAAGGCATAAGGCTTGCTGGTCAGCGCTCCGACCGGACAGAGGTCGACGACATTGCCGCTCAATTCGCTATGCACCGCATGTTCGAGATAGGAGGTGATCTGCATCCCCTCGCCGCGCCCGATCGCGCCAATCTCTTCCACGCCCGCCACTTCCTCGGCGAACCGCACACAACGGGTGCAATGGATACAGCGGGTCATGACGGTCTTGACGACTGGCCCCATATATTTTTCGGTGACCGCCCGCTTATTTTCGTCGTAGCGCGAGCCGCCCTTGCCATAGGCCATCGCCTGATCCTGCAAGTCGCATTCGCCGCCCTGGTCACAAATCGGACAGTCGAGCGGGTGATTGATCAGGAGAAACTCCATCACCCCTTCCCGCGCCTTCTTGACCATTTCGCTGTCGGTGCGGATTTCCTGGCCATCTGCCGCCGGCAACGCGCATGAAGCCTGTGGCTTCGGCGGTCCAGGCTTCACTTCGACAAGGCACATCCGGCAGTTACCGGCGATACTTAAGCGCTCATGATAACAGAAACGCGGGATTTCCTTGCCGGCAAGCTCCGCCGCCTGCAACACAGTTGCGCCCTGAGGAACTTCGAGTTCGATGCCATCTACAGTGACTTTAGGCATTAGTTCTGCGCCTCCAGAAAAGCGGTTGCCGCCAATTTTTCATTTTCCCGATCAAGAATATAAGCAACCCGCGACAGATTGGTGCGTAACTGCATTCGTGTGAAACCCAATTTTTCACCATTGGAAACTGGCAGACAGACGCTCATTTCCGGATTGAGCGAAGCAATTGCGAGATTCTCCGCATCAGAAAAGGGTTTGGATGCCAACAATGCCATCGTGTCTTGCGGGGCCTTGCGGACAACACATTCCGAAAATTGCCGCAGACCTCTTCTCAAAACACGCTTGCTGCTTGCGTCTTCGGGGAGTGAGCCAATTTGATATTGCTGTGGCACCAACGCAAAATCAGGAAGATCCCGACCGGCATATTTGTGATTCAAATAGGCACCGGCAAGCGCGTTACGGAGCAGCACGCTATTTTTGATTGCCATTTGGGAGCCGCCGGGCAGGCACTGTGTGTTTTTCTGCGCCAAGCGATCGGTTTTCCGGTTGCGAACTTTTGATTCCACCTTCGCCGCGAGCACCTGCTTGACGAGCCATGGGTCCCGCTTCGCGATACAATCTGCGAATTTCCAGAAATGGACGGCGGTCTTCTTCACATCCGCTCCCGTGGGCTCTGCCGGAACCGGAGCCGTCCAGCAAAGAGCCGCCAGCAGACCAAAAGGAACCCAGCGCAGGTTCATTCCGCTGCCTCCGCCATATCTGCCTGTTGACGAACCGCCTGATATAAACCGTGCGCGAGCATGGCGCGCAAGGAGGTTTTGTCAAATGCCACTTCCAACCCATCGGTTACGCAAGGCCCCAGCAGAGGAACCAGGGCCTTTATCGCTGCGCTCTCCTGATCCGTGTCCGGAATTGTCTTGATCAGCGTGTAGATTTGCGCGCGGCCAGCCCTTACGACACAACGACCGAAAAACTCTTCGGCATTGCGCGGTTTCATGGCCGCTTGTTGCCAGTCGGTGTCCGTAAGCTCACCCAAAGCGAGCACATCCTGCTCACCATATTTTTTGGTCAGGAAAAACTCGGCAAAAGCGCCCACCGCAGGAGCCGTGGAAAAACCATAAGTGATCTGTTTGGCGATATAGCACGGATCGCGATAGTCGACGGCTTTGTAAATATACTTGAGAGACTTGGTCTGCTCATCGCTCAGATAGTTATAGCCCAGCGTTTTCAATGCTCGGAAACGGTTATTCTCGGCTTTGCATCGACCTATCGCATTGATCGCGGCGCGCGGAGATTTCTGCACGAGAGGATCATGAAATCCTGTCATGCCCTGTTTGCTGCGATCGATTCGAGAGCCAGTGGCCGGCTGCGCGGCAACCGAGGCCGGCACCGCCAGGAGCATCAGAGCAATTATCGCTCTTACCGGTTTGCTTCGCCTCTTCACTCCGCCGCCTCCAGCACGTCCGCACCCTTATTCTCGCGGATACGGCGTTCCATTTCGGGGCGGAAATGACGGATCAGGCCCTGAATCGGCCAGGCCGCCGCATCGCCAAGCGCGCAGATTGTATGGCCTTCAACCTGTTTGGTCACTTCATAGAGCGTGTCGATATCGGCGATTTCGGCGTCTCCATCGCGCATTTTTTCCATCACCCGCCACATCCAGCCTGTGCCTTCGCGGCAAGGCGTGCACTGACCGCAGCTTTCATGCTTGTAGAAATAGCTCAGCCGGGAAATCGCGCGCACGATGTCGGTCGATTTGTCCATCACGATCACCGCCGCGGTACCCAGTCCGGAACCGAGATCCTTGAGGCCGTCGAAATCCATCGGCGCATCCATGATCTGCTCGGCCGGCACCAGCGGCACCGAGGAGCCACCAGGGATGACCGCGAGCAGATTGTCCCAACCGCCGGTTATGCCGCCACAATGTTTTTCGATCATGTCACGAAACGGGATGCTCATCGCTTCTTCGAACACCGCTGGCTTGTCAACATGGCCGGAAACCTGAAACAGTTTCGTGCCTTTGTTATTCTCGCGTCCAAAGGAACTGAACCAGGAAGCACCGCGCCGAAGGATGGTCGGAACAACCGCGATGGATTCGACATTGTTCACTGTCGTCGGACACCCATAGAGACCGGCACCGGCTGGAAATGGCGGTTTCAGCCGGGGTTGCCCCTTTTTGCCTTCGAGGCTTTCGATCATCGCGGTTTCTTCGCCGCAAATATAGGCGCCGGCACCCCGATGGACAAAGACATCGAAATCATAGCCCGATTTGGCTGCGTTTTTGCCGATCAGACCAGCATCATAGGCTTCCTGTACGGCTGCCTCCATGACTTTGGCTTCGGCAATATATTCGCCGCGAATGTAGATATAGGCAGCGCGGGCGCGCATCGCGAAACCGGCAATCAGCGCCCCTTCGATCAGCTTGTGCGGATCATTGCGCAGGATTTCCCGGTCCTTGCAGCTGCCAGGCTCGGATTCATCGGCATTGATAACCAGAAAGCTTGGCCGGCCATCGGGTGACTCTTTCGGCATGAATGACCATTTGAGACCGGTCGGAAAACCGGCGCCACCGCGACCCCGCAGGCCGCTTTCCTTCATCTCTTCGATAATCTTGTCATTGCCGCGCTTTATTATGTCGGCGGTCTTGTCCCAATCGCCCCGTTGTTGCGCGGCTTTGAGGTCCCATGACTGAAAGCCATAGACATTGGTAAAGATGCGATCTTTGTCCTGGAGAAAATCAAAACCCATTATTTCTTACTCCTGCGACCCCAAAGGCCGCCAATAACGGCGATCGCGACCACAGCCAGTGCGACCCATCCTGCATAACCGTCGAGCATCATGACCATTCACTCCGGTAATCATGATTGGCATCGACCATGTCTTTGAGGTTCGTTGGTCCGCCTTCGGCTTCGCTGGTTTTCCGGCCAATCTGAGATCCGACGGGCACAGCCTTGCCATCGGCAAGATCTTCGAGGATCCGGGTCATGATATCATAATCGAGATCTTCGTAATTATCGTCGTTGATCTGCACCATCGGCGCGTTGGAGCAATTGCCCATGCACTCGACCTCAGTCAGTGTGAACAGCCCATCCGGGGTGGTCTTTCCCTTGGCCATGCCCTTGTTCTTGCACGCCGCCATCACATCGTCGCTGCCGCGCAACATGCACGGGGTTGTACCGCACACCTGAACATGGAAACGGCCTACCGGCGCAAGATTATACATGGTGTAGAAAGTGGCGACTTCATAGGCCCGCATATAGGGCATGTCCAAATAGGCGGCGACATATTCGATCACCGGCACTGGCAGCCAGCCCTGGGTCTTGGTATCCGCACCCACCTGGCGCTGGGCAATGTCGAGCAGCGCCATCACCGCCGAGCGCTGTCGCCCTTCGGGATATTTGGCGATCTGCCATTTGGCGAGCTTTTCATTGGCCGGCGTAAAAGCAAATTCACCCCATTTGGCACGCACTTCGGTCTCGTCGGGAATGTTCGGAGTTTCAGCCATTTAAATCACTTTTGTTTCGCGTGTCAAAACGCGCTTCCCCAATATCATCCCAGTTTTTCGAAAAATAAATATTCAGCCAGAATCCGGCTATGATCAGCCCCACCGTTATGACCAGCAAGATGCCGTTCCAGAGCATATTTTCGGGTTGCCACAATTCCCACAACAGCATGATCGCGACGATAACAAAGACCGTCGCGCCGCCGCCGAGCGTCCAGCGCTTGGATCGTTCGGAAGAATCAGCCATGGCTCAATCTCCGCTCGAGAAAGCGACCTGCATACAGGCCGATAACCGCAGCAAAGGCGGAAGACAGCACTTCCTTGAGACTGACCTCACCATGAAAGGCCGCAAGATAACCAGCCACCGCAGCCGCAAAAGCGGCGACGGCGATGATGAAGATAAGGAACTCGCGTATCATCACCGGTCACATTCTCCGAACACGATATCCATCGCGCCCAATATGGCGGTGGCATCTGCCAGCATATGGCCGCGTGACATGAAGTCCATCGCCTGGAGATGCGAGAATGCGGTCGGTCGGATCTTGCAGCGATAGGGCTTGTTGCTGCCATCGCTCACTAGATAGACGCCGAATTCCCCTTTCGGGCTTTCGGTCGCAACATAGACTTCACCCGCCGGGACGTGGAAGCCTTCGGTGTAGAGCTTGAAGTGATGAATCAAGGCTTCCATCGACTGTTTCATTTCGCCGCGTTTGGGCGGAACAATCTTGCGATCGGTCGACGCCACCGGACCGTCCGGCATCTCGTTCAGGCACTGCCGCATGATCCGCGCGCTCTGGCGCACTTCCTCGACCCGAACCATGAACCGGTCATAACAGTCGCCGCGCGTACCAACCGGAATCTCGAAATCCATCCGGTCATAAACATCATAAGGCTGCGATTTGCGGAGATCCCAAGCGATTCCGCTGCCGCGGATCATCGGACCGGAAAAACCCCAGCGCACCGCGTCATCCTTCGAGACAACCGCAATGTCGACATTGCGTTGCTTGAAAATCCGGTTGTCGATGACCAGGCTCATCGCATCCTCAAACAAGGTCGGAAATTCATCCAGCCAGTCAGCCATGTCGGTGAGCAGCTTCAGCGGCACATCCTGATGCACGCCACCGGGCCGGAACCAGGCGCTGTGCATTCGTGCACCGCTCGCACGCTCAAAAAAGGCCAGGCATTGCTCGCGAATTTCGAACACCCAGATATTGGGCGTCATTGCGCCAACATCCATAACATGCGCGCCGATATTCAGCATATGGTTGCAGATCCGCGTCAGCTCAGCGAATAAAACCCGTAGATATTGACCACGCAGCGGCACTTCAAGATCCAGCAGCTTTTCGATCGCCAGCACATAACTGTGCTCCATCGCCAGCGGCGAGCAATAGTCCAGGCGGTCAAAATAGGGCAATGCCTGCAAATAGGTCTTGTGCTCGATCAGCTTTTCCGTGCCGCGATGAAGCAGGCCGACATGGGGGTCCAGCCGCTCGACAATCTCGCCATCCAGCTCCATCACCAGCCGCAAAACGCCATGCGCTGCGGGATGCTGTGGTCCAAAGTTGATCGTGTAATTCTGGATCTCCAGATCACCAACTGTTGGATCGGCTTCGTCGGCCAGGCCGTCCATTTCATCGAGATAGTCAGCCATCAGGATTTGGCTCCCTTGTCAGCATCGTCGTCCGACTTTTCGTCACCAGGCAGGATGTAATCCGCACCTTCCCAGGGCGACATGAAATCGAAGCTGCGGAAATCCTGCGCCAGCTTGACCGGCTCGTAGACCACGCGCTTGGCTTGTTCGGAATAGCGCATCTCGACATAGCCGGTGAGCGGGAAATCCTTGCGGAACGGATGACCTTGAAAACCGTAATCGGTCAAAATCCGGCGCAGATCGGTATTGCCGTCAAACAATACGCCGTACAGGTCAAAAACTTCGCGCTCAAGCCAACCTGCCACTTCCCAGATATGGGTCACAGTGGGGACTGGCGTATCCTCGTCAGTTGTGATCTTGATCCGGATACGATGGTTTTTCGTCAGGCTCAGCAGATGATAGCAAACCTCAAACCGTTCCGGCCGCTCCGGATAATCGACGCCGGCAATCTCGACAAGTTGCTGATATTCATGGTCTTGCCGCAACTTATTCATCACTACCGGCAGTTTCTTGCGATCAACGGTCAGGCTGATTTCGCCATGCGCCTCGACGCAATCCAGCACCGCTGCCCCCAAAGATTTGGCCAGGGCATCAGCAACGCCTTCGTTGCTGGACATGATTGGAGCTCCATGGGCCATATTAGCGCTCGAAGGTCCCGATGCGCCGGATCTTGCGCTGCAATTGCATCACACCGTAAAGCAACGCCTCAGCGGTCGGCGGGCATCCGGGCACATAAATATCCACGGGAACGATGCGATCACAGCCGCGCACCACGGAATAGCTATAGTGATAATAGCCACCGCCATTGGCACAGCTGCCCATTGAAATGACATATTTCGGATCAGACATCTGATCATAGACCTTGCGCAAGGCCGGGGCCATTTTGTTGCACAATGTTCCGGCCACGATCATCACGTCCGATTGCCGCGGACTGGCGCGCGGCGCGGCGCCAAAGCGCTCCATGTCGTAGCGCGGCATGTTCACATGGATCATTTCAACCGCACAACAGGCCAGGCCGAATGTCATCCACCACAACGAACCGGTCCGTGCCCATTGAAACAGATCTTCGGTGGACGTGACGAGGAAACCCTTGTCATTCACTTCCGCGTTCAGGTCTTTGAAAAACGTTTCATCCGGTTGCGTGTTTGGGGCCATTGGCGAACCATCAGCATTCAGGATCACGTTGCTGCCAGTTTCTACTCCCAATCGAGCGCTCCCATTTTCCATTCGTAAATAAAACCAACCGTCAGGATGACGAGAAAAATCATCATTGATGACCAGCCAAGCCAGCCGATCTGACCCAGTGACACAGCCCAGGGGAACAGAAATGCCGCCTCAAGGTCGAAAATAATGAACAGTATGGCGACCAGATAGAAGCGCACATCAAACTGGCTGCGTGAATCTTCAAATGCCGGAAATCCGCACTCATATTCCGACAGCTTCTCGGCATTGGGATTATGCGTGCCGGTCAGTCGCGAGACACCCATGGGCAGAAATACAAACAGGCCAGACAAAGCCAATGCGACTGCCAGAAAAAGCAGGATCGGCGCATATTCGGAAAGATCGACCACAAAAGACTCGTTTCGCTAAATTTCAGGGCCGCTTTTACGGACAGGGCGGGCATGCTGCAAGGGCCAATTCAGCCCTTTTTGGACAGAAAAGCGCCATGATTTCAAAAGCGCTTCATCGCAATACGGGTTCTATAGCAAAGACTTTGCGAGAATTTTATGCAGCTTGCTGTGCAACGCGTCATTGGCCGCCAAAATTTCACGCTGCGCAATTGGCTGGTCTCCGCCGGTATAGTCGGTCACAAAGCCGCCAGCTTCACGCACCATCAGGATCCCGGCAGCGACGTCCCAGACCTTCAGATCGGCTTCGAAAAAACCATCATAACGCCCGGCAGCCAGCCAGGCCAGATCCAGCGAGGCTGCCCCAAACCGGCGGATACCGGCGACCTGAGGCGCGAGCGCACCGAAAATTCGGGCCCATTCGTTAAGATCGCCATGACCCTTGAACGGAATGCCGGTCGCGATGATCGATTCCGACAAATCCCTGCGCGCAGAGACCCGCAGCCGCTTGTCGCCCACCCAGGCGCCTTTGTCCATTTCCGCCCACCAAGTCTGATCAGTGACAGGTTCGTAAATCAACCCACTGGTAATTTTTCCCCAGCCCTGGCCATCTAGCGAGCGCTCCTGCACCGCAATGGAAATAGCAAAATGGGGAATGCCGTGCAGAAAATTGGTCGTGCCATCGAGCGGATCGACGATCCAGCGCGGTTTTCCTTCCTCGCCTTCGATCATACCGCCTTCTTCGAGAACAAATCCCCAGCCCGGCCGGACTTTCATCAGTTCGTCATATAATATCCGCTCTGCGCGCATATCGGCCTTCGATACGAAGTCAGCCGGCCCCTTTTTGGACACCTGCAAATGCTCGACTTCTCCAAAATCACGACGCAAACGGGATCCCGCCTTGCGGGCGGCGCGCTCCATGACGGTGATCAATGCGGAATGTGCAGGCATCTCAGTTTCCAAAAAATAAACAGTGTAGCGCCGGGAATGACGACCCCGGCTTTCTTAAAATATCTCCGGGCGTCCATCACTGATCCAGGACATGGAATCAGTAACTGTAACCAGGCTTAAGACACTTTCCCGACATATTCGCGGGCATAGACATCGACAATGATGCGCGTGCCGGCCGAGATGAAGGGCGGCACCATGACCCGTACGCCATTGTCGAGCACCGCAGGTTTATAACTGGACGATGCTGTCTGGCCCTTGACCACGGCGTCCGCTTCGACAATCTCGGCTTCGATCTGATCGGGCAACTGCACCGAAATCGGCTTTTCCTCGTACAGCTCCAGCATGACGTCCATGCCGTCCTGCAAAAACTCAACGGCGTCGCCAAGCAGATCCGCCGGTAAAGTGATTTGTTCGTAATTTTCCTTGTCCATGAAGGTCAGCATGTCGCCATCAGCAAACAAATACTGGAATTCCTTGGTGTCGAGGCGGACTTTTTCGACCGTGTCGGCGCTGCGG
The DNA here is from genome assembly GCF_055693205.1 of Parasphingorhabdus sp. W113. NCBI lineage: Bacteria > Pseudomonadati > Pseudomonadota > Alphaproteobacteria > Sphingomonadales > Sphingorhabdaceae > Parasphingorhabdus > Parasphingorhabdus sp. W113. Next base: position 1,603,361 of record NZ_CM146328.1, on the reverse strand, counting down.
AAACGGACGTTGGTCTTCCGGCCGTCAACCAGGTTTTTCATTTCCACCTGCATATAGGCTCCGCCCTTACCAGGCTGGGTATGCTGGATTTTGGCCACTTTCCAGAGACCTTTTTCATAGTCCAGAATATTGCCAGGACGAATATCGACGCCGCTAATTTTCATCAGATTTCTCGCTTTTGGGATTCTTGCGTTGCGGCCCTCTATAACGGCCGACGCCGATAGGCAAGCGTGGCGGAGATTGCATGGCGAATTCATCCAATACATATTCCGTGGGGCATTCTAGCCAGATGATAATGGATGATCGACCAGAGTATGGCCCGGCGTTGACGCGGCCTGAAGAGAATATCGCGCCTGCGGCCAATCTGTTCCGCCGGCCAATTTCCCGTGCGCGGCCTTCAACGCCCGCTCCCACACCTACCGCAGCCGGCGGGTTTCTCAGTGAGATCGAGCGTCTACCCCATTTTTGCATGCCTTCTGAGAAGAGTTTTACGCGGAATTTTCTGAAAGGCCGTAGCGGAGTGTTTTTCGTTGACCCTTGAACGCAGGAAATCTGGCTCTGCTATGTCCGCCGGCTCCAGTTAATAATATTATCTGTCTTTTTCATACAATACCCGAAGCTGACATCAATGTAATTAAGGGCCATGGCACAAGCAGACCTCGCGACACGGAACCGGGTTCCCTTTTCAACGGACGTTCATCGCTGCAAAGCAGCGGCAGCCGGATTGTTCGGCTATTCGATCAGTGGCGGGCATATGCGTACTGTTCTGCCCTTGTCCGGCTATATCCGCGAGATTGAACAATTGCCCAATTTCTCACCGCCATCGACCGATCGTTTTGTCGCCCATTATATCCGCAATAATATCCAGTCCCAGTCTGACGATCGCTGAGCGCAATAGCGGCCCGCAATTTCAGGCGGCAGGCAGCAGTTTTGCAAATTTCCGTACAGCTGCGCCGGGGCCTTGTGGATCCATCCAGATCGCCCCGCTCACGGCCAGAAAATCGGCACCCGCATCGACCAGTGGCTGGCCATTGTCCGCTGTGATACCGCCAATCGCGACACATGGAATTTCCATTAATTTTGACCACCATTGCAACAGATCAACATCGGCCTGATGTTCGACCTGCTTGGTCTGGGTAGCGAAAAACGCTCCAAAGGCGACATAATTGGCCCCGCCCTCGCCCGCTTCCATCGCCAGATGACGGCTATCGTGACAGGTGACACCGATCTGGGCCTGATCGCCTAGCACCGCCCGCGCCTCCTTGAGGCTGGCATCACCCTGCCCCAGATGCACGCCATCGGCACCAAGTTCCGCTGCAAGCGCGACATTGTCATTGACGATAAACGCCACATCATGGGCGTCACAAATGGCCTGCAGAGGCCTGGCCAGGCGGGCCGCCTCTTCGTGCGCCACATTTTTCACCCGAAACTGAAACGCAACCACCGGTCCTGCCGCGAGCGCTTCTTCCAGCTGCGCCGGGAAATCGCCACCAACGTCAAGCAGGGATATCAGATAAAGCTGACAGGATTGGATCTCAGTCATAAGGGGGTTGCCGCTTTCCCGAGAGCTCGACCAGCATGTCTTGCGCGATAGCGAGAGCATCCATATCGTCCGATTGGGATTGCAACTGTGCAATTCGCAGGCGCATCTGAGATTTCCGCTGATTTTCAGGCAGTTTGTCTATTGCGATATATTCTTTGATCGCCTTGACCCACAGAGCATCCGGTCCGCTCACATCTTCAGTATCGCGCGAAAAAGCGCTGCGATAGGGCTTCAGCACGCCTGCATCATCACGCTTCAGAAACAGCACCAGTTTCATGCCTTTCGAAAAACTATATCTTACGCAGCCGCCGCTCAGTGCATCCGGATTGGGCGCCCGCAACTCTCTGGGATCACTCCTGGTTGCCGGATAGTCGAAATCATCATCCAACCAGGAATCCGGCAGTTCAACAGTTTCCGGCAATTCCAGACCTTTCAGAAGAACAAAGGGTTTGGCGACAACCGAATTGTCATACTCGTCCTTGCCTGCTCTTTCGGCGGTTATCTCGGCGATTACGACCATGTCTGCGCGCTCTACCAGTTCCAGATTGGTTGGGACAGTATAGCCCGCTGCCATGGAGCAAGCATAAGACGGCGATGCTGACACCAGAAACCCAGCCAGCAGCAACGCAATCACAGGAAAAAAGGACGGTATCCTCATCGGTTCGTTCTTGTCCTCCTTCCTGTCATGTGCCTCGATATCAGCTCTTGTTGGTCGACGCCCCGTGGATCTGGTCAATGGCACTGCTGAGGGACTGATTAAATTCTTCATCGGTCATGCCATGACGCAGGTCCTGCAGCAACGCGCGCGAGAAGCTGGCAATCATGCCGCGGTTTTTGGCCAGCTCGGAACAGGCTTCGTCGCGCGAAAAACCGCCAGACAGAGCAACCACGCGGGCCACGCGGGGATGATCGACAAGCGGCGCATAGAGATTGGCTTCAGTCGGAATCGAGAGCTTCAGCATCACTTTGCGATCAGCCGGAAGCGCGTCGAGCTGCTTGGTAATTTCCTGCAGCAAAAGCGCATCACATTGCACCCGTTCAGCGCTCTTGATGTTCACTTCGGGTTCGATCATCGGCATCAGGCCGTGATCGAGAATTTCATTGCCCACTTCGAACTGCTGCTTGACGATCGCCGCGATGCCGGTCGGTGAAGCCAGATTGATCACCGAACGCATCTTGGTTCCGAAAACACCTTTGGCTTTGGCACGCTCGAGCAACGCGCCCAGGCCGGGATTGGGTTTCATCAACTGCACGCCATCGGCTTCGTCTTCCAGTCCCTTGTCAACCTTGAGGAACGGCACCACGCCGCGCTCCCACAGCAGGCTCGGCAAAGATTTGCCATCGGCCTCGCCGTCCATGGTCTTTTCAAACAATATCGCGCCAATCACCTTGTCGCCATTGAAGCATGGCGCGGTTACGATCCGGCTCCGCATCCCGTGGATCAACGCAAACATCTCGTCTTCATTGGCATAGGCGTCTTCATCGACGCCATAGCCTTTGAGTGCCTTGGGCGTGGATCCGCCGCTTTGATCGAGCGCCGCGATAAAGCCTGCGCCATTTTCAATTTGGTCCATCATCTTCGGATCATGCATGAAATTTCGTCCTCAATTGGTTCGATTAAAGTTTCTATTCTATTTCTGTAAAGCAGCAACGCCGGGCAATTGCTTGCCTTCCATCCACTCGAGAAAGGCGCCCCCTGCGGTGGAAACAAACGTAAAGTCATCCGCCGCGCCGGCATGGTTGAGCGCCGCAACCGTATCGCCGCCGCCAGCAACCGACAGCAAGGATCCCTCTTTGGTCAAAGCGGCCGCAGTTTGGGCCAGCGCAACTGTCGCGGCATCGAAGGGCGGCGTTTCAAACGCCCCCATCGGGCCGTTCCAGACCAGCGTCCGGCATGTTTTCAGCACGTCGGAAAGCGCTTCCACCGCCGCCGGGCCCACGTCGAGGATCATGTCATCCGCTGCAACCTCGTGCACATTCACGGTGCGGGTTGGCGGGTTGGGGGCGAATTCCTTGGCGACTACCACATCATAAGGAAGGTGAACCGTACAATCCGCCTGATCTGCGGCCTCGAGAATTTCCAGTGCCGTATCGGTCAGATCATGTTCGCACAGCGATTTCCCAACATCGACACCACGCGCGGCCAAAAACGTGTTGGCCATGCCGCCGCCAATAATCAGATGATCCACCTTGGTCACCATCTGCATCAGCACATCCAGCTTGCTGGACACTTTGGCACCACCGACCACCGCAGCAACCGGGTGCTCGGGATCACCGAGCGCCTTGTTCAGCGCGCTGAGCTCGCGTTCCATCGACCGTCCGGCATAGGCCGGCAAATGGTTGGCGATCCCGACCGTCGTCACATGCGCACGGTGGGCCGCGGAAAAAGCGTCATTGACAAAAAACGACCCGAAAGACGCAATGGCTTTGGCCATGCCGGGGTCATTGGCTTCTTCACCGGCGGCAAAGCGGCTGTTTTCAATGACCACTACGCTGCCATTGGGCAGCGCCGCAATCGCGTCCGGGTTCGGGCGCGCCATGAAACTGACCGGACGTCCAAGGGTCTCGGCCAGCGGAGCCACAACGGGCTCAAGCGAATAATCCATATTCACCTGCCCTTTCGGTCGCCCGAAATGTGCCAATAACAGGACCTTGGCCCCGCGATCAGCCAATTCGGTGACGGTCGGAACCACCGCTTTCAGCCGGGTATCATCCGCTACCTGACCATCCGCCATCGGCACGTTCAGGTCGACCCGCACGAGACCGGTCTGACCGGTTATGTCACCGAGATCATCCAGGGTTTTGAAATTGTTGCCTGCCATGGCGCGCAACCTTTCCGCTTAGAGCAAACCGGCCATCACACCTGCGGTGTCGATCATCCGGTTGGAAAAGCCCCATTCATTGTCATACCAGCTGACGACGCGGCCTAGTTTTCCGTCCATCACCGATGTTTCGAGACTGTCGACCGAGGAACTGGCTGGCTGATGATTGAAGTCACTGGAAACCAGCGGTTTGTCTTCAAATACCAGCACGCCCTTCATCGGACCGTCTGCGGCCGCCTTCAGCGCCGCGTTAATCTCTTCGGCCGTAGTATCACGGGTTGGAACAAAGGTCAGATCAACCAGACTAACATTCGGTGTCGGCACACGCACAGACGAACCGTCCAGCTTGCCATTCAGCTCGGGAAGAACCAGACCGACGGCGCGCGCCGCTCCGGTCGTGGTTGGAATCATGTTCACCGCACCCGCGCGTGCCCGCCGCATATCGCTATGCATCTGATCGAGCATCCGTTGATCATTGGTATAGCTGTGGATCGTGGTCATGAAACCGCGTTCGATGCCAACCGTGTCGTTGAGCACCTTGGCCACCGGCGCCAGGCAGTTTGTCGTACAAGATGCATTAGAAACAATGACATCCGATGACGTCAATACGTCATGGTTCACACCAAACACGACCGTCTGATCGACATTTTTGGCCGGGGCCGAGATCAGCACCCGCTTTGCGCCAGCATCGATATGCGGCTGCGATGCCTCTTTCGATTGGAAGAAACCGGTACACTCCAAAACGATATCGACACCCATTTCACCATGGGGCAAATTGCCTGGGTCGCGCTCGGACGTTACGGCGATTTTCTTGCCATTGACCGAGATGCTGTTGTCATCTGCGGTCACTTCTCCCGGAAAACGGCCGTGAACACTGTCATAACCGAACAAAAGCGCATTGGCGTTGGCATCGGCCAGATCGTTGATCGCAACCAGCTCCAGACCACAGTCCGGGCGCTCCAGAATGGCGCGGGCTACCAGACGTCCGATCCGGCCAAATCCGTTAATTGCTACTTTTGTCATATGCTGTTGCTCCTTTGAATATCGAATGGTGGCTGTTTTCAGCCCAGTTTTCCTATGATCTGCGGGGTAATCGCGTCGGCGGTCAGGCCGAAATGTTCAAACAGGTCGTTAATCGGTGCCGAGGCGCCAAAACTATCTATGCCGAAGCGCAAGCCATTCAACCCGGTATACCGCTCCCAGCCAAAAGTCGTGCCGGCCTCGATCGAAACCCGCAATATGTCATCACCACCCAGAAGACCGGTTTTATAGTCTTCCACCTGGGCATCGAACAATTCCGTGCAAGGCATGGAAACGACTTCGGCACCAATGCCCTTGGCCTCCAATTGTGCGGCAACATCTATCGCCAGCGACACTTCGGACCCGGTTGCAATCAAAGTGACCCGTTTCGCAGAGTCCGCTGCCTTCATGGAATAAGCGCCTTTTTCACAAAGGTTTACGCTGACGTCATGGCGTAACGGCGGCAGTCCCTGGCGGGTCAGTGCCAGGGTCGAAGGCCCTTCCGAGCGCTTGATTGCCAAAGCCCAGCATTCAGCGGTTTCGATTGCGTCGGCAGGCCGGAAGACATACATGTTCGGCATCGCCCGGAGACTCTGCACGTGCTCAATTGGTTGGTGGGTTGGCCCATCTTCGCCCAATCCGATACTGTCATGAGTCATGACATAAATTGTCCGGGTGTTTTGGATGGCCGAAAGCCGCATCGCGCCGCGGCAATAGTCGGTGAACACCAGGAATGTCCCGCCATAAGGGATGATTCCACCATGCAGGGCCATGCCGTTCATCGCGGCGGCCATTCCGAACTCCCGAATACCGTAATAAATATACCGTCCCGAATAATCATCCTTGGTCAAGGGCTTAGTGGACGGAGTTTTGGTATTGTTTGAACCGGTCAGATCGGCGCTGCCGCCGACCATTTCGGGCAATGCAGCGGTAATCGCGCCAAGCGCCATTTCCGACGCCTTGCGCGTGGCCACTTTCGGTGGATCCTGCGCAAGCCCGTTGAGATAGTCCTGCATTGCCGACCCATCCGGCAGTGCTCCGGCCATGCGGCGCTCAAATTCAGCCTTTTCGCTATGACTGGCCAGCCGTTCGGCCCAAGCCTCATGGGCCGCAGCACCCTTCTCACCCAGTGCCGCCCAAGCCGCCTGGACCTCATCCGGAACCGTAAACGGCTCATGTTCCCAGCCTAACGCCGCGCGGGTTCCGGCGATTTCTTCGTCGCCCAGCGGGGCGCCATGGGTCGCCGAAGTGCCCTGTTTGCTGGGCGCGCCGTAGCCAATGATGGTTTTGCAAGCGATCAGCGATGGCCGCGGATCCGCCTCCGCTTCGCTCAACGCCTTGCGAATATCGTCAAAATCATGACCGTCACAGGCTACGACATGCCAGCCAGAAGCCCGGTAACGCGCCGGGATATCCTCACTGGTTGACAATTCGGTACCACCGTCAATCGTGATCCCGTTATCGTCCCAGAGCACGTTCAGACGGCCAAGACCGAGATGACCGGCCAATCCTACGGCTTCATGGTTGATTGCCTCCATAAGACAACCGTCGCCGGCGATGACCCATGTCTTGTGATCAACCAGACTATCGTCAAAATGTGCGTTCAAGTGCCGCTCTGCAATCGCCATGCCGACCGCCATCGCAAAACCCTGACCCAGCGGGCCGGTTGTGGCTTCAACGCCAGCCAGTTTGAAATTCTCGGGATGCCCCGCACAAGGCGATGATAACTGCCGGAAATCCTTGATATCCTGCATAGTTGGACGCTCGTAACCGGTCAGATGCAAAAGCGCATAAATCAGCATGGAACCATGGCCTGCGGACAGCACAAACCGGTCACGATCGGCCCATTTGGGCGCCTTGGGGTCGAATTTCAGGAAATCCTTGAACAGCACGGTTGCAGCATCTGCCATACCCATGGGCATGCCGGGATGCCCGCTATTGGCCGCTTGAACCGCATCCATGGACAACGCGCGTATGGCATTTGCCATGGTTTTTTCGGAAACGGTCATAAGTCTTGATCCCCCAGCCATGAGCAATAATGACAACGATGGACTATGACAATCCACCGATTCGTCAATTTGCCACACCCTTTGATAGCCTATGCTCATGCCGTCAAGGCCGCGCTTCACCGATCTTTTGTTTACGCAACGACAATCGCTTGTTATCAATGAAACACAAACACTTATAAGTCGGAACCAAGTTATGGAAAACGAACGTGTGATCTTAGCTATTGGCCGCATTGAACGGGCTCTCAGCCGCGCTCAGTCTGCGATCGAAGAGAATGCCGGCTCCGCAAGCGATCCCGCCTTGGAAAAGCGCCATGCGGCGTTGAAAAGTGAAATGCAGCAAGCGATCCAGACCATTGACGGTATGATAGCCCGGCAGGAGCATTGACAGCGTGGCACAGGTAAAGTTGGAAATTGGCGGCCGATCCTTCATGGTGACCTGCCAGGACGGCGAAGAAGAACATCTCGGCAAACTTGGTGCGTTGGTCGATGGCAAGGCCGGGGAAGCCGGCGATCCTGCGGGATTGACCGAAAGCCGGATGCTGTTGTTTACCTCGCTTTTGCTGGCCGACGAATTGCATGGGCTGAAGCAAAAGGCGGCCAGTGGCGCTGGGACTGTGCCAGCCAGTGAGCAGCCCGCGGGGCAATTGATCGATGAAAAAGCCGTTATTGCGCTCGAAAAACTCGCCGATCGCGCGGAAGCGTTTGCGATGAGCCTTGAGAAGGACGGCAATCACGCCTAGATAGAGCATGACGGGTACTGCCTGGCACGAGCTAGAAACGAAAAATCCCTGAGGCGATATAACATCCAAGGGAGCTGTCCCTGCCCGGATTGCGGACTTTTTGGAAGTCGGGTCCGATGCATATGGCGCCCACCTGACGTAATTGGCGTCAGAGGATTTTCCGGCAAACGACCCTGGTGGTCCCGTCACCCTGCGTCAGGAAAGATCATTAATTGAGTAGTTTATCAGAAAATAAGAAGAAACTACGTGAAGAGTTTCGGAGGCGCCGTGACACCTTTTTTGCGGGCCTGGACGCGCCAACCCGCAATCTGGCCTTTCGGCGTCCGCCTTCTCCGTTGGCGCGTTTGATTGATCGCAGCGCGACAATTGGCTTGTACAGCGCTGTCGCTTCCGAGGCCCCCACTGCGAATCTGATCGATCATTTGATAGATTCCGGTAAAAATGTTGCTTTACCGGTAGTTAAGGGCAAATCGCCGCTGCTGTTTCGGCAGGTCAATACAATGGAAGTGATGGCTGCAGGATATCAAAATATTCCCGAACCAGGCCCAGATTGTCCGGTCGTCACGCCCGATTTGATTATTGCTCCGATGATTGCGTTTGACCGCTCGATGCAGCGCCTGGGTCAAGGAGGCGGCCATTACGATCGTACGTTCGCGGACCATCCCGATGTACCTCGCATTGGCATGGCCTGGTCCGTCCAGGAGGCCGATTCGATCCCAACCGGACCTCATGACGTCACTTTACAGATGATCATTACAGAATCTGAAATAATTCAACAGGTTAACTTGACGTCATGACGACAGATTCCGACCCTTCCGGGCCGTATAATCCGCCCCCTGCCCCTAGTTGGCGCAAACCGTTTGGCATGATCCTGATCCTGGTCATCATTTTGATCTGGAGCGGCATTGTTGTGAGCCTGATCGACTGGATCAGCCTGCTCAACATCTGGATCCAGTTGCCGATTTACATATTCGCAGGCATCGTCTGGATATTTCCAGTCAAACCGTTGCTGTTGTGGATGAATACCGGAAAATTCCGTTCCGGAGCCGCCATTTCCAGTAATCTGGAAAATGGCGCGAGTGACGAGACTTGAACTCGCGACCTCCGGCGTGACAGGCCGGCGCTCTAACCAACTGAGCTACACCCGCTTAAGCGCTCACAAAAGCGGTAGAGCCGCGCAAGTAGTTGAGCTCTGCGCGACTGTCAACAACACTCTTGCACCAACATCAAAATATTTTGCGATCATTCGGAATTTGACCGGTTTTTGGTGCGCGATACGGGTCTGACAAAAACGAAACGCCCGGCACGGCACTTTTCCGAAAATTTACATCTGTTTGTGAATGTTACAAATGGTTACGGTTAACAGGCGGTTAAGCAAAAGTTCCAAAACCGTAAATTTTTGACCACTAAACCCCAGTTTTCTGGGGATTTTTTCGAATGTGACGGCAGAACAATTCTGACGCCATGTTTACGAATTATTGTCCTTTTTTCTCCATAGGAAGGGCATGAAATGTAGAACAATCTCTTTTTCGCGGTCCTTTGTCGCTCGCATTTGTAGCGCGGCACGGACTCCGCTCTTGGTGTCAACTGCCGCCGCTGCTGCGCTCGGCCTGACCGTAGCGCCTGCCCACGCGGCTGGCACGATTGCAGGCACCGATATCGTCAACGTCGCGCAAGCCTCCTATGACGGTCCTAGCGGCACGATTTCCGTCGATTCAAACCCCGTCACCATTACCGTCGACGAATTGCTCGATGTCACGGTCGTATCTGGTGACCCCGGCGATGTGACCACAACACCGAGTGCAACGAGCCAGGTGCTGACCTACCAGGTGACCAATACCGGCAACGGCTCGGAAGGCTTCGCGCTGACCGCGGACACCGCAAAAACCGGTGACGATTTTGATACCACGTTCGAGCAGATTGTGATCGACGATGGCAATGGGGTTTATGATCCGGGAGTCGATACGGTTTACACGTCGGGTTCGAACGATCCCGTGCTGGCGGCAGACGAAAGCATCACAATCTTTGTTCTGTCGACCATCCCTGCCTCCGCCAATGATGCGGAGCGGGCCGAAATCGGACTGACCGCTACCGCGCTCACCGGCAGCGGCACGCCCGGTACGAATTTTGCCGGTCAAGGGGACGGTGGTGGCGACGCTGTTGTCGGATCGACCGGTGCGACCAATGAAGGCAGCGGTTTCTTCGTCGTTCAGGCCGCACAGGTCGCGGTTGTCAAAAGCGCGACAGTTGTTGACCAATTTGGCGGAAATCAGCCAGTTCCCGGCGCTGTGATTACCTATGAACTGGTGGCTACGACATCCGGCACCGGCAATCTTGTCAATCTGGCTGTCACCGACGCGATCCCGACCGATACCACTTATGTTGCCGAAAGCATCACGCTCGAGGGCAGCGGTCAAACCGATAGCGATGCCGATGCCGATGCCGGATCTTTCGACGGCAGCCAAATCAGCGTGGCGCTGGGCACGGTTCCCGGTGGCCAGACCCGCACAATCACCTTCCAAGTCACGATAGATTGAGGATTATTTGATGAAAATCAGTATCTTATCCTATTTGGCCGCTTGTATCGCTGCCGCCCTGCCGGGCGCAGCGCTCGCTGCTAACAATGTCGCACTCTCAAGCGATGTTTTTGTCGAACGAACGGTCGAAAAGCCGGATGGCAAAACCAAAGTGGTCCTGGAACAGCCACAAACGGTTCTGCCTGGCGATAAGCTCGTCTTTGTCGTCAAATATAAGAATGTCGGCACCGCTGCGGCGACCGATTTTTCTGTCACCAACCCGCTCCCCAAAGCGGTTGCATTTGAAGGAACAGCCGACGGCACCGAAATCGTTTCGGTCGATGGCGGCAAGAACTGGGGTCGCTTAGCCACGCTCAAATATACGCGCAAAAATGGCGAGGTTCGCCCTGCCCTGATGAGCGACGTCACTCATATCAAATGGAAATTTAATCGTTCTCTTTCAGTAGGTTCTGAAGGAAAACTTGTCTTTCGCGGCACTGTAAAGTGACGCAAAACCGTATCGGATCGCCGCGGGGGTTAGGCGATCCAAAACTAAGTGAAACAGGAGAACAGTTATGACCAGTAAACTGAAGCTTCTCGTTGCCACAAGTTGCGTAACTGCAGCGATGCTGGGTGCAAATCCCGCTTTCGCAGCAGGAACTACTGCCGGCTCGAGTATAACCAACAATGTTACCGTAAACTACCAGGTCGGCGGCGTCGCACAGACCGCAGAAACCGATTCCGACACGTTCACGGTCGACAGAAAGATCGATCTGACGGTCGCGGCATCGGATACAGCGACAACCAACGTATCACCCGGACAATCCGGCGCTGTCACGACCTTTACGGTCACCAACACATCGAACGATGTGCTGGATTTCAGCCTGTCTGCAGAACAGAGTGCCAATTTCTTCAACGGCACGCCTGGCACCGACCAGTTTGACACGACCGGCGTCCAGATTTTCGTCGAAAGCGGCGTGACACCTGGCTATCAGCCTGGCGAAGACACCGCGACGTTCATCGATGAACTGGCGGCAGATAGCAGCGAAACTGTCTATGTGCTGGCCAATATTCCGGCCGCACAGGTTACCAATGACAAATCCGGTATCATTTTGGTTGCTACAGCCAATGAAGCCGGCACGGCCAGTACGCTGGGCGCTGTTGTAACCGAAACCGCGGGTGCCAATACGGCTGGCGAAGACACGGTCTTTGCCGACAGTGATGGCCCGGGTGCCGAAGGCACGGGCGATGGTTCGCACAGTGCCGGTGATGACTATACGGTTTCGGCCGCGGACATCACGGTTACCAAGGTTAGCAGCGTGTTGTGGGATCCGATCAACGGCAGCACCAATCCGAAAGCCATTCCCGGCGCGGTTGTGGAATATTGTATCTCTGTTGCGAATGGCTCGGGCTCTGCTCCGGCAACCAATGTGGCAATTTCGGATGATATTTCCGCATTGAACCTGACCTTCTACAGCACCGCTCCAGTCAGTGGTCCGGCAACCATCCCAACCGCCAATGGCGTGATATCCGCCACGGCCTGTGATGGTAGCGGCACCAACGGCGATGCCTCCGGCCTGGGTGAATCCAGCGGCGTAGTCAGCGGCAATCTGGGTACGGTTTCGGCCGGTTCTACCGAGACTTTGCTGTTCCGGGTAACGGTCAACTAAAAGACTAGGAATTGGCGGCCAGCCGGGCATTTCCGGCTGGTCGCCCTTCCCTTTTCTACATGCGGTGGTTAACCAATCTTATTAAGCCAGTCAGCCTGGCGCTTGCTGCAGGGGCGATGATCGCGCCTGCCTCTATGGTACCCGCCCATGCCCAGGGCTTGCCCCTGATCAGCAATATCGCCGAGGCTGAATGGGACGTTGGCGACCAACGCCTGCAATCGCCTTCCAACCGTGTCGATATTCAGGTCGTGCCACCCCCAGATGTGCCGCCCCAAATTACCATTTATCACTTTGATGATCCGCCTGGCGCGGAACAGCTTCCCCTGCCGGGAACCATCTGCAGAGGCTCCGGGGGCAATGTCCCCGTCGAGCTCGTGGGTGTTTTCTCCGGTGTCAGTACCAGCCCGGCTTCCATCATGGAAACCCAGTTTATTCGCGCTGGTGAGCCCCTTATCGTTTCTGTCCTTGCCCCAAACAAGAACAGCAGCGCCGTCGCTATTGATAGCTTCGATGTTGTTCTCACAACGCCTTCTGGCGATCGTGAAACGATCAACATCGTGGAAACCGAGGTCAATAGCGGCCGTTTCGTTGGAATGATCAATACGGCAGCGATTCCGCCATCGCCGGTACAGGGCGATTGCGTTCTGTCCGTGCGTCCCGGTGATCAGCTCGACATCAGTATTGATGAAGTCAGCGGCAATACACTCGGAACAGTAGAAATCGGGATCCTGATTGATCCCTTTGGCGAAACCTTTGACAGTGGCGACGGCGCAGCCGTTTCCGGCACGCGCGTGACATTGATTGATGTCGCCACCGGCCAGCCTGCAGATGTTTTCGGTGACGACGGTGTATCCGTGTTCCCCAGCACGGTCATTTCGGGCGGATCCGTGACCGACAGCGGCGGCAATGTCTATGATTTCCCAGAGGGCTTCTACCGGTTTCCCTTTGCCCGGCCCGGCCAATATCGCCTGCTGATCGAACCTCCGGCGCCCTATACTGCGCCGTCCGAGGCCACTCCGGCAGAATTGGCCGGCTTCAGGCGAACCGACGGGCTTCCCTTCACAATTGTGGATGGATCCTATGGTGGTATCATCGTCCTCGATGATCCCGCGCCGGTGCGGGTAGACGTCCCGCTGGATCGCCCTGGTGTCCCGTTGGTGATCACCAAAACGGCTTCCACCGCTGTTGCGGTTCCCGGGGATGCGGTACAATATCGGGTCACCGTCGAGAATACCGATCCCGCGCGGACCACCGGCGCTGTTTCCGTGGAGGATCAGCTGCCGCGCGCCATGCGTCTGCGCGTCGATACCGTGCGCTACAATGGCGCGCTGGTGACGCCAGTGGTTGAACCCAATGGTCAGAATTTTACCGTCACCGTGCCTTCGCTGGCCCCAGCTGCCAGCGGACTATTGACCTATTTGGCTGAAATCCGGCCTGATGCTCAACCCGGTGATGCTACAAACCTCGCCCAGGCACGCGACAATCGCGGAGCGGTCAGTCCGCCGACCGACGCCACCGTCCGTATCGAACGTGACGGGATTTCGGAACGTTTCACGATTATCGGACGCATTACTGAAGGCGGCTGCACCATTGATCCCCGCACAGCGTCGGGAATCGGCGGCGTACGGGTCATGCTGCAAGACGGCACCTATACGGTTACCGACCCGGATGGCCGCTATCATTTTGAAGGTGTTCGGCCCGGATTGCACGTTGTACAGGTCGATCCCTCAACCTTCCCGGCAGATCAGGCACCGATCGACTGCGCCCTGAATACGCGATCGGCCGGCAGCGCAATTTCACGCTTTGTCGAAGGCCGCGGTGGCGCGCTGAAACGTGCAGATTTCCGTGCCAAAAAGGTTGCAGCACGTGAAATACCGGTTGTACCAAGCTATCAGAAACCCGAAATTCTGTCCGATCCGGAAGCCGCAGGCGCGGAACGCGATTGGGTTGCTGGCGAGACCCCTGGCATTGGCTGGTTGTTCCCGGCCGAAGACTATAATCCGCGCGTCAAAGCGTTGCGGGTGGCGATCAAGCATCAGCCCGGGCAGAGCGTCGAATTGACGGTGAACGGCGCCAAAGTGGACGGTTTGTCCTTTGATGGCACCAAGAAAAGCGCTGACGGGAAGGTCCGGGTCAGCATCTGGCGCGGTCTGGAGATAGAAACGCGGAAAAACGTCCTCAAAGCGCGTATTCTCGATAAAAACGGCAATCTGGTCGAAGAATTGCGTCGCGAAGTGCACTATTCGGCAAGTCCACTCAACGCGGAATTGCTCAAGGAAAAATCCGTGCTGGTCGCTGATGGCGTCACACGACCGGTCATTGCGGTTCGCTTGACCGATCGCGACGGCAAACCCGCGCATCATGGCCTGGTTGGCGATTTCAGCGTCCCTGCGCCTTACACACCGGCCGTGGAAGTCGATGCCCAGCAAGCCAACCAACTGTCCGGACTGGAGCGCGGGGCGCCCGTATGGCGCGTTGAGGGCGACGAGGGCATTGCCTATATCGAATTGACCCCAACCACCGCTTCCGGCTCTGTCAGCATCACCTTCCCGTTCCAGGACGGCGAAGTATCGCGCGAGCAGCGGATCGAAACCTGGCTGGATCCTGGCGATCGTCCTTGGACCGTCGTTGGTTTTGCCGCAGGAACAGTGGGCTTCAACACACTTGATGAGCGGCTTGAGGACCTGGTCGAAGATGACGACAATATCAATGTTGATGGCCGCGTCGCCCTCTACGCCAAAGGCCGGATCACCGGTAAGTGGTTGATGACGCTGGCCTATGACAGCGACAAGCAGGAAGATGAAACCCGGTTCCAGGGAATTATCGATCCACGGCGCTACTATACGGTTTACGCCGATCGTTCCGAGCAACGCTATGATGCCGCCTCGGTCCGTCGCCTCTATCTCAAGCTCGAGCGGCCGCAATTCTATGCGCTGTTCGGCGATTATGAGACCGGTATCGACGAGCCAGAACTGGCGCGATATCAGCGCGCGTTTAACGGCATCAAGGCCGAATATCGCAACGAACAGGTCCACGCGACGGCCTTTGGCGCGGATACGCCCAACCGCTTCCGGCGCGAGGAAATTCAGGGCAATGGCCTGTCCGGCCCCTATCCACTGGCGGCGCGAGACATTCTTGCCAATAGCGAACGGATTACGATCGAAACCCGGGATCGCCTGCGGTCAGATCGCATCGTCGAACGGCGCGAACTGTCCCGGCATATCGACTATGATATCGACTATCTGGCCGGCACCTTGCGGTTCCGCGAGCCGATCTTGAGCCGTAGCAGTGGACTGGATCCGCAATTCATCATTGCTGAATATGAAGTTCTCGGCGTTGCCGGACGGGATCTCAACGCTGGCGGCCGCCTGACCTACCAGTCGGCGGATCAGAAGTTCAAAATTGGCGCCACCGCGATCCACGACGAAAATGAAGCTGTGAAAACCGACCTGCTGGGTGTGGATGTTCGTTATCGCCCGAGCTTGAAGACCGAGTTTCGCGCGGAACTGGCGGCGACCGATAATCAAGCCAAGATTGCCGGCGCGCTTGACGGTACCGAAAGCGCAGGGGATTCCGCGACCGCTTGGCTCGTCGAAGCCGAACATCACGGTTCGAAATTCGATGTGCTGGCCTATGTTCGTCAGCAATCGGGCGGCTTTGGCCTCGGACAGCTCAACAGCGCCGAAAGCGGAACCCGGAAATTCGGGATTGATGCGCGCGTCCGGATCACCGATCGCTTGTCGCTCGCGGCTTCCGGTTATCAGGAAAATTTCCTGACCGTTGGTGCCCGCCGGCGTTCCGCCAATGCTGAGATCGAATATCGGTCCGAGAAAACCGCGTTGCGGGCGGGCATTGTCCACGCCGAAGACCGGTTGTCCGATGGAACGGTGAATCGCTCGACGCTCGCCCGCCTCGGAGCGACACAAAGTTTCTTCGACGGCAAGCTGGAACTGGATGCACAAACCGAATTTGCGCTGGGTGGCCAGGATGAAAGCATCGATTTTCCTGCGCGGCACAGCGTAACGGCCCGCTATTCTATCACCAAGGACATCAAGCTGGTCGGAACCTATGAAATTGCTGATGGCGAAAATATCGATGCCCGCACCGCGCGCATCGGGGTTGATGTCGCCCCCTGGGAAGGCGGCCGCGTCGTGGCGAGTGCCAACCAGCAAGAAATTACCGAGTTCGGGCCACGTACCTTTGCGGCTTATGGTCTGACACAGACCATTCCCCTGGATGAAAAGTGGACTGTCGATTTCTCGCTTGATGGCAATGAAACACTCGGCGGCTTTGATCGCGGGGATGTTGTCAACGAAGAACAGCCGGTTGCATCGGGTGGTTTCCTTGGCTCTGATGGAGCCTTGACTGAAGATTTCATCGCGGTCACGGCCGGTGCCACCTATCGCAACGATGACTGGAGCTGGGTTTCACGCGCCGAGTATCGCGACGGTGATCTGACCGAACGCTACGGCTTTACCTCAGCGGTTCTGAAACAGATCGGCGAAGGCAATGCGATCGGCGCTCTGGGCAGCATTTTCCATGCCGAAGATCAAACCGGCACCAGCACACAGGTGGTCGAAGCCGAAGCCAGCTGGGCTTATCGCCCTGCTGACAGCCGATGGTCGTGGCTGGAGAAACTGGAATTTCGCGAAGACAAGGTTCGCAATGCGACGGCTGGCGAATCCGGCCCGATTGGCGGCGCACCGCTGCTGGTCAGTGGCAACGTCACTTCTCGTAGAATTATCAATAGTTTAAGCGTCAATTACACGCCGATTGACGCGGATGATGGCCTGTTCACCGAAGCGGGAGAATATAGTTTCTTTTGGGGAAGCCGCTATGTTTTCGACAAATTTGGTGAAGATGACATCGAAGGCTGGAGCAATGTGATCGGCGCGGACGTCAAATTTGATCTGTCCGACACGATTGACATTGGCGGCCAGGCGACTGCGCGCATAGGCACGGATTTCGATACGATTGCCTATAGCGGGGGACCGAGCATCGGGATCACACCGTTTAAAAACGGCTATATCTCGCTCGGCTATAATGTGGTGGGTTTCGAAGACCGCGACTTTGAAGAAAGTCGCTATACCAGAGATGGGCCCTTTATCACCTTCCGCTTGAAGTTTGACCAGCAAACGCTCGGGAATTTGGGGTTCTAGAGCAGGAGCTGTGACATAGGTCGGCTGCCTTTGAGGCCCGCGGACCGATCACGCTGATCCGATCAGCGCCTAATCTTGGCAAGGCAGAAACCTTTGGGGGGTGACAGCTTTAGCGAGCGTGCCGCGCAATGGTCAATCGGCGAACAACAATACCGGGGTCTCGAGCAAATGCTTGAGCGCCTGAACGTAGCTGGCGGCATCATAGCCGTCCACCACCCTGTGATCGCAAGAGATTGACAGATTCATCAGCTTGCGCGCCTGAATCTCACCATCGACAATCATCGGCCGCTCGACAATCTTGTTGGGCCCGATAATCGCCACTTCCGGCCGGTTGATCACGGGCGTCGTTGCTATGCCGCCCAATGGGCCGAGAGACGTTAATGTCAGGGTTGAACCCGACAATTCCGATGCCTTGGCCGAACCGCTCCGTGCAGCGGCCGCCAACCGGCTGATTTCCGACGCCAATTGCCAGATATTCTGGTCCTGAGCATCCCTCAGAACGGGCACCATCAAGCCCTGGTCGGTCTGGGTTGCCATGCCCATGTGCACACCGCCATGACGCGTTACAACGCCCGCCTCGTCATCATATGTGGCGTTGAGCATCGGAAAATCAGGCAGCGATTTGCAGATGGCCACGATCATCAAAGGCAACATGGTCAGTTTCGGCCGCTCGCCACGGTTGGCATTCAGGTCCGCACGCATGTCTTCCAGCGCCGTCATATCAATTTCGTCGACATAGGAAAAATGCGGAATATGGCGTTTTGATTCAGCCATATTCTGTGCGATTTTTCGGCGCATACCGATCACCTTGATGGTCTCGTCATCGCGCTTCAGGCTGGTTCCGGCGGGCCTGTAACCCTGCCCGCTGCCATAGCTCAAATAGGCGTCGAGATCGGCATGGCGAATATGGTCGCCCTGGGCTTTGACCTGAGTCAGATCCACACCGAGATCCTGCGCCCGCTTGCGCACGGCTGGGGTCGCGAGCACCTTGGGAGCGGGTGCTTCCAGTGCCGCCTTGACGTCAGTTTCAGGCTGTTGCACGGGCTTCACATCGGCCGGTTGTTCAGACGGATTCTTAAGTTCCGAACCGTCGGTTTTTTCTTTTTTATCAATGGCTTCATTTGACGCCATGGCGGCATCCGGTGCCGCTTCAACAGATTTTTCGGCGGTTGGCGCATCGGCTTGGGATGCAGTATCGGCTTGGGGTGCAGTATCGGCACGCGCAGCGTCGCCCTCGACTTCGATCTCCACCAGCATGGATCCAATCGCGATAATATCGCCCTCTTCACCCGCCACGGCCACAACCTTGCCCGAGACGGGCGCTTCCATTTCGACCGTGGCCTTGTCGGTCATCATGTCAGCAATCTGGTCGTCTTCAGCGACCATGTCTCCGACCTTGACATGCCAGGCAACAATCTCGGCTTCGGCAATACCTTCACCGATATCCGGCAAGTTGAATGTGTAGATGCTCATGACTTCAATTCCCCGACGATTTTTTCAAGCGCTTCCCCGATCCGGACAGGTCCGGGGAAATAGGCCCATTCGAGTGAATGCGGATAAGGTGTATCAAAACCGGTGACGCGTTCAATCGGCGCTTCCAGATGATAGAAACACCGTTCCTGGACGATAGCAGACAATTCAGCTCCAAAGCCACTGGTTCGGGTTGCCTCGTGAACGATCAGACAGCGGCCGGTCTTTTTGACAGATTGCTCGATCGTTTCGATATCGAGCGGCACCAAAGTTCGCAGGTCGATGACTTCAGCATCAATATTATGCTCTTCGACCACCGCCTTGGCAACATGCACCATCGTGCCATAAGCGAGCACCGTGACGGCATCTCCCGGCCGCACAATATTCGCCTTGCCCAACGGAATCCGATAATAATCCTCGGGCACCTCAGCGGCATCAAATTTTGACCAGGGCTCAACCGGCTTGTCGTAATAGCCCGTAAAAGGACCATTATAGATGCGCTTAGGTTCAAAAAAGAGCACTGGATCGTTATCCTCGATTGCCGCAATCAGCAGACCTTTGGCATCATAGGGCGTCGAAGGAATAACCGTCTTCAATCCCGACACATGGGTGAACATCGCTTCCGGAGACTGGCTGTGAGTCTGGCCGCCGAAAATACCGCCGCCAAAGGGTGAGCGCACGGTCAATGGCGCAATAAACTCGCCAGCCGAACGGTAACGCAAGCGGGCCGCTTCAGAGATGAGCTGGTCCATGCCCGGATAGATATAGTCCGCAAATTGTATTTCCGGAACCGGACGCAATCCATAAGCCCCCATGCCAACCGCGGCCCCGATAATGCCGTTCTCGCTAATCGGTGTGTCGAAACAGCGGGTCTTGCCGTATTTTTTCTGCAAGCCAGCAGTGGCCCGGAAAACGCCGCCAAAATAGCCGACATCTTCGCCCAGGATGACGACATTGTCATCGCGTTCCATCATTGTGTCGAGGCCGGAATTAATCGCCTCTATCATGTTCATGACGGCCATTTGATTTCCCGTTCCTTGTTCGCCTGTTCCGCCTGCTCCTTGAGATGCCAGGGCATTTCCTCAAAGACATCCTGAAACATGGTTTCAAACGGCTGATGGAGACCGTGGCCCAATATGCCGTTTTTAGCGGCTTCTTTTACCGCCTCTTTGACATTTTCGAGGCATTCGGCGTCGAGCGCAGCCTGCTGTTCCTCGTCCCAGATCCCGCGCGCGATCAGATGACGCTTCAAGCGCATGATCGGATCACCAAGCGGCCATTCCTCGCGCTCCTGCGCGCTGCGATAGGCGGTTGGATCATCCGAAGTGCTATGGGCGTCCGCGCGATAAGTGAAATGCTCGATCAGCGTCGGCCCGTTGTTGGTCCGCGCCCGTTCGGCAGCCCAGCGCATCGCTGCGTAAACGGCAAGTGGATCATTACCATCAACCCGCAAACCCGCCATGCCGTAGCCAGCCGCGCGTGCGGCGAACGTCGTTCGTTCCGCGCCTGCAAATCCCGAAAAGGAGGAAATCGCCCACTGGTTGTTGACGATGTTCATCACCACTGGCGCGTTATAGACTGCGGCAAAAGTCATCGCGCTGTGGAAGTCGCCTTCCGCCGTCGATCCTTCGCCGCACCAGACCGATGCAATCCGGTTGTCGCCCTTGCTCGCGCTCGCCATCGCCCAGCCCACGGCCTGCGGATATTGCGTCGTCAGATTGCCAGAAATCGTGAAAAACCCGTGGTCGCGCGAGCTGTACATGATCGGCAATTGGCGGCCTTTCAACTTGTCTTCGCGGTTGGAGAATATCTGATTGACCATCTCGACCATCGGATAGCCCCGCGCGAACAAGATGCCTTGCTGACGATAGCTCGGGAAACACATGTCATCGGCGTCGAGAGCCATGGTCGTTGCCACTGCCGTCGCCTCTTCGCCAGTGCATTTCATATAGAAGCTGGTCTTGCCCTGCCGTTGCTGGCGGTGCAGCCGATCATCAAAGGCCCGAACCTGCGCCATGGTACGCAACATCTTGAGCTGGGTTTCATCGTCCAGCTTGGGATCCCATGGGCCAACCGCCTGATGATCGTCGTCGAGCACCCGAACCATGTTGTAGACCATGTCGCGCATGTCGATTGGCGCTGTGGTGACATCCGGCCGGACACATGCGCCCGCGGCCGGAATTTCCAGGTGACTATAGTCGACCGGATCACCCGGCCGAAATTGCGGCTCCGGCACATGGAGGCTCAATGGCGGCAAATTACTTTTCGATTTTCCGTCAGTCATCAGGCCTCTCCTGTTGCATCGCTTGTGCGCGCGGTGATTTTTATTTCAATCGATTATCATATTATTACAAGTGAATTAAAAGGTCAATATATCTGTCCTATTAAACCAGCCACAAAAAAAGGAGCAATATCATGCTCCTTTTCTTGTCGCTATCCCCTTTGAAAAATCAGAAACGCATCGACATGTTCACCACCGCTCGATCGTCGCGGTAGATTTGTTGACCGAGGCGAGTCTCCACTGCGGCGCCAAAGCGGAAAATGCCATTGCCCACGCTGAAGCCCCCTTTCATTTCCCCATAGGAGGAGTCCTGCAGACCGATCGGCAAGGCAAAGGGGATATTTTCTGCGTCCAGGAAACGGACCAGGAAATTGGTATCATTGCCTGACAGACGGCTGACATAGTCCAGCTTCATTTCGGGCTGGAATGACCAGGCGGAGGCAAAGCTTATCCTCGCTGCTCCGGACAATTTCAGGCCGACACGGGCATCCACGCCGGCGCGACTGATTTCATCGACCGCCATGGCAAGGTTCCCTCCGCTGTTGCGGAAACCGTCGACCCGATAGGAAGAATAGCCAATCGCCGCCCGCGGCGTGACCATCAACCCGTCCACTTCCAGACTATAGCCCGTCTCGATCTGACCCGCGAAGTTGAGCGAGCTGGTATCAAGATTGCCGAACGAGGCGACTCCCGTCACACGGCTGGACGAGTCAATTTGCGAGTGGGCCATATTCGCCTGACCGCCGACATAGAAATTGCCGCCGAGCCGATAATTTCCGTAAACAGACGCCTGATTGGTCGCGACCCGGGCCAGGGTTCCGCTGACTTCCTGTGTCCCACTGGCATAACCAAAGGCCGTTCCCAAGGTTGCCTGGCTGTCGAGCGCATATTCCAGGCCCATGGCGATATGCCAGCTGCCCTGATTTGCCCCGCTCCCGGGATCGGCAAAGGCGAGCGTTGTCCGGTCATATCCCGAGGACAGGAAGCCCGACATATTTTCAGGCAACTGCACCGCGCTCCAGTCCGACGGTTGATAATTGGCCGCAAAGCTGATCTGGGCTGCAGCGCTTTCGCTCAAGCCACTCCCGCCGCCAATCGTCCGGGACGATCCGATGATCTGGATAGTTCCGCCTTTGGCGCGCTGCGTGCCCATCACCGACAACCGGTCAGCAACCAGCGTGCGCATCGCTGCGCCTTGCCGCTCATCCAGCGTTGTTGTCCGACCGGCTTGCGCCGCCGACAAACTCTGGAACGTCGCGTTCAACTCCGGTGCTTCCATCACGTCGATCAATCCATAGACCGCCTCAAGATCCGCATAGGAACGGGTACGGGTCGCATCCAGGGCACTACCAAAAGCCAGGGAGAATGGATTGGTCACGCCATTTTGCGAGAAGAAGTCCGAAAAGCGGATGGCGCGCATTCGGGCCGTGACCGTGTTGGGGTCATATTGCAGTTCCGGATAGAGCACGCCGATCCGGCCAACCACATCATCAAAGACATTCTGCACGCCGCCCTCGGCGGTGATGATTTCGAACGTCTGTCCATACCGCGCGCCTCTGCGCCCGAATTTGTTGATGACAGCCGCGGTCCCGCCGAGCGAAATGATGCCGGGATTATCCTCATCCGCCACGACCGCGAGCAAATCTCCGCCCCGTCGACCGACATCGAAATAGGTCAGCGATGCCGAAGCGAGAATGACATCCCCGGCAATGGTCAGCGTTCCAACCTCGCCGAACAGTCCGCCGGGGGCAATCGCTCCTTGCACGGATGTCAGGAAGGTAGGGTCGAAAAAGCCCGAGCCGGACAGCAAGCCCGCACCCAGAAAAGCTTCTCCGGTGGTCAGAGACCCGTCAACATCAACCCAGCCGCCGGTCTGGGAATAATCGCCCCAGACTTTCAAAGCGCCACTGGACCGGACCTTGAGACTGGCGAGTCCTTCGACGTTCAACCGGTCGATCGTGATATCGCTGGTCAATCGCGTCTGGCCAATGGCATCGAGCGTCACTTCATAGTAGCGCGCACGGGTGCCGGTTGAGGGATCACCGATAACATTGTTCGGCACGAAGCCGGTGCTGCCCGGACCGCCTGGAACGAAAACACTGTTGGGGTCGCCTTCCGCCAATGGAACGCTCAGCGTTGACAGATCCTGGCAATCGTCAAGAAAACAGACATTGCCAAATTTTGGCGTATCCCCGGTCAGACCCGGTTCTGCGAAGCCCGGCAAGGCATTGACCAGCTCGCCATCAACGGCAATCGCATAGGCTGGATCCATATCCTGTTCCCAGTGGTTCGGATTTTCCCAATTGCGAACACCCGCCTTGGCCGAAGCATAGACATAGCTGTTATTGGCGACAATCTGCTCCCAGTAAAGGAACAGCGGCTGGTAAAAAGCTTGGGTCCCGTAGGAAGAAAAAGGCTGGAACGTATTCGGGTCTTCGGGATCATTGCCAAAGAACCGGGACCCACCCGACAGAACCCCGACAACAACCGGCGTGTCAAAGGCCTCGTCCGCGATGAGCGGTCCGCCGGAATCGCCGCCAGCCGTCGATCCCTCGCGCGGCAGCGCCGGACCATCAAACAGATCAAAGTCAAACAAACCGTTGTCGGAATCAAACACCGCTTCCCCGCGGGACTGTCAAAATCCAGATTGTATAGTGTCTGAGGCAAGCCATAGTCGTCCGGGCCGAACAGAAAATTATTCCGGTCATTCAGCGAGCTGAGCGACGAGATTACATTCTCCGCGACACGGCGGCGGAAATCGATCCCGATAGGGCCTTCCGAACCAATGCCGCGCGAGCCATAGCCGTTCACAATCGCATGCGTTTCGCCCTCAAGCGGCGAGAACAGCAATGTCCATGTCGGAATATTGCCTGCGTGCGTGTCCAGTGTCGCCAAGGCGATATCGGCCTCGAGGAAGCCAAGTGGAACGGAGCGTTCATCATACCAGAGCTGCTCGACATTGTAGATGGCGAACTCTTCGTCCGTGGCATTGGCTGTACCGCCGTCCAGGCCGACCCAGCGACGGACTCCAGGCAGATTATCTGCGCCAAAGCCGAAGCTCATCGCCGTTCCGCCAGCGGCAAACCCGTAACTCTCGGCCGGTTGATCATTGACGCAATGGGCAGCGAAAATCACCGTGCGCGGATTGATCAGGCTGCCTGTGCACAGCCCCAGTCCAAATGATGTCTGGTCAGGGCGGGTCGCCATCTGTCCCACTCCGGTAATATCAACCGTATCATCGAGCACACCCGTCGGAGGGGATTCATCCGGCGACAGGTCATCACGGACGACGATCTGCGACCGGTCCTCGACCATGATCGGCGCGGATGACTGATGGGGTGACCCGTCAACCACCGTGGTGACAGCGGACCGTTCCGACATGTCCGGCATGGCTTGCGCATGAGCGGGCGCTGCAAGGGCAACAATACAGGCTGTGGAAGAAGTACCAAGAAGCAAAAAACGGTTTATATGGGCGAACAACATTAATCCCCTCCCCGAGGTTGGAATAGATGCCCCCAAATACTGTTACTAAAGTTGCAGAACGACTCGCTGCGGTATCTTTGGATACCACTTTTCAACGCAAATTTATATCCACTCGTAGCATAAAATTGCTCGACTATGGTTGTTTGCGTCCGAAGAGAGACCTTTTATGACCCGGAAATCAGCCGATTATTCCACATGACATTAAACGGCTACCGGTGCCGAAATATGGGCTTGTGGCGCATAGTCACGCACCTCAAAGTCCTCGATTGCATAGTCAAAAATCGTTTCCGGCTTACGCAGCAAGTGCAGGGTCGGCGCTCCCGAAGGGGTCCGGGCCAGTTGCTCTTCCACCAATTCGGCATGGTTAAGATAGAGATGCACATCGCCGCCATTCCAGACCAGCTCGCCAGGCTCGAGATCACATTGTTGGGCAATCATCCGGATCAACAAGGCAGCGGAATAGACATTGAACGCAAAACCGAGGCCGAGATCACAGCTTCGTTGATAGAGCAGCCCCGATAATTTGCCTTCCGAAATGTAGAATTGATAGGTTTTGTGACAGGGTGGCAATGCCATTTGGTCCAATTCGGCGACATTCCAGCCTGTGAAGATATGACGGCGGGAACCCGGGTTATTCTTCAAACCATCGATCAGCAAAGCGATCTGATTAATCCCTTGCTCTTCCCGTCGATAGAGCCCCTCCCCAGCGGGCGTATAGCGCGGCCAATCAACCCACTGCTTGCCATATACCGGTCCGAGATCACCCCATTGATCGGCAAAAACCGGATCATCGATAATCCGCTGTTCAAACGCATCGCGATCCAAATCCTCGCCGGTAGCCTTGCGATAATTGTCGAGCGGCCAGTCCGTCCAGATATGCACTTTCTGCTCAACCAATGGCCGAATATTGGTGTTTCCAGTCAAAAACCACAACATTTCCCGGGTCGCCGTTTTCCAGAAAACACGCTTCGTCGTCAACAAGGGTATGGCATCCTCTTGCAGGTCAAAGCGCATTGTCGCACCGAAAATTGCCCGGGTCCCGACGCCGGTCCGATCGACCCGTTCATCACCCGCGGTCCATATCCGTTTCATCAGGTCGAGATATTGCTGCTCGTAGTGCGTACCGGGAATCAATGGCCATACTCCAATTGCGTTTCTCTCGACCTAGACTGCCCTGCCGTCTCGCTCAACCGGCCATCTGCATTTCATGGCCAGGACCCGGAAAAGGATTCTGAAATGGAGCGATACCCGATTGCATGATCGCACGGAAACGGAAGGATGAGCAACTAACCGATGCAGCATAATATGGGGGCATATTTCATGTTGGAACAAAGAGCCGAGAACCGCCCGTTTTCGCCACAAGCAAGACCGCTCTGCGATGGCGCCGCCATTCCCCAGCCCGATCTGCACGAAACGCTCGGCGCGATTGAAGCGCGCTGGCGCACCGTGCCGTTCGAACAGGCTTGCGCTTTACATCGCTGTGCCAGAACCGGCTTGTGGACAGCGCAATATTTTCAGGGACAAAACGCCCATTCGGTGACCATCGATACCAAGGCGATCATCCACCACATGGCCAGCTATGCCAGCGATGCCGTGATCCTGTGTCATTCGCACCCGCATAGCGTCCCCCATCCGAGCAGCGCTGATATTCGAACGACCAAGTCCTTCGCGCTGATCTGTCGAGCGCTCGAGGTCGAACTTGTTGACCATATCATCTTTGGAGCGGGTGCTCCGTTCAGTTTTCGGTCCCAACACTATCTCTGAACGATTCTGACCGAGCCGGCACCTTGATCTCCGCATTTGCTAGTCGAGCAGACCGACACCAACGGTCTGCTTGATTTCTTCCATCACCGGAAAGGTGGTTGTTTGATATACACCAGGCAGATCATTGATATGGTCTGTCAATATCGCGCGATATTCCTCCATATTGCGACAGCGCACCTTGAGCAGATAATCAAAGCCGCCCGCCATCATGTGACAGGACTGGATCGCCTTCATCTTTCGCGCGGCGGTATTAAACTGTTCCAGATGGCGGCGGCTGGTTGCTTCCAGTTTGACCTGAATGAATACAACATAGTTTTTCCGGATTTTGCGCATGTTCAGTCGGGCATGATAGCCGGTGATATATCCGTCTTCCTCCAACCGTTTCAATCGGATTTGGCAGGGCGTTTTGGACAGACCAACTTTTTCGGACAACTTTGCAAGAGACAGCCGTCCATCTGCCTGCACGGCATCGAGAATGCGCCAGTCAAATTTGTCCAGGCTTCTATCTTCAGTCATGATATAGTCCATTCGGCTTAGCGTTTGCGCGTATAACAGATAATCTTCCTATGTACTGGCTCTATTTCTGATTTCATTCCTAACGTCCAGTGTTAGTTTTTTGTCATGAATATTCAGACTCAGCACCAGTCAAAAGAGCAGCGCCTCTATGCCCAGGTGATCGCAGCGACCTGGAAAAGTGAAACCGACATTTGCGGTGAGATAGAGCAGGAACTGCAGTGGGATATTGCGGCACAGGACCGGGTAACGGCTGCAAGTGCCGGAATGATCCAGCGGCTGCGCGCGCAAAAAAGGCAACCGCTAATCGATCAATTCCTCACCGAATATGGGCTGTCCACGACTGAAGGCGTACAACTCATGAGGCTGGCGGAAGCGCTGTCACGGACAACCGATGCGACAACTGCCGATGCGCTTATCCACGACAAGATTGTCGAGCAAAACTGGCTGTCCCATAGCGGCGCCGGACACACGGTTGCGATGAGCCTGTCAGCGCGGGCATTGCATGGCACAGACCGCTGGTTGCGATGGACCAAGGGGAAAGAACACGGGGTTGGCAAAGCCCTTGTTCGAACCGGTAACGGTATCTTGCGGTGGTCAACCCGAACCGCTGTACGGGCCCTATCCTCCCAATTCGTCTTCGCCGAAACCTTGGAAAAGGCGCTGAGACGCGCGGCACGATATGGCCGGGATGGCTATCTTTTTTCATTCGATATGCTGGGCGAAGCGGCGCGAACCGAAGCCGATGCAGCGCAATATTATTCAGCCTATGCGGCGGCGCTGGATGCCGTGGCGGGGAATGCACAATCTGACGACCCGGCCAAAAACCATGGCATCTCGATAAAATTGTCGGCGCTGCATCCGCGTTATGAATATGGTCAGGCCAAACAAGTGGTTCCGGAGATCACCGCGCTGCTGACCAAGCTGGCGATTGTCGCTCGTGACGCCAATGTGCAAATCACCATCGATGCCGAAGAAGCCGAGCGACTGGACATCTCGATGAATGTTTTGGCGAGCCTGATGGCGCAGCCGGAACTGCAGGGCTGGAACGGTCTGGGATTTGTCGTCCAAGCCTATCAAAGACGGGCGCGACCTTTGATCGACTGGTTGCAGGAAAAAGCCAAGAATTTTGGCGCACCCCTTTATATACGACTGGTCAAAGGCGCTTACTGGGACAGCGAGATCAAAAGAGCCCAGGAAATGGGTCTGGATTCCTATCCGGTGTTTACACGCAAGGAAATGACCGATCTCAGCTACCTCGCTTGTGCGCAGAAACTATTGGCACATCCTGAGGCGTTTATACCCCAGTTTGCGACGCATAACGCCACCAGTGTGGCAGCGATACAGGAGCTGGCTGGCCCGGCACGATCGATCGAGTTTCAGCGGCTGTTCGGCATGGGGCAACAGCTCCATGATGGTATCCTGGCACAAACCGGCCATGGCAGCCGCATATATGCACCGGTCGGCACCCAGAAGGACTTGCTGTCCTATTTGATCAGGCGACTGCTGGAAAACGGTGCGAACAGTTCTTTTGTCAACAAGGTCAATGACGAAGATGTGCCGGTAGACGATCTGGTCCAACATCCGGCAACGCTTTTGGCCAAGGCTTCGACCATCGAAAATGCAAATATTCCCTCGCCTCGGGCGTTTATTGGCGAACACCGTCACACCGCTGATGGCTGGGACCTGTCAGATCCGCAAACCCGAGACCGATTTGAAACGGGTCTGGAGGCCGCCGCAAAACCCTATCACGCCGGAGCGATCATCGATGGCAAGCTGGAGAGCGGGACTACGCAATCCGTGACAAACCCTGCCCGCAAAACCGAAACCGTTGGAAAGGTAGAGATTTCCGATCCGGCGATTGCGATCAGGGCGGTCAAAACTGCCCATCAAGCGTTTGCGAACTGGTCGGCGCGTGATCCCGCAGAGCGGGCCGCAAGGCTCGAGCGCGCAGCCGATCTGTTGGAGCAACGCGCATCCATTTTTCACTATCTGGCGATCAAGGAAGCCGGAAAATCCTGGACCGATGCCATTGACGAAGTCCGTGAAGCCGTCGATTTTTGCCGCTACTATGCAGATCGAGCGAGAGATCCCGATTTCGCCGCTCGCACTGCACTGGGAGTTGCGCTGTGCATATCACCGTGGAATTTTCCGCTGGCGATTTTTCTCGGACAAGTCGCCGCCGCGCTGGCTGCGGGCAATAGCGTGGTTGCAAAACCGGCCGATCAAACGCCGCTGATCGCAGCTGAGGCCGTCCGGCTGCTGCATGATGCCGGTGTCGACAAAGCCGCGGTAAATCTCGTTCCCGGAGATGGTACGATCATTGGCGAAACACTGGTGGCTCAACCAAAAGTGGCCGCGGTCTGTTTTACCGGGTCGACCGCCACCGCCCGGCGGATCGCGCTGCGACTGGCCGAAACCGATCGCGCCCGCATACCGCTTATTGCTGAAACCGGCGGCATCAACGCGATGATCGTCGATCTCGTCCGCGCTTCTGGAACAGACCGTCGATGCGGTTGTCTCATCCGCCTTCCAAAGCGCCGGCCAACGCTGCTCGGCCTTGCGGATTTTATGCCTTCAAGATGATATTGCCGACCGTTTCGAAGCGCTGCTCAATGGCGCGATGGCAGCATTGATGGTCGGTGATCCAGCCAGTTTGCACCATGACATTGGTCCGGTCATTAATGCCCAGGCTTTTGAACGCATTGATCAGCATATCGCACGACTGCGGCAGACCCATCGGATCATTGGCGAAACCCCGACCAGCAAGAAACAACAAAAAACTGGCCATTTCATCGCCCCCATCGCTGTTGCCCTAAAAAGTCTCGACGAACTCGCGGAGGAAATCTTTGGCCCCGTGCTGCACGTCGTCCGCTTTGCCGCCAAAGACAAATTTGAAATGGTCAATCAGATCAACGCCAGCGGCTATGGGCTGACCCTTGGTATCCACAGCCGCATTGATGATTGTTGCGAAACGATCGCGGATCAGGCCAATGTCGGGAATATCTACATAAACCGCAACCAGATTGGTGCCGTGGTCGGGGTCCAGCCCTTTGGCGGCCAGGGCCTCTCCGGCACCGGTCCCAAAGCGGGCGGGCCGCTCTACCTGTTGCGGCTTTCGCAACCGGCACCCTGCCCCAGGCCCCTGGATTCAGAGCCCGACCGTGGTTCCATTCGTGTCATCGAACCGGACGGATCAACAACCGCGGATCTGATGGGCAAGGCAGCCCAAGCTCTGCAGCAATGGCAAGCGCACCGGGAAGAAGCGGGTTTGGACAGCGTCGCCGATGCTCTTCCGGACAATAATCCGAGGCAGATATTTGCCGCAGCGGCGCAAGACTATCGCGACCTGTTCGGTGACGACGGCCAGCTGCCCTCACCAGCGGGAGAAACCAATTGCTATCAGGTTCGCGGGCGCGGGATCATTGTTTCCTTATTGCGAGATGATGTAGCCATCTTGCAGGCCTGTAGCCGCGCCATTGTCGCGGGCAACAGCTTCCTCCAGTTGGGCGGCCATGGTTTAACCGGCGAGACGGTCGCCTTTTTTCAAGCATTGAATCGCGCCTGTGCGACGCCCCAATTGGCCCAGATCAGCCCGCATAAAGATCAGGCAATATTGTCCGATCTGCGCAAAACAGGTTCACTCGGCGCGGTTATCATGGCGAGCACAGGACCGAACATAGCGGAAATCGGCACGGTTCTGGCCCAGCACAGTGGCGAAATTCTGCCAATCCTGACCGAACAAGATGGTATCGACCGGTATGTCCATGAAAAGGTTATTACACAAAATGTTGCTGCGGCTGGTGGTGACGTCACTCTCCTCAACGCGGCGCTCTGAGAATCGAAACCGGAACGCCCTGCTCAGTACCGGAAATCTCGACTTTTTAGAGCAAAACAGTTGTTAACCTTATTTTGATCATCGCTGCGTATTGCAGGCCCATGACCACACGTGTGCTTATTGTTGACGACCGGCCGACCAATCTTCGGATCTACGCCCAGTTCGTTACGATCATGGGAGAAAAATACTCTTCCGTGACATTTGCCGATCCAGTCGAAGCACTGGAATGGTTACGGAACAACAGTGCCGATCTGTTGGTTGTGGATTATCGAATGCCACAGATGAACGGTGCAGAGTTTATCAAGCATGTCCGCAAAATGTCCAATTGCAGCGACGTACCGGCGATTGTCATCACCGCCCACCAGGACCGCGAATGCCGTTTAACGGCGCTGGATGCCGGCGCAACTGACTTTCTGCAAAGTCCGGTGTCCCATGTTGAATTCTGTCGCCGCGCAATGTCACTGCTCACCCAGAATGAGAAGAGCAATAATTTGCGGAAGCGGGCTTCGCAGATTGAACGCAAACATGCCGCTCTGAAATCCGCCGCCGAACCTGATGAACGGGCCAACAAAAGCATGTTGGAGCAGATTATCGATACCATTCCGATCATGATCAACGCAACCGATCGGTCAGGACGATGCCTATTCACCAATGCCTATCAATCCGCGCTGTTCGACAAGACGCCCGACCAGATGGTCGGATCCTATTTCGGTGATTTGCTGGGTCCTAGTCTAGCCGAAAACTCGGCACGCCGTAACGAGATCGTCCTGAAATCCCATCAGCCGATCCCGCATTACGAAGAAACCTTCACCAGCGATGGTGTGGAACTGATCTTCCATTGCAACAAATCGCCGTTGCTCAACCACAAGGGCGAAACGATCGGAGTGCTGACAACCGCAGTCGATATCACCGCCCGGAAATTTGCCGAAGAGCATCGCACCCACCTCGCATTGCATGACATGCTGACGGGACTACCGAACCGCGCCCTGCTGGCCGAGAAGGTGCGCGAAGCGATCAAGCGATGCAAAAAGGAAAACAAGGAAGCCGCACTTTTGCTGCTGGACCTCGACCGTTTCAAGGTCATCAATGATACCCGTGGCCATCACAGCGGCGATACGCTGCTGCGCGAAGTGGCCGAACGGTTGCTGGATATTATCGGATCGGATGATTTTGCTGCCCGGATTGGCGGTGACGAATTCGCCATCATCCTCAACGACGTCGAAGGCGCAGATCTCGATCAATTCCCGTTGCGCGAAAATCCTCAAGGCGATTAACGAGCCCTATTCCATTAGCGGCGTCGAGCAAGTGATTGGGGCCAGTGTCGGCGTCAGCCTGATTCCCCATGATGGCGACGAATATGAAGAATTGCTGCGTCTCGCCGACCTCGCCATGTATGATGCCAAGGCCAACGGGCGGAACTGCTATCGCTTTTTCTCCGAAGGCATGAACCAGATTGCCCAGGCCGACGCCTCGCTCGAAATCGAATTGCGCGATGCCATTGCCCAAAACCAGTTCGCTCTGGAATATCAACCGATCGTCGATGCAAAATCGCTGGAATATGTTGGGCTCGAAGCTCTCATTCGTTGGGACCACCCGACGCGCGGCCGCTTGTTGCCGGCGGAATTTATTCGGGTCGCTGATGATACCGGACTGATGGACAATCTCGGCAAGTGGGTCATCGCTGAAGTGTGTCGGCAGATACGAACCTCCGCCGATGAAGGTGTCGATCTGCCGCGCGTTGCAATTAACGTGTCTCCGCGACAGTTCCAAAACCAGAATGTGTGTCACGAAATCTTGAACAATATTGAACGCAACGATATTGAGCCATCGAAAATCGTGGTCGAGATCACCGAAGAACTGCTGCTCAACAATAGCGACCATGTCAGTGACAGCCTGCATCGTCTACGCGATGCCGGTGTCGGCATTTCCATCGATGATTTCGGCACCGGCTATTCGTCGCTGCAATATTTACGCGATCTGCCAGCCAACTGTCTGAAAATTGACCGCACTTTCATTTCTCGCATTGAGCATAGCGCCGCCGATCGCGCGATTATCGGCACCATTTCCCACCTCGCACACGCGCTCGAAATGACTGTGATTGCGGAGGGGGTCGAAAATGATGCACAGCTGGAACTGTTGCAGGTTTCCGGCTGTGATGAGATTCAAGGTTTTAAGATCGCGCGTCCGCAACGGGCGGAAGACCTCCCGAAACTGTTTCGTCATCCGAAGAGATATTCTTCGGGCGCGGCTGAAGGTTGACCGGGATGCTGACTTTCAAGGGGAAAACATCCGCCACCAAGCCAAAGCACCGGCACAAGCATAAACATCACGGACATCACCACCGGCACGCGAGTGCAGAGGTCGAACGGCAACAGGATCGCGAGCGGGAAATGACCATGAACCGCCTGGTTCTGATCATGATCACGTTGACCATATCGGTTTTTCTGGATGCTGACCTCGATTTGCTCCTGGGTTTCAAACTCCATCTGATCGCCAGCTTGTCGATCATGATCGCCTTCCGCCTGAATCCACGGCCCAGTAGCCCAAGACTATTGGCCGGCCTTGCGACCGATTTTGGCGCGGGCATCTATTTGTTTGATATTGGCGGCGGCGCAGTCGCTGCTCTGTATCCGCTATTTCTATGGATCATACTGGGTTACGGTTTCCGCTTCGGCCTGAAATGGCTGTATGTCGCCACGGTTCTCGGGTCACTTTCCTTTGCCTGGACCGTCTTCACGGTCGATTTCTGGTTGCAGAACCGATCGCTTTCCATCGGCCTGCTATTAGGCATGGTCGTCATTCCTGCCTATTGTTCGACTTTGATCAAAAAGCTCTCCAAGGCCACTGCGGAGGCCGAGGCGGCAAACAAGTCCAAGAGCCTGTTCCTCGCCAGCATTAGTCACGAACTGAGAACACCGCTCAATGCCATTATCGGATATGGCACCCATTTGCTCGATATGAAGCTGCCGGATGCGCAGCGCCAGATGGTTGCCACCAGTGTTTCAGCCGGTCAACATCTGCTGCATCTGATCAATCAGCTGCTCAATTTCGCGCAATCGGATACCAAGGAAGAATTGCCCGAACCGCGAGAGTTCAGCATCGTCGATGTCCTCGCCGAAGTCCGGGACATCATGCGCATTGCGGCGGAAGAAAAGGGTCTCGAGATTCATTTGCAGGCCGAAGCGCTGAGCGATCGACCGATAACCGGACAGTTGGACTATGTGCGCAACATTCTGATCAACCTCAGCAGCAATGCGGTAAAGTTCACCGAGAGCGGGTCGGTGATCCTCAAATGCGGCCTCAGGGAATCGCGAGAGGGCATCGACATGTGGTGCTCCGTCACAGACACTGGTCCCGGCATCCCCGACTCCGCCCATGAGAAAATTTTCGGTGTCTTCCAGCAAGCGGATGACTCAGTCATCAGCAATTTTGGTGGAACCGGACTGGGGCTCGCCATTTGTCGCCAGCTCGCGCTGCAAATGGGTGGCGACGTGGTTCTGGAGAGTGTTTTAGGCGAAGGCAGTGTTTTCACCCTGTCCTGCCCGGTAGAGCCCGCCGCAGAACCGGTCATGGATGCCCAATCGGATGAAGGAACCGAGCCGCTCAAGATCCTATCACTGGGCCGCGGAGAGAATGCGCCGCAGATCGCCGATGCCAATGCTGCCAATTGTACAGTAGAACATGTGCAATGCACCGATGACAGTCTTTTGGAGCAATTGCTCGGAGACTTGGCTCTGTCGACTTATGATGTCGCTTTGCTGGAACCCAGTCTCGCCGATTCACATGCCGATACGCCTGGATTTTGGCAGCTTTTTGAATCCGCCCAATTGCCTCCTGTCTTGATCTCCGAAAGTGACAGCAAGGATCTCGACGAAATTCGGCTCCGCGCAGCCTTCGCTTCGGTCTTGCCATCATCCCCGGATTTCAATGCGATCCGCAGCGTGGTTCAGATCGGTTGTTCTTTCCACCGGGGTGGCAAACCGGAGGCCGAAGATCCGGACAGGATAGTCCGGGCCGACGTTTCACTCAATATTCTGGTGGCCGATGACAATCGGACCAATCAGATGGTCCTCAAAACAATTCTTAACAATGCCGGCCATACGGTTGAAGCAGTGCTGGATGGCGAAAAGGCCCTCGCAGCGCTGGAAGAACAGCATTTCGATCTGGTCTTCCTTGATGTCAATATGCCGCTGCTCGATGGCATCGAATGCTGCAAGATGTGGCGTCAGATTGAAGGACCAAGGTCGCACGTTCCGATCATCGGTCTGACCGCAGATTCCACCGCTGAAACAGAAAAGAAATGCCTCGATGCCGGGATGGACTTGCGCATGACCAAGCCGATTGAGGCTGGCCTTTTGTTGGATACGGTCGCGGAACAGACTGGCAATGTTGTTACCGCGTCCGAGGCAGGACTACCGGTCCGCGATGAAGATCCCTTCCAGGTTGTCCAGTCGCTCACCGCACGCCCGAACGATGCGACAGAGCAACCGATAGACATGACTCAGATCGCCTATTTGCAATCAATTGGCGACGAAACATTCGTCCAGTCGGTGGTCGATGCCTATGTCGAGGACATGGTTGAAATCATGACGGCGTTTGAAGAATCGGTCGAGCTGCAGAATGTCGACAAATTCCGCTTTCACGCCCATGCGTTCAAGAGTGGTGCCACCAATGTCGGAGCGGCCCGTCTCGCGAAAATGTGCAGTATTCTCGAGGTGATTACGGAAGATGACTTCCATAGCCGCAGCTTGGACTATCTGACTGATGTCAGAGCGGAAGTTGCCCGCATAACCGATTGCTTGAAAACGCTAGACCTGTCTGATGATGGCAGGGAAAACGGTACCACCGCTGCAGCGGTTTAGCTTTGCGCTGCCGCGGCCTGCAATGACCGTGCAATGCGCCGGTCCTGTGCCGCCGCCAGTCGCTCCATCTTTCGGACATCCGATTCCTCGAGATAAAGCGCAGTCTCGGCCCACATGTCGGTGACCTCCAGCAATTCGTCCAGCGATACCGGATTGGAAACGCGCCGCGCGCGGTACACGGCTCGCTCAGCGTGAAAGCGCTTTTGGTGTTTCTGCGTATACTCGACAATCGCCTGTTCGCCCCTGCCATCTTCGGCCAGAATATCGACGACGCCCATGTCATACAGCTCTTCAGCAGTGAACAATTTGCCTTCCAAAATGAACCGTTCGGTTTCCTTCCGGCTCAATCTCTGGCGCAGATAGCTGTAGGCTCCCATGCCTGGGAACAGGTTGAACAGGATTTCCGGCAAACCCAGTCTGGCACTTCGTTCGGCGACCAGAATGTCAAATGCCAGGGCATGTTCAAAGCCACCACCCAGCGCATCGCCCTGGACCAGCGCCATGGTGATGATGGGCGCGCCATAGCCGGTGCTGTTGGCATATTGCATATGCACGCAAGTACGCGCGTATTTTTTCAGAGCGCCGAGATCCCGCCGCCGGATACAGTCGGCAAAATGCTTGAGATCGCCACCCAGATTATAGATGCCGGGCGTCCGTGATCCACAAACAAAATAGCGCAAGGGAGCGGTCGCTTTGACACCGTTTCCGAGCGCGTAATTGGTGTTGATCCAATCCTGAACCAGCTGAATTTCATCACCCAGCTCATAGGTGTAACTGGGTCGCGATTTCTGGTTCATGTAACACCAGAATATCTGGTCGGACTTGTCAAAGCGCAATTCTATTTCAGAGAATTTCTTGGAGAGGATGTCCTGACCAAAACCATATTGCGGACTGATACCATCGAGGATCAGCTCTTCATCAACATCATTTACCGCACGGCTTCTCAGGTCCATAGATACTCTCCACATGATGGGTTGTTGATCTGAACTCCGACTAACAAAACCCGATATGCTTGGTAGATATTTTTATGGCACGGCCCGAAAAGAAGCAAGTAAAAGTACAAATCCTAAGTAACGCGGTTAACTGATTTTACAATTTTGTTAACTTTAAAGGACTTATCGAAAAATTCGCGTCGCAAACTAGCAGAGTCAAAGCCCGATTTGCTATGTTCGGTCGGATCTGGAGCAAATTTTCGAAGTCAGTTTAGCGAGTAGCCTGTTGTTTTCTTGACGAACATTGAGGTTAACCCGCGTCCGCCTCGGAACCGGCCGTGCCTCTGATCAAACCCCGATAGGCCTGAACAGCAGAGCGCGTTCCCTTGGTAACGCCATAGACGTCGGCGGCGATCGGCATGGCAACACCATATTTTTCCGCCAGCGCCATCACCGTCGGGGCACTTTTGACGCCTTCTGCGACCATCAGCATGTCGTCGATAATGTCATCAATCTTGCGGCCTTTACCCAGTTCAACGCCGACATGACGGTTACGGCTTAACGGACTGGTACAGGTTGCAATCATATCGCCCATTCCAGTCAGACCGGAAAATGTTTCCGCGCGTCCGCCCATCGCAACGCCAAGTCTCGTAATCTCTGCCAGCCCTCGGGTGATCAGCGCTGATCGCGTATTGTCCCCGGCCCCCAGGCCATCGCCCATGCCCACTGCAATGGCGATAATATTCTTGAGCACCCCACCAAGCTCACAGCCGAGCAGATCGGTGTTCGTGTAAACCCGAAACAGGCCGGAATGAAACAGCTGCTGCAGCTGTTTGACGATGATCTCGTCTTCCATCGAAATAACGCTCGCAGCCGCCTGCCCCGCCATAATCTCGCGCGCGAGATTGGGGCCGGTCAGAACGCCTACCGGGTGACCGGGCAGGACATCCTCGATCACTTCGGTCATGCGCTTTCCGGTAGACAGCTCCAGTCCCTTGGTGAGACTGATAACCGGCACCCAGGGCCGTAAAAAGGGTTTTGCATCCTCGAGCACGGATCGGAAATTGCTGGAAGGAATACCCATGACCAGAACATCAGCTCCGGAAACCGCTTCCCCAATATCATGCGTCGCCTCGAGCGCTTCCGGCAATTGGGCATCCGGCAGATATTTGCTGTTACGGTGGTTGGAATTTATATCGTCGACGGTTTCCTGATCACGCGCCCATATCTTGATCGGAGCGTTGCGGGAAACCAGCGCGGCCACCGTTGTTCCCCAAGAGCCACCACCCAATAGTCCCACGCGCAACTTCATGTGTCCGATCCCCTGTTTTCATCGACTCCCCTTGGTGGAGAATGCTTGGCGGCCAGACTGCATAGGATTTCAGTTTTTTGCAAGAAATGCCAGATGACGCGACGCGGTTTCCTTCGGCTTTTCGATCATCGGCACATGACCGGTTTCTTCCAGGATGAGCGTTTCGCTATTCGCAATGCCATTCTGGAGCACGTCCACACAACTCACATCGATCAGGCGATCATGCAGCCCCCAGATGATCAGCGTCGGCGCTTTCACAGCATCCAGACGGTCGTTCAGCGGCTCATTGATACCCGATCCGGCAATCTGCCAGAATATCTTGTCGAGCAGGGCTTTGTGGGCATGCGCTTCCTGATAGAATATCTTCTTGAAATTCTTGGGCATTGGGGTGGGTTTGTACGATACGAAATCCAGCAGCCGGTCGACATCTGCGAGGCTTTCCAGCGCGAGGGCATTTGTTCCGGATTCTGCCGCGACCTGCAGTTCGCTTTTATCGCTACCCACCACGCCGGCATTGTTGAACAATGTCAGTGACGCGACTTTTTCGGGATATTCCATGGCAAATTGCAGGGCAATAAATCCGCCCATGCTGTTGCCACCGAGATGACATTTGGGAATATTCAGCGCATCCAGGAAGGCATTGAGTCGATGGACCTGGGAATCAATATCATAATCCCGTTCCAGCGAGCGGTCATTCTCGCCAAAGCCCGGTAAATCGGGGGATATCATGCGATGGCTTTTGGTTATGTGCGGGGCATAGATCGACCAGTTATCCTTGTCTCCGCCAAAACCGTGCACCAGAACCACTGGCGGTCCGTCAGCATTCCCCCTTCCAGATACGGCCAGACATCGTCGCCGACCTGTATGCGTTTCTCGGTCAGTCGTCCGCGGCGGCGCAGCAGACCATTCATCATGGTGTACAAGGATTTCGGTGCGACAAAATAGGTCGCTATCAAGGCGACGACCACCGCAATCAGAGCGTATAGAATATAGATCATGGAAAAACCCCCGTCATAATCAGAACAAGCTTGCGCCGATGCCTATTTTGGCAAGTGGTCCGCAATCCACTTGGACATGTCGCTCAGGACAGTGTCCTTTTCCGGTTCGTTGAATATTTCGTGGAACAGTTCCGGATAGATTTTCAATGTCTTGCGACTTGATCCGGCGTGATCGCTCAGAAATTTTGAACCTTCCGGCGCAGTCAGACTGTCCTGCGCGCCATGCATCAACAGCAACGGGATCGTAATCGAACCCGCGCGGGCCTGAACGGCCTCCATCCGGTGCATCATTTCGGTGGCCAGCCGGGCTCCGATTTTGCCTTTATACACCAACGGATCCGCGAGATAGTCGGCGACAACCGCCGGATCACGGCTGATACCATTGGCATCGAGGGCCAGAACACCCATTTTGGGGGTCAATCGCGACAACAGGCCACTGATTGCCTTGAGCATCGCAGACGGTTCCTCGGCGGCCTTGATCGCCGGACCGGACAACACGCAAGCGGCGAATTGCTGCTCATGCTCGAGCAGATAGCTGGCGCCGATCAAACCGCCGAGACTGTGCCCCACCAGCACAAGCGGCGTTTGCGTTTCTGTTTCGGTGACCGTCGCGATTAACGCCGTAACGCCATCATGAAATACCGAGAAATCTGGAACAAAGCCCGGTTCACCCTCTGATTTCCCGTGCCCCCAATGATCGATTGCATGGACGGCGAACCCCTTGGCGACGCAATGTTCCGCAAAATAGGCATAGCGACCGCCATGTTCGGCATAACCATGCACCAGGATAACATGCGCTTTCGGCGCCTCGTCCGGTGTCCAGCTTTGATGATAGAGCTTTGCCCCGGCGGCAGCCGAATCTGCCGGCAGCGCCAGATGCCCTGCGCTGTGGTTCAAGCGATATTCCTTTTCAGTGCGGCACCATGATCCGTCGCCAGTTCGTTCTCATATTCGAACAGGATCCGATCCAGAGTCTGACTGATCTTGGTCTGGGTCCGGACCATTTCGATTTTTGGCCAGGTCGTGCGTTCACCTAGATCGATCAGTTCCTGAATATCTTCCACGGGCAGATTGCTCAGCAATTTGGCCGGGCTCCAGAACATTGAAGGACGAATGATGTTGATATCGCCGGTATAATCCTGATTGATGACCGAAAGCGTCATATTGGCTAGGCTGTTGAGGCGTGGAAAATAGGACAGCGGCTTCTGCATGATCGAGACATTGGCATTGAGCCAGGCTTTCATCGTTGCAGTGGAGGCATTGCGAATGGCTGATATCGGGGTTTTTTGCTGACTGACATCGCTCGCAAACGGGGTTACCAGCGGATTTGCCTGACTGACAATATGATGATTCACACCATAAAGCCGCGCCAGTCTTTTTGCCGGCAGATCGTGGGTCACGGAGCCATCGACCCATTTGCGGTTCGGCAAATAGGGAACCCGTTCGCCGCGATGGTTCTTGGCAGCCAGCGTGACCGGAGGATAAACTCCGGGTACGGCGCAGGATGCCATGACCGCTTCCCGGATATAGACATTAGGAGACGCGATGGCGTTCAACAGTCGCGATGTCTGGTGCTTCTCGGCCGGGGCAACGGAGACATTGAGATGCCGTCCGGTAAGTTCATAGGCTTCCTGGAATGTAAGATCCGGTAGCATTTCAGACAGGCGTTCCCGGATTTCGCTGGCTTTCATGGCGGAAGCTCCTCCCAAAAAGGAGAATCCTCCGGAAACATCCGCGTCATCGCTATTGCGAGTCACCAGATTTTCCGGCTCGAAATAGGGTGGGATATCAGCATCCACATGCGTGCTGATCAGCGCGCCGACGACCGAACCACCGCTGGAGCCAGACATGATATGAGGCAGCAGGCCTTCAGACCAGAGCGCTTTGGCCACGCCGAGATGAAAATAGAGAAAAGCACCCGATCCGCTCATCAAAAAAGCCGAACGGCCATAGCAATGCTGCGCCCGCCGGAAAAAATCGAGTTTCTCTTCGAATGAGATATCGGTGACTTTATCGCTCGCCAGATATTCCAGAGAGTTGACGATCGCATCGACATAATCCTGGATCAGCCGCTTGGTGCCGAACTGGGCTTTCTGGTGCAACCGAACATTGCCCATACCATCCATATTGCCATGAATACCCTCGTTCAGGGCATAGAGCAGACCCGCATTGTCCTGACTCTTCCAAAGCTTGGACAAGCGCTTCAAGCGTCTGCGGATGGAAACATGGTCGAAATGCTTGCTTTCATCCTCTTTTTTCCAGAGATCCACTCCGGTAGCCCGGTCATGCGCCGCCGCCGCGTCCGACCATTCCGCATAGCTCTGGGCCTGGCCCATCGCCTTTTCCATTTTCAACGTTGTATTCAAAATCATAAATTACTCACTCACTGCGACCTGAATAGACGCATCAACTCGAATGGGAACCCCAAAAGGATCCCCAACTGGCTATCCGCTCCTTATGCCTTCTTCTTATCCGGCTTCGCTCTTCTTGGCGTTTTGGATACCCGTCGGTACATGACTGATGCATCTTTCGGGGTTGCAGCTTTCTTTGTTGCCGCCGTCTTGGCCTTTCCCTTGGTTTGACCAGTGGTCGACGGCGCGTCTCGCAGCTGCTTGAACGCTGTTTGAATGCATTCGCGGAAAAACTCAATGTCTGGCATGATTTTTCTGTCGGAAATAATGCTGAACGAGATCGTCCCGTTATAGCTTGGCGTTGCAATAAACAGCCCCATGCCATTGCCCAACGGTCCCAATCCGTACTGATGCGTCAGTTTTGCACCGTTCATGTAGAGCTGCACCTGCGGTCCAGGCACGTTGGAGACGAAGAGATTGCTGACTTTCTGCGCAAAGCGTTCGCTGTTCAGCAACCGGGCCACACCTGACATGGTTGCGCCCGGAATATGTTTGGTCAGGTCGGTCATGATCCGCGCGCTAAGGCCAGATTTTGCGGCCTTGGTTTCGCGGGTTGTATCGCGAATAGCCTCCAGCCGCTTGATCGGATTGGCGATATCCGACCAGATCTTGACTGTCATGGCCGAGATATTGGTGCCGGGATTGGATTCCTCACCGGTTCGGCTCCGGGCATTGATCGGGGCAACAGCAACCAACGACTCCGCCGGCAATTCCTTGTGCTTGGTCAAATATTTCCGCAATGCTCCGCTACAGATCGCCAGCACAACATCGTTGATCGTCGCGCCGTCGACTTTCAGCCGGATCGCCTTCAGTTCTTCCAGATCAAAAGTCACCGCTTCAAACATTTTATGGGGCGAGACAGGCCCGTTGAACCGTGTTTCGGGAACCTTGCCCTCCCCGCCCTCGCTGCCGCCGGTGATATTCTTCTGCGTATTTTTCAGAATCGCCGGTGTCAGTTTCAACAACGCCTGAGTCAGTTTGACTGGAGATGTCACCGTACTGTTCACCGCGCGGCTGAGAATTTCGGCGGGCTCCGGCAAGGGCTGCAACTCGGCTTCCTTGTCCGGCAATGGGATGGCAGGGGTGCCCTTGGTGTCTATATCCGAGATCGACGCAAAAAAATGGGCGCCCGATGTGCCATCGATCGTCGAGTGGTGGATCCGGGTCATGATCGCATAACTGCCCTTGGCAATGCCCTCAATATTATCGAGACCCTCGACAACATACATGTCCCATAGCGGCCGATTCATATCCAGCGGCTTGCTGTGATGGCGCGCGACGTGAATGCAGAATTGCCGCCAGTCGCCCGGCTCCGGCAATCGGCTGTGCGAGATATGCGCTTCCAGATCGAAATGTTCGTCTTCGACCCAATAGGGATGATCAATGTCCAGCGGCAACCGATAGAGTTTGCGCTTGAACATCGGCGATACGACCAGCCGGTCGCGCATATGTTCGATAATATCCTTGAACCGCACCTTGCCGCCGGGGGCCGACGACGGATCATATATGTAGACCGCCATCACGTGGGTCAGATTGTCCGGTGTTTGCATGTACACAAATTGCGCATCCTGTGCGCTTAGCTGATTGGGTAGCGGCTTGTCGGTCATCGCAGAGTCCTTTCAAACAGGCTCAATGTTCATTCAAAAATCTTGTCGGCCAGGCGGAGCACTTCCAGTCGGGATTTTTCCATCCGCCGCGACAACGCCCGGAATTTTCGCAGCAACGCTTTTCGTTTCGCGACAGTTTCCGGCGTGGTCTCCCCGGTCAGTCCCTGGCTCGCGGCCATCTTGAATCCGTTCTCGAACAATATTTTTCCGATCGACGCCTCGCTGGTGATGCGGCGCAAAAGATAGGCCTGTCGCCCTTCTTTCAGCGCCGCTTCCACGCATCCGGCCTTGTCGATGGCATCGCCCGGTTCAAGCCGGGATAAAATATCAAGCACGACTGAGTAGGATTCCACGAACGGCAGAAAAACCGCATGCCCGATCAGCGGTTGGAACCGGTTGGTCAGGCTTTTCAGGAGAACGCCGCCGCTGTCGAGCTTTGACTGCCAATCCGGATCCGCCCGTTTGAGTTCGGCTTTCAGATTCTGGCGATATTCCTTTTTCGGTGGATAGAAAAATTCGAACTTGAACAGATCCCGCAGCCGGTCGGTCTCCGCCCAGAAAACGTCCTTGGCCACCTTGTCTTTCTCTTCCCGCGCCTTGAGCAAGGACAATTCAATAATCGCTTTGTCGAGAAAATGATGGATGATCGAGTTTCTGTAATAGCTCGCCAGCGGATGCTTTTCCGGTTCAATCGCATAGACCGTGCTGGATCCCTGATCATAGCGCATGAACAGGCCGCTATTGACCAATGTATCGACGACTTTCTGGATGCCAGCCAGATTCTGCTTGGTCAGATCATCGCTGAACCGGATATTCCGCTCCTGCGCCCATTCGACGAAAAAATTAATCACCGCGCGCAACTCGTCAGCGGTCATTGCGCGCGGCGCGGTTCCCAGCAGACTGAGGCACATCAGCGACGTCAGGGTTAACGGCGTTGATCGGTTGGCCTCGACCGCAACCTCGAAAGCGATTTTGGACAGCCCGATACGGTCATTCGGTTCCGGCGCTTTTTTGACGATTACCGGGTTGCCAAAATCGACATAGACCTTGCCCATCGGCTCTCTCAGGCTGCGCAAATAGCCGACAAACCATCCGAGTGACTCGGCCTTTTTCACGCGCCCGGTCTGTTCCGATGCATATTCCTCGACATCCCGAATAAGATCAAAACTGGTCACCACCGGGATGATGTGGACATTCTGGATGTCGTTGGCATTCGCGCTGTCCATGACATATTTAAGCAAACCATAGCGTGGGGGCATCAACTTCCCGAGCCGGGACCGCGTGCCTTCAAACGCCCAAGTCATCGGAAAGCGCTTTTCGAGCAAATAGCTCACATAATGGCGCAGCACCAATTTGTAGACCGGGTTGTTTTCGAAACTCCGGCGGATGAAGATCGTCCCGGCGCGGCGCAGGACAAAACCCAGACCAAAGAAATCAAGATTGATGCCGCCGAAAACATGCACCATCGGCAGGTCGTTTTGATAGGCCAGGTCGGTAGGGGTTACGCCATCAATATAGGTTTTGTGGGTGAACAGCAAAAGCGTCGGATGATCACGCATCGTCTTACGCAGCCGGGACAATTCTTTCTTGTCAAAAACCACCTCGTCTTCATAGCCTTGGGACAACATGAACCGGTCGAGCTTCGCCTTCATGTCAATAAACAAGGCGCTCGGTCGGGCAATCAGCTCCTTCATATATTTGCCCGCTTCTTCATAAAGCGCGGCTTCGGGCTTTTCGAGATCTTCCGCCAATTCGGTCATCGCGGATCTGAATTTGTGATCGGTCCGCA
Source organism: Parasphingorhabdus sp. W113 (assembly GCF_055693205.1). Lineage (NCBI taxonomy): Bacteria > Pseudomonadati > Pseudomonadota > Alphaproteobacteria > Sphingomonadales > Sphingorhabdaceae > Parasphingorhabdus > Parasphingorhabdus sp. W113. The sequence goes on along the minus strand of NZ_CM146328.1, from coordinate 1,558,622 downwards.
AGCCATCCGCCACAAAGCGCGGCACCTTGTAACGCCGCCCCCGCAATCCGCGTTCTTCGATATCGAGGACCAGACCTGCCTGGCGCGCGACGAAACCGGCAAATTCCTGATTGTCTATTTCATCTTCGCGATCCGCGTCGGTCGCATTATTCTGCAGAAATCGCGTTTTCAGATCGCTGATCGTTGCCGGACGTCCGGTCAGACAATGGGCTCGGCGTTTGTCGCGGAGCAAGATGGTTCGCGCGCGAAACCGCCCCGGCAACCGTGGATCGCCGAAAATAATATGCCGCATTTTCAAAGCACGGCTTTTCTCAAAATTCGGAATACGCCAGACGATACGGACCGGAATCACCAGCGTTTCCGGGTCCTCGGTCAGTTTCAGGCTCAGCTCTTTCAAGCGCAACCGCGCCCGTTCGTCGGAAATTGGCAGGCTGACCCAGTTTATTTCCTGCCCGGGACCACCTTCCGCCAGTGATGTGTGAAGCCAGTCGAGTAGATAGCGGCGCTCAACCCGGTTACGGGCGTCGATTACAAAGAGCTTCGGCCCCCGCGCCAGCAGGGGTGCAGATTTAGCTATTGCAGTCGATTCATCCATTCTTTCTCACTGATCCCGGTTTCCCGCTCATGATCCCTGTTTCACGACCGGCTTTTTTGCCGCTGGTTTCTTTGCCACCATTTTTTTGGTGGCTGGCTTTTTCGCGACTGGCTTTTTCGCGACTGGCTTTTTGGCGGCCGGTTTCGTGACCCCCTTTTTGGCAACCACCTTCTTCCGGCCCGCCTTGTTACCAGCCTTTGTCGGCGAACTGGCGGCCGTGGTTCGCCGGGCAGAAGCGGTTGTTGTCCTTTTTGCGACAGTTGCCTTCCTGGGGGAAGTGGTCTTTTTGCGAGGGGCTCCACTTTTGCTGGCTGTGGCCGTTTTTTGGGCGGGCTTTTTACGACGGACCGGAGCCGCGGTCTTGCCTTTGCTACCGCGCGCTGGCGTAGTTGCTTTCACCGTTGCGGCCTTGCTTGCCTTTGTTTCTGGCGTTGCAAAATCATCGTCGGACTGACCCAGGTTTTCCTGAAACATGGCCCGCACTTCCGCGACATGATCGTTTATTGTCGTGCGCTTCCACTTGCTCGTGTCAACCGGCGGCAGCACATCCACCCGTACCTTGGCGGGCCGCATCACAAATTCATTTTTGGGCGCAACATCTCCGGCATTGTGGATGACAATCGGCACCATTGGGACACCGGCCTGCATCGCGAGATGAAAGGCGCCCTTTTTGAAGGGCCCGACACGCGGCGATAAGGTCCGGGTGCCTTCCGGCGCGATACAGATCGATTTGCCATCAACCTTGATCGCATCGATCAGCGGCTCCATCGCCTTGATCGCGTTGCGGCCATCGGCCCGGTCAACGAAGATCGTTCCGGCATATTCCATGATCTTGCCGATAATCGGCGTATCCTTGACCTCTTTCTTGGCAATGCCGCCGACATCTTTCCGCACCAGCTTGGCCATGATCATCACATCGGCTTTGCTCTGATGGTTGAAAACAAAGATGCACGGACGGTTCACCCAGAGATTTTCTTCCCCGCGCACATCCAGCTCCACGCCGGTCAAGGCTGTCGCGATATCACCGAACAGCCCAACCGAAAAATTGGTTCCTTCCCGCTGCGATCCCGTCAATGCCCATATCGGCAGGCCCGCCACGAAAGAGGTCACCAACGACCCGGTGGCGTAGATGGTGCGAAGATAGTCGACCGGCTTACCCTGCCCGCGGCTGTCGAAATTCTGCAGCGGCCAATCGCGCGCCTTCGCGATCTCGGTCAGTTTCTTGTTCGGATTTAGCGGCCGTGGTTTGCCAACCCGTTCGAGCAATTCCAGATCATCGTCGCTGTCGGAATAGAAATAGCTTTTTTCGAGATCGACATCATAGTCTTTGGCCAGCTTTTCTGCCGCGATGACTTTCCCTTCGCCAAAACAGAGCGGACGAATGATATTGCCGGTAAATTCGCCATTTTCGACTTCATATTGCGAGCACAGCACATGCTCGATATTCAAATCCCGTGCGGTTGGTTCGATCTGATAAATGGTCGCCGACGAAACGATCGCCACGGTATGATCCTTGGCGATATGGGCTTCGATCAACGCCCGGGATTCCGGGTAGACCTTGCGGGCAATATGACTTTCATAAAGTTCTTCGCCAAACTCAAAATAGCTTTCCTCGGTTACGCCCTTCAAGAATTTCGACGCCGCCGACATCAAGCCGGAAAACCCCATCCCGCCCATGCTGTACTGAGCCATCACATTGGCTGTTTCGACAAGCTCTTCGGCAGACATTTCGCGGCGCTTGATTTTCTCCCACAGCAAGGCCGTCGCGGAATAGCCAGCGATGATCGTGCCATCAAAATCAAACAGGGCGCCAATATGGGGACCCTCTGGTGCATCGAGCACGTCTTGCAAATGGGATTCGCGATTGGCCATAAATGTCTCTCAAGTCCTGTAAGCGAAAAATGCTTGCTGCCATCTTGGCAAATAAACACCGGATTTCCCAGCGTTTATTGGAACAATAATGCAATGATTGCCGTTCTCAGGCATTATGTGCTGTTCTGGTGCAGTTCTGGCGGGTAAATTTCGCAAATTGCCTTGCTCTCATAACTCCTCAAGACAATCGTAAACCGCACCATTCAGCAAAAAAAACCCCGAATTTCTCGGTTCCATCGCTTTTTCCAAAATACAGCATGTTTTTTGATCGGTTTCGGGGTTGCGTCGTCCGGCGCATGGCGGTAATGGCTGCCGCTGGTTAGTGAGGTGCGTTGGCTGAGTTGGTCGAAGGCGTCGCACTCGAAATGCGAAGTACGTTCACGCGTACCGAGAGTTCGAATCTCTCACGCACCTCCACCTAACCTCTTTGTAATGCTCCATTCTTGCGGTTTGGGGCTGCATTTTTCAGGAAAGCTGGCCCCTTGGTGGGACACATGATGTTACACGATTGGGCGCTGAGCGCTTGCATCTTTGTGGCAAGTGACTAAATCTAAGGCATGGTTCAAACCAAATATCTCGCCTCTACCAATCCCCTGCCAAAGGGCACACCGCCGGTTCTCGATGCCAATTTTACGATTGGCGACGTGGTCAAACATCGGCTGTTCGATTTTCGTGGCGTGATCTACGATATCGATCCCGTGTTCGCGAATAGCGAAGAGTGGTATGAATCCATTCCCAAGGATCTGCAGCCGGCGAAGGACCAGCCCTTCTACCATTTACTGGCGGAAAATGGCGACAGCAGCTATGTCGCCTATGTCAGCCAGCAAAACCTGCTGGAGGATGACAGCGGCGAACCGGTCACCCATCCCGATGTAGCGCTGATGTTCGGAACTTTGGACGACGGCAAATACCGGCTCCATCCCAATCATCGGCATTGATCTGCATTAGTCATGCCCGGCGTCAGCCGGTCAGGACTTGATCTTCCAGCCCTTGCTGAGCAGCGCGTAACACAGCGCCGTCAAAGCGATATTGATCCCCAGCAGAACCAGCGAGCCGACGCCCACGGGGGAGTCAGTGACACCGAGAAAACCATAGCGGAACCCCGATATCGCGTAGAAAAACGGATTGGCGTGGCTGATTGCCTGGAACGTTGGTGCGAGACGATCAATCGCGTAAAAAGTCCCTGAAAGCAGCGCGAGCGGCGCGACTACAAAATTGGTGACTGCAGCGGCATGATCGAATTTTTCAGCCCATATCGAGGTCAGTACACCCAGCAAAGCCAGCATTGCCGATCCCATGAAACCGAACCAGAGCACCGCCCACCAGTGGACAACCGATACGGTTACACCGGGCCAGAAGGACATGGCGAGCCAGACCGCAAAACCGACCAAAGCCGCGCGGGTAATCGCAGCCGCGACGAGCCCGGCCAGCAATTCACCCACCGACAGCGGCGGCATCAGATAGTCCACAATCGTGCCCTGAATCTTGCCGACCAACAGAGAGAAACTGCTATTGGCAAACGCGTTTTGGATCATCCCCATGCAGATAAGGCCGGGTGCGATGAAGTCGGCGAACGGAACCCCGAGGACCGTGCGATCGCCGCGCCCTAGGGCCACCGTAAATATTACCAGGAACAGCAAGGTCGTTATCGACGGCGCCCATACGGTTTGCAGCTGGACCTTGAAAAAGCGCCGGACTTCTTTCCAGTAGAGAGCGAGAAACCCACCCCAGTTGACCCCCCGAATGACCGGCACACCCGGTTCTCCGAACGTTTGTCCGGCAAAATCCGCTGGTCTATCGGCATCATTTTTGGGCTGGTCTAGCATTGGCTTTTCGCCTATCGGCTCCTGTCAGCAATCACAACCCCTATATGCCGATTGATCTGGTCCGGTTCAGCAAAGATTGAATATGGCCCGTTTCCGCCTATATGGGGTTGGTATTTGGATTAGATTAGGATTTTCTATGGCCTGGACCGACGAACGCATCGATCATCTCAAGAAAATGTGGGAAAAGGGCCTCACTGCGAGTCAAATTGCCGAGGAACTGGGCGGCGTGAGCCGCAACGCGGTGATCGGCAAGGCCCATCGTCTCGGGTTGAAATCGCGTCCGTCTCCGGTGAAAGCAAAAGCAAAAACCGCGAAGGGTGGCAAACCCGCAACCAAGACAAAGAAGGCCGCAGCCAAGCCGGCGAAAAAAGCCAAGCCCAAGGAAGAGCATGTCGCGCGCCGGGCAATGCCGCCGCCGACACCGGCTGCGCGGACCCATGCAGCACAGCAATCCAAAATGCCGAAACCTGACGGCCCGAAAATTGTTTCGGTCGGGCCCGGTGGATTTCTGCGGCAAGGCCCGGGCGATCAACAGGCTCCGATTCCACCAGCACCGCCACGGCGTCTGGTCCCGGCCAAGCCCAGTGAAGACATGGCCGACAAGACGAGCTTGCTGGACCTGAACGACAAAATCTGCCGCTGGCCGATCAACCACCCGGGTGAGCCCGACTTCCATTTCTGCGGCGAAGAGGTCAATCCCGGCTTCCCTTATTGCGTGGAACATTGTGGTCGCGCCTTTCAGGCACAGTTGCCGCGCGGCACGCGGCGTCCGCCACCGCCCTTGCCTTTCGGTGGCCCAAGAGTCCGTTAAACCCGGCCAGAATCGTAAAATTTTCAGGCATCTGGCAAGCGGATGCACAAGCCTCTTGCCAGCCTGACTCTTCGGCTCTTATAGGATCATCATGTCTGATGATCTTTTCGGTTCCGACGCGCCCGGCGCAGCTTCTGCACAACCCAAATCGGGCGAGTATGACGCCTCCGCGATCGAGGTTCTGGAAGGGCTGGAACCCGTTCGCAAGCGGCCCGGCATGTATATTGGCGGCGTCGATGAACGCGCCCTGCACCATCTCGCCGCCGAAGTGATCGACAACAGCATGGACGAAGCGGTTGCAGGCCATGCAACCCGCATCGAAATCACGCTGAGCAGCGACAACCGTCTGACCGTCACCGACAATGGCCGCGGCATTCCGGTCGACCCCCATCCGAAATTCCCGGATAAATCAGCGCTCGAAGTCATCATGACCACTCTTCACTCCGGCGGCAAATTTTCGGATAAGGCCTATGCCACTTCCGGCGGCCTCCATGGTGTCGGTGTATCCGTCGTCAACGCCTTGTCCTCCGATACGGTCGTCGAAGTCGCGCGCAACAAGAAAATCTACCGCCAGCAATTTTCCCAGGGGAATGCCAAGACGAAGCTCGAGGAAGTTGGCACGACCCCCAACCGGCGCGGAACAACCATTGCCTTCCTGCCCGATGTCGAAATTTTCGGTGCAGGCAATTTGTTCAAGCCGTCCCGTCTGTTCAAGATGGCCCGTTCAAAAGCCTATCTCTACGCCGGCGTTGAAATCCGCTGGAAATGCGACCCCGAACAGGCCAGCGATGATGTCCCCGCAGAGGCCGTTTTTCAATTCCCCGGTGGTCTCTCCGATCATCTCAAGGAACAGCTGGCGGGACGTGAATGCGTCACCACCGATTTCTTCGCCGGCAATCAGGACTTTCCCGATGGCGCCGGCCGGGTCGAATGGGCGATCACCTGGCCGATCTGGACCGACGGCAGCTATAGCTGGTATTGCAACACCATCCCGACCCCCAATGGCGGCACCCATGAAACCGGTCTGCGCAACGCATTGGTCAAGGGACTGCGCGCCTTTGGCGAACTCGTGCAGCTCAAGAAAGCCGCGCAACTGACCGCTGATGATATCACTTCCGGCGGCGAAATGATGTTGTCCGTGTTCATTCGTGATCCGCAATTTCAAAGCCAGACCAAAGACCGGCTGACCTCGCCCGAAGCGGCAAAATATGTCGAGAATGCGATCCGCGATCATTTCGATCATTTCCTGACCGACAATATGGATCGCGGCAAGGCGCTGCTGGGCTTCGTGATGGAGCGGCTCGAGGAACGGCTGAAACGCAAGGCCGAACGCGAAGTAAAAAGGAAAACCGCCACCAGCGGCCGCAAGGTGCGGCTCCCGGGCAAACTCACTGATTGCTCGGGCAATGATCCCGAGGGCACCGAATTGTTCATCGTCGAGGGCGACAGCGCTGGCGGCTCTGCAAAGCAGGCACGCAACCGAAAAACCCAGGCCATTCTGCCCATTCGCGGGAAAATCCTCAATGTGGCATCGGCCAATAGCGCGAAAATCTTCGCCAATGCGGAGATTGCGGATCTGATCCTCGCGCTCGGCTGTGGCACCCGCAAGGATTGCGACCCGGACAATTTGCGCTACGAACGGGTCATCATCATGACCGATGCGGACGTCGACGGCGCCCATATCGCGACCTTGCTGATGACCTTCTTCTTCCAGGAAATGCCCGAAATGGTCCGCCAGGGGCATTTGTATCTCGCCCGGCCACCGCTTTACCGGCTGACTGCAGGCGGCAAGAGTCTCTATGCGCAGGACGATCCCGCACGAGACGAGATCGAGAATGGCCCGTTCAAAGGCAAAAAGGTCGAGGTCAGCCGCTTCAAGGGGCTCGGTGAGATGAATCCCGGGCAACTGAAAGAAACGACGATGGATCCGGACACACGGTCGCTCTATCGGGTGACCTTGCCGCAGGAATATGAAAACCGGGCGGTGGTCAAGGATCTGGTCGATCGGCTGATGGGCAAGAACCCTGAACATCGGTTCAATTTCATCCAGCAAAATGCCGCCAGCCTCGATGAAGAGGCAATTGATGCCTAGCGCGCTCATGCGGCTCTGGCTCTTTTTCACGTTCGGGATTACAATCGTCGCGGGGACCGTTCAACCGGCTCAGGCGGAGCAAGTGACCACAGTTTCTCAACCCTATCAACAGCGCGCAGCGGAATTGCTGCAGATATTGCAAGGCTCCGAACTGGAACGCGAATTCTTCGCCGATTCCTTTATCGCGGCGGTTCCGGTTGTTCAGTTTCGAACCCTGCTCGGCCAGCTGAACGCGCAATATGGTGATCCGCTCAGCATCAGCCAGATCATCCCGGCAAGCCCCTATGATGGCACCGTCGAGATTCGCTATCGCCGCGCAACCCTGGCAATGCGCATGGTGCTGGCGGATAGCGCCCCGCATGCGGTTGTCGGCCTGTTGGTCACCGGTGCCCAGGTCGCCGATGACAGCATCGCAAAGGTTACCGCGGAAATGGCGGCACTGCCTGGCACTGCGGGGTTTGAAATCGCTGACATCACGGCAGCTGATCCTGCGGTTATAGCGCGGCTGAACAGCGACCGGCAATTTGCCATTGGCTCGACATTCAAGCTTTATGTGCTTGCCGCCCTGTCCCGGAAAATCGCGACCAGCGGGCGGGAATGGGATGATGTGCTGCGGCTATACCGCAAGTCCCTGCCCTCGGGAATCCTCCAGGACTGGCCCCGCGACACGCCGATGACGACCCAGTCGCTGGCCACCTTGATGATATCCGTCAGCGACAATAGTGCGACCGATATTCTGATGACCGAACTGGGCAGCCGCATCATCGAGCAGATCGTGATTGAAAGCGGTCACAGCGCGCCGGACAAGACCATTCCGATGCTCAACACCTTGCAGTTTTTCGCGCTCAAAATGCCTGAAAATGCGGATATTCGCGCGCGTTACATCGCGGCAGATAATGCCGGGCAGGATGAAATATTATATCGCGAGAATAGCCGTCTCGAACTGGATGACGTGCGGATCAGCAATCTTGCCAGCAAACCGCAGCATATCGAGACCATCGAATGGTTCGCGTCGCCTTCCGATATTACCGGTCTGCTGCACCTTTTGAAAAAGCGCGATGATCCGGTGGTCCATTCCATCATTCGCGTCAATGGCATGATACCGCCGGGCGATCGGCTGCGATGGAAACATATTGGCGGCAAAGGCGGCTCCGAGCCGGGAGTAATTTCCTTTGCATTTCTGGCCGAGGCCAAATCCGGCAAGACTTTCGCTGTGTCCGGAAGCTGGAACAATCCCGATGCACCGGTTGACGAACCGAAATTCCTGTCGCTGATGAACCGTCTGCTCAATATTGTTGCAGAGCGCTAAGTTCAGCTCTCCGACAGAGCCGCAACCAGGGCTTTGACTTTCTTTTGGCGCCATTGCGGCAGCGGCGCGATCATCCAGTAGCCGCGCGAAGATTTGCTGTCCTCGCCAATCACCACGACGCGTCCGGCTTCCAGATCTTTCTGCACCAGCATTTTCGGGACCCAGGCATGGCCGAAGCCATTGGCTGCCGCTTCAATCGCCAAACCACCGTCAGCTACCCGCATCAGGGTTTCCTCGCCCTCTGAAATCGGACAACCCGGCCAGTCAATCTTTTGTCCGACATCGGATTCCGATGCCGCGACTTTGACGAACATGGTGTCGGCGAGCATCACGCCCTCATGATCGCCGGGGCCGTCGGTCAGTCCGATGGCGATGTCCAGATTGGCCTCGGTGAAATCCGCGCCGCCCTCTGATGCAACAAGGGCGAAACTGACGTCCGGATTATCCTTGGCAAATTGTGCAAGCCGCGTGTTCAGCCATTTTGTGGTCAGATCGCGTGGTGCCGCGATGGTTAGCATATGCGACGACTGCCCCGCCTGCATCGCCCGCACTGCTTCTTCAAACTGCAAAAATCCGGAGCGCAAGGCATCCAGTCCGGCAGCGGCTTCGTCGGTTAGCTCCAACCCCTTTGGCGTACGCCGGAACATCACCACGCCGAGCATATCTTCCAGCGCGCGGATCTGTTGCCCGACTGCGGCCGGTGTGACCGCGAGTTCATCAGCGGCGCGGGTAAAGCTGAGATGCCGTGCAGCAGCATCCAATACGCGCAACCCGTTCAGCGGCAAATGGGTCCGTTTCATTGATCGACAGTGGGTGCAGAGAGCGGGAAGCGGGGAATCCGGACTTCAAATGGTTCGGGCTCAGAACCCAGAAACATGAAATGGCCAACCATCTCACCGCTGGGTGTGTTCAACGGGCAGCCCGATACATAGTCGTGCGACTCGCCCGGTTGCAAAATCGGCTGTTCGCCGATGACGCCATCGCCATCCACCTTGTGCAAGCCACCCCGCGCATCACTGATCCGCCAGTGGCGCGTCAGCAATTGCACGGCGCCGTGCTGATCATTCTCGATGCGGACGTGATAAGCCCAGAACCAGCGCATGCCATCGACATCGGATTGTTCCGGCAAAAAGGTCACGGCAACCCGGATGGTCACCCCGGCGGTCGTTTCGGAAAAGGGGAAAAAAGCTTTCATGACCGACATAGTAACGTCAAAGCCCAACCGACGAAAGGGCCTGATCGAGGTCGGCGATCAAATCAATCGGATCTTCCAGGCCGACATTGATCCGGACCATGTCTTCGGTGATCCCGATTTCCAGCCGTGCGCCTTCACCAAGGCCGTGATGGGTGGTCGATGACGGGTGGCACATGAGCGAACGGCTGTCTCCGATATTATTGGAAATATCTATTAAATTCAAAGCATTAAGAAAAGAATGCGCGCGCTTGCGACCTTCGCCAAGATAGAGGGAGAATATCGGCCCCGCGGCTTCCATCTGGCTCATCGCAAGATTGTGCTGCGGGTGGCTGGGCAAGCCGGGGTGCAATATTTTCTCTACCCGCTGCTCCAAAAACTTGCCGACTTCGAGAGCATTGTTGCTCTGCTTGCGAATACGCAGATCCAGTGTTTCCAACCCCTTGAGAACCACCCAGGCGTTAAACGCGCTGAGCGTCGGACCGGTGTTGCGGGTGAAACTGAGCAGCGTTTCCTCGATAAAGGCTTCCGTGCCGCACACAGCGCCGGCAAGGACCCTGCCCTGGCCGTCCATCATTTTGGTAGCGCTATAGGCCACCACGTCAGCCCCGAATTCCATCGGCCGCTGCAGGACGTTGGTCGCAAACGCATTGTCGACAACGCTGGTGATACCCTTGGCCTTGGCCAGTTCACAAACGGCCCGCAGATCAATCACATCCATCGTCGGATTGGCTGGCGTTTCAAAAAAGAAGACCTTGGTTGCCGGACGGATCGCCTGCTCCCAATTGCCGAGGTCCCGGCCATCAATGACGGTTGTTTCGATACCGAATTTCGGCAGCAAGCTGTCGGTGAGCCAGCGGCACGATCCGAAAAGCGCGCGGCTGGCGACAACGTGATCACCCGCCTGCAACTGGCATAGCAAAGCCGCAGTCATTGCCGCCATGCCCGACGCTGTGGCGCGGCAGGCCTCCGCACCTTCCATGATCGCAATACGCTCTTCGAGCATTTGCACGGTCGGATTTTGCAGACGGCTGTAAGTCATGCCGTCCTGCTCGCCATTGAACCGCGCTGCAGCGTCTTCGGCGCAATCATAGCTATAGCCGGATGTCAAAAACAACGCTTCCGAGGTTTCCCCGAATTCGCTGCGCATGGTCCCGCAGCGAATGGCTTTCGTGGCGGGTCGCCACGTTTTGGTGATCTCGCGATTCTGGCCGGTATGTCTTTTCATAATCTGTTCCTATGCCGGTTGGCGTTCACTTGGCAAGCTGCGCCACGACGGCATCGCCAATGTCCCGTGTCGAGGCACTGCCGCCAAGATCATGGCCCAAAAGACCCTGCGCAAGCACGGCCGCGACTGCCTGTTCAATTCGAATCGCCTCATTGTCCATGCCGAAGCTGTGGCGCAAGAGCATCGCCGCCGACAGAATCATGGCAGAGGGATTGGCAATACCCTGTCCAGCAATGTCTGGCGCACTGCCATGAATGGGTTCATAAAGGCCGCGCGTACCCGTGCCGAGCGAGGCAGAGGCCAGCAAACCGATGGAGCCTACACACATGCTCGCCTGATCAGACAGGATGTCGCCAAAAATATTGCCCGTGAGCATCACGTCAAATTGCCCCGGATTGCGCACCAGCTGCATCGCGGCATTGTCGACATACATATGACTGAGAGCAACATCAGGATAGTCCTTGGCCGTTTCTTCAACCACTTCCCGCCACAAGACCGATGTCTGCAGGACATTGGCCTTGTCGACCGAGCAAAGTTTCTTCCGGCGGCCCTGGGCTGCCTTGAACGCAACATGGGCGATGCGGCTGATTTCGGCTTCGTCATAAGCCATCACATCATAGCCCTCGCGCAAGCCTGCCTCGGTTTTCCGCTGCCCTTTCTCGCCGAAATAGATATCACCAGTTAGTTCCCGCAGAATCAGCAGGTCGATGGCGCCGGCAATTTCCGGCTTCAGCGCGGAAAGATTCTCGAGACCGGCAAAGGCTTTTGCCGGGCGCAGATTGGCGAAGGTCTGCATTTCCTTGCGGAGCCCCAATACCGCCTGTTCCGGTCGCAAATGCCGTTCGAGATGATCGCAGTCCGGATCCCCCACCGCGCCGAACAGCACGGCGTCCGCAGCCATTACAAGATCCAGCGTCGCCGGTGGCAAAGGATGGCCATGGGCCTTATATGCAACGCCCCCGACATCCGCATGGTCGAGCCGCAAATCCGGCAAATCCAGCGCGTCCAGTACGCGCAAAGCTTCGACCATGATTTCCTGGCCAATGCCGTCCCCGGCAAGCACCGCGATATGCATAGAGATTCCTTCGTTGTGTGGCGCTTTCCTGCCGCGCTCCGACCGATTAGGCAACCACCCTTTTCAAGCGATCGATCATAACGCCGCGCGCGGCCATGACATCCCTTCGCGCGTCTTCGAAAAAATGGCGCTTGAGGAAATGGCCAGTGAGCCGGAAACCGTCAAAAATATCGCCCCAGTCGGGTTCCTCTGCGTGTTTCAGAAATCCCGGGAGCCGCAGCAAACGGTCCTTGTAGGCCAAACCGGCACCGGCGCTGACCGCGCTTGCGCTTTTTGGACTGACATAAATGAGGTCGCTTGTGTTGCCCGTAACTGTGCAGGTTTCAAGATCCAGACCGAACCCCAGTTCCGACAAAAGCAGCAATTCATAACGCACCATCGCTACCGCCCAGCCCTGGGCCGATGGCGCATGGCAGATCGCCGTAAGCAACGCCGAAAGCGCGTCATGCAATTGCGGATATCCCTGTTCCTCCGGCAGAACCGATGCGGTCAGCGCCGTGGACCAGTCCAACGCGGTGCTGGCCAGCGGCTCGCCAAGATAGGGGCCTCTGCTTTGCTCCAGCTCTGCTGTCATCGAAGCCAGCTGATCCGCCGTGCGCGCACGATATTCGGCCTGCACGATATTCGACGGTATCAGGATCGGTCGCATGGTCCGCGAACGCGCGCCGCGGACATAGCCAGCCATCAACCCGTTATCCGGCGTCAAGGCCCGGACAACCGCGCCATGCTCGCCATGGATCAGGACCGAACAGATAATCGCCGAGGTTCGCAGGCTAGTCATGGAAGAAGTCGTAGACCTTTTGGGCCACCATAGCGGACACGCCCGGTGCTGCCTGAAGGTCGTCGAGCGATGCGTTCTTGACCGCTTTTGCGGTCCCGAAATGCAGCAGCATGGCCCGTTTGCGCGCCGGCCCAATGCCGGGCACCTCATCCAGTGAACTGGTGCCGATGGCCTTGGCCCGCTTTTGCCGGTGCGCACCAATCGCAAAACGATGGGCTTCGTCCCGCAGGCGCTGAAGATAAAACAGCACCGGACTATTCATCGGCAGATTAATCTCGCGGCCATCCATCAGGTGAAAGGTCTCGCGACCGGCGTTGCGATCGGGGCCTTTGGAAACGCCGATCATGTTCACGTCTTCCACCCCGATCTCAGCCAATGCATCTTTGGCAGCGCTCATTTGCCCCTTGCCACCATCGATCAGCACCAGGTCAGGCCACTCGCCTTTCTCGCGATCGGGATCTTCTTTCTGCGCGCGCGCAAAACGCCGTTCCAGCACTTCCCGCATCATCGCAAAATCGTCACCGGGCTTGGTGTCGGGATTCTTGATGTTAAACTTGCGATAGGCGTTTTTGCGAAAACCTTCGGGCCCGGCAACGACCATCCCGCCGACCATGTTCGTGCCCTGAATATGGCTGTTATCGTAAATCTCTATCCGATCGGGCACGCCGTCCAGTTCCAGCGTTTCGACCATTTCGCGCATAATTTTTGCCTGTGTCGAGGATTCCGCCAAGCGCCGGTCAAGCGCCTCTTCAGCGTTGCGGCTGGCCTGCTTCAGCAATTTCAAACGATCACCGCGCTGGGGCTTGGACACCGCCACTTTATAGTCTGCGCGCGTACTCAAGGCTTCGGACAGCAGCGCTTCATCCGGCAGTGCCCGGTCCAGCAAGACCAGCTTTGGCGGCGGCATGCGATCATAAAATTGCATCAGAAAACTGGCGAACACCTCTTCGATTTCGACATTGCTGGTGTGGGCGGGAAAGAAACTGCGATGCCCCCAGTTCTGACCGCCACGTATGAAGAATGCCTGGATGCACACCGTTGCCCCTTTGGACGCCAGTGCAAAAATATCCGCATCCGGCAGCCCGGCAGCGTTCACCGCCTGATTGCCCTGAATGAAGGTCAGCGCTTTCAAGCGATCACGGTACAGCGCCGCCATTTCGAAATCGAGCGCCTCGGACGCCTGTTCCATCTGCGCGCCCAACTTTTGCTGCACTTCGGTCGATTTTCCGGAGAGGAAATTCCGTGAATCCGCAACCAGCTCGGCATAGTCATCCTTGGATATCCGGTCGACACATGGGGCCGAACAGCGTTTGATTTGATAGAGCAGACAGGGGCGCGAGCGATTGTTGAAAAAGCTGTCAGTACAGGACCTCAGCAGAAATAATTTCTGCAGCGCATTGAGCGTCTGATTAACCGACCCGGCACTGGCAAAGGGGCCGAAATATTTGCCCTTTGCCTTCTGTGCGCCGCGATGCTTCTGGATCCGCGGAAAGTCATGGTCCTCGCGCAGCAGGATGAACGGGAAGCTTTTGTCATCGCGCAACAGCACATTATAGGCCGGGCGGAATTTCTTGATCAATTGCGCTTCCAGCAACAAGGCTTCTGCCTCGCTGCCAGTCGTCACGATGGTCATCGACCGGGTCTGCGCCACCATCCGCATTAGCCGGTGCGGCAGCCGGTTCATCTGAACATAGGCGCCCACCCGGTTTTTGAGGGAACGCGCCTTGCCGACATAGAGCACGTCGCCGCGACTGTCCTGCATCCGGTAGACCCCGGGCCGAGCCGGCAAGGTGTTCAGCGTTTCACGGATGGCCGCCATCCCGGTTTCGAGATCAGGCGCCTCATTGCCGCGCACGGCATAGGTCGCCTTGTCCTCGTTGAAACGATCAGGAGATTGTGGGCCGGACATGCCCTATATCTAGGCAGGCCCGACGAACAATGCCAGCGCCGATTGGATCAACTCTGGCAGAAAATCAGTTCAGTTTGGAACCGAGATCGCCGATGGTTTTGTCGACCAGATTCTTGTCGGCGGCGGCATCATGCTCGGCCGCAATCAGCGATTGCGCTGCGATCGTGGCAGCGCTTGCCGCTTTGTCCCGCACTTCTGCAAGAGCGGCGCGTTCCGCAGCCGCGATCTTGTCTTCAGCCATTTTCTTGCGCCGCGCGATCAGATCGGTTGTGCTTTGCTTGGCATTGGCAACAACCAGTTCGGCTTCTTTCTCGGCCTGCGCCAGAATTTCCGCTGCCTCGTCATCAGCAGACCGCAAACGCGATTCATATTTGGCGCGCAATTCTTCCGATTCTTCACGAAGCTTTTTGGCTTCATCAAGCTGTTCCCGGATATCGGCGATCTTCTTGTCGAGCGAAGCACCGATCGCAGCAGGAACCTTTTTCCACAGCACCAGCGCGATGACGACCAGCATGGACAAGGACACAAATACCGTTGCATCCAGACCAAAGACGGCCGGTGAGACATGACCATCTTCGGTATGCCCAGTCTCGAGACCCTCGACACCCGTTACAGGCAAGCCTTCATTATCCAGCGGTGAATCGAGACGGTCTTGGACCGCCTGCGATGCAGAATCCAGATTTTCCGGTTCTGCTGCTGTTGTCTGCGTCGTTTCTTCAGCCATGTTTCAGCGCTGCCTTCGTTTCCTTCAAAGCCGCAGCTTTGGTCACTTTCGCTCCCGCGATCTTGGCGACCATATCCTGCGCCAATTCTGCCGATACGCCCTCGATTTCTTTCATCGCTTCACCAGAACGGGCTTTGATGTCTGCTTCTGCCGTTGCCAATTTGGCCGCGATGTCAGCATCGGCCTTGGACTTGCGTTTCTCGCCCGCCGCACTCGCCTTGGCTTTGCTGGCTTCCACCAGGGCCTGCGCTTCGCTGCGGTCGTTTTCCATTTTTATCCGGTAGCTTTCTTCCAGCTCGTCCGCAGTGGCATTGGCTGCCCGTGCGGCCTCTAAATCGTCGGCAATCCGCTTGTCCCGAGCGTCAACCGTCCCCTGGATTTTCGGGAACATGCCCAGTCCAATCCAGAAAAAGGTAATCCCGAAAGTCAGCAACAGCCAAAAAATCTGGGACGCATAAGTTGCGGCTATTTGATCAATTTGAGGCATTGAACCGGAAGCTCCGATAAAGTGAAGCAGCGGAGCAGGCCCGAAAGCCGCCCCGCTGTTTCAGATCAATTATTAGGCAACGAAAATCAGGATCATTGCGACAACAAATGCCAGCAGACCCAAAAGCTCAGCAGCCGCGAAGCCGATGAACAAACGGCCTTGTTGGCCGTCTGCAGCCGAAGGATTGCGCAGAGCGCTTTCCAGGAAGCTGCCAAATACGTTACCCACACCAACAGCGGCGACACCGGCACCAATTGCTGCCAGACCTGCACCCAATAGTTTTGCTGCTTCTGCGTCCATTGTAATTACTCCTGTTCAAAAAATATCGTTTGGAAATTAAGGCGTTTTCAAATCAATGCAGGTTGACTGCATCATTGATGTAGAGCGATGTCAGCAAGGCAAACACATAGGCTTGCACCACTGCCACCAGCAATTCGAGGGCACTGATGCCAATCATCAGAGCGAAACTGGGCAGTCCGACCATCACACCAAAACCGGCTCCGGCATTGGCGCTGTTGATCACGAAGCCCGCAAGCACTTTCAGCAAGATATGACCGGCGGTCATGGCGACGAAGAGCCGCAGCGCCAGGCTGAAGGGGCGGACGAGGAACGACAGAAGCTCGACGATGAAGATAAACGGAATCATCGGAAGCGGTGTGCCGTGCGGAATGAACAGCGAGAAGAAATGCAGCTTATGCTTGGCAAATCCAACGATCAAAACAATCGAGAAACTGATAATCGCGAGCACGCCCGTAACCGTCAAATGGCTGGTTACGGTGAACGGATGCAATCCCAATACACCGACGGGCAACAACCCCAAGACATTGGAAAACAGGATGAACATGAACAGCGAGAAGACATAAGGCGCGTATTTCTTGCCGGCAGGGCCGATATTGGCTTCCATCATATTGTCGATAAAGCCGGTAAAGCCTTCGACCATCATCTGCCAGCGACCCGGAACAAGCTCGCGCTTCATGCCGCCGAGCATGAACGCCCACAAGGCGACCACGGCCAGCAGCATCCACACGGCGCTGTTGGTAAAAGCGATCTGCTGGCCACCCAGCGAGAATCCCTCGATAATCGTCTGCACCTCAAATTGGTACATTGGATCAATTTTGCCTTCTTCAGCCGCCACGCAATGGACCCCTGTAATTCAAACCCAGTCGCAATTACTTGTTCTTCTTTGCGATCTCGTTCGAGAGTTTAATAATATTCCTGAAAGCCACGATGATCCCCAGAAACAGAAACACCAGCAAAAGCCATGGTCCGGTACCGATAAAATGATCCAGCACCCAGCCGACCAATGCACCGCCACCAATACCCGCGATCAAATCCGCCAAAACCCGATTTCCAAGCCGATAATTATCATCGACCCCTTTTTGGGTTTTGCCTGATCTGACGGCTTCTTCTGACTGCGCCTGATCGATGCGCTTTTTGAGCGCCTCTATCTTAGCATCATCGTCCATCAGAATTACCGGTCCCAATCTCTGTCGTGATTCTTTTCAAAACTACCGCAAATCAGCGAAAAAGCCGATAAACCAGGTTCTACCCACGACAGCGAGCAGTCCCGCTAACCGCGCCCGTTTAGAAAAGCGCATGCGCCAAGTCAACAGAGATGCTGCAGCGCAGAAAAAACAGTCATTTTATACGAAAACAGGCGCTTCCGATAACTGGACGCGCCTGCTGTTCAAATCGCTCTGTCAACACAACCGTACTGGCTATTTTACTGGATGCATCGCGAGTCCCGTATCGGGGCCGAGCCGCTACGGGTTTGCCAGCTGCCATCAGGCGCCTGATATTTCTCGCCCGCGGTGGTGCGCTGGATCAGATTGCAACCAGAAGTGAAGGCAAATTGCTCCACTGTTGAATTGGTTTCCTGAGCCTTGCGCGTATAGGCCGCCTTGCGTTTGATGTTCAAATCCTCGACCAGCGCCTTTACTGATGCCGATGGCGGTTTGACAAATCCGAGATAGCCATCGGGCTTTTCACCTATCGCTCCGGAAGCGCGGGCAGCGGCATAGGCCGGGTCGCGCTGAGCAAAGGCCGTCGTTGCAAAGGTCGACAGCAACAGGGCGCCGACAACAGCCGTACCGGCAGTTTTGAGCTTGAAATTGGCCATCAGAAAATCTCCGCTTCATTACTAATCAACTCTTGAGCGTCATCGTTGATACGATACACGACCTCTTGCTTGATATTGATATTCAGGTTGATCACGATGGGTTTGTCGGGCGCAGAAACCTGCACACAGCCTGTCAGAACAACAGATAGCCCCAAAGCGACGCCCGAAATCAGGCCGGATGTCGTTACACTCTTCATGATTGGGCGAGATCGCATTATCCACACGATCCGTCAATCGCCTATTCTTATCGCTCATTGTCGCTTTCCCGTCCCTGAACAGAGGGTTCAGATTTTGATTTCAAGGCTTTTTCCGCCTCTCTGGCGCTTTCCTCCCGCGCCCGCAACAAAGCCGGCAAATTCTGGCCGACCAGCAGTTCCGGTTCGTAAAAGGCTTTGGCGCTGCTCATCAATTGCATGAACGGCGCCTGGATCCGAACATTGAACTCCAAGGGTATTTGCGCCAGCTGCTTGGTGATGAAATTTTTCCCGGCATCGTCCCCCTGCTGCAGACCGGCAAATTTCACCTCGGTTATGATCTCGCCATCAATCGCACCATCCATACCGATGGTGAGCTCCTGATATTTGAGCGACTTCAGCGCATTGAACGCAAAATTGGCAAAGGTCCCCATATCTTCATAAGTCAGTTCTCCGACATAGGCGAGCGAGCCGCCGCCCTTGCGCGCAACCAGATAGCCACCGGCGATGCGCCCGCCATCCTGGTCGAAGACCATCGGCAGCTTGCCGTCAAAAATGCCGGAGGCGGTCAGGTTTTCAAAGTCGAACTGGGTCAGAAACTGGCCGGCATCGACACCGACAACAGTAAACTCCAGACGCCGCTCGGCTTCTTCGCTCAAATCCAATATCGTCGGCTCGAGGTAAAGCATCCCGCCGGCAAATGGCCATTGCCCGCCCTCAATCTCCATCTTGAAATCCGGAAGCAGGCGATAGAAAAGCTGGCCGTTAAACGCCGCTACACCCGGGTTGACCTCGGCCATGCGGACCAATTGGCTCGGCGCGGTCTCGAGCCCCAGCAGATCGGTAAAGGCAATTTCTCCGGAGAGGCCGGTAACCGGTCCAAAAGCCGCAGCGAGATTGATCGAGATCCGTTCGAAACGCGCCGCTGCTTTTAACGCCATCTCCTTCCGCATCCCAGTTAATCTGCCCCGCACCGGAAACCGTGCCATTGACATTCGCAATGACGCCCAAGGTCAATGGCGTAAGCATTTCGGGTTGCAGCTGGTCATCAAATGTCAGATCGGAGACCGTAATGACCGCCTTTCCCGTGCTATTGTCCAGCACATGATCCATCGCAACGGTGGCCACCGGTCGCTGGGTCTCTGGCTCCAGCAGGGTTCCCTCGGCCACAATCGCGCCGTCTGCCAGACGCAAGGTGACATTCTTGCTGACCAGCGGACGGAACCGCTCGACCTGTTGCTCATCGCGCAGTTGCAGCTGCGCGTCCGCCAGAAACGCGCCATCTTCATAGCGCCAGGTTCCTTCCACCTGATCCATTAGCAAGGGCACCCCCGCGATCTGGCCCGAAGCGGCCTCAACCTCCCCTTCGATCGTTGATCCGAAAGCTGCGCTCAGCAAAGCGGCATCAAATGTCGTCATTTCGCCGGCTGTTCCCATCCGCAGCGCGATATCCTGCACTGTCAATCCCCGGGATGGCCGATAACCGACCGCACCGCTGGACAGGGCGAGCGGCGTTCCTCCGAGCGAACCGTTCAAAGACAGCGACGGCGCCCGCGCGGCGATACGAACGCCCTGCCCGCCGCCGGAAATAATTCCGTTTCCGTCCTGTGGGCATAGTCTCGTGCGGGTTGGGCCAGCGACCAAGGTCGCGACTTCCAGACTGGCAAATTGAAGATCAAAACAATCGCGAAAAAAAGCAAAAGATCCGGACGGATTGATGCTGCCCTTGATCGGTAGTTGCAGCCCGGTAATGGTACCGCCAGCCAACGGTCCGGTGAGCATCAGCCGCCCGTCAATCGCGGTCCGCCCGCCACTGACCGGGAAGAAGCGTAGTTCCGGGATCTGCAGCTTTGCAGCATCGGCTTGATAGGCCGCCATTGCCACATTGCCAGAGAAACCACGCGCTAGACTGCCATCGTTCAAGGTAATCGCGGCATCTGGCAAGCCGCCGCCCCGCAAAGCGAGATTGCCATCCGCCAACATTTCAACATCGCCGCCCTTGAAGTTCAACAACAACGGATCGCTCAGTTGCAACAACGCACCCGACCGCGATTCCATATCAAGCGTTTCAAGCGACAAAATCGTTTCCGCGTCATTGGTCCGAAAGCTCAGCTCGCTTGCAAAGTCGATATTGGCGGCCGCACGGGTGAACGCCGCCGCAAGTTTCTGTGCAATCGGTCCGATGGGTGTATCGCCCGTCGCACCAGCCAGACCTGCTATCTGCCGGCGCATGGATGGGGCCAACACAGCCGAACGGATCGCCGGATTGCCTTCAAAGCTGGCAGCAAAAAAACTGCCGCCATAGCCAACCTGAAAAGGACCACTCACCCGGCCGACCGCAGCCTGCCCATAGGGCGTGTCGAGACCCATCGTTGCGAGATCAACCAGACCGCGCGACTGTTTCATGTCGCCGGAAAACTCGATCGTCGATTTCAGCTCTTTCGCCGAATAACCAGCATAGCGCAACGGGCCGCCGCTGACGCCAATCTGTCCCGCCCAACTGCGAAATTCACGGCCAATATCCACCGCCAGCGAGGCTGCCATCGGGCCGCTTGACAGCGCCAATGCCGGGCATTGCAGGCTCGTCAGGCGCAATGGCCCGTCCAGACGCGGTTTGCGGGCATCCATTTCCACCGATCCAAAATAGCTCGGGCGGGCAATATTGCAGTCGCCAAAGGCCAGTTGATCGCTGATCGCCGCGAGTTCGCCTTCAAAACCGCTGTGCAGATTGCCGGACCCGTTCAGCGCAATCCCGACCACGCCAAAATCGCTGTCAATCCGCAATCGGGCCTGTTCGAGCACCAGATCGATATCGGGCAAGGCCAGCGGACTATCATCCTCCGGGTCGGAAAATTTATCCAGCGCGCCGAAGGAAATTTTGCCGTCGGCCAGTTTTCCGAATGCCTGAACACCTTTGGCGCGCACCCAGTTGATACCGGCACCATCCGTATTGAAGGAGTTTCCAATTTCCACCAAATCGGCGGTCAAATCGGGTCTTGCGGGATCTCCAATCACCAAATCGCGAATGACCTGCTTTCGAAAACCAATATCTTCAATGACATAGCTGGCATCTATGTCTCGCTTGTCAAATTCGGAACGGACAAAATTATCGGCAACGGTGATCCGGTTAAACCATAAGATCAGGAAGCCGATCGCCACTATTCCGAGCAATCCGAAGAAAATCCATCGCTTCAGGAAGCGCCGCTCGGCGAGATATGGTTCGGTTTCTTCCTCCATGCGAGCTGAAATGCAGAAGTCTGCCTTAAGTTGCAATGTACAAGTCCGTGTTCGCGAGAATATTTTACCACTTCCAAATTAGACAGATTAGGCCATTTGCCTGTCATCAGGCGGATTTCGCTGCTCTTGCGGAATATCCGGGTTATGCTGCGCCAATGGAACAGGGCCTCCCCCTTTGGTCGGCGCGATATCAAGTGACACCGTATCGGCTTCGAGAAGCGGCGAAGACCCCGCCGCCCTGGTGAACGCAAGGCTTTTACAACCGCAAAATACAGGCATTTCCGATCAGGACATGATCGCCTATCTTCTCGCAACCAAAAACACGCCCTGGTGCGACGCGATACAGATAACGGGCTGTTTGTGGGACAGCTTCGGCAGCCTGCCAGCGATATTGGCCGCTGACAGCGACACATTACGGCAGGTAGCCGGGATGAATGCCGACGGGATCGGGGTGATCAAAGCGATCAATCTCGCCGCCTTGCGGTTGCTGGCCGCCCCATTGAACGATCGGCCGATCCTCAGCAGCTGGCAGGCCTTGCTCGACTATCTGCGGGCCGACATGGCCCATCTGGTGCACGAACGGGTCCGCATTCTTCACCTCAACAGCAAGAACCACCTGATCCGCGATGACCTGATCAGCGAGGGATCGATTGATGAATCCGCCATTTATCCGCGCGAAGTCATCCGCCGTGCGCTCATTCTGGGCTCCGCCGCCCTGATATTGGTGCATAATCATCCGAGCGGCGATGCATCGCCTAGCCGCCAGGATATCAAGATCACCAAAGATATTCGCGATGCCGGGCGACAATTGGGCATTGCAGTCCATGACCATGTCATCATCGGCCAATCCGGTCATGTCTCGATGCGATCACGGGGACTGCTCTAGCCCCGGCCTCAAGCCCCGCTGTCTTTTCCGGTAATCAGCCGTATCCCGAGCTGAAGCGTGAAATAGGACCAGACCCAGTTCACCAGCACCGCTATCCGGTTGCGCATCCCGGAGAGAAAACCGACGTGAACCGCCCCCCATAACCACCAGGCCAGCGCACCATGCAATTGCATGAAGCCAAAATCGGCAACCGCGCTTTTGCGACCAATGGTGGCGAGGCTGCCTTGATGCTTGTACTGAAACGGTGCGGGTAGCGGCTTATCAAGCAGCTGGTTCTCGATATAGCTGGCGACATAAGCCCCGGCCTGTTTGGCTGCGGGTGCCAGACCCGGCACCGGCTTTCCATCCCATGCCTGGCTGCCCGCCGTATCACCAATGGCAAAGACATTCTCCCGGTCGGTCACGCGCAGATAGTCATCGACGGCTACCCTGCCGGCCCGATCGGTATCGGTGCCCAGCCACTGTCCTGCCGGCGATGCAATCACGCCAGCGGCCCATAACACGGTTTCGGTGGCAATCTCGGCATCCTCGCCGATTTTCACGCGGTCTGCAGAGATATCCGTCACCCGCGATTGCAGCCGGATATCGACCCCGAGATCAGTGAGTGATTGCGCGGCATGGGCTGACAGGGCTTCCGGAAAGGCCGGCAATATGCGCGCGCCGGATTGCACCAGGATGATCTCCGCTTCGGCCGGATCTATCCGGCTGAACTCGTCCTTCAATCCAAAATGGGCCAGCTCCGCAATCGCTCCGGCCAGTTCCACGCCGGTCGGACCAGCACCGACGATCACGAAGGTCATCAGGCGCTTGATACGGTCCGGATCGTTGGACGATTCCGCCCGTTCAAAGGCGCGCAGGACATGAGCGCGGACCGATACGCCGTCCTCGATCGTCTTCAGTCCGGGCGCATAGGGGGCCCACTCGTCCTTGCCGAAATAACTATGACTTGCGCCGGTTGCGAGCACCAGATGGTCATAATCCATGCGGTTATCACCATAGAACAAAGTCTTCCCGGCATGATCTATCCCATTCACTTCACCGAGCAATACCCTGACATTCCCGTCGTTGCGAAACAGCCCCCGGATCGGCGTTGCGACATCGGCGGGCGACAAGGCAGCGGTTGCGATTTGATACAGCAAAGGCTGAAACAGATGGTAATTGTGCCGATCGATCAAGGTGATACGCACCGGCAGATTCTTCAGCTTGTTGACACAGGCCAATCCGCCAAAGCCCGCTCCGACTACCACGATATGCGGCCAGTGTGCGGGTATGTCGCTATATTTGCGGTCGAACAGGATATTGGTCTCGAACCAGCGAGAGAGCCCTTGATCCAGCGACAGCAAGCCTGCCCCGAATACCATCATCAGACCGAACAGCATCATCGGATAGAGCGTCAGGTCGGGATGCAGGCCCATCACCGCCAATGTACTTATCGCAATCAACAACCCAAGGGCAGTCAGCGGCAGCATCAGGCCAAGGATCAACGCGCCGGCAAAGACGATCGCAAGCATTGGCGACAGGCCGGCGAAGCTTTTCAGAGGCAGCCAGTTTTCAAGCCCGCCGCCGCTGATCATGCCGGCACCCGCCGCCAGCGTCGCCGCCAACCAGAGCCGGAGCACCAGCAACCATATCGGTGCCAGCCGTTCGGTCATCCAGGCCAGACAAGCGACGACCGGGCGCGCAAAGGGCAGCGCGCTGCCACCCAGCCCGCCGGCGAGAGCCCGGTCAAAGGAGAAACCACCGGCTCCGCGTAGGACATACCAACCCAGTATCGCGATCAGCCACAAATTGAGATCAATCGGAATATATTCGATCTGGCTAACCGCGAGCAATGTGAGAATGGCCAAAGCCGCGCCGCGGGTGAATAACCCAAAGAGCAATAATATCGGGGCAATAATTTCTATCATCACGCCGACAAGGGCCGCGGTTTCTGGTGCCATCCAGGATACCGGATATTCGAACCGGGCGAGATTAAGTGCGGTGTCCCAGTCGGACAATTTGACAATACCCGAGCGGAAAATCGCTTGGGCAACCAGCAGCCGGACCAGCACATCGAAAAATGGGCTGATCAAGCCGACAATCGAACGATAGGTCTTGATCCAGATACGGAGCGTCACCCGCACGAAAAGCGAAAGCCGTTCTTCCTGCAGTTTCAATTCGGTACCAGTCATTCAAAATCCCCTCGCCCTCTGTTCGCCGTCCCGCTGCAAAAGTTACGCGCTTTAGTAAAGAAACATCGGCATGCCTTCGACCTGCACCAGGTTTGCGCGATATTGCCGGGCATCATAGAGGCCGGAAACATTGACCCCCTTGGTGCCATCGAGCAGCGTGCCAATCGGCACAACACCATAATTGCCATCCGTCAGGCACACCATATTGGATGCGCGATCTTCCTCAATCAGCTGAACCGCAAGCGCGCCGAATGCGAAACCGACCATCCGGTCCATGGCATCCGGTTCTCCGGCGCGCATCAGATAGGCGAGTTCCTGGACAATCGTGCGTTCCGGCGAACGCGCTTCAATTTCCCGGGCCAGCTGCGTGCCAATATTCAGGCCCTGGCGGTTCGTGCCCGATTTGTTGATTTCATCTTCAAAGCCCGCAGCCCCTGATAATTTGGCCCCTTCCGACACCAGGCATATCGCATAAGACTCGGGATTATTGGCTTTGTCGTCCAGCAACAGAGGCAACAGCACATCGATGTCCGCCGGGACTTCGGCGATCACCGTGCGATCGGCCTGCGAGAGAAAGCCGGAAAGCAACGCTGTTTCGCCCGATCGTCGGCCGAACAGTTCGATAACAGCAATCCGCTCATGGCTTGCGACGGTTGTTCTCAGGGCATTGATCGCGGCGACCGACCGCGTAACGGCCGTCGAAAAACCAATGCAATAGTCGGTGCCAAAAACATCATTGTCCATCGTTTTGGGAATTGAAATAACATTGCGGCCGAGACTGGCGAGATGCGCTGAAAAACGAAGGGTCCCATCACCGCCCATCGTGATCAGTGCATCGACTTTCAGCGCGTCAAGAATATCGAGCACCTTCTGGGTCTGGTCACCCTCGGGTGTGGTCCGCGGATCACAGCGCGAACTGTGCAATATGGTGCCGCCCTGACGATCAATGCCGCGCACCGCATCCTTGTCGAGAACCATGGCGGCATGTTCCAGCGACCAGGGATCGGTCGGATCCGTATCGAGCACCCCTTCCCAGCCCCGGCGCAAACCGATGACATCCCAGCCGCGTTGCCAGGCGGACATCGCGATCGACCGAATACAGGGATTGAGACCCGGAACATCGCCGCCGCCGGTCAGTACTGCCAGACGCATTTCATTCTCCCCTTCGCTTCCCTACACACCCGCATTGCCGACTCAGAATGGACCTGCTAGCGGAGCGGCGAATATCAGGACTGGCCGCGTTCCGATTAAACCAGCTTTTTCAGTTACAAGGAAAGAAAAAATGATCCCGCGTTATTCCCGCCCCGAAATGGTTGCCCTTTGGGAGCCGGAATCCAAGTTTCAGATCTGGTTCGAAATCGAAGCGCATGCAACCGATGCGCTGGCCGAGCTCGGCGTGGTACCGAAGGAAGCGGCCAAGGCGATCTGGGACAAAGGAGCCTTTGATGTCGCCCGGATTGACGAGATCGAAGCGGAAGTGAAGCATGACGTCATCGCTTTTCTGACCAATGTTGCCGAAAATGTGGGCGAGGAAGCCCGCTTCATGCACCAGGGCATGACATCGAGTGACGTGCTCGACACCTGCCTTGCGGTCCAATTGACTCGTGCGACCGACATCTTGCTGGCCGATATGGACAAGCTGCTCGCGGCGATCAAGAAACGCGCATTGGAGCATAAACTCACACCGACCATCGGCCGCAGCCACGGCATTCATGGCGAACCGGTGACATTCGGATTGAAGCTCGCCCAGGCCTATGCCGAGTTTGAACGCGGCCGGGAGCGGCTGGTGCTGGCACGCAAGGAAATCGCCACCTGCGCGATATCGGGCGCGGTCGGCACATTCGCCAATATTGATCCTCAGGTCGAGGCTCATGTTGCAGAGAAAATGGGGCTCGAAGTCGAACCGGTTTCAACTCAGGTCATCCCGCGCGACCGCCATGCGCAATATTTCGCGACGCTGGCCGTCATTGCCTCATCGGTTGAACGTCTGGCGGTCGAGATCCGGCATCTGCAGCGTACCGAAGTGCTGGAAGCCGAAGAATATTTCTCACCCGGCCAGAAAGGCTCCAGCGCGATGCCGCACAAGCGCAACCCGATCCTCACCGAAAATCTTACCGGCCTGGCGCGGATGGTCCGCAGCTATGCCCTGCCTGCAATGGAGAATGTCGCCCTCTGGCATGAGCGGGATATCTCGCACAGTTCGGTCGAACGGATGATTGGGCCCGACGCCACGATTACCCTGGATTTCGCGCTCGCCCGGTTGACCGGCGTGGTCGAGAAATTGCTGGTCTATCCTGAACGCATGCAGAAAAATCTCGATCGCATGGGCGGCCTGGTCCATTCGCAGCGGGTGCTGCTGGCTTTGACCCAAGCCGGAATCAGCCGCGAAGACAGCTATCGTATCGTCCAGCGCAATGCGATGAAAGTCTGGGAATCGGATGGAGAAATCGCGTTGCTCGATCTGCTCAAGGCGGACCCCGATGTTACCGCCAAATTGTCGGATGCGGAACTGGAGGAGCGGTTCAACCTCGACTATCATTTCAAACATGTTGATACAATTTTCGCGCGCGTATTTGGGGCGTAAGGCGATCCCCGTCGCCGATTTGGCACCCCCTCTGGTCACATCGGAATTTTGGGGGTAGAAAGCGAAACAGGCAAAGCAAAGGGTTCGCATGCAATTTATCAAAACACTGTTCTGGGTGATTTTGGCGGTCATATTGGTGGTCTTCGCTGCCAATAATTGGTCGCCAACATCGGTTTTGATCTGGGAAGATGTACGCATCGACACCAAGCTCCCGGTTCTGGTTATCGGTGCATTTCTGGCCGGTTTTGTGCCCTTGTGGATCATCCACCGGGCGTCCAAATGGCGGCTCAATCGGCGAGATCAAAACGCTCGAAACCGCGGCGCGCCCTGCGCCGGCTCCGGCGCCATCAACCGCTTCCAAGCCTAGCCCCGCAACCACGTCAGCCGTCAAATCGGAACCGGTCGCTGCACCATCATCTGCCGGATCAAAACCGGCCGCGCCTTTGGACCTGAACAAGGATCAAATCGCCAAGACGCCACCCGCTGTTTCGCCAATAGAGGCCGATAAAAACGCCGGAGACAAGGCAGCGGGCGCATGAGCAACCCGGTCTTTGTCGCCCTGGACACACCCGATCTCGACAAAGCCATTGCCCTTGCTCACGCAATAAAGGGCCATGTCGGTGGCCTGAAACTGGGGCTCGAATTTTTCTGTGCCAACGGGCACCATGGTGTCCATGAAATCCAGAAAGTCGGGCTGCCGATTTTCCTTGATCTCAAGCTGCACGACATTCCCAATACGGTTGCCAAGGCGATGCAAGCGATCAATGTCCTCGAACCCGCCATCGTGACCATTCATGCGTCGGGCGGACGGGCGATGATGGAAGACGCCAAGGCGGCGGCGGGCAGCCACACCAAAGTGGTTGGCGTGACCTTGCTGACCTCGCTTGATGAAAGCGATATGGCCGGGATCGGCTATGCCGGCACGCCCCATGATCAGGTGGAACGGCTCGCCAATCTGTCAGCCGAAGCCGGCCTCGATGGTATTGTCTGCTCCGGCAATGAAGTCAAAGCCGCGCACAAGGTCTGGAAAGACGGCTATTTCGTCGTCCCCGGCCTGCGTCCCAAAGGCGGCAATATGGGCGATCAGAAGCGCGCCGTCACCCCGCGCCAGGCCCGCGACAACGGCGCCAGTGTACTTGTCATCGGCCGCCCGATCACGGGTGCCAATGAACCCGGCCAAGCGGCCCGAGCGATCGAGGGGACTTTGTGAGGTTTCTGCTCTTTGTCTGTGTGTTGTTTTCGTCCCAGCCGGCATTTGCAAAAGACAGCGAAACGGAAATCCTGACGCTCGAAGGAACATGTCATCATTCCGACCGGACCGCGTTCTTGTTCACACGACTGATGGGTTTCGACAGTTCCAGGAGCATAAATTGCAAACGCGCTGTCATCGATTGGAATGGCAAGATTTCGTTTTTCAATGATCGCGAAGGCACAAGGCCAATACTCGCATTCGCAGGTGAAACACCGGAAAATGACGGCAAATTCGAAGTATCGATGATCAACCAATATCTACTGGATAGCCAGCCAGCGGAAGGACGCTGCGAGATATTCCGACCAGTCCGCAACGATATCGGTGGTGCCCGAACATTGGCCTGTTTCGTCACGACCAAAAATGGAAGTGGTGGCAGTGAAGCTGTTTTCGTCAACTTTACGATCAAAGATCCGGTATTGCAAAAAGATGAAATCTCCGAATTTGCGGGGTCTTGCCATTTCTCTAAGGGCGCTGAAACCTTCATCCGGGAATCAGTTTACAGCCTGCAAGGCAAGCGGGTCGCGACAGAAGCTTCTCCGCACACACCATGTGACAAGATGGTCATCAAGGGCGGCTCGACTGTTTCCTTTGTCAATAGCGCCGATCAAACCCGAAATGTGCAATTCTCAGGCAAAGCGGAACGTGGTGACCAGGCGCGAATTCTGATTCAAAAGGTGAAGATAGGCAATTCCAAGCCCGTATCCGTTGATGTCGGCACGTGCGCTGGAGTTCGGCAGAATGATGGGACCCTTCAAATGATGTGCGGTGCCGCGGTCACGAAAGAGAATCGCGTCAGCATTATCGCCGTCGAGTTTCCCCGTTCCATTTCATCTTCAGACTAAACTGCCGCGTGACAGGCATGTGTTCCGGCGCTGTATAGCATAGCTGGCCGAAACAAGACTGGACAGCCGTTATCGACCGTCGAAACAAGGCTGCAAACCCCGCATTTCAGGGAAATACTGTTGCTTACAAACCCGCGCCGCTGATTGGGAATACCTGTTTTTACACCCGCTTGTGCCAAACTGCGCTATATGCTTCGGTCACGAAGGATATTTCTAGTGCGGGGAGTGATCATATGACGAACGGTAAAAAGGCGCTGGCGGAGGCGATTGGTACATTCTGGTTGGTCTTTGGCGGTTGTGGCAGCGCGGTTCTTGCGGCGGCCTTTCCGGACGTGGGCATTGGCCTGCTGGGCGTATCCCTGGCGTTCGGTTTGACGGTTGTTACAATGGCCTATGCAATAGGGCATATTTCGGGCTGTCATCTCAACCCCGCGGTCACGGTCGGACTCTGGGCCGGCGGGCGTTTTGAAGCGAAAGATATTCCGGTTTACGTGGTCGCCCAAGTGGTTGGCGCAGTCGTTGCCGCTTATCTGCTCTTTGTGATCGCGAGCGGCAATCCCGACTATGCTCTCGCCACCAACGGTCTGGCGGCCAATGGTTATGGCGAAGGCTCTCCCGGACAATATACGATCATGGCAGCCTTGCTGATCGAAGTGCTTTTGACGGCGTTCTTCCTGTGGATCATCATGGGATCGACAGATGGCCGGGCGCCAGCCGGTTTTGCGCCGATTGCTATTGGTCTGGCACTGACCTTGATCCATCTGATTTCCATTCCGGTTACCAACACTTCGGTAAATCCGGCGCGCAGCACGGGACCGGCCTTTGTCGTCGGCGGCCTCGCGTTGCAGCAACTTTGGCTGTTTTGGCTTGCTC
The DNA here is from genome assembly GCF_055693205.1 of Parasphingorhabdus sp. W113. Taxonomy (NCBI): domain Bacteria; kingdom Pseudomonadati; phylum Pseudomonadota; class Alphaproteobacteria; order Sphingomonadales; family Sphingorhabdaceae; genus Parasphingorhabdus; species Parasphingorhabdus sp. W113. The sequence goes on along the minus strand of NZ_CM146328.1, from coordinate 1,528,563 downwards.
CGCTGGTCGGCGGTGTTCTAGGGGGCGTGCTTTACAAATGGATCGGGTCCGATGCCACAGACAAACCCAATATCGAAGGAAATGTCGCCTAGCGCCATCAAGATATGCGGCCTCTCAACCGAGGCCGCAATCGACGCAGCCGCAGAAGCCGGGGCAGACTATTTCGGTCTGGTTCATTTTGAGAAGAGCCCGCGGCATGTGTCCCTGACACGGGCCGCCGAGCTGCGGGCCCATGCCGGTGATGCCTTGCAGGTCGTGCTGTTGCTGGTCAATGCCGATCCCAAGCAAACCGGTCTGGCGATCGACCGGGTCAAGCCCGACATCGTGCAGTTTCACGGCAGTGAAACGCCCGACTGGATCCGGCTCGTCGGAGACAATACCGGGCTCGAAGTCTGGAAAGCGCTGGGTGTTCGCGACGCCGCGACGCTCGCGAAAAGCAGCCGATATGTCGGCGCTGCCGACCGGTTGTTATTTGACGCCCCAGCCAAAAAGCTGCCTGGCGGAACCGGCACCAGCTTCGACTGGTCGCTGCTTGCCGATCATGACCACCAATTGCCATGGGGCCTTGCCGGGGGTCTGGATCCCGACAATGTTGCTGAAGCGATCCGGACCACCCAGACCGCTTTGGTTGATGTCTCCTCGGGCGTTGAATCGGCGCCGGGTGTCAAAGATGTGGACAAGATCGCCGCCTTTTGCCAAGCGGCGAGAAACCCCTAAAACGAGTCCGCATGACCCAGACAGATAATTTGAGCAATTCGTTCCGCAACCAGCCGGATGACCGCGGTCATTTCGGCGAATTTGGTGGGCGCTATGTCGCTGAGACGCTGATGCCCCTGATCCTTGATCTGGAAAAACATTATCGCGCGGCGCAGCAGGACCCCGCCTTTGCCTCGCAATTTGACGATCTGCTGGAACATTATGTCGGCCGCCCGAGCCCGCTTTATTTTGCCGAACGGTTAACCGACGACGTTCGTGCGCGGTCGCCAGAGGGCAAAGGCGCACAGATCTGGTTCAAGCGGGATGAGCTGAATCACACCGGTGCGCACAAGATCAACAATTGCATCGGCCAGATCCTGCTCGCGATCCGCATGGGCAAAACCCGGATCATTGCCGAAACCGGCGCCGGCCAGCACGGCGTGGCCACCGCAACGGTCTGCGCACGCTTTGGCCTGCCCTGCACGATCTTCATGGGCGCGACCGACATTGAGCGGCAGAAGCCGAATATTTTCCGCATGCGCCTGCTGGGCGCGGAAGTGGTTCCGGTTACCAGCGGGTCCGCGACTCTGAAAGACGCGATGAACGAGGCGCTGCGCGACTGGGTCGCCAATGTCGAAGACACATTCTACATCATCGGCACGGCGGCCGGCCCCCACCCCTATCCCGAGCTGGTGCGCGATTTCCAGAGCGTGATTGGCCGCGAAGCCCGCGCTCAGATGCAGCAACGCACCGGACGCCTGCCCGACCTGCTGGTTGCCGCCATTGGCGGTGGCTCCAATGCCATCGGCCTGTTTCATCCGTTTCTCGACGATCCGGAGGTCAAGATGCTCGGCATCGAGGCCGCTGGGCACGGTCTCGACAAGGACCATGCGGCCAGCCTCGCGGGTGGTGGACCGGGCATATTGCATGGCAATAAAACCTATTTGCTGCAGGACGAGGATGGCCAGATTGACGAAGCCCATTCGATCAGTGCCGGCCTCGATTATCCCGGCATCGGTCCGGAACATAGCTGGTTGAAAGAATCCGGTCGGGTCGAATATGACAGCGCCACCGATCAGGAAGCGCTCGATGCGTTTCAACTGCTGTGCCGCACCGAAGGCATTATTCCGGCGCTGGAACCCTCTCACGCGATCGCGGCGGTCGAACGCGAAGCGATGAAAATGGATCAGGACAAGATTATTTTGGCCAATCTGTGCGGGCGCGGAGACAAGGACATCTTCACCGTGGCCGATGCGCTGGGGACCGAGATGTGACCCGCCTTTCCACAGCCTTTCCCGCCGATCGCGCCGCGCTGGTTGCATTTGTCACCGGCGGTGATCCCACTGCCGCCGACACGCCGGCAATTCTCGATGCGCTGGTGGCCGGCGGCGCGGATATTATCGAACTGGGCATGCCGTTTACCGATCCGATGGCGGATGGTCCCTCGATCCAGGAAGCCAATATTCGCAGCCTCGGTGCTGGCACCCGGACCGCTGATATTCTGGCGATCGCCAAAGGGTTTCGCGAGCGCCACCCGGATACGCCGCTGGTACTGATGGGCTATGCCAATCCGATGACCATCAGAGGCGCGACCTGGTTTGCCGATGCATGCGTCGACGCGGGTGTTGACGGCATTATCTGCGTCGATATCCCGGTTGAGGAAGATGACAGCCTTGGCGATGCGCTGCGGGCCAAGGATATTGCGGTGATCCGGCTGGCGACGCCGACCACCGATGCTGAGCGCCTGCCGGCGATTCTCAACAATGCCTCCGGCTTTCTCTATTATGTGTCTGTCGCGGGCATTACCGGTCTGCAGCAGGCCGCACAGGCCAGTATCGAAGCAGCAGTCTCGCGGCTAAAAGCGGGTACCGATCTGCCGGTTGCGGTTGGTTTCGGCGTTCGAACGCCCGAACAGGCAGCCGATATTGCGCGCGTGGCCGATGGCGTTGTTGTCGGCTCCGCGATTGTCGAGATTGTTGGAAAATACGGCGCCGACGCTGCACCGCATGTGCAGGACTATGTCAAATCGCTTTCTGATGCTATCACCGCAGCACGTCCGTAACCGGACATCCAATTTGGGGAACTGAACCATGTCCTGGCTGAGCAATGTCCGCAACAAGATCGCGTCGATCACGACGAAGGAAACCGCCGACAATCTGTGGCACAAGTGCAAGAAATGTGAAGCCATGGTGTTCCTCAAGGAGTTTGAGGACAATATGCACATCTGCCCGAAATGCGATCACCACGGGCGCATCGGGCCGATGACCCGCTTTGAGCAGATCATGGATGAGAATAGCTGGAAGATCATTCCCTTTTCCGCGGTCAAGGAAGATCCGCTGCGATTCAAGGATCAGAAAAAATATACCGAACGGCTCAAAGCCGCGCGCGCCAAGACCGAAGAACAGGATGCGCTGATCACCGTGACCGGCACGATCGAAGGCGAAGCTTGTGTCGTTGGCGTGCAAGATTTCGCGTTCATGGGCGGCTCGATGGGACTGGCTGTGGGTCAGGCCTTTGTCGACGGCGCCCAGCGTGCGCTGGCCGATCAATGCCCCTATGTCATTTTCACTGCCGCTGGCGGCGCGCGCATGCAGGAGGGCATTTTGTCGCTCATGCAAATGCCGAAGACCACGGTCGCGATATCCATGCTGCGCGAGGCCGGTCTGCCGTTTATCGTCGTATTGACCGATCCAACCACCGGCGGCGTAACGGCCAGCTATGCCATGCTGGGTGACATTCAGATCTCCGAACCCGGCGCGATGATTGGCTTTGCCGGTCAGCGGGTAATCGAGAACACAATCCGCGAAAAGCTGCCGGACGGGTTCCAGACGGCCGAATATCTGCTCGATCATGGCATGGTCGACATGGTTGTCCACCGTAGCGAATTGCGGACCCAATTGGCACAGGTCATGGGCTATCTGATGGCCTGGAAAACAGCAGCCTAAGCGAAAGCTCCACGACATGGCCGATGGCGCCCGCTCCGATCATCCAGCGGTTCAGCAACAGCTCGATCGTCTGTCCCTTCTGTCGCCCGGACGCGATATATTGGGGCTCGACCGGATCACCGCAGTCATGGACCGGATCGGCAATCCGCACCGCAATTTGCCACCCGCCTTTCATGTTGCCGGCACCAATGGCAAAGGATCAACCTGCGCGTTTCTGCGCGCAGCGATCGAAGCCGAAGGGCTCACCACGCATGTCTATTCCAGCCCGCATCTGGTGCGGTTCAACGAACGGATCCGGCTCGCCGGCTCGCTGATTGAAGATCCCTATCTGGCCGATTGCCTGGCACAGGTTCTGGACAAGAGTGGGGATATTAATCCGAGCTTTTTTGAAGCGACCACCGCTGCGGCGTTGCTGGCCTTTTCCGAGACACCGGCTGATGCCTGCATCCTGGAAGTCGGTCTTGGAGGGCGGCTTGATGCCACCAATATTGTCGCCGGCCCTGCGGCCACCGGTATCGCCGCTTTGGGGCTGGACCATGAGAGCTTTTTACTCACGCCGGAAAACGGCGCGCCTGAAGATCCGATGGTCCGGATCGCCTGGGAAAAAGCGGGTATCGCGAAACCCGATGTGCCGCTTCTGACGCAAAAATACCAATCCGACATGCAGCAATGCATCGCCAGCCATGCGACGGAAACCGGCGCACGGCTCATTCCCCGCGGCGACGAATGGGATGCGGCGATATACGATAATCAGCTGCATTATCGGGATGATAGAGGCAAGCTGGCCTTGCCACTGCCCGCCCTGCCCGGCGGCCACCAGGCAGACAATGCCGCGCTCGCCATCGCCATGCTGCGTCATCAGGATCAACTTGCGATTTCAGATGGCGCGTTTCGCGCGGCGATGGGCTGGGCCCAATGGCCGGCGCGATTGCAGCGCCTGAGCACCGGTCCGCTGTCCAATCAAGCACCAGCCGGAACGGACATCTGGCTGGATGGCGGCCATAACCGGAATGCGGGCGACGCCATTGCCGCCCATTTTGCCGATCAGCCCGATCGCTCCATCCATCTGATCATTGGCATGTTGTCCAACAAGCATCCGGACGCGCTACTGGGACCGCTGGCCGGGAAACTGGCGAGCGTCACCGTGGTTCCGGTGGATGGTCATGGCTGTCATGAGGCGACCGCTTTCTGCGCGTGGGATGGCCCGATCGCGGCCGCGCCCGATGTGAAGGCGGCCTTGTCCGGATTATCAGTGGAGCCGCATCAGACGGTTCTGATTGCCGGTTCGCTCTATCTGGCCGGAACGGTATTGCGCTTCAATCAGCAGGCACCGGACTAACTGCTAAAGCTGCTTGAGCGTCTTGGTGGCCCAGTCGTAAACCGCCCGATCTTCATCAAGCTGGGCCAATGACATGCGCTTCGCGTTTTGAACAATTTCTTCCAATTGCTCCTTTGCAAGCGAGTCTTTCTCCATTTTCAGCAACAAGGCAGCAAAATGGCCTCGCGCCTCAATACCGGCAATCTTGTCGACTATCGGTTCAAATAAGGTCCGTGCCTCATCATTGCGATCCAACTCCGCCAATATTCTTGCTTTCAGTAGTTCCCGCTGATGGTTTTCGCTAGCAACCGACACGGGCGCGATCGGCGCGATCAAGTTCAGCGCTTGCCTCGCTTCACCGGTTTCGAAAAGACTGCGCGCATATTTGACCAATATTTTGTCATCATTGCCATGGGGTTCCGCGATAATTTCGTCATATTCCGCGATTGCTTCGGTATGCCAGCCATTGGCCGCTAGCGCGTCAGCCAGCTCTACCCGATTGGCGAGACTATTGGTTAGCACCAGCTGATCTCTGGCTTCTCGGATGCGGCGTTCGGGATCAATTTTCTGGACCGCCTTTTTCTTGGCATAACGCATATGCCGGTTGCCTTGCAGACCAGGCAAAATTTCGAACAGGAAATAGGCGGCACTGCCCGCCAGCGGCAGGAAAATGATCGCGGTCAACCAGAGCTTGTTTCCATTGTTTCGGATCAGATGCACGACGCATAATATCTGGAGCAAGATGCTTAGAGCAAAAAACGGCATGGCCGGTTCTCCGTCGCGTTATTTCTCGTCTGCGGCATGCTCGGTTCCGGCGGTACCCAACGACCGATCGACCAGGCCGGATCGGATCATCAGCCAGAACATGATCACCCCGGGGAAAGCAGCCAAGGTTGTGAGCAGGTAGAAATTCACATAGCCCATAGCCTCGATCAACGATCCGGCGGTCGTCCCGGTGAGGAACCGTCCAAGGATGCTGGCTGCAGCCGAGAGCAAAGCAAATTGGGTTGCCGTAAAACTCAGATTGCACAGCGCCGAAAGATAGGCAACGACGGCGACACCGCCAATGCCGCTGGCAAAATTCTCGAAGCCGATAGCGGCTGCCATTGCCCAATTGTTATGACCACTGGCGGCCAGGCCGGCAAAAGACAGATTGCTGACCGCCATCAAGACCAGGCTCAGCATGACGGCCTTTTTCATCCCTAACCGAGAATAGACAATCCCGCCGACAAAAATACCGATCAGAAAAGCAAAAAACCCAAGACTCACATCATAAAATGCAATCTCGTCATTGGTGAAACCGAGATCTTCGAACAACAGGCGGAACGTGAGATTGGCTAATGTATCGCCAATCTTGTGGACGAGAACGAACAGCAGGACCACTGGCGCACCCGAGCGTTTGAAGAATTCCATCAATGGACTGACATAAGCGATTGCCGCTTCGATCGGCCCCTTCAGCGGTTTTGGTTCCTGACGGCGGCTCGGTTCGCGCATGATCAAACCGGTGAAAACCGCGAACAAAGCAAAAAGCGAGCAGACGTAATAGGCGATCGACCAGTCACTGCGCGCCGCAATGACCAGCGCTGTGGCACCGGCCGATGCCGAACCGATCCGCCAACCATATTGCGACATGCCGGATCCGACCCCCAGCTGTTCGGGCTCCAGCAACTCGATGCGATAGGCATCAATCACGATATCAAATGTGGCTCCGGCGATACCAACCATGATCGCTGCGACTGCAACGGCCACAATATCGGCTTGCGGATCCAGAGACCCCAGATAAATGATCGCGGCCATCGCCAAAGCGGCTGTCAGAATCAGCCAGGATAGTCGTTGGCCGAAACGGCCAATTATGGGCAGCTTCACAACATCGATAATCGGTGCCCAGAGCCATTTGAAATTATAGGCCAGAAACGTCAGCGCAAAGGCTGTGACAGTCGATTTTTCGATGCCCGCCTGCGCCAGTCGTGTAGTCAAGGTGGCTGCAATCATGGTCAGCGGCAAGGCTGATGAAATTCCAAGAAAAAGGCTGCCAGTGGCGCAGCTTCACTATAGGGACGGACGCCTGCTGGTAAAAAACCCCGCCATCCCAATTCGGCTGTCTGCTCACTCACACGATACTCTCCCACGAACCGAGGGAAACACTAGCGGCAAATCGGGCGAAAGCCAGTCAGATTTTTCGGTTGCGCCTAAATATCGAGCAACTGGCCAGCCACAATCGCGCCGCCGCCGGGCCGCTGGACGATGACGGCATATTTGTCTGCACCTGCAACGCGGAGATTCTCCTGCGAAATGGTGACCTCCATCGGTTCGCCGGTCCAGCTGCCGAGATTTCGTTCATCCTTGACGACATTGGTATAGTGGAGCTTGCGTCCGCCATTTTCGCCGCGGCCGATCTGGACGGTTTCCGACGAGCTGAGGGCGAGGAGCGATATGCCCGCCAGATAGCGCGAGCGCCCGTTGATCAGGAGCTTGACTGATCCGTCCGGTTGTTTTTCGGTGGCGATGTTTGGTCCGTTTTGACCTTTGGCCAGGCGCACCAGGGATCGCACATCGGCTTCGCGCGAGCCCACCGCACCACCGCCGCCATTGACCACAATTTGCGGCGTATAGACGCCCGAACCCGTGCGGCCTTTGCTGGCATAGGTGCGTTGCAGGCGGGTATTATCTTCCCGCGCCAATGTATCTTTCCACCCGAGCCGGTCCCAATAGGTAACCGGCCGCGAAATCACCAGCAGGGTGCTATCTTTTGCTAGCCGGGACGCTAGCATATCTGCCGGGGGACAGGATGAGCAACCCTGACTGGTGAAGAGTTCGATGACGACAGGATTGGGGGAAACCTGTGGATCACCAAATTGCGCAAAGCCAAGGGGACTGGACTTATCTGCGTTCGCGGGTGTCGTCGCCTGAACCGGGGCATCAGCAGCGGAATTGGCGATTTGCGCGCCCATAAAACCGGCAAATGCAGTAGCTGCAATGAGAGATGGCAATATGATGTTCCGCATGGCGAACCCTTTTCGTTCAGAGACTATCTGGGCATTCGCCAATCCTATGGGAAAGGTTACAGATTGCGGGAATGTTTTTTTGCGCCATGCGATTGGCATGACCGACGAAAAATCCAGCCCGCCGCCCAAGAAGACCTACAAGGCGAAACCCACCCGCAATGCCGGCCCTGCCCGTACTGAAAAAAGCGCCGCAAAACCAGCCGTCCGCGAAGGCCAACGGATCGCCAAATTGCTGGCGCGCGCTGGTGTGGCATCGCGCCGGGAAATTGAACGGATGATCGGGGAACAGCGGATTGCCTATAATGGGGAAACCGTCGACCACCCTTCCCTGTTGCTCAAGAATCTGACCGGCATAACCGTTGACGGAAAGCCGGTCGCCGAACCCGCGCCGGCCAAATTGTACCGGTTCCACAAACCCAATGGCTGCATTACCGCCGAACGCGACGCTTCGGGCAAGAAAACCATTTATGACGTCCTGCCGGATATGGAACGGGTGATGCCGATTGGCCGGCTGGACATGAACACCGAAGGCCTGTTGCTGATGACCACCGACGGTGAATTCAAACGCGAGATGGAACTGCCGAAAAACGGCATTGAGCGGACCTATCGCGCACGAACTTTCGGCGACATTACGCAAAACCAACTCGAAGAGCTATATCGCGGCATCACCATTGAGGGGATGCATTACGGGCCAATCACCGCCAATCTCGAGCGCCGAACCGGTCGCAATCAGTGGATCGAGATGACGCTGACCGAAGGCAAGAACCGCGAAGTCCGGCGCGTGCTGGAACATTTTGGCCTCGAAGTGTCGCGGCTGATCCGGACCAGCTACGGCCCGTTCCTGCTCGGCGATCTCGACAAGGGAGAAATCGAGCCGGTGCGCCGCCATGATCTGGTCAAGTTCCGGAAATCGTTGAAGTGATCGCTCCCCCACTCCGATTCACGCCGCTTGCGAAAACCGGACTTTTGCCATGAGGATTATTGCCGGCGACTGGCGCGGAAGGAATATCGTGGCACCGAAAGGCGATACCACCCGCCCAACCGCCGACCGCACCCGTGAGCGGCTCTTCTCGATGCTGACCAGTCGGCTGAGCGACTTTGCCGATCTCCAGGTGCTCGATCTGTTCTCTGGATCTGGCGCGCTGGGTCTGGAAGCCTTGTCGCGCGGAGCAGCGCACTGCACTTTCGTCGAACAGGATCGCGAGGCGCTCAAGGCACTGGAAAAGAATATGGCCACTTTGGGGGCAGCGGCTGATGTACGGATCGGATCGGTGCTCGCTCTGGGCCCGGCCCGCAAAGCCTATGATCTAATTCTGATGGATCCGCCCTATGAAACCGGCGCCGGTGCGGTGGCGCTCGACAAGCTTGGCCGCCAGGGCTGGTTTGCACCATCAGCCTGGATCGCGATCGAGACATCACGCAAGGAAGATATTGTCGTCAAAGGCTATGACAGCGACACTATCCGGGACAGCGGCCGCGCTCGCATCCATCTGTTGCGCCCCGCAAGCCAGGGTTCAACCGGCTGAAAATGAGCCCGATCTAGCTGACGACGATCGTGCCCTTCATCCCAAATCCGCTGTGCAGGAAATGGGTGCATTTCAATTTATAGGTTCCCGCAGCGCCAGTGGTCAGACGGATCGTCACGGTCTCTCCCGCGGGCACTTCGATCTTGCCCTTTTTGATCAGTTTCTGATCTTCGGCCGCGATGGTTGCAGATTTGAAAAAGTCTTTCGCACCGAAGCTGTGGCCGCCAGACGAGGTGTTCGACAGTTCCAGAACATAATCTCTGGACGCTTTGAAATTGAGTGTTTCCGGGGTGAAATCAAAACTGGTCAGCGTGACCGTAACGGTTTCCGCATCTGATGCACGGACGGCTGATGGCAGCAGGATTGCCGACAAAAGCAAAGACAGGCTGATAAGAATGGCGCGAAACATGGGGGCTCTCCTGATGGCTGTTGCCGCTGGAATAGCACGAAATACCCTGTTGCCCTATAAGCAGTTTGCCGGGGGCAAAACACCCAATTTTCGGCCCGCTAAGAACTGCTTTCCATCGCTAGCGTTCCAAAGATAGCGCAGACCGGACCGCGATTGCCGCCACAACGGAAATGGCTAGGCGTTATCGCTTTGCAGCGCGGCGACGAACAGCTGGCCATCGTCCTGTAGATCGACATAGGCGGTGGTAGTTGCCATCATGGCTACGGCGAAAAGGGCGCTAAAAATCAGTCTCTTGCTCATGAGAGCCTCCAAAAAAATTGGTTGTCTATTGCGGAGCTTATGCTGCAGTGCAACAGAAAGCGAAACCTGTCCTTTGTGCCACATAGTCCTTGCCGCATCCGGCGATGTTCCCTAACTGTTCACCAGTGACCCAAGCTGTAAACGCCCATTCCGACGCAGATCCGCCTTATGTGCGCGGATTGAATGCACCTCAGCGTGAAGCCGTTCTCACGGTCGAAGGCCCGGTGCTGGTGCTGGCCGGCGCCGGAACGGGCAAAACAGCCGCCCTGACGCGGCGGCTGGCCCATCTTGTCTATGCGCGCAAGGCCTGGCCATCCGAAATCCTGGCGGTGACCTTCACCAACAAGGCGGCGCGGGAAATGAAAGAGCGGATTGGCGCGATTGTCGGCGAGGCCGTGGAAGGCATGCCCTGGCTTGGGACCTTTCACAGCATCGGGGCAAAAATGCTGCGCCGCCATGCCGAACTGGTGGGCCTGCAAAGTAACTTTACGATATTGGATACTGACGACCAGCTGCGGCTGCTGAAACAGCTGATTCAGGCCGAAGAACTGGACGAAAAGCGCTGGCCAGCGCGGATGCTCGCCGGCCTGATCGACCAGTGGAAAAACCGCGGGCTCAATCCGGCCGACCTCGATGCCAACGAGAATGAACGCTATGCCAATGGACGCGGTCAGGATTTTTATGCGGCCTATCAGGAGCGCCTCAAGACCCTAAACGCTTGCGACTTTGGCGATCTGTTGCTGCATATTCTCAATTTGCTAAAAAATGATCGCGAGATTCTGAAGCTCTATCAGGAGCGCTTTAAATATATCCTGGTCGACGAATATCAGGACACCAATTCGAGCCAATATCTGTGGCTCCGGCTGCTCGCGCAGGAGCGCAAGAATATCTGTTGCGTCGGTGATGATGATCAATCGATATATTCATGGCGCGGAGCAGAAGTTGCCAATATCCTGCGGTTTGAAAAGGACTTTCCCGACGCCAAAGTCATCAAGCTCGAACAGAATTACCGCTCGACCCCGCATATATTGGCGGCCGCGTCGGGGCTGATCGCGCATAATGGCGGACGGCTCGGCAAGACCCTGTGGACCGAAGAGCAGGATGGCGACAAGGTCCAGATTACCGGCGTCTGGGATGGCCCGGAAGAAGCGCGCCGGACCGGCGAGGAAATGGAAAACCTGCAGAGCAAGGGGGTTTCGCTGAATGATATGGCGATCCTCGTCCGGGCGCAGTTCCAGACCCGTGAATTCGAGGATCGGTTCATCTCCATCGGCATGCCATACAAGATTATTGGCGGCTTTCGTTTCTATGAGCGCGCGGAAATTCGGGATGCCCTCGCCTATCTGCGCGTCATCGCGCAACCGGCCGATGACCTGGCGTTCGAACGCATTGTCAACACGCCCAAACGCGGGCTTGGGGATAAAACTGTGGAAAAGATCCACCGGCTCGCCCGCGCGCAATCCATACCGCTTGCCGCCGCCGCGTTGACCATATGTGATAGTGATGAACTGCCGGCACGGGCGCGGGGCACCTTGTCCGAATTGATGCGCAGCTTTGCCCGCTGGCGGGAGATGACAAACCCCTCCGAGTCCGAGGGCATCGCCCATGCCGAATTGGCCCGGATCGTGCTCGATGAATGCGGCTATACCACCATGCTTCAGGCCGACCGCACGCCGGAAGCGGCTGGACGACTGGAGAATCTGACCGAATTGACCCGCGCCATGGAAGAGTATGAGACGCTTGGAGACTTTCTCGAACATGTCTCGCTGGTGATGGACAATGATGCGACGGATGACGCCGAAAAAGTCACGATCATGACCATGCACGGTGCCAAAGGTCTCGAATTTGACCATATATTCTGTGCTGGCTGGGAAGAAGGCGTCTTTCCTTCCCAACGGTCGCTCGACGAAGGCGGCATTGCCAGCCTCGAGGAAGAGCGCCGCCTCGCCTATGTTGCGATCACGCGTGCGAAAAAGAAATGCACGATCTTCCACGCGGCCAATCGCCGCATCTACGGCCAATGGACAAGCTCAATTCCGTCCCGCTTCATCGGCGAGTTGCCGGAAGACCATATCGAACAGGAATCAAGCATGTCGGGCGGTGAGAGCCTGTGGCGCGCCAACTGGTCCGAACATAGCGATCCGTTTTCTGATACCGCCCGCAGCACCAACCGCGGTCCCGGCTGGAAGCGCGCGCGCAACACCGGAAGCTTCGACAGCAATCCGCGCCAGATCAAGGAAGCCCGGCGCAGCGCGGTATCTCTAGGCAACAAGGGCCGCGATGACGTGACCGTCGGCATGCGGGTGTTTCACACCAAATTTGGCTATGGCGAGGTGATGGAAAAAGAAGGCAACAAGCTTGAAATCGAGTTTGAAAAAGCAGGCAGCAAACGCGTCCTCGATAGCTTTATCGAACTGGCCTAGGGCGGTTACTACAGCATTTTCATCCCGCCCCGGCCCTGCTAGGACGCATGATGTAACGGGTCGCGACTGTTGCGAGAACGGGCGGGCATGAAAGTTTTCAAACTGGTAGGCGGAATATTTTTTGCAGCGGGCCTGATCATGCTTGCTGTGACCACCTATCTTTATGTTGATCAGAGCAATTTCATCGCCGAAGCCAAAACCGCGCAAGGCGAAGTGATCGATCTTGTCCGCAAGATTAGCACCGACGATGGCAATACCAGCTATACATATGCGGCGGTGGTGCGCTTTGAGGATGATTGGTCGGGCAGCCACGAATTTGTCAATCGCACCAGTTCCAACCCGCCGCGCTATGCGAAAGGTCAGACGGTCACCCTGCTCTATGCACCAGACAATCCATCCGATGCGATTATCGATGATTTCTGGGGCCGCTGGGCTGCTGTGACGATCATCGGCGGCCTCGGAACCGTATTTGCAGCGATTGGCGGCGGCATGCTTTTCTGGCGCCTGCGCAAGGAACATTTGAAGACGTGGCTCCGCGAGAACGGCACCCCCGTGACGGTCGACTTTCAATCGGTGCATGTCGACACCAGCCTGGCGGTCAACGGGCGCCACCCTTATCGCGTCATCGCGCAAGGCAAGAACCCCTTTACCGGCAAGCTCGAAGATTTTGAGAGCGATGCGCTATGGGTGGACCCGACGGAATATCTCGAGGGCAAAACGCTGAAAGTCTATATTGATGCCAACAAGCCGTCCCGTCATTCGCTCGATGTGGAATGGTTGACCGGTAAAGACTAAACGCCGGAATCCGCCGCATCTGAGAATTAAACCATTCACACAATGCGAGCGAAAAGCGACCGATGGTACTGCCATTTTCTTTAACATGAAGCTCTCGCGGTGGGACTATATGTTAGGCTTTCCTTCTGATAATTATAACCTTTTTCCAATTTTTTGACAAACTACGTAACAAACAAACAAAACTGCGGTTTCACAAAATTCTCGCTTCACTGGGCGGCCTTCCCATCGATGATAGCCATGCCCTCACTGTCCTCTCTTATTGGACAGCATGTCTAATAATTTGACTATCTGGAACAAAGCCATATTGTGCGAGTCCTAAAACGAGCATTTGAACCGAGCTTCGGGAAATCAAATGCCGATCTTTGGAGGGAGACAGCATGAAAAAATCCATTTTACGCAACCGGTCCGCCTTTGGTGCAATGACATTTGCTCTTTTGACGACGCCAGCCGTGGCTCAGGCGCAGGATGTGCAAGAGGAAGCCGATGACGAGAATATCATCGTCGTAACCGGGTCTTTCATCCGGGGCACTCCCGAAGACGCAGCGCAGCCCGTTGACACCTTCAGTTCAACAGATCTCGAAAGCGCCGGTGTCTCTTCCCCACTCGAATTTATCAAGGACCTCCCGCAAGTGGGCAGCGTGCTTGGCGATTCCAACCAGTTCTCGCCTGCAGCGCAAGGCAACCAGGGCCTCGGGTCTATCAACCTGCGCGGCCTCGGCTCCCAACGCACATTGGTCCTGTTCAACGGCCGCCGGACGCTGACAGCGCCAGGCGCGGTGAGCGGCGGATTTGGCGACACCAATTCGATTCCGCTTTTTGCCCTCGACCGGATTGAAATTCTGAAAGACGGCGCTGCCGCCACTTATGGTTCCGACGCCATTGCCGGCGTGGCCAATTTCGTCACCAAAAGAGGCTTTACCGGTGTCGAAATAAAAGGTGACTATGATTCAATCAAAGGGTCCGACGGCAATTGGACCACGTCGATCTTGGCCGGAGCCAATTTTGGCGATTTGAATATTACCGCCGGCTTTGGCTGGCAGCATCGCTCTGAGCTGCCGTCAACCGAGCGATCCTATGGTTTTCAGCCTTACGACGTAAACCCATCCGCCTGGTCGGCGCTCGGCACGCCCGGCACCTTCATCGTAACGGGCGCTGGCGGCACGGTTCCGATCGGACCCGGCACGTTCCTCGAACCCGATGTCGGATGTAATGATCTTGGCGGTGTGCCGGATGGCGTGCTTTGCCGGTTCAGCTTCATTCCATTTGATAATCTGGTCGAAGAAGAAGATCGCTATCAGGGCTATATTCAAGCCGATATCAATCTGTCCGATACGCTGAGCTTCCACGGTGAATTCACCTATGCCAAGACCGATCTCGACCGGATCGGCACATCGCCTGGCTATCCGCCATTGCAAGGGCCCGGCGGCGCGCGTCTGGGCGGCGGATTCTCGGTCTCCCCAAACAATCCTGGCGTCGCACCATTTGTGGCACAGAACGGATTGACCGGCACCCCCACCTCCATTGGTGTGTTCCTCTGGCGTCCATTTGGCTGGCTCGGCAATCCAACGGACCCCGGAAGAGGCTCTGGACGACAAACGGCGAATAGCGAAGCGATCCGCTTTTCCGGTGGTTTTGAAAATGAGTTCTCAAACTCCTTGCGGGCCCAGGCTTATGTGACGCTGATGAGCTTTGACCGGCGCGGCAGTTCTCCCGGTGTCGTCGGCAATCGCCTGCAAGCGGCGCTTAACGGCTTTGGTGGTCCGGACTGTTCCGGCACAACCCCGGGCGTGAATGGTTGCCTGTGGTTCAATCCTTTTGCCAATGCAGGACCTGAAAACCCAGCGCTCGGACTGGATAATCCATTCTATGTCCCAGGCGCTGAAAACAGCACCGAGCTCGTCCAATGGCTGCAGGTGCCCAATGGCAATGATCAGTCAGAAGATACGGTGGTCGCCGATCTGATCTTCTCCGGAGAACTGGGTATCGACCTTGGTGGTGGAGCGATTGGCTGGGCAGCTGGTGCGCAATATCGCCGGACGGAGTTTCGTAACAGACCGCTCAGCGCGCTCGACAATCTGGATATCAACCCCTGTCCGGCGCTGGGTGACCAAAGCTGTGTCGGCGGCCCGCTGGATGGTGCCGGATCGTTTATTTTCCTGGGCGGTACCCGCAACGCAGCGCTGAGCCAGGATGTCAAAGCGGTTTTTGCCGAAGTGCAGGTACCGATCAACGATCGCCTCGAAATCTCGGCCGCTGCGCGGTTTGAGGACTATGGCGGATCGATTGGATCCACCTTCAATCCAAAAGGTTCGATTCGTTGGGAACCGGTTGACTGGCTGGTCCTACGCGGATCGGTCGGCACCACCTTCCGCGCGCCACTTGCATCGCAGGTGTCCCGCAACGCCACCACGTCGCTGGCGGCTATCGACGCGGCCAACGGCAATTTCAAAGCGGTCGATATCGCCGGCAATCCGACGGATCTGGGACCGGAAACGGCCTTCACCTATAATATCGGTGCGATCGTCAATTTCAGCGGCTTCACCTTCTCGGTGGATTATTGGAGCTTTGATTTCGAAGATGAAATCACCACCACCGATGCGCAGGCCATTGCCGATAATGTCGTGCCAACGGCCGGCGGCCTCGCCGATTGTTCCAGCCCGTTTGCTGGTCTCATCACTTTCGACGGTGGTGCCTGTGTGCAGGGTACGACGCTTGGTACCAATATTTCACGGATCATGACCCAGTGGGTCAACGGACCGGAAACCAAGACTACCGGCCTCGACTTCGCAGCCACTTATACTACCGAGGTTGGTACGGGCGTGCTGACCCTGGGCGCCAACGCCAGTCACATTCTGACCTATGACGTCGGCGATTTCACGTTGAATGGCACCTTGCTGCGGTCTGGATTTGATGCCGTCGGGCTTGCGAACCTCGATCGCCTCCCGGGCACAATCGCAGCCTGGCGCGGCAATGCCTACGTCAATTTCAACATTAGCGGGCTCAATGCGCGCTATGGCGTGAAATATGTGGATGGTGTTCGTGACGAGCGCTGCGACGGCCAAGAATTCTGCGCCACCACCAGTTTTGGTGGAACCAATTTCGGTCGTAATATCAACAGCTATACGCAGCATGACTTCCATCTGGCCTATGATCTTCCGATCCAGTCCTTCGATGCCCAGCTGCAGTTTGCAATCGAGAATTTCACCAATGCAGATGCCCCTGATGCCCGCGTACCGCTGGGCTATAATCCGTTTACCGGCAATCCGCTGGGCCGGATCTTCAGACTTGGCGCCAAGGTCGGCTTCTAAGCAGACAAAGGCGCTTGAGGCACCGGACTTGGGGAAGTCCGGCTGCCATTCCAATCAGAATCGCTCCCGTTTCTGATTGGAAACGAGGGGGCGGGCAGGATTGCTCGCCCCTTTTTGTCGCCAGCTAGAGATTAGGCGGTTCCCGCAACAGGTCCGCAGACAAAACAGGCCAGTCAAATTGCGTCCAATCCATCGGATCCTCGACCGCGATCACCCTGCGCGCTCGGCTTTTTGCGGTGTTGATGTCCTTGTGCGGCACCGCCTTGCCACTTTGCAGGCAATGAAAAATACGCACGATCGGAGCCGCATAATCCTTTTCGGACTCGCCGATTACGATCGCCAGCTGTTCGCGATCCATGCGCACCAGCGTCCCAACCGGCAAAATACCGAGACTGGCGACGAAATCCCGCAGGATCATTTGATCAAAATGGCCTTTCCAGGACTGCATTTTTGCCAGCGCGGCCGAAGCGGATAGCGGCTCATTATAGGACCGCTGCGAAGTCAACGCATCATAGACGTCACAAATAGTCCCCATGCGAACGAAAACGCTCAAGCTGTCGCCGGACAGCTTGCCGGGATAGCCCGTGCCGTCCATTTTTTCGTGATGCCGCAAACAGACTTCCAGCGCGATATCGCTCATGTCGCTGGCTTCGCTCAATATGGCATGGCCGCGTTCCGGATGATTCCGCACCGTGGCCCACTCGCCATCGTCCAGTTTTCCGGGCTTCATCAGAATATGTTCGGGAATTGCGGTTTTGCCGACATCGTGCAACAGGCCGGCAAGACCGATTTCATGAATCTGATCTTCCGGCAACCGCATCTGCCGCGCGAGATTGATCATCAGGGCGCAAACCGCAACCGAGTGCAAATAGGTATATTCATCCTTTGTCTTAATCCGCGCGATATTCAATATCACCGTCGGATCAAGATTCACCGATCGCGAAATCTGTTCGACCAGCGGCGCCATTTTTTCTGATTTTACGGCGTTACCGAGGCGGGCGTCATCGAACAGGTTGACCACCGCTGTTCGCGACCGTTTGATCACCGCTGAAGCGCGCCGCACTTCCGCTGCGCGGTCGCGCGCTGACAATCTGCGAAAATCCTGTGCCGGCACGGCTGGAATCATGCTGCGCGATATTTCAGCAACCGAATTGGACGCTGGCGAGACTGGCTTGGCTTTCGCGGTCCGTTTTGCGGCAACTGTCCTGCTTTGCACCGGGACTTCAGCTTCACCAGCCGGAGGCGCAATCCCCTTGCCGCGCTGATCGTCAATCGTCACCCAATCAATATCACAGGCCTTGAGACGTTCCAGCTGTTGAGGATTTTTGACCAGAAAACGCGATCGCCAGAAACTATGATCCAGCCATGTGCCATCGAGCGAATGGACAAACATACCCATTTCAACCGCGCTGGCAGCAATCTTGTGAAGCATAAGCCGATACCCAAAACCATCTGGATCAATGGTGTGAATACGGCTGGTTGCGAGATTGTTTTAGCGCTGGCCAGGCCGCTTTGGGCGCCATGATGTCCTGCTCAGAAGCCCTGAACTGCCCCGCCATCGACCTGAATCGCAGTACCGGTGATAAAGCTGGCGGCTTCAGACCCCAGAAAAACCGCGAGATTGGCAACCTCTTCCGGTTCAGCGATCCGTTGTAGCGGAATCTGGGCCGCAATCCCGGCGGCTATCTCATCGGTGGTTTTACCGGTGGCTTCGGATTGGGCCTGCAGGATCTGCGTGACCCGGTCTGTGCGCGTGAAACCAGGACAGACTGTATTGACCAGGATATTGTCACCGGCAACCTGATTGGCCAGCGTCTTGGCCCAGCCGAGTACGGCCATCCGTACGCTGTTGGACAAGGTCAGACCCGGCACGGGCTGTTTGACGCCCGACGATGAAATGGTGATGATCCGCCCCCATTTCTGCGCCCGCATATGCGGTAAAACCAGGCGGGTTGCCCGGATTACCGACATCAAGGTCAGTTGCACAGCCTGGTCCCAATGCTCATCGGCCAGCTCTTCAAACAGGCCCGGAGGCGGACCGCCGGCATTGTTTATCAGAATGTCGATCGCGCCCAGTTCCCGGGTGACGGTATCGACAACCCGCTCGATATCCGCGGCCTTTGAGACATCGCCGATCATCGCGAGACAGCCCGGCATCTGCGTCGCTGCGGCATCGAGATTTTTCTGAGACCGCCCGCAAATCGCCACTTTGGCCCCGCAGCGGTGAAAGCCCAGCGCCGTTGCCAATCCGATACCCTTGCTGCCCGCTGTGACCAGCACCGTCCTGTTTTCAAGTTTATAATCCATGATGCCGGTTCTGACGAAAGCCGGCGGCCCTGTATAGTGTCATTGATGATAGCTGTCGGCGCCTGTCCGGAATAGGGATCAGCAGTCGTAACCGATCACAAACGCCCATCGGCCTGGTAGCGCGCGATACCGGCCGCGATCAGATTACCTAGTTCTTCAAAAAGGGCTGGATCGGTTTTCTTGAAATTGAAACAGGACTTTCCCTGCATCCGCTTTTTCAGATCGGCGCTGATTCCGTCTAGCATATCGGGGTGGATATAGACCGGCATGAGATGGGCCGAGACATAGTTTTTCTTCACCTCAACCCCGCCAAAACCGGTGCGATAGCCGTCTTTTTCGCGCACTTCGTGAGAGCCAAGATAGTAGCGCCTATCGCTATCCTGCGTGACCACACAAAGCGCCGCATATTGGGCGTAAAGTGGGCGGAGAGCCGAAAAAATGTCGGAAAACGCTGTGTTCATGGCAATCCCTTTCAAATCCGCGGACGAAGATATCGATGGGATCTTGGAGTGACAAGACCGATGCCAATAAAACAAAAACCCCGCCGGATTGCGCCAGCGGGGTTTTCGGATAGTCGTTTGATTGACGCTTAGGCGTAGCTGACTTTGACATTCGCCTTGCGGGCCCGACGCCCATTAGATCTCAGGGCGCCGCCAATGGCACCAAATCCGAAGATCATGAACGCCCATGTCGCCGGTTCGGGAACGGGAGCGCTCAAGGCGCCGAAGGTTATGGCGTCAGAAAAATTAACTTCCGGTGCGCGGTCTGGCCAAGGCAATAAAGTCGTTGGTTCGGAGTCGATGCTACCGGCCAATATGGTTACGTCGAGAACATATTGATCATAGATCAGGCCGCTGACGATATCGACGCCATTGGTGCCCAAATGAACGTTCCGGTTGGACACGCTGGTACCCGTGTCGTTGAAGATTGACGTTCCCAAACGATTCAGGTTCAAATCATAATCCACCAGACGCTCGCCACCGCCCGTTACGGCCAGCGCAAAAAACGGGAACAGGTTGGTCGTCGCAATTGTAGTCCAACCCTGTCCGCCGGTTGCGT
Source organism: Parasphingorhabdus sp. W113 (assembly GCF_055693205.1). NCBI lineage: Bacteria > Pseudomonadati > Pseudomonadota > Alphaproteobacteria > Sphingomonadales > Sphingorhabdaceae > Parasphingorhabdus > Parasphingorhabdus sp. W113. Next base: position 1,508,472 of record NZ_CM146328.1, on the reverse strand, counting down.
TCAGCGAGTAGGTGAACGTATCTCCAGCCACCAACGTGGTTGCCAGGGGATCATCGCTGCCGGCAGCCAGCGTCGCGGTGCTGCCGTCATAGTTGACGTCAAAAACAAAGCTAGCGGCCTGCGCAGCGCTAGCAGAAGCGAAGGCCAGGCTGATGGCCGAAACAGCGGCCGCCTTGGCCAGATTTTTGGTGAATTTCATTGTGAATATGCCCCTAAAATAAAAAAGTTAATCCAATATTTTTCCGTTAACAAACTATATACTTATTTGCAATCCAATCCAAAATCAGACGCTGTTCGATCGGTCATCAGGAAGCAATAGCATCGCCGAGATCGAGCATCTTGCCGTCGGTGACAATTACCCGGTCGCCAAGCTTGACCTGCTCGAACAGCAATTTGGCGAAGGGTGTCGGCACCCCAATGCAGCCGCGCGTTCCATAGCCCCATTTGACGTCCGCGCCGTGGATTGCGATGCCGTCATTGGTGAGCCGCATCATATAGGGCATCGGCACATCATAGATATTCGAGATGTGATCCGCATTTTTCTGAGTGATAGGGAACACGCCGGTCGGCGTTGGCTTGAGCGCGTCGCCAAATTTGATCACCGCTGCGCCGATTTCATAGCCGCCGCGAAACACCGAAAGCGATTCCGCCTTGAGATCAACGGTGATGATGATCTCGCCATCGGGAACGCCTTCATCATCCCAAATGTAGAAGCCATGGACGAACGGTTCGTCAATTTGCAGAATCCTTTTGACCACGAAGGCGGATGATTGTGCTGTCTGGGTTGGCAGTAACGGCTTGGCGGTCAGTGGCTCTGCAGGGCTTGCCGCTGTGGTCTCCTCTGCACCCGTCTTTGGCTCGGCTACGGCTGGCACAGGCGATTTCGGCTCGGATTTGGCCACCGCTTTACCCGCCTTTGGCTGCGTGGCCGGCGGCGATGCTGCAGGGGTTAAGCTCCGCGCTAATCCAGCGGTCAGCAAGGCGAGAATTGCCAGCCCGGTCATTACCAGTATCGCTGCACTGACCCGAAAGGCCCATTGTTTTGCCATTGCTCACTCCATGTCCGTTAAGTCTTTATTTACCAAAAACACCCGGAAAACCAGCGCTGCACAGCCGCTGTGCCGGAGCGAGACGCCTGCTTCGGGAAAGCTTAAGGACCGGTGTTAACAACCATCGCTAGGTGCGCCTTGGACGCTGAAACAAATTTTTGCTGTCCTCTCCCCCTAGAGATGCGATAGACGCTCACTTCTTCCTGCATTTTCAGAAACATCAGAGCCATCGAACATATAGCGATAGAATTGGAAAAAGACGGGCGGCCGGGCGCGATCGCAGCCGATAGCAGGCGCGCATCATGACCGAGACCGCGCCGCATCCATTTACGATCCCCAATTACCGCTATTTGTGGTTTTCCCGTCTGTCGTCGATGTTTGCGCTTTATGCGATGATGCTGATCCTCGGCTGGCAGGCCTATAATCTCGCCCGGGAGGATATGGGTATTGCCGCTTCTGCGGGCATTCTGGGTCTGTTGGGCCTGCTGCAATTTGTTCCGCTGTTCATCCTTACGCCGCTGGTCGGCTGGGTTGCTGACAATCTGGACCGGCGCTGGATCGCTCGCGCGGTTCTGGCGGCCCAGGCCGCGATCGCGCTGGTCCTCGGTCTGCTGACGGTCAGCGAACAGATTTCGCTGTGGGCCATCTACATCATCTCGGTTCTGCTAGGCATCTGCCGGGCCTTTCTTGGTCCTGCGGTGACCGCCCTGGCGCCGAATCTGGTGCCCAAGGCATCGCTGCCACGGGCGATTGCGCTGTCGACCATCGCCTGGCAAGTCGGCGTTATTGCGGGGCCCGGCATGGCAGGCCCGCTCTACAAGGTTGCACCCGCCTTGCCCTATTTCGTCTGCGCGGCGCTCTATGGCCTCGCGACTCTGGCAATTTTCATGATCGGCCCGGTTGCCCGCAGCGCCATTGACCGCAGCAAAGGCCCGCTGCGCCAGGTGATGGACGGGATGGGCTATGTCTGGTCCAACAAGCTGGTGCTTGGCGCAATCACGCTGGATTTGCTGGTCATGTTCCTCGCTGGCGCAACCGCCATGATCCCCGTTTTCGCGAAGGACATTCTCGACGCCGGGGAAATTGGCCTGTCGTTACTGGCAGCCTCGCCTGCTGTCGGCGCGGTTATCGTTGCGAGCATATTCTCCTTTGCGCCTTTGTCCCGCAATGTCGGCAACATGATGTTGCTGGCCATGGCGACATTCGGAGTCGGGACCATCGGATTTGGACTCAGCACGTCGCTAACGCTGTCCATGGCTTGCCTGGCCCTGTGCGGCGCGGCGGATATGTTTGGTGTCTATGTGCGCAGCTCGCTGATCCAGCTGCACACGCCGGATGACAAGCGTGGCCGGGTCAATGCCGTGAGCCAGATGACGATTAGCGCCTCCAACGAATTGGGAGATGCCTTGTCAGGTGGACTGGCTGTGCTATTCGGCCCTATCGCCGCCATTGTCGCGGGCGGAGCCGGTGCTATAGTGGTCACCGGAATCTGGTCCCGCCTGTTCCCGGAACTGGGCGCTGCCAAGACATTTGATCCGCCTGCGGATCTCGAAGACACAAAAGACCATGGGACCCAGAACGGTCCGAACAGTTGAGGAGAAAAGGATTATGATCGCCAATACGATTCTCGAAACCATCGGGAACACCGCCCATATTCGTATGCAGCGCCTGTTCGGGGATGCCAAGGTCTGGATCAAGTCCGAGCGGTCCAATCCTGGCGGTTCGATCAAAGACCGGATTGCGCTGGCGATGATCGAGGACGCTGAAAAGTCCGGCGCGCTGGCGGCTGGCGGGACGATTATCGAACCCACCTCGGGCAATACCGGTGTCGGCCTTGCCATGGTCGCCGCGGTCAAGGGCTATAAGCTGGTCCTGGTCATGCCGGAATCGATGTCACTCGAGCGGCGGCGTTTGATGCTGGCCTATGGCGCGAGCTTTGACCTCACGCCCAAGGAAAAAGGCATGAAAGGTGCGATTGAGCGCGCGCAGGAGCTGGTCGATTCCACCCCCAATAGCTGGATGCCGCAACAGTTCGAGAATCCGGCCAATTTTGAAGTGCACAAGCGCACCACCGCGCAGGAAATACTGGCTGATTTCAAGGATGATCCGCTCGATGCGATCATCACCGGTGTCGGCACAGGTGGTCATATCACCGGCGTTGCCGAAGTGCTCAAGGAGCATTGGAGCGGCTTGCAGGTCTTCGCTGTGGAGCCTGTGGGTTCTCCGGTGATCAGCGGCGGGCAACCCGGCCCTCACCCGATTCAGGGCATTGGTGCCGGCTTTATTCCCGGCAATCTGCACACTCAGAGCATTGACGGCGCGATCCAGGTGGATCCCGCCGATGCCAAGGCCATGGCGCTCCAGGCGGCCAAAGCCGAAGGCATGCTGGTCGGCATCAGTTCCGGTGCGACCCTGGCCGCCATCAAGCAGAAATTGCCCGATCTCGGTGAAGGCGCGAAGGTGCTCGGGTTCAACTATGATACCGGCGAGCGCTATTTGTCGGTGCCGGAATTCTTGCCCGAAGAATGAGTTCGATCGAAGTCAATACCTTCACCTATCGACATGGTGACCTGGAACTCGCGGGCTATCTGGCCCAACCGAGCCGTTTTCCGCGCGCCGCGATCCTCATCGTGCCGACCATTGCCGGACCGAACAAGATCATGTTCGATCGCGCCCGGTGGCTTGCCGCCCAAGGCTATGCCGCGATGGTCTGTGATCTTTACGGCCGCGGCGAAATCGAGGACATGCAGACGGCGCGCAATCTCGCGGAAGCGTTGCGCTCGGATGCGCAAAATTATCGCGACCGGTTTCGCTGTGCGCTCGACGAGCTCCGGCAGCGCACCAAGCTGGCCAATGAACGGATTGCGGCCATCGGCTATTGCATGGGCGGCGAGATTGTTCTGGAAATGGCCCGCGGCGGCGAAGATATCGCACTTGTGGTCAGTTTCCACGGGTTACTGGCAACGCCGCTACCCGCCAAACGCGGTTCGATAAAGGCCAGATTGCTGGTCTGTCATGGCCGCGCAGACCCGATGGTCCCGCCGAAACAGGTCCGCGCCTTTCTTGAGGAAATGGACATTGCCGGCGCCGATTGCCACATGCATATCTATGCCGGTGTGGTGCACGGTTTTACCGATCCGGGCAGCGACAAAAAGACTTTTGATGCGGTGGCCTACAACGCCTCAGCGGACCGCCAGAGCAAGGCCGCCATGCTCAGCATGTTTGAGGAAATGTTCTAGAGAAGTGCGGTACCAGCTGGGCTGACACCGCACTTTCTCGAGGCTCATCTAGTCAGGCTCGCCATCGGCATTGTCGTCGAGCAAATCGGGCTTGCCGTCACCATCCGTATCCCAGGCGTCGGGTTTGCCGTCGCCGCTACGGTCCCAGGCATCGGGCGCACCGTCACCATCCGTATCGATAGTGGGGGCCGGAATCTCGGATTCCATCGGCTCTTCCTGAGTATCCTGTGCCGATGCGCTGACGGCACCGGTCGCCATGGAAAAACCGACGCCAACCGTCACGAGATAGGGCGTCATTCTTTTCAGGCGCTGTGGTCTGTTTCTGGAATGCATTGCATCTACTCCTAGTGCAGATCATTCCCCTGTCTTCACCGGCATGCGCCGCCGCTGTCGCCCGGGCAAGGCAGCAGCGGCTAAGCGAGAGAAATTCGCGACTTTCGGGATTTTCCCTTGCCAGTTTCCGCCAGGTTCAAGAGGAAACCGGCGGCCAGCAACCTATCAGGCGACGGCAAACATGTCCGGCTCGAGCGCCATCATCGCGTCGCTTCCGCCTTCGATCTTGCGCCGCAGAGACCCGGCATCGGGGAAGAAGCGCTCGGCAAAATATTGCGCCGTAACCAGTTTCGCTTCATAATATTTGGCATTGTCCGATCCGGATTCCAATGCTGCCGAGGCGGCTTTGGCCATCCGCAACCACATCAAACCAAGCGCAACAATGCCCATGATATGCATGTAATGATACGCACCAGCGCCGGCATTATTCGGGTTGGTCATCGCATTTTGCATGAACCACATGGTCGCTTTCTGGAGTTCGCCATTGGCTTTTTCAAGCGCTTCGGCCAGCGGCTTGATCTTAGCATAGCCCTTGGCTTCCTCGACTTCCTTGGTGATCACCGCAAACAGCGCCTGCACCGCACGACCACCATTCTGACCCAGTTTACGACCGACCAGATCCATCGCCTGGATGCCGTTCGTGCCTTCATAGATCATCGCAATCCGGGCATCGCGCACAAACTGCTCCATGCCCCATTCCGTAATATAGCCATGGCCACCATAGACCTGCTGCGATTCCGTACAAATGTCATAGCCCTTGGCCGTACCATAGCCCTTGATCACCGGCGTCAGCAGGCTGATCAGATCATCGGCGGTCTGGCGCTCTTCTTCGGTTTCCGCCTTGGCGGCCAGATCGACCTGCAATGCGCCCCAGAGGACCAGCGCCCGCATCGATTCGGTAAACGCCTTGCCGTCCATCAGCATCCGGCGCACATCCGGGTGGACGAACAGCGTATCGGCTTTTTCTTGCGGGTCGGCCGCGCCGGTCAGCGCCCGTCCCTGCCGGCGATCACCGGCATAGATCACCGCATTCTGATAGGCGATTTCGGCTTGCGCGAGCCCTTGCAGGCCAACGCCGAGACGCGCCGCGTTCATCATGATGAACATTGCCCGCAAGCCCTTATTCTCTTCGCCAACCATATAGCCGGTCGCGCCATCATAGTTCATCACACAGGTGGCGTTGCCGTGAATGCCCATCTTCTCTTCAATCGAACCACAGCTCACACTGTTGCGCTCACCGAGCGAACCGTCGTCGTTGACCAGATATTTCGGGACAATGAACAGCGAAATGCCCTTGGAGCTATCCGGCGCGTCGGGTGTCTTGGCGAGCACCAGATGAATGATATTCTCCGCCAGATCATGCTCGCCAGCCGAAATGAAAATCTTCTGACCGGTAATCGCATAGCTGCCGCCGGGCTGCGGTTCGGCCTTGGTGCGGATCAATCCAAGATCGGTGCCGCAATGCGCTTCGGTCAGGTTCATCGTGCCGGTCCATTGGCCCGAGACCATGTTCGGCACATATTTCTGCTTCTGCTCTTCGCTGCCTTCGACCAGAATCGACGCGATCGCGCCCTGGGTGAGTCCGGTATACATCTCGAGAGCCTGATTGGCAGAGATCATGAATTCCATGACCGCATTGCCAACAACCCGGGGCAACCCCTGGCCACCCACTTCTTCGGGCGCGGACAAGGTTGTCCAGCCCGCTTCGATGAGCTGGCTATAGGCTTCCTTAAAGCCTTTGGGCGCTGTGACGGAGCCGTCATCATGGCGCGTGCAGCCTTCTTCATCGCCGCTCTGGTTCAGCGGATGCAACACTTCGCTAGAAAACTTGCCGGCTTCGGTCAGGATCGCATCGACCATATCGGGCGTTGCATTTTCAAAGCCGGAAACGTTGGAATATTTGTCGAGGTGAAGGACTTCGTTGAGGATGAAGCGCACTTCACCGACGGGGGCGGTATAACTGGGCATGATATTCTGCTTTCTGTATAGTTTGAAACGGACCTTGAGCTGGCCGGCTATCCTCTATTTCTGTTGTGCTTTGATTTCGGTAACGGCGTTTTGCACAATCTTGATAAATTCGGTGAGCTCCGTGATGGAACTGTCAATGTCATCGCGCTGGTTTTTGAGAAGATCGACTTTCTCCTGGCATTTTTCCAGCGTCACTTCCATCTGCGTCACACGGCCATCTCCCAGATCATAAAGATCGATCATCTCCCGGATCTCGGAAAGGCTGAAGCCGACATTTTTGGCCCGCATGATCCACGCGAGCCGCGCCCGATCCCGCTTGGTGTAGATGCGCGACAGTCCTTTGCGATGGGGAGCGATAAGCCCCTCATCCTCGTAGAAACGCAGCGCGCGCGCCGTGACACCAAATTCCTCCGACAAATCGGAGATCGTGAAGGTTTCCCGATTTTGCAGATCGGGTTTATCAATTTCAGCGTGATTCAGCGATTGTGACATGAAGCTGTTATAACTTACGCTAACGTAAACGTCAATATTACCGACTGGGACAGAGATTGTCTATTTCCCGACCCCGGGTCGATCGCGCCACCGCATCGCCCTCGCCAACCAGAAAGAAGCTCACGCCGGCAAGACTGGCGCGCGGCGTGCAATAGCTGGCACAGGCTTCCGGCAATAAACCGGGAAATTTCAGTTCGACGCCATCAAAACTGGCCAGGAAATCACAGCGTTTTTCGCTATCCAATGTGACTTGCACCTGCTCGCCCTCGCGCGTAGCCACGCCCATGCCCTCGCATTTGCTGTCCGGGCCAAACACGCCCAGCACGCCGATCTGATAGTCTCGCTCATCGCTGCCCACCGCACAAAAGCGATCCACTCCGAGATCACTGCGCCGTTCAAACGCGCCCGACAAGGTAACCTTGCGACTGTCCGGAATGACGCCAGCGGCGATCGCGGCCCGTTCGAGCGACGAGGACGGTTCATCGGCTGTGCGCGTGGTATCGGAAGGATTGTCGGCAGACTGGCCGCAGCCTGACAGCAACAGCAAGCTTGCGCCGAGTAGCGATTTCTTCATTCCACCCGCTCCAGCTTTCCTGCCACAAGCCGGCGGTAAAAACAGCTTCTGGCGCCAGTATGACAAGCGGGGCCCGCAGGCTCCGCCTTCAGCCAGACGGCATCCTGATCACAGTCGACGCGCATTTCGACCACCTGCAGCAGATTGCCTGATGTTTCGCCCTTTTTCCAAAGCGTCTGGCGGCTGCGCGAATAGAAATGCGCCACACCGGTTTGCTGGGTCAAAGCGAGCGCCTCTTCATTCATATGCGCCAGCATTAATATGTCGCCCGTTGCGATGTCTGTCACCACCGCCGTAACCAGCCCGTTGCCATCATATTTTGGCATGAATTGGGTTCCGGTTTCGCGCTCGCTGTCATTCTGATCGGTCATCGGAATGAACTAAGCCAGTGGAGGAAAACGCGCAATGGATTTTCAGAATCGCTGCGCCGGTGAGGTAGCCCAAAAAGAAATGTGATAAATTTATGACCAAGGGGGAGACAAAACAGAGAATCAAATCTATATCCCTGCCAACCCTCGGCCATTGCTTGGACGGCATCGGTTTTTTGGGCGACAAACAAGGTGCGATATGCTGACAACTCACCCGTTTGACGATGACAAATTACGCGAGGAATGCGGCGTTTTCGGCGTTGCAGGAGCAGAAGATGCGGCAGCGATGGTTGCCCTCGGCCTGCACGCTTTACAACATCGTGGACAGGAAGCAGCGGGAATCACCGCACGTGATGGCAAAGAATTTTACAGCCATCGCGCCCTGGGGCCGGTTGCCGGCAATTTTGATAGCGAAGAAGTGATCGAAAAGCTCGCTGGTGATTATGCCTGTGGTCATGTCCGCTATTCCACCACCGGCGGCGGTACGCTGCGCAATGTGCAACCGCTGGAAGCTGACCTGGCATCCGGTGGCTTCGCCATTGCCCATAATGGCAATATTTCCAATGCTCTGAAATTGCGCGATGAATTGGTACGCAGCGGTTCGATTTTTCAGTCGACCAGCGACACCGAAACGATCATCCATCTCGTCGCGACGTCAAAATACCGGACGCTGCTCGACAAGTTTATCGATGCGTTGCGCAAGGTTGAAGGCGCCTATTCGCTGATCTGCATGACCGCCGAAGGCATGATCGCTTGTCGCGATCCGCTTGGCATCCGGCCCCTGGTCATGGGACGGATTGGCGAAGCCTATGTATTTTCTTCGGAAACGGTTGGCCTCGATCTGGTCGGTGCGGAATATGTGCGCAGCGTCGAACCTGGCGAGCTGATTGTCGTTTCCGGCGGGGAATTGCGCTCCCATCGTCCGTTCGGAACCAGCGCGGCGCGGCCCTGCATCTTCGAGCATGTCTATTTCTCGCGGCCGGATTCGATTGTCGACGGATCGTCGGTTTATAGCGTCCGCAAGGAAATCGGCGCGCAGCTGGCGATCGAAAATCCGGTTGATGCCGACTATGTCATTCCGGTTCCCGACAGCGGCACCCCAGCGGCGATAGGCTATGCCGAACGCTCGGGCATCCAGTTCGATCTCGGCATTATTCGATCCCACTATGTTGGCCGGACCTTCATCCAGCCGGGCGATGGCGTGCGCCACCTCGGTGTAAAACTGAAGCACAATGCCAATAAGCCGCTGGTTAATGGCAAGAAAATCGTATTGATCGATGACAGCATTGTCCGCGGCACAACCAGTCTGAAAATCGTCCAGATGATGCGGGAAGCTGGGGCCGCAGAGGTCCATATGCGGATCGCCAGCCCGCCGACAATGCACAGCTGCTTCTATGGCGTGAACACGCCCAAGCGGGAAAAGCTGCTCGCGGCGATCAAGTCGGTCGAGCAAATGCGGGAATATATCCAGGCAGACAGTCTCGCCTTCATCTCGATTGAGGGTCTTTACCGGGCGCTGGGCGAAGAAACCCGGCAGGACATCCAGCCGCAATATTGCGACGCCTGCTTCACCGGTGCCTATCCGACGCCCCTGACCGATCAGGACGGGGAAGAGCAACCGGATCAATTGACCATGCTGAACGAGCGCGTCGGACAAAATGAAGCGCCAGCGGACTCCCCTATCCTCTCCGAGAAAGTCGGGTAATCATGCGTTTTGAAGGTCAGCTTGCTCTCGTGACGGGAGCCAGTCGCGGTATTGGCGCCGCAACCGCTATCGCTCTGGGCAAAAACGGCGCGCACGTAATCCTGACCGCGCGCGACGCCAGCGATCTCGAAAGCGTCGAGGAGATTATTCACGAAGCCGGCGGGAACGCGACGATTGCGCCGCTGGATCTGACTGATGGCGACAGTATCGGACGGTTGGCACAAGCCATTGCCGGGCGCTGGGACGCGCTTGATATCCTGGTGTTGAACGCCGGAATGCTTGGCTCGCTGGGGCCGGTACCGACCATCGACGGCCAGGAATTTAATCGCGTGCTGACGCTCAACCTGATCGCCCAGCAGGCGCTGATTGCCGGTTTTGACCCGATGCTGCGCAAGAGCGACAATGCCCGCGTTCTCGCGGTCACCAGCAGCGTTGGCCGCTCACCGCGCGCATTTTGGGGCGCTTATGGCGCGTCGAAAGCGGCCTTGGAGACGCTGGTGCTGAGCTATGGCGAGGAAATGCGCAATCTCGGCAAGCTGCGGACAGCGATTATCAATCCCGGACGCACCCGCACCGCGATGCGTGCACAGGCTTATCCGGGCGAAGATCCCAATTCAGTCAAGACACCAGAAGTGGTTGCGGACCAGATGATCAAAATTCTGGACAGCCCGTTCGAAACCGGCGAGCGGTTCGATATTGGCTAGGACGCCGGTTTCTCGGCCGTTTCCGTGTCGAGATAGGATTTTACCGCATTGAAAAAGGCGATTCGCTGGTCCTTCTGGGCATCGGGTGTTGCGCTTGGCCAGTTGCCGTTGCTGGCGATCACCAGATTGCGGGACGGATCAATGAAAATCCCTTGCCCGAAAATACCCTGACCTGCAAAGCTGCCGTCATCAAAGGTCCACCATTGATAACCGTAACCGCGACCGGGCACACCGATATCCGCCTGTTTCGTACCGGCTTTCGCAAACCAGCCGTCGGGCACTACTGACTCGCCGTCAATCTTGCCACCGGTCATCGCAAACTGACCGAACAGTGCATAGTCGCGGATCGTCGCCGAAATGCAGCAACCGCCAATTTCCTTGCCGCCTTCGTTGAGCAGCCACTCGCCATCCTGCGCCATGCCATAGGGCGCCCATATTTTCTCCGACAGATATTGGGAGATTGTCTTGCCTGTCGCCTTGGCCACCAGCACACCGATCAGATTGGTTTCACCGGTGTTATACTGCCACCGGGTCCCCGGTTCGGCTTCGTTCTCGAGCGTCTTCATATAGACGATGACCGGATCCATCCCGTCAACCGGCTTGGTGTTGTTGAACAGCGCGACATCGGATTTGGGGTCGCCATAATCCTCGTTCCATCTCACGCCGGAGGTCATCGTGAGCAACTGCTCGACGGTCACCCCGTCATAGCCGCTGCCGGCGAGTTCCGGGATATAGTCGGTCAGCGGATCATCGAGCGACTTGATCGCACCGTCCTTGATCGCAGCGCCAACCATGGTCGACACCAGCGACTTGGCGACAGAAAAGGATGTCCAGCGGTCATCCTGTTCAAAATCCATGCGATATTCCTCAAGCCGGATTTTCCCGTCCTGCAGGATGACCAGACCAGCAGCGCGCTGATCCGCCATATATTGATCAATCGACAGCGTCGCCCCGTCAACTTCAAATTCCGTCGGCAGCGCCTGCCCCTGCTCCAGAGCCTGGGGTGTTGCACCGGCCGCAATGGTGTTGGACGGAACCAGCGTATCCATCATCCGAAACGCCTTGTTGCGCTGTTCATCCGTCCAGAACAGAATATTCTTGTCGGTCGGCAATCCCGCAACGCCTGCAGCCACTTCCTTGACCTGCTCACAACCCGGCAAGGCCAGACACAAACCGATGCCGGTCGCCGCAAGCGCCAATTTTCTGCCCAAAGCCATGTTCCGTTCCCCTGATCCTGTTTCTCTTATGCGTTTTTCTGCAAGGTCACCTGCGCAACGTTAATCCCGCCGCCGGTAAAACCGCCTTCACAATAGGCAAAATAATAGCGCCAGAGCCGGACAAAATGCTCGTCAAAACCAGCAGGCAACTGCCCCTGCTCGACAACGGAATCAAAGCGCGTTCGCCACATCCGCAAGGTCTGCGCATAGTCCTGACCAAAGGCCGTTTGGTCCTTCCATTCAAAACCACGCTCTTCGGCGAGGGCGCGGAAACGACTTTCCGACAACAGCATGCCGCCGGGGAAGATATAGGTCTGGATGAAATCGGCGCTGGCGGCATATTGGTCAAAAATATCATCCGCTATGCTGATATATTGAATGGCCGCCCGTCCGCCTGGCTTCAAGTTGCGATACAGACAATCGAGAAAATCCGGCCAATAGCGTTGCCCGACAGCCTCGACCATTTCGACACTGGCAATCCCGTCATATTGCCCGTCGACATCCCGATAATCCTGGATAAGAAATTCGGCAGCGCCATGATGCTCCCGCGCCCAGGCGGTCTGCTCGTCCGACAGCGATATGCCGGTCACGTCGAGCCCGTAGTCCCGGGCCATCGTGCCAGACAAATAGCCCCAGCCGCACCCGATCTCGAGCATCGTCTGTCCGGCCTGTAAATCGAGTCGCGCGGCAATGGCATGAACCTTTTTGGCCTGCGCTTCTTCCAGGGTTTTGGCCTTGCCCGCTGCGTCTTCGAAGAGCGCGCTGGAATAACTCATCGTCTGGTCCAGCCAGAGCCGATAGAAGTCATTGCCGAGATCATAGTGATACTGAATATTCTCGCGCGCCTGCTGTTTGTCATTGTGCCGGCGCGCATGTCGCAGCTTTGCGATCAGCCGAAAGATTCCACCCGCGCGCCCGGTATCTTTGAGGCCCGCCCGGTTGCGGGTAAACAGGTCAAAGACGGGTACGAGATCCGGGCTTTCCCATTCGCCCAGTTCCCAGGCCCGATACCAGCCAACCGACCCGCTGTTGACCAGACGCAACAGGGCGTTCCAGCTGTGGATCGTGATATGCGCCATCGGACCTTCACCGCGACCACCGACGATACGGGTGGTGCCATCGGGCAACTGCCCTTCAAATGTCCCATGATCCAGGCCCGCGTCGATGCGATCCAGGATACGATGGAATCCCGGCGCCATCAGCCGCGCAAGCAAGCCGCCGCCCGTCCCGAAGCGCTTGCGCGGGTCGAGCAGATGTTTGCCGCGTTTGGGAGCTTCAGCGTTCATGGCGCAAATATGGACCAGCGGTAACTGCTTGGCAATGCGGAACTATCCATAAAGGGTGAAGCTATGCCTATCATTGCTCAGGATCCCGGTGCGGCGGCTGAACCGGCCAATATGCCGCCATCAATGGTCATTTCGGTGCCGGTGATATAGCGGGCCTCATCGGACGCAAGGAGGAGAGCCAGTGATGCAACCTCTTCCACCGTTCCAAAACGCTTGAGCGGTGTATCCTTGACCATCGCCGCCATCGCAGATTCTCGCTGCTCGCCTTCTCCCAGCATCGGTTCCCACATCGGAGTCATGATCGCGGCCGGGTGGAGGGAATTGCAGCGAATATTCCAGCCTTGCTGGGCGCAATAGAGCGCCACGGTCTTGCTGTGGTTGCGGATCGCCGCCTTGGACGAAGCGTAAGCCGCGGCGCCGGGGATACCCACCATGCCGGATCGCGACGAGATATTGATAATCGCGCCCTCGCCTTTCGCTTTCATCGCCCCAATCGCATAGCGACACCCGAGAAACGTCCCATCAAGATTCACCCGATGCACGGCACGCCAGTCCTCCAGCGCGGCATGTTCCGGGTCCTGCGGCGCGGTGCCGGTTTCAAAGCCGGTGATACCGGCATTGTTGACCATCACGTCAATGGCGGGATGAGCATCGGCCAGAGCCAGCCAATCGCTTTCCTGCTCAACATCCAGCGCGAAAACCGGACTGTCCAGCTCTGCGCCGGTCGCTTGCAATGTTTCGGCATCCTTGTCGGTCAGCAGCACAGTAGCGCCCGCGTCGCGATAGGCGGCGGCAATGGCTTTGCCGATACCGCGCGCGGCACCGGTTATGACACAAAATTTTCCTGATAGTTTCTGCATAAAAAATCCTGAATAATAGGGTTCAAATCAACCTCCCAAGGGTGGGATTTCCTGTGGTTTGAAAAGCCAAATGGCGTCCTATTTATTCATCGACCTGCGATCCTTCTTGCAACAATGCTGATCGATATGCCGAATTTCCAGACTTTACAAGCCTGCCATCATTTCACTTCCGCATAAGCCGCCAGCGCCCGTTCCCGGCCGGCCTTGTGGGCGATAATCTTGCGCGGATAGCCGTTCGTGCGCGCACCATGCGCTTCGGGGTCATGAACATAAGGGTCACTGACATCGGCCAGTTCGGGCACCCATTGGCGGATATAGTCCCCGGCGTTGAATTTTTCCGACTGGCTCAACGGAGCCATGATCCGGACGAACATGTTGCTGTCGACGCCCGTACCCGAAACCCACTGCCAGTTGGTGCTGTTCGATCCATAATCCGCATCCAGCAGCGTGTCCCAGAACCACTGCTCCCCTTCCCGCCAGTCGATCAGCAGATGCTTGATCAGGAAGCTCGCGGCAATCATCCGAACCCGGTTGTGCATCCAGCCCGTGGCCCAGAGTTCGCGCATGCCGGCATCAACAATCGGATAGCCGGTCTTGCCCGTGCACCATGCTCTGAAATCCGATTGAACGTCAGGATCATTCATATCCCGCCACGGCAAGGCCCGCATTTTCTCGCGATAGCTCTGGCTGCCATATTGCGGAAACTGCTGAATGACATTCTGCGCATAGTCCCGCCACACCAGTTCCTTGAGATAGGTTTCCACCTGCCGACCCGGACTATCCACCCGATGCCAGACATAGGCCGGACTGACCTCGCCAAAATGCAAATGCGGAGACAGCCGCGAAACCAGTTGTTCGGACGGCAGATTGCGGCCCTCGTCATAGTCGGTGGCCTTGTCGATGAAATCATCGACATTGGCCCGTGCGCCATCTTCACCCGGCGCCCAGGCCTCCGCGAAGCTGCTGGCCCAATTGGGCCGGGTTGGCTGTAACTGCCAGTCGTCGAGCGTGTCGCTGGGCGGCCAGTCATCCGGGGAATCGATTGTTTGCGGGACCGGATTCGCTTCGGCTGGCGGCATGCGTTCGCGCAGCGCTTTCCAGAACGGTGTATAGATTTTATACGGATTGCCGCTGCCAGTGGTCACCGTCCCCGGCGGCAGTAGATAGTTGCCGTCGTGCAAGTGCAATGCAACAGATTCTCCCAGCGCCGCGCGCAGATCTTTTTCGGCGTTGCGCCACCACGGTTCATAATGGTGCAGCGCGTGCACCGCGCTCGCCCCGGCCTTGTGCGCGATATCGGCGAGGATTGTCGCCGCATTGCCACGGCGCAGGATCAGTCGCGATCCCTTGTCACGCAGATGCTGGTCCAGCGCAGCCAGGCTATGGTGCAGCCACCAGCGAGAGGCCCCGCCCATTTTGCGATGCTTGGGGGTTTCGTCATCGAGAATATAGACCGGGATTACCGGACCTTCGGCAGCAGCAGCCATGACGGCGGCCTGATCTGACAAGCGCAGGTCCCTGCGAAACCAAATAATGGTCGGTTTCTTCATTTGCTGCCAAGCCCCTGTTTGCCGTCATCAGTCGCTGCCGCTCCCGGCACAACAAGACGAACCCCGAAACGATCCTGGACCAGCGGATCACGGAAACGCATGTCAGAAATTTTCATCGCCTGCCCCGCGTCTGTCGGCCCATCGCTTTGCAACACCGGCATCCGCGACCAGAACAGAAACGAGCGCGCGTCCGCATTGGTTCGCTTTGCAGTCTCGACCACAGCTGGCGGGATATCATTCTCGATCAATTCCCCTTTCCAGTAAAAAGGTTCCGGATCGAACAGGTCAAACAGGTTTTCGCCATATTGCTTGCCGGTGGGCCCTTGCATTTGCCACAGCATTTCGCGGCGCCAGAACGTCACCGGCACCGGGTTGGCGACCACCAGTTCGGGCTTTTCTCCGCTCCGTTGTTCGACCGCCAACGCGGTGTCGGCCTCCGCCTTGCCAGTGATCAGGCCATTGGCAAAAATATAGGCGCAAATGGCGGTAAAGCTGATCCACGCCGGGCGCTGCCAGTCATTGCGGCCGCTTTTCTCCCGGCGCCGTGAAATCCAAACGCCCGCAATCAGGGCGGCCCAGATCCAGATATCGATGATGAATATGCTATCACCATAATACCATTGCGAGGAAAAGGGTTCGAGCAACCGCACACCATAGCTGTTGAGCCAATCCAGCGCCGGATGGCTGAGCGTGCCGATATAGGCGAGCGCCAATAACCAGCCTTTGTGCACTGGCAGGCGATCTGCGGGTCGCTTGCCGCGCCGCGTTTGCCACTGATCAAACCACAGCATGATCGCAGTGAGGATCAACGGCAGGATCACCATCGCAATTGGTCCGTGAGTCAACCCACGGCGCAAGGCGAGATGCTGCACACCACCAGTCAGAGTGGCAATCGCATCGATGTCGGGAATATTGGCGGCAATGATCAGCGTGGCCATGCCCAGCCCGGTTTTCTTTTTCAATCCCAGCTGGCCGATAACGGCACCGGCCAGACTATGGGTCAGATTATCCATTCAACTTACTCGCACGAAGAAACAAAGCACATAGTCACATGGCCACAGCCGTCTCTAACCGATCGCTAGTCGTTTTGCGCCCTGTTTGAAAGGACACCTGCAGATTCAACCAAAAAACCAGACGATTATGCGATCTGGCGGCCCACGGCCCATTCCGGTCCCGGTGCGCAAACACACGCAATCAGGAAATATCCCAGTTGCCCTGTTAACCCGATGCCCGATCGCTGGACCTACAGCTCCGGCCCGCCTTCGGTCACGGTCCAGGTCTGCCCCTTGTTGAGCAAGGCCTGCAAATCGCTCTTTTTGCCTTTTGACGCTTCTTCGTTCTGGGCAATCACCGTCTCGTCAAAGGTCGGTCGCGGATCGTCATAGAGAACGCCGATTGCCATCGGAAATTCCCCGAACGGCATTTCGATCAGCATATAGGCCACCGCCCGATTGGTGACATCATGGACAATCACTCCGGCGGCTTCCCAGTCGCCATCGACGACATCAACAACTTTGAGCGACAATGTCTCGCGATCCAGCGTGATCCCTTTTTCGCCTTTTTCAAACAGCATCGGTTCGCCGTCGGCCAGCAGCAATTGCGTCGACGCCGCGGTTTTCTTGGCTGCAAATTCCTCGAAAACATCTTTGTTATAGACGATACAGTTCTGAAAAATCTCGATAAAGGAAGCGCCCTTGTGGCGGTGCGCGGCCTTCAGAACATTGGTCAAATCCTTGTGGATATCAATACCACGCGCAATGAACCGCGCGCCGGCCCCCAATGCAAATGCACAAGGACTCGCCGGACGATCGACCGATCCATAAGGCGTTGACGGACTTTGCGTACCGACCCGTGAGGTGGGCGAATATTGCCCTTTGGTCAGGCCGTATATCTCGTTGTTGAACAGCATGATCTGACAATCCAGATTGCGCCGCAGCAAATGCATAGTGTGATTGCCGCCAATCGACAGCGCATCGCCGTCGCCGGTGATGATCCAGACATCGAGATCCGGATTGGCGAGCTTGGCGCCGGTCGCAACCGCCGGAGCGCGGCCGTGAATCGTGTGAAATCCGTATGTTTCCATATAATAGGGAAAACGCGACGAACAGCCAATGCCGCTGATAAACACGGTATCTTCCGGGCGAATGCCAAGTTCCGGCATTGTCCGCTGCACCGCCTTGAGGATCGCGTAATCGCCGCAACCGGGACACCAGCGGACTTCCTGATCGGTTTCCCAGTCTTTCAGGGTCGTGACTTTGGTCATCTCGTTCATGACAAATTCTCCTCAATCGCCGCTTCAATCTCGGCAATGGTAAAGGGCTGGCCGGACACTTTGTTTATCGGCTTGGCATCGACCAGATATTGGTCCCGCAAGACCGTCTTCAACTGACCGGTATTCATTTCAGGCACAATCACCGTGTCATAGCTTTTCAGCAGATCGCCCAGATTTTTCGGCATCGGCCAAATGTGACGCAGATGGATATGGGCGACATCCTTGCCGGCAGCTCTGGCCAGCCCTACCGCTTGATGAATCGGTCCATAGGTCGAACCCCAGCCGATAACAGCCAGCTTGCCGCTGCTGTTGCCGAGCGAGACATGCTGATCCGGGATGCTGTCCGCTACGCCAAGCACCTTGTCGCGACGAATTTCGGTCATCTGCTGGTGATTGGCCGGGCCATAGTCAATATGCCCGGTATCGACACCTTTTTCGATTCCGCCGATGCGGTGCATCAGGTCTGGCGTTCCGGGCTTGATCCAGGGCCGCGCCAGTTTTTCATCCCGGCTATAGGGTTGCAGGCCGCCTTCCGGCATGGTTTCAAGGAATTTATGAGGAAATGGTTCCAGCGACGTGACATCGGGAATTTTCCAGGGCTCTGCCGCATTGGCGATATAGCCATCCGTGAGCAGCATGACCGGAGTCATATAGTGCACCGCAATGCGCACCGCTTCGATAGCGCATTCAAAGGCGTCCGTCGGTGAGCGCGAAGCGATGACTGGCATCGGCGCGTCACCATTGCGGCCATAGACCGCCTGATAGAGATCCGACTGTTCGGTCTTGGTTGGCAGCCCGGTCGATGGCCCGCCGCGCTGTGAATTGACGATCACCAGCGGCAGCTCGGTCATGATCGCCAGACCCATGGCTTCGCCTTTCAACGCAATGCCAGGGCCCGAAGAAGAGGTTATTCCCAGCTTGCCGGCGTAGCTTGCGCCAATAGCGGCGGCGATCGCGGCAATTTCATCTTCCGCCTGGAACGTCGTGACACCAAATTCCTTGAGTCGCGACAGATGATGCAGAATCGCCGATGCCGGCGTGATCGGATAGCCGCCGAAAAACATCGGCAGATCGGCCAGTTGTGCGCCGGCAACCAGCCCCAGTGACAAGGCCTCGGCGCCGGTTACGGTGCGATACTCGCCGGAAGCCGCAGGCGCTGATCCCACTTTACGGGACTTCAGATGACCGCCACCGAGGCCGTCACCCGATAACTCGGCGGTTTCCCCATAGGCATGGCCGGCGTTCAGCGCCGCGATATTGGCGTCCGCAACATCGGGCAGTTTGGCAAATTTGGCCTTCAGCCAGTCGACAATCGGCGCGCGGTCGCGTTCGAACATCCACAGCGCAAGACCCAGAGTCCACATATTCTTGCAGCGCAACGCTTCCTTGTTGCCAAGACCAAAGGGTTTGACCGCTTCGAGCGTCAGCGCCGAAATATCCAGCTTGAGCAATTGCCATTTTGCCAGCGAACCGTCGTCGAGCGGATTTTGCTCATATTTGGCCTTGTCGAGATTGCGCTTTCCGAATTCGCCAGCATCGGCGATGATCAGCCCACCATCACGCAAAGCCTCGACATTGGTCTTGAGTGCGGCCGGGTTCATCGCGATCAGCACGTCCGGACGGTCTCCGGCGGTTTCGATCGCGCGACTGCCAAAGTTGATCTGAAAAGCAGAAACCCCGAACAGCGTCCCTTGCGGTGCGCGGATCTCGGCCGGAAAGTCCGGAAAGGTGGCGAGATCGCTACCCGACAACGCGGTCGACAAGGTAAATTGCCCACCGGTCAGCTGCATCCCGTCGCCGCTGTCGCCAGCGAAGCGGACAACCACGTTCTCGGCGCCTTCCGAATGCATGTTATTGGGGTCGTCTTGTTGAAGCGCGGTAGCCATATAAAATCCATCATTCTTACATACTGAACGTGCGGTAGAGCATGTCCCGGTACCGCTTCAAACCATAAAAACTATTAGGGATAAAGTTTTTGTTTGAAACCGGACCAGAGGAATAGCTCTTGCCTAGTCGCGCACGGCTGATCTAGGCGCTGTTAAAACACGAAAAAACTTCCATGGAGATGCCAGAATGACAAACGCTTTCGTACGCCCGGATACTCAGGCCATGCTGGCCATGCTGGAAACAGCGATGGAAGTTCCGATGGACCAGATGGAGCCAGCGGCGGCCCGCGAAACCTATGTTGCGATGCGTTATCTGGTCGACGCCGAACCCACGGAATTGGCCATTGTGAAGGACTTGACCTGCCCTGGCCCGGCCGGCGAGATCAAATTGCGCTATTATGACAAGCGCGAAGGCCGCGAAACGGGGCCGGCCATTTTCTTCTATCATGGCGGAGGATTCGTCATTGGCAATCTCGATAGCCATCATCCCTATTGCACCGAAATGGCGGCGCAAATGGACCTGCCAATCATCGCCGTCGACTATCGTCTTGCGCCCGAGGCACCCTTTCCTGCCGCGCCGGATGATTGCGAGGCCGCCACGCGATGGATCGTTGACAATGCGCGAGAAGCACTGGGCATAGAGATTGACGGCATTATCCCATGCGGCGACAGCGCGGGTGGCAATCTTGCTATTGTTGTCGCCCAAAGCCTGGCGAAAGACCCGGCCGCAGCGCCGGTGATCGCGCAGGTGCCCATTTATCCCGTGGTCGACAGCACCGCTTCGGAAGGCTCAATGATAGAATTTGGCGAAGGCTTTCTGCTGACCAAGGATCTCGATGGACTATTTTACCAGCCATTATGCCGGAGTCGTTGGCGATCCCCGCTGTGATCCGATTCACGGTGATCTCGCCAGCAGCCCGCCAACAGTCCTGATCACAGCCGGTCTCGATCCGTTGCGCGACCAGGGCCGTGACTATGGCGCGCGGCTCATCAAGGCGGGTGTCCCGGTCACCTTTATCGAAGCCAAAGGCAATATTCACGGCCTGATCTGCCTGCGCAAGGGCATCCCCTCTTCGCAACAGGATGTGGATGCCATTTGCGATGCGCTGAAAACCACGCTGGCGACATTGTGAGCGACTATTCTGCCCTGCCCTATCGGCCTTGCGCCGGCATCATGCTGACCAATACCAGCGGTCAGGTCTTTGTCGGACAGCGGCTGGATGCCAAAGACAGCGCCTATCCCGATGCCTGGCAAATGCCCCAGGGCGGCATTGATGAAGGGGAAGATGCCGAAACCGCTGCGCTCCGGGAACTGGAAGAAGAAACCGGGATCCAGTCCGGTCATGTCCAGATCATAGCCCGGAGCAAGGACGAATATCTCTATGACCTGCCGGACGAATTGCTTGGTAAAATCTGGAAAGGAAAATATCGCGGTCAGCGTCAGTCTTGGTTCCTCATGCGGTTTACAGGGCAAGATAGCCATGTCAATATCGCGACCAACCATGCGGAATTTTCAGATTGGAAATGGACTGAACCAGAGACGCTGCCCGAAATGATCGTCCCATTCAAACGAGACCTCTATCGCGCACTGTTGAAAGAATTTCATGCACTGATCTGATTTTCCCCCGAAATCGAACAGGAATACAACATGTTGCTTAAAATTGCCGGATCGACCAGCTTGGCACTTATCGGCCTGTCGACGCCCGCGCACGCGGCCCTGCCCGACCCCGTCAAAGCGATGATCGAAGCGGCGATCGAATCCGGTAATGATGCGGATATCAAGGCGGTTACCAAGCTCGCCAAGGCGACCAATCCCGATGATGGCGATGAAATTGACACGATGCTGGCCGGTTACAACGCAAAAAAGCAACAGCTGGCGGAAGAAGCGTTACGCGCAAAAACGGACGCGCCGTTTCTCCACAATTGGACCGGCCAGACCGAACTGGGCGCCTTTCGCAACA
This sequence comes from Parasphingorhabdus sp. W113, assembly GCF_055693205.1. Classification (NCBI taxonomy): domain Bacteria; kingdom Pseudomonadati; phylum Pseudomonadota; class Alphaproteobacteria; order Sphingomonadales; family Sphingorhabdaceae; genus Parasphingorhabdus; species Parasphingorhabdus sp. W113. The sequence continues at coordinate 1,487,008 of NZ_CM146328.1, read as the reverse complement.
CCGGCAACAGCAGCAATACCGGCTTGAGCGGCGGCATCAAGCTGGCCAAGGACGCGGTTAACTGGCGGGTCAAGGTCCGGGCCCGGGCCGACTATCAACGCAGCAACGGGGTCACCACCCGCGAACAGATTAATGCCGCGTTCGAACCCGAATATAAAATCAACGACCGTTTGTTCTTCTACGGCTTGGCGCAGTTTGAGCGCAATCGTTTTCAAGGCTTTTCATCGCGCTACACCGCCTCTGGCGGCCTCGGCTATACCGTGATCAAGAACGATCATGTCACGCTGAACGTCAAGGCTGGCCCGGCGTGGCGGCTGACAGAATTTGTCGACGGGGAATCAGAAAACAATATTGCCGGACTCGTTGGCCTGGATTTTGGCTGGCAGATTGCGGACAATCTCAAATTGACCCAGGACGCCGGAGCAACGGTTACGTCGGAAACCGATTCCTTCACCACCGCCAATGCGATATTTTCGGCGGGAACCAATACATTTACCGCGACCACGGCGCTTGATACCAAGCTGATCGGGGCGTTATCCGCGCGGTTTTCCTATGCGATCGAGCATGAAACCAATCCGCCGGAAGGGCGCGACAAGACCGATACTATCAGCCGCGCTTCGATCGTCTACGATTTCTAGAGCGAGTCAGCCGATCAAGGCGTTTCAGCTTCTGCCTCTTCGTCACCAACCTTGGGCTTCGGCGTCACCGCCTGCGCTGACAGGACCGGTTTCTTCTCGGCCGTATCGATCACCGCTGCAAGTTGCGCCGTTTGTGCACATCGGGTCCGGCACAGTGTTTCAATCCGTGACAGGTTGATCTTCGCTTTTTCGACCGCACCGCGCTGAACCAGCGCCTGTCCCTGGCCCGACAGGGCATCGAGATTGTTCGGATCAAGGATCAGCGCTTCGCGATAAAAGCGAATGGCTTTACCCGGCAGTTTCTGAGCCCGAGCGACCTGGGCAAGCGCCACAAAGGCGGAGCCGTTCCGCGGATCCACCGCCAGGGCGGTCTCGTAAAAGTCTACGGCCAGCTCAAGATTACCGCTATTCTGCGCTGCTTCTCCCCGCTGCATATAGGCAATCGAGCGTTCCTTGATCTCGATATCAGCGGTTTGGCCAAAACTGGCGCTCGAAACCGTTGCGAGAACCAGAGACATGGCGATGGCGGCAGGCGAAAAACGCATAATCAACTCCAAAAAGGTTTCACGCGCTATAGCAGAATCACCTGCACCGGCGCTTAACATGATTTGCTATCATAATTTTTCGAGGCAGGAAAAATAAAAGCCATCCGTTCCGTCATGATACGGTGAAAGTAATATTCCTTTACGATATGGCCGCCCCAGAGGCAAATCAACCTCTATATCGCGCCAGTCCGGGTGTTTGGCCATAAATGTCGCAATCTGATCGCCCCCTTCCCCATCCAGCAACGAACAGACCGCATAGATCAGCCGCCCGCCTGGCGCGACCATTTCGGCCGCCAGTTGCAGCAGGCGTTGCTGCAGATCGATGGTCTGCTGCAGCCGCTTGGGCGTCATCCGCCAGCGCAGCTCCGGGTTGCGGCGCCAGGTGCCGGTGCCGGTGCATGGGGCATCAACCAGCACAAGATCGCATCGATTCCGGAAAGGGTCGAGGGCCTCCCGCTCCTTATTTGGGGCGAGCAGGACGGTTTCAATATTGCGGGCCGACGAACGCCGCATCCGGGGTGCAATCCGGCTCAACCGGCCGCGATCCGTGTCGGCCGCAATGATCCGCGCGTCGTCCGGCAATTGCGCCGCCAGACCAAGCGTCTTGCCGCCCGCCCCTGCGCACATATCCAGCACCAGCCCCGGCTTGGTGGCCAGGCCTGCCGCGACAATCGCCTGACTGCCGAGGTCCTGAATCTCGATCTGGCCGCTATTGTAAACCGCTTCATTTTCGACATTGGTACCTGTCGGCAAGCGATAGGCATGTGGCAGCACCAGCGTCTCAATCTCCGGCCAGGTCTGAGTGATCGCATCGCTATCGGCGCGCTTCGGGTTGATGCGGATATCCAGCGGCGCGCGATCGAACAAAGCGGCTTGCTCTTGCGCATCCACCAACGCGGCAAACCGGTCTTGCAGCCATTGCGGTACGACCGCGCCCTCCGCTGCTATTTCCGCGTCTGTGAGCCCCTTCGGTCCATAAGGCGAGTCATCGAACAGGGCCCGCAATTCGGGCTGGTCGGACAGCAAACCGACCATCGCGGCCCGGCCATTTTCGGGGCGATCGCCAAAGCGCCGGATCGCGCGATAGACATGCTCTCGCACCGCGCGGCGGTCCTTGGAACCGGCATAGCGTCGGGCTTTGAAGAATTTCTTGGCAATATTGTCGGCCGACGCCCCATTGTCCCGCGCCGCAACGATGATCTCGTCAAGCAGTTCAATCGCTGCCTGGAGACGCGCTGCCGGGGTCAATTCCCGTCCTGCAAGGGACGATATTTCCGAATATTCCGGGTCTGCCGGATGCAGAAAAACTTGCTGGCTTCGGTTTTGATCTGCTCCACCTTGAACCGTTCGAGACGCTCTGCCCGATCGGATTCGATCAGTTTCAGGCGTTCGGCACCGGCCTGCTGACAGACCTCTTCGCTGATATAAAGCTCCTGCGACATTTGCATTGTTGCTGATGGCGACAGGTCATTCCAGCTGAGCAAAACCAGCAAATAGGGGGTAAAAATCTCAATCATGCGAAGGCCGTCCCCGGTTGGAGAAAAGGATGGTTAGCGCGTCGGATAATTGGGCGCTTCCCGCGTGATCGCGACATCATGGACATGGCTTTCCTGCAATCCGGCATTGGTGATGCGAACAAATTCCGCGCGTTCCTTGAGGTCCTTCAACGTGGCAGAACCGGTATAGCCCATTGCTGCCTTAACACCGCCAACAAGCTGGTGCACGACATCGCCCGCCGGCCCCTTGAACGGGACCTGTCCCTCAATCCCTTCGGGCACCAACTTCATCTGGTCGGAAATGTCCTGCTGAAAATAGCGGTCCGCCGATCCCCGCGCCATCGCGCCGACCGAGCCCATGCCACGATAGCTCTTATAGGCCCGCCCCTGATAGAGGAAGGTTTCGCCCGGTGCTTCTTTCGTGCCAGCAAGCAACGACCCCACCATGACCGAGGACGCCCCGGCAGCCAGCGCCTTTGCGACATCGCCCGAGGTTCGCAATCCACCGTCGGCGACAATCGGAATTCCAGCCTTGTCGGCTTCTTCCGCGCAATCCATGATCGCTGTCAATTGCGGCACACCGACGCCCGCGACCACGCGGGTGGTGCAAATCGAGCCGGGCCCGATTCCAACCTTGATGCCGTCTGCGCCCGCATCAATCAACGCCCGGGTTGCAGCAGCCGTGGCGACATTGCCGGCGATGATCTGGGTCTGGTTTGACCGCTTCTTGATCTCTTCCACCGCCTTGGCAACCATGCTGCTATGGCCATGGGCGGTGTCGACGACCACCAAATCGCATTCCGCATCGATCAGCGCTTCGGTCCGTTCCAGGCCGCTGTCGCCGACCGTCGAGGCGGCCGCGACGCGCAAGCGACCCGAGCTGTCCTTGGTCGCGTCGGGATAGGTGACCGCCTTTTCAATGTCCTTGACGGTGATCAGGCCAACACAATGATAGCTGTCATCCACAACGAGCAGTTTTTCGATCCGCCGCTGATGCAGCATGCGGCGGGCTTCTTCCTGGCTCACGCCAATCGGCACCGTCACCAGATCGTCCTTGGTCATCAGTTCCGAAACCGGTTGCTTGGGGTTTTCCGCAAAGCGCACATCACGGTTGGTCAATATACCGACCAGTTTGCCGCCGGCTTCGACAACCGGAATGCCGGAAATCTTGTTCTGCGCCATCGTGGCTTCCGCGTCAGCGAGCGTTGCGTCCGGCGTGATCGTGATCGGATTGACAACCATACCCGATTCAAACCGTTTGACCTGACGCACTGCGGCAATTTGCTGTTCCAGCGTCAGATTCCGGTGGAGCACACCAATACCGCCCAGTTGTGCCATGACAATCGCCATGTCGGCTTCGGTCACGGTATCCATCGCCGACGACAGCACCGGAATATTCAGCGCAATTTCCTTGGTCAGCCAGGTTCTGGTATTGGCCTGACTGGGCACAATATCCGACGCACCGGGTTGCAACAGCACATCATCAAATGTCAGTCCGGTTCGGATTTCACTGCTGCGCATGATGGGCCACTTTCTGATCGTTAAATGTGATTCTGTGGCGGCCCATGTAATCAGTTCTGCAGCGGTTCGCTAGGCCCTTTTCCCGGAACCTGCTCAAGATTGCCGAAATAGCGTCCCAGCGCGACGTGGAAATTGGCATCCGCCGCTGCGCCGCCAAGCACCAGCTGATCATCCAGTTCGTCGGTGACGTCATGATAGCGTCCGGCCAGAAAAGCATCCAGCCGCTTCTGATCGGCAAACGCGCTGGTTATCATGAAAGCCGGGATACCCTTTTCGAGAAAGACATAGCCGTCCTGTCGGCGCAAAAAGGCATTGGCCTTGTCGCTTGTGTCAATGTTTCGGCCCTCTGCTGCCGCGACCGCCTCGATATCGGCATCCAAATCGGTTTCCCCGCGGCCGACAACGGCAATCGTCCCCCCGTCCGGAGACAGCGCCACCGTATCGGCATTGAACACCGCCACGAACCGATTCAAAGGAAACCCGGGTTTGGCGGCAAAGGCGCGGGCTCCCAGCAAGCCGCTTTCTTCTGCCGTTGTCGCAAGAAAATAAATATCCCGGTCGACGGGATCGCGGGCCAGCCGCCGAGCGGTCTCAATCAGCAATGCGATCCCGCTGGCATTGTCGACCGCGCCATTGCAGATCCGATCCGGCGATTCAGGACCGCGGCACACACCCAGATGATCCCAGTGTCCCAGAAACAGCAACGCCCCCTGCTCGGGCCGACGCCCCGCTATTTTCCCGACGACATTGTGCGATTGGTAAGTCCGCACCCTGGTGTCCACGGAAATGTCCGCAAACAGGCCAAGCGCCCGGGGCTCGGCGCCGGATTGCTGCATCTCGGCGGCGAACTGCTTGGCATCAATGTCAATCTTGGCCAGCCATTTGGAAACCTGTTTGCCACTGATCAGGCCTTCGATACCGGCGTGATAGACCGGCCCGTTTGCCAGGTCATCGCGATCAGCCAGGGTCAGGTTGGCGCGGCGGTACCGGCGCACCGCGCGCTCATAGCGGGCTTCATTGTTAATGACGGTCAGAACGCCGGCCGCCCCGGCAGCAATAAAATTGGCGCGGCGGTCCCGGATACTGGGAAAATCCTTGACACCATCCGGTTTCAGGAGGTTGAGCAGAACCAGCTTTCCATCCACCAGCGGCGCCAGCGACGCGATATCGCCGCCGCCATGGCCGGCATGGACCAGCTCCAGATTGAGCGCCTGCTGCGTCGGCATCCGACCGCGCAAAATCAACGCATTGGCGGCGGTCCGCACTTTTCGCGTGCGCTCCCCATCAAAGCGCACGACGGCTATTTTTTGGGTTAACGGCGTCCGTTCGGTCAACGAGACGGGTGCATACCAGGAGCCGGCTTCTCCCGCCGGCCGCAAGCCAGCGGCCTGCCAAGCGGTTGCGATATAATTGACAGTCTTGTTTTCGCCTTCGGTTCCGGGCTTGCGGCCTTCAAAGGCATTGCTCGCCAACACCGTGATATGGCCGCGCAATTCCTCTTCCGAAATATCCTCTGCCGCGACCGGCCCGGAAAACAGCATGATCGGAAGAAAACAGAGCAACCAGAGACGCATGGGATTTGATAACCTTATGTTTGAGCCAAATCTTTGCTTTTTCCTTGGCATTATGGCGCAAATAATCAATGGTAAACGTGAAAATACGGAGAGAGACTAGATATGGAAATTTCGCTGCTTTTGTTCGTCCTGCTGGTCGTCCTGATCTATCTTTTTGCCAGCATCAAGATTGTCCGCCAGGGCTATGAATATACAATCGAGTATTTCGGCCGCTTCACCAGCATCGCCAAGCCCGGTTTCAATTTCTTCCCTGCCTTTCTGTATCGCGTCGGCCGCAAGGTCAACATGATGGAACAGGTCCTGGATATCCCGGGCCAAGAGATCATCACCAAGGACAATGCGATGATTTCCACCGACGGCGTGGTTTTCTTTCAGGTCCTCGAAGCGGCGAAAGCGGCCTATGAGGTCAACGACCTCTATAACGCGATCCTCAACCTCGTCACGACCAACCTGCGCACCGTGATGGGCTCGATGGATCTTGACGAAACGCTGTCCAAACGGGACGAGATTAATGCGCGGCTGCTGACCGTGATTGACGATGCGACAACGCCATGGGGTATCAAGATCACCCGGGTCGAGATCAAGGATATCCGTCCGCCTCAGGATATCGTCAATGCGATGGCCCGGCAGATGAAAGCCGAACGTGAAAAGCGGGCCAATATCCTCGATGCCGAAGGCGCACGCGCCTCCGAAATCCTGCGGTCGGAAGGCGAGAAGCAGGGCCAGATCCTGCAAGCCGAAGGGCGCAAGGAATCGGCTTTCCGGGATGCCGAGGCGCGGGAACGCGAGGCCGAAGCGGAAGCCAAGGCAACCAAGATGGTCTCCGAAGCCATTGCCAATGGCAATGCCCAAGCGATCAACTATTTCGTCGCCCAGGACTATGTCAAAGCGGTCGAGAAATTTGCGACATCACCCAATGCCAAGACCATTTTGTTCCCGGTTGAGGCGACGCAATTAATCGGCACGCTGGGCGGTATCGGGGAATTGGCGAAAGAAGCGCTGGGCGACAGTAGCGAAGACGCAACGCCTGCGCCGAAACGCCGCAAAGGGCCCTTTGAATAGGCCTTGGGAGAGACCGCTTAGATGAACGATCTGATGACAGATGATCCTGAATATATCTGGCTGACTCTGGCCGCCATTCTGGCGCTGGCAGAAATTTTCGTGCCCGGTGTGTTTCTGATCTGGGTCGCTGCGGCCGCCGCGGTGACCGGAATCGCAAGCGCCTTTATTGATATCACCTTTGCCGGTCAGCTGACCCTATTCGGCGTTTCAACCATTGCAGCCGTGCTGCTGGGCCGCCGCTGGTATCTCAGTAATGTCGTTAAAAGCGAAGACCCGTTGCTCAACGACCGCGGCGCGCGAATGGTGGGCATGACAGTCACGGTTGTCAAACCAGTCAGCGCCACAGCCGGGCGGGTCAAGCTCGGCGACAGTGTCTGGTCTGCGCGCGGACCGGCCATGGGCGAAGGCACCACCGCCCGGATTGTCGACGTCGATGGCAGCACGTTGATATTGGAAGAGATTCCCGCCCAGATCACATAAGCGGCGACCGCGGGACCGTCTCTTGGGCCGCTAGTCTTTCTTGAAAAAGCCCTTGGCCATATCGGTCAGGTCGTTCAGCGGATTGCCATCGCCATCACGATCCAGAAATCCGGTCATCTTGCCAAACAGGCCATCTTCACCGCCGAGCTTTTCCATCAGACCGCCTTCGCCATCGAGACCGGCTTTTTCGGCCATGGCCGGCATCAGCCCCTTGAGCTTCTCTGCATCGACGCCCGCTTCAGCCGCCGCTTCCTTGATCGCGGTCGCCTTGTCGACGCTGCCATCCTGCAATTTGGTGAACAGGGCTTCGCCACCCGATTTCAGTTCATCCGCGGTCATGCCCACTTTTTCCGCAAGGCTGTCGAGATTGACATTGTCAGGCAACATGCCCAGCGCGCTATCCAATAGTCCCATAATAGTCTCCTTTGTCAGATGCTTAGCGCATCAATTTCCCAGCCATGCCAATCATGTCATCGAGCGGATTGCCATCACCATCCAGATCGAGCATCGAGGCGATCCCACCGAGGCCGCCTGCCGCCGCGCCGCCCGATTGTCCGCCGCCGCCCAGAATATTGCCAATGAGGCCACCGAGACCACCGGCTTGTCCGCCCGATTGCCCGCCGCCATTTTGCTTGGCCATATAACCCGCAACCATCATCGCGATCATCGGCAGCATTTTCTTGAGCAGATCGCTGCTGATGCCGGTTTGCTGTTCGGCACCGGCCGCAACCGTGCGGCTGACTTCTTTTGAGCCGAAAATCTGGCCGAGGACTTCATTGCCCTGATTGATCGGCGTTGGCTGGTTACCCAGCACACTATCGAGCAATCCGCCGCCGCCCAGCTGGCCGAGCAAGCCGCCGAGTCCGTCGAGACCGGATGGCTGGGCCTGGGTGGTTTTCTTGAACCCGCCCAAAATCGCGGGAAGCAGTGCGGCTGCACCCGCTTGTGCAACGCTTTCGTTGACGCCCAGTTCTTTCGCCATCGAACCGATACCGCCCGATTGTTGCAGAATATCCATAATGTTCACGGCTGCTCTCCTTTACCTTAACCCGAAATTGATTCTGTTTATGATCCCGTCCTAGCATAATTTTCGGCGAAAAACGCGCCGCGACAAAGCTTTACGATTGTTTACAATCAAACAAAGCCGGCTTTGGCAAAAAAGCACATCTCCGATTTGACTCTCAGCGCGCTTGCCGTGAAGACAGACACAAGGGCACAGAAAAAACCCGACTTAAGAAGAAGGAGCAGAACATGAGCATTTTCGGCAAAATCAAGAACGCAATTTTCGGTGGCGAAGCCAAGGCCGCAGAACCGGCTGCAGCGACGCCCGCAGATGCGGCACCCGCAGCCCGCGCGGCGATAACCGAAGTCGACGTCGCATCGCGGCTCGACAGCGTCCCGGGCGCAGACAAGCTGAACTGGCGGACATCAATCGTCGACCTGATGAAACTGGTGCAGATTGATCCGAGCTACGGCAACCGCAAGGAACTCGCCCAGGAGCTCGGCAATACCGACTATAGCGGTTCGGCCGAAGACAATATCTGGCTGCACAAGAAAGTGATGTCAGAAATCGCCGCCAATGGCGGAATCGTTCCGGCAGATCTGAAAGACTAATCGTCTTCCCGGCATCTTGTCTCCGTCATTCTGGCCAGTGCCGGGATGGCGGAGCGGCCTCTCGATAGACACAAGATGCAAATCAATCCCCTTCCCCAGACCGAAGCGCCTCAGGGCTGCCGCCGCTGTCCGCGGCTGGTCAGCTTGCGCAAATCTCTGAAAAAACAACATCCTGACTGGTGGAATGCGCCGGTTCCGGCCTTTGGTGATCCCGCAGCGTGGCTGGCCATAGTGGGCCTCGCGCCCGGCACGGAAGGCGCCAATCGCACCGGCCGCCCGTTTACCGGGGACGCGTCCGGGGATCTGCTCTTTGCAACCCTGGCCAAAACCGGCCTCAGCAACGGTGTGTTCGAATCCCGCGCGGATGACGGCGTTACGCTCAACGGCGCCATAATTCTCAACGCGGTCAAATGTCTACCGCCGGAGAACAAGCCGACCGGCGCAGAAATCACCAATTGTCGCGGCTATCTGAAAAAGAGCCTCAATGCGCTGCCGCGTCTCAAGGTGATGCTGGCACTCGGCAAAATCGCCCATGACAGCCTCATCCGGATGGATGGCGGCAAGCTGGCCGATCACCGCTTTGTGCATGGTGCCGAGCATCGCCTGTCTGACGGGACGATCCTGATCGATAGCTATCATTGCAGCCGCTATAATGTGAACACCCGGCGGCTGACGCCGGAAATGTTCGAAGGCATTTTCACCCAGGCGCTGACGTTCCGGCCGATTGATCGATCAGGCTGAGTCGATCGACCACGGAGTTGCGCGACAGCAAGGCGCCCGGCGCCACAACCGCATTGGCGCCGATCCGGCAGCCATCACCGATCAGGGAACCGAATTTATTGCAGCCGGTGTCGATCATAGTGCCTTCATGCAATATCACGATTTTGGGATCATCCATCTCATTGCGATGATTGGCAATAATCGCTCCCGCCTCGATATTAACATGGCCCCCGACAAGGCTGTCTCCGACAAAATTGAAATGCGCCAGTTTCGATCCGGCAAACACAAAGGATGATTTCAATTCGCAGGCCGGGCCAACAATATTGTCGCGTTCCAACCAGCAGCCGCCGCGGATATAGGCGCCGCTTGCGATAAATGCGCCGGGGCCGATGATAGCCGGACCCTTTATGGTTGCGCCGCTTTCTATCGTCGCGGTTGCAGCAATGGCAATCTCGTCCTCCACCGCATAATCGTCATTCAGATCATCCAACATGCCGCGCACAAGGGAAGCGGATTGTTCCGCTATGTCCCAAGGCATTCTATCGGCACAGGCCGCAAGCGGAGACGCGTCAAAGCCTTTAATCCAGTGGTCATAATCCCACGGATCAGACATCCTCGACCAGGCGCCCGTAAAGCTGTGGACGGCGATCGCGGAAAAAGCCCATGCCCGCCCGATGTTTGCGGGCCTGATCGAGATCGAACTGAGCCACGAGCACACCGCTGTCTTCCGCCCCATATTCGAGCACCAGATCGCCCCATTCATTGGCAATGAAACTGTGGCCGTAAAAACTCTGGCCGTCTTCGGTGCCGATGCGGTTGCTCGCGATGACCGGCATGCAGTTGCTCACCGCATGACCCTGCATCGCCCGACGCCACATGCGGCTGGTGTCGAGCTCCGCATCATAGGGCTCCGAGCCGATTGCGGTCGGAAAGAACAGCAATTCCGCGCCCATCAGCGCCATGGCGCGTGCGGTTTCGGGATACCATTGGTCCCAGCAAATACCGACACCGATGGTGGTGCCGAAAACGTCCCAGGTCTTGAAACCGCTATTGCCGGGTCGGAAATAGAATTTCTCTTCATAGCCCGGACCATCGGGAATATGGCTTTTGCGATAGACGCCCATGATCTCGCCGGCGGGGTCAATCATCGCGATACTGTTGTAAAAATGCGGGCCGTCGCGTTCGAAAAAACTGGCCGGAATCGCCACGCCCAATTGCCGGGCCAGCTTTTGCATCGCCGCCACAGCGAGGCTGTCGTTCAGAGGCTCTGCCAGAGCAAAGAGCGCTTCATCTTCGGTTTTGCAGAAATAGGGGCCGGCAAAAAGTTCGGGCGGCAGAATGATCTGCGCGCCCTGCTCGACCGCCTCCGCCACATGGTCGCTGACGGCAGCTATATTGTCTTTTGCATCGCCGTTCAGCGAAAGTTGCAGGGCCGCAACAGTGATTTGCGTCATTGCAGCCCTGCCCTGTTTCAGGAAAGTTTCTTGAACAGCAAAGTCATCCGGTCGGACTCACCAATCTCGGTATATTTCGCTTTATCGGTATCGCCTTCGGCATAGCGCGGGGGCAAGGTCCAGACGCCTTTTTCATAGTCGGCCGTGTCCTTCGGATTAGCATTGATTTCGGACTGTTTCACCAGTTCGAAACCCTGCGATTCCATGAAGGCAATGACCGTGTCGGTCCGCAAATAGCCCTTATTGCCATCCGCATAGCTGAACGGCGTGCCGTCCTTGGCGCGATGCTGGATGATACCGACCAGACCGCCATCTTTGAGCATCTTGCGCATCGCCCGCATTTCGCTGTCGGCAATATCCCAGCGCATCAAATTGTGCATCATCCGCGGGATGATGACGATATCGGCCGTGCCCTGCACTTCTTCCGGAACGGTATCGGCAGTGTAGCCAGCGAATTTTTCAGCCGGCATGCCGGTCCACTCCGCGACATCATTCGGGAATTTTGCCGGGAAACCACGGATGCGGTCTTTCGTTTCATCACCAAAAGGCGTGGTGTCCGGTGCAAAGGTAAGGCCGATGAATTTCCCTTTTTCCGCCACATAGGGGGCCAGGACCCGCGAGTACCAGCCGCCACCGGGGGCATATTCGACCACAGTATGATGGGGTTCCACGCCGAAAAAATTGATTGTCTGCGTCGGATGGCGATATTTGTCGCGTGCCTTATCTTCGGCGCGGCGCTCATGCATGATGATCGAGCGCAAATTGGTTTCGGAGCCTGCGGTTTCCGCCTTTTCATGATGCTTTGCGACAGCCGGCATGGCGGTGGTTGCAAGCAAGGTCGTGGCGATCGCAGCAGCAAGGAATTTCTGGGTCATGGGGAAGCCTTTCAGTCGGGGTTATCTCTCTCTGAAAGCCTATATAAATGACCGGAGGCGGCAAGCAAAGCGGTTTATCAGTTGATTGTTACATCGGTCGTAAAGGCTTTGCGGATCGCGGGTCGCGGATAGAGCTCGTCGAGCGGAACCGATTTGCCATTATCCTGAACAATCCGGATATGCTTGCGCCCCAGTTGACGCGGTTCATCAACACCGCAGCTATGCGCGAGAACTTCCACTTCGTGAACCAGGCTCTTGCAGTAATTCGCAACCTTGACCTTCTTGTCCGTCGGATCGAGACCCCGCTGCAACCTTGGGTCATGGGTGGTGATTCCGGTTGGGCAGGTATTCTTGTTGCACTTCATCGCCTGAATACAACCCAATGAAAACATGAAGCCGCGGGCGCTGTTGACGAAATCCGCCCCGGCACAAATCGCCCAGGCCACCTCGCTGGGCGTGATCCGTTTGCCGGACGCGATAATCCGGACCCGTTCGCGCAAACCATATTGGTGCAAGATATCGGACAGCATCGGCAGGCTTTCATCGAGCTGCAATCCGACATTGTCCATCAACGGCATCGGCGCCGCCCCGGTTCCGCCATCACCGCCATCCAAGGTGAAAAAGTCCGGCGCGCTTTCAATGCCGCGGCGATGGATTTCCTCGCATAATTCGTTCAGCCAGCCATAAGCGCCGACCACCGCCTTGATGCCGGTCGGCTTGCCGGTGACGGTGCGAACCCGGTCGACAAAGTCCAGCATATCCCCGACGCTGTTGATTTCGGGATGGCGGTTGGGGGAAATCGAGGCCTGACCAGCGGGGATACCGCGCACCTCGGCGATGACATCGGTCACTTTTTCAGCCGGTAAGATACCGCCTTTGCCCGGCTTGGCGCCTTGCGACATCTTGATCTCGAACATCCGCACCTGCTCATGCGCCGCAATGGCGCGCAGCTTGTCGTCATTGAGGCTGCCGTCGTCATTGCGCACACCATATTTGGCGGTACCGATCTGGAAGACAATGTCGCAGCCGCCTTCGAGATGATAGGGCGACAAGCCGCCCTCCCCGGTGTTCATCCAGCAGCCGGCCATTTTCGCCCCGTGGGACAGCGCCCGCACCGCCGGCACCGAGAGCGCGCCGAAGCTCATCGCCGAAATGTTGAACAGGGATTTCGCCTCGAACGGCTGCTCGCAATAGGGCCCCAATATACATGTTGCGGTTTCTGCTGCATCCCGCTCCAGTGTCGGAAACGGGCAATTGACGAAAATCGGCGTGCCGGGCGGATCGAGATTCTTCGTCGATCCGAATGCAATGGTATTGCCACGGCCCCTGGCGGCCCGCCCAACCCATTCGCGTTCCGCGCGGTTAAACGGCATTTCCTCACGATCCATGGCGAAGAAATATTGCCGGAAAAACTCGCCGAGACTGCTGAACAGATGCCGGAACCGGCCGATTACCGGATAGTTGCGCCGCACGGCATCATGTTTCTGGGTGATATCGATAAAGAACAGGACAATCACGGTCGCCAAACCGAGGCCAAGCAAGAATATCAGAATATAAGTCAGCGCGCTCAAAACGCTCAAAATGCCATCAGCCATTGTCTATCCCCAATCCTACATAATCCGGGATTAGCATCTTGCCTCCCTCAGACATAGTTCGTTTGCAATCATCAATGGTTACAGCGATCCGGACAGCCGGGCCATTGGCGGATCTAGACGGCCGGTATTTGCTGCGAAATACAATGAAAGCTGCCGCCCCCGCGCAGCAACGCGCGGCTCGACAAACCCACCGCCTTGCGATCGGGAAACAGACTGCCAATCTGTTCGACTGCGAGGCCGTCATTGGCCGCGCCATATTGCGGCACGGCGACAACACGATTGGCTATGAAGAAATTCATGTAGCTGGCTGGAACGACAGCCTTATCCACCTCATATCGGCCCACAGAAGGCAATCGCAAAACGGTCAACCCTTTAGCCAAGGCCCGATAGGCAGCGCTTTCGTAAATTGTATGATTGGGATCGTCTTGCGAATCCGCTTCCGGAACCACAACGGTGCCTGCGCTCACAAAGCGTGCGAGATTATCGACATGGCCATCGGTATGGTCGCCTTGCAGTCCATCATCGAGCCAGCAAATCGCTTCCGCCTTCAGGGCCATTACAATTTCATTTTCCGCCTTCAGCCGGGTCCAGTCGGCGTTGCGATTGCTGTTGAGGACGCATTGCTGGGTGGTCACGACCCGGCCCTCGCCATCGCCATCAACCGCGCCGCCTTCCAATATCCAGTCATGCGCAATAGACTCTATCGCCGCGCGCCGGGCGAGACGCTGTCCGATATCCTGATCTCCCGGCATCGCAAATTTGCCGCCCCAGCCGTTAAAGCCGAATAGCTGAGCTTGACGCACGCGGCCATCGGTCAGGATGATCGGCCCGGTATCGCGCAACCAGATATCACCAAAAGGTTCGACTATAATCTCGGCATCGGATTGGACCAGGCCCGCAGCGGTCTTCGCATCGGCCGCGTCGCGGCAGATCAGGCAGACACGCTCACCCGATCCGTGGTCGCGAACCGCATCGGCAAACGCCGCAACCTCCTGCTGCGCTTCTGCCAGATGGGTGGGCCATTCGACCGGATTGCCCGGAAACCCGATCCAGACCGCTTCATGCGGCTCCCATTCTGCTGGCCACCGCATAAGCTCGTCAATCCGGGGCTTAGGAGCCGGCGCGGCTCTTGTCGCGGATGTCCCGAAACTCGTCGCCATCAACCCAGTTCGGCCAGTCTTCGGTCATCGCCAGCATCCGGCCGACGGTGTAATAGACCTTCAGATCACCCATGACACCGTCCCAGTTCCAGTTGGGATCATATTCGTCCTTGGGGCCGTGATAGCGGTTTTCGGTATAGTCCTTGCTGATCGCCTCGCCGGCTGCGCGGCCGCCTTCAACCAGATCCTCGCCGCCTTCAAAATAGATCATCGGCACGCCCAGCTTGGCAAAGCTGAAATGGTCCGAGCGATAGTAGAAGCCCTTCTCCGGCGTTGGTTCGGCTTCCGCAACACGGCCATCGGCCAGCAAGGCACCCTCGAGATAGCGGTCAAGTTCCGATTTGCCTTTGCCCACCACAACCACATTCTTGGCCGGGCCGGCCATGCCAAAGGCGTCCATATTGACACCGCCGACGGTCATGTTCAGCGGATAGATCGGATTTTCAGCATAATATTTCGAACCGAGCAGTCCCGATTCCTCAGCCGTCACGGCCAGGAAAATGATGCTGCGATCCGGCGCTCCGGCTTTGACATAAGCTTCGGCGAGAGCGACCAGTGCGGCGGTTCCCGTCGCATTGTCGACCGCACCGTTACAAATGTCATCGCCATCCGGGGCCGGCTTGCAGCGACCGAGATGATCCCAATGCGCGGTATAGAGCACATATTCATCCGGGCGCGTCTTGCCTTTGATCATGCCGATGACATTCTTGCTGTTCATCTTGCTGATATCATTGGCGAACGAGACTGACGCCGTGAGCCCAAGCGGCACCGCCTTGAAGGCCTTGTCCTTCGCGGCCGTCATCATCGCCTCGAGATCCTGACCCGCAGCGGCGAAAATCTTCGCGGCCACATCTTTCTGGATCCAGCCATTGGCCTTGGTCTGATCGGCACCGCCATTGGAAGACTGCGCATAAAATTGCGGGCCGCTCCAGCTCGATTCCACCACGTTCCAGCCATAAGCCGCCGGCGCGGTGTCATGGATAATCAAGGCGGCGGCAGCGCCCTGACGTGCGGCTTCTTCATATTTATAGGTCCAGCGCCCATAATAGGTCATCGCCCGGCCGCCAAATTCGCCTTCCAGACTTTCGGTGCCGAAGTCGGGGTCATTTACCAGAATGACGACGGTTTTGCCTTTGACGTCGATGCCCTCATAGTCGTTCCACTCACGCTCCGGGGCGTTGATGCCATAGCCGACGAAAACCAGTTCGCTGTCGGCAATGGCGATTGCATCCTGTTCCTGATAGGAGGTGACCACCATTTCCGGGCCATAGGCAAAGCTCATCATGCCGTCATCGGCGCCTGAAATGGCGAGCGGCGAGACATTTTTGGCTTCGATCGAAACCAGTGGCACATCCTGATACCAGCTATCGCCATTACCCGGCTCAATGCCGGCTGCTGCGAATTTTTCGGTTAGCAGCGCCAAGGTCTTCTCTTCACCGGCGGTTCCCGGTGCGCGGCCTTCAAACGCGTCAGAGGACAGCTCTTTGGTGATGTCGCGCATCGTGTCGACCGACAATTCGGGCGCTGCAATTTCGGGCAGTGCTGCCTGTTCGTCGGCTTCTTCCACTTTCGTGCAGCCAGCCACCAGCAAGGCGGCCCCGGTTGCGACAGCTACGAGATTCATTTTCATCGGGTCATCCTCTTGATCCTTAAATCGTTCCGGCCTGTTTGGCAGAGGAGTTCAATCGGTGCAATCGCCATTTTTCGGTCGGGTTTTACTTGTATTGCTTACCCCCTGAACATACGATTGCGCTATTATTAGGGGGAATAGTTAAATGCGGTTATTTTCAAATATATTGGCGTCTACTTCCATTATTATGGGAGTGATGGGTTTTTCAACCATTGCCCAGGCCAATGAACAGGCGAAAGTCTTCGGTGCTTTGCCGAGCGTCCTCGATATCAGCCTGTCACCCGATGGAAACAAGGTCGCCTTCATCTCTCCCGGCCCCGGCAAAACAACCGATCTCTACACTATTGATCTGACGGCGGGCGGGTCGCCCAAGCGGGTGACCACGTCATCCGGTGATCCGGAAAGCCTGCATTGGTGCAACTGGGTCTCCAATGCCCGGCTGGCCTGCCAGATCGGCGGGCTCGAAGAATATGCCGGAAGCCTGCTCGGCTTCACCAGTATTTTTGCGGTCAATGCCGATGGCAGCAATCCCAAGCTGCTCACCAAGCGCCAACGCGGCAATACGGTCGGCTTCACGCTTTATGGTGGTCGCATCATCGATTGGCTGCCCGACGAGGAAAATGCCGTTTTGATGACCCGCTACATCCTCGCGCAACGCGGCGCGATGAACAAATTTGGCGGTCAGGAAGGCGGCCTGGCGGTTGAACGTATCGACACGATTACGGGCAAGGCCAAGCGGGTTGAGAAACCCGAATCCGAAGCGGTGGAATATATCACCGATGGCGAAGGCAATGTTCGCATCATGGGGACACGCACCAAATTGGGGCGGACCGAACGCGACAGCGGCGAGATTAAATATTTTTTCAAAAATGGCGGCAGCTGGCAATTGCTCGACGAGCTCAACTATGCTGATCGCACCGGCTTCAATCCCTATGCCGTCGATCCCAAGTCCAACCGGGCTTACGGATTTCAACGGGTTGATGGCCGCAAGGCGCTGGTCGCCAAACCGCTTGATGGGTCCGGTACCGCCGAAGTTATTTTCGCGCATGATGAAGTTGATGTCGATGGTCTCATACGGATCGGACGGAAAAACCGCATCGTCGGCGCATCCTATGTTGTGGACTCGCGTCAGGGCGAATATTTCGATGCTGATCTCAAAAAATTGCGCAACGGTCTTTCAAAGGCGCTGGCTAATAAAGTGGCGATCGGTTTTGTCGATGCGAGCCTTGATGAATCCAAATTGCTGCTGCGCGCAACCTCCGATACCGACCCTGGTCAATATTATCTGTTCGACCGCACCCAGAAGAAACTGGAACCCTTGCTCGGTGTTCGTCCCTATGTTGAAAAACTGACCCTCGCGACCGTCAAACCGGTGAGCTTTCCAGCCGCCGACGGCACCCAGATTCCGGGTTATCTGACGCTTCCCGTGGGTAGCGACGGCAAGGGACTTCCGGCGATCGTGATGCCCCATGGCGGGCCCGAAAGCCGCGATGAATGGGGGTTTGACTGGCTTGCCCAATTTTACGCCAGCCAGGGCTTTGCCGTGATTCAGCCGAATTTTCGCGGGTCCTCCGGCTATGGAGACGCCTGGTATCAAAAAAACGGATTCCAATCGTGGCGCACCTCGGTTGGCGATGTCACCGATGCCGGCAAATGGTTGATCTCCGAAGGCATTGCCAAACCAGACGCCCTTTCGATCGTTGGCTGGTCCTATGGCGGTTATGCGGCGCTGCAATCCGGCGTGCTGGCCCCCGATCTGTTCAAATCGATTGTCGCCATTGCCCCGGTTACCGACCTCAGCACCTTGAAGACCAACGCGAAGAATACCTATGGCAGCGCGGTTGTCCGCGACTATGTCGGCAATGGGCCGCACGTGACCGAGGGATCACCGGCACGCAATGCCGAAGTGATCAAGGCGCCGGTGCTGATGTTCCACGGAACTTATGACCAGAATGTCGATGTCGAGCATGCCCGATTGATGGAAAGGCGGCTGAAATCCGCAGGAAAACAGGTCACCTATTATGAATATGAAAAGCTGGCCCATAGCCTGTGGGACGCAACGGTCCGCGCGGAAATGCTGCAAAAATCAGTGGAATTCCTGCCCAAATAGCCGGCCATAACCAACCCACAAAAAAGGGCGCTCCAACCGGGCGCCCTTTTTCTGTTTCCGCTTGCTGAAAAATCAGCGGGAATAGAATTCGACCACCAGGTTCGGTTCCATGGTCACCGGATAAGGCACTTCGTCGAGCGTCGGGACGCGGACATAAGTGACCTTGTCGGTGCCGTCTGGCGTGACATATTCCGGAATATCGCGCTCTGGCAGGCTCTGTGCTTCGATAACGAGCAGCATTTCCTTGGCCTTATCGCTCAGCGAAATCTCGTCACCAGGCATGACCTTGCGCGATGCGATATTGCACTTCACGCCATTGACGCGAATATGACCGTGGCTGACCAGCCGACGCGCTGCGAAGATGGTCGGGGTGAATTTGGCGCGATAGACAACCATGTCGAGACGCTGCTCGAGCAGGCCGATCAGGTTCTGGCTGGTATCGCCTTTCATCGCAGCGGCTTCTTTATAAGCACGGCGGAATTGTTTCTCGGTGACGTCGCCATAATAGCCCTTGAGCTTCTGCTTTGCGCGGAGCTGGAGACCATAGTCGGACAACTTGCCCTTGCGGCGCTGGCCGTGCTGGCCGGGACCATAGTCACGCCGGTTGACCGGTGACTTGGGGCGACCCCAGATATTCTCGCCCATGCGGCGATCGAGCTTATATTTGGAACTGGTACGTTTTGTCATAAAATGACTCCTAATTTGCTATGTCTTTTTCCCGGAGTGCACCGAAAATCTGCGAAAGATCCTCGCGGCTACCGCTTCACCGGGGTGCGGAGCCAATTGCAAGCCCGGCGCTATGACCATAGAAGCCCCGCTTGTCAACCGTTAGTGCGCGAGAAACAGGGCAATTTTCTGCTATGATCTCTCGACTTGGACCGCGTCTCGGACTAAACGCGCAGGGATGAACGACCCCTCGCCTTTGCCGCCCATGGAAACCATGACCGATGTCCGCCAGCAGGTCGACCGGATTGATGCGGAACTTGTCGCCCTGATCACCCAACGCTTTGGCTGCATGGACGCCGCAGCACGGATTAAGTCCGACCGTGGCGCAGTGCGGGACGAAGGCCGCAAGGCCGCGGTTCTGGCGCATGTCAAAACGCTCGCCGCAGAGGCGGGCATCCCGGTCCCGACGATCGCCGCGATGTGGGAAATGCTGGTCGAAACTTCGATCAGCTACGAGTTTCAGCAATGGGATCAGATCCGCGAGAAATAGGGGCGCTCGGCGTCATTCTTCCGGTTTGCGCCGCGGATTTTCCAGCGCGCTCAATATCCCGCGCCAGGTCTTGACCTCTTCTTCGGTCCAGCCCGGCTTGGTCATCATGTTCCGCAAGGTAACCTTGGTCGCGACGACACGGTCGGGGGGAAAGAAATATCCGGTCGGCTCCAGCGCCCGTTCCAGATGGGCGTGCAACAGGTCGAGTTCCTTTTGCCGGGCCGGTGTCGCCGGATTGGCTTCCTGGGTCGGCTGAACCGTCCCGCTGCCCGCCAGTTTGGATAATTCATAGGCCACCAAAATGACCGCCTGAGCAAGATTTAGCGACCCGAATTCCGGATTGATCGGCACGGTGATGATCGACCGCGCCAGCTCGACATCGCTGATTTCGAGCCCGGATCGTTCCGGCCCAAACAGAATCGCCGCTTTCCCGGTCGCACCACCAATATCCGCGGCGGCTTCGGCCGGCGTGAAGACGGTTTTGGTCATGCCCCGCTTGCGCACGGTGGTGGCATAGACATGCGAACAGTCGGCCACCGCTTCGGCGGTTGTTTCAAAAACCTGCGCCTGATCGAGCACCTGATCGGCGCCCGCGGCTGTCGGACCGGCGGCGGGATTGGGCCAGCCATCGCGTGGATCGACAAGGCGCAACTCGGTAAAACCGAAATTGAGCATCGCCCGCGCAACCTTACCGATATTTTCACCCAGTTGTGGCTTGACCAGGACAATGGCCGGCTTGGTCCCGGTCATCCGCGATCGGCGGTTTGCGCGCCGACATCCTTGACGCTACCGGCAAATTCTTCAAAATCCTTCGCCTCGGTAAAATCCTTGTAGACCGATGCGAAGCGAATATAGGCGACGCTGTCGAGGCCCTTGAGCCCGTCCATCACCATTTCGCCGATACGCTTCGATGGAATCTCGGTTTCTCCGCTGGTCTCCAGCTGGCGCTGGATGCCGGAAACCAGCTGGTCCATCTGCTCTTGCGCGATGCCGCGTTTGCGACAGGCAAGCGAAACGGACAGGTCAATCTTGGACCGATCAAAGGTTTCCCGGCGGTCCTCGCTTTTCACAACCGTGATCTCGCGCAACTGAATGCGCTCAAAGGTCGTGAAACGCGCGCCGCATCCCTCGCATTGGCGCCGCCGACGGATCGTGGTGCCATCCTCGGTCGGGCGACTGTCTTTTACCTGGCTGTCATCATGAGCGCAGAAGGGGCAACGCATAAACTCAAATGTCCTTATTCAGGATAGATCGGAAAGCGAACGCACAGATCCTGCACGCGGTTGCGGACATCCGCCTCAACCGCGGGATCGCCGCCCTCGCCTTTGTCCCGCAAGCCGTCAAGCACATCGGCCACGAGGTCCCCGATCAGCTGAAATTCGGCCGGACCGAAACCACGGGTGGTGCCCGCCGGAGAGCCAACCCTTATGCCGCTGGTTTTCATCGGCGGCTGGGGATCATTGGGGATGCTGTTCTTGTTGCAGGTAATGCCCGCCCGCTCGAGCGCTTCGTCGGCATCCCGGCCGGTAATGCCCAGCGGGGTCAGATCGATCAGCGCAAGATGGGTATCGGTCCCGCCAGCCACGACATCAGCACCGCGTTCTTTCAACCGCGCCGCCAGCACCTTGGCATTCTCGATCACCGCAGCAGAATAGCTTTTAAACTCCGGCTGCAGGGCTTCACCAAAGGCAACCGCCTTGGCGGCGATCACGTGCATCAGCGGACCGCCTTGCAAACCAGGGAAAACCGCCGAATTGATTTTCTTGGCAATGGCTTCATCATTGGTCAGCACCATGCCACCACGCGGACCGCGCAAGGTCTTATGGGTGGTTGTGGTGACCACGTCAGCATGGTCGAGAGGGTTCGGGTGCAGGCCGGCGGCAACCAACCCGGCAAAATGCGCCATATCCACCATGAAGATAGCGCCGACACGGTCGGCAATCGCCCGGAACTTGGCGAAATCAATCTGGCGCGGATAGGCAGAGCCACCGGCGATGATCAGTTTCGGCTTGTGCTCGTCAGCCAGCGCTTCGACTTCGGCATAGTCGATCAGATGATCGTCATCATTCACGCCATATTGGATCGCGTTGAACCATTTGCCGGACTGTGCGGGTTTAGCCCCGTGCGTCAGGTGGCCACCAGCATCGAGCGACATGCCCAATATCGTATCGCCGGGCTTGGTCAGCGCCAGCATGACGGCGCCATTGGCCTGGGCCCCGGAATGCGGCTGGACATTGGCGAACCCGCAATGGAACAATTGCTTGGCGCGTTCGATGGCCAGCGTTTCGACATCATCCGAGGGCGCACAGCCCTGATAATAGCGCCGTCCGGGATAGCCTTCGGCATATTTGTTGGTGAAGACAGAGCCTTGCGCCTGCAAAACCGCGCGGGAGACGATATTCTCCGAAGCGATCAGCTCGATCTGATTCTGCTGCCGCGACATTTCCGCGTTGATCGCGCCGGCCACCGCCGGATCGCCTTCATCCACCGAAAAATCGAAAAAGCCGGTTGGGCGAATATCCTGTATATCGGCAACATTACTCATGAGTGGGCTCCTTCGGCTTGGCGTTCTATTTGGGGTTCGGACAATTTGTTGACGCGGCGCTGATGCCGGTCGCCGCCAAATTCCGTAGTCAGAAATTGATGCAGGCAATCCTTGGCAATCTCGATCCCGACCAGGCGCGCGCCCATGGCGATCACATTGGCATCATTATGTTCGCGTGCCAGTCTGGCGGACAAGCCTTCCGATACCAGTGCGCAGCGGCAGGCCGGATTGCGGTTGACCGCCATGGAAATGCCAATGCCGGATCCGCACAAGGCCACGCCGCGCTCGGCGGCGCCCGAGGCAACCGCATTGGCAAGCTTGTAACCAAAATCGGGATAGTCGACGCTGTCAGTGGTCATCGGGCCAAGGTCAGTTACGGCGTGTCCGGCTTCGTTCAGCCAATCCACCAATGCAGCCTTTAACTCAATGGCGGCATGATCCGACGCGATGGCGACACGCATATGCAAAATCCTTCAAAAGCGGTAAGAATCGATGCCCGGTATCTAGTGTAGCAAACCGCCTTAAGCCACAAAATATTGCGCTTTCGGGACAAATTTCTGATCTGCTTGAGAAAACCGAGCCTAGATCTC
Organism: Parasphingorhabdus sp. W113; assembly: GCF_055693205.1. Lineage (NCBI taxonomy): Bacteria > Pseudomonadati > Pseudomonadota > Alphaproteobacteria > Sphingomonadales > Sphingorhabdaceae > Parasphingorhabdus > Parasphingorhabdus sp. W113. The sequence goes on along the minus strand of NZ_CM146328.1, from coordinate 1,464,183 downwards.
CATCTGGCTGCCCAGTTCGACCACGCGGTTGCTTGGAAGCTTGAAAAACTCCATCGCGGTGGCGGCATTGCGCAGCATCCAGGAGAAAATTTTCTCCCGCCAGATCATCATCTGGGGCTTTTCGGACGGCAACAATGTTTGCCGGGACAGGAAGAAGCTGGTTTTCATCATTTCGAAATCCATGCCGCACTCCTTGACCTTTTTCAGCGCCGCCGGAACATCGGTTTCCTGCATGAAGCCAAAATGCAGAATCAGCCGGTAAAAGCCATCGCCCAGATCGGTCACTTCGACCCGGTCCGACAGGGGCACACTGGGCACGTCTTCAATATTCACGGTGAGGATCACCACGCGTTCATGGATCACCTTGTTATGCTTGATATTGTGGAGCAAGGCCGATGGCACACCGACCGAAGCGGAGGCCATGAAAATCGCCGTGCCCGGGACGCGCGTTGCGCTGTTGGCGGCCGATTTGGTAAAAATCTCGATCGGCATGGCCGCTTCCGCCATATTGGCCCGCATGATCTTGCGCCCCTTGGCCCATGTTGTGAGCAACAGGAATGCAAAGGCGCCGACCACCAGCGGGAACCAGCCGCCCTGCGGGACTTTGGTCAGATTGGCCGCGAAATAGGCGCCGTCGACGATGAAGAAAATGGCCAGCAGCGGCGCGGCATACCACCATTTCCATTTCCACAATGTCAGCACCACGATCGCCAGCAAACAAGTGTCGATCACCATCGCACCGGTCACCGCGATACCATAAGCCGAGGCGAGGTTGCTGGACGTCTGGAACGTCAGGACCAGCAATATGACCGCGATCATGATGGTCCAGTTGACCACCGGAATGTAGATCTGCCCGGCTTCGGAGGCACTGGTATGCTTGATCGACAGGCGCGGGATAAAGCCGAGCTGGATCGCCTGATGGGTGACAGAGAAGGCGCCGGAGATCACCGCCTGGCTGGCAATGAATGTCGCCATAGTGGCCAGAATAACCAGCGGCAGCCGCAGAAATTCGGGGGCAAGCAGGAAGAACGGGCTCTTGATCGCCTCGCTGGCCCCCGCGCTGTCCAGCGACAGGATCATCGCCCCCTGCCCGAAATAGTTGCACAGCAAGGCGGGCATGACAAAACCGAACCAAGCGATGCGCATCGGTTTCTTGCCGAAATGCCCCATATCGGCAAATAGCGCGGCCGACCCGGTCACCGCGAGCACCACCGAGCCGAGGGCCAGAAACGCCTTGAAGCCATCGGTGATGAAAAACTGGATGGCATACCAGGGGTTGAGCGCCAGCAATATCTGCGGATGCGCGACGATCTGGATCAGGCCGAGCACCGCAATCACGCTGAAATAGACCATCATGATCGGCGCAAATAGCGCCCCGATCTTGGCCGTCCCACGCGATTGGATCATGAACAGGAACACCAGCAATCCTACCGAAATCGGGAGAACCAATGGCGCCAGCCCGGCCTCCACGACGATCAGCCCTTCCACCGCGGAAAGGACCGAAATCGCCGGTGTGATCATGCTGTCGCCATAGAAAAGCGATGTTGCAAACACGCCCAACAGAATCGCAACCCAGCCGAATTTCGACTTTTTCAGCGCCCCCATCAGCAACGCCACCAGCGCGAGACTGCCGCCCTGCCCCTTGTTATCGGCGCGCATCAGGATCGTGACATATTGTATGGCCACCACCAGGGTCATCGACCAGAAGATCAGGCTGACAACCCCGAGAACGTGAATCTGGTCGAGCGCCAGCGGATGCGCACCGACAAAGGTTTCGCGAAATGCATAAAGCGGACTGGTACCGATATCGCCAAAGACAATACCAATCGCCCCGGCCGCCAGTTTCGCAACCGCACTGCCTTCCTGGCGCGACCCATGGGGTTGGATAACGCGGTTGCGTTTCCGCTTCATTGGCGTTTGCGATTCCGACATTGGATTGTCGCTGTTGCGATCCCCTTATTGGTTGCAGTCAACCTATGCGCTTTGCTGCACCGCTCGACAAGCGCGGGCGCTTAGCATGGGGCTTGGTGGGGCGCAACATAGCGGCCCGACCCTCATAGCAACCATATGAAAAAGCGCGCTTTTACTGCTCCGCCGGACTTGCTGCCGCGGCCGGTAATGCGGGCTGCATCTTTTCCATCGCCGCCAATCGCGACTCGAGATCGGCGCGCCAGGGCGCATCTTCCGCGCTGCGTTCCAGCAGTTCCGTCCAGATCGCCCGCGCCTGATCGATTTTGCCGGATTGGGCATAAGCCATGCCGAGAAAAAATGGCGGTCCGGGATGTTCCGGAGAAATATCGGCCGCACGCTGGAAAGCAAATTGCGCCGCCGGTGTGATGACGCCATCCGCATGGACGACCAGCGCATTGCCCAGACCGACCCACAGATCGGGATCTTCGGGATGCTCCTTGACCCCGTTGCGGAGATAATTGGCCGCCGCGCCATGCTTGCCATTGCGGTTGAGCGAGTCCGAGAAGACCAGCCACTCGCGAGCGGTTCCGAACCGTTCGCTGAGATCACCGCGCGACTTGATCGTGCTATCATCAAAGCTGTTCGGTTTTTCAGCCGGTTCCACCGATACGCCCGCCATGCCGGGATGGCCTTGCCAGGCATAGCCCGCGACACCGAGCAACAACGCCGCGCCGGTCAGCTCATAAGCGCTGCGCGGCAATTTGCCGAACCACATCAGGCCGCCAAACAGCACGAGCAGAAATGCCAGAAGAATCAACCAACCCATTAGCTATCGTCCTTTTTCCGGCGAAACCGCCCGCGCGCCAGCCACAGCGCAACGATGAACAGAAAAATCGGCGCCAGCCACAAGGGCCAGGTCACCGCCGTAACCGGCGGGTCATAGGTCACCCAGTTGCCATAGCGTTCGACAAGCCAGTTGCGCACCTGATCAGGGGTTTCCCCCGCCGCGATCCGTTCCCGCACCTGGCTGCGCATATCCCCGGCCATCGGCGCGTTGCTGTCGGCGATCGACTGGCTCTGACATTTCAGACAGCGCAATTCTTCCATCAGATCGCGGGCCGCGGCTTCTTTCTTGGGATCGGCCAGTTGCTGATCGGCATAGGGCGCCGGCGGCAATCCGGTTTGGGCCATCAATGGTGCGGCAACGAACAGGGACAGGAAGGCGATCAGCAATCTCATCCGGCATCTCGCAAAATCTGGAGCAGCTCGGGAACATTTTCCTCGCGGATATCACCAATATGCTGATGTACGATAATCCCCTTGCCATCGATCACGAAGGTTTCCGGCACGCCCGATGATCCCAGCTCCAGCTGCACCGCGCTGGTCGTGTCCGACCCGATGCGGCTATAGGGATTGCCCCAGCGGTTGAGAAAATTCGCAATATCTTCCGGCCGATCGCGGCTGGCAATCGCGTGGATTTCCACCCCCGCCTCCTGTAGCGCCAGCAATTGCGGTGCTTCGGCGATACATGGCAGGCACCAGCTGGCAAAAATATTGAGCAATTTCGGTTTACCATCAACCAGATCGGCTGTCGCCAGACCAGGGCGTTGTTCGATCGCCGCGGGCAAGCTGAATTGCGGCATCGGTTTGCCAACCATTTTCGATTCAATCACATTGTCCTTGGGCATCATCAGGCCAATGGCCACCGCGCCGAAAAACAGCGCGAACAGCGCCAATGGCAACCAGAGCAGCCAGCGATTCATATTGCCAGCTCCGCATATTCCCGCTGGCGCCGCTGCAAGATCCGCCGGCGCAGACGGCCGATAACCGCCAACAGCCCGCCCAGCGCCACCAATATGCCGCCATACCAGATCAGCGTGACAAAGGGTTTCCACCAGGTCCGGATCTGCCAGCGCCCATCCGCATCGCCATCGCCAAGCACCACATAAAGCTGACCATTCCAGCGAGTCAGCAGCGCCGCTTCGCTGGTCTGGGTCTGGGCCGATGCAAACATCCGGTTTTGCGGCGCAATCTCGGTGACCGTGCCGTCGGCATAGCGCGCGGTGATACGGGCTTCCAGCGCGGTCCAATTGGGGCCTGCCAGCGGTTCAATCGCCTCGAATTTCAACGTCCAGTCATCGACGAAAATTTCGTCGCCGGGCGTGGCCGCGACCAGTTTTTCCTGCGTGAAGCTGCTTTCCGACGCCATGCCGACGAGCGCCACAGCAATGCCAAAATGGGCGAGGACCATGCCATAGGTGTGAAGCGGGGTTCGGCGCAAATTGCGTTTCCACAGCGGCGCGAAACTGGCGACAGCGATTCCGGCTGCCAGCGCCATGCCGAGCAAGGACAGGATCGACATTGTCGTCGTCAGCAGCACCAGCAGGAACAGCGCGCCAGCGGAAATCATGATCGGAACCGCCATCCGGTTGAGCAGGGTTCCGGCATTGTCCTTGCGCCAGCGCAGCAGCGGACCGGCCGCCATCACCGCGACCAGAAGCAGCGCCAGCGGACCGGACGCAAGGTTGAAATAGGGTGGGCCGACGGACAGCTTCTCATCGGTAATCGCTTCGACCACCAGCGGATAAAGCGTGCCGACAAAAACAATGCCGAGAATCGCCGACAGCAGCAGATTATTGGCCACCAGAGCGCCTTCGCGGCTGACCAGCTCGAAGCGGGATCCTTCTTTTACAGTGCCGACGCGCAAGGCAAACAGCGCCATGGCGCCGCCAATATAGATGGCGAGCAACGCCAGGATGAAGCTGCCGCGCTCCGGATCGACGGCAAAGGCATGGACGCTTGTCAATATGCCGGATCGCACCAGGAACGTCCCGATCATCGACATCGAGAAGGCGACCACAGCAAGCATCAGGGTCCAGGCGCGCAAGCCGTCACGGGTCGCCAGAACCGTGACCGAATGGAGCAAAGCGGTGGCCGCCAGCCAGGGCATCAGCGACGCATTTTCAACCGGATCCCAGAACCACCAGCCGCCCCAGCCCAGTTCATAATAGGCCCAGTAGCTGCCGGCGGTGATGCCGAGCGTCAGGAAAATCCACGCGCCCAGTACCCACGGTCGCATCGCGCGCGCAAAGGCCGGGCTGACATCGCGGGTGATCATCGCGCCAACCGCAAAGGAAAAGGCAACCGACAGACCGACATAGCCGAAATAAAGCGTCGGCGGATGAAAGGCGAGCCCGGGATCCTGGAGCAAGGGGTTAAGCCCTTGCCCGTCCGGCGGTACCGGATTGGACCGCGCGAAGGGATTGGAAGAAACCAGCAAGAAGGCATAGAAGCCTAGGCTGATAAAGGCTTGTGCGGCCAGCGTGGTGACCAGCGTCGTCACTTTCAGGCTCCGCTCGAACAGCGCGATACACGCGCCCGCGAGACCCATCACGGTCACCCAGAGCAGCATCGAGCCTTCATGATTGCCCCAGGTGCCGGCAAATTTGTAGAGAAGCGGCTTTACCGAAGCGCTGTTCTTGACGACCAGATCGACCGACATGTCCGACCGCAGGAACAGCCAGATCAGTAGCAGAAACGAGATCGTCACCAGCAGGCCCTGGGCCATCGCCACCGGACGAATGGCGGCATAAAATTCCTCGCGTCCGGCGCGCACGCCGATCACGCCGAGCGCAAATTGCAACAGTGCCAGCCCTGCGGCCAGCCAAAGCGCGATCAAACCGGCTTCTGCAATCATTCGACCAGAGTCTCCGCCATGGGCTTCGCAGCGGTCATATCAATGCCTTCCAGTTCTCGCGGGACGTAATTTTCATCATGTTTGGCGAGCAGGGTTTCGGCAACAAAGGTCCCGTCTGCCAGCATCTTGCCATCCGCTACAACGCCCGAACCTTCGACAAAAAGGTCTGGTGTGATTCCGGTATAGGATACCGCCTGTCTTGCCGTGCCATCCTGGACGATGAAATTGACCGTGATCCCGTCTGCGGTGCGCTGAATGGACCCTTCCTCGACCATGCCGCCAAGACGAATGGCGGTTCCGGCGGCGGGTTTTTTCTCGACAATATCCGACGGTGTATAAAAATAGCTCGCCTGATCCTGCAGCGCGAACGCGGCCAGCAGGCCGGCGCCGACTAGCGCAACCAGCGCCAGTACCGCCAAGGTCAGTCGTTGATGCTTCGCTTTCATCGGCCTGTCTTTCTCACTTTCTGGCGCGCTTCAGATGATCCGCGCGCGCCTCGGACTTGCGCATCGCGACATAGCTGCCGACAATAACAGCCGCTGTGCCCAGCAGCACTATGACATAAGAGGCAATGACGAAAGGCCAGTGATTCATTCTGCTGCCATCCTCTTCAATCGCGCTTCCACTTTTGTCTCCGCCAAGATACCGCGCATCCGCATCAGCACGATTGCGCCAAATATCAGGCTAAATCCAATAACATTTACCGACAAAGGCCATAGAAACGCACCATCAATCGAAGACCCGCCAACCGTGATACTGGCTTTCTGGTGGAGACTGTTCCACCAGACCACCGAGCGGTTGATGATCGGAATATTGATCGCACCGACAATCCCGAAAATTGCGGTCACCCGCGACACGCCGCCTTTTTCACCGCTCGCATTGGCAAGCGCGATATAGGCGAGATAGAGAAAGAAAAGCACCAGCACCGAGGTCACCCGGCCGTCCCATACCCACCAGGTGCCCCAGGTGGGTCGCGCCCAGATTGATCCGGTGATTAACCCCAGCGCGGTAAACAAAGCCCCCGGCACTGCCACCGCACGCGCCGCGACCGCAGCCAGCGGGTGGCGCCAGGCAATCTGCACGATGCTGGCAATCGCAATGGCTGTCCAGCCACCCATGGCCAGCCAGACGGTCGGCACGTGAATATAGAGAATCCGCACGCTGTCGCCCATTAGCCGATCCGCCGGTGCGTAAAACAGGCCATAAAGCGACCCGCCGGCGATCAGCAACAGACCGGTGATCAGAAACCAGTGCGTCAATGGGCGGGCGAGCGCCAGAAAGCGTGTGGGATTAGCGTAAGCGTGCATTTAAAAAACGGTCATTGCCTCGGGCTACTGTGCGACCAGCATCAATCGCGATTTTGATGGCAGAAGTCCAGCGACCCGACAAGTGTTTTTCGGACTTTTCCTGATTGTGCGGCAATGGAACAGGGTCATTGATCAATCAGCCGCGCGCATCCGCGCGAAACACCCTCATTCTTCGGGTCGGGACCGTAATTCCTCTTCGACCCGGTGCGCCATGGCCGCGCTTTGCATCGCGGCAGAAACATCTGCCGGGCTGTTATAGAGCGAACTGAGCAACAACAAATCCATCTCGCTCACTGCAGCGGGCGCCTTGCCATCATCCTGCTGTGGATCAAACAAAGACAGAATCGAATAAACCGGCGGTGCGGACGACGCTCTATTGGGCGTATCAATATAGGAGCGCATCGCAGCATAGTCCGCAATTTGCACGGTGGTCAGATCCACCAGCGCATCTTTTTCCAGCAACAGAAACGCATGGGTCATGGCTTCTTCCGTGCTCCGCTTGATCCGCGATTTGACCTGTGAAACCATTGTCGGCGCTTGGGTTTTGTCAACGTCATCGCTGGGAAGAATGGTGGCATCATCCGAATTATGACCGTAGCCGGTTTCCGCCGAACTGGTCTGAATCCGTTTCCAGGCATAAGCCGGTCCACCGCTCGCGGCCAATTGTTCGCGCTGGTAGAGCGGAACGGTTCCAAAAATGCGGGACCGTTTCTTGCGCAACATCTTGATCGCGGCGTCGCCGTCCGCCACCACCATAACGAAAACATTCGGTTTGCAGCCTGCCGCTGCGACCCGCATATCGGCCGCGAGCGCCACACCGCGCATGCGCTGCTCAATCTGCTGTCGATTCTCCGTCTGACAGGCCGATAACCGACGGGCAGACCGCCCGCGTAAACCGCGCATATTGCCCGTCATGCCGTCCGCCTTTGGGGGTGGCCATTGTCGCCTTGATAAAGCTGGCTATCTCGGCCTTGGTGGTTTTCGTGCCGGTCACCACAATATCCTCATCCGCGGTCCGCGGATCGATCAAAGTGGCGGTCGCGGCCCATGGCAAAAGCGCGATTCCAACCAGGGTGCCGCTTAAGAGGGTCAGGATATTTTTGCGCTTTATCATTGGCTTTCCCCTTTTGATTTGAATCTTGCACATTATCGACAGCGAGTAAAGCAAGCCGCTCGGATGCGCCAAGCCCGGCGCCACGCGCATTTCTTGCACCGCGCCGGATCAATACAAGCGTCCGAGTTATGGCGTGTAAGGGAACGCCAATGGGGCTTGCAGATTGAACCAAACTCGATTCCCCGGCCCGCGACCATCGCAAATCAGACATTGTCATCATTCCACCTATTGTTCTAAGCTAATGCCATTATTCGATAGTTTTTTTCGAAATCCCGTCACGCGTCCTGCTGTGACCATCAATGGAGATATTATTATGCGCGAGGCTGTCATCGTTTCCTATGCTCGTACAGGGCTCGCCAAAGCCGGACGCGGCGGTTTTAACATCACCCCGCCGATGACCATGGCGGCGCATGCCATCAAACATGCCGTGGTCAAGTCCGGGGTCGACAGTGACTTTGTCGATGACAGCCTGATGGGCAATGTCGCGCATGGCGCGCCCAATATCGGGCGCAACGCCGCGCTGCTTGCCGGTCTCCCGAAGACCACGGCAGGCGCGACGATCAACCGGTTCTGTTCGTCAGGGATGCAGGCCATTGCGATGGCGGCCAATCATATCCGCGGCGATGGCGCCGATTGTGTTGTCGCCGGCGGAGTCGAGAGCATCTCGATGCAGGGGCCCCGGGCGCCGGAAGGCAGTATCGACGAAGAGATTTTGAAAATTGCTCCTGCCATTTTCATGCCGATGATTGACACCGCCGATATTGTCGCCGAGCGTTACAATGTCAGCCGCGACTATCAGGACGAATATGCGCTGCAATCGCAACAGCGCATGGCCAAGGCGCAGGAAGCCGGGCTGTTCGCCGACGAAATCGCGCCGATGCAGACCAAGATGAAAGTCGTCGACAAGGAAACCAAGGAAGAGAGCATCGTCGATTACACAGTTGATCGGGACGAGTGCAATCGGCCGACCACGACCCTGGAAGGGCTCGCCAAATTGCAACCGGTCATGGGCGAAGGCAAATATATCACCGCCGGCAATGCCAGCCAGTTGTCCGATGGCGCCGCTGCGCTGCTGTTGATGGAAGCGAAGGAAGCGGAACGGCGCGGGCTGGAACCGCTCGGCCGGTTTGTATCCTGGGCGGTGGCCGGCTGCGAGCCCGACGAAATGGGTATCGGACCGGTGTTTGCCGTGCCCAAGCTGCTCGAGCGCCAGGGCCTCACGGTTGATGATATCGACATCTGGGAACTGAACGAAGCCTTTGCCAGCCAGTGTCTCTATAGCCGTGACCGGCTCGGCATTGATCCGGACAAATATAACGTCAATGGCGGCTCGATCGCGATTGGCCATCCGTTCGGTATGACCGGCGCGCGCTGTGCCGGACATCTGTTGCAGGAAGGCCGGCGGCGCGGGGCCAAATGGGGCGTTGTCACAATGTGCATCGGCGGCGGCCAGGGCGGTGCGGGACTGTTCGAGATCTATTCCTGAACCGTTCGGACATTCGAAACATCACGCATAGCGAAGGATAGAGACTGTTTTGGACCCGCTTTCGGACGACCATATCGCGCGCCGCCTGTCAGAGGCTTTGGCCCATCGCTCTTCGGTTTCGGCGGAAAAGCTGATCGGCGGGTTGCTCCGCACGTTCAAGCTCACCGCCGATTCTGACGACGAGTTTCTCTATCCGGCGCTGACCAAAACCGCGCGCGAACGGATTTTCGGCGGACAGGTGATAGCCCAGGCGATTGTCGCAGCGGATCACACGGTGGATGACGAGAAAAGCATCCATTCGCTGCATTCCTATTTTCTCCGCGCTGGCGATGAGACCAAACCGCTCCATTTTCGGGTGCACCGCGATTTTGACGGCCGCAGTATTTCCAATCGCCGGGTTGTGGTGCGACAGAATGACAAGGTCATATTCAACCTGACGGCCTCCTTCCAGAAGCCCGCAGAGGGCCTGCATCATCAGGTGCCGATGCCGGATGTTCTGCCCCCCGACCAATGCCCGAGCGCGATGGAACTGATTGCCCGTAACCCGCAAATAGCGGACAAGCATATCGAGCGGATGAGCATGCCGCGGCCGTTTGATGTGCGCAGCTTTCGTCCGCAGGGCAAAAGTGAGCCAGCCCGTCAATATCAATGGTTCAAGACCGTGGCCCCGCTGCCCGACGATCCGCTGATCCACCGTGCCACCCTCGCCTTTGCATCGGATATGGGGCTGCTCTCGACGTCGATGATCCCGCACGGCCTGCACTGGACCACACCGGGACTATTCTCGACCAGCCTTGATCACGCCATGTGGTTCCATGACGATTTCAGAATGGATCAATGGATCTGCTATGTGATGGACAGCGACTGGACCGGCGGCACGCGCGGCCTCAATCGCGGTTCGCTCTACACTGCGGATGGCACATTGGTGGCATCCGCAGTGCAGGAAGGCCTGATCCGTTTGACGCCGAAAGCCGACAAAGCGTCAGAATAAAGCCTTCAGTTCGCGTTTGAGAATCTTGCCATTGGCGTTGCGCGGCAGGCTATCGGTGCTGAACAGCACTTTCACCGGCACCTTGAAATTGGCCAGCCGGGCGCGCACCCATTCCTGCAGCTCTGCCTCGCTGGCGGATTGCCCCTGGACCAGATGCACCACGGCTGCCGGTTCTTCCCCCAATGTCTTGTGATCAATGCCGATGAGCGCAGCATCCATCACCGCCGGATGGTTATAGAGGACGTTCTCTACCTCCGATGAATAGATATTCTCTCCGCCGCGGATGATCATGTCTTTCGCCCGGTCGACAATATGACAGAAACCCTCGTCATCCAGCCGCGCCAGATCGCCGGTCCGCACCCAGCCGTCGACAAAAGTTTCCGCGGTTGCCTCGGGCCGGTTCCAATAGCCTTTGACCACCATCGGCCCGCGCGCCCATAATTCACCGACCTCTCCGGTTGGCATTTCCGCGCTGGCATCTTCGCTCATGACTTTCAGATCCGCAGCAGCCACGGGTGGGCCGCAGCTGGTCGGGCGATTAAGATAATCCTCGGCGCTATGCGACGTCACCGTGGCCATGGTTTCGGTCATGCCCCAGCCATTGCCAGGCAAGGCACCGAAAACATCGTAGATTTTCCGCGCCAACTCCGGCGCCGATGGCGCCCCGCCATAGCTGATCGCATCAATCGAGCTCAGGTCATATTTGTCGCGATCCGGATGCTCGATCAGCTGCCAGGCAATGAACGGCACGCCGCCCGTGGCATTGACCTTTTCGCGCTCGATAATTTCCATCGCCTGAACCGTGTCCCACTTGTGCAGGAAGACCATTTTATGCCCGCCATGCACGGTCGGCATCATGATCGCGGAACAGGCCGTGCAGTGGAACATCGGCACCACCGTCAAGCTCACTCTGGTGGTGGGTTCCGGCACTATGTCGCCCCGCCGCAAGGCCGCTGCAGCGCCGGAATAGCCGACTGAAACCGCATTGGTCGTCAGATTACGGTGCGACCCAAGCGCGCCCTTGGGCTGACCGGTTGTGCCGCTGGTATAGAAGATCGTCGCCGGGTCATCGGGTGCGAGATCCACAGCCGGCAAGTCCTGATCCGGCAGCGCGCCATAATCATTGGGTCGCCCGATAATGTCTTCGAGAGCCCGGGCCGGTTCGGCCAAGGCACCCTGACCGCGAGCGACCAGGACATGGTTCAGATCCGGCAGTTCCGTCTGATGGGGCGCAATCCGGTCCCATCGCTCGGCATCGCAAAGCAACACGCTGGTCCCGGAATTGGCGAGGCCGAAGACCAGTTCCTGATCGGTCCACCAGGCGTTGAGCGGAACCACAATCGCGCCGATCGAAGCCGCCGCAAAGAAGATGACCGGCCATTCCGGCAAGTTGCGCATCGCCAGCGCCACCCGGTCGCCCTTGGACAGGCCGATATTCTGAAGCTCCACCGCAAGCGCCGCCACCGCGCGATACCATTGCGCATAGGTCACGCGTTCATCCTGAAATATCAGAAATTCGCTGTCGCCATGGCCGCGCGCATGCTCCGCCATCGCTGCGAGCGTCGGATGGGCATTTTTCCAGACACGGGTCGGGACGCCATCAATATCGACCATTTCCATTTCAAAAGGCTGGCCCGGCGCGCAGAGCAAGTCATTGACCGCTTTGCGTGATCGGACGGGCCATCCAGCGGGCGGTGTCCACTGTTCCAGTGGATCTTTGGCTTCAGCTGACAAATATTCTCTCCTGATCGATAGACGCGACCCTATCCGTTAAACGTCCCACCTTCAGCGGCTTTTTTGGCCAGCAGATCGGCGACCGGCAGGCCATGTTTTTCTAAGCCGGCAACGACCTTGTCGAGCCCGACCGTGTCGGCCCAGAACATCGGGCCACCGGTGTAAAGCGGCCAGCCATAGCCGTTGATCCAGACCACATCGATGTCACTCGCGCGCTGCGCCATCCCCTCTTCCAGGATTTTCGCGCCTTCATTGACCATTGGATAAAGCAGCCGCTCGCGAATTTCGTCTTTCGAAATTGCGCGCTGTTCCTTGCCCGCTTTGGCCGCGAACTCGGCAATAATCTGTTTGACCTCGTCCGCCGGTGTGCGTTGCCGGGCCTCGTTATAATCGTAAAAGCCCTTGCCGACTTTCTGGCCCCAGCGACCAGCGGCGCACAGCGCGTCGCGCAAGGTTTCGATGCGCTCGGGATCGCGATGCCAGCCGATATCGACTCCGGCGAGATCCGACATCTGAAACGGCCCCATCGGGAAACCGAAGTCGAGCAGGACGTCGTCGACATCCCAGTAATTGGCGCCTTCCATGATCATGATATTCGCCTGTTCCTGCCGCGGGCTGAGCATCCGGTTGCCGATAAAGCCGGGGCAAACGCCGGATACGGCCGCTACCTTGCCGATCTTTTTCGACAGTTTCATGGCGGTCATCAGGACATCGTCAGCGGTCTTTTCTCCGCGGACGATCTCAAGCAATTTCATGATATTCGCTGGCGAGAAAAAATGCAGGCCGAGGACATGTTCCGGCCGCTTGGTCACCGCCGCTATCTCATCAATGTTGAGATAGCTGGTATTGCTGGCGAGGATCGCGCCCTGCTTCACAATGCCGTCCAGCTTGGTGAAAACCTCCTTTTTGACAGCCATATTCTCGAACACCGCCTCGATAACCAGATCACAATCGGCGAGATCATCGTAAGACAGGCTGGGTGTCAGCAGTTTCATCGCCGCGTCCACCTGCGCGTCGGTCATCCGTCCGCGTTTTGCCGTGTTCTCGTAATTTTTGCGGATCACCCCGACACCGCGATCCAGCGCCTCTTCCTTGAGTTCAACGATGGTGACGGGAATACCGGCCGACAGAAAATTCATGCCAATACCGCCGCCCATCGTGCCCGCGCCCAATATGCCGACTTTCTGGATCGGAATGAGGTCGATCTTGGGATCAATGCCATCAATCTTGTTGGCCGCCCGTTCGGCGAAGAAATAGTGGCGCATCGCAGCGGATTGCGTGCCCATCATCAGCTTCGTAAACAGCTCGCGTTCTTGCTGGACACCGTCGGCATAGGACAGCTCGCCGGCCGCCTTCACCGCTTGAATGCCCGCTTCCGGGGCGTTGAAACCGCGGATCTTGCGGCCGTTTTTCTGGCGGAATTCACCAAATAGCGCCGGGTTCCGGATACCATCTTCATTGGCGGTGCCTTCCGAGGACCGTGGCACTGGCTTGCCAATCTGTGCGCGTGCAAAGGCGATCGCATCCGCGGCGAGACTGTCTTCCCCGACAATCTTGTCGACCAGACCGATCGCCTGTGCCTTTTTCGTCGAGATTGGATTGCCGATCACCACCATGGGCAGCGCCGCCTCTGCGCCGACCACACGCGGCAAACGCTGGGTTCCGGCCGCACCGGGGATCAGGCCCAGTTTCACTTCGGGCAAACCCATTTTGGCCGATGGCACGGCGACCCGATAGTGACAAGCCAGAGCCACTTCACAGCCCCCGCCCAGCGCCGTGCCATGGATCGCCGCGACCACCGGTTTGTTGCTGGCTTCAAGCTGGTCGATTGCCTGCCCGAGATTGGGTTCCTGCATCGGCTTGCCAAATTCGGTAATGTCCGCCCCGGCGAAAAAAGTGCGCCCGTCACAGCGGATCACCACCGCCTCGATCGCGTCGTCGGACAAGGCCGCTGCTATGCCGTCGGCCAATCCTTTGCGAACCGCAGCGCCGAGCGCGTTGACCGGCGGATTGTTCGAAACGATCACCAATATATTGTCATGTTTTTCAGTGGTTACGACGGACATTTCACTCTCCTGCAGAATCATCGAAAATAGCAAAAGAACAGCCTAGCGCACAAAATCCATGCGCGATAGGCGAGCGGTCAAATGACAGCCGATAGGAGCCGCCCGGCCGCTTCAGGCCAGCGCGCCGACAAACGGTCTTTCCTACACCCACGGGACGCGGCTAAGTTCGGGCTGGCTCTTTGACAATCTAAATATCGGATAGGCTGAATATCGGGCAAATGATCACGCGCGATTTTCCGACAATCGCGAAAGGTCACACTCGCTTACGCCATTTTGCCGCTTACCCATTGATAAATCAGTCTTATTTTGTGAATATCACGCAATTCAGCAATAGCTATATTGTGGCCTTTCAAGCTAACGGTCATCCGCATTCACATCCGGTGCTAGCGGCCGATCAGCGCCCGGGCCATATTGTCCGCGACCACCGCAGACGGCAATTGGCGCGCGCCGCTCTGGTCCCAGATTTCGGTCAGGCGTTCGGGAATCTGGGCCACCCGGTGATTGACCTCGTCGACATCGCTGTCGCCGAGATATTCCAGGCCGACGCTGATAATGCCGCCGGAATTGATCACATAATCGGGCGCAAACAGGATATTGCGGTCGAAAATGCGCTGACCATCTTCCGGCGTGGCAAGCTGGTTATTCGCGCCGCCCGCGACGATCGGAACATTGAGATGCGCAATCGAAACCTTGTCCAATATCGCTCCCAAAGCATTGGGGCTGAACACATCGGCTTCGAGACGCATGATTTCATCCAGGCCGACAACCGAGGCGCCGATCTCGGTTGCGAGCGCGGCGGCATGATCCTTGTTGATATCGGCAATGCTCAGCTTCGCGCCATCTTTGGCCAGCAGGCGCGCAAGGCCGCCGCCGACGCTGCCAACGCCCTGAATGGCGACATGTACGCCGTCCATGTCGGTCTTGCCGAGCTTGTGCGCCACCGCCGCCTTGACGCCGAGATAGACGCCCATCGCTGTAAACGGCCCCGGATCACCGCCGGCATTGCTGTGATCGCTGACTGGCAGACCGGAAACATAAGGGGTTTGCTGCGCGACCGCGACCATGTCTGCCGTGCTGATGCCGACATCTTCAGCGGTGACATAACGGCCGCCGAGCGAATCGATCATTCGCCCGAAAGCGGCCAGCATATCATCGGTTTTGGTGCGGTTGTGATCCGCAAGGATGACCGCTTTGCCGCCACCTAGCGGCAGACCCGCCATCGCGTTTTTGAAGCTCATCCCGCGGGACAGCCGCAACGCGTCGGTTACGGCGGTTTCGCGGTTTTCATAATGCCAGAAGCGCGTGCCGCCGGCGCCGGGCCCGAGATGAGTCGAGTGGAGCGCGATGATCGCGCTCAGACCGGTTTCCACATCGTGAAAAAAATGAACCGCTTCATGGCCATCAAAATCCGGCAGATCCCACATCACTGACATTGGTTTCACCCCTCCCTGCTGGGCAATATAATTTGGTTAGGGCGTAATAATATTACAAAACTCGTTTGTCACCCCAAGATCGTGAGAGATCTAACAGGCTATTGAGAATAGGACAAAAAGTGATTTTCCAAATGGGGCGACCGAGGGGTCTCGAACCCCCGACCTCCGGTACCACAAACCGGCGCTCTAACCAACTGAGCTACGATCGCCACAGAGCCACAATCCCAATCGACTGCCGCTGCGCCCGGCTGCATAGGGATGCCGGGGGGCAGCCGTCAAGTATTTAGCACATCTTCTCGACAGGAAAAATGCGTTACAGCGCATCGCCCCTTTGCCGGTGGACAAGGCGCGAGGGCTGACGCGCGGCATCGACCAGCGCCCGTTCTTCGACCAGCGCGCTTTGCATCTCGACGGACAGGTCGAGGCGAAACCAGCGGGTGGTCAGCTTGACCTGTTGCTGCACCGCTTCCGGAGCGGCCAGACGCGCTGGATAAGGCTGTGCCCAGAAGTCGTTGAGACTGGCATAACCGAGCTCCGGGCGGCGACCGAGAAACTGCCTTGCGCTGCCAATATCCGGGTTGTCCGATGCAAGCATCGCCAGCAGCACCGCCTGTTCCGGGCGCAGGGTGTTGATGTTGATCGGTGACAGATCGGTGGTCGGCAGCGCACAGAGCCAGGGTGCCAGGCGGCTGTAAAAGCCGTCATTCACGCCCTTGATCGCCCGCAATTCGCTGATGTCGACGAGCGTTGCATTCGCCGTGCGATACGGGCGTTCCAGTTGCGCATAATAGATATCTTCAGCGCCCTGCGGTGCCGGAACCGAATCGCTGTCGATCCAGTCGGTCACCGCCGCCGCGATCTCAAAGGCATTGCCATCCGGAATGTCGAGCGCCTGCATCAATCGGGTGAATTGGGCCACGCCTTCCGGGCGCGCCGTCAGCTGCGCATCCTGCTGGGTCACCAGGCTGTTGATGTTGAAACAGTTGCCGCCGTCCGTCAGCGTCGCGGCTATGGTGCCACCGGGCACCGGGAACTGGCGCTCCCGGCCATTCCAGCCCCCCAGATTAAGCGTCCGTCCCGGAGAGATGCTGACAATTTGTTCGGCAGATTGCATGCCGATTGACTCAGCGGCGATCAGATAAGCCTTGGCCTGGCTCAACTCGCGCGCATTGGACGCCAGCTTGGTGGCGCCGGCCAGACGGTCAATGCCATGGGCTGCGAGCACCGCGATGACGGCGACCAGCAGCAGCACCGTCAACAGAGCCGCACCGCGCTCGCTTTGCCGGACAGGCTTTACTTCGCTCATAAATAGCCCGTGCCAACCAGAAAGACATGGCGATAGGCCCGATCATTCTGGGTGAAGACAATCTCCACCGCGCGCGGCAAGTCGCTTAGTCTTTCGGTCTGCCAGGCGCTGAGCCACTGCCCGCGTTTGTCGCGAAAGCGGACGTCGAGCTCGGTCACGTTTTCGAGCAGGACTGCAGGATCACTGACCGCCCCGCCATCGGTCATCTCGTGATAGCTGCGTTCGAGTCGGCCTTCTTCGAGCGCGTAAGAGACCCGCTGCAAATTTGACCGCGCCTTATTGTTGATATTGCTTTGCCCGCCTCGGGTAAAGGACAGAAAGATATTGGCATTGCCTTCAACATCCTCTCTGAAAGCGGCAACCCGATCGCCGGCTTCATTGCGGTGTGGCCGCGGCAAAGCCTGGTTCAGATCGGCCTCAACCAGCGAGATCAGACGCTGCATCTTCGCCATGTCGCTGAGCTTGGCATCGGTCACATCGTTACTGGTGACCGCCCCCCGCAGCAGCACGACACCAGCGACCGACAGCAAGGCGAAGACGAACAGGGCGACCATCATCTCAACCAGAGTGAAGCCCCGGTTCTGTGGGCGGGCGGACAGGAAGGAGGAACGAACGGTCACGGTGATTGCTATATCCGCTTTCCGGTCCACCGCAAAGAGCGGTTGCGGCTCCGGTGAATTTATTTAAGCTGGTATCCGGGGAGTAAAGGTAAGGAATGGCAGCGTGACCAGTCGAAACGGAACGAGTGCAGACTATCTTGTCGCCTTGGGACAGGTGCAGCGGTTTCCGAGCAAGGCAATCGAACTGTGCATGGTCAAGAATTTCCTTTCCCCGGATGACTGCACGCAACTGATCGAGCGGATCGATGTCAAACGCCGCCCCTCGACCATTGCCGACCCCAATGGCGACGACTATTTCAGAACGAGCGAAACCTGCGATCTTGATCATCGCGACCCGTTTGTCGCCGAGATTGATGCCCGGATCTGTGATTTCGCGGATATTGACCCCCAATTTGGGGAACCCCTGCAAGGGCAACGCTATGCCGAGGGTCAGGAATTCAAGGCGCATACCGATTTCTTCGATCCCGCCGGACAGGATTTTGAGAAATTCTGCACGATGTCCGGGCAACGCACCTGGACTTTCATGATTTATCTGAATGCGCCCGAAGCCGGTGGTGCGACGCGGTTCGTCAAACTCAACAAGAAATTCCTGCCGACCACCGGCAGTCTGTTGTGCTGGAACAACCAGCATCCGGATGGTAGCGTCAACAATTCGACCCTTCATCATGGCATGAAAGTGCGCAAAGGAACCAAATATGTCATCACCAAATGGTTCCGCGAACGCCCCTGGGCCTGGGCGTCCAAAGATGGCGGTCACTCCGACTAAGTGCAGGACAGTCCATGAATATTCTTAAATATCGCCCCGGACCGGGCATGATGGTCTCGGCAGCTTTTGTCGGACCGGGAACGGTGACCGCCTGCACATTGGCCGGTGCCAATTTTGGTTTTGCCCTGATCTGGGCGCTGGTCTTTGCAACGCTGACAACGATCTTGCTGCAATCCTTTGCGGTTCGGGTCGCCCTGGTTTCGCGACTAGGGTTGGCCGAAGCAATGATGCGGTCGATCGCTTCGCCATGGCTCAAATCCGTCGCAGCGCTGTTGCTCATCGCCGCCCTGGCCATTGGCAACGCCGCCTATGAGGCCGGCAATATATCGGGCGCCTTGCTGGGCTTGCAGGCGATTAGCCCGGACATGACCGGGTCCAGGCCGCTTTTGGTTTGCGCCATTGCGCTGCTGGCTGGCGCGCTGATCCTGCTGTCCAAGCCGCGTCTGGTCGAGCGCATATTGATCGCGATGGTGCTGTTCATGAGTCTGGCCTTCCTGATCACCGCGATAGTCATTCGGCCCGATGTCGGTTCGCTCGCCCGCGGCCTGATTCCAACGATACCGGATGCCGGTCTGTTGACCGCGATCGCGTTGATCGGCACCACCATTGTCCCGTATAACCTGTTCCTCCATGCCGCGAGTGTTCGCGAGCGGTGGAGCGCACCGAGCGACCTTGAGGCCGCGCAGATGGACGGCGCTGTATCGATTGGACTGGGCGGCCTGGTCTCGATCGCGGTGCTGGCAACCGCCGCCGGCAGCCTGTTCGGACAGGATGCAGAGATCGCCAATGCCATGGATATGGCCCGACAGCTTGATCCGCTATTTGGCGCTTTTGCCAGCACCACGCTGGGAGCCGGCCTGTTTGCCGCCGGTCTGACCTCCGCGATCACCGCCCCACTGGCAACCGGCTATATTCTGCAGGAAATCTTTGGAAAGCCTGCAAATTCTGATGCAGACAAGCCATCCCGACTGCCCTTCACCATCGGGGTTCTGGTCGTGATCCTGTCGGGAACCTTCGGCGCGCTGCTGAACTATAAACCGATCGAGATCATCTTCGTAGCCCAGATCGCCAATGGCCTGTTGCTGCCGATCATCGCTTTCTTCCTGATCAAGCTGGCCAATGACCGGTCTATTCTGGGGGACCAGGTCACCGGCCTGAAGGGCAATATCGCGGGATTTCTGGTCCTGGCCATCACCAGCTTGCTGGGTATCCGGCTGATCGCCCGGGCCCTGGGCTATTGGCCATGACCCGCGCGATTGATCTCAACGCCGATCTCGGCGAAACCGAAACCGATTCCGGCATGGCCCATGACATCGCGCTGATGGATCTGGTTTCCAGCTGCAATATTGCTTGCGGCGGTCACGCTGGCACCCCGGATGTCATGCGCAGGATGCTCAGCGCAGCGGGTGACCGGAATGTCGCTACCGGAGCGCATCCCTCCTATCCTGATCGTCCGAATTTCGGTCGGGTCAGCATGGATATCGACCTTGGATCGCTGCGCTCCAGTATCACCGAACAGCTTGACCAGATTGTCATAATTGCAGGCGAAACGGGCGTTGCTTTGCGCCATTTGAAGCCACATGGAGCCCTCTACAACGACGCTCAGGATGACCCAGAATTGGCGGCTCTGCTGGTGGATTTGGCCCAGGCCTATGGGCTGGCAATTGTCGGCATGGCCGACAGTGCCGTGGATCATGCCGCCCAGGACCAAGGGCTCCGGTTCCTGGCCGAAGCCTTCATCGATCGGCGCTACAATCCCGCTGGGCGACTGGTTCCCCGCGCGGTTGCTGGCGCGGTTCTGACTGAGGATACAGAACGCGTCGCGCAAGCCCTGCGGCTCGCCCGGCGACAACCGGTTGCGACCAGTGGCGATGAAGCGCTGGTGATCACGGCAGATACACTCTGCCTGCATTCGGATAGTCCGGGAGCACTGGAGACCGCCAAAATCCTGCGCAATCAACTGGAACGCGAAGGATTTGCCATCGCTGCGCCACTGCCATGACGGTCCGGGAAACGGCATGGACCGTGTGTGACGATTGGATCAGCGGTCCGTTGCCGGGCAGCGTAACCGGTGCTGGCTTGCGGGAGCATCTGGCAGCAGAGGATTGCTGGCTCGAGATTGTGGCCGGGT
The DNA here is from genome assembly GCF_055693205.1 of Parasphingorhabdus sp. W113. Taxonomy (NCBI): domain Bacteria; kingdom Pseudomonadati; phylum Pseudomonadota; class Alphaproteobacteria; order Sphingomonadales; family Sphingorhabdaceae; genus Parasphingorhabdus; species Parasphingorhabdus sp. W113. Next base: position 1,443,621 of record NZ_CM146328.1, on the reverse strand, counting down.
TGAGCACGATAGCGGTCCAGTTCGATCCAGACCGGTTTACGCCGGATGAAGCCATCAAACGGTTGCGAAACCATATCGCTGACGCCCGTGCCGGTTCTGCTGCCACCCCGCCACCGATCACCATTCCTGTTTGCTACGACGCACCGCATGCCAGAGACACTGCCTATATTGCCGAGAAAGTCGGCATCCCGGTGGCGGATATCGCCACGTGGCATTCCAGCCTCCGCTTTCATGTCGCGCTGCTCGGGTTCATGCCCGGCTTTGCCTATCTGGGCTGCGACGGCACGGTTGCTGATATTGGCCGGCTGGCGACCCCACGCCAGCATGTGGCTGCAGGCTCGATCGGGATTATCGGCGATCAAAGCAGCATTTATTCCTTCGATAGCCCCGGAGGGTGGCCGATTATCGGACGCACGCCGCTGACCCTGTTCGATCCCGAGGCGCAGCCCCCGGCCTTGCTTAGGCCTGGGCAGCATCTTAGGTTCCAGCCGATCTCTGCTGCTGAATTTGACGCCCGAATGCAGCGCCAGAATCCATGACTATCGCGGTTGAAAAAGCAGGATTGCAAACAACAATTCAGGGCGCGCCGTTCACCGGCTATCGCCATTTCGGTATGCCATCCGCCGGTGCGGCGGATTGCCTGTCGCTTGCGCTTGCCAATATATTGGTCGGAAAAGCCCCGGACGCGGCGGCGCTGGAAATCACCCTGGATGATGCCCGGTTTCGGGTGAACGCGCGATGTGCAATTGCCTTGACTGGCGCCGCCAGCGCGCTGCTGGTCAATGGCGAGAATCGACCGTTGCACCGGACAGCCTTGGTCAATGCCGGTGACGAAATAACCGTTCTTCCGGCGTCAAAAGGGTGTCGGTCCTATCTCGCATGCAGCCAGGATTGGGCGGTCCCGCTGCTCTGGAACAGCCAATCCACTTATATCAATGCCGGGCTTGGCGGCTTTGAAGGACGGTCGCTACAGACTGGTGATCTGATTCCGTTGGCCGGAGACGGGGGGACAATGCGGGTTGAGAAAGAAACACCCGAGCCAATACGCCCAAGGATGGCCCAATCCGTCATCTTGCGGGTCACGCAGGGTCCCGAATTCTCCTGGCTGACAAAGGCATCACAGCGGGCATTCACGCGTCTCTCCTATCGGATCAGCCCGCGCACCAGCCGCATGGGATCGCGCCTGACCGGAGAGTCACTAGAGCTGGCCCCGGATCAAGCGATGGTGAGCGCACCGGTATTCCCGGGCACGATACAGCTCCCCGGCGATGGCCAGCCGATCTTACTGGGCCCGGATGCCCAGACCACTGGCGGTTATCCGCGAGATCGGACAAGTCATTCGCGCGGACCGCCATCTGATCGGACAAATCCGTCCGCAAACCGTCATTCAGTTTGTATTGATCAGCGCCGATCAGGCCAACAGCATCTACCGTCAGAAGTGCGCGCTTCTGCGGGATTGGGTTGGAGACGTGAGATTATGGTGACACCGGACCGCAGTCCGTGCCCCACAATGATCAGCTTTTCTTGAGCGACAGTCCGCCAAAACGCTTGTTGAAGCGAGCAACCTGGCCACCGGCATCCAGCAGACGCTGGTTACCACCGGTCCATGCCGGGTGCGACGTCGGGTCAATGTCCAATTGCAGCGTATCGCCTTCTTTGCCCCAGGTAGACCGGGTTTCGAAAACAGTGCCATCGGTCATCTGGACCTTGATCATGTGATAGTCGGGATGAATGTCATTTTTCATTTTCTGCTCCAAAGCGGGCTGGTTTCCGACCAGATCCCTAAGCGCGTAAATATTCGAGAAGCGGCGCATTAACCGCCGTGCCTCAAAAGTGCAAGTCTATTCTGCCGGAATTAGCTGGCTGGCGGGTCCGCAATCATCGCCGTAAATCCGGCTTCGGCGGCGAGCTTGTCGCCAATCATCGCCTGACCGGAGAATTTGCAAACCCGGGGCCTTTTTTGCTCAAACTTGACGTTGAGCGACAGCAAGCATCCTGGCTCGACCGGTGCCCGGAATTTTGCTCCGTCAATCGCCATGAAGTAAACCAGCTTGCCGGAACCGACCAGTCCAAAGCTTTCCATTGCCAGCACACCGGCCGCCTGGGCCAATGCTTCGACAATCATCACGCCCGGCATGATCGGACGTCCGGGGAAATGGCCCTGGAAAAACCCTTCGTTCATCGTCACGGCCTTGACCGCGCGAATGGATTCGTCCTTGACCAGTTCCTCGACGCGATCGACGAGCAGCATCGGATAGCGATGCGGCAACACCGCCATCACCTTGGTGACATCATAGTCGAGCGGTTCTGACATCCCTGAAATTACCGGCCCTGTGGTTGTGCTGCAGCGGGCTGTTGTGCCTGCTGTTGCGCTTGACCGGGTTTCCAGCCAGCGGGCGGCGTGATTGATGCCGATGGTACGAGCTTGTTGAGCTCGAGGACCACGGCTTCGGTCAGATCCACATAAGGCTCGCGTGCCACAACAGCTTGCGGCTGCAGCACCAGATCGACATTTTTGGCCTTCATCGTGGTGCGGATCGCTTCGTTGAGCTTGAGACCGACCTGTTCTTCCACATAGGCGGTTGCCAGGGTCACACGCTGTTGCAGACGCGCCAGCTCCTGCTGACCGGACTGGCGTTTCTGTTGCAGGGCCTGGGCCTGCGGCTGAACCGTAGCGGCGGTTGCGCCTGGCTGCTGAACAGCGGCGTTATAGGCTTCCACCAGCGGGGTGATTTCCGTCTGCAACGCAGCGGCCCGCGCGTTGGTTGCATCGATATCGGCCTTATAGGTCGTTTTCATCTGCTCAACAGCCGTCCGATAGGCCTGCGATCGCACAACTGAGGCTTCATAATTGACGACGGCAATGCTGGTCCGCGATTGCGCGGCCGCCGGAGCGGCGATCATCGTCGGCACGGAAAGAGTAGCCATTGCCAAGGCGGCGGATTTCAAAATTGTCTTGGTAGTAAAGGTCATTAGAATTGTGTTCCTACATTGAAAGTGAATAGCTTGGTATCATCACCAGGCTCTTTTAAGAGAGCACGCGCTACATCAATCCTGAACGGACCGAATGGTGAGTTCCAGTTGACACCGATGCCAACGGAGAGTCGAGGACTGGCGCTGTCGCCAAAAAACTGTTCGGTGAAGCTGCCAGCATTCAGCGCCGGTGCGTTGGCCACGCCGCTCGCGTCCACGGCGTCAGTCGTCGGCGTGATTGTTCCATCCGCGCCAACGGTCAGGAACAGCAGATCGCCGTCAGCATTGGTCTGTTGTATCTGGTTGGTCACCAGTGACGGCTGGGTGACTTTGAACACCGCACCGGCATCGACAAAGATCGACGGCCGCAAGCCCAATTCGCGCGCGCCGCTGCCCAACGGAATTTCGAGCTCGGCCCGACCCAGATAATAAGCGCGGCCACCAATGGCATCATCCGAAACACCATTTCGGTTGGTGCTGAAATCGATGATATTGTTGACCACACGGCCGTCAACAATTTCCGGAACGAAGCCGGACCGAATGACACGGGGTCCGACACCGCGAATATCGAAGCCGCGAATTTGTGGTTCACCGAGGAAGAAACGATCGGTCAGGCGTACGTCATCAATGCCGTCTGCCGCGGAACCGCGGTCTTCAAGCGGATGAATATATCCACCCTCGCCGCTGACGGAGAAAATGAAATTGCCCAAGACCCGCCAATGCTTCGATGCGTTCAAACGGCCGCGCAGATATTTCACGCTGCCGCCCAGACCGGCAAAGTCGAGGCTGCCGACAATGGTCTGGCCCCGGGTCGGTCGCACGCGATTGTCGCGATCATCGTAAATCAAAGACGCGCCGAGCGACGAGGTTGTGCGTTTGCCGAGAGCATCACAGAGGAAGCGGCCAGCCCGCAACGGATCGCAGGTCTGAACCCCGGTTACCGGGTCGGGCGTGAAGAACAGATCTTCATCGAGTGTCACATCATCGAAGCTCAAACCATAGCGCAGGGATGCGGAGAGATATTCAGTGATCGGCACACCGGCCCGAATCTGGAAGCCCGTGGTCAGCTGTTCAAAAGTCGTCCGCCGGTCGCCGGTATTGCCAAATCCGAAACTGTTGAGGTCGCGGCGGAAAATATCAGCGCCGATGGCGATGTTGCGGTCGAACAGATAGGGTTCGGTAAAACCGAATTCGATCGCTTGCGAAAAGCTGGAATAGCTGACGCTGGCCCGCAATTCCTGACCCTTGCCGCGGAAGTTGCGCTGCCGGACCGAGGCCTGCAAGATGAAATTCTCGACGCTCGAGAAACCAGCAGACAATTGCAGTTCGCCCGTCGCCCGTTCCTCGACATTGGCTTCAAGAACAATCCGGTCTGCGGCACTGCCCTGCTTTTGCTCGATTTCCAGTTCTTCCTGGAAAAAGCCGAGTGACTTGATCCGGTTGGCCGACCGTTTGACCTGAAAGCTATTAAACGCGTCGCCCTCGTTCAGCCGGAACTCGCGGCGAACCACCTTGTCCTGGGTCAGCGTGTTGCCGTTAATGTCGATCCGCTCGACATAGACACGATCGCTTTCCGCAACCTTGAAGGTAATCCCCATCGTGAGGGTTTCCTTGTCACGCTCAAATTGCGGCCGGACGTCGGCAAATGCATAGCCGAACAGCCCTGCTGTCTCGGACAGGCTCTCGACCGTGTCCTCAACCTGTTTCGCGTCGTAGAAATCGCCTTCCTTCATCGGCAACAGCGGCGTCAGCGTCTCGGCGGTAAAGTCGCGAATGTCGCTTTCGACGGTCACGTCGCCAAATTTGTAGCGCTCGCCTTCCTCCACAACATAGGTGATGATGAAATCACGCTTGTCCGGGGTCAGTTCCGCAACGGCGGATATCACGCGGAAATCGGCATAGCCTTCGGTGAGATAAAATTGCCGCAATTTCTGCTGGTCAAAGGCCAGACGATCCGGGTCATAGGTGTCCCCGGAACTGAAGAAGCGATAGAAGCGCGCTTGCTTCGTGGCCATTTCGCCGCGCAGCTTGCCGTCGGAGAACACATCATTGCCAATAATGTTGATCTGCTGAACCTTCGACTTTGGCCCTTCGTTGATTTCAAACACAATATCGACGCGATTCTGGTCGAGCTGCACCATTTTCGGTTCAACACTGGCTGCGAACCGGCCCTTGCGTTTGTAGAGTTCGACAATTCGGGCCACATCGGCACGGACTTTCGATCGGGTGAAAATCTGTCGCGGTGCCAGACGAATTTCAGGCTGGATCTTGTCTTCCTTGATCCGCTTGTTGCCTTCCAGCAAGATGCGGTTGATGACCGGGTTTTCGACCACTTCGATCACCACGGCGCCGGCATTGTTGCGGATGCTGACATCCTTGAACAATTCCGTTTCAAAAAGGTCCTTCAGCGCCTGGTCGGCATTTTCCTGGGTATAGGTCTGGCCCACCCGCAGTTGCATGTAGGATAGCACCGTGCCCGGTTCGAGCCGCTGTGCACCGTTGACGACGATCGATCGGATCGTGTTGTCGGTCGGGGCAACGACCGGTGCGACGGGGGTTTCCTGAGCAAAGGCGGGCATCGCGATGCCGGTCAATATTGTGCCGCTCATTAAAATGGGCAGGAGCCGTTTTTTATGCTTCACAGACAAACTCGCTTTCACGCCTAAAACTCAAAAATAACTACAATCGCACATCGCATATTTCACTTTGCGCAACCCCTGCCCCAACATGCCGCCGCAATCAATGGTCAATCAACTGCCAAACGCCCGGAACAGTCCAAAAGACGACAAATCATTGAACGTCACAACCAACATGAACATCACCACCAAAGCAAATCCAGATCGAAACGCCCATTCCTGCACCATAGGATTCGCCGGCTTTCGTCTCACCGCCTCTATCGCATAGAACATCAAATGTCCTCCATCGAGCATCGGAATTGGCAGGAGGTTGATGAACCCTAAGTTAATTGAGATCAGAGCGACAAAGAATATGAATTGGTTCAGCCCGGCAACAAATTGTTCGCCGGAAACCTGAGCAATTTTCAGCGGGCCACCCAGTTCCTTGACCGACCGTCGGCCGCTCAGGACCTGCCCTAGGGTGGTCACGATGAGATCCACAATTTCACCGGTCTGGCGGGTTGCGACAATCGGCGCTTCCCAAAGCGAAACGTCACGCCGCTCCAGCTTTCCGGGCGCAATGCCCAACAGTCCAATCCGATATTCGTTGCCAAACCGGTCTTTTTCCAGACGCACACCAATTTTGGCATCTTTGGTCAAGATGTCGCCATCCCGTTCAAACCGGATCGCCACAGTTTCATCAGGAATAATCGAAATTTCTCGGGACAAGTCGGTGAAACGAACGATTTTGTCGCCTCCGACTTCGAGTATCTTGTCCCCTTTCTGGAGACCAATATCGGCCGCTGTCGAGCCTTCGGACACAGCGCCGACCACCGGGGGTGTCACGCGCTCGCCATAGGCCACCGCAAAGCCGGCCAAAATGAGAATTGCGAACAGGAAATTGATCGCGGGCCCTGCAAAAACAATCGCAGCGCGCTGCCACAGGGATTTGGACTGGAAGGTTTTGCTGCGTTCTTCCGCAGGCAGGGCCAGCCATTCGTCTCCCGGCGTACTGGCCGGATCCATGTCACCGGCGAACTGCACATAGCCGCCCAAGGGCAAGGCACAGACTTTCCAGCGCGTGCCCCTTTTGTCATCCCAGCCGAATAATTCTTTGCCAAAGCCGATCGAGAATATATCCGCCTTCACACCGCACCAGCGTCCGACGAGATAGTGTCCCATCTCGTGAACGAATACCAGGACTCCGATAGTGATCAGAAAAGCGAATATAGTCAGCAAGATACCAGGATTTTCTGTCAAACCATAATTTCCTCAATCATGCGGGAAGTGCGTCGGCGCGCGTCTTCGTCAATCGCGAAAATATCCTCAAGATTACGCGGTGCAGGCGGGCTATAGCCCTCTACTATCTTGGATACAATCTTGCTGATTTCCAGAAACTGAATGGTACCGCCAAGAAAGGCGGCCACCGCCACTTCATTGGCCGCATTGAGCGTCGCGGGCGCCGCGCCACCAGCAGTAATCGCAGCGCGGGCAAGCGGTATCGCCGGAAAACGGTCGCCATCGGGCGCTTCAAAATCGAGTCGGCCAATCGTCGCCAGATCGAGCGGCATACAGTCGGTGGCCATGCGCTCGGGCCAGGCCAGAGCATTGGCGATGGGAATGCGCATGTCCGGGGAACCAAGCTGCGCCAGGGTTGAGCAGTCCTTATATTCGACCATCGAATGAATCACCGACTGGGGATGCACCAATATATCGATATTATCCAATCCAACCGGAAAAAGATGATAGGCTTCAATCAGTTCCAGGCCCTTGTTCATCATGGTTGCACTGTCGACCGAAATTTTTGCGCCCATATCCCAATTGGGATGCGCTACGGCCTGTTCCGGTGTGACTTCGGCCATCTCCGCTCGCGACCAGGTGCGAAACGGGCCGCCGCTAGCAGTCAGGGTAATTTTGCGGACCTGGTCGATCCGTCCGCCCTGTAGGCTTTGGAATATCGCGTTATGTTCGGAATCGACCGGCAACAGCGTCGCGCCGGCGGCTTTGGCTTCGCTCATCATCAAGGCGCCTGCCGAAACCAGTGATTCCTTATTCGCCAGCGCCACCGTCTTCCCATGGCGCAAAGCGGCAAGCGTCGGAATCAAGCCCGCGCACCCGACAATCGCGGCCATTGTCCAGTCCGCATCGAGATCAGCCGCCGCGATCAGTTGCTCCCGGCCCGCTGCCGCCCGTATTGTGGTACCGGACAGCAGATCCCGCAATTCGGCATATTTTCCATCATCGGCAATGACCGCCAACTCTGCGTCAAACTCGATCGCGAGCGCCGCCAGCGCTTTGACATCGCTATGCGCGGTCAAGGCCAATATGCGGTATTTTTCCCGTTCCAGTCTGATCAGGTCCATGGTTGAACTGCCAACCGAACCGGTGGCGCCGAAGATCGAGACCGTGCGGGAACCGGCGTTGCTCATGACGCCCCCAGCAACAGGATGATCGCCACGGCCGGTGCGACCGGGATCAGACCGTCAAGACGATCCATCACGCCGCCATGTCCGGGGAATATCGTGCCGCTGTCCTTGACGCCAGCCAGACGTTTCATCTGGCTTTCGAACAGGTCGCCCGCCTGTGCGAGCACTGCCAGCGGCATGCTGAGCAACACCAGACGGAAGGGCAATTGAAAATAGGCGTGCAGTGCAAAGCTAAACAGCCCCGTCACCACGACACCGCCGATTAACCCCGCCCAGGTCTTGTTTGGACTGAAACGCGGGGCCAGTTTCGGGCCACCAATGGCACGGCCGGAGAAATAGGCGCCGATATCCGTGGCCCAGACCAGAGAAAGCGTCCAGAACAGAATCAGCAATCCATTGTCGATCCCGCGCAGGTAAAGAACCGCGAGCGCCGGCAATCCGGCATAGAGAACGCCCGCTGCAAGCTTGAGGGATCGATCAAAAGCGGCGACAAAAACCGCGGCTCCGAGGAACAGGCCGAGCGCGAGAAAAGATGGCCCGGCAGCAAAGGGCGACATGATCGATAGCGGCACAAACACCGCGTAAAGCGCCATGCGCTTGTTCTCTGTGCGCCCGGTCAAGGCTGCCCATTCGGACAAGATGCCGAGGCTCATCAGCGCCACCAGAAGCCACAATCCGTGCTGGCCGATAGGGTGATCACCGATCAACAGCATCAGCACCGTCACCCCGACAAGCGCGACGCCGACCAATATCCGCGTGCCCAGCTCGCTTGGCTGTTTCTGTTGTGGCTGTGCGGGGTCGGTCATGATTTAGCGGCCACCAAAACGGCGCTCGCGATCACCAAAGGATTTGAGCGCTTTCTGGAGTTCCCGTCGGTCGAAGTCCGGCCAGAGAACATCGGTAAAATAAAGCTCTGCATAGGCGACTTGCCACAGCAGAAAATTCGACAGCCGCAATTCGCCCGATGTCCGGATCAGCAGATCCAGCGGCAATAGACCGGCTGTATCGAGCGCCTGTGATATGTCTTCTGCGGTCACCTGAGCGGGATCGATATCCCCGGCCTTGCTGGCTGCTGCTATGGTTTGCACCGCGCGCACCATTTCGTCCTGCGCGCCATAATTCAGCGCTATCGCGAGGGTCATCTGGTCGTTTTGCGCTGTGCGCTCAAGCGCGTCGTCGATCATCTCAACGATATCGGAATCCAGCGCCTTGTAGTTGCCAATGACTTTGAGCCGAATTCCATTCTCGTCAAATTCGTCGATATCCGCCTTGATATATTGCCGCAGCAGACCCATCAAATCGGTGATTTCATCGGCCGGGCGATTCCAGTTTTCCGACGAGAACGCATAAAGCGTGAGCACTTCGATCCCTATCTCACCAGCGACCCGAACGATATTGCGAACCGATTCTACGCCCTTTTTGTGCCCCAACGCCCGCGGCAAGAGCTTTTTCTTGGCCCAGCGTCCATTGCCATCCATGATGATCGCAACATGCCGCGCGCCATGGGCGGGGTCGGCCAGCGTGGTGGCCGCTTCCTCTGGCCGCACGGACCGGTGTTTGGAACGCGCCAAACTCACTGCGTGAGAATTTCCTGTTCCTTGGCGGTCGAAAGGCTGTCTGCTTCCGCGATCATGTCATCGGTCAGCTTTTGCACTTCGCCTTCGAGCCGCTTCTTGTCATCTTCGCCAATTTCCTTGGCGCTTTCATCGGCCTTGATATCATCCATGCCGTCACGCCGTACGTTGCGGATGGCAATCCGCGCCTTCTCGGCAAACTGACCCGTCAGTTTCGCCAGTTCCTTGCGGCGCTCCTCGGTGAGATCAGGGATTGGCAAGCGAATATTGGGGCCATCGACAATGGGATTCAGGCCCAGTCCGGCGGAGCGCACCGATTTCTCAACCGGCTGGATATTGGATTTGTCCCAAACCTGAATCGACAACATGCGGGGCTCGGGCACCGACACCGTCGCGACCTGATTCAACGGCATTTTTGCGCCATAGACTTCAACAGTAACGGAATCGAGCAGCGCGGTGTTGGCCCGGCCGGTGCGCAGACCACTCAGGTCATGTTTCAATGCCTCGATCGTCGCCTTCATCCGTTTGGCCAGTTCGGCCTTGTCATATTTCGCCATGGTTCACTTCTCCGAATTTCTGCTGTTACTGACCGACAATGGTTGCCGTACCGCCGCCACCCAACACGGTGGCAAGATTGCCTTTTTCGCGAATCGTGAAGACCACGATCGGAATGTTATTTTCACGGCAAAGCGCCACGGCACTGGCGTCCATAACCTTGAGATTATCTGACAGGACCTGGTCAAAGCTGAGGCTTTCATAGCGCACGGCATCGGGGTTGGTCTTTGGATCCGCATCATAGACACCATCGACGCTGGTGCCTTTGAACAGAGCTTCGCACCCCATTTCCGCGGCGCGCAACGCTGCTGCGGTGTCGGTGGTAAAATAGGGATTGCCGGTTCCCGCGGCGAAAATCACGATGCGGCCTTTTTCAAGGTGGCGCACAGCTTTGCGGCGGATATAGGGTTCGCAAACGCTGGCCATCGGGATTGCCGACAGCACGCGGGTATCACAGCCCATTTGTTCGAGCGCATTTTGCACCGCCAGCGCATTCATCACGGTCGCGAGCATGCCCATATAGTCGGCGCTGGTGCGGTCAAACCCTTTCGCCGCCGCCGCCAACCCGCGAAATATATTTCCGCCGCCAACGACGAGACAGAGCTCGAATCCGGCTTCTTTCGCCGACTTCACTTCCGCTGCGATGCGATTCACGGTCTCGGGGTCGATGCCGAACTCGCCAGTTCCCATCAAAGCTTCGCCTGAAAGCTTCAGTAAAATGCGCTTAAACGCGGGTCTTTTCATGCAATTTCCATCCTGCCAGCACAGGCTGGCCGTCCCCACCTATGACAATGGCGCCGACCATAGATAGTCAGCGCCATTGTGCCAAGCATTACAATCGGGTTTTATCCCAATCGTGATAAGTTGTTAGCTTCCGAGCGTTGCCGCCACTTCGGCCGCAAAGTCTTCTTCTTTCTTTTCGATGCCTTCACCGAGCTGATAGCGAACATATTCGGTCAGCTTGATTTCAGCACCAGCCTCTTTGCCTGCCTGTTCAACAACCTGCGCGATCGGCGTTTTGTTGTCCATCACGAAAATCTGGCTCAAAAGCGCGTTTTCCTTGGCAAATTTTGCCATTGCGCCATCAACCATCTTCTCGACAATATTCTCTGGCTTGCCGGATTCAGCAGCCTTTTCCGTGGCAATCGCGCGCTCACGCTCGAGCATGTCCTGGTCGAGACCATCGGCGTTCAGCGCCAACGGGAAAGCCGCCGCAATATGCATGGCAATCTGCTTGCCCAGCGGCTCAAGCACATCGCTGCCGGCGGTGCTTTCCAGCGCCACGAGAACGCCGATCTTGCCCATTGATGGGGTCACCGCATTATGAATATAGGAAATCACGGAACCGCTGCTCACGGACACCGACTTCATCCGGCGCAGCGCCTGGTTTTCACCAATTGTGGCGATGTTGTTGGTCAGGGCATCCTGAACCGTACCGCCGCCAGCATAGTCCGCAGCAGCCAGAGCTTCAATATCGTCGCTGTCCAACCCCAGAGCGGCCTGGGTCACATTGGTGACGAAGGACTGAAACTGCTCGTTCTTGGCAACGAAATCGGTCTCGCTGTTAATCTCTACTGCGACGCCCTTGGTGCCATCGACAGCCACGCCAACCAGGCCTTCGGCCGCCGTACGGCTGGATTTTTTCTGTGCCGCAGCCAGACCTTTGGTGCGAAGCAAATCAACCGCTGCTTCGACATCACCATTGGTTTCGCTGAGCGCTTTTTTGCAATCCATCATGCCAGCGCCGGTGCGTTCGCGCAGTTCTTTCACTGCTGCTGCTGTAATAGCCATGTTCTGGGTTCCTCAATATGTCATGGGTGAAGAATATAATTGGTCGGGTTTTATAAGGAAGGGGCAGCAAATATGCCGCCCCCGCCAAACATTATGCGTTCAATATATGACTGAACGAAGACGCTTCAAGTTTATGCCTTTTCAGCGGCATCCTTGTCAGCAGCCTTTTTGGCCGGCGCCTTTTTAGCAGCGGCTTTTTTGGCCGGTGCTTTCTTGGCTGGTGCCTTTTTGGCTGCTGGTTTCTTGGCCGGAGCCTTTTCTTCCGCTGCCGGTTCAGCCGGAGCGGCCTCGGCGGGCGCTTCTGCGGCTTCGGCTGGTGCAGCTGGTGCTTCCGCTACTGCCGGTTCCGCTACGATTTCAGCAACAGCTGTCGCTTCTTCGCTCGCCATTGCACTGGCATTGGCTTCGCTGGAAACAATCTCTTCCACCGGAGGGGCTGCCCGCGCGCCGAGATCTTCGCCCGATGCAATGGCTGCATCCTGGCCGCCCTTGGTCGCCGCGGCGGAGACAGACTCGCAATATAGACGAATGGCCCGTGCGGCATCGTCATTGCCGGGAACCGGAAAGGCGATATTGCTCGGATCAACGTTGGAATCCAGAATGGCCACAACCGGGATACCCAAAACATTGGCTTCCTTGATCGCCAGCTCTTCCTTGTTGGCATCGATCACGAACATGACATCGGGAATACCGCCCATGTCCCGAATGCCGCCGAGGGACAGCTCGAGCTTGTCGCGTTCGCGAGTCATCTGCAGGGCTTCTTTCTTGGTGAAGCCGGTCATGTCTCCGGACAGCTGCTCTTCGAGCGTCTTCATCCGGCGAATCGAGTTGGAAATGGTTTTCCAGTTGGTGAGCATGCCGCCCAACCAGCGATGGTTGACGAAATGCTGGCCACTGGCACGGGCTGCTTCTGCGATTGGCTCTTGCGCCTGGCGCTTCGTACCAACGAACAGGACCTTGCCGCCGGACGACACTGCATTGGCAATGAAATCGAGCGCCCGGGCGAACAACGGAACGCTCTGCGAAAGATCAAGAATGTGAACACCATTACGGGCACCGAAGATATATGGTTTCATCTTCGGGTTCCAACGGTGGGTTTGGTGGCCGAAATGCGATCCGGCTTCAATCAATTGCTGTAGGGTGACGACAGGGGCCGCCATAATAGTTCTCCTTATCCGGTTATGCCTCTGGAAAGCTGAGAACCGCAAACGACCTGAAAGGCCGGTATTGGCACCGGTATGAGTGCTTTCCATGTGGAATGAGCGGTCCGTTAAAGCGGAGTCGCCGGAATTGCAACCCCCTTAGCACGCCAGATGTAACCTTTATACTGATACGCACGTACACAGCGCAGAGAATTTAGATATTGACAATGAGAACATTAATAGAACATAGTGGGTTCATAGAAAGAACATATAGGAATTACCGATGCTAACTATTGCCATCAGCACCTTTTTTACCCTCGCCTTTTTCGGCGCTTCCATGACCATCGTCATGATGTTCCATGGCTATAGTCACAAAATCAAGGCGGTTCTCGATGCGGAATTCCAGAGCATGGAACCTGTTGCCCAATCCCCGATGCCAACCGTCCGGGTCAGCAGCGTTAGAGCGTTTCCTGTTCGCCATCCTTCGCCATCGCCGTCGCTTGCTCCATTGCGCGCTGCCGCTTGACTTTCGCATAGCTTCTAATGCTGAACGGTATGGTCAGGATATAGCCCACGCTGATCACGCTCAAGGTGATCCAGGGATTGTTGATCAAAGCCACGCCGAGCAATGCGATCAACGCAATGGCTTCAAGGCGAATATTCTTGCGCAGACGCAAAGACGACCAGCTGTAGGTCGCGGTATTCGAGATCATCAGAAACGCGACCAGCACAATCCACGGTCCCACAACCGTATAGTGCCGCATGATGTCCAAGTCGGTGACCAGCCACAGATATAAAGGCAACATTGCCAGTCCGGCGCCCACCGGTGCCGGGATACCGGTCAGGAAACCAGCCGATTTGTGAGGCTGTTCCTCTTCATCAATGCGGGCGTTGAACCGCGCAAGGCGCAAGGCGCAACCGACCGCCAATGTCAAAGACAGCACCCATCCGAATTTGGGCATATATTGCAGTGCCCAGAAATAGATAATCAACGTGGGTGCGACACCAAAAGCAATCGAGTCCGACAGTGAATCCAGTTCGGCACCAAAGCGGCTTTCGCCCTGCACCAAGCGCGCAATCCGGCCATCAAGGCCATCCAATATGCCTGCTAGCACAATGGCGCCGGCCGCCAGCGTCCAGTTTTCCATCGAAGCAAAGCGTACACCGCTAAGCCCGACGCTCAACGCCAGCGCCGTCACCGCATTCGGTGCTATCTGCCGCAGAGAAATACCCCGTTCTGGTCGCTTGATCTTTTTCCGCTCGGTCATCCGATCAGGCGCCCCGGACGATCATTGTCCGACGCCTTCAATCTCTTTGACTTTTCCGACTTCCGCCAGCACGGTTTCACCGGCAATCGTCCGCTGACCCAATACCACATTGGGCGTCGTCCCCTTTGGCAGGTAGACATCGACCCGGCTACCGAACCGAATCAATCCGACCCGCTGTCCGGCGGCGACAAAATCGCCTTCCTTGACGAAGGCCATGATCCGGCGCGCCACGAGACCTGCAATCTGGGTAAATCCAATCTGCAAGCCGTCATTGCGCTCAACCATGAAATGCTGCCGTTCATTTTCTTCGCTGGCCTTGTCGAGATCCGCATTGAGGAATTTGCCCGAAATATAAGCCTGGCGTTTCACCGTGCCTTCAATCGGCGAGCGGTTGATATGGACATCAAATACACTCATGAAAATCGAGACACGGATCAGCTCTTCATCACCAAGACCACCCTCACCTTGCAACTCCACCGGGGGCACGACCGGCATGATGAGATTGACCAGCCCGTCTGCAGGCGCGACAATGTAACTGTCATCAAGCGGCGTCACTCGTTTCGGGTCGCGAAAGAAAGCCAATACCCAGATTGTGACGCCAGCCATTGGCCAAGCCAGGGTTTCCCAAGCAAAAAAGGCGAATACCGCTGTGATTGCGGCCGCAATGACCGCAAATTTGCGGCCCTCTGGATGCACCGGGGGAAAGGACCATTTGGCTTCGCCAAGGCCTTTGTTCGAATATTTTTCTATCGCCATCGCCTCTACTTAGGGGGACTGTTCTAATCTGACAATACATCTCGATCAGTTTAGAGCTTCTATGGGATGAGAATCGAACAGATGGTTGAACATATTACGAACTTTGCTAAGAGATCGGCACGAGATTCCTCCCGTCCAGCGCTTTGGCGCAAATCGCTTCCAGGAAAGAGCATAATTTATGTCTAAAATTAAGGTCAAAAACCCCGTTGTCGAACTTGATGGCGATGAAATGACTCAGAATCATCTGGCAATGGATTCGCGAGCGGCTGATCGAACCTTATCTGGATGTTGACCTGCATTATTACGATCTCGCGATCGAAGTGCGGGACGATACAAATGACAAAATCACGGTTGATGCGGCCAACGCCATCAACAAGCACGGCGTTGGGGTAAAATGCGCCACCATCACGCCGGACGAAGCCCGGGTGGAAGAATTTGGCCTGAAGCGGATGTGGAAATCACCCAATGGCACGATTCGCAACATTCTTGGCGGCGTCGTCTTTCGCGAGCCGATTGTCATCGACAATGTGCCGCGGCTGGTTCCCGGCTGGACCGATCCGATTGTTGTCGGTCGGCACGCCTTTGGCGACCAATATCGCGCGACCGATTTCAAGGTCCCCGGCCCCGGCAAGTTGCGGCTGGTGTTTGATGGCGACGATGGCACCAAGATTGACGAGGAAGTCTTTCAATTCCCGTCCCCCGGCGTTGCCATGGCGATGTATAATCTGGACGATTCGATCCGCGACTTTGCGCGCGCTTCGATGAATTATGGCCTAAACCGCGAATGGCCGGTTTATCTCTCGACGAAGAACACGATCATGAAAGCCTATGACGGCCGGTTCAAGGATCTGTTCGAAGAAGTGTTCGAAACCGAATTCAAGGACAAGTTTGAAAAAGCGGGCATCCTTTACGAGCATCGCCTGATCGATGATATGGTCGCCTCCGCGATGAAGTGGAGCGGCAAGTTCGTCTGGGCCTGTAAAAATTATGACGGCGATGTCCAATCCGACACTGTGGCGCAAGGCTTTGGTTCCCTGGGCCTGATGACTTCCGTCCTGATGACGCCAACCGGCAACACGGTCGAAGCCGAAGCCGCCCATGGCACGGTTACGCGCCACTATCGCCAGCATCAGCAAGGCAAGGCCACATCGACCAATCCGATTGCTTCGATCTTCGCCTGGACGCGCGGCTTGATTTATCGCGGCAAATTTGATGAAACGCCGGAAGTAACGCGGTTTGCCGAAACGCTTGAGCGGGTCTGCATTCAAACCGTTGAAAATGGCGACATGACCAAGGATCTCGCGATTCTGATCGGGCCGGACCAGAGCTGGATGACGACCGAGCAGTTTTTTGAAGCGGTCCGTTCCAATCTCGAGACCGAAATGAACAACTGGTAGAAACACCCGTTTCGGTTCGGTAATGCTGACAAGCAGGATGTTTCGCGTATAGAGGGTTCCCATGAGCACACCTCTCGACAATCCCGCCTTTGTAGATGCCATCGTCATTCTGGGGGCTGCGGGTATTGTTATCCCGGCCTTCGCACGGTTTCGCATAACGCCGATTATCGGCTTCATTCTTGTCGGTGTGTTGCTGGGCCCATCGGGCCTGGGATCGCTGTCAGGCCAATATGACTGGCTGCAATTCGTTACCATAAATGATCGAGAGGCGATCGAACCCTTTGCCGAATTCGGTATAATATTGCTGCTTTTCTCCATCGGCCTCGAGCTCTCCTTCAAGCGCCTCTGGTCCTTGCGAAGGCTTGTCTTTGGTGTCGGTGCAGCAGAATTGCTGGTTTCCGGACTGATCATCGCATCCGTTCTCTATCTCATCGGACAGAGTGCGCCCGGCGCACTGGGACTGGGACTGGCGCTCGCCCTCTCCTCAACCGCGCTGGTTCTGCCGATGTCGGGCACCAAAAGCCCGGTTGGCAAGGCCGCCCTCGCCATGCTGCTGTTCGAAGATGTTGCGATTGTTCCGATCATCTTCCTGCTCGGCGCGCTTTCACCGGCCATGACCAGTGAATCGGGCTGGGATGCGCTTGGCCAGACCTTGTTAATCGGTGGCGCGGTCATCTTGGGCATGCTGGTTCTTGGCCGCATATTGCTGCCGCGCATTTTTGCGCAGGCCGCGCGGACCAAAAGCCCTGAACTGTTCCTCGCGGTCAGCTTGCTGGTCATCATATTGGCGAGCCTTGCCACGGCGGCGACCGGCTTGTCGCCGATTGTCGGCGCGCTCCTCGCCGGTTTGCTCATTGCGGAAACCGAATATCATGGCGAAGTGGAAGTCATCACAGCGCCGTTCAAGGGCCTGGCTCTCGGCGTGTTCCTGATCACCGTCGGCATGCAAATCGACATCCGGGTCATCCTCGAGAACTGGGCCAGCCTGCTGACCGCGGTTGTTGGTGTGGTCCTGGTGAAAGCCGTGGTGACCGGCGGTCTGTTGAAATTCGCGGGCGCGCGCACCGGAACCGCAACCGAAGCCGGTGTCCTCATGGCGAGCCCTTCGGAGACGACATTGATCGTTCTGGCCGCGGCGGCACAGGCGCAACTGATTCAGCCTCAGACCGCTGCGTTCTGGCAAATCGTCACCGCGATCGGTCTGACCATCACCCCGCTTCTGGCGCGCTTCGGTCATGACATGGCCCGCCGGATCGAGTTGCGCGGCGAGAATATCGATGCGACCGATGACCAGGTTATCGACGCGCAAAAGACCGTGATCATCGGTTTTGGTCGGGTCGGACGGCTGATCGCTGACATGATGAAGGTCCATGATCAACCCTATCTGGCGGTCGAATCGAATATCGACGTGGTCGCCAGCGCGCGGCGGGATGGCTATCCGATCATCTTCGGCAATGTTGCCCGCAATGAAATGCTCGACCGGCTGCGACTGGGGCATGCCAAGGCGCTGGTTCTGACGATGGACGAGCCGGTATTGTCGGTTCAGATCGTCAAGCGTGTCCGTGCCTGGGTGCCCGACCTGCCGATCATCGTGAGAGCCCGGGATACCGATCATGCCGCCGAACTCTATCAGGCCGGCGCCACCAACGCGGTCCCCGAAGCCTTGGAAGGATCACTGCAGCTGTCGGAAGCGGTGCTGGTCGAAAATGGCGTCGCCATGGGTCCGGTCATCGCATCGATCCACGAAGTCCGCGACCAGATGCGGCACCGCATTCAGAAGGATGGCGATCTCGATCATGAGCCCAAGCTGAAATCGCTGAGTCTCGAGGCCGAACCGCCTCAGGCCGTTGATCCCGGCAAACCGGATCCCGCTATATCATAGCCTTGATTGCTGCGATGGCATCCGGCGCTTTGCCCCCATCGGGACCGCCGCCTTGGGCCATGTCGGGTCGTCCACCGCCACCCTTGCCGCCAACCGCCGTCACGCCCGACTGAACCAGTTCGACCGCATTATACCGATCTTTGAGATCATCGGTCACGCCGACCGCGACGGTCGCGCGGCCATCATTGACCGCAATCAGCGCGGCAATTCCGCTCGACAGGGTTTTCTTGGCTTCATCAATCAGCCCGCGCAGGTCTTTCGGATTGAGGCCCTCGATGACCTGACCCTGAAACGCAATATCACCTATTTTTTCAGGCCCTTGCGCCGCTTCCTTGTCACCGGATCCGCTACCGGCAAGCGCCAGTGCCTTTTTGGCGGCGGCAAGTTCGCGGTCGAGCTTCTTGCGCTCTTCCACCAGCGACAGGACCCGGTCCGCGGCTTCATCAGGGGAGGCCTTCAGCGTCGCCGCAATGGTTTTCAGCTTGTCCTCTTGCGCGCCCAGCCACAGCCGTGCTGCTTCGCCAGTCAGCGCTTCAATCCGGCGGACACCGCTCGAGACCGCTGATTCCGATATGATCGCCATCAATCCGATATCACCCAGCGCGTGGACATGGGTGCCGCCGCACAGTTCCACCGAATAATCCTGCTGGTCATCGCGGCCCATGGACAGCACGCGCACTTCATCGCCATATTTCTCACCGAACAGCGCCAGGGCTCCAGCAGCGACAGCGTCATCCGGACTCATCAGCCGTGTCGTCACCGCGCTATTGCCTCTGATCTGCGCGTTGACATCGGCCTCGACAGCCTTGATTTCGGCATCAGACAGCGCCGACACGTGGGAGAAGTCAAAGCGTAAGCGATCTGGAGCAACCAAGCTGCCCTTCTGGGTCACATGGTCACCCAGATGGTCGCGCAGCGCCTTGTGGAGCAAATGGGTCGCGCTGTGATTGGCGCGCAACTGGCTGCGGCGCTCGCTATCGACCGTCAGGTGAACCGTATCCCCAACTTTGATGCTGCCTTCCTCGATCCGTGCATGATGCGCATGCAACCGGCCCAATGGTTTGGCCGTATCGGTAATTGTTGCGACCAGGCCGTTGGTGCCGGACACTGAACCGCTATCGCCCATTTGACCGCCGCTTTCGCCATAAAAGGGCGTCTGGTTGGTCAGCAAGACAATATTGTCGCCGGCCTCGGCCACCGCAACCTCTTCGCCATCCTTGACCAGTGCGACAACCATCCCGTCACCCGATTCCGCAGTATAACCGGTAAATTCCGTGCTGCCTTCGCGTTCGGCAATATCAAACCAGACCGTTTCTGAAGCCTGTTCTCCAGAGCCTTTCCACGCTGCCCTGGCGGCCGCTTTCTGTTCGTCCATGGCCGAATCGAAACCCGCGCGATCCACTTTGAGAGACTGCGCGCGGAGCGCGTCTTCGGTCAGATCATAGGGGAACCCGTAGGTGTCATAAAGCTTGAACGCGGTCGCGCCTGGCAAGGTGTCCCCCGCGTCCATGTCCGCAATTTCGGCGTCGAGCAATTTGAGGCCATTGGCCAGCGTGCGCCGGAAATTGGTTTCCTCGCGCAGCAATGTTTCCTCGATCAGCGGCTTGGCCCGGATCAGTTCGGGAAAGGCGTTGCCCATTTCACCGGTCAGCGATCCGACCAGCTGATGCATCAACGGATCCTTGGCACCGAGCAGATGGGCATGACGCATCGCGCGGCGCATGATCCGGCGCAGAACATAGCCACGCCCTTCATTGGCAGGCAGCACACCGTCGGCCACGAGAAAGGACGAGGCCCGCAAGTGATCAGCGATCACCCGATGGCTGGCCTGATTGTCGCCAGTGGTTTCAGTGCCGGTCAAATGGCCGGATTGGGCAATCAGCGCCTTGAACAGGTCAATGTCATAATTGTCATGAGTGCCCTGCATCACCGCCGCAATGCGCTCCAGCCCCATGCCGGTATCGATTGACGGTCGTGGCAGATCAAGACGATCGCCGCCAGCCTGCTGCTCATATTGCATGAACACCAGGTTCCAGATTTCGACAAAGCGATCGCCATCCTCGTCAGGGCTGCCCGGCGGGCCGCCCGCGATATGGTCGCCATGATCATAGAATATTTCGCTGCACGGCCCGCAGGGTCCGGTATCGCCCATCGACCAGAAATTGTCATTGGTGGCGATACGAATGATGCGTTCTTCCGGCAATCCGGCAATTTTGCGCCACAGATCAAAGGCTTCGTCATCGGTGTGATAGACAGTGACGGTCAAGCGATCGGGGTTGATCTCCCAGACCTTGGTGATCAATTCCCAGGCATGGGCGACCGCCTGTTCCTTGAAATAATCGCCGAACGAGAAGTTTCCGAGCATCTCGAAAAACGTGTGATGGCGCGCGGTATAGCCGACATTGTCGAGGTCATTATGCTTGCCGCCGGCCCGCACGCATTTCTGGCTTGAGGTCGCGGTCGCAAAGGCGCTCTTTTCAGCGCCGGTGAAGATATTCTTGAACGGCACCATGCCGGCATTGATAAACATCAAGGTCGGATCATTATGCGGGATCAGCGGCGACGACGGGACAATCTCGTGCCCCTGGCCACCAAAATAGTCGATAAAAGACCGTCGGATATCATTGGTAGTATTCATGAAATCGACTTAGGCGAGGCTCTGCCGGTTTACAATCCCGACAATCGTCCAAAGCGCAGATTCGGAACTGGCGACACCCGCCATTTGATCACGCATAAGCATAGGGTCCACCCTTCTCTAGCGCAGTCCTATAGTGCGGGCGATCATGCACTCGCTTGAGCCAGGCCTGAAGATTGGGAAAACGATGATCCAGTCCCGCGCGATTCTGCGATGCTTCGAGCGGGAAGCTCATCATCACATCGGCTGCGGTCAAGGCATCGCCGGCAAAATAGTCGCGCGATTCCAGCTCGGTTTCGAGCCAGACGAGCAGATCCTCGACCATTTTTTTGACCGGCTTGCGTGCCGGCCAGCCGAGAAAGCCCAGACGGTTGACGATCAGTACGCCATAGAGCGGCGGCATCATCGAGCCTTCGGCAAAGTGGAGATACCGGACATAGCGGCGGGCATTGGCGGCATCTGCGGGCGCGCCCAGTATGCCACCAGCCTTGGCGACGCAATATTCGACAATCGCCGCGGTTTCGATAATCACCTCGCCATCATCCTCGATCATCGGTGACTTGCCGAGCGGATGTATAGCCTTCAGACTGTCCGGTGCCCGTTGGGTCTTGGGATGGCGTTCGTAGCGCTTGATCTCATAGGGTAAACCAAGCTCTTCCAGCAGCCACAAGATGCGCTGCGAACGGCTGTTTTCGAGATGGTGTACAATGATGGTCATATGAGGCCCCTGTCTGTTTTGTTCCCGATCGCGTTCGGGCGGTTGTGATGCTTTGGCCGACGGCATGGCTCCGTCTTTTACGCCTTCGCTGACGCTGCCAGTTGTGCACCGCGCGCGCAAGTCACACGATCCCGATTCCGGTATTCCGTCTGTTCTCACCTGACTCGACCAGTCCAAAGTTCACACAAATCACAGCCTGTCGGTTGCAGCGATCCAAATGGCTCATAACGTCCAATCTATTGGCCATTGCCATGCCAAAGTTCACACAGATCACAGCCTATTTCCGGATTGTGACAGGACATCTCCAGAGCACAGACAAAAAGGGGCCGTCCTAACTATCGGGGGACAGAAGGACGGCCCGGATGCCGGATCATCTCGGGGGAAATGATCGGCATATTCAGTGATTTCTTACATGACTGTCGCCGCGCCACCTTCTTTGGTCATCACCCGGGAGATGTCCCGGATGCTTGCCATGTCGGACCAGGTGCTGCGGCCGCTATGCTTGCGGATCATTCATCCGCATCGGCATCTTCCTGCTCTTGCCCCACAGGTCCGGTCATCATTTCCTCGGCAATTTCTTCCTCATTCCCGCGAATCTGGTTTTCCAGCTTGGCCATCATTTCCGGATTCTCGAGCAGAAAGCGTTTCGAATTTTCACGCCCCTGTCCGATCCGCACCGAGTCATAGGAGAACCAGGCGCCCGATTTCTCGACCACACCGGCCTTGACGCCGAGATCAATAATCTCGCCGACCTTGGAGATGCCCTGCCCGTACATGATGTCAAACTCGACTTGTTTGAACGGCGGCGCGACCTTGTTCTTGACC
Source organism: Parasphingorhabdus sp. W113 (assembly GCF_055693205.1). Lineage (NCBI taxonomy): Bacteria > Pseudomonadati > Pseudomonadota > Alphaproteobacteria > Sphingomonadales > Sphingorhabdaceae > Parasphingorhabdus > Parasphingorhabdus sp. W113. The sequence goes on along the minus strand of NZ_CM146328.1, from coordinate 1,421,064 downwards.
ACCTTCACCCGGGTCGAGTTGCCGACAATCTCGTCGCGCTCCTTGATCTGGCCGGTCCGGCGAATATCGAGGCGCACAGAGGCATAGAATTTCAGTGCATTACCGCCTGACGTGGTTTCCGGATTGCCGTACATTACGCCAATTTTCATCCGCACCTGGTTGATGAAGATCACCATACATTTGGACCGGCTGATCGAACCGGTCAGCTTGCGCAGCGCCTGACTCATCAGACGGGCCTGCAGACCGACATGGGTATCGCCCATTTCGCCTTCGATCTCCGCCCGCGGCACCAGCGCCGCAACCGAATCGACCACCAAAATGTCAATCGCATTGGACCGGACCAAAGTATCGGTGATTTCCAGCGCCTGCTCACCGGTATCGGGCTGCGAAATAACCAGCTCGTCAATATCCACGCCCAGTGCATTGGCATAGACCGGATCCAGAGCATGTTCTGCATCGACAAATGCTGCGGTACCGCCAGCTTTCTGCGCCTCGGCAATCGCGTGGAGCGCCAAGGTGGTCTTGCCTGAACTTTCCGGGCCGTAAATTTCAATCACCCGACCTTTTGGCAATCCCCCGATGCCCAGCGCGATATCAAGACCGAGCGAGCCGGTTGAAATCGCTTCCACTTCCATCGCCTTGCGCGAACCCAGCTTCATGGCTGAGCCCTTGCCGAAAGCGCGGTCGATTTGTGCCAGCGCTGCGTCGAGCGCCTTTTGTCTGTCTGATGAATTCAATTGATTGTCCGTTTCTACAACTTTTAAATTACTGGCCATTTGCCTGTCCCCTTCGCTAAATGCTCATCATCTATCAATCAATGATGGATATGATGTACCGCATTTGTTCTCATAGAACAAGGGGGGAACAAAATTTTTCTAATTCAATTAATAATCATTAATATCAGTTATTTGACTATATAGATTCACGTCAATTAGCATGTTCGGCCAAAACTTCTCCGACGGCTTCGGCAATTTGTGCGACCGAAAAGGGTTTGGGCAGAAAGGCGACATTGTCGAGATCGATTGATTTGCGCAATTGTTCTTCGGCATAGCCCGACATGAACAGGATCGGCATGTCGGGATAATCCTCGCGCACCTGCTTTGCCATCGCCGGACCATCCATGTTCGGCATCACAACATCGGACACAATCATGTCGAATATATCCTCGCCCTTGCTCTGCTGGTCGGCGAGATGCTGCAGTCCTTCCTCGCCATCGCTTGCGGTGACAACGGTATAGCCCTGCCGGGTCAGTGCGCGTTCGGCAACCGCGCGGACCATGTCCTCGTCTTCGACCAGCAGGATATGACCACTGCCCCACAATTCCTTTTTGGCAACCGCCTTGAGCGGTTCCATCGCCTTGCTGATCTCCTGCTCGGAGACGGTATGCACCGGGAAGTAGATCGAAAAACTTGCCCCCTCGCCCGGCTTGGAGTCGGCGAAAATATAACCACCCGACTGTTTGACGATACCATAGACCGTCGACAGACCGAGGCCGGTGCCCTTGCCAACTTCCTTGGTGGTGAAAAACGGTTCGAAGATCTTGCCGATCAACTCGGGAGGAATGCCCTTGCCGGTATCGGATACAATCAGCGCGGTATAATCGCCCACTGGCAGGATATCACTTTTTAGCGCGCGCACATCGGCCGCCGTGACCATTTTGGTGGTGATCGAAATCTTGCCGCCACCGGGCATCGCATCGCGTGCATTGACGCCGAGGTTGATGATCACCTGCTCCAGCTGTCCCGGATCGGCGCGCACCAGCCCGAGATTGCGGCCATGCTTCACTTCGAGCTGGAAACTGTCATCGAGCAGACGCTTGAGCAGGTTGGAGACGTCAGCGACCACATCGGGCAATTGCAGGACTTGCGGCCGCAATGTCTGTTGCCGCGAGAAGGCGAGCAATTGCCGGGTCAGCCCTGCGGCGCGGTTGCTGTTATTCTTGACCTGCTGGATATCATCATAATCGCTATCGCCGGGCGCATGGCGCAGCAACATCAGGTCGCAATGGCCGATAATCGCGGTCAGGATATTGTTGAAATCATGGGCGACACCACCCGCTAATTGACCAACAGCTTGCATCTTGGTCGCCTGCGCAACCTGGCTCTTGAGCTTGGTTTCCTCGCTGCTGTCCTTGATCGACAACAGGACCGCAGCATCGCCAAGGCCGCGAATGCCGGCAATCCCCAGCGCCACCGGATCATCTCCGCCCGAGCGCAAGCGCACCGCCAGATCACCGGACAGCGAAGGCCCGCTGGCGTAGCGGCGCACGGCATCCGCCACCGCCGACTTGTCATCACGGATCATCAGATCACCGGGATAGAGCGGTTGCTCCCCCTTTTTGACACCGGCAACCTTGGCAAAGGCGTTATTGAGAAACAGGAAGCGCCCGTCACGATCGGTCAGCGCGAGTCCGAGCGGCAAGAGCGACAGCATCGATTCGACCTGCTCCAGCGCTTTTCCACGCTCAACCATGCCGCCATCATCATCGATCAGCAATATCAGCGCAGGGCCTTTTTCCTGGTCCTTCTCGAGCGGGACATGAAACAGCCGCACGGGCGTGCCGTGGCGACCGTCGCGCTCAAAGAAGATCGTTCCTTTTTCGTCCGACCGCAGAAAATTGATAAAATTGCGCCCGCTGATATTGGCATCGCTCCGTCCGGTTGCACGCAGGGCAAAGGCCTTGTTCGACGCCCGGATCCGGCCTTCGCCGCCGATCACCGCGACCAGCACACCGGCTTCGGACAGGGCCTGGCCGACCGGACCGCCGGCCATGCGGGTCGTATCGTCGAGCACATCGGCGCGCAGTTGCGGTTTGAATTGCCACAATAGATATTCATCGCCCTGCCCGGCGCGGACGACCTTGGCATTATACTCACCGACTCCGCGCTTCAGGCCTTCGGCATAACCGCGACCATCCCGCCAGGCATCGCGGCCGGCCGTAGCGAGCAACTCGTTGCCACCGGCCTGCAGCGGCAATTCCGGTGGGATCGCCGGACCGTTGAACCATTTGGTGAACAATTCATTGGCGCAGACCAGCCGACCGGCGCGGTCCGTGATTGCCAGTCCGATATCCGATTGGTCGGCGACCAGACGGGTGACGGCCCAATCGGCGACCGAGGCGGCCTCATCGTCACTGCTGGCGCTTTGCGGCCGCAGAAAATAAACCACCGCCGCGACGGTCGCGGTCAATGCGCCAAAGGCCAGCAAAAGCGCGACACTAGGAACCTGCCAATAGAGCAGCCCGAGCGACGCCATGACGGCAACCACCAAAATCACGCCGCGCAGGCGCATGTCATTGGTGGTCTTTCGGGTGCTGTGATTCAGCAACCCGATATCGTCCCGCGCCTCACTCGCCATAGGTCTTGTCCTGCTCTACCGCAGCCTTGTGCGCCGCCCGCAATTCATCCAGCCGCTTGCGCCGCTTGCGCCCGATCCACCAGCGCCAACCGAGCGAGCTGAGCAGATAGCCAACCGATCCGAAAACGACGCCGAGCAGCACAAAGCCAAAGAAGGTCACGCCGACCTCCTTGGTGATCCAGGCCAGCCATTCGCCCAGACCATCGCGCTGACCACCAGCCGCACCGCTGGTAATCCCGTCCATGCGCAAGACGAAGCGCCCGAACTGGTTCGCAATGGCAAGCCAGAACGGATAGGTGAACGGGTTGGTGATGAACGTCGTGATGGCCGCAATCGGGACATTGGCGCGGATCGGCAGCGCCAGGAAAAGCGCCACAAACGTCTGACCACCAAGCGGCACAATGAAACCCGTGAGCATGCCCAATGCCACACCACGCGGCACCGACCGGCGATTGAAGCGCCACAGATCGGACCGCAGGAAGCGATGGGCGATCGGCTTGAGATATTTGTTATTCGCCATTCCCGCACGGGTTGGCATTTTCTCTTCGAGCCAGCGGGTGACGCGCATGATCGTGCGCGCGCCCCAGTCCTTGCTCTGTGTATCGGGATCGCGCTCAGCCATGGTCACGCAACAATCGGCCCTGCTGCCGTTTCCAGTCGCGATCCTTTTCGGTCGCGCGTTTGTCCGGCGCTTTCTTGCCCTTGGCCAGTGCCAGTTCGATTTTCGCCCGGCCCTTGCCGTTGAAATAAATGGCGATCGGGACAATCGTCATGCCCTTGCGCATCACAGCTCCGTACAGCTTGTTGATCTCCCGCCGGCTCAGCAGCAATTTGCGCGGGCGGGTGGGCGTATGATTATGCCGATTGCCATGGCTCCATTCCGGAATATTGGCGTTGACCAGCCAGACTTCATCATCCTTGACCTCGGCATAGCTCTCGGCAATCGCCCCCGATCCGAAGCGCAAGGACTTGACCTCGGTCCCGGTCAGCATGATGCCCGCTTCGAACTTGTCCTCGAGATGATAATCATAGCGCGCCCGCCGGTTCTCGGCGACGACCTTCTGCTTATCAAATTCCAAAGGACGGGGTTTGGCCATCAGAGCAGTCCGGCGCCTTCCAATGCTGCGTCAACCGCCTTGCAACTCGCCTCTGACGGTGGTGTCATCGGCAAACGCAAGTCGGTTGGGAAGTTTTCGACCACACGGGACAGGGCATATTTGATCGGTCCTGGAGACGCATCGGTAAACAAGGCCTTGTGCAACGGATACAGCTTGTCGTTCAGCGTCCGTGCGGCTTCATAGTCCCCGGCGGCACAGGCCGCCTGAAATTCAGCGCACAGCTTTGGCGCGACATTGGCGGTCACCGAAATACAGCCGGCGCCACCCGAGGCGTTAAAAGCGAGAGACAATTCATCCACGCCCGACAAAAGACAGAAATCCTTAGCACAAGCCAGCCGATGATCGGTGACCCGGTCGATTTCGCCGCTGGCATCCTTGATCGCCACAACGCTGGGCAGTTTCGAGAGCGCGGCCACGGTTTCGGGCAGGATATCGGTTACGGTTCGGGCAGGCACATTATAGAGAACGAGCGGCAGGCTGTTCCCCTTAGTCAATGTTTCGAAATGCGCGTAAATGCCCTGCTGATTCGGCCGGTTATAATAAGGCGCGACAACGAGGCCGGCGGCGGCTCCGCATTTTTTCGAAAAATTCAAATGCAACAATGCATTGGTCGTGTCATTGGACCCGCAGCCCGCGATGATCGGGACCCGGCCAGCAGCCTGTTCGACACAGACTTCGATCACCCGGTGATGCTCTGCATTGGACAAAGTCGAGGATCTCGCCAGTGGTTCCGCAAGGCACCAGCGCGCTGCTCCCTTGCTCGATTTGCCAGTCGACCAGGGCACGAAATTCCGCCTCCGCAAACGAACCGTCGCGAAAGGGAGTCACCAGAGCCGGAATTGAGCCGGTAAACATGGAAATACTCCTTTATATTTGGCTAAGAAATTGCCAAAGCTTATCCAAGCTTAACAACCATATAATACGCCGTTCAGCGCCTGATAAGGAGCCTACCCCCAAAATGTCCAGTATGGTATCAAGAATTATTCTCTCCGCTCTGCTTTTGACCCCCGCGACGTGCATGGCGGCTGAACAATCCAGCTGGCAAACCGGCGGCGGGGCAGCGCTGTCAGACCCGACCGGCGGCAACCCGGTCCTGGGCTTGCAACGCTGGCGCGTGCTGACCCAATCCGACAATTATTCCTTTCGGGATTATGCCGGCTTTCTGGTCACTTATCCCGGCTGGCCGGAAGATAGCCGGATGCGCCGCAATGCCGAGCAGGCGATCAATATTGACAGCATTGCACCCGCCCCGGTACTCGCATTCTTCGATCAATTTCCTCCCACCACCAATGCCGGCGCCGCCAAATATGCGGTAGCCTTGCTGGCGACCGGCCAGCGGGACAAGGCCAATGCGATGGCCAAACAGGCCTGGCGCGGCGGGACGCTGACCGATCAGGACGAGGCGGCTTTGCTCAGCCGGTTCAGCGGCGCGCTGACGGTGGATGATCATGACGCCCGGATGGACGCGCTGCTATGGGCGCGGGCCACCCGCGATGCGGCGCAGCAGCTCAGCTTTGCCTCTGCCGCCCGCCGGCCGGTCTTTGCCGCGCGACTGGCGCAGCTAACCGAGGCACCGGATGCCAATCTGAAAGCGGAAATCGTCGCTGCACAGGCCCGCGATGATGCTGGCTTTCTCGCCGATCGCGCGCGCTATTTGCGCAGCAAGGGCCAAAGCTATGCGGCACGGCAATTGCTCGCCAACCGGCCCACGCTGCGAGTCAAGCCAAGCAAGGTCGACACCTGGTATGAATCCAATCTGATCCACGCCAAGGCCGCGGCCAATGACCGGCAATGGTCCACCGCCTATGCGATCGCTTCGAAAGTCGACGATGCCTATGACGGCCCCACCAATATCGCCGAGCAAGGCAGCCGGGTCCGCGACAAATATTCCGATCTGACCTGGATTGGCGGCACCGCTGCCCTGTTCGGCCAGCGCCAACCAGCCAAGGCGGTGGCGCTGTTCGATCGTTATGCGCGATCCTATAATTCCCCGAATATCCGGTCCAAGGGCTTTTACTGGGCCGGCCGTGCCGCAGCCGAAGCGGGCCAGACTGCTGAGGCCACCGCCTATTTCGAGAAGGCCGCCGCCTTCCCCGCCTATTTCTATGGCCAATTGGCCCATGAACGGCTCGGCCGCGCATTGCCGGCCTTTGATCGCAAACCCGATGTCGAAATCACCGCAGAAGAGCGCAAGGCCTATGCCAGCGAGCCGCTGGTTGCCGCGACCACCGCTTCGACCCGATCCGGCCCGTGGAAAGAGCAGATCCGCTTCCATCGCGCATTGGCTTACAACGCCAAGACCGAAAAAGACTATCTGCTGCTCAGCGATCTGTCCGTTCGCATTGGCGCGCGGGACCTCGGCGTTATCAAGGGAATCAGCGCGCTGGGTTCGGGCGTCGGTCCGATCGATGAAACCGCCTTCCCGACCATGCCGGTGCCAGCCGGCAAGGAACGCAGCTGGACGATGATCCATGCTATTACCCGCCAGGAAAGCCAGTTCGCGCAAGGCGCGATCAGCCACGCGGGCGCCCGCGGGCTGATGCAGCTCATGCCGGGTACGGCCCGCGAACAGTCGGGCAAGATCGGCCTGTCCTACAATCTGTCATCGCTGACCGCCGATCCCCAATATAATATCAAGCTGGGCAGCGCCTATTTTGAGCGCATGCTGCGCTATTATGGCGGCTCTCATCCTTTGGCCGTAGCGGCTTATAATGCCGGCCCGGGCAATGTGAACAAATGGCTCCGCCGCAACGGCGACCCGCGCATGGGCGGCATTGACTGGCTCAAATGGATTGAGGATATTCCGATTTCCGAAACCCGCAACTATGTGAAGCGGGTGCTGGAAAATGCGGTGGTCTATGACACCAAGAACCCCGCGGTCCGGACATTAAAAGCGACATGCCGCTAACCCGCTATATCGGCAAGAACTACAAGGGCTGAACCAGAAAGCTAGCGGTAAACGCCGACGCGCGATCAGCCCTCGACTTCGTAGCCAAAGGCATCTTGCGCCATTTGAACCAGTTCCGGATCGGCATCCGGCAGATCCTTGGGCAGGACCGCTTCCAGCCTATCCGCGATATAAGTCAGCGCGGCAATGCGGGCGGCTTTCTTGTTGTTGCCGTCGATAATTTTCCAGGGCGCCCAGCGCGTGTCGGTATGCTGGAACATATCCTCGATCGCTTCGAGATAGTCATCGCGCTTCGCCCGGTTGCGAAAATCTTCAGCGGTGATCTTCCAGCGCTTTACCGGTGTGTTCAGCCGATCCGTGAACCGACGATCCTGTTCTTTCTGGGTGGTGTGAAAAAATAATTTGATCAGATGGGTGCCGCCATCAATTTGCTGCGCCTCAAATTCATTGATTTCGTCATAGCCCCGTTTCCAGTCTGCCTTGCTGCAAAAGCCTTCGACGCGTTCGACCAGCACACGGCCGTACCAGCTGCGATCGAAAACACCGATTTCCCGGCTGCCGGGCAAGCGCTTCCAGAATCGCCAGAGGAAATGCCGGTCTTTTTCCTCGCGGGTTGGCGCGCCAATCGGGTGGACTTCAAAATAGCGCGGATCCCATTCCGCCGTCATCCGCCTTATGGATCCGCCCTTGCCGGCCGCGTCCCAGCCCTCGAAAACCAATATCGTTCGGCAGCCGTGAATAATATGCTTGAAATGGACATGGGCCAGCCGCTCCTGGACAGCCTCCAGTGCATCGGAATAATCGCCATCAAATTCCTTGCCCGATTCATAATCCGACAGCTTTGTCTTTTTGCCCATTACCAGTCCCGCCTTTTTTGCATGGGGTCCAAGGCAAACAGCTGGCCAGCTTTGCCGTCCGTTCGCTTCCGTCCCCGCCAATCTGATAGGGAGAAGGTAACGGATGTCCGCTGCAAGCGCCAACCGATTAACCCTGTTTGCATCAGTTAGTGGCGGCAGAACCCCCGTGTGATTCACCCGCCAACAGCTGTTTGCGACGATCCAGATCCGCCCTCGCCTGCAGCCGTCCGCGCACCCGTTCGATCGCGCGCCGGATTTCCGCCTTGCCAATCTTGGATTGCTGCGCCTCGGCATAGAGCGCCAAAGCTTCGTCCAGCGCACCGGCCTTTTCCGCGCACAGCCCGCGGTTGAATGTCACGGACACATGCGCCGGGCTGTTGATCGCAGCGCCATCCCACATCCGGCACGCTTTCGCTTCATCGGTTTTGGTCATCTTGACGGCGGCTTTGAAATACTGGCCACTCGCCTTATCCATACCCTTGCGACTCTCGAGCACCCGGATTGACTGGCGTCTTTCGATCGGCGCGAGATCAAGCCGCACGGCATAGGCAATATTGTCAATCATCCCGCGAATGATCTTTTCGCTGCTGGTGAAATTTTCCTTCTTGCGGCAGATCGTCTGTTCATCCCCGCGCTCTTTGGTTTCGGCGTAGATCGTCTGGCCGTCGGCAAAGCGGGCGACGCGGATCTGGGCCTGAAAATCAATCACCCGTTTCAGGCAAGACATTTTAACACTCTTGTGTTCGATACATTTGCCCTTGTCGTTGCGCTCCACGCATTTTTCCCGATATTCCTTGACCCGAAATTCCGAAATGTCCGCCGTAGCGGTGCCGGATAATATCGTATCCGGAACGACCGCCGAACGGGTCGCGAGAACCGTAAAATAGGGTGTGCCGGCAATCGACACGTCGCTCAGCTTGTCTTCGATCGCGAAGCCGAGCGCCGGACCATCGCTGCCCCCGAAGCGATCCATTTCGACGGTTGCGATCGATTCCAGGCCACTCACCCGAGCGGGATCGACCCCCTCGATCTGCAACACCTCGGCCTGAGCGGTCGGAGCCAACAGAGTTGCTGAACATAACAGCAAGGCCGAAAGCGTCGTTTGTCGTGAAATTTTCATGGTTTCCCCCGAAAGTTGCATATTTTGTTCAGGCTTATACCGCCTTTTATGAACAATTGATGACGCAAACGGAGAGTTATCGCTCTCTGCTGGGACTATATACGATATGATGGGCGACCTGTTCAGGCGCCTGCATGGGCATGAAATGGTTCAACTCCGGCAGATAATATTCGGTCGCGGTCGGCAAGGTCGCGGCGAGATTTTCCCAGGTGGGAGACTTGGTAAAATCAATCGGCCCGTCACGCACCAGGGGCGGGGCGCGCAGCAAGGTGATCGGCATGCCCAGCTCGGCGAGGAACGGATAAGGATCGCTGCATTGCGATCCCATATAGACCGAAGCTTCCAGGAGCGGTGGACAAGCCAGTTCAAAACCCGCGCCGTCGGCACGAGGCAATAATCCATATTCGCAATAATCCTGCAATATTTCCGGTTTCCACGAGCCATAGGAGGGATGCCCCTTCATCCGGTTGAACATATGCTCGGCCGAATCCCATTGGGCCCGGCGCCGGGCAATAGGATGATCCGATGCGTCAATCGTGCCGAGATTGACCGTGCTGTCATAATAATCCGGGGCCATGATCACCGGATCGACCAGCGTCAGGCGCTGAAACCTGTCCGGCAAGGCAGCGGCCGTGCGGACCAGACAATAGCCGCCCATTGAATGCCCGACACCAATCAGATTGTGCAGATCAAGCCCGATCACGAGTTCGATCAGCGGTGCTGCCGTGGCCGCCCAATCGGCCAGGCTATCCGGCTTCACACTGCGGCCATGGCCCGGCAGATCTACCGCGATGACATGATGGTCCGGCGGCAGCGCTGCGATCACCCCATCCCAGCATCGCGCATGAAAGCCGGTGGCGTGAAACAGCAAAATCGTCTGGTCGGACGGATCGCCCCATTCAAAATAGCAAAGGTCGCCAATCTTGCTGGCGAACTGCTTTTCTATCGGATCAGAAATCATGATCGCAGCCGTACCGGTCCTGTCGCGATAGCACGACTAGTCAAAACACCATGTTTCGCGGACCAGCCGATGCCGAATAGCGCTCACCCTTCTTTTGGCGGCTCAACCACGCGGATATGCAATTCCCGCAGCTGTTTCGGTGACACGGCGCTCGGCGCTTCCATCATCAGGTCTTCGGCCTTCTGGTTCATCGGGAACAGCACAACTTCGCGGATATTCGGTTCGTTTGCCAGCAGCATCACGATCCGGTCGACGCCCGGCGCAGAGCCGCCATGCGGCGGCGCACCATATTTCAGCGCGTTGATCATCCCCGAAAACTCGGTGTCGACCGACGCCTTGTCATAGCCGGCAATCTCAAAGGCCTTGTACATGATGTCAGGGCGATGGTTCCGGATCGCACCGGAGGACAATTCAATGCCGTTGCAGACAATATCATATTGCCAGGCGAGAATATCGAGCGGATCCTTGGTTTCCAGCGCTTCGAGTTCGCCCTGCGGCATCGAGAACGGGTTATGCGAGAAATCGATTTTCTTCGCTTCTTCGTCATATTCGAACATCGGGAAATCGACGATCCAGCAAAACTTGAATTCGTCGTCCTTGATCAGCCCCAGTTTTTCTGCCGTGCGCGTCCGTGCCGCGCCCGCGAGCTTGGCTGCATCTGCTTCTTTGCCAGCGGCAAAAAACACCCCGTCATCGGGACCACATCCGAGATCCGCCAGCAGTTTCGCCGTGCCTTCCTCGCCGTGATTCTTCGCGATCGGACCGCCCGCTGCGCCCTCTTTCATGTTGATATAGCCGAGTCCCGCAAAGCCTTCGCTGCGCGCCCAGTCGTTCATCTCGTCGAAAAACTTACGGCTGTTCTTGCCTGCTTCAGGCGCCACAAAGGCTCGCACCGTGCCGCCAGAGCCGGTGATTTTGTCGAACAGGCCAAAGCCCGATCCCTTGAAGTGATCGCTCACGTCCTGAATGATGATCGGGTTGCGCAGATCAGGCTTGTCGGAGCCATATTTCAGCATCGCTTCCTTGTATGGAATCCGCGGAAATTCACCCGCTGGTGTCACGCTCTTGCCATCGGCAAATTCTTCGAACAAGCCAGCGAGCACCGGTTCCAGCGCTGCAAAAACATCATCCTGGGTTACAAAGCTCATCTCGAGATCGAGCTGATAAAATTCACCCGGCGAACGGTCCGCCCGCGCGTCTTCATCCCGGAAGCAGGGCGCAATCTGGAAATAGCGATCAAAGCCGGCAACCATCAGCATCTGCTTGAACATTTGCGGCGCCTGCGGCAGCGCGTAAAACTTGCCCGGGTGCACCCGGCTGGGCACGAGATAATCGCGCGCGCCTTCCGGAGAGGAGGCCGTCAAAATAGGCGTCTGAAATTCGGTAAATCCCTGCTCGACCATGCGGTTGCGGATGCTGCTGATCACTTTCGAACGCAGCATCATATTGGCATGGACTTTTTCCCGCCGCAGATCGAGAAAGCGATAGCGCAGGCGAATATCCTCGGGATATTCCTGATCTCCGAAGACCGGCATCGGCAGCTCCTCAGCCGGCCCCTGCATGGTCACGCTGTCCGCCACCAGCTCGATATCACCGGTCGGCAAATTGCTGTTCACCGTTTCGGCATCGCGCGCAACCACCTTGCCGGACACGGTGACAACCGATTCGACCCTCGCGGCATCGAGAATCTTGAAAGCATCGCTACCGGTTTCGCTGACGATCTGGGTCAGGCCAAAATGGTCCCGCAAATCTACAAACAGCAAATTGCCATGATCCCGCTTGCGATGAATCCAGCCGGACAGCCGAACCTCCGTATCAACATCCGTGATCCGCAGTTCGGAGCAGTTATGAGAGCGATATGCGTGCATGATAAGCCTTTAATATGGTGAAAACTTCGGATTCCGATAGCTATGAGGGCGTAACACAGGCCAGCGGGACTTTTGTCAAGGATGAAGGTGAAAGGAAATCGCCCATCAACCTTTTTCCGGCTCCGCCAAACAGCAACCCAGTCGCTATTTCCCTCCCCTATCCTGTTTTCGCAGCCAGATAATGAACAATAGACAATCTCTATCGGAAATGTTTGCGAGCCTTTGCACAGCCTGTATAGAAGCGAGATGAAAATTCATCCTTTATTGACGGACAATCAAGACATTGCCGATATCTGCCACCGCTTCTCGACCGCCGACTTTGTCGCAGTCGATACCGAATTCATGCGGGAGAACACCTATTGGCCGATTCTCTGCCTGATCCAGATTTCAGACGGCAAGGAAGCGGCAGCGATTGATCCGCTGGCGAAGGATGTTGACCTGCAGCCGTTGCTCGATTTGCTGGTCGACAATGAAGACGTGCTCAAGATTTTTCACGCCGGTGGTCAGGATGTCGAGATCATCCACAATATGACCGGCAAGACGCCACACCCCATTTTCGACACCCAGGTTGCCGCCATGGCCCTGGGGCCCAGTGAACAAATCGGCTATGCCAATCTGGTCGATAGCTGGCTCGGCGTGACCCTCGACAAGGGCGCGCGCTTTACCGACTGGTCGCGACGCCCGCTCAACGCGCGCCAGATCGAATATGCGATTGGTGATGTCACCCATTTGTCGACCATCTTTCCGATGATGCTCGAACGGTTGATGGAAACCGGCCGCGGCCGGTGGATCAACACCGAGATGGAGAAACTGGCTGATCCGGACAATTATGTAAATGATCCGGACAATTCCTGGCGACGGGTCAAATTTCCCGGGCGCAATCTCGAATCGCTTGGTCGCCTGAAAGCGCTCGCCGCATGGCGCGAGAAAGAGGCGCAGTCCAAGGACATGCCCCGTGGCCGCATCATGCGCGACGAGACGCTCGCCGATATTGCCAGCCATCCGCCCAAGGACCAGCACAAGCTGGCGCAGGTGCGGGGGCTGTCGTCCGGCTGGAAAAATAACGATATTGGCGAACGGTTGATGGACGCGCTTGCGGAAGCCGAGCCTCTCGACAAGAGCGAATTGCCGGAACGCAATGGACGGCGACCAAAATTCAGTAAGGAAAACGCACTGGTTGCGGATCTGCTTAAATTGCTGCTGAAAATTCGCTCAGCCGAGATGAATGTCGCCTCCAAATTGCTCGCCCGCGCCGATGATCTCGAACGGATTGTCGGCGGCGAACGCGAAGGTGTCGCACTGCTCGAAGGCTGGCGCTATGAGGAATTCGGCCGCGACGCGATTGACCTGATCGAGGGGCGCATGAGCTTCACAGTCAAGGATGGCAAATTGCAAATGACCCATCAGCCCGAGAACGCGGAGCACCCCCAGGAATGACCCGGATGTGGGCCGGACTTGTCCTGGTATCAACGATGCTGTCCGCCTGCTCGACCCCGGCCACTGAACCGCCCATTGCCGAACGCGGTGTCACACCCGGCTATAGCTGCCAGAACACGGGGATAGAGCCGTTTATCGGCAAGGCCATCTCCCAGGATATGGGTCAGACAATCCGCGATCGATCAGGCGCAAAAACGGTGCGCTGGATCACGCCGGGAAGCGCGGTGACCATGGATTACCGGGAAGACCGGGTGAATATTGCCTATGATGACGACCGCAAGATTGTCCGGATATATTGCGGATAACGGCCGTTAATCGGTGACCAGAACCGGCTCCAGGTCCATCATTTGCGCCAGTTGATTGTGGCGCTTGGCGACCGCATCGCCATAGAGCGCACGCAGGTCCGCAGCCATCACAATTTCCAGACGGCCATCTTTTTTCCGCAATTGTGTCTGCTCAAGCGGGTTGCGGGTTCCGCCGCTCAGCCGCTGTCCCAGCCGCATCGCCAGACCCCAGCAGATCGCGCGATGGGTGGCGTCTTCTTCGGCCAGCTTGCCGCCGCCCGGGAACACATTGCTGCCGCCGCCAAAGCTGGTGAACAAGGTTTGTCCGAGCAATTCCCGTTCCCGGCCGGTAATTCCGACCCAGTTGCCATGCAGTCCCATGACCAAACCGCGTTCGGCCCGAAAATTGGGATTGGCGCGCCACGCGACATCACCGAGATTGCAAGCCGCCTGCCGCATGCGCTGCAATTCAGGCGGGTCTTCGGCAAATATCGGCGCGATCCACTTGCCCAGCAATTTGCTGTTGGCCGGAAAACGCGCTTGCGCCGCGCCCGACTCTTCCGTCGCGACCAATAACGGATCGCGCTTGCTTTCCGCTTTGCCAACATTTTGAAACAACAGCCCTTCGCGCACCCCATAAGCCGAAACGATCAGCTTGCTGCTGCCCAAGTAGCGGACAATGAAGGACAGCAGCCAGGCCGCGTCATCGAGCGTCGGTATGCGCGAGGTCGACAGGCCGGGCACCGCTTTCAGCTTGACCTTGTTCATCCGTGCAAGCTGGCTGACCAGCCGGCGGGCGCGCTGTGGCTGCATTTCATAGTGATGGATCACGGGCAACGGATAGCCGCTGTCAAACATGTCCAGTCGTGCCAGCGACCGCCACGATCCGCCCACCAGATAAAACGGCAAGTCCTGCGCATTCTGATCCCAGCCGGTTTTCTTGAGCATCTTGCGGACCTGGCGTTTCAGCTTGTCCTTGCCCTTGGCCCGCAAATCAGCAACGCGCAATACGCCCAGCGGAAAAGAGTGGCGTTCGAGCACATTGCCTTTGTCGATCATCGCGAGCTCGAGACTGCCGCCGCCAAGATCGCCAACAATCCCCTTGGCTTCCGGTATCGCCGACAGCACTCCCAAACCGGCCAGTTCCGCTTCTTCCTCACCTTCGAGCACCTGGGTATCAAATCCGATCTGGGACGCTGCCGCGAGCAGATCCTTGCCATTACTGGCATCGCGCACGGCGGCTGTCGCAAAACTCTTGATCGTGTCGACATTCATCTGGGTACACAGGCGATAAAAACGTTCGAGGCCCTGGACCGCCAGCGCCATCGAATCTTCACCGATCGCCCCGGTTGTCGACAGGTCCCGACCGAGGCCAGCCATCACCTTTTCATTGAACAGGATCGCGGGAACACGCGCCGGCCCCTGATAGACAACCAGCCGGATCGAGTTGGATCCGATATCAACGATCGCAGTTCGGCGGTTGATCCGCGGAACCTTCTTCTTTCTGGTTATCTGCAACCCCCCGACCTGCATAGCTGGACGCTTACCCTGCCTTTTTCTTGCGTCGTCGTAGCGACAGGCGCGGCACGGCGTTGCTTTTCTTGAGCGCTTTTCCGCGGCCCGACAGCGACGGGTTGGTCATGAAATAGCGATGGAGATTAAAGGGCTTCTCGGAGGGCGTGCTGCGGGTGTAGCTGCCATCCGCGTTGAGCTCCCAGCTTTGTTCGTCATCAATCAGGTTCGCCACCATCACCTGGTCCAATATCTGGTCGTGGACGGTCTTGTTCGTTATCGGGATCATATATTCGACGCGGCGATCCAGATTGCGTGGCATCCAGTCTGCGGAACTGATGTAAAGCGCAGCGCCATCATTCGGCAATTCCTGTCCATTGCCGAAGGCCCAGATGCGGCTATGCTCGAGAAACCGGCCGATGACCGACTTGACCCGGATATGATCCGACAGGCCGGGCACGCCCGGACGCAGACAGCAGATGCCGCGAATGACCAGATCAATTTCCACGCCGGCATTGCTCGCCGCATAGAGTTTTTCAATCAATGCCGGGTCAACCAGCGAGTTCATTTTCGCCCACACCATCCCGGGCTTTCCGGCCCGAGCATTGTCAATCTCGCGGTCGATCAGTGCCATCAGGTCGCGCCGCAAATAGCGCGGCGACATCGAGATCAGTTCGAGTTTTTCCGGTTCGACATAGCCGGTAATATAATTGAACAGTTGCGCCGCATCCCGGCCCGCCTTGGGATCGGCGGTGAAGAAGCTCAGATCGGTATAAATCTTGGCCGTGACGGGGTGATAATTGCCGGTACCGAAATGGCAATAGGACCGATAGCCTTCCTGTTCCTTGCGTACGATCATGGATATCTTGGCGTGGGTTTTCCACTCGATAAAGCCATAGACCACCTGAACCCCTGCCCGCTCCAGCGCGCTTGCCCAGAGCAGGTTCTGCTCCTCGTCAAACCGCGCTTTCAATTCGACCACCGCAGTTACTGATTTGCCGGCTTCGGCCGCATCGATCAGCGCCCGGATCACCGCCGATTGCTTGCCCGCCCGATATAGCGTCTGCTTGATCGCCACGACATCTGGGTCGGCCGCCGCCTGCCGCAGAAACTCGATCACCACTTCGAATGATTCATAAGGGTGATGAACCAGAATATCCTTGTCCCTGATCGCCGCGAAACAATCGCCACCATGTTCCCGAATCCGTTCCGGAAAGCGCGGGCTATAGGGCGGGAATTTGAGATCGGGGCGATCCTCGTCAAACAGCAGATCAAGATCCCCGATACCCACCAGTCCCTCGACCCGACTTTCGGTCGCGCCTTCGGTGAGCAAATTTTCCCGCAACATCGCCACCACGGAGTCGGACAGGCCGGGACCCATTTCCAGCCGGATAACATCGCCCCGGCGCCGGCGCTTGATCGCGCTGCGAAAATAGCGGACCAGATCTTCAGCTTCTTCCTCAACCTCGATATCGCTATCCCGAATGATCCGGAACATCCCGCTATTGGCAACGTCATAGCCGGGGAACAGCTGTTTGGAATGGTATTGGATGACTGATTCGACCGACACATAAATGGCCTTATCACCCGGAATACGGATAAATCGCTGCAGTCCGGAGGGAATCATCACCAGTTCCCGGATGCGCTGCTGGTCCGATTGCCGGACCAGATCAAAAACCAGACTGAGCCCCTTGTTCGGAATGAACGGAAAAGGATGCGCGGGATCAAGCGCCTGGGGAGTCAGCACCGGAAAAATCTGATCGACGAAATGATCGTGCAGCCAGCGCTGATTATCCGCGCCCAGTGCGTGCGCTGGCAAAACCGAGATTTCCTCATCACCGAGCGCCTTGCACAGATCGCTCCACACGTGCTGCTGTTTCAACATCAGCTTGTCCGACAGGGTGGCGATCGCGAGCAATTGCTGGCTAGCGGTCAGGCCATCGGCGGAGCGTTCTTCAATATTCTGCCGAAATTGGCCGACCAGGCCGGCAAAGCGAACCATGAAAAACTCATCGAGATTATTCCCCGATATCGACAGAAAGCGTAGGCGTTCAAAAAGCGGATGCGATGTGTTTTCGGCTTCCTCAATCACCCGTTCGTTGAAACCAAGCCAGCTCAACTCCCGATTGAAATAGCGTTCCGATCCTGTCTCTTCGCTGTGCGGAAGAACAAGATCATCCTCTTCGGATTCAGGGGCATGGGGGATAATGCTGTCCATTTAACTTTCCTGTTGCTCCTCGGTCTGGCCGGATTCCGACCGCCCCCCGATTCTTGCAGCGCACCAATTGCAATGGCGCGCGTAATCGGCTTTTTCTCTCTATAGCAAGTTTGTCCATTGTGCGCGCCAAAAGCTGAATATTCTCATAGGTCCGCTCCATCCGCTTACTCAGATACGCAACGGCTTCCGGGGAAATCGACAAGCCCCGTGCGGCAAAATATTTGTGCAACAATCCATCAATCATGGCGTCATCGGGATCGCCAATTGTCACCAGCTGGGCAGCCGACAGGCGAGATTGCAAATCCGGCAGCACGATGTTCCAGGCACTGACCGGATACCGGGAAACCAGCAACAGAGGTCGCGTTTCCAACTGACAGCGGTTCCAGAGATGGAACAGCATATCGTCAAAAGACTTTGCCGCATCATCGACCACTTTACCACCACAATCGCTCGCGAACTGGCGCGCCATAGCCGACTTTCCGGATGCCGGGGGGCCGATCAATATGGCGGTCAAATTGGGCCAGTTCTGGACATTCTGGATATGGTCGTGCGCGGTGCGATTGGCGTCCGTCACGACATAACCGTCATCCTCGGCAACCGCCAAACTGTCGAAAGGCAACCCGATCTGGCTCACTGTTCCTGCTCGTCACTCCCGGTCGAGCCGCCTGTTGGCGCTGGGCTTGCCGTGCGGCTGATCCGCAGGGCACCGGCGCCTTGCTGCACCTGCCAGCCGCGCGATCGCAGCGCCGATGCGAGACTGGAAAGATCACCAGCATAAGTCACTCGCATCACCGAAACCCCGCCAAGCGCCAGACTGGATGTCGATGCCGACGACACGCCAGGCACGCCGCGCAAAGCCGATTCACCGCGGCCAACCGCGCCGACATCTGGCGTATCAAACTGAATCGTCACCGTGGTTGTTGCAGCCGTTGTGACGGCCGCCGCCGCTTCGCTGCTTTCCGCATTGGCGGCAGCGGTTTCCGCACTGCCGCTCGATCCGCTGTCGATGCTGCTGACCCCGTCGGCGGCCAGTTCGGCTTCAATCTCTTGTTCCAGCGCCTCGAGATCAATCGGATCCTCGATGATCAGCGATTTGTCGGTGCGCAATATGCCGCGCGACAAGGCGTTGGTATAGAGATTGTCGAACCGCTTGATCGCCTGGTCCATCATCGCCGGAATACCAGCGCTGGATCCGGTTTTCAGCGTGAAGCTGTCGATAAATTTGCTGTCGGGTCCGTAGCGAGCGCTGAACCGTGCGGTGACCGGACCGCCTGGATATTCATGATGCAATCGAACAATGGGAACGATGACATCAGCGGCACCAAACTGGTCCAATATCGTCCGCCACCAGCGGCGATCCCGCCGCTCCGCCTGCCCGGCGGTCAGCACCAGTGATTCGCTGTCGGATCCGTAAGGACGGACATAGTCGATCGCGCTGTCACCCGCCCGAAAACGCGCCCAGGCCTTTTGCCACTCGGTCTGGTTCTCGAACACTTGCGGGGACCCGCCACTCCACATGATCGGGAGGACCAGCAAAGGCGGTGATCGCAGACGCCGGCCGCCGACACCCAATATCTGCCCGGCCCGGGCACGGTCGAACATGACCCCCAGCTTGGCAATATAGCGTTTCGGGCCAATATTCTCTTCTTCGACCACAATGGCCGACACGATATTGTTGAGCGCGCTGTCGGACAACCCGGCGGTTTTGCCGCCTTGTGTGCGGGCATAGATCATTTTCCATGCCTTGCGCTGGGCCTCTTCCCAACCCTTTTTCCGCGCATCAAAGGCATTCTTGCCCCGCACATCGACTTCCACACCCATGACTTCAAAGTCGCCGCTGCTGGCCAGCGGCGCAACGCCGCGCGCGCCGCCTTCGAGCTGCGCATAGACCAGTCCGCCGGTGATCAGAGCCAAGAGCCCAAAAAGAGCTGCAATCTGGTGTTTAAATGTGGCCAAAAATTTCATTTCCGCTCTTTTGACGATTATGACGTGGAAATCCACCCACGACTTGTCTAATCGCCTATTTCATGAGTGACAAACAAAACATGGATCAGGACCAGCCCGAATCTTACACCTATGCGAAGGCCGGTGTGTCGATTGCGGCGGGTAACGCGCTGGTCAAGGCAATCGCTCCTCTGGCGAAAGCCACAGCTCGCCCCGGCGCCAATGCCGAACTCGGCGGATTTGGCGGATTTTTTGATCTGAAAGCAGCGGGTTACGACGATCCTCTATTGGTTGCGGCCAATGACGGCGTTGGAACCAAGCTCAAATTGGCGATCGACTATGATCGCCATGACAGCGTCGGCATTGACCTGGTCGCCATGTGCGTCAACGATCTCATCGTCCAGGGCGCTGAACCACTGTTTTTCCTCGACTATTTCGCCACTGGCAAGCTGGAAAACGGCGTGGCAGAGCGTGTTGTTGCGGGCATTGCCGAGGGTTGCAAAATGGCCGGCTGTGCACTGATTGGCGGCGAAACCGCGGAAATGCCCGGCATGTACGCGGATGGCGACTATGACCTGGCGGGTTTTTGTGTCGGCGCGGTGGAGCGATCCAAGGCGGTGACTGGCGCGCAACTCGCCGAAGGCGATGTCCTGCTGGCGCTGGCTTCTTCCGGTGTCCACTCCAATGGCTATTCGCTGGTGCGCCGACTCGCGGAAGACAAGGGCTGGAAACTGGATCGCCCTGCCCTGTTTGATCCGGATCGGCTGCTGATCGAGGCGTTGATCGCACCGACCCGTATTTATGTAAAATCGGTACTCCCGGTGATGCAATCCGGTCGGATCAAGGCGCTCGCGCACATAACCGGTGGCGGATTGCTCGAGAATATTCCCCGGGTCTTGCCCGAAGGCATGCATGCTGAAGTCGACGCCGATGCCTGGGATCAGCCGCGGCTGATGGCGTTCCTGCAGGCGCAAGGCAATATCGAACCGGAAGAAATGGCGCGGACCTTCAATTGCGGTGTCGGCATGGTCCTTGGTGTATCGCCCGAGGATGCCGCCGCGGTTGCGAGCGAATTGGAACAGGCCGGAGAGACGGTTTACACGGTTGGACGTATCCGGGCCGGAACAACCGGCTGTACGGTTGCCGGCAGCGCTGGCACATGGTCGGCGCGGCAGAACTGGACAGCAACGCATAATGGCTGAACGGAAATGACAGATCGAGCCAAAATCGCGATTCTGATTTCCGGGCGCGGCTCGAACATGGCGGCTCTGCTCTACGCGGCAAAAGAGAAAAACTGCCCTTATGAAATTGCTCTGGTGGCTTCGAATAATCCCGACGCCAGCGGGCTGACATTGGCGGCGGCCGAAGGCATTGCCACCTTTTCCCATTCGCACAAAGGCATGGGCCGTGCCGACCATGACAATATCATGCAGGAGGCGATCGCCCAATCCGGCGCCGACTATGTCGCGCTTGCTGGCTATATGCGGATATTGAGCGACGAATTTGTCGATCGCTGGCAAGACCGGATGCTCAATATCCATCCGAGTTTGCTTCCGAAATATAAGGGATTGGACACCTACAAACGGGCACTGGACGCCGGCGACAGCCATGCCGGTTGCAGCGTCCATCTGGTCACGCCGGAGCTGGATGACGGCGAGGTTCTGGGGCAGACTGCGGTTGCCATCCTGCCGCAGGATGATGCGGATTCCCTTGCCGAGCGCATCTTGATGGCTGAGCATCAACTCTATCCGGCGACGCTGGCGCGCTATGTAACCCGCGAGCAGGACCCTGACTGGATATTGGATCAGGTGCGCCGTCACGCGCTGGCGCTGGAAGAAACCCATGAACGCCCCAGCTTCGGGACACCTGGCTGGCGCGTGGGCAGCGAAAAGACCGGCAAATATTTTGCCTATTTCTCGCAACGGCATTTCGGAGAATCCGGCACAGCCGTGTTCGTCAAAACCAGCGGCCTCGATGAACAGGCGGCTCTGCTGGATGCCGATCCGGAGCTTTACTATGCGCCCAAATTTTACGGCAAATCGGGATGGATCGCGATTCGGCTTGATACCGGGCGCACGGATTGGGATCATATCGCCCAGCGCCTGCGCACGAGCTGGCAGCTGGTCGCACCAAAACGGCTGACCAAACTTATTGCGATCGCAGAAGAATTTTAGAGAAATAGCGTATCGCGAACTGAAACAAAATCTGGAGCGACAAGGAGGAGGGAGGATTTGCCGCCCAAAATCTTTAGATCTGGGATGACTGTTCCAGTCGCGATACCAGACGTGTTTAGCTTAATTGGTAAAACGCGCCGATACGGCAATAGGGCCGTAGCGACGCCGACCAAGGCTACATGCCGGCTTCCACGGCGAGCCGCACCATATCGGCAGCGCTCGGTGCTTCGAGGCGCTTCATCAAAATCGCGCGATGCATTTTGATCGTCCGCTCGCTCAGCTCCAGCTCATGCGCGATCTGTTTGTTCAACATGCCCTGCGCGATAAATTTCAGCACTTCCCGCTGCCGTTTTGACAGATCCTTGACGGTTTCCACCGCCTTCATGCGCCGCGCCTTTGCCAGACTGGGACCATCGCCATCAATTTCGACCTGGGAACCCAGAAAATATTCGAGTTCGCCGTCATCATCAAATAACGGCGCGACCAGAACCGCGTTTTGAAACGGCGTGCCGTCTTTTTTGTAATTCAGGATTTCAACCAATACGGGCTTGCGCTCGCGCACGCCGCGGCGAATTTCCTCGGTCAGCCAGGGTTCGGTGGCCGGGCCAGCCAGAAAGCGGCAGTTGCGACCCAATATGAACTCGGACTCATAGCCGGTCAGTTCACAAAAGGCTTCATTGACGGAAACAATGGGATTGTCAGTCAGACGAGGATTGCTGATGACAGACGCAATCGGGCTCTTCTCGATCAGCGCTTGAACTGACTTTTTTGGCGGTTTGACCGGGGGTACCGAATCGTGACCGTTGTTGTTCCCATCCTCAGAATTCATATGAATGACCTAATCCAACCATCCTCATGATGGCAAGTGGAATGCCATAAGGACTTTTAGTTCAGCGGCCGCTGCGACAGCGTTTGGAGCAATAGCGGACCTCATCCCAGACATCTTCCCACTTTTTCCGCCAGGAAAACGGGCGGCCGCAGGTGAGACAGGTTTTCTGCGGGAAATTCTGCTTTTCGATGCGTTTGCCTGTGCCCTTACCCCGCTTCGCTATGGCACCACTCCTTCAACCACAGACTTGGCATTATCGACGCGGATCGCGGCGCCATTGATGAATTTGGATTCATCCGATGCTAGAAACAGGACGGTATGCGCGATGTCATCCGGCTCGCCCAAGGCGCTCGGCGCTGGCCCTTCACTGGCTGGGCGCAGATCGCCGCGATCCATCAATTTTGTTCCGATATCCTCGACCATCGGAGTCAAGATACCGGCCGGATGCACGCTGTTGCAACGAATATTATACTGGTTGTTGGCGCAATGCACCGCCACGCTCCGGGTCAAGCTCTCCACCGCGCCCTTGGCCGCGGCATAGGCAACCACAATCGGCTCCCCCTGCACCGAGGCGATAGACGCCATGTTGACAATCGACCCGCCACCGGAGGCGCGCATCGCCGGCACGGCATATTTGCAGCCGAAAAAAGTCCCGTCCGCGCTGACCGCCATGACGAAACGATATTCATCAGCGGTTTGGGTTTCGATTGTCCCCGGCTCCACAACGCCCGCATTGTTGACCAGAATATCGAGCTTGCCATGCCGCGATACCACATCGGCAATCAGATCTTCCCAGCCCGCCTCATCGCGGACATCCTGGACATGAAATTCGGCTTTCTCGCCGATTTCAGCAGCCACGCGATCGCCATTGGCCTTGTCCATATCGGTGAGAATCACGGTCGCCCCTTCCCGCGCGAACATCCGGGCATCCGCTTCGCCCAACCCCTTTGCAGCGCCGGTGATAATCGCAACCTTGCCTTCAAGCCTACCCATGTTCATCCCTCTCTTTTTTGCCAACTATCCAGAGATTAGCAGCACATGCTAATCCCTTTGCCTAGCATTATGGAGGAGAGTGTAGTGGATCGTCTGGAAGAACTGAGCGCCCGGGAAGATATTCGTGATCTGCTGCACCGCTATTGCAAAGGCATTGATCGCAAAGACTGGGCTCTGGTCCGCAGTTGCTTCGCTGATGATCATGTCCACAAACATGGCGAGTTCGAAGGCCCTCCGGAATTGTTCGTGACCTTCGCCAGCGAAATTCTCGAACGCGTTCCGGCCACCCACCACTCGATCAGCAATGTCCATATTGCCTTTGACGAGGGTGGCAAGACGGCCTCGACCGAAGCCAATTTCGTCGCCTATCACTACATCGAAGAAGGGGTCCCCGAATTTGGGCCGATCCCGACCAATGGCAAGGCGACCGATTGGATCGTCGCCGGCCGCTATTGCGACACGATGGAGAAACGCGACGGTCAGTGGATCATCGTCCGGCGCGAAGCCTTTCATGACTGGGAACGCTATGACGAGGCCAACCCGCGGCCGGACTGATTGTCCGCGGGATCGACCCGTTAGTTGATCTGTGCCTCGAACATGATGGTGAAGCTCGGCAGATCGGTGCCGTTGGATGCGCTCATGACGCCCGACGGATTGACCTGCAGTCCCGTGACATTGGCATCAACACCCGATGTGCTCGGCGCATAGCCATAAGGTGCACCCCCGGACGGTTGATCGGAATAGTCCACCATTGTCGCCGCATCGAAGGCATCGAGACCGCTCGCGGTGCTGCCTTCCGTGAACATGACCGGTGTGGCGCCATTATAGACAAGATCATCCGGTAAAATGTCGCTAATCGCGATCGAGCTGCTGTCAACCGGAGCATCACCGCGGTTGATCACCTGGATCTGATAGCGGACTATGGCCCCGGGAATCGCTTTGGGATTGGTTGTTCCGTTGACCGGATCCGACACCACAAAGGACAGTTTGCTGACTTCAAGCAATGCGTTGGCAGGATCCCGGCTATTCAGGATCGTACAACTAATGACATCGCCTTGTTGCGGGGTAAAATCTGTCGCCAGTGATGTTGGCAAAACCGTGGCCGATCCGGCGAACGCATTGGTGCAAGACAGACTCGCCGTGTAGCGGCCAAGATCTGTCGTCCCTCTCGCAAGCTCATCGAGCCGATAAGCGCTTCCCGCAATCGCCTGAGTCATGCCGATTGGCGCGCTACTGATGACGGCCCCGGTCCCGGTGGTTGTGCTTGCGGCCAGGGTGCTGCTCGTGCCCTGGCGGATACGGATACGAAACTGATCCGTATCAAATATGCGCCCGGCCGCGCTCAGCTCTTTCTCAAGCGCTATGTGCGGAAAGGCGCTGTTGTCGAACGTGCAAGTCACAGCATCTCCAAAGGCCAGCGAACCAAAGCTGTAATTGGTGGTTTCCTGACTCGTCGGCATCACGGTTGGCGAGCCGGGATTGTCATTGGTGCAGGTGAGCTGGGCGCGATACTGGCTGAGCGCACTGCTGCTGCCAGCCTCAGCGACTTCGCTCAAACTGATCGGAATGCCCGAAGCGGTGGAAATGACCGCAGCAGGAAACGGTCCGTTCCCGGTCCCAGAAGTGGTCCCCGAAGCCAACACATCACCGGAGGAGGTCGACGTGATCTGAAAGGTAAATTGATCGCTCGGATCGATCCGCGCGCCGGTAATCGTCTTGCTCAGTGTGATCGAGGCAAAGCGAACGGCGAACATCATGCCTTGGAGCCCCTGCCCCTGCATTGTTGCGGTCACATTGGTCGGTGTGTTGGTACCCGCAATATATCCGCCCACCCGGCCGGTCTGGCCGCCGCCCGAGGCCCGGAATGTCGGCGTCCCGACCCCGGTCAGCACCGGAAACTGGCTGCCTGAAATCGGAGGGACCGCATCCAGAATTTCCCAGTTGGAGCCGTTGGTACCAAATTCAAGATATTCGCTATTGTCGGTCGACTCGGCATCGGCAGCCACGAAGGCAAAGCTGGTAATCGATGCAACGCCGGGCGGCGGGATGATGGTGATATTCGAAAAGACGAAATTTACCAGCGCGCCGCTATTGACCATGTACAATATCGGCCGACCGGGAATGTTGAGAAACGACGAATTGCCAACCGCTGCCCCGCTCCAGCTGGGCGCCGGCCGGTCATCGGCGGCAGAGGCCGTGCTGCTGGTGGCGCGCAGAGTGAATGTCAGGGTTGAACCATCGGACAAGTCGAATGAAAAATTCTGACCAGCCGCCGATCGTGCCGTCACGTCATTATAGGATGAAAAATCAAGCCAGCAGTAGGTTTGCCAGGCAGCGGGCGCAGCGCCTTGGGCGCCAGCAGGCGAGCAGGTCGCAGCTTGTGCGGCGGGCGCCCACAGGGCCGCCCAGGCCGCAAAAATGCACAGCACGCGCAGGGCCCAAGACCCGATATCCCGTCCAGCCGGTCTCACGCCCCACATTCTCCCACCAACGGGGCCTGCTACTGGTCAGCAGGTTGTCCGCGTTGCGGGAAAATGCCTAGCGCAATATGCTTAAAAACGGGTAAAACCATCTATAAAGACGGGATTTTCTTATCACGGCTCAAGCAGATAGCGACCGCGTTAGCCGTCCGTTTAGCCGACAATTTCATCGTCGTTGAAGAAATAGGCAATTTCGATCGCCGCATTTTCATCGCTGTCCGATCCGTGGACCGTGTTGGCCTCAATGCTCTCGGCGAGTTCACCGCGGATCGTGCCTGGCGCGGCGTCGGCCGGATTGGTGGCACCCATGATGTCGCGGTTGCGCTGCATGGCATTATCGCCTTCCAGAACCTGTACGACAACCGGACCACTGATCATGAAGTCGACCAGCTCGCCGAAAAAGGGACGCTCTTTGTGCACGGCATAAAAGCCCTCGGCTTGCGCCTTGGTCATGTGGATGCGCTTGGATGCAACGACGCGGAGGCCGGCTTCTTCGAGCATTTTGGTGACCGCACCGGTCAGATTGCGACGGGTTGCGTCAGGTTTGATAATCGAGAATGTCCGGTTGCCGGCCATGATATTTGCTCCGTATTCGTGTTGCTATTGGGGCTTGGAAAGATATTTGCGCCGCCCCTAGCCGGACTTGTGGAGCAAGGCAAGGCTTCTCAAGCCACAGCCAAGGCTTTCATGGCGCGGGCTAGCCGCCGATCATCAGCGTCGCAGTGACGCCTCCTTCATCTTGATCGGTGACGGATATATTGAGTCCACTGTCGTCCGGGCCTTGTCCGGTGAGCATCTGCATGTCACCGGTTTTGACCTCTCCGACAACCTCGATACCGTTGGATTCCATCTGGTCGCGATAGAATTCAATGACCTCATCCTGGCCATCCTTGCTCACGAAAACGACCATCATGCCCTGTTTCCCGTCGGCATTGGTCGACACGCTGGTTTCGACTTCCGCGTTTGGATAGAGGTCAACACCCAAAGGCAAATCGACTTTGGCCTTTGAACCGGTGTTGATCCGCACCTCGCCGTCCTGCGATTTGAACACCGACTCGCTGTCGCCATCTTTTCCACTGATCGAATAGCTCGCTTCGCCGCCCTCGCCGTCATCAAAGGTTCCGGAGGCGATTTCATCGCTGCTTCCGCAGGATGCAGTGAGGAGAAGTGCCGGTAGCAGAGTCGCGGCCAAAACAGGGTTTTTCATGATATCCGTCCATCAAAATTGGGCGCGACCCCAGAACGTGATAAACCCAATCGCCCAAATGCGCAATTCGCGAGAGGATCAGGGGCCTTCAACCCAGCGGCCGCCATCCTGTTTCCAGTAGCGGGGCGTGACGTCATCACGCCCGGACAGATCCCGCCAGGCGCCGCGCGCGCCGTCAATTTCCTCCGGCGTAAACAGATAGAAGGCGCGTTTGAACGCCGCCGCCTCGTCTCGCCATTTGCCATCCGTCAGCGCAACAAACTCAGCCCCGTTGGCGGCGGCACACTGGTCGGACAGCAGGATCGGTTGCAGGGCCTGGTTGGGCGATCCGACCAGATCATGGGCCAGAAAGCTGCTCGGCCCCGCCTGCCACAAGGCAGTGCTGAGCTTTTCCAGCTGACTGACAAAACCCGAAACAACAAGCATTTTCTGGCCCGCATCCAGCGTTTTCTGCGCCAGAACGGGGACCAGTTTCTCGGCCGGATCCCGCGTCAGATGATAAAAGTCGACCTGCAAGATTTACCGCGCCTTATTGCTCGAAGTTATCGGCCACATATTGATCCAGCAGGCGCACACCGAAGCCGGTTGCCCCCTTGTCCCAGACCGGACCGGGTTTGTCCGCCCAGACCATTCCAGCAATATCAAGATGGGCCCATTTCACGCCATCCTTGATGAAACGCTTGAGAAATTGGGCGGCGGTGATTGAACCCGCGCCCTTGCCGCCGACATTCTTCATATCAGCGATCGGGGAATTGATCTGCTTGTCATAAGCGCTGGTCAGCGGAAAACGCCACAGCGGATCGCCGGCGGTCTTGCCTGCCGACAGCAGGTCATCCGACAGACCGTCATCATTGCTGAAACAACCGGCATGTTCATTGCCCAGAGATACGATGATCGCACCGGTCAGGGTGGCGAGATTGACGACGACCTCCGGTTCAAAGGTTTCCTGCGTCCAGTGGAGCGCATCGCACAGCACCAGACGGCCTTCGGCATCGGTGTTGATCACTTCAATGGTCTGGCCGCTCATGCTGGTAACCACGTCCCCGGGCCGCTGGGCATTGCCGTCGGGCATATTCTCCACCAGTCCGCAAATGCCAACGACATGGGCCTTGGCCTTGCGTCCGGCCAAGGCTTTCATCGTCCCCGCCACGGCGCCTGCACCGCCCATATCCCATTTCATGTCTTCCATGCCTGGAGGCGGTTTCAGCGAAATGCCGCCCGTATCGAAGGTCACCCCTTTACCGACCAGAGCGAGCGGCTTTTTCTGAGCGCCGCCGGTTCCGTCCCAGCGCATGGCGAGCATCCGCGGCGGCCGGACCGATCCCTGCGAGACGCCCAACAGCGCGCCCATGCCGAGCTTTTCCATTTCTTCCTGACCCAGCACAGTAAACTCAACGCCGAGGTCCTTGAGCTCTTCGCAGCGTGCCACGAAACTCTCCGGGTAAATGACATTTGCCGGCTCTGACACGAGTTCGCGGGTCAGTGCAACGCCATCGGCCACAGCCGACAAATCCTTCCACAGCACAGACCCTTCTATGGCGGTGTCGAGCACAGTGATCGTCGACAAGGTCGGCTTGCTGGTTTCCGGCATGGTGGTGCGATATTTGTCGATCCGCCAGCTGCGCAATTTGGCACCGAATAGCAGCCGGGCCAGCTGATCCTCGGCCAGACCTTCAGCGCTGATCGCAAGGTCCTTGACGCCGGACGTGATCAGCTTTGCAACCACGGCACCGCCCGCGGCTTCGAGATTGTTACGACTGCCCTTGCCAACCCCGACCAGAATGATCTGCAGTACCGCGCCAGCTTCGGACACAAAAGTCTGGAACACTTGCCCTGCCTTGCCTTCGAACCGGCTGGCCTGAGCGGCTGCGCGCACGGTGTCGGCTTGTTCAAGCGCGAGAGTCGCGCCGCCCAGTCCATCCTTGGGAATGGCGATGGCCAAAGCATCAGAAGAAGCAGGGAGGCTGGCGGAGTAAGCGAATTTCATGGGTATAACGTCCTTATCAATGGATCAAACGCATTTGGATTTATTATAGTTTACGGTCTGTTCAGGGTCGATCAATGAAAGATTGGGTCAGGCAATGCAATGATCATTTCCATCCGGGCGATGATCCGTTCTGTCTGCCGGGAGTATTGGAAAATTTCTGACAGAGAAAATTTGCAGCACGCGCATTCTGATGCAATAGGGCGGTGGCCGGATGGGAGGCAAGTCGACCCTGTCCTTGTTGCACAGAATTGTGATGGAGCTAAAGCCAAGTTGTTCTCGTCAGTCAAAGCCCCTGCGATTGCACTAGCCCTGACGCTGCCCTTCGCCTCCGCGGAAGTCGCGATCGCGCAAGAGCAGACCGCAAAACCTACGTCCGAGGCGACGCCGCTCGCCGCCCAGCCAGCCGCAAACAAAGCATCAGACGAGATCGCGTTCAGCGCTGATTCCATCGATTATGATTTCGAGAATGACGTTGTCACCGCGACTGGCGATGTGATCCTCAACCGGGATGGCTACAAACTGCGCTCTGACTCGGTTGTCTGGAATCGCAAAACCGGTATTGTCGAAGCGCAAGGCAATATTCGCTCCGTCAGCCCTGAAGGCGATACCGCTTATGGAGACAAGATCACGCTGACCGATAGCTTGCGCGACGGCGTGATCGAAAACCTGCTTCTGGTTCTGGAAGATGGCAGCCGTCTCGCGGCACGCAAGGGAGAGCGGTTTAGCGACGGCTCGCTGACCCTGGACAATGCCGCCTATACCGCTTGTGCCGTGACCACGGACGAAGGCTGCCCAAAAAATCCCAGCTGGCAGATCAAGGCGGTCAAGGTGCGCTATGATCCGATCAAGAAGCGGGTCAGCTATGACGGTGCACGGATAGAATTATTCGGGTTGCCGGTGGTTCCCCTGCCCGGCCTGTCCCATCCGATCAGCAATGAAAATCGCAGCGGGTTGCTGGTGCCAAATCTGCGCTTTGATTCGACCAATGGCGTGGCGGTGTCGGTGCCTTATTATTTCAATCTTGCGCCCAATCAGGATGCGACCATCACCACTCAGGTCTTTACCGAAGTCGCGCCGCTGATCAGCGGAACCTTTCGCAATCTCGATGAAAAGGGCGCCTTTCAATTCACCGGTTATGCGACCTACAGTTCGCGCATTCCCACGAGTGGCGTTGGCCCCGTGGTCAATTCGGAACGCGATTTTCGCGGCTATTTCGCGACCAGCGGCCGTTTCATTCTCGATGAGAACTGGACGCTTTCCCATTCGGCGCGGATCGCATCTGACCGCACGTTCCTGCGCCGCTATGACATTAGCGACGACGACAGCCTGCGCTCGACGATTAATCTCGAACGGATTGACGACAGCAGCTATTTCTCTCTCGCCGGATGGGCGTTTCAGACCCTGCGCGCGGGCGACCCCCAAAACCAGGTGCCGGTTGCACTGCCGGTGGTCGATTATAGAAAACGCTTCACCCAGTCTCTGCTTGGCGGAACAACCCAGATACAGCTGAACAGCCTGGCCATTGCGCGCAGCGAAGGGCAGGATACCCAACGCGCCTTTGCTTCGGCCCGCTGGGATTTGCGAAAACTGACGACCCTTGGTCAGGAAATCACATTTACCGGCCTCGTGCGCGGGGATGTCTATAACAGCGACGACAATGAACTGAACGGCACGCCGATCTATCGCGGCGAAAGCGGATGGCAGGCGCGCGGCATTGCGTCGGCCGCCGTCGATATAAAATGGCCGTTTATCGGCACCGCCTTTGGCGGCACCCAGACGCTGACACCGCGCCTGCAAGTGGTCGCCTCGCCCGCCATTGCCAATCTGATCGTGCCGAATGAGGATTCGCGGGCGGTTGATCTGGAAGACACCAATTTGTTCGCGCTCAACCGCTTTCCCGGCTATGATCGCTTTGAAGACAATGTTCGGGCAACCTACGGCCTGGAATGGAATCTCGACCGGCCCAATCTGGCGGTGGATGTGATTGTCGGCCAAAGCTACCGGCTGGCCAATAACAGCAATATCGTGCCGGAAGGCACCGGCCTGTCCGATCGCTTCTCCGACATTGCGGGACGGACGAATGTACGGTTCAAGGACATTGTCAAATTCACCCACCGCTATCGGCTAGACAAGGATAATCTCGCGATCCGCCGGAACGAGATTGATGCCACAGTCGGGTCCAATGACACTTATGTGCAGGTTGGCTATTTGCGGCTCAATCGTAATATCGGCGAAAACCTGGAGGATCTGAGGGACCGCGAAGAAGTCCGGATTGGCGGCCGGTATCAGATCGACAAATATTGGTCGGTTTTCGGTTCCGCCATTGTCGACTTGACCGATGCCCGGGAAGATCCGACTTCATCGGCGGACGGTTTCGAACCGGTTCGCCACCGCATTGGCGTCGCTTATGATGACGGATGCTTGTCACTCGGGGTGACCTGGCGCTATGATTATGAGGACACCGGAGACGCGGAGCGCGGCAGCACCTTCCTGTTCCGGCTGGCCTTGCGCAACCTGGGTGTGTAAGGCGTGCGCTAGACAAGACCAACTGCTCATATTAGGTTCAGCCCTTCTTTGCTAAAGGCCAATCTAGTATTTTTGCTTACTGTTTGAGAAGAAACGAAAAATGATTGTAATGCGTACCAAAATATCATCACTGGGCACGAAATTCATGATGGTGGCCGGCTTGGCCCTTGCCGCCGCGACCCCCTCTTCATCGCAGACTGTTGCGGACAATGTGGTTCCTGAAACCGGTCTCAACATTCCCGAACAGCTGACAATTTTTGGCGAAGATGATCCCAACGTGCGCCGCGCCACCGCGCTGGTCAACGGCGACATCATCACCGGGACCGATGTCAGCCATCGCCTGGCTCTGATCGTTGCCGCCAATGGCGGCGAAGTTTCTGACGAGGAACGCCAGCGGCTGCGGTTACAAGTCTTGCGCAATCTGATTGACGAGACGCTGCAGATCCAGGAAGCGGAAGCCAATGAGATTTTGATTTCATCGGATGAAATCGAGGCCACGTTCAATCAGGTCGCCCAGCAGAATTTCAAACAGGATATCAATGCGTTTGACAGTTATCTGCGTTCAAAAGGCTCTTCCACCAATACCTTGAAACAGCAGATTAAAGGCGAACTGGCCTGGAGCCGTCTGCTGCGCCGGAACATTCAGCCATTTATCAATGTCGGTGATGATGAGGTAAACTCGATCATCGAGCGGCTGAATGCATCCAAGGGCCGTACCGAATATCGTATCGGTGAAATTTACATGTCCGCGAGCCAGGAAGCAGCGGAGCAAGTCGCGGCAAATATGCGCAACATTTTGACACAAATCCGCCAGGGTGGCTCTTTCGTTGCCTATGCCCGGCAATTTTCCGAGGCTTCGACTGCTGCGACCGGCGGCGATCTGGGCTGGGTGCGGCCGGAGCAATTGCCACAATCTCTCGCCGAGGCCGCGGTTCAGATGCAAGTGGGTCAGGTCGTTGGCCCGGTTCCGGTACCCGGTGGCTTTTCGATCCTCTATCTGATCGATCAACGGCAGATCCTGACCGCCGATCCGCGCAACGCCATATTGAGCCTGAAGCAGCTCGCAATCAGCTTTCCACAGGGAACAACCCAGGAAGGCGCTACCGAACGCGCGGCGCAATTTGCCGAAGCCACCCGCAATATCAAAGGCTGCGGCGCAGCCAATGAAGTGGCAGCCCAGATCGGCGCCGATGTCGTGGACAATGATCGCGTCCGGCTGAAAGACTTGCCTGGTCCATTGCAGACCGCGATCGCACAATTGCCGATCGGCCAGGCCAGCCAGCCATTCGGCTCGGTGGTTGACGGCGTCCGGGTTCTGATCCTGTGTGGCCGAGACGATCCGCAAACAGCGGCAGCACCGTCGTTCGACCAGATCATGACCCAACTGGAAGACGAGCGGATCAACAAGCGCGCGCAAATCTATCTGCGCGACCTTCGCCGTGACGCCATTATCGAATATAATTAGTGCGTGGCCGGGTCGAACAAACCCTTCGCGATTTCGTGCGGTGATCCGGCTGGAATCGGCCCTGAGATCATTTGCAAATCCTGGATTGACCGTGAGAAATATGGGTTTCCTGCGTTTTTCGTCGCAGGCAATGTGGCTGACTTTGAACGACAGGGCCAAACCCCAGTCGTAAAAATCAGCGATCCGGCGGAAGCGGCCAATGTTTTCCCCCATGCGCTGCCCTTGATGCATATTCACAATGGTGAAGACACAAAGCCGGGCCAACCGACATTGGATGGGGCGCAATGTGCGTTGCATGCGCTGGAAATTGCTTGCGGCCTCGCGCGTTCTGGCGACGCCAGTGCGGTGATTACGGCGCCGGTATCCAAATCCCAGCTCTACAAGGTTGGATTTCGCTATCCGGGCCAAACCGAATTTGTGTCCGAACGCTGCGGCATTGCTCGCGAGAATGCGGTCATGATGCTCGCCGGCCCGTCCTTGCGGGTCATACCGATGACCACCCATATCGCGTTAAAAGACGTACCAGGCCAGATCAGTCATGCCCTGATCATCGCCCGTGCCAAAGCCGCCCAAAAGGCGATGGTGCGCAATTTTGGCATTACCGAGCCGCGATTGGCCGTGGCCGGATTGAATCCGCATGCCGGTGAAAATGGAACATTGGGCGAAGAGGAAAAGCGCGTGATGGAACCGGCCATTGCGGAATTGCGCGCCGAAGGCATGGATATTACCGGCCCCCTGCCCGCGGATACGATGTTTCACGAAGAGGCCCGCGCGCGCTTTGATGTCGCGCTGTGCCCCTATCACGACCAGGCGCTGGTGCCCCTGAAAACCCTGCACTTTTTTGACGGGGTGAACATGACCCTCGGACTGCCAATCGTGCGGACATCACCCGATCACGGGACCGCTTTTGGCATTGCCGGTCAGGGCATTGCGGATCCCCGTTCGATGATTGCCGCCATTCAGATGGCAACCACCGCCGTCGAAAACCGAAAAATCTACGATCGTTGACCGATTTGCCGGACAATCCATCGCTCCCGCCGCTGCGCGAAGTCATCAAGAAACATGGTCTGACGGCCAACAAGGCTTTGGGCCAGAATTTCCTGTTCGACACCCAGTTGCTGACCAAAATCGCCGCGATTCCGGGTGATATCCGGGGCTGCCCAGTGTTTGAAGTGGGACCCGGTCCCGGCGGCCTGACTCAGGCGCTGCTGCAGGCGGGTGCAAAGGTTACCGCCGTCGAACGGGATCCGCGCTGTTTGCCGGCCCTGGAAGAACTGGCTGGCTATTTCCCTGGCCAGCTAATTGTCAGTCAGGACGATGCGCTGGCGATTGATACCGACACATTGTTCGACAGCCCGTTCCACATCGTATCGAACCTTCCCTATAATGTGGGCTCTGCCCTGTTCGTCAAATGGCTTTCCGGTGCGACCTGGCGACCACAATGGCGGTCCTTGACCCTGATGTTTCAGCGCGAAGTGGCGGATCGGATCGTCGCCGCTCCGGGCAGCAGTGCCTACGGGCGATTGTCGATCCTCGCCCAGTGGCGCAGCCAGGCCAAGCTGGCAATGACGGTCCACCGGTCAGCCTTCACACCGCCGCCGAAAGTGATGTCTGCGATCGTGCATGTCACGCCAACGGATCAGCCCGAAGGTGTCGACCCGAAAATACTCGAGAAGCTGACTCAGGTCGCCTTTAGTCAAAGACGCAAGATGCTGCGGCAAAGCCTGAAAGGCCTGCCTGGCGGACTGGATGCCCTGGCCGCCGCTGCGGTTGACAGCAGCCGCCGCCCCGAAACCGTCAGTGTTGCAGAATTTGTTGCGATCGCACGCCATCTCACGATGATATCTTAGCGCTCTGGCCGCCTTATGCGGACGCTTTCAGCTTTCGCCTGTAGGCATGCAATAGCGGCTCGGTATAGCCACTGGGTTGCTCGACGCCCTTGAACACCAGATCCCGCGCCGCCTGAAACGCCAGACTGGCATCGGGATCACTGGCCATTGGCCGGTAGAGCGGATCATCAGCATTTTGACCATCAACCTTGGCGGCCATGCGTAGCAGAGCGGCATCAACCTGTTCCGCCGTGCAAACACCGTGGAGCAGCCAGTTGGCCATGTGCTGCGAGGAAATCCGCAAGGTCGCACGATCCTCCATCAGACCGACATCATTGATATCTGGTACTTTCGAACAACCAATGCCCTGATCGATCCAGCGCACCACATAGCCCAATATGCCCTGGGCATTATTGTCCAGTTCTCGCTCAATCTCTTCGGCCGACCAATTATGCCCCTCCGCGAGGGGAATCGTAAGCAATTTGTCGAGCGCCGGAATACCGTTGCCAGCCACCTCTTTCTGCCGCGCGAAGACGTCGAGACGGTGATAGTGAATGGCGTGCAAGGTCGCCGCGGTCGGGCTTGGCACCCAAGCGGTATTGGCGCCGGTCATCGGGTGGCTGATTTTCTGTTCCATCATGTCCGCCATGCGGTCGGGCGCGGCCCACATGCCCTTGCCGATCTGCGCCTTGCCGGACATGCCGCAAGCCAAGCCAATCGCGACATTGCGATCTTCATAGGACTGAATCCAGTCGCTCGCCTTCATGTCCGCCTTGGCGACCATGGCGCCGCCATGCATGCTGGTGTGAATTTCGTCCCCGGTCCGATCCAGAAAACCGGTATTGATAAAGACGATCCGGTCTTTCACCGCGTGGATACAGGCCGCTAGATTGGCCGAGGTTCGGCGCTCCTCGTCCATGACACCCACCTTGATCGTGTTGCGATCCAGACCGAGCAGGTCCTCGACCGCATCGAACAGATCATTGGTGAACGCGCATTCCTCTGGTCCGTGCATTTTCGGCTTCACGATATAGATCGAACCGGCCTTGCTGTTGCGCAACTCGCCGAGACCTTTGAGATCGTGCATCGCGATCAGGCTGGTGAACACACCATCCAGCAAGCCTTCTGGCGCTTCGGATCCATCGGCCAGCAATACCGCCGGATTGGTCATCAAATGACCGACATTGCGGACGAACATCAGGCTGCGTCCGGGCAAGCTGAACGCCGCGCCATCAGGATCGACATAATCGCGGTCGGGATTGGCGCGCCGCTCCGCTTCCTTGCCGCCTTTCATGAATTTCGCGGCCAGATCCCCGCGCATCAATCCAAGCCAATTGCTATAGGCGAGCACCTTGTCCTCGGCATCCACCGCAGCGACGGAATCCTCCATGTCGATAATCGTGGTTAGCGCGGATTCCAGATAAACGTCCGCAATATTGGCCGGATCATCCTTTCCAATCGGATGGTCCGCATCAAAAATCACCTCAATATGCAGGCCATTATGGACAAACAACGCCCCCTTGTCGCTCTTTCCGACATATTGGGCCGGATTTTGCAGTAGAATGCCGTTTTCTTTGACATCGGTTAAATCGGCCCAATTGCCACTGGCGAGTGGCAAGGCCTCGTCCAGAAACGCTTTCGCCGCCTTGATGACGGCCGCACCGCGCACCGGATCATAACCTCCGGGCTGCGCCGGTGCTGCATCCAGGGTATCAGTGCCGTAAAATGCGTCATAGAGGCTGCCCCAGCGCGCATTGGCGGCGTTCAGGACGAACCGGTCATTGAGGGACGGCACGACCAGCTGCGGCCCGGCCATGGTCGCGATTTCCGGATCGACATTTTCGGTGGTGATCGAAAAAGGGGCCGGCTCGTCGACCAGATAGCCAATCTCTCTCAGAAAGGCCTGATACGTGGCTTGATCGATCGGCTTGCCCTTGTTTGCAACATGCCAGTCATCAATCTGCGATTGCAGCTTTTCCCGCTTGGCCAGAAGCGCGGCGTTGCGCGCTGCGAACCGTCCCAGCAGCGCGGCAAAACCAGCCCAGAACTGCTCTAGATCCACGCCAGTTTCGGGCAAGGCGCGCTCATTGATGAAATCAAACAACAGCGCAGAAATCTGGATATCATTCTGACGGACATATTCGGACATGGGCAGTTCCTCAAATAGACAAAAACACATCACGGCCCCGACAATATTGCCTGAGCGCAAAAGCAGATAATCCGGGGAGGAATCGGTCGCATCCTATGGCTGGTGACGCCGATTTTGTAAATGCCGCGAATCATATCCTTGCCGATGATCGAGAGATGCGCCACAAAATGCCGCTTATGGATGTGGATCAGAAACTGGCGCTGCTCGAAACCGGTCTGGAGCGGGCGGCCGAGCAATTGGGCGATATTACCGAACCGGTGATGCAGCGCTATTATGCCCTGCATCCTAAGGCGCGCGCTTCCTTTGATGAACATGGTCTTGGCAACCGTGTGAAGCTGGAAGCCGAAATGGTTGAAAGCGTCGTCTATTGCCTTATGAACTGGCTCGAGCGGCCGCAAGAAATCCGGGTCATGTTCGGCAGCACTGTGCCGCATCATGAAGAGACATTGCGGATCGATAACAGCTGGTTTGGCGGTCTGGTCGACGCGGCGGTCGATATCATCACCGCAACCATTCCGTCCGCTGCTGATGACGAACGCCAATTATGGCGGGAAATTCATGGGGGAATCCTGGCTCTGATCGAAGATGCAAGGGTCTGACATAAGACCGAAAATCAAATTGCCTTCAATCATGGAAACAGGTGACAGCAATTGGTTACAAATGCTATCGGTTGCGGATGACAATCCCATCCCTGCCGGAAACCCCGATCCTTGAACAAGCGAATGGCTTGCCGCTGCTCCAGCGCACTGAAGACTGGTCGAGAATCAATAGCGGAACCACCAATCTGGCCGGCCTGAAATCCGTGGCCGGGCTTCTCGCCGACGCCTTTTCGGTCTTGCCTGGCGAGGTCAATCTGATTGCCCCCGATCCGGTAGAAGCCGTACGGCCGGACGGAAGCGTCGATCAGGTTGAACGCGGCGAGCATCTGCACGCGGTCGTGCGCCCTGATGCGCCGGTTCGTATCTTGCTCACCGGTCATATGGATACTGTTTTTCCCGCAGATCACGCCTTTCAATCACTCACATGGCTTGAGGACGGCGTGCTGGGTGGCCCCGGCGTCGCGGACATGAAAGGCGGCCTTTCGGTCATGCTCGGCGCCCTTCAATTGCTCGAGGCCAGTGAACAGGCCGATCGCATCGGTTATGATATCATGATCAACAGCGACGAAGAAGTCGGCTCCGCATCCTCCGCCCAATTGATCGCACGCTGCGCCCAAGGCAAAGCGGCCGCGCTCACCTATGAGCCTGCCCTGCCGGATGGCACGCTAGCGGGCGAACGCGGCGGCAGCGGAAATTTCTCGATCATATTTACCGGCCAGAGCGCGCATGCCGGCCGCAACCCCGATGAAGGCCGCAACGCGCTAGTCGCTGCGGCGGACATGGCCTTGCAGTTAAAGGCGCTGCACAGGGAAGGGTTGAGCGTCAATCCGGCCAAAATCGAAGGCGGCGGCCCCAATAATGCGGTTCCGGATCATGCAATCTTGCGGGTAAACTTCCGCCCAAAGACGCTGGCCGATCAAGCGGAAGCCCAGACTGTTCTCGATCAATTGGTCCGGCAACTGGCCCGGGATCATGACCTGAGCATTCATTGCCATGGCGGCTTTGGTCGGCCACCCAAGCCGATTGATCCACAGGCAGAAAAATTGTTCCATCTGGTCAAAAGCTGCGGCGCTGATCTTGGCCTGGATATCAACTGGCGCGGCACGGGCGGTGTCTGTGACGGCAATAATATCGCTGCTTGCGGGATTCCGGTTGTCGATACAATGGGCGTCCGCGGCGGCGCGATTCACAGTTCCAACGAGTTTCTGATCACCGGAAGCCTTGTCGAACGCACACAATTATCGGCGCTGACCATCTTGCGCATCGCCGATCAGGGGGATTATGAGTTTCAGAATACGCGCCGCGCGGATCGACGATCTGCAGCATCTGTATGAAATGGCAAAGCTGACCGGCGGTGGGTTTACCAATCTCCCGCCAGATAAAAATTCGCTGACGGAAAAACTCGAACGCTCGACAGCAGCCTTTGATCAGGCCAGCGAGAATCATGGCAATGACCTCTTTGTCATGGTGCTTGAAAATGTCGAAACCGGCGTTGTTCGCGGGACATCGCAACTGTTTACCAAAGTCGGTCAAAGCTGGCCGTTCTATTCCTATCGCATGAGCACGCTGTCTCAGACCAGCAAAGAGCTCGATCGCACCTTTCGCGCGGAAATGCTGACTCTGGTGACTGACCTTGAAGGGGCCAGCGAAGTCGGCGGGCTTTTTCTGCATCCCGGCGAGCGCGCTGGCGGATTGGGCATGTTGCTCGCGCGCAGCCGCTATCTGTTTATCAAGGAACACCGGGCCCGGTTCGGGGATCGGCTGTTCGCCGAATTGCGCGGAGTGATTGACGAAGCCGGCGGGTCGCCATTCTGGGACGGACTGGCCGGCCGGTTTTTCGGCATGGGCTTTCAGGAAGCAGACTATTTCAACGCGATCCACGGCAATCAGTTCATTGCCGATCTGATGCCGAAACATCCGATTTACACCGCCATGCTGAGCGAAACCGCGCGCGCCGCGATCGGCATCCCGCATCCCAATGGCCGCGCCGCCATGCGGATGCTGGAAAACGAGAATTTCTCTTATGACGGCTATGTCGACATTTTTGACGGTGGCCCAACGATGATTGCAAAGACCGATCAGGTCACCAGCGTCCGCGACGCCCAATCGGCGGTGATCAGCGATATTTCTGACGATGAAGATGGTTTGAAATCGATCATCTCCTGCGGCCGGCTGCATGATTTCCAGGCCAGCTATGGCTTTATCAAACCGACCGATAACGGCATCGCGATCGACGCGCAGGGCGCTGCCAATCTGAATCTCTCGGTTGGCGACACCATCTGGCATATTCCAAGGTAAAAAAACATGCACGCAGTTCAGGAAATCAACTTTGACGGGATCATCGGCCCCAGTCACAATTATGCCGGATTAAGCCTCGGCAATATCGCCTCCTCGTCCAACGCCGGAGACCGTTCCTATCCGCGCCAGGCGGCGCTGCAGGGCGTCGAAAAAATGCGGCACAACCTCGATCTGGGCCTGACGCAGGGGTTTTTCATGCCACTGGATCGTCCCAATCTGACCTGGCTGGATGGTCTGGCTACATCCGTCGCAGAAGCAGAGCCGCATTTGCGGGCGGCCGCTTTTTCTGCCTCTTCCATGTGGGCTGCCAATGCGGCAACCGTATCACCGGCACCAGATAGCGCAGATGGCCGTTGCCATCTGACGGTCGCGAATCTGCTGACCATGCCGCATCGCAGTCACGAATGGCCGGGCACGCTGCAACAATTGCAGCTCGCGTTTGCCGACAGCAGCCAATTCGCCGTGCATCCGCCCGTACCGGCACCCTTTGGCGACGAAGGAGCCGCCAATCATATGCGTCTGTGTGCCAAGCATGGTAGCGAAGCGGTTGAAATTTTTGTCTTTGGCAAAAGCGGTGGTCCGTTCCCAGCGCGCCAGCATGTCGAATCCAGCAAGGCGGTTGCCCGGCGCCATGGACTGGATCCGCACCGCGCTATTTTTGCGCAGCAGTCTGAAGCGGCGATCGCCGCCGGTGCCTTTCACAATGATGTGGTTGCGGTGGCCAACGAGCGCGTCCTGTTTGCGCATGAACAGGCTTTTGAAAATCGCGATGAATTTTATGCGGAAGTCCATCAGAAACTTCCGGAAGCCGAGATTGTCACCGTGCCGGCCAGCGCGGTCAGCCTCGCTGATGCCATCCAGTCCTATCTGTTCAATGCACAACTGGTGACCCTGCCCAAGGACGGCGGCATGGCGCTTATTCTGCCAACGGAAGCCCAGGCAAATGAAGCGGTGTGGAGCTATCTCGAGGGGCTCGTTGCCGGAAACGGCCCGATTCGGAGACTTTGTCCTGTCGACGTGCGGCAATCCATGGCCAATGGTGGCGGCCCTGCCTGCTTGCGCCTGCGGGTGGTCGCTGCGCCTGACGCAGTGGATCAGCGGTTCATCGCGACGCCCGAAAAACTCGATCAGATCGCCGACGTGATCAACCGCCATTGGCCCGAATTCATCACGCCCGATCAACTGACCAGCCCAGACTTGCCGGACATTGTTCAGTCAGCCCGGCTCGCGCTGCTGACGGCTTGCGATCTTGAAGAACTTGCTGGCTAGCCGCATGCGTATCAATTTGTCGGATTAACTTACAGTTTACCATATTCCCTTCGAGAAATCCCAGCATTTCCGCGCTTGGCACAGCCTTTGCTACTTGAATTACCATGTGGAGAAAATTCAAACGCCTGTTCATCATCAAGACGAAGTTCGAGGCGTTTCTGATTACCTATGCTCTCGCCACCGGAGCCGTGGCACGCGGCCAGGACTATCTCGTTCAATATCCCGGATTTGGCGGAAAATTACTGTTCCTTGCCTGCACTGGCGCTGTTTTCATGGCGGGTGCCAAGATGATCGAGGCGATCGAATATCACCGAGCCTATGGCAGTGATTACTAGTAGGTAACGGCATGAAAAGTGGGGGTTTCTGTTGCTCGGCACCCCCAAGCCGCCGGTATCCCTTCTGTTGCCCGGTGGGTCCAACCGCGCTTTAACTTCTTAAGTTACAACCGTGAGGTCGTTGGCTTAAGCCGCTACTGCGAGTGCTTCATTATCGTTTGCACTTATAGTTTTTGAGCAATCACGGCGTACTCAGGCCGGGTAAAAATAATGCTTTTGAACACACGTCGATCCTGGTTCGGCCCCGTCAATACAAGCGCCCTGCGCAACCGCAAACCGCCTGAAATGGTGGAGCCGCCGGGTACTGCCCCCGGGTCCGTTGTGTCTATTACACACCACAATTTATCACCATAGTCGGCCGAAACCGACCCACGCTATATAGGGCCTTAATTCTGAATGAAAAGAGAATGCGGACCCGCAGATACGAAAAAAGGGTGTGAATCCCCAGATCCACACCCTCTTCTTGTCGCTTATAAGCTTCTGATTACAGGCTTATTTCTTCAGATTGTCACGAATTTCCGTCAACAGGTCAATTTCCGTGGGACCCGCTGGTGGTGCTTCTTCTTCCTGCTTGGCCATGACCTTATTGGCATAGCGTACAATCAGGAAAATGATGAAGGCCAGAATGATGAAATTGATCACAACGGTGAGAAACTGCCCCCAACCAAGCATCGGCACACCGGCTTCTTTCAAGGCCGCATAGTCCATCGACCCGGCCAGTTCCGCTGGCGGCGTGCCCAGCAATATGAACATTTTCGAAAAGTCCGGCGTGCCCAAGATCGCACTGACCAATGGCATGATGACATCTTCGGTCAAGGATGTGGTGATCGTGGCAAAAGCCGCGCCGATAATCACCGCAACCGCCAGATCGAGCACATTGCCCTTCAAAATAAACGCTTTAAATTCTGCTAACATGGTAAAACTCCTCTTCCCCGTGAGTGATGGACTAAATGCCGAATATCGATGGATTTGTCGAGTGAAGTCATTGCATTTCGGCGATTTCATTCCTATTTTTACATTGGACGACGCGAAGATGATCGCGATGTGATGAGGGAGAATATATGATGCGTGGCAAGTTTTCCAAATTTCTGGCTGTTCCTGCCTTGGCCTTGATGCTGAGCGCGTGCGGCATTAATAGCGTGCCGACGGCTGAAGAACAGGCCAAAGCCAAATGGGCGGATGTCGAAAGCACCTATCAACGCCGCGCCGATCTCATCGAGAATCTCGTGAACACCGTCAAAGGCGCTGCCGCCAGCGAGCAGGAAATATTGACCGGCGTGGTCGAAGCCCGCGCAAAAGCGACGTCTATCCAGGTCAATGCCAGTGATCTCGGCGACGCCTCCAAAATTCAGGAATATGCAGCCGCACAAGGCGCGCTGTCACAAAATCTCGGCCGCTTGCTCGCAACCGTCGAAGCGTATCCGAATATCCAATCGAACCAGAATTTCCTCGCGCTGCAGAGCCAGATTGAAGGCACGGAAAACCGGATCAACGTTGCGCGCCGGGACTATAATGAAGCGGTTCGGCAATATAATACGACGATCCGGACCTTCCCGGATATTATCGGCGCAAAAATCATCCACGGCGCCGAACCAATGGAACCTTTTGCAGCGACCAGTGATGGCGCTGAAGAAGCTCCGACCGTCAGCTTCTAAATCCTTATGCAAGTCTTGCCCCGTCCCCTGCCCTACGCCCTCTTTGCGGCGCTGCTCGTGGCTTTGCTGATACCCTTGGCTTCGGTCTCGGCCCAGACCTTCCCGGCGCTGTCCGGCCGGGTGGTCGATCAGGCGGATTTGCTTGATCCGGCACAGGAAGCCGCGCTGACCAGCACACTCGAGCAGCTCGAAGCGGCGTCCGGACGGCAATTGGTTGTGGCAACCATTGCCGACCTCGAAGGCTATGACATTGAAACCTACGGCTATCAGCTTGGCCGTGAATGGGGCCTGGGGGATGCCGAACGCAATGACGGCGCGTTGCTGATCGTGGCACCCAATGATCGCAAGGTTCGGGTGGAAGTGGGCTATGGTCTTGAAGGTATTCTCACCGATGCGCTTTCGAGCCTGATCATCCAGAATAATATCCTGCCGCGCTTTCGCGATGGCGATATGGCCGGCGGCATTGTTGCCGGCGTCGATCAGATTTCGTTGCAACTGGCGCTTCCCGAAGAGGAAGCGCGTGCGCGCGCAGCCGCGCCCATTGTGGTCCAAAACCATCGCCGCAGTGACGGTGATGGTGAGGCCGGACTGGTGATTTTCTGGCTGGTCGTGCTTGGCATCATCTTCGTGATGTCGATAAGCCGCGGCAAAGGCGGCAAACGCTATCGTGGTGGCGCCGGTCCGGTGATCATCTGGGGCGGCGGTTCCAGCGGATTTGGCGGTGGCGGCAGCAGCTGGGGCGGCGGCGGTGGCGGTTTCGGCGGCGGCTTTAGCGGCGGTGGCGGCAGTTTTGGCGGCGGCGGCGCGTCAGGCGGGTGGTAATGCAGAAAGTCAACCAACTGTCAGAAGCCGACCACAAACTGGTGACAACGGCGGTCAGTGAGGCCGAAAAAGGCACGGACGGCGAGATCGTTACGATCATCACTGACCTTTCTGACAAATATCATGAT
Organism: Parasphingorhabdus sp. W113; assembly: GCF_055693205.1. Taxonomy (NCBI): domain Bacteria; kingdom Pseudomonadati; phylum Pseudomonadota; class Alphaproteobacteria; order Sphingomonadales; family Sphingorhabdaceae; genus Parasphingorhabdus; species Parasphingorhabdus sp. W113. Next base: position 1,376,735 of record NZ_CM146328.1, on the reverse strand, counting down.
GCTGGGCTCCAATGGGCGATTGGTCTGACCTTCTTGTTCTTGTCCACGCTCGCCATTGTGCCGGGTTTCTATCAGTCGGTGCTGACCGGCTTCTTTGGCGGTTGGGACCACAGTTTCACCGCCGCTGAACAGATGACCCTGGTCTTCATGGCCACTGTCGCCCTGTTTCTGATCCTGCGCTATCTGTTCGCCTGGATGCCGCTGCGGCTCGCGGTGACTCCCAAGAAGACGAAGCAACGCCGCGTGCAACGACGCGCAATCGATTTCTTCAAGGTTGGCGCTGAGCGGCGCACCGTCGGATTGACTGGTATTCTGATTTACGTATCGCTCAAGGAACACCGCGCCGAGATTGTCGCTGACGAGGCCATTGCCAGCAAGGTTTCCCCCGAGGTTTGGGGCGAAGCGATGGTCGCTTTGATCGATGAAATCCGGCAAGGGCGGCCCGGTGAAGGCATGGCCGCTGCGGTTGAGAAGGTCGGAACGGTTCTGAAGGAACATTTTCCGAAAACCGCCAATAACCCCAATGAATTGCCCGATCGGCTTATTGAGCTTTGAGCACGATCGACAGCGATGCTCCGGTGGAGATTATGTGGCAGGGCCGGTTTGTCACGGCCAAGCGCCAGGGGCGCTGGGAATATGTCTCGCGCAGCCGCGAATCAGGGCCGCAGTCATTCTGGCGATTGACGATGGTCATGTGCTGCTGGTCGAACAATATCGCGTCCCGCTCGGTCGCAATTGCATCGAATTGCCCGCTGGCCTGGTCGGCGATCATGATGACAATAGCGACGAGGATGCGGGTCTGGCCGCTAATCGCGAGCTCGAAGAAGAAACCGGCTATCGCGCCGAACAAATGGAAGATTGTGGTCAATATTATTCTTCGCCTGGGATGGTATCGGAGAGCTTTTCGTTGTTTAAGGCATCCGGCCTAACCAAAGTTGGCGACGGCGGCGGAGTCGATGGCGAGAATATCATCGTCCACCGCGTCGCCCTGGATCAACTCGATAATTTTATTGCTCAAAAACGCGCTGACGGCACCGGCATCGATGTCCGATTGCTGCTGTTGCTTAACCTCTTGTAATAACCAGACTGCGACCGACAAAAGATTGTCGGAGCTGACCGCCAGATATTGTCGTTTTTAGTGACGCAGCACGGCGTCGGGGTTTTTACCGAAAATTGTCCGCATAGGCCTGAATTTTCAGGGTCTTGCTCGGCGTTGGGACCAGCGCATAAGCAATTCCATATTTGTCTGCATAGGCCTTGGCGGCATCGGCGTTCGGGAAGCTCAGCTTCACTTGCCGCTGCGTATCGCCCGACCCTGCCCAGCCGGTCAAGGCATCCGCCTTGCGCGCTTCAGCGGGTTCGAATTCCAAAATCCATTTGTCGGTCTGCGCCTTTCCGGACTGCATCGCATTCATGGGGTTCTGGTAAATCCGCGCGGTCATCGCTTGTTCCTTCCGTGACTGCGCGATCAATAGGCGCGTGAAATGGCAAATTCAACCGCTTCTGTCATCGCTTCCTTGGCTTTGCTGGCCGGAAAAATGCCCAACGCATCGATCGCCCGCTGACCATAGTGGCGCGCCCGGGAAATTGTATCTTCAATCGCACCTGTCTTGACCAGCAGCGCAGTGGCATAGGCGAGATCGTCGTCGGAGCACTTGTGGCCGATAATCGCATCTTTCCAGAATTTTCGCTCGGCTTCATCACCGCGCGCATAGGCCAGGATGACGGGAAGTGTCACCTTGCCTTCGCGGAAATCATCGCCAATATCCTTGCCCATCGTGGCGCTGTCTGACGAATAGTCGATCGCATCGTCGACCAGTTGGAACGCGATCCCCAGGTTCCGGCCGTAGGAATCCAAAGCCAGTTCGGTTTCTTCATCACGCTCTGCAACAACCGCAGATATCCGGCTGGCAGCGGCAAATAGGGCAGCGGTTTTTGATCCGATAATATCGAGATAGCGGTCTTCGCTAGTGTCAATCTTTCGCTGGGCGGTCAGTTGATTGACTTCGCCTTCCGCAATCACGGCAGATGCGTGCGACAAGATCTTCAGCACTTTCAGCGAGCCGTCTTCCACCATCAACTCAAAGGACCGGCTGAACAGAAAGTCACCCACCAGAACGGTGGCGGGATTGCCAAACACCAGGTTTGCCGTTGTCTTGCCGCGGCGCAAATCCGAGCCGTCAACAACATCGTCGTGCAACAATGTCGCAGTATGAATAAACTCCACCGCTGCCGACAGCTTGAAATGACGGTCGCCGCCATAGCCAATCAGCTTGGCTGCCGCGAGCGTCAGCATCGGCCGCATTCTTTTCCCGCCGCCAGCGATCAGATGGCCCGCAAGCTCGGGAATCAGCGGGATTTCGGATTGCATGCGGTCCAGAATAACACTGTTGACCTGATTCATGTCGCTGGCGACCAGCGTCATCAGCGGTTCGAGAGAGGGAGCAGAATCGCGCCCAAGATGGTGCACAGTTGCGGTCATGTACTGGAGGATGTGGCAAGGGAACGGGAATATGGCAAGTGAAAACAAAGCCCAAGCAGATGAACTTTGCAAAACTTGCGACCACAGCTATGACTGGATCCCACCCGTACAAAAAGGCGCAAGGAATTCAGGTCGATACCCATGGATAAAAAGCTCAAGCAATATCGCGAAAGCATCAACAATATCGACGCGGCGCTGGTTTTCATACTCGCCGAGCGATTCAAGGTCACGCAAGCGGTTGGCGAGTATAAAGCCGAAAACAACCTGCCCCCGGCCGATCCCGGGCGCGAACAGGAACAGATCACGCGCTTGCGCCAATTGGCCAATGACGCGAATCTTGACCCGGAATTTTCGGAAAAGTTCCTGCGTTTCATCATCGACGAAGTCATCCGCCACCATGAGAAGATACGCGAAGGATCAAGCTGAACCCAGCTGTTATTCTGCTGTGATTCTGCTGTGATATCGCTGATCGCCAACCGCTGAACAGGTTTTGTGGTAAGGCCAGGACCGACAATTTGGGCGGGTTACGAGCCGGTTACTGCCGATCGCGGCAGACACAATCGAACCATCAGCCCACCGAGATCCTCACTTTCTTCAAGCGACACCGTGCCCTGATAGATTTCAGCCACATCGCGAACGATAGCCAGTCCCAAGCCGGTGCCCGGTTTGCCGGTATCAAGTCGCGCGCCCCGATCAAAGATCCGCTGTCGCTCCTCCTCTGGAATGCCCATGCCGTCATCTTCGATCAACAATTCGATAAATTCGTCACCGGTCTCGACCGTCACAAAGACGCTGCCACCGCCATATTTGGCGGCATTCTCCACCAGATTGCCGATCATTTCATCAAGGTCCTGCCGCTCGACCGACACCACCGCATCCTGGTCCCCATCAATGTCGATCCGCACATGTTTATAAAGTCTGCCGACGGCGCGTTCGACTGCCTGAAGGCTCGGCCAAACCCGCGATCGGCTATGTGCATTGCCGCGCCGGCCCACTGCCCGCGCCCGCGCGAGATGATGATCCACCTGACGCCGCATGACACCGGATTCCCGGATCACCGTGTCAGCCAGATCATCAGCCTTGGCGGTGGCGCTGTTCATGATCACGGTCAGCGGGGTTTTCAGCGCATGGGCCAGGTTGCCGGCATGGCGCCGGGCTTCCTCTGCCTGTTTCTCATTATGGTCGAGCAGCTCGTTCAGTTCGTCGACCATCGGAGTCACTTCATTCGGCATCGGTTCGGTGACGCGGCGCTGCTGGCCGGTTCGCATCTCACCGATCGCCTTGCGGATCTTGCGCAACGGCCAGAGTCCATAAAGTGTTTGCAGCGCGGCCATGCCAATCAGGCCCAGCGCGAGCAATAGGAAGCTATTGACCAGAATCGACCGAATTTCACTGATCTGACGCTCGAGACTGCCCGTCGCCTCGGCGACCTGGAACGACCATTTGGTTTCGGAATCCGGCAGGATTATCGTCCGCTCCAATATACGCAGCGGCTCATCCGGAAACTGATCGCTTTCGTAACGGTGCACTTCCGTATCATTATGCGCGTAACCGGGCTCCAACCGACGGTCCCACAGCGATCGGGAATAGAAATCCGGTTGGCCCTTGCCACTAATTTGCCAATAGGCGCCGCTATTCGGTTCAAGAAACCGCTGATCACCGAGCGGCCGGTTGAAAAACACTTCGCCGAACGGATCAATCTCTGCCGATGCGATCATCGCGGTGAGAACATATTCCAGCTGATTGTCAAAATTCCGGGTCACCGCATTGACGAGCACCCGGTCCAGAGCGATGCCGCCGCCGAGCAGCAGGATCAAAATCCACGCGGCCGCGATGCCGATCATCCGCCGGCTCAGCGAGCCGGTCGCTTGTGCACCCAGAAAAGCGCTGGTGTCCGGGCCCGCCTGACCGGCGGGCAAATCTATTTTGCTATTTTCATTCAGCTGTCAGGATCCTCAAGACTATAGCCCAGCCCCCTGATGGTCGAAATAACATCGGCACCCAGTTTCTTGCGAATACGGGTCACGAAAACCTCGATCGTGTTTGAATCCCGGTCAAAATCCTGATCGTAAATATGCTCGATCAATTCCGTCCGGGACACCACTTTGCCCTTGTGATGCATGAGATAGGACAGCAATTTATATTCCTGAGCCGTCAATTTTACCGGACCGCCATCAAGCGTCACCTTGCCCGACCGTGTATCGAGACGCACATCGCCCGCCGTCAGTTCCGACGATGCATTGCCCGAAGCGCGGCGGATCAGCGCCCGCAAACGCGCGATCAGTTCTTCTGTCTGAAACGGCTTGGCAAGATAGTCATCGGCCCCGGCATCGAGCCCGGCGACCTTGTCAGACCAGCTATCACGGGCGGTCAACACGAGTACCGGAAAGTTGCGCTCTTCCTTGCGCCACCGGTCCAGCACGGTCAGGCCGTCAATTTCAGGCAGTCCAAGATCGAGAATGACAGCATCATAGTCTTCGGTCGATCCCATGAAATGACCGTCTTCGCCATCGGTTGACAAATCAATCGCATAACCGTTGCTTTCCAGCGTCGATTTCAGCTGTTGGCCCAAAGTGGGTTCATCTTCGACGATCAAGACGCGCATTGAGTTACTCCAGCAATTCGTTTTTTATGATGCAGGGGATATATCACCATCGCGCAATCTCTCAATGATAAAGAAAATCGAGTGAAAAATCGGAATAGCGGGAAGGAACGAGAAATGCGGTCGGCAATGGCAGGTGCTTAACGCCGCTGCCGCAAGATGGCGCCGGTTCTTCCATCCACATCGACCACGATAACGCGCCCTTCACGGATGAATTTCAATCGATAAATCTGAGCCGAAGGATCATATTCCGGGCCGAGATATTGACTGCCCGACATTTTGGGGAGCACCCGGTTCTCAATCGCCCGCAATGACTTCACCTTGCCGGCCATCATCTGCTGACGCGCGCCATTTTGCTCGTCGCCGCGCTGCATGGCATCTGCGGGCAAAGCCGTCACAGCAAAGGCTGTAAATCCAGCAAGTGCAAGAAAGGCGGTTTTTTTCAACATGGTCAAATCTCTAGTCTCCACGCTTTGAACATGACGTGAACAAGGAATTGCATGCTGCCTTTTATACAATAGTGGCGGTTTTCCTAGCAAATTATCGCGCCTGTGACCGTTCCGGATGCATTTTTTCTAAAAACGCCGCTTGAGCATGGCTGCGCATAGCCCTAACGCCCAGAGACCATGTCACAGCCACCGATTTTCTCTTATGAACAGCTGTCCCTTCATCAGGGTGAAGGATGGCTGTTTCGTGACCTTGACTTGCATATTGGTCCGCGGGATCGGCTGGCGCTGATCGGTCGCAATGGCGCCGGAAAAACCACTTTGCTGCGGTTGATCGCTGATCAGATCGAAGCCGACAAGGGTCAGCGAATGATTCAGCCCGGCACGAACATCGTCATGCTGGAACAGGAACCCGATTTCACACCGTTTGAAACCCTCCTCGATTTCGCCATTTCCGGGAGTCCCGGACCAGCCGTGCACGAAGTGCAATCGATCGCCGATCAACTTAATACCGATCTTTCAATCCCCGCGAAAAACGCCAGCGGCGGCGAGAAACGCCGCGCCGCGATTTGCCGCGCGCTGGCATCGGATCCCGATTTGCTGCTGCTTGACGAACCAACCAACCATCTCGATCTGAGTGCAATCGACTGGCTCGAGGACTGGTTGAACCGGTATAAAGGCGCGTTCATCACCATCTCGCATGACCGAACCTTCCTAACCCGGCTGACCAGACAGACCGTGTGGCTGGATCGCGGTGCGCTCCGGCGTCAGGAAGTAGGCTTTGGCGGCTATGAGGCCTGGATGGAGAAAATCCATGCCGATGAAGCACAGGCTGCCCAGAAAATTGATGCGAAGCTGAAACTCGAAGCCCGCTGGCTGGAGCGCGGGGTTACCGCGCGGCGCAAGCGCAACCAGGGGCGACTGGAAAAACTCTATGCGATGCGCGCGCAACGGGCAGCGATGATCGGCCCGGCCGGGACCGCCAATCTCAAGGCCGCCAGCGATGACATCCGGACAAAGTCCGTCATCAATGCAGAGAATATCGCCAAGTCCTTTGACAAGGATGGCGAACCGCGCACGATCATCCGCAATTTCTCGCTGCGTATTCAGCGCGGCGACCGGATCGGTATCGTCGGTGCCAATGGCGCGGGCAAGACCACCTTGCTCAAAATGCTGACCGGTGAACTCCCCTGACAGCGGCAGCGTCACTTTGGCCAAAACGTTGAATGGCGTGTTTATCGATCAGCAACGCAGCCTGCTGGAAGGCAATAAATCGGTACGGGACGTGCTGGCGGATGGCAGCGACTGGGTCGATGTCCGCGGGGTGAAGAAACATGTGCAAGGCTATCTCAAGGAATTTCTGTTCGCGCCCAATCTGATCGATGCCAAGGTGGGAACGCTGTCAGGCGGTGAACAGTCGCGCCTGCTGCTGGCGCGCGAATTTGCCCGCATGTCTAATCTTCTGGTGCTCGACGAACCGACCAATGATCTTGATCTCGAAACGCTCGATCTGTTGCAGGAGGTGATCGCCGATTATGACGGAACCGTCTTGCTGGTCAGCCATGACCGTGACTTTCTTGACCGCACCGTCACCGTGACGCTGGGTTTGGATGGCAGCGGACAAGTTGACATCATTGCCGGTGGCTATGCGGAATGGGAAGCGGAACGCAAAGCTGACGCCCCTAAAGCAAAACGGTCAAGTCCGGCCAAGCCTGCTGCGGAAAAACCGAAGACCAGGTCCGTCTCGTCCAGCAAGAAGTTAAGTTACAAGGATCAGCGCGACTATGATCTGTTGCCCGATCGGATCACGGAGATCGAAGCGCGGATAGGCGAGATTGCTAAAGCGCTGTCGGACCCGGATCTGTACACGCGCGACTTTGATCGGTTTGAACAGCTGACGGCCGAAAATACCAAATTGCTGGAGGAAAAGGATATGGCGGAAATGCGCTGGCTCGATCTGGCCGAACAGGTGGAGGCGCTCAACGGATAGCCTGACTAAGCGATCGTGGTGCTATGGTCAGGGCAAGCGGTAGAAATCTGCGAGCCGGTCCAGCGCGATTTTAAGCACCAGCTTCCCCGATCGCACCGGCCACCCGAGATTTTTCTCAGCCACCGGCACCCCCTCACCTGCACAAATGATCCGCCAGGCAATATCGGACAAATCAGAGCCGAGATGGATCATCGCCGCGTCGAAACGCTGTTTGGCCGCCAATTGCCGTTCGGTGGGATCCAGCACTTGCGGAGCACGTCCGCTTTTGCGGGCCATCGGCACCCGATCCCATTGCATCGTGACTGATGGCGCGAGATTGGCGCGTTCCCAGTCGCATCGCAATTTCTCGCCGCCATCCAGTTGGCGGTCGGACAAATAGCCGCGCGCATGGAGCCAGCACAGCGGCGATTCCGAAAGACTGACCGTGACGCTGCGCGCCAGTGCCCGGCCCTTGCCCTTCCTCCTCTCGCGTCCGTCCCTGGGCACGGGCCGCTCGGTTAGCAGGCGGGGATCATATTCGGACTTTCTCTCTCGTTTCGGCATGGCGCAAACCTCTCCTTCAGAAAGCTTTGCTCTTGCCATTTAGGCAAATATGTAGGAAAGAAAAAACCATATAGGTTGGAGAATGCCAATGATTAACCGGATCAGAGACGTCAGGAAAAAAAGGGAATGACCCTGGATGACGTCGCAAAACGCTGTCATCCGAAAACCACAGCTCAGACCATCGGCCGGCTGGAAACTGGCGCGCGCACGCTGTCGCTCGACTGGTTGAACCGGATTGCCGCGGCCCTGAATGTCGACAGCGCGGCCTTGCTCGCCCTCCCCGATCAGGAGACCCTGCCGGTTGCTGCCGTGCTGGATCACAAGGGCGCCCACGCGCTGGCAAAAGTCACGGAGATTTCGCAACCGACAATTGAAACCGGGATGGTTGCGCTACAGGTGAATAGCAGCGTCGGAGATTACCGGGCCGGAGACGACATCTGGCTATCCCGGCGCACCCCGGACCAATATGCGAGTTTGCTCAACCGGGATGTCCTGGTTCCACGTCCGGCCGGGCGCTTTCTCTTTGGCCGGCTGATTGGACGGGATCAGGGCAAACTTCAGCTACTCCCCCTGGGCGCCGGAACACGACAGCAGATCGTTGCCGACCCCGAGTGGATCGGTGTTGCGGTCCGGCTCGTGCGTAGCCTTTAGGTTGCCCGGCAAAGTCTTCCGACAATGACCCACCCACTCCATATTTTGACCCTGTCGACATTGTTTCCCAATGCGGCAGCGCCCAATTTCGGGATATTTGTCGAGCGCCAGACGGCAGAGCTGGCGTCGCGGCCCGACATGCGGGTGACGGTTGTTAATCCGATCGGTTTGCCGCCCTGGCCGCTCAGCGCCCTTGCCCAGTACCAGCCGTTGACGGCCTTGCCCGATCAAGAAAACTGGCGCGGCCTTGATGTTCATCGTCCGCGCTTCACATTGATTCCCAAATTTGGCGGTGCCCGCAATCCTGCCCGGATCGTGAAAGCGATCCTGCCGCTGGTGCGTGCGCTGCATGCCAAGCATCCGTTTGATCTGATTGACGCCGAATTTTTCTATCCCGATGGCCCAGCTGCCATGCACCTGGCCAAAGCATTGAATATCCCGTTCACGATCAAGGCGCGCGGCGCCGACATTCACCATTGGGGACAACAACCCGGCTGTTCGGACCAGATCCTGGCGGCCGCCGACAATGCCGCTGCTTTGCTAGCCGTATCCGAAGCGCTTAAACAGGACATGATCGATCTGGGCATCAGGGAAGAGAAGATTCAAGTCCATTATACCGGTCTGGACTCGAGCAAATTTCGCCCCGTCGATCGCGCGAAGGTCAAACAGGATCTCGATATTGGCGGACCGCTGTTCATCAGCACCGGCGCGCTGATCGCGCGCAAAAACCAGGCGTTGACCATTGCGGCCATGTCGCAATTTCCCGATGCCACATTGTTGCTTGCCGGCAGCGGGGAAGAAGAACAAGCCTATCGCCGCCTGGCCGAATCCCTGGACGTCGCGGATCGGGTTCGGTTCCTCGGCACGGTCGCGCATGACGACTTGCCCCGCTTTGTCGGCGCCGCTGATATTGCCATTCTGGTCTCTCGGTCGGAGGGCCTGGCCAATGCCTGGGTCGAGGCGCTGGCCTGCGGGACACCCATAATCATCAGCGAAGCGGGTGGCGCTCGCGAACTGGTCAAAGCGGAAAGCAGCGGCCGGATTGTCGATCAGAATAGCGATGCGATTGCCGACGCCATCCGCGAAATAATGGCCGGCCCGGCCGACCCGGAAACCGTGCGTGCGGCCGTGGCCGCATTCAGCTGGCAGAATAATGGCGATCAACTGGTCATGCTGTTCCGCAAGCTGGCGAGCTGATGATCAGCTGAGCGGCAACAAGGCCGCGATTATCCAGCGCTCTTCCGCCCGCAAGACGCCCCAGGCGCGGGCCGCAGCTCGGCTGTCCATGACTTCCAGTCCGAGCTGGGCTGCATCCGCAAGCCGGCGAAAGGCCGCTGGTGGTTGCCGCATCGTCGGACCACTGCCAAACAACAAAAACTCTGGCGCAGGAGACAGATTCAGCTGTGTCAGGATCCCATCGAGATCGAGATCGTCATCGGTCATTGCTGACCAATCCAGCGCCTGTTCTGGCGACAGTAACAGACCTCCGTCAAAACGCCGCGGACCGACCTTGAAGCCAACCGCGGTAAATCCGGTGACCACCGGGCCTTCAAATTCGACATCACGGCGCAATTCAACCATGGGTGCTCCCGTCAGAGGCGTTTAGCCAACCCGTTCCGGCCCGGAAATTTTCTCGGCTTTTTCGTCGGAAGAATCCGCTGGGACAAAGCTGTCGGGACCAACTTTCAGCCAGATCAGAATCGGCGCGGCCATGTAGACCGAGGAATAGGTACCGATCAGCACGCCCAGGAACATCGCGGCGGAGAAACCGAAAATCACGTCAGGCCCCCAAACCATCAGGGCGACCAAAGCGACAAGCATCGTCAAGCTGGTCATCACGGTTCGGGCCAGGGTTTCGTTCACGGACAGATCGAGCAAGGCGATGATGTCCATCTTGCGATATTTCTTCAGGTTTTCCCGGATACGGTCATAGACGACAATCGTATCGTTCAGCGAATAACCGATGATCGTCAACAAGGCGGCCACGATATTGAGGTTGAATTCCAGCTGCGTCAGCGCAAAAAATCCGAATGTCAGCGCGACATCGTGGAACAGCGCGAACAACGCCCCTGCACCGAATTGCCACTCGAACCGGATCCAGATGTACAAGGTAATCGCCAACATCGCACCGACCAGGGACCAGACCCCTTTGGACAGCAGCTCTTCGGAAACTTTGCCCGATACGGAGTCGACCCCGTCGATGCGGACATCAGGATAATCCGCCTTCAGCATGCCGGTGATCTCATCCGCCATGGTATTGGCCAGTTCCGGATCCTGGTCGGATCCGGTGGGCAATTTCATCCGGATGGAAACCTCGTTCGGCTCGCCAAAACGCTGGATCGTCGGATCGCCATAGCCAAGCGCCCCTACTTTTTCGCGCAATTCCGAAATTGGTGCATCGGTGGCTTGGGTGAACGTGGTGCGGATCATCTGGCCACCGACAAAGTCGACGCCGAAATTAAGGCCGCGCTGGGCCACCAGCGCCATCGATCCGATGATCATCAAAATGCTGATGGCCACGGCAATATTCCGCCATTTGAGAAAACTGATATTGGTGTCATCAGGAACGAGTTTGAGCAATTTCACGATTCAAGCCCTCCTATATAACCAGCTCTTGGGGACGCGCACGACGCAACCACAAGGCAACCAGCATCCGGGTCACAACAACCGCGGTAAATACCGATGTGACGATGCCGATGATCAGCACGACGGCAAAGCCGCGGACCGGACCGGAACCAAAAATGAACAACAGCAGACCGGCAATCACATTGGTGATATTGGCATCAAAAATCGCTCGGGACGCCTCCTTGTAGCCAACTTCGACCGCCTGTATGACCCGGCGCCCCCTTCGTCGTTCCTCCCTTATGCGTTCATTGATCAGCACGTTCGCATCGACCGCAGAACCGACCGTGAGAATGAACCCTGCTATGCCCGGCAAGGTCAGCGTGGCATTGAATATCGCCATCACACCGAGGATCAGGAAGAGGTTTAACGCCAAGGCGAAATTCGCATAGAAACCGAACCGGCCATAGGTGATCACCATGAAGGTCAGCACCGCCGCGGTCCCGATAATGGCTGCGATCATGCCTTTGCGGATCGAATCCGCGCCGAGATCAGGACCAACCGTGCGCTCTTCGACCACCTGCAGTTCCACCGGCAACGCACCGGATCGCAACGCGATCGACAGCTGGTTGGCACTGTCGACGGTAAAGTTTCCGGAAATCTGAGCAGACCCGCCCAAAATCGGCTCATTGATATTGGGTGCGGACAGCACCTCGCCATCGAGAATGATCGCAAAGGGCCGCCCGACATTATTCTGGGTCAGCCGTGCAAATTTGGCACCGCCTTCGGTATCGAACGTAATGTTGACAACCGGTGCATTGGTTTCCGGGTTAAAGCCTTGCCGTGCATCGGTCAGCTTGTCGCCCGAGATGCCGCCGAGCCGCTTCACCACAATATTGGGCAAGCCGGTCGGATTGTCCGGATAGGGGAAAATCTGACTGCCCACCGGCGGACGGCCCGATGCCACCGCGTTGGGATCTGCTTCGAAATCGACCAGTTTGAATTCGAGTTTCGCGGTCTGTCCGAGCAGCTCCTTGAGTGCTTCCGGATCTTCGAGACCCGGAACCTGGACCACGATGCGATTGTCGCCTTGCCGGATGATCGTCGGCTCGCGCGTACCCATTTCATCGATCCGGCGGCGAATAACATCGGTGGCCGTGTCCATTGCATTGTCGACCGCGTTTTCGAGACCAGCGGATGTCGGTGTGATGACAAAGCGAGTATCGTCGCGCACTTCGATATCCCAATCGCGCTGACCGGTGAGCCCTGCACCGGTGGTCAGCGGCAGCAACGCCTCGCGGGCGGCATCGACCTGAGTGGAGTCGCGCACCATGAAGGACAAAACGCCGTCCTTGCGGGAAATATCGCCAATATTGATCCGCGGACTGGCCCGCCGCATTTCGGCGCGCACCGACTCTTCCATCGTTTCCAGTCGGGTCTCGCCGACTTCAGCAGGATCGGCTTCCAGCAAAATATGGCTGCCACCCGACAGATCGAGGCCCAGATTGATGGTTTCGTCGGGCAGGAATGTCGGCCAGTATTTATGACTTTCGCCAAAGAAAAGGCTCGGCAGCGACATCAGCACGCCAAAAGCCAGCAGCAAGGAGATGGAAATCACTTTCCAGCGCGGAAAATCTAACATGGCAAAATATCAATCCCCAAAAATCTGGCGGTCATCATCAGATGAGATTAGTCGTTGGCTGGCTTACCGCTACCGCGTGGCACGACATCCGACAACGTAGCCTTAACCGCCTTGACGCGAATGCCTTTGGCAATCTCGACTTCGACATAGTCATCGTCGACTTTCATGGCTTTCCCGACCAGTCCGCCGCCGGTCACGACCTCGTCATTTTTTTGTACCGCATCAATTTTCGCCTGATGCTGTTTCATTTTCTTTTGCTGCGGACGGATTAACAGGAAATAGAAAACCGCAAAAATCAGCACCAACGGCATGATCGAGACGAGAAAGCCACCGGCGCCGCCCGATGCGGCCTGTGCGGTAATTAGAAGTGAAGTCATTCGTTATCCCCAAAAATCTGGACCGGATCGCAAATTTTGCATCCCAAAATATCGCCCGGCCACTGGTGTCCACCAAAGCCTGACCATTTAGCTGCGCGCGCCTATCACGCACCCCCGGTGAAAGCAATCCAATTGCGCCATTCCAGCGGCCCGCCTGCCCTGGCGGTGACCAAGGCATTTGCACGTTCCCCTGTCAGATGGGAGGCCGTCCGCCCCAGATCAAGAGATTGGTAACGATCCTGTATCGGACCAAAGAAACCCAACCCAAAGCGCTTGCCAAGCGAACCGGTCCACCATATATGCGGCGGCTCGGTCGGCCTTGTGCCGCACCAAAAGGTCGGGACGTAGCGCAGCCTGGTAGCGCATCACACTGGGGGTGTGGGGGTCGGAGGTTCGAATCCTCTCGTCCCGACCAGTTTTCAGCCATTTTTCAAAATGCTGAATTCTTATATCACTGCTGTAAGTGCAATGTAAGTGCAGATTTTCTGTTTTTGTTCTTTTACTTGTCACGACAGCTCATTCTTTGAACTCCGGTCGGATATCAGCAACAACCAGATAGGTTCCTCTTAAACATCGTAGTGTGAATTGAGATATCGCTTAGCAATTCCATTTCGACTTCCCGTTGCAGCCATCTAACTTTGATCGGTGGGCTTCTGATTCAAACCCTGCGTCAGGCACCACAACCCATATTGATAGGGAATTATCCCTTTAGCATAGGTAATTGACGAAATCGGCCAATGGCCGTCCGCGCGCGCCCTCTCCGTAAGCCTCCTGGTGCGAAAAAGTAGAGTTTAGATCCCCACACAGGCTACTCGTTGGAGATACAATTTTCCTGGATTGCAATCCGGTTAACCGGAAATGCGCCATTCGCCGCACAAGGTACGCTTGAATAACTTACCGTCTTTGAACCAATGCCATGTCCGAGCGCGGTGATTGCCATCGTCCCCCATGCAGATGATTTCATAGAAATTGCCGCCAGGGTCGTCCTTACGGTTGAGGTTCAGAAGGACCAAGCCCAAATCGGTCTCCCAGCCACAGCTCCCAAACTTGTCATTGTCCCACCAAACTTTTTATCACGCAAAGCGCCGTTCAACGTTGACCGATATTCACGGCCATCCGCCCAGATAAATAGGTTTTTCTGAATGTGGGCATAGAGGCCATCTGTGGGGAAAATACACTCAATCCGAGCATCGTGAATATCGTCCTCCACATTGGTTTCATCAATGTGACGGCAAACGCCTTCCCAGACGCCGATATGCCGGACCATCTGCGGCATGATATCGGCCAAAATTGGTTTTCTTTGTCTGTTCAAGGTTTCGGTTTACACGCTGAGGCATTTTTTTGCCCCTAAATCAGTTGATTTAATTGGAGTAACTACCAATACGGATGATTAAACAACCTTTGCTTGTAAAGAATTCCGTACGGAGAGTTTTATGACGAAAAAGCCTGGCCTAAGCCAGCGACTGATCAAGCCTTCGATGGACCCCCAGAAACTGCAGCATTTTTTATCCGTATATGACACAGGCAGTTTCTCGAGAGCTGCGGAGAATAGCGGTGTGAGTCAGCAGGCGGTTTCAAAAAGCGTAGCCAAACTGGAAGACGTATTGGCGGTGAAACTTTTTGAACGCGGCGCCTTTGGAGCAGAACCCACCAACTTCGGTCATGCACTCGCTCGGCGCGCCAAGGTGATCACAGCAGAGACGCGCCTTGCTGCGGCGGAGATTAGCGCTCTGCGGGGCGCAGATCGGGGCTATGTCCGTGTCGGCCTCGGATGGTCTTTCCTCACCCGGATTGCGCCGGTGATGATTACCCGCTTCAGCAAAAGTCAGCCAGGAATTACGCTGAGTATTGAGTCGGGCGACTCTAAATCGTTGCATCAGAAATTGTTGCAAGGTGACGTGGAGTTTGTTGCCAGCGCACCTCCAATTGATATGCAGATTGATGGTGCGATTGAAACGCAGGAACTGTTCGAGGATGAGGATGTTATCATGATGCGGCGTGGACATCCTTTAGCGGCGAAAAATGATGTGACGCTGGAGGATCTTGCTTCGCAAACTTGGCTGTTGTCCCTGCAACTCCAGGAGCAGTGGGAACGCATTTGCAGTATTTTTCTGGCTGCCGGCATGGCCCCACCAAAGAAATATGTCGATATCAACTCTGTAATCCTAGCGAAATCCACACTTTTGCAAAGCGATTGTATCATGCTCCTGGCGCGGGAACTCGCAGCTTCGCAGACCGAGCGAGACCAATATCATTTTGTCGAAGGCACACAATTTCCAATAAGACGGATGGCCATTTTGGCAAATCGCCGCAACTCGTCGCTACAACCAGTTGCACAGAGCCTCAAAAACGAACTTTTGGCAGCTTGCCGTTCAGTAGTTGGGATGAAGCGACTGCGCGGTATTACTGTTACCGAAAAAGCATAACTCAGCCCAAAGTCAATATGGCTGTAGAACACATCCAATTGGTTGTTAGCTTTCCCCGATAGCCTCCTTTCTAGCTGTCTATCGTACGCGAAGTTGCGCAAACCGCTTTGCGCTTAACGGAAGCAGCACCTTCGGTCGCAAGGCACTACGGGGAGATAAAAATGAAACTCTGCAAAAAAGCGCTATCGAGTGGCTCAATATTGGGCCTTTCCATGGTAGGACTAACAATTGTTCCAGCACATGCGCAGGAAGTTGATTTTGCAGATGAAGCAAAGGCGAGTGGAAATGTGATTATCGTCACTGCACAGAGGCGGGAGCAAAGCATTCAAGATGTTCCAATCGCCATTTCTGCATTCGCGCCCAAAACTCTGCAAACACTTGCTGTTAAAAAGACATTAGATCTAGTTGATACAATTCCAAACCTTGTCGGAAGCAATAATACTACCTTGGGTAGCGCGAACGTCTATTTTCTTCGCGGTCAGGGGCAAGATGAAAGTTTCCCAACATTTGATCCTGCGGTAGGCACGTATGTAGATGAGATTTTTTATTCCCGGCAGAATGGTAACAATATTAGCCTTTTTGATGTGGAACGCACCGAGGTACTTCGTGGTCCGCAAGGAACATTGTTCGGAAAGAACACGACTGGCGGCGCGATTAATATTATTTTGCGTAAACCGGGCGAGGAATTGGGCGGTTTTGTAGAAGCGAGTTATGGACGATTTGATGAGGTAATGATCCGCGGAACGCTTGACCTCCCCTTGTCAGATGATGCACGTTTCATGGTCAGCGGATTTGGGATTGACGATAACGGCTGGCTGCAAAACTCAAGGTTGGGCATCAATCAAAATGATCGCAATGCATGGGGTGCTCGTGTTGCAGCAGACATAGACTTTTCAGATGCGATTAACTGGTATGCTGCGGTTGACTATATTGATGACAGCGGAACAAACATAACTGGTCGTGATACCAATATCGATACCAGCGCTGCCACAGGGATACCAAGGACATCTGGAAACTATGGGGACGTTGACCTTGTTACGACTTCTCTTTTGCCGCTTGGGCTAGATGCCGTTTATCCTGGAGCGGTTTCCAAAGCGCGGCCTGGTAGCGTCACCCAATCGTTTAATGTTTCTTCTAATCTTTCAGTACAGACAGGTGATACCGGTCAGGTCAACCTCATTCTTGGGTATCGCAATGTTGAAAACGACTTTCTCACCAATTTCCCACTGCCGCAATTTGACGCATTTATGGCTTTTCCTTCACCGGCGAATCCAAGTCCGGATGACGTGTTCATTATCGATAACGTCGGTGATTTTAAACAGTATTCAGCCGAACTCAAATACAATGCATCACTCTTCAATGAATTCCTCAATCTGACGGCTGGGCTTTTCTATCTAAAAGAAGACAACCGCTCGGACTTTGCAGCTTATTTTGCTGGTCCGACACCTTCGCGTGACCGCATCATTACTAACGAGACCGAGAATATTGCTGGTTACATACAAGGTGATTTCGCGCTTACCGATAGCATTACAGCAACCGCTGGCGTTCGCTATACCGATGAGAAAAAGAATTTTCGGATTTCAGATAACCGCCCGATTGGCAATATCACCGATTTAACCACAGCGAACATGATTGCCTTGGGTATTCCTACCGAGCAGCGAGAGAAGGTATGGACGCCGCGATTTGCATTGCAATTTGAAGCATCCGATGACTGGATGTTTTATGCATCGGCCACCAGAGGGTTTCGATCTGGCGGCTGGAATGCACGCGTAAACAATGCATCTGGTTTGCTTCCATTTTCTTCAGAAAAAGTTTGGTCCTATGAAGCCGGCTCTCGGCTTACTGTCGGAAACGTCTTCAGCGTGGCTGCAACCGCATTCCACTTAGAAGCAAAGGACTTGCAAGTGAATACGGCCATATCTCAAGGCGTTTTTGCCGTAGGTAACGCGGGTCGTTTGCTGAATAGCGGCTTGGAGATTGAGGCATTCATCAACCCGACTCCCGAATTTAACATTTACGCTTCACTTGGGGTTATGAATGCGAGGTACCGTCCCGACCAAGCAGAAATTACTGCCTGTGCGCCACCGAACTTTTCCTTCTCGGTTTTTGACATCAACTGCAACGTTGTGGGTCCCAAAAGAAGTCCAGATGTTCAGGCAACCTTGGGTGCTTCATACGATATAATTATGAGTGATGTAACCATAACGCCGCGCGGTAGTGTCCGATTGACATCGGATCAAGAAGTCGCGACACGTGGACTGGGACCAGCAGATGGCTACGTGCTTGTGAACGCCGGAATTGATTTGAAGCCAGCCGGAAAGGCACTGACCCTGTCAGTCGAATGTCAAAACTGCTTTGACAAACGCTATCTCGTTGCAACATTCGGCAATCAGGACACTTATTTCAATAATCCCGGTCGCTGGACGATTCGAGCAACGTATAAATTTGGCGGTCGTGCCAACTAGAAGTACTGACAAACGGCGCGACGCTTCGTCTCTTCCTAGTCGTCGCGCTTTTTTTCGGTCTCGGAGTAGCCGGGTTGACAGCGTCCTTGCAGGGATGTCCTGCAACTGAACATGAGCCGCCAGAGGAACAGATGACTTTCCTGTTGGTACATGGTGCCTGGCATGGAGGTTGGTGCTGGAAATTCGTGAAGGAAGGTCTGGAAAAAATCGGCCATCGGGTGTTGACCCCCACGCTTTCCGGACTGGGTGAACGAGCGTTTGAGTTAAGTCCTGAAATCAATCCGAAAACACATATCGATGGCGTCCTTAACGTTATTCGGAAACATGACTTACACGATTTTACTTTAGTTGGGCATAGTTATGGCGGGATGATAATTACGGGCGTCGTTTCGACGCGGTGGATGACGTTATCAACAAAATTGTTTATCTCGATGCTGCCTTACCGAAGAATGGCCAATCAATGATAAGCTATGGAACGCCCAAAACTGGGTCAGAAATAGAGAGGCTGGAAATTCGGTTGAACGAGCTGGCGCCCGATGGAATTGCCATACCTCCATTCCCGCCTGATATCTTTGGTATACCAAAGAGGCATCCGCACTATGATTGGGTCAGATCGAAGCTAACAGCTCACCCAATAAAAACGTGGACTGATCCGATCAAACTTTTAAACAATGGCACGCAGGAGCTAAAGTCCTCTTACATACATTGCGTTGACCCTGCACTCCCAGAAACCGAATTTCCGACAATCGCGCAACAGGTGAAAAATGATCCGGAATGGTCATATCATGAACTGAAAACGGGCCATGATGCGATGGTCACTGTACCTGTTGAATTAATAAGATTACTCACATTGCGGTGATGCAGGCCAATTTAAGTTCCTTGCTCGAACAGCAAATGGCTTTGTCTTATCGAAAGATTTGGGTGTTTTTGAACGTTCTCGTTAAAAGGCGCAAATTTCGTAGAGGCACCAAGCCGCTGATTGCCGTGCTTCCTAGCGTTGCTCTTTATGCCTCGCCGATCCCCTATAACTCCATTGGACTGGTCGTGGGTCCGATCACTTGGGAATGTAGCCGGACAGCACAACGCTCGATTTTTATGCGCATGATATCTATTCCCGTGGTGCTGACTTGCTGGCGGTGGTTCGTCCGAAAAACAAG
The DNA here is from genome assembly GCF_055693205.1 of Parasphingorhabdus sp. W113. Taxonomy (NCBI): domain Bacteria; kingdom Pseudomonadati; phylum Pseudomonadota; class Alphaproteobacteria; order Sphingomonadales; family Sphingorhabdaceae; genus Parasphingorhabdus; species Parasphingorhabdus sp. W113. The sequence goes on along the minus strand of NZ_CM146328.1, from coordinate 1,357,392 downwards.
GAACAGCTCTCCGCCGCAGTTTCTGTCGCAACGACCCACAACTTGATGGTCATCCCGCGTGGAGGTGGAATGAGTTATACGGGCGGTTATACATCAGGCGAACCCGGCGCGGTCCTGATTGACTTGGCCCAGATGAATCATATTCTGGATATCAATGAACATAACATGACGGTCACAGTCGAAGCAGGCTGTACTTGGGCCGAACTGCATAAAACGCTATCCCCCAAAAACCTGCGAACACCATTCTGGAGAACGCTATCCGGCCTCAAGGCAACGGTTGGCGGCGGCATGAGCCAGAACGGAATATTTTGGGGAACCTGCCGATACGGTACCGCTGTTCAAAGCTGCGTATCTTTGGAAGTTGTTCTGGCTGACGGCGCCATCATACAAACCGGCAGCAAATTCACGCGCCCCTATGGGCCGGATTTGACAGGACTTTTCCTAGCCGACACCGGCGCCATGGGCATAAAGGCAACGGTGACTTTGAGGATGATACCCGAAGCAAACGCGCACGATTATGCAAGTTTCACCTTCGACTCGCATGAAGCGATACTGAATGCATCTGCCGAAATCGAACGGGCCGGAATTGCCACAGAATGCTTCGGATTTGATCCCAAACTTAATGCAATTCGCATGAAACGGGACAGCCTGGCCAGTGATGCGAAGCAGTTGGTCGGTATGATGAAAAAACAGGGTTCAATCATGAAAGCGATAAAGGAGGGCACCAAAGTTGTGACGGCTGGACGCAGTTTCATCGAGAAATCGGCCTATTCTCTCCACGTTTTGACCGAAGCGCGCATGCAGGCAGCTACGGATGCAGATATCAAACAGGCGCGCCAGATCGTCCAGAAACATGGTGGTAAGGAAACGGAAAACACAATCCCGAAGATCATCCGCGCCAATCCTTTCGGTCCCCTAAACGGTATATTGGGACCGGACCGCGAGCGTTGGGTGCCGGTCCACGGCTTGTTGCCACACAGCCGCGCCCTCGATTGCTATGAGGCCATTTCTGCGCTTTTCGAAAAGCACCGGACGGAAATGGATTCGCTTGGCATGCATGAAGGTACTTTGATTGCGGCCGTTGGTGGTGCCGGTATGATAATCGAACCCTGCATCTATTGGCCTGACGCCCGCCATCCGGTAATCGAAGCGACAATGGAAAAAGACCATCTGGCAAAACTACCATTGCATCCCGAAAACGAGGCTAGCTGGCAACTGGCACAGCGCCTCAAGCAGGCACTAGTAAGCGTGTTCTATTACCACGATGCTGCACATTTTCAGATTGGTCGTACTTATCGGTACACGGACAGCCTTGATTATCGGGCGAAAGATTTACTTCAGGCTGTCAAGGACAATCTGGATCCCAATCGCCAGATCAACCAAGGATCGCTAGGGTTGTAAAATTCAGTATACCCGTGTGGTATCAAAGTAGTACCGAGCAGCTGTTGCTATTATTGCAATAGGATCGGCCGGTGCAGCTATCCTCACCAATATTCTGCAATAGCGAATCATGCGGTTGGTTGGCTTCGTTCTTGCGCAACCTTAGATGACCATATCTAACGGTATACTACAATCGTTCGCGATCGTACTTAGAAGACTAAAGATCAATACGACACCTACAAGCCGTGGCTGATTGCGATCAATCTAAAAATTATCACCCTACATCTCTGCCCGCTCTTCGGGCTGACGGTATTTTCGGCTAAGGTTAAAGTATCTTCCTTTTACAACATGGATCATGGGCGATCATGTCATACCAGAAAATACCAAGCTACCCATTTACCTGAGGTTAGCGGACGATCTTCGATCGCAAATCCTTGATGGCAAGCTAGCTCAGTCAGATCGATTGCCAGCAGAAAACCAACTCAGCGAAAAATATGGCGTCAGTCGAGGAACGTTACGAGAAGCTCTGCGTATTTTGATTGACGAAGGCTTGATTACCCGGAGGCAAGGTTCTGGAACAGTCGTCCAGCATGCAAGCAAACGAAGAGGTGCGCGGCATCAACCACTCAGCAACATCGAAGAAATTCTGCAATATGCCAGTGACACATCAATGGCGTTGCTGAAGCGAGGTGTTGCAAAGCTGACGCCGAGCTTAGCTTATCAACTTAAGATCGAGAGAACCACAAATTGGACCGTTTTTTATTGCTTGAGGCAAGCTTCAGGCGAAAAAAACCGCTCGCATTCACAGAAGTATGGATCAATCCCGCATTCTCCGAAGCGGCGGCACTCGTGAACGGGGCAAGCCAAACAATTTTTAGTCAGCTGACAGAAATCGAAGGAAACAAACTTTCACGTGTAACGCAGGATATTAGTGCGATTACTGCATCTCGAACAATCGGCCGATATCTTGAGATTGATCAAGGCGCTCCGGTTTTACGCGTTTTGCGATGCTATTTTGATAATAATGACCAGCTATTCGAAATTTCCGACAACTATCATCCCGGGGATCGTTTCACATACATGATGCATATTGAGGTCAGCGACTTCGCTGAGTGAATCAATCCATATCGGGCGGCGGCATTTGTGGCAAAACCTGCTCGACGAAACGGGCGACATTCAACAATTCGGTATCCTTCCCGGGAATGCCGTCTAATGATAGGCTTACAGGCAGGCCCACTGCGGTGATTCCAATGGGAATGCTGATGCTCGGACGTCGACCGAAACTAGCGAATGATGTATGTTTGAAATAGAACCAGGACGATAAAACTTTCTGACCTATCAAGATATTATCGTCTTCATGAACTGGCATCGCTACCTCCGGGGCGGTAGGAAAAACGATGGCATCCAGTTCATGCTTCTCCATCAAGAGGTCCCATTCGGTCTCCAATCGCTGTCGATGAAACGTTATAGAGGAGTGGTAAACTTGCAGAGTAGGCGACAATGCCAAGCGGTTTTTGATAAACTCACGAACTGCTGGCGAAGCAATTCCATTTACCAGTTCTGAAAGGCCAAGTCCGTCTCCATACTCGGCGAGATAGTTCTTCATTGCACCCGCAAATTCGGTGTCAATTACTGCCTCACTCGCGGCGCGGTGTAATTCACGCAGAGGTTCCAAAGCCATCGGAACGAAGTCGATATCAGCATGTGAAAGCTGCTGCAGAGCACTATCAGTGGCATTTTTGACGGCCGTACTCGAATGTTCGATCAGGTCATAAGCAATACCCAATCGAACATCGGAACTTTTTGGAAGTTTTGGTTGCATCTCACCACCGGACAGAACAGCGTCCAGAATTTGGACATCCTGAACAGATCTGGTGATTGACCCCGGCGTGTCAAATGATGTGGAAAGCGGCACAATTCCATCCGCCGGATATCGACCAACAGTCGGCCTGAAACCGACAACACCGCAAAGCGCCGCTGGTACGCGCACGGAACCGGCGGTATCAGTTCCAATTCCAACGGGAACAAGATCAGCCGCGACAGCCGCAGCGACCCCGCCAGACGAACCGCCTGGAATCCTTGTCCGGTCATAGGGATTGCAAACCGGCCCAAAGACATGATTGGCGCTGGTACCGCCGGAGGACAACTCATGCATATTGGCCTTGCCAGCAATCAGGGCACCCGCTGCACGTAAACGGTTAACAAGTGGCGCGTTTGTAGATGTTTGGTTCCCAACTAACACCGGTGTACCCCCAGATGTCGGCAGATCAACTGTGTTGATATTATCCTTCAATATTACAGGAATACCGTGAAGCGGGCCTCGCAAGTGGCCAGCCACCTGATCCGCATCAGCCTGTCTGGCTTCGGAGAGCAATCGGTTCTCATCCCAGCTCGTCAGCAAATTCAGGGAGAACAAATCTTCCGCTTTGGCGCAAAATTCTATCGCCAGATCCGTCGCTGAACAGTCACCTTCCGCAACTTTTTTACTCTTCTGATGCAAGGTGAATCGGGTCAATTTAGCTCCAATGCCATCGGAGCAGATCATAGGTCGGTTCGAGCCGATCAGGAACCAGATGCTGCAATGGCTTGCCTGATTTCTTCAATGATGCTGGCATCCTCAATTGTCGGTAACTCGCCCGGGTCTTCACCGGTCGCAAGAGCCTGCAGCGCACGGCGCAGCACTTTGCCGGAGCGAGTCTTTGGCAAGCCCTGAAGATAAATGATGCGTGATGGCCTAGCGATTCCGCCCAGTTGCTTGCCAACGACTGCGGTCAGTTCTGCAGAAAGATCTGCCATTTCTGCGCTGCTGCCCTTAAGGACAACAAAGGCCACCGGCGTTTGCCCTTTCACCTTGTTCGCTATGCCGACAACCGCTGCTTCGGCAATCTTTTGATGGGTGCAGATTGCAGCCTCTATCTCATGCGTACCGAGGCGATGGCCAGCTACGTTGATCACATCATCCGAGCGGCCAAGCACAAACAGATATCCATCTTCATCGCGTATGGCAAAGTCGAAGGTCAGATAATAGTGTATGCCGGAAAACTGACGGAAATAGGCGCTCTTAAACCGTTCGTCATCGTTCCAGATTGTCGTCATTGAACCTGGTGGCAGCGGCCATTTGATCGCTAGCATCCCTTTTTTGCCATGGGGTTCGGGTTCACCTGTTCTTTCGTCGATTATCTGCAAATCATATCCATAAACCGCAAAGCTGGGAGAACCCCATTTCAAGGGATGCTTTTCAAGGCCCGGCAGCGCGCTGATAATCGGCCATCCGGTTTCCGTCTGCCAGCAATGATCGTAAACATCGCGCTTCAGGATTTGCGAAGTCCATTTCGCTGTCGCCTCGTCAAGTGGCTCCCCTGCCAGGAAAAAATTGCGCAGTCCGCTGGTATCGTGATCAGTAATAAATTTTCGGTCGTATTTTTTCAAGAGCCGCATAGCTGTCGGGGAGGAAAACATAACGTAAGGGCGGTATTTTTCCACCAGACGCCACCATATGCCGGGATCCGGATGGGTCGGAGTGCCTTCATATAATATGGTCGCCATACCAGTTAACAAAGGCCCATAAACAATGTAGCTATGTCCGACCACCCATCCAATATCAGAAGTTGCGAACATCGTTTCTCCTGCTTTACCACCGTACACGTGACGCATGGATGCGGTAAGCGCGACAGCATGACCGCCAGTATCACGCTGGACACCCTTTGGCTTTCCGGTAGTACCCGAAGTGTAGAGTATGTATGAGGGCTCACTTGATTCCAGCCATTCAATTGGCACGTTGTCCTCTTCCAGACTTGCCAGCGCGCGATGATAGTCAATGTCGCGCCCATCCCGCCAAGGCATGTTTTCCAGCTTCTTTCGATTGACAATAAGTGTCTTTGCAACCGAATGGGCGCTGACCTTCAGCGCTTCATCCAGCAGGCTTTTATAGTCAATCACTTTACCACCGCGCAGACCGGCATCGGCGCCGATAACCAAAGAGGGCTGTAAATCATCAATCCGGTCCGCCAGCGCCTGAGACGCGAAACCGCCAAAAACAACGCAGTGCACTGCGCCGATACGGACACTTGCGAGCATCGCAAAGACCGCCTCCGGAATCATCGGCAGATAAATCAATACCCGGTCACCACGGGAAACACCGAGAGATTTCATCAGCGCGGCGCAGCGTCCAACTGCAGTCTGCAATTCCCCGAAACTATAAGTCCGTTCTTCCTCCGTCTCGCCTGAGACATAGATAAGCGCTGGGGCAGCGGGGCGCTCTTTTGCATGCCGGTCCACGGCATTGTAGCAAAGGTTTGTCTTACCGCCGACATAATAGCGGCTGAAAGGCGGATTACTGCCGTCAAAAACCTGTTTGAACGGCCTGTGCCAATGGATAAGCGCTGCCTGCTCTCGCCAGAATGCATTCGGCTCTTCCATTGAATATTTCCAGAATTCTTGGACGGTTGGCACAGTTTCTACCCTATGCTCTCTTTTTTGCTTCTTTCGTTTCTATAGGTCCGCCAACTTCTTTCCAGGCAGTAAATCCGCCTGCAATATGAGCAACTGGCGACAAACCCAGAATTTGTATGTCGCGTGCCGCCAGGGCGGAACGCCAACCGGAACCACAATAGAAAACGAATTTCCTGGGCTCGGCGAATATCGGTTTGTGATAAGGACTATCCGGGTGGACCCAGAATTCGAGCATTCCCCGCGGGCAATGAAAAGCACCGCGAATCATCCCCTCGCGCTGCAATTCGCGGATGTCTCGTAAGTCGACTATAACCACGCTATCGTCATCAGGTAGATCCAGTGCATTTGTGATGGAGATAGTTTCGACCTCTGCATCGGCTGCGGCCACCATATCTTTGAATCCAATTTTAATGTCGGTCATACCAGCGCTCCTGTATTGCGACTAGTCTGTTTGCCCATCAAGGAATTTCCTTGCGGCGGCTTCAATTCTATCCAGATGAATGGCAAAAAGGCCGTGTTTTACGTCTGGCATGGTGACTAACGTCCCGTTTTTCGCTAGCTTGAAAGCAGCCTTGGTTTCAGCTGTTAGACTCCCTCCAGTTGCGATAAAAAGTGCCGGTTGATCTACCTTCGGGAACTTTTTGTCTGACACATAGGTAAATACCCCGTGATATGCCCACCAGTCATTGGGGAAGGACTGCATCATATCGTTAAAATTAATCTGAGCCTGTTCAAGCGACAACCCTTCATCGACAGCAAGTGAAGCAAAATTCCATTTTTTTATCAGATGGTTACCATCCTTCATGATGGTTGCAGGTTTGGCATATAATTTGTGCGCTTCTTCGCGTTCCTCACCCACAAAGAATGGGACGCCGGGGAGAACGAGGCGCCGGACATTGCCGCCCTCTTGCAAGGCAGTTTCCACCGCGATCAGGCCGCCCGTGTGGTAACCCAACACATCATAGGGGATTTCAGAAAAACCAAGCTTGTTCAGTCCGACGACAATTGCAGCCGCATAATTCTCCATGGATTGCGGTTCGGACGGAGAGTCCGAGTTTCCATATCCGGGGGTATCGATGGCAATGACCAGACGGTCGGCAGCCATTCTTCTCATGAACGGTTCAAAAAACGCACCGGAAAACGGCGTAGGGTGCAATAATATAAGCGGTGGGTGTTTGATTCCCGCCATTGCCGGCTGCATTCTGCGAACATGAATCTGGCCAAAGGTACCGGCAACGTAGAACTTTTCGATTTCCGCTACTTTTACCGGTTGCTCTGCTGAAGATCCTGAGGAGAATCCCACAACGAGAAAGATTGCCAAGATGAAGGTCAGTGATCGAGAAAACATCGTCTTTTGCACTACTCCGATTTGAACGTGGTTTCGAAATCCTTTAGTTTCCCTGACAATAGACAAAGATTGGGAACGGCTTTTATTCAAAATTTCTCAAGCCCGACATTCGGGCTTTTGCATCCCAAAGTGTCAAAATGGCCACTGACTTTAGACGCTCAACTTTTCTATTTGGCGCTCAATATCTGTTGCCACTGCCCTCAGAGGACCGAGGGTTTCCTCAAGTATCTTTTCCGGCTTTTTGGCTTTTGCAATATACCGCATGGACAAAGCAGAATGTAGTTTCCCCTGAACAAAAACCGGAATAGCATAGGCATGTTCTCCAGAAAAATGGACTGGAGAAAAGGCATAGGATTGGATGCGAATCTGGTCTAGCTGATATTTCAGCTGGTTTTGCGATGGAGGACTATAATTTGCTTCTTCGTTCGAATAGATATGTTTCAAAAGTACGCGCCGAAGCGGGTCATCACAATAAGCCAGCCAGATCAGTCCGGGCGACGATCGAGTCAGTGACATCAAATAACCCCTGCGATAATGATCGAGCGAGAAGGGACTAATTGCATCGGTGGTTACCCTTGTCATCATCTGGACGCCGTGAAGTGTGGACAGAGCAACACACCATAAATGTTCGTTCGTAAACGCGTTGAGCCTGGGCTTAACCAAGTCGGTGACCCAGCTTTCCCAATCATCCGGCTTACCCAGGAATTGAGCTTCTCGGGTCAGTCTGAAGCGATTGTCCGAGGTGGTGAGCGTTGCATAACCCTCAGATTCAAGCGTTTTCAAAAGCCGGTGACACGTCGCTCTTGGCAATTTCAAAGCACGCGCTACCTCGTTGCATGAACGGCCATCAATCGTGCTTAGCAATCGAAGCACTCTCAGCCCACGTAAGAAAGATCGGTTTTGATTTTTGTCCATCTAAGAGGACAATAGCCTGTTCCATGGATGACGCAAAGCGCGTGGAGGGGTTTTTATGCAGAAGATCCGGACCAGATCCTGCCTAAAGAAGAATCTGGAAGTTGGCAGTCTAGCCCGTTCATCGGGCTTCAGCTTGTTTGCTAATGCTTACAAGACGTAGATTCTTTAATCATAATGCATATTGCGAAACCATTTTATTACAAATTCGAGGTTCCGAAAAAGAATGGCAGATACAATCAAGAGAACAACATTAGTGTCAAGGGACGCGGAAAAATCCGCCCAATGGTATGAAACCGTATTTGGCATGAAGCGTTGGTTTGACAAGCCTTTCACGCTATCTGGGAAGGGTATCGCCCTCGGCAAGAAAGGCGACAAGACGAGACTAATCATATTGAAGGCGAATGATCCGGTAATTGGCATGATCGGTGTGTTGGAATGGATCGATCCAAAGATGGAGGCCCCTCCGGTTCCCGAAACATTGGAATTTGGCGCCCCCATATTTGTCGTGTCCACAGAAGATGCGAGAGAAGTGTACGAAAGAGCAAAGGCTCAGGGATCAAAAATCCACAGCGAACCGCGGGAATGGACGGTCGTTGGCGCTGAAAATGAAACCAAACACATGATCGGTACTTCGCTTTTCGATCGCGATGGATATTTTTACGAGGTTAATCAGACAGTCAGTATAGAAAGGCCCTGATTTTGATATTCAAACTAATACTTCATCGTACTAATACTTCATCCTAAATTATAAGGCCAAAACATGACTGATACTGTCGCTCCATCCGTCCGATTACAACGGGCCAATTTTGTTGTCTCGGACCTTGATCGCGCATTGACTCTTTACCGTGATATCTTTGGATTCACCGTGGAATTTGTAAAAGACTCGGAACCCACCTCCTATTCGTATACCGTCTTTGAAATCCCTCGAGATGCCAAGATTCGCTTTGCTGTTCTATCAACACCGGATGCCCCACGTTGCATGGCGCTAACCGAGGTTACGGGTACCACTTTGCTCGAAACTCAATTGCCTCGCCGCAGTGCAATAGTCGTCGATATTCCAGATGTAGATAGCATGATCGAACAAGTCGGTGCGCTTGGATTGCAGCTTTATCCCGAGCAAGTCCTGGTGACCAAAGATGGCCGCAAAGGCCGTGAAATTGGCGTTATTGATTTTGATGGAAATCTGGTGCTTGGCTACACCATAACCGGACGCGCCGAAGATTAAAGAGGCTTACCAATGCCCGTCTGTTAAAGTTCTTGTGCGCTATTGGCTTGTGGTGCTTGGCGCTTTTGTGGTCGGTGTATTACCATACACTGCTCCTGCATGAGGACTGGGTTGAACGGCAACTGAGCGCAATGTGGGGATTATTGGCAGGCTTCTGCTAGGGCGATTTGACAACGTCCATCAAGGCTATGTTGACGAGCGACTGAACAAACCGGAAGTCATGCGACACCTGCGATTACATAGCGTCATAACGCCAGTATAGGCCGGTGATACCAGCGAGCCAGTCTTTTCGAGACCGAATATTCTGAATCGGCCAACGAGCAATTGCCGATCTCGGTCTGCTATTCTCTCGAGCCTGATAGCAAAGCCCGCACGATGCGGATGAAACTTTGCTCGCCAGACCAAACAACGATAGTCCAGAATTCGGCTGCCTTGAAGGCTGCTACATTCTCTGGCGCGAGGAGGCAGACCCATCCATCACACCAACAAAACGTCTCGCGCTGCATACCGCTCGACCAATTAACTCGCATAATCGGCGTCATCTCCCAGCCAACAAGATGCGTGATCAAAAAAAGGCGCCGCCTCGATCATGAATTTTGACATGATGGCGGGTCACCACAGAATAGTCACTGGGCTTTTTGGGAAACTCCATCATGCATGCGAAACGCCGGCCCTGTTCTATTTGGTTTGAATCAGACATGTCTGACGTTTCTTCGCCCTGCCCCTCCTCATTTCTCGACCAGAACTGATTCGGGAAAATACGCAACTGACGGCCCCGATCAGCAGCACAACTGTCTGATTCGATATCGCCATATTCGCCTGGCCGTATCTGCATCAGATGATCTAGCTCGCGGTCCACCAACATCTAGCTACGTTTTTTTGCGACCGCGTGACTGGTCATGCAGACCGCGAATGCAAAAAAAACGGCGATCAGGGTTTTGCGAAACCTATTCATTTAACGCTGCTGACGCCGCTCAATTTAAGACAGCCTAGCAGAACGCTAGGCACCGATGTAGGAAAATAAAAACGAAATGGCGTTTCTTCCCCCAAAGAAACGCCATTTCTACTGGTACTATTTGAACGTATATTTCAACTTGATACCAAACTGGCGTTTGTCCCGCAGGCCAACGCGGTCACCTTCACGACCGAAGTTGAAAAAGCCACCGGGCAGTAACCGCGTACCAAAGCTTGTGTCTGCAAAATTAAATGCTGTTGTCGGAGCATCTTCGTTGAAGAGGTTTGTCACGAACAATTCGATACCGGCGTTTTCACCTCTCAGCCCCAGACGGAGGTTAACGTCAGTCGCTTCTTCAACCTTTGCTACGTTGGCGTTGCTATCATAGTAATTGCCGGTGAAATAGAGGTCGCTGCGCAAGTACCAACTTTCGAACATGTCGCCGAAGCCCTTAAAATCATCTTCATAGGTGGCCCCGAGTGAAATCGTAATGGGCGGGAAGCGTGGCGCTTTCTGGCCGGTAACATCAGCTCCCGGACCGAAAATATCACCAAAGTCTCCCGTTCCGCCATTTGCTGGGAAGGAGGCGATGGTTGAATCAATATAAGCGAAACTACTCTGCATTGAGAGATTCTCGCTAATCTGAAATACCGCATCAAGCTCGATGCCATAAATATCGGTCGTTGCACCGTTTGACGTAAAGTTAACGGTCCGAAGCGGGTTAGGCGCTCCCGGTGAGGTATCTGTGACCGTCTCAATGGTCGTAAAAATCTCATTGCCTCGTTTCATGTAAAAGGCAGCAAGGTTAAACCCGAAAATACCGTCTGGGTGCTGTTGCTTCCAGCCAAATTCGTAATTGGTCAATTGTTCTTCACCAAAGAGAATGTTTGCTTCAGGAGCCAAGGCGATCAATTCGGCAAGCTGTGTGGCGTCCAATTCAGCGATTTGCTGGTTGAACCCGCCGGGCAAGTTGCCTTCACTGTAAGTTGCATAAAGGGTTGTGAGGCTCGATGGTTGATATCGCAAAGTAAAACGTGGCAGGAAGCTGGATATTTTTCCGGGCGAGATCGGCATTGCCAAGCCAACATTAACTTCCGGATTACTAAACTCATCTTCCTGGTAACGCCCTTCCAGCGTAACCGATAGCTGGTCGGTAAACTCGAAATCTATCGATCCGAAAATGCCAATTGTTTCAGCACCTGATATAAAGGGATCTGAGCGGAAAAGGTCGCCAAAGAAAATGGGGTTCCCCAAGAAGCTTGCTGTTCCGCCAAGCTCTTCAATATCGACTTTAACATAACTTGCCCCGGCCGAGATATTCAATCTTTCATCTAAGAATGATCCTGACAGACGACCTTCTACGGTAACATCTTCCGTTTCACGCGCTGTGAAGCTCATGAAACTATTGTCTGGGGTTGAATCGAAGTCAGAGTAAAAACCGAAGTTCTCTTTGTTATATCCGGCCAAAAAGCTGAATTCGATGATGTCGGTCAGATCAACAGAGCCCTGCGCGCTCAACCGAAGAGAGTCGAGGTTCAGGCCAAAATCATTTACGTTGATTGGATTGTATTTGAAACCGAATATCGCGTCGGAAGGATCAGATCGACCGTCGTTCTGGAAAGCCAGATAAGCCTGTATCTCGGCAGCCGATGTGTTCAATCCGATCCGATTGGCCGGAGGTTGCGTAATCCTTCCGGCAAAAACAGATTCGCCGCGACCACCGCCGGGCGAGGGCACCACCGAATCTGTCAGGTCTGCGATGCCGTTGACGAATTGAAAACCACCAAAATTATGTTGAGGAGTACCGAAGTACAAAACCGATGCAGATGGACCGTCGTCAATTTCCTGATAAGAACCGCGAAGTTTTAAACGGAAGCCATCACTGGGCGCGACCAACAAAGTGCCTGCCACCGACCATTGGGATTCATCTCCAAGCCGTTGGCCGGGAGTGGCCACATTATCGAAATGGCCATCCTTAGTGTCATAGTTCCCGCTTAGCCGGAAAGAAAAACCGTCGGTAATCGGTCCTTCAATACCTGCAGCAAAATTATATTCATTACGCGTTGCGCCAGTAACGCTCAAATCGACTTGAAACTCATCACTCGGATCTTTGGTGACATAGTTAATCGCACCGGCAAATGTATTACGACCGAACAGTGCTGATTGAGGGCCTTTGATAATTTCAACTCGTTGCAACTCATTTATGCCGATTGTCTGCGCGCCACCGCTCAGAAAAACTCCATCAAGAAATACTGTTGCCGTCTGTTGCAATCGGTTTCCGCTGACGACGGTGATGCCACGGAAGCGAGGAGTGGAATTGATCCTCGCAGAACCATTAGTATTGTCGCCAAATGGCTCAACAAAAGCACCTGGAGCAGCTTTAGTGATTTCCGTGATGTCACTAAAACCGGCACCGTCCAGTTCTTGTTCACCAATAACTGAAACTGCCAACGGTGCGTCTAGCAGAGTCTCTTCTTTTTTACGGGCCGTGACGATGATGACGTTGGAACCATCCCTCGCCCCTTCCTGCTCGTTACTAGTAATTTGCGCAAATGCCGATCCGGGCAATGATCCGATCGTTGCCATTAACAAATATTTGGTGGAAAGTTTCATCTGTAATCTCCCTGTATCCGGCAGTGCCGACGCTGCTCCTTTATCTGATCGCATCACACCCAGACCTTTTGTTGTCCAGACAGATTTGGCATCAGCCCGACTAACGGGCTAGGTGCTGAGATGATGTCGCAATGGTCATTTCGGCGCGCTACTATGTTGTTTTTGAGAGACAATGACTTGGCACGGCTTGTAACTTCTTTGCATCCATGCCGTGCAACTTTTTCTTGTATCGTCCCACGCTCGTTGACGAATCTTCAAAACAGGTCGGACAATCACACTGAATTTGGGTCAGAACTAACTGGAGATGTTGAAACATGAGAAAGGGCTACACAGACGGACCTTTTGGCCAAATACATTGGAGGCTACTTGCACCTGTGAACGTATCAAAACCAGATCTATATTGTTTCCACCCTGCGCCGTTTAGTGGACTTGCTTTCACAGGAATTATGTCGAATCTCGCAAAGAACCGTCGAGTAATTTCTCCAGATTACCCCGGATATGGCGGATCTGATGCGTTCAAGGCAGAACCATCGATCGAGGAATATGCTGAAGCTATGCTCGCAGTTATCAAGCATTTATCAGATTGCAATTCGGTCGATCTTCTAGGTTTCCATACTGGTAATCTGGTGGCCACCGAGATCGCGGTTGCTGTTCCTGCTCGGGTACGTCGTCTGGCGTTAATCGACGTACCTGCATTTGACAGTAAAACGCGCGGTAAATATCGCGATATGACAGCCAAACCTTTGGAGATAAATGAGGATATCAATTGTCTGGCGAAACCTTGGGAATTGGGTATGACGAAAAGGCTCGACAGCCAGGGCCCAGACCGCAGTTTCGAAATGTTTGTTGAGCAATTACGTCATGGCAAAAATATGAACGCAGCATTCCATGCTGGATTTAGCTATGATGTTAATAACAAGCTACCACAAATAACTCAACCAGTATCAGTTTTGGCATCTAAATCTGGACTTCTAGAGGCAACTCGCCACGCAGCAAGGCTCATTCCAACGGCAAATATAACGGAACGATTAGATATCACACGAGCAGTGTTAGATGAAGCTGCCCAGACGATCGCATTAGAACTATTGCAGTTCTTAGATGACACGAGATTATAAATACGAAACAAAGTCGCTCAGAGCCTGTCCCGTTTGTTGTTACAAAAATTACATACGAGCATGCTATTGGTGTGCTCGTCAACAATGGTGTCGCCGTTGTTGTCTGGAATTCTTTACCGTGTCCAAGTCCACGCCTGATTTAGCACGCACGCGAATGACAAATTCCCCTGCTATTTCGGAGCTATTATTATAGGCTGACACCCCCGGCACAAGCTAGTCATCGTCGACAATCACTTGATAAAGCGCAATGTTTTCGATCCACCAATGATCTGCCCTATAACGTCCAAAGCGATTTCAACCGCGGTACATTCTCACTGCCACAAAAGGCCATATGTTCGAAGAAATGGACAAAACCAGTCCCACTCAACTCTTCTGGGTTGTTGCCCGCATGGACAACGGTCTGTTAGTGCAACAATGGGATAGGATTTATCAACATGCAACACGACCTCCAAGCCATTCTCTAGTGTGAATTTTTCATATTCTAATGTAAAGGCCTGCTTAGAAGTGTCCGGTGCAGCTACTGCGGGAGCGTCGCCTGCTATCAGACCGGCGCAGGCAGAGAGTAGAAGCAGGTGTCCGACAGCCATAAAGGACCCTTCGTTCACAATGTGACGGATCATTCACGGCTGGCTGATTATCACCAGTGCTATCCGTTGTCAGTTAATTTTGGACAGATGAGACAGTCAAACTTTTACTAGTTTAGCACCATCTTGTTGATTGATACTGAGCCGCTTGCCTTTGATGTGCAGCTTTTAGAAACGTGGTAAATTTGCAATTCTGGTAGGGAACAAGGCAAACTCTCTCGCCTCTCACCCGCATTGCTGTTTCGGCGTTCCCACCACATCGGCTTGGAAAGCATCTGGAGTATAATTACCAAAAGTTCCCATTTTCCCCCGAATGCCGATGTGGTGGCCTACAAACTCAAAGCCATATCATTGCTAAAAACCAATAATCCGGTTTTGATGAAATAAATCCATCAGAATCTCGCCCTGGCTCCCACGAAAAACTCACGCCCTTCAATGTCGTTGAGCGAGTTGACAATGTTTCGGCTGTTTCCAAGTGTCAGACCAGTTGGCTGAATTGGACCAATTCTATCGAAGATATTGCTAACACCGCCGAAGATCGAGAATCTGTCATTATCACCAAATTTGTACCGTACGAAGAGGTTATGAAGCATCTCTGACTCTACGCGGAAGAAACTTGGATCCTCAGGAGGGACGAACTCATCAAGCCCTCCACTTCTGAAAAGCGTGGTCCAAGTCAACGTGATGCCCTCATACCCCCAGCTTGCGCGTGCGCGAAATTCGTCCTGTGACTGTGTAGTCCGGCCCAAGACGCTTTCTGTGGTAGGTCCTTCTATCGCTGGGAACGTGAATTCATCCGTGAAATAGTGAGAATAACGCACATCAAAATTAAAAATGCCAGGAATTATCGGCGGGTCAATCTTATACAGAACAGAAACATCCAGTCCCGAAGTATCCAAACTGTTTAGGTTTTCCGACCGATTGAGAATTTGCGTTACGTCACCCGTTGTCGCATCACGGGAAATGACATCGCAGAAACGATTGTTAGGGAAGCTGGCATCTGAAAAGCAAAGATCGGCGGTCAACTGAGAAGAGATACTGCCAACCGCGTCGCTAATGGAAATATCATAATAATCTACCGCCACGATCAGATTGGGAATGAACGATGGAGTGAAGACGCCACCGACGGTGTAAGTGGTTCCTGTTTCTTCCCGTAAGTTTTGATTGCCAATATTTGGGCCAGCAACTTGGGATGAGCCATTAAATGCTATCCCCGCATTATCAGGATTGGCAAAAAAGGCCACAATGCCAGGTTCCGCCAAACAATTGGCAGCAATGTTCTCGGCTGGTGTAGTGCTTCCCGGGGCTGGCATGATGCCAGATCCATCAGGCATCAAGCCATTACAGGGATCTCGCAAGCTATCAAAATCTGGCCTTGACGGGGCGAAAAATTCGGTCAGGGTAGGCGCCCGTTGGGACCGGGAATATTGCGCACGAAAACGAATATCATCGATCGGTTGCCATGTGCCTCCAACGTTATAACTGTAGACCGTGCCTACGGTTGAATAGTTGGCGACTCGCCCAGCTAGCTGCAATGACAGTTGGTCTTCGAGAATCGGGATATCCAGTTCCGCAAAACCTTCAATCACATCGAAAGAAGCGCGAAAGTCTGGCGTGGTCGTAAGTGTAGTGAGTTCTAGGTCCTGATCAGGGTCACCCGTCGTGTCCTGTAGTTCATGGCGGTAGTCGAATCCAACAGCAAGCTTCACATCGCCTGCAGGCAAGGTAAGAATCGAGCCATCAATCGCACCAGAGACAGTGGCCTGTTCGCGATATTGCAGCAGAAGTCCATTGTAACGGATGAAATCAGCAGCAGCATCCGAAATTGAGCCTTCACCGAAAATATTTAGAGGAGCGCATCCTTGTGCCCGCGCCGCTTCATCGGCACACTGCAAGCCATCCGGAGTAACATTGAGCGCAGTGCGCACATTCAATTGACTTATCTGATTTAGAGAATCCTGACGTTGATTGAACCGGCCAAAGGTAGCGCCCAAATTCCATTTTAAGTCGCCTGAGATCGCTCCTTTTAGTCCGAATTGGCCGCGAATGATCTCGCGTTCATTGATGGTAACTGCCCGGCCAACCTCAGAAAACCGTCTTGCAAAAGATACCGTGCCTACCCGCGTCTCTTCAACCTCAGGCGGAATGAACGGGTTGTCAGCGGCGATAGGGCCAACATCGCCCAATGCGTTGAATGGCCCAATATCTGTGCCGCTGGAAACATTCAAAGCAGAGCCCGTCGATACGACGGTAAAATTGGTATAGTATAGATTGAAAAAGACTTCCGTAACTGGTGTAATTTCGAAGGCCGCTCGGACCGCCCCGTTGTAAATTTGAAATGATGGAAAAATTGACTGACCTGGCCGAAAATTAAAGCCATCTACATCTGTTTCAAAACCAAAGCGAGGATCGCGGTCATCGGGAAGGTTGCCAGCACGATCATTGAAGAACACACCCCCGATGTTGAAAGCATCATCACCTTCAAAAATACCGCCCGGCAAACCAGAGCTGCCCGAAGGATTGATGCAAAAGCGACCCGAGTTATCGCAATCACCAAACGTGGTTTCATCTCGAAAAGCGTTAGGATTGTTGGGGTCAAGCGGGTTGGTTAGAGGTCGATTAAATTCGACATTGGCGATCGACTGTGGACGTGATTCGTCTGCGAAAATTGCACTGTGATCATCATAGCTAAACGCGGCGAGGAAATAACCGCGATCGTCAGCAAATCGTTTGCCGAAGGTTGCATCAAACGAAAACTCCTCGCCGCCAGATGCTTCAGGTGTACGATAGTGAGTGGCCAGTTCCAAGCCCTCAAAGTCATCTTCCAGGATGACGTTTACAACACCGCCAATGGCATCCGAGCCGTAAATGGCAGACGCACCGCCAGTGGTGATCTCCAACCTCTTTACAAACCCGCTTGGTATCGTGTTGAGGCTAACGCTTTCATTGCTGCCCGAGTTTGAAACAACTCGCAGTCCGTCTATCAGCGTCAGCGTTCTGTTTGCGCCCAATCGGCGCAAGCTGATTGTACTCAACCCACTATTTTGAACACTTGTTGCCGTAGTTTCTGGTGCGAAACCCTGATCCACACCGGGAAGATCTTTTAATATCTCACTAACATCGCGAGAACCGGTTTGCGCAATGTCATCAGCATCTAAAACCTGAAGCGGAATATTTGATGTTTCGTTCGAAATCACGGTACGCGCAATACGGGAGCCGGTAACAACAATCAAAGCTTCTTCGGACTCCGCCTGCTTGCTATTCAGCGACGCTTGCTGATCGGAGGCAGAAGTACCGTTTGCCGCCTGAACCAGAAAGGCGTTATGGCTCGTGACATTGAAGCTCAAACCCGTACCGCGTAACAAATGCCCGAGCGCCACTTCGGGTTCATAGCGACCTTCGACATCGTTTGAACGCTTGCCATTGGTAACAACACTAGAGAACAGAATTTCTCGACCACTTTCCTGAGCGAACTCGTTTAGCGCATCACCAAGAGGTTGGGGATCGATGTCAAAACTGACCGGCTTTGCCATCACTGGGCAGGAGACCGCCAATGCAATAGAGGCAATTCCTGCCCTTAGTAGACTTCGTTTCATAGTGCCATTGCTAACCAGGCTGCGCTTCATAAGTAATCCCCCAATTCTATTTGTTTGCCGCGGTTTTTCCGCTGTCGATGGGGAAGAGCGATAGCGTTAAGAAAACCCGCCACTATTTTTTAAATTTTTTGACGCAGCCGGTGCTTTGGCATCTCCAGCTTCATTTGACCGCTGGTTCGAGCAGGATTTCCGTATCGCTGACACGTCTAGCTTGCACATTGAAATAAACCTCCAACGCTTCGACAAAGCTGTCCTGCCTGCCGGTGATGAACATGCCGTTGATCTTGGTACTGGCCAGACCGGGATCGGTGATAGTCAGTTTCACTAGACTGTATCGGTTCATTTCCTGTGCAGCTAGTCCTAGCGGCATATCGTCGAAAATCGCATTACCCTTACGCCAAGATGTAATTTTGGCAATATCTGCCTTCTGTCGGAAAGCACGACCAGTTGGACGCGCGGTGAACTGCTGCCCGGCAATCAACATCGCTCCTGGCCCGACATTTTCAGTACCATCAGGATTCAGCCGTATAACTTCTACCTTCCCTTCAGTAACCGTTACATCGACCGTATCGCCAACCGCTTTTACGTCAAAAGCCGTGCCCACTGCAGTTATTTTGTACTCGCCGGCATAGACGGCGAAGGGCCTGTCTGGGTTATGCGCGACGTCGAAATGCGCCTCGCCTTTCACGAGATGAACTGCGCGCTCGTCCGAGTCATATCGTACGTCAATCTCGCTATCGGTGTTAAGCGTTGCGGCCGTGCCATCGGTAAGCGGCACACTAATTCGTTCGCCAACTGCAGTTGCAAAGACTGGAGTTGGACCCTCCTCAGCCAACCCTTCATCTTCAGGTACCGTACTCAATTGCAAAACAAGCAGCGTGGAGACAACCAAAACCATAAGACAAGCGGCCATGGTACCCCTGATATTCAACCAGCTGGTATGCCTGGGTTTTGCCGCAACATCGTCATCATTGCGGCTCAACGCCGCTGCACGCATAGATTGAATTTCCGGCATTGAAGCAATCGATGACAGTTCAACAATCATCTTCTGCAAATCTTCAAAAGCTCGAGCGTTATCAGGGCTCGCGCTTTTCCATTTATCGTGAGCTGCACGGTCAGCATCAGTACAGTCGGGAGCACGCAAGCGTGCATCCCAAAAACCTGCCGCCTCTTCTGCGTCCATATCAGCGTTCATCAATCGACTCATCTATAACACCTGAGACGTTTCAACAGGAATGTATTCGCTTTTGAAAGGTGACGTTCCACCGTTCTGATACCGATGTTCAGATCTTGTGCAATCTGCATCTGCTTTAACCCTTCAAAGTGATAGAGGACGAATATGTCACGCGTCTTTTCCGGTAAATCATAAAGCGCCGAAACAAGCTGCTTTACAGCCTCTTTGTCTGCTAAGACGGTTTCAATCGAGATTCCCGCCACGAAATGTTCGTCTTCATCGAACGTATCCTGCAAGTCTGTTCGGCTACTGGCACGTTTCCGGTAATATTCCGAGATCGATGCCCGTGCGGTCTGGAAAACATAACCTTCCACGGTTTGGATCGTGCCCAGGTCGGCGCGACGCGCGAGGCGAACAAAGACATCCTGAACCAAATCGTCAGCTTCTCCAGGCGAAGATACTCTTTTTCTGAAATAGCTTTTGAGAGCCGGACCGAATTCACGTGACCATGCGTCGAGCAGCGAACGATCACTGTTGTCGAGTGGGTTTATGTTTTTCTGTGACATTGTTTATGAACGTTCCGAAAGCTTATAAATGTTATTTGGGAAATGCGATATTAGCAACCATAATACTCTCTGGCCCGATTTTCTAAGTTATCCAGCTGAAACTGGGACTGAGGATGGAATCGAGCACCGGCAAGCCGAGCCAAGTGATGTTTCGTCATCCCGCGCAAAAAAGTTGTGAGCGCGGGAAGAGTTTTAAGCGGTTGATTCAAGCATGACAATGCGTCGATTTGAGGAATAAAGTAGGAGACGGACGACTACGGATGAGGTAATATCGATCTTTGTTTATGAACAGCGAGTTCAGTGCGACAGTTGTGAAGCTGGTGATTGCTGCACATGTACCGATTATGGCGGCGATCATTTCCGATTAGTACATTTTGGCAAGCGAGTGATCGATATCTTCAAGCAGGTCTTGCACTTCTTCCAGACCAACAGAAAGCCGGACGAGGCCATCGGTGATGCCATGCGCCTCAAGTTCTTCAGGTGAATAGGTTGAGTGGGTCATGCTTGCTGGGTGCTGGATCAAGGTTTCTGAATCTCCCAGCGAAACGGCGCGTTGCACAAGATCCAACCGGTGCATCATCCCAATTCCGCTCCGGATTCCCCCTTTCAGTTCAAAGGCAATCATGCCACCAAAATAGTCCATTTGTTCCTTGGCCAATTCGTGTTGCCCGAATGAAGCAAGACCGGGATAGTGTACCTCCGCTATTGCATCATGATCTGCCAGATAAGACGCAATCTTCGTTGCCGATTTTACGTGACGCTTCATCCTCAATTGTAGCGTTTTCAAACCCCGCAAAATCAGCATTGCGTTAAAGGAAGATATTACCGCACCGGTCAAATCCTTCATACCCACAAGCCTGATCTCAGTCATATTTTCAATATCTCCAACAATCGGTCCGGCAATCAAATCTCCGTGGCCACCCAGATATTTGGTCGCTGAATGCACGACAATATCTACGCCTAAGTCTAAAGGCCGGGTTATTACCGGCGTCGCATATGTATTGTCGACAATGGTTCGAGTCCCAAGTGACCTCGCGATTTCTGAAATGGCTGCAATGTTTACCAAGCGCATGTTGGGATTGGCTGGTGTTTCAAAATACACAATCTTCGTTTTGGGAGAAATTGCCTTTTCTAGTTCCGCAGGATTAGTCATATCGACATGGAGCACTGAAATACCAAATTTGGCGAGGCCATGATGCATAAAGGAGAAAGTGCAACCATATAGTGTCTTGTCTGTAATCACTTCATCTCCAGGTTTCGGAAATGTCCAGAAGACAGACGCGATAGCTGCCATGCCAGATGTCGTCGCAACTGCAGCTTCTCAGTTTTCAAGCGCCGCAACACGCTTTTCCAAAAGATCATTGGTGGGATTGGAAACCCGTGAGTAAAAATGCCCTTGCTCGTCGCCAGCGAAAATAGCAGCCCCTTGCTCTGCCGTTTCAAATGCAAAAGTCGAAGTGAGGTGCAACGGCGATGTAAGGGCTCGTTCTGCCTCTTTCGGTGTGTAACCGTGATGAATTGCGCGAGTGGCAAACCCCATTTTTTGCGACGGGTGAGCAGCGCTCTGTTTCATGTTGAAAGCTCCTAGAAATCAACAGGTCGAATATGCCAAATCGAGCGCTATATCCTGTCGGTATTTTCCTTTTTTATTATATATTGGCATTATCAACCTCATAAAGCCGATATGGACGCAAAAGATCGCCAGATATTGCGAGAGCTCCAGAGAAATGCTCGATTGACCAACGTCGAATTGGCAGAGCGCGTCAACTTGTCAGCTTCACCCTGTCTACGACGGCTTCGGCAGCTAGAAAAATCGGGTATTATTAGAGGATACAGTGCTCAAGTTGATCAAAAAAGCTTATGGCGTGTCTCTCGCAGTCTTTGTCAACGTTTCGCTCAAGAACCACTCTCAGGACATTGTTAGAGCATTCGAGCAAAGAATTGCAGATGTTGATGCCATTATGGAGTGTTTCCTGATTACTGGAGATGCTGGCTATATGCTCCGCGTCGTTGTGGCTGATTTCGAACTCTATGAGTTATTTGTGAGAGAGGAGTTACAAGCTATCTCCGGCATCGGGTCCATCGACACGCGTTTCGCCTACGGGGTTGTATAGAACAGTACGGTCTTTCCGTCTTAAGTTCTTCTGACTAACAAATTTGGACTGTTCCGCAGATAAGCTGAAGAGCTAAACGGGTGACAGATCATGGCTTTTCCAAAGATTGATTAAATCCAACCGCGTTACTAAGATTGAACGGGACCAATTTACCGAAGACCGTGAGTTGATGGCCCGGACAACTTTCGGCATGTAGTCACTGGCGTGATAATCTTCGATTCTATTACAAGGTTCGTGCAAATAAGCCTTTGTAATATAACTTGCTTCAATTCTTCGCACGAGCGATTGAGCATTCTTAAACAATCGCTATTTTGGATTTATATAATGAGTGACAAGAGACCCGAAAACCTTGCCGAACTAGTTGCTTTCAAGGCAAAATTGGCGCCGAAATTTAACGTACTGACTTTTGTCGATATCAACAATAGTGGTTGCTTTGTGGACGAAATTCGCGACTTTGCAACTCTTTACAGCAATGCGCAAAAACTTGCTGCTTGGTTGCGATCGCAAGGGCTGAAGCAGGGGGAATGCGTAGCAATCATGCTGCAAAACCATCCCGAGTTTGTCGAAATGATGATAGCGGCATCTTTACTAGGGGCGATATTTGTCCCCCTTGACCCACGTAGCCAAGGTGAAAAACTTGCATATATGCTCAATGTTATCGAGTGCCGTTTCATTGTGGCAGGCAGCTATGCATTGAATGCTCTAGACGAAGTTGCTCCAATGCTTGATCGGCGACAATACTTATTGATTGTCGGCTCAAATTACCCGTTGCCATCGCCCAGAAAATTCGATTCAGTAACGTTTGAAAAAATACTGTCGTACACACAAAGCGCACTGGAACCGGCAGCAGTTGATCCACAATCGACAATGTTCATGATGTTCACATCTGGAACAACGGGCATTCCCAAAGCCGTCGAGCGTAGCCATGCGTCCTATATGCGCGGCGTAAAAGGACTGGTCCCACTTGGAGTGGAGACCAGGCACAATATCTACACAGGATTGCCTTTGTGCCATATCAACGCTCAGTCCACTCTCGCCATGGCCTTGAGCGGACACCAAAAAGGGATTTTTAGCCGGCGGTTCACAAAGAGCAGGATATGGGATATTTGCCGCGCCTATGATTGCAATGTATTCACCCTGCTGGGCGGAATGATTCCAGAAATCTACTCTGTCCGCCCGATGGACAGCGATCCGGACAATCCGGTAGAGATCATCATTACTTCGGGAATGCCAGTCGAGATATGGGACAAATTCCGCGATCGTTTCAAAGTTGAGATTAGTGAAGTTTATGGCAGCACGGAAGCTGGCGGCGTGCTCTACAATGCGGCAGGCCATGGTCCGGTTGGATCAATGGGAAAACCACCCCCAGGCCTCGTCGCCGCCATCCTCGACGAAAACGACAATGAATGCCCCCTGGAGCTGCCGGAGAAATTTGTTTCAGGCCAGAACAGGTCGCACCGGAAAAAGTCAAGTATTTCCGCAATGAACAGGCAAGTGCCGAAAAAGTTCACGGTGGATGGTACCGGAGCGGTGACATTGGCCATATGGATGCTAACGGCTGGTTCTATTTCCACTATCGTGCCGGTGGCGGGATTCGTCGCAACGGTGATTTTATAAGCCCAGCAACGATTGAAGGTGTTTTGGTACAAAATCCAAACGTTGCTGACGCTTTTGTATATGGTGTGCGAACTTCTGATACGGTTGCCGGAGAGAAAGTCGTTGTAGCAGCATTGGTACTGAACGATGAGACCTGCATTGATGAGGTAAAGAATTGGTGCATCGCCAAACTTCAAAGAAATGAAGTGCCGGAAGTCTGGCAGTTATTGGACTCAATTCCAAAGACCATTTCTCAAAAACCGATTGAACGCGAATGCATCCGCTTGCTTCAAAACCAGCATCGGGGATTGGATATTACATGATAGACCTCTATTTTGCTCCAACACCGAATGGTTGGAAAATCTCCATAATGTTGGAGGAATGTAATTTACCCTATACCGTTCATGGTGTGCATATCGGCAAAGGTGAGCAGTTTGCGCTGGAGTTTCTAGAGATCAGTCCGAACAACAAGATTCCGGCAATTATCGATCAGGCCCCGGCAGAAAAAGGTAAGCCGGTTTCCGTATTCGAAACCGGCGCGATTTTACTCTATCTGGCGGAAAAAACAGGTAGGTTCTTGCCAGAAGATTGTATCGGTAGAAAAAACGCAATGGAATGGCTGTTCTGGCAAGTGGGTGGCCTTGGTCCAATGATGGGACAGCATGGCCATTTCAAACTCTACGCGCCTCGTCCGATCGACTACGCAATCGATCGTTACTACCGCGAGGTAAAACGCCTATTCGGTGTGCTTGACAAAAGACTCAAGCAGGAACCGCACCTTTCAGGTGCGGAATATTCTATAGCAGATATGGCCTGCTTCCCTTGGGTGCAGACATATAAGGCACAGGGGATTGACCTAGCCAGTTTTGGAAATGTGTCGCGTTGGTACGAGACACTGAAGCAACGACCGGGACTGCGCAAGGGCATGGCCTTGGGCCGCAACAACATCAATCGCCGGCCGCAGGAAGATCCAAAAGCGAATAAAATTTTGTTCGGCAACGAAAGTCAGAAATAGATGGCAAAGATTGAATTCTTCTTCGACCTATCCTCCCCCTGGACAAGAATTGCGTTTCACAATATTCAACCGATCATTGAGGAGACCGGTGCGGTTATTTTCTGGCGTCCTTTTCTGGTTGGCGGCGTGTTCAATGCAGTCAACGAAAGTGTCTATAAAGGTCGCAATAATCCGAATGACCCAAAAGTTCGACATGTTTACAAATGGCTGAAGCAATGGGCACAACTGGCCGAGTTGCCGATGAACTTTCCATCGGCACATCACCCGCTTAACGCGGTTCTGCCAATGCGAGTTTGTTGTGTGCTTGAAAATCAGCAAGCAGATCTTCTCCGCTTCGCTGAGGCCGCGTTTGATGCCTACTACCGTAATCAGCTCAATATTAGCGATGCTGGGACATTGATGAAGATTGCAAACAAATGCTGTCTCGACGGCGCTACTTTAGTTGAACAAGCTTCCAAACAAATGATCAAAGACCAGCTTCATGCCAATACTGATGAAGCTATAGCACGCGGTGCATACGGTTCCCCGACAATGTTTGTCGATACGGACAAACTATATTTTGGAAATGACCAGTTGCCTTTAGTCAGGTACGCGCTGTCAGCCTGAAGCATATATAAACTCCGATATCGGTAATGGTGTTATCATAGAAACAGACTGCGTTTGTATGTTGATAGATACAGTGCGGATCTGGGGTTGATTGGACTAACCTTTGGCCAATCCCTGATCTTCGTTAAGCAGCACGCGGCGAGCCTAACAACGTATGACGGCTCTGGAATAATCCGTCTTCTGCGAGCAGAAAGATTTATTCATTTGAAACTTTAAGAAAATCCAACAATTTTTTCCATTTTTGCTCGATCGATTTTCAAAGGATCGCCCCCAGCCTTCGTAAACCTGCGCCAAGCCATCGCTATTTTATTTTGCTTGGTGGTTGCTAGAGGGTGTTCTCTTGGATGATATCTTGCGGAAAAAGTGGGAAGGCAATACCAGACCATCTTGGAAAAGGACGAGCCAATAAAGTACAGGGATTTGAAAGCAGTATCCGGTTTACGAAAATAGCCTTCCTCTTTGCACATATGCAGGTACGCTTTCAAAACTTCGCTAGCAATATGCATTAACGCTCTAGCGATCATCGATTTGCGATACCACTCATCTCTACCGTAAAGATATTTATACACTTCAAATGCAACGGCACCATGCTCAACCTCTTCTACTTGATGCCAGACCCACATGGCCTTCATGGTAGGCTCTGAATCACCCATCCAGCTTTCATAGTTTGCAAGTACTATCATACCGGCCAAAAAGGTAAATGTCTCATATCCAGCTGTGAATCCCACCAAAGTTTTTAAGTCATCTTCTTTTGCCCATTTGGCAAAATCCCGTTTGTTACGCGCCTCCATCTCTCCAATTTTTGGATATCGACTGGCCATAACCTTGTTAAATTCAATAAAATTGCGCGCATGGTGTGCTTCTTGACCAATGATGGCATCGACGTCCCTTATCAGCCCCTCATCCTCAATCTTTTTTCGGGCCTTCAACATCGAACGAACAAGGTATTTTTCAAAATAGGGAACATGAACGCTAAAAGCATTCAGGAATATGGCGGCATAAGGAGAAGATTCACTCCACAAAACCGCTTCTTGCTCCAGCTTTTCAGATTCAAAATCGAGAGCGCGTACGGGAATGTTGTCCATTGGATGCTCGAAAGCGGTGGCTATGTCGGATTCATGGTACATATCTACAAATCTCCATTCTTATGCCGGTTATGACATACTCTGATTTGCCTGTCCCCAACCTTTAGTATGGCAACAAAAAACACAGCCATTCGACAGACAGTAAATTTAGGAGATAATATTCAAACGTCTTGCACAAGCAATTGCAGCAGTGCGGTTATTGACACCCAATTTTTCGTAAACATTGTGGAGATGCCATTTCACCGTAGGGACAGAAATAAGGAGTGTTTCCGCCAATTGATCATTGGACAAGCCTACTGCCAGCAGGTCCAGGATCTCCATTTCTCTTTTTGTAAGCTTGTCCAAAATTATGCCATTTTCATGCGGAAGGATATCCTGCCCTTCGATATGAATGTCGACATTAAGCAATGTCAGGAGTTGACATTCAAATTCAAATGTTTCGACTAGATAACCTAGCTGGACTCCCGAGCGTTGCTTTACAATAATCGTAAGCATCTGCGCGGTAACTTTAGGACACTCAAGGAACGGAGCAGCAAACTGCTCTGGGGCGGCGAGTTCCGTAGCAGTTGCCAATGCACGAAGTGCCTCATTTTCCCTTTCTAACATCCACAATGTAGTCGCCTTTAGAACGGTCATTTCGATTATTAACCGACCACGCTTTTGTATCTTGGCCCGGGCTATCAAATCACTCAATATAGATAGAGCTTTGCCATATTTTTGTTGTCCGATAAGCAACCTTGCCCTTATTTGTTTCTGCAATGTCTGAGAAACTTCACGGTCAAAGCTGGCCTCCATGGGATTCTTGTCACCGACAAACCCCCATCGCTGACTTACGGCCAGTGCATCGTCCACATCGCCATCATTCAACAGGAGTTTGATTTCTTCAGCTGCCAGAAAAAGCGAGATGCGAGGAGTTTCAGATTTCAGGCCATATTCCTGTCCAGATCGCAATGCTTTTATCGCCTTCTCTCTTTCTCCGAGCGCGGACAATATCCGTGCTTCTGTCCTATGCAGAATTAATCGTGGTTCCATCGAACCAATGGTAGAAACAAACGCCGGACACTCACCGAGACTGGCCTTGGCCGCATCTATCTCTCCTCGATCACACAAGACTTCAGCAAATAAAATGGATATCAAACTGTTCGCATGGGATTGGCTGCCCATGAATCTTGAAGCACGTACTTTGCCAAGCTCGAGATGTTCCTCAGCCTTTCTGAGACAGCCCATTTTAACACAAATGATGGCACTGATCCAATCCGACCAAACAATCGCATAGTCGGCATCAGCTTGCAGACCAAAACGTCTGGCTTTTTCAGCAGCCTCTAACCCTTTCGTAAAATCTAGATTGGCGATGCAACTATAGGCCAGCGAATTGAACAGTGCTGCAATTTGAAAGTCGCTGGCACTGGTCCACTTTGCCAGAGCTGCTTGGGTAAATTCCGAGGCCTTTTCAGACATATCTGCGCTTGCATAGGAAATCGATTCAATTACATCGGTCAAACACAAAGCACTGACCAGCTCATCTTCAGTAAGCTTCCAATTTCGATTGGAATTTGAATGCAACTGGGCTCTGATCCGTTGCGCAATTTCTTTCGCCTCTCCCCCTGGCCGGGTAAACATTAGCGACCATGCATAATTTAGTTCGATCAATGGATGATGATCACGATAAGCATTCGGCAATCGTCGAATCCAATCCAAAATAGTTCTGTGATCACCGTAATGTTGCGCTACCTGCAGTCCCTTCACCGCAATAAGGTCTGCGGCTTCTGGATATCGCCGCGCGGAAAGTAGATACTGCACTGCCTCGGTGTTTAATCCCTGAGATTGAAACCAGTCGCTAGCCTGGCCACATATTGCCTGATATCGATCGTGACCTTCCCGGTTAAGTTGAGCAATCAAAAATTCCGAGAATAAGTGATGGTATCGAAACCAGTTTCCAGCGGCATCTAACGGAATCAAAAACAAGTTGTTATTTTGCAAATATTCAAGTGTTTCACCAGCATTTGATTGGCCACTTAGAACCTCGCAGACGGACCTATTCATGCGTGCAAGAGGAGCTGTTTTCAGTAGAAACACCTTTACTTCTTCGGGTTGCTTCCGAAACACACTTTCCATCAAAAAACTTGTCAGATTTTGATCTGTTCCGGAAAAATCGCTGACCAGTTCGGAAGTTCCCTTCGGCTCTCGATTGAGAGCCAAAGCAGCAAGTTGCAATCCAGCTGCCCAACCCTCGGTTGTCAACGTTAGCGATTGGATTTCTTCACGGTCCAGCTCCAGCTTGTTGATCTCACTCAACATTGAAGCAGACTCCTCAAAAGTGAAATTTAAGCTGGATTGATCAATTTCTATCAGGGTACCAGTGATCTTACGTTTGCTGAGCGACAACGGAACGTGAGATCGGCTTGAGATGATCAGATTGACGGTGTCTGGAAGAGCGGCAATAAATTTATCCATCCCTTCGAGAATTGATGTGTTCGAAATATTCTGAAAGTCATCCAGAAAAATATAGGCGGGGCAAGCTAGGTTACTTATATCTTCCGAAATCGTCCGAAAAATTTTGTCTGGCCTTTCAACATATTCGGTGTCGATCATGTGGAATGCCCGCTCTCCCAAGTTAGTAGCCAATGCAGACAGACCGGCAGTAAAATATGAGAGATATGCCGAAAGATCGTCATCCTCTTTGTCAAGACTGATCCAACAAGATGGAATGTTTGCTAAGGATATTTTTTGATATAGTTGCCCCATCAATATCGATTTTCCGGATCCGGCTGATCCGGTTATCGTGACAACATTTGCCGAATTTTCTAAATTCAGGATTTTTTTAGTCAAACGATGCCTATCGACACTATTTAATCCAGGACTAAACGGCGTCAACTTCGTCTTTATTAGGCCAAAACTACGCTTGTTAGCGTCAAGCATTTGCACAGATTGGGTCAACGATTCTCCTTTTTCCAATTTTACCCCTCGCTGTGAACTTTCGGCAGCCCCCTAAACATCACGATAACAATAGCGATGAGCAACAAGGCGCCAACAAAAGCAGGAGTAAAGGCCAGTATGCCAGCCCAGTTTGCTTCACCCAAACTATTGTCTCCAAGAGACAATCCTCGATTTGGCGCAAAGACCCCAAATATGTAGAACGATGCGTTACCCCAAATAGTGACCACGGTTCCAACAGCGACAAACTTTCTGGCACTGTTTGAAAGTTCCAATTTTGGGAGCAGAAAAGCAAACAATATCGCCATCAATCCGTTCATAATATTTCCAACATGAACAGCCTTCCAAGCTGCAGGTGTACCGGGTATTTTATAGTCCAAATTTAAAGGTATCGGAGACAGTGAGATAACTCCCAAAATACTGAAGATCAGCAAGAAGCCGCCGATCAAACCAATCAAGCAGACAATCAATCCATGTTGAAGCATTAGCCTTTGATAATAGTCTATCATTTACATTCTCCGGATATTTTCCATTTTTTCCCACTGTTGATAGCAACGGACGGTGTATTGCTGGACATCTAAAACAAATTGCCTCGTCTTATATCTATGGCATCTTTGATCGGTGGTACACAAAGCTATTTCGCAAGCGCGAGATTGGCAATCAACTCAGGAAATGGGAAGCAACCTTCTTTCCCAATTTCCTCCAAAATCCAAGATACCTTGCTCCGGCCTTCAATTTGGCGCAGCAATGATAACTATATTGCCGTCACAATCTCACGATAGTTACCGAATGCGATCTTTAACGGGTTTTGTGACATCAATGCCCAGCCTTTTTTCGAGCCCTCAATATAATTGCCAACGATGACATCAACGTCACAATGTTAACTCGGCAAAACATCGCACTCTGCTTTGGCGACAGTGAGCGCTTTTGCCACTACACCGGAACTTATCGGTCAGATACAGTCAAAATTTACGACCAATGGTAAGTGCGAAAATAAAGGGATTGATTTTCACATTGTTGATATCAACGTTCCCAATATTCGAGGTTCCCACAACAACATCCGTTTTTGCATCAACGTACCAGACAGCTGCGTTTAAGAGCCATTTATCGTTGATCATCACATCTGCACCTGCCTGAAAAGCGACGCCTATTGAATCATCGACATCCAATGTAGAAGGTCCTGCCGCACTGTTATTTAGTGCATCACTTGCCTCACCGTCAAAAAATAGCGTGTAGTTAAGCCCCACACCAACATAAGGTTGAAATTTCGAAGCAGGATCGAGAGGGTAATATTGCAATGAAATGACTTCAGGAAGATATTTAGAAGATCCGATGCTTGGGCTTCCGGTGACAAGTGGCACACCGCCCGACAGCTCGGCGTCGACTGTAAACGGCAGAGCCAATGTTCCCTCGATCCCAAAATGATCGGCAATCATAAATGTTACCGTTGCTGCGGGTTGAATATCACTTGATAACTTGCTGACCCTTGAATCAGGAAGTGGCGGCGCAGCGATAGTGATGGCGTCACTGGTTTCTTTGCTCGGCACTACTGCCGCACCTCCCAGCCGAACAATAACGTCTCCCGCTTCATGCGCACTAGCTACATCAGTCATCATGAACAAAAGTGCCAACACACCAATAGTCTTTTTGATGATCATTATGTTCCTTTCCCTCCCTATCGGCTTTGATTGCCGCAATTCCCGCGATCGGATTGTTGACGATAAAAATAAGCATCTTTGCTAAGCAATCCCCAATCTAAAGGATGGGTTTTGGGATTTTCTTGTGCATTAACTGGATACAAGCTGTCGAGAAGTGACTTTTTTATCCTGTTGATAATATTAATCGTCCTGTTGGCACGATCGAACCAGAACGGATCCACATCTCAGTGTCCAGCTCCAGATCATTTGGCTTAAAGAGCGTGGTATAGCATTGCATCTTCAAAGTGCTCTGCATTGAAAAATCCAGATACAGCAATCGATCTTTATAAAGGTAGATTGAGCGCAATGGATTTGCATTGGCTAAAATAGTCCTGACTATTAAGACACGGCGGTTCGGCTCGCTGGCGGAGAGACGACAAAAGAAATATGCTCGAAACTATTGGTGTTAAAGCAAGGTTTTTGTCACGGACAGCGCGAGAACGAGCTCGAAAACTGCGTTGCCAATTCTCTAAGATCCGTCGTCTTTGGAAATATTCAAATTGGATGATATCCATTTGTCCAAATCACTTTCGAGCCATCTAACCGAATTATTCCCTATCGAATGCGGTCTTGGAAACATCCCTTCATCCATCCAGCGATAGATCGTAGAACGCCCCAGCCCAACCCGGTGCATGACTTCTTTCAAACGGATCAACCGCTGGACGGGGTGATCCTCTCTTTCCATTATGTCAGACTCAGGCATGTCCAAAGCGGATATCAGAAGTCTTTCATCAAGAGCGTGTTTCTATTACATAAGCTGCCGTAGTCTTCACGGCGACTTCTTCGGCTGTCACACCGGGTGCCAATTCGATCAGATTGAAAGGGTTGTCATGGTCCTTGCGGTGAAACACACACAGGTCGGTGATGATCATATCAACCACATTGGTGCCGGTCAGTGGCAGGGTGCACTCGGGTATGAATTTCGGAGAACCATCTTTGGCGCAGTGATCCATTGCGACGATGATCTTCTTTACGCCCGCGACGAGATCCATCGCTCCACCCATGCCCTTGATCATCTTTCCGGGTATCATCCAGTTGGCGATATCGCCATTTTCAGCCACTTCCATGGCCCCCAGGACGGTTAGGTCGATATGCCCTCCGCGGATCATCGCAAAGCTGTCTGCACTGCCAAAATAGCTGGAGCTATCTAGCTCGCTAATCGTCTGTTTGCCCGCGTTGATCAAGTCAGCATCGATTTCATCCTCATAGGGAAAGGGTCCGATACCCAGCATGCCGTTTTCGGACTGCAGCGTAACTTCGACACCATCCGGAATATGATTGGCAACCAATGTAGGAATGCCAATACCCAGATTGACATAATATCCGTCTTCCAGTTCCATCGCCGCACGCGACGCCATTTGATTGCGGGTCCAGCTCATGCGGCTTTCTCCCGCGTCATCCGGAATTCGATTTTCTTGTCATAGAGTGATCCGTCGATTAGGCGTTTCACATATATGCTCGGTAGATGGATGGCATCGGGATCAAGCTCGCCAACCTCGACAATCTCTTCCACTTCAGCAACGCAGATTTTCCCTGCCGTTGCCATCGGCGCGTTGAAATTGCGAGCGGTCTTGCGGAATATGAGGTTGCCGGCCTTGTCCGCTTTCCAACCCTTGATCAGACACAGATCGGCATAAATGCCGCGCTCGAGGATATAGTCTTCTCCATCGAACTGTTTGACCTCTTTGCCCTCGGCCACCTGTGTGCCGACGCCTGTCTTGGTATAGAATCCAGGAATGCCGGCACCGCCAGCGCGGCATCTTTCGGCCAGCGTGCCTTGTGGACAGAATTCCACTTCCAGCTCGCCTGACAGGAACTGCCTTTCAAATTCCCTATTCTCTCCGACATAGGAGGAGATCATTTTCTTCACCTGTTTGGAGCGAAGCAGCTTGCCCAGGCCTTCGTTGTCGATGCCTGCATTGTTGGAGGCAATGGTCAGGTCCTTGACGCCGCTATCCTGCAGCGCATCGATCAACCGTTCGGGAATGCCGCACAGGCCAAAGCCGCCCACGCACAAATGCATGCCGTCGAACAGGAAACCTTCCAGCGCGCTGCTGGCATCGGGATAAATTTTCTTCATGCTAAACCGCAACCACTTCCTGCTTGATCGCACCAAAGATCGAATGGCCGTCTACATCCAGCATCTGGATTTTTACTGTATCGCCCGCTGACATGAACGGTGTTTTCGGCTCGCCATGGTTGATCGTCTCGATCATCTGGATTTCGGCAATGCAGCTGTAGCCTAGCCCGCCTTCGCTGCAGGGCTTGCCGGGGCCGCCGTCTGCGTCCTGATTGGACACGGTACCTGATCCGATGATCGAGCCAGCGCAAAGTGGGCGGGTTTTAGCTGCATGGGAAACGAGCTTTGCCAGAGAGAACGTCGCATCGACACCGGCATTGGCGCGGCCAAAGGGTTCGCGATTATAGTCCACCATCAATGACAAGTGGATGACATTGTCTTTCCACGCATCGCCCAATTCATCCGGTGTTACGCATACCGGAGAGAAAGCAGATGGCGGTTTGGACTGGAAGAAGCCAAAGCCCTTGGCGAGTTCTCCTGGAATCAGGCCGCGTAGCGACACATCGTTCACCAGCATGATCAGTTTGATATGATCGGCAGCCTCTTCTTCGCTGATACCCATCGGAACATCGCCTGTGATGACCGCAACTTCACCTTCCATATCACAACCCCATTTGGGATCGCCGAGCGGGATATCATCGCGGGGGCCGAGGAAAGCATCGCTGCCGCCCTGATACATCAAAGGGTCGCTGTAAAAACTCTCCGGCACTTCTGCTCCGCGCGCTTTGCGGACAAGTTCGACATGATTGATATAAGCGCTGCCATCGGCCCATTGATAGGCGCGGGGAAGCGGGGAGTGGGCGTCATTTTCATGGAACCGTTCACAGGGAACAGCCTGATGCTCAACATCGTGGTAAAGTGCCTCCAGCTTTAGCGCGCAATTGTCCCAATCGTCGAGAGCTGCCTGCAAAGTCGGCGCGATGTTTTCAGCACCGCAACAACGGGTTAAGTCTTTGGAAACAACGACCAGACGGCCATCGCGGGTGTCATTTTTCAGGGTGGCGAGTTTCATTTGTGATCTTTCATTCTTTCGTGTTCCTGCAAAAGCAGGAACCCATCTCGGGTCCTATCGTCAGGACGCGATGACGGGAGATGGCCCCCTGCCTTCGTAGGGGAACAGCAAAATATCAATTTCCATGTTCTTGACGCGCAATTTCATGCAGCCAGTCGGCATGGCGCGGTGCCTTCTTGGTCTGGCTCCATTCCTCCAGCATTGGTTCAGCAACGCGCTTGAGTTCGGCATATTGCTCGTCCGTACCAATATCGGCAGCCAGT
Organism: Parasphingorhabdus sp. W113; assembly: GCF_055693205.1. NCBI lineage: Bacteria > Pseudomonadati > Pseudomonadota > Alphaproteobacteria > Sphingomonadales > Sphingorhabdaceae > Parasphingorhabdus > Parasphingorhabdus sp. W113. The sequence goes on along the minus strand of NZ_CM146328.1, from coordinate 1,323,067 downwards.
TCCAGCCGGTGGCCGCTGGGATCAAAGAAATAGATTGATTTGAAGATGCCATGGTGCGTCGGGCCCAGCACCTCAATACCTTCACCCTCAATATGCACCTTGGCGGCGAGCAACTCTTCCTCACTAGCAACGCGCAGCGCCATATGCTGCACCCATTCCGGTGTGTTGGGGTCTTTGCCCATCTCAGGCTGTTCGGGAAGCTCGAAAAAGGCGATCACGTTGCCATTCCCGGCATCCAGAAAGATATGCATATAGGGTTCATATTCGCCGGTCGAAGGCACATGATCCTCGGCAAAGGCGGTCGTATAGTCCATGCCCAATACCCGGCGATACCATTCCACCGTCTCCTTCGCATCCCGACAGCGATAGGCAGCGTGATGAATGCCGGAGAGATTGGGGGCCTGGATGATCATAAAGGGTCTCCTGTACTGCCTGTTCAGACAGCTTGTTTTGCGCCATTTGCGGCGATGGTGATAGCTTGCTGAATGATGTCCGGATCGCCAATGTGATTGGCGAGCAACAGGATCAGCTTGGCATTGACTTTCATGCCTTCCACATCGTCCAGGCCGTCATGCATATCGATAAACTGTTGATACATGTCGTCGGGGATGGCGACATTGGGTGCAGTGTTAAGCATCGTCATGATCTGCAATTCCTTTCGCACGTTTTATGGAGTCCAAAATGCCCTTTTTGCCTGGATTGTGCCAACGCGCTGCAACATACTGATCAGGGCGGAAAAGATAGGCGCTGCCGAGCGGCATCGCATAGCGATTGGCTGCGCTGCCATCATCGCCGATGCTTTGCAGGTCTATCTGCTTAACGCCATCAACTGCGATATCGAGGCCATTGGTCATCAGCACAAATTTGTCGCCCAGATGATCAAGCAACCAACCCCCTCCCATGCTGGCATCAAGCGCCGGATATCCTGGCGCCACGCCGCCTTGCCAATCGTCACAATCCTGTGTGTTCAAAATACTATCGGGATAACCCACCGCGGTTGACAGACGCCCGCTATTCACAAAGGGGCGCGCAAAGTCATGATCGGCGGCCAGTTCCAGTACCGCATCGCGAAAGGCAATACTCATGTTGCTTTTCGGAGTCATGAAATCGGTCGAGCGCGTTGAATTCAGGATATTCTCGTCCGCAGTTTCAATCGCTTCATAATTATAGCTGTCGATCAGTGCCAAGGAAGCGTCACCGCTGAGTACGGTATCCAGCTTCCAGCCGAGATTGTCGATATCGGCCACCCCGCCATTGCAACCGCGCGCTCCAAAGGGGAAACCAGATGCGCGCTGTCCCCAGCAAATATTACGCGGTCATGCACAAAATGACGCATCCGGCGGCACTGGAATGTATAGACACTATACCATTCCTCCTCGAACTCAACGTCGTCGCCGAGCATATCTCGCACAAAGGGTTCGACATTTTCTGGCTTGGTACAGGCCTCGCGATCAATATCCCAACCAAGCTGGAAATCCAACCGCCACACATCATCGGGTTGCTTGTGAAGCAGAGCCGACTGGCCACGATTAAACGGTGGATCGAACCAAAACCAGCGCTCCGAAGGCCGCTGCTCCTTGAACTTCACATCGGCAATCAGGAAGTTGTCTTCAAAAACGCGACCTTCAAAATCAAGGCCAAGCATATTCCGGATCGGCGATTTGTTGCCATCACAGGCGATCACCCACTTGGCGTCAATCTTGTAGTCACCATCGATCGTTTCCACCTCAATCCGCGCACCATCGTCGTGCTGCTCCAGTGCGCTGGCTTTGTGTCCCCAACGAATGTCAACATTGTCATATTGCTGCAGTGCTTCGAACAGAATCTCTTCAACATGATATTGCTGCAGATTGATGAAACCGGGGTTTTTCTGGCCTTTTACCGGCAGCATATCAAATTGATAAAGCGGATCTTTGCTGTCACCGCAAAACACTTTGCCAACGTTCCAGATCACACCCTTGTCGATCATTTGGTCTGCAACACCCAGTCGGCTCCAGATATCAAGCGTGCGCTTGGCAAAACAGATAGCCTTGGACCCACCGGAAATGAAATCCAGCTGGTTGATCAGCGTCACCTTGCGCCCGCGTCGACCCAGGTCCAGCGCGAGAGTTAGGCCAACCGGACCACCGCCAACGATCAGAACTTCTGCCTGTTCGTTCCGGTTCGATGGCAGGGCTGATGCACCGATGTCTCGCCAGACTGGAATGGTGGATTGAATTGCCATTGCAGGTTCCGTGCTATGTCGCAGCATGTTTTCCGGCTGACCAGTCATATTCCGCCAGAATCCGCTCGGTTCGTTCTGCCGGAAGATGCTCCAAGCCGGTCGCCATCGTGTCATTCCACCGGTTTAGGAAACCGAACAGCGAAATTGATGCCACGATTTCGACAATTTCGCTTTCACTAAAATGTTCAGCAAGCCGGTCAAAATCTTCCTGGATTGCTTGATTGGGAACCTGTGCTGCCTTGAAAGCCAGGTTCAGTGCAGCTTTTTCCGCATCGCTGAAATGAGCTGACGTTTCAAATTCCAAAATGTCAGCGATCTTTTCATCCGGCGCATTGTAGATATGCGACAGGTTGGTCATATGCGACTGGCAGTACAGGCATCCAGAGGCAAAGGATGTCGCGAGGCTGATCATCATCTTGAGTTGCTCGGAAACCGTACCTTCATACAGCACAGCCTGATTCAGTTGCATAAACGCTTTTACAATATCAGGCCGCCGCGCCATGGTACGAATTGAATTGGGCGTAAACCCGCGCGTTTCCGCATAATGGGCAAAACGTTCAATGATGAACCGATCATCAATTTCATTATCTTCCAAGGGTCGTAAATATGCCATAGCGCTAATCCTGCAACTGGTCCCAGACCTCGCGGTCGCGTTCCATGGTCCAGATGCGCGGCCAGTCGGTACCTTCCAACTCATCCCAAAGACGCTGAACGTTAAAGGGAAGGCAATGTTCAAAGATCGGCCAATGCCCGAATTTGGGCGCCAGCGCCTCATGTGTCGCCAGGAAGGCATCTTTCAATGTACCACCCGATTTATGGGCTGCGCCGACATTTTCGATCATGCCGTTTAGAAATTCTCGAGTCTGTTCCACCGCTGCGTCACAGGCTTCATGGCCCAGTGCGACTGCGCCCCGGCCGCCAACGAGCTTCTCTGCGCGAAATGCTTTGATCGCGTCCAAGGTGTTGCTCGCCCAGTCCATATGGAAGGCGTCACCGGTATAGAGTGCTGCCTGCGCCTCGACCAAATCACCGGCAAACAAAGTCTTTGATTTATCATGCCAGACCGCGATGTCGCCAGCGGTATGACCGCGGCCACAGAATTGTAAATCTAGATGACCGCGGCCCCCTCCAAGCTCGATGGTCATATGGTCGTTGAAGGTAAGATTGGGTCGCGTAAGTCCGGGAATCTCATCAGGATCTTTAAACAGGCGCGGCATCCGCCCATATTCGCTATCCCAATCTTCTTTTCCGCGTTCTTCGATTAGTTTCAATGTTGTATCAGAAGTAATTATTGTCTCCGCCTCAAAGGCACTCGCACCCAACACCCGAACCGCATGATAATGCGTGAGCACCAGATGTTTCACAGGCTTATCCGTGTGCTCACGAAGTTTGACCAGCCAGTCACGTGCAGCCGCCGGGGTGGCGCGCGCTTCTATGCATACCAGGAAGTCCTCTCCCTCAATCGCGCCGACATTGGGATCACCCTCTGCGGTCAGGGCATAGACGCCGTCGTCCAGAACCTCGAGCGTTTCGGTTTTTTCATCAAGGTCTGCAGAAGATGCAAAAGGTTTTGCCATGTCGGTTGCCTTTAATATTTGAAGCGGAGCGATACACCCCACTCGCGCGGTTCATTGAAATTGGCTTCATGGAAACCAATGCCAAAGTTGGAATCGCCGCTGACAATGTAGCGCCGGTTGGTGAGGTTTTTGACAAACACCGTTGTCGAGAGCCCGCTGTCCTCATCATGCAGGCCAATTGATCCGTTGATCAGATGTACACTGGGTTGCCGCAGGAAGATCGAGTTCACGGCATCGTTTTCGATAGTGCTGGTGTAAGACCAGTCTGCACGGGTCCGAATCTCGGCGGAATCGGTGACTGGAATGGTGAGCTGGGCATAGGCACTCAGCGACCATTCGGGCGTATTCGGCAGCGCACTGGACAATTGCACTTGGTTATCGACAGCGACTAGAGGGTTGAGCGGCGTGACCGTCTGATATTCCGCATCCGTATAGCCTGCGGAAAACCCGAGCTCCAGTTCGTCGATTGGCAGTGCTGTTGCTTCCAGTTCAAAACCCCAGATATCAGCAGTACCGGCGTTGCGGGTCAGGGGCGCGCCGCTATCGTAAACGACCAGCTGGATATTGTCATAATCCGACATGTACACCGCTCCGTTGAGGCGCAGGCGCCGGTCAAGGCCTTCCCATTTGACGCCCGCCTCATAAGTCGTCAATTCTTCCGGTGCGAAAGATTGTACTGCAGGAACAGGGATCAGGTAGCGGGTGTTGAAACCGCCACTTTTGAAGCCTTCCGAATAGCTTACATAAAATAGCGTGCCGTCGTAAAGCTTGTAGTCGATCACACCTTTGAAGGATACGTTGTCAAATTTCTGACTGACGGTTCCGGCTGGAAAAAATGGTGTGAAGGTACCCGCAGGTCCAAAAACGGCTGCCGGCCCATTTTGAATAGCACCACCGTTGACCGGAACAGTATAGCTTTTTTCGTCTTCCGTATAACGTACCCCGCCAGTCACCGAGAGCCGATCGGTGACGCTGAACGTACCCTGCGCATAGGCTGCATAGCTCTTGTTGCTGACTGAGGCGAAATTGTTCACATTGCCAAAAAGGAAAGGCAAGGTAACAGTCAGATTATCATTGCCATTCTCATCAAAATAATAGGCTCCGAGGGCAAATTTCAGCCGATCATCGATCACTGAGCCAGTAAGTTGTAATTCCTGGCTGAACTGGTCTTGTGAATAGTCAAAATTGTTCGTGTGCGTCAGCGCAACAGGAGAATTGTCGGCATCACGCGCGAAGGAACCACTGGTTTCGCGATAGGCTGTAATCGATTTCAGTTCACCAAATCCGACATCAAGTGCCAAAGTCAAAGCGACACCCCAGATATCCAGTTCTGTCCCATTGGGGCCGGTTGCCAAGGTTGAATCCAGATCAGGAAGGATGAACCTCTGATCAAACACGCCCGTCGGCCCTACATTTTGCAGAAAGGTCAGCGTAGGCGGGCCTGGCGGAATAGCAGTATTGGTTGTTATGACCCCTCCGGTTGCCCGATCAAACCGGAAATCGGTTCGTGTTGGCGATCCCGGTGCAGCAATAGAAATACCGACCAGTTTGCTGGCCGCGTTTTGTTCGTCGACATGGGTATAGTCTGCCGACACAGTGGCGAGCAGATTTGGTCCCAGATCGGCTTCGATTGTGCCGCGGATCGAGAAACGATCCGTATCACCCAATTGCCGGCCATCGATCAGGCCATCAACATAACCATCCTGTGTCTTGTAGGAGCCAACAAACTTGGTTCTGACGCTATCAGAAAGAGGAGCATCCAGCGCCAGAAATCCGCCAAACCCGCTTCGACTGGTTATGGTTGCTTCGGCTTTGACCTCTAAAACATCAGATGGCCGTTTGGAAATCAGGCTGATGGCACCGCCGATCGTGTTGCGTCCGAACAATGTTCCCTGCGGACCTCGAAGCACCTCAACTCTCTCGAGATCAAGAACGTCTAGCACACCGCCAACGGAGCGGGAGATATAAACCCCGTCGACATATGTTCCGACGCCTGGATCCGTAGTCAGTTGAAAATCAGTTTGGCCAACGCCGCGAATGAAAACGATAGCGCCAGATGACACACCAGATACTGGTGCGGTCGTATCAAACACCAGATTGGGTGTGATTTGTTGCAAGTTGGAGATGTTTTCAGCACCCTGCGCTTCAAGAGACTCGCCCGACACTGCGGTAATGGCAATTGGTGTATCCTGGAGGCCTTCTGCGCGTTTCTGCGCGGTCACAACGATTACATCAAGACCGCCTTGGTCGTTCTGGGCGGTTCCATCTTGCGCGAATGCCGGGTTGATTGTTAGCGCGAGGGCTGTCGCCGCTACGCCCGCACGCAAAGCAGCATTCTTGAATGAAACGCCTTTCTTCAACGGATAGTTTTTATGGTGTGTCAATACAGCCTCCCTGGTGATCACTGCGGTCTAAGCAGTCTCTTCAGCGTCAGTCTGTAGGGGATGATTTTGAAGCATTATTGCATGCAGAGGCACCAGTGTTTGTCTGATCCGGTATGAGTGGAATTTATCGGAACGGAATGCATCAATTGCACTCCAAGAAGAAATGCACCGTCAAATTCATCTGCAGATTATATCAGTGTCGTGAAGTTGAGATGCGCGTTTCCCGCGGTGTTTGCTCAAAGCGCTTCTTGAATGCGCGGCTGAAATGAGCCGTGTCCTTGAAGCCCCAGTCATAGGCAATCGAAGTTATGGAACGGTGCCCGAGCAGCGGGTCCTGAAGATCCTGCCGGGCCTGCTCCAGCCGGCGCTGCCAGATCCATTCCGAAACGCCATGCCCTTTGTTCTGAAACAATTTCCGTAGGTAACGCTCGGAAATGCCATTGGCTTCCGCAACCTTTTCACAGGTCAAAGAGGGATCGCTGAGCGAATCTTCAATATATTGCAAGATGCGCCGAATGGTTAGTTCCTGGCTTTCTGAAACCAATTCGCTGCGAATGCCCTTTTGACTGGCCAATGCATTGGCCATCAGGTCCAACGTGCTGGCTTGTGCCTGACCAAGGCTTTCCTGATCGAGATGGCCAAGCTGGCTCGCGGTCTGGGTGATCAGCATGGAGGCCAGCCGCCCAACACCCACTTTCCCGGAAACACCCACGGCGGTCAAATTATCCACATCAAAGAGTCGGGCAGCAATCTGGTCGCGCGGAACCTGCATTACTAATTGTTCAAACTCGTCATCAAAGATCAATTCATAGGGACGCGTCACATCATATAGGGCAAAATCCCCGGGATCGAGCATCGCTTCGCGGCCATCCTGAATCAACATGCCCCGGCCCCTGACCTGGAGACTCAGCAGATAATTCTCTTCATTGGATCGTGCAATCCTCGCTCGATCGCGTACTACATGGTGGGATGTTGAGCGGACATGGGAGTATTTGGTATCATTGACCAACTGGCTTTCGATCTGTCCGAAAAAATCTTGCTTTTTGGTAGTTTCGCAAGCCAGTTCAACAAAAGTCTCGCAGACCAGATCACGCCAATAGGGAACCCGATGCGTCGACGGCACCGAATCCGTGTTTATGACGGTTAAACCCTGCTCCATTCCTCAAAACTGGAGCAGAACCGGCTGATTGTCACCAAAAAAATGGGTCCATGCCGTCTGAGGCAATTTGTGATGCCCATCAGGGCAAAGCCATTTTCGTGAGGCTGGTAACAGGAAAGATAGAGATTTCTGGAGCAAATTTCCCATAGGGGATCAAGGAGAGAGCACATGTCCACCACCGCCTATAAAGTAGCCTGCGTGCAAGCTGCACCGGAATATTTTGATATGGAGGCCGGTGTTGCCAAGACGGTAAAGCTCATTGAGGAAGCGGCTCAGACCGGTGCCAAGCTAATCGCCTTTCCAGAATGCTGGATTCCGGGATACCCATGGTGGGCATGGCTCGATGCGGCAGCAGTGGGCATGCAATTTGTCCCGCGCCATTTCAACAATTGCATGACTGCCGACAGTCCCGAAGTGCAGCGAATTGCCAAAGCTGCATTGGACAATGCGATATATGTTGTGCTTGGATACAGCGAAAAAAAGGATGGCAGTCTCTATATTGCGCAACTGCACATTGATCCGTGGACACAAACGATTACACCGCGCCGCAAATTGAAGGCAACGCATACCGAGCGGACCATTTTCGGCGAAGGCGATGGCAGTGACTATTTTGTTCGGGATACCGAATTGGGCCGTGTCGGCTCGCTATGCTGCTGGGAACATATTAACCCGCTCAACAAATTTGCCATGTATTCACAAAATGAACAGGTGCATATTGGTGCCTGGCCTGGATTTTCACTTTATGCTGGCAAAGCCTATGCGCTGGGAGCAGAATTGAATACCGCCGTTAGCCAGGTTTATGCCGCTGAAGGGCAATGTTTCGTGCTGGCAGCAACCGCCGTTGTAACACCGGAAATTCAGGAAATGATTTGCAATAATGATTTCAAAAAGGAGCTTTTGCCACTGGGCGGAGGAACCTCACGGATTTTTGGCCCGGACGGGAGCTCTATCGCAGAGCCTCTGGCTGCGAACGAGGAGGGAATCATTTATGCAGATATTGACCTCGATATGATCAGCCTTGCCAAAGCGGCGGCAGATCCTTCCGGTCACTATTCTCGCCCCGATGTCTTCCGTCTTGTCGCCAATAAGGAGCGCCGCTCCAGTGTCGAACAGTTGGGTTCGCTGGAAAATAGCGAGCCTCGTGTAATATCGTTTGACGAGTTCATAGATAGCGAAAAAGAGATGAACATCGAAGCTGCTGAATGAACTGGCCCGATAGATCATAAAGGGAGAGCAAAGTGCCAAAACAAATGCCCGAAAATTGGGAGCCACCAGTAGACGCTTGGCAAAGCGCCTTTGATGAAGGCATCAAGGAAGTGGTTTTTGCTTATGTCGGAACGCAGCGATCAACAGGCACTCCCGCTTGTGATTTCGAAGATGAGTTTCACGCAGCCGTTGCAGGCACATCGGCGCCATCCTTTGTGACGCGCGCGCGATATGTCGATGCTTCTGGCTATCAAAACGATATCTTCATCGCCTATTGGCCCGGACAAGATGCATTTGATTCCTGGTGGCAGGCCTCGGGCTTTAAAACCTGGTGGGATGACGATCAACGCGAAAGCGGAGCGCATGGTTTCTGGCGCGAGATATTCACTGTACCAACCAGACGGTTTGAAACACTTTTTTCCTCACAGAATCCAACAGGTGTGGCTCGCCTGGGCAACGAATTTGGGGAACCGGTTCGCGAACATAATTATTGGGGCGGAATGCGGGACCGGGTTCCCGATTCAAAGCAAGATGACTTTGCCAGCACGATCGGTGACAAACTGCCGGATGCAAAACTGGCTTCATCACGCGGTCTGCGAGTAAGTGCGACCTTGCCTAGCAACCTTTGCCTGATCCGCTCGGGTCAGAATTGGAGCGCTTGTTCCGATGAAGAACTCGAGACTTATCTGGACGTTGTCAAACCCAAACTCACCGCCGGTATGGCCTATCTGCGCGATAATCCAGAAGATTCAGGTTGCGCTTCGTGCCGGTTGATGGACGAAACAGCGCTCGATGGCAGCCATGCCGCACAAAGTTTTGGCCTCGCCATGTTCATGTCAATGGCGCATCTGGAAAACTGGTCCAAAAATCATCCCACCCACCTCGCCATCTTTGGCAATTTCTTCAAAATGGTCGAGAAACATGAAGGACAACTTGATTTGAAACTATGGCATGAAGTGCTGATTGTTAATGGTGACAAAAGCATATGCGAGTATGTCAACTGCCATCCAAATACCGGACTTTTGCCCTATTTCGCTTGAGAGTTCGAAGAGGCCGCCCCCCCCCCTCCCCGAGCAAAAGGATCAACTAGATGACACAACGTCTGAAGAACAAACCGCATTCATTACGGTTGGTCATCTTGATATCGTAATGGCCAGCGTCGGCATAGCGGCTCATGGTCAATCCCCAGATATCAGCGCATCTGATTTCGATCAAGTTTTCGATGTAAATGTCAAGGGAGCCTTCTTTACGGTCCAGTATGCTCTGTCATTGCTGCGTGAAGGAAGCTCGGTTATTCTTGTTTCATCTTCGTTAAATGGAATAGGTATGGAAGGGTTTTCCGTCTACAACGCATCCAAGGCCGCAATTCGTTCTTTGGCTCGCAATTTAACTCTTGATCTAACAAAGATTGGGGGGCGTATCAATGTCCTCAGTCCAGGGCCAGTAAAAACAGAAGTGCTGGAAAAGGCTGGTAAGACAGAGCGGCAGATTGAAACACAATATGCGATATTTGATGAAGTGTTGGCGGCTGGCCGCGCTGGCCGGCCCGAAGAGATGGCAAAGGCAGCCCTCTTCCTTGCCTCCGATGACTCATCATATATGTACGGTGCCGAAATTCAGGCAGATTGCGGGATGAACCAAACGCGCTGGCCCAAATAGGTGGCTTTGAACGGCAGGCAGCAAGCAGTTTGAGCATCCGGTATTATCGATTTATCTTGATTCGTTGCAGGATCGGCACTGTCTCATTTTGGCATTAACGGACAATCAATTGCTCGATAACTCGTGAAAGCCAAAAACTGCTCCTCGCCGTTTTCGTCAAATTCTAGAGAGTCATCGCACGCCGTGTATATGCTTGCAGTTCCGGGCTCGGTGCCTACATAACCGCAATCTGTCTATCGATGGCTGACGGGGAACAATAAAGGGAGCATGAAATGTCAGAGGGACGATTAAGCAATAAGCGAATACTGGTGACCCAAGCGAACGACTATATGGGGCCGCCGACAATCAAATTGTTTCGTGAAGAGGGCGCGGAGGTCATTGCCGATGATCGCGATCTGACCCAGCCCGGAGCGGCGGAAGCGCTAATCGAAGAAACAGGGCATATTGATGTTCTCGTCGCCAATCTCGCAGCGGATGCCAAATTAGGGGTCCTGGCTGTGGACACTGATGATACTGTCTGGAATCAGGCTTTCGACATAATGGTCCATCCGCTGCACCGTCTGTGCCGTGCTCTTCTGCCTAAAATGTATCAGCGCCAAGCCGGAAAAATTGTGGTCTATGGCAGTGCGACCGGCGTGAAGGCCCTTGAAGGCGTGACCGCCTATGCAGCGGCGCGCTCTGCTCAAGTCGGATATGTTCGCAATGCCGGAGCAGAAGCGGCAAGGCACAATGTGCAAATCAATTTGATCGCTCAAAATTTTGTTGAGAACCCCGCTTATTTTTCACCTGAGTTTGTGGAAACCGAACCTTTCAAACAATTGCTTCAATCCGTTCCAATCGGACGTCTGGCGACCGGCGAGGAAGATGCCAAATTTGCGCTATTCCTTGCATCTGATGAAAGCGATTTCTTTGTAGGTCAGTCAATTCCATTCAGTGGTGGTTGGGCGCAATGATCGAGAAAATAACTTCAAACGCATAGCTGTTCCGCTGTTGACGGCGGCCCGACGTACAACCTACCCGAGCACCGCCGCGTCTGGAGCATCTCGAAAGCAGACACAGAAGATTGACTGATAACCTCATACTCACTTTTCAACATGGTCAGAATCAAGACTACCTTAATAGCGCTTCCATTGATTTCGAACTTCCACCTCAGAAGCATCTCGATCATATACAAGTGAAGAAATCTGACGTACATGTTCGACTGTCATGACAATTATCGACTGTATGGGCGAAATAGCACCTTTGGAGCGAAGAAATTTTGTAAGACGATTAAATTCGTCATCACTTGTGTAAACAACACAAGTTCCCTTGAAACGATATCCTTTCCGCAAGTTTCGATCAACGACGTTCAACTCGGCAATTGATTGAAAACCAAGATTTTTTATAGACTCAGGCGACCTCACTTCACCGATGACTATCCGTCTATCATCTGGAATAAAAGCAAGACCCTTGGGTGAGAGGTTTGGTGACCTGTCTGGACACACAGTTGCCAGAAACGCCAATCGCTGATCAGCGACAAAGTCTTTCATTGCTATTGTAAGTTTTGGCATATCTGCCACAATATAGCATTTTTTCTCGAGTATCACTTGCTCTCTGGCAATTCCGCCAAAATGGCATTGACCAGATAAAGTTGAACACTGTTGGCGGAACACGAATTTCCAATGACCACTTTTGCGCTTCTGGCGGAGATTGGTGACTATTAGATATGAGACTTTAGACCATCTTCTGACAGCGAACGCGACGGTTGAGGCGTACAATTGCAGACCCCTGAAAAGGCGTATGCTGACAAGCTAGCAGTGACGCTTGATCGCCGACTGATGGGCTCCGACAACGTTTGCAGCACGCCTAAAGCTACGTGGCTCGGCGGCCGCTATGGCGTAGCGGAGATGTTTCAGCTCAACGACCATCCTACTTTTCCGTTCACTCCTAAACTTGTGTAATCATTAGTTTCGCAGCAATGATAGTCTCGCTTTACCTGCGACCATGGTCCGTTTGCTCATATGTTATTTCGGGCATAAGTGGCCGCTTTAGTTTTGCTGACCAGTTACCAGGTCAGATCAGTACCATCGCTACACGATCATCAATGTCGTTCATCAAATCGTCTGCAGACCAACCTGCTCGTCCGCGAAAAACATAACCCTGCCGCATGTCGAAAAGCAGTCTGGCCCGGGCCTTCGAGGGAAAATCTGCGCGGAGGCCGCCGGTCTGCTTCTCTTTGTCAAATCGCGCTGCAAGCCGATCATCCGTATCCGTGATCGCCTTTTCCATGCGTTCCGCTACACCTTCGACTTCACCAACGGTGGTCGACACGCACGAGGCGAGAAAGCAACCCTTTGCGCCGCCGTCAGACATGGTGGAATAGGTAATCACTGCTGTCAGAAAATCCCGCACGGCTTTCTCAATGTCTGGCTCACTTTCAAAAGCAACGATGGGAGCACAGGCATCCACGTCCGCATATCGGTCAATTGTCTGTAGGTAGAGCTCGCGCTTGTCTCCAAAGGCCGAATAAAGGCTCGGTCCACTGATCCCCATCACTGTCGTGAGATCACGCATGGATGTGCCGTCATACCCTTTTGTCCAAAAGGCATTCATAGCCGCCAGCAGGGCTTCGTCTTTGTCGAAGGTTCTGGGACGTCCCATTTTTTTTGTAACGTTCGTCATATATCTATTGACCTCACCCCTAGAGTTGGCATAAGTGATATATAGAACGATCATTATAGAAAAGAAAGCCCTCTGATGCCGACCCCTAAGCCCGAACCAGGACAGCCGTTTCCCGCCATTTCCGTACCCGCTCTGAACGGTGGGGAGGTCGATCTTTCTGAGACAAAGGGACCAGACGGCTGGAAGCTTGTGGTCGTGTATCGCGGAAAACACTGCCCGGTCTGCACAACCTATTTGCGGGGTCTGAATGAAATTGTCGCCCCACTGGAAGAGCTTGGTGTCACCGTGGTTGCGGTTTCGGCGGACAGTGCGACGCGGGCCGCGGACCAGATGGGGGAGGTCGCGCCCAGCTACGAGGTTGGCTATGATCTTTCCGTCGAGCAGATGAAGGCCCTTGGTCTCTACATCTCGTCGCCCCGGCTGGGTATGGATGCGGAAAGGCCCTTCGCCGAGCCTGGCCTTTTTCTGGTCGACACCGATGGCAATCTGAAAATGCTCGACATCTCTAATGTCCCTTTCGCGCGCCCGGATCTGAACGCTGTTCTGCGGGGCATCGGCTTCATGCGCTCGATCACCGGCGAATTCCCGGCCAACGGCTCATACGCCTGATCATTCCAGTTGTCTCATTTGCTGAACTCTCACAACATCGAAGGAAAAACCGTGCTAAAATTTAAAACCCTGTCTGCATCGGTCGCTGCTCTGTTGATTGCAGCCGCGCCTGTCGCTGCTCAAGACATCGACGCGGATACCAGCGCCAGCCTTGTCGCGTTCAACGATGCCTTCAACGCCCATGCCAAGGCGTTGGACGTCGAGGGGATGATGTCGCTCTACCATGAAGGCGCCTTGTGGATTGCGCCTGCGACGCCACCTGCCGAAGGCCGCGACGGCGTTCCGCGCCAGACGTTCACATTCCTTGTCGAAAACGACGGCGAAATCACGCATACGATCGAACATCTCTTCGTCTCTGATGACGGCACTCAAGCCGTCATGATTGGAGAGGCCGAAGGTGCCGTGGAAAGCAAGGGGGTCGCATTCAAAGGGACCTATCACTTCACGCTGGTTCGCGATGATGCAGCGGACAATTGGGAGATCGTGGCCGATATGTTCAACCAATACCCGTTGGAGGCAGAGTGATGGTTCCTTTGTCGCCCCACAGCCCCCAAGCGGTTGAAGTGAAAGCTGCGCTTGATGAGCTGATAGGCTCTGCCACCGCCAGCGAATTCGATATTCTCGAGCGTATCTACCACGACGACATGCGCATCTACATGTGTGGCGCCGATGGCGAGGTGCAAACCAATGACAAGCCCGGCTTCATAAAGCATGTCACGGAAACAACGCAAGCTGCGGTCGCACCGAATATCTGGGCCAAGTACCATTTGGTGGAAGCCAATGAATCGCAGGGCCATGTGGTGATCAGCCGGAAGGTCAATCTTACGGGAACCGAGCAGATCGTGACGCTAAGCATTGATTTTGTCCACGAGGACGGTCGCTGGCAGATCACGCGGGAAGTCATCCGCGTTTAGAACTCGCTCAGCGTGGGACCGGATTCAGGTCGCCGACATGAAGACTATGAAAGCCAAAGCGGATTGTTCGCAAATCAGAACGAATTTCGAAGTCCTGTTAGGACAGCTATAGCATCTTGTTCCCGGCCGTTAGGAACGAATAAATGATCGTGGAAAAAGCCAGACACAGGATTTACACCCATATCATGCTTCGCAAGTTCAGATGCAATCCGCGCCATAAACCCAACGGCTTCCAATGAGGAATGAATATTCAGTGTTATCATGCGGCACGGAAATTCAAAGGGTAAGGAAAGGGTCTCGGCTTCTGACTTTAACAGGATAAGAGTTGTTCCCTCAGCCTCTTGGAACATCATCCGTGGCGCGATGTTAAGTGGCTGCTTATCTGTTGGAACGGTGACAAAGACGTAGACCCCATCAATGAGCACAAATGAAAGTGACCTCATCAGTTCGTCCAGGTCTGTTTCGCCTACCATCTGCCCTCCAATCTTTCGCCTTTCGGCCAATGTGCTTTATTGAACGACTGTGGCTTCCTTTGCCATGTCGACGAAAGCCCTCAACCGCCGCGTCATATGCCGTTTGCTGCTGTAGTTTAGTGAATAGCGTGGCAATGGTGACAAGTGGTCAGCCAGCACCTCTGTTAGATTGCTCGCGGCGATGTAGGGAGCCGCGATCTCAGCATAAACATAAGCAAGTCCTAAACCGCGCTGCGCATAGTTTAACAGCGAACGCATGTCGTTTGCGACCATGCGTGGCTTGGGTTGCATAACGTATGAACCATCTGCCCCGATAAATCCCCATGGGGCGAGTTGATCGCCGGGACCAAAAGCATAGCAGATCGCATCATGGTCAAGAAGGTCTTGCGGGTGTTCGGGTGTCCCTCTCGATCCGAGATAGCTCGCTGCCGCAACAATGCACATCTTGAGCTCTGGACCCACAGGAACCGCATGGGTGTCTGGACCCAGAAGCGTATTCGACCGAATTGCCGCATCAATGCCGGAAGTCAAAAGGTCAACTTTCTTGTCGTCGTAGATCACTTCCACATCGACGTTTGGGTACTTGGCGGCAAAATGTGCAACCAGATCGTCCAGAAAGAACGGACCCGCGCTGTAGGGTGCTGATAGGCGCAATGTGCCTGACACCTGATCTTTTTGGTCGTCGATGTCGCGGATCGCTCCTTCCAAATCAGTGACCGCAGGCAAGCTTTTCTCAAAGAACTGCTCGCCAATCGGCGTCAGAGCGACGGAACGTGTTGACCGCTCGAACAGTCTGACATCCAGCCGGTCTTCGAACCGTTGGACGGCCTCGCTGACCGAGGCTGGGGCCATTTGTAAATGCTCCGCTGCCGAGCGAAAACCGCCACGGCGGGCGTCTTCCACAAAGACCTTTATATCTCCAAAACTGTTTCGACTCATTGTTCTTTATATCGATCACCGTGTTAGGTAAAAGGTGGATTACCCTTACGATCACAGTGGTCTATGTTCTGAGCAAGCTGAAAAACGAGGACACGATGATGGCCGCAATTACAGAGATTTTCGTTCTGAAAATGAAGGACGGCGGGCGTGTCGATGCCGTTCGGGAAGCCGCGCGCAAGGATTTTGTGGCCTTAGATGGCGTGACATCGTGGGAAACGCTGGTGTCCGTCGATCCGTCTCGCCCAACGCTATACACGGATATCTTCACTTTCCCGGATATCGAGACAGCAAAGGCCGTGACGCCCGAATTTACCGCGCGTCCTGCAACCAAAGCCTTTCTGGCCGAGATCGACGAATTAGTCGTCGGCCAATTCTTCACAGCTCATAAACCCAAAACCTAGGAGTAAGACCATGACCGAACGCGAAGAAATTGAAGCTGCAATCAATGAGTGGAACAGCGGCCTGGACGGAGGCGACATTGAGCGGATGGTAGCCTCGTGCCACCCGGACGTCATGACGATAAACGAGCGTCAGCCTGTCACCGTCGGCACCCAAGCCATCCGCGACAAGTACAATCCGCGCATCGCTGCAGCCGAAATCACATCCGGCTATGACATCGAAGACCTGCAGTTTTACGGCGACACCGCAATTGTTTCTGGTCGCTTCTACGGAACGATGAAGATGCGCGATACCGGCGAAGTCAAAAAGCCTGAGGGCCGTTTGGTCCTAGGTTACAAACGGGACGAGACCGGCGCGTGGAAGATGTTCCTCGATATGGACAACAACGGGCCTGAATAACCTCCCGGGCGGTCGCGCCGTTCTGGCGCGGCCAACCCTCCTCAAAATCCAATCGGAGCTGGACAGATGACAACCTTGGAAATCGTCAAAAAAGAGATCGTAGACCTGCATGATTTCTTCACGGAATGGTTCAACGGTACCGCAGATCGTGACCAGCTGGAGCCGCGTTTCCTGTCGCGTCTGCACGAGGATGTATGTTTCATTCCACCAGAAGGTCAGGCGATGACCGGAGCCGTTCTGAAGGAAGGCTTCGGTCGAGGGTACGGATCAAACAAAGATTTCCGTATCCATATCCGCGACGTGGATGTTCGCTATGAGCGCGAGAACCTGGTGTTGGCGACCTACACTGAATGGCAAACCGGCGCGACACTTTCCGCCGAAGCAAACAACGCGCGCATTACCACCGTTCTAATGGAAATGACCTCGCCGGTGACGTGGCTCCACATTCAGGAAACCTGGCTTCCCGAAGCCGTGCGCGCTGCCGGATCGTTTGATTTCTGATCTTGCCGCCCTCCACTCACAAACTGAAAGCGAACACCATGACCAAACGTCTGGCCCACCAACCCCTCGAAATAGCTGATGGCCGAAGGCCAGTCCACCGAAGTCGCCAAGAAGCTGGAAAACGGCGGCGGGGGCTATCTGATCGACTGCCCGAACGGTCCGCCAAACCTCGCGTAATCATACCGGTTTTAGGAGCACCTTATGACGATCAAGCATTTTCATGAAGGCGAATTACGGTTGCAGAGCCAGACCGGAATGCGTTCAAAGATCGACAAAGTAACGCAGATCATGATGCGAGACGCCATGCCAGATCAGCATCGGGACTTTTTTGAGGGACTAGAATACATCTTCCTGGGAACGGTTGATCGAAACGGCCTACCGCATGCCTCCATCTTGACCGGCCCTATGGGATTCTCCGCCTCGCCTGATCCCAAAACGCTGGTGATCCAGACAGGTGAAAGAGGCGATGACGCTGCCTTTGATGGGCTGGCAATCGGAGAGCCGATAGCGGTGCTTGGACTGGATCTTTCCAACCGCCGCCGCAACCGCATGCATGGCCAAATATCTGCGTTGGACGACAGCGCAATCACGATCACTGTGGTGCAAAGCTACGGGAATTGCCCGAAATACATCAGTCTGCGGGAAGTGTCTGAACGCGGGCATTCGCCCTCGATGAATAGTGTCGATGAGCATGACGCGCTTGCTGCTGAAGATGCTGCGCTCATTCAGGCTACCGATACGTTCTTTATTGCATCCTATGTAAAGGATGGCTCCGGTGCTCCTTACGAGGGTGTGGACGTTAATCATCGGGGCGGCAAACCAGGCTTTGTATCGGTCGACAGCCCGTCACAGATCACCATTCCTGACTACAAGGGCAATTACCTCTTCAACACATTTGGTAATCTGCTTCTCAATCCAGATGCGGGGTTGCTGTTTGTGGAGTTCGAAACGGGAGACCAGTTGCATATTCTGGGTCGTGCATCTCTCATCGAAGACGCAGCGCGCGTTGCAGAGTTTCCCGGGGCACAGCGTCTTCTTCGAGTGCAAATAAACACTGTTAGACGGCAAACTGCTGCGACATCGCTGAGATGGCGCTTTGTCGAAACCTCACCATACAGCCCCGATATCTCGCAAAAAAAGGACTGATTCGATGGCGCTAAACATTCTTGCCTATGGCGCAAACGGTACGCAGATGGCCGCAGGAACCCAAGCTCTTATTAATGCTGGCCATCACGTCCGTGCCTTCACGCGCTCTTCCGCGGGTGCAAACCGCTGGAAAGCTGCTGGCGTTAATGTCGCCCTAAGCCGGTCTTTCGCGAGTTCAACGAATGTCCGTATTTTTGCCGGGGCTCGCCGTCCCTCAACATGCACGAGATGTATCGGTAGAGGGGCAGGTTCGTAGTCTTCAAGAACTGCTTGCAATGCACCAGACTGAAGGTCTGGACCAACCTGATAGGACAGGACGCGGCATATCCCCCAACTGCGTTTTACGACCGAAATCGCAGTGGCAACACTGCTGACTGTTAAACGCGGTTTGACACGGACAATGTCTTGCATGTCATGTCCAAAGCGCCATTCGGTTGTTGGGCTGACAGGTGATGCAGATACGATCTGGTGTTTTTGCAATTCCGCTGGAGTTTTTGGCATCCCGTGTGCTTCAAAGTAACCTGGGGCTCCGCATACAATACGGCGGACTTGTCCGACACGAACGGCAGCGAGGCCAGAAGATGGTAACTCGCCAATGCGCACCGCTAAGTCAAAACCTTCTTCGACCATGTTTATAATCCGGTCTACCATAAGCACATCCGCGCTTACGGATGGGTAACGATCCAAGAACTCGGTCAGGATCGGGGCCACATATATACGCCCGAATTCGTTGGAACAGGTGATCCGAAGCTGTCCAATCGGGTTGGTTGCGGCCCCATTGGCGGCATCGTCGGCTGCCTGCATCTGTGCCAGAACATGCCGCGCATCTTCCAGATAGGCCTGACCGACCTCTGTCAGGCGGACGCTGCGCGTGGTGCGGGTGAAAAGCCTTGTGCCGAGCCGCGCTTCCAGCGCGTTGACTCCGCGGGTCGCTGAAGGCGCGCTAAGCCCGATCTTGCGGGCACCACCAGCAAAGCTCTCAGCCTCGGCAACCGCAATAAATACTTCGAGACTCTGAAGCCGGTCCATTTCTCTGATCTCCCAGATAATAGTCATTACACAAAATAATGAGTTTCATACTTAGCGTATTAATTCGTTTGTTGCGATGACTTATTAGACCTTAAAGCGCAAATAAGCGCTCCGAGATGCACAAACGAAAGGGCCCAGAAATGACTACAGAGCCACCGCGTCAACCCCTTCCACCGTTCAGTAAAGCGACTGCTGTCGAAAAGGTCCGTCTGGCCGAGGATGGCTGGAATGGGCGTGAACCCTCAAAGGTGGCTTTGGCCTACACTCCGGACAGCAAGTGGCGGAATCGGACCGAATTTCCCCAAGGGCGCGCCGAGATCGAAGAATTTCTGACACGCAAATGGAACAAGGAACTCGACTACCGCCTGATCAAGGAGCTTTGGGCTTATACCGACAATCGTATCGCAGTGCGCTACGCCTACGAATATCATGACGACAGCGGCAACTGGTTCCGGGCGTATGGCAACGAGAACTGGGAGTTCGACGAGAACGGTTTCATGGCAAACCGTCACGCCTCGATCAACGAAAAACCGATTACCGAAGAGGAACGCAAGTTCCACTGGTCGCTTGGCCACCGCCCTGATGATCACCCGGGTCTGAGCGACCTTGGCCTTTAACTCAAGACAAGAACAGGAACATCCAATGACACCGATCAAACTCTACCGAAACCCGAAATCCGGTCACTGCCACCGTGTTGAGCTGATGCTCGCGCTGCTGGACCTGCCTTACGAGACCATTGATTTGGACATGTCCAATGGGGCGCACAAAGCGCCTGACTATCTGAAAATCAGCCCCTTTGGCCTAGTCCCCGCCATCGACGATAGCGGATACACGCTCGCAGACTCAAACGCGATCCTCGTGTATCTTGTCCAGAACTACGCCAAAGGATCTGACTGGATGCCTGAAGATCCAAAAACAGCTGCTGAAGTACAGCGGTGGCTGACTGTGGCGGCGGACAATATCTATTCCGGGCCCTGTGCGGCTCGACTGGTGAAAGTCTTTGGTGCGCCGCTCAATCACGAGGTTGCGGTGGCCGAAGCCCATGCCCTTTTCAAAATCATGGAGGCGCATCTGGAAGGCAGAAACTGGCTTGCAGCCGATACGATCACCATCGCCGATGTCGCAGGCTACAGCTATATCGCTCACGCACCAGAAGGTGGGGTCGACTTATCGCCGTACCCAAATATTCGTGACTGGCTCGCACGCATCGAGGCTGAACCTACGTTTGTCGGAATGGCAACGTCGCCAATTCCTGAATTGGCATAGGTCGACGGGGCGGCGTTTCAACGGCGCCCCGTAAGCACATATCGAAAGGTTCCTGATATGGCGAAAGTGATTGCTGAAAACCCCTTTCACTCCGGCGAGCTTGAGGCTCAGGCCCGCGCTGGCGTAGGAGACGTGGCGCAATGGGCCGGCGGGTTCATTCGCGACTATTTGCCGGAACAACACCGCGACTTCCACACGTCACTGCCGTTTCTTGTGATCTCGGGGGCGGATGCAGATGGCCGCACCTGGGTGACGCTGGTGGACGGGGAAGAAGAGTTTATCCAGTCGCCCGATAATCGGTCACTGACGTTGGACACGCATATCGACGACCAACATCCATTGGCGGAAGCGTTTAATTCAGGGACTGAAGTCGGCGTCATCGGGATCGAACTGGCCTCTCGGCGACGCAACAGGTTTAGCGGGCGTGTTCACAAGACGACCAAGGGGTACGCAATCGATATCCGCCAGACGTTCGGCAATTGCCCGCAATACATCCAAGAACGCGCCTGGAGGCGGGTATCCCGTGAAACGGTTTTGCCTGCTGTGGTTAGCAGACAATTGTCACCTTCGCAGATTGCTTTGATCCAGAAGGCCGATACGATGTTCATCGGTTCAGGTCACCAGGAAGGCGATGACGCTCCCTCGCGCGGTTACGACGCTTCGCATCGAGGCGGCGCACCGGGCTTCGTGCATGTCTCGGACCGTGGCCATATACGAATTCCTGACTATGCCGGGAACAATTTTTTCAACACCATCGGCAATTTGATCACCGACCCGCATGTCGGTCTGGTCTTTGTTGACTTCGAAACGGGTAGCCTGCTGCATATCTCCGGGCACGCGACGGTAGACTGGCAACCGAACAATACCCACGACCCGGACGCATCGCGTATAATCAACGTTGAAATTGACGCGGTCATCGAACGCCCCGAGGCGGTTGCGCTGCGGTGGGCGAAACAGGATCACCTGTCGCGCCGTCTCACGGTCGTCCGGCGCGAGAAAGAAGCGCAGGACATTACATCGTTCTACCTCGCTGCAGCGGATGGCAAGCCGCTAGAGCCGTTTGAAGCCGGTCAGCACCTGCCGGTCGAGGTGCAGATCCCAGGACAGGTTGGGACATCGAAACGCAGCTATTCCCTCTCTAGCGCGCCAGATGCCACCGACAGCTATCGTCTAAGCATCAAGCACGAAGACAAGGGTCTTGTGTCCAGCTTTTTCCATGCCGAAATCCGTGAAGGAAGTGTGATCGATGCCTCCAGTCCCTCAGGTGATTTTGTCATCCCCTGCAGCAAATGTCCGTTGGTTCTGGTTAGTGCCGGTGTCGGACTAACGCCGATGGTGTCCATGCTGCACGCCTCCTTGTCGGATGAGAGCCCACGGCCAGTATGGTTCATCCATGGAGCAAGGAACGGCACCGAACACGCCTTGCGTCATGAAGTGAAACAGCTGATTGCGCGCCATCCCAGCGCACAACAGAAGGTGTTCTACAGCCGCCCCGACGATAACAATATTGCGAGTGTTGACTACGACATAGGGGGAGGGTCACAGTCCAGACCTTACTCGAATTGAATGCAGGCTCTGACGCGCAGTACATGCTTTGCGGCCCGGCCAAATTCCTGTCCGACATCAAAATTGGGCTTGAAACCGCCGGTGTAGCAGCTGAAAGAATCCATTTTGAAACCTTTGGGCCGACGGGATGATTACAAAGCTTCTCTAAAGAAATCACGGCTTGGCGGGACATGTACGAGGCGTGAAGAGGCCATCCGGCAGTCTGTTTGGATACGAAGAACCTGTTGCCATGTTAGATAATCGCAAGCGGCGCGTCATCGTTTTTACTGCGATAGCTGGTGGAGTATCTGGTGAAAGGCGATACGCCCTTTATAAAAACTCAATCATATCCTCATGGGCGACATAGAGTGCTGCGATCTCGGCATTGGCAAAAGTGCCGATGCGAAGAGGAGATCAACGACGATTGGATACATATTGGTCGTTCAATTGCGCCGCTTGCACAAGTGTTTCGTTCGGATCGAGAAATGTGAATTTCAACTGCCCTCAATCGTCTGTTACGAACCTTGCCTAAGATTCGTTCATATTTGTTTGTCGGCTATTGCGCACTTGGCCGACATGATGCTTGCGCCCGCAATATCCCGAAAACATGCGTAGTTGGCGGAACAGATTATGCGTCGAGTTCCCGTTAGATTGTTGATTCTTACCAACAACTGAAGGGATAGGAAGATGGGATATTATTTAGGACTGGATGTGGCGCTGCGTTCTGTTGCGCTTTGTGTGATTGATAGTACCGGTGAGATTGTTCTGGAACGGGCGCTGGCTTGTGAAGTGGGCGAGATTGCAAAGTATCTTCACAGCTTTGGCAAACCGATAGACCGGATTGGCTTTGAAGCAGGTACGATGAGCCAGACCTTCTTCCATGGATTAAAGGCCGCTGGCTATGATGTTGTGTGCATGGAAGCCCGGCATGTTAGTGCCGCTCTGTCGGCGATGCGCAACAAGACGGATCGGAATGATGCACGCGGTATTGCTCAGGTGGTTCGTTCTGGCTGGTATCGCGTAGTGCATATGAAGAGCACTGAGAGCCATCATATCCGCACCCTTCTAACGAGCCGCAAGGCATTGCTGAGCCGCTGCATCGATCTGGAGAATGAGATGCGTGGCCTGCTCAAGGTGTTTGGCATCCGATTGCCATCCACGCTGGCACACCATCGCTTTGCTGAGACGGTCAGGCCGATCATCGAAGCAGAGGAAGCCTTGGCCTTTGGGCTGTTAACCTTCGCTCCGCTCGAGTTCACGCTGTTGCCACAATTATAAAGGGACCGTCTCGAGAAAAAACAAGTTCATAGGTGAACAGCATCTTAGCTGGCCCTTTCCCGCGATCTTAACGCTGAACCGCATTCGCACCTTTTTTTGCTTCTGGACTCAAAAAAATGTTTCAGAAAATCTAGTCATAAATTATACTTAAACCTGCAAGCCGGCGGGTGGTCGGAAGCTTACTGCCAAAAATCATATTTACCTTCGGCAAAGTCCAATTCGCCAGATCATATCAAGAACTGTTTACTTTTTATGCCTGCGTAGGACAGTATCACAAATTCCCAGTATTCTGACTTTGTTGATTGAGTTTTACCGTCGATTAGCCTTTGTATTTTATGATGGTTCAATCCAATTGGTGGCTTTTTAGTTGTATGCTCGAGCAATCCTTCAGCCCCTACACCGGTTCTTTTGACTTCCAACATTAAGTGCTTCCTCAAAGTTGTAGTAACCTTGATCCGATATTCTTGTCTAATTTCCACTGGAAACCTCCAAGTTGATTGCTATCAGTCCGACAATTTATGTCATTCAAAACTGATACCTGATTCAAATTTTTTGACTAATCGAAGCGTATCCGGTCCAATTTTATTGCGGATAAACTTGATGAACTTGTATTTCTCAAAGCGCAAAAAATTCGACCCTGATTCTTCAGTTTTCTTATTTTTCGAATTCCGCCTATCGGAATGATCCTTCGAGTTCGGGAAAATCACGAACCCATCGGCGTGTATCACTATTTCAAAGTTATTTTTCATGGGAACTCCTCTCTTTCATAACCCGGCATCCGTTTTCTTTGATCGAACCGTCTCAGAAAGAAATGAAGCCGAAGAGTAAGAGGACACACAATAGGGAACCATATAGGTCAAAATAAGTTTCCAAATCGGTGGGAATTGTCCTTTTGCAATCATGTCACCTTGATTGATCGCAATCAAAATTGTTCCCACTATAATTGCTACCCTTAAGGCCCTACTCATGACCATAGGTGATAATAGGGCACGGCGGAACAACAGAGAACCACTGGATGTGAGATCATTATTGGAAATAGCTGGTCTTCCTTATCATTGCATCGAAAGGCTCAAAGCCTTGAAGTATAGAAGCCTTCATCAACCCCTTCGTTCAGCTTTTTTCGTTTAGCCATTTTTGTGATTAAGGTGTCCGCCACACCTGGTCTCGTCCAAGGACAAACAGCGATGCAGATTCCACAACCGGAATTTTCAGCAAAAAAAGGAATACACTTGTCGAAATCCACATAATATTTTTCGACTCCTCTCACCATTTGTTTGTCGTCCGATATCGCGCCTGGAGGGCATCCTTTTGTGCACACCTGACAATTTGTGCAGAAATCGTCAGCACCGAAATGATCTTCCTGGGTAAATACCAAGGGCATATCGGTTGTTACAGCGGCCAGCCTAAAGCCGGATCCAAGTGATCGGTTGATTATGGATCCATGCTTTCCCAATTCGCCAAAGCCAGCGTCCAGAGATGGTGGAACGAGCAATAATGCTGCTGCCCGCGGCCCTGGGTAGGCATGAGCGTTAAATCCCTGGCTTCGTATCCAATTGGCCAATGCAAATGATGACCGAGTACCGCGAGCATATTGCTGTGCTATATCCATTGTACCAGCATTATTTTCCGGCGTGCTGGGCAGTTGCTTGAGCTGGTCATAGTCGTGCGCAAAACCTAAGGTAATTACATAGGGTTCCTCAATTTCAAAACCCTCAATGATGTAATGATCCTGCATCGGAACAGCGCCAAACAAATCCGCCTCGTTTTCAATAGCGAATTTTTTTGCATCTGCGGTCCATTGCTCCGCTGATTTATCTTCATGCTCTTGAGCTATTTCTGCCAAAAGTGGATGATCGTTGGCTGCTTCAAAAACAACCCGAGCTTCAGGATCAGCTCGCACTGATTTCGCAGCAAACTCGGCAAGTGAGCCAAATGGATGAAGATCAGCCGGATGCCAAAATGAGGGCGACGCACGCCTTTTTTCGGTCTCTCCCAATCCGTTTAGTTCATTGCCTGAAGCATTCGGCCGGATGGCTAGAAACTCCTTCGATGGATGATATTCACTTTTTTTGGCCTTTGTTCTTGCCATTTTCCTCTCCTAGTGGCGAACCAACTTCAAGGTTCGCCACCTATTATGGTTTTGTCCCTGCCCATGCAGAATTGATCACATCACGAATTGTCGCTTTATCGAATGGGCGCGGATTGTAGTATGGATTGCGGAGAGCCAATTCAGCAGCCCGGTCTATCCCGTCTTCCAGCATGCCGAGGTCCTTAAGCGCTGTCGCTGCGCCCCCATCGTTTGCAATGTCCCACATGGTCGCTGCAGGATTTTCCGATTGGGTGGCACGTTTCAATCGGTCCATGGCGTCCAAAGCAGTCGGCAGGTTAAACGCGAGGACATGAGGCAAAACAATTGCATGCGTTTCTGCATGCGGCAAATCAAAGGAACCGCCCAGGACATGACATAGCTTATGATGCAGCGCGACACCGCCATTACCCAGACAAATTGCGCACAACCAAGCACCGTAAAGAGCGTTGTAGCGCACCTCTTTTTCAGCCTCTGAATTGCTGTGGACATCTGGCAATTTGGGCAATGCCTGACAAAGCCTTCGCACGCCTTCTTCGGCCAATTGGCTCAGCACAGGATTGCTTTGCTGCGCATACATCGCCTCGGCAGCATGAGCGATAGCATTTAATCCACTCGTAATGCTCACCGATTTTGGTAGAGATGCTGTTAAGTCCACATCATAAATTACCGATTCCGGCAAAACTTTGGGCGAGTTAACGGTCGTTTTTACCCCATCTTCGGTTTGCCCCAGAATTGCGGTCATTTCCGACCCGGCATAAGTCGTCGGAATGGCGATATGGTCGGCATCAGTTTGCAACGCAACGGCCTTACCCAATCCGATGGCAGACCCTCCGCCAATGGAGATTATCCCGTCAGCATCATTCGCGCGAAAAAATTCAACCGCCTCCTGGGTAATTTTCACAGGTGTATGCACTGTCGCGCGATCAAAAACGCCTGCACCATCATTTGGCAGATAGCTAACGATCAGATCACCTAACGAGCGATGACGGGGCGTCGTAAAAATGATAGGGCGACTGATATTGAGCAGAAGCAACTGTTCACCCACCCGCGAAACAGTGCCGGATCCAAACAAGACATTTGAAGGCAGGCTATTGTAAACGAAGCTTTTCATGCTAAGGCTGCGGCATCAACCTGCGACAGCGCATTCGTTGCCACTGCCAATTCTTTCGGGTTTTTGCTATCCAGCAGGGGAAGGAAATTGTGGCCAACGCCTTCATATACCGTCAACGACATGGCTGGCGATTGCGAGGCTACTGCGCGCAGTTTAGTAATATTCTCTGGGCCAACCACGGTATCATCTTTGCCCATCAACATCGTGAAAGGCTGGGTAACGTCAGGCAGATAATCAAAAGGCACCGGCAGCGGATCCTGATTCTCCATGCCTTGCGGAAAACCATAGAGACCGACTAATCCCGTGTCTAGACCGCGGCGGGCCAGCTCAAACACATACAGACCGCCAAGGCAAAAGCCAATGACGCAGGTAACGTTACTTTCCACGGCAAATTCCTGGAAATCATCTAAGAAACTTTTGTCGTTAACCGTATGACGGCGAGCGAATGCAGCATCACGCGTATTTTCAGGTAGCGGACCATAATGATGGAATGTATCAATGAGGAGGGCTTGTGCATCTTTTTGAGCAAAGCGTGTTGCTATGCCGTGATAAAACGGATTGCAGCCGTAAATATCTGGTAATATCGCAATCTTTTGCTTTGCCGCACTATTGCCGTAGGCATAGCCTGTTACTTGACGTTCAAATAGAGTGGATTCGCCAGCTTCTGGGAAAGCATCAATTGCTGCACCGTGACACATATATTTTTCCTAACGGTTGACGGTGTTTATCTAGGCCGTTTTCTCGATGGTGAAATTGATATTCATAATACGCGCGCCATCCTCAACAACTTCAGGAATAACAAACTCATCCGATAACATACCGCTACAACAATCGTCACCAACCCAATCACCACCTTCGAAATAGGCCTGTGTGATCAGTTCATTGTATCCATCTTTCCGGATACGGAAATGCACATGTGCAGGACGCCAGCAATGGCCGCCCATTGCCTCTAAAAGCGCGCTGGAAGGACCGGGGTTTGGAAGTTGATAAGGCACAGGAACCGTGGAGGAAGCTTGGTAGTTGCCATTTTCGTCTGACTTTATTCGGCCCCGATAATATTCGACCGGAATATTGTCATGAATTCCAGAATATTTTCCATCCGGAGTTGAGGACCATATCCACAAATCTGCATTTGGCACAGGATTACCTTCCGGCGTTTTCACTTGTCCCTGCAGGACCATTGGCTGGCCATCAAACTCATCCATGGTTTTGACTTTTCCATCGTCGAGAAAAGGAACTTCTTCGATGAAGAAGGGGCCGAGCAGATCGTTGGCTGATCCTTTGCTGGCGCGGTTTACATTCTCGACAATCGTGGTGTTGAAAAACATATCGATCATTAACGGAATTTCCCCCGCCTCTGCCGTCTGCATAATATACCCGATTGCCTCAGAGTATTCCTCCATTGTGACATTTGTATCGCGCAATGCGCCGCGCACACCCTCGACCACTGCATCAACCACAGTCTTTAACCGGCTCTCCATTTCAGATCTCCTCTGCGTAAAGTGCGACGCGCGAAAATACTCCGCGGCAACGCACTATGATTTTGACGCCTGTAGCCATCAACTCAGCGCCGCAAAAACACCAATGGCAATTGGGGCTTTTCTGTTTTGCGGGTCACAGCAGCATAAAGCAGATTTGACATTCAATCATGGTATGGCGACAACAAAAGTTAGCCCCCAGAACGAAATGTCTCATCAGCGCAAAAGGCGGCGGCCATGGCGGACGTGCCACCTCGTTAAATGTGGTTCGCATCTTGCACCAATCACGATTGAAAATATTTCCGAATAACGAACAGTGAATTGCCCAAATTCCGCCAAACACCTATCAAATCAGATATATATCCAATTGATCACAACAGGCTTGGTTGGTGATGGCATAAACAGGCTGGAGCGCCGTATTCAATACCATTGACACTAACATAAAGGCGATTTTGAAATGATCAAAGCTAAAACCAGCGACTCACCGGCTGGGCTCATTTTCGGGGCCTGTATGTTATCTGCAATCGGTATCGCATGTTGGAATCTGTTGCCGGTCATGCTGGGCTCTGCAGCAGATCAATTTGGGTTGAATGATCAACAGCTCGGAATGCTTGGTGCGGCGCTTCTGGCTGGCTGGCTGGGCGCGACCATACCTGCCTATTTTTTCATGCATAAACTGGATCGCAAGCACGTAACGACCGTCGGTGCGTTGGTAGCAGCCGCCGGTTATGGTGCATCGATACATGCGGGCGGAATAAACAGCCTGTTCTCAACCTGGGCTGTGGCCGGGTTTGGAATGGCCTTAGTCTATTGCGTATCGTTTCAACTGGTTGCTGAGCTGAAAGATGTCGAGCGCTCCTTTGGTCTGAAACTGATATTCGAAGTGGGCGGTGCTGCCATTTTATTGTTCATATTCCCGGCATATATCATCAGCTTATGGGGCTATGATGGAAATGGCTGGGGCGTGGCCGTTGTTTATCTCTCGGCAATTTTTTGTCTACGCTGGGTCACTTCAAAAGCACCGCAGCAATCGCAGGAAAAAGCTAACTCTGACAATGGAACAGCAACCGGGAAGATTCGCACATCAACCGAGGCCTGGCTATGTATGGCGGGCTTGCTGATATTCGTGTGCGGGGTGACGGGTCTTTGGGCCTTTCTGGAGAGGATTGGCGTCGACGCAGGAATTAGCGCTCAAAACATTGGGCTGCTCTTGGCGGCATTAAAAATCGTTGGTGGAATGGCCGGCGTCACCATGTATTTTGTCGGTGCAAAATACGGGTTAAGATGGCCTCATATCACCGCTTTCCTGATGATTTTTATCGGCATTGTCTTGCTCAACTATACCGGAACTAGCCTGTTTATGTTCGCAGCGGGCGCGTGGATTTGGGAATTTGGTTTCTCATTGGGCGTCAGCTATCAGTTTGCGGCGATTGCACGATTGGACTCCACCAATAGGCTATTGGTGCTGGTTCCCAGTTGTATTGGCCTGGGTGGGATGATTGGCCCGGCATTCGCAGGCTTTTTAAAAAGCGGAGACAGCTATTTTAATCTTTTCGTGTTCACAACAGTTTTCCCATTTATTTCTGCGGTGATATTCGTTGCCGTTCTGTCAAAAAAGCAGCAACAACTTGGCGATGTAAATCAACCGTTGGCTCAGCCAGGATAGCTCTTGCCGGCCAACGATTTATTCCCAATATCTCCGCTTCGCAAATAGACGGAGATCGCATCAATTCCAGTGATGCGTTTACATGACATCTGGTGCTTTGCAGTCGGCCGAAAAATCGGTGCATTATACCTTTAGGGTGTCCAATTGCCCGAATTTTTTGATGAGAAGACCGCTTGTTAGGATAGAATGTGACCAACAACCGTTCAAATGTAGTTGTGATTGGCGCGGGTCAAGCCGCCGGTCAACTGGTAAAGACGCTTGTAAAAAATTCGCCGGAGAAGCGCATAACATTGATTGGTGAAGAACCATATCAACCCTATCAACGCCCCCCTGTCGAAAAAATTTCTCTCTGGCAGCACCAATAAAAAAAGTTTGGCACTGCAAAATGAAAATTTTTTTGCTGAAAACGGAGTGGATTTTCTGAGGGAAACAAGGGCTGTGTCCATCGATCGCGAACGGCAAGTGGTAACTTTGGAAGATGGTAACCTCGTCGGCTATGGTGTACTAGCCCTGTGTACAGGGACCCGTCCAAGACTGCTGAACATTACCGGTGCCGACCTTCACGGTGTGCATTATTTACGTAGCATTGCTGACGTCGATGCCATCAAATCACAATGGGACAGTGTGAAAAATTTGGTAGTCATAGGCGGCGGTTTTATCGGCCTCGAAGTAGCCGCGATCGCGCAAGCATCTGGCAAGAATACGGTGATAGTGGAGATGCAAGATCGCTTGATGCCGCGGGTGGTAGCTCCGATCGTCTCTGCCTTTTATCAAAAAGAACATGAGCGCTTCGGCGTATCGTTCAGATTGAACAGCAAAGTTGATGAGATAATAGGAGAGAGAGGACAAGTCATCGCAGTTAAAAGCGGAAACGAAACGATTAACGCGGATATGGTGATCGTCGGGATTGGTGTGCTCGCCAATGACGAGCTGGCCGTTGCGGCGGGACTGGAATGCGACAGGGGCATTTGCGTCAATGAATATGCTGAAACATCAGATCCGAAAATCGTTTCTGCCGGGGATTGTACGCGACACCATAATCCAATTCTAAACCAAAGGGTTCGTCTGGAATCAGTACAGAATGCAACTGACCAGGCGACAATTGCAGCGCAGACATTGCTCGGCCAGCGGAACGTTTACTCAAAAGTCCCTTGGTTTTGGTCTGATCAATATGAACATAAGCTGCAGATGGCCGGATTATCCGACGGATATGATGATATTGTTGTTCGCGGCGATATAGACGATGCGAAATTCTCTCTCTTCTATTTCCAAGAAGATCGATTGCTGGCGGTCGATTCAGTCAATCAGGCCTATGATCACATGATGAGTAGAAAATTGCTCTCGTCAAACGGCCCGCTGACGAAAGCACAGGCAGCCGACAGCAGTTTTAACTTGAAAAATGCTCTTTAGTACTGTGCCCGATCATACGATTGTTACCACCTGAACGAGTTAGCTAGGAGATCAACCAGTGGGATATATGTCATTTATCAACGATGCGACCGCTATTGCAAGCGTGTTTGAACATCGTCCGGATCGCTACAGTCATTTCCTGAAAATAGTAAGCAATGTTCTGCAAGGACCATCTGACATTGGTCTTGGCGAACGCGAACTCATTGCCACATTTGTATCGGGTTTAAACCAGTGCCAATATTGCTTTGGCTCTCATGGTGCCTTTGCCGAAGCACACGGAATTGACCCTGCGCTTTTCGATATGTTGCTGGAGGATATCGATTCCGCTCCGATCGAAGACAGGCTCAAACCGATTTTCCATTATGCAAAAAAACTTACGCTAACCCCCTACAAACTGATGGTATCTGATGCCAAATCAGTCTTCAATGCCGGTTGGTCCGAACAAGCCCTTAGCGACGTCGTCGCCATTTGCTGTATCTTTGCATTCGCGAACAGGCTTGTAGATGGTCACGGAATCTCGGGCCAGTCTTTCGAGGCATATCGCGACACGGCTAAAGTCATAAAGCAAAACGGCTATGATATGGGCCCTTGAACACTAGGTAGATGGCCATCAAACATTGTGAACAATGTTGAGTCGCGATGTTTTG
This sequence comes from Parasphingorhabdus sp. W113, assembly GCF_055693205.1. NCBI lineage: Bacteria > Pseudomonadati > Pseudomonadota > Alphaproteobacteria > Sphingomonadales > Sphingorhabdaceae > Parasphingorhabdus > Parasphingorhabdus sp. W113. The sequence continues at coordinate 1,291,298 of NZ_CM146328.1, read as the reverse complement.
CAATCCACCGAATTTTAGAACATTTGCCGTGCCATCAACCGCGTTATTTGCGACAATAGTAACAGTCAAACAGAAAGGTAGAGGGAACCATGCCAGCAGTAAAATATATCGAATTTGACGGAACCGAGCACGATGTTTCAGTACCAATTGGCGACAGTGTAATGCAAGGTGCTGTCAAAAATGGAATTGATGGCATTATTGCAGAATGTGGCGGTGGGTGCGCCTGCGCCACTTGCCATGTTTTTGTTGATCCAGCTTGGATGGAAAAGGTTGGTAAGCCTGGTGAGTTGGAATTAGAGATGCTATCAACTGCGGCCACCGAAATGAACGACAATAGTCGGCTCGGTTGTCAAATTCCTATGACAGAAAAGCTAGATGGTTTGATTGTACGTTTACCCGAAGATCAAGAATAATATTCTATGTCGGGTGCGAACCTGGCCAACCCTTACTGGTGGTTAGCCAATAGGAAGTCGGCAGCACTCTATTCGTTATCGGCCCAACCTTTTGCGATATGTGTTTCGGTTGGAAAGCCGTAGATCAATCGTAACCTGTTCAATATCTGCTAGAAAAGATGACAAGCTGTCGAAGAGCGCGTCGCTCAACTCTTCGCAATCTTCCAAAGATGGGCCATCCATCATGGTGATAGTCGTGTGGACAAAAGGCTGAACATTATCCCCCACACGAAAATACCGAAGCGCAATAGCACGTAACTTAAGATTTTCGAGCGACAGGATTTTTGAGTGTCGCGCAACCTCGATGACATGATCCAATACGGCGTCCATTCTTTCTTCAATATGCGGCAAAGCTGCATATTCCACCATAATGTGCGGCATCGTTACTTCACCTTTTTTTGATATTTGCGATGTAGATTTCCAACATCTGCCCGCTTTTCTAATCCTCTCGTAACTAGTTACTAAACTGGCTTTTCCGATAAGTCTTCTATCCTGCTTTCATCAATGTCTAACCCCAGACCTGGCCCATCGGGAATATGCAGTTCAAAATTCTCATATCGTAAGGGCGCATGCAGATAGTCCTCCGTCATCAACAATGGTCCAAACAACTCAGTGCCCCAGCTGATATCGGGTAAGGTCGACAACAACTGTGCTGATGCGATCGTCCCAATTGCCGATTCCAGCATGGTTCCGCCGTAGAGAGGCAGCCCAAAACCCAAGCCAATGTGAGCCACATTTTTGCAGGCCGTTAGCCCGCCCGCCTGCGCGATTTTTAATGACAATATATCGGCAGCACGGGCCGATGCGATATTAACCGCCGCTTGAACCCCGCCGCGCAAGGCCTCATCCGCCATAATGGCTGCGCCCAACCCGCGTAGTTCGTTGGCCCCGGCCAGATCGCCGCCGGCAATTGGCTGTTCGACCATATCAACTCCCAACTCGCTAAGCGCGGGGATCGCCTGTTTGGCAGTCAAAATATCCCATGCCTGATTAACATCCACGGTCAATCGAGATTGATCGCCAATTGCATCAGCAATAGCAGCGACGTGACTGATGTCTTCGCGCCATGGTTTTCTGCCTACTTTAATCTTAAAAATGTTGTGTTGCCGCGCGTTTAGCTTGGCTTTTGCTTCTTCGATATCATGTTGTGTATCGCCGCTGGCTAACGTCCAGCCAACCGGCACAGAATCTCTTAATCGGGTCCCAAAAAACTCTGATAACGGTAGTCCTGTTACCTTTCCCAGCAGATCATACAGCGCCATTTCCACCGCATTTTTAGCGAAGTAATTCCCTACGATATTTTCGTGAATTTCCCGCATGATAACGGCCGGACGCGCAACAGATCTGCCCGTGACGCGTGCCATGAGATGCTCATCCAGCAAATATTTTATGGTTTCCGCATTTTCGTCAGAATAGGTAAAATCGCCTACCGTTGTCGTTTCTCCGAAACCTGTGGTTCCGTCGGACGCGGTAAGTTTCAAAATTACCAGCCGCCGACACTTTAGCGTATCGACAGACATGATATGCCGCCGCGCAGTTGGGATTTGAACAATCCAACTTTGAGCGCGGTCGATCGTAAGGCCGCGCAGATGATCGGGCTGAATCATATATCGAGCACAAGTTTTGCGCTTTTTGCGCGTGAGCAACAAACAAGGATCATCTCGCCTTCTTCCCGCTCTTCATTAGTTAAATATTGGTCGCGATGATCTACCTCACCCTCAATAACATCAGTAAGGCAAGTTCCACATACGCCCTCTTCGCAGGAGACTTCGACGGTTATTCCAGCATCGACCAATGCGTTAGCGATCGTGTCCCCCTCCCCGACTTCTACTATTTTACCGGACTTCCGGGCTTCTACAACAAAGGCTTCGCCAGACAGGTCAACATCGGCGCCAAAATCTTCCTTATGATACTGATCAGCAGTGTAACCCCGCTCCAGCGCCAATTTAAGGATCCAATCCATAAACCCGCTTGGACCACATGTATAAATATGACGGCCCTGTTCGGGTTCTGGCATATCCTTTTCAGGCTGAAATGCCGGCATGTCATCTGATATGTCGAAATGGATATGAACTTTATCGCTAAATGGCGCATTTTGGAGCTCTTCCGCAAACGCAGCTTTGCTTGGCTCCGTTACACAATAATGCAGATCAAATTCGCGCCCCGCAGCGAAGAGCTCATGCGCCATGGCGATCATGGGCGTAATCCCAATTCCACCGCCTATAAGTAGACAGTGACTCGCGCCACTATCTAAAGGGAACAAATTTCGTGGTTCACTAATTGTCAGTTCGTCGCCAACCGCTATTGTCTCGTGCAATTCGCTCGATCCGCCACGTGAGCTGGGATCTTTCAATATCCCCAACCGATATGCGCTGCGGACGGCAGGGTCGTTGCATAAGGAATATTGGCGCGTAATTTTGTCCGACACTTTAACGTCGATATGTGCGCCTGCATCAAATTTTGGTAAATCAGCGCCATCAAGCGCAACCAATTCCAGTGAAATGATATCAGCTCCGATACAAATTTTTTCGGTTACACGGACATCAATCGAACCACTACCGGACATACAGGCCTCCATTTGCATCGATGGTCGATCCCGTTATCGATGAAGCCGCTGAGGATGCTATCAGAGAAACAATTTTGGCAATAAAAAGAGGATTGCCCAGTTCACCAGTTGGAATATCTTTGATGAGCGCCTCCAAGCGATCTGCTGGAATCATTTCATGAACCAAATCAACATCCAACGGCCCGGGTGAAATGGCATTCACAGTAACACCATGTTGAGCAAGGTCCCTTGCAAAAACCTTTGTGAGGGTAACAATTCCACCTTTGGATGCAGCATAATGAACACCTGTTGCTGCCCCCCATTTTGGGCAGCTAATGATGCTAAATTAATAATACGGCCATAACCACTGTCAGCGAAATACTGTCCGAAAACCTGGCAACCGAAGAAAGTACCCCGCAAGTTAATGTCGGTCACTTCAGAAAATTCTTCGGCTGAAATCTCAAAAACCGGTGTGGTTTTGGTGATGCCGGCATTATTGACCAGAACCCCTACACCTCCCCATTTTTCGCTTGTGGCCGAAAGGGCGTTTTCGAAATCACCTTTCTCTTTCACATTTAGTTTCAAGGCGAACGTCTGACCACCAGCATCTTCTATTCGCTTGGCGACCGCGGATGCGCTTGCTTCATCAACATCGGTTACAGCGACCCGGTAACCCGTTTGTGCTAGCTCGCGGGCGATAACACTGCCAAGCCCACGGCCAGCCCCTGTAACCAAAGCGACATTTTGTGTTGCCTGCTGATTCACATCAAATAGCCCACACCGCCAACAGCATCTTCGCTGTTGATCAACCAAATGACTTTTTTGACAAGCTTTAAGCCATTGTCTGATTTACGCACCGTCACGTCCAAATTCGCCGCCAGTGTCCGCGTTTTATCCCGACGAAATTCCACAAGAATCTGTGATGCCCGAACGTCCAACTCGTCTCCACGATCTTCTCCTACCGTGAAACGTGAAGTTGTGCGGACAGTGTCAGCAGCCGTTAAAGCAGACATAGAATGAACGCTTTTTAGGCGCTCCACGCGCATTTCACGCATCTTTCCATCATCATAAGCATAGTTTAGCCGTTCTGCGAAGTCTTCCTTCCCCTTCTCGATAGGGACAATATAAAGACCGTCTTCAGACCATAGCTTCAGCCATTCGTCATATTGCTGACGATCCAGATATTCCGCTTCTTGCCACATCAGCTCAGCGACTTCTTCTAGTTTGATTTGTGTATTCATGAGCCCATCATCCGTTTCCACATGCCATATGCGGCACGCATTCCAGTTTCGGCGCACACGTCGCCCTTGTTGCTGCCGTCTGGCCCCGCACCATCTCCATCCAAACCGCGATTGAGCATAATCCAAAGATCGTTACCGGCTTGAGAACCGCGTTGAACACGCTCCCACGCTTCCGCATCGTCGGTACTGCCAAAGCCCATCGGACCTTGGAAATGCTCGTGCAATCTCAGACGCGCACGGTTTGCGGCAGCGGGTCCTCCATCCATGGTAAGCGCAATGTGCCGGATTTCAGTTTCGTTCACCGAAATCGGTTGAAGTGCACGGAAAAATGCCATGGAACAGGCGATATTGGGAAACAAATTTACATTGAAACCCGTCCCGCCCACCGCGCGAACGATGCGGCGTACTTCCAATTCCGAATAATCCTTCGACAATTCCTGAGCCAGATTTTCAAACCGGTCCGGAATAGGGGCGTCCAGATTTTCATCCAGATCAACCAGCTCTGGAATCATAACGATGGCGCTGTGACCATTGCCAAGATCTTCAACATACCCATCACCGTCCAAGAAAGTGAACAGATCTTCTGATTGCTCATCCAATGAATTTAGGAATGACTTGTGAACCACTGGAAAGTGGTAAGCATCCGTCGTGTTTTCAAGCTGAATTTTCCAATTTCCTGGGAACCGAAATTTATGTTCACCGCCAGTCGACACCGGGTATCCGCCGCCTTGTTTCATAAACAGATCTATCCAAGGCTTCGCTTTACCCAAGAAACTATCCAAATCCTGAATATCGTCTTTGAAGGTAGCAAAAACCATGCCGTTGTAACTTTCGACGCGTAGGGACACGAGACCATATTCTGATTTATCAAAATCGTCTCCATAACCGTCCTGCATAGGCACACCGCGCAAGGCCCCGTCTTGAGAGTAGCTCCAGCCATGATATGGACAGACAAAGCTATTCGCTTTACCTTTCTTTGCCTCACAAACCGTCGCAGCCCTATGCCGACACCGATTGAGTAAAACATTGATATTGTTTTTGCGATCCCGCGACACAATAACCGGTTCTTTGCCGACCTGCGTAGTCAAAAAATCTCCTGGATTTGGGATTTCACTTTCATGAGCTACCCATATCCAAGTGTTTTTAAATATCCGCTCCATCTCCAGATCAAATAGATCGGGATCGTTATAGAGCGAGGTATGCACACGATCATGTTGGACCAGAGCCTCCAGATCATAGTCTTTTGGCCGACGGTCTATAAGATTAGCTTCCATATCTCTCTTCCTTATTGTTGAGCAGGCGTTGGAATTGCCGCTTCGCTGTGCCAGCCGCCATCAATCCGACGCCCAAGCAAATTTGTTGTTCTGAAGCGGTGAATACGCCACCGGTCTTCTTCCTGTTTGAAATCAAGTATCAGCCGTGCTGCGAGAACGAAGCTTTCGCCATTTGAAAATGTTGGCGTTTGCAGCATTACCCAAGTGCCATTTGCGGTTTCGCCATCTACTGAAATAGTCTCAGATGTCAGAAAATGGACATTGGATGCAAAATGTGGTGGCGAGCTGTAGCTAAACAAGAAAGCTACAATATTCTCGCGGCCAATATGGCCACCAAATGCATCTTCATATACCTCTCCGTTACCTTCCCAAACCGCGTCGGATGAAAAGAGCGCACCCATTTCATCCATAGGGCTTTCTGGCGTAAGATCGTCGCATAACTCCATATATCGCGCGACGACCCGGCGGATTTCGGTTTCTGCTTCCAGCGCAGCCAATCGCCGTTGAAATTCAGACAGACTTTGTTCGGTTACATCACTCATCAGCTGCTAACCCTCGCCAAATTGTGTTGGAATTTCCAAGGCACGGCCCATGCGTGCTTGCACACGGCAATATTTCCACAGGCGATAGCCATCAATTTCAATTGTGCGAAACAGGTTGCAGGCATCGGCAACACTTTGGTGGTTTGGCATGTCCGCCATAATATAGCTCGTCCATGGAAAACCTTCGGGCGAGGCACCAACCATTGTCTGGTCGTCATCCAACATACCCAATATTTCGACGCCCTCCATTGCATTTAATTGGCCAAGCAGTTTGCTAAACCCAGACCAAACTTTTCCAATTTCCGACGAAGGAAGGTCGAAAAATGGCTGCAATATACCAACACAGAATAATGTACGCACTTTCATCGGCTTTTCAGTCACTGAACTATACCTCCCGCTATTATTTCGTCGTCAAATTCTCGAAGGCTAATGCCAGCGCGATAAGCTTCTCATCTTCACCTTTGGGTGCAACCAACTGCAAACCAATCGGCCTGCCTTCATATTCGCCTACTGGAATACTGATCGCTGGGTGACCGCTAAGATTGAACGGACGACACAACGATGTAATGCCTACCATTTGAAGCGAGTTCTTTGCCTCCTCCAATGACGGCGGCACATCCGGCAAAGTAGGCAAAGCCAAAACATCAGCATATTTAAACGCAGCGTCGACCTGCTCTATGAAGCCGACGCGCACCTGTTCAGCTTTTACAAGTTCTTCTTCCGCAATATCGGCCGCGCGACCCAAACGGAGTGCGACATCCTTCCCTACCTCGCCGCTTGCCAGCAGATGCCCATATGCTTGGTAGGTTTCCGCTCCGATAATTGCCAAGCCGGCAACATGCGCCTCCGGCAGCATCTCAAGCTTCGTGGTGCCAATTGGCCCTCCAATTTTTATTGCCGCCGCTCTCACTATGCGGTCAATATGGGCCTCGGTTTCTGTATCTATCCAAGCCAACTTTAATCCCGACGGATCAGGTAGCTTGCCAAATTTTGGATCAAGACATCTCATGGCCGCTTCTAATTGCTGGGCATTACCAGCAAATGGGCCGACACAATCAAGAGATGAATCGGCTGGCGTCATGCCTTGGCGGGACAACCGTCCAAAAGTTGATTTCAAGCCATAAATGCCGCAACAGGCAGCTGGCACACGCACGGAACCACCTGTATCTGTACCAATTGCAAAATCACATAACTGGGCCGATACAGCGACCGCCGACCCACTTGAAGAACCGCCAGGAATCAAATCTGGATATTTGGTATTCACAGGTGTGCCACCCCAATCATTGATTCCAGTAACGCCGTAAGCAAGTTCGTGCATTGTAGTTTTACCGATCAAACGGCAATTGGCATTCAGCAGCTGAGAAACGATACGAGCATTAGTATTTGCATTTTTTCCGTTACTTAGCGACTTACTACCGGCAATCGTTGGGGATCCAGAAACATCAAACACATCTTTGACTGCCACTGTGGGACCAGTACCGCCAATATCAAACCTTTGAACAAAAATACCATCTGGCGCTTCTCTACGAAACCCTTCGTTGGCTGATTTTTGATCGGAAAAGGCAGTCAATTAACATCTCCAAGTTTTTACTTGATTTATCACGTAATATGATTGAAGGATGGAAGCAAGTAAAAAATATGGATAGGAACTGTCGTGGCTTTGAAAGTTTATGAAAGTGCGGAATCGGCACTACAAGATATTGCGAAAGACGGGATGATAATCATGTCTGGCGGTTTCGGTCTCTGCGGAATGCCGGCCACATTGATCGAAGCCCTTCGCGACACGGGTGTAAAGAATCTGACTTGTATTTCGAACAATGCCGGAACCGATGACGAGGGTTTGGCATTGCTGCTAGCCACCCATCAAATCAAAAAAATGATATCGTCATATATTGGCACGAACAAAATTTTTTCCGAACAATATTTATCGGGAGAAATTGAACTGGAGTTTTGCCCACAAGGTAGCCTCGCTGAAAGATGCCGTGCAGGCGGTGCAGGTATTCCGGCATTCTTTACCAAAACCGGGGCCGGGACATTGGTCGGTCAAGGCAAGGAAATGCGCGATTTTGACGGGAAGCCCCATATTCTTGAAACAGGGCTGAGAGCCGACATCGCACTTGTAAAAGCCCAAACAGCCGATGAAGATGGCAATTTGGTCTACCGCAAAACGGCAAGAAATTTCAATCCTGATATGGCAATGGGTGGCAATATAACCGTTGCCGAAGTGGAAGAGATCGTACCCACGGGCACATTGGATCCTGACCAGATTCATACACCGGGCATTTTTGTTCAAAGAATAGTGAAAACACGCAATCCCAAAAGAATTGAAATCGAGACCACGCGTAGCCGGGAGTTAGCAAATTGAGTTGGACACGTGATGAAATGGCGGCGAAAGCTGCGGAAGAAATCGAGGATGGATTCTACGTGAATCTCGGCATTGGCATCCCAACGCTGGTCGCCAACCATGTTCCCTCTGGACGTGACCTCATCCTGCAATCGGAAAACGGCATGCTGGGAATGGGACCATTTCCTTATGAAGGGGAAACGGATCCGGATCTTATTAATGCAGGCAAGCAAACCATTACCGAGATTGATCGCAGTTCCTATTTTGCATCTTCAACGTCCTTCGCCATGATCAGGGGCGGGCATATTGATCTTGCTATTCTGGGCACAATGCAGGTGTCGCAAAATGGTGATATCGCCAACTGGATGATTCCCGGGAAGCTGGTTAAAGGCATGGGTGGCGGTATGGACCTTGTCGCAGGAGCAAAACGCGTCGTTGTGATAACGGATCATGTGACGAAAAAGGGCGAGGCGAAACTGCTGAAATCCTGTGACTTACCGTTAACAGGACAAGGCGTTGTTAGCCGGATCATAACGGACCTGGGTGTTTTTGACGTACGTGGAAATGGCTTGGATGTTGTCGAAATTGCACCAGATGTAACCAGGAAAGAAATTACCGATAAAACGGAAGCCGAACTCTTGAATTGGTTATCACCCAAAGGAAAAATATGATGAGCGATGCGTTTCTTTGCGATGGGACAAGAACGCCAATTGGACGATATGGCGGAGCATTGAGCAGCATCAGATCTGATGACTTGGCCGCAATCGCCATCTCAAAACTAATGGATAGAAATATTCAGATTGATCCAGCCGAAATTGATGATGTTATTTTTGGTTGCGCGAACCAGGCTGGCGAAGATAACCGCAACGTCGCCAGAATGTCAGCGTTGCTTGCTGGCCTCCCCGTCTCGGTAGCCGGTGTCACGGTAAACCGTTTATGTGGTTCCGGCTTAAACGCAGTAGCTATGGCAGCGCAAGCCATCAACTCAGGTGATGCAAAGCTTGTTGTCGCTGGTGGAGTGGAGAGCATGTCACGCGCCCCTTTTGTTATGGCAAAGCCAAGTCAAGCTTTTGCTCGGGCTCCAAAGCTTGAAGACAGCACGTTGGGATGGCGTTTTGTTAATCCCGAAATGGAGAAGAGCTATGGAGTGGACACAATGGCCCAGACGGCGGAAAATGTGGCCAAAGAACATGGCATATCGCGCGCTGACCAAGACGCATTCGCATATCGAAGTCAAAAAAAATGCAGCGACGCAGCAAATCGGGGTATCTTCCGAGAGGAAATAACACCGGTTGTTGTCCCACAAAGAAAGGGTGACGACATCATTGTTGATCGTGACGAACATCCCCGTCCGCAAACCAGCTTGGATGAATTGGCAAAGCTAAAATCTATTACGGGGCTAGACGGCAGTATTACGGCAGGGAACGCTTCAGGGCTGAATGATGGGGCCGCAGCGATGTTCATCGCATCACAAGCCATGGTCAAAAAAAATAATCTGAATCCGATAGCCCGAATAAGGGGAACAGCTGTTGCCGGTGTAGCTCCAGGAGTAATGGGAATGGGGCCCTTACCAGCCACCCAAAAACTACTAAAGCGGCTAAACCTGAGTATCGATGACATTGACGTTATTGAATTGAATGAAGCCTTTGCGGCGCAAGGTTTGGCCGTTACGCGGCAGCTGGGCTTGAACGACGACAGCGACAAAGTAAATCGTAATGGAGGAGCTATTGCGCTTGGTCACCCATTGGGTATGTCGGGCGCAAGAATTCTGATGTCCGCCGCAAATGAATTGAAACGCAGTGGTGGTACTTACGGGCTAGCAACAATGTGTGTAGGGGTAGGACAAGGTATTGCAACCGTCATTGAAGCCTGTTGAAATATGTCTCTGAATTCAATTAAAAATACATATAACGAAAATGCAAAGTGATGATATGGCAGAACAAGCAGTAATCTCTCGCCCCCCCAATCTGAAGGACCATATACCAGCGATGGCGCAGAGAATGCTCACTTTGATCTATCGGGATGGCCATTTTACTGGCTAACCCAAACGAATGGACAGTATCTGGGAACGCTGGAAACTGCGCTACGGAAAGTTGAACTGGATATTCCAACCTGGCGAGTATTGATGTTGTTGGAACCGTCCAAAGCCAGAAGTGTCAGTTACCTTGCACAAGAGTCGTGCGTCAAACTTTCTACGATGACACGGATCGTGCAACGCATGAAGGAAGAGAATCTTGTTGTAACTCGGCCGCGGGAAGCGGATGCACGGGTGACCGAGGTTTTATTAACGGTAAATGGAAAACGTGCACGCCCGCTTGCTTGGCAACAGGCGAACCGAATTTACCAAATCGCATTTGACGGCATGTCGCCTGAAACCATTGGAAATCTGAAGTTGATTTTACAGCAAGTAGTTAACAATTTCAGCAAATACGAAACTTCGGCAAATATTGAGCACAATGACATCGGTTAGATTTGGCCAGAAAATCTTAAATGGGTAATACTGGAGCAGATATTTTCTATAGATTCTACGGGCTTGCGCCTTTCCGTTATCCGTATATATTTGCGAGCCTCAATCCTAAGTACTTGGAGGAACTTCGCGAATGCGTCGTCCAGACGATTTAACAAAGAAACTTCGAAATGTGGATCTAAATCTTCTCAAGACGTTCGATGCGGTTTTGGAAGAGCAATCAATTAGCAAGGCTGCATCCATGCTTTGTGTATCTCAGCCAGCCGTAAGTAACTCTCTACGCAGATTGCGATCATTATACGATGACCCGCTTTTTGTTCGGACGACATCGGGAATGATGCCGACGCCAAGAGCACAGGAACTGACAAAATCTATCCGTAACGCACTGATTGGGATTGATACGACCTTTCAGGTGGATGAAGAATTTAATCCGGCCAAGTCTCAACGAACCTTCACGGTCGCTCTAACAGACTATGGTGAGTTGTTTTTTCTACCCGCAATATTGAAACGCCTTCGCGAAGAAGCCCCTGGTGTAGATATAGTGTGTTCACCGGACCCCGGCGAGATCTCTGTCTCACGAACTTAAGTCAGGAGCCGTCGACCTTGTTTGGGATTGGTCGCGAATTGAGGAGCCGGATTTCACCACTGAAGAAGTTTTAAGGGATCTTCCATATTGTTTGCTGAGGAAACCTCATCCGATCGCAAACGATACCATGTCAATCGATCAATATCTTCAAGCCAAGCATGTGGCCCTCAGGCCAAGGCGATTCCCCACATTATCAATTGGCCATATCATCGAGCAACAAGGGTATGAGCAGCACATAGGCACCGAGGTATCGCATATTTCCGTGATGCCTCAGGTTGTGGCTAAAACCAATTTCGTCGCTACGCTCCCGGAACGGGCCGCCAAATATTACGCGCGAGAAATGGACTTGCAGGCGCTGCCCAATCCCATCGTGAATGAAAAGATCGGCATATACCAAATGTGGCACAAATCCTTCGAGGGTGACGAAGGACACAAATGGTTCCGGCAACTGACAAAGGATACCTGTCAAGAACTGGCGACCATTTAGTGCGCTTTAATTTCTTTTCCTCGAAACGGTCAGGCAACTTGCCTAAGAGCTGCTGTTTCATCCGCATCTATATTGCCATCCGCATCGATTGCGACCTTGTATACTGACCTGGCGCGCTCAGGTGACACCCAATTTCTCCGGACATCTCTGGCAACACGATCTACACTGCGTTCTTCCGGCGCACCATAGCCGGCACCGCCGCTAGAGATTGAGACAATTTTTTTACCCTTCGGCACCGTAATATGTTCATAAGTTCCCAAAGGATCAGATAGGCTATCATCTGTGGAACGGATATATTGTTGGGCTTTTACACCGTCAAACCCCCTGCACCCCTTGCGGAGCATGTGTCGTACCTTCGCTGACCCAAATCGCTTCGATGTCACAGTTTAAAGGCCCGTACTCCATCTCACATGCAGGGGAACCACAAAAACGTCCCGACCCCTCACTATCGATTACGAGTCTCTGACTGTAAACCGCGATCGGGTACTTCATTTCAAATATTTCGATACTGTCTCGCATCAGGAAGCCCGCAGCGCCGACTCCGATTATAGTAAGCCACCCATCAACCGATGGACCAGCGGCACCGCCAGTGAATCCGAGCATCATTTGATTCACAAATGGCCCACCATTTTGGCGAGGATCAACACCTGAGATAACCGCGGTGGAGGCCGGCGATGCTTTCCCTGTTGAGGCCATTCCACAACCATCTTCTAAAGCGGCCATCGCGCGCGTCACATTATTGGCAACAATTTCTGAGAGATTTGTTGTTGCAACCGAACAGCTAAACGGATGCCTCGGAATACCAACAATGCAGTTTTCTCGTAACTTTACATTGATCCTTTGGAAACTACCGCCATTGGGTGGCACCACGGCACCAAGCCCTGTAAATATTGCCATCATCGCCGCAGTCCGCGATGTAGATTCCGTCAGATTTAGTCCGCAAGGTTGGCAATCGGGATTGTCGGACAAATCAACTGTTATTTCCGAATTTTCAGCATCGATGGTAAGCTTCGTTTTTATCTCAATCCCGTCGGGAAGGACATCAGGAATGGGGTCATGCCAGGCGGACGTTGTTGCGGTGCCGGATGGCAGTTGCTTAATCGCGTCGACCATTAGTTTCTCGCTATAGTTGAACCATTCGGTGGGATAAGCACGGAGTTTGTCATCTTCAATCTCATCTAGCATCTCAAGAAGCTTACGTTCTCCAATACGCGCGGCACCCAACAGAGCCAGGAAATCCCCGTACCAAAGTTCAGGCACACGAATGCGTACTTGAGCCATTCGAATAATGTCATCCTTATTTTTATAATCTTCCTGCACTTTCACACATGGAAATATTAGTGCGCCTTCTTCATAGACATCTTTTGAAGCAGCAGCATAGGTTGTTGGCACAGCATTGCCGCAATCAGCAAGATGGGCTTTGGCCATCACGGTGAAGCGGTGCTCACCATCATCGTCAACAACAGGAACAAGCAACGTCCAATCCGCAGCATGTGAATTGCCATGATATGGCGAATTATGAAGATAAGCATCCCCGCGTTTTAAAACCGGGTGACATTCGGACATATAATTGGCCATTAAGTCCGGGCCACTCATAACGTGAATAGGCAGACTTTCAGCCATGGCTAACATCTTGTGATCATGGGTAAGCAGACAACAAGAGAAATCCCGTGCCGTATTCAAAATCGCTGATCGCGCAGTTTTCAACAAGGTATTGGTCATTGCACGTACCACTGAATCAAAGCGGTTATTCAGCAACGCCAGTTCGTGGCCATCCAGACTCTTTTCGATAGATTCCGTTCGAGACATATTAACACCTCACCTCACTATGAGTTATGACAGTTTCAACTATTTTGACTTGCGATCCAACAATATCGAACCCGTCGCGGTTCTTTCAACCGTACAATGCGGCGGTACAACCAATGTTGTAACTGGGGACTCAACCAGTACTGGCCCATCCCTGAGTTCGCCGATTGTTAACGCGCCTGACTGAAGAACATCGACTGTCGACAAACCAGTTTCAGAAAAATAGGCTTCACGGTGCCGGACATCGTCGCGTTGTCCGGGCGCCGCGGGAGGAGAAAAACTGTCTGGTTCTCTTAAGGGACAACCTATTCGACCTCCCCAAGTCAACACCTCAACCGGCGATTTTTCATCCCGCACCGAGAATAAATTATCATGTAGGTCATGAAATGACGTAACAAACTGTTCAACATCTTCCTGCAGAATCAAACCGAGAGGATTTCAATGGCAGTTCAATCTCCCAAACCTGTTGGTCATAACGCGCTTCAACGTAGAACGAGCTTAAACCCGCTCCGCCCTGTCCAGACGTTTCCATAAAATCGCTGCATTTTTGATCAAGTTCAGCCAATATTTCATTGGCACGTTCAATATTAAATTTGCTGCTCGTCATGTATTCGGTGGTTGCGAGATCCAGCTTTCAGATCTGACAGCATCGCACCGGTCGCACTAATCGCTGCAGATGCTTCTGGAATGACAACCGGCCAACAATCAAGCCTAGTGGCGATACCGGCACTATAAAGTCCCGCGCCGCCGCCGCCGCCGATCATGATTCCCGATTTAACATCGACCCCTTGAGTCAGAGTGATCTCTTCAATAGCCGTCACCATGCGTTCCATCGCCAAGGTAAGAATAGCATTGGCAGCTTCGTGGACAGAAAGATTCAGCGGTTTCGCGACATCCCTTTCAATCGCGCGAACCGCGCGATCAACATCCACTTCAATCGCGCCGCCCAAAAAATATTCTGGGTCCATATAACCCATGACCAGACACGCATCCGTCACCGTCGGCTTATCGCCTCCGCGTCCGTAACAGGCTGGTCCTGGATCAGCCCCGGCGCTTTGGGGTCCAACATGCAGCATACCGCCAGCATCAACCCAGGCGATAGAACCGCCACCTGCGCCGACGCTTTTCACATCTACCGAAGGAAAACCAGTCATGTATCCAGCAACTGGGTCACCCACAATCGTTTCCCTGGTCATCGGAATTTGACCATCGCGCAGCAAGCCAACATCATAGGTTGTGCCGCCCGCGTCTGTAATAATCGCGGTTTGCTGAAGACCCTGAGCTTCGGCATAATGCTTCGCAGCGACTGGTGCACCAGCCGGGCCGGAACCGATCGAATGAATTGGTGTTTCCGCAACTGCAGCAGCATCTAGGACGCCCCCGGCAGAAGTCATAACCAGCAACCTGCCACTAAATCCTGCATTTTTCATCTCTGCCTCAAACGTGCGCAAAAAACCGCTCATCAATGGTTTCAGTGATGCGTCAATTGCCGCGGAAGACGTTCTCCGGTATTCGCGAAGCGATGGGTTCAACTGATGGGAAAGCGTGTAGGGAATCCCTGGCATTTCCTCGTCGAGCAGTTCCCCAACTCGCTTTTCATGCTCATGGTTCACTGTTGACCAAAGAAGAGACACTGCCACAGCTTCGACATTTAAATCTTTCAAACGTTGAATTTGCGAACGTAAACTGTCCTCATCGAGCGGACTCAAGATCTCACCCAACGAACTCATGCGCTCTTCAACCTCAAAGGTCAGTTCGCGCGGGATATAAGGCTCGGGATATTCCTGCGAATAATCAAACAGGCTATAACGACCACCGCCTTCCCGAAACAGAAGGACATCGCGATGTCCTTCGGTGATTAACAATCCCGTTCTTGCAGTCGTATTCGTGACTATCGCGTTCGTTGCCCGCGTGGTGCCGAATACAAACAGGTCGCTTCTTCCAAGCAGAGATTCGACGGTCTCCCCCATTCCTTCAGCTGCTGCTCCAACGACATCCAGTATCCCGTCGACTGGATTTGAAGGCGTTGTTGGCCGCTTAAACAAACGCGATTTGCCGCCCTCTTCTTCTACAACAAGATCTGTAAACGTTCCGCCTGTATCAGCAGCAAACCTTAACCTACCTTTTCCCATCTCTCCGCTTCCCTCTATAATTCGGGTGTGATCCGAGCGGTTGAAAGAACACCTACCTACCCGCTTATCGCGGGAGCCCGTGATAAACAGTCAAGTCTCGATCAACTCTAGTGATGGCCAGCTTATTGATTCAAAGACAAACAAACCAATCACTTGTCCTGATAAAGCTATATTTGCGTCGTCAGTATTTGGAGAAGTCGCGCGCGATCAGGTCGGTCACGACAGGTAATCGCTTGCTCGAAATTAACTATTAGCCGCCGGCTACCACGTTGAAAAAAAGATCTCTCCGTCCGGGCGCAGTTTCGTGTACAGGCCGGTTCGCACAATCCTGCCGTCAACAGCCAAGTTAATATTTCGGTTCAAGCTACCTTCATGGTCAATCAGCGTTAACTCTATTCCAGGATAGTCCTTTTCCAGTTCTCTTAAAACACCACGAACAGTCGTTCCGCACGCCTCAACCACCGCTTTACCATCAGTGATAGGCTGCAGGTCAGTCGGGATATAGACCCTAATCATGGTAACTTCCAGCGGAGGGGCTCAATGCCGATCAAGCAATTCGGGTTTGTTTTCGGCAATGGCGGCAAAGACCTTTCTCGGCGACATTGGTAATGACATCATCCGGATCCCGATCGCATCATGCACCGCATTGGCGATAGCCGCGGGCGGCGGAACGATCGGCACCTCACCTACACCTCGAATACCATAGGGATGATCTGTATTGGGATACTCTACGATAACAGGTTCGATCATGGGTACATCAAGAGAGGTCGGCATCCGATAGTCCAGCAAGCTGGCATTAGCCAACCGGCCATTATCGTCATAAAAATATTCTTCGTTGAGTGCCCAACCGATACCCTGCACCGTGCCGCCTTGAATCTGGCCTTCAACATAATCTGGATGCACAGCTTTTCCCACGTCCTGAAATGCCGTATAGCGCAATATGTTTATTTTGCCGGTTTCCACGTCCACTTCGACATCCACAATATGGGCGGCTGTCTGCAAACCGAACACTTCCGGCGTCATTGTAGAAGAAGACGAGATCGGACCACCGGTATCCTCCAGCTTACTGGCCAAAAATTTGAACGGCATTGCTGTTTGCGGATCGGATTTTTGAAAAAAGATGCCCGATCTAAAGTCAACATCCCCTCCGTCAACGTCCCAGATTAAAGCTGCCCGTTCTTTCATTTGCTCCAAGATAGATTCAGCCGCCTTAAGTGTGGCGAGCCCGGTGACAAAAGTCGTTCTGCTGCCAACTGACTGAAGGCTGAAGCCACTTGTTTCGGTGTCTCCAATTGTTGCCTTCACATCTTCAGCATCAATACCCAATGCCTCGGCAGCCTGCATCGCCAGTGTCATACGTGTGCCGCTTAAATCCGGACTGCCAGTGCTTAACTGGACCGTGCCGTCAGCATTGACCATTATCTGGGCCGATGATGCACCCGCACCACCGAACCAGAAACCAAATGCCATGCCGCGACCAACATTCGTACCTTCCAAGGGAGCGTTATAGTGAGGATGCTTCTTTACAGCCTTCAAAACTTCTCTGCCCCCAATATTTGGATAGGGAAAACCAAGGGCCAACGGGTCGCCCGCTTTTGCTGCGTTCAACAACCGAAAATCAACCGGGTCCATATTCAGCTTCTTGGCCAACGCGTCGACTACCTGTTCAGATGCAAAATGCGATTGAGCAGCTCCGGGAGCACGATAAGGTTTGATTTTCGGTTTGTTGACCAAAACATCAAAGCCTTCAAGCTTGTAATTAGGAACATTATATCGGGTAATCGAAGTAACGACGCCTGCTGCAACCGGCCCTGCGGGATATGCTCCTGTTTCATAGGAACACGTAATATCCGCAGCAAGCAGCTTGCCATTTTTGTCAGCGCCAAACTTAACTCTGATGACGGTGCCAGAGCTGGGTCCGGTCGCGCGTAAAACCTCGTCGCGGCGCATAGCCATCTTTACCGGCCGGCCAGATTTCTTCGACAAGATGGCGGCGAGAGGATCAAGATATATCTGGTCCTTACCTCCAAAACCTCCGCCAATTTCGAGCGGCACCACTTTAATTTGTGATAGGGGAACTTGCAGCACGGCGGCCACCTGCTCTCGAATGGCAAATTGGCCCTGCGTGCTGGTCCAGATTGTTATCTGGTCATTTTGATCCCAGGTTGCCGTCGTAACATGACTCTCAATATAGCCCTGGTGAACTGTTTCTGTTGTAAATTCCTTTTCGACCACAGCTTCGCATTTCAAAAAAGCAGCATCAGCATCGCCACCTGTCACTTCCATCCGACTGGCATTGGGCAGCGCAGAAAAACTCGGAATCACAAGATTACCCGGAATAAAGGTTTCGTGAAGCACCGGTGCATCATCGGCCATGGCCTCCTTCACCGAAGAAACATGAGGCAATAACTCATATTCAACTTCTATAAGTTCGATAGCTTCATCGGCGATATGGGCGTTTTCCGCAGCTACAGCAGCGAGGGCATGTCCATCATAATATACAGTATGCTTGGCCATAATATTATCGGAAATATCTTGGGCGTCGACCTTTCCTGCTTCACCATTCTGAACCCAAATGTCAGGAACTTTAGGCAGATCGTCACCCGTCAACACAGCATGTACCCCTCGCAAAGCAAGAGCTTTGGACATATCGATGGACTTAATCCGTGCGTGAGGATGTGGGCTACGCAAAACCTTGCCATGCAACAAATTTGGCAGGGTGAAGTCATCTCCAAAAACTGCGCGCCCCGTAATTTTATCCAAACCGTCTGGCCTCACAGGTTTTGTACCAATTATGCGAAACTCTGTTTTCACGTCAGGGGTCTTATTCATCGACTTCTTCCAACACTTGCGCCGCCTTCATCACGGACCTGATTATTTTATCATAGCCCGTGCAGCGGCAAAGGTTATTTGCCAGCCAGTGCCTGATTTCATCTTCAGTCGGATTACTGTTTTTTTCGAGCAGTGTCTTTGATGACATTAAAAAACCAGGCGTACATATTCCGCATTGCATTCCCGTTTCCTCCAGGAAAGCGGTCTGCAAGGGATGAAGCTTCCCGTCCACAGCCATTCCTTCGATAGTTTCAACCTCACTACCCTCTATTTCAACCGCGAAGGTGCAACAGGAATTAACGAGAATACCGTCAATTGTAACGCTGCAGGCGCCACAATTGCCATCGTTACAACCTTCTTTTGTACCGGTGAGACGAAGTTCATTTCGCAAAACTTCCAGCAAGCTCTGACGAGACTCACACAGAAACTCGGCAGGCTTTCCGTTAATCGTCG
The DNA here is from genome assembly GCF_055693205.1 of Parasphingorhabdus sp. W113. Lineage (NCBI taxonomy): Bacteria > Pseudomonadati > Pseudomonadota > Alphaproteobacteria > Sphingomonadales > Sphingorhabdaceae > Parasphingorhabdus > Parasphingorhabdus sp. W113. Next base: position 1,272,137 of record NZ_CM146328.1, on the reverse strand, counting down.
CGGAAACATGACTTAGCTTAGCCATATCAACAGCTCTCCCTGGCTCTATTCAATGCGATTTCAGCAGCTCGTTGAACCAAAACTCGTGATAGTTGTTTACGGTGCTCGACAGTTCCGCGCATATCGCTAATGGGTTTGGCAGCCTCTGCTGCATATTCAGCAGCTTCAGCAAAACTATCTCTCGAGGCCGTTTTCCCCGCCAGATATTCTCCCGCAAATTTAGCAACGATCGCGGTTGGACCAACTGCCCCCAGAACAATCCGCGCCTTTTTAATCTGGCTGCCGCTTTTGTCCAAAGTGAGTGACACAGCGGTATTCGCAACAGCAATATCCATCTCATTTCTGGGCGTGAATCTGAGGTAGGCTGCTCCCTCACCCGCTTTGGGTCTTTCAATGCTGATGTGGGTAAGTAAATCACCTTGTTGCAGTATCGATTTGCCGGGCCCCAAACAAAATTCTTCGACATCTATTGTTTCATGATTGCCGTCAGCCCGCCGGACCAGGGCCTTTGCATTTAAAGCTATCAAGGTCGGTATAGAATCAGCACTAGGCGAAGCATTGCACAAATTTCCGCCAATGCTGGCTCGACCTTGAATTTGAATTCCCCCGATCAGATTCGAGGAATCCCTCAGAGCTGGAAACAATCTAGCAACATCGGCGCTATCGTTAAAAATGCGACAGGAAACCCCTGCCCCGAACAACAGTTCATTTTTCCCAAAGGCCACGCCCATCAACTCAGCAATACGCTTTACATCCAAAACAGCCTTGGGAGAAATCCTTCCGGCTCTCATTTTGGGAATCAAATCTGTTCCACCTGCCAACATGTAACACTGGGAGCCCGTGTCGGAAAGAAAGGCAGCTGCCTCGCGCAAGGATATTGGCGCTCGATATTCAAAATTTTTCATCTCCGATCATCCTTTTTAGAATTGACCCAATTCTAGCCTGCTGGCGGTGAGACAGTCATTTTTGAGTTTAGACGCTGCATTCTACATAGAAAGCTGGCATTTTTACCCTAATCCAACCGCCCTTGGAGGCGCCAAAGCACGGAAAAATTTTGAACTAAAGACTCGATCCAAATATGCTCGATAACAAGACTATTTGATTACATGAATAAAGCACATCATCTTTCGTGATTTTTTGCCATAATAAGTCGTTATAGCTCTGCTACTGGAAATCAATCAGTCTATCATGCTAGATGAACCCGGAAAAAACAAACTTAGGTGCAGACATGGACAATGAATATTTGATTACCGGTCAGGATGAACTCAGAGAGCATGTTGGAGAACCGCAAGAATTTGTTCTAAACGCCATAAAAGACTCGATGGATCATTTCCATATCAAGTTTATCGAAAATTCCCCTTTTTGTTGTATTGCCACAAGCTCTGCCGACGGAAGCCCAACTGTATCGCCCCGTGGAGACGCACCGGGATTTGTTAAGGTACTGGATAAAAATCGCATCTTTCTCCCAGATCGTCCGGGAAACAAGAAAGCTGAGTCCTTCACTAATCTCGTCGTCAATCCGAAAATAGGAATGATCTTTTTTGTGCCGGGTATTCGCGAAACCCTGCGCGTACACGGAACGGCCCAAATCAGTCACGATGAAGAATTGCTAGAGATGGGGCGTGTAAAAAAATCGGTTCCCAAAACCGCCACAGTGGTCAACGTAAACCGTGTCTATTTCCATTGCGGAAAAGCGGTTGTGCGCTCGGGCTTGTGGGATTCGTCCAAACAGTTGGAACTTGATGAATTTCCGTCATTTCTTGATATTCTAAAGGAACAAGCGAAGTTGGATGTCAATCCAGAGGATGGCAAAAAAATGATGGAAGACGAGTATAAAAATAAGCTGTACTAAACGTCAGAGAACCAAGATTATGATCAAGAGTCGAATAAGCGACTTGAACCATAGCCTTGGTTTTGACTTTCAGTTGTTAGTTGAACTTAAAACGTAATCCGCCGGTGACCCAAACAGGGCGTGAAACACTGAATTCATCCGAGCCAAACAAGTTAGCTAAATCTGTATTGGATACAATATTTCGCTCGTCCAGCAGATTGGTTCCACCAAAGTAGATCTCAAGCCTTTCGTCAACACTTGTCCATGAAACCCGGGCATTCAATGACGTGAATGCATCCAGTTCACTAGTTTGAAAATTTCGGATGTCAGCAAATTGGCTGCTATAATAAGTTACGTCAGTGCGTATACCAATATTTCCTCCGAACACTTCCGCAGGGAACGTGTAACTGAAATAACCGGACAGTTGCACATCTGGCGTGAAAGTAGGTTTTCGATCTAGCAGTAGCTCATCCCCGGGGGCAGGGCTGGCATCGTCTATTTGAACATCTTTCACGTTTGCATCAACGTATGCAATGCTGGCTCCGATTTCCAATCCGTCGGTTGGGGCGAGAATGGCATCTAGTTCAAGACCTAAATATTCTGCATCGGCGTTTTGTACAAAGTTCGTAACGTTGTTGAAAAGGAAAACCTGATAGTCAGAATAATCATAATAATAAGCTGATGCGTTCAACCGCAGACGTCCATCTAGCAGATCAGACTTAATGCCAGCCTCATATGCCACAAGTACTTCTTCATCATAGGGAATGTCTTGGTCAGCAAACCCAGCACCAAATGTGATTGGAGTGTTAAAGTTTCCTGCCTTTACGCCGCGGCTAACGCCGGCATAAACTAAGACGTCGCTATTAGGCTTCCAGTTCAGTTGCAGTTTTCCGCTCCAAAGGTCCTGATTCTGTATGAAAGTTTGTTGTGGCCGGAAATTTACAATTGGAACGGCTGTATCAATAACAAATGCGCCGCCGAGATTTGCAAACACAGTCTCTTGCGTTACAAAATCCTTCTCTTCTCGAACATATCTCAATCCCGCAATCGCACTCAACGTATCAGTAAGTTCATACTCCACCTGACCAAAAATCGAATAAGAATTGGTGCTGGTTTGCGACAACAATGCCACATCGGCAGGCCCTGGCAATAGCGGCCCAATTGTCAAACTATCTGGCGAACCGTTTAAGGCAAACCCTGTTTCGTTATCAATATTCAGGTAGTAAAGCCCTGCCACCCAAGTTAAGCGGTTGGCTTCTCCGTTGAGCCTTATCTCTTGTGCGAATGAACTCACATCCGTGATGTTCGCTACAGTTAGGAGTGTTTGGGGGCCACCATCAGCATCGACAAACAACCGTTTGCTAAAGTCCTTGTAGTCGCTGATTGAAGTCAAAACTATATCATCGTTGAGATTCCACGTAATCTTGCCGGTTATCGACAGGGCTTCATTTTTGTTGACGTCTTCGAACGCGAAATCACTCGAACAACTAAGATTTTCGATTTGCGCAGGAGTGCATTGCGCCACCCCAAAGAAATTGCCCCCCGGAACCGGTCGTCCTGGGCCAATTCCTATACCGCCCGGGCCAATAAGACTTCTTGTTTCATTTGGTCCAACCACGATAGTGTCGATTTGACGACCTTGAGCATCCAAAACCGCAGCCGTTGCTCGAATAAAATAGGCAGGCGTAGAAAAATCAGTCCGACTGTATGACGCAGAAAGCAAGGCCGAGAAATCTGTTGATGGCTCAAAAAGCAAGTGCCCCCGGACACCGATCGACTCTTTTTGTCCCTGGTCTTCTCCAGCACCTTCCAATGCTACTGCACCTGGTCCGCCATTCGTTTGGGCCCCAACCGGGTAGTTATTGTCATAGAAACTATCGTTGCTATCATAGAGAAATCCAATACGGGCCGACAACGTGTCAGAAAAAGGACCACTGACGGCACCTTCCAGGCGAACCGTATCATTCGACCCATAGCTGGCATCAATAAATCCATCGAAAAAGCTTGTTGGTTTGTTGGTAATGAAATGCGCCAAACCGCCAGTGGCGTTGCGCCCAAAAAGTGTGCCTTGTGGTCCCTTTAGAACTTCGACCCGCTCGACATCGAATATGCCAAAAATGCCCCCGTTACCGAATGCAAGATATGCTTCGTCGATATAAATGGCATTGGGGCCCTCACCTTGATCGTTAAAGTCATTTTGAGAAACCCCGCGAATCGAGAACTGTTGCGTTGCACCACCATTGGTTGTGCTGACATTCACGCCAGCACTTAGTCGCGAGATGTCAGTGCTCTCGCGAAACCCGGCAGCGGCAATTTCCTCGCCTGAATATGCAGTGATGGCGATTGGAACGTCTTGGACAGATTGTGAACGCTTCTGTGCTGTAACGACAATTTCATTTAACCCCCCTGCTGGGAGGCGCCTTGGCTAGCTTCTGACTCCACCTGGTCTTGCGCGACCGCTGCCTGCGAACCGATCAATGCTGCAGGCAACAAAGAATAGCGAAGGATATGTGCCAGCATAGAAGAACTAAGAAGATCCGATTTGGTCATTTTTATTCACCCTCCCTGGGCAGGCTTCACTTTCCGCCCTGATATTTTTTGATTAATCGCTTCAAATCGCCTGCACTTACGGGCGCAATCGATGCGTGATAAAGGGTGTCTGCTGCCCAGAAAAAATACAAATCACCAATTTTTATATTGGAGTATCAGCTTAGTCAGAGAGCTTGTCAGCGGCGGCCTTATAAGGCACAAAATATTGGCCGCCATCATTCAGTTGATGCACGATAATCCGTTTCAAATGAGATCAATGAATGCCCGAAGTCTCTTTGGCATATTGCGCTTGCTGAGAAAGTTTAAAGAGTATCTCGGACGTTGTGGTACATATTTCTCGAGAATTTTGACGAGACCTCCCGCTTCTATCGATCGCTCAGCAGTCTTTGCGTAGACATATGCCACTCCAAGCCCAGATTCTGCATATTGTATCATCGGAAGCATTGCATTCACAATCATTCGAGGCTTCGGTTTGACTGAAAATTCATCCTTTGAACTTTGGAATATCCAGGGTGCCAGACGGTCGGCACTGCCAAAGGAAAAATAAATACCCTCATGATCCACCAACTCAGATGGATGCTTAGGACAACCTCTTTTTTCAATATATTCTTCCGTCGCCACCACCGCCATATCCAGCTTGGGGCCGATGGGAATCGCGTAAGAATCCTGCTCAAGCAATGTTTGTGATCGGATGACAGCATCTACACCCGCAGTGACAAGGTCGATTTTACGGTCTTCATATATGAGTTCGATATCCACCTTCGGATATTGCACCGCGTAGTCAGCGATCATGGAATCAAGAAAAAACGGCCCTGCGCTCTGGGGCGCATTCAGCCGCAATGTACCCGACACTTCATCATCGGACACATATAATTCTTTTACAGCAGCTTCCAAATGGGTGATCGCCGGTAAGCTTTGTTGGTATAGCTTCTCGCCAGCAGACGTAAGCGCTATTTTTCGAGTCGTCCGGTCAAACAGACGCACACCAAGCCGATCTTCAAACCGCTGAACCGCCTCACTCACTGAACCGGCTCCAAGGTTTAAATTTTGGGCAGCAGCACGAAAACCATTGGCTCGTGCAACCTCCACGAAAACCGACATATCGCTAAGTTGATTGCGTTCCATTGTTCTAAATACCGATCATAGTGTTTTTTATTATGCTATATATACTATCTAATAGCCTTGATAATTTCAACCGTGGTTCAAAAAAATTGGCCAACAACAACCCCAGAGGAAAAGGACAAACAAAAATGGCTGAGATTACAGAAATTTTCGTATTGAAAATGAAAGATGAAAAACGGGCGGATGCAATTCGCGAGCGCGCCCGGGAAGATTTTCTTTCTCTCGACGGCGTAACCGACTGGAAAACGTATATAACAACAGACAAAAGTCGGCCGACACTTTTTGCAGAAATCTACACTTTTCCGGACTATGAGACCGCAAAAAAGGTGACCCCTCAGTTCGCAGAACGCGAGCTCACAAAAGCCTTTCTCGCTGAGCTAGATGAAATGGTCGTAGGTCAATATTTCACAGAATATGTTTCTGAAGCGGCGAAAAAATAGAGGCGGTGAGCGAGGTCGAACACGCGCCAAGTTGGACTAGACGGCTTAGTATTTCGCGAATTGAAGCGGATGGTCAAAATCACCTATCTTGATGTTGCTATTTGCACCGAATTCCAAGCGGCTGAACATTGAATCGAGCAGATACGCTAAGTTTTTCGCGCTCGCTCAAAAAAACCTCGTTCAAATCCCTTCGATACAATATGCATCGAAGCTTATTAGAATTTTGCGCTAGTTGTCGGCCGTTTCTCTGTTGGAATGGCCGACAAACAATCGAGTAAAGCTAGTGGAGGCAAAAGCTGATAGCTTTTGATCTTCTTACAAGAGGCCTCACATGAGCCACATACGTTTAGCGGTGAATTTCCCGTTCTTAGATTGCCATCCGTTTTGACGGTACCCCCTTCGTCCAAGTTCTCCCGTATATGGCAATGTCGCAAAATCTCCAACTTCCGCTTGCGTGTACCATTTAAAACGCACCGCAAGCGGATACTAGATTGAAAAAATCACTGCAAATCGTTGTATGTTAGATTTGGTCCTTTGGCCTGGTTTCATTTTTGTCCGAAGGAACATTAGACAAACGGTTTGCCCTTAAAATCCAGAGTTGGTATGAATTACCTTTTCGATCTCTGTGCAGGGTTCCGAAATCATCTTCAAGATTCAATTGACATACAATCGATAAATCTGAGGCTCATTTGTTCACGTCCTAGCGGTGATAATCCAGGTTACCGCTTTCAGGATCCACGAACTCCTGGGCATGGTGTTCAACATTCGAGGTCGCACCGTAGGCTTTAGCAAAATCAAGCGCGATATCGCCGCTAGCCAATGCTTCAAACACGACCGGGGCCATCTCAGCCAGGCGCAGCCGTCCCTCAACGAAGCGAACGGTTTGGCCAAAGCGAATGGCGACATCTTCGATGCTTGCGCCGTCATTAATGATGTCCTGGAACGCTTCGGCTTCATCGGCTGGGTTGAGTTTTGCCCGCTGGAAGTTTTCCGCAAGGCTGATCTGAAATTTCGTATTCGATGAGTTTGAATGATCCATTATTGGATTGAAGCGCAGAACAGGCTGTCAGGCCGATTACCAACTCCATTACGGTTGGGAATCTAAAAGAAACACCAGCTTAGCTCAGAGGGTCAACGCTTACTCATCCGCTGCAGCGTTCATGGGAATTCGTAGCGAGCCATGCCTTCAGATATCGAACGGGTCAATTTGGGGTTGCATACAAGTAGTCAGGTTATTCTACTTGCAATGCACTAGTTACTCGCCAGGAGTGATCAGAACTCTTGCTCAGCCCCATGCGTGGGTGCTCATCCCTTTTCGATTGAAAAATATGCTTGTCCAACCCGTAATCCGATTTGGAAAAGTGGGATTCCAATAGCCCTAGTTCGTATCGCGCAAAGATGTCTTCGAAGTAATCCATTCATCTATATCGCTTTCCAGCCACCTTATTGTATGGCTGCTTATTGGATGGGGCAGAGGGAACTTCCCTTCATCCATCCAGCGATAGATTGTCGACCGTCCTAAACCGACACGGTCCTGGACATCTTTCAGACGTAGCAATCGCGCGCACGGAGACTGCAGGTCCTCGTTTGATCCAACATTATTCATATACGTCTCCATGTGCCCGGCCAAGGCTGCCACCCAACATTGCATCTTTCCGGGCGAGGTCTTCTATGTGTTCGGCAAGTAATCGTGCGACACGTTTGGCTGTCCCGCCCGCCCAATGTGGTTTTACATCATGGAGATGATCGCCAAGCTGAGTTTCCAATGCAATGGGCAAATGGCGGATCAATTCCTCAAAAAATAGAGCTAGGTCCGTTTGCAACCAGCTCAAGGCCCTGCTCTGGTCTGCTGCAAGGAAGAGAAGCAGATGGGCATGCGGCGATGCTCCGGCACCGTATAATATACGCAAGACCTCGCTGACTGTCGCTTCCCGCCTCCCTGCCAGGATACGCCGCATTGTTCCGCGATCAATTTCTGCTTCGCTTGCAATGCGCACTTGAGAACGGCCTGATGTCGAAGCGGCCTGATTGAGCAGCATAGATATACCGGCTTTTATGTGCGCCTCGGAAATTCCATTCGGGTCAGTCATGTCATTCATCCTGTCTTTAAGAGAACGAATCACCTGATAAGTCGAAACATCAGCTGTAGGAAAATGAAAAGAACATAAAAAGAACAAATAGGAAAATGCGAATCACCGAATCCGGGTTTCCTGTTCTGCAGAGAGCAGATTCTGTTCATATGAAAACAGCTGCTATGTTGGCCTGAACAGTTTCGGACCAAATGAGCGCATCAGATGTTCAGTTCCAACCAATCCGCCTCCAGAATGTCACTTTTTGCTTGGAAGGCGCACAATTTTCCATTTCCTGTTTTCCTACAGGCCGGTCACTGACGCACAAAGAACATACAGCGAACACATGCTGTTTCATGTTTCTCAAGCGAAAGTGATTTTCAATGACCAATACCACCACTCAATCAAACCGGCGGGCGTCCGATTATCTTGTTCCGGCGGCGGTCGCGATGCTTTGTGCAACGGCGGCCTATGCAGGCGCGGACAATACTTTTGATCCTGCGCTCACAAAATTCACGGACTTTCTGGAAGGTTCCGGCGGTAAGATCATTACTGTTCTTAGCCTGGCCGCCGGTCTCATTGGCCTTGCATCCGGGCGTTTCTCGCTTGGACAGATCGCAGTGCCGGTGGGTGTCGGTATCGGTGTCGGGACCGGCGTTCCCATCGTCACCTCTGTTGTCACGGCCGTCATCTAGCGGCTGCCGGCAAGGAGGGCGGCAATATGGCTGACAGATATCTTTTACCCCGGCGGCTCGATGATCCTGAACTCATCGGTTTCTGGACGATCGATGAGTTTCTTGGGCTCATCATCCCGTTCGCCTGGGGCATTTTAGCGCAGCATATATTTATAGGAATCGCGCTGGCATTCGCCGCCTGGTTTGCTCTTCGAAAAGCAAAATCCGGCGGTGCCAGCGCGCGGCTCCTCCATGCTGCCTACTGGTATCTGCCCGGATCGTTTCTGGGATTGAAAGCCACGCCGCCCTCCTGTTGCCGACTTCTGGCCGGTTGAAGGAGGCGAGAATGGATGCTCAAATCGCACATCAATCAGCGCAGCGTCTGCTCAGGCAGCGCAACTGGTTAGCCCTCGCATCAGCAGGGCTAGCGGTCATCAGTCTGGCGGCCATTGTGGCCGGGTCAACGCAGTCGCGTGAGATCGTACTGGTGCCGGTGACCGGACAACCGCTCACCCTGTCGAGCGAAGGCGTAGCGCATGAATATCTGGAGCTTGTCACCCGCGATACAGCGCTCATGCTTCTCAACCGGAGCCCTGAGGGACTTGATTACTGGATGGAGCAAATTCTTGAAATTGCCGATCCTGCTGCGCACGGCCGCCTCAAATCAGAACTAGTCAAAATCGTCTCCGAGCAGCGCGGCTCGGATATTGCCCAGGCCTTTGTCATCCGTTCGCTCGTCATCGATCCGAAAAACCTCAAATCCGAGGTCACCGGGACGCTCAAGACCTTTGTTGGCGCGCAGGTGATCGCCAGCGAGGAGCGCAAATTTGTCTTTCGCTGGACCTATACCGGATTTCGGCTCGCGCTGACCGGTTTTGCACAGCTGCCGACCGAGCCCAATCAACAAGATCATCACAAACCAAACAAAGAGGATGCATCTTCATGAGCAGCATTTCATTATCCTTGCCCGCTTGTCTGTTTGGCAGCGGCATGGCCAGCATCAGTTGGGGCGCTACCCGATTTCCCGATACAGGCTTCAAAACCCTTGGCGCCGCACTGCTGGTTGCCAGTTTTTCCCTCAGCGCATCACCCGCATTGGCTGAGCAGTTTGTCGAGGCGGCGGACAATGCGAAGATTGACTGCACATTATCGCGTGACGAGCTGACGCGCATTGCGCTGGTAGGCGACGAATTTTCGAGCGTCTCCAAAATCGCCTCGGGCTATCCCTATAATGATTTTGGCGTCACGCACGAACCGGTGCGCGGCGATATCTATATATCCGTGCCGCCCGGCTATGCGAGCGAAAGTGTCAGTTTCTTTGCCACCAGCAAACAAGGTTTCGTCTATAAATTTGCCTGCCACACGGCCGCTGTAGAAGCGCATCAGCTCTTCATTACCAACCCCGCCCTTGCAAAACCGAAAGCAGAAAGCTGGGAAAGCGAACAAAGCGAAGAGCAGACCATTATCGCTTTGGTCAAAGCCGTGGCAGAGGGCAGCGCTCCTCCTGGCTATAGCGTCCGTCAGCGAATGACACGTCCCGTGCGAACTGGCGATATTGAAGTCCAGCTCATCGCGGAATATCGCGGCGCGCGCTTCAATGCGCAGCAGTTAATTCTCACCAATCGCGGCAAAAAGCCGGTCGCGCTCAATGAAGCAGAGCTTGCACCCAAATCTGCGCGGGCAATCTCCTTTGCCCAAAACACGCTCGGTGCCGGAACAAGCACGTCCGCCTTTGTGGTCACCACGGCGCGGGAGGCAAACCAATGAGCGAAAGCAAAACGATAACTCCCGTCCAAGATGCCGATGCCGAACAAAGCCATGCGCGTGCGGGTCTCAACAAACATATCGCGCGGCGACAAAAGCTGTTGCTTGCCAGCATAGGCAGTCTTGCACTGATCGCGGGCAGCTGGTTTCTTTTTTCCAGTGACGGCGATGATAAGGCTACGGACGAAAGCGGTATAGTCACGATTGACACGGGCGGGTTGGTGAACCGCAATCTTTCGCAGCGCGAATTTGTTGCAGCCTATGAAAACCGGCTCAACAAGCTGGCTCAAGATCAAAAGGCGCTGAAGGAAGCACAGCTCCCTACCAACAAAATCGAAGAACAGATCGAGGCACTTCGGCTCGAAAACAGCGCCATGCGCGCCAACGGGCAAGCGGCCATTGATGCGATTTCCGCTGAAAACGCCGAACTGAAAGCGCAGCTGGTAGAAGAAGCTGCACCTCCTCCCCCAACAACCCCGCCAACCTATGGTCCGCAAGGCGGAGATTTTGATAGGAACTCAGCATCGCTTGGTTCGCCAAATGGCACGGAAATTTCATCCGGTGGCTCTCCAGGCGGCGATGTAAAAATTCTCAATTTTTCCGGCGCGGAGCCCGGAGAAAAATCGCCGAAAAAGCGCACCTCTGAAATTTCATCCTTGCTGCTCGAAGACAGCCCGGAGTATCTGCCGCCAAACAGCTATGCACCGGCAAAGGTCATTGTTGGTGTTGACGCCTCAGTCGGGGTTGCAAGTCAGAGCGATCCGCTTCCCGTAGTCCTGCGCATTACCGGCCCTGCCCGCTCGGTGGTCAAGAACGGCAAGCTGCTCACCACCAATATCACTGGCTGCATCGTCAACGGCGCGGCGCGCGGCGATCTCTCAGCTGAAAAAGTCTATGTAAAACTCGCCCGCATGACCTGCGATCAGCCTGGCGGGCGAGTTGCGGTCAGCGAGGTCAAAGGATTTATTAGCTTTGCCGGTAAATCCGGCGTGCGCGGCCGCGTTGTCAGCCGCGAGGGCAATCTTGTCAGTCAGGCTCTGCTTGCCGGCATTGTCGGCGGGTTTGGGCGCGGTTTTTCGGCCAATGCCAACAGCATTTTTACCGGGCAAATTGGCGCGGACGGCAAACGCGACAACCTTTCGGGCGTCGACATTTTAACCGGCGGTCTGGGCCAAGGCGCAGGCGATGCCGCCGATACCGTCTCCAAATATCTCATCGAACGAGCCGAACAATATCAACCTGTCGTCGAGATGCCGACCGGCATCGATGTCGAGATCGTCTTTCTCGACGGCGTCCATGTAAGGAGTGCAAAAAAGTGAACTTTTCCAATTTCAAAACCGAGGGTCGAAGTTTCAAGTCCCGGGCCGCAGCCATTGCGCTTGCCGTTGCAAGCGGCGGGGTTGTCTCAGGCCTGGTGGCTGCCAGTTTCCTCTCGGTTCCGGCCAATGCATCAGCCCTGCTTCAGGATGTGCGCACGGCCATACAATTGCGCCTTCCCAATACGCCGATCACCAGTCTCACCTGCAAGGGATTTGGCGGCCTGTGCGAAATCGTCTCGGAAAAGACCTTATTCTATATTGATGAGCGTGCGCGCTATCTTTTTGTGGGGCGGCTGTACGATATGGAAAGCCGGGCCGACCTGACAGCGGCGAAATTGCTCGAGCTTAATCCGCAGCTGCTGGTTGCGGGGACAGCAAACGCAAATGGCGGCGAGCAGGACGCCGCAAAGCGAACGAAGAACAAGCCCGCATCCAAAGTCTCCGTTGATAAGCTCACGCCATCCGGCGCGATCCACTGGGGACCAAAATCCGGACCGAAGCTGATTGTCTTTTCCGATTTTCATTGCAGCTATTGCAAGCGTCTCACCGCAGAGCTCAAAAAAGCGCGCATACGCGTGGAAGAGCGTCCGATATCCATCTTTGGCGAAAAAAGCAGGAAGCTGGCTGAAGCCGTGATCTGCTCGCAGGATCCTGCAAAGGCGCTGCACCAGGCCTATTCCGGCAAAACGCTGAAACCACAAAGATCATGCGATACCTCCGGGCTTGATGCCAATGAGGCATTTGCCAAAACATACGGTTTTTCCGGAACACCGGTCATGGTGCGCGCAAGCGATGGTGCAGTCATTGAAGGCTATCGCGGCGCTTCCGAAATCCGCTCGTTCCTCGGCACGAATATAAAAGGTGCAAAATGACACGCGCGCGGCTTCCATTGGGCCTGCTCGCGCTGTCATGCGGCTTACTCTCCTCCTGTGCCAGCCTGGGCGGCAATATCAGCGGCAGTTTTGATTGCAAGGCACCGGGCGGCAGCTGCGCGCCAACCGCCCAAATCGATGCAGCGGCAAGTGCGGCCATGCTGGAGCAATCGCGGCCAGGTGTCAGAAGAGCTTTGACTTCTTCCATGCACACCGCGCGGACCGGCGAACGGACGCTCAAAATTGTCTTTCCAGGATATGTTGATGCGTCAGGAAATCTGCACGAGGCCCGCAGCGTGCATGCAATCACGCGGCCTTCTGACTGGGCGGCGACATTGGCCGGAGAAGACACAAATATTGCCCGACAGATGGCACGGAAAATCTCCGGCGCGGCCAAAAACGCACACAAAGACGATGCAAATGACGCTCTTGCCAGGGACGATAACCCAAAAGACGCGCCCCCGGACATTACAGGCGCCGCTGATCCGTTTCTCAAAAGTTCTTACAATTTGCCCTCGCGCAGTTCCGATCCCTTGACTGTGCGAGAAGCAATTGCCGGTGCGAGCATGCCGGCAATCGAGGGGTTCGACCGGTTCCCTCCCCCAAAAAGTCGAACCCCTCACCCTTTTTCTAAAACGCGCCCCCAATACATGCTGCCGAGCATCGAAGCCATCGAGGCAGCAAAAGCGGCGGGCATCAAAAAGCGCGAAAATCAGGAGAATAAGCAATGAATTTCTCCGCAACCGGTGCGCGCGCAAAGCTGCTGTCAGGTTTGTTTGGTGACCAGCAGACCGCTGATCACGCAAAGCCAAGCATCGCGCTCGATATGCTGTCAGACTGGCTGCCGTACCGCGTCTTTGATCCTGGCCCCCGGCTCTACAAAAATGCCCGTTCCAAAGGATTTATCCTCTCTGCCGCGCCGCTGATTGGCGCGGATGAACGCACTGGCGAAATATTGGGGCAGTTTTTCTCCGAAGGGATGCCTGAAGGCGCGTGTCTGCAAATCCTTCACCACGCCAGTCCGCGTATTGGCCGGGTGGTCGCGCCCTGGTTTGCCAAACGCTACGCCCAGGGCGGCGTCTATGAAGCGATGGCGCGCCATAGATCAAAACGGCTTTATGATCTGGTCTGGGAAAGCGGGTCTGCCCATGCGCCGTTTCATGCCCGCTGCCATAATCTGACTATTTCGCTGGGCGTGCCGGACACGGCAAATATCGATGACAATGAGCTCGTGCAGTGCCGCGAGGGCCTGATCGGCGTGCTCACCTCGCTTGGCATTGATGCAGGCGAAATGGAGCCGCAGGAACTGATCGCGCTGGTTGATGATCTGACCTCTCCCACAACCGCACCGCAGGAAGACAGGATCGAATATAATCCGCTCGATGATATCGCCAGCCAGGCTATCCGGCGCGATATTGAGCTGGAAGCCCACGACGACCGGATGATCCTGCGCACCGAACGGTTTCGGGAAACAGGACGGAATGCCGACGGAACGCCGGAGATTGGCGCGATCTATCCCGATGCCTTCGATATCCGGCATTTTGGCGTGCGCCAAATGCCCGAACGCTGGGCACCTTGGGAATGCGCGCGTCTGATCGGCGACATGTTCACCGACAAATTGCGCTTCCCCTGCCCGGCTGCCACCATGCTGTGCCTGGTCTATCCCGACCGCGAGGGCGCGTCCGCAAAAGCCGGTTTCAAATTCATGCGCACCACCAGCTTGTCGGAATCCAAAAGCGCGCGGTTTCTGCCCAAACTAGCCCAGCAATCTGCCGAATGGAGCCATGTCCAGACAGAATTGCAGGCGGGCAAAAGGCTGGTGCAGCTTTTTTATGGCCTCACCAGCTATTCGCCGTTGGGTTTGGGCGATGCCCATGAGCGTTCGATCAAGGCGATCTACAAAGCCGCTGGCTGGGATCTGGCCGACGAGCGTTTTCTGCAAATCCACGGGCTTATTGCGGCCTTGCCGCTGACATTGGCTGATGGCCTTGCAAATGATCTCAAACGTTTAAAGCGCCTCAAGACCATGCTGTCAACCAGCGCCGCGCATATTGCGCCGATGCAGGGCGAGTTTCTCGGCGGATCGCTGCCGCATCTGCTTCTGGTGGGACGGCGCGGACAGCCCTTTTACTGGTCGCCGTTTGAGAATGATGCGGGCAATCATAATGTCGCGATCTGCGGCAAGTCGGGCTCGGGAAAGTCTGTTCTGCTCCAGGAAATGTGCGCAAGCCTGCGCGGCGCAGGCGCAAAAGTTGTTGTAATTGATGACGGGCGCTCGTTCGAGCATTCAGTCAAACTGCAGGGCGGGCGGTTTGTCGAGTTTACACTCAAGTCGGGTTTTTCGCTCAATCCTTTTTCGATGATCGATGATGCGCGCGCCGCCGCGGATGATGATTACAAACTCGACTGCATTGCAATGGTGAAAGCGATTGTCGGACAAATGGCGCGCCATAGTGACCGGCTCACCGATACCGAGCGGGGCCTGATCGATCAGGCGGTTACAACGGTCTGGGAAGCGCTTGGCAGCGGCGGAACCATTGATGCAGTCGCAGCGGCTTTTACATCCATCTCCAATCCTGTCGCCGACGATCTGTGCGTTGCGATCGGTCCCTATATGAGCAGCGGAAGCTATGGCCGCTTCTTTGAAGGCCAGGCGACCATCGCACTCGACGATGATTTTACCGTTTTTGAAATGTCTGATCTCGCAACCCGCGAGGAGCTGAGATCGGTCATATTGTGCGCGATCATGTTCATGACCAGCCAGGCGATGACCCAAAGCCCGCGCAGCACCAAAAAACTGCTGCTGATCGATGAAGCCTGGTCGCTCCTCAAAGGGGGCTCAATGGGCGAGTTCGTCGAAACCTATGCGCGAACGGCGCGCAAATATGGCGGGGCGCTGGCGACCGCCACGCAATCCTTGAATGATTATTATAAATCGGACGGCGCCACCGCCGCGCTCGAAAATAGTGACTGGATGCTGGTGCTCCAGCAAAAACCGGAGACCATTGCCGATTTCAGGAAAAATGACCGTCTTGATATGGACGACAAGACCGAGACGCTGATCCGCAGTCTAAAACGATCAGGCGAGGAATATAGCGAAGTCTTTATCAAGGGCCCGGAAACACAGGCCATTGGACGCCTGGTTCTCGATCCCTATTCGGCCTGCATCTATTCATCCTCTCCCGATGTTTATGCTGCGATTGAAGCGGAGCAGGAAGAAGGCGCTTCCCTCGCTCAGGCGATTGCCCGCATCTCCGGCACCGGTAGCAAAAATCGGAAAGGCAATCACAATGCCTGACAAAGCCGATACATTGTTTGATTCTTATCTTGTCCTTGGCACAGCCAAAGATCCTCGCTGCAAACGCGCGCCGTTGCTGGTTCAGCATTATTTTCAAACCACGTGCCATATCATGCTCGAAGCCTCGCTGTTCGCGGTAAGCTCGGTATTGATGGCACTTGGCCTGCCGCTGTGCTTTTTTCTCATCCTGTCTGGCTGGGATTTGCTCGGGCTGTTCACGCATCTGGATAATTTATCCACCCGCTACCTCGCAGCGGACGGAGCGCGCAGACTGATGTTCTCCAGCGACCTCAAAATCATGTTTTTTGCCGCGACCACCCTGATCGCGGCGCTGCGGATGCCAGGCTTTATCAGGCGGATTGTCGGTGCTTTTCCCGAAAGGAACGAGGCATGAGCAAGATCGCAAATACCAGCCATCTGCCGAGCGCGCGTTCCGTTGGGATCGTCCTTCTGATTGCGGCGGTGATTTTATGGATCATCTGGGTCAGCCTGCGTCTGACCCAGCCCAATGGACAACAAATCGTCCAGGTCCGCATGTCCGAGATCATGAAGGATTTCGTGGACGCGGAGGCAAAGGGCAATGCTGACCCGGAAATGACACGGCAAAAAATAGCCCGCTATCTTCAGGCAACCGAAGCGGCAGTGGATGAATATAGCCGAAGCGGACATGTGATTCTGGTCGCCGAAGCGGTGCTGTCCAAAAATACGCCCGATGCCACGCCGCTTCTCAAAGACAAAATCGCGCGTAAACTTGACAACGCAAACGCGGAGAACCCGCAATGAGCAGTCTTCAGGCACGCCTCAAACGCCCGTTTCTACTGGCAATGCTGGCCGTAATTCCGTTTCTCTATACGCCGATTGCCAAATTTAGCGACAATCATGCGCTGCTCATGAACGCTTCACCTAGCCTGCCCAACTGGGCATTCTGGCTGGATAAGAATTTTAAGCCCGCTCGCGGCGCATTGATATTTTTCGAGCCGCCGCGTTCCAAATTACTCAGCGCCCATTTTGGCGAAAAGCCGCAAATCTTCGGAAAACGCATCTTGGGCCTGCCCGGAGACGTGGTTCGCCATGAGGGCAAAGATGTCTTTATCAACGAAAAACTGATCGCCCGAACCAAACCCAAAACACGCAAAGGTACCATGCTCACCAAAGGTCCCGAAGGCATCATACCGCGCCGCTGTTTTTATGTCGGCACATCCCACAATCATGGCTTTGATAGCCGCTATGGCGAGATCGGTTTCATTTGCGCGCCCCGGATTATCGGCACCGGGAGGGCGATATTGTGACCAGATTATATTTGCCTTTCCTCATCGGGCTTGTTTTATCTTCCCCAGCCTTGGCCCGCGACTATGGCCAGCAGGGCAGACATTTTCCGATTATCGAGCCGGATTTGCTGAAACAGATTCATGACCGCCTTCAGGTCATGGACAAGAATGGCGCCATTGACCGACTGAACCAGAAACTCAAAGCGCGCACCATCGCGCGGGTCAACCGGCCCCAGCCGGTTGCGGGATTGACAAGAGCAAATGAAGCAACCACGCGCCTTTTTGATCCGACCATCACATTGCAGGCCGATATATTGGATCATGACGGGCGCAGGATCTGGGCGAAAGGCACGAGGGTCAATCCGCTCGATACGGTTCCGCTACGCGCGGCGTTGATTTTTTTGGATGGCGATGATCCAGCCCAACTCGAATGGGCATTTGCGCAAAAATCAAAGACGGCAAAACTTATTCTCACAAAAGGCGCGCCGCTGAAGCTGATGAAAGCGCGCCAGAAGCGTTTCTATTTTGACCAAGGCGGAAAACTGACGGCGCATTTCGACATCAAGGCCCTGCCCGCGATGGTTGATCAACAGGGCCGGATGCTGCGCATCCGTGAGTTTGCGCTTCCCAAAACGCGGAGGCAAACGCAATGAAGATATGTTTGCCAAATATTTCCAAACTGAAATCCGCATGGCTCTTGCTTGTGCTGATATTCAGCGTTCTCCTATCTGCGCCAGCACGCGCTGATGCCGGACCTGGCCGCTGCACCGGCAAATTTGTCAATCCGATCACCGATATCTGCTGGTCCTGTCTTTTTCCGCTGTCGATTGGTGCACTCGATATCTGGCCGTCGAGCAGACCTGATCCCAAAAACCCGGCGCTACCCGTCTGCCTTTGCGGGATACGCCCCGGCATTGCCATGGGGTTCTGGGAGCCGGTCCGGCTTGCCGATGTCAGCATGAAACCCTGGTGTTTTGTCAATCTCGGGGGCCTAAAAATCGATCCCGGATTTGATATTGGTTATCGCTCGATCTCCGGTCCATCGGCCATTGGCGGTGCGAGCCAATATTATTCCAGCTGGCATGTCCACTGGTATGCCTATCCGCTGATCTACTGGATGGAGATTGTCACCGATTTCCTCTGCCTTGAGGCCGGCTCAGTGGACATATTGTACATCTCCGAAATCGATCCGCTGTGGCAGGACAGCGAACTTACCGCGATCATCAACCCGGAAGCGGTGCTGTTTGCCAATCCATTGGCGCTCGCTGCCTGCGCGGCCGACTGTGTCTCGGCCACGGTCAATCTGCCGCGCGATGAACTGTTCTGGTGCGCTGGCTGCCAGGGTTCGATGTATCCGATGAACGGCAATGTCTCTGCTAGCATTGGCCATGTACAGGCGTCGAGATTGGTCCTGTCGCGCTTTGCCTATAAGCTGCACCGTCAGCTCGTATCCTGGGGAACCATGGGCAAAAAAGGCCTGTGCGGCAAATATCTGATGCCGGTGATGCGCAAGCAGCAATACCGCCTCCAGGCAACCAACCCCAATCCAGCGACGAAGGGCCGCTACGCCTGCCCGCCGATTGGAGCTTCGACCACCTTTCAATCAGCCGGACAGGTCATTCCCGCCATTGGCGAGGACATGGGCTATCTTGTCTGGCGCAAACGAAATTGCTGCGCCCTATGAAGAACTTCGTTCTCTTTTCGCTTTTGTTCACAATCTGCGCATCCACTGGATTTGCCGCCGCGCAAAGCGTGAACTCGGACACGCTCGACATTGATGACATCCGAGCTTCGAGCAAAAGGTTTACCGATGAAGCAGAAGCACTGGCCGAGAATGTCCGCTTGCGAAGCGAAGCTGTGCGCGACGAGGCCCGTCAGACACAAGACCGGGCGCGGACCAATCACGAGCGATATACGCAGACCGTCGATAGGAGGCGCAAAAACAGCAAAGGCCATCAGAAAGACGAAATCTTTGATTTCGACCGGATGATTGCGGACCATGCAAAAATGGCCGAGGCCAATCTGGGAAGCGCACCGCGCTTCATTGCCTTTGCAAGTCTGTCGATGCCGCCGCAGTCGTTGAAAACACTCGTTCGCGACACAGCAGCAGCGGGCGGCGTCACAGTGCTGCGCGGGTTTCCCGGAGGCAGCGCCAAGCAGCTGACAAAAATGCTCGCCGCGATGGGACAGAATGGCAAGCAATTATCCGCGCTCGGTATTGATCCCCGGCTGTTCCGCGCATTCGATATCAAGGCAGCGCCCAGTTTTGTGATGGCCTCATCTGACTTTACCCTTTGCGATGGATTTAATTGCAAAGGCGCTGTCCCGCCCCATGACCGGATGACTGGTAATGTCAGCGTCGAATATGCACTTGAAACTTTTGCGGGTGGCGCTGGTCCGGGATCGCGTCTCGCAGCGCTCCACCTTGCTCGTCTGAAGCAGGAGCGCTGAACGATGAAATTGGTGCAACATTTTTTCCTCGCGCTCTCGGTCATCAGTTTCTCCGCCGAAACACCCTTGGCGGCACAGGATCGCGAGGCGGCCAAGGATGAAGGCAAGGCTTTTGCCCAGGAACAGCAGGCGCGGGTCCGTGCGAATGCCAGCACCCAGCCTAATGCAGAGCGCATCCCCGGTTACACATCAAATCCGGCTGAGGCGACTTATGCCGATAATCCCGACCGCATAGAAGGCGATGCGAGAGCCGCAGCGCGCAGCCACGAAGGCCTGAAAGCCATCAAAGATTCCAATGCCCGGCGCGCAAAGTTCGAGGCAGAGGAAATCAAAGCGGTCACCGCGCGTTCCAAATCGATAAACGAAGATCCGCTCAGCTTTACCAGCGGCATGGAAATTGGCGGGGCAGAAGGACGCTGCGTTCCGCTGCCACCCTCTCCCGGATCGCCGGGGCGTTACACCGCAACCTGCAATAGCGGGGTTGCGCTGGAAGAAAGAAACGAAAACTGCAGCATCCATCTGGATGTAAGCATCGAAACGCGAACGCAATATCATTATCTCTGCAGCTATATCAGTCCCTACGGATTTGGCGGTGTTCCTTCCTGCGAGATATTTAATGCACAGGGATGCCGGGCCACGGGAACGCGGCCCGGACCCTGTTTGCAATGGGGCGGAAACCGCGAACAGGGACGCTATTGCGTTGAACCTGGTGAACCTTATGTCGAGATGAGTTGCAGCGCGCCCGTACCGGGAGAAACGCCTTACGCGACGTCGTCGGAAAATATTATTATTGAAAACCTGAGCGATGCCGCCTGCCGCACTTTTGCCCAAGATGCGGACTGCGAACAGGTAGCCGAAACTTGTAGCGATAATGACCCCCAAACCCGCATCATAGACGGCGTATCGGTGACAAAACCCTGCTGGGCATGGGAGCGCAGCTATCAATGCAATGAACGCCGCGCGGCCAATGATTGCGGGGAACTGGATAACAATCCTAGCTGCCAGCTGCTGCGCGAGGATTGTCTGAGCGAGGATAATCCCTGCTCGACCACCGAGCGCGTTTATGATTGCCCGCTGCCCGAAACAGAAGGGTCAGGCAGCCAGTATATTTGTGACGGCGATGTCTATTGCATCGATGGATCGTGCGAGACGATTGAACGCACGCCTAATGATGAGTTCAAGGATGCCGCCGTTGCGCTTCATGCCATGGATGATGCGCGCGGACAATTTGATCCCGACACATTGACGCTTTTCAAAGGCGAGCGTCAAACCTGCGGCAAGAAAGTTTTCGGCGTTCTCAATTGCTGCAAGGGCAAAGGCTTTCCGCTTATTCCGGGTATCAGCTTGCTGGTGGCCCTCGGGTGCAATACGCAGGAAATTCTTCTTCACCAGCGCGATGCAAACGGGCTGTGCGCCTATGTAGGCAGCTATTGCTCGAAGAAAATTCTGGGCGTCTGCATCACCAAGAAGAAAGCCTATTGCTGCTTTGAATCGAAACTATCGCGCATCCTGCAGGAGCAAGGCCGCGCGCAACTTCCTAAACCCTGGGCAAGGGCGAAAGACGAACAATGCGACGGCTTCACAATCGAGGAGTTTGCGCGGCTTGATCTATCAAGAATGAATTTTTCCGAAATCTATTCGGAATTTACCGAAGCGGCCCGTCTGCCCGACGAACTCGAAGCGGCTGCTGACATTCAACAGAAAATTCAGGAATTCTACGAAAGATCAGGCCCATGAAGAACGCTGCCAGATCTACGCTTCCCCTGCCCTTGGCGCTCAGCGGATTGGCCGTGCTCGTGCTTGCCATCATGTTTCTTATGGATGCCGTCCTCAGTCCGGCATTTGCACAAAGTCCTGTTTCCAATGCTACGCCGACAAGCGCCGATGAACTCTATTGCGCGAAGCGTAAACTGGGATACTGGTTCTATTGCAGCAAACCCAAGCCGCCTGAAGCCGAAGCGCTGCCCACAGAACCAAAGGCAAGCGCAAGCGAGCGGCTTGATGCGGTGACGAAGGAACTGCGCGAACTCAAAGCCAAGGCCATTCTCGAACCAACCCGCGAGAATGTGATCGCCTATATCCGCTTCCAGCGTGAACAGCTCGACCGCGCGTCATTATTTTCGGACGTCTGGCAGCGGGCGATCTGGCAGCAGCCGGATCTCGATTATACGCTCGAACGCCCGGTTTCGACGCTCGCGAAAAGACAGTGGCAGGATGCGCGCAGCGCATCGCGGGATATGGCAATGTCAAATCTTGGAAAACGCTACGGCTTGTTCTACTTTTTTGCGCAAAGCTGCGGCGCCTGCGAGGTCATGTCACCAATCGTAAAATCGGTTTCCAACCGCTGGAAACTGACGATCCGCGCGATCTCTACCGACGGCGGACCATCACGGCATTTCCAGAATTACACCGTCGAGACGGGGCAACGCGCGCGCATGGGATTAAAGCCCAAAATCACCCCTGCACTGGTGCTGTGGGATGCGCTTGGGAACCGCGCCATTCCCATCGGTTACGGCATTTTTTCTGCCGATGAACTGCAGGAGCGCATTTACCTACTAACCTCAAAGGATGCCGGACATGATTATTAAAAAGGCCATTGCTTCTCTCGCAGCTGCAAGTCTGCTCGTTACACCTGTTTCTGCCAATGTGGGAGACAGCATGGACCGGTTCATGGATGATATGGGCGGCGCTGCCAATGTCACCGGATCCACCGCATTCGAAGGCCAGTCAGCTGGCTATTATAGCCTCGGCAATGTCTGGACCCGCTTTCCCCAGAAGACGACCAATATCGCCAATCTGCAATTGCCCTCTGCCAAAGCAGGCTGCGGCGGAATAGATATTTTTGCAGGCTCGTTTTCCTTCATCAATGCCAGCGAAATTGTTGCGATGCTCAAAGCCGTGGCCAACAACGCGGTTGGCTTTGCCTTCAGCCTCGCCATCGACACCGTGTGCCCCGAATGCTCGAAAATCATGCAGGAATTTTCGCAAAAAGCGCAGCTCATGAACAATCTCAACATAAATAGCTGCGAAATGGCGCAGGGACTGGTGGGCGGAATCTGGCCCAAGGGCGATCTGGCAGACAAGGCAATCTGCGAGGCCATAGGAAATTCGGAAGGCATATTCACCGATTATGCTGCCGCCAAACATGGTTGCGGCACCAAGGGCCAGCGCGATTCAACAAATGCTGGTGCAGGCAGTGATTATGCCGATGTGCATCCAGGCGTGGCGCGCAATTATACATGGCACATCCTCAAGAAGTCCGCCTTCTTTAATCCCGGCGGCACTTTTGACCGCGAACTTGCCGAATATGCGATGACGCTCATTGGCACGATTATCTACGTACCGCCCAAAGATGCATCTCCCGGAAAATTTGTGCCGTTCGCAGGCGATGCCTCTTCGACATTGGTAACTGCATTGCTGGACGGTACATCGGGTCAGACCATCAAGGTTTTTGATTGCGATGAGCCTGATCAATGTCTTGATCCGACGTTTCGCAATATGAGCCTTGCACGCTCGAAAGCCATTCGCCCGCGTGTCGCGGCGCTGATCACCAGCATGGTCGAAGCTATCCGCACTGACACCGCGATCGGTAATGCAGAAAAAGAATTGCTGCAGGTCGCTTCAGTGCCGCTCTATAAGATTCTTACCGTGCAAGCCGCCCATGGTCGCGGCATGCCCACCGATGACCGCGAAACGCTGGCTGAAATTGCCTCGGTTGACCTGCTCTTTGCGGTGCTCGAACGCATTGTCGGCGAAGCGGGTCGTTCTATGTCCACCTTTATCGGTGCGGATGAAGCCAAGCTTGCCCTATGGCAGGGCCAGATGAGCGAAGTACGCCGCGCATTGGCCGACAGACAATCGAGCAGTCAGGCCAAGGTCACCGCCATCATGCAGATCATTGAAAAGACTGCGATGATCGAAAATATGCTCTCGGCCTCCATGTCACCCTCCATGGCAGCGGCTCTCGACTGGTCGCGCGCGGTGCAGAACCGCTCGCTCACACCGTGAGCGGAGTGCCCAGCTAGATGGTCGAGATATTCACGATCGGCGGCGGCGAATATATCGTCAACGTCCTCAACGCGGTTGCCGCATGGACCGGTGCAGGCGGCTACAAAAGCCTGATCCAGGTCGCCATGGTCATGGGGCTGGCATTGTCGGTGATAGTGGTTGCGTTCAATCAGGACTGGCGCGCATGGCTCCACTGGTTTTTGGGCGCAACGCTAATCTACATGTGCCTGATGGTGCCGCGTCTTGATGTCCATGTCACCGACCGCATCAATCCGTCACTAGCACCGGCCGAGGTTGCCAATGTGCCATTGGGCTTGGCACTTATGGCAAGTTTTACCAGCCAGGTTGGCGACTATCTGGTACGCTCCTCCGAGACGGTGTTTGGGCTGCCGACCGATCTTGATTACTCGAAGAACGGAATGGTATATGGCTCGCGGCTCTTTGATGCGACGCGGAGCCTGCGCATTTCTGATCCGGAATTTGCCGCCAATCTCGATGAACATTTCCGCCAGTGCGTATTCTATGATCTGCTGCTTGGGCGCTATTCCATGAAAGAACTGTCGGAAAGCGATGATATCTGGGCAGTGATTGCGCCGGGAAGCGCAGCGCGCGCGCAGAAGTTTTTAACCCGCAATCCTGATGATAGCGTCACCGCCAATATCATCACTTGCCGCGAGGCTTATAATGACCTCAATTCCCAATGGACCGCGATGATCGATGACATGGGAACCGTGTTTGGCCGCCAGCTCTATCCCAAACAGACCGCAGCGCTCGCGAAAGCCAAGCTGTTTGCTGATCTGCCGGTGGCATATAGTTATTTGAGCGGTGTATCCAAAAACGCCAGCGAGATTTTTCGGCAGGTACTCACTATCAACGCGATGAAACAGGCAATGCATGGGATGGCCGGTTCCAGCGGCACATCAAGCGTCGATGTTTTTGCCCAGACCCGTGCTGATATCCAGACCGAGCGCACATATTCATCGATCGCCCAGAACGCCATGAAATGGGTGCCGATACTTAACATTGTGCTGACGGTGGTATTCTATGCGCTATTTCCGGTGCTTTTCCCATTGTTTCTCATGCCGAAGACCGGGCCGATAGCGTTGAGGGGATATATTACAGGCTTCTTCTACCTCGCTGCCTGGGGGCCATTGTTTGTCATCTTGCACATGATCCTGATGTTCAAAGGCGCATCCGATGTATCGGGCGCTGCCAGCGGAACCGGGCTGAGCCTCGCCAATTTCTCCGGTATGGTCGATGTGAATAATGATATCGGCGTGCTGGCCGGATATCTTGTTGCCTCCATTCCGTTTCTCGCTGGCGGCATCGCCAGAGGCGCGCTTGCGATTTCGGGACAAGCCACATCCTATCTCAATCCGTCCCAAAATGCGGCAGAAGAAGCCGCGCGTGAAGCCAGCACCGGCAATGTGTCACTTGGAAACAGCAATATTGAAAATTCGAGCGCGTTCTCGAAACAGTTTGCGCAAGGCTCGATCGCGCCCAATATATCCTATGGCGCGGCGCAGACACGCGGGTTCAGTGCCAGCGGGACGCAAACCACCAGCTTTCCCGAAAATTCCTTTGATCAGGTTCCGAATTCTTCCTATCCGTTCACACCGACATTGGGCCAGGATTTTACCTCGAGGCTTTCCACAATGGCATCGAGCAGCCGATCACAAAGCGAGACCTTCTCCAATCTTGCCCAGCAATCGACTAGTTCTGCCGTTACCCGGTTCAATGAACTCAGGAATACATACAGTCAGGGGAGTTCCTCGGAAACCGCAATCGGAACGAACGAAAGCAACAGCGTCAACAAGGCGTTCAGCGAAGTGGATTCTGCATCAAGGAACTTGCAACGGCAATATGGACTGTCACGCCGGGCGGCTGACGATATTACAGTTTCATGGTTTCTGAATGGCGACGCAGGCCTTGGTGTAAGGGGCGAGAAAGGAGCGTTGGGAGCGAACCTTGGACTCAAAGGCGGTAGAAATCACAGTTGGACGGATAGTGATATCGGGATTGCATCAGAAGATCGAAACCGGATCATGGGCAGTCTGAACCAGATTTCTGATAGCCGGAACTGGTCAAATACCCGCGATGGATTTGTAAGAAGTGTTAATTCCAGCAGCAGTTCGGCGATATCGAGCAGCGCATCTGGTCTCACTTTATCGCTCACGGAAGCCCAAAGCTACACGGTGGAAGCCAGACGCGCAGAAGAACTCGCCAGCCGCCTCGAAGATCAGGCAACATGGTATGAGAGCAACAATGCTGCCGGATCGCTCAACCTGAGCCAGGCTTACCGTGAATGGGGGATGGCGGAGATGGAGAGTAATCGCGACTATTACGGCAATGCACGGTTTGACGATATTAACTTCCAGCTCAGCGCCGAAGGACAGGAACTGCAAACACGATTTGTGTCCGGTTATGCGGATAGGCTGCACGATGATATTAAAGATAATCTAACTCTACC
The DNA here is from genome assembly GCF_055693205.1 of Parasphingorhabdus sp. W113. NCBI lineage: Bacteria > Pseudomonadati > Pseudomonadota > Alphaproteobacteria > Sphingomonadales > Sphingorhabdaceae > Parasphingorhabdus > Parasphingorhabdus sp. W113. The sequence goes on along the minus strand of NZ_CM146328.1, from coordinate 1,246,001 downwards.
TGAGTTTGCTCCGGTGCAGAGGCCAAACGTCGGCAGCGCTTCCGGTGTCCGTGGGAGCGTATCGTTGGGAGTCGGTAGTCCAAGCGGTGTCGGCGATACTCCTGATGTCGACGGAATAAGAAACGAAGTGGCTGGAGCACAATCTCGCGGCAAAAAACGCGTCGGAACTGTCCAAGATGCATTAGAAAAGCGCACCAGAAACGCCAGAGGAGCGAGCGCTGAAGCAGCTGATGATGTGAAGAAATGGAAGTGATCTAGATTTGGATTAGTCCATCGTAAATTGCGACAAATATCGCGAAAGCCAGAAAGGCGATGAAGAAGGTGATTAAGCCAAATCTTCCCCACGGATCAGCCCAGGTCTTCTTCCAAGTATAGGCTGTCAAGCGGTTCTCATGGAGCGCCTTGTCGACCTCCGACAAGCCGGGCCAATTTTGCTGATCGCCAGATTGTGTGTTTTTATCCTCGGTCATTTTCCGTCTCCAAGCTCTTAGTTCACCTGGAACCAAGCCCCCTCTTCTCTTCGACCATAGCGGAAACTTCGCTTATCGTCATTTTGAAAATAGCTGGTCAAATTCGGCCAATCCCATGTTCCAACTTGAGTTTGCATCCAATGCCGTCATTATCCCTATTCATGAAGTTCAGATCTCTTCGGAAGAAATATGGGTTTGATTGAGTTACTTTTATTGGGTTCAACTATTGTTAGCGCCGGGCAATCGTTCGAATGCACACCTACCCGTGTCTGGGATGGTGATGGTCCCATCTGGTGTGCAGAAGGTCCGAGGGTCAGACTTTCTGGGATTGCGGCAAGGGAAATGGACGGGAGCTGCTCTCCAGGCCATCCCTGTCCAAAGGCCAGTGCAAAGGCAGCCCGCGACGCCCTTGTAAAACTTGTCGGAACGGCGAAAGGCCGATCCAGTGAAGGGCATGTTCTGGTGTTCGGACCGACTTTAACATGCCGGTCCGTCGGTGGTGCCCGCGGCAAGCGCACTGCAGCATGGTGCGTATCGCCCAAATCCGGAGACCTGTCCTGCGCAATGGTAAAAGGGGGTTGGGCACTTAAATGGAGTAAATATTGGAAAGCGCACCGGTGTGGCAGATAATCAACATAATCTGAAAGCAAGAATGGCAAATTTCTTTTTCGGCGCGGAAGTTTGTTTTTTCGCTTGGATGATTGTTGGATGGCCGCTCTGGAATCTGGTTCGCTTGTATCTTTGACAATGCGTTCAAAATATGAAGTCGACCGCAAGTTAGTTTTCAAACTTGGCTATCAAACTACTCCTCTTGTGTTTGAATACAAACAATAAGGCCGGGTAAGGAACGACAAGTTTGCGGATTGCTAAACGCGTCTTTCGGAGTGGTCCGATAAACTATCTTACCAAACTTCTCCGCACCTTCTTCTTTTGGTAGCGCCCATTCACGCGGGGCAGAATGGTTCAGTTCAACTTCGATACCTCGAGCAAACATTTGATCAAAATATCGGGGCTCCGCAATTTTTTTCAATCTTGTCGAGCTGCCCTGATGAATGTCGGAAAGGTCGAGATTGATCAGTGCTTCTAGCGTATCAAAATAAGAATGTGGATCTAATGCAATTCTTGTTTTCTTCTTACCGTTGCCATCCCGCCCAACATAACACACCGCCATGATAGGGTCGTTGTTCTTTACAGCAATGCGTTCAAAGACACCTTCTGTATTGACAAAATATAACTGCACCTCCGCCGCAAAAGTCGAGGGAAGCGGGGCAACAGTTCCAATTCGACCAAGCTTGCTCAAAATTTCCTGTTGAACCGAAGTAGCAGGCCCTTCCCTCAACCTGGCAATGACCTCTCCACTACCTTTGGTGCCAAGCAGGTTGTTTAGCTTTAAGCGTGTAAGCGATGTGATATCAGCGGGATCCCATTTGACTTTAACTTTTTGTTTATTTTTTAGCTCCAGTACAACCGTTTGAGGATGCGGCGAGCTATTTCCGGTAACCGCTTCATTTAGTGTTTCATAGTTTCCGGCAATCAATAGCGCATGGGATGCGGACTTTTTTCTTACTAGGTCGCAAGCTGGAGAAATGACCATAAAGACCGTATTTTCGCGGCCTTTGAATATCGATGTGCCTTCAGTTAACCCCTTTTTTAGGCCCACGATATCACCGAACGCGACCGGGTATCCATTTGGCGGATTGAGCCTTTGACGCTCCGGGTGCTGATACAGAGACTTTACCAATATAGAGAGAGTGTCGCGCGACGTTGCGGTGGCCATTGCCGGATACTGATCCCTGTTCAATGTATCCAGTGCCAACGCGGCTTTAATAACCTGCTTGTCCCTTTCAATTTCATACTGCAGAACACGATCAAATACATCCAAAATGTAACTGCCAGTGCCGACTTCTTCAGCCTTCAACAATAGGTCGTTTATCTGGGCCCAATCGTGAAGGTCGAGTCTTCGAATGTCATTTTCAGTCTGTTCAAACGCATTGTGCAGAGAACTGCGCCACGCGGATACAAACTTGGCCAATTTCAGCGCATCTTTCCGATTGCGCGCAATGTCTCTCAGCAGTTTTGGAAGGATATGATCGCTTTTGAATTCGCTTTTCTTTAAAGTTTTAAAGCTGGCTTCGAAAATTTTTTGCATTATCACGGAACCAATCCGAACTTTTGTGCAAGTGTGGATTATTTGACATCAGAATTATCGCGGGTGGCGACTCTGCACGATTGCTGATGACTTTGGATAGTTCCCTAACCGATTTTTCCTTGTGTTCGTTTTTTTGCGGAATGCCAAAAAAAAGATCGATTACAATCAGATCAACATTCTGCGCTTTCGTCTCAAAATTTCGGCCTGCCGTTTTAACCGTCAGCCCCATTTCCTTTAACTTATCGGTCAACCGTTTCAAATTGATCTTGTCGGACGCAGTTTCAAGTTCATAATTGTTGAACAACGGATCAACAATTTCAGGCGGAAATTTTTTGCGATTCTTCCAAATTAAACTTGTAAACGTATCATCTTTTCTTAGCTGTGAATCGGCTGCATCGGCGCTTTCAGGGTAGATTGATCGCAGAGTTTCGTCGTGTGCTGCAACGTCTGCAAGAAAGATATCCCATTCGTCCTCGCCGAGATCATCAGCCTTGGGAACCGTATCATAGGCGTCATCGACAATTATTGCGTGTTCGATGCCGGCCTGCTTCAGGAGTTCCGAGGACATTAGCCATTCTCCGTAGAAGTTAATTGATAGACGAAGCGGTTTAGCCTGCCCTTTTCGCTTACATACTCGTCGTCCAATTCAAGTGCTCCCCCGTTGAAGGTCGCGCAATCGCGAGCAATATAAAGCCCCATACCGCGGCGGCGACTTCGATCCTTTAAGGAATAAAACAGCTCGAATACCTTGTCTTTGAGGTCGGGTGCTATACCCGGGCCGTTGTCGGAAAAATGGATTGTGACAGGATTCGTTTCTACTAGAATCTCAATTTCTGGTTGAAAACGCGGATTTTTTTGCTTCTCTAGGCTCATCCAATACATCGAATTTGAAATTAGATTTTCTAGTACTTGGACGACCATTCCCTTGACGACACGAACGCGAATATCCTGATCGGGAACATCGATACGAATATTGACATTATGCCGATCAAATTGCGACTGATGCGCTTCTATTGTTTCGTTCAAAAGCTCAGTAAGAGAGAATTTTTCGGCACGTTGCCTGCCGCTTACGCTGAGAGGATCTAGGATCTTCAGTCTTTTGCTGATGCTCTTCATCGACGCCTGCAGGCTCGTTAATCGCATTTTCGCATCATCGGATATATCGCCGGATGACTTAATAGCATTCAGGTTGTCCAGCGCATTTTCCGATACGCGCGCCAGTTCATGGGCTACAACTTCCACTAAAAGACCGATTCCGGCCATATCAAGCATCTGTCTTGAATCTTCTTCGACTTCGTTGATTCTGTCCCGCGCTCGCTGGGCAATATCAACCACCAAATTTATATTATGCTCAAGCTGATCAATAAGTTCACGTTCTTCGCCCGTGACCGTTGTTTTCAAAGTCTTGATCGCTGATTTTGCTCGTCGCTCCAGTGCACGTATATCTTCTTTAGTCTCGGTTATTTCGATCCGCTTTTCCTTGTATTTAGCTTCAACGCGAGCCATTGCCGAACGAAGATCGTCCTGGATAGCGTATTGCAACGACCTAAGCAAAACAGCTTGTTCCGGCGTTTCGCGCAATCCTTCTCTATTGGTCTGATCTATGAGGGACGGATTCTGCATTCTCCCAATTTCGACTTGGCCAATAAACTGGATCTTGTTGAGCGTATATCCCCTCGACATAAGAGCCTTGCGATCAAGTTCTAACCAGTCATCATCCTCGGAACCATACGGGTAGACGCGGAAACCATCCCGGTACAGCCGAATTCCATTCCACTGATAGTGCAAATCACGCACAGTTTTTCGGTCTCCGATTCCATCTATTTTTGATATACGACGTCTGTTGAACCAATGGGCTTCAAATTTGAATGGCCCGACATCTCGAAGCGCGATCTCGTCAACATGGCTGTCCTTACCGATAATGATTGAACTGAGATCGTCCGGACCATATTCGACGGTTTCTATTTCCCGAGGATGATCAAAACCCAGATCATTGATGAAAAGGTTGTAGGTTAAGTGAGGGCCTGCTTCATTTACATGATATTTGCCCTCAATGCTTGCATGGGCTTGTTTCAAAAAGCCCGCGTCGAGTATAGGAATCGCGATGCGCTCTTTATTCCAGAACAGCGCTATTCTTTTACGTTTTTTTCGAGAAGCGAGAGGATCCGTCAAAAGAGAAAACTCGTGATCTGCCATTTTCTTGACCCGAGCTTTTGTCCAATCGGAGGTCAAATCTGAGATGACAATCCTGGTCCCGGAAATCACACCGTCCGGCTTTGTTTTTCCTTTGAACGGTTCAATGTCGATATCGCTAAGCATTGCGTTTACGTCGTTGAAATTGGACCAGTCGATATCCAATCGGCTAATATGAGTATCCTCGGCCCTCGTCGTATACACTTTCAGCTTGTTGCCCAAACGCATGGCGGATAGCCGGCCAATACCTTTTTCACCCACGAAAGGTGTCTCAACCTCATCGTTGTCTTCTGCCTTGTCTACCTCAGTCTTTCGAGAAGGCGTTCCAATAACAAGAAATATGTCGGTCAGATCAGCTAAGGATATCCCACTACCTGTATCCCGGACACTTATCTTGTTGAATGACCAAATTTCATCCAGAACCTCCTCTAACGACGCTTTGTCTTCTGCGTCGTCCAACAATTTTACGGCCTTTTTGAAGAGTTTTTCGGAATCTTTATTTATTGCTGATCTAATGTTTTCATCGATATCTTCAAAATCATAATCCGGGGATAAAAGCATACGCTTAAGACGTCGGTAAGCGATCTGCCCAATGATAATGTCAAAGTGAATCTCGACGCCGCTGGTCGTTTTCGCGTCAAATCCATTCTTGATTAGTTCAAAAAAGGCAATGATGTCAGAACTGATGAGCTCTGATCCCAACTCCATAATCGTCCTAGCTGCGACCTTAAACATAGAACACTAAAATGCGAGGTGGTATTACGGAAGATGATGGTTTTATTTGTGACATGTAAGACATGCTTTAGCTTTTCCATAGATATCGTCAATATCGAGTGGCTCAGCATCGGGGCGAAGAGGATTTGGTTCAATTCGACCTCTCATCCGTTCAACTCGTTTCAAATGATTAGTTTTTATTTCGTCGATGCGATCAGGTCGCGATAATTCAGTTAGGGACTCTCCCTGGCTCCATGTAAATGGAGAACCATGGTCAAGGGCAGTTTTCTCATAAGATATCGCTTCAGCAAAAGCGCTGGGATGACGCTCCAGAAGGCGAACCCACTCAATCTTTTGCTGAAAGAAACAAAATGTGCAACCGCTTCGTGTACGCCACTCATAATAGCGCGGAAGACCGAGCCCGGCGCTGTCTAGAATGTCAAGCACACCTGCTTTATCAATGCCTGCTTCTCGAAAAGGTAGCTTGATGACCAGGTTATTATTGTTTGAGTTATATCCCGAACGATAGCTCTCATCAGCGCGAATGGCCACATAGCTGTAGACGGTCGTGCCGCTGTCAACTATTGGCTTAATCCAAGATTCAAAGGGGCGAAGCTTCAGTTGCCTTGTGCACCAACGCGTCTGTGCGGACGGCAAAAAGTCATTATACTGTTTAAGCCAAAAATCGAAATCCCGATCGGGGTTAAGCTTTTTCACAGGTTTACCGAGAAAGCCGCCCAGTCGATCAAGATACTCGTAAACTTCGGGAAGTTCTTTACCGGTATCAGTAAAAAAGTAATCAATCTCAAAATCGGGATAATGCTGCCGCATATAGACAGCAAGGGCGGCACTATCGCGTCCACCAGACAATCCTAGGACGTGCTTTGTTGAACCGCTCACCGATGCGCTCCGGCTTTAACGGGCAGCTTGAAACCCAGATCAACATCAGACTCCATATAGCGTAAACTGATTTCTGTCAGAGCAGCCAGAATGATATGACGATCAGATACCCCGACCTGCTCTAAGCCAAGTTGAAGTTGGGCAATTAGCTGTTCAACGGCTTGCCGCTCTCCGCGTTGCACAGCAAACTCCTCTGATATCGGGGCCGGGGAGCCTTCCATTCCAATTACTACGGACAAGGCGCGCCGAGTTTGGTCTCGACCTTTGACACGAGCAAAAGACTCAGCTCTCAAGAATCTTTGTGCCATGTCAGCCAGCTCGATTGTCGCTTGATCAATATCGAGATCGATCCAGTTCTGCATTTCTTTGCCAATGGACAGGCTCGCAATTTTTCCAAATTCTTCAGCTGTCCCATCATAATCTGCTAGTCTTTGAACGAATGCTTCAATGCGATAATCGCCAGCGGTCTGGCTAATATTTGCAGCCCTTGACCGCAATTCCGCAATCGCCTTTGCAGACGTATTTGGCACCTGCAATTCTTCGAGGGTTAAATCACGAAGCCGTGTAAGCATCGCAGGATAAGCCATCATAATTTCCCTCATTCCCTCGCTGATTTGGTCGACGAGTGTTTGAGTATTTTCCTCCATTGGAAGTCCCGCAGCATCACTTAACGCATTCGGTAAATCGTCGAATAGAAGCTTGTTGGGGTCCCGCGCTCGCTTAAAGGTGTCCCGCATTCGAATGGCGTGCGCCGATAACCTTGAAGTGCGATGAGTCCAGAGAGGGCAGCCGTCAAACGCCTTAACGAGACCTTTGGCGACATCTAAAGGAGTTAGATTATGGAGGGGCTCGCCGCGTAACTCGGTCACAAGATCGGACAGGCCCGATAACATCTCCCGCGAAGCATTGTCTATCTTCATCCATCTTAGTTGAATTTCACTGGCGTTTCTAGCAAGCCTTTCAACATCTACTTCGCTCAAGCGAGAACGGAAGGTGCCTTCATAGTAAATTGCGAGATTGCCAGCTTCTGCTTCTAAAAACGCCACTGCAAGCACCGGCATGAGGCCATCTTTAATTCCAAAAGGCGCAGCTCGCCAAATATCATAAATATCAGATAGCGGTAAGCTTCCAGACTTATGGGACTTAATATACATCTTTGCCGCATCCCACATTGGTGTAAGGTTTGCAGGATCGCCCATTTTCGGATTAGGCGACCGGAAACTGAAATGCCCAGTGTCGTCCGCGCCGAAGAGTCTGGTGTTTTCCAAAATGGAAGCAAAGAGACCGCCTTCTGGCGGATAATCCTTGATCCCAAGACGCGGCATTTCGCTCTTGGTTACCATTGCGCGTAGTAGCGCGGATTGAGCTGATCGAGCGCTGCTGGAAGGCTGTGCACGATTTAAGAGTTCATTCGGAAGAATAATACTTTGATGATATCGCTTGTCCGCAAGATCTGACGCCACCGAGTTCAATCCAGCCAAACCGCCTTCAATAGACTGATGGGCCCCCTTGCGAGTCCAATTTGCTTCATCAAATGCAGATTGCAGCTCGGATTCCAATCGAGCTTGCAAACTAGCAATACGTCCATGCACTTCTCTGCGAGCCACAGGGTCGCCCCTCAATTCCAAATTTGTCTCGCTAATACGTTTTAAAGCTGCAAGCTCTTGGGCATACGGTAAAATGTGATCGGTTCTCGGCGATTGTCCGATAATGATATCGACTTCATCTCCAATGCGTCTTGCTCGAGCACAGGTGTTTTGAGCGAGTTCTTCACTTTCCCCTCGCGTAGGGAAGGCCAACACAAAATGACCAATTGCCGACGGATCGATCGATATGCTTTTTGCAATGGCAATCAAACCGCTTATTGGCGCTATGTGAACGTCGAACCATCGCATTGCGCCGGTGTCGCGATAGTGACGCTTTGCAAGAAGAGGTTGCAGACCAAGCAAACGTTTAAGTTCACCAAAGTCTATATCACCTCCTGGCTTAACTTCAGCCTGAACAGCTTTTTCAATATTAAAATCACTGCCGGCGTATATCGCGAAAGCATCTTTAAATTTGCGGAAAACAATTAAAGAGGCGTCTTCTAATTCGGATAATGCCGATTTGAAATCGCCAGCGGAAACTTTGGGCAGACATCCTTTCAAAACATCTCGCTTCGCCAAAACGCCCGAACGGTCTTTAAAAAGGTCTATAATTGCTATAGTTTTGAGCAAGTCTACCGCGAGGGGATCTGCACCAGAGGATATGCAACGATCTACGGCGTCAGCGGCAGTTGCCCAGCGATGACTGTCTGGCGAAGCGAGGATTGAGGGTTCTAGATTGGTCCTCAGATAGTCCCAAAGGATTGAAGGTTGATAGAGGCCACTACCATCAAATTCCTTCAAAAAATGCTGAAACCCAAACATCTCTGCAGAATTTAGAAAACCAAAAACACTCCTTTGGTTTTGCCCGAACCGGCGGCGTGAAATAGGACCTAGCAAACACGCTACAATCGGATTCAGGGGCCAGCATGCTGAAAGCCGCATTTCGAGTGCGGCAGTATTTTCACCTCGCATCGTCTTCGCGAGCGTTCTCACTTCTTTGACATAAGAGCGTGGCGGCGAGTTGGATTCAATCGCCTGACCGATAAGATCTATTTGCTCTTCACCCGCCGTATTGACAGTAAGGTCAACGAAGCGCCCTTGTATCTTTGCCCATTCATCTCGCACGCTACCAGATAGGCGACTTGCATAATCACCAAAGGCCTGATGCAAGACGCCGACAATAACAAGATGGCCTCCACTACGATTTGCTGCTTCGGCAAGTTCTTGCAAACAGAACAGATCCGCGCCGTCCTGAGCTGCTGCTTCGAGACACTTCCCCAATTCATCAATAATAACGAGAAGGCCGCTACCGTGAGCTGGCTTCTTGGCTGCCAACAACAACGCCTTGATAACGGATTTTTCATCCCAACCATTTTTAGGTCGCCGTTCAATTCCGGCGTCTTCCAGCGCTTCGCCCAAAATGGTAGCTGGCGCCGCCCGACGCGCAACTATTGGCAAGATGGTACGACCAGTTTGTTTTGCGAAAACATCTAGTACAGTCTTACAAGTACCGGTACCGATCAATCTCTCTGCCCGAACTCGATGCAGTTTGTTCGGTCCGACCAGAGCCGAAAGCGCAACTGCCAAGGTTGATTTTCCGCTGCCATAAGGCCCGGTCCAAGTAAACGCCGCTTGGCCTGTATCATTAACATGCTCTGCCATTGTGGTTAGAACATCCCGAGCTGATTGTGGGCAGACAAATCCGTCCAAGGCCATGTCAGCGTGCATGTCGGTGTCGATCCGGACGGATCGCTGAAATCGCCTAGCTATTTTAATATCCAGAGATTCAGGCATATGTCACATCTCTTAAGGTCGGCTCTGCGAAATCCCCTTCAATCCAAGAATGTCTCATTTCCTCATCAATGTCGCGGGTTCGGATAACCTGCTTAAGCCCAGCCGTCTCCGACCACGACAATGCTCCATTGGTGGCGAGATCAATATCTACAAGCCTATCAATCACGTCGTTTTCTTCCAGTAAAAATGATCGACCTGGCCCTCCGGGCTCGTGCGCGATTGCTTCAAAAGACAGAGTTGAACCTTTGGAATAACAATCCCAAAAATCTATCAGGGCATACGCAAATACGCCCGAGCCAAGTGAAGATTTCGGACCACGCGAAAATCGATAATTGCCTGATGTTCCTGCGCTTCGTATAAGTCCTAATTCGGTCAAAGGGCTTTCAAGAAGATCATCGTCGCACGTGTCTTTGGAAGATTTCGCAGCATATGTTCTTACAAAACATTTAACATCATTCTTCACGGTAGCTGCCGATGCTCGCGGCCATTCTTGTTCTTCGGCAAGAATCAAAAGGCGTCGCGTCAATTCATCAACATCGAAAGCCTGTCCCGAAAAATGACCAAAACTCCAATACCATGTTGTCCGGCGAGAATCAGATGCCAAAGCCCAATGACATAACCAAAGCGTTGCTGCATTTTCCATAAATGGGTCCAGCCCGTCATCAGAAAAAATCATTCGCCCAAGCCGGGTAGGCTCTGCGATTCTGCCATTTTCAACTTCTCCAATGACACCAGCAGCCTTTGCCCAATAGCGCATTGAAGTAACCATGTTTTTACCCACACCATAGTGGGCAATTGTCTCATCACCCCAACAAGTGTCACGATTTGAGCTGTCTGAAGGAAAGGCCGAAACACGGTCGAACGCCTTTTTGAGCCAACCATAGCGCAGTGGGAACGTCTCGTGTCCTGAGAAATGTGCCGTATAATCTTTCTCAAAAATCCGACCTCGAGTCATAATTTCCCTTCTACTGGTCATTGCCGCCAGTTACTATAAGACTTGGTCTAACACATTTCTGTCAAATTGAAAGCTGGCAGTGGCTGCCAGTATATGCGACAAAGCTTCGACGCTACCCTACTAGCAAATAAATCCAGTAAAGTGTTGAATTATGGATAAAAAAATACAAAAAATCTATCTAGATCACCAAGCCACAACTCCGCTCTTACCAAGAGTTTTTGAAGCGATGGCAGAAATTTTTAATGGAGAGGTAGGTAATCCGCACGCCTCAGATCACGCGGCTGGCTGGCAGGCTAGGTCAAAAATTGAAAATGTACGTCAGATTTTAGCCGATTTTGTGGGTGGCTTTGATGAGGGTGTTATTTTTACATCTGGTGCTACCGAAGCGAACAATCTCGCACTCATTGGTTTTAGTAGTGGCATAACAAAACGGCGACGACTGCTGGTTAGTGCGGTAGAGCACAAATGTGTCCTTGCGGCAGCAGATCATTGCGCAGAACATTACGGTTTCACTGTGGAGCGAATCCCAGTTGAACAAGACGGCCAAATCAATATTGCCGCCTTTTCACAAATGATGGACAGCGATGTCGGGCTTGTGTCTGTGATGGCTGCCCAAAATGAGATTGGTACAATACAGAACTTAAGATCAATCGCCGATATCGCACACAGTCAAGGCGCGCTATTTCACACAGATGCTGCGCAGGCAATAGTGACGCAGCCTCTCAACGATCTTTCGGAGATTGCTGATTTGATCAGTCTATCTGCACATAAATGCGGAGGGCCGGGAGGCATTGGCGCATTATACGTCCGACCGGATTTGATTGGTCAAATGGCGCCGTTAGTAAGAGGTGGAGGTCAGCAATCTGGCCTTCGATCAGGAACACTTCCTGTTGCTCTTTGTGTCGGTTTCGCTGAAGCGCTTAAATTTTATAATCTGGACGATATCGAGAAGAGGCGTATCGCGCTTCGACAAAAGCGGGATCGATTTATCAGTGCTACGACCGATCTATACTCTGCTGCGCGCCTAAATGGCCCTAACGGGAGCAATCGCCATATTGCGAACGCTAATATTTGCTTTCCGGGCGAAACGGCGAGCGACCTTATCTCTCGCTGGCAGCCGCTAATCGCAGCCTCAACGGGTGCAGCCTGTGTTTCCGGCATAACAGAACCATCATATGTTCTGCGCGCTATAGGTCTCTCAGAAGTCGACGCTTATGCATCGGTTCGGTTTGGTCTAGGTTTTCAGACGTCGGATCAGGATATTGACCGCGCTCTTGAAATCATTACATCGAAAGCCTGAACTAAATATAATCGATCTCCATGTTTTGTTTGGACCATACCAAGAGATTGCCCCCACTGCGAAAAAGGGGGGGCTTTCACTTGCTAACGCTGTTTCAAGCTTAACTTTTTAACACGGAGTCATTTGCTTTGTAACCGCGAGCATATATATTGGGGGGGCGAACGTGAATTCAGAAGAATTGTTTTGGAAACTCTTTCATTGCCCGGTTGAGGCTGATGTTCATGAAATCCTAGAGCAACAAGGCCTCATAGATTCTCCTGATAATTGGCGACCTTATGGCGGTACAGATAACAATTACGGTGTAGTGGAAAATCAGCAAGCGTCGCCCATACCTGCGCTTGTTGAAAAAATTACCAATGGCATTGATGCGATTTTGGAACGCCGATGCCTTGAGGAAGGCATTGCACCAAAGTCTGCCGAGGCTCCGAAATCTATTGAAGAAGGTGTGGCAACATTCTTCCCTAACTATAGTCATTGGGACTTGGCTACTCACCGCAAGCAACAATCGGAGAGCCTGCAAATCATCGCCGATGGGCCGCGCATGGAAACGTCTTTGGTGATCTACGATGAGGGTATTGGGCAAGCGCCCGACGACTTTGAAGCAACTTTTCTATCTCTTCTGCGTGGCAACAAAAACGAGATTCATTTTGTTCAAGGCAAATATAACATGGGTGGGGCCGGCGCCGTAGTTTTTTGTGGCAAACATCGCTACCAGTTAGTTGCCTCGAAGCACTATAATGGTAATTCGGATTTCGGTTTCACGCTGGTGCGTCGCCACCCATTGACGGAAAGTGAGGAGAGTACCCGAAAAAACACTTGGTACGAATACTTGGTGGTTGATGGGAAAATCGCTTCGTTTCCAATAGATGAGCTTGATCTAGCACTCGCAAATCGTAAATTTGAGACCGGGAGCATCATCAAATTATATTCATATGATCTGCCGTCTGGATCTCGCTCCGTTATCTCACGCGACCTAAATCAGAGTTTGAATGAATATCTCTTTAATCCTGCTCTGCCGATTCTCACGAAGGATACTGAGGTACGCTATCCTGATGATCGCAATTTGGAACGCGACCTATTTGGGCTACAAAGGCGGCTTGAAGACGACAACAGCAAATATGTACAAGCTTACTTTTCCGATGAGATAAATGATGACGAACTGGGATCGGTGAAAGTCACCTCCTATGTTTTCAAAGCACGCGCTGATGGAAAGTCATCCAAAGAGACGCGCAACACAATACAGCGCGAGTTTTTTAAAAACCGCATGACCGTGCTCTTTTCGATGAACGGCCAGGTCCATGGGAATTTTGCGTCAGAATTTATCACTCGGTCACTAAAGTTTCCGTTACTCAAAGATCACCTTCTTATCCATGTAGATTGTACAGGCATCAAGACGAGTGTTCGAAACGAACTCTTCATGGCGTCCCGGGACCGATTAAAGGATGGGGAGGAATCCCGTTCTTTACGTAAGCGTCTTGCGGCCCTTTTGAGTGGTGGTCGTCTCAAGGAAATCAATACATCCAGAAAGGCTGCTCTCAATATTGAAGGCAGCGACGTCGACGATTTGCTGAGAAACATGACGCGGCACTTACCGCTCAAACATGACCTTGCTAAGTTGCTCAATCAAACCTTTCGATTGGAAGATGTTCGGGAAGGCAAGCAGCCCAAACCGAAGAGCAACAATAAATCAGATGTAGCAAAGCAGCAGCCTGAATTTACCCCTCAGCGGTTTCCGTCCACATTTCAGATAGAGGTAAAAGAACAGGGCAATGACGGTTTGCCGATGATTAAGCTGCCAGCCGGTAGCACCAAAACTATTAGATTCTCTACGGATGTTGAAGATCACTATTTCGACAGAGTTACCGATCCAGGTGAGCTTCGGATTGGCTTACTTGGACCTGATGCGACTTTGGGAGGAGGCGATAAACCCGGTTCGCTCACCGACATCAAATCAACTCTAAATATAATCAAATCCAGTCCAACCTCCGGAACCATCCGTGTGCATGTAAATGCAACCGATAATATAGCGGTGGGAGACGCAGTCACAGTTCGCGCTGAACTGACGCGCCCTTCTGGAAAACTGGAGCAAGTCTTCATGGTGAAGATCACTGATCCAGAAAATAGAAAGCCATTAAAAAAACCGGGCGACACGCCTGATGATCGACTAGGCCTGCCAACGCCGGTCATGGTATACAAGGTAGCAAAGGAAGGAATACCAGACAACGCCCTGACCTGGGAGAAGTTAGATCAAACCGGTATTGACATGTCCCACTCAACCGTCGTTCATCCTTTTGCGGATGAGGATGGACTGAGCAAAGTGTTTGTTAACATGGATAGCACAGCGCTACTCGATTTCCGGAGCGGATTGAAAACAGCCGAGGCGATATCGGTTGCAGAGAAGCGCTATTTCTCTTCGGTTTACTTCCATACGCTTTTCCTCTTCGCAATAACCAAGAATCGAAAATATGCGCTGCGCCGAGAGCTAGCGGGTTCAACAGATCAGTCCGTCGAGGTGACCGAATACATCTCCGACCTGTTTACGAATGCTTATGCTCAGTTCCTATTAAACTTTGATACCCAGGAGTTGATTAACGTGTTGGAGGCACAGTGATGGGAGATATTAGGGTCCCCTGTAATTGTGGTGATCCGGAATGCCAAGGTTACCGGCTCGATGACCTAGGAAAACATCCCTTCTTCGTTCCGATTGATAAGTCACTTTATGATAAGAACGCGAGAAAACTGGGAGATGAAAACCGTGAAAAAGCTGCTTTCCCGTTTGGGATTGTTAAGACCTCATCATGGGAATTTGATGGCGAACGAACTGACCTTCATGACTTGTTTGCTGTTTTTTGGGGAGTCTATCTTCGCGTATCTGGTATTGCTAATTCGGCGCTATTTTCCGAGAGAGGCTTTGCAATATCCAGCGAAATATATGCCAGAGCAGTCATTCCTTTAGACTGGGGTAAAAATTATAGAGGTTTGCCTGACGACGAATTACGGTTGCTGTTAGCGAAGACTAGCGTGCACCTTCCAAGTTTTGTCCATCGAATATTTCTCGATGGCGACGACGACGATATTTTGGACAATCGCGCAGATTTTGAACAGCCTCCTTGGCTCGGTTTTGTTCTCGATCACTGCCTGATTGGTGATGATAAACAATATGAATTACAAACGCGCGATTGGCCAAAATGGACATGTTTTACTGAAATTGAAAGTGGTCTAACGGTTGCTGAGATTTCGAACCAGGCGGCCGCAAATCTAAAGAATAGTTTCGAGCGGTTCACACCCAGCACTTATTATGGTGTCGAACGTTGGGCTATCAAGACAGATGAACTGAGAAATGCTGTTAGCTTTAGTGTGTTGGAGACCCTCAAAGGTATAGCTCAAAAAGTGGATGGCCGGATAGATGAAACGCTGCTTATCATACCCATGGGATCCCATGTTTTGGCAATAGGTTCTCGGTCGCTTATATGTATAGCGGATGATTGCGGGCACTCGGCATATAATGAGGAACAATCAAAGATTGAATCGAGACGAGAGAAAGAAGCTAGTTTCTTTCTCACAGACGCTAAGTGTATCTGGAACACCAAGATTTCAGATAGTCGTTTTGAGGAGATGATCGGTGAACTTGTGAAAGCGGAGCGGGGAGTTGCTCGCGTTAGACAAGTGGGTAGCACAAGAGAGGCAGATGATGGACGAGACTTCATCGCCGAATGGACGGCACCGAAAGTTACGAGTCTGATGAATGGTGTAGAACGGTCGCTCTTCGCTCCATCAGACTCTGTAGAAGAAATACTCGTTCAAGTGAAAATTAGATCAAAAGGCGTGGGTCGAAGCGATGCGCATGGCCTTCGCGACAGTATTGAGCATCACGACTGCACTGGATTGCTGTTTGTGGCGTATCCCAATGTCACAACTACACTCAACGATCACCTTCACAAGTTGCGGAAGGAAGGCAAATGGTGGATAGACTGGTGGAACAGAATTGATATTGAAGACCGTCTTTTGCGGAATACAGATATCGCAGAGCGTTATAATGATGTTGTCGTACTCGTCCGGCCAGACGATAGATGAGTCCAAATTCCAATATCGTGATGTTCGTCTGTATTGGCAAAACATTGGTCAGAATTCCGATATCTGATTTTGTGTGTCATCACATAGCGCGAAACATTGTGGCATATTGAGGTTATTACATGTGGGAACACTCATTCGTCTTGAACTATATATCTTTATGTCCGTTCGCATTTACCGCTTTTGAGTGGGCTCATCATTTTGGTAGAATTTAATAATCTCCAGGCAAGTTAGTGGAATTTTCCATTTAACAAATAGTCCTCAACCTTCCTCAAAGTCCTCGCTCTCGGCCTACGGCCTTCCCGTAAATCCAAAACAAACCGCGGATCACCCACCGCGCGCCTGCCAAATCGTGACGGTGCCATGTGGGTTTCTTTCAGGTGCTTTTCGATACGATCCAACAAATTCACATGAGCCTCCTCGAATCATAAATCACTTGTGTTCTTGTTATGTTCTTAGTAGGAAGATTTCATATTGTCTAGGATAAATCCTATTGTAGGATCGAAAGGCACAACAGATGGATGATGTAAGAGCAACGCTGGACCGGCTTATCCGGGAAAATAAGGATGATTATTCGGGCTTGTCCCGCATGCTTGGCCGCAATCCTGCCTATATCCAGCAATTCATAAAACGCGGCAGTCCGCGCAAACTCGATCCTGATGACAGGCGCAGGCTTGCCAGCTTTTACGGTGTCGATGAGCAGGTATTGGGCGGCCCTCCCAACACCGATACGGATGGAATGATCGAAGTCCCTGTTCTCGATGTGAACGTGTCTGCCGGGCATGGCGCACTTGCAACAAACGAGGACCGGACGACGCGCTTTTCCTTTGATGAACGCTGGCTGCGCAGACTGACACCTGCCAAAGGCGCGAGCCTTTCGGTAATCCGCGTGATCGGCGATTCCATGGAGCCAACCCTTTCCGACGGCGATGATGTATTGGTGGATGCGTCCGATCACGGCGCGCGGCTGCGAGACGGCATTTATGTGATCCGCATTGATGATACGCTTATTGTCAAACGCATCGCACTGCGTCCTGATAGCAAATCGGTGACCATTGCCAGCGACAATCCGGCTCACCCGACGTGGAATGATGTTGATCGCAGCACAATCCATATTGCTGGCCGCGTCATCTGGTTTGGGCGCGCGCTTTAAGCGTCATATGATTCCGAATGATTCTAAATGCCCATATCCAGCGGCTTGCTATGCTCTTTCTCAAGTTCCCGCTGATCCTTCAGCGGTTCCTGAGGCGAAACTTCATTTCCTTTGGCAAGACCAGCTGCTGCCGCTTTACCTAGACGCTTGGTTATTTCGAGCGCCGATGTTTTCGCGCCGTCGTTCTTCTCGACGACTGTCTCCAGTTTTTCGCGGTTATCGACAATGAGCGTCAAACCATCACGCAATCTGGTAATCGTCACCAGAAATGTCTGCTTGTTGGAAAGATTGCGCTCCCGGCTATCCATGACCGCAATCCCGCGATCAGAGGTTAGCCCTTGGGCCATATGGGCGTTGAGTGCATAAGCCAGATCAATGCGTTTTAGCATCGGATCGTCATGTGGCACCCGGTGTTCCACCCCCGCAGATGTTTGCAGGTGAACATGCTTTTCATCAATTGATGTAATCGTTGCCTGATCCGCATTGAACAAGCCGCGTTTATGATCGCTATCGGTCCAGCGGATTTTATCGCCTGCATAGATATCGAGCTGCTTCTTTTCATAGAGAACGAGCTGATCCTCAGCGGCATTGGCGCGCAGCTTGCTCACCTGAAAGCTCCGCTCCCTGCCCTTACGATCTTTCAATACAAGCTGCTTTGCGCGCTCATCGAGCGAAACCACATCATATTGTCCTTTGCCAAGGCGCTGGCTTCTGTCTGGGGCTTTCAGTTCAATCATCATCCCGGGATTGTAGCTGTGAATATAACGCAGTTCCTCGCGGGTGCTGTTGACGCGGGAAAAGGTGTCCAAGTTTAGCCCACGTTTTCCCAGTTCATCATTTTGTCTAAGTCCCGTCTGCACCGCTTCGTTGACCGCAATGCGCAGCGCGCGTCCTGATGCATAAATGGCGGTGGATTGCCGTTCTTGCGGAGAAAGTGCCAGCCAACGTTCGGCGGCAACAAGGGCGCTACCCTCACTGGTTTCGACAATATGGTCCTTCAAATAGGACATGGCCTCGCCGACATTGCCGGCCTGGGCTGAA
Organism: Parasphingorhabdus sp. W113; assembly: GCF_055693205.1. Taxonomy (NCBI): domain Bacteria; kingdom Pseudomonadati; phylum Pseudomonadota; class Alphaproteobacteria; order Sphingomonadales; family Sphingorhabdaceae; genus Parasphingorhabdus; species Parasphingorhabdus sp. W113. The sequence continues at coordinate 1,227,675 of NZ_CM146328.1, read as the reverse complement.
TATTGTGCGCGGCGCAGCGTCTTGTCACGCGCGCGCAAATTGGTAATCATCTTGGCGGTATCAATGCCCGCAGATTGAACCAGTGCAAAAGGCTTGCCCGCATCGACGGCGCCCAGCTGCTTCTTGTCCCCGATTATCACCAGCCGGTCGACCTCGAGCAGGTTCGCAAGACTCACCAGCTTTTCCTTTTCAATATTGGAGACCATTGAGGCCTCGTCGAGAACCAGCACATGGTTTTTCATGGCGGCTTTCGCTTCTCTCAGAGATTTTTTATCAGTTCCCTCCGCAAGGAGGTTCTTGTGACTTCCAATGAACCGCGCCAGGGTCATCGACGCAATCCCGGTATCGCGCTCGAGCATTTGCACCAGCGTATTCTGGACAGCGAGGCCCAACACCGTTTTGCCATTCTCGCCAAGAAGCTGGGCGACAGGTTTGAGAAGACTGCTCTTGCCTGCCCCTGCAATCCCCTGCACCGCCAGTATGCGATTGGACGATGACATTATCAACCGCCCTGCCGATTCCTGCCCTTTGTTGAGCGTCATCCCGAACTTTAGGCCCGCGACCGCCTGCAACTGTTCGCCCGCGGCGGCGAACGACAAAAATGGATCTGTCCTGCCCCGGCCTGTTTCTACCTGCTCAATGATGCGCTCTTCGATCTGCAGGGCTTCACGGGTGGTCAGAAAATCACGATCGCGCCCTTTGCCCCGAACCAGATCACCGGCATCCACCAGTGATCTTACCCGGCGTTCGACATGGGCAATGCTTGTCGGCAGTCCAAAATCAAGCGCGGTCTTGTAGACATCAAGGACCTGAAATGCCGCCTCGCGCTGCGAAAGATGACGGATCGCAGAGGCGGCCGCCTGTGCCGCCGCAATCTCCGCGCGGGATTTGTTCAGGATATGCGCAGGTACCAGAGGATCATTATAAGGATTGGGTCCAAATCCCGGAATTTTTTCGGCAAAGGCGCGCAGGAAATTCATCCCTCTTTGCGTCAGTGACAGGTTCGGATTTTGCCGGGCCTCCATGCCCGCTGCGCGAATATGGGCTTTTTCAATCAGCCCGCCGAGATCAATTTCCATAGCGCGCGCCGCCTCTTGCCACGTTGCCGCCAATGCATCCCGGTCCTTGATCGCTTCCTTTGGAGCGCGGGTTGCCAGAGCGGCTATCCTGCCAGCTTCCAATCCCGGCCCCCGGCGCGCGTCCAGCACTTCCTGGCGGCGCGATGAAAAGGCCAGGACCGCGTCGCGCGAAATGCCTGCGGCTTCAAAATTGCCATGTTTGCCCTGATGGGCAGGCTCATATCCCAGCTTTTCAATTTCGAGGCGAAAGCGCGCCATCGTCATGGAGTTGAGAAGCGTGTTGTTCGACCAGAGCTTGTCATTGTGCAGCGCGCGCCATTTGCCGTCCGGGCCTTGCGTTATATTGGCGACAACCGCGTGAAAATGAACATTGGGTTCCTGATTGCGATTGGTATCGTGCTGAAACAGACCGATCGCCAGGTTGCCGGTACCAATGGCTTTAATTTTACCGCGCGAAAATGCCCGCGTTTCGGCAATATTTTTTTCAGCCCATTGCAATGTCTCGGTCACCGCTGTCCGGTAAGCATCGACAATCCTTTTATCGCCGCCAACAAGAGCCAGGAGCGACCAGCTTTTGGGCAGCGAGAAGGTCAAATCAGTGCCAGCCCGGTGATATTGTTTGTCGCTGCCGACACGCTCGCCATTTGGCAATTCGCCGCGCAGCAGGGCTTCAAATGCTGCCGCGTCCACCTCGCCCTTCAGACCAAGCCGCTCGGCGCCATTACCGATCCACTGACCGGATCGGTCTGCATCGGCTTTGGTATAATAATTATCTGCCGCGAAATAGGTGGCTGCGCCGCCGGCAGAGCGAACATTGGAAGCGCAGAGCATAGGTCATTTCCCATCGTCAGAGGCGCCGTCCACCGCGCCGGTTTCACATGTCATATTCGCCGATATCGCGGTCCAGTTCATCGCGCACCGCGCCTTCGCGCAGGTCGCGGCCGATATCGCGGGCCGGTCCACTGAGCGAGCGGCTTTTGTTTGCCAGGTCAGACGGATCGGGTAGATCCGGGCGCTCCAATCCATCGCCTTTTGGATCGAGCGATTGTGCCCGTTCCTCCTCATCCACCGGCTTTTGAGGCGTATCCATGACACGATCTGCTATATTGGCTTCGAGCAGGTCACGCGCGACATCGCTGACGGGCTCGCCATCCCCGATTTCCGCATTTTCATCAAATGCCAACTCGTGCTGGGTTGCTGCGGACTGTGTGACGCCTTCCTCTCCATCCTCGGCGTTGGTGCCCGGTTCGGCTTCTGTGGCCTTGGCTTTGTCTTGTCCCTCATCGGACGCGGCAGGAGACGCGACATTCTCATCCGTTTCTTCGGGATCATCAACGGCCCGCGCGATAAACCCTTCAGCCAGACTTGGCCAGGATTGAGGGGTCAGTTTAACCGGTGCTGCGGGGAAACCGTCCGGGAATTTTATGTAACCATTGAGCCGCGGCAGGTTCATAAACTGGTCGGGCAGAAGCAGCGGTTCGATCTGCCGTCTGGGGGTCAGACTGACCGCATCCCGGGCATTGTTATACCCGTAGCTATAGCCTTCCTCCATGTCGCGTATCTGCCGGTGGCCGATGAAATCCGAGCACCATGTTGCAGTTTCCCGGTCGGCGGTCGCAAGGATCAATTTGGTGCGCGCCAGTGAGGACAAGGTCATTGCCATATTTTCGCCGTACACCTCCTTGAGTTTGGCAAAAGCGTGGATGCCCGTGACGATGGCACCGCCAAAATTGCGGGCTGTCTGCAGGCCTTTCTCAAGGGCTGGCAGCCGGTGCAATGCGCCCAGTTCGTCAATCACGAACCAGATACGCAAATCGGAGGTCCTCTTCATCGACATGAGGGTATTCATCGCGGTATCCATCCACAGCGTCAGCAGCTTGGAACAGATGCTCATATCGACATAGCGCGCGGATATGAAAATGATCCCGCCACGCTCGCATTCGCCCTTCACCCAATCGCGGATCGAGAATTGCGGACCATGTTTCGGTAGCAGCATCAGAGCCTCGGCATTGGCATTAAACACCGCCCGGATCGAGGTTGCCATGCGCGCCGCTTTGGGCGCGGTCAGTTGCGCCGCGACCGTGCCCTTCAAAAGCTTGTGTACATCGGTGAGATCGGCCGTGATGAGCTTTTGTGCCAGCGCTTCGTTTGTGGGTGTTCCCGCCTTCTTTAATTGCAGGCAGGATTGCACGAACAGTGATCTTGCACCAATCACCCAGAACTGGTCTTCGCCGCCTCCATCCTGCGGCACGATCGCTTCAGCAGCGCTATGAAATTCCGCAATGGTGCTGCAATCATTGAACACGCTCCACTGCGGACAGCGGGCATCAAGCGGGTTCAAGATGACATCGCGCGAGGCATCATAAAAATGCTCAATAAAGGCGCCGGTCAAATCGAATATGACCGCGCGTTGTCCCTTTCTGCGGGCCTCGGCTATCATCTCCAGCAAGGCAACGGTCTTACCGGTTCCGGTGGTTCCGATCAGCATTGCATGGCTCTGTTCCAGCCGCCAGGGATAGTAAACGCCAGCGAGTTTGGAGGGCGTATAATAGCTGGCCTGTTCAAGCTGTTTCTGTCCCGCCAAACGCCAGCGCCAGCCGAGTTCTTTTTTCATTGCCTGGCCTTGTTCGGACGCATTATGGCGCGAAATTTCGGCCTGCAATTCGGGCAGGGTTGCAAGCTCAGCACCGCGCTCATGTTTGCTTTCTTTCGACCGACCGCCAAAATATTCTGCGACCCAGTAGAACAGAACGAATGCGGGCAGAAACAGCAATGCGGAAATCGCCAAAGCCGTCCGGAGCGCCTTCCACAATGCTTCCATCGCCATTACCACGGAAGGAGAATTTGGAACCGCGGAAATTGCCATTTCGATGCTACCGACGCCTGCAATATCCAGATGTACCAGTTTGGCAGGATCGAACTCCATAAACCCGTACAGCGAGGCATAAAGGTTCATGCCGACGAGATATTGTTGATTGTCGCTAAGACCGGATATCACTTGCCAGTAGGACATGCCAGCGAGCAGGACAGCGGCGATGATAAGCGGTGCCTTGAGACCGCTTGCAAACATAAAACCAAAGTGCCCAAGAAGCTGGCTGCCGCGCGTGAAATTGACAATATTACGCTTCATCGCGGCCTCCATTCGAAGAGGCCGATTGCAGTCCGAGCCGTGCTAATCGCCGGGCATAGGCATCATGGGTTTTTTGCCGGAGCGAACTGTCCGGATGAGCGGTTAAAATCGCATCAAGCGCGACCGATGCAAATACTGTTTCACGGTCTTTCTCGCCTGCTGTCAGCAGCGCATTTTTGTCGGCTTCGCGTAACAGATAGGAGGCTACCAATATATCGCGGATGAAGATGCTGATGCTCTCGTTCTGCGAGCTTGCTGTTTCACGGACCCACCGCGCAATATAGTAAGGGACAAACGTCTGAAGACGGATATGGTTGGTCATACTCAGGTTCCTTGTGTGTTCAAGAACCTGGTTCACCCTTCGAAAAGCCCGATGAGAATAAACCGTGAACAACTCACAGTCAATCGGAATTTATATCAATACTTTCAATTAGATAATTCGGCATGGGTTGCAGGCGAGTGGCAAAACAGCCGCCTACTCGCAATCAACTCGTTTGGTTCATTTGCCGATTTTCGTATCTAAACTATTGTTTTGTAAACATATTCATCCTGCAGCCAGCTGCGTACGGTGTACTCTCATATGTCCCCAGCTCGGCAGTCAGTATCCAGTGATTGAAGTCCTTCAAGTCAGCTCAGTTTTTGTACCCCAAAAAAGACGGCACCCTTGCACGGCGCGACGCCGCGCGGCGGTGTGCGCGCGCGTCAGTGCGCCAGCGCCCGCCGGGCAAGGAGAGAGGCAAGTGTGCCAGCGGGTTAGTAAGAAAACCGCACTCTCGTGGAGCGCAGCGGGAAAGAGTGCGGCCTTAAAATATCCCGCTCATCACCAGCGGGCCACCCGGCCCGCCCTGCGCCAGCGATCGTCACCGATAGGCCGAGACGCGGGTGCCGCGGCTCGGTAAAGCAAGCCGTCAGGCTTGGGCCCAAGAGCGCGGTGCGGGCCCGCCCGCAGGCGGCAAAAAGGACAAACAAAAAAAGGGCAGCAAAATGGGAGTTCCGCTGCCCGCAATGCACCCGTTTGGGTGTTCCCGTATCGACACCAGCCCGGGTCGCAAATGGCCAGAATCGATACGGAAATTCTATATAATTTCTATGCATGGAAACTAGCAATATAGGCTTGGCAATGATTGTACGGAATCGACTTCTAGAATCCAAATAACCACAATATGAAAAAGAGCAGAGACCGTCTCTGGCCCCTGCCCTGTCGTGACAGTCAAAATTCATCCAGCAGCGCCCCGTGGACGGTATGGACGACCCGGTTCATCGCCCATGTAGGAAGCGCGTTATAATCACCTTCATCGAGGGCAATATAACCCTGGTCATCGTCCTCTACGACATGCTGATCGAAAAAGCTGTGCAGCGCTCTTCGCTCCGCCGTTTCTACTGCTGCAAAATAGCTTTGTGCATCAAATACCGTATCAATTGCCTGTGTCATGTTTACCTCCTGAAATTTGTCAAAATTGACAGAAGGTCTGGCGATGCGTGGAGGGATACCGGGTCACAGGACCGGCTGGAACAGACGGCCGCGAAGCGGCGATGGGGGAAACGATTTTACTGGCGCGAAGGCGCAGCCGGAGCGCCGGTAAAATGGTGGGGCCCCGTCGTCCTTGACGCGGTGGCCGTCCGCGCATCATGCTTGAACTTCAAGTGAGCAAGACCCTCCTCAAATTAGAATCCAGCCAACCGCATTGAGTGCGCAAAAATCGTTTTCCTACAGCCAGGGGGATATGCAATTACGAATACTCAAGGGGTCATAACAGAGAGAAAAGGAAATCTCATGACCAGAAAAACAGGTGCGCTGGCAGCGCTCAAAAGGCTCGAAAAGGATCCCGCAAAGCTTGATACCAAACAGAAAGAACTGGAGACCAGAGCCGCGACAGAACTGGGACGAATGTTCCTGGGAGCTGGTATCGAAGCGTTTAGCGCAAAAAGCCTCAAGCAGATCGGAATAGCGCTTGGAAAAATGACCGAGGAGCAGGCACTGGATGCACTCAAAATTGGACAATCAGCTTCAGTGAGCTGACATCGACCTCTCCACGCAAAAAAGGCCCCGCCGGGAAACCGGCGAGGCCTGATTGTTCGGGAGATGAAGATCAAAGATCATTCATCGATATCGGGCGCATCCTTGTTGTCCTGGGACGCACTGCGGGTGAGAAAGTCCACCTTGTCGGCAAGAATTTCGCAGCCATAGCGTTTGATGCCTTCACTGTCTTCCCATTGGGTATAGTGGATACGGCCTTCGACCGAAACCATCTGGCCCTTGGTGCAATATTGGGCAACGTTTTTGCCGAGACCATTGAAGCAGGTAATGCGGTGGAATTCTGAATCCTTGACCGTGTAGCCTTTTTCATCCTTGTAGGTCTTGCCTTCGCTGTTGCGGGCGGGGCGGTCGGTTACGACCGAAAGATTGGCAACCGTTGTGCCGCCGTTTGTTTCCCGGCTTTCCGGATCGCGGGTGACACGTCCGACCAAAACTACGATATTTGTCATGATAATTCTCCTGATTTAATCTTCAAACCGGACCATTCCGGCTTGCGAACTGACGAAAAGAAACAGGAAGAAGCGGCATTGCACCGCAGGGGCGCAGCCCCGGAGGGAAACCGGCTTTGTCCGGGTGGTGCGGGCAGCATCCGCAGGATGCAACACGGCCGGTAACAAAGTGGGTTGCAATGTGGCTGACCTGGTTCAGGAAGGTTCGCGAAAAAGCCGCATTGGTCACGGCTGATTTGGCCTTCAGGAGAAGCTGACAACCCTCGTATTGGTTGCGTCCATCGCGATTGATGTTGGAATTGTTACCGGCTGACTTGACGGTTATATAATGAGAACACGCCTGCAATATTGGCAACACTCAGGATGAAACAGGCTGCCGCGAACGAGCCTTACGCCGCGATATTTTGGTCGACGGCAATGAGCTTTGGTTGCCCCCGCGTCATCCAGGCCTGCGGTTCGATCAGCAGCGCCCAGGCCGCAAATGACGGGATAGTTCCCAAATATTCGATGACATTCTGTCTGCCGATTATAGATGCCAATATCCTATGTCCGCTTTGCGCCCCAATCCAAGAAGTAGGTTCTCAATTTCTTAGTTCCTGAGAGCGGACATAGTAACAGAACGCGATAAATGATCTCCGATTACTTCACCGCCTTTCCCTGGCCGGTTTGGCCTCCAGCAATTTTCCAGCCATCGGGGCGTTTGACCATGCCGACAGTCATCCAGCCATCAAAAGCAAATTGCTTTTCTCCATCTTCGCTTAGCATCGCATAATCAAAATGTGCAGAGACCAGCGCACTTCTGTCTCCCATTTTCGCAACTCGAATATTATCCGCCGTCATCCGAGCTATGCCGCCCGATTGTGATAGCGCTTTTAGAGACGCCGCAGCATCTGCTCCGTTATCATACTGGACCCCGCCGCGTTCGATCCAGTGGAACCCCATTTCATCGTCGTACATTGCAGCCGCGACATCGGTATCTCCGTTGTTTAGTGCGTCGACATACACACCAAATGCAGCCTTCGCCTCTGAGGCAGTGTCATTTTTTGTTTGAGAGCAGCTAGCTAAGGTCAGTGCCATCGTCAGTATTGTTACGAATCGCATTGTTTTTCTCCAACTACGAATGGGCCTCACAAGAACTTTGCTGTCGTAAGTCTAATTTTGCTTCATGGAACACCTGTTATTTCTGCTCCAACGGCCCTGTTACTTGGTTTACATTTTAGGTCTGAGATTCTCGATAACTTGAGCGTCCACCCAAAATATATCCACATTTTCGTATTTGTCTGAGCCCATATTCCTGTTGAAAAAAAGGTATTTACCATCGGGCGTCACACTTGCAGCTGCTTCCCATGCGTCTGTGTTTATCTTGTCGCCCAGGTTGATAGCTTCTCCCCATGAACCGTCCTGCTGCCTGAAACTGAGATAAATATCGGAATTGCCATATCCGCCCTCCCGTTTGCTATCCCATAGAATATAGGACTCGTCCGGAGCAATGAAGGGGTGGGCATTCGATCTTCCGGTATTGATCTCTTTGCTAAGCGGTTTTGGTGCTTCGCGCTTACCTTCGATCAGCCGTGAATATCGCAGAACGGCATTTCCATCTCTAGCGAATTCGTCAAAAACTAAAGTACCTTTAGCTGAAGAGGTAAGGCGCATAATGGATATTTCTTCGAAAGGAGAACCAAGGTCTTTGATCTCTGACCATCCAGACAGTCTGCGCTCCTTATATCGTTTTCCCAAATGCATGATCTTACCATCTGGAGAGATGAAAGCTTGCCCAACTCTCGGAGAAACAACCGACTCACGCCACTGATTGTTTTCATGTTGAAAAAGCACGAATTCTTGTATGCTACTAACCTCATTTCGTCTGAGAAAGTAGAATTCGTTTGTATCAGGTGTGAAGACGCCGCCATATTCCCAGCCCTTCAATGAAACGATTCCAGGCGCAAAAGCTTCAGGCGTTAAACCGGGAGGCTTTTGACCGAGATAGGGGCCCTTGAGTTTTGATATTTCATCCCTGACATCGCTTCCGCCGCTCACTTTGGCAAAAGCCGGTAGGACAGCATTTGATATCTGAGCCATGATTTGATCTTCTCTGTCATGGCCAGTGATCACAATGGTTAGATCAAGCTCATCTACAACGATGATACGTTGTCCGCCGCCACCCCAGGCAAAGGTTGCGTTGTAGCTCTTGTCACCGACCGCCAAAGGTGCCTGATAAAAAAAATAGCCGTATCGATAGGTGTCGGGCATCCAGTCTTCCGTAGGTTTGACAAGGCCGCTGGTCGCTTTGGCAAGATAGTCGGCAGGAACAAATTGCTCGCCGTTCCATTTGCCCTCGTTGAGAACAACACTGCCCCATTTGAGCATGTCACGCGATGTCATGCTCACCATCCACCCCGCTTGTGGCAGACCGCTAACATGCGTGTCCCAACTGTAATTGGCGATGCCCAATTTGTCCAAAATTTCTTTCTTGATGAAATCCTTAGCGGTGCCGGGCACGACAGCATCAATGACGGCCATCACCAAATTCGGATTGAAGTTGCCATACCTATAGATCTGGGATTCGTCGATAATGGGTCCCGAGTGCTCAAGTAGTGTCTGAACCAGACCTTGGCCCTGCAGCGGCGCGGGATTCTTTTCAAGCTCTTCCCAGCGCTCACGATCCACATTAAGCCCACCATGCATGGTGAGCGCCTTGTGGAGTGTAATTTTCTCTGCGCCCTCGACAAGCTTTGAGTGGTCCAATTCGTCGAGGAAACTGATGAGCGGCTTGTTCAGATCAGCCATAGTCAGGTAACCCAGTTGAATGGCGCGACCCAAGGCCAGACTGGTGTAGGCTTTCGTGGCTGACGCTTGTCCGTGTGCCAGATTGATCCGACCACGCAGATAGTAGGATTCAAACAGAAGCTTGTCCTTGTGGGCGACAAGCAGGCTGTCATATTTACCGTGCTTGCCGTCAGCAATCTCCCGTGCCAGAGCGACGACCCTATCTTTACTACCGCCATCAATGCCCAACTCGCCCACCGAAATACCATCGTTTCTATCTGTTGGCGCGGTATCGATAAAAGCGTTCTCAAGAAGTGGAATATCTCTGAACGAGAGTTCTGTCTGAGCGGCCGTTGCCTCAGGTGCGAGGCCATTGCTTTCTTCGGCGCTTGCTGCACTAGAGCTACCTAACAAAGTGATGACCAATAAAGTTTTGAACTTCGTGCTGATGGTCATCTCATTCTCCTGGACTATTTCACTATGTTCTCATTCAGTAAGCGCGGGCATCATTCGCTATTCAACTGCAATACCCATCTGACGCCGCGGATTACGGTTTCGGGAAAGGCTGTGCCGTGATCCGAATTCTCAATAATCTCGAGCCCGGTGAGAGACATGTTTGACTGGTTTCTCCGCCGTAGCACCGTTATGAAATGTTCGACCTTTTCTAATTGCTCCGCTTCTAGTCCGCCGAGTGATACAAAAACACTTACGTTCATCTCGTGTTGCCGAATGGCGGTTTTTGCTTCCAGTTCATCAATATATGGAAGGCCAGTCGTGCCAAAAGCGGGACTGCCAAGGATATAATGCCTAAATGTGTCCGGTTGCGCCAATAAAACGTAGGCGCCAAATGTGGCGCCCAGCGAATAGCCGAAATAGGTGCGTTCAGCTGGGTCTGTTCGATAGTTTTCTTCGATATACGGAATGATTTCGTCGCGAATGAAAGAGAGATGGTTGCGGGCCTGTCCGCCTTGAAATCGAGCCTGAGCTTCCGCATTGTTGAATGCCGTCACCGAATAATCACGAAACCTGCTTGCATTTGCCCGTTCATCGGCAAGGGCGTGATTCTTCTGATATGATATGCCGACCAAAATTACCTTTGGCATCAGAAATTCGGTGGCACCCGACAGCATATCCATGTGCGCCTCCGCATCGGTTGTGTAAATCACCGGATATTTGGTGTCGGTGTTTTCCGCATAGTCTTCGGGTAGTTTGACATAAAGTTCATATTGTCGATCGGTACCACTTTCCTGTATCGGCAGCACATGCGTCCGCGGCATAGCGTACGGCTTAGACTCGCTAGCCTGCACACTGACAAAAGGCAGCAGTAGACCGCAAATAAGAAAAATCTGAATTGACCTGATTGTGATATAGCTCATTTTGAAAAGGCTATACAATCAACGCAGCGGTTCCAATGCCAACATTGTATCAAGATATCTTGAAAATCAATTTTGAGACATTTTGATACAAAAAAACTGTGGGTGTAACGGTTCAATCAACTAGTATCGCGGAAAATTGCGAAGCTGAAAGCCATGACGAAGACACAGAGCCCTCATATCCTAATCATTGATGACGAGCGCGACATCCGCCGCCCGCTTGCAAAGTATCTCGGTGAACGCGGGTATCGAGTTAGCGTTGCCGAGAACGGACGTGAGATGGATAAAATACTTTCTAAAGCGAGTATTGACCTGGTTGTGCTCGATGTGATGATGCCTGGAGAAGACGGATTTTCAATTTGCAAGAGATTGCAGGCCACCACTCGCATACCGATAATTTTGCTGACGGCACTAAAAGATGACACTGACCGAATTGTTGGATTGGAGCTTGGCGCTGATGACTATGTCTCAAAGCCCTTTAATCCCAGGGAACTCAAGGCTCGCATCAAAACCGTACTTCGGCGCACCCTGATGCTACCGCCGCGCTCTGAGCGCCTTAAAGGAAAAGTGAATTTTGATCATTGGCGGTTTGATCTTTCGCAAAAACAGATTGTCGGTCCGCGTAATCTAGTTGTACCGCTAAGCTCGGGGGAACATGCCCTTCTTATGGCTCTCATTGAGCATGCAGGCACCGTTCTTACCAGAGATCAACTGATGGATCTGACTCGGGGTGTTAGTGCGCCTGTATTTGATCGCCGGATTGACAATCAGATCAGTCGCTTGCGGCGGAAACTTGAAAACGACGCCAAGAAACCGACGATTATCCAGACGAAATGGGGTGGTGGTTATGTGTTTGCGGCGGAGCTTGTCTGGTCATGAGCGAGAAACGATCACGGTTTTCGTTGAGCTCGGCGGAGAACCAGATTTTTGTAATTCTTATTTTGGCGTTCGTCGTCCTGTTATTTGGCTCAGCGGTCTATCAGGTTACGCAAAACCGCACCGCTGAGGAGTGGGCGAAAAGCGAGTACATAGCAAAGACAATCGCAATCAGACTTCTTAGTCTGGATCGAATGAGACCCGAAGAAATGCAAGGATTTGTGGAAACATATTCGTCCTGCAAAGAGGGACTCACGGTGACGGACAAACCGTACGCGCCGCCAGCCGGAACAAAGATTGCAAACGATATTCAGCGCTTCATTGTAACTAGCTTGGAAACGACCTTGGCGGATATGTCTTTGAACAAGTCGATGGACGACATATCTGTTGCACATGCCACCTTTGCTGAACATGATTTTGCTTTTGACAAATGTGCGCCAGGAGAGATTGACTTCCCGATCGATGGAATTGTGATCAGTACCCGCCTTAAGACTGGAGAATGGCTAAATCTAAGTGTCTCTGAGAAAAAGTTTGAATTTGGTGGTGAGACAATTTTTTCTGCAATGCGAATTGATCTGTTTTTCCTTTTGGTCGGAATAATTGCGCTTTTTTTCATTCGTCGCCTTACACGCCCCCTTTCCAACTTGACGAAAGCGGTGTCGAGATTTGGCACCAATCTGGAAGTAGAAGAGGTTGAAGAAAGTGGGGCAGCCGACATCAAACTTGCCATTAGAAGATTTAATGCAATGCAGCGCGAGGTGCGCGACGAAGTGAAGCGGCGCACTCAAATGCTGGCGTCGGTTGGACATGATATCCGTACTCCGCTCACGGCTCTTCGGGTTAAGGCCGAACTAATTGAAAATGATGAAGTGCGCGAAGAAATAATCGCCAGCATTGAGAAGATGGAACGCATCACCGCATCCGCGCTTGACTATGTGCGCGGAGAATCCAGATCTGAAGCAATGCAAAATGTTGATTTACGAGCTCTTATTGAGAGCGAGTGCAGTGAATTCGACGAGCTTGGAAAAGAGGTTCGTTTCACAGGTGAAGACAACTTACATTATCACTGCCGTCCCATCGCTCTTGCGCGCGCGATCCGTAACCTGATTGACAATGCGATAAAATATGGAGGCAGCGCGGATGTGGAACTGATCAATGGAGATCAGTATGTCCAAATCAGGGTCATGGACGATGGACCCGGTATTCCTGATGACAAGCTGGCCCACGTCTTTGATCCCTTTACCCGTCTTTCAGAGGCGCGAGAAAGTGAGCAAGGAGGGCTTGGCCTTGGTCTCGCCATCACCAAGGCTATTGTTGATGGACACGATGGCAACCTAAATCTTGAGCCGAATGAACCAAAGGGCTTGAAGGCTGTTATTCAACTACCTTTTGGTCCGCGCCCAACCGCATAAACAACTGACATTCCAACGTCCGCTTTTGCGGCCTATTCTGCCGTTGGCCACCGTCGGGTTACATGACCGCAATTGTGTCGTTAGCAGACGGATGGCATTGGTATCGGCGATGACCGCTACATCCCGGAAGCGGACATTCAGCCGCTTCGCTTTTCTTCAAACCCAGACTTCCTAATAGACGCAGTAATCTCGATTTTTATATTCGGTGTTGGGTTTGGTTATCACGGTTACGTAGATACGCTTCGAGCCCTCGCCCGCTTGATAATCAATTTCCCCAATTGATCGATAACTTTTTCCTTGGCAGAATTCCACAACCACTTCCTGATTTGAAAGCCATTCGATATTTTGAAAAGCCGCTCCCCGTCCTTCGAACAGGTTAGTCTTATCCCCGTCATTGTTAATATCGGCACCGAACAATGAAGAACATGCAGGACCGCAATGCCCTCCATATACGTCAATCGATATTTTCGAGATCCGGCGACGATATGTGACGGTCGTATGGCAAGTCAGAGCAAGCAACCGCGAGAAGGGCGAGAAAAGCAGTCCAAATCCGCTTACTCACTGTTTGGGGCCCCTGTTTTGGCAAGTAATAATCTCCCTCTCTGTAACCAAATGTCGTCAGTATCTAATAGGAATCAGCAGTGCTTAGGATGTCAGCCTATTTAGCAGCATATTGGTTTTCAGTATCGCAGTTTGATGGCTGGTCAAGTTGGCAATGATAGAACCTATTCAAACGCAAATGGTTTGTCCGCTCTATCCCGAAAGCCGACATTTAGAATGTTCCAAATTTCTCTGCGCTGAACTGGTGCTCGGCCATCGTATGCCTTCGATTGGCATTTTGCATTTTGGTTCATTGCCAAGTAAGCTACTACCAACCTTCATTGCGGTTCAAAGCGTAAATCGGAGACAGCTGCATTGTCGATAAACGAACATCATCACAAGCTTGCCGAGCGTATGTTGTTAAGCAGCGGCCTGAAAGTGATTAATGCACCGCCTGGTTATGGAAAGACAACATTCTTAAAAGCACTGGAAGAAGTGGCAAATCTGTCGTCAGCTGGTGACACCATTTATCTTGATCGCAATAGCCATAGAGATGATGCTTGCGCCGCTGCGTCAAAACTGGCCAATGCTATCGACACAAAACAAGCGGATGATTTCCGGATATTGATAGACGACGCTGAATATTGTGAAGCGGAATCCCTTATCGATATACTGGACCGGCTGAGCAAATGCCCGCAAAAACCCTTGGTTGTTTTAGCTTTGCGTCGGCCAGATGCTTTGCCGCTCGCCCATTTGCAAGCGTCCGGAGATACGGAATTTTTCGGGGTTGATACGTTAAAGCTGAGTGACCAACAGCAACGACAATATACTGAAATGCTACCTCGCCCATGGCGGCAACGCATCGCCGATCTGGCCGAAGATTGGCCGGTGGCTCTGCGATTTCTGGTGGAATGGGCCGCCAACGCAGATGGTGATGAGGCCGACTGGAATGATGAGGATATTATCCTGCACTCCGGTCTACAGGCCTATATAGAACAGCAGTTTTTACCCCTTCTATCCGAAGAAGAGCTGCTGTTTCTTGATCATTTGAGCCTGTTCAATGAAGCGGCTTTGGAGCTTGTCGAACGGTTGATGGATGATCGCAAGATTGCCGGGCTGAGCAGACGCCTGCTTTTTGCACACAATGGACTGGTGCGACGTCATGGGCAACATTATTCCCTTCATCCGGCATTACGATGCCTGTTGCGCGGCAAATTTCTTGACGATGGGAATGGCGGACATCTTGATATCGTTAAGCGAGCAGCCGATGAGAGCGCGGCAATCGGCAATCTTGTAGAGGCAGCGCGGCTGGCAGTTTTAGGCGATGTACCAAAACGGATTGATGCGTTTGTCGCACATCATGGAAATTTGCGGATTTGGGTGAAATTCGGATATCAAATCCTTTATGAAATAGTCCAGGCCGCCGGCCCAAAAATTGTGGCGAAGTATCCTCGATTGCAGTTTCTGTCTGCCATTGTGCAACTCAAAGAGGGCCGGATCAATGAGGCTGAAAAGCTCTATCGTGAGTTGGAGAATAATCGCGAACTCGATGACGCACTGCGGACCGATCTACAGTTTTTGCATGGTACATTGATGGTTTATGGGTGTAGTTTAGAGCGTACGGATGATCTGGAGGCTATCGCTGATATTGTCGGCCATAGTGAGGATGATCCAGCATGGAAAACTTTGCTTTCAACATTATCCTGTATTTCGCATTATCAGAATGCGCGCTTTGCCCAAGCCCGAAAAAGCCTCGCAGAAGCGCGGATACAAGCCCAAATGGTGCAGTCAGACTATAATATGCTATTTAGTTATATGCATGAAACAGCCCTGCTTCTCGCCCAAGGCAGGTTGAAGCAAGCGCGAACATCCATAGCCAGTGCGCGTAAAATTTGGCGGCAGAAATTTGCCGATGATGAAGGTGTCAACACCGTGTTGTCGAGTTTAACCAGTTCCATTGAATTTGAAATTGGCCGGTTGACCAGCGCTCGAAATCTCATGCGTAATTCAGCGCGTCGTTTTCCTCATTCCGAGGCATGGTTTGATATTTATGTCGCAGGTTATGAACCCATGATTCGACTATTGGTTGCCGATCGTGGCCTTGACGAGACGATTGTCGAAATTGGCCGACATAAGCAAGTGCTGCAAGAACAGGGGTTACCCCGAGTGGCCAATACGCTGACCGGTTTGGAAACATGTTTGCTGGGGCACAAACATCTGACAGGCCGTGTTCAAAACGACCCGCCTCATCTCAAATTGCAACAGATCAAAACCTCTGCCACATGGCAAGAACGGGAGATTTTTACTCTGGCAAATGCATATTGCAACTTGCTGCAAGGAGAGACGTCCAAGGCAATTGCTGGATTGCAAAAGGAATTGCAGCGGGCCTCCAAATCGCAATTGGCGCGATCCGAATTGCGTCTGCGTTTGCTTTTGGCCGCAATTTATTTGCGTCTGTCGGACCGTAAAGCGGCACATGAGCAGATTATAGCCAGCATCACTATCGGCACAAAAACTGGACAGTCACAGGCATTTCATGAATTTTGTGGAATTCAGCTCTTGGAGCTCCTCTCCAGCATCGTTGAAAAAGAAGACGACAATATCGATTCCAGAGAGCTGGCTTTCGCGCGTGCTATTCTATCAAAATCATCGAGCCGGATTTCGAATAGCGAAAGTTCACTGACGGTGCGAGAGCAGGAGATACTGAGCACATTGGCACAAGGCGGATCAGACAAAGTTGTTGCTCGGCAACTGGAACTGACGGAACATGGCGTGCGATATCATCTTAAAAACATCTACCGCAAACTGGCAGTACATGACAGAGTTTCCGCCGTTTCGGTCGCCCGATCAAAGAATTTCATTCAAGATATTGCTATATGACTACTGATTATAGTAGCAAAAATTTCAAGTGGATTATCTGTAACTACTAAGTAGTAACTTCCAACTCTTAACCACCACGCTTGAAGGTCCGATGCCTTTTCCTCCAATTTGAGAGGACGAGGAGGTGGGTTTTGCGAATAGGCATTGACGTTGGCGGCACGAATACCGATGCTGTTTTGATCCATGACAGCGAAATTGTCGCTACTGTGAAGCGGCCAACCTCTGGCGACATCAGCCAGGGTATCATGGATGCAGTTCGGTATCTTCTCGATGAATCTGATGTTGATGGCGCAGATATCGAGGCGGTGATGATTGGCACCACACAGTTCACCAATGCGTTCGTACAATGCAAGGAATTGACCAAAGTCTTCGCGCTACGCATCGGGTTCCCATCTGCACGAGGGATACCGCCGTTCTCCGCATGGCCGGAAAAGATGCGCGACGCCATTTATGGGGGGAGCGCGATGGTTGGCGGCGGCTTTGAATTTGACGGCCGTCTTATAGGAGACCTGGATGAGCAGGCAGTTGAAGAGGCAGCTGAAGAGGTCAAACGACTTGGCATAAACGAGGTCGCCATATCTTGTGTTTTTTGCCAGCTTAATGCTGAACATGAGGAACGCGCAGCGGCCAGTATTCGCAAAATCATTCCCGATATCAGTATCTCCATTTCGTCTGAGCTTGGACGCGCAGGTTTGCTGGAACGGGAAAACGCTGCGATCATGAATGGCAGCCTAAGGCCATTGGCGGCAAAAGTTGCCGACGCTTATGGCAATGCCTTGAGAAATTTAGGTATTACGGCACCATATTTTGTTAGCCAAAATGACGGAACATTGATGCAAGTGGAGCAGATGTGCCGCTATCCTGTGCGTACATTTGCTGCTGGACCAACCAACAGTCTGCGCGGCGCGGCTTGGCTAACAGGTGTTGATGATGCACTGGTTGTCGATATTGGCGGTACAACCACGGATATTGGCGTTCTGGTCAAGCGTTTCCCGCGGCAATCATCCGTTCATGTCGACATAGGCGGCGTGCGTACCAATTTCCGGATGCCTGATATTCTGGCCCTTGGTCTGGGCGGAGGTAGCCTCGTCCGACGAACGGACGATACGGTTACGATCGGACCGGATTCGGTCGGCTATGCTTTGCAAGATGAAGCCTTAATTTTTGGCGGGCGTGAGTTGACAACGAGCGATATCGCTGTCGCCAGCGGAGCCGCGAATTTTGGCGACAAATCCCTGACACAAAATTTAGACGAACAATTGGTCCTCAGTGCCACCGATCAAATTCATGCCATTGTCGAAGATGGAGTGGACCGGATGAAAACTAGCATTTTTGATGTTCCGATGATTTTGGTGGGTGGCGGTGCAGTATTGATCAGCCAGCCTGTTGGAGGAGTTTCAGAAACAATCCTCCCAGAGCACGCGGATGTAGCCAACGCAATTGGAGCTGCCATCGGCCAAGTCAGCGGTGAAATTGACCAAATTTACAACATTGAAGAGGGTACGCGGGACGAGGCGTTGGATGAAGCAAGATCATTGGCAACCCAAAAAGCAATTGATGCCGGTGCCGATGCTGGCAGTGTCGAAATCGTCGATATTGAAACCGTACCGCTTCAATATTTGCCCGGCGGTGCCACGCGCATTGTCTGCCGTGCCGTCGGTGACCTAGCAGCGCAGGAGATGGTGGCATGACCCGCGCAATCTCCCTCGACAATATCGAACACCTGGCCATCGGTTCTGCATTTTTGGGAACGGGCGGCGGCGGAGATCCGTATCTTGGCTCACTTCTATGCAGGGAAGCGATCGGTAAATATGGTCCCGTTCCATTATTGTCTCCCGACGAGCTGAAAGATCAGGATAGTGTATTTGTTGCCGCGGCAATTGGTGCACCCACAGTCATGATCGAAAAGCTATTTTCGGTCGAAGATCAGCATCGTGCCGTCCGCTTGCTGGAGCGGTTTACCAATCGAGAAGCCAGCGCGATTATTTCTGCTGAAATTGGCGGGTGCAATTCAATGATGCCGGTCGCTTATGCCGCAATGCGGGGTTTACCCATTGTGGATGGTGATGGGATGGGCCGCGCGTTTCCTGAACTGCAGATGACGTCTATGAATGTGAACGGCGTTCAATGTGCCCCGATGACGCTGTCTGATGAACATGGCAATGATGTTTTGTTTCAAACTGAAGATGGATTGAAGGCCGAAAAAATGGCGCGCCCCATTACGGCCGAAATGGGCGCCAGCGCTTGCATGTCCTGCTATCCGATGACGGGCGCGGAGGCCAGAAATTCCGTAGTGAAATACACAATCAGTGCGGCGCTCGCCATTGGAGCTGCGGTTGACGCCGTTGATGACAGTGGGGAACCGCCAGTTGCAAGGCTTTTAAAGGCTTTGCGCGCGCATGAATATTATGGCGATGCATATGAAATTTTTTCGGGAAAAATCGTCGGTTTGGAAAGAGATACAACAGACGGTTGGGTTTTTGGCACCTGTAACATTGCAGCGCTGAACGCTAGTTCCGAGGCCGAAATCACCTTTCAAAACGAAAACCTAACAGCACATGTTGATGGAAAATTGCGCTGCATCGTTCCGGACCTGATCACCATTGTCGATAGCGAAACCGGACATGCCATACCGACTGAACGCTTGGCTTATGGTCAAAGAGTTTCTGTTGTCGGATGCAGTGCCCCTCCACAAATCAAAAGCGAAAAAGCTTTGAAAATTATGGGGCCGACAGCGTTCAAGCTGGAGGAGGAATATACACCAATCCATTTGATCAACCCGGACGAACCCTAATTCGATCATTGGGAATCAGCAACCAACATACTCAGCACAGCAGACTAGGGAGAAGAAGATGACGAAAATAAGCAAAGGAAAAACGATCTTATGCAGTTCAATCGGAGCTACTTTGCTGGCATCGACAGCATGGACACCGGCATTCGCTCAGGGTGCAGAAGCAGATGATGATGACAATGTTATTATCGTAACTGCACAACTGCGTGAGCAGGAACTGCAGGATGTTCCCACCGCTATCGTCGCGTTTGATGCGGAGACAATCGAAAGCGCTGGTATTCGCAGCACCGAGGATTTCGTCGGATTGACGCCTAATGTCACTTTCGATGACAGCTTTACCTATCTGAACAGTTTTGTTGTTGTTCGCGGGGTAACCCAGGTTAACAATGCTGATGCCCCGATTGCGATCATCATTGATGGCGTTCCACAGAATAACCAGAAACAATTTAAGCAGTCACTTTTCGATATTGAACAAATTGAGGTATTAAAGGGGCCACAGGGCTCGTTATTTGGACGTAATGCCATCGGCGGTGCGATCAACATAACCACCAAACAGCCAACGAATGATTTTGAAGGATTTGTTGGCGGCGGCATCTCCAATGGTATCGGATATCGGGGGAAGCCGGTATTAGCGGACCGATCATCGAAGACACGGTGCTGTTCCGGGTTGCCGGTTCGTATTATGAAACCGACGGTGTAATCCAAAATACGTTTCTTAATGACGATGTTGATTTTGTCGATCATGATGTTTCCGTTCGCGGGAAGTTGACCATATTACCCAGTGATAATCTGTCGGTAGATCTGCGCGCCTCTTATACAGATGTTCGCGCCGGTTCGAGCTATGACACCATCGTCAACAACACACCAAACTCCGGTGCAGTTCCGTTGTTCCGCGCGGGTGGTCCTAACGATGTGTTTTCACCGACATCCGATTTTCGCGGATTTACTGATGCGACAGTGCTTGACCTGTCCGCCAAAATCGATCTTGAACTGCCATTTGCGACTGCCACCTATATTCTCGGCTATACGGACTTGAGAGAAGACTATCGTGCCGATCTCGATTTCTCCAATCCCACCCAACCCTCGGGGATATTTGGAGGTTTCAATCTAGGACAAGCACAGGATTTAGACGTTGAATTGTTCAGCCATGAGTTGCGACTGGTTTCGCCTGATGATCAACCGTTCCGGTGGATTTTGGGCGGATACTACCTGGACACAAATCGAGATTTGCGAACCCGCGTGATTGTTGACCTAGATAATACAGTTGGGCAATTTGATGTTGCTGCCTTGACCCTGGTAAATCGGGCCGAAAGCAATAGCAACGAAGCTTGGGCAATATTTGGACAAGTTGAATTTGACATAACCGATCAGCTGACGCTGCAACTTGGCGGTCGCTATGACGAAGACAAGCGAAATCAAATCAATCCGGATGCTCCGGGACCGGTTACGTCAGCCAGTTTTGACTCGTTCCAACCAAAAGCTACACTGAGCTACAAGGCATCTCACGATGTTCTCGCATATGCGACGTTTAGTACCGGCTTCCGCTCGGGTGGGTTCAACGCTCCGGGAGTTGTTTTGCCGGCCTTTGGTGATGAGACATTGGACAATTACGAACTCGGATTAAAAACCCAGTTCGCTGATGGAAGGGGAACGTTAAATCTGTCGGGATTTTATTCTCAAAGCGAAGGATTTCAATTCTTCTTTGTTGATGTGACAACCGGTTCTCAAATTATTTCAAATCTTGATTCCGTCGATATTTGGGGTCTGGAAGCTGACTTCCAATTACGCGCTACCGACCAGTTCACTGTCTACGGTGGTCTGGGTATTACAGATTCTGAAATCAAGGCGATCGGAAATCCGGCGCTACAGGGCTTTCTCACCGGAGCCGGCGTGAATATCGCAAATGTGATTGGCAGCCGGTCACCCAAGACAACCGATATAACAGCCAATCTGGGTGCGCAGTTTTCCTTTCCGTTGACGGATAACCTAAATTCGGTTCTGCGTGCGGATTACGAATATTCCGGCAACAAATATTGGCAATTGGATAATGTGGATGTTCGTAATCCAGTGCATTTGATGGGTCTGCGAGGGGCGATTGAATCGGATGGCTGGTCAGCATCACTTTGGGTAAAGAACCTTTTTGATGAGGAATATTATGCCGACTTCAATCCATCTGAATTTGCTGGTGGTGGATTTGATTTGGGGTTTCAAGCAAAGCCCAGGACATATGGCGTTGACGTGAAGTTGCGTTTTTAAGCGACGCCTCGAAACGAGGAGTAGCTCTCTGGGGGTATAAATGAGCTACTCCTCGTTTCAAAACCCTTGCAGCAAGGCGTAACCATCAACTAGCGATATATCGGGCAGTTTTACTGAGGATCTGCGATAGTCCGCTTGGAGCCCTTAGCGGATATTGCGAAAAACGAGACGAAATATCTACTGTTGATTCTCTGAGCGGAACGGCAGTTCTCAAAGCGCCGCCGCTGCGAAGAAGACAGTCTGCTATCGGCCCAAAACTTGCTTGTCTGCATTGCGCCCCAGTTTCGGACCTTCCGATGGTTTCTGCTTCATCCCGAAAGCGGACACTGGTGAATTACAAGCTGCGGTCAGACCGTTATTTTTCAGTGCCCCAAGTCTTCCCTCCATTGGCGATGAGAAATGTTTCCGCAATTTCGCTGGCTTCTTTCCTCAAGGAACGACCACCGGCATTGGCGAACATGACAACAACAATTTCATCATCGGGATATGTCGCAACAGCAGCGCGACCTCCAACCGCTTCGCCGCTTCCCGCTGACCATCGTCTGCCATTTTGATCACGCCGGGAAATATCAAAGCCAAAGCCCAGTCCTGTTCGTTTGCCATCAACTGTCACATTTGAGGTCAGCGCTTCCTCCAACATTTCTTCAGACGTCAGTTTTCCTCCGTAGAACGCCGCCCACACTTTAGCCAACGCCTGCGGAGAAGCATTGAAGCCGCCACCTCCGTACTTGCAGCTATTGTCAACCGGACGTGCGGCCGCTGCCTTTGTTGAAGGATCGTCGTCCGAAACATTATAAAAACTGCTCAGGTTATCAGGTCGTACTCCGGTAGGGTCATCCAGTTCGATGCGACCGGCTCCACTCGGAACAAATACTTCCGATTGCATCAATTCGCCATATGGTTTGCCGCCCGCTGCCTCGAGAACTGCACTCAGCAAAACAAAGCCAAAGCTTGTATAACTGTTTTTCTGGCCTGGCGCCGCAATAAGTGGATCGTTGACAAAAACTTCCAACGCATCTGCAGGACTTGAACAATGTTGCGTGCTAAGACGCACCCACTCTTCGTTGCTTTTATAATGCCGGACGCCGCCCATATGTCCCAATAGCTGACGGGACGTAACCTTCTGAAACGAATGCGGCAGATGCGGCAAATAGGTAGTTATGGGCTTGTCGAGATCTACCTTCTTCTGGTCGGCTAGCACTGCGGCAAGCACGCCCGTCAGACCTTTGGAAGTACTGTAGATACGGAACATGGTGTCTGCGTCTGGTGGTGTCTTTGTCTCCATTTCAGCAAAACCGGCTTGAGCGGTATAAACGATCTCTCCCTGAACCGCTACGGCAACACTTGCCGCGGGAAACTCTCCTGAAGCAACAACGGATTTCACCAATGCACTGGCTTTGGTCTTCGCTCCGTTTGCAATCCGTGAGTCTGTTTCTTCTGAAACAGTTTCACTTTGCTGAGGGCTTTTCGAGTAGACTGAGCAGGAAGCAAGAAGAGCTGTCGCGGCGAATATTGTCAATCGGCCATATGGCATGCTGTTGTTCATCATATTTCCCCCCTTTAACGGTCAACTAAGTGCACAAGCAACCTGCTTGTTAACAGATGGACTACATATGTAGTCGATTGAAAATGCTGCAAGGCTCTTCGATGAACGGTCTTCAATTTTCGACGGGGGATCGATTGAAGTTTGGTGCACTGTTTGAAATGGCCTTTGGAGTCCGCCCCGGCGAAAGTCACAAATCAATATCAATTGCGGAACAGCCCGCCAGTTGTTGAAATCAGATGCAACGTCGTGGTTGCCTTTTAGTTGACTGTCAATTTCGAACAGTTTTTCAACGCATCTTGTTTTGACTGGATTAGTGTAGTAATACGGCAACTCAATAGCTTTACCGACTTTTAAATTGGAGATCTGAACATGAGACGGTTGTGTGGACACGCAGCAATAGTTGCGAGCATTGCATTATTGGGTGTTACATTTCCGGTTTCAGCTCAAAACAAGCCTGCAAGCGATTCTTCCGTGATTTTATCCGGCGGCTCGACGACCGAATTGAAGGAAATTCCGGCGGCGATATTAGACTTGATGAAGCAGTATCACTTTGATCCGTCAGTGGAATCCGATCCCGCCTTTATTGCGACTCAACAACGTGTGGTTGAACTTGCTAAGATCGCTTCAACGCGCTCGGATTTCGTTTCCGAATTTAACAAAATCTGGCGAGAAGGTCCATTCTCTCATGTACAGCTATCGGGATCAGAATCCAGTGCGCCGGAAATGGCAGCTTATCTGGACACAATTCGTATCGGCGGAGGCGGAGCCGTTTTAGAGTGGGACGGTGACGTCGCGGTTCTTAGAGTTAAAACTATGATGGGTCTCGATACAATCGAAGAGATTGATGCCGCCTTTGAAGAGATTGCCAAACGTCCAGCAAGAGCTTTGATCGTGGATTTGCGGCAGAATGAAGGAGGCGCGTTTGCTGTAAAACCGTTGCTCGCGCATATTTTAACTGAGCCCGTTGACGGAGGAGTATTTGTATCGCGCAGATGGACGGGCAAGCATGATAGATACCCGACCTTAGCCGAAGCCAAACAAACCAAGCCCTGGCAAGGGTGGTCAATCAGAGCTTTCTGGAATGACCTTCAAACACTAGAAATGATACGCATGCAGATCAAGCCATCCGAACCGACATTTGACGGCCCGGTTTATGTTCTGGTTAGCAATAAAACTGCCAGCGCAGCAGAACTGGCGGCTGATGCATTTTCCGCTTCCGGCCGGGCAATACTTATTGGCGAAAAAACAGCTGGACAGATGTTGTCTCAAACATTCTTTGATTTACCCAACGGACTGCAGCTTTCGCTGCCTGTCGGTGACTATTATGCGTTCCATTCCGGTAGAATCGAAGGCAGAGGCGTCCAACCTCACATCGTCACCGAAGCCAGTGAAGCAATGCTGACGGCAAAAAAACTAACTGGCAAATAGCTTTTGAGAACTTTGGACCGAATCACCATTGTCCGCTTTTGCACCCAAAGCGACAGAACCGGACTGTCAGCTATCGGCCCAGATTAATACTGTGAAAGTAAGTCAATCATCTGGTCGATCATGTTCTACTAGGATGTTTGCCAAGAGGCCCGCGCCGATCAACGACCGTGATACGCCTTTTCTTAGCCTCAATGACGAGACGCTCCAGCACTCCGCTGCCCGGAAAAGCGATGACGTAACGAGGTGCAAGACCAAGCATCTGTTCATTGCGTTTGAACCCGGCCCTTGCGCCTAACCGGCGATCGAGTGAAAAGGTGAGCTGCTCCACACTGCGCCGTTCAGCCCATGACGCAGCCAAGCGGTCAGCACCTTTTCCATCACCGCCGTGGACCAGCACCATGTCAGCTACGGCGTTATACACCTTGTCGAGCGTAGCCCAGACATTGTTCGCGAATGTCTTTGCATCATCGGCGCTATCCTGCATGGTGCGACCGCCAGCGAATATTATGGGTGTGCCTTCGGGCATCAGCGCTTTGCGTCTGGACTGGCTGCGCGCTTTCAGGAAATCACGACCTTGGATGACGGCAGATGTGAGCATCGCTCCGTGATTGGCCCGTGAACTGGATACTGGTTTCCATGAACTATGCGTTTCATCGAGGTAGAGCGCTGCTGCAACTTCGCGCATTTCTTCAAATGCGACCATGGAGGCTTCTGCCGCTTGCGCCCGCTCGATCTGCTCTTCGAGATTGCTGGTATGAACTTCGGATCCATCAGCAGACGCGACCAATGCCCGGACTTCATCGGCGGCCCGGTCCAGCTGCCTGGATTTGCGCTGTGCTGCACGGTGGAAGAGATTGACAAATCCCCATGCAAGATCTTCTGCGTCGACTTCAAGCGCGGTATCGGTAAAGACAGAGAACAAATCAGACCAGACTGCAGCAAGTGTCTGCGAGACAGCATCCTGGCCTGGGAAATCCGATGATGTAAATGGGGAATTGCTGATAGTCAGACCGGAAAGGTCGAGACTGGCGAGCTGCTGCTTGAATAAATTGTCCATGATGTTCTCCTGATATACGCGGGATGTGCGGCACCTTGCCGCTTTATCCCGCAAGAGCCCGAAAGGACCGTCAGGGCGCATGGCGCACCGCCGGCAGGCGGGAAACCTCGCGAGACAAGGCTGGCGCGGGCCACACGGGCCGCAATCCTCGCGGGGTTGCGACATAGCCCTGATGGTCCAGGGCTTCTCTTGCGGCAGGAAAAAAGCGGCTGGATGCTCGGCGTGCGCTCAGGGAATATGGAGACATTGAGCCAGTACAAACGGGAAATTTGGCTATTTTTGGTCAGCAAATTCGCGCGCTCTAGGCTGCATCGGCAAAGTCTTCAGAGACATTACAGCATTCTTGAGATTCATGCCCGCAAAGGTATAGAAGCAGGTTCGAGGCCTCTTCGGCCCGTGCTGCTGCCGTGAGCATTGCCCGGTCATCTTTCCTGAGCAACTTGAGCCAATGCGCGATATAGCTGGCATGGCTGTCCAGATGCGCGACAGGAAGACCCAATTCTGATCCGAGTATGGCACTAGAAAGTTCGGCGACCAGCTCTTCGGCGGCATATGCTGCGCTGCCAAAGCGGTTTTTGAGATCACGGTCCAAACGCGACTTATGTCCGGTCCAATGTGAGAGTTCATGTGAGAGCGTTGCATAGTAATGGTCATATCCATCAAACAGACTGGCAGGCGGTATGGTAATGCGATCAGCGATAGGCTCATAGTAAGCACTGCTGCCAAATTCCCGAATATTTGCTCCGATGCGCTCAAAATACTGATCCAGTTTTTTCATTCGCCCTTCCGGTTCAACATCGCATAATTCCTCCTTGGGATAATAGCGTGCGGGTAAGCCGTCGCACTGATCGGCATTGAAAATGGCATAGGATTTCAGAACCCGGCGGGTTTCTTCTTGCGGGTCAACTTGATCCGTAGCTTCGACTTCCTTGGTGTAGCTCTTATAAAATATGGCAATGGTCGACTTTTCGCCTTTGCGAACCTGACCGCCGAGCGCAGTGCATTGCCGGTAGGTCATCCAGTATGGAGAGCTGAAGCCGTTTTCCTGCGCCATCATCCAAAGCCAGAAGACATTCATGCCGCGATAGGGCGTTCCACAACTGCGCAGGGGACGTGATACCGGGAGACCGCGCCACGGCTGCACCCAAGGTTTTGCTCCAGCTTCCAGTTTTTCAATGATGGCATTCGTTATTCTGGCAGCGGGGGATATTCGAGGCGAACGGGACGGTGAACGATATGATTTTGAGGGCATGTGTCTTCTCCTGAATGAACGCAGCGAAATTTGCTGAGACATCCAGAAAACAGCCCCTCTCCTCTTCTAGGCTCCCTGCAGGAGGTCGAGAGTCGGGTACCAAGAACGTTCCAAAGATGGCTCCCAACCATCCTCTCATCTTGCATTTGTAGAGAAAGGCACTATCTTTCTAACAATTCCTTGTAAGTATTAATAATCCAGCTTTTTTGTTCACTTTTTAACCAATTGCTTGTTAGATATATATGTGTTATTATCTAACAAATAAAAGGATGGAGCAATGTCTGCTGTAGCTGATAAAATTATGAAACGTGTGCGCGGAAAAGGCCGGGGATGGGTCTTTACACCTAAAGACCTTATTGACTTCGGCACGCGGGGTTCCGTCGACATGGCCCTGTCACGGCTCGTTCAATCAGGTGTGATCAGACGTATTGGACGCGGCCTCTACGATTACCCGAAGGTTCACGATAAGCTGGGCGTTCTCAGTCCGGATGCGGATAAGCTTGCCCAGGCTGTCTCGAGCCAGAGCGGCGACAAGGTCTTTGCGTCAGGCGCAACGGCCGCAAACCGTCTTGGCCTGTCCACACAAATCCCAGCCAAACCCACCTATGCGACTAGCGGTCCATCTCGCGTAAAGAAAGTAGCGGGCCGGACCTTGGCTCTAAAACATGCGCGCGCGCCGCTCCTTGCGGGTGCAACTGATCGTGCGAATTCGGTTTTGCAGGTAATTTCCCATATCGGCAAAGACAATGTTGATGCGGATTTGATCCGCAGCTTAGCGAGCCGCCTTGATGATCGGGACATGAAAACTCTTTCCAGATCACGGCCACAAATGCCGGGATGGATGGGCGATCTGGTATTGAAGATAGATAGTGTCAGACATGGATGAGTTTGCCCGCAGACAGCCAGAAGACCGGCGCGTCTTCATTGACGAGGCGGCAAACAGGCTCGAACTTACCACGACCATTATTGAAAAGGACTTTTGGGTCTGTTGGACATTGCGGCGGCTGATGAATTCAAAGGAACTGCACGGACATTTTACCTTCAAAGGCGGTACTTCTCTCTCAAAAGCCTACAATATAATTCATCGCTTTTCCGAAGATGTCGACCTCACAATTAACCGGCAAGCGCCGCTGATCTGCGAGATAAATTCGCCCATGGAGGAAGATATAAGCGGCAAGGAGCGTGGGCGCCGTATCACGGCACTAAAAGAAGCGGCGCAGAAATACGTCGGGACCATCGTCATGCCAGCCCTCATCAGCGAAATAAAGGACGCGCTCGAAACATCTGAAGGATGGGAAGTGTTGATTGACCCTGAAGACCAGGAGGCACAAACACTTTTGTTCATTTATCCGAAACTGGCGGGCAAAGAAGAAAACGGGCATAATGATGCCTATATCAAACCCCGCATAAAGCTCGAATTTGGTGCGCGGGGAGACCCGGAACCAAGCGAGATAAAGGCGATTTCCCCCTATCTGGCTGCGGTATTCCGTGAAGAACTACCGGATGCAATCTGCGACGTTCCTACTCTTTCCGTGATCCGAACCTTCTGGGAAAAAGTAACAATTCTTCATGCCCTTCATCATAATTCCAAACTGCGCGATGGGATGTCTCGCCACTATTACGATACTCTAATGCTGAGCCAATCTGGAATAGTTGAAGAGGCTTGCGAAAATTTGGACCTTCTTGAAAAAGTCGTGCGCAACAAAAGCCTGATGTTTGCTGACAATAAAGCTTCCTACGAGACGGCCATCGCAGGATCTTTGCGCCTCATCCCTGGTCAAGAAATCCTTACGAAACTCAAACAAGATTACGCCGATATGTCAGAAATGTTCATGGAGGAGCCGCCGAGTTTCGAAGAGCTAGTGGATGGACTTTCCAAACTTGAAGAGACGCTCAACCAATAAAAAGTCTGGCAACAAATGCGAGATAAAAAGAAGCGGCTTGCCTAGAGAGGCAAGCCGCTTCAGCCAGAAGACTACCTGTCAGGAGGAGGATCAGGCAGCCTTGTCAGCTATCTCGGGCGCTTCTTCCGACGTGCCGGTTTCCGAAGCATCATCTTTCAATGCCTCGTCAGCCTTTAGCGGGTCTGCAAAGCGCATTGCGTCAGGAACCCACCCGGCGGCTGTTTGTTTCACTTCAGCCTCTGCAATGAAGTTTCCGGAGAAGATGCGCTCGGCAGTTGCTACAAGATCGGCCTTTTTGGATGCGCCATAGCGGTTTGACATTTCCACACCGCCAACTTCTTCCATACCGGCAAGCGTTTTTGCCTTGGGCACACGGTCAAAATAATTGGTCGCAGTCGGGCGCCACCAGGCCGCCATGTCGATTTCCAGCACGCGCCCGAGATAATCGTGTAGCGAGACTTGCCGGTCGCCTTCAACATTAAGACTGGCAATAAGCGTTCGCGAAACGACATGGCCGAGCCAGGCGCTGCGCGCATCATCGCTGAGCTGCCTAAACGCCATGAAACGCTCGACATCGGTCGTGCCCGATTTCCAGCTTTCATCGAGCGATGTGCGAAGCTCCACCAAGGCTGCGCTTGCCGGTGCATCCTTTGCTTCAAAATCATGCGCAGGCCCATGCGCAACCGGGCCTTTCAGCGTCGATGCCTCCTGTGCCCGCCAGTCATGGCTGTCGCTATCTGCAAGCGTGAAGATCATAAAGTCGAGCGCGAGGGCAGGATCGCTCGCGACGTGAAGCGACAGGATATCGCGGCGCTGCATCGCCAGTTCATCAACCAGGCGTTTCGAAAGCGCCGCGCGTTTGGGTTTGGGCGAGGCCCCTTCCTCGACCAGTTCGACGCCCTCATCTTCGTGACCGACATCCGCCTTTTCGATATAATATTGCGGAACCAATGCTGGTACCCCGTCGTTACCAAGCACCAGAAACGCGCCCGCTTCGCTGCGATACTCATCGGCCAGAACGGGTTTGCGGTCATTCAGCGTGCGCATTTCCTGCTCAATTTCCGAAAGGCGATTTTCAGCCGCAATCACATCGTCTTCGCTGCTGTCTTCATCTTCTAGGATGGCGGCCTGATTGTCATATTGGGCCTCCAGTTCGGAAAGCCGCGCTACTGCTTCTTCGCTGAGCGGTTCGAGCTCGGTAGGAAGCCGGTTCAATCCTTCGATGAGCTCGTGCGAGACATAACAATCGAGCGTCGGTCTCACCCAGGCGAGGCCGTGCTCGTCTTTGACTTCATCAGCCCGCCATTCCATTTTCTCGGTCGCCAATCGTTCAAGCAGCGCAACATCAACCCAGCTTTCGCTCTCATCATCATCGAAGAGTTCCCGGTCAATCTTGCCGCCTACTTCAAGATAGGCATCGCGCCCGACCAGAACCGCGCGCGGATCGCTGGCCCGGACAGTAGCGTCCAGAACCATGCGCCGGATGCTGTCGGCATTGACGCCATAATATCCTCCCGACACTTCCTCGAACACCTGGGCCTGGCGTTCAATATTCGAGGTCGCGCCATAGGCTTTAGCAAAATCAAGCGTGATATCGCCGCTGGCCAAGGCTTCGAAGACGACCGGGGCGAGCTCGGCCAGACGCAGCCGTCCTTCGACAAAGCGAACGGTTTGGCCAAAACGAATGGCGACATCTTCGACGCTTGCGCCGTCATTTATAATGTCTTGAAATGCTTCGGCTTCATCGGCGGGGTTGAGTTTTGCCCGCTGAAAGTTTTCCGCAAGGCTGATTTCGCGGATTTCATGCGCCTCGCCGTTTTTGATCAGGCATGTGATCGGCTCGTTCTTCTTGATCGCCTTGCTCTTGGAAAGCGCTTTCAATGCCTTGAGCCGCCGGCCACCTGCTGTGACTTCATATTTGCGGCGGGGAAGCGCGTTAACGACGAGATTTTGAAGCAACCCTCTTGCGGCGATATCAGCCTTCAGCCAGGCATCGGCCGCAGGGTCGCTGCGTTTGCGCACATTCTTTTTCGACGGCACCAGTTTGTTGAGCGGAATGGATTTAAGCATGTTCTTTCTCCTGATTAATCGAACCATCGGTTTCAGGCGACCATCGCCAAAACCGGGTTCAAGACAGGGCAAGCCTCCTCCCCTCTCATTTTCAGGAGTCACGGGTTGGCTTGCGGGCGGCTTGAAATTTTGAAGAGCGCTGGAGTGCTCAGGCCGCCAGTTTATCCAGTATCTGCGATGCTTCATTCACAGGGACAAAAAGCCGCGTGCGATAGCGGATGATCTCGGTGAAGCAGCCCTTGGATTTATACCAGGCCAGACGCTCGGCAGAAAAACCCGTGAGCTCCAGTCGCTGGCTGCCGTTGACCAGCGAGCGTTTCGCCATGAGGTTATCTTGGGTTTGGAAGGCTAGCGCCTTTCCGCTTTGCATCACCATTTTCGCAATCCTGGATGGGTCAACCGCATGCTCGAGATCGAGACCAAAGGCGTGTGCAAGATCGGGCATGTCGAGCTCGGAAATTTCGCGGCCGATGATCGAACGTCCGTCGCTCGCGGCAATCCGCGTGACACGGACAATCTCCCCTGGAATCTTGTTCCAGACAGGAAGGAGCAGCCCAGTGGCAAGATGAACGCGCTCGCGGGCGATTTCTGATCCCGCCTTTTCTTCCTCTTCCAGCCAGCATTTTCGAAAGCTTTTGAAATCGGTCTGCTGCCAAAGGCTTTCCGATAATGCGTCAAGCGTCCAGTTTGCCGATTTTAGCGGTCTGATAAGGCGGCGGCGTTCGATAGTCTCACCCTTGTCGGTGATCATACGCCGGGTCGGAACCGACAAGGCCACACGGCCGGAACGCGCATTGCAAAGCAAATGGACAGTCGGCGAGCTAAAATCATGGAGTTTGTACAATCTTTTGAAGCTGACCGGTTTGAGCGGGCGCCGGGTTTCCAGCGTGACAAGATGCGTGGTTGCTCCGGAGATGCTGTCGGTTCGCAAAAGCTTGTCCGAAATGATCTTGAATTCATCGACGGCAATGGTTTCAACGCCCAGGTCCAGAGTTCCCGCTTCGCGCGCCGCTTCGACGCGCGCTTCGATCAGCGCCAGATATTCGTCAAATATCGCATTCTGCAAAGCGATGGGCAGCGCCAGTATCCGGTTTAGCCAGCGCTGGATGGTTGGCAGTTTCTCAACGAGATCACCGTCAGGTGTTTCAAGTTTGAGACCTGTGACATCCTGAAATTTATCCAGGGACACTGCTTCCAGCTTGCCTTCATAAAGCAGGTGAAACCAGCTTGTGAGCGCATCTCGGGCATATTCGCTTTCCAGATTATCAGCCGGATCGAACAGGTTCTGCCCGCCGGTCTGCCGTTGCCCGCGTGTCAGAGCGCCAAGGCTATCGAGCCGCCGGGCGATAGTGGAGATGAACCGCCGCTCGCCTTTGACATCGGTGGTAACGGGCCGAAAAAGCGGCGCGGATGCCTGATTGGTGCGGTTGGTGCGACCGAGGCCCTGAATGGCATTGTCCGCCCGCCATCCCGGTTCGAGCAGGAAATGCACACGGCGCTGCTGGTTTTGTGCGTCCAGATCTGCATGATAGGACCGGCCTGTCCCGCCCGCGTCGGAAAAGACCAGCACGCGTTTTTCTCCGTCCATGAAACTCTGGGCTTCGATTAAATTCGATCGCGCCGTGCGGCGTTCGAGGCGCTGCCGTCCGTCGCTGCCGCCGATAAGCCTGCGGGTTCGACCGGTCACTTCGGCCACATGATCTGTTCCAAAACGTTCGATCACTGCATCCAATGCAGCCCATATCGGAGGAAGCGCGCAGAGTTTTTCAATCATCGCATCTCTTGCCTGAACCGCGCGCGGGCAAAGGACCGGATGACCGTCGCTGGTGGACATCGGCTCTGAACGCAAATTGCCGTCATCATCACGAAAAACCTGCATGAGCCGGACTGGAAAGCTTTTGGCGAGATAGTCGATGACATATTCGCGCGGGGATAAATCAATATCCAACTGCTCGCGTTCTTCAGCGCTGAGATCGGCAAGCCTGCGGTTAAGCATGGCCTCGGCCGTCGATACCAGCTGCACAACGGCGGAATGCCCTTCTTCCAGTGCCTGCTCAATAGCCGGAAGCAGGCTGGGCAATTTCATCGATAGCAATAGCTGCGCGAAGAAGCGCTGTTTGGTGCCTTCGAATATCGAAAGCGCTGCCGCTTTGGCGTTGCGGTTGAGCGTGTCGCCGCTATCCTCATCGACTATCCGCGTGGCTTCGAGCGCCGCCTCGAGATTTTTGTGAATAATCGCCCAGGCCGCTGCATATTCGTTATATATGGAAATCTGATCCTCAGACAGCGCATGCTCCAAAATCTCATATTCAACGCCCGCAAAAGACAATGCACGCGCCAGATAGAGCCCCTGCGATTTCAGATCGCGCGCAACCAGTTCCATTGCAGATATGCCGCCAGCGCGAATGTCGCTCAAAAACTTATCATAGTTGGGAAAGGCCGTTTCCGGACCCCACAATCCGAGGCGCGCTGCATAACCAAGATTGGCAATATCCGAAGCTCCAGTAGCTGATGCATATAATATTCTCGCGCGGGGAAGAAGATTTTGGAGGCGCAGGCCTGCCATGCCCTGTTCCGATCCCTTGACCTTGCCGCGGCTTCCCGTTCCTCCCAGTGCATTCGCCATCGCATGGGCCTCATCGAAAGCGACAACGCCGTCAAACTCGCCCCCTGCCCATTCCAATATCTGAGCAAGCCTTGTTGTATCCATCCGGCCCGAACGCAGCGTGGGATAGGTGACGAACAATATCCCGTCGGACATGGAAACCGGCTTTCCCAGCTTCCAGTTCGAAAGCGACTGGATATCAAGCGGCAAGCCGCCAAGCGCGGACCAGTCCCGGCGGGCATCCTCGAGCAAGGCTTCGTTCTTGGTGATCCAGATATGGCGGCAATGACCCTGCAGCCACCGGTCCATGATGACGCTGGCAATCTCGCGGCCCTTGCCCGCGCCGGTTCCGTCTCCCAGAAAAAATCCCGTCCGGTATCGAAAACCATCTTCGGATGGCTCCAGCCCGGCTCCCTCATTGATCGGCTTGTAAGTTCCGGGCAAATCACGAGCGAAGGCATTTACCGCATAAATGAGCGTTTCGCACTGCGCGTCCGAAAGAAGCTTTTTCTTTCTCCAGTCTGCTGGAACAACCGGCTGATGTTCGGGGACCGGCGCAGCAACTGATCCCATCGCAACCGATTCCACCAGCGGGGTCGGATGGACGGGGGCGTTGTCGATGGCAATGCGGCTGGGACGATAGGCCAGGTAAATGCCTTTTTGCTCCGGCGTTGGTGCCACATCCTCCAGCACCTCAAAAACCAGCTTTTCTGATATCGGCGTGCCAGAGAAGGGCTTTGAGGCGGGCGCGACGGGGCGTTGCAAATTGTTGTTCAATATTAGCGCAAGCGGTTTTGCCTTGGGCCTGGATGTCAGCACCGCTGATTGAGAAGCGGCGCGCTCGGGTAAAGCACGGCACACCTCGCACAAGCCTTCGAAATCGTCGATGTCGATTGGAACTGCGTATTGTTGGGTAGCAATTTTATCGAAAACCACCAGACGCACAGTGACGCCCGTTCCCCGGCGCGCAAAGGATCGCACGATACGCGCATCCAAACGCAAAGCGCAGGATGAAGCATCATTTTTGGCAAATTTGGCCGCATCAAAACCTTCGGGCATGATCGCGATAAGCCGTCCACCTGTCGCCAGCCGCCGCCAGGCAGAGTGCAAGTGCCGCAGGGCTGCGCGACCATCCTTGCCCCGCTCTGCGCTTTGCGCAAATGGCGGGTTCATTAGCACAAGATTTGGATTGTGGCGGGGTGGAAGCAGTTCGTCGATCAGCTCACCATCATGGGATGAGTGCGCGGCGTTCGGGAACAGCCCACTTAAACACGCTCTGCGCAGGTCGTCGATTTCATTAAGTATCAGCGTCGCGCCGACAAGGTGCGGCCAGATGGCCAAGAGTCCAGTTCCGGCTGATGGCTCGAGAACGATATCATCGGGCATTATACCTGCAGCCAAGGCCATCGCCCAGGCAAGCCGGGCTGGTGTTGAAAATTGCTGGAGCGCGATTTGATCGTCGTGCCGATTATGTTGAGGCGGAAGGGCCTGCTCAACAGCCCCAAAGCATCTCTCGGCCTCCGCAAAATCGGAATTGGGCGAGATGCCGGAATGTTCGCGAAGGTGTAGAAGTTCGCCCAGCTCGATCGCGCAGCCGGTCATCTTGACCGACCAGCCATCCGCTGCATCGCTGCTCCCGGTTAGTTTTTCAAATATCGCGTTGATATCTTTTCGCGTGACTTGAAAGCCTGCTCCGAGACGATCTGCTATTTTATGAGCGGCCTTGATCACTATATCCGGCATCAGGTTCTGAGCATCGTCAAGTTGCAACTGTGCATTTTGTAAAGTCATGATAGCTTTCCTCCGTTGGGCACGGACAAAGCCGAAACGGCCTTATTGTGCGCACAAGGGGAAAGCCCCCTTTCCTCTCATTTTACGATGGTGCGGGTTAGCCAGCAGCAGCGGTTATGCGGAACAACTCGTCGTTCCAGTCATCGCCCCGCCGATATGGTCGGCGCGGTATTATCGACCGGCCAGGCATCTGGAAATGTTCGCAGGCCTTGGCTTCGGCAAGATCACCGCCAGCGTCATGATCGACAAATAAATACAAGAATTTCACGCTTTCAGGAATGGTCACAATCCCAAAACGCTCATTGCCGAGCGTTGCCCAGGTCGGGATACCGGTCAGCTGCGTTGCGGATATTGCGCTCTCAGTACCTTCCGCTAATCCAAGGACTCCATCTTCGGGCGGATAAAGGCGCACAGCCCCCGTGCCCAGCGATCCCAGCGCGCGTTTGGGCTTCTTGAATTTAGCCTTACTCGAACCATCGGGACGCAGGAAAGTACGGTGAATGGCCATGATGTCCGCGTCCGTGCGCACCGCAGCCAGCATGGCTGGTAGGAAACGGACATGGCCTTTTGGTCCCAGCGGAGTGCGCTCAAGGAAGCGCAATTCTGGAGACGTGATATTGATCAGGCGCTTTTGGAGATAGGTTTGAGCAATGCTTCCCGACAAGCGCCGAGCTTGCCGCCAGAGGCGCTGTGCATTGGCGCTCGGTTTAATCTCCTTGGGCGGTGCTGAGGAAATTGAGGCAGAGCCGCCACAAAAAAGACTGCGTGTAGAAACACCTTGGCGTTCAAGTGCCGCGAGCACATCTTTCTGCGGACAGCCTGCAAAACAATGGAAAAGAATCGCGTTTCGGCCGATGCTCACACCAAGTGATGGTGTATTATCATCATGGGCCGGGCAGCAGCACATTCCTTTGTCATTTTTCCAATAGCCTGAAAATTTTTCACAAATCTGTCTGGCAGTTCTCTCCAGATACGACTTGGGATCAGTTAGGACGTTACGGGACATCGAGGAGTTCCTTGTATCTGTGCCAGTTCTCCCCTTCCCGGCAGCCTCCTCTCTTCAAAACGTAAAAAAGCGCTTTCCTACAGCTATATGTTCTTTTTATGTTCTCATTTGATTCGATGCAAGATGGAGATGAAATTTGGCAAAGATGCTATCATTAGGAGTGGTTGGTGCTGTGTTGTGCGGAAGCGCGGCATGGGCACAAAACGTGAGTTTATCTGACAGTGTTGAACCTCCTGCACCGGAAACAGATGGCCAAAAGACCGTCGAACGTTCAAATTTCCAGCTATTCCAACACGGAATCTGGCAGCCAGCAAATCCAATACAATCAGTCCCGAGAACACAGGCCGT
This sequence comes from Parasphingorhabdus sp. W113, assembly GCF_055693205.1. Classification (NCBI taxonomy): domain Bacteria; kingdom Pseudomonadati; phylum Pseudomonadota; class Alphaproteobacteria; order Sphingomonadales; family Sphingorhabdaceae; genus Parasphingorhabdus; species Parasphingorhabdus sp. W113. The sequence continues at coordinate 1,191,078 of NZ_CM146328.1, read as the reverse complement.
CAACGACGGAGCCAAAACCAATTTAAAACGGAGCAAACGTACACGGCTAAGCCGAACAGCCTCGGCCAGGCGAACTATTTACTTTAGCTCCATCAGGGCAGCCGAAAGAAAGCACGCGCTTCCCATTGGATTGCTCGACGCGCTAATTTGGCAGGAATCGCGGTACAATCCGATGGCTGTTAGTTCTGCCGGTGCCGGTGGATTGACGCAGCTTATGCCGGGGACCGCTTCGGACCTTGGCGTAAAAAACCGGTTTGATCCTGCCGCAAATATTGACGGAGGGGCGCGCTACCTCAGGCAAATGCTCGATAAGTTTGGCGGCGTCCACTTGGCGCTTGCGGCATATAATGCCGGACCTGGTGCGGTGCTGAAAGCTAAAGGCATTCCCCGGTACCGGGAAACCCGCGATTATGTGAAGAAGGTTCTTGCGCGCTGGACAGAATCGCGACTGTAGGACAGAGAGCGCACGATCATGGACCATTCAAACTCACACCGCCTTCGGCTGACCGGGCAATTGATAAAGGGCGAACGCCGCCATTTGCTTAAGTGCGCCGATGAGAAAGTCTGGCGGCTGAATCTTCTGGATGTGAAAATTCCGAAGGACGGTACCGAAGTGATAATTGAAGGCGTTCAATCGGGTGTTGACGGCATTGATGTCGACTGGATTGGGGCCAAAAAGTAAATAATCAAATGCTCTAATCAAGCAACTCAACAGCCTTTCTCTTATGCTCTGGTGCAAGATGTGCATAACGCAGCGTCATTTCGTAGTCACTATGCCCCAACAGCTCCCTGATCGCATTCAAATCAACGCCAGCCATAGCCAAGCGTGATGCAAAATGATGCCGCATGTCATGCCAACGGAAATTGACAATGCCTGCTTGTTTCAAGATTGCTGTCCACGATCTTTTTACATTGTTGAAACGGTGGCCATCGGCATTTTTAAACACCCTGCCCGATGATTTGGTGCATTGTTTCTGCCAACGAGACAGAATGTCGAAGCTCGTCCGGTTCATCGGAATATGCCTCGTTTTTCCTGACTTGGCCGTTTCTCCAACGACAGCAATTGATCTCACGCTGAAATCAACATGTTGCCACTTGAGGTCAAATATCTCCCCTCGCCGCATGCCGGTATGGAGTGATAGTAAGATCATGGGCTTGAGGTGATCGGTGAACGCATATTTGTTCAGGTTAGGAAGCGCACGATATCCGCGTTCTTTACGCCACCGGTTTGCACTATCCCGCTCGCCACGACGGCGCTCTTCGCGGCGATCTAGTGCATCAAGCAGCGACCCAAGCTCTTCATCATCGAGATAGCGAACACGCGGCCTTGTATCCTCTCTTGCCTTTTTCACTTTGGCAATTGGGTTTTGCTCAATGATCTCAAAATCGACCGCCCGGTTGAAAACTGCCTTTATGGAAGCAATGTCACGATTGATGGTCGTTGTCTTGTTGCCCACAGCGATCCGGCTAGCCCTCCAGCGTTCCAGATCAATAACGCTCACATCATCCAGTTTTCGTTTCAAAAAATCTTTGAACACTGTCCGGATCCGCTTGATATTTTGCTCATGCGCCTTTTGATGAGATTGAGCCCAGGGTTGGAAAAATAGGTCGATAAACTCACCGAGCGTGATTGCTTGCGCGTTTGATCTTTTCTCGTCCATTGGATCGATGCCGGAATGATATTGGGAAATTATTTGCTTCGCCTGATTTCTCGCCTGTCCAACGGCCATGGAATCTGCGCGTCCAAGACGCCAGCGCTTGCCGCGATCGTATTCGCAGTAGAATGACTTTACACCCGAAGGTTGCACGCGAACCAGAAAACCATTCAAACGGCTATCTCTTATTTCATAGGGTCTTTTTGCCAATTTGGCACGTTCCACAACCGTCTGTGTAAGTGCAGTTTGCACGGCCATTTCCTTTCTATCTCAACACACGCACTTTTTCTGTAAGTGCAATGTAAGTGCAAAATGATGAAATCTGCCGGGATCAATGAGTACAAAACGGGAACACCAAAATCAACCTATCTTTTTGATTTTATTGAATTTATAGTCCCAAAGCATACCAAATCGTCCCAACAAATATCACGCATTTATCAGCTGGGGGTGTGGGGGTCGGAGGTTCGAATCCTCTCGTCCCGACCAATTTTTTAACTCATTGTAGCGTTCGATTGATACGATCCAGTCGGTCGCACTGTTGCGCCCGTGATAAGGCGAAATCGACGCCACATTATTGTCCACTTTGGGCGCAAAGGCGGACACTAGGAATGCGGCAGATGTTGGTCGGATAAGCGCCTCAATCTCAGACAGGTGGCCATTATGCCGATTGCAGAAAGTCCGGTCTTGGCGGATCAGGTCGCGGCAACGGACGGCTGGCGAACGACCGACGCGGATACGAGATAGGGCTGTCGCATCGACCGAAAGCTGCTGGTCATCGATATCAAATAGCGAGAGGAATGGAGTTGCCCGCCGAATGCAAGATTACCGGCAATAACAGACTGCCGGTGCGCAGGCGTATCCACACGGCGAGAAAGGAAGGGATTGCTGTTAGGCCAAGATAGATCGGATCGAAGGCGAAGCTCCCGTCAGAATAGCTAAAGGCATGGGCGAGACCAAAAAGTAGACAGGATAAAATCGCGCCCCACCCCCACTCAACGCCAAACTTCCGAACGCGGCCTGCGTAGGCTTCATAAAGCGCCAACAAAACGATGCCCCGATAGAAGGGCTCTTCCTCGAAGCTTGGCATGGTAAGTTGGAACATAATCGTTTCCGTCGATGCGCCATCGTTGGGAAATGCAAAAGCAATGGCGACGAAAAAGGAACAATAGGCGATGGCGAGCGGAATGCAGCTCTTCAAACTGCCTTCTGCCTGTTTAAAAGTCAGTCCCGATCGCTGCCACCCAAAGCCCGGAAGCGATGCAATGATCAATGTGCATGCGAGTGCGAAGACTTTGCCTTGCCAGTTCCACTGTGAATCCGGGAAGATATCTGGAATGAGACCGTAAGCGTTCGTGAGCAGTGCATCGTTAAGAAAAACCAACCCGGCAGCGACAAGAAGCCAAGTGAAGGAGAAGTTTTTCCGATCGGCGATGCCAATCAATGTGCCCGGGACTATCAGCAGCGCCAAAACGCCGACGATCCCGACAACGCCGTCCACAGATACTCTCCTCGTGACCTCTAAGCTGGGCAAACTGTAACACTGTACCAATACAGTATGCAACTACCTCAACGCCCAGACGGCTAGAAAGACGGTCCGCCTCCCACGCCAACAAGAATCGTTGAGCGGGTGACAGTTCTTGGACCGTTAGCTGTTTATCGGGTTCTGACCGCTTTGGGTGCGGAAGGTGACGCTGGAATGAAACCATTGTGACGTTCCGGAGTTAGATCGATTGCGGGTGTCAATATTCTCCTCTAAACGCTTGATATGCGCCGTCGAAATTTGTGCTTTGCTTTAGGTATCATTTTCTTGGTGGGCATTGCATTGACCGCGAGAGAGACACTGGGTCGTGATCGAGCCGATCTATTGGCATGGTTTTCGTTTGATGATGGACCAATGACTTTTGCTAAGACTTACTCCTCAGGTTCCGTTGGTTCTTTCCATATTGGTGAAAGCCGGAATCAAGTCATAGAAAAAGCTAGTCGGCTGGATTTGCTGGAGCAAGATCGACCGCCGTTAGCTAACGATAACAGGATAGCTTTGCGCGCAAATGGCGGAGGGTATATTATCTACACTCTGACCTTTGAGGATAATCGCCTTCGAACCGTCGGAGTGTTTTATTCAGCTTTTGCGGGACTTTAGCTTGCGACCACTCTCGGGACATCGCGGAAGCTAGCAAGGAACGAATTGGAAAGCGCTTCCGACTGCACTCGAACAGGCATTGAAAACCACGCTTGTGATGCGCGCTGCATTTAGTGCGATATCCAGCAGGAAGGCAGCGATAACAAAGATGAAAATAGAATAGCCCCACCCCCAATAATCGCTGAAAACAATATTCATTACCCAGTTTTGACCAAGCACGTACCACAAGGTCATGAAGGCGGTACTAGCGGTCAATAGAAGCGAAATCGGAGCGAGATGCGTTGTTGCCTTCCCTTTAAACACGGAGAGTATGAAAGCCAAAGCAAGCATGATCGCATTGCTGCCTGCAAATATCTTCAGATCAGTGCGAAGCTCATCCATAACGTTTTCATACCTGCCAACCACCAGTTGTTCGACCCGCTCCAGTGCATTGCCATATCGTGCAATCGATACTTCGTAATATTTGCGTACCGCAATACGCGCCTTTTCTCTTTGTTCGCAGTCCAGTTTGCAGTTTGCAGACAGAATATCTGCAACAAATATGTCTATGCCGCCATCAAGTTGTTGCTCCATATCACCCAACTTTGATTTCAAGTTGGGTGATATTTTTTCCGCTGCTGAAGCCACCGTATCGGCCACAGAAGTCAGTTTTGGATGGGTGATTGATTCACTGACCCTGTCACTCACTTTTTCAATCACAAACTCTCGGGTTCGTTGACCAAAATCATCGGGAGCAAGATTGATGTACAAGAACAACGCTGCAAAAACTGCGGTGCCTATTCCAGTCAGGCAGATATTTGTGATCCGAAGGGAAGCAACATTCATCTCTAAATAGGTGGATGTTATTCACATGGTTTACAACCTCCGGTCTTTGGCGAACGTTTTGCCAACGTCCGCTTTCGGGATTTCGCAGACGCGACGCTAATCTTGGCTTTCAACCTGCACGCGGACTGAATGCACTTTGCAAACGACACTGCAAAGGCTGCTGCAGACATCTTATTGTGCACGACAACAATATCTGTTAACAGTTTGTTAGGGTTCGTATAATGCAAAGCGTGGGTGCGGTTGTACCGACGTTGCGAAAAATGGGGTTTCTTATGAAAAAGATGATTGTTTCGGCCACGGCCGGCTTGCTGGCACTTGCTGCTACGCCGGCTCATGCGACAGAAGTTATTGGTGATGGCGCAACCAGCGGGAATTGCTTTCCATTTACATGTGCTGGAACCGGGCCAAGTACCCGTTATCAACAAGTTTACAATGCTGGCGAGTTTTCCGGTGCGCTGGCGATAACTGGCATTACGTTTTTCACATTTCCGGGTTTTGATGGCCTCGCGAACGATGGCAATTTCACGCTCAGCCTCTCGACTACAGGTGCGCCCGTAGACGGGCTCGACAATGTCAATTTCGACAATAATCTTGGCGGTGACGATATCGTTTTGTTCGATGGTTTGTTGCCAAGCTTTAACGGAGCTGGCGAACTGACCTTCGCGTTCAGCTCCACCTTTAACTATGACCCGTTCGCAGGGAACCTGTTGCTCGATGTAAGCAATGACGGACTTGGTGGTGGCACGGCCTTTTTGCAGGCCTTTAACGGGGATGCCGGCGGAATTTTCAGCCGCGCTCATAATTTCGATGGCACCGGCCAGGCTGGTTGGGGCTTGAAGACAAGATTTGAGACAGGGGCCCTGGGCGCAGTTCCGGAACCCGCAACCTGGGCATTTATGATCTTTGGCTTTGGCGCCGTTGGCGGAGCCCTGAGATCAAATCGGCGTCGTCAACGTAAAGCGAATGTGAAAGTCAGCTACGCTTGAACCATCAGAAAGCATTATTACGAAGCCCTGCTGGAGCAATTCAGCAGGGCTTTTTATTGGGTCCTGACGTCCGCGTGCGCCCCCTCCCCGCTATTCGATCCCCTCGTGGTCATAGCTGATAATCCGGGTGATCTGCCAGCCGGCGGAGTTCGCCGCTGACCGTTTCCACATATGCATGAACACGCCCTTTTCGCGCGCGATGCTCGGACCATCGGGAACCACTTCGTGAAATTCGTGACGGCCGATTTGCATCGCGCCAAAATCACCGATCATATGGGTGGTCATGCTGCCGGGCACCAGGACCCGTTTGCCGCCCGAAGACCCGCTCGCGCAATCCCTCGCGACATCCGCAATAAACGCCGCTCCGGTGGTATAGGACAGACCATCCCGATCGTGATAAAATTCCAGATCATCCGCCAGCAATTGTTCCAGCACCGTCATGTCGCAGTCTTCAAAGGCCGCCTTGAACAGCCGGGCATCGAGCGCCGCAAGATCAGCCGCAACAGATTCTTCGGTTTCAGCTAGCGCACCTGCTCCTGCTGCAAGCGGAGCCGAAGCACCGCCGACGGCCAGCGCAGCAGCGGACATGAGTTTCTGTGATCGAGTCATCGCTAAAATTCCTTGTCTTGCCCGATCCCCTTGATCTGACTGAGTTACTGTATTGATACTATAATACACTATGGTCAAGCGGTTTCAGCCATTGGCGTGCGAACTGATGTCTAATACCGAACGGGCGGCGGCGGTTCCCTGCTGATTGGTGGTTTTCCGCTGTCAAACCTAAAAAACCCCCCACTTAATCCGTTTACTTATGGACAGACCACGGTCAGCCGATTGAGGACGAATGACGACATCAGCCAGAATAGATAACCGCCTTCCTGTTTTCGGGATGTTTTTGCTGATCTCCGGCCTATTCGGAATATTGGCGTGGGGCGGCGTCAATCTGACGCGGGATGATAGCCGCATTGCAGTTGTCTGGTTGGCCAATGCCTTTCTCGTCGCGGTCATATTGCGGTCGCCGTCCAGGCGCGTTCCGACTTATTTATCGGGCGCTTTTGTCGTCAATATTGTGGTCAATCTCATCGCCGGCGACGCCCTGTTGCGGGCCATTGGTCTGGCCGCAGTCAATCAGTTTGAGATTATTTTGATCTGGTACCTGATAAGACGGCTCGGGCTGCCGCGACCCAATATGCAAAATCTGACAGAGCTCGGCAAATTTTGCCTGGTTGGTGGTCTTGTTGCTCCGCTGGCATCAGGCTTTCTCGCGGCTGTGTTTCTGTCCCCAGACGGATGGCAGTCCTTTTTGCTATCCTGGCTAAAATGGACTTCAACTGATGGCCTCGGCGTGCTGTTGCTGAGTCCGGCATTGATGGTGATGATCGATGTCGCCAGACAGTCCAACCCGTCTTTGCCTGCTGAGAAACGCCTCATTTTCAACACCAGTCGGCTGGAGTGGTTTTTCATTCAGATATTCAATCTGGGCTGTGCGATCATGTTGTTCGGCGTTTTGACCTTTCCGATATTCTTTCTGATTGCGCCATTGGTCCTGTTCAGTGCGTTGCGCCTCGGCACGCCCGGAACCGCGGTGTCAATCATATCCATCGCTGCTGTTGTGGTCTTTGCTGCTGCATTTGAAACCGGGCCCTTTTATGCCGTGGACTTGTCGCTCACGGCCAAATTATTCGTGCTGCAGGTATTTCTGTTGAGCTGTTTTGCGGTCGGCATGCCAACCTCTGCGATACTTGCTGAAAAAGAGCAGATCCGCAAATCGCTGCAAACGCATCGAGAAATATCCAGTTCGATGCTGAAAAACATGAACGAAGTGATTTTCCGGACCAACGGCGCCCTTGAGTGGGAATTCCTGAACCCGGCCTGGGAAAAGCTTACCGGCTATTCGGTGGACGATAGCCTTGGCAAACATGCGACAGAACTGTTTTGCCAAAATGGCACACAGTCACTGGACAGCTATGTTCGATCGATCCGCTCGGGCACCCTGCCCCAATCCAGTTTTGCCGGTTCGCTGCGACATAAAAACGGTGCAGCGATTGATGTCGAGCTGAGCTTTTCGAGCCTCCCTAATGAAGACGCCACTTTCCTTGGGATTGTCGGCAGCATTCGGGATGTAACCGAGCGAAAGGAAATGGAGAGGAATCTGATTGCCGCAAGGGTCGATGCGGAGAAAGCCGCAAACGCAAAAACCCGTTTCCTCGCCAGCATGAGCCATGAAATTCGGACGCCAATGAACGGGGTGCTGGGGTTCACCCAGTTGCTGCTCGATAGCTCGCTGCCGGCCGAACAGCAAAAGCAAGCCCGCATGATCCTCGATTCCGGCAACGCGATGATGCGCCTGCTCAACAATATTCTGGATATCTCAAAGGTCGAAGCCGGTCAGATCGAATCCCGAGAAACACCAATAGAAATCGGCCATGTGCTTGGAAGCTGCGTTGATCTCATGGCCCCGACGGCCGATCAGAAGCAGATTGCCCTGCATCTCGAAATTGATGACAGCATGCCCGAATTGGTATTGGCAGATAGCCATCATTTGCGTCAGATCATACTCAACCTGCTCGGCAATGCGGTGAAGTTTACCGACGAAGGATCGGTCGTCGTCAAGGCAAGCGCTGAGGATGATCCAAACCAAACCGACAATATGATGATCCATATCAGCGTGGAGGATACCGGAATCGGGATCGCGGCTGATCGTCTGGAAGCCATATTTGCCCCCTTTGAGCAGGCCGCAAACGACACGTCCGAAACGTTCGGCGGCAGCGGCTTGGGCCTCACCATCAGCAGACAATTGATTTCGATCATGGGCGGGACGATCGACGTCAGCAGTACCGAAGGAAGCGGGACTGCCTTTCACATCCACTTCCCCGCAGAAAAGAGTAATATTCAATTGGCACAAGTGCAACATCGCGACGAAAGCGCAACATCAAACCAGATCCCTACTCAACATCCGGAAGCCGGACCAGGACTTGGTAAAATCCTGCTGGTCGAAGATCATGATATCAATCAGATATTGATCTCCGAAATGGTCAAACGCCTGGGCTATGACATTACACTGGCCGTCAATGGCCAGGAAGCAATCGAGAAAGTCGATGCCGCCGTGCAGCAAAACGCGCCTTATGATTTGGTCCTGATGGATCTGCAAATGCCCGTCATGGACGGCTATGAAGCCACCCGATCGATCCGCGTAAGTGGCTATAACGAGACGCAATTGCCGATCCTCGCCATTACCGCCAACGCTTATCCGGAAGACGTTACACGCTGTTTGGAAACCGGCATGCAGGACCATATCGCCAAACCGGTAATCTTCGATACGTTGCGGGTGGCGCTGGAAACATGGGTGAAAAAAGACCAACAAGCATCGCCACAATCGGTCTCTGAGCCATCGGACTTGCCCTATAGCGATGCGCTGGAGAAAAAATTCCTGCAGCATAAAACGAGATTACTCGACAGTCTGGCCGCGCTTCTCAATGCAGATAACTGGGCCCCTGATGGCCTGGACGATGCCGTGACTCAGCTTCACAAATATGCCGGCAGCGCAGCATTTTTTGGCGAAGCCGAACTGGGCGAGAAAGCGAGACAGATCGAGACCCGCCTGGCCGAAGACGCGCCAGCACGAAACCCTTCGGATGTTCGCAACGCGTTGAGTGATTTTCTCGCTGCGGCCTAGCAGCGGGCGTACGAATAGCCGTCCCGCATTCGGCACCCGGGAAAGCGGGACGGTTCCGATGGCGATCAAATCAGGGTCCGAATGCACAACTTTGATGGCTACCGGTCGGAACTTGACAATATAGCCATTTAGTTTGAAGCGAGGAGCATGCAGGATTATCTAATTCCGTTGATGATATCGGCGTTGCTCATAGCCATGTGCTTGTATCTGCATTTTTTGGTTTTGCGGATGGCCGCCAGAAAAGTCTCTGCAATTCAGTCCAGTACACGCTATCCGGTACTCGCGATCATGGCGCTGATATTCGCGACCCATCTGCTCGAGATCACACTTTTTGCCACCGCCTATTGGGCGATCGATGCGGCTGGTGCCGGCAGTCTGGCCGGCGCGCACATGTCCACGCCAGCGGACTATTTCTACTTTTCGGTCGCCTCTTACACGACACTCGGCATTGGCGACATCACACCCGAAGGCGCGATGCGCATCGTTGCCGGTATCGAAGCGTTGACCGGCCTGCTGCTAATCGCCTGGAGCGCTTCTTTCACTTATCTCACAATGGAGCGTCTTTGGACGCCGCAGCAGGAAAACTAGCGGATTGCCAATTATCAGCGATCAATTGATCGCAAAAACCGCGCCACCGCTACGATCGCGATAATAATCGATCCGTTCTCCATTCCAGTGATAGTCCAGATGACGCCCCTGTGAGACATGGGAACAGATATCCGGATAAAAGGCCGCCACGCATTGCCCTTTCTCGCAACGGACACTGGGATAGACGATTCCTTCTGATCCAAGCGCGCGTAGAGAGGATCCCAGCCGTTGGCCGGGTTCATAATTGTCGGGCGACAAGACGGACGCGTGTGCAGCCGGATCAGCTTGATGCCCGCGAATGTCATGCAGCCCAGCATCGACATCCAGGGTCAATTCTCGGAATTGCGATGTCCACCCGGGATCTTCATCCGTATTTGCCATGAACAGGGCGTGGTGGTGCACGGTCTCGAGCAACGCCACTTCAAACGTTTCCCCGGCATAAAGGGCGCCATAGCGACCATCGCTAAACCGCGACGGTCGTTGCGGGCTAACATGGGTAAATGGAGCCATCAGATAGGAAGCACCGGGTCCGCTGACCCGGCGATCAACCGGTACAAGGTCAAGATCTCCGATGGTTTCCATGATCCTCGGATTGGTCTTCTGTTCGGCTGAGATCAGCAAAGCCCAGTCTGCAGGATCGGCAATATCCTCAAACAGATCAATCGGCGGAAAGATGCTGCGGATGATCCGGACCGCCCCTTGCCAGTGGACATCCGTGACCGGGATTCCGGCCGGGTCGATCACCAGGCTCCGCGCTCTGCATCGAGATAGCGGCGCACCCGCATCAGGTCCGTCAATTCTCCGCCGAGCATGATGTCCAGTGCCGAATGCCCCTGAAACGCTTTGTTGGGCGCCTGTATCCAGGCATAGCCGCGCTGGGCGTTTCGAAATATCGTGCGCAAGGCCTTGTGAATGCCGACCAGATTGGACAGCCGGGCCTTGCCGTCCCGATCAATCCTGCCAAGCTGCCCACCCTTCCAGCGCCGGTAGGAGCGGACCGGCAGATCAAGCAGGATCGCGGCCTGATCGTCGGTCACCTGCCATTTGGCAAACAGATTAACAACCGCCCGAAACAAGGCCGCCCCTTCAGCATCCGTGATCGGAGCCGGCTTGAAATCGGCGACATCAGTGTCAATTTGGCGCAAAGCGGTCATGGGCCGTTTCCTTTCAATATGGCATTATATAGCATAATTGCTGCCATATTGCAATATCAAGGCTGCGGCCTGTGCCGGTCTCCGTGCTAGAAAGCGGAAAACGGCTTGTCTTTGTCCACACGAACATCCTGCGGCAGTCCCAGAACCCGCTCGGCAATGATATTTTTCAGAATTTCGTCGGTTCCGCCGGCAATTCGCAGACCCGGCGCCCACATGAAGCTTTCCTGGAATATCGCACTGGCGGGAGCCTCGTCCTTGTCTGACAGGATACCATAATGGTCTTGCATCTCAATCGCACTGTTACAGATATCCTGCAGATGATTGGCGTTGATAACCTTGCCAATGGAATTTTCCGGACCGGGCGTCTCACCTTTCGACAGCGCGGTCTGGGTCCGGAACTTGGTCAGCTTGTAACCCTGCGCGGCGACATACCAGTCCGCCAGCTTGGACCGGAAGGCCTGATCGCTGATCGAACCGGAACTGCGGGCATAATCCATGATTTCCTGCCAATCCGGCCCCGGAGAACCACCCACAGCCAGACGCTCGTTCATCAACGTAACCAGCGCGACTTTCCAGCCCATGCCCGGCTCGCCTAGACGATCACTGTCCGGAATCCGCACGTCGGTAAAATAGACTTCGTTGAACTCGCTGCCGCCAGAGGCCTGGTGGATCGGGCGGACATCGACCCCTTCCTGTTTCATGTCGACAATGAACATGGTCAGGCCTTTGTGCTTCGGAACATCCGGATCGGTGCGGACCAGCACGATGCCATAATCGGAATAATGCGCGCCCGATGTCCAGACCTTCTGGCCGTTAATCACCCACTCATCGCCGTCTTTGACAGCCTTGGTCTTCAATCCAGCGACATCGGATCCCGCGGCTGGCTCCGAAAACAGCTGACACCAGATTTCTTCACCAAACAGGGCCTTTTGCACATAGCGCTGCTTATGTTCGTCCGATCCGAATGCAATCACGGTCGGTACGCACATGCCAAGGCCGATCGCGAACGGCGCGGTCGGTGCATCAAATTTGGTTTCTTCCTGGTTCCAGATCACCTGCTGCATTGGCGACCCCCTCGCCCGCCAATTTCCTTTGGCCAGGTAATCTGGGCAAAGCGGTTTTCCGCTTTGGTTTTCTGCCATGCTTTTGCGCGCTGCAGAAAGTCTTCTTTGCGACCGGAACGCAGACCGGCGGCCTTTTTCGGCTCGAGATGTTGGCTGAGAAAGGCGTTGGCTTCAGCGCGGAAGGTCGCTTCTTCAGGGGAGTCTGTAAAGTCCATTATCGTGTCCTTTTCGGCAAATTTTCAATCACGCGGCATTTTTGGCTTCAAGCGCCGATACCAGTTTTTCTTTCCAAACCGCGGGGCTACCTGCTTGCACAGCGAGCAATTTGGCGCGGCGATAATAGAGGTGGCAATCTACTTCCCAGGTAAAACCCATGCCGCCATGGGTCTGGATATTTTCCTTGCTGGCAAACCAGAAGGCCTCCGAAGCGGCAACCCGGGCCGCGGCGGCAGCCTCTGGCAATTCGGCAGCATCGGTGGACAGCGCCCAGGCGCCATAATAGGCGTTGGATCGCGCCACTTCATTTTTCACATACATATCGGCCAATTTGTGCTTGATCGCCTGGTTGCCACCAATCGGGCGACCAAAAGCCTGACGTTCCTTCGCATAGTCGGTCGCCAGTTCCAGGCAGCGCGATGCCCCACCCAGCTGTTCAAACGCCAACAAGACCGCCGCCCGGTTGAGAAGCTGATCGTGGAGCGCCAGGCCATTGCCATCGCCGAGACGCTCTGCGGCGGCATTGGCAAACTGGATTTCAGCATGACTCCGCGTCGGCTCGATTGTTTTCAGCGGTTTGCGTGAAACACCATCCTGATCCAGCGCAACGACGAACAGGCCGGTACCGCTACCATCCTTCGCCAGCACCACGGCATGGGTTGCGATGTCTCCGTCGGTGACCGGGATTTTCGTGCCCGACAATTGTCCGTCTTTCACAGTAGCGCGGACGGTAGAGGCATCCAGCGCCCCGGGGCCCTCACTGGTGGCCAGGCAACCGATGATCGAACCGTCTGCTACCTTGGGCAGCAACGCCTTCTTCTGATTGTCGGATCCCGCCAGTTTGATCGCTTCGGCAAAGAAAAAGGCCGACGATCCGAATGGCACCGGCGCAAGCACACGGCCGAGCTCTTCAGCGATGACGCAAAGCTCGAGCATGCCGAGACCCAATCCACCATATTCTTCGGGAATAGCTGCGCCCAGCCAGCCCATCTCGACGATTTTCTGCCACACTTCTTCATTGTGGCTAACGGCATCATCGTCGAGCACTGCCCGCACATGTGCGCTGGTGCATTGCGCTTCAAGAAACTTCCGCGATTCATCACGGAGGAATTTCTGATCGTCAGAGAAATCAAAATTCAATGGTCCGGCTCCTAAGATTCTGGCGGATTTCAATCAGGTTCGAATCATCCGCTCGGATTGTGCAATCTTAGGCCCAATTGATCTTAATCAGTCAATTAAATTTATTTCTTCATGCTTTGGCTTTCCTACACCTAACCAAATAGGTTATTTTAAGCCTCCCTGCCACTGAAAAGCGCCGTCGCCCGCCCCAAGCATCGTCGTCGCGCCATGCCAAAAGGAATTCTCATGTCTCTGCTTTCCACTCTCATCGACCCCCTGTCGAAAATCATCGATAAAATCATTCCGGACAAAGCAGCCCGGGACAAGGCCAAGCTCGAGCTGCTGCAGCTCGAAGGCAGTCAGGACATGGAAGAAATCAGAATCCAGCTGTCGGCTATCCTGGCAGAAGCAGGATCCGGCGACCCGTGGACCAGTCGTGCTCGCCCCAGCTTTCTATATGTCATGTACCTGTTGCTGCTCTGGTCTATTCCAATGGGATTGATCGCGGCCTTTCGTCCGGAAGCCGCGAACGCCATTGCCACAGGAATGAATGCTTATCTCAGCGGCATCCCTGAACCGCTTTATGCCTTATTTGGCACGGGTTATCTTGGTTATACCGTGGCCCGGCAATGGGGCAAAATTCGCGGCGTGGACAAATAACCCCGAAATCCCGGCAGTTTTTCGCTGAAAAATCATGCAGGTTAATAATATTCTGCCTAATAAATGCGCAATTTCTGCCATTTTTCGCGATAAGGCACAAATGGGCTTGCCATGCTTATAGGTTTGAAGATAGAGGGGAAAGTCTAGTTCATCCAAAGGGGATATTTAATGTCTAACGAAACAAGTTTCCGCAAAATGCTGGCAGTAGCCGGTGGCCTTGCTCTTGCAGTTCCAGCTCTTTCAGCCTGTGCTGAGCAAGCTGAAGACGCTGCAGCAGCTGCTGAATGTGCCGCTGAATGCGCTGCATGTGCCGCTGGCTGTGCTGCTGAAGCTGCTGGCTGTGCCGCTTGTGCCGCTGGTTGTGCTGCTGCATGTGCCGCTGGTTGTGCTGCAGAAGCCGCTGGCTGTGCTGCTGAAGCTGCTGGCTGTGCCGCTTGTGCCGCTGCCTGTGCTGCAACTGAGTAATATCAGTTAAACGCATTGGAAAATGCATTAGAAAGGCTATTTGAGCTTACTGGCCAAATAGCTAAAGAGGGCGTCTCGCTAGTACCCAGAGTGGTGCCGGCAGACGCCCCTTTCGTTCAGTATCAACATTATCCCAAAGGCGACTGCATTGCTCCCGGCAATAAGTCTCGCTGGTTTTATCACGCGCATAAACCAGAGGAACGGGAAGAAGGCGAGCATGGGCATTTTCACATGTTTCTGCCGCTGGACGTCTTCAAGGGCGTATCATCGCTCTTCCAACCACCCAAAAAACTGCCCAATGGCAAGCCGACACAAGGTGTTGTCCATTTCGGGGCGCTGAGCTTTGGCCTTGATGGCATGCCGCTCAGCTGGTTCACGACCAACTATTGGGTGACCTATGAATATTTCATGCCGGCTGATGCGATTGCTCAGCGGCTGAAGCTGTTCGACATGTCCAACGCCCCCGGCGATCCGTTGGTCAATGACTGGCTCACCGCCGCGGTGAAGGTCTTTCACGACCCGATCATCACCATGCTCGAAGAGCGCGATGCCTTGCTGGCCGAGAAACGGGAAGAATTGGGCGATGGGGTTTTTGAGAATAAAAGCGTCGAGATCATGTCCCGCCAAGCCTTCGATCTTTAGGCCGGAACCAGTTCATCCCAACAGCTAGTGGTGCGCCCGACAGGATTCGAACCTGTGGCCTCCAGATTAGGAATCTGATGCTCTATCCACCTGAGCTACGGGCGCTTTATCGACGGACGTTTAAGCCACTCTCGCAGGTTTCACCAGTCAATTTTGTTGTTCCGGCGGGGTAATCGGAACCAGCAGCGGCGCGATTTCGACACCCTCTTCTTCCAGTTCCACGGCGTCATCGAGGGACGCGGTACCGTGAATGGGTTTGGCTTCCTTGTCGCCATAATGAATCGCCCGGGCCTCATCCGCAAATTTGCCGCCGACCCATTCCGACTGCGCTAGCATCTTTTCTTGCGCCTTGGCCAGTTTACCGATCAATTCCTGATATTCCGCCGGCACCGGGACCCCGCCGCTCGATGCCACCGGTGCTTCTGGCGTCGGGGCGCCTGTGGTGTTGGCTGTGGCGGCAGCTGTGGTGTCGGTCGCTTGTTCAGGCTGCCCGGACGACTGACCTACGCTGGTCTGATTGCCCTTTTTGCCGACATTGGGTGCCATGACGGCCTTCATCACCGTGGCGCAGTCACAGACCGGACAATGGACCAGGCCCTTGGCTTGCTGATCCTCAAAATCCGCAGACGAGCCAAACCAGCCTTCAAAAAGATGCTGGCCGTCCTTACAGATCAAATCGAAAACGATCATCCTGTCTCTCCCGGCAGCTGAAAGACCCGGCGGTTCTCAATTGCAGGCACCTGTCCGCGGACATCCTTCAGTCTGGTCCAATCAATATCGCAGGTCGCTACGCCGGTTCCGCTTTCCATGTCGAGCAGCACCTCGCCCCAGGGATCGACGACCAGCGAGTGGCCGTAAGTTTCACGCCCGTCTTCATGTTTGCCGCATTGCGCGGCGGCAACGACAAAGGCGCCGGCTTCAATCGCCCTTGCCCTCAGCAAAACCTCCCAATGGGCCTGACCGGTCGGCACGGTGAACGCGGCCGGAACTGTCAACAACCCCGCTCCCGCATCGGTCAGCGCGGTGTACAGGGCTGCAAAGCGCACGTCATAACAGATCGACAATCCCAGTTTGACGGCCCCGATGTCGGCAACCACCGCCGCTGTTCCGGGATCATAGGCCGAGGACTCTTTCCAGCTTTCACCAGAAGACAGCGCGACATCGAACAAGTGGATCTTGTCATAACGCGCCGCAATGTCGCCATTGGGCGCAATGACGAAGGACCGGTTCACCGCCTTGTCGCTATCGCTCCGGTCGGATTTCAGTGCGAGCGAGCCCAGCGCAACCCATGTTCCGGTTTCCGCTGCCGCATCGCGCGCCACTTGCAGCACCGCGTCATCCTGCTCGCGGCAGATATGGGTCTGCGCCCGGCTGCGCTTGCGGTCCAATAATCCGGTCATTTCCGGCGTGAAGATTATCTCCGCGCCTTGTTTTGCCGCGTCAGCAATATCGGCTTGCAACCGGATAGCGTTGGCAGCAGGGTCAATGCCGCTGCACATTTGTGCCAAGGCGATACGTTGGATCATCTAGCCCGCCAGCAAGGCGTCCAGTTTGCCATCTTCCTCGAGCATAGCGAGTTCGTCAGAACCCCCAATATGCTGTCCGTTGATGAAGATTTGCGGCACGGTGGCCCCACCATTGGCGCGTTGAATCATTTCGGCCCGCTTGGGACCGCCCATGGTGATGTCGGTTTCCTCAAACGCCACATTCTTGTGCGAGAGCAAGGCTTTTGCGCGCGCGCAATAGCCGCATGTGAATTTCGTGTAGATTTCAACCTTCGCCATAACGTGCTCATATCCTTTGTCTTCGTCTTTCAGATGGTCTTTCGCAAGGCAGATTGCAACACCCGTGGAGCTGCGCATCGACATTATCCCGGCTGACTGGTTTGCTCCGTCACCACTCGGGCCCAGCAAAAAACCAGAATCTTGCCAGCCCCCGCCCGCTTGAGAGTCCGCGCGCACGCATTGGCAGTGGCGCCGCTGGTGTAAACATCGTCAACCAGCACCACCGGTCTCCCGGCCAAGACCGGTTTTATCCCGGCATTTGCAGCAAAGGCCCTGTTCACTAACCGATGGCGTTGATTGGCCGTTAATCCGCGGAGCGGCGGAGTTGACCGCAATCGGACCAGAGCATCGGGATAGAGAGTGCAGCCGCTGTGTTTTGACAAGGCCCGACCGATCAGCACGGACTGATTAAATCCGCGCGACCATATCCGCCACCGATGCAAAGGCACGGGCACAATCATGGCATCCTGCGGAATGGAATCCTGAAACCGCATCATCTGCTGCCCGATCAGGTCCGCCAAACCCAGTCGCGCACCATATTTTAGCCGGAGCGCGGCTTTGGCGCTGTGATCATCATATGCCACCACTGCGCGCACGCCGTCATGGTTCAGAGGCGAAATCAGACAATTCGCGCAAAGGGCGTCAGCATCCTGTTCAAAAGCAAACGGCATGCCGCACGAAGCGCACCAGGGTGGGTTGATCAGGGACAACTGGCTCCAGCATGTCAGGCAAAACCGGTTGTCCGCATCGACAATCACCCCGCAGATCGGACAGCGGGGCGGGAGCGCAAAGTCCAGAAGCGGCTTGGTCAGGGACGAGAAAAAAGCCATTAACTCTTGTCGCCCGATGCCGTCACAGGCACAAGGCCGCATGGCTTCGGGCACGGATGATAGAGAGATATTTGATCGTCGGCGACGGCGACATTTCAGGGACCGGGCGTTCGCACGGACCGGGGCGGATGGCTTTCTGAATCGTATCTTGACCGAAGAACTGGTAGACCGCCTTGCCGATGTGAAGCGTGAATTCGCGGATTGCCTAGTGATCGGGCAGGCTGCGCCGGACTTGCGCGTGGCCTTGCAGGAGCGCGCCATCCATGCCGTGTTTGCCGATGCCAGCTTCGGATATGCCGATGCGCAAGGCGGAGTCCAATGCGATGAGGACCGCTTACCATTTGCGGACCACAGCTTTGATCTGGTCATCAACATCGCGACCCTGGACAGCGTCAACGATCTCCCCGGCGCGCTTCGCCTAGCCTGCCGGGTTTTGCGGCCAGATGGGTTTTTCCTCGCCGGATTTGTCGGCGCGGAGAGCCTGACCGCGCTGAAAGACATTTTGATGGCCGCCGAGGGTGATCGGATCTCGGCGCATGTCCACCCCCAAATCGACATTCGCACCGCTGGAGATCTGATGGCCCGCGCCGGATTCGCGCTGCCGGTGGTGGACAGCGACAATCTCCGCCTGCGTTATAGCGCGCTCGACCGGCTCATTGCCGATATCCGTGATATGGGCGGCGGCAATATATTACAGTCCGGACCGGACGCCCTGCCCCGGATGACCGTGGCGCATGCGCTGGCCAACTTTGCTGCGCGGCAGGAACCGGATGGCAAGGTGAGCGAGCAGATTGAACTAATCTATCTGTGCGGCTGGTCGCCCCATCCTGACCAGCCCGTTCCAGCCAAACGGGGCAGCGGTCAGATGTCACTCAAGTCCGCGCTGCGGAAAAACCGCCCGGCTAGCGTCGTCCTGGCAAGCGGCGATGAGCTGGTCCACCAAAGGGCCATCTGCTGGCGGCATATCAAGGGCGTGCAATTCCGCTATTGGTGACCATTGCAGAGCGGCCTCTTCCTGGCTTGCTGGCGCCCCATTCCATTTGCGGCATCTATAAAGCAGCAGCAGCAAGTGTTTCTCGCCAAGCGGCTCGCTGGCAAAGGCAACCGGTTCGAGATCCTCGATCGCGACCGCGATATCGAGCTCTTCGTTCAGCTCGCGGACCAAGGCCGCTTCGGGCACTTCACCGGCCTCAACCTTGCCACCCGGAAACTCCCAAAGCCCCGCCATAGGCCGCCCTGCCGGCCGCTTCTGGACCAGAACCCGACCGGAATCGTCGATCAATGCCGCCGCAACGACAAACAGATATGTCGGATTATTTTCCATTTTTTTTCGCGATGTAAGGATTTTGTTAATCCCTTTCTGTGAAATACCAAATCGTTCACAACGTAGCAGATCTTTTATTTATGCGGAGAGGGTTATGATCAGATTGTTGAAAAAAATCCATCTCTCCGAAAGAGGTGCAACGGCCGTGGAATATGGTCTGATTTTGGCGTTAGTCGCGCTCGCTGCCATTGTAGCGATAAGCGGTCTTGCCAATACAACAGGCAATATGTGGGATGATGTCGCCGACAAGGTGGTTGAAAGTTCCTGACGGCCAAAGTGCTTTAAACATTTGTAAAGAATTTGGTTCTACTGTGTTGAATATCGATCGATTACTACAGATCGATTTGGGTAAGTGAAGTGAATTTGTCATATAGGAGACCAGACATGAAACTCGTACGTAAAATGTTCAAGAACGAAGAAGGCGCAACGGCTATTGAATACGGCCTGATCGCTGCTCTGATCGCTGTTGCAGCCATCGTTGCAATGGGTCAGCTGGGTAACACCCTCAGCAACACCTTCTCCGAAGTTGATACTTCGATGCAGGGCTAATCTCCGGATTAGATACCAAATTGGAGACGGCAGCCTTCACCGGCTGCCGTCTTTTTTGTGCCTGCGAGACGCGCGATGCCAGCCGCAGTTTCGCAAGAGCCTCAATAAGTGACGATCTTGACCTTCTGCCCTACCTGCAACCGATCGCTGGCCCGCAACCGGTTGAGTACCAGAAAACGGTCCTTCTGATAGCTGGTATAAGCCATTTTGGCAGCGAGACTGTCAATCGTGTCTCCCGATCGCACCGTAACCACATCAATCTTGCGCGGTTTTATCGCCGCCGCTTCGCTGGTCGAAAGCCGATTGACGCTTTGATACATCGGCGAAAAGACCGATGCCCTGCCAGCCGGCGCCAAAGTCGCAAAGTGGAAAGCACTGGATTTGGAAAACTCGTAGGCGAATATCGTGACATCTACCTGTCCGCTCCGGCCGCTAACCCGGCCGATTGCATAAGCCGCAGGCAGACCATTGACTGTCGTGCGTTGAATATCGCCATAAGCAATCTCCTGCCCCTTGCCCGACAAGGACTTGAAGGCCGCCGCGATATAGCTTGTCATATTTCCATTATAGGCACCGGTGGTGAACTGGCCTTGTCCACTCGATCCATTAATTGTCACTGCCCGGGTGCCATTTTGCATCGAAAATCCGTTGGGCACGGCAAATTTCAGCTTCAGATCAGGATGCAGAAACTGATTGCCCTCGATCACCCCCTGCTTGGGATCATCGCCATAGAGAACGCCATCGAGATTCTGAAGAAAGACGGCCCGATTGCGTTTGCTCGACGTCGCGCCGGTTTTCCCGGCATTTCTCGCCGCCCGCGAAACCCGTTGCGCAGGATCAGGGTGGGTGCTTGCCCATTCCGGAACGCCGCGCGCATCCCGGCCGGCCAAACGGGCGTCAATCGCCGATTGCGACGCGAGCGAAGCCAGCATGGTCGACAGCGCCTGCGGATCATAGCCCGCGGAAGCGAGATATTGAATGCCGAGATCATCGGCTTCATATTCCTGTTTGCGGGAATAGCGCAGCGTCAACAACTGACTGCCTTTACCAAAGACTTCCTGCCCCAGCTTTCCCAGAGAGGAATCGCCGAGCAGAACCGCTGCGCCAATCTGTCCGATCGCGCCCAATATGCTGTTTCTTTTGGCGGCTTTCTGTCGTTTCTGGCCATGGCGCGCTGCGACATGCCCGACCTCATGACCCAATACGCCCGCCATTTCGGCTTCGTCATTCATCAGGGCCATAAGTTGCCGGGTGAGGTAGACATAGCCGCCAGGGATCGCAAATGCATTGTTGACCGGGCTGTTCAGCAAGGTGACGGTAAAGTCGCTACGCGCATCGCCCAAGCCGGATTGCACAGCGATATTCTGCCCGATGCGCACGACATAAGCCGATTGCGGACCGGTATAGGCGCCGCCAAATTCCTGCATCAATTGCGGGTGGGCTTCGGCGCCTTTGGCCTTGTCTGCCGCTGAAATCGTGCGGACTTCGCCCCTTTCCACCGCGGCATCACTGCCCGCAGATTCGACCGCTCCAGCATCCGCCCCCGAGCCGGTGCACGCCATTAAAGACAGGATCGCGACCGTGGTTAGCAATTTGGGTGATATGGGTTTCATGCGACTCTCCTTGTCAAAACTCTACAATAGAGGGTCAGACAACGGAAGGGTCGGGCATGTAAATAGCTGTTCAAAAGCACGGCGCTGGTCGTCTATTTGCCTCCGCCAGTCGAGAAAATTTCTATAAACTACCGATTTTAAGGAATTTTTCTCGGCGCATCGAACGCAGTTCTTTCCGGCTCATATCCTGTAGCGCTTCAATTTCGGCCATGATCGCCTTGCCGAGCGTCGCAATTGCCAGGTCACGATCGCGGTGGGCGCCACCAACCGGCTCTTTAACGATGCGATCAATGACACCGAGCTTCTTCAAGTTTTGCGCGGTTATCTTCATCGCATCCGCGGCAACGTCGGCTTTGTCTCCCGTGCGCCAGAGAATTGAGGCACACCCTTCCGGTGAAATGACCGAATAGACTGCATGTTCGAACATCAGCACCCGCTCCGCCGCAGCGAGCGCAACCGCGCCGCCAGAACCGCCTTCACCGACAATGACCGCCACCATGGGCACACCCAGTGACAGACATTTTTCGGTCGAGCGCGCAATTGCTTCTGCCTGACCACGCTCTTCAGCGGACACGCCGGGAAACGCGCCAGACGTATCGACCAAAGTGATGACCGGGAGCGAAAACCGATCCGCCAGATCCATCAGACGGATGGCCTTGCGATAGCCTTCCGGCTTCCCCATGCCGAAATTGTGCCGCAAACGGCTTTCGGTATCGTCCCCTTTTTCATGGCCGATGACGACGACCCGTTGATCCCCTTTTCGCGCCAGACCGCCAATAATGGCCTGGTCATTACCGAAATTGCGATCGCCGCCAAGCGGGATGAATTCATCGAACAGGCCGGCGACGAAATCCTTGAAATGGGGGCGGTCGGGATGCCGCGCGACCAGGGTTTTCTGCCAGGGCGACAGGCGCGCATAGGTATCGCGCAGCAATTTGGCAGACTTTGCCTGCAATTTGGCGATCTCTGATTCGATATCCAGAGAGCCTTCGTCAGCCGTTTCTCGCAACTCGATGATCCGGGATTCCAGCGCGGCGATCGGCTTCTCAAAATCAAGAAATGATGTCATCTCTTTCGGTTAGAACTGCTGAGCAGAAACGTCAACGCGAGAGATCATGTTGAGTCAGTGGATGACGCCGGTTAACCAGCTCGACCAGGCGCGCGCTGTCGACATGGGTATAAATCTGAGTGGTGCTGATATCGCTATGCCCCAGCAACGTCTGCAAGGCACGAAGATCGGCTCCGCCTTCCAGCAAATGTGTGGCAAAAGCGTGGCGCAGGACATGCGGGCTGACTTTTCCGGGGTTGATATCCGCCTGCACGGCAAGCTGCTTGACGATCTGAAACAGCCTTATCCGGCTCAAATGACCGGTTCTGGAAGGGAATAGATAGGTCTCATCCTCCTTGAGAAACCGTGCCCAGCGGCGCACCGCCTTGCGGGCCTGATCCGAAATCGGAACCAGCCGCTCCTTGCCGCCTTTTCCGCGAACGATCAGAAACGGCTTGTCTTCCTGAACGGCCCGGCGCGGCAAAGCAGCGAGTTCGCTAACCCGCAAGCCGGATCCGTAAAGCAATTCGATCACCGCCGCCAGGCGTGCGTCATTGGGTTTGACGGTCTCGGCGTCCAGTTTCGCCGCGATGACCGCGAACAGGCGCGCCACTTCTTCATGAGACAATATTTTCGGTAGCGATCGGAGGCTGCCCGGGCGCGGCAAGGCATCGGACGGGTCATCAGCACGGAGCCCTTCTTCCTGAAGAAATCCGAAAAACCGGCGTAGCGACGAGGATTTGCGCGCGATGCTGGCATTTTTGAGATCGCTCCAGTTGCTTGCCAGGGATTCCAGCTGCGCGCGATCCGCTGCGGTCAGACGCCCTTTGCAATGACCGGATGCCTGCTCCAGATCGGACCGGTATGCTTGCAGCGTGTTGGGCGAAGCACCGCCTTCCACCGCCATCATTTCCAGGAACCGGTCTAGCGAGACTGCATCATCATCCATGCTCAAATCCAATAGACCGTGGCTACGGTCTTGGAAAGGAGGAGATCATGACCTTATCATGTTCGCGATAGTGCTTCGGCGGCAATCATCCGGGCTTCCGCTTCCATGCCGACCCGTTTCAAGGACCGTGTAATATAATAGAGATGCAGCGGCGACATGGCTTGCCAGTCTCTGCCCTGCATGCCAACGGCCGCCAACAGGGCAACTGTACCACCCTGCCCGCGCTGGGCAGCGGAACGAATGGCACCGGTCCAGCGTGAACTGGCTGTCAGGTCAATCGAGAGATCGCCCGAAAATTCCTGCAGCGCTTGTGCATCGACACGATTCAGTCCAGCGAGCGCAGCCAGCAAAAACTTGCTTTTCAACTGACCGCTGCTGTCATCATTATCTGCAAATTCGTCAAGCGCATCATAGCTGACCGAGACAACCGTCTCCGGAGCCGCGACCGCCAGCAACGCCCAAGCTTCGCTGCCTGCTGTTGTCTGGCTTGCCCAAAGCGCGGCGTTGCGATCATAGCCGGCGCTCAGCATCGACGCGATCAAATCTGCGCTTTGCTCCGCAAGCCCTTGCGATGCCGGTATTTTTGCTGCAGCACGAGCCGTCAATATCTTCGCTGAATAGGTGGCCAGCGGTCCCGTCGAGCGGTTCCACAAATCCTGCATTGCCTCCACACGTTCGCTACTGGTTCCACTGGTATAGGCTTGTCGCAAGGTTGATGCGCGGGCTTTCAAATCGTCGCTGGCATCAGGATCTTCATAGGTTACCGAATAGAGATCAACCATGGCACGGTTGGACAACACGCCCAATGCAGCGGCCGTATCGGCGGCCTTCATCCGTGAATTTTTGGACAACATCGGCGCGCGCACCCGCCAGCCTTGGACATGCCGTCCGGCCTGTCCATAGAGGCGATCCGGCGGTTCCACGCCGGTGGCGGCACCGAGGCCAAAGCGCCAATTGTTGAAAAATTCAATGTCATCCCACTTGATCGTGACCGCTCGGCGTCCCTCAAAGCCCGCACCCACGGCTTTTTCTGCGAGCAGATAGTCGATCCCGGTGGCCACCTTGTTGCGGCGAGCGGATCGCAGAAGCGACGTCGCGCGACTCTGCTCCCCGGCGAAGGAGGCACAAATCGGGCGGAACAAATCCCAGGTTGGAGCATCAGACACCCGCGCACCGCCTTCAACATAGGGGCACATTCCCGCAGGATCGGCGGTGGCAAGATGGGCTTGCATGGCGACTTCATATAGCCGCTGGGTAAAATTACCGGCATCGACCTTGAGCACCAGCGCCCGTGCCGCTTCGGCTTCGCCGATCAACAAAAGACGCCAGGCCCGTTCAGCCACCCAGTCCGCAGGATTGACGTTATCCGGACTGTTCACTTCGCTCAACAAGGTGCGGCGCAACAGGATGGATCCCCAGCGCGAAATAATCGGCCCGTCAAGATTGCGGATCAAATTGGTCAGATACTGCCCGCCTTCCGCACCGAAGCCATCGGCTGCAATACCGCCTGTATCTTCGGTCAGAACGCCAACCTGCTTCATCGATCGTCGGGCGCCGGCGGCCAGATAATATTGCGGCCGCAATGCGTCATCCAGTTCACTCAGGTCGCCGTCTTCATCGAGATCGAGGAGCGAGGACGGCGGCCGGATTGCAACACTGGGCCCGGAACCGCTGTCGGGCACCGTGGCCGGCGTGGCGGCGGATGGCGGTGTCGGTCGACTGGTGGTCGGACCGGGTGCCGGTGTTGGCGCCGGACTTGGCGCTGGCGTCGGAGCGGGTGCCGGGGCCGGGTCACCAAATCCAGGTGGCAATAGCGATTCCGGAGAACTTTGTCCCAGAACCGGCAGCGACATCGCCAAAGCGGCAAGGCCAGTCGTGGCAAAAGCGATTTTTTTCCAACCCATGCGCATCTACTCGCTCAATTCCTTACCGATCACCGGCTTTTCTACCGGACCGACATCCTGTTCGACATCCATGGATGCGAGCAGAACCATCGCGGCAATCACAACAGCAAGAAAGACGATAAGGAAAACCAGATTACGCGGCATGAGTGTTCAACTGACTTTCTTCCATCCCAATAACAATCCGGAAACGCATTGCATTTTGCACTCGTCTCCATCCTCTGTATAGCCTTTGCCTCAATGGACAAAAACATGAAAGACCCTTTTCAGCCTTCCGCCGAAGAATCCGGTGAAGAGTGCAAGATATCCTCCGACAAGCCTTTGGTTTTGATCGGATTAATGGGTGTGGGCAAAACCACCGTCGGCCGCCGGCTGGCAAAACGGCTTGACCTGCCCTTCGTAGACGCGGATGAGGAAATTGAAAAGGCAGCCGATCTGAAGATTTCCGAGATTTTTGAGCGGTTTGGTGAAGAATATTTCCGCGATGGGGAACGCCGCGTCATTGCCCGGCTGATGGAAGACAAGCGGCAAGTCATCGCCACCGGCGGCGGCGCATTCATGAATGATCAGACTCGTGCCTTGATCCTGAATCAGGCCACTGCCATTTGGCTGGATGCGGACATTGATATCCTGGTCAAACGGGTGGCACGGCGCGATACGCGGCCGTTGTTGCGCCAGGGCGACCCGGAAAAAATCCTGCGGGATCTGGCCGAAAAACGCAATCCGATCTACGCGCAAGCCCATGTGCATGTGACCGGAAATGATGCACCGCATGAATTGACTGTTGAAAAGATAATCGAGGCCCTGACGGCATGACCACTATTACCGTTGACCTCGCTGGCGAGGCCTATGACATTATCGTTACAACCGGACTATTGGATCAAGCGGGCCGCCAGTTAGCGCCGCTTTTGGCCAATAATCGCACGTTCATCATTACCGATGACCAGGTTGGCCACCATTATCTGGCCCCGCTTGAAGCCAATCTCAGCAAAGCCGGAATCGCGTCGCATAGTCTAGTTGTCGAAGCGGGCGAAAAGGCCAAAAGCTGGCAAAATCTCGAGCGGGTGACGGACTGGCTGCTCGAACAAGGTGCGGAACGTTCCGACCTGCTGATCGCCTTGGGTGGCGGAGTGATTGGCGATCTCACCGGTTTTGCAGCGGCCATTATGAAGCGCGGCTGTGGCTTCATTCAGATACCCACCAGTCTGCTCGCTCAGGTCGACAGCAGCGTTGGTGGAAAGACCGCGATCAATAGCCGCGCCGGGAAAAATCTCATCGGCCGATTCAACCAGCCCCGCCGGGTGCTGATTGATCCGCTGGTGCTGAACAGCCTGCCCGACAGAGAGCTCCGCGCCGGCTATGCCGAGGTGGTCAAATATGGCCTGATCAACGACGCGGATTTCTTCAGTTGGTGCGAACAGAACAGCGCCGACCTGCTCGCCCGCGACCCGGACGCGCTCACCCACGCGATCATCCACAGCGTCAAAACCAAGGCCGCGATTGTCATCGAAGACGAGCTTGAACTCACTGGCCGCCGCGCGTTGCTCAACCTCGGGCACACCTTTGGTCATGCGCTCGAGGCCGAAACCGGTTATTCGGACGCACTGGTCCATGGCGAAGCAGTCGCTGCGGGCATGGCCCTCGCTTTTCATTATTCCGTCCGCCGCGGCCATTGTCCGGCTGACCACGCGGCGCGGGTGGAACACCATCTCAAGCGTAGCGGACTGCCCCATGATCTCGCGTCAGCGGGCGTCGATGCCAGCGGCGAGACATTGGTCAATCACATGTTGCATGACAAGAAAATGAGCGGTGGAAACCTGCCGTTCCTGCTCGCCAATGGCATTGGTGAAACCTATCTGGCCAAAGATGTGGATCTGCAGGATGTCGCGGCGTTTCTCGATCAGCCCGGCTGATCTGACCAACCGCTGATCAATCCCCGCCGTCGCGCTGCGCGCCCAGTCCAAATCCCAGATGACGCCCGGCCATCATGTCACCGGACGCGCGCTGGGCTTCGAGCCGGTCGCAATCCAGTTGCCGGAACTCGCGGTCAACCTCGTCAATCAGCGAATCATCAACATCTATGGCGATCATCGCCTGCCGCGCCAGATGGATCGCCGATTCAAACACTTCCCGCTTGGCACCGGCAATGCCGGCCTTTTTGACCTCGAGCAGATGCACCCGGTCATAGGCCCGCACAAACAGCTTCGCGTCGGGAAACGCCAAAGCGATATTCTCGAGTTTTTCGGCGTTGAACTCATTGCCATCCATGCAAAACACAATGGCGGCGCACTGATCTGCCCCCGCCCCGCGCAGCAGATCGACACGCGTGCCATCGCCATAGAAAACTTTGCGGCCAAATTTCTGGCTGACGCCAATTTGCTGAGGTTTGACATCGATGATGGTGACCGAGATATTGGCGCCATTCAGCATCTGAGCGACGGTCTGGCCAAAACGCCCGTGACCGACCACGATGATCGACGCCTGATCCGCCAGCGAGGGATCGTCCAGATCGGCATCACCGGCGGCAGTAGACACGGTAAAGCGCTCGGCGATCAGCATCAGCAGCGGCGTGGTGGCCATGGATACAGTGATAACCGCGCCAAATAAACTGCTCGCCTCGGGCTGTATCAGCAACGCCTGCTCGGCCTCTGCAAACAGGACGAAACCAAATTCGCCGCCCTGACTCAGCAACATGCCCATGCCGAGTGCGGGCATCGTGTCCATACCGAACAGTTTTCCAAGGCCGAAAATAATTGCGATCTTGGTGATCACCAGAACTGCAGCGGCGCCAAAGACAAAGCCCGTATTCTGGGCGATCACATCAAGGTCGAGCATCATCCCGACCGCGAGGAAAAAGAAGCCGAGCAGCAACGATCGGAACGGATCAATATCCGCTTCCAGTTCGTGTCGGTAGGGTGAATTGGCCAGCATCACGCCTGCCAGAAACGCGCCCAGCGCTGGCGACAGGCCGATGACTTCCATCAACGCCGCGCTGCCGCAAACCGCGACCAGACCGGCGACGATGAACAATTCGCGTTCGGCGATTTTGCCAATCAGTTCGAGCAATGGCTGCAGCAAATAGCGGCCAGCCAATATCAAACCACCAATAGCCAGAACGCCGAACAGGGCCGTTTGCCAGGCCGGCAATGCGCCAGCTTCCGGCGGCGCGCGGGACAAGACCGCGATGATGGTGAGCAGCGGGATAATCGACAAATCCTGAAACAGCAGGATTGAGAAGGCTTTCTCTCCCGTGGGCGTGTTGAGGCGGCCCGATGATTGCAGCATTGGCAGCACCTGCGCAGTCGACGACAAGGCCAGTGGCAAGCCCAGCGCAATGGCCGCACCAAAGGTGAAATTGGTCGTCGCCATGATCAGGATGAACAGCGCAATTCCGCAGAACACAACCTGACTCATACCCAATCCGAAAATCGCCTTTTTCAGCCGCATGAGCCGCGCCGGGGCGAGTTCCAGCCCGACCAGAAAGAGCAGCAATATGATCCCGATCTCGGAAAATTCGAGGATCGTTTCCCCTTCGCTGATCAGCCCGAATCCTGCTGGTCCGATCAAGATACCGGCGATCAAATAGCCCAAAACCGCGCCAATGCCGAACCGCCGAAATAGCAGCACCATGACCAAAGCAGCCCCAAGCATGACAAATCCGCCCAGCAGCAGATCACCCATGTGGGTTTCAGCCCCTTCCATCGCTATGCGGCCTCCGATTTCGCGGCCGCGTCGGCGCAGGCGGCCAGGATCGCATCAAACGGCAACAGGATGGCGGCATGCCGCCCCTGGTGCTCTTTGGCCGGCATGAGTTGCTGCATATTTTCCCAATCACCGGGATGATCAGCTTTTCCCGCCAGAAAGTCGCTCAACTGCTGGCGGACGGCGGTGATCTCATCGGCTGCGCGCCCCACTGCTTGCTGTCCCAGAATCGCCGCAGCCGCTTGCCCGAGCGCGCAGGCATGAACCTCGACACCCATTTCTGTGATCCGGCCGTCTGCCGAAAGCGTAACGTCCGCCGCAACCCGGCTCCCACAGGTGCGGGACCGCTGTTCTGCCGTGCCAGCAGGGTTCGGCAATCGGCGCTGATGCGGAATGGAAACCGCAAGACGCAGAATATCCCTGGTATAAAGCGCTTCGCTCATTCCGTTGGGCTTTCTTCGCTCGCGGCAAGATCACGCCGCTCCTCGACAAACTGGACCATCGCCTCACCGCTCGCATTGAGCAGCGGATAAGTCCGCGAATCCGCCACCCATTCCGGGCGTTTTTCATCCGCGCCATACACGCTGTCATAAACCAGGATCACCAACAAATAGGCCAGCGTTGCCCCGATAAGGCCCTTGATCATGCCAAAGCCAAAGCCGAGTACCCGATCGATCGGGCCCAGCAGTGATTTGCGCGATTTGCGGCCCACCGCCTTTGCGATCCCGCGACCGAGCGCGTAGGTAACGATTACAATCGATGCAAAAGCCAGCACCGAAGCGCCGCCTTCATTGCCGATTGGGCCAGTCAGGAAATCGGCCACCGGCGCATGCGCAAATCGCACCGCAAAAATGACCAGAACCCAGGCCATAAGCGACAGAGATTCCTGGACAAAACCGCGCATAAATCCAAAAACCGCTGCTCCGCCCATGAGCACCAAAACAAAAATGTCCAAACCAGTCATAGGCTCTTGCTAGTCACGGCCAAGCATATGGTCAACGAGATTGGCAAGTTGGGCAAAGTTCACACATTTCACACCCTGTGCGGCGGCATCCTTGGACGCCGGAAGCAGCGCCCGGCCAAAGCCCAGTTTCGATGCTTCCTTGAGCCGCAACGGTGTGTTGGAAACCGGACGGATTTCTCCGGAAAGCGCGATTTCCCCAAAAATAACCGCGTCGCTCGGTATCGGTTTTTCGGCATGCGCGGAAATCAGGGCCGCCGCCACCGCGAGATCAGCGGCCGGATCGGTCAGCCGATAACCCCCAGCGACATTCAAATAGACTTCCGCCCCGGAGAAACTCAGTCCGCAACGCGCTTCCAGAACCGCCAATATCATCGCCAGACGCGAGCTGTCCCAACCAACAACCGACCGGCGGGGCGTGGCGCCACTGGCCAGACGCACGGTCAAAGCTTGTATCTCGACCAGCACCGGACGCGTGCCCTCAAGGGCCGGAAACACCGTGGCTCCGGTGACTTCTTCGCTGCGGTCGGTCAGGAACAGAGCGGACGGGTTCTGCACCTCGTCGAGGCCCATTTCGGCCATCGCGAAAACACCGATTTCATCGGTCCCGCCAAAGCGGTTCTTGATCGATCGCAATATCCGGTATTGATGGCTGCGTTCGCCTTCAAAACTCATCACGGTATCGACCATATGCTCGAGCACCCGTGGCCCGGCAATATTGCCATCTTTGGTCACATGCCCGACCAGCATGATCATCGTGCCATGTTCCTTGGCAAATTTGATCAGCTCCTGAGCCGAAGCGCGCACCTGGCTCACCGTCCCGGGCGCCCCTTCGATAAGATCGCTGTGCATGGTCTGGATCGAATCGATGACGACAAAATCCGGCGCGTCCTTGCGCAGCGTCGTCAGAATGTCGCGCACGGACGTTGCCGATGCCAGCTGCACCGGCGCCTTGCCGAGTCCGAGCCGGCGCGCGCGCAGCCGCACCTGATCGGCGGCTTCCTCGCCGGAAATATAGGCCACCGAACAGCCCGCATTGGCAAGCTTGGCCGAAACCTGCAGCAATAATGTCGATTTTCCGATTCCCGGATCCCCGCCCATAAGCGTAGCAGAACCGGCCACCAGCCCTCCACCGATTGCCCGATCAAATTCGGCGATCCCGGTCTTTTTCCGTTCGGGCAGCTGAATGTCCGAATCCAGTCCGACCAGCCGCACCTCGCGGCCGCCGGTCTGCAAATTATGTTTGGCCGCGAAAACCGTGTCCCCGGCTTCTTCCTTCAGCGTATTCCAATCCCCGCAATCCGGGCATTGGCCCTGCCAGCGATGCGAGATTGATCCGCAATTCTGACAGGCATATTTTTTCTTCGGCTTGGCCATCACTATCCCCGACTAGAACAAACATAGAACATAATTTGTTTTCTTGGGCATTTCAACCGCTTTCCCGCTTGCACCATTTGGCGCATGCTGTCACTCTTGCGGCAATGCGGCAGAAAGAACTCAGACTGGCTCTTATATGTTATGGCGGCGTCAGTCTGGCCATTTATATGCATGGCATTACCAAGGAAGTGTGGAAACTGGCCAAGGCCAGCCGCGACTTTCATGATCGCGCCAAAAACGCGTCCTGCAGCCGCGGCACCTATTATGACATATTGGAGTGGATTGAACAGGAAACCGGGGTCAAGCTGCGGATATTGCCGGATATTATTGCGGGCGCCAGCGCGGGTGGAATCAATGGCATCTTCCTGTCACAGGCGATATTGTCGGGGCAGTCGCTGGAGCCGCTGACCGAAATGTGGCTCGATACAGCCGATGTCGATACCCTGCTCGATCCCGATGCGCGACCCCTGTCCCGTTTCTCCAAATTCTGGGCAGAACCGATTGCCTGGTTGGCGCTGGGTCGCAAAGGTGGGGCGGTTGAACAGACGGTTTCCAAAGAAGCCCGCGAAGAGGTCAAAATGAAGTTGTCGCGCTTCGTCCGGGCGCGCTGGTTTGCGCCGCCTTTTGGCGGGAAAATCTTTTCCGGACTGATTTTCGACGCGCTCACCGCGATGCAGAAAACCGATCACGGCCCGCGCCTGCTGCCGCCGGGTCAACCGCTTGATCTCTATGTCACGGTAACCGATTTTGTCGGCCATCCCGAACGCCTGCAATTGCATAGCCCGCCGGAAGCGCTCGAAATGGAGCATCGCATCACGATCAGCTTCTCCACCCGCGGGCGCCAGGGTCCGGATATTGCGGATCCCGCCGAACTGGTCTTTGCCGGCCGGGCCACCGCGAGTTTCCCCGGGGCCTTTCCGCCATTCACGGTTGTCGAACTGGATACCGTACTGGCAGAGCGCGATCATCAATGGCGCAACCGGGATCGGTTTCTTAGCCGTGTCCTGCCCAACCAGAGCCGCGCCGGCACGGTCGATGACACCGTTTTGATCGATGGCTCGGTGCTCGCCAATGCGCCTTTCGCGCAGGCGATCGAAGCGCTCAAGAACCGGCCCGCAAAGCGCGAAGTGGACCGGCGTTTTGTTTACATAGACCCGCGGCCCGATCTCGATGTCGCCAAAAGCGACCGCGCCCTGCAGCGGCTTCAGGCGGCGCAGGAGGCGGAAGACGAAAGCCTGCCCGGGTTTTTCTCGACCATTTTCGGGGCGATATCCAATATCCCGCGCGAGCAGCCGATCCGCGACAATCTCGACCAGATTTCGCGCCGCTCGAACCGCATTATCCAGATGCGACAGATTACCGACAATTTGCGGGGCGAGGTTGAGCAGAATGTCGAATCCATATTCGGTCGTACGCTGTTTCTCGACAAGCCGACCCCGGCCCGGCTTGCAGCGTGGCGCCGGAAGTCGCGGGACAAGGCCAGCAAGATGGCCGGATTTTCCTATAGCGCCTATGGTCATCTAAAACTGGCCACGGTGATCGAGGATATCGCGCATACCGTCCGCCGTGCCGCCGATGATACCAGCGCCAATAGTTTGCCCGTCATTCGCGATCTGATCTGGGCCGAATTGCGCCGCCAGGGCTTCGAGAATATCGGCAAGAAAGGTGGCGCCGGTCCCAGCAAACTGGCGGCTGAATTTTTCCGACACCATGATCTCGGTTACCGGATCCGACGCTTGCGGTTCCTGGCCAGGCGGTTGGCCGAAGATCTCGACAGCGCGGCGCCCGCTGATCAGCCAGCGATCGAACAAATGCATGATGTCATTTATGAATGTCTTTCGCTCTACATCGAACGCGAGACCATAGACTATCTTGGCGATGCTTTTGTCGCATTGGCCAAGGATCCGGCGAACAAGCCTGCCGCCCTGCTCGAAACACTGGCCGCCGCGCGGGATCTGGCGACGGCCGACAGCATGGTCGATCAGAAACTGGCCGATGCGCTGACCCGATTACCAAAAGTTGAAAAACGGTCGATGCTGCTCGCGTTTCTTGGCTTCCCCTTTTACGACATCGCCACCTTGCCTTTGCTGCAAGGCGAAGGGCTGGACGAATTTGATCCGATCAAAGTCGATCGGATCTCGCCCGAAGACGCCAAGTCGATCCGCAAGGGCGGCGTTGCAGCGACATTAAAAGGCATTGAATTCAATAACTTCGGAGCATTTTTTAGCCGATCTTATCGGGAAAATGACTATCTCTGGGGCCGTCTCCACGGCGCCGAACGGATGATCGATATCCTGCTGTCCACCCTACCCGAAGCCAAGCGTCCTGATGCCGAGAAAACCCTGCAGTTCAAAAAGATCCTGTTCCTCGCCATCGTCAATGAAGAGGAGCAGCGGCTGACCAAGGTCGGGCCGCTGATCACCTCTTTGCGCAAGGAAATTGCCCGCGCGACGATCTAGTGAGAATGATCCCCGCTATCGTGATCGCCGCCGTCATGATCCCCGCCACCATGGGCTGGCATCGCCAGGCTTTTGTAGACCGCCTCAACAAATGCATCGCCTTTGATAAACGCGTCCTTGTTGGTGTCCCACTGGGCCGCCGGCTTCATCGCCTGGATCTCAGCCAGTGACTTACCTTCGCCGCGCGCCTGTTCCACCGCACCGATCACGTTTTTCAGCATGTCGCGATAGTCCATCAGATCCGCCTTGGTCGCCATCGGCCCATGACCCGGAATGATCCGGGTGTCGTCATTGGCCAAACTCAGCGCTTTTTCCGCTGCGGCCAGAACACCGCGCGCATTGCCGCCGCTATTGAGGTCGATAAAGGGCAATGTGACCTTGTTGAAATACAGATCACCCATGTGAATGACATTGGCCTTGGTCCAATGGACAATACTGTCGCCGTCGGTATGGGCGTGTTTCATGTGCATGACACGCACCTCATCCCCATTGAGGTGAAGCTTTAATCCATCATGATAGGTCACCACCGGCAAGGCTTCCTTGGGTGATGCTGGATCATTGCCGCGTCCGGATTTCTGCACCCCAAGCATCCGCTCGCGGACATGGTCATGGGCCATGATCAGCGCGTCGGCTTTGCCAAAATTCTCGTTCCCACCGCTATGGTCGCCATGCCAGTGGGTGTTGATCAGATATTTGACTGGCTCGGCGCCAAGCGCGGCGATAGCTGCCTGGATTTTCGGCGTCAGCGGGGCAAATTGATCGTCGATCAGGACGGTGCCATCGGGACCGTAAGACACACCGATATTGCCGCCCGCTCCAAACAGCACCGCGACCCCGTCAGTCAGCGCTTCGGTCTTGATCTCGACTTTGGCGAAGCGATCATTGGACTGCGCATTGCTCTCCGCACAAGCCGTCAAGGCCAGCGGCGAAGCGGCGCATAATGTCAGCGCCAAACCTGATTTCCATATCTTTTTCATCGTGAGATCTCCTTAGCTTTCCTGTCTTTTAGACCATCAGCCGGTTCACGCAATGTTTGTGGTTGCCAGACCATCGCACAGCACTCACACCGCCGGGTCCAACTCCGCATCCCATCGCGTGGCGAGAAGGCTCTCGCGCTTGCCG
Organism: Parasphingorhabdus sp. W113; assembly: GCF_055693205.1. NCBI lineage: Bacteria > Pseudomonadati > Pseudomonadota > Alphaproteobacteria > Sphingomonadales > Sphingorhabdaceae > Parasphingorhabdus > Parasphingorhabdus sp. W113. Next base: position 1,156,272 of record NZ_CM146328.1, on the reverse strand, counting down.
ATCCGGTTCAGCCAATGGCGCAAGGGTAGCAATTGTCCAATCAGATGGTCACCTTCGTTGGTCATCTGCACCGGGCGCAAAATGCAATAGAGGAAAATATCCGCGAGCGAGAATTGGTCACCGGCAAAATAGGGGACCTCCTCGATCCGGGCGCAGACAATCCCAAGATGTTCGGCAATTTCAGGCAAGGCCGCTTCGATAATATCCGACCGCAAGGGTGTTTTTAAGACCCGATTGGCGAGACGCGGCATCAGCAGCCCATGTTCGGCGACCGGAAAAATATAATTATTGGCCACGGATATCCAGCGATCCATTTCCGCCCGTGCGGCAGGCTCATTTGGCTGAAGCGCGGACTCATTATGCGCATTGTCGAGATATTGGCAAATGGCCACGCTCTCGAAAAGCTCGAGACCATCAATCGTCACCGTCGGCACTTTGCGAAACGGATGGCGCCTCTGGTTTTCCGGACTATTGGCCGGCGTTGCGGTAATCTGCCATGGCACGCCCGCTTCTTCGGCAACCGTTTGCACTATCCGGCTGTAGGTAGAGATGATCGTCCCATAAATGTGAAGCGAGGATGACGGCATGATGCCATGCTAGCTCCGAACAGGCGGGATGTCACCCACGCTAGCCGGTGGCGCCAAACGCCTGGTCTCATGCTGCAGCTGATCCGATCAAGGGTCAGTTACGGAACATCAGCCTGCTAATCCGCCAAGCCGTCCCAGGCCTCTTTAATCTTGGAGAAGAAGCCGCTGCTATTGGGACTTTCATCACCGGTTTCGGTTTCCTGAAATTCCCGCAGCAATTCCTTTTGCCGGCTCGACAATTTGGTTGGTGTTTCCACTTCGATCTGGACCACCATGTCGCCATGACCACGCCCGCGCAGAACCGGCATACCGGCCCCGCGTTGCCGGATCTGCTTGCCCGACTGGATACCCGCCGGAATGCGGATATCATGCTTGGTACCGTCCAGTCCGGGAATGGAAATTTCACCCCCGAGGGCCGCAACCGAAAAGCTGATCGGCGCGCGGGTGAACAGGGTTGTGCCATCGCGTTCGAACAGATCGTGCCGTTCGAGATGAAGGAAAATATAGAGATCACCGGCCGGCGCTCCGCGCGCGCCCGCTTCCCCTTTGCCACTGAGCCGAATCCGCGTACCGCTGTCGACACCAGCGGGAATTTCGACTTCCAGCGTTTGCGGCTTGTCGACCCGGCCTTCACCCAGACAGACATGACACGGACTTTCGATCACTTCGCCACGCCCCTGACAGCTTGCGCAGGTCCGCTCGACCACGAAAAATCCCTGCTGCGCCCGGACTTTGCCATGACCATGGCAGGTGCCACAAGTCTTGACGCCAGTGCCGGGCTCGGCTCCGGATCCGTCGCATTCGTCGCATCCGACGGAAACATCAATTTCGATTTCAGTTTGTTTGCCATGGAAAGCATCTTCGAGGCTGATTTCCATGTCATAGCGCAGATCCGCACCACGGGCTGGGCCGCGTTGCTGCTGCTGTCCGCCAAAGCCACCGCCACCACCGCCGCCACCGAAGATGGTTTCGAAAATATCGCCAATGTCGTTAAACGCTGCGCCGGCAAAACCGCCCTGCCCACCGCCAGCGGCATTGCCGCCGCCATTGGTGAAGGCTTCATGACCATAGCGGTCATAGGCCGCGCGCTTCTGCGGGTCTTTCAAGACATCATAGGCTTCGCTGACCGTTTTAAACTTAGCTTCTGCCGCAGCGTCGCCCGGATTGCGGTCGGGATGATATTGCATCGCCAATTTGCGATATGCGGATTTCAGTGTCGCTCCGTCGCAACCGCGATCGACCTGAAGCTCCTGATAGTAATCCATTTCGGTCGCCATTACTGTGCTTCCCCCGAAGCCTGAAGCATAAACAAAAGCCGTGCTCCCGCGCGTTTGGGAAGTTCCTCAACACCAGGTTTGAGCCCGAGGAAATCCCCGCTGGCGCGGGAACACAGTCTAAATTGCATTACTCAGCCGCTTTTTCTTTGGTGTCCGAATCCGCGTCATCGCTGTCATCAACCTCGGAGAATTCGGCGTCGACCACATCATCGTCAGCCTTGGCCGCAGCATCGGCCGCTGCAGCGTCTGCTGCGTCACCACCGGCCGCCTGTTCGGCTTCGTAGATCTTCTGACCCATTTGCATGGATACCTGCGCAAGCGCTTCCGACTTGGTCTTCATCGCTTCGGGATCGCCACCTTCAATGGCATCCTTGGTTTCCTGCATGGCCGTTTCGATCTGGCCCTTGAGATCCGCGTCGATCTTGTCCCCATGTTCCGAGAGCTGTTTCTCGGTCGTGTGAACCAGACTTTCTGCGTTGTTCTTGGCTTCTGCCTCTTCCCGACGCTTCTTGTCTTCCTCGGCAAATTTCTCCGCATCCTGGACCATCTGATCGATGTCATTATCGGTCAGGCCGCCAGACGCCTGGATCTTGATCTGCTGTTCCTTGCCGGTGCCCTTGTCCTTGGCGGAAACGTTGACGATACCATTGGCATCAATGTCAAACGTCACGTCAATCTGAGGAACACCGCGCGGTGCCGGCGGAATGCCGACGAGATCGAACTGACCCAGCATCTTGTTGTCCGCTGCCATTTCGCGTTCACCCTGGAACACGCGGATGGTCACAGCCTGCTGATTGTCGTCAGCGGTGGAGTAGACCTGCGATTTTTTCGTCGGGATCGTTGTGTTGCGATCGATCATCCGGGTAAAGACACCGCCAAGGGTTTCAATGCCCAGCGACAATGGCGTCACGTCAAGCAGCAGCACATCCTTGACGTCGCCCTGCAATACGCCGGCCTGAATGGCCGCGCCCATGGCTACAACTTCGTCCGGGTTCACGCCGACATGCGGCTCCTTGCCGAAGAATTTCTGGACCGTTTCGCGGACCAGCGGCATGCGGGTCATCCCGCCAACCATGACCACGTCGTCGATTTCGCTGGCGTCAACACCGGCGTCTTTCAGGGCCTTCTTGCACGGATCAAGCGTACGCTTGACCAGATCGCCAACCAGCTTCTCGAGGTCGGAACGGCTGATGCTCTTGACGAGATGCTTCGGACCATTTTGATCGGCCGTGATGAATGGCAGGTTGACTTCCGTGGTCTGCGCCGAAGACAATTCGATCTTGGCTTTTTCAGCGGCTTCTTTGAGGCGCTGCAAGGCCAGCTTGTCCTTGGTCAGGTCAATGCTTTCGGCTTTCTTGAAGTCGTCCGCCAGAAACTCGACCAGCTTGGCATCGAAATCTTCACCGCCGAGGAACGTGTCGCCGTTGGTTGATTTCACTTCAAACACGCCGTCGCCAATTTCGAGGATCGAAATATCGAACGTACCGCCACCAAGGTCATAAACCGCGATGGTCTTGCCGTCGTTCTTTTCAAGCCCGTAAGCCAGCGCCGCAGCGGTTGGCTCGTTGATGATGCGCAGCACTTCCAGACCGGCAATCTTGCCGGCATCTTTCGTCGCCTGACGCTGGGCGTCGTTAAAATAGGCCGGAACCGTAATCACCGCCTGCGTGACTGTCTCGCCGAGATAACCTTCCGCGGTTTCTTTCATCTTCTGCAAGGTGAAAGCGGAAATCTGGGCTGGCGAATAATCCTCGCCGCCGGCCTTGACCCATGCGTCGCCATTGGACCCTTTGACAATGTCATAAGGAACCAGTTCCATGTCTTTCTTGGTCATCGGATCGTCGAAGCGGCGGCCGATCAGGCGCTTCACCGCAAAAATCGTGCTTTCCGGATTGGTGACGGCCTGACGCTTGGCAGGCTGCCCGATCAGTCGCTCGCCATCCTTGGTAAAGGCCACAACCGACGGGGTCGTCCGCGCGCCTTCAGAATTTTCAATAACCTTTGGCTTACCGCCGTCCATAACGGCCACACAACTGTTCGTGGTGCCCAGATCAATACCGATTACTTTCGCCATTTTTCCCTCAATTCAGTGTTTAACTATTTTCTATACGAAGCAAAATAACCGCCCGGCCCTTTTTTAGTGGCACCGCTACGGCTTCGAATTGGGATATAGGTGGCATTTTCTTGGGCACAAGCCTTGGCACCGGGATGGAGAAGGCATACATAAGAAATATCAGGCTATGACCATCTAAATTCAGGAGTTTTCTGCCAGTTATGAAGAAACATCTTTCGATTATTTTTGGTGCGATTGCTGCGCTTTTTCTGGCCTCTTGCGGACAGGGCGATGTGCTTTATGTGGATAAAGCAGTGATCAATCTCTCTCCGGTCGATGGTAATCCGTCCTCCGGCTATCTCGAATTGCATGGCGGTCGACAGGATGTTTCGCTGGTGGGTGTCACCGCTGCCGATGCCCGCCGGGTGGAAATGCACGAGAGTATCGAAACCGATGGTGTCACGCGCATGGAGCCGGTCAAATCGGTCCCGGTTCCGGCTGGCGAAACGGTCCGATCTCGAACCTGGCGGCAAACATCTTATGCTCTGGGGTATTGGCGGCGGATCAGTGAAACAGGGTTTCCTAACCATGACTTTTATCTTTTCCAATGATGATCGGATCCAGATCGAGGCAGCCATTCAGCCGATCGGCGGTGCAGCGGCGGCCAAAGCGGAAGCGCAGGACGAACCCGCCGAAACGGACGCCAATCGATAAGCGATGACGAAAGCGGGATCCCGATCCGGCCGACCGCTTGCCGAAGCGGAAATCAATCTTTGCCGAACCATGTTCGGTGACGCGATTGATTATCGCCCGGTCCGGTTATTCAATCGCAAATGGCTCCCGTTCCAGCCCCGCAAGGTCACCATGGCGCCGGATGGCAATCTCTGGTTTCATCCCGACAGCAATCTGTTTGCCGATGATTTTTCCAAGCAGGACCTTAACCTCCAAGGTTTATTCATTCATGAAATGGTGCATGTCTGGCAGCATCAGCAGGGTATTTTTCTGCCGCTCGCTCGCCATCCGTTTTGCCGCTATGACTATGAGCTGGTGCCCGGCAAGCCTTTTACCGACTACGGAATCGAGCAGCAGGCGGAAATTGTTCGCCACATATTCCTGCTAAAACAGGGCGCGCGGCTGAAAAACGGATTGCAAATGTCCCATTTCGACGGACTGATCACTTTCGGGACGACCGCGGGCAACTATGCCTGATCGCGACGCGGGGCAGCGCGGGCTTCAGTCAAAAAGCTCTTCGAGAAAGGACTTGCGCCGCTTTTTCGGGCGTTGGTGTCGGTAGGTATCGCGGTATATCGATCGGTCTGGCCGATAGGTCGGCTCCGTGAGATGCCCGGGCCGCGACCGCTCCACGATTTTGTCAATTTCCCCGCGATCCAACCACACACCGCGGCATTGCGGGCAATAATCAATTTCGACACCCTGTCGCTCGCTGATCGCGAGATTGGTCCGACACACGGGACAGGCCATGCCGGATGAAAGCGTTGCGGCTTGTGGATCTTGATGCGCATGGTTGGTCATCGGGCAGGTCCTTTCGTCTGCTTGCCAGAGGGTCAACAAGTTTGCCAATCGGAAGGCGGAGTCAGCAAGGGCGACATGTACGTTTTCCGGCGGGGACCGGGGAGTGAAAACATTGTACATGCCGCCCAGCTACACCTGGTCTGCACCACGGGGTTCAAATGGGCGCAGGTTCCAGTTCGCGCTTCGCAGCGACGATTTTGTCCTTGATCCGCAAGCGGATCCGTTTGAGCTGTTGCATTTCGTGCTGGCGTCCAGCCGTTTTGCAATTGTCGATCAGGCGATTGAGGCGTCTGTGGCGTTTTTTAAGTTCGTCAAGATAATGCTTCATGTCGTCCTCCTGAAAACAGAAATGGCAAATCCGTTCCGATTGATCCAATCGAAACAGTTCGCTTAACTTGATAGATAATAACGATGATGAAAGCGGAACGGTGATAACCCTTTATCAATCCACAACTAGTTCGGCAGGAGGCCGATCTCGATCGCGCATCATCCAGCGCGAAATCATCAATATTGCGACGATGCCGAGACCGCTGGCCAGGCCGGTCCAGACACCAATGCCTTCCCAGCCCCGCCAAAAGGCAAGACCCGCCCCGACGCCGATACCGATAAACCAATAGCCCATCAGCGCAAAGACCATCGGCACCGTGGTGTCATGCAATCCGCGCAGCATCCCTGCTCCGACGACTTGTGCCCCATCGACAATCTGGAAAATGGCTGCAATGGCCAGAAAGCTGACCGCCAGGGCTGCGACCTGCCGGTTTTCCGGTTGCGCTGGGTCAATGAACAACCCGATCAGGAAATCGGGCGCGAGAACAAAGACCAGAGCCATGGCCGCCATAAATCCGGTGCCCAGCACGAAACTGACCCAGCCGGCACGAGTAATTCCGGCCTTGTCCTTGCGGCCATATTGGATGCCGACCCGAACCGTAGCGGCCTGGGCCAGGCCCATGGGAACCATGAATGTCAGCGATGCAAGCTGCAGGGCGATCGCGTGTGCCGCGACGGACTCGGCGTTGATCAATCCCATTAGCAAGGCGGCGATACCAAAGACCGAGCCTTCGAGACCCATGGTGATGGCGATCGGCAATCCGAGTTTCCAAAGCGCTCGATAGCGCGCCCAGTCGCTCACCCAGAAGCGCCCGAAAAGACGATAACGGCGAAAGCGCCGGTGCAGCACAACCACCAATGCCATGCCGCCGAACATCAACAGGTTGGTCATCACGCTGCCAATCCCCGCGCCGACGACGCCAAATTCTGGCACGCCGAATTTGCCGAAGATCAGTGCATAGTTGAACAGCGCGTTGGCCAGCACCGCGATCACGCTGATGATCAACGCCCAGACCGGTTGCTCAAGCGCCGAGACAAAATTGCGCAGGATTATGAAACACAGAAACGGCAATATCGACCACATATAGGCCGATATGTAGGTGCCGGCGGTATAGGCGAGATCTGGTTGCTGACCGAAAGAAACCAGAATGGCTTCGGTGTTCCAGAGCAGCATCCAGAAAGGGATGATCACCGTAACGGCGGCCCAAATGGCCTGCCGGAAGGTTCGACGCAAATCACGGACGCTGTTGCTCTTGCGCCCGATTTCGGTGGCCATCATCGGGGCCGACGCGGTCACCAGTCCCATGCAGAAAATCGCACAGCTCATCGCGAGATTAAAGCCGAGCGTTGCCCCGGCAAGCTCGCGCGCACCCAGCCAGCCGATCATCAGAACATCGGTCGCTCCGATCATTGCCATCGTCAGATTCGACAGGATAAGCGGCCAGGCGAGCTTCAGCGTCGTCGACGCTTCCCGTTGCCACGGTCCCGAAGACCGAAAATGTTGCGCTGTCGAGGCCATAGCAGCCCGTTACCGCAAGCCGCTTCCTCGCGCTAGCGAAAGAAACAAAGGGTGGATATGGCCTTCAGAATCATTGTCGCGCCGCCGATAGAATGTAAAGGGTGGGTCGTAAGCCTATCGATCTGCTTTCCCGGAAAAATGCGACCCGCAGAAAGACAGACTTACGACCGCCGATTGATCGGAGGAATAGATCAATCAATCGGGATAACCGGGTTCTCCTCGGCAATCATCATCGAGGGCGCCGACATCATTATAGCCATCGCAATCATCATCCTTGTCGATGAAATAGCCGGCCGCCGCGCCGGCGGCTGCACCAATGGCAGCGCCTTTCAAGGCATCGTCCGTGCCACCGGTCACCGCCCCGATGACAGCGCCGGTGGCCGCTCCGGCCGCCGCGCCCTCACCCGCATAATTGCCGGCGCAAGCCGATAGCGTGAGCGCCGCTGCAGCGGATAATGGCAGTATTGAAACTTTTCCAAGGGATACTCGCATGGGGACTTACTCCTGAGATTCTGTGGCCCCCGCAGCATTTCAAACATGGCGAGCCTCTCGGTTTCCTGAACATGTCGGGTTTTCGGGACGAATCGTATTGCCGCTGCGGCCAATGTGCATTCAGGGCAGCAGCACTGACCCGCCCGCTCGCCAGTCAGTGCCGCCGTCGTTCTGACACCCCTCAAAATTGACGCTTGCGACGCCTTGCCATCCTCTGCCACTAAGGCGGTTCAGATTGTGGGGACCAACAGACATGCTTTCAGCGATAGGATTAGCCGGCGGGCTGGCGCTGCTTATTTACATGACGGTTCGCGGCGTGAATATCCTGATCGCCGGCCCGGTTGCCGCGGCGATCGTGGCGGCCACCAGCGGCCTGGCCTGGTTGCCACCGCTGGCCGCAGAAGGCGCACCCGATTTCGCCACCGCTTATATGGATGGCTTTGTCAGCTTCTTCAAAAGCTGGTTCTTCATGTTCTTGCTCGGAGCCATATTCGGCGAGATCATGGGCGCCAGCGGGGCCGCAGCCAGCGTGGCCCACTGGATTATCGAAAAAATCGGCATCAAACATGCCGTGCTCGCCGTGGTCGCGGCCTGCGCGGTGCTGACCTACGGCGGCGTCAGCGTGTTCATCGTGGCCTTTTCGGTCTATTCGCTGGCCGTCCATCTGTTTCGCGAAGCCAATCTGCCGCGACGCTTCATCCCCGCAGCCCTCGCCTTCGGATCGGTGACATTCACCATGACAACCGCAGGCAGTCCCGAGATCCAGAATCTGATCCCGATGGAATTTCTGGGCACGTCCGCTTATGCCGGTTGGGAAGTCAGTCTGGTTGTGGCGGTTTTCATGGCGATAACCGGCCATTTCTGGCTCAACTGGATGGTCAAGCGCGCGGTCGCCAATGGCGAGACGTTCGTCGGCCGTGAAACCGACGACAGCAATACCGACTATGGCGCCCTGCCTGCCCCCATCCTGTGTTTGTTGCCGCTCGCTGCGGTTCTGGGCATTTTCCTGATTTTCCAATATCCCCAGAATATGGGCCCCTTGTCCGGCATATTGCCACAAAACTCACTGGACAAATGGGCCCTGGTCGCCGCGCTGGGGGCCGGCGCAGTGGTTGCGCTGATGGTCGGCTACCAAAAAATCAAGGCGATGCCCGAAGCATTTTCCCGCGGCGCAACCAGCGCGGTGGTTGCAATTACCAACACCTGTGCGGTTGTCGGTTTCGGTGCGGTTGCCAAGCTCTCTCCGGCCTTTCAGGAAGCCTTGGTGATGGTCCAGAATATTCCCGGCAGTCCGTTAATCGGTGCCGCTGTGGCGGTGACCGTGATCGCCGGCCTGACCGGTTCGGCTTCGGGTGGTCAAACCATCGCCCTGCCGTTGATTGCGCCCCATTATCTTGATGTCGGGGCGCAACCCGATGAACTCCATCGGGTCGTGGCCATATCCTCCGGCGCGCTCGATAGTCTGCCGCATAATGGCTATGTCGTGACCACCATCCGCGCCGTCTGCGGTGAAACCCACAAGGATGCCTATGGCGCGGTGGGAGCCCTGACGGTGATCATTCCGGTGGTTGGAACCATCATGGCGGTGATATTATTCGGCTTGTTCTGACCCACAAAAAGATGCTTAAAACGCGTCATGACAATCACCGCACGCACCTATCAACCGAGTGACAAGCCAGACTTCATCGCGCTGAACCTCGAATGGATCGAGAAATCTTTCTCGGTTGAGCAGAGTGATCGCGACCAGCTGGAGAATCTCGAAACAACAATCATCGGTGCTGGTGGGCAGATCATCATCGCCGAACAGGATCATCGGGTCGTCGGCACGGGCGCCGTCGTTCCGCCCCATCATGATCCGAACGATGGCCGGCAATGGTTGGAGGTTATCAAAATGGCGGCGCGCAAGGATCTGCGCGGGCGGGGTATTGGACAGACGGTCATGAACGCCCTGATCGCCGAAGCGCGCCGGCTGCGTGCCGACGCGCTCTGGCTGGAGACCAACGGGGATTTGAAAGCGGCGATCAGGCTGTACGAACGCAGTGGCTTCGTGCATCTGCCGGAAGACCAGCTGTGGCCGACGCCATATGCGCGCTGCAATGTCCAGATGACATTGATGCTTTAGCCACTATTTGAGCCGTTCAATCTTGCTCGCGGCTTCATCGATAATTGCCGCGACGTCGAGAATCTTTTCCGACCCCTTTTCTTCATCGGCCAGACGGATCCGGATCGCGCTTTTCATATTGCCAATCGCGCGCCGGATGGAAGCGCCATCGACCGCCTGATCCATTTGCGCAATGCCATCGAGCCGGGCCATGATCTCAGCGATATGCTTTTCTTCTTCCGCTAGCAGCGTGGTGCCGGCATCGGTGATCGAATAGACTTTTTTGCCACCATCATCGACTTTCTCGTCAATCAGATCCATTTCTGCCATCAAGGTCAGCGTCGGATAGACAATGCCCGGACTCGGCGCATAATGGCCGCCCGTCAGCTCTTCTATCTGTTGAATCAGGTCATAACCGTGGCGCGGTTCCTGTGCGATCAGGTGAAGCAGCACCAGCCGCAGTTCACCCCGGCCGAAAACCCGGGCGCGGCGCTTGGCCCTGGCCCCTTCCCGGGCTGCCTTTGCAAAGGCGCGCGCAAATTTCTGTCCGTTCATAGCTCCCCAGCGTTTACCGCTCCAGGCATTGCCACCGCAATCATTATAGTTGGAATAGCGCATAAAAGATCCTTTCTAATCTGTCTTAGTAAGCTCTAAGATATATCTTTATAATGCAAATGCAAGGCATGGACATGATCTTTTCACTAACGCTCGGAAATGACAGGGCTAATTTGCAGGCGCGCTTTTCGATTGTCGTGACATAGACCACGGACCCGCGGCGCGAAGTTCGGCGACTATGCTAGCCCGATGGCGCTATTCGGAATCCGCTTTTTCCGGATCAGCTTCCGATCCATCGTCTCCTTCCGGAGTAAGCAGCCATTTGCTCGCCTCGAGCAAGAGCTGGCGATAATTGTCATCTTGATAGCTGCTGGCCTGATGGCCGAGAGCGGAATAGAATACCCGCCCCTGCCCGACCCGATGATGCCAGATCATGGGGTGGTCACCCATTTTCAGGTCGCCACCAAACATCCAGGTCGAGGGATTATAGCTGTCCTCATCAATCGACACGAGCACATTCACACGGTCCCGGGGACTAGTTTCAAACGTATACCATTCGTCATTTTGCCGCCAGATTGCCGGCAAATGGCGCGTCGCCGGATGCCCACGATCCTCGACCGTCAGATCGGCATCCTGAAAATGCGGGATATTGGGATGGCTACGAAACTGGGTGCGGATCAGCACCTCCGGTTGCCATTGCCATGCATAGGACCGATCGCCGCCGGCTGCATGCAGCCCCAGAAACTGCCCCCCGTTCTCCATGAATGCCTTGAATGCGGCCTGTTGATCTGCCGTCAACGCATCGCCGGACACGTTGTTCCAGACCACCAGATCAAACTTGGCCAGATCGACCGCATTATGGACCGCGCCATTTTCGGTCGGGAACACCGTCCAGCCTTCCGCCTTGGCAAATTCGGCAAACATCGCATGGGCCGCCGGGATCGCGTCAATATGCCGGAAACCGTTGGTTTTGCTGAAAACCAGAATATGTGGCTGGTCGGACGCTGCGTCCGGTATGGTCGGCGCGACCAGGTCATAGGTCGGTTCGACAAACATCTCGTGTTTCCACAGAATATAGGTCGCATAAGCCGCGAACAGCAGAAACAGAATGGCCACAGGAGCGACAACAAATTTCAGCAGTTTCACGACAATGCCCATTATAATCTCTCTTTAAAGAACGCCCTGTTTCCATAATTTGGCGGCATAGTCCGCTGCGCGTGCGGTGAACGCCATATAGGTCAATGACGGATTGACATAACCGCTCGAAGCCATGGCAGATCCGTCAGTGACAAACAGATTGGGGACATCATGGCTTTGGTTCCAGCCATTAAGCGCCGATGTCCTGGCATCCTTGCCCATCCGCACCGTGCCCATTTCGTGAATCGCGGAAATCGGTTTTTCACTGCCATCATCACCGATGATCGCAACCGCGCCGGCGGCTTTCAATATACGGTCGGCCTGCGCGGTGATATCCTTGCGCATCTTGCGTTCATTCTCACCAAACTGCATCGCGATGCGAACAAGCGGCATACCAAAAGCATCCCGCCTGCTGTCATCCAGGCGAATACCGTTGTCCGCGTTGGGCAGGCATTCGCCAAAGGCCGACATATAGAACAGCCAGGGGCCCGGCTTGCGCAACATTTCCTTATAGTCCGCGCCAATCCCCTTCTGGTGCATCAGAAACCGGTGATCGAGACGGATGGTGTTGCACTGAAAGCCATAGCCGCGAATGAAATCGGCGTCGTCATCCTGTCCGTTCAGGTTTCGAAAGCGCGGAATATAGGTGCCATTGGGGCGTTTGCCGACAAAATAGCGATCAATATCATCGAAGAAGAGACCAATATTTGTGCTGTGTTCGTTGTGATCCATCAGATAGCGACCGACGACACCGCTGCTATTGGCGAGACCGTCTGGAAAAGTCTCCGATTTCGAGTTCAGCAAGATTTGGGCGCTGTGGATGGTCGATGCATTGAGGAAAATGATCCGGGCCTTGTAGACCAGCGTCTCGCCGGTTTTCATATCGCGCACCTGTACGGCGGTGGCCTTCCCGGTTGCCGGATCGTACAGAATTTTCTGCACCGCACTTTCGCTGCGCAGGGTCAGGCGACCGGTTTTCATCGCGGCGGGCAAGGTCGCGCTTTGCGTGCTGAAATAGCTGCCGGTAGAACAGCCCCGAGGACAGGCGCCGCAATAGTGACAAGGGCTGCGCCCTTCGAGCGGCTCGGTGAGCACCGCCGCCCGACCGATCGTGTAGGTCAGATCGCTGGCGTGGCGCGCAAGACGCCGCTTGATCCGCTTTTCCAGCGCATACATGTCCATCGGCTTCTGAAAGGTACCATCGGGGAAAGACGCCAGCCCTTCCTTCTGTCCGGTGACACCAATGAATTTCTCGACATGGCTGTACCAGTCGGCGAGATCGTCATAGCGCACCGGCCAATCGGTTCCGTGACCGTCTTCGGCATTGGCAACAAAATCCTGCGGCCCCCAGCGATAGGTCTGCCGCCCCCACATTAACGAGCGACCGCCGACACGGGCGCCTCTGATCCACTCGAAATTTGTGTCCTTTTCCTGAATATAGGGTTCGTCACTATCCTTGATGAAATGCGGCCGGGTGGTTTCGTCAAAGGCATAGCTTTGGGACTGGACATAATAATCCTCGGCATTGCGCTGATAGTCCGCCAGGCCGCCAAAAGGGATTGCCCAATTGGGCGCGTGTTCTCCGACATATTCTCCCGGATGGTTGAGCGCGGTGCCGCGTTCGAGCATCAGGACTTCCAGGCCCTTTTCGGTCAATTCCTTGGCTGCGAATCCACCTGTAATGCCGGAGCCGACCACAATTGCGTCATATATTCGCGTCGTCGACGCCTGAGATTGCGTTTCTGCCATTACATATACGGGACCGAGGCCCAGCTGCTGTCCTCGACAGACAGATCGGTTTCGCCGTCAAATTGGCCTGGCATCATTTCATAGCGCAAGACCTGTTTGGCCCCCACTTCCGACATGAAAAAGCCGACGACGGTGATTTCCTTGAACAGAGCCAGAAACGGAATATCGGTCTGTTCCTCGGTTACCGATTTCCCGCCGAAAGCAAACCAGCGATGGTCGCTTTGTTCTTCCTCCATTTGCTCCAGCACCGCCTTTTGCGCCCCGCCATCGCAAGCGACAAACGCTTTGCCATGGACCGCCCGGGCGCGATTATCAGCATCCAGCAAGCCTTCGTCGAACAGGGCTTTTTCGGGAACCGCCATCCATTGATCGTAAAGCAGTTCGAGAAATTTCGGGACATCAGCATCAATCGCGCCAGGCGTTTCGGTTCGGGGCAGCAGCGTTTCGCTGAGCGCAGCGACGAGCTTCCGTTTTTCCGGAGAAAAGGCATCGACTGTTTGATTGATAAACGCGTCGCGCTCCATCATCGGCATTATATCATGCGCTGCACCGCTGTCAGCCAGCATCGCCGCGAGACCCTGAGAATAGACAATACCGCCAACCGCCGCAGTTGCCGCCGATGCCATCAGGAAATCACGCCTCGCAACCGTCATGCTGGCTCCGCCTGATCCGCCCGGCGCCGACTGCGCAGCCACAGCCCGCCGAACCCGATCAGCGCAAAGCACAGCGTGACCACCCAGCGGTGCGGCCAGAACATATATTGTGCACTCGCATAGCGCAGCGCGCTGTAAATGGAGTAGATCGTCTCGATTTTGAGGAGATGATAGAGTTCAAAAACCAGGTCGGCGAGAAGCGGCGTGCCGAAATGAACAAAGGCCAGAAATCCCAGCAAAAAAAACATGCTCTTGTTGGTTATCCGCCCCATGGATTGGGGGTAACAGTGGCCAGTTTCAAAGTCAATTTGAGCCCAAATCGGTGATCGGGCCGCCGCGCCATATTAGCTGTGTCTAGCGCGGTTGGACACCGCGCAGGGCGAGATAGAAACCGGTCACCAGCAGGGCGATGAGATTGCACAGCATGAAGGATGCGGTCACAGCGCCATGACCAATGGCCGGAATGAAGTCGCGCGAAACCATTGCCGTCACGACAAACAGCGAGGCAAACAGGCCCCAGCCGGCGATGATTTTGGGAATCTGGCCGGAACGCAGGAACAGCAGGAAAAAGCCGGCATTTGCCGCCGTTGTGACAATCAGGCCGAGATGAAAAGATGTATAATCAGACGTCGCCTGAAGCCCGGTTAACAACAACCGTTGCTGATCGTTCGCCAGCACCAAATAGGCCGGATCACCGGCAATCTCGGCGGCGTTCATGGCAAACATGGCTCCCATCAGGATCAATACCGATGCCCCGAGGCCAACGAACAGGCTCCAATAGGCCAGCAACGGGCCAGCTCTGCGCAACAACAGAAACAATCCGGCGTTGATGATGACTTCGAGCGCAAAGACAAAGGCGGCGATATAGGCTTTGGCGCGCAAGCGGGTCTCGGCCTCCAGCATATTCTCGGCCGTTCCAACCACATCGGCGGTCAGGTTGATATCGATACCGCTGGAAATCGAAAAAGCCGCTCCGGCGCCGACCACAACGGTCGCCAACAAAGACCAGCCGACCCATCGGGCCAAGAGCTGATCGTCGAACCGCTCAGTCGGTTGCATCCGGTATTCCCCCCGCTAATAATGATTTAGTGCCATATTACAGCAATACACCTAAGTCAATGCAGCCAGCGGCTGCAAGACCAACCCGTTCCCTGAAAGCCGCCGATTGATTCTGACAGTCTGGCGCGCGCCTGCCGCCTGCGCTAGGCTCGGGACATGAACCCACTCTACGACAAGATCGGGATTGGTTATGCCAACCGCCGCCAGCCGGACAGCCGGATTGCAGCCCGCATTCACCAAGCGCTCGGCACCGCGCAAACCATATTGAACGTCGGTGCGGGCACTGGATCTTATGAACCAGCTGACCGTACGGTCACCGCACTGGAACCGTCCGCTGAAATGATCCGCCAAAGGCCGACCGGCCTCGCCGCTGCGCATCAGGGCGTGGCGGAGGCCATGCCGTTTGCCGACCAACAGTTTGACGCCGCCATGGCGGTGCTGACGGTCCATCATTGGTCCGATCTGGATGCGGGCCTGCGCGAAATGCGCCGGGTGACCAAAGGCCGGCTGGTGATTTTGACCTTCGATCCCGCCGGCCCCTATTTCTGGCTGGCTGACTATTTTCCCGAAATCATCACACTTGATCAACCGATCATGCCCAGCCTCTCCGCTTTTGAAAAGATACTCGGTCCGATCACTGTGGACCCCGTTCCGGTGCCGCACGACTGCACTGACGGCTTTCTCGGCGCCTATTGGCGGCGGCCGGACGCCTATCTGGATCCCGCGGTTCGCGCGGCGATCTCTACCTTTGCCAAGATGGATGATATTGCCGAACGGCTGGGGCTATTGAAACAGGATCTCAGCGCCGGCGCCTGGACCGAACGCTATGGCCATCTGATGACACAAGACAGCCTCGACATCGGATACAGGCTGGTGATTGCCGACCAACGTTGATCCGGTCCGTCGGGCTGCGACGAGCCGGATCGGAACCTATTCCGGCGCCTTGGCGACACCAACAAAGGCGGGCCGCAGCAAACGGTCCTTGATCATATATCCAGCCTGCATTTCCTGCACGACCGTGCCCGGTTCATGTTCGTCGCTGGGCACTTCGACCATTGCCTGATGCTGATTGGGATCGAGCGGCAAACCAACTGATGCGACGCGTTTGATGCCATTTTTCTCGAATACGGTTTCCAGTTCCCGGCCGGTGGCTTCGATGCCGCCGATCAGGCCCTTCCACTTTTCCTCATCCTTCACTTCGGACGGGATCGCCGCCAGGGCGCGTTGCAGATTGTCCGATACGCTCAAAATGTCGCGGGCGAAACCGGTGGCAGCATAAGCGCGCGCATCCTGGGCGTCCTTTTCGAGACGACGACGCACATTCTGGGTTTCCGCTTGGGCATAGAGCACCTGTTGCTTGGCCTCGGCCAACTCATTTTCCAACGCCGCAATCCGATCCTCGGGTGTCGGCTCCCCACTGTCCCCTTCACCGCCTTCCTTCAGCGATTCAGGCACGCCTTCAAGTTCCGCTTCTGCAGCGGCGTCGATTTTCGGTTCGTCTTGGGCTTCGGGTTTCGTATCACTCATTTTTTTGTCACTCATTTCAATATTCTAGTCCGGTTTACTTTAGCAATCTGGACAATGTTTGTGCTGTGAAATCTACCATGGGTACGACACGGGCATAGTTCAACCGGGTGGGGCCAATAACCCCGACCACGCCAACCACTTGTCCGTCGCCATCCTTATAGGGCGCCGCTATCACAGATGAGCCGGAAAGGGAGAATAATTTATTCTCTGCGCCGATAAATATTTTCGCGGCTTCGGCATCACGGGCATTGTCGAGCAAACGCGCAATTTCCTGCTTGCCTTCCAACTCATCGAGCAATTGCCGCACCCGGTCGAGATCATCCAGCGCGCTGTCCTCCAGCAGGTTCGCCTGTCCGCGCACAATCAATATGGGGCGTTCCGATGGGTCCTGAGTCCAGGTGACCAGACCGCGCTGCACGAGATCTTCCGACGCCTTGTCAATCGCGGTCCGACCGGCCTGAATGTCGCGGTCCATTCGCGCCAGCGCCTGGGTCAGCGTCTGACCGCCATATTGAGCGGTGAGATAATTGCCGGCCTCGATCAAGGCCGATTCCGAAATGCCGAGGGGAAGATCGAGCACGCGGTTTTCCACACCGCCATCCTGCGACACGAGAATGGCCAACCCCTGCCCTTCGGACAATTTCACAAAACTGAATTGTTTGAGCGTCGGCTCGCGCTTGGGCACCATGACGAGGCCCGCACAGGATGACAGGCCGGAGAGAATGGTTGTGGTTGCCCGCAGCGCATCCTCAACCGGGCCGCTTTCGCTAATCTGACTCTCAATCGCCTCGCGCTCTTCCTGGGATGGCTCGGCAGCCTGCATCATCCCGTCGACAAACAACCGCAATCCCCGCTCCGTCGGCATCCGTCCGGCGCTGGTATGCGGCGCGGCGAGCAATCCCAGTTCCTCGAGGTCCTGCATCACGTTGCGGATCGACGCCGGAGAAAGCTCGAGACCGGGTACTTTTGATATGGTGCGCGACCCCACCGGTGCCCCATTGTCCAGATAGGATTCCACCACCACCCGGAAGATATCGCGGGTTCGGTCGTTCATTTCGGTGATCGGTGTGGTGGTCATGAATGGTAGATAGGAACATTTCGAACGGGTTTCCAGCGGGATAATCCAGTCGCCCGTCCGAGACGAGGGTTGCATCCCCTGAACACTCTTCTAAACCCCGTCGAAAGCCAAAGGAGAATCACATATGCGCCCATCAGGACGCGCGCTCGACGAGATGCGTGCTATTACTATCGAAACCGGATTTACCAAACATGCCGAGGGCTCCTGCCTGATCAGCTTCGGTGATACGAAGGTCATTTGCACCGCCAGTATCGAAGAGCGCATTCCACCCTGGCTGCGCGGCAAGGGCGAAGGCTGGGTCACTGGTGAATATTCGATGTTGCCCCGGGCCACCAACACCCGCAATTCGCGCGAAGCCGCCCGTGGCAAGCAATCGGGTAGAACACAGGAAATCCAAAGACTTATTGGCCGCTCTTTGCGGGCCGTCGTCGATATGAAAAAGCTCGGCGAGCGCCAGATCACCGTCGACTGCGATGTTATTCAGGCTGATGGTGGCACACGGACCGCTTCGATCAGCGGCGCCTGGGTTGCCTTGCGGCTCGCGGTTAATGGCCTGCTCGAGCAAAAGCTGATCAGCGAAGATCCAATCGAACAGAAAATCGCCGCGATTAGCTGCGGTATCTATAACGGCAATCCGGTGCTCGACCTCGACTATGACGAGGACAGCAATGCCGGCGCAGACGCCAATTTCGTGCTCACCGGCGACGGCAATATTGCCGAAGCGCAGGCGACCGCCGAAGGCGAGACGTTTGATGACGAAGGGCTGATGCGCCTGATGCGGCTGGCCAAAATCGGTTGCGACCAGATTTTCGAGGCGCAGGACAAGGCGGTTGGTTGAAACAGAAACCGTCACCCCGGACTTGATCCGGGGCTCAGCTAACAGCAACGCCGCTTCCCGACTTCTTGTTTGGCTGGGTCCTGAAACACGTTCATGATGACGAAAAAGAGAAAAGCATGACCCACCGCAAACTCAAACCCGGCAAGCTGGTCATCGCCAGCCATAATCAGGGCAAGGTTCGGGAAATCCGGGCCTTGCTGGCGCCGTTCGGGATCGAGCCGGTTTCGGCCGGCGAGCTGGGCTTGCCGGAACCGGAAGAAACCGGAACGACCTTCGCGGAAAATGCGTTGCTCAAGGCCCATGCCAGCGCCCAGGGGGCCGACTGCGTGGCGTTGGCGGATGATAGCGGGCTCTGCGTTGCGGCGCTGGACGGCGCGCCCGGTGTCTATACCGCTGACTGGGCAGAAGCCGACCGGTTCGAAGGCGGACCGGGTCGCGACTGGTACATGGCCATGGGCAAGGTTGAAGGCAAGCTGTCCGAGCAGGGACCGGATACGGATCGCAGCGCCTATTTCATCTGCACCCTCGCGCTCGCCTGGCCAGATGGCCACGAGCAGATTTTCGAAGGCCGGGTGCACGGGTCCCTGGTTTGGCCACCGCGGGGCACTCTGGGCTTTGGCTATGACCCGGTCTTTCAGCCGGACGGGTTTGACCGGACCTTCGCTGAACTCGACCCGCAGCAGAAACATGACATGAGCCATCGCGCCGATGCGTTCGCCAAACTGGTCAGCGCCTGTTTCTAACTAATCTCGCCCTGATTAGGGAACCTGCCGACCAATGAAGTTGCCGGGTGGACTGTAGCGACAGACCAACACATCGCGCTGGCTATTGCTGGCAATGCCGCAACCAATCCGGGTGGTCTCACGCCAGATGATCTGGGTGTAGTGCCCGACATCCTGCCAGCGGCCGGTGGTGCTGACATCGGGGAATGTCCCGGCGACAAAAAACTGTTTCTCGTCAATCCAACCGTTCGCCATGTCCTGAAAGGAAAAGGCGCCTGCGGTTCCGGCCCACAGATTTTCGCCCTGATTGGGGCGGGAAGAACCGGGGCTATGCTCGAAACGGCCATTGGCGATGAGCACTTCGGCATAGTCGCGCGCGGCCGCGCTGAGCGCGGGGTCCAGTGCAACCGGCGGCACACCGACTTCGGCGCGCGCAGCATTATGCTCGGCCAGCATGACTTCCAGTAACGACCCGGTTGGCGGTGTTGGAGTTGGGGTTGGAGTTGGGGTTGGTGTGGGCGTCGGTGTGGGCGTCGGTGCTGGGGTCGGCGTCGGCGTTGGAGTTGGCGTGGGTGTCGGCGTGGGGGTTGGCGTGGGGGTTGGCGTTGGTGTGGGCGTCGGGGTCGGGGTCGGGGTTGGCGGCAATGTCACTGGCGGTGTTTCGCCACCTGACGTGCTACCACCGCCGCAGCCAACCAAAGCCACGATCATTGCCGCTTGCACGACTGTGCGCGGATATTTACTGATGCGCCGATGCTTCATAGTCCATCCTCCACCGTTTCAACCAAATCATCGGACTGTGATGCGCTTGCGCTGTACATTCACTGGCCCTTTTGTATCGCCAAATGTCCCTATTGCGATTTCAACAGCCATGTTCGCGATCACATCGATCATGAGGCATGGCAGACAGCCCTTCTTGTTGATCTCAGGCATGAATATAAAGTTAATGCCGGACGCCCGATCAGCTCGATTTTCTTTGGTGGTGGCACGCCGTCGCTGATGGACCCTCGTCTCGTCGCAACTCTGGTCGCGGAAGCCGACAAATTATGGGGCCTGACCAAGAGCTGCGAAATCACGCTAGAAGCCAATCCATCATCGGTGGAAGCCAGTCGCTTTGCCGATCTGGCGCTGGCCGGTGTTAACCGGGTTTCCTTGGGATTACAGTCGCTTGATGATCAATGTCTGGCATTTCTCGGGCGGGAACATGATGTCACAGAAGGCCTCGCCGCACTCGAAACCGCACAGCGAAATTTTGATCGTGTGAGCTTTGACCTGATTTATGCACGGCCCGGCCAATCCTGCGACGACTGGCAGACAGAACTCGAAAAAGCATTGAGTTTTGGTACCGATCATCTGTCGCTTTATCAGCTGACGATCGAACCGGGTACGCGTTTTGAAACACTGGTGCGGACCGGCAAATTGATCCCGGCTGATGACGATCATTGCGCGGACCTTTTCGCTCTCACTCAGGCCATGACTCGCGCCGCCGGCATCGCGGCCTATGAGATCAGCAATCACGCCCGGCCGGGGCAGGAAAGCCGTCACAACCTCACCTATTGGCGCTATCAGGATTATATCGGTATCGGCCCCGGTGCTCACGGCCGCCGGCAAAACCAAGCCACTGAACGCCACAAGAAGCCCGAAAACTATCTTTCTGCTGTGGCCCGCAACGGCAACGGATTGAAGGTGGAACAGAAGCTCTCTGCGAAAACCCAGGCCGCTGAGGCGCTGATGATGGGGTTACGGTTGACCGAGGGTGCTGATTTGGCCGCGCTGGAGCGCAAAACCGGATTGGTGATTGCGGACATGATTGACCGGCAGGCCGTGGCCAGGCTGGTGGATCTGGGATTTGTGACCGATCGGGGTGATCGCCTTACGGTCCGCGCCAAGGGCATGCCGTTGCTGGATGCCTTGCTGCCCGAAATTATCGCCGATGGGCAGTTTGACTAGGGCTGCCGCTAATCTTGCGCGCTTGGACTTTTGGCCCGGGCCTGCTAGATTCCGCTAATGTCCGCCAGCGCTGCCCTGATCGAAAATTTCTCGCGCCATTTGCGCGAAGGCCGGCGGCGGTCTGTCCATACAGTTCGGGCCTATGTCACGACGGCGGAACGGTTTTGCGGCTTTCTGACAGATCATCTCGGCGGCCCCGTCAGCGCCGCTCAGCTTGGCCAGCTCGGCCAGGCCGATATCCGCTCTTATCTCGCCTGGCGCCGCAATGATGGCCTGTCCAATAACAGCACCGCGCGCGAGCTTTCGGCGATCCGGGCATTTCTGCGCCATGTTGGCGGCGATGAAGCACAGATTCCGCCAATGAAGGGTCCCAAAGTCACCCGCGGCGTGCCGCGTCCGGCCAATCCCGACACGATATTGGCGATGGCTGACGATATTGCCGAAAATGCCCGCGAAGACTGGATCGGCGCGCGCGACTGGGCGGTCTTGCTGTTGCTCTACGGATCCGGTTTGCGGATCAGCGAAGCGCTCGATCTTGCCGGCGACGTGCTACCCCTGTCCGACACGCTGCGGATTACCGGCAAACGGGGCAAGACAAGGATCGTTCCGTTGTTGCCGCAAGTGCGAGATGCGATCATGTATTATGTCGACCTGTGCCCCCATCCCGTTCTCGCCGACAAAGCGCTGTTCCGCGGCAAACGGGGTGGCCCGCTGTCCCCCAACATGATCCGGCGCGTGGTACAAAATGCCCGGCGCAAGCTGGGGATTTCGGACAAAACAACCCCCCACGCGCTGCGCCACAGCTTTGCCACCCACCTGCTGGCCGGCGGCGCCGATCTGAGGAGTTTGCAGGAACTGCTCGGCCATGCGAGCCTGAGCTCCACGCAGGTCTACACGGCCGTCGATGCCGCCCATCTGCTCGACGTCTATCAAAACGCCCATCCGCGCGCGGGATAAACGGCGACCGCCTTACGTCAGACTGGGTCCCCGCTTTCGCGGGGATGACGGAAACGGTCATTCGGAAAGATTATGAATGGATGTACCCGACTATGATTGAAGCCGCCGCTCAATCGCATCCCAGATCATGCCCGCCGTGTCGGTTCCATTAAACGCGTCTATCGCCACGATGCCGGTTGGCGACGTGACGTTGATTTCCGTGAGCCACTTTCCGCCGATCACATCGATACCGACGAATATCATGCCGAGTCGTTTGAGATCCGGCCCCATCGCGGCGCAGATTTCTTTTTCGCGATCGGTCAGCTCCGCTGCTTCTGCATAGCCGCCCTGCGCGAGGTTCGAACGGAATTCCCCTTCCCCCGGCTTGCGGTTGATGGCGCCCGCAACCTCGCCATCGACCAGCACGATCCGTTTGTCGCCATCCTGCACTTCGGGCAGAAACGGCTGGATCATGTGCGGCTCTGGCCAGGTCTGGTTGAACACTTCGATCAGCGCGCTCAAATTGCTGCCGTCTTCCGGCACCAGAAATATGGCCTTTCCGCCATTGCCGTGCAGCGGCTTGACGACAATGCCGCCATGCTCCGCCTGAAACGCCCGGATTTCCTCGAGGTCCCGGCTGACCAGAGTCGGCGGCATATAGTCTGCATAGTCGAGCACATAGACCTTCTCCGGTGCATTGCGCACCGAAACCGGATTGTTGACGACCAGCGTTTCGTCCTCGATCCGCTCAAGCAAATGGGTTGCGGTGATATAGCCGACATCAAAAGGCGGATCCTGCCGCATCAACACGACATCAATATCGCGACCAAGATCCAGTTTCACCGGTTCGCCGGCGGTAAAATGGTCGCCTTCGACAGCCTGCACCGTCACCGGTGTCGCCATCGTGGTCAGACGGCCGCCAAGATAGGTCAAGTCCTTCACGTCATAGTGAAACAGCGTATAGCCCCGCTGCTGAGCGGAAAGCATCAGTGCAAAACTGCTATCGCCAGCGATATTGACGCTTTCCATCGGGTCCATTTGCACTGCGATTTTGAGGGTCATGCTGCTCTTTCCGGTTGATATTGCAATGGTCTGACTAGAATCCGTGCCAGACATTGGTTAGATGGATCGGCCACCGCCGCGGTGCAACCAAAATCACGTCGATGCGGGCATCTTCCCCGCGCGTGCAATAGCGCGGATACAGAATCTCGACGGCCGCAGCCACGCGTTTCAAGCGATGCAGGTCAATCGCATTTTCCAGATCAGCACGGGTTTTGCGGGCCTTGACCTCAACAAAGGCGACCAGCTTGCGCCGGCGGGCGATCAGATCAACCTCGCCGCGCGGCGTCCGCACTCGCTGGTCCAAAATCCGCCAGCCATGAATCCGCAACCAGCCCGCAGCAATGCCTTCTGCGCGGCGCCCCTGCTGTTCGGCGTGCCGGCGGCTCATCAGTCCTGCGCTTCTTTCCACGCGCTGGCCAGCGCATAGAGCGCCTTGCGATCAGCGCCAAAGCGCCGGGCGACCGTTCCAGCCGCCTTTGACGCCGGCATGTCCTGCAAAGCATCGCGCAGCGCCTGTTCAACCGTTTCCTGGCTGGCAGCGGCCGCAGGACCGGGCGGGCCCACAACGACAACAATCTCGCCTTTCGGTTTCTCATCACCATAGCGGCTTGCCAGTTCCAACAGCGAGCCGGTCACAGTTTCTTCAAATCGTTTGGTGATTTCCCGGATCACCGCTGCCGGACGATCGCCGAGTTCAGCCAGTGCGTCCGCCAGCATATCACCAAGACGGGATCCGTTTTCGTAAAAAATCAAGGTCGCTGGGACCGCTTTCAACGTCTCCAACGCAGTGCGCCGCGCCATTTGCTTGTTGGGCAGAAATCCCTCGAACAAAAAGCGATCGCTCGGCAAGCCCGACAAGGTCAAAGCAGCGATCACCGCGCTTGGCCCCGGAATGGTGGTTACAAAGCATCCCTTTGCGCGGGCATCGCGAACCAGTTTGTAACCGGGATCGGATATCAGCGGCGTCCCCGCATCGCTCACCAGAGCAACAATTTTACATGCGATGGCATCCAGCAAAGCGGCCCGATGACCCTCACCCTTGTGGTCATTATAGACCATCATTTTAGTCTTTTTACCAATATGGTTCAATAACTTACCGGTAACTCTTGTGTCTTCGACCAAAACCATGTCGGCGCAACCCAATATTTGCTCCGCGCGATGCGACAAATCTCCGAGGTTGCCGATTGGTGTGGCGACGATATACAGGCCATGTTCAACGGGAGCAGACATAATGACGGCCATGGCAGATAAGATGCATTCAGGACAAGACGAAACCCACATGACATTCCGACGACGCCTGTTGCGGTCGGCCGGTCTGGGCGCCATTGTCTTTCTCGCCGGTTGTGAATCGCTGGTCCCTCGCGGCGGCGACCGTGCGCCAGCACCGACACCGACGGCACCGCCCGTGACCAGTGAATTGCCCACCGATCAGAAGCATCATCGCATTGCGCTGTTGGTTCCGCTTTCGGGAAAAAATGCCGGTGTCGGCCAGTCGCTGGCCAATGCCACCACAATGGCATTGCTCGATACCAAGGCGCAGAACATCCGCATGACCAATTATGACACCGCCAAAGGCGTGACGGCTGCGGCGCGCAAAGCCATTGCCGATGGCAACAAGCTGATCATTGGCCCCCTGCTCAGTGACAATGTGGTCGCAACCGCCAATATCGCGCGCCCCGCCGGTGTACCGATCTTGAGTTTTTCCAATGATGCGGGCGTCGCCGGCAATAATGTCTTCCTGCTCGGTCATATCCCGTCCCAATCCATCAACCGGGTGGTCAGCTATGCCAAGTCCAAAGGCATGAACCGGTTTGCAGCGCTGGTCCCCAATGGCGTCTATGGCCAACGCGCCTCGTCCACGCTGCTGCGTTCGGTCAAGAATGCCGGCGGCACGGTCGTGTCGATTCAGAATTTCAACCGGGATTCGAGGTCAGTTGAAGCCGCATCCAAGAAATTGGCGGAAAACGGTGATTTCGACGCGGTTCTGCTGGCCGATAACGGCACGATGGCGATCAAGGCCGCGCCCTATATTCGCAAAAATGCCAGCAGCAGCGCCAAAATTTTGGGCACCGATCTGTGGAACACCAGCAGCAGTCTCGCCGGTGCGCCGTCAATGCGTGGCGCCTGGTTCGCGAGCGTTTCCGACGGGTTGTACCGCCAATATGCCGACAAATATCGCAGCCGCTACGGCCGCGCACCGTTTCGGCTTTCCAGTCTCGGCTATGATTCGGTTCTGCTGACTGTCAGGGTCGCGCAAAATTGGAAAGTCGGCACCCCCTTCCCGATCACGCAACTCACCGACCGGGGCGGCTTTGTCGGACTGGATGGCGTCTTCCGCTTCCGCCGCGACGGCATCTCGGAGCGGGCGCTTGAGGTGCAGGAAATCAAGGCGGGTAGCTTCACTGTGGTTGACCCTGCGCCAAAAGGCTTTTGAGCACGGTCGACACTGGACAGCACGCCCCGCCGCCAGACCGTCTTGCGATTGAATAGCTCGCGGCAGGAAAGCCCATCGTCACACGCGAAAAAGCAACCGAGCGGCGGAGTGACCACTCTTAGCCGCCCAGGGTTGTAGGCCATTCTTGATGCTGACAGACCGACACCATCGAAGTGTTTAACCAGTTTCGGCCAAGGCCGGTCGCCTGGTGCCTAGCCGATATTCTGCCCGGTATCTGCCCAGTCCTTCAGAAAGCCTTCAATACCCTTGTCGGTCAGGACATGCTTGAACAATCCGCGAATGACATTGGGCGGCATGGTCGCAACATCCGCGCCAATCCGTGCCGATTCCAGCACGTGAACCGGATGCCGGATCGACGCCACCAGGATTTCGGTTTCATAGGCGTAATTGTCGTAGATCAGACGGATATCGTCGATCAGCTTCATGCCGTCGAAGCCATTATCATCATGCCGCCCGACAAACGGAGAGATGAAGCTCGCACCGGCTTTGGCCGCCAGCAGCGCCTGGTTGGCCGAAAAGCAGAGCGTGACATTGACCATCGTGCCGTCGCTGGTCAGCGCCTTGCAGGTTTTCAGGCCATCAATGGTCAACGGCACCTTGATGCAGACATTATCGGCGATCTTCCGCAGCGTCTCGGCTTCCTTCATCATTGTGTCATGGTCCAGCGCAACCACTTCGGCGGATACCGGACCGTCGGTCAGGCCACAAATTTCCTTGGTGACTTCCATGATATCCCGACCGGATTTCTTGATCAGTGACGGGTTTGTGGTCACGCCATCGACCATGCCGGTCGCGGCGAGATCGGCAATTTCGGCGGTATCAGCGGTATCGACAAAAAATTTCATGCTTCATGCTCCTGCGCGGAAGGAAAAAGGGCGTTGTGCAATGCCTATCGCTTTTCCGTGAAGCGCGAAACTGGAGCCTCCAGAAAGCTGTGCAGAAACCTGTGGATAGCGTGTGGGCGATACGAGGAAAACCAGTCAGCGGACCCCGAATATCGCGATCAGCAGCGGATCGTTGGTTGCCCGCGGATTGGCCCGTATCCGCGCTTCCTGTGCGCCAATCGCGCGATAGATCGCTTCGCTGGCCTTGGCGGTCACGTCCTCGCTTATCGCCGAAAAGTTCACATCGCTGACTTGCGCAAGAACCAGATTAATCACTTCATTGTCGAACAGATTCAGCCCCTCACCGACGCCCGGCAGCATCTCCGACGCCAGACCGTTGCCCAATTGCGACCGCAACAGACCCGTAGCGGCCTGTTCTCCGCCGCCGATAATCGCCGCGGCGTCGGCAATATTCATCGTCCGGATTGTGTCGGCGATAAGCGGCGCTGCCAAATCAGCGCCTTTTTCCGCCGCGCGATTGACCTGCTTGAGCAAGCGGTCCTGAATCGGCTTGGAGCGCAACACCGCCGTGGCGATGTTGGTTACACGGGTACCGCCAAGGCGTTCAGGCACGGCAATCCGAGCAATCTGATTGTCAAAAAACCCGTTGGGTTGCAGCAATTCGGCAAAGGCATTTTGCGACGAAACGGTCAGCAGCCTGCGAATCGCTTCGGTGAGACTTAGACCAGGAAGAGTGGAACAGCCTGAAAAAACGAGGGCTGTGGCGACCCCGCATCCCGATAAAAAAGTCCTGCGATCGGTCAGCGGCATCGTCTTTCTCCCCTTCTGCTGGCCCAACCATAGCAGGTGATGACGCGATCCTAAAGCCAGCCTATAGGGAGAGAATGAATCGCGCCCAAAACCGAGTGAGAGTCCTGTTGCTCAACGCCGCCCTCGGTCCGCTGGATTATCGGGTTCCGGAGGGGATGAACGTTGGCCCTGGTTCTATTGTCATGGCTCCGCTCGGCCCGCGCAAATTGCCCGGCGTGGTGTGGGAAGCGGACCGGTTTCCGGCCGAAGAGATCGATTTCAAAAAACTGCGCCCGCTGCTCGAATGCCGCGATGTACCGCCCTTGTCCGCGCCCCTGCGGCGCCTGATCGAATGGACCGCCAGCTATTATTTCGCCGCTCCAGCCTCCGTTCTGCGGATGGTATTGTCGAGCGGCGCGGCCTTTACCGACAACCGCCCGATCATCGAGTATCAGCTGAACGGGATTGTTCCGGAACGGATAACCCCCCAACGCGAGCAGGTTTTTGCCAAACTGGGAGATGCCCAGGGGACGATCAGCGAACTGGCGTTCAAGGCCGATGTCTCGGTCGCGGTCATGCGGGGGCTGGAGAAAGCTGGCGCGCTCGAACGCAGCGAAGTTTCGCCTCAGGCCACCGTGCCGCAGCCGATTGCCGATTTTGCGCTGGTGGATCTCAGCGCCGACCAGCGCCGGGTCAGCGATCGGCTCAGCAGGGCTGTGGAGGAACGAAAATTCCAGCCATTCCTGCTTGATGGCGTGACCGGGTCCGGAAAAACCGAAGTCTATTTTGAAGCTGTGGCCGCCGCCCTGCGAAACGACATGCAGGTCCTCGTGCTGTTGCCGGAAATTGCGCTGACCGAACCGTTTCTCGAACGGTTTAGAGCCCGCTTCGGGCAGGAGCCGGTCGCATGGCACAGCGGATTGAAACAGTCCGAACGCAAGCATAACTGGCGCGCGCTGGCGGAGGGTACGGCAAAAGTGGTTGTAGGCGCGCGATCCGCCTTGTTTCTGCCCTATCAAAATCTCGGCCTGATCATCGTCGACGAGGCCCATGAAACCAGTTTCAAACAGGAAGACGGTGTGCGCTATCATGCCCGCGATGTTGCCGTCATGCGCGGGTTGCACGAGAAAATACCGGTTGTTCTCGCCTCGGCAACACCGGCGATTGAAAGCCGCCATCAGGTCGAGCAAGGCAATTATGAACTGCTCGAACTACCCGCGCGTTTCGGCCCTGCCACCATGCCGACAATCGAAGCGCTGGATCTGACACAGGATATTCCGGCCAAGGGGGCATGGCTTGCCCCTACTCTGGTGCACGCACTTGAGGACAATCTCGCCAAGGGCGAACAGTCGCTGCTGTTCCTCAATCGGCGCGGTTTTGCGCCGCTGACCCTGTGCCGAACCTGTGGCCACCGGATCGCCTGCCCCAATTGCACCGCCTGGATGGTCGAGCACCGTCTGACCAAAAGGCTGGCGTGCCATCATTGCGGCCACATCATGCCGCAGCCGGAAAAATGTCCGGAATGTGATGACGAGGACTCGCTCGTCGCCTGCGGGCCGGGGGTTGAGCGCATTTGCGACGAAGTGAAAATGCTGTTCCCCACCGCACGCACCGCCATTGTGACGTCAGACACGATCTGGTCTCCTGCCAAGGCCGGGGAATTTGTCGCCCAGATGGAGGCCGGCGCGATCGATATTGTTGTCGGGACCCAGCTGGTCACCAAAGGCTATCATTTTCCCAACCTGACGCTGGTGGGCGTGGTCGATGCGGATATCGGTCTGGAAGGCGGCGATCTGCGGGCCGCCGAGCGCAGCTTTCAGCAGATTGCACAGGTCGCGGGCCGCGCTGGCAGAGCCGAAAAGCCTGGCCATGTCTACGTCCAGACACGAATGCCGGGCGCTGCCGTGATCGAGGCGCTGATCAACGGGGACCGGGACGGATTTTATGCCGCCGAAACCGAATCCCGCCGTGCGGCCAGTGCGCCACCCTTTGCCCGGCTGGCGGCGATCATTGTTTCCTCGGAAGACAATAGCGAAGCGATGGAAACCGCCCGTTTGATCGGACAGACCGCCCCGAAAGTCGAAGGCTTTGCGGTCTATGGCCCTGCCCCGGCGCCGTTGGCGATGTTGCGCGGTCGCCATCGCCACCGGCTGCTGGTGCACGCCCACCGCGCGGTTGATTTGCAGGATATTCTGCGTCAATGGCTCGAAAAACTTGAATGGCCGCGCGCCGTGCGGGTCGGCGTTGACGTTGATCCCTATAGCTTTGTGTGATCATCCGCTTTATCCTGACGTCATGACATCCCGTCGCCTCGCGCCCCTTGCTCCCACGCCTCACCAAACAGAGAGTTCCCGATGAACCGCATTTTGTTCTTTTTTGCTGTCCTGCTGGTTTTGGTTCCGACCCAGCCAGCCCTTGCTGATCCGGCCGATATCAGCGCCGCGAGTCGATCCGTTGTGCGGGTGGTGCTGGCGGCCACGGATGGCGACAAGGTAGCCTTTGTCGGTCACGGCAGCGGCTTTGCCGTCGCACCCGACAAGATTGTCACCAACGCCCATGTGGTGGAAATTGCACGGCAGGAGAAATCGGTCGTTATCGGCATTGTTCCATCACAAGGGGGGACCAGCTACGGCGGGCGGGTGATTGCCTATTCCCCCGGCAATGATCTGGCGCTGATCCAGTTGCAGGATGGCGGAAGACTGCCGCCGATGACAATTTTCGGTGGCCCGGTTGGCGACGGCGCCAATGTGGTGGCAATCGGCTATCCGGGCTCGGTCGACCGCGCACAGGGCCTCAATCTCGATGATCTGATCAACCCGATGTCGCCGGTCAAAACCCGCGGATCGGTTTCCGGGGGCGGACAACCAAACAGTTTGACACCATTTTGCACACCGCACCGATTGCCAGCGGCAACAGCGGCGGACCGCTGATCGACAGCTGTGGCCGTATCCTGGGCGCGAACAGTTTCGGTTCGCTGTCCGATGGCAATGACGCCGAATTCGGCTTCGCCGTCTCCAGTCGGGAAATTTTGTCCTTCCTCCGCAAGGCCGGCGTCAAACCGGGCATATCATCGACACCATGCCGGTCGGTTGCCGATATCAGCCGGGCCGAACAGCAGCGCGAAGCCGCCGCTCGGGCGAAAGTCGAAGCGGCCCAGAAAGCAGAAATTGCAAAAAGAGAGCGCGCTGAAGCGGAACTGCGGACCCGGATTTCTCAGGAAGTGACCATTCAGCGCGAAAACTATATGGCCTTCGCGGCGCTGATGCTGGCGCTGTCTCTGGTGGCAGCGGCCGCCGGCGGATATTTGCTGATCCAGGCGAAACGCAATCCTGGCATTGCAACGGTGGCCGGCGCTGCGCTTTTGATGGTCGGCGCGATTATCGTCTTTCTGTCGAGGCCGGCTTTCAGTGATATTGATGACCGGGTTGCCGAAGAACTGAACGGTGGAAAGCCGGTAAACCCGGATGATGCGAACCAAGACGCAATCACTTCCACAGCCGGGCAATATCAGTGCCGGGTCAATATGGAACGCAGCCGGATCACGATCTCACAAACCGATACGCTGCCCATCGAATGGGCCGAAGGCGGATGTGTGAACGGCCGCACCCAATATGGTCGCGACGGCGCAAAATGGTCGCGGATATTTGTGCCCAATGAAGAACAAACCGTCACCATTAGCAGCTTTGACCCCGCCAAGGCGGAATTCACCACAGAACGCTATTTGCTCGGCTTGGGCGCAATGACCAAGGCCCGGGAAATTCGCCAGAAATATGGCAACAGAAGCTGTACGGCCGATCAGAAGTCCCTGTCCGATATTGAAGATATGGTCAAAGCGATCCGCAGCGAATTGCCGATGCAGCCCAATGAACGGCTGGTGTACGAATGCGAAAAAGCACAGCCATGAGTGCACACGAATGACGAAGCGCGGATGACGGTAGAAGCGAAGCAACGCCAGTCGGCGACCCGGTTTGTGCTGTTGACGGTGTTTATCTATTCGGCTGGATTCGGGATCATCATGCCGGTTTTGCCGGAGCTCATTCAGGAGCTTGAGGGCGTCAATCTGTCAGAGGCGACGATGATCGGCGGGTTTATCGGCGCCGCCTATGCCCTGTTTCAGTTTCTGATGGGACCACTGGTCGGCAATCTCGGCGATCGATTTGGTCGGCGCCCAGTTTTTCTGGTTTCCCTGCTCGCCTATGGCTTTGATTTCATTCTGATGGGCTTCGCGCCCAATATCATCTGGCTGTTCATCGGGCGCTCCATCGCTGGCGGACTCGGCGCGATTTTCGGACCGGCCAATGCCGCGATGGCCGACATCTCGAGCAGCGAGGACCGGGCCAAAAGCTTTGGCCTGGTCGGGGCCGCTTTCGGTGTAGGCTTCATCATTGGCCCGGCTCTGGGTGGTTTTCTGGGCGACTATGGCACGCGTTTGCCGTTTTTCTTTGCCGGCGGAATGGCCTTTCTAAACTTCATCTACGGCTGGTTCGCGTTTCCCGAAACCATGGCGCCAGAGGAAAAGCGCAGCTTTGCCTGGCGGCGGGCAAACCCGCTGGGCGCACTGGTCAATCTCGGCAAACTTCCCCACGTGCTGGGCGTTGCCGCGATCTATTTCCTGTGGATGCTCAGCAGCTCTATCTATCCGGTCAGCTGGGCCTTTTTTGCCCGTGCGCAATATGGCTGGGATAGCAAGACGGTCGGCCTGTCGCTGACCTGTGTCGGCGTGTCCATGGCGCTGGTTCAGGCCTTTTTGATCGGCCGGTTTGTCAGCCGCTTCGGGGAACGGAAAACCGCGATGTTCAGTATTTTCTCCGCAATCGCAATCTTCGTTGTTTATGTCGTGAGCGATAGCGCCATCGTCGCCTTCGCCATGTGCCTGATCGTCGGCCTCCAAGCGATGGCCATGCCGAGCATCAACGCGATGATGTCGCGCCGGACACCCAATAACATGCAAGGCGAATTGCAAGGCTTTAACGGCAGTCTTGGTGCGCTGGCGGCGCTGATCGCACCATTGCTTTACAATGGTTCGCTGTCCTATTTTACCGGCGACACCGCCCCGTTTCGGTTCGTCGGTGCCCCCTTTGCCGTTGCCGCGGTCATCGGATTGATCACCCTGGTGGCACTGCTCCTGCTGCGACCAGCCGCGTCCGGTCAGCCGACCCCCTAGCCCCTAGCGGATAACGCATCCGAACGGACAGCGAAACGGCAGTTGCACCGCCAATCAGTTCAGTATTCATCACCGGATCGTGCCAGATCAGGACGAACCAAGATAACCATCGCTTATTGGTTAAAAATTCGCTAAGGGCCTGTGAAGGGTCATGAATTTACGTACAATAATATAGGGGAAATCATGAAAATGACGTTTATCGCAGCGACAACCGCTGCAACTATGATGGTCGCGACGCCTGCCAATGCGGGGCTTATTGCGGACATTAACATCGACCAGCAATTTGCGGCCGGCGACGGCTTCAGCTTTACCGGCTTTGGACTGACCGATGTCTATTCGATCGAAACCCGCTTTTCGTTTGACGACTTGGGTGGCTACACCAAGATTATCGACTTCAAGGGCCTGACGACCGACGACGGCTGGTATAATATCAACAACAGACTGAACTTCTATAACGTGGCCGTATCTACGGATAACGTCTTCCAAGAAGGCGTGTTGGCTGATCTGCTGGTCACCAGAGACGCCGCCGGCATGGTCAATGGCTATGTTAATGGCGAACTGGCCGTCAGCTTTGATGACTCGGCATCACAATTTGCCGTTTTCACGGGCGACATCAACATGTTCATTGACGATACTGCAACCGGGGGAACCGAGAATAGCAGCGGTTTTCTTTCCTATGTCCGACTCTATGACATGGCGATCACGCCAGCTGCCGCCGTACCTGAACCGGCAACCTGGGCGATGATGATTTTCGGCTTTGGTCTGGTCGGCGGCGCATTGCGTCGGCGCAAAACGGTGAAGCCGGTCAAGCTGGCCGTTTCCTACAGCTAAGCGACACATCCCAAAGGGAGGGTCCCCGTGACCCTCCCTTTTTTCTTATCAGGCAACGCCATCGGCCGCTACTGCTGAGCCTATGTCAGGCGAATGAATAGATTTCCGCCGCTGCCGCCTCAAACGCGGCCATTGCCGTCCGCCAGGGGCCGGGGCCGTAGCTGATCCGGGCCACGCCCAGCGCAGCCAGTCTCGGGATCGAAAGGCCATCCGGCATCATCATCACATTGACCGGCAAGACCGCTTTCTCGCAAATCGCACCAATGGACTTTTCATCCGCTGCAAAGGGAACGAAAAAGCTGTCCGCGCCCGCGTCGGCATAGGCCTGGCACCGGTCCAGCGCCTGCGCGATCAGCGCATCATCATGATCCGCCGCCGGTGTCTGGATGAACAAATCGGTGCGGGCATTGATGAACAGGCCCGTATCCGCTGCGGCCTTGATGCGATCCGCCTGTTGCATCCGATCACGCAGCCCGCCGGCGGTCAGATCCTGATCTTCCAGGTTCAGCCCCGCCACACCAGCCGCTTTCATCAGGCCCGCGCGATCTCCAACGGCCGCAGCATCACGCCCATATCCGGTTTCCAGATCGATACTGACAGGCACGTCCACGGCCGCTGCAATATGCTTGGCATTGGTTAGCGCATAGTCAAACGGCAATTGCTCCCCATCGTCATATCCTTGCGCCCCAGCGACCGACAGACTGCCCGTCGCAACCGCCTTGGCTCCGGCACGGATCGCGGCCTGGGCACTGCCCGCATCCCAGATATTGTAGAGGATCAGGGGATTGCCCGGCTTATGCAGGGCGGAAAATTGGGTGATCATATCCGTCATTTTGCCGCTTCCTTTTTCAGCAACCGCTCTTTTATCTCGACGCCATAAGCATAGCCGCCCATGCTGCCGTCGCTGCGCACCACCCGGTGGCAGGGAATGAGCACGGCGACATTATTGGCACCATTGGCGCTACCAACCGCGCGCACGGCCTTGGGTTTGCCGATCGCTGCGGCAATATCGGCGTAGCTGCGGGTTTCCCCGAGTGGGATTTTCTGGAGCTCTTGCCAGACCGCTTCCTGAAAAGCTGTGCCTTGCACATCCAATGGAATATGGCTGAAATCTCCCGGCTGCTCGACCGACGTTGCGACCTGCGCCAACAAATCCCGAAATGCTGCGTCACCGGGCTGAAGGTCAGCCTTGGGAAAGCGGTCGCGCAAATCGTCTTCGCCTTCATTGAACGAAAGACAACATACGCCCTTTTCCGTGGCGGCGACCATCATCCTGCCGAGCGACGTTTCGACCGTGGCCCAGCGGATCGTCACGCCCGCTCCGCCATTTTTCCAAGCGCTTGGCTTCATACCCAATCTCTTTTCATTATCTGCATAAAATCGCGATGCCGAACCGTAGCCCGCATCATATATGGCCTCGGTCACAGATGCCCCTTCGTCCAGAGCCTTTCTGGCGCGTTCCTGCCGTAATGCCCGGGCATAGGCGGCCGGAGACAAGCCCGTTTCGCGCTTGAAAATACGCTGCAAATGGGTCGAGGAATAGCCTGTGATCGCGGCCAGTTCATCCAGTGTCGGCGGTCTCTCAGCCATGCGGATTGCATCTACGACCGATTTGACCGCCGCTTCATCCCGGGCCACATTTTTCGGCATGCAGCGCAGACAGGCGCGCAATCCGGCTGCCTCCGCCTGTTCTGCCGTTGCAAAGAACCGGACATTCTCCCGCTTGGGATGGCGTGCGGCGCAGGACGGGCGACAATAGATGCCGGTGGTCAACACACCGGTGACAAATTTGCCGTCATAAGAGCGATCGCGTGCGGTTATCGCCTGCCAGGCTCGCTGCTCTTCAATAGAGGATTCTTGCTTGTTCATAACATTCTTTTGCCAAGCTTTTGCTGACGCCGCATCCCGTATCTTGCGATCAAAGCGAATTTTGTTTGGCGCGCTATTCCATCACGCCCATATCGAGCCTGTCGAAGCCTATTTTCTGTATCCGTCGACAAGCTTGGGGTGAGTGCCGAGAGTGTCTAAAAATCCTGCCCAATTCGGCCCGCCGAAAATCATTCCCAAAGCCATCTTGCATCGCAGCAAAATGGTTGCTAGACGCCGCCCAACTCAAGGTGAGATGCGATTAATTTCACCGTTTGCAGGGTCCAATTCATATACCAGTTTTTTGACCACATGATCAGGTCAATAATACAGGCACGGAGTATCAATCGCGTGGAGAATTCCAGCGGCATTAGGGCGAGTTTAGCAGGGCGTTACGCCACTGCTCTGTTTGCTTTGGCCACCGAAAACAAAGCTATCGACACCGTCGAATCGAGCCTCAATGCCCTGGGTCAGGCGATGACCGAATCGGAAGACCTGAAGGCGTTGATCGCGAGCCCGGTCCTGTCCCGTGCGGATGCCGGCAAGGCGATTGCCGGTCTGGCCGCGAAGATGAAGCTCGACGAACTGACAACCAACACCCTCGGCGTTCTCGCCGCCAATCGCCGGCTGGACCAGATCCCCGCGCTGATCCGCGGCTTTTCGACTCTGGCATCAGGCCATCGCGGTGAAATCACGGCTGAAGTAACCTCCGCGCATCCGCTGGACGACAGCCAGGTAGATGCGCTGAAGACACAGCTCAAAAAACGCGTGGGCAGCGACGTCTCGGTAACCACCGCCGTGGACCCCGCCATATTGGGTGGCCTGGTCGTCAAGATCGGCAGCCAAATGATCGACAACTCAATTAGAACCCGTTTGAACACGCTTTCCCAGGCCATGAAAGGCTAATGGCTCCGGCCATAAAGGACTAAAAGGAAGACACATGGATATTCGCGCCGCAGAAATTTCAAAGGTCATCAAGGACCAGATCGCCAATTTTGGCAATGAAGCCCAGGTTTCCGAAGTCGGAACCGTGCTCGCCGTCGGTGACGGTATTGCCCGTATTCACGGCCTCGATCAGGTTCAGGCTGGTGAGATGGTTGAATTCTCCAACGGCACGCAAGGCATGGCGCTCAACCTCGAAGCCGACAATGTCGGTGTCGTGATCTTCGGCTCGGATGCTGAAATCAAAGAAGGCGACGTCGTCAAGCGGACCGGAACCATTGTGGACGTTCCGATCGGCAAGGAACTGCTCGGCCGCGTCGTTGACGGCCTCGGCAATCCGATCGACGGCAAAGGCCCGATCAAAACCTCGCAGCGCAGCCGCGTTGAAGTGAAAGCGCCTGGCATTATCCCGCGGAAGTCGGTTCACGAGCCCGTCCAGACCGGTCTCAAGGCGCTCGACGCCTTGGTTCCAGTTGGTCGCGGCCAGCGCGAACTGATCATCGGTGACCGCCAAACCGGCAAAACCGCCGTCGCCATTGATACGTTCATCAACCAGAAGACAATCAATGCTGGTGATGACGAAGGCAAGAAGCTTTATTGCATCTATGTTGCCGTCGGCCAGAAGCGCTCGACTGTTGCACAGATTGTGCGTCAGCTCGAAGAAAATGGCGCGATGGAATATTCGATCGTTGTTGCCGCTTCCGCTTCGGAGCCGGCACCGCTTCAGTATCTCGCCCCCTATACCGGTGTGACCATGGGCGAATATTTCCGCGACAACGGCATGCACGCCTGTATCGTTTATGACGATCTCTCGAAGCAAGCCGTTGCCTATCGTCAGATGTCGCTGCTGCTACGTCGTCCTCCGGGCCGCGAAGCTTATCCCGGCGACGTTTTCTATCTGCATAGCCGCTTGCTTGAGCGTGCTGCGAAGATGAACGAAGATAATGGTTCTGGTTCGCTGACGGCGCTGCCGATCATCGAAACCCAGGCGGGCGACGTTTCGGCCTATATTCCGACCAACGTGATTTCGATTACCGACGGCCAGATCTTCCTCGAAACGGATCTGTTCAACCAGGGTATCCGTCCGGCGATTAACGTCGGCCTCTCGGTTTCCCGTGTCGGCTCCGCTGCACAGACCAAGGCGATGAAGAAGGTTTCCGGCTCGATCAAGCTCGATCTCGCCCAATATCGCGAGATGGCCGCTTTCGCGCAGTTTGGTTCCGACCTTGATGCATCGACGCAAAAGCTGCTCAATCGTGGTGAGCGCCTGACGCAATTGCTTAAGCAGGCGCAATTCTCGCCACTGCCGTTCGAAGAGCAAGTCGCTTCCATCTACGCTGGCACCAGCGGGCATCTCGATGCCGTCGCCGCAACCGATGTGGTTCGCTACGAACAGGCGATGCTCGCACATATGCGCAGCGATCATGCCGATCTGCTCAAGACCATCCGCGATACGGCCGATCTTTCGGACGACAGCAAGAAAGCCCTCGAAGACGCGCTCGTCGCGTTCGGCAAGAGCTTTGCCTAATGGCGTCGCTCAAGGAACTTAAGGATCGGATCGGGTCGGTTAAATCGACCCAGAAGATCACCAAGGCCAAGAAGATGGTGGCCGCTGCCAAATTGCGCCGGGCGCAAATGGCAGCAGAGGCTGCGCGTCCCTATGCCAATGAAATGGCAAAAGTGATGAGCAGTCTGGCCGGCAAGGTAACGGTGGATGAAAATTCACCGAAATTGCTGGCTGGGACCGGCAAGGACCAAGTCCATCTGCTGGTTGTTGCGACATCCGATCGTGGCCTGTGCGGGGCGTTTAACGCCAATATCGTCAAGGCTGCGCGCATCAAGGCGGAAGAGCTCACCAAAGAGGGCAAGACCGTCCTGTTCTACATGATTGGCCGCAAGGGCATTCCGGTGATCAAGCGCGCTTATCCCGATCAGATTATCAAGCATTACGATACCAGCGTGGTCAAGGCCCCCGGCTTTGAAGAAGCCAAGGCGGTAGCGACCGAACTGACCGAAATGGTTGAAGACGGCAAATTTGACGTGGCGCATCTCTTCTATTCCAAGTTCAAATCGGCGCTGGTTCAGGAACCGACGCGCCAACAGCTCATTCCGGTGGCTATTGAAGCCGCGGAAGGCGATGGATCTGATGCCGCGGTGGAATATGAGCCCGACGAGGAGGAAATTCTCACCGAATTGCTTCCGCGCAACCTTACCACCCAGGTTTTCGGTGCATTTCTGGAAAATAACGCTGGCGAACAAGGCGCATCGATGACCGCCATGGAAAACGCCACGCGCAATGCAGGCGATCTGATTGACAGCCTGACCATCGAATATAACCGCAGCCGTCAGGCCGCGATTACCACCGAACTGATTGAAATTATCGCTGGCGCTGAAGCGCTCTAAAGCAAGTACGCAAGGAAAGACACATGGCAAAAACCAACAATGTAGGCCGCATTTCACAGGTTATCGGCGCTGTCGTCGACGTAACCTTTGACACGGATATCCCGGCCATTCTCTCGGCTCTCGAAACCGACAATAACGGCAACCGCCTGGTTCTCGAGGTTGCCCAGCATCTCGGCGAGAATACAGTTCGCACGATTGCGATGGACTCCACCGAAGGTTTGACCCGCGGTCAGGAAGTGACCGACACCGGATCACAGATCATGATGCCCGTGGGCCCAGAAACGCTTGGCCGGATCATGAACGTCGTTGGTGAACCCATCGATGAACTCGGACCGATTGGCGCCAAGAGCACCGCGCCTATTCACGCCGAAGCACCACCTTTTGTGGACCAGTCCACGGATAGTGAAATCCTCGTCACCGGCATCAAAGTCGTCGATCTGCTCGCGCCTTATGCAAAGGGCGGTAAAATTGGCCTGTTCGGCGGCGCCGGCGTGGGCAAGACCGTTCTCATTCAGGAACTGATCAACAATATCGCCAAAGGCCATGGCGGGACATCCGTTTTCGCCGGTGTTGGGGAACGGACCCGTGAAGGCAACGATCTCTATCACGAATTTCTCGACGCCAACGTCATCGCCAAGGGCGAAGACGGCAACGCCAAATCCGAAGGCTCCAAAGTGGCTCTGGTCTATGGCCAGATGAACGAACCTCCAGGCGCGCGTGCCCGTGTTGCTCTGTCCGGTCTGACCATCGCGGAATATTTCCGTGACCAGGAAGGCCAGGACGTGCTGTTCTTCGTCGACAATATCTTCCGCTTCACCCAGGCTGGCTCGGAAGTGTCCGCGCTGCTCGGCCGTATTCCTTCGGCGGTGGGCTATCAGCCGACCCTGTCGACCGACATGGGTGCGCTGCAGGAGCGGATTACGTCGACCAACAAGGGTTCGATTACATCGGTTCAGGCGATTTACGTTCCTGCCGATGACTTGACCGACCCGGCACCGGCAACCAGCTTTGCCCACTTGGACGCAACCACCGTTTTGAACCGGGCCATTTCGGAGCTGGGCATCTACCCGGCTGTTGACCCGCTCGATTCCACCTCGCGCGTTCTCGAGCCACGCGTTGTCGGCCAGGAACATTATGACACGGCGCGTGCTGTTCAGGAAATCCTGCAGAAATATAAGTCTTTGCAGGATATTATCGCCATTCTCGGTATGGACGAGCTGTCAGAAGAAGATAAGCTGGTCGTCGCCCGGGCACGGAAAATTCAGAAATTCCTGTCGCAGCCGTTCCACGTTGCGGAAGTTTTCACCGGCATCAAAGGCAAATTTGTCGATCTCGAAGACACGATCAAATCGTTCAAGGCCGTGGTTGATGGCGAATATGACCATCTTCCGGAAAATGCCTTCTACATGGTCGGCGGCATCGAAGAAGCGCTCGAAAAAGGCAAGCAACTGGCAGCAGAAGCGGCTTAATCCATTACCCCTCCCTCACGGGAGGGGAATAGGGACATAATAAGATGGCAAACCTACATTTCGAACTCGTAACCCCCGAGAAACTCGTCCGGTCGGATGATGTTTACATGGTGGTTGTCCCTGGCACAGAGGGTGACTTTGGCGTGCTTGCTGGTCACGCCCCATTTATGTCCACAATTCGGGATGCCGAGCTGTCCATCTATGCCAGCGAAGGCGCAGAAGCCGAAGTGATTACGGTTCAGGGCGGTTTTGCCGAAGTCAATGAAAAGGGCCTGACGGTCCTCGCAGAGGCGGTTTCCTAAGACAACCAGACGCAACTGGTGTGGCCGCCAACCCTAGTGCCGTCAGGCTTCCAGCAATGTCGTCGCCTTGCGTTCGCTGCGCCAGAGCAGCAGTCCGCTCACCAGGATCAAACCGGCACCGACAAGCGCCAGTGAATCAAGCTGGTCGCCGAAGATATTGACGCTGATCAACCCCGATATCACCAGTTGTATATAGACAATCGGCGCAATCGAAGCGGCGGTGGCACGCATGGTCGCCATATACAGCAGAAAATGGCAGCTGGTCGCGGTAACCGCGATCACCGCACAGCGGAGGATCACATCCCAGGCCGGAGGACCCGTTATAGTCATGACGGGAACCAGCAAATGCCCGGTGATCGCCGCCATCGTGAGAAACAGCGCGGCCCAGAAGGACAGGTAGAATTGTGCGGCGAAGATCGATCGCTGCGTTGACACCATCCGGTTCAGGATCAGCATGGCGGCCATCGCAAAGGCGGAAATCAGCGGCAGCACCGCCACCCAGCCAAATTCCGCGACATTCGGTCGCAACATGATCAACACACCGCCAAAGGCGACGAACGTGGCCACCCACGTGCCGGGCCGCATACGCTCCTTCAGAAGCCAGCCGGACAGCAAGGCGGTGATGATCGGATTGACGAACGCGATCGCGACAGCGTCCGCCAGCGGCATGATGTAAATGGCTGAAAAAAAGGTCAAAGTTCCAACCGCCAGGGCCAGACCTCGGGCCGCATGGAGCCAAGGACGATTGATCGTAAAGCCGGGCCGCCCTTCCCTGATCAGCAGCAGACAGGCCAGACCAATGGCCCCGATGGTGAACCGCAACGCCGCAACTGCGCCGGCTGGCCAGTCCCCTGCCATCGACTTCACAATCGCATCACCGATCGGAAAGCCGGAAAACGCAATCAATGCCAGCGTAATCCCGCTCCCGGGAATCGCATTGCCGCTTTTGCGTCCTGTGTTCAAATCTGTCCCGATCAGCAGTTGGTGTCATCCTGCGATCGCAGTCTATGCATCAGGAAACAAGCAGCATTTTTACCAATCGCGGGCTTCGATTGTCCCAATTTCCTCGAATCCATTATCCAAAGATTAACCATTTTCGTTGAAAGAGGGACCTAATCATTTGGAAACAACTATTTCCGGCGGAGAACCATGAGCGCATTTGGTAAGAAAAACGGACTGGGTGGCGGAAGACCATCATTCGGCGTTGCAAAGCCCATGTCAGGTGGCGGCAAGCAAAGGCCCGATGGGGAACAAACCGATGCGGAAGCAGAAGAAGGCGGCGCGCAATTCCCGCCCATCGACGCCGCTCCCCTGCCCGGCGACAATAGCGAACCAGCCGCTCCGGACCAGAGCGATGCCATGTCGCGCTTGGCAGAACGCTCCAATCCGATCGCAGAAGCCGAAGACAAAGATGAAGGCTTTGGCGCATCGGTTCACAAGATCAAGGAACAGGTTCTTCCCCGCTTGCTGGAACGGGTCGATCCCGAAGCCGCAGCGACGCTGAACAAGGAAGAGCTGACCGAAGAATTCCGGCCGATCATCATGGAAGTGCTGACCGAGCTGAAACTGACCTTGAACCGGCGCGAGCAATTTGCGCTGGAAAAAGTGCTGGTCGACGAACTGCTCGGCTTTGGACCGCTGGAGGAACTGCTTCAGAACCCCGATATTTCAGACATCATGGTCAACGGCCCGGAACAGACCTATATCGAGATCAAGGGTAAGCTCGAGATCGCGCCGATCAAATTCCGCGATGAAGAGCATCTCTTCCAGATCGCGCAACGGATCGTGAACATGGTCGGCCGTCGCGTCGACCAGACCACACCGCTGGCCGATGCCCGTCTTGCCGACGGGTCTCGTGTCAACGTGATCGTTCCACCGCTCAGCCTCAAAGGCACGGCGATCTCCATTCGTAAATTCTCCGAGAAGCCGATTACGCTCGATATGATGCAGGGCTTTGGCTCGATGTCGACGTCAATGTGTACCGCGTTGAAAATCGCTGGCGCCTGCCGCTTCAACGTTGTTATCTCCGGCGGTACGGGTTCTGGTAAAACGACCATGCTCAACGCGATGTCGAAAATGATCGATCCGGGCGAGCGCGTGCTGACCATCGAGGATGCTGCCGAGCTTCGTCTGCAGCAACCGCACTGGTTGCCGCTGGAAACACGGCCACCAAACCTGGAAGGGGAAGGCGCGATCACCATTGGTGACCTCGTGAAAAACGCCCTGCGTATGCGTCCGGACCGGATTATCCTGGGTGAGATTCGTGGCGCAGAATGTTTTGACTTGCTGGCCGCGATGAACACCGGTCATGATGGCTCCATGTGTACGCTTCACGCCAACTCCCCGCGCGAGTGTCTTGGCCGTATGGAAAATATGATCCTGATGGGCGACATCAAGATCCCGAAAGAAGCGATTTCGCGCCAGATTGCCGAATCGGTCGATCTGATCGTCCAGGTGAAACGTCTGCGCGACG
The DNA here is from genome assembly GCF_055693205.1 of Parasphingorhabdus sp. W113. Classification (NCBI taxonomy): domain Bacteria; kingdom Pseudomonadati; phylum Pseudomonadota; class Alphaproteobacteria; order Sphingomonadales; family Sphingorhabdaceae; genus Parasphingorhabdus; species Parasphingorhabdus sp. W113. The sequence goes on along the minus strand of NZ_CM146328.1, from coordinate 1,113,578 downwards.
GTTCGCGGCGGACGACCAACATCACCGAAGTGATCGGCATGGAAGGCGATGTTATCGTCACCCAGGAACTGTTCAAATATCAGTATCTCGATGAAGATGCAGACGGCAAGATTATCGGCGAATATCAATCTTCAGGCCTGCGCCCCTATACGCTTGAAAAAGCGCGGCAATATGGATTTGAACAGCCACTTCTCGAGGCTTGCCTGTAATCTGACGGTCAGTCGGTTGAGATAAATCCCAACCCGAACGCCACAGATATACCAAAGGTCAGCAATCCGGCGGCAGAGATGAACTGCCACGGCATGAAACCGACTTTGTTGATATCCTTTCGCTTCAACCGGCGGCGGTTAGCAACTTCCGAAATGACCGTGACGAGCGCTGCAACGCTGCAGACAATCACCCATTGCGGCACCATGGGGTTCAGGCCTTGTCGAGCATCTTGATGATGCCGGAAAAGTCCATGGCGCCCTGCTCTTCCGCTTCGGCATATTGCGCGTACAACGCCGCGGCCTTTTCGCCCATTGGCACAGATGCGCCAGCGCTTTCGGCCGCTTCCATGGCCAGCCGCAGATCCTTGAGCATCAGCGCAGCGGCAAAACCGCCTTCGTAACCGTTGTCAGCCGGGCTTTGCGGGCCGACACCAGGCACCGGACAATAGCTGGTCATCGACCAGTTCTGACCCGAGGCCTTGGATGAAATATCATAGAAATTCTGCAGATCGAGGCCTAGTTTCTCGGCCATTTTAAACGTTTCGCAGGTGGCAATCATCGACGCGCCCAGCAGCATGTTGTTGCAGATTTTGGCGGCCTGTCCCGCTCCGTTGTCACCGGCGTGAATCACCGCTTTGCCCATGTCGGACAGGATCGGTTCGGCCCGGTCAAAGCCGGCTTTGCTGCCGCCCACCATGAAGGTCAGCGTTCCGCCATTGGCCGCGGCAATGCCACCGGACACGGGGGCATCGACCGGCACCAAACCTTTTGCGTCGGCCATGGTCGCGACGTCTCTGGCGCTATCGACATCGATCGTGGAACAATCGATCACCAAGGTGCCGGGATCGCCATTGATGATGACTTCATATTCATAGACCTTGCGCACATGAGTGCCAGCCGGCAGCATCGTGACCACAGCTTCCATATTGTTCACCGCGAGCGCGGCATCGCTGACCGGATGGCAGCCCGCCTCTCCGGCCCGCGCGAGCGCTTCGCCAGACAGGTCAAAGGCATGAACCTCATGCCCCGCCTTTGCGAGATTGGCCGCCATGCCGCCGCCCATATTGCCGAGACCGATAAATCCGATTTTCATTTCGCGTTCCTTAAATCGTCATCCTGAACCTGTTGCAGGCTGTTCAGCCAGGCCGCACCCTATCGGGTTCGGCGGACCAGCTTAACGGCCCTTCCAGTTGCCTTCGCGTTTCTCGATAAAGGCAGCCATGCCTTCCTTCTTGTCCTCTGTCGCGGTCAGGATCTGGAACAGACGCCGTTCGTGCAGCAAGCCCTGATCGAGCATCGTTTCAAAGGCTGCATTGACCATTTCCTTGTTCACCTGGATCGCCATGGGCGGCATGGATGCAATCGTGCCCGCCGCCTTGATCGCTTCGTCGAGCAATTCATCATGCGGAACAACCCGGGCAACCAGGCCAGAGCGTTCGGCTTCATCGGCATCCATCATGCGGCCGGTCAGACACATATCCATCGACTTGGACTTGCCAACCGCGCGCGTCAGCCGCTGTGATCCTCCCATGCCGGGCGCCACGCCGAGCTTGATTTCAGGCTGACCGAATTTGGCCTTGTCGCTGGCGATGATAAAGTCCGCCATCATCGCGAGTTCACATCCGCCACCCAGCGCAAAGCCATTGACCGCTGCAATCCATGGCTTGCGGGTCGTCTTGACGATCTGGCTGGTCCATTTGGAGAAAAAATCCTCGAGATAGAAATCCGCTGCGGCCTTGTCGTACATTTCCTTGATATCGGCACCGGCGGCAAAGGCCTTGTCACCCGAACCGGTCAGAACCGCACAAAGCTGAGTCTCGTCCGCTTCAAATGCCGCAAAAGCCGCGATCAGTTCATCGAGCACTTCGCTGTTCAGCGCGTTCAAGCTTTTTGGCCGATTGAGCGTGATCAGCGTAACCTGACCGCGCTTCTCGGAAAGTATTGTGTCGTAGCTCATAATGGTTTCCATTCCTCATTGGCGGGTAGCGGTGCGAAAATCGCGTCAATCCATTCCTCCGACACGGCTTCTGGTGTCGGCGGATTCCATTTGGGATCATTGTCCTTGTCGACGATCAGCGCGCGCACCCCTTCCAGGAAATCATGCATCACCAGAACATGATACCCGATGCGATATTCGTTGCGCATCTCGTCCGCGAAAGTCTCCATCGCCGCGCCTTCCTTCAACTGACGCAGTGCAACCTTGCAAGTCTGCGGGCTCTTGGTCCCAAGCGTATCTCGTTCCTTGGCAGCCCACTCGCTGTCATCCGCTTCGAGCTTGGCGAGAATTTCTTCATACACATCCGACGCAAAAAAACGGTCGATCCGGTCGAGATTGCCGGTAATCCGCGCTTCGGGCACAGCACCGGACAATTGCCCCAATATACCTTCGATCCGACCCGGATTTTCGGCAATCCGATTCTTGGCCTCATCGAGATGTTCCGATTCCAGATAGTGGGTCGCCAGGCCAACTTCCTTGCATTCCGCGCCGTCCAGGCGGGCGCCGGTCAACGCCAGAAATTGTCCGAGACGACCCGCAAGGCGGGAGAGGTACCAGCCGCCACCGACGTCTGGAAACAGGCCAATCCCGGTTTCCGGCATCGCGAAACGGGTGTTCTCGGTTGCAACGCGATAGCGCGCGGGTTGAGAGATGCCGACCCCGCCGCCCATGGTGATCCCATCCATGAAGGCCACCACTGGTTTGGGATATTCGAACAACAGATGGTTGAGCTGATATTCCTTGTAGAAAAAGTCGCGCCCCTCCTTGCCATCCTTCAGGCCCGAATTGCGAAGCATAGCAATGTCGCCGCCAGCACAAAAACCACGGCCTTCGCTATGGTCGATGATCACCGCCTCGATGCTGTCATCGTCACGCCAGGCCAACAGGGCGTCGGTCATCGCAAGACACATGTCGAGATTCAGCGAGTGAATGACCTTGGGCCGGTTCAGGCTGATATGCCCGACACGCCCGTTTTTCCTGATGATAAGATCGTCTGTCATTATGGTCCTTTACTGCCGCAGCATTTCGCGAGAAACGATCATCCGCATCACCTGGTTGGTGCCTTCGAGAATCGAGTGAACCCTGAGGTCGCGCCAGAAACGCTCAATCGGATAGTCCTGGAGATAGCCATAGCCGCCAAAGAGTTGCAGCGCATCATTGACGATTTTCGATCCATTGTCAGTCGCCAGCCGCTTCGCCATGGCCGCAAATTTGGTCTTGTCGGGCGCTCCGTCGGTCACCTTTGCAGCGGCGAGGTAAAGCAATGCCCGAGAGGCTTCGAGGTCGGTGGCCATATCGGCGAGCATGAATTGGGTGTTCTGAAAATCGCTGATACTCTTGCCGAATTGCTTGCGCTCCTTGGTATAATCCACGGCCTCATCGAGACAGCGTTGCGCGCCGCCGAGCGAACAGGCGCCGATATTCAACCGCCCACCATCCAGCCCCGCCATCGCGATGCGAAAGCCTTCGCCCTCGCCACCGACGCGGTTCTCGACCGGGACGCGGACATTGTCGAAATTCACCTGCGCCGTGGGCTGGGAATGCCAGCCGAGTTTCTTTTCATTGGCACCAAAGCTGACGCCATCCATATCCTTTTCGATAACCAGACAGGTCACGCCGCCTGCGCCATTATCCGACGTCCGGGTCATCGTGACATACAATTCATTCTCGCCGCCGCCGGAAATAAAGGCTTTGGACCCGCTGACCACATAATGATCACCGTCCAGCACCGCTTTGGTTTTGAGCGACGCGGCATCGGATCCGGCACCGGGTTCGGTCAAGCAATAGCTCGAGATCTTGTCCATCCCGACCAGATCCGGAAGATATTTGTCCTTCACCGCCTGCGCGCCAAATGTGTCAATCATCCACGCTGCCATGTTGTGGATCGAGATAAAGGCGGACGTTGACGGGCAGCCATAGGCCATGGCTTCCATGATGATCGCGCTTTCCAGTCGACCGAGGCCGATCCCGCCGGATTCCTCGGACACGTAGATGCCGCCGAACCCCAGTTCCGCTGCCTGTTTGATGGTATCACGAGGAAAAATATGCTCCTCGTCCCATTGCGCGGCATGGGGCGTGATGGCGTCGGCGGTAAATTTCTGCGCCATTTCCTGAATGGCAAGCTGGTCTTCGGTCAGGGAAAATTGATTGGTCATTGAGGCTTCCATCAAAAAGGGCGGCGGAATAGTCCGCCGCCCATATTTCAAATTGCTACGGTCTCAGGCGAGTTTCCGCATCACGTCACCGAACAGCTCTTCGTCCGAAGGCAGTTCCTTGGCAACCGCAAGCGGCTTGGAAACCCAGGTTTCGTTGATCAGATCGCGCCAGGTGATGTTATTGTTCGTGCCATTGCCACCCCAACTGCCACAGCCGAGCGAGAAGGTCTGGCGCATACCGTTCCAGAGATTGCCGCTATTCGATGCGGACTGTGGTTGGTTGACCATGACCCGCGAGGTGTGGGTCGCATTGGCCAGCCGCATGATATTGTCATCCGACTGGGAATAGATGCCGCAGCTGTGGCCCTGCCCCTGATAGGCCTGAATATTGTTGGTCAGCGCAATGGCTTCGTCAATATCGGCCGCTCGGTAGAGCGCCATGATAACCGTCAGCTTTTCGCCTGAAAACGGGAAATCCGGTCCGAAGCCGGTTTCCGGGACCATGAAGAAGGTGCGCCCCTCGGGCAGATTAAACCCGGCCATGCCTGCGATTTTCTCTGCGGGCTGGGCCACAATCGCGGTGTTGAATTTGCCATCGGGCCACAGCGCATCCTGCAGTTTCTGCTTTTCTTCCTCATTGACCAGATAGCCGCCTTGATGCTTCAGCTTCTCGACCATCTCGTCATAGATCGCATCAACGAGGATCACGCTATTGTCCGATGAACAACTAGCCGCCAGATCCAGTGTCTTGGAAATACGGATTTTTTCTGCGGCATCTTCGAGATCAGCGGTTTCATCCACCGTGACCACGGCATTGCCAACCCCGACGCCGAGCGCAGGGGTCCCGCTGGAATAAGCGGCTGTTACCATCGCGCCGCCACCCGTGGCGAGCACCCGGTCACATTGCCGCATCAGTTCGTTGGTCTTTTCGACCGACGGCACATCGATGCTCAGAACCAGATCAGCCGGCGCGCCCATTTTGACGATCGCGTCGCGCATCAGGTCGCAGATCATCTTGTTGGTCAGCTTGGCCCGCGGATGCGGTGCGACGATGATTGAATTGCGGCCCTTGACCGCAGAAATCGCCTTGATGACCGGCGTTGCTTCGGGGTTGGTCGATGGCGACAAGGCCCCGATCACCCCAACAGGTTTGGCGATCTTGACGATATTGCGTTCATGATCCTCTTCGAGAATGCCGACCGACTTGTCGTCGATAATGTCGAACAGGGTCGCCCGGGTCTTGCGGAAAATCTTGAGATATTTGCCGTCATAATTGCCCAATTGGGTTTCATCGACCGTATGCTGGGCAATTTTCTCGGAAACCGATTCTTCCGCAACCGCCCAGACCATCGCCCGGATCAGGTCATCAACCTGCTCCTGGGTATAATTCTCGATCTGCGCTTGTGCGGCCCGCGAGCGCGCGACCAATTCAGCGATTTCTTCGACGACCGGGTCGTGCGGGTTTGAGGTTTTATCCAGCATTATGCGCTCCTGAAATTTCTATGTGCCTGTCGGTCAACGAAAAAGGGCGTGTTGAACCGGCTTTTTTGGTTTCTTTCACTATAATTCACTGCCGGTCAGCATGCAACGGGCTAGCCCATGATTCCCGCAACTATTAGCGTTTGCATTGTCACAGCCATTGCGCCAATCGTCAGCGAAACGAAAGGCTTCACCACCACTCTATGCGCCAAGTGACAACTGATGTTTTAGATAAAGAGCCGCCACAACCCGCGGTGATCGGCCAAAATCGACCGATCGCCGGGATATTGACCCGGCTCGCGGCAATGCTGTCACTGGCGATCATGTTTGCGTTTGTCAAACTCGCCGGTGCCGAAGGGGTCCATGTCACCGAGAGCCTGTTCTACCGCCAATTAACCGCGATGCCGATCATCTGTCTGCTGATCTGGCGCAGCGCCGCGGGATGGCCCGCGATCCGGTCGGACAAACATCATCTCCATATCCTGCGCTCTGCCCTCGGCATATTTGCCATGGGGCTGAATTTCTGGGCGATCACCCTGTTACCGCTGGCCGATGCCACGACCATCAGCTTCACCGTACCGATCTTTGCGACATTATTTGCTGCGCTGATCCTGCGCGAACAGGTTGGCATTCGCCGCTGGTCCGCCATTTTGATCGGATTCATCGGCGTCCTCGTCGTGATCCAGCCGGGCGGTACACTGATCCCCGCCTTTGGTGCCACGGTGGCGCTGGCTGGCGCCCTGGTGACCGCCGCCGTGACGCTGGTGATCCGTATGCTGGGGCGAACCGAAACGAGCATCGTGACGATATTCTGGTTCTCGGTCTACACGCTGCCCGGACTCGCCTTGTGCGCCTATATCTATGGCGGCGGGCATGATTTGAAGACCTGGGGCTATTTGCTCGGCGTCGGGATTTTCGGTGCACTCGGTCAACTGACCATCACCCAGTCGCTCCGCTTCGCGCCGGTCTCGACGATCATGCCAATGGACTATAGCGCGCTGCTCTGGGCTAGCCTGATCGGCATCACGGTGTTCAGCCAGTGGCCCGGCCTGTCAATCCTGCTCGGCGCCCCGATCATCATCGGATCCGGCCTGTTCATCGCCTGGCGCGAGCATGTCAAAACCAGCAAGCCGCTGCCCGAAAATCCCTAGCCGCCAAAGCGCTTCCGGATTGTCTCGCATTCGGCATAATAGCCCCGTACAAACCCGGGAACCTGATCCCTGTCTATCGCCGCCTTGTGATCGCCAGCCATGAACCGGCGTTTATACGCGGTATCTCCTTCGCTAAACGGTATTTTTTTGCCATTCCGATCCGCTCGGACATAGACGGCCCCGTTGATTGCGCTCCAGAAACTCAACCCCGGCATGGCGGACTGGTTGATCAAACCGGCGCCACTGCCATCCTGCATGATGTACGATGTCGCGCTGAGGCAATCGCGCGCGAGCTGGGCGGCGGTCGGCCGATCGCCATTCTTCAAGGTCCAGTTGTCGAGTTGTGACACGATTGTCAGCGCTCTGCTCTGGGGCATCACGAAGGGCGCCGCTATTGAGTACCGGTCCTGGTCGTGGTCTTGGTCCTGCGCCGGCATTCCCGCCAAAGCCAATACAAGCGTTGGAAACATATCCGCAAATTTCATCAAATCTCACCCCTTGCTGCACGCCATAACACGCAAATAGCGCTTGCCCAACCGGTCTCTAACAGCATAGGCTTCTGATAATTCGGGGAGGATTATAATGGCAATTTTCATGCGCCGGGTGGCGGCCATTTTGGCAGCGCTGAGCTTCAGTGGCCTGGCCATGGCATCGGAGCCATCGGAAACCATCGTCTATCCCGAAGTCACGGTCTACGAAGCGGCCCGGATCATCACCATGGAACCCGGCTATCCGGAGGCAAAATATGTCGCGGTGGCTGACGGTATCATTCTCGGACTGGCGCAGGAGGTTGAGGATCTCGAGCCCTGGACCGGCGGGCGCGACACCACTTATGATCGTCGCTTTGCCAACAAGATCATGATGCCGGGCTTTGTCGAACCCCATATCCATCCGATGCAGACCATCATGATGTTGCCGCTCCCCTTCATCAGCCCTGAGGCCTGGGAACTGCCAGGAAAAACCTATCCGGCGGCGCGCGGCAAGGCGGCCTATGAGCGGCGCCTGAAAGAAGAACTCGCTAAAAGCGATGAGGAGCTGTTCATCACCTGGGGCCATCACAAACTGTTCCACGGCGCGATGGACCGCACGGCGCTGGACCGGATTGCACCGGACCGGCCGGTGGTCATCTGGCAGCGCAGTTTCCATGAGATTATCGTCAATACACCAGCCCTCGCTTTGCTGGGCATCGGAACGCAGGAGGCGTTTAACGCCGCTTTTGACAAGCCTCGGATTACGCCGGGCCATGCCGATTTCGATTCTGGAATCATCCATGAAACCGCCCTTTTCAATGGCATTGACAAACTTCGCCCCTATCTCTTTTCACCAGAAAAAGTGCAACTCGGCCTGGCTCAGATGCGTCAGATGATGCTCGAAAATGGCGTGACCACCAGCGCCGATCTTGCGTTTGGCGGCTTCGGCGGACCGGAGATGGAATCCCGGCTGTTCAAGAGCCTCTATGACCAGCCGACAACCCCCTCACGGATTCTTGCCATCCCGATTGCTCCTTTGGTTACCGGCGATCCCAATAGCTGGCTGCAGACCATGAAAAGCCGGTATGAGAGCGACAAGTTCCGCATTTCCAACCGCGTGAAGCTGTTCGCCGATGGCGCCTTTTTCGCGCAATATATGCAGATGAACCCGCCCGGCTATAGCGACGGCCATGATGGCAAATGGCTGACCCAGCCCGACGAACTGACCGCACAAACGCGGCGGTTCTGGGACGCCGGCTGGAACCTCCACACCCATGTCAATGGCGACAAGGGGCTCGATGTCGTACTGGGCATTACCGAGAAACTGCCAGTCAGAAACGGCCAGCAGATCGTCCTCGAACATCTCGGCTATTCAACCGAAGCGCAGAACCGGCGGATTGGCGAAATGGGACTCTATGTCTCTGCCCAGCCCAATTATATCCGCATTCTTGGTGACGCTTACGCCAGAACCGGTCTAGGGCCCGACCGCGCCGCACAAATGAACCGGCTCGGCTCGCTCGAGCGTAAGAATGTTCCGCTGGGTCTGCACAGCGATTTCAACATGGCGCCGATCAACCCGCTCTACCTCGCCTGGGTAGCTAGCAACCGGATCACGCTCGATGGCAATGTAAAGGCGCCGCAGGAGAAGCTTTCGCTCGACAAGGCGCTGCGCGCGATCACCATCGAAGCCGCGCAGGTCATTGGCATGGATGCGCTGGTCGGTTCGATTGCTGCGGGCAAAAAAGCCGATTTCACCATCCTCGACCGCAATCCTTATCATGGCGGCGCGACAAAGTTACAGGAAGTGCAAGTTGAAGGCGTCGTGTTTGAGGGCCGCTGGTTTCCAGCGCAATGAGCTGATCGCGGCGCCGACAGGAAAGAAAGCCCCATTGAAAACAGCCAATTCATGGTGATGATTGCCCGTCCCATTCAGCAAAGCTTCACTGACGGTTGAACATCAAGGGCAACTCCACTTGGCGTTTCCCGCCAGAACCGGGAACGATCTGAAAGATGAAGTTCATGCCGCTTGCCAAAATGCCAAAACTCATCGCCGCCGGATTGATTGGCTATCTATGGAGCGTTCCGCTCAACGCAGAGACAACTGATAGGATCAACACGCCCGAGCGGATCAACATATTGGTGACCTATGGCGATGACGAATGCCCGGAAGCGCAAGGCGAAGAGATTGTCGTGTGCGCCAACCGACCGGAGTCCGAACGCTATCGGATTCCCAAGGAATTGCGGGAAGCCAGAAAAGAAGAACAAGCCGCAGAACAAAGCTGGTCGTCGGTCGTCGCCTCTCACGACGAAGCCGCCCGGCCCGGTCGGCCCAATAGCTGTTCCGTCGTCGGAACCTTTGGGTTTTCCGGCTGTCAGGCGGCGATCATGCGGCAATGGTTTGACGAGCGCCGGCAGAGTGGCGATTGAACCAGCGCGCATCGTGCGGATATCATTTGTGTTTTTCCTGGATCCTATTGTCGCCTGATGTCTGGACCTACCGGAAGCAAACTAACCCGTTGCGCTTCGAAAATACCGTGCGAACCACACTATTAGTCCGGTTATCGACAATAGCAGCAAAATGGTCCCGACTAGCAAAATCACTGGCTGACGCAGCGGCCCAAATGTCTCGCCGGAATGTATGGCATTATTCACCGCGCCGACTTTACCAAGACCGGACACTTGCGCCTTGTGAACGACATGCTCGCAGGACGCAGAAACCCAAACCCGCCGGTCGCCGTCGCGCTTGTCAAGATCGCCTGGAGCAGACAGGTATATCGTGTGATAAGGCTGCCACGGCGCGGCGAATTCTGCTTCCAGAACCTTTGTGCCGGGAAAAGCTGCAAGGGCTATCTGAGAGGCCTGGTTGATCGAGACCATGCCATCGCAGCGCGCCGATTCCAAAATAGTCCGCGCATCATCGGGCAAGATATCGGTGTTCGGCTTGATGATTGCAGGCCCCCAGTCCGGCTTGGACCAATAAGTCCCGGTCAGTCCCCAGATTACGATCAGCAATGCCCCCCAAAAGCCGAAAAAGCTGTGCAGGCTGAACGATTGGCTGGTTCGGTTTCCCTTGAGGCGCAGACGCTTTGCTTTCGACCAGAAACCGGCACGAATGGGCCACCAGAGATAGAGGCCGGCCAAAGCCAATAGCGACAATATCGCACCGAGGATCGCGACCACCAGTTCCCCGGTCTCGCCGGCCAGCAATTCATAGTGGAGGTCAATCAGCTTATGCGTCCACGTGCGATCTAGATAAAAGGCAGCAATGGCTTTCCCGGTTGCAGGATCAATGCTGACAATCTGCACCTCACCGCCTGCGTCCGGTGGGGCCGACATGCCATAGACCATCGGGATATCGGTCGCGATTTCGGCATGGGGACCGAGATATCCGACCGGCAGAAAATGCTCTCCCGCTTCCGCCTGAGCAGCAGCGATCATTTTTCCCAGATCGGGATCGGGTTGGAGTTCTGCGCTTAATTCCTTTGGAAACGCACCCGTTTCCGCGTGCATGAGCGGTGCGGAAAAGGCAATCGCCATGCCCGAAACCGTTACCACTATAATGAAGATCGAGACAATCGCGCCGATCCAGGCATGCAGGGTTGCGTTGAGTGCCTTGAAGGTCGAGCGATTTGCCATTCCAGCCTAAACTCCGTTCGGATCAGAACGCAAATTCAAGGCCAACGCTCACCTTGCGCGGTTCCCCAACATTGGCAAGATCACCACTGTCAAAAACCGACACCTCGTAAAAGGCATCGAAAGCGTTGGTCAGGTCGAGGAACAGCCGCAATCCTTCAATCTCGTAACTGACTTGAAAGTCAGCGACGAAATAGCTGCCGACACTGTTAACCGCGAAATTGGCATCATCACTGAAATACCCATCGCTGTAGCGACCAAATCCACTCAGTGCGAAACCAGCGGCTGGTTCCCAAACAAAACCGCCTACCGCAGTGAGTCCCGGCGTCCGCTGAAACTCGTTGCCATCGATCAAAGCACCGGCATTGGAATTGCTCTGGAATTTCGTGTCGGTTATGCCAATTCCGGCTTGCAAACTGAGCTGGTCATTGACGGCAAAGCGGGCTTCAAGTTCAGCGCCGACAGAGCGCGCTTTCGGCGCATTGCTAAAGACATTTGCGAAAAAACCCGGTCCGAGTTCCACCAATGTTGCGATCTGCAGGTCATCAATGTCGCTATAGAAGATATTGCCATTCAGAGTGAGCCGCTGATCAAGCAATTGCGCGCGGAAAAACGCTTCGTAATTCCACAATGTCTCCTGTTCAAATGTTTCGGCGGAGAATGTATCGAAATTAAAGGTGAAGCCGCCAGCATTAAAACCGCGTTCAGCGATAAGACCGATGCGAACCGCATCCGACACGTCATAAGCCAGTTCAAATTTGGGCAGGAACGCATCAAAGCTTTCATCAAAATCGATTGGGATCACACCCGCGAAACCGCCTTGCCGGGTCTGACTGTCGCGCTGCCAGCGCCCACCAATATTGGCATGCAGGGCGGATGACAGTGCGATATTCGCCTCGGCAAACAGACCGATACTATCCCGCTGGTCGCTGAAATCGCCAATGCCGATGCCAAATCCGCTGAGATCGAGCGTTTCTTCGCTGTCAAAGCGCGATACGTAGAAACCGGCAAGGCCGCTCACCAATGTATCGCCATTCCCGAATCGAGCGAGCAGCTCATTGGTCAGCTCATCCGATTGAATGTCCGCATTGCCCTGGCCCGGAGCCACAATTCTTTGAACACTGACATCAGAATAGCTGGTCGTATTGCTCAGCATAAAATGATCGCTGACCGCATAATTGAAGGCGGCTGTGACGGCATCCGAATTTGTTTCAAAAATCGAGAAGCCAGGGTTGAACCGCTGCAAATCCGAAAAGGGCGCGTCAACCCCTTCTGTTTGTGGTCGCGCCGTGTCGGTATGCGTCACCGTGACAAGTCCATCAAATCCGGGAAGTGCATCGGGCTTGATGCTCAGTTTTCCGCGTAGATTAAGCGTTTTAACCTGGCGGAGATCCCTTCCGAGATCCGCTGTTACGCCGAACGGCCGGACGAAGCTCTCTTGTTCACGATAATCGGCCGATGCGCGAAACGCCAATTGACCATCGGCAATCGGTCCGCTGATTACCGCCGATGCCTGATAGGTATCAAAATTGCCAGCTATGGCACGCACGCGCCCCTCGAATTCATCGTGATTGGGCTTGGCGGTTTCAATAAAGATGGCACCGGCAATCGCGTTGCGCCCTTGGGTTGTGGTTTGCGGCCCGCGAAATATCTCAACCCGCTCAATATCCCAGACGGATTCACCGGAATAGACAAATTCGTTAAACGTCAACTGGCGACCATCGACCTGAATGGTCGTCCGTGGCTGTGAACCACCGAAGAAGCTTTCCAGACTGGTGAGCACGCCACTGGTATTAGAACCCCGAATGGTTGGACCTTGGTTGCCATTGCCGGACGTCGTCACATTCGCGGTTTGATTGAAAATGCGCTCCAACGTGTCGGGACCTGCAAAAGCATCCAGATCGGCCTGAGTCGTGACGGTGACGGAAGACGCTGTTTCCTGAAGCGCGCGCTCCGTCCGCTCGCCGGTCACGATGATGGTGTTAGCCTCATCATCCAAATTTTCCTGTGCTGAAGCCACAGCGGGAATAGAAAGCGCCACCGACGCCAGTAATGCTCTACGAATCACGAGATGCTCCATCAAAATGATGGCACAGCGATAAGCAGGTCATAGGCTATTGTAAATGATAATTAATCGCATTATCAATTTTGACAAGCGTCAAGCTTTTGCAACGGTTTCCTGACACGACTCCTGCTCGCGCATTGCAGCCTGATGGCGAAGTGCCGCTTTATTACAGCGGAGAATGCGACAGAATTGCACCTGTATCGGATGCAAAACGACAAATCACATCCTCAGAAATGGAGAAATGGTGATAACGGGCGCAGGCCCAAAGGATAAGGGTCGCCCCTCAGCAACAACCGCTCTGGCTATTTTCCGTCGGTAAAACTGCCGCCGCCGCTCATGATTTGAATCGAGCCGACGACGTCTTCTGAAAGCCGCCTGCCGCTTTTCCGGGCTTCTGCCCATTGGCTGTTGGTCAGACAAACCCGGCGTTTTCTGGCAAGGCTGCCGATAATCGGTTCGGAGCGGCAACGCACATAGTCCGGATGCCGCTTATCGGTAATTTTCTCTTTTTCGGCAAGTTCTTCGGCCGACTTGTCGGCTTCATTTGTCGCCTGCAACTGCGTCGCGCCCGCGGCGCTGGCTAAGGCACCAGCGACCATCAGAGCCACCGCCTTGCTTGCGAAACTTGTGGTTCGTGCTGAAAATTTGATCATTTTTCAATTCCCCCGTTGATACTCCCGGTCCGGAGCATAGCATGATAATACAAAGAACAGAAATCGCATAATCGGGCCGCTTGTCGGAAGACATTGCGGCGCACGACTAATTCACGCCGCGCTCCTGCCCTTCCCAATAGGGGGCTCGCAATTCGCGGCGGAGGATTTTTCCGCTGGCGTTGCGCGGCAATTCCGGGATCACATCAACCGTCTTGGGCACCTTGAACCCGGCTATCCGCTCGCGCGCCCAGGCGATGACGCTGTCCGTGTCGACCTCTCCGGCATCGGGCTTGGGTGAGACCACGGCCTTGACCGCTTCGCCCCATTTGTCATCGGGAATGCCGATCACCGCCACTTCATTGACCTGCGGATGGCCGAAAATCGCGTTCTCCACTTCGGCGGGATAAACATTCTCGCCGCCGGAGATGATCATGTCCTTGACCCGGTCCTTGATGTAGAAATAGCCATCTTCATCCATCACCGCCGCATCGCCGGTATAGAGCCAGCCATCGGCATCGACTGTCTCGGCTGTTTTTTCCGGATTATTGAAATAATGCAGCATGTTGAGACCCGACCGTGTGGCTATTTCTCCGATCGTATTGGGCGGAACTTCCTGATGCTGTTCATCAACAATTTTCATCTCAACACCAGGCAGCGGCACCCCGATGCCGCGCATCCGGTCGTTGCCCGCCGGATCATGATCTTCTGGCGGCAGAATGCAGACCGTGCCGGTGGTTTCGGTCATGCCATATTGCTGACAGAACAAGGCCTGCGGCATCGTCTGAATACATTGACGAAGCAGCTCAAGCGGGATCGGCGCAGCGCCGTAAGTGACCGAGCGCACGCTGCTGAAATCGGTCTCTTTTGCGCGTGGCCAGTTGACCAGCATCTGCAGCGCGGTCGGCACGAGGAAAAACTGGTTGAGCCCCTTGTCGACACAATCAAGCACGCTGTCCGGATGGAATTCGGGAATGACCATCATCGTCGCGCCATTATAGAAGGCTATCGGACCGATTCCGGACCCCGCGATATGCGCACAGGGCATCACCGCCAGCGTGCTATCCTCGGGACCAATATCAATCCACGCATGTTCCGGCTTGTTCTCGACCAGCGGGCGCATCTTGAACAGGTTATCGTTGGTCAGCACCGCACCCTTGGGATTGCCGGTGGTACCGGACGTGTACAGTTGCAGCACGCCTTCGGCTGGGTCGGTGTCAGGCAGAGCTCCAGGCGCGGTTTTGATCAACCAGTCATCGAGCGATTGCAGGCCGTCGGCCTCTCCTGCCACCAAGATCGTTTGCACGGTTCCGGATTCGGCGGCCGCCGCCTTGGCAACCGCGGCAAATTCCGGTTCGCAGATCAGCATCGGGGCCTTTGTATCTTTGAGCACATAGGCAACCTCGGGGGCCGCGAGGCGCCAGCCGATCGGCGCCATCACCGCGCCGGTCCGGCTGGCCGCAGCGAACAGGGTGAAATAGAGCGCACTGTTCTTCCCGAGCCAGCACACCCGCTCGCCCTTGCCCAAGCCAGAGCCGGTGAGCGCGCGGGCATAGTCCGTGACGATGCGATCTAGCTTGGCATAGGTAATGGCACCAGCAGGATCATCCAGCGCGACATTGTCCGGCAATTGCTCGGCCCAATAGGCTATGGATGATCCCATGCACCGGCGCAATTCTGGTTGTTCTGTCGACATGCCCACTCCCTGTTTTCATTGCGCAAAGCGTAAGCCGTCATTCTGGCCAAAGCAAGAGCGGTCAGCTTACTGGCGTGTATAGATCAATGAGATATTATTTGCTGGCATTTCAACAAGATCGCTGCGGACAAAGCCATTGGCCTTCGCGAGCGCATTCATGTCCTCGACTTCGCGAATGCCCCAGCGCAGGTCACGGCTTTTCAAGCTCCGGTCAAAATCGAGATTGCCTTGCGCGGTCGGTGCGTCGCCGCGAAAATAAGGCCCGTAAAGATAAAGAAGGCTGCCGCGCGCAAGCAGCCTGGCGGCCTTTTCCATCAGCCCGATCGATGCCTCCCACGGAGCGATATGCACCATGTTGATGCACAGCAGCGCTGCAGGCGGGTCAATCGGCCAGTCGGATGCAAGCGCATCAAGTTGCAACGGCGGCAGCACATTGCCAACCCCGGCCCGCTTGGTCCAGGCAGCGATCGACCGACAGCCATCCGGATCGGGATCGCTGGGCTGCCAGGTCAGATTCGGGAACTTCTCTCCAAAATAGACCGCATGCTCGCCGGTGCCGCTGGCAATTTCTAGAACCGTGCCGCGCTCAGGCAATATATCCTGGAGCAACGCAACAATGGCATCGCGGTTGCGCAGGGTGGCAGGTGCGTGTTTTTCATCTTCCGGTCCGGCCTGATCGCGAAACCAGGGTGCGGAATCCCCGCTATTGGTCATTGCTGTTCTCCTCAACCGGTTGCCGTAGCCAGATCGCGGCAAGGAAACTGCCAATCACGACATGATAAACTGCCGAGATCGCGCTGGGAACCGGCGCCAGCGCCGCCTGCATCGGGGTTGCGAACTGCGCCGCAAAGGTCGGTGTCGATGCCAGACTGGATCCCAGTCCGCTATTCTGCATGCCGACTTCGATGCTGATCGTGCGCCGCTCGCCCACACCATAGCCCAGCATCCTGGTCAGCGCATAGCCAAGCCCGAAACCGAAGACGTGCAGCAGCAATATGGCCAGCATCAAGATCCCGAAATATTGTTCAATCAGGGCCTTGGAATTGGCCACGATACCGCCGACGATCAAGACAACCACGATCACCGAAGCGAGCGGGGACACCACCGCGATACGCCGGGTTATCTGGGGAAAATAGCGATTGAGAACCACGCCGGCGACCACCGGCAACAACACGATCGAGACCATGTTGATGAACAGGTTCCATTGATCAATCTCGACATATTTTCCGGCCAGCCAGCCGGTGAGCAGCGGTGTTGCCACCACGGCTACGAATGTCGAGGCCATGGTCATGCTGACCGACAGCGCCAGATTGGCGCGGGCGAGATAGGCGACCACATTGGATGCGGTTCCGCCAGGGCAGCAGGACACAAGGATCAGTCCGACCGCCAGTCCGGATTCCAGACCGACGCCGGTCGCGATGGCAATGCCTGCCAGCGGCATGACCGTAAATTGCAACGCCACCCCGGTGGCGACACATTTGGGAATTCGCGCGATGCGCTTGAAATCATCCACCGACAGCGTCAGCCCCATCCCAAGCATGATCAAGCCCAGCATCACACTGACCAGCGACTGTCCAAACGGACGGAACCGGCCATCGACAACCCAGAGGAAATGGTCCGGCAAAAACCAGGCCCAGGCGGTACCCAGCACTGTCCACAAAGCGAACAGGCTTGTCAGGCGCTGAAAAATCATTCAGCCGCTTCGGCAAATTCCTCGGGTTCCTGCCAGACCAATATCGGCTTGCGCGCAGCCTGGGTTTCATCAAGCCGCCGCAAAGGTGCGAAATGCGGTGCAGACTTCAGCAGCTCATCCCCGGCCTTGGCGCGTTCTGCCACCGATCGGAACGCACCGATAAACTGATCAATCGCCGCCTTGCTCTCGGTTTCGGTTGGTTCGACGAGCATCGCGCCATGAACCACGAGCGGGAAATACATGGTCATCGGATGATAGCCTTCATCGATCAACCCCTTGGCCAGATCCAGTGTTGTCAGGCCATTGGTAAACCCATTGTCGGAGAAAAGCGCTTCGTGCATGCACGGGCCCAGATCCGCAAAAGGCGCCTCGAGCACGTCTTCGAGACTGCGCAGCACATAATTGGCGTTGAGCACGGCATCTTCCGCCACCTGCTTGAGGCCGTCAGCGCCATGGCTCAGCATATAGGTCAGCGCGCGGCTGAACATGCCCATCTGCCCATGAAAGGCCACCATCCGGCCAAAGCTTTGCTCGTGATGGGCCTCGGCGGTTTCCTCTTCAACCAGATGGAAACGGCCATCTTCCCATTTCTCGACAAATGGCAACGGCGCGAAGGGCTCCAGCGCCGCGGAAAAGACCACCGGCCCGGATCCTGGTCCACCGCCGCCATGGGGTGTTGAAAAGGTCTTGTGCAAATTGATATGCATCGCATCAATACCAAGGTCACCGGGGCGCACCCGACCGACAATCGCATTGAAATTCGCGCCATCGCAATAGACCAGACCGCCAGCGTCATGCACCGCATCGGAAATGGCTTTCATATCCGGTTCGAACAAGCCGCAGGTGTTCGGGTTGGTGATCATCACACCAGCCACATCGGGACCAAGCCGCGCCTTGAGCGCATCGAGATCGACACGCCCGGCTGCATTGGCGGGAATATCCTCCACCTTATAGCCCGCAAAGGCCGCCGTCGCCGGGTTGGTGCCATGGGCGCTTTCTGGAACCAATATGACTTCGCGCGCATCACCGCGCGCTTCGAGCGCAGAGCGGATGGCGAGGATCCCGCACAATTCGCCATGGGCGCCGGCCTTGGGGCTCATCGCCACGGCCGGCATGCCGGTCAATGTCTTCAGCCATTCGGCCAGTTCGTGGATCAACCCGAGCGCGCCCTGAACGCTTTCAGTGGGTTGCAACGGATGGATATCAGAGAAGCCTTTGAGGCGGGCCATTTTCTCGTTGAGCCGCGGATTATGTTTCATCGTGCAGCTGCCGAGCGGAAACAAACCGACATCAATGGCGTAATTCTGCCGGCTCAACCGCGTGTAGTGCCGCACGGCTTCGGCTTCCGAAAGCCCGGGAATGGCAATTGGTTGCGTGCGCTCAAGGCCTCCCAGGCGAGAAGCGACGTCCGGTGCTTCCGGCAAATCAACCCCGCTGCGATCCGCCGAACCAATTTCGAAAATCAAAGGTTCATCCACCATCAAGGCGCGATTGCCAGTATGGGTTGCCGGGCCACTGGGTGAAGGCGCTGCAACATTGGCGTCCTGTTTGGTCGGGCGGCCGGTTTCTGCCATGCTCATGCCATTTCTCCTTCCAGCGCGTGCGCCAGGGTTTCAATATCCTCGTCGCTCGCGGTTTCCGTCACCGCCACCACCAGTCCATGAGCCAGCGCCTTTTCGTCCGGATACAGGCGCCCGAGCGACACACCGGCGAGAATTTTCCGGTCCGCAAGCCTGCGAACAATCAACCGGGCATCGTCATTCAGAACCAGCGTAAATTCGTTGAAAAAGCTGTCGTTCAGCAGCGAGATGCCATCTATACGCGAAAGTCTGTCGGCAGCCGCCACCGCCTTTTTGTGGTTGAGCATCGCCAGCTCGCGCAGCCCTTTTTCACCGAGCAAGGTCATGTGCGCAGTGAATGCCAGCGCACAAAGGCCGCTATTGGTACAGATATTGGACGTCGCTTTTTCGCGGCGAATATGCTGTTCGCGGGTCGACAGGGTCAACACGAAGCCGCGTTTGCCTTCGGCATCGACGGTTTCACCGCATAGCCGGCCGGGCATCTGGCGAACATATTTGTTCTTGCAACCAAACAGACCGACATAGGGACCGCCAAATTGCAGACCGACGCCGAGCGACTGCCCTTCCCCGACAACAATATCAGCCCCCATTTCACCCGGCGACGTGATCGCCCCCAGAGCCACCGGCTCGGTCACAACGGCGATTACCAGCGCTTTGTGCGCATGGGCCTTTTCCACCAGCGCAGACATGTCCGACAGGCGGCCCAATATATCCGGATATTGCACCACAACGCAGCTCGTTTCGTCATCAATCTGCGCCAGCAACGCCGCATTGTCGGTCGTCGCCGACAGTTCGGGTGCGTGGCCAAATATCTGGTCCTTGGTAAAGCGCGCCATGGTTCGGGCGACCGACACATAATGTGGATGCAGGCCGGAAGACAATATCACCTTGCCGCGCTTGGTGATCCGCCGCGCCATCACAATGGCTTCCCAGCAGGCCGTGGATCCATCATACATCGACGCATTGGCAACATCGATACCGAAGAGCCGGGCGACCTGGGTCTGGAATTCGAACAGGGTCTGCAAGGTCCCCTGCGCGATTTCGGGCTGATAGGGCGTATAGGCGGTCAGGAATTCCCCGCGCTGAATGATATGGTCCACACTGGCCGGTACATGATGCCGATAGGCTCCGGCGCCGAGGAAGAATGGCATGTCCCCTGCGGCATGATTCTGTTTGGCGAGCTTTTTCATATGCGCTTCCACCGCCATTTCCCCGGCGTGCATCGGCAGTGCACGGATCGGACCATCCAGCTGCGCATCGGCAGGAACATCGACAAACAGATCGTCAACCGATTGCGCGCCAATTGTGGCTAACATGTCTTGACGATCATCGGGTGTAAGCGGCAGATAACGCATTATAAATTCCTGATTGGGTTAAAGGTCTTCGACAAAGGCCTTATAGGCGGTTTCATTCATCAGATCGGAGAGTTCAGACGTATCGGACAATGTCAGGCGGAAGAACCAGCCATCTTCTTCGGCAGAATTATTGACCAGTGCGGGTTCGTCTTCGAGAGCCTCATTGGCTTCGACGACGGTTCCGGATACCGGCGCATAGACATCGGAAGCGGCCTTGACCGATTCCACGACAGCCGCGTCATCCCCTTGTGCGAGCTCCGCACCGATTTCCGGCGTTTCTACAAAAACGATATCGCCCAACTGCTCTTGCGCATAGTCGGTGATTCCCACCGTTGCGGTATCGCCTTCGACGTCGATCCATTCATGTTCATCAGTAAAATAGCGGCTCATAGTCTTGCTTTCTCCTCACTCCGTAATTTGATCATGCTTTGGGTTTGCGATGATAGCGATGCGGCACAAAGGGCATGTCTGCGACCGTACAGGCTATTGCCTTGCCCCGCTGCTCCACAGTAATTTCGGTTCCGGTTTGCGCCTGGGCCATCGGTACATAAGCCATGGCGATGGGCTTTTGCAGGCTCGGCGCGAAGCCACCGCTGGTGACCTTGCCAATATTCCGGCCCTCGTCGTCGACCACGTCCGCCCCTTCGCGGATCGGCTGACGACCATTGACCATCAACCCGACGCGCCGCTTATCGGCTTTGTCGGGATATTGCGCGAGCACGCGATCCGCTCCGGCAAAATTGCCCTCCTCGCGCCGCGCTTTTGACAGCGCAAAATTCAGGTTCGCCTCCACCGGCAACACCGTCGCATCCATGTCATGGCCATAGAGCGGCAAACCCGCCTCCAGCCGCAAACTGTCTCGAGCGCCCAGGCCAATGGGTTTCACCTCGTCCAGTGCACAGAGCGCTGCCGCAAGCTTTTCCATATGTTCAGCCGGGACGCTGATTTCAAAACCGTCTTCACCGGTATAGCCCGAGCGGCTGATCCCCAGCGGGATGTCACCCCACAGGAACGGTCCCGCTTCCATGAAAAACAATTCGGTCGGACCGGGCCAGTCCGGCTGCATCGGACGGATCTCCAGACGCGCCAGCGCTGCGGCGGCTTTTGGCCCCTGCAACGCAAGCAGACCGGCATCTTCCATATGGTCGAGGGTGATATCCGACGGCAATTGGGCCTCAAGATAGGTGATATCATCATATTTGGTCGCGCCATTGACGACCAGATACAGATTGCGACCGGTATTGGTCACCATCAGGTCATCGAGGATTCCACCATCCTGCGCCAACAGCAAAGTATACCGGATTTTGCCAACGCCCAGAGCGGAAATATTACCGGGAACAATGGATTCCAGAGCCGCAGCGGCGCCATCACCGGTCAATTGCACCTGCCCCATATGGCTGACGTCGAACAGTCCAGCATTTTCGCGGGTCCACAAATGCTCGGCCATCACGCCTTCATATTGCACCGGCATGGCATAGCCCGCAAAAGGCACCATCCGGCCACCCTGATCTCGGTGCCAGCGATCCAGCGGCAGAGTCTTTATATCATCCGTTATGCGTTCGCTCATCAAAAAGGTCCGATACTCAAAAGGTTACAGCACGCAAAAAGCCCGCATGCTGCCCCCTCTGTCACGGAACCTGAGAGCTTGGTCTGTCCGGGCGCGCCCAAAACAGATTTCCCCTTCGGTGGGGCGCGAGCATGGTTTGCCTGCGCCCTCTTTCCAGAGTGCTTGTGAAGCAATGCGGTCCATGGGCCTGAGAGTTTCCGGGGCGGTTGCTCCTTCGGCGGCTGGCAATCGGATCAAGGATTGCTAACGCTCTCCCGCAAGACTTCGTGGTCGATACCTGAAAGGTGGAAACCAAAAGCAGATGAAAGCGTGACCGACGCCAAGTTTAGAGTCAATGATTCGATAGTCTGACCAGGATTATTTTAGGCCTGCTGATGGCGAGCGGCGGCCAGCGACCAGATCGCATCATTTTCATGGACGGTTTCACCTGGCGCCTCCGCATGCAGCAATGCCGCGATCGCAGCGGCAACATCCGCTGCATCAATCGACCGATAACGCCGAAAACGACCGTGCAGCAGATTGTCGAGAACCGGACTGGCGATAATCGCCAGGCTCTCACCCAGCCGGAGATCATCGGTGCGGTTGCCCCGCAGCAGGCCGGGACGCACAAGGTCCAGCCGATCAAAACCCTGGTCCCGCATGATCTGTTCCGCCTGTCCCTTGACCTTCAGATAAAAGCTCGAGGCATCGGGGTCAGCCATGGTTGAAGATACCGCGATACAATGGGTGGCACCAGCCGCTCTTGCGGCAGTTACCACCCCACCGACCAGGTCACGGTCAATCCCCGCGAACGCTTCCTTCGAACCGGCTTTTTTCATCGTCGAACCGAGACAGGAGATCACCGTTCCGAGGTTTATTGTCGCGATCAACTCGGGCCACTGGTCGGGTGGTGCGACATGGATTTGGGCAGCGCCATAGTCCCGCGTCGCCGGCCGCCTCAGCAACAGATGCACCGGACGATCCTCGCCGTCGGCAAGCAATTGATCGACCAGCAAATTGCCGATCAAACCCGTGGCACCGACGATCACTATAGCCTGGTTCATCGCCGCTGCTCCCCAAAAATTTCGGCATGGCAATTGCTAGCGTAGCGATCGGTCATGCCGGCCATGAAATCCGCAATATGCCGCATCCGCTGCGGTTCCGCCGATGGCAACGACTGCGCCCAGCTTTCGGGCATGAGCGATGGTTTTTCGCGATAGGCCTCAACCAGTTCGGACACCACGACCCTTGCTTCGTCAGCCGCCGCCATTTGTTCGGCGTGATTATAGAGATTGGCGTACATGAAGCGTTTCAGTCGGCGCTCCTTCTCGGCCATGTCTTCGGAAAATCCACCGATCATCTGTCCGGCGGCCCGCACATCATCGACGGTTTCCACGGCAAGCGCCGACAGCCGGTTGCGGGTGGTCTCAATTACGTCGTTGACCATCAGACCGATCTGATCCCGGATCAGTTCTGCAACCAGCAAATCCCGGTCCACATCTGAAAAACGCGCACAAATGGCCTCCCAGCGCGAAGCGATAAACGGGAGTTCCAGCAATTGATCGATCGATAGCAAGCCCGCGCGGATCCCGTCATCAATATCATGATTGTCATAGGCGATATCATCCGCAACCGCCGCAATCTGGGCTTCCAGCGAAGGCCATGTCTTGAGATCCAGGTTCATCGCGGCATTGGCTTCGGCCAAGGCCCAGGTTGGCGTATCGATCGGCCCGTTATGCTTGGCGAGGCCCTCGAGCATTTCCCAGGTCAGATTGAGCCCATCCCAGCGCGGATAGGGCCGTTCCAATTGGCTCAGGGTGCGAATGGTCTGGGCATTATGGTCGAAACCGCCATATTCTTCCAGCGCCGCCTCCAGCGCGTCCTCCCCGGCATGACCAAAGGGTGGATGACCGATATCATGCGCCAGACAGAGCGCCTCGGTCAGATCCTCGTTTAGACCCAGCGCCCGCGCAATCGTGCGCCCGATCTGGGCAACCTCGAGACTGTGGGTCAGACGGACCCGGTAATGGTCACCATCCGGGGCCACGAACACCTGGGTCTTGTGGCGCAAACGGCGAAAGGAAATCGAATGGATGATGCGATCGCGGTCGCGTTGAAAAGCATCGCGTGGCCCCCGGATATTGGCCTGATTTTCGGCGCGCCCCTCATCATGCAATCGCCCGCGACTCTGTCCGGGGTCGCTGGCATAGCGGGCCGCACCGATCATGGGTTGAGCTTGTTCACTTCCACACCATCGGCGCTCACCCAGGCAAACCCGTCGCCACCATTTTTACGGAAGCCTGATTCAAATTTCTTCGCAGCCGTCAAATCGTCAAACGGGCCGACCACCAAACGCCGGGTTCTACCCCAGGGAGACGTCCAGCCCTCCTGCTTGGCAAACAAATCAGCATTTCTCCGCGCCATCTTGCGATAGTCAAATTTCAGCGCCGACAGGTTGGATCCGGTGGCAATCTGGACCCAGTAGCGCTTGGGATGATCGGGTTTTTTCGGTTCAGCAGTTTCGGGCTTGGTCGCGATCTTTTTCGGTTTGGGTTTGGCAGGCGTGATTTTTCCGAGATCCACAGGCACGACCTTTGATCGAGTTTCCTGTTCCGGAATTTCAATCGCGCCGATAATGGCGGACAAGGATTTGGTTGGTGGCGGCGACCCGACGGCACCGGACGTCATTTCTTTTGTGGCATTGGTCTGGGCCAGATCAAAGGTGATTAAATTCGCCGGTTTGTCGGCCTGGCCTGCAGACGCCTTTGCTGATTCTGCCGCCGCTTGATCTCCGATCTTCACTTGCCTTTTCACGGTTTCGGATACCAGCGGTGCGCGCGCCTCATTGGCCGCGGTCTGAACCGGTTTCCGGGCATCGCTCGGCTTTCCCTCGCCGCCCACCTCGGTTTCGAAACCGGGTCGCGCCGACGGGTCGGCATTGGCTGTTTTTGGTTGCGTATCCTCCGGCGGACTGACAGCGCGCACCAGGGGCCGAGCTGTTGCAGGGACCGGCAATTCGGTCCGTGGCAGCGCCACTGCAACCTTGGTATCTGCGCGTTCAGATGGCCTGGAATTGTTTTTCGTCGATGAGGAACCCGGGCGTCGACGCGGCGATGTGTCTGGCATGGCCAGAACGCGGGGCTTTTCAACCTCTTCGCCAAGCGGCTCACCGACCGGGATCAAACCGGCATCGGCTCCATCCCCACCGCGTACGGCAGAATTGGCCGCGAACCGAACAGAAGCGACATCAACACCAATATTTTCACTCGCCGGAAAATGACCGAAATGCACGGCAGCGGCTTTCTGTGCTGCGGTCAGTTTCGACATGCGATCGAAAAACGGTTTGATCGCCGCGGCCATCCGTTTCTGCATAGTCTGGCGGGCAATCTTGTTTGCTTCTTTCTTTTCACCGTTCATCGCAAAAATAAACGCCCGGTTGCGCCAGGCATCGCGGTCACTTTTCTGCAGCAACGGGTTCAGCTTTGCATCGGCCGCCTCAATATTCCCGCTGATCCCGAGCGAAATCGCATAGCGATTGAGCAGCTGCTTGCTTTGACCTTGCTGCATCGCCAATTCATAGTCTTTCTGAGCATCCGCATTGCGACCGATCAAGTCATAGGCAAGACCCCGATCAAGCGCAATCTCACGCGGGGCAATGCCGTGGACAATGGCTTCGTCAAAATAGCGTATCGCGCCAAATGGGTTTTCTTCTCTCAGCAAAGCCCGCGCAAGACCGGCCTTGACCCGGCCACTGCGCGGATAAATCTGGTCTGCCTTGGCTAGAAAACCGATCGCTGCGCGGGTATCGCCCATGTCCAGGGCAGCGAGACCGGCATCGGCAAGAGCCGTTGAATCATTCGAATTGCGCGCGATGCGGCGCAGCGCATCTTGAAGGTCGTTGGACGATGACGAAGCATTGGCCTGCGCGGCCGCAGGCTGGGCCGGAAGACTCGCCATTGCCATGGGCAACGCACAAAGTGCGAGAAGTTTTCTAAGGCGAGATCACAATCTTGCTAAGCGTCCAAATGGTGACAAAATCAAGCACTGGCGGTGGCCACCAAGGCCAGCTGCCCTGCCCTGAAGACCAATGCGGTCCGACGGTTGCATTTCATTCTCGGCCGGGGGACAGATTGCGGTCTCCTTATTGGTTGTTCTGGCGATTCAAAAAGCGCGGAATGTCGAGTGGATCTCCGGACTCTTCGTCATCATCTTCTGCAGCGGTTTCATCGTCTTTCGATGATCCCCGCGTCAGATTCGACATCCGTTCGAATAAGGTTCCCCCGCCGGTTGCGACACGTGGTGCGGGTTCGCCAGGAGCCGCCGTATCTTCTTCCAGCGGCTGGATGGTATCCCCACCCAGTACAAGCTCGTCTTCTTCCGGCTCGTCGGTAGCCATGCCCGGTGTCAGAGACGCAAAGGAGGGTGCCGCGTCTTCATGGGGGCTATCGTCATCATAGGTCGCTGCTGGCGCTGGCGCTGGTTCCGGAGCAGATTCTGCTGGTGACGCCTCGGACTCCGCCATTTCTGGCGCCGCTTCCTCAACAGCTTCCGTGGCTTCCAGCTCTTCGGACAGATCAAGCGGTGCCTCTTCGGCTGCGGCTTCCGCTTCCGGCTCGGACGCGATTGTTGATGCAAAGGACGGCGCCAGCGGCTCTGCCCCAACCGGATTGCTCATAGCAAAGGAAGAGGCTGGCGGTGCAGCCACCGACCCATCGCTGTCAATGCCGGTTGCGACGACCGACACGCGGATACGACCGTCGAGATTCTCGTTAAATGCGCTGCCCCAGATGATATTGGCATCCGGATCGACCAGTTCACGAATATGGTTGGCGGCTTCATCAACTTCCATCAGGCGCATGTCTTCGCCGCCGGTGATGGAAACAATAACGCCCTTCGCGCCCTGCATCGACACACCGTCGAGCAATGGATTGGCAATGGCTTTTTCAGCGGCTTCGAGCGCGCGTCCGTCGCCTTCCGCTTCGCCCGTGCCCATCATCGCCTTGCCCATTTCGTGCATGACCGACCGCACATCGGCAAAGTCGAGATTGATCAGGCCAGGCATGACCATGAGATCGGTGATCCCGCGCACGCCCTGCTGCAACACTTCGTCAGCCAGCAGAAACGCTTCCTTGAAGGTGGTGTTCGGATTGGCGACGAGGAACAAGTTCTGGTTGGGGATAATGATCAGGGTGTCGACATTTTTCTGCAATTCTTCAATGCCGGCTTCCGCGGATTTCATCCGCCGTGTGCCTTCAAAAGTGAATGGCTTGGTTACGACACCGACAGTCAAAATGCCTTTGTCGCGGGCCGCCTTGGCAATAACCGGCGCTGCGCCGGTTCCGGTGCCACCGCCCATGCCGGCAGCGATAAAGCACATATGCGCGCCATCAAGCGCCTGCTCCACGAGTTCCAGTGTTTCTTCGGCCGCCGCGCGACCCACTTCGGGACGCGAACCGGCGCCGAGGCCTTGTGTGATGTCGGGACCAAGCTGGATACGGCGCTCGGCGGGAGAACTGTTGAGCGATTGGGCATCGGTGTTGCTGACGATGAAATCAACGCCTTCCACCTTGGCGGCGATCATGTTGGCGATCGCGTTTCCGCCGGCACCGCCCACTCCGATCACCGCGATCCGCGGCTTGAGTTCTTCCACTTCAGGTGGGCCGATATTGATGCTCATTTCACTGTCTCCCCAGACATAAACTGATTGTGTAACATTTGGGTAACGCTTTGCACAAATTTCACCGAGGAATCACCCGAAAAGTTAATTTTTTTCGTAAATTTTCAAAAATTCCCCCGGATAGCGGACATCAGTCGACCAATAACAGCGGAACCACCATATTTCTGAACAGTTTGACGGCTCTTTGGAAGCGATCTGAGATCGACGGGTTCCTGCGACGCATAAAGCGCAAGACCAGCCAATCCGGCGAAGGCCGGGCCGCTATGCGCCTCGGGCAAAGCGGTCAGACCGATAGGGCGGCCGATCCGTACCGTCTGACCGAGCGCGGACTGGGCATAGTCCGCAATGCCTTTCAATTCTGCGCCACCGCCGGTCAGCACGACCTGACGACCCACGGGTCCGGTAAAGCCGAGAGTCTTAAGTGACTGCCCAATTTCACCGATCAGATGGTCGAGCCGCTGGCGAATAATGGCGATCAACTGGGCTTTGGTAATGCGGCCATCTTCATCATTTTCGCGCTCGGATTCGTCGAGGCCGAGATCAATCACGTCATGATTGTCGCGCGGACTGGTCGTGGCCGAGCCGTGGAAACATTTGATCCGCTCCGCTTGCGCCCGGCGCAGACCAAAAGATGATGCAATGTCGTCGGTAATGTCAGCAGCCCCATAAGGCAGCGTGTCGAGACCCACCAGCATGCCGCCAGCAAAAAGCGACACATTGGTCACCTCCGCGCCCAATTCGACCAGCGCGACGCCAAGCTCCCGCTCTTCCTTGGACAGGCAAGCCGTGCCAGCAGCGATGGGCGAAGCTATAATCGACCGGACGTTAAGGTGTGCGCCGCGTACGCTCATGTCGATATTGCGCACCGGGGATCCATCAGCAAGAATGACATGAATATCAACGCCGAGGCGGTCGGCATGCAGACCCTTGGGTTTCTTCACACCATTGAGGCCATCAAGCGTGTAGAGCGCGGGCTGCGCGTGGAGAACCATCTTGCCTTGCGGATCAATGCTGTTGCGACCGGCGCTGAGGAGATCATCAATATCCTCCTGCTCAATCCGGTGCCCGCCAAGTTCGGTTTCGACCGCGGTCAGCTTGCTGGTCAGGCCACCGGCAGAGAAACTGACCCAGACGTCGTCAATATTGGTCCCGGCGATCCGTTCGGCCTGCTCCACCGCGTCGCGCACATCCATCTCGGTCAGCTCGGTATCGGCAATATAGCCGCGCTTCACACCTTTGCTGGCGCGCTGTCCGGTGCCCAATACGGTGATCTCGCCATTTTCCATGCGGCCGGCGATCATCGCCGTGGTTTTCGACGAGCCAATATCAAGCGCCGTAAAGATTTTTTCTACCCGAGCTGCCATTAGTCCCGTTCCCCCAAATATGATATTCTGTCAGCCATGATCATGTTCAACTTTCCGGTTCTGTCGCCGGCTTGGGCGGCATCCGCAAATAGGCCCGCTCGTCATCTCGCAGATCGAAATGCACGACCCCGCGTCCGAGCAAACGGTTCACACCATCCATCCGCGCAAAGTTGAGCAACGCTGCGGCAGCCGTCTCCTCGCCTTCAGGCAGAGCCAGCGTCTCGCCGCTTTCAAATTCCAGATTCCAGCGCCGGTTCCCGATCCAGGTGGCACCGGTCACCCGCGGACTGAGTGCGGGAGCCACATCGAGCAAACGGGCCAGTTCCGGCACACGCTTATTGGCCTTTTTCCCGACAATCACCGGCAAATCCGGGATTTCCTCGGCCTGGATATTCTGCAATTCAAACCCCTGCTTGTCGATCAGCGACAGCTTGCCATTGCGCTGCCAGACCGCGGCCGGTTCCCGTTCGATGATTTCGACCACCAGGGTATCCGGCAGGCGGCGGGAAATGCGGGCATCTTTAATCCAGCCATTTTGCATCAGCTCGCTGCGCACCTGGTCAATATCGACCAGCATCATCGACCGGTCTTTCTGCGCCAGGGTAATTTCGTATATTTTCAGCTCGTCAATCCGGTTGACGCCGGTCACCTCGACCCGCTGAACCTCAAAGCCGGCATTGCCGACCAGTTCGGCGGTCTGATTGGACAGACGTTCGGTAATGCCGGTATAATGCGCCACACTATAGGCACCGAGAATGAACACGCCGACCAGGCCGATGGTCAGGCCTTTCTGGACCTGCGCCTCAGTCACCGGCATCGCCCGCAGAATCTTGTCAAAGACCGACAGTTGACGGACCTTGCTCTTCGCGGCCTTGCGCGGTTTTCCCTTTTGTTTCTTGTTGGTGCGTCTGACCGATGCTGCTGTCATAATGCTTCCCTCAAAATCAATTCCACCAGCTCTTCATAGCTGATGCCCATATGCTTCGCCTGTTCCGGAACCAGACTGAGCGGTGTCATACCCGGCTGGGTGTTGGTTTCGAGCACAAACAGTCCATCGACTCCCCGCTCGTCATCCCAGCGATAATCTGTCCGCGATGTCCCTTTGCAGCCCAGCAGCTCATGCGCACGCAGCGCATAGTCGAGACAGAGCTTTGCAATCTCGGCCGGGATATCAGCCGGACAGATATGCTCAGTGAGACCTTCGGTATATTTGGCGTCATAGTCGTAGAAACCGGATTTGGTGCGCAATTCCGTGACGCAAAGAGGCTTGCCGTCGACCACCGCAGTGGTCAGTTCCCGCCCCTTGATAAACGGTTCCGCCAACAGCTCGTCAAATTCCTGCCAGGGTCCCGTGACATCCCGGCCAACCGGATTGCCATAGTTGCCCTGATCGGTGATGATCGCCACGCCGACCGAAGACCCTTCATTGACCGGTTTCAGCACATAAGGCCGCGGCAGCGGGTCTGCTTCAAATATGTCGGCACTCTTGACCATCTTCCCTTCCGGCATCGCGATGCCTGCAGGCACCAGCTGCTGCTTGGTCAGTTCCTTGTCGATCGCGATGACCGAGGAGGCAAGACCGCTATGGGTATAGGGGATCTGCATCAAATCAAGCATCCCCTGCACCGAACCGTCTTCACCCGGGCAGCCGTGCAACGCATTGAACACCACATCCGGCTTCACGGCATCGAGCACCATCGCAATATTGCGATCCATATCAATTCGGGACACCCGATGCCCGTTTTTCTCGAGCGCATCGGCCACACCATTGCCGCTCATCAACGACACCTCGCGCTCGGCCGACCAGCCGCCCATCAAGACCGCGACATGGAGTTTACCGGTCATGCCGCTTCTCCCACGCGCTGGATTTCCCAATGCAGGTCCACGCCGCTATGTGCTTTCACGCGGCGCCGGACTTCTTCGCCCAGTGCCTCGATATCCGCCGAGGTGGCGCCGCCGAGGTTGAGCAGAAAGTTGCAGTGTTTCTCGGAAACCTGCGCCTGGCCGATTTGCAGGCCGCGACAGCCTGCCTCGTCGACCAGCTGCCAGGCTTTGGCGCCATCGGGATTTTTGAATGTCGATCCGCCGGTCTTGGTGCGCAACGGCTGGGACGCTTCGCGTTCATCGCCAATTCGTTTCATTTCCGCTGCGATTAATTCCTTGTCGCCTGCCTCGCCTTCGAACGTCGCGCTGACCACAATGGCGCCTTCGGGCAATCCCGAATGGCGATAACTATAGTCCATCGCTTCGCGATCAAATTGCGCCACCGAACCGTCGCGCAGCATGATTTCGGCCGCGACAAACACGTCACAGACTTCGCGGCCATAAGCACCGGCATTCATCCGCACGGCGCCGCCCACAGTTCCCGGGATACCGCGGAGGAATTCCAGCCCCGCGAGGCTGTTGTCGCGCGCGAAGCTCGCGGCGGAGATACCCGGCGCACCCGCACCGCAGACGATCCGGTTGGGATCGCTTGCGTGCATAGCAATACCGGAAAATGCCTTGCCCAATCTGACCACCACGCCCTGGATGCCCCCATCGCGGATGATCAGATTGGACCCTAGCCCCAAAGGCCAGACCGTCATCCCAGATCTGAGATTACGGAGAAACTGTTGTAGATCATTTCGATCCTTCGGTTCAAACAACCATTGTGCGGCTCCGCCGCTTTTGAACCAGACAAGCGGCGCCAGCGGCGCATCAGCGGTCAATTTCCCGCGCGTTTCGGGCATTGTGATCACCGCGCTCATGCCTGTGCCGCCTTGATAGTATCAGCCAGTCCCGCGGCCCATTTGGTGATATCGCCGGCCCCCAGACAGACGACCATGTCCTTGTCTTCGATCACATCTGCGAGTCGCTGTGCCAGTGCCGGGGCATCCGCAACCGTTTCGGCAATCCGGTGGCCGCGTTTCTTTAGACCATTGACCAGCGCCAGACTGTCGACGCCCTCGATAGGGTCTTCGCCGGCGACATAGACGGGTGTGACAAAAACCATATCGGCATCGTTAAAGGCCTGCTGGAAATCTTCCATATGATCGCGCAACCGGGTGAAACGATGCGGTTGCACCACCGCGATGACACGGCCTTCGGCGCCTTCGCGGGCAGCGGACAGCACCGCCCGAATTTCAACCGGATGGTGACCATAGTCATCGATGATCGTGACACCGTCCACTTCACCCACTTTGGTAAAGCGCCGTTTGACGCCGCCAAACTGATCAAAGCCACTCGCAATCTGTTGATCGGTCATGCCCATTTCGAGGCCGACCGCGACCGCCGCAATAGCATTTTCGACATTGTGCCGGCCCGGCATGGGCAGCGCGATCCCTTCGATCGTGCGCGTCTCGCCATCGCGGTCGCGGATCATCACGTCAAAGCGATTGCCACCGGGATAGGGTGTGACGTTAATCCCTTTGACATCGGCCTGCGCCGAGAAGCCATAGGTGATCAGACGGCGATCACGAATGCGCGGCAGGATCGCCTGCACTTCGGGATGATCGAGGCACAGGATCGCTGCGCCATAAAAGGGCACGTTTTCGATAAACTCGACAAAGCTGTCCTTGATCTTTTCAAAACTGCCATAATGGTCGAGATGTTCGGGATCGATATTGGTGACAACGGCAATGGTACCGTCAAGCCGTAGAAAACTGCCATCGCTTTCATCCGCCTCGACAACCATCCATTCGCTATCACCGAGACGCGCATTGGAGCCATAATTGTTGATGATTCCGCCATTGATCACGGTCGGGTCAATGCCCCCCGCATCAAGCATCGCTGCAACCATAGACGTGGTGGTTGTTTTGCCATGTGTGCCGGCAATGGCGATGGTTCTTTTGAGCCGCATCAGTTCGGCCAGCATCTCGGCCCGGCGCACCAGCGGAATTCGTTCTTCGAGCGCTTTTTCGACTTCCGGATTGCCGCGCTTAACAGCGGTGGAAATCACCACCACAGCGGTGCCCACGACATTCTCGGCCTGCTGCCCGATCATCACCTTGATGCCTTTGGCGCGCAACCCTTCGATAATATAGCTTTCGGCCAGATCGGATCCCTGCACCGCATAGCCCATATTGTGCATTACTTCAGCAATACCCGACATACCGATGCCGCCAATGCCGACAAAGTGGATCGTACCAATATCCGTACCGACGCCCTTCATTGGACATTGTCTTTCGCCAGCGCCTCGCGCTGGATGCCGCCCAGATTGCCCGACTCTTTCTTGACCTTCAGGGTTTTGGACAAAGGCGATGTGCCTATGCTTTCGACCAGGTCGGCGAGATCACTGACCGCTTCGGGCCGTCCGCATTTCCGGGCAAATCGTGCAGCGTTCTGCAGCGCATCGGGTCCGAGTGCCATTTTCTGCATTTGCTTGGCGAGTTCCTTGGCGGTGAATTGCGGTTGTGCGATCGCGCGCGCGCCGCCGGCAGCAACCATCTCGCGCACGTTTTCGGTCTGATGATCATCGGTCGCGATGGGCAGCGGGATGAGAATGGCAGGCCGGCCAGCCGTGGTCAGCTCCGCAATGGTTGAGGCACCGGCCCGGCCGATAACCAGATGCGCCCAGCCGAGACGCTGGGGCAGGTCCGGCAGATAGGTCGCCAGTTCGGCAGGGATATCATGCTCGGCATATTTGGCGCGCACCCGTTCGATATCCTGCTCGCGGCATTGCTGGGTGACTTGCAGCCGGTGGCGCAAATGCATCGGCAGCATCGCGAGGCCATCCGGAACGACATCCGAAAGGATCGTCGCCCCCTGGCTGCCGCCGGTCACGAGCACCCTGAAAATGCCTTCTTCTGTTAGCGGTGGATAGGGTTCCTCGCGCAGCGCGATAACCTCTTCCCGGACCGGATTGCCAACCAGATGCACCTTGGCCTTATGTTTTGGCTTCACCTTCATCACGTCGGGATAGGATGTCGCGATCGCGTTGACCGTCCGCGCGGCCAGGCGGTTCACCCGGCCAAGCACGGCATTTTGCTCGTGGACGATCGTCGGGATATCTTTCCGGTTCGCCGCCAGCAAAGCCGGGAAAGCCGGATAGCCGCCAAAGCCGACAACAGCGGATGGCTCGAATGTATTATAGAGCTGCATCGCCATCTTGCGCCCTTTGAGAATCGCCCGGGCACCCGAGAGCCAACCGCGGGGATCTTTGGTGATCCGGCCAGCCGGCAGGATATGGACCTGGCCATCATCGACCATGCCGGGAATTTTCTCTCCGCGTTCATCGGTAATCAGGGCTACCCGGTGCCCGCGCTGGACCAGTTCCTTGGCCAGCGCATAGGCCGGAATCATGTGACCTCCGGTGCCACCGGCGGCGAGGACAAAATGCTTCGTAAAACTCATTGGGCGACCGCTCCTTCCTTTGGCCATGCCGTGCCATAACGGGAGCGATCTAAATAGGGGTTTCTGCGCGTAAAGGCCAGCAGCAGTCCGACACCAAGCGACAGTGCGAGGAAGGAAGAACCACCATAGCTGATAAACGGCAATGTCATGCCCTTGGACGGGAACAGCTGCAGGTTGACCGCCATGTTGATCAATGCCTGCCCGCCAAATTGCGCGGTCAGCCCGCCGACGGCCAATATGATGAAATTATCTTCTTCATCGAGCAGGCGCAGGAACACCCGGACGATGATCGCCAGATAGACCAGCGCGATTGCAACGCAGGCGAGTAGGCCGAATTCCTCGCCAATGACCGAGAAAATATAATCGGTATGGGCTTCGGGCAATTTGAATTTGGCGGTTCCCAGACCGGGCCCGGTCCCCAGCAGACCGCCGCCGGTCAGCGCCCGATAAGCCAGCATCACCTGATCAAATTCGTCGCCGCCGAACAGCCAGGAGTTAATCCGCTGGGTGGCAACCGGATAAAGAAAATAGGCCCCGACAATGCCGCCAATACCGCCGATACTGATCGCTGCAATCAGGCGGGCCGAGAGGCCGGAGATCATCATCAGCACAAACCAGATGCCGCAGAATATGATGGTTTGCCCGAGATTCGGTTGCAGCATCAGCAGCAACGCCACGATACCGGTCAGCACGAACGACAGGGAAATAACCGGCAAAGACGGATCCTTTACCCGCAGCGACAGCAACCAGGCGATCGATACGGCGTAGAAGGGCTTGAGAAATTCACCCGGCTGAATGGTCGCAAAACCATAGCCGATCCAACGCTGGGCGCCGTTTACCGTTTTACCGAAAACCGGCACCAGAAACAGCAGCGCAAAGGCGACCACCGCGGCAATAAGGGCAAACCGGCGGGCTTGCTCTTTTGGCAGCATAGACACCACCAGCATGACCGGAACACCGACAATGACCCAGCCCAGCTGCCGATAGAAATAATAGAGCGGATCAATGGTTACGGTCGCGGTGCTGAGCTTCGGCGCCGAGACCGGCGAAGCCGCGGCAATGGCAATCAAACCGATCGCCACCAGTGTCATGATCAGCGCCAGCAACACGCGGTCCAGTTCCCAGAACCACACCGAAAGCGGCGACCGGTCGCTGCGACCCAGGCGGGATTGCAGCTGAAAGCGCTTTTTCTGCAGGCCCGCCGCAATTTCCGGCATGGCACCATCATTGGTTACACCATCACTCATGTCGCACTATCCCCCGACGCTGTCCCGACCTGCTGATTATCAATCACCGACTGTACTGCGCTGCGAAAACACGCCCCGCGCGCCTCGAAATCCTTGAACTGATCGAAGGACGCGCAGGCCGGCGACAGCAGAACAACCTCGCCCGGCTGCGCATTGGCCGCCGCATGTTGCACAGCGGTCAACATCATCTCGCACGGATCGACCGGCATGTGCGGCTGCAACAATTCCCCAAAAAGCGGGCCGGCATCCCCAATAGTATAAGCCTTGGCAACATGCCCGAAAAACGGCTCGCATTCCTTGAGATCATCGCTTTTCGGCAAGCCACCGACAATCCAGTGAATCTTGGGATAGGCGCCCAGCGCCGGTCCGGTGGAGGCGGGATTGGTTGCCTTGCTGTCGTTGACAAAAAGAACACCCGCCGCTTCGGCAACCGTCTCCATGCGATGCGGCAAGCCGGAGAAACTTTGTAAGGCGGGACGCCATTGGTGATCGGCAATGCCCAGCGCTTCCGCAACCGCTACCGCCGCTGTCGCATTTTGAAGATTGTGAGGGCCCGGCAGCGAGGGCCAGTCCTGCTGGCCGGACAACACGGCCCTGCTGGTATCAATGATCCGATGTACCCGGTTTTCGGCCCGTATTTCACGCAGCGCCAATTGCGTCTTGGCATCATCGCTGGCAAAAATCGCGATATGGTCAGCCGCCATCATGTCGAACAGCCGCGCCTTGGCAGCGGCATAGGCGTCGAAACTGGCATAGCGATCGAGATGGTCAGGGCTGATATTAAGCAACAGCGCAACATCACAATCCAGACTGTGAGTCAGGTCAATCTGATAGCTCGACAATTCAAGAACATAGACACCGCCCGCCGACAAAGGCGTTTGCGACAAAATCGGAACGCCAATATTGCCGCCCATATGGGACTGCAAGGCCGCGCTCTGTATGATATGATGAACCAGCGCCGTGGTTGTCGATTTCCCGTTGGTCCCGGTAATCCCGACCACTCGATGGGGCGGCAAGCTGGGACGGGCCATGGCAAACAATTCAATATCGCCGATAATCGGAACATTGTCGGCCGCCGCCTTGGCTGCAATCGGGTGGGTATTCAGTGGCACTCCGGGTGAAACAACGACCGCGTCATAGCCGCGCAGATCGGCTTCCATCGGATCAGCCACCGTGACCCGACCGGCAACTTTTTCGCGCAGCTCTTCCCGGCTGTCCCAGGCCATGATCTCCGCTTCGCTGGCATGCAGGGCGTCGAGTGTGGCCATGCCTGACCGGGCGAGCCCTAGAATCGCATATTTCTTGCCTGCAAAGACGGAAGAGGTGATCATCCCATCGGCCTCACCGCAGCTTCAGTGTCGACAGGCCAGCAAGCGCCAGCACCAGACTGATGATCCAGAAGCGGATCACCACCGTCGACTCGGACCAGCCCAGCTGTTCGAAATGGTGGTGAATGGGCGCCATGCGGAACACCCGCTTGCCGGTGCGCTTGAAGAAAAACACCTGAACAATCACAGACACCGCTTCGAGCACGAACAGGCCGCCGATAATCGCCAGCACAATCTCGTGGTGAATCGAAACCGCGATGGCCCCCAGCGCACCGCCGAGAGCCAGGCTGCCGGTATCGCCCATGAAGACGGCCGCTGGCGGGGCGTTGAACCACAGGAAGGCCAGACAGGCGCCGATAATGCAGGCACAGAATATGGCGAGCTCGCCGGCCCCCTTGACGAAAGGAATGCCGAGATACTCGGAAAACACCGCGTTGCCGGACAGATAGACAATTACCAGAAACGCGGCGCTGGCTATAACGACGGGCATGGTGGCAAGACCGTCCAGGCCATCGGTCAAGTTCACTGCATTGCCGGCACCGACGATCACGAACATCGCGAACGGATAATAGAACCAGCCCAAATTGATCTGCACATCGCTAAAAAACGGTACATAGAGATTGGTTCCAACCTGCTGGACAATCATCCAGGTTGCGAAGCCGGCAATGACAAACTCCATCAACAGGCGCACCTTGCCGGAAACCCCCTTGTGGCTGCCCTTACTGACCTTGTCATAGTCATCCATGAACCCGATCGCGCCGAAGCCGAGGGTCACAAAGATACAGCACCAGACGAAAATATTGCTGAGGTCCATCCACAGCAAAAGTGAGATAACCAGAGAGATAAGGATCATCAGACCGCCCATGGTCGGGGTTCCGGCCTTTTTCAGGTGAGTGATCGGTCCGTCTTCCCGAATCGGCTGGCCCTTGCCCTGGCGCATGCGGAGCATGTTGATGAATCTGGGGCCGATCAGCATGCCGATGAACAGAGCCGTCGCTATGGCCGCACCAGACCGAAAGCTCAGATAGCGAAAGACGTTGAAAATGCCTTCAAACTCAAGCCATTGTGCAAGCAGATAAAACATTAATACTCCCCGCTCACCAACGCCGAAACGGTTTTGGCGAGCCCCAGATAATTGGACCCCTTGATCAGAAGGATGTCGTCGGCGCTGATCTTTCCCGCGACCTCGGTCAGCGCGTCCGAAGCGCTTGCGACATGATGGATTTCGGGATTCTGATCAAGTTTTTCTGCAGCGAGCGCTTCCAGCCTGGCTGACGTATGCGCCATCTCGTCGCCCACCAGAATAACAAGGCTCGCACCGGACACAGCGATATCGTCGGCCAGGGCCTCATGATAATGCGCGGCCTTGTCCCCGAGTTCGCCCATCGCCCCGAGAATGGTGATTTTTTTGCCCGCGCACGGCTCGCTGCCGAGCTGTGCCAAGGTTGCCGTCATTGAGGTCGGATTGGCGTTGTAACTTTCATCAATCAACGCGGCTTGCCCACCGCGCG
This sequence comes from Parasphingorhabdus sp. W113, assembly GCF_055693205.1. NCBI lineage: Bacteria > Pseudomonadati > Pseudomonadota > Alphaproteobacteria > Sphingomonadales > Sphingorhabdaceae > Parasphingorhabdus > Parasphingorhabdus sp. W113. Next base: position 1,075,441 of record NZ_CM146328.1, on the reverse strand, counting down.
GCAGGGTCAGCCTGTGGCGCCTCCCCCGTCCATCCAGTCCTTCCAGTTCCGCCAGCGCCAGGCCAGCAGCGGCCAGATCACCGCCCACCGCCTGAACGGCAGCCAATATGGCCAGCGCGTTGGAAACCCAGTGCTGTCCTGGCGAAGCCACAGTAAAGCACAAGCTGTGATCACCGAGATTGGCGGTCACCAGCGATCCGCCGCCGGAAGCGGGCACGATATCCACCGCCCGCACATCGGCGCCTGCACCAAACCCGAAGCTGACAACATTTTTCGTTTGTCGCAGGGCCGCTTTTCTCAAACGGTCAAAATAGGGGCTGTCAAACGGCACCACCGCCGTGCCTTCGGCGGTCAGGCCCTGAAAAATCTCCGCCTTGGCATCGGCGATATCTTCGATGCTGGAAAAATGCCCGATATGGGCGGGAGCTATTGCGGTAATGATCGCCACATCCGGTCGCACCAGCCGTGTCAGCTGCGCCAGTTCTCCAGCATGATTCATGCCCATTTCAAAGATGCCGTAAGCGCTTTCGGCCGGCATGCGGGTGAGGCTCAGCGGAACGCCGACATGGTTGTTATAGCTTTTCACGGAGCGGTGCGCCTTGCCCATCGAACAGCGGTTGAGCGCCGCAAAAAGCGCTTCCTTGGTTCCGGTCTTCCCGACCGAACCGGTCACTCCGATGATCTTGGCCTGGGTGCGATCGCGCGCCGCTCTTGCCAGAGCGTTCAGCGCCGCGGTGGTATCGGCGACGCGAATATGGGGGCCATCGACTGCCTCGCTGACGACACAGCCATGACCACCTGCCTTGTGGACGTTATCGACATAGAGATGACCGTCGCTTTGTTCGCCCTTTAGCGCGAAAAACAGGTCGCCCGGGCCGATTTCCCGCGAGTCAAAAGCCACCCCCGAAACATCAAAGACAGCGCTGGCCTCGCCCTGCACTGCCGCAGCGATGGCGGAGGACGTCCACAAACTGCTCATGCCGCTGATTCCGATTGCTGATTGCCCGCACATTCCCGCGCGACCTCCACGTCATCAAACGGGATGACACGATCGCCAACAATCTGTCCTTGCTCATGGCCTTTTCCGGCCAACAGGATGATATCCTCGGCGGTGGCGATTTCAATCGCCTTTGTAATCGCCGCCCGGCGATCGGCCACTTCTTCGGCGCCCGGAGCGCCAGCCATTATTTCCGCCCGAATGGCAGCGGGATCTTCATTGCGCGGATTGTCATCGGTCACGATGACATGATCAGACAGGGCAGCAGCCACTTTCGCCATTTCCGATCGCTTGCCACGATCCCGGTCGCCGCCGGCTCCAAAAACCGTAATCAAGCGTCCGGTCACATGGGGACGCAACGCTTCAACCGCCGCGCGCAATCCGTCCGGTGTATGCGCGTAGTCGACGTAGACCGGCGCCCCGATCTTGGTAATCACGGCGCGCTCCAACCGGCCGCGCACGGGCTGCACACGCTGCATATGGTCGACAATATCGTCAATCGCGCCGCCGGTTGCCAGAACCGCGCCCGCTGCACACAAGATATTGGCCGATTGATAAGCCCCGATCAGCGGCAAGGCGATCCGGTGGGTATTGCCTTGCGCTTCAACCATCAGCACCTGACCCAGATGCGTTGGCGTCTGGGACACGAGGCGCAAAGCCGTGCCGTGCTGTCCGACGGTCAGCAGATTCAGGCCGCGCTCCCGCACCCGTTGAATGACTTTTGCAGACCAGCCGTCATCGGCCCAGATCACGGCGCTGCCGTCCGGGTCAACCACTTCGTCGAAGAGCCGCATCTTGGCTTCAAAATAACTGTCCATGTCGCCATGATAGTCGAGATGGTCGCGGCTGAGGTTGGTAAATATCCCGACCTGCACCGGCAAACCTTCAGTGCGATATTGCGAAAGGCCGTGGCTCGACGCTTCAAAAATGGCATGGCTTGTGCCTTCTCTCGCCAGCCCGGACATATTCGACAAAAACGTTACGATATCAGGTGTTGTCAGTCCGGTGCGCACCTGCTCGGATGCCGTGGTAACACCAAGCGTTCCAATCGATGCGCTGTTCAATCCGGCCATGTGCCATAATTGCCGCGTCAGTTCAGCGGTCGACGTCTTGCCATTGGTCCCGGTCACCGCTGCGACATGCTGCGGCGATGGCGTGAAGTACCGCGCTGCCAATATGGCAAACAGCCGGCGCGGTTCGTCATCGGCAATATGCATCGCGCCTTCAACTTCAGCATCGGGATGGGCCACAATCGCGATCGCGCCCGCAGCAATGGCTGCGGGAATGAAATCTTCACCGTTAAACTGGGCGCCGCGAAAGGCGCCAAAAATATTGCCAGGCGCAATCTTGCGATGATCAATCACAAAGCCGCTGACATGCCGTTCATGGTCTTCGCCATTGGGCTCAATCTGGTTCAGTCCGGCAATCAAGGCACTCAGCTTCATGGTCTATCCTTTCGGCGACCAAAGCAGCGGCGTCAATTCCGATACGTCAACGTCCCGATGTTCATCGGGCACCACGCCGAGCATGGGCCCGACACGTGGAACGACCTTGCGGACAACCGGGGCAGCGGTCCAGCCTGCGGTCCGCTGGAAACTGGTTGCAGCCGTCCCCTTGGGTTCATCGAGCATCGCAATGATGACATAGCGCGGATTGTCCATCGGGAAGGCTGCGGCAAATGTCGAGACCAGTGAAGTCTTGTTGTAGCCGCCATTGGACGGCTTTTCCGCCGAGCCGGTTTTGCCGCCAATCCGATAGCCTGGCGCGTCGGCATTGCGCCCCGTTCCGTTGGATACGATCATCCGTAGCAATTGCCGCATGCGCGCGCTTGTGGCTGCCTTGAACACCCGACGTCCTTGCGCCTCTTCACCTGGCTCGACCTTGAGCAGGGTCGCCGGGCGCCAGATGCCGCCATTGACCAGCGCCGAATAGGCCCCCGCCAGATGCAAGGGCGTTACCGCAATGCCATGGCCGTAAGCAACCGTCATGTTGGTCACCCGCCCCCAGCTTTGTGGCCAGAGCGGCCGGCCGCGCTCGGCAATTTCGATATGCGGCCGCTCGTCAAACCCGAGCCGGCGGATCATGTCTTCCATGCCCTGTTTGCCCAGATTGTCGGCAATACGGGCGGTGACAATATTGGAACTGTGGACCAATGTTTCCGGCACATTGAGATAGCGATCCTGACTATGGTCGTCCTTGATCGTGAAGCCAGCAACCTTGATCGGCTCGGTGGCATTATAACGGACCGCCAGATCCGTAACGGTTCCGGCATCCAGCGCCGCAGCGACAGTCAGCGGCTTGAAGGTGGAACCCAGCTCGAAAACGCTCTGGGTCACTTCATTGGTTTGATAAGACATTGTGTTCTTGCGGATTTTATTGGGATCGAACATCGGCAGTGATGCCAAAGCCATGACTTCGCCGCTATGCACATCCATGATAATGCCCGCTGCACCGCGCGCTTCGGTTGTGGTCATGGCAGCCAGCAACTCGCTCTCGAGCGCCGCCTGGACCCGGCTGTCGATCGATAAAATCGCTGGCTCGCCGCGCAAAGTCTCGTCTTTCAGGCGATCGTTCAGGGCGCGCTCCATGCCCATGATCCCTTCGTTATCCGCATCCACATAGCCGAGCACATGGGCCGCCAGATTGCGTTGGGGATAGAGTCGTTCATTCTCGCGCGGGAATTCAATGCCAATTTCACCCAGCGCATGCACCTGTTTGACCTCATTGGGCAACGCCCGGCGGCGCAAATAGGTTGGCCGCTTGCCGGTCAGCTTGCGGTAAAATTCAGCCTCGGTCGTATCAGGAAATAATCCCGCCAGCTGGCGAGACAGCAATTGCTTGTCGCCAAGCACACGCTCCGGAACGACCCGAATGGCATAGCCCTTCATCGTCCGCGCCAGCGGCACACCGTTGCGATCGACAATATCTCCTCGCGCCGGAATGAACACCGAGCTCGATCCGCGCGTGGTCTGTGCGTCTTCCAAAATGCTGAAACTGATCAACCGCCCGATAATGACCGTGAACACCGCCAGAAACACCAGTAGCAGCACCATCAGACGAAAGTGCGCGCTCGCTGCCATCTCCTTGTGTTTGCTGGAAAACTGCATTTTTCTGCTGCTTGCCAGAAGAGTGGTCATTGAGCCCGGCTCCCGATCGACTCGCGATCCGCCTTGGCGGCCAATTGTCGGATCAATCCGTCATCGAGCAGCTTGTCTTCCATATCAGCCACGCGTTCGGTGCGCGTTTCGCGCAGCTCTTCTGCGGTCGGCCCGTCTTCTGCAACAGCGTCGGACAACTGCTCAGCATCACCATCATCCGCAACGATTTCCAGCGGGGGACGGGTGGTCGCGGATGCGGTGGGGAAAACCGATCCGATAATGCCGGCGGGAGGGACCTTGTCCATCGTACTGATGACGGCAACCTTTACCGGCTTGCGCATATCGCGGCCACCAAGATTCGCCAGGGCCCGCTCGCCATCGAGATATTGTGCCGCCTTGGGCGAGATATAACCATATTCCAGCTTGTTCCAGTGCTCCAGCTGCCGCAGATTGGCGCGCGCACTGAATTCTGTTTCCAGATAACGGATTTCTTTTTTCACCGAGACAATCTTCTGATCGGTCCGCGCGAGATCGCTGCGTTGGGTGGCAACGCTGAGCGACAGCGGATAAAGCAGGATCGCGACCAGCAGAACGAGTGCCAGCCAGCCAATGCCTTCCAGTCGTTTGACGGCGAGCTTCATCGCGCACCTCCGGACTGACCCGCCACCGCGTCGTGTACGGGCGCGTCGGAACGCACCGCAGATCTGAGGGTGGCGGAGCGGGCTCGGGGATTAGAGACCTGCTCCGCCCCGGCCGGACGCACCATTTTGGCTGGTTTATGAAAGGTAGGCGCCGGCCGTTTTTCGGAAACTTGTGGGAGATGGCGCGAACCGCCGGACTGTTGTCCGCTGCGGTTGCGCAGAAAATTTTTGACAATACGATCTTCGAGACTGTGAAAGGTCACTACGGCAAGACGACCGCCCGGCTTGAGCAAACGCTCTGCCGCGACCAAACCGTCTTCCAGTTCGCCAAGCTCTCGGTTGATATGAATCCGGATCGCCTGAAACGTCCGGGTGGCCGGGTCCTTTTTGTCGCCGGGCTTTTGCCCCAGCGTCTTGCGGACCACCTGCGCCAGTTCGGATGTGCGCGTCAATGGACGGGCATTGACGATCGCCTTGGCAATCTTGCGGGAACGCCGTTCTTCGCCATAGCGAAAAATCACGTCGGCAATGTCTTCTTCCTCGGCTTCGTTGACAAATTCCGCCGCGGTCATGCCGTCTTGCGCCATGCGCATGTCGAGCGGGCCGTCTTGCTGAAAGGAAAAACCACGCTCCGCCTGATCCAACTGCATCGACGATACGCCAATATCGAGGGTGACGCCGTCAATATCCTCTTCCGCGAGAATATCCGCCATTTGCGAATAGCGCGCGTGGTGCAAAACCAGAGAACCATCCGTATCCTCGACCAGCTTTTCTCCGGCGGCAATCGCGTCCGGGTCCTGGTCGAAACCATGAACCTTCGCACCAGCTGCGATCATTGCCGTGCTGTAACCGCCCGCACCAAAGGTTCCATCGACATGCGTCTCGCCCGGGGTAATGGCAAGCGCATCGATCACTTCGTTGATCAGGACTGGAATATGGGGAGCAGCAGGAACCGGGGTCATTTCTTTTTCCCCAGTTCGTTCATGTGAAACTCAACCAACCGCTTGTTCACCGGGACATCATAGGTTGTATCCAACAGCGCCTGCGGGTCCCAAAGACAGAAAACCGGACCAACCCCATGGAAAAACACGCTCTTATCGAGTCCGCCAATCGCCTTGTAGACGGGCAAAAGGCCAAACCGGCCACTGGCATCAAAAGAGAAATCCTCTACGGACGCAAATTTGCGTGCTCCAGCTGCATGGCGGTCATAGGGCTCGCCGCGAGCAATGGCATTGGCCTCTTCCCGGTCAATCTCGTTTAGCAATTCGTTTTTGCGGCTCAAGCCAAAGCCAATGAGACAATCCCACTGCTCATGCTCGCCAATACAAATGGTCCGCCCGTCGCTGCTGGCAATAAGATCTTTACGCAAGGATGCCGGAATCGACAGACGACCTTTATCGTCAAATGTCGATATCCCCGATCCAGAATATGCGTAACTCACAGACACAGCCTCAATCCCTCAACAGAACCGTAGGCAAATCTCCCCTGTTCGAAGCAGCGCGCAAAAAGCCGCTTCCGAAAACAAGAATCCCGGACAGGAAATTTACCCCGATAACGCCTTAGGGTTAACAGGGGTCCACTGGGGATGAAAGGGGATATTACGGGGAAATTGGGGCCTATTAGACTAAGTGGCTGTATATATTAGATAATATTTTTTCCCTCTCTCGATCAGTTTAGCCGATTTTACGACTAATCGTTGGAAACATGGTTGTTTTTCTCCATTTCGCCAGCCTTTTCCCAACTCATCCCCGGCCCTCCCGCAATTCTTCGATCAATTGATCGACCCAAGCCGGCACCGGTTCAGACGCTGAAACCGCCTCATCATCAAGGGCAGCTTCGGTGTTCCACAAGGCGCTGTGCAGGAAATCTGCATCCGCAACAAGGATCGCCTTCCCCTGCCCAATCATGCAATGCGCGATCATGTCTGCCGCGCTCAAGCTGCAGCGCGTATCCGGTGGCGCCGATCCAGCACGCTGCGCAAATGTGCCGATACCCACAGTCTCGATGGTAAATCCGGCAAAGGCCATTTCAACCGTGACTTCTTGCTCTTCGGTCGGCGCCTGCAACTCCAGTCCCCAATAGCGCAGCAAGGGCGAGAGCAAACCGGTCGGGAGCGGGCGCATCTTGTCCCCGAAAGGCAATTCAGAAGGCCAGGCCAGCAACGGGTCTGTCAGGATCAGTGCCCGGCCACCGGCGCGGATCCATTGGTCCAATGCAGCGATATCCGCCGGATCCATTGCCCGGGGCTGGGCCAGTATGACGATATCAATGTCTGACTTTTGCAACCGCTCCAGGCTGTCGACCGCTTCTATTGCATAGCTGTTCTGCCAATGCGCATAAATCGGGGCTGGAGTCGTCGTTCCCGACAAGGTGCTTTCGATCGAGGAATTTTCACCCCAGACAATCGGCAGGCTGGTCATCAGCCAGACCGCGCTCCGAGGTTCGTCTGCCGCGATAGCCGCACCTTCCGACGGATCATTCTCTGCGGGACCACATTGTGTGAGCGCTCCCGATATAGCGATTAGCGCGGACATGCGGAGTGACGAAGCGAACCGTTGCAAAGTGTGCGCCAGAGCCAAGGATCAGGGCTCCTGATCCATCGGCGCTTCCAGTTTCGGATCCGGCTTGAGATCGGGAACAACCTGACCGCGATTGCCCGGCACAGTCGGGACCGGCTGAACAACATCATCTTCAGGAACCGGTGCTGGCGTAATGCCCAGTTCGGCCAGCGGCTCAGCCGGTGCCTGGGTCGGAACCGGCTCTGCTTCACCGACCAATTCCCGCGATGCGCCGGCCGCTTCGGCCTGAATCTCTTCAATGGCCGATTGCTCGTCACTGGCGCGCTGCAAAACGAAATTGGCGACGCTGACCAGCAGCAAGACGGCAACCAGACCGACGAGACCCACCTGAATGCGCTGCATCGTGTCCTGCCGGTTATTGATCTGCTTATCCTTCATTTGCATCCTCAAGCCAGGGGAAGACGGGCAAGCCCTTTTCCTTGAGCCAGGCCGCATTGTAAAGGGACGAGAGATAGCGAAATCCGGTATCGCACAGGATTGTCGCCACTTTGGCCTGCGGCCCCAACGTCTTGCCCAATGCAATAGCACCCGCGACATTAATGCCGGATGAGAGACCCAGGCACAGCCCCTCCTCTGCCAGCAGACGTTCCACCCATTTTATACCGTCTTCATCACTGATACGATATTGGGTGTCAATCGGCGCTTCTTCGAGATTTCCGGTAATCCGACCCTGTCCGATACCTTCGGCGACGCTGCTGCCCTCCGACTTTAACTCGCCATGCGCATAAAAATGATAAAGCGCGGCGCCGTGCGGATCGGCCAGTCCGATAACGACATTCTCATTCTTGGCCTTCAGGCCCATACCAACACCCGCGATGGTTCCGCCCGTACCAGCGGCACAGACGAAGCCGTCAACCGCGCCATCGAGCTGCGTCCAGATTTCTTCGGCGGTTGTTTCGATATGCGCGCGCCGATTGGCAACATTATCGAACTGATTGGCCCAAACCGCACCCTCGGTTTCTTCTGCAATCCGCCGCGACGTGTGCACGAAATGCCCGGGATTGGCATAGGGTGCTGCCGGCACCAGCACGAGTTTCGCACCGAGCGCCCGGAGCGTGTCCATCTTCTCCTGGCTTTGGGTTTCGGGCATCACGATCGTGGTCTTGTAGCCCTTGGCATTGGCCACCAGGGCAATACCAATGCCGGTATTTCCAGCCGTGCCCTCGACAATCATGCCGCCGGGTTTGAGCAGGCCGCGCTCTTCCGCATCCTGGACAATGAACAGCGCCGCGCGGTCCTTGACCGAGGCGCCCGGGTTGGCAAATTCACATTTGCCATAAATATCGCAACCCGCTTCGGCACTGGGGCCAGCGAGACGCACCATCGGGGTGTTGCCGATCAGATCGAGTGTGTTGGATAATGGTGTCATGGGAATCAAATAGGCCCCCCGGGCCGGCTCGGCAAGACGAGAAGAATTGGGGGGCCAAAAGTTATGCTTTGTCGACCGCGAAATAGTGCGTGCCGACCCCGGTATTCAAAACCGATAGGCCAGACCCGCACTGATTACCCACGGATCGATCCGGTGCCGCGTCCGCAGGATTTCAGCACCATTGTTTGACCAGGACGCATCGGTGCGGAGAAAATATCGCTTTGCATCCACGCTCAAACCCAGACCGCTATCATTAATCGCCAGATCAAAACCTGCCTGGAGCGCCACACCAACCTTGTCATTCAGCTGAAAATTATCCGCGCCAAAGCCCACCAGAGCGGCGCCAGGCTGCTCATCGATAAAGATGAAATAGCTGGGACCAGCGCCGACATAGGGTTTGAACCCGTCAGAATCGCCGAAATGATATTTCAGCGTGAAAGTTGCGGGGATTATCTTGGCATCGGAAACAGTTTCCAGGCCATCAATGGCGTCAACTCCGTCGACATCATGTTCCGTAACTCCAGCAATAGTCTCAATCGAGATATTGTCAGTGACAAAATATTCGACCGCCACGGTCGGAATGAAATTATCATTGGCGCGCGTGTCACTGCCTGCAGGCAGCCCGATATTGTCGACTTCAACCTCGGTAATCCGCGCATCGGGCGCGACCAATGTTCCCAGCATCTTGACCTGAAAGTCCCCGGCTTCGGCATGCGCGACGGTTGGCATCATGGCAACAACAGCAAGGGCTGAAATGGCTTTGGCGAGAGTTTTCTTCATATTGAAAATCCTATGATTAGATCACAACAGATCCGCCTCCGGGATGAGGCGACTGCTTGAGAACCTATCTAGGCATCAACCAAATTTAAGATATTTTAAAAGAAAATGCGATGTTGATAGTTTTTATCTATAGCCATCGAGTCCGCTTTGACCTAGGCAGCCAGATCAAATGGCTCCGGAACAACCTTCGCCAACATCTTGTTGCACGCTGTCAGATTGCGCTGGAAACTGGTGTGGTTTTTCATCGCTTCATAATGCGCGACCAGCGAAGGCCATTTGCCGGAATCGGGCAATCCCGCCAGCAGATCAGTCTGGGAAATCTGGCAAGCAACCGCGATATCGGCGATCGTCATCTGATCGCCGACAAAATGGCTGCGCCCATCGAGCTGCTTCTCAAGATAATCCCAGAGCGGCGGCAGCTTCTCATTCCAGGTCTTGCGGGCTGTATCGAGGTCCGGTTCCTTGCCCTGAAACAGATTGAAAACAATCGGTCGGAACAGCCCCATGCCACCGGCCATCGCCATGCCGGTATCGGCAAATTCTTCCAGCCACAGTGCCCGTCCATAGGTGAACGGATCGTCCGGATAGATAGCCGGGTCGGGCTGCTTCTTTTCCAGATAACCGCAAATGGCGGAGCTGTCGGTGATCGTGCCTGCCGGACCTTCCGTCGCGATCGCGGTATCGCGAAGGGACGGGATGCGCGCCAGCGGACTGATTTCCTTATACCAGTCCGGCATACCCATGACGTTGACCGCTTCGGATTCATAGTCAAGCGCCTTGAGCGCCAGCACGGCTTCGACTTTGCGTTGGAAGGGTGACAGCGGCGAACCGTAAAGAATCAGACTGGCAGTCATATCGGAAAAGCTCCTGAAATAGGGAAGGGTATCGGCTTAGCCATTGGAACATATTTATCAATAGCGCTGCCGAGGTTGCGCGCTTCAGTCATAGGTGATTTCGACATAATCCGCTGCCCGTTTTGCCAAAGCGCGGGCAGTGTCGGTGTCGGAGCCGGTTGCCAGCGCGACGGCCATCCGGCGATAGGGGCGGGTCACCGGTTTGCCGAAAATCCTGACATCCACTTCCGCTCGATCGCTGCCCAATGCCAAGGCTCTGTCCACACCCGTGAAGCGAAAGCTCTCGCTATCGCGATCCGCCAGAATAACGGCACTCGCACTCGCGGTAGCGGTCAAGGCAATATGTGGAATCGGCAGGCCCATAATTGCCCGGGCGTGCAAATCAAACTCGCTGAGATTCTGGCCGATCAGCGTTACCATCCCGGTGTCATGCGGCCGCGGGCTCAGTTCGGAAAAAATCACCTCTCCCGACCGGGTGACAAAAAACTCAACGCCGTACAAGCCATAGCCGCCGAGATTGTCGACCACCTTGCGCGCCATATCCTGTGCCGACGCCAGCGCTTCGTTGGTCATCGCGGCCGGCTGCCAGCTTTCCTGATAATCTCCACGTTCCTGGCGATGACCAATTGGCGGGCAGAATTGCACCCCGTCGCGGGTTCGCACAGTCAGCAAGGTAATCTCATAGTCAAAATCGACAAATTGCTCGACAATCACCCGCTTGCGATCACCGCGCATATTGCCGACCGCATGGTTCCATGCCGCCTCGATCTCCGTTTCTTGGGTGACCTTGCTCTGCCCCTTGCCAGACGACGACATGACAGGCTTGATCACCAGTGGCAGGCCGATGTCCGCGGCCGCACTGCGTACATCGGCCAGGCTTTCGGCATAATGATAGCGCGAGGTGGTCAGTCCCAGGTCCTGCGCTGCAACATCGCGAATGGCATCGCGGTTCATGGTTAGCTGGGTCGCCCTTGCCGACGGGACGACATGGAACCCCTCGGCTTCGACATCCGCCAGTATTTCCGTCCGGATCGCTTCGACTTCCGGCACGATCAGATTGGGTTGATGGTCCGCAATCGCCGCCCGCAAACGATCGCCATCAAGCATTGAAAAAACTTCCCGGTCATCCGCCACCTGCATGGCCGGCGCGTTGTCATAGGCATCGCAGGCGATGACATAAGCTCCGAGGCGTTTTGCCGATATCACAAATTCGCGGCCCAATTCGCCCGAACCGAGCAGCAATATTCTTGTCATGAAGGTCATCGAGCGACTATGCGAAGCCCGGCGGGAGAGCGCAAGCCGGAATTCAGATCAGTGCCCGCGATACCCGCGTTTAACCCGCCGCCATCATCTCGGACATACGCTTGTTCATTTCCTCGGGGTCAACATCCTCAATATGGGTCGACAAAGTCCATTCATGGCCGAACGGATCCTTGATCCAGCCTGACCGGTCACCATAAAACTGATCTTCCACCGGCCGCACAGCGGTAGCGCCAGCATTGACCGCGCGAGCAAAGGCTACATCGCTATCCTCGACATAGATCATCAGGCTGCAGGTACTCCCGCCCCGTGCCTTGGGACCAAGCTTGTCCATTTCAGGAAACTCATCGGATATCATCACGTGGCTGTCCCCGATCAGCAAATCGGCATGGCCGATCTTGTCGCCCATCGGCATCCGCATCACTTCCTCGGCCCCAAGGGCTTTTTTGTAAAAGTCGATCGCCGCCGCCGCATCATCAACCGTCAGATACGGCGTGACGCTGTGATAGCCGTCTTCTTTCCACTGGGTCATTATCTGTCTCCTCGCTTGCCCTGTCTCTAACGGTTTATAGCAAAAATGGGGCAACTTAGCGACAGCATCAGCTTATTAAGTGTTGTTATGTAATATCATCACATATATAGAGCGCTCCAATCAACCCGAACACCAACCCCAAAACCAAAGAGTAGTTGTTTATGTCCCTTTCGCCTGCCCCCCAAAAAGCCCTGATCGCCCTCGTCGTTAGCCTCGCAACCGCCGCGCCCGCTTGGGCCCAGAGTGGCAACGCTTCTGCCCAGCCGACCGAAGCTGCAGACGATTTTCACAATGAAGATGCGATTGTCGTGACCGCCCCCTTTGTGAAGCGGCTCGACTTGCTTGCCGGCACGTCCGTGCTGACCGGCGATCAGTTGACCGAAGATCTGCGCGGCCAGATTGGCGACAGCCTGACAAGCCTGCCCGGCGTATCGTCAACCAGTTTTGCGCCGGGATCCTCACGTCCGGTCTTGCGGGGTTTTCAGGGTCCACGGGTTCGCGTGCTGACTGATGGCATTGGGTCGCTTGATGCCTCGAACACGTCCGTTGATCATGCCGTGACTATCGATCCGCTGACCGCGCAGCGCGTGGAAGTCCTGCGTGGTCCGGCTGTGCTGCTCTTTGGTGGGGACGCGATCGGCGGCGCCGTCAATGTGATCGACAAGCGCATTCCGCGAGATGTTCCTGACGAAGCCTTCCATCTCGATGCCGTTGCTGGCTATGGCAGCGCCGCCGATGACTGGAGCGCAGCCGGTTCGCTAGATGTACCTCTCACCAGCTCACTGGTTTTCCATATAGATGGGAGCTATCGCAACACCAATGACGTCGATATTCCGGGCTTTGTCGTCGCCCCCGAATTGCGTGCCGATATTCTCGCCGAAGCCCAGGAAGAAGCAGCGGAAGGGGAACTTGAAGAAGCCGCTGAATTGACCGAAGCCGCCAATCAGCGTGGAACAATCCCCAATACCGCTAGCGAAACTATTACCGCCGGAACCGGCCTCGCCTTCATTGGCGAAGGCGGCAATATCGGGTTTTCGGTTAGCTATTTTGATACCGATTACGGCGTCCCTGCGCGTCCGGGTGTCGAACATGCCCATGGTGATGAAGAGGGCGGCGAAGAAGAGGAAGAAGAAGGTCCGGTCACGATCGGTCTGGAACAGATCCGCGCTGACCTGCGCGCGGGCGTCAATTTGGGTGGCTTTTTCGAATCGCTCAACTTGCGCGCGGGCTATTCCGACTATGAACATACCGAGTTTGAAGGCGACGAAATCGGAACCGTGTTCACGGTTGAAGGTATCGAAGCGCGGGCCGAACTGGTGCAAAGCGAGAAAAACGGCTGGCGCGGTGTGGTTGGAACGCAACTGCTGGTGCGCGACTTCAACGCGGTCGGCGCAGAAGCATTTGTGCCCAAAAACAGCATCGAAAGCTGGGCCGTGTTCACGATTCAGGAATTGGATCTCGGCAATTTCGAAATAGAGGGTGCGGCTCGCTTTGACCACACGGACATCAAGTCCAACGCTATCGATTTCGACCGCAGTTTCAACAGTTTCTCCGGCGCCGTTGGCTTTGCCTATGCACCGGACGGTTCGGGTTTCAAGATCGGAACCAATCTGTCGCGGTCCGAACGCGCGCCGTCGGCCGAAGAATTGCTTTCCGACGGGCCGCATATCGCAACCCAGGCTTTTGAAATCGGCAATCCGAATTTCACCACGGAAAAAAGCTGGGGTGGCGAACTCTACGCGCGTCTGGATACGGAAAATCTGGATTTGAGTGCGACCGTCTATGCCAATTTCTTTGACGATTATATCTTCGAAACCGCGACCGGTGCCGAGGAAGATGGCCTGCCAGTTTTCCAGTTTTTTCAGGAAGATGCGACTTATTATGGCTTTGAAGCCTCAGCTTCTGCTGTAATCGCCCGCAGCGGTGGCTTTGCCTTTGTCGCTGATGGGGTGGCAGATTATGTCCGAGCAAAAGTCAACAGCGGTGGCGGCCCGGTCCCGCGCATCCCGCCCCTGCGCCTGCTCGGCGGCATTGAAGCCCAAAGCGACTCGATCAACCTGCGCGCCGAAGTGGAATGGAGCGACAGCCAGAATCGGGTTGCGGCATTTGAAACCAGCACCGGCAGCTTCACCATGGTCAATGCCTCCGCTTCCTGGCGGCCATTGGGCAAGGATGGCGGCGTCACCCTGCTCGCTTCCGCGAACAATATTTTCGACGTCAACGCGCGTCGTCATGCCTCGTTCACGAAAGATTTTGTACCGCTGGCTGGACGTGATATTCGCATCAGTGCGAAATTCAGTTTCTAAGGAGATTGGGACCATTTCTCTATTCTCCTGAAACTGCAAACAGGAGAATAGAGTAATGCGCCGATATCTGATTGCCTTCACCCTGTCATCAGCCTTGCTGCTTGGCGCTTGCAACACTGTGCAAGGCGTTGGCGAAGATATTAAATCTGTCGGTCGCGCCGGCGAACGGGCAATCGACTAAGCGAACCAGAGGAGAGCATCATGCGCAAATTTCTGACCACCCTCATCATCGGATCCACCGTCTTGCTGGCGGCCTGCAACACCGTTCAGGGTGTCGGTCAGGATATTGAATCGGTTGGCCGGGCCGGAGAAGACGCGATAAATTAGGCGTCTTCGGCTTCGGTTTGTTTGACCCGCTTGCGCTCGGTAAACCACATGATGCCGAGCGAGACTTCGTACAGCATGATCAACGGGATCCCGAGCAGGAACTGGGATACCACATCAGGCGGTGTCAGGATCGCAGCGATCACAAAGGCTCCGACAACCATGTAGCGGCGCAGGCCCTTGAGCTGTTCGCGCGTCACAATACCGGCGCGATTGAGCAGCAGCAGCAACACCGGCAACTGGAAACAGATCCCAAAAGCCAGGATGAAACGCATCACCAGATCAAGATAGTCGCCCATGGCGGGGAGCGCTTCCTGTGTCATCCCGCCGACTTCGCCTTCAAACCCCAGAAAAAACCGGAACGCAGTTGGCATCACGATATAATAAGCCAGCGCGGCACCAATGGTAAACAGCACCGGTGTCGCGACGAGAAAGGGCAGAAACGCCTTTTTCTCGTTGGAATAGAGCCCGGGTGCTACGAACGCCCAAAGCTGGTTGGAAATGATCGGGAACGCCAGGAAAAAGGCCGCGAACATCGCGACCTTAATCTCGACGAAAAAGGCTTCATACAGCTTGGTGTAAACGAGCTTGCCCTCGCCCGGCGGAAACGCATCGGTCAGGGGCACGACCAACATGCCGAATATTTCGTCGGCAAAGAAGAAACTGACACCGAAGGCCACCGCCAGTGCGATAACCGACCATAACAACCGCTGCCGCAATTCGATCAAATGCTCGATCAGCGGTGCCTTGCTGTCATCGAGATCCGGGGCGGACTGTTCATTCATGATTTGGGTTCGGCAGATTTGTCGTCGGAAACCGGACCTTGAGTATCCTCCTCAGGAGCCGTCGCGTCATCTGCAGGTGCTGGCTCCGTTGCCGGCTTATCCAGCGGTGTCATCTGGGGTTCGTCATCGGAGACGTTGGGATGCTCGAGCATGATCCGCTCATTTTCTGCCGCCCATTTTTTTTCCATTTCCTGCAGTTCCGCTTCGCGAACCATCGCGTCCAGCCCGGTTCGGAAATTCGTCATCACGCCGCGCGCCTTGGCCATCCAGCGCCCGGCCGTCGCCAGCGCACGCGGCAGTTCCTTGGGGCCGATTACGACAATCGCAATGATCGCGATAATCGCGATTTCAGAGATGGAAAGGTCGAACATGGCGCTAAGCGGTCCTCTCTACCGGACCGGATCGTCAGCTGGCGGTCTTGTCGGACGCAGCGGTTTTTTCTGCGTTAAGATCGGCAGCCTTGCCGTCAATTTGGGCTGCGGGCGCCGGCTTTCCAGCGCTGTCTTCTTCTTCCGTGATGCCTTTCTTGAAGGAACGGATGCCTTTACCAACATCCCCCATCATTTCCGATATCCGGCCGCGACCGAACAGGATCAGCACCAATGCCGCTACAATCAAAATTTGCCAAACACTCGGTTGCATTAAAAATCTCCTGATCTGTCCCTCTTACTTAAGCGCTTTCTGCTTCGTTTTCCAGTGACAGAGTGGCTTCGGGATCATTTTGCGCGTTTTCTTCCGCATCCAGCGCAGATTCGAGCGCCAATTGCTCTTCCGCTTCGGTTTCGAGGCGCTCCATCGCCAGATCAACAGGATCGAGCAAACCGGCTGCCTTAAGATCATCGATACCGGGCAGTTCCTTGCGGCTTTGCAATCCGAAATGGGTCAGAAACTCGGGTGTGGTTGCATAGATTAACGGTCGTCCCGGTACTTCTCGCCGGCCGGCTGGCCGCGCCCAGCCTGCTTCCATCAACACATCCAGTGTGCCTTTTGCAACCTGGACACCCCGAATGGCTTCGATTTCCGCCCGGCTTACCGGCTCGTGATAGGCAATGATCGCCAGTGTTTCCATGCCGGCGCGGCTGAGCTTGCGCAATTCCGCTCGTTCCCGCCGCAGCAGATGTGACAAATCATGAGCGGTCTGGAAATGCCAGCGATCTCCGGTTTTGACCAGGACGATCCCGCGCTGGGCATAATCCTGCTGCAACTGCGCCAGCGCCTGAGGCACGTCACAATCTTCACCGACATAAAGCTTGATATCGGCGACCGTCATCGGGCTTTCAGAGGCAAAAAGCGTGGCTTCGACCGCCCGTGTCCCATCATCCAGGGCATCGGCAATCTGCTCGATTTCCAGATCGGCGGCTTGTGTTTGATCATCCATCCTGATTTGCTTTCAATCTGAGCGGGGCAAAGCTCTCGTCCTGGCTTAGCACCAATTTGCCCTGACGCGCCAATTCAAGCGCCGCTACGAAACTCGAAGCGAGTGCCGATTTGCGCAATTGCGGCGGCGCACCGGGTGGCAGAAAATCGCGAATATCCATCCAGTCGATCGCCTCGCCCAGCATCAGCGAAACCCGGGCGAGCGCATCTTCCAATGTCATTACCATGCGCTGCCTGACGATATGCACCGCCGGTGCATTGCGCCGTTTGACGCGGCCATAAGCGGCCAGCAAGTCGTAATATTCGGCCTGCCAATGGCGATTCTTGACCACCCGCAATCCTTCCGGAGCACCGCGGGCGAAGACATCGCGGCCGATCCGGTCTCGCGCGAGCAGACGGGCGCCCGCCTCCCGCATCGCGTTGAGACGTTCCAGCCGCATCTGCAGGCGCAACGCCAGTTCCTCGGGAGACGGATCAATCTCGGGGTCTTTCGGCAGCAGCAAACCGGACTTCAAATAGGTTAGCCAGGCGGCCATCACCAGATAGTCCGCGGCCAGTTCCAGCTTCAGGCTCTGCGCATCAGCGATATATTTGAGATATTGCTGGACCAGTTCGAGGATCGAGATTTCCCGCAAATCGACCTTCTGGTTCCTTGCCAGGGCAAGTAACAGATCGAGCGGGCCTTCCCAGCCATCAATATTGAGGGTGAGCGAGGCGTCCTCGTCCACCGCAGACGGAGGAAAGAAAAAGCTCTCTTCGGCGGGATCCTGATCGGCCATCAGGCGGCCGCCGCCAGCAGCGCATCGCGTTTGGCGATCAGTTCGGCCATGTCCGGCCCGTCCGCAGGCTCGGCAATCGTCGCCATCGCATCATCAAGCCGCTGGCGGGTTTTGTCCGACATCGCGGACAGCCCCTCGGCAATACCGATCATATCCTCCATCTTGGCCCAGCAGTTCAGCGCGATATCACACCCCGCCTCCTGCCCCAGAACCGCCCGTTCCGGGACACTGCCAGACAAGGCTTCCATGTCGAGATCATCTGTGAACAGCAGGCCGTCAAATCCAATCCGGTCGCGAATAACGTCCTGGATAACGATTTTCGAAAGCGTCGAGGGCACGTCCGGGTCCCAGGCGGTGAACAGCAAATGCCCGGTCATCCCCATCGGCGCGTCCTTGAGCGCCTGAAACGGAGCCAGATCCCAATCCAGTTCGGCATCGCTCGCAGTTACCGTCGGCAACGCCTTGTGGGTATCCACGCTGGTCCGCCCGTGGCCCGGCATATGCTTGACCACGCCAACCACGCCGCCCTTTTGCAAGCCGTCCAATATCGCCCGACCCAGCGCCGCAACCCGCAATGGCTCACTGCCCAGCGCGCGGTCGCCGATGACATTATTGGCATCGGCCTGACGGACATCCAAAAGCGGCAGACAATCCACCGTGATCCCCACCTCTTGCAAGCTCGCACCCAGCGCCTGGGCATTGATCCGCGCCGCTTCAATCGCGGTCGCTGGGGCAATATCATACAGCCTGTCAAACACCTCGCCTGCCGGAAAGGAGGGCCAGATTGGCTCTTTCATCCTGGCGACGCGGCCGCCTTCCTGATCAATCAATATCGCGACATCATCCCGGCCGTGCAGCGCGCGGAGTTCGTCGGTCAGCGCGCGCAGTTGCGCCTTGGACTCAATATTGCGACCGAAAATAATATAGCCCGCAGGATTGCTGTCTTTGAAAAACGCCTTTTCCTCGGCGCTGAGGCTGAGACCCGCCATGCCAAATATTGCTGGTGTCATGCGCGCATATTACCCAAAACTGCTAAAAACACGACCGATCATGCGCATATTCGTCGACAACGGTAAAGAGGAAAGCGCCGTTATCCACAGTGCATCCCCCTTTTTCCGCGATTTCTGACCCGTTCAGGATGCCGGAACGACGATGCAGCTTTCTCCAGCCGCTTTCAGCCCGTTGCAGATTTCCTGTGCTTTGCGGGTATCCGGCGCGACAGCGTTCAACCGAAAGATCGTGCCTCCTTCGACAGAGCCCTGAACAATTTTCTTGGGCAAACCGCCAATATCACCAAAGCGCCGGGCAAATCCGGACCAAGCGGCATCCGCCTGACCGGCCGTGCTGAACGCACCGAGCTGGATCATTGCGCTGCCTGCAGCGACCGGCGTGGTTTTTTTGACAGGCGCTTCGGTGGGCGCCTTGGTGCCCAATTTGGCTGGGGTTTCCTGACCCTCACTGGCGGCAAAGCTGGCATCGCCCTCGCCTTCAAATGTTTTGGCCTGCGGGTCATCCGGGCGCACTTTATAGTCGCCTTCTTGCGCGGCGATCAGTTCACCATCGCCATCCAGTCCGCCGCCATCCCGGTTCTGCAGCCAGTAAATTCCGCCCACGATCGCCGCAAGCAGCAACAAGGCCGCACCTATAAACAACGCCACTCGGACCGGAGAATATTCCCCTTCCCCATCATAGTCTTCGGCCGATTCCAGCCATGGCAGACGATCTTCGTCGTCCAGATCCAGACTGTCACGATTGATATCAGACATTACGCACACCCCACAAAATTGAGCGCTTACATTTTATCGGCGGCCTCGACCCCCATTAGCGCGAGACCGTTCCTAATCACTTGCCCTAAATATTTGGCTAAGAAAAGCCTCGCGGATGTAACTTCCGGTGCGTTAACCATTAGCATCCGCAGCTCAGGCCGATCATTACCCATATTCCAGAATGCATGAAAAGCCGCTGCCAGGTCATTGAGATAAAAGGCGACTCGGTGCGGCTCCCGATTCGCTGCAGCCGATTCGATGATCCGCGGGAATTGCGCTGCCTGTTTGATCAGGTCGAGTTCTTCGGGCCCAAGCAGTGCAAGATGCTCTGCCGAGGGTGCAAGATTGTCTTCGCCCCCTTTGCGCAAGGTCGACTGGATGCGGGCATGAGCATATTGGACATAGAAGACCGGATTGTCCCGTGACGCTTCGGTGACCTTGGCAAAGTCGAAATCCATCTGTGCATCGGCCTTGCGGGTGAGCATCGTGAAACGGACGGCATCCTTGCCGACTTCATCGACCATATCGGCGATGGTGACGAAATTGCCCGACCGCTTGGACATTTTCTCCGGTTCACCGTTGCGCAACAACCGGACCATCTGGACCAGCTTGACGTCGAACTTCGTCTTGCCCTCGGTCAGCGCGGCAACCGCGGCCTTGATCCGCTTGACCGTGCCCGAATGATCGGCGCCCCAGATATCAATCAGCTCATCCGCATTCTGGGCCTTCTGGAAATGATAAGCCAGATCGCCACCAAAATAGGTCCAGCGACCGTTGGATTTCTTGATCGGCCGATCCTGGTCATCGCCAAACTGAGTCGACCGGAACAGCGGCAATTCAACCGGCTCCCAATCGTCTATCGTCTTGCCCTTGGGCTTTTCGAGCACGCCGTCATAAACCAGATCCCGCGCCCGCAACGCCGCTTCCGCTGCGTCAGCTTTGCCTGCCTCGTGCAATTCGGCCTCGGATGAAAAGACATCATGCTTGATACCCAGCAGAGCGAGATCAGCCCGGATCATGTCCATCATGCCCGACACCGAAGCCTTGCGGAAAATCGGCAGCCACTCCTCAATCGGAGCATCGCGATACTGATCGCCAAATTGCTGCGCCAGCGCCCAACCAACCGGTTTGAGATAATCCCCCGGATAAAGCCCTTCGGGAATTGACAAAATTGTCTCGCCCAGCGCTTCGCGATACCGGATATGGGTCGATTCCGCGAGAATATCGACCTGTCCGCCGGCATCATTGACATAATATTCACGGATGACCTTATGGCCGACAAATGCGAGCAGATCGGCCAGCGCATCTCCGACAACTGCGCCACGACAATGGCCCATATGCATTGGACCGGTTGGGTTGGCAGAGACATATTCGACGTTGACGGTCACCCCGGCGCCGATGGTCGAGCGGCCATAATCATCGCCCAAAGCTGCGATCTGCTGCAGCTCAGTGATCAGCACGGAATCGCTGACGCGCAGATTGATAAAGCCCGGCCCGGCAATTTCGGCGGTTTTGACGTCATCCAGCTTGTCCAGCTCTGCGACGATTTTTTCCGCCAGATCGCGCGGCTTCTGGCCAGCAGCCTTGGACAATACCATCGCCGCATTGGTCGACAAATCCCCATGGGACGGATCGCGCGGCGGTTCCAGCGTGACATTGCTGCGGTCAAGCTCGGCCGGCAAGGCACCGGCAGCGACCAGCGCACTCAAGGCCTGATCAACATGACTTTCAAATGTCCGAAAAAGCATTGTCTTCCCCATTTTTCCAAAGGGCGCGGCACCCGAATTCTGTGAATTCGAGCTGCATATCACCCTGTACCCTGTATTTATCGCGTTGCGTTATACTGCAATTGTTCCGGCGTAAGCTGGAAACCGATCAGCTGCTCGAACGATGACCGGGCAACCGCAGCCCGCACGGCCGGATCGGCCAGCGGATCGAGCGCCGCATCCGGATCTCCGGGCTTGCGGCGGCGGGTGATCCGTTCAATCACATCTTCGGGCAGCCGTGCTGCGGCGGCGTCAACATAGGACCCCGCTTTGGCTGAAGTCGACGCCCGATACTGACCATCGGCAAATTGCAGGGTGACGGTATTGACCCGCTTAGCAACCACCGCTGTTCCGCCCTGCACAACCGTAGCGAAATACGGAATCGTAACCGTTCGGGCGCCTTCCGGGCGCGAACGCAGTGCATAGACGTCAAAGCTGGACTCGGTATAGATCCGTGCGCCCTCGCTGTTGCAGGTCGACCGCAGGTTGGTGATGTTGGCGACCACATCGATCGCGCTGGCGTCGGTGCTGCCGGCAGGATCGAATATCGTGACATCACCGGTATGATCCGGGACGGCGACTGCCGGGCAGCCGGTGCGGGTAACCGAAACGCCAACGCCGGAGCTGATGTCGATCTGTCCTTCGGTCGAGCAACCGGTGACGACAAGCACGGCCAGGCCGGTTCCTAACAGCTTCTTCAAACGCCCATTGATGCTCATACTCAATCCTTGTTTATTATCCCGTTATCGACAGTTTTCACTGCGTCCTTGTTCAGGGTCAGGAAACCCTTATCTATGCCTTTAGTGCCGCGCAACCATCCAGAGGATGAACAGACAGGCTTTTCGTCGCTTCCGTTTTTCACTAAGGCTTTGATTATGAATCACTCAGCATCAGAAAAACCCCATATTCGCTTGCTTGTAGCGGCACCACGCGGCTTTTGTGCCGGTGTTGACCGGGCGATAAAAATTGTCGAACTGGCGATCGAAAAATATGGCCCTCCGGTCTATGTGCGGCACGAAATCGTCCACAACCGCTATGTCGTCGACCAGTTGAAGAAGCAGGGCGCGATATTTGTCGAGGAACTGGACGAGGTGCCGGATGGTGTTCCGGTGGTCTTTTCCGCCCATGGCGTACCCAAAGCCGTGCCCCACAAGGCGGAAGAAAGAGGTCTAGAATATCTCGACGCGACCTGCCCGCTGGTTTCAAAAGTGCATCGCCAGGCCGAACGGCAGGTCGAAGCCGGCCGGCATATCCTGTTCATCGGGCATGAAAACCATCCCGAGGTGGTCGGCACATT
Organism: Parasphingorhabdus sp. W113; assembly: GCF_055693205.1. NCBI lineage: Bacteria > Pseudomonadati > Pseudomonadota > Alphaproteobacteria > Sphingomonadales > Sphingorhabdaceae > Parasphingorhabdus > Parasphingorhabdus sp. W113. The sequence continues at coordinate 1,052,931 of NZ_CM146328.1, read as the reverse complement.
TGGTCAGGTCGAAGAGGGCTTGATGACACTGGTCGAGACGCTGGAAGATGTCGCCGCGCTCGAACCGGAAGATGAAAACAAGCTCGCCTTCCTGACGCAGACCACGCTGTCAGTAGATGACACCCATGCGATTGTCGAAGCCCTGCAACAGCGTTTTCCCAATATTGTTGGGCCCAAGGGCGAAGATATTTGTTACGCCACATCCAATCGGCAGGAAGCGGTGAAACAGATTGCGACATCCAGCGATCTCGTTCTGGTAATTGGTGCGCCCAACAGCTCGAACAGCCTACGGCTGGTCGAAGTGTCCAAGCGCGAAGGCACCGACGCCTATCTCATTCAACGAGCCGGAGAGATCGACCTCAGCTGGTTTGAAGGAGTCGGCACCCTCGGGTTGACCGCTGGCGCGTCGGCACCGGAGATATTGGTTCGCGAAGTGGTCGCACATCTCGAGCAATATTTCGACATTGATGAAGAAAAAGTCCGGACCGTGGACGAGAATATGGTTTTCAAGCTGCCGCGCGGCCTCGAAGCTGCCTGATGGCCGTCTATACCAAGGTCAGCGCAGAAGAGATTGATCATTTCCTGACCCGCTATGATGTCGGAACGCTGATTTCGGCCAAAGGCATTGCCGAAGGCGTGGAAAACAGCAATTATCTGATCGAGACCACCCATGATCGATATATTCTGACCCTATATGAAAAGCGGGTCGATCCGGAAGACCTGCCTTTTTTCATTGCGATGCTGGATCATCTCGCTGCCAGAAACTGCCCTGTACCGCCAATGATCGCTGATCGCGCTGGCCAGCATATCCAGCAGCTTTGCGGCCGGTCGGCCTGTCTGATCACTTTCCTGCAAGGCGTGTCGGTCTCCGCACCGACCCCCGTGCACGCACAGGCGACAGGCGCAGCCCTTGGACAGATGCATTCCGCTCTTCAGGATTTTCCGGAATACCGGCCGAACAGCCTGGATCATCAGGGCTGGCGGCAACTCGCAGCGGATTGTGGCGCGCGCGAACTGGATGCCATCGCGCCGGGGCTTGATCATCTGATTGCCAGCGAACTGGATGCCCTCGATCAGCACTGGCCAGACCAGTTGCCAAAATCCGTGATTCACGCCGACCTGTTTCCCGATAATGTGCTAATGCTGGATGACAAGGTCACTGGTTTGATCGACTTTTATTTTTCCTGCACCGATATTCGCGCCTATGATCTGGCGGTCACCCACGCAGCCTGGTGCTTTTCCGACGATGGCACGCAATTCATGACCGATGTCTCGAAAGGACTGCTGCACGGCTATGCCGATGCCTTTCCCTTGACGGATGCGGAACGGGAAGCTTTGCCGATCCTGGCGCGCGGCGCTGCCTTGCGCTTCCTGCTCACCCGGGCCTATGACTGGATCAACACGCCTGCCGACGCGCTGGTCACCCGCAAGGATCCGGCGGCCTTTTTGCATCGCCTGCAATTTTACCAGCAAAATCAGGATATTTTCAGCGCATGACCGATCAACAAATTGTTGAAATTGCAACCGATGGCGCGTGCAAGGGCAATCCGGGTCCCGGCGGCTGGGGCGCCCTGATCCGCTATGGCGACAAGGAAAAGGAAATTGCCGGCGGTGAACCCGACACGACCAATAATCGCATGGAATTGCGCGCTGCGATCGAGGCGTTGAACACCTTGAAGCGCCCCTGCCGGGTCCGGCTTTCGATCGACAGCACCTATGTCAAGGACGGCATTACCAAATGGATTTTTGGCTGGCAGAAAAATGGCTGGCGCACCGCCGCGAAGAAACCGGTCAAAAATGCCGATCTCTGGCAGGATCTGCTAAAGGCGGTCGAACGCCACCAGATTGAATGGAAATGGGTCAAGGGCCATGCCGGAGATCCCGACAATGAGCGCGCCGACATGCTCGCCAGCGATGCGGCCATGGCAATCGCTGCGGAACAATAGCGATCCGTTATCCCCGCCAGCGCCGGAACAACGGATCGTTGCTGATAAAATCAGGCTTTAGCTATTATCTTCGACCGCCGCATTCGGTCCATTTTTGATGATCGAGGCAATCGCGTTCTTGGCACTTGCCTTGCTCGAATAGCCTTCGGTTGAGAACATGATTTCGCTATTATGCTTGAAGCGGACCCGGAACTCGCCTTTTTTATCTTTATAAATTTCAAACTTATGCGCCATGTTTTGCTCTCCTTTGTGAAGCCCATTGCGGGTCGCCAATTTATTGCGTTTTCGCGAACCGAACGCAACGGCAAAATTGTAAACTCTCTCAGCGTTCGAAACGACCGGGTTCGTAAAGACTGGCGTCGATCGCGCTGAGCGCGGCATCGCGCTTCGTGCCCAGCAATATGGCCCCGGCCAGTCCCGCTGCGGCTGGCGCGGTCTGAATGCCAAAACCGCCCTGGCCGGCGAACCAGAAGAAATCGGCAATCTGCGGATCAAATCCGTATATCGGCAAGCGATCCGGTGCAAAGCTCCGCAGACCGGCCCATTTTCGCGTCACCGCCTCGACCTTGACGTCGAGCACAGCCTGAAACCGGTCAATCGCCAGGGCAATATCCCATTCTTCCGGCGCCACATCGCCGGGGTTTGTCGGCGTTTCATCGTGAGGACTGAGCCAATAGCCCCCGCCCGCTTCGGGCTTGAAGTAAAAACTGCCATCCAGCGCCACCACCAAAGGCTGTCTGACATGCGAAGGCGGATCGGTCCGCAACTGGACCATCGTCCGCCGCATTGGCTGGATGCCAAGCGCCCGGGCGCCCGCCTGCCGGGCGATTTCATCCGCCCAAGCGCCCGCCGCGTTGACAATCTGCCGGGCCTGGATCTCGTGGCTTCCGCTGCGGATTGACCAATATCCGTTACGGCGATCGATAGCTTCAACCGGTGTCCGGCATTGCAGGGTCACTCCTTGTTTTTGGGCCTGACGCAAATAGGCCATGTGCAGGCCAGCGACATCGATATCGCAGCAATCCGGTTCAAAAATTGCCTGATTCCAATCGGCGCGAATATCGGGAACCAGCGGCTGGATCTGGTCGGCTGTCCAGCGCTCCATTGCGACACCGCTGCCGGCAAATTCTGCCAAAAAAGCCTCGAGGAGATGGGTTTCCTCACGCCGGCCAATATTCAAGGCTCCACGCCGAGAAAGAAAGCTCTGCTTTGAAAATTCCGGCGGCGGCGCTTTAAGAAACGCGTAGGAAGCGGTTGTCAGGGGCTGGACCTGGGGTCCGCCATAGGTTTCGGTCCAAAACGCGGCTGAGCGCCCCGTCGCGTGATAGCCGGGCTGATCTTCGGCCTCGAGGATGATCGTCGTACGGGCACGGCCGATTTCAGCCGCGATGCTCGCCCCGGCGATACCCGCACCGATTACAGCGACGTCAAATTGTTTCATTGCGCCGGCGCCTCACGGTCGAGAAAGCCGAAGCTCGTGCGCAAGGCTTCATCGCGCACAGCATCGGCTTCGCGGTAGATTTCATGGGCGCATTCCTTGCCAAACAGTTTCATCTCGGCCTTGGGCAGCAGATGGACCGCGCGTTCAATTGTTGGATGATCGACCAGTTCATCGGTATCCGTTGCCAGAAACAGAATCGGAACGTCAACCGCATGCAAGGCATGACGATCACGCAATTGTCGGGCCGAAGCATAGGCCCGCTCAACCCAGCGCCAGCTGGCCGGCCCGAGACGCAGATCGGGGCGCTCGCCAAACCAGAAAAACTCGTCGGAATAGCGCGCTGCATCATGAGTCAGCAATCCCTGACGCAGCACCTCCGGTTCCAGCGGCTTTTCGCTAACCTTCCAGGCGCGGCGCTTTTCGCGGCCGATCAGGCAAAGGATCTTTGACAATATATGCGCAGTCCACTCCGGCATACCACCGCCGGCCGGAGCCAGCATCGGGGCGCTCAGGATAACCGCATCGGGGTGGATTCGCTGTTCGGCCAGCGTGCGCATCACAAGATGCCCACCCATGCTATGACCGATCAGCACATGGGGCCCCGGATGGCTTGCAATCCAGGCGTGATAAAATTCCGTGAGGTCTCGCACCCACACAGCAAAATCGGAAATATGCCCGACATGAGGATGGGGTCCGCAACGTCCGGACCCGCCCTGCCCGCGCCAGTCAACCGACGTGACATGCCATCCCTGCTGGTGAAAATCGTGAAACGCCTCGAGATATTTTTCGTAAAAATCCGCCCGCCCGGTCATGAACAAAACCGACCCACGCGGATTGTCGGTGCGTTGCAACCATTCCAATTGCCGCAGTTCCCAGCCATCGCTTGCCAGCCATATCCGCTCTTCAGCATCCTGCGGAATCGCCCTCCGATCAAAAGAAGATGGGGATTTTTGGCTCAACTGCCACTCCGACCGGTTTGAAGATAATCATGGTTACGATTTGGTAAGTGATTTTTATTAAGGGTGTTTCTCATGAACGGGGAACAACTCATCTACTTGCTCTGGGGCGGCTTGGCAATTGCGCTGATTGTGGCGGCAATTACCGACATCAAGAGTCGTCATATTTCGAACAAGCTGAATCTGGTGATCGCATTGGGCGCTCCCGTCTTCTGGATCGCGAGCGGGATGCAATTATGGCCCGATATGATTCAACAAATTGGCATCGCTACGATCGTGTTTACCATATTTGCCGGCATGTTTGCGATCGGAGCGATGGGCGGCGGGGACGTAAAACTCCTGACTGCCATAGCGTTGTGGCTCCATTGGCTGACATTAATCGAGATGCTGGTGATCATGTCAATCGCTGGCGGCGTGCTCACGCTGTTAATGATAACGGCTAAGAAAATTCAAAAAACTACAGGTCCAGTAAAGGTTCCATACGGAGTTGCCATATCATTTGCCGGGCTTTGGATAATTTACGAACGATATTTTAACCATTTTACTTGAAAGAGAAACGCGCTGCCAAAGGATCGTTTCAGGGTGATCGATTGTGGCGGGGCATTCAGGAGGCGTAGAACGTCATGGACAAGAAGAAACTCATTTTGCTGATCGGCGCATTGGTGGTGGCTGCGGTTACCGCTCTGCTCGCCAGAAACATGTTTGCCGGCGCGTCTGCACCGCAAGTTGAAGCAAAGAAGGTCGAAGTGCTCGGCGAAGAAGTGCTCGTGGCATCACGCGCGCTGCCGGTTGGCACCATCATCACGCCTGACAGCTTCAGCTTTCAGCCATGGCCGGAAGAATTGGTTGAGGAAGCCTATTTCCAGAAAGAAGGCACCAACCTCGAATCACTGAATGGCACCGTTGTTCGCAACGCGATTACCGCCGGTCAGCCACTCACCAAGGGCGCAATTGTCAGCCCGGGTGATCGCGGCTTTCTGGCAGCGGCGCTTGGCCCTGGCATGCGCGCCGTGACGATCCCCGTATCGGGATTGACCGGTGTGGCTGGTTTTGTCTTCCCTGGCGACCGGGTTGATCTGATGCTGACCCAAACCGTGACCGGTGATGGCCCGGAATTAAAAGTATCCGAAACCGTTATTCGCAACGTCCGGGTTCTCGCTACCGACAATCGCGTCACGCAGGCGAAAAACGAAGCAGGCCAAACCATAGCGAAAAAGGCCAAGCTGGTTACGCTTGAGACAACGCCGAAAATCGCCGAGAAAATTGCCGTGGCACAAACGCTCGGTACGCTGAGCCTGTCGCTGCGTTCGCTGGCTGACAGCAGCGCGGAACTGGAAGAAGCCATTGCATCGGGCGAAATCACGCTGCCGAAAACGGATGACCCTGCTGAAGAAGCGGCGATGATCCGGTCTTTGGCCAAGCGTCCGAATAGCAAGAAATCAACCTTCTCAACCGGTGGCGAAGTCTCGCGTTTCGAAGCGCGCACCCCACCCCCGGTGAAAAAGGAACTGAAGCCAGAAGGACCGAAGGTTCGGGTGGCACGCGGCAACGCCGTCAACGAAGTTAAGTTTGGAGACTGAAAATGGCCGTACGATACGCAAAGCACAGCCTGCTCAATGGCACGTCAACCAAGAAAGCCTTGGGTGCCGCCATCGCAGCATCTCTCGCTCTGGCTCTGGCCGTCAGCAGCGCGACCCAGGTCAATGCCCAATCGGCAAAGATCACCAATCCCCAGTCTCGCGTCACGCTTGCTGTGGGACGCGGTAAACTGGTCACGCTGCCCAGCCCGATTGAAGATATCTTCATTGCTCAGAACAATATCGCAGACGTTCAGGTGCGCTCACCGCGCCAGATCTACATCTTCGGTAAAGCGAGCGGAGAGACCAGTTTCTACGCAACCAACAGTGCCGGAAAAGTGGTCTACTCGGCTGAAATCGCGGTCATCGGTGCCGAAATTTCTTCGATCGACCAGATGCTGTCTCTTGCCATGCCGAACGCGGACATTGCGGTCAGCACGACCAACAATTTCGTTCTGTTGACAGGCACGATTGCCAATCCGGACGACGCGGAGGAAGCAGAGAATCTGGTTCAGGCCTATGTTGGCGAAGGCACCCGGGTGGTTAGCCGGTTAAAAACCGCAACCCCGATGCAAGTCAATTTGCGGGTTCGGTTTGCTGAAGTCAGCCGTTCACTGGCAAAGGAAATCAATGGTAACGTGCTGACGCGCGACAATACCAGCGGTTTCCAGTTCGGTGTTTCGCGCGGCCGGAATTTCGGTGCGATTACCAATTTTGACACCAGCACCTTCCCCAATCTCGACGCGTCCAACCTGTTTGGATTGCCCGCAGGATCGATATCCTTGCCGTTTAATCCGGCGACCGGACAATTTGTCACACAGGGCGGCACCGCGTTCAACTTCAACCAGGGTACCGGTTTGAATACCATTCAGGCCGCTGGTCGGTTGTTCGGTATTGATATTGCCACCGCGCTGGATGTGTCCGAACGAGTTGGTCTTGTCACGACACTAGCATCGCCCAACCTGACCACGATTTCTGGCGAGACCGCCAACTTCCTGGCTGGTGGCCGGTTCCCGATCCCGCAATCTTCGGGTTTTGGTGAAGTCAGCGTAACCTATCAGGATTTCGGTGTGAGCCTTAACTACACGCCGACAGTATTGTCCAACGGTCGTATTTCGATCCGTGTCAAACCGAGCGTTTCGGAAATCTCCTCCGCTGGTGCGGTCCGTCTCAACGGTTTCGAGATCCCCGCGATCTCGACCCGCGAAGCGGAAACCACCGTGGAACTGGGTTCCGGCGAAAGCTTCATGATCGCTGGTCTGATGCAGAACAACTACAGCTCGACTGTCGACAAGACACCTGGCCTCGCCGACGTGCCGGTGCTCGGTAACTTGTTCAAGTCGGATGGTTATCGGAAAAACGAAACCGAACTGATGATCGTGGTGACGCCTTATCTCGTCAAACCGGTCAGCGACAGCGAGATCGTGCTGCCAACCGATGGTTTCAAACATGCCAACGACTTTGAGCGGGTCTTCATGAACCGTCACAGTTCAACCGGCACCGGGGATCGTCCCAAGCCAACCGTGGCACCGCCGGTGTCCAGCGGCCCAGCCTTGGGCAGCCTGAACGCACCGGAGGGCCGCAAATCGGCAAAGAAAACCAGAAAATCCGGTAGCGCCGCTCCCGGTTTCAGCTTCGACAAATAGTCCGTTTCAGGAGAATCCATCATGCGTATTGTTTCTACAGCACTCGTTACCGCTCTCGGACTATCCGTCGCAGCTTGTGGTAGCACCACCGCGAACCGGACGATCGAAAGCGAACGGCAACCCGTCGTTACACGCTCTCACTTTGTCCTCGACGTCAACACCGGCGCCGGCGGATCCATTCCGACCAGCGAACAGCGGCGTCTCGCTGGCTGGTTTGAAGCGCTCGACCTTGGTTATGGCGACCGCATCGCGATCGACGATCCCAGCTACACCGCCAACGCATCCGCGCGGGCCGCAGTAGCCGCCCAGGCCGCGCAATATGGCCTGCTGATCTCCGACATTGCGCCGGTCACATCCGGCAATGTGGCCAGCGGAACCATGCGCGTCGTTGTATCGCGGTCCACCGCCACGGTGCCCGGCTGCCCCGACTGGAGCAACCGGAGCCATACCGATTTTCAGGGCCGGACCAGCCAGAATTACGGGTGCGGTGTCAACAGCACTCTGACGGCGATGATTGCCGATCCCGAAGATCTCGTCCGCGGCCAGGCAGCCGATGACCAGAATCAAGAACAGGCTTCAAAAGCCATTCGCGCCTATCGCGATAAAAAACCTGCAGGAGGCCAATAATGAACGCTCCTTGGAAACCCGGCTCAATAAACGGTCGTGATCCTTTTTCCGCCTTCGTTTGTGACGAAGACACGCTGGACATTTTGCGTCCGGTTATCGAGGAAATGGGATGGCCTGCCGACAAATGCCACAAAGGCGGTCTGCGCAACGCGGTTCAGTCCTTGTCGGTTGCAGCCAGTCCGAACATCCTGCTGGTTGATCTTTCGGAATCGGGCGATCCGCTCGCCGACATCAACTCGCTGGCCGAAGTCTGCGAACCCGGAACCGTGGTTATCGCCATGGGCCAGGTCAATGATGTCCGGTTGTATCGTGACCTGATCGTCAGCGGTTTGCAGGACTATCTGCTCAAGCCGTTCAGCCCGGAACAGCTTCGTGACGTGCTCAGTCAGGCCCAAGCGGTTCTGAACGCGCCCAAACATGAAGAATTGAGCAGCGAAAAGCCGCATATTTCGACGGCCGTTATCGGCACCCGCGGTGGTGTTGGCGCTTCGACAATCGCCACGTCTCTCGCCTGGTTGCTAAGCCAGGAGAAGGAACGTCTCACAGCGCTGCTGGATCTTGACGTTCACTTTGGTACTGGCGCGTTGGCGCTCGACCTTGAACCGGGTCGCGGCCTCACCGACGCAATCGACAATCCAAGCCGGATCGACGGGCTGTTCATCGAACGGGCCATGATCAAGGCGAACGAGAAACTGTCTCTGCTGTCGGCAGAAGCACCGATCAACTCGCCGATGATGACCGACGGCACCGCGTTTTTCCAACTTCAGGAAGAATTTCGCGCTGCTTTCGAATGCACCGTGATCGATCTTCCTCGCGAGATGCTGATCAGCTATCCGCACCTTCTTGGTGATGTGAACGCGACGGTCATCGTGACAGAACTGACCCTGGCTTCGGCTCGCGACGCGATCCGTCTGCTGTCATGGCTCAAATCGCATGCCGCGCAGAGCAAGGTGATCGTTGTTGCCAACAAAGTGCAGTCGAGCAATCTCGAGATTTCCCGACAGGATTTCGAAAATTCGATCGAACGCAAGATCGATTTCGTCATTCCTGCCGATCCCAAAGCCGCAGCGCATGCCGCGAAACTGGGACAGGCCTTCGTTGAGGCTGGAAAATCCAGCAAAGCGACCGCCAAGATTGTCGCTTTGTCTGAGCATATTCTCGGCACCGTCGACGAGGAAGGCGATGAAGAGGAAGGCGCTTCAAAGGGATCGCTGATGGGCAAGTTCGGCAATATCAAAGCTTTGCTGCCGTCCAAGAAAAAGAAGGAAAGCGAGTCGTCCTGATTGTGATCAGGCCGATGCCGCTTTTTTCTAAACTGTAAGGACATCTGCAATGGATATTACGCAAACCCTCATCTTGGGCGCAGGATTACTGACCTTCCTAATGCTTTTGGTCTTTGCTTTTTCCGGTCCTTCTGAATCGGCAGCAAAAGCCAAGCGCCTCGACAAGGTCCGTTTCCGCCATTCCGACAGCGCGAATGCGAAAATGGAAGCGCAGATGAAAAAGGCGGTAAGCGCCCGCCGGAAAACCCATCGCCCGACCGGCGAGAATATGACGAAGATGGAAACGCTGGCCATCCGGCTTGAAAAAACCGGTAATGATTGGACCTTGCGTCAATTCTTCCTGGTTTGTGGCGTGTTGTTCCTGCTCGTCGGGGCGGCCTTGTTTCTTAAAGGCGCGCCTCTTCTGATGTGCCTGTTTGTCGGACTGGCTGTCGGCCTGGGACTGCCGCACTTCATTGTCGGCTTTCTGATCAATCGCCGTGTGGCGAAATTTACCGCATCCTTTCCCGATGCCATCGAATTGCTCGTTCGTGGTTTGCGCTCCGGTCTGCCGGTAACGGAGACCATTGGTGTCGTTTCCAAAGAAGTGGATGGCCCGGTTGGCGAAGAATTCGGTAAGGTTGTCGATCGCATCAAGATCGGCCGCACGATGGAAGACGCTTTGCAGGAAAGCGCCAAGCGTCTTGAAACACCCGAGTTCAAGTTTTTCTGTATTACGCTGGCAATTCAGCGTGAAACCGGCGGTAACCTGGCAGAAACCCTGTCAAACCTCGCCGACGTGCTGCGGAAACGCGGGCAGATGAAACTGAAGATCAAGGCCATGTCCTCCGAATCCAAGGCTTCTGCCTATATCGTTGGCTCCTTGCCGTTCATCGTCTTTGGCTTGGTCTATTCGGTCAACCCCAACTATATCGCCGGCTTCTTTTATGAAGAGCGGCTGATCATCGCGGGCCTCGGCGGCCTGACCTGGATGAGCATTGGCGTGTTCATCATGGCCAAGATGGTCAATTTCGAAATTTAAGGTGAAGGTGCTGAGCAAATGACTCAAGGCGGTGGACCAACATTAATGGGCGTAGATGTCCTGTGGGTAGCAACCATTTTGGCTGCTGTTGCCACAATGGCCATCTTCTTCGCCGTCTACGCGGCGATAACGGTCCGTGATCCGATGGCGAAGCGCGTAAAATCGCTAAACGAGCGGCGCGAGCAGCTCAAGGCGGGTATCACGGCGTCGACAACCAAAAAGCGCGCCAAGCTTGTCCAGCAGAACGATACAACCGATCGCATGCGCGGCATGCTGCAAGGATTGAAAGTCCTTCAGGATGATCAGCTCAAGGAATCACAACAAAAGCTGGCCCAGGCCGGCATCCGGTCCAAGGATCTCGCCTATGCGGTGATTTTCAGCCGGCTGGTGCTGCCGATTGTTCTCGGTGGTGGCGCCGCGCTGGCCATCTATGGCTTCGGTTATCTGGGTGACTGGACACCGATCAAGAAATTTGCCGTTTTCGCCGGTGCCACCATCGCTGGCTACAAGGGCGCGGACGTCTATATCAATAACCTGATCGCGAAACGGACGGACTTGATCCGCAAGGGTTTGCCGGACGCTATTGATTTGCTCGTAATCTGTGCCGAAGCCGGTCTGACCGTCGATACTGCCTTTGCGCGTGTATCGAAGGAACTCGGCGATGCCTATCCCGAACTGGCCGACGAATTTTCCCTGACGTCGATTGAACTCGGCTTTCTGACCGAGCGGCGTCAGGCATTTGAAAATCTCGCTTATCGGGTTGCGCTGGAGCATGTCAAAGGCGTGGTCACAACCATGATCCAGACAGAGAAATATGGTACCCCACTGGCTTCGGCCTTGCGGGTTCTGTCTGCAGAATTCCGGAATGACCGGATGATGCGCGCCGAGGAAAAGGCCGCGCGTCTGCCAGCGATCATGACGATACCGTTGATCCTGTTCATTCTGCCGACCTTGTTCATCGTGATCCTCGGCCCAGCGGCCTGCTCGATCTCCGATGCGATGATGTAGCGGTTGATAACCAAAAAACAAAAAAAGAGCGGCCTGAAAAGCGCCGCTCTTTTTTTGTCTGCCTGACAGACCGTTCCCGATGCGGATTCAATCAGTCGTCGGCAATCTCGTCGGCAGACTGTTTTATCTTGGCGAGCATTGCCGATAATTCCCGCTGCTGCGCTTGGCTGAGAACCGCCATGATTTTCTTTTCCATAACTTCGGCCGCCGGCATGATCTGGTGGTAAAGATCGTTGCCGGTTTGACTCAACATCAAATGGTGGGACCGGCCATCGGCGCTGTTCGGACTGCGGCCAAGCAGCGCGCGTTCGACTAGCGTCTTGACCGCGCGGTTGACCGTTACCTTGTCCATCAGGGTCGCTTCAACCAGCTGACGCTGCGTCGATGCCCCGCGGCTGCCGAGCACGGCCATGACGCGCCATTCGGGAATCTTCAATCCGAACCGGCTCTTATATTCCCGTGCAATAAGGTCGCTGACCGCATTGGATGCGGTCGACAACTGGTAAGGAATAAAATCGTCCAATTTCACACTCATATGTAATATTTATTCAATTTCTGCGCGAAGTCCAATCCAAAATGTCCGTGAAAAAGACCTTTCGATAATATTGCTACTGCTTATCGTCGTCTCTACCCGCGCATTGAACAGATTTTCAACCCGCCCTTCGACCAACAAACGATCGTTCACGGCAAACCCCAATCGGCCATCAAGGGTGAAGGCATCGTTGAGCCTTCTTGCATTCTGGTCATCTTCAAACTGACTGCCAACATAGCGGGCGGTTAGCGCAAAGCCCGATCCGTCATCGCTATCGACCTGCAAAGCGGCAAAGCCGTTATGCCGGGGGATCTGTGCCGGGCGCAGATTGTCAACCGCCAGCGCAGCACCCGAGGCCTGAACTTCCGCATCGACATAAGCATAGCCGGCACGCAACGTGAAATTGAACGCATCCGTCAGACTGCCGGTATAGGCGGCATCGAGCTCGAGGCCCTTTGATTCGATCGCATCCAGATTTTGCCGCTGCCGAAATACCCCTGCGCCAGAAACAAAACCGACACCGGGAAACAGCCCCGGGCCGCTGTCAAGCGTGACATTGGCGACGGCATTGTCGAGCTGGTTGTAAAATAGAGTCGCGCTCGCCGAGAACGGGCCGGCATCCCAGTCGAGACCGATTTCCGCGCCCTTGACGCGTTCCGGTTCGAGCAGTTCATTGGCTGCGGTTGCGTCCGGGCCGACACGAAAGGGCCGGAACAGCTCGTTCAAAGTCGGCAAGCGCCAGCCGAGATAGGCAGCGCCGCGCATTGTCAGCTGATCATTGGCGTCAAAGGCAAAGCCGCCGCGGCCGGTAAACTCCGTGCCGTTGCGATTGGCGAACCGGTTGTCATTGCGCTCGGCGCCAGGAAACGGATTTATGAGTTCAATTTCGCGGCGGAAGCCATCATCAATCGACCAGAAATCCACCCGGCCCCCGCCGGTCAGAATCAGCGCATCGCTAACCTGCACGCTGGCTTCGGCAAAAGCGCCATAAGTTGCTGTGACCCCACCCGCACGGCGACTGCGCCGCGGGGTGTCGTTGTCGGCAAAGAAGAAATTCTCGTTGGTCGTGCCTTCCGTCCGCCGCCAGTCACCGCCGAGGCGCAATTCGATGGCCTCCCCTACCGGTGGTCGCACCTCGAACCGCGCGCCGAGGCCGGTGGAAGGCACGTTAAACTGTTCGAACACGCGGCCAACGCTGTTGCGATCTGCGGCAACCCCGCCAAAGCTGACATCGAAATTGCGCACCTGCACATAGCCCAGCGCCGACCATTGCCAGCCGGTAGCCGAGCGATTGACCAGACGGATGCTGGCGTCTGCACCATCATTGTGGTTTTCGCTAAACGCGAAACCCCGCTCGCGATCGTCGGTGAACGCCCGGATATTGGCCTGCAGTTCGGTCTCATCGGATAGCGGCGCAACATAGCGGACGGCCAGGCCTGCCTGCTCATATTCGGCTGGACGATCAACCGTCCCGCGCTGGCTTTCGATGATCGGAATAAAGCCGTCGCCGCGCGCGTAGTTGGCCGAAATTGTCAACTGCCCCTGCCCCAGTTCCCGGCCAACGAGCAGATCCGCATCAACGCTGTTGCGGCTGCCATAAGCGAGGCCCGCTTCGATCAGATTGCCAACATCCGCGCTGAACAATTCCACGGTTCCCGCAATCGCGCCAGAGCCTTCGGACCCACTGCCGCCGCCGCGGGTGATGCGCGCCGATTGGATGGCAAGCGCGTCATAGCCCGGCCAGGCCACCCAGCCGCCAAAAGGATCGGCTTGCGGAACGCCGTCGAGCAACAGCAAGGCCCGTGACGACGCATTGCCGCCCAGTCCGCGGATCGTGATCCCCTGGCTGGTCGGGTTCGCAGAGCGCGCATCGGAGCGCCGGAACTGCTGCAGTCCAGGCACTTCGCGCAGGGCGTTTTCAACCCGTTCACCAGCCTTCACGGTAACGGTGGTCACGCTATAGGCATCATCGGCTTCGGGTAGCGGCAGGCCGGTGACAGTAATGTCACCGGGCTGAGCGCCAGTGTCGGCAAAGGCCGGGCTACTCGCCACCGAACATACCGCCAGAAGCGGCAACGCGATAAAACTGTTTTTCATGATATTAGCTGTGCATCCATTTCTGATGAATTGGCATGTCGTCGGGAAGCCGGTGAAACGGCTGCGCATCGCCGACAAAATTGGCGCTGTCGGCCTTGCCAAAGATACTGGGATCATCAAGGGATCCGACCTTGATGATGACACCCGCCGGAAAACCCGGCGCACGGGTGAACAAATGGGTGCCGCAATTTCCGCAAAACTCGCGCGTGACAGGGTGCTCGATATCGTCGCGGGCAAAGCCTTTCACCGCGCCTTTGGTCAATTTGAAACCTTCAACCGGCATTGCCATGACGAGCAGATTGCCGCCGCCGGTAATATATTGACATTCGCGGCAGAAACATTCCGCCTTCATCAACGGCTCGCCTTCCGCTGCGTAACGCACGGCGCCGCAATAGCATCCGCCTTCGACCTTCATAACGCCTGGTCCTTCACCGCTTCCGGAGCCGCTTTCTGGAACGCCGGTAGTTCATTACACGCGGCATCGATCCGGACGAGCTTTGGGAATGCCGTCAAATCGGTTTCAAAGCGCCGACCGTTATACATTTGCGGGACCAGGCAGACATCCGCCAAATTCGGCGCATCGCCACCAAAAAAACCGGTCTCCGGCGCCAGCGCTTCGAGCGCACGGAACCCTTCGTTGACCCAGTTGCGGTACCAGATATTGATCGCCTCCTGATCCTGGCCCATTTCATGTTTTAGATATTTCATGATCCGCAAATTATTAACCGGATGAATATCCGCGGCCACCACCAGTGCCTGCGCCAGTGTCCGGCTCCGCTGGAGAGGGTCGGCGGACACCATTGGCGGCTCCGGATCCCTGGCATCGAGATAGTCAATAATCGCCAGCGACTGCGTCAGATCATGCCCGTCAATGTGGAGCATCGGGATGAACCCTTGCGGGTTGCGCGCGATATAGTCGGCTTGCTTGGTGCTATCGTCGAGCAAATTGGTCGATGCCGCCTGATAGGCGATGCCCTTCAAATTCAATACGATGCGCACCCGGTAGCTCGCCGAACTGCGCCAATAGTCATAGAGGATGATTTCGGTCATATCCGGCTTGTGCAGAGCGCATCACCAAAATGCAAGGGGTCTGGCAAGCACTGCTGATCGCCGCCCGGCAAACCCGGCACCCGGGTTGTGATCAGGAGACCACCCTTCCCCCGTCAATGGCGATAGTCCCGTCGGCTTCGATCACCACCGGGCGGCCGGTGCGCTGGGACAATTGATCCAGCCACGCCGGATGATTGTTGAGCACGGCCGCCATTGTCGGATGCACTTCCACTTTCAAGGATCCTGCGGCCCGATCGCGCTCAGCCCGCCGCAGCAGCGCCAGAGCGGCGCTGAGCAACCGGTCCGACTGCAGGATTTCCAGGACCGAAGGCCCGGCCTTGCGCGCCACAACCTGCATGAAACCAAAGCCGTTTATCGCGGTCCGCTCACAGGGCGCGCTCATCGCTTGATCAAATATATCTGCGACAGCCGATCGATCCGCTTTGGCCTCCAGCGTCGGAAAGTCGATGCCAATCGCGCCGCCAATATCCAGCCTGGTCAAGGCCTGCGCCACCTGTTTGGCGGCGCGCTTGGCCAATTCTACCGGCGGCAGCGGCCCATCGACATCGATCACGGTCATCGCCGGTGTGAGGGAAATGAGCAACGTGCCGCCATCAAAATCGATCCGGCCCGTCTCGGCCTGTTCCATGGCTTCGTGCCATCCGAACGCCGCGAACAGATCCTCGTCATGCGGCTCGAGCAACTGCACCGGTTGCCCATCAGCAATCAGGCGATCGTGCAAAGTCGGCCCCGCGGCCAACGGGCAATCATCAGCCACCGGCCGGGCTTTCGCGCGCTTGGCCTGCCCTCCGATTTCATTCACAGCTTCCCGAACGATCTCGACCCGCAGCTTGGATCCTTCCGTCAGACCTTTGGGCAGCGGCTGCAACAGGCATTGTTCGCCGCTATCGAGCGCCACGATGCCGGATCGTCCCGGTACCCATTGCTCGACAAAGCGGGCGCCGATAACCGCACCCTGTCTTGCGCCGCCAGCGCTCCGTTCAATGCGGACCGCAACCAGGTCTCCCTGATGCACCTGCAGCGCCCGGTTTTCGCCGATACCGGACTCATAGAGCCACCCGCTTCGAAGCTCAAACAACCGGATATCCCGAAGAAATCAGCAGATTCCGGGTTTCATAGAGCGGCAAGCCCATGATTCCGCTGAAGCTGCCGCCGATGGCAATGACAAAGGCTTCGGCCCGCCCCTGAATGGCATAGCCTCCGGCCTTGCCCACGCCTTCGCCCGAAGCGACATAGCTGTCGATCTCATGGGATTCGAAACGTTTGAACTTGACGGTGGAATCCGATAATTTTGTCCGCGCCGTTCCATCTGCCGCAATGACACAGACGGACGACAGGACATGATGCCGACGGCCGCTCAGCAGGGTCAGAAAGCGGCGTTGCTCGGTTTCGTCCGATGCCTGCCCCAAAATCCGGCGACCAACCGCGACGGTGGTGTCGCCCGCAATCAGGACTTCATCAGCCGCGCGATCGACGGCGGCGGCCTTTTCCCGGGCCATGCGCAGGACATAGTCGCGCGGCACTTCGCCGTTCAGCGGGCTTTCATCAATATCGGGCGAAATGATCCGATCGGGTTCCAAACCCAACCGGCCAAGCAATTCCAGCCGGCGCGGGCTGGAAGAAGCGAGAACAAGCCGCGTCACAGCAGCCGTCTCCGCTTATTTGAAACGATAGGTTATGCGACCCTTGGTCAGGTCATAAGGTGTCAGTTCGACCAGCACCTCATCGCCCACCAGCACCCGGATGCGGTTTTTGCGCATCTTGCCAGCGGTATGGCCCAGGACTTCATGGCCATTTTCCAGTTCGACCCGGAACATCGCGTTGGGGAGCAGTTCGCGAACCAACCCCTTCATTTCCAATAATTCTTCTTTTGCCATTCGGCTATACTACATCCCTGTTGATTCGAAGGTTTTCGTGCATGTTGCGGTGCGCCATAACCCCAAAAAGCGCAAAAGGGAAGGAATTGCTGCAAAGGTCAGCACGATCCCGGCAAAGTTGCGACAATTTGATACACGGAAATTCTTGCGAACCGCCGATCGAGACGGCAATTGAGACCTATATCGCGCACCCTGCCCCCTGTTCAAAGTGACGATAAGCATGATTTTTCCGCAAAATACCCGCTCCTTTGCGGTCATCGCCATCGCCCTTTCATCCGGCGCGCCAGCCCAGGCCCAACTGTCTGACAACACTCTCGATAATGATGATATTGTCGTGATTGCCGAACGCCCTCGCGGGTCGGTCATCACCGAGGTCCCGCCACTGGTTGAGCTGGATGCGGACGACATCGAAAGCTACGGGGTGTCGTCCATTGAGGATCTGCTTGGTGAATTGACCTCGCAAACCCAATCCAGTCGCGGTCGGGGCAGCGGCCGGCCGATCGTGTTGATCAACGGCCAGCGGACATCCGGTTTCCGGGAAATCCGTGATCTGCCCCCCGAAGCGATCCGGAATGTTCAGGTTTTCCCGGAAGAACTGGCCCTGCAATATGGCTATCGCCCCGATCAACGGGTGATCAACTTCATCCTCAAGGACGATTTTACCGGCTTTAGCGCTGAAGCGGAATATGGCGTGCCGACCGCCGGTGATCAGGGTCAGACAGAGCTCGAGTCCACGCTTACCCGGATCGGGAAGAACAGCCGGATCAATATCAATGTCGAATATCAGAACCAGACCGCGATCACGGAGACCGAGCGCAACATCATCCAGGATGCCGCCGGAACAGCGGTTGGTCTTGGCGATTTCCGGACATTGGTCGCGCCGTCTGACAATCTGGAACTGAATGCCAATTACAGCCGGACGTTCAGCAACGGCATGTCCCTGTCGTTCAACGGCGGCTATGTCTATGACCAGTCCAGATCACTGCTGGGCCTGTCAGGGGCAACGATCGATATTCCAGCCACCAGTCCGTTCGCCATGGCGAGCAGCGATGAAAGCCTGTTTCGCTATTTCCCCCAATTTGGCGCTTTGGAAAAACGGGTCGAAACCAACACGCTGCAAGGCGGTGCTGTGCTCAATGGCTCGCTGGCAAATTGGCGCTGGTCCCTGACCACCGATTTCAGCCGGGAAACCGTTGACATCGAAACGGATCGCGACAGCGATATCACGGCGCTGCAGGCCGCAATTAACGCTGGCACGGTCAATCCCTTTGCCGCTGATTTTGGGGTATTGTTACCGATACCCGGCACCGACGAGGCCCAGTCCGTCAGCCAGACCATTGAGACCCTGGCGACAATCGCCGGTACGCTGTTTAACCTGCCCTCCGGCTCCGTAACCGCCACCCTGCGTGGCGGCTACGACCGGGAGGATTTCGACAGCCGTGAAAGCAGCAATGACAACAGCACGCTCACCGCGCTGGATCGGGACACGTTCAGCACCGGTATCAATATCGACATTCCGCTGGCGGATGAGAATATCGGCGTTGCCGAGGCAATTGGCGGTCTCTCGATCAATGGCAATCTGGGCTATAGCGACCTGTCTGACTTTGGCGGCCTGATCGAATTTGGCTTTGGTCTCAACTGGGAGCCGTTTGACGGCTTTGTGCTGACCGCCACGGCAATTGGCGAAGAAGCAGCGCCGACGGTCAGCGAACTGGGCAGTCCGGTCATCATCACCCCCAATGTCACGACATTTGACTTTACCAACGGCGAAACCGTGCTCGCCACGATCAGCACCGGGGGCAATCTGGCACTACCGGAGGAGAAACGCCGCGATATCAAGTTGGCGGTCAGCTACAGCCCGCGATGGTTCGACAATATGACCTTTCTGACGGAATATATCCGCAACAACAGCGAGAATGTCGCCTCCGATTTCCCTTTGCTAACCGCCGAGATCGAAGCCGCATTTGCCGACCGCGTAACCCGCGATGGAGCCGGGCGTCTGATCGCCATCGACCGGCGGCCGGTCAGCTATGACAATGTACGCAGCGAAAGCGTTCGTTACGGTTTCAATTTTTCCAAACGCTTTGGACAACGCAGAGGTCGTGATGGTCCACCCGCTGGACGCCCTGGGCGCGAACGCGGTGGGCCTGACGGTCCATCCGACGCCAATGCCAATGCCAATGGCGATAACGCTCCGCCACCAGACGGCAATGCGCGACAGGGACGACCAGCCGGCGCCCAGTCCGGTGGTCCCCGCGGGCCGCGCTCGGGTAGGCCCCGCGGCGGACGATGGCGGCTCTCGGCCTATCACACCATCCGCCTCGACGAACGGGTACTGATCCGGCCCGGTGTTGCAGAACTGGACCTGCTCAACGGATCAGCCATCGGATCGACCGGCGGCAGCCCGCGCCATGAATTCGAGCTCGAGGGCGGGTGGTTCAATAATGGTATCGGCTTTCGAGTCCGCGCACAGCATCAGAGCGCGACGCGGGTGGCCGGCGGCGCAACCGGTTCGGATCTGCGCTTTTCGGATCTGACCACGCTCAACCTGCGAATGTTCATCAATCTTGATGATCGCGGCCGGTTGACCGAACGCCTGCCCTTTCTCAAAGGGGCACGCATTGCCCTTCGGATGGATAATCTGTTCAACGACATTCAGGATGTGCGCGATGACAGCGGTCTAGTGCCGCTGCGCTATCAGCGCGGCTTTGTCGATCCGGGCGGGCGCTATGTCGAGCTCAGCTTTCGCAAGCGATTCTAGGCGGCCTTTCCTACAGACCAGCCGCTATGCTATTGCGTTATTGGCTTTTTCTGATTGGTGATGTTGCTGCACAATGATGTGCATCGCGAGCGCCGGGAGGGGTGTGAATTGTGTGAACTTTCAAGCGAAGAACCCGTCATCCCGAAACACGTTCAGGATGACCGCATCAGCCTTCGTTGGGCATTACCGGTTCACAACCACGAATCTCATCGCACGATCCGCAATTTCCGCAGCACCCGCCAGCTCAACGCTTTCGCCTTGTTCTGCGCGGGGAACCGGCCCGGCATGGCGGGAGAAAGGCCCCAGTTTCGTAGCATGTGGTTGAACGCATGGGCATCGGCTTCGGCAAAGCTCCAGTCGGAACGCCAGGTAATCGACAAGGATATGCTCGGCTCCGGCCCGTTGCGCACAAAATGCGGGGCCATGACGGGGACGAATATCGCTTTGCCCGGCGTGAGATGATGGGCAACGCCGGCATCTTCAAACGCGTCCTGCCATAGCAGATTGCGCGGACCACCGGTGTGATAGGATTCATGCGCGCTTGCCGGCGCGAACCGTTCATTGCCGGCGGGGAACACCGTCATCGTCTTCTCGCCGCGCAGTTGCAGCAGGATATTATGCTCCGGATCGAAATGATAAGGCGTCATTGCATCGGGCGAGGATATAAAGATAAAACCCTGCGGCCGCATCATCTTGCCGGTCTTGGTTTCAAGGATCGGCCGAATCTCTTCGAGCAGCGCCAGCAACAGCGCTTCATAGCCTGGAACCTGTTCGATATTTTTGAGCACCGCCCAACTCGCCGAATGGGCAATATGGCGGATTGTATCCGCGATGGTCATCCCATTTTCGGGAACATCCTCAGGCGCAATGCCCACTGGCAAGTCGCCGGGATTATATTCGACACTGGCCGCAGGCAACGCAGTCCCGAGGTCTGCCAGAGCGTCGAGCGTAAGCAGATCATGGGACACCAGGCCGTGATCAAAAACTTGCGGCTGTTCCGGGTAGCAGGTTGAAAATTGCGCCCGCATATCGGCTCCGAAAATCTGTTTCATAGCGATGATGCCTGCCGTGAAATGTCGATAATCTCGCGCTTCTTGAGATGCGCCATCAGATCTTCTCCCATCCGCACACCCCGAAAAACGGCGGTGCGTGACAACCCCTTCAGTTCAATCGAAAAGCGGCCAATATGCCGCCGCCCGGACCACAGGCTGTCGATCATCGGATGATCTTCGCTCGCACAACTGTCCATCCACGCAAATTCCTGTTGACCGAGAATTTCCAGATTCTGACGCTGCAACAGGACCCCGGGAGAATAGCGCGCATAGTCTTCATCAAAGGTTGTCTTGAAGGAAAAGCTGCCCGGCGCCGACAGAAAGTTCACCAGCATAGCGATCGGTCGACCATCCAGCCGGAGGTCATGTCGCTCCAGCTGACCGGCAGCAGCGGCTCCAGCCAAAGCAGCCTTGAAAAAGCCCCTTGTGCTGTCCGAACAATCGAGAGCGGAGCCCTCTTGTCCTTTCCAGCTTTGTCGTTCGAGGGCCAAAAATTCTGTAACCCATGATTCCAGATCATGATCATCGCGCCGATGCGAGAAGCTCAAGGCACCGAGTTCAGCCAAACGATTCGACTGCCGCCGCAGTTCCTTGCGCTTCTTGGCGCGCACTGTCGCAGCATAGTAGCTTTCCGCATCCAGCGAACTTTCGAGCAAAGCGCGCGCTTCGCTGTGGACCAGATCGCAGCGGCGCTTTTGCCGGGCGCAGGCTGCCCGCAAGGCCTGATCAAGGGGGCCGGCTATGGTCAGCCCGTTAATATGCAGAAACCCCGGCCAGTTCTTGGCATCGACCGCGGCAAAGAGCGCCGTCCAGAACTGATTTTCAAATCCGCCCCGGACCAAAGGTGTTCCGAGAAAAGCGTTATGGTGTATCCAATTCTGGACATGCGGCACCGGCCAGCGGCCAAATTGACGGGCCGGGCCCACCGGCAGCAAACCGATCAGATCGGACTTGTGGGGGACACCAGCCCAGAACAGGAACAGATGCAAATCGGCATTATGCGCAAAGTGCCGCAACGCGGGCTGTAGCAGCCAGGATTCATAGAACACATTGGGTTCACTGGCATTACGCGCCAGCTTGTCCCAGGACGTCCGCAATCCGTCATTAATGGCGGCAACCGGAACCAATTCCGAAGTGGCCGAGGATATCAGGCAGACGCGATCGTTCGTTTCGTTGTGAAACGCCCCATCGCCTTGCGTATGACCGCCGCCTGCATCCATTTGTGACCGCCCCCGGACATGATGTTCCTGAATTGCCCAGAGATTTAGCAAAAATAGGGTAATGATCGATTAACGGCATTATCGGGCGAATATATCCGTTCAACCAAAGAAAAACCCCGCCGGAATTGCTTCCGGCGGGGTTTTGCTTGTCCCAAATTGCGGGTGGTTTAAACCGCGCCGTGCGCCAGAGCTGCGAGCAGCAACAGAGCAACAATATTGGTGATCTTGATCATCGGATTGACAGCCGGACCAGCGGTATCCTTGTAAGGATCGCCAACCGTGTCGCCCGTCACAGCGGCTTTATGGGCTTCTGAGCCCTTGCCACCGTGATTGCCGTCTTCGATATATTTCTTCGCATTGTCCCATGCACCGCCACCAGCAGTCATCGACAAAGCGACGAACAGGCCGGAAACGATCACACCGAGAAGCAAGGCGCCAAGGGCAGCAAAGCCATTGGCCTGACCCGCTACGGCGGTGATCACGAAATAGACCACGATCGGAGCCAGAACCGGAAGCAAGGACGGCAGAACCATTTCCTTGATCGCAGCCTTGGTAACCAGATCCACGGTCCGTGCATAGTCCGGGCGGGAAGTCCCGTCCATGATGCCCTTGTCGGCAGCGAACTGCGCGCGGACGTCTTTGACAACGTCACCGGCAGCACGGCCCACAGCGGTCATGCCCATGGCTCCGAAGAGATAGGGCAGCAACGCGCCGAGCAGCAGACCGACAATCACATAGGGATTTTCGAGACTGAAGCTGACTTGCAGATCCGGAAAGAACTCCTTGAGATCGGCCGTGTAAGCCGAGAACAGGACCAGCGCAGCCAGACCGGCAGAACCGATGGCATAGCCTTTGGTGACAGCCTTGGTGGTGTTGCCCACGGCATCCAGTGCGTCGGTTTTTTCACGAACCGATTCATCGAGACCCGCCATTTCGGCAATGCCGCCAGCATTGTCCGTTACCGGACCATATGCATCGAGCGCCACAACCATCCCGGCCAGAGCCAACATCGACGTTGCCGCAAAGGCGATGCCGATAAGACCAGCCAGCTGAAAGGCCACCACAATACCGATAACGATTACCAGTGTCGGCAGAGCCGTGGCTTCCATGGAGATCGCCAGACCCTGGATCACGTTGGTTCCGTGACCGGTTTCCGACGACTTGGCGATCGACCGCACCGGACGATATTCTGTCCCGGTATAATATTCGGTGATCCAGATGATCAGGCCGGTTACAGCCAGACCAACCATCATCGACCAGAACAGGGTCATGCCGGTAAAGCCGCCCGTGCCGTCCAGACCAGCGCCGATAACCACGTTCATGTCACCCAAGGTTTGGAAGGTCACATAATATATTGCGGGAACCGACAGCAGAGCCGTGGTGATGAAACCCTTGTACAGGGCGCCCATGATATTCGTACCATTGCCCAAACGGACCATGTAGGTGCCGATGATCGAGGTCAGGATACAAACGCCACCAACGATCAATGGCAGCGCCATCAGATTGTTGAGCATCGTGCTGCCAACCAGATCACCGAAGATCAGCGCCAGCAACACCATGGTGGCGCCAACCGTCACAACATAGGTTTCGAAAAGGTCAGCGGCCATGCCGGCACAGTCGCCAACATTGTCGCCGACATTGTCGGCAATAGTGGCCGGGTTGCGTGGATCATCCTCGGGGATGCCCGCTTCAACCTTACCCACCAGATCGGCGCCCACGTCAGCGGCTTTGGTAAAGATACCGCCGCCGAGACGCGCAAAGATCGAGATCAGGGAAGCACCAAAGGCCAAGGCAACGAGAGAGTCGATCACCGTCCGGCTTTTCGGCTCGAGGCCCATTTGCACGGTCAGAACCCAGAAGAAGATCGAAATAGCGAGCAGCGCAAGTCCGGCGACCAGCATACCGGTCACGGCACCGGCGCGGAACGCTACGGTGAGACCTGTTTGCAAGCTTTCGCTAGCGCCCTGTGCCGTCCGCACATTGGCGCGGACCGAGATGTTCATCCCGATATAGCCGGCCACGCCGGAAAGGATCGCGCCGACGAGAAAGCCGACTGTTGAAATGCCGCCGAGGAAGATGAAAACCAATATGGCAACCACCACACCAACCACGCCAATGGCGCGATACTGGCGGTTCAGATAGGCTTGCGCACCTTCTTGCACAGCACCAGAAATTTCTTGCATTTTTTCATTGCCTGCCGGCGCATTGAGCACCTGGCGGCTGGTTACGAAGCCATAGATAATGGCGATGAACCCGCATATTATTGAAATGGTGACAACAGTCATTTGTTGCGCTCCCCCTACGTTATTTTATAACAAAACGCCCCGAAAACCGGGACGCCATGGGGCACGCCTATAGTGCGGGAAGCGCAAACCGCGCAACCCCTGATTTTTGTAGCCTTGGCGTGCCTTTGTCATGGCCCGGAAATTGTTGGGAATTCGCACCCATCACGCGTGGACGAAGCCAAGCGATTGCGGCAAATGCACCGCCTCGCCGCGCTGCAGAAGCGACACGCCGGTACCGGAACGGCACCGGCCAATTTTGGTCAACGGAATCGGCAACACCGTTTCCGGACTGGCGGTTAGCAAAAGCTGATAGTCATCGCCGCCGGTCGCGGCGTGCATCCGCGCTTCCTCACCTTTGCCGAACACCGCCTCAAATTCTGCGGACAGCGGAATCCGCTTCAGATCAATCTCGACATTGACCCCGCTGGCTTCAGCAATCCGTGACGCGTCCAGCAACAGTCCATCGGAAATATCCATCATCGCGCTGACCAGCGAGGACAGCGCCCGACCATCCTCCAATCTGGGTTCCGGGCGATTATGCGCGCGCAATAGCTTCGCCGATATCGCTATATCGTCGGCCTGCTTGCGGCCGGATGCCAGCTGCAGTCCGGCCCAGGCGTCACCAATCGGACCCGTGACATAGACGGAATGCCCGCGGGTCGCGCCGCAACGCGCGGGGATGATATGGCCTTTCGCTTCGCCAAATGCGGTAAGCGAGAAGGTGCGCTTGTCGCCAGGTGTGACCGAAACCGTATCGCCACCCAGCAACGGCACGCCAAAATGACTGATCGCCTGCTTCAAACCACGAACGAAGGTCGCGTCCCAGCTGTCATCGCCCGAGCGGCTGTAACCCATCAGGACACCCAGCGGTTTGGCGCCTTTGGCGGCAAGATCAGACAGATTGACCGCGACCAGCTTCCACGCGACATCGGCCGGGTCGGCGGTCGCAAGGAAATGGACATCCTCGACCATCATGTCCTGGGTCATCACCAGTTTATGGCGGCCAAAGGGCAAAACGGCCACATCATCAGCCAATCCGCGCGCAGCGGGATGGGTCGCCAGCGCTTTCAGCTGGTCAATAAAGTTCAGTTCGGTCAATCAGGGCCCCCTTCAAAAGAAAGACGTGCCCCACATCAATTACTAACACTTAAACTTCCCCTGCAAAGCAAGAGCGTATCCAATCAGCTGCGCACCTGCTTCGCTATTACGTCCAGCAATCCATTGACGAAGCCGCTATCCTTCTTGTCAAAAAAGGCATGAGCGACGTCAACATATTCATTGATCACTGTCCCCGTCGGGACTTCATCCCGGACCATCAATTCAAAGACCCCTGCCCGCAAAATTTGCAACATCGTTTTGTCGAGACGCCCCAAAGACCAGCCGGATGCCAGATTGTCAGCGATAAATTGATCGATTTCGGTGCGTTTTTCGGTCGTACCGATAACGATATCGTTGAAAAATTCGATCTCGACGGGACGATATTGCGCGTCTTCAATCTCGGCGCCCAGCCGGTGGTCATGAAATTCCTTTAGCAGGCGCGGCACTGGCGTCTTTTCCATATCATGCTGGAACAGAGCCTGAACCGCAGCAAGGCGGGCGGTGGAACGGGTGTTTGATTTTGCGGTCATACTGGTTGCGTCATCCGCGGCATGCCGACAAAATCCATCTTGCCAATCTGGAAGCCGCGTTCGCGAAGCAGATCATAGGCCGTGGTGGCGTGAAAATAGAAATTGGGTTGTGCGAAACTCAGCAGGAAATTTTCAACCGTGAACGGCATGACGGTCGTTCTGAACCGAAATTCCATCGGTTGTCCGACAAATCCTGCCATTTCCGCTTCGTCAACCTGCTCCAGGCCAGCCTTCGCTTCATCGAGCTTTTCGTAAAGCCCTTCCCAGCTGTCTGGCGGCGCCGCGAGACTGGGAGTAAACACACCGTCACGCGCAGCCTCGATCGCGCCCAATGAATGTTCGCGACAACATTTCACCTGATAGGAAAAGGGCTGCATATCCTCGATAAGCCGGGCACCGATAATCTCTGCGGCTGCCGTGCCCGTGTCTTCACAATGGGCCTTTGCCTTATCAACCAGCGCGCGAACGGCGGCGATAATTTGAAGCTGTGACGGAATAACCGCGTCATATAGGGAAATGGTCATAGGCTTTATCTTTCTGTTTATTATCGACGCCTGTCCAGCCGCTTTTGCACGCTGGCGGCATGCGCCGGCAATCCTTCGGCTTCGGCAAGGGCAACGGCCGCCGGGCCAATTTTCGCCAGCGCCGCTTCGTCGCATTCCAAAAAGCTCGTGCGCTTCATAAAGTCTGTCACCGACAATCCGGAGGCAAAACGCGCGCGCCTTCCGGTGGGCAGCACATGATTGGGACCGGCCACATAGTCACCAATGGCTTCCGGTGTATGACGGCCAAGGAATACAGAACCGGCGTGGCGGACGGTGTTGAACAGCGCCTGCGGATCATCGCAAGCCAGCTCGAGATGTTCGGCGGCTAGTCGATCGACGAGCGGCATCGCTTGTTCCAGCCGGTCGACCAGGATGATCGCACCATTGTCGGTCCAGCTTTGAGTCGCGGTTTTGCTGGTGGCCAATGCGCAAAGCTGGGCCTCGATCCGAGCTGTCACCTGGTCAGCAAATGCGCTATCGTCAGTGAACAATATCGATTGACTGGTCGGATCATGTTCCGCCTGGGACAAGAGATCAGCGGCAATCCAGTCCGGATCATTTTGTCCGTCGGCCACGACCACAATTTCAGAAGGACCCGCGACCATATCGATGCCGACGACGCCATAAACCTGGCGCTTGGCCTCTGCGACCCAGGCATTGCCCGGACCGGTAATCACATCGACCGGCGCGATTTTCTCTGTTCCGAAAGCGAGCGCCGCAATCGCTTGCGCGCCGCCGATGCGCCAGATTTCATCGACACCGGCAATCTGCGCCGCCGCCAGAACCAGCGGATTGACTTCTCCGCCCGGTGTCGGCGTGACCATTATGACCCGGTCAACGCCGGCCACTTTGGCGGGGATCGCGTTCATCAGTACCGACGATGGATAGGCAGCTCTGCCGCCGGGAATATAGATCCCTGCCCGCTCGACCGCGTTCCAGCGGGCACCAATGCGCAAGCCGGCATCGTCACGATAATCGCGGTTGTCGGGTTTTTGCCCCTCGTGATAATCGCGAATCCGGATCGCCGCCAATTCCAGTGCAATCCGCAGATTCGGATCAAGACCGTCAAGCGCTGCTTCACATTCCGCGACCGACATTTTCCAGCCGGTAAAATCCAGATCATGACCGTCAAATTTTTGGGTCAGCCGGGCAACGGCCTCGTCTCCGCTCGCCCGCACGTCCTTGATAATCGCAGCGACATCGGTCGACACGTCGGCATCAGCCTCGCGGCGAGCGTTGACCAGCGCGTCAAAGGCATCGGCAAAGCCGGTATCCGAAGTGGACAGCCGCAAAGCCATCAGATCTGCCCGACCAGTTCACGGAATTGCTGAACCAGTCCGGTCAATTCCCCGCTGCGCATCTTGAATGCTGCCCGGTTGACGACCAGACGCGCCGAGATGTCGATGATACGGTCGGTCTCGATCAGACTATTGGCCTTGAGCGTGCTGCCGGACTCTACCAAATCAACAATATGCCGCGACAGTCCGAGCGAAGGCGCGAGTTCCATCGCGCCATTCAGTTTCACGCATTCTGCCTGAATGCCACGCGCTTCAAAATGCCTGCTCGTCAGATTGGGATATTTGGTCGCGACCCGGATATGCGAGATATTGCTAATCTGGTCAGCATCATCCTTGGGCTGCGCCACCGATAGCCGGCACCGTCCGATGCCCAGATCGACCGGCGCATAAAGCTCGCTATAGTTGAATTCCTCGATCACATCCGAGCCGACAATTCCGATCTGGGCCGCGCCATGGGCAACAAAAGTCGCCACGTCGAACGCCCGCACACGGATGATCGAGACGTGCGGCTGGTTGGTTGCAAAACGCAGGGCGCGGTTGCTCTTGTCGAAAAATTCGGGCGCAGGCTCAATTCCCACCTGTGCCAGCATGGGCAAGGCTTCATCGAGAATTCGTCCCTTGGGGATTGCAAAGATCAGGGGTTCGGTCATAGCACCATTGTCAGTTTCGCTGGCGGCTTTAGGGCTTGGACCGGAAAAGGGCAATGGAGAAAGGGCATCATGACACAGCGACCGACCGTGGAAACCGCCTTTGCCAATCAGGTCGCATATTGCCGCGCCAATGATGCTCCGATTACCGGCCGGATGGTCGAAGCCATCCATAATGCGCTGGATGATGAGACCGAATTGGGGCGCCAGATCCTTGGCTGGTCCGGCAATCCGCTCGCCGATGCTTTGCCGCTGCGCATCGCCGGTGGCTTTCATGCATTACATCTGGCGGGTGCTCACGCGTCTTTGTCGGCCATATATACAGGCGAACCGAATGCGGCGGACAATGCCGAAGCCATTGTGCGCGATGTCATCTCCCAGTTTGAAACCGCCTTATTGCCATGGCTGGACTCGCCGCCACAGACCAACGAAGCGGGGCGCTCGTCCTCTTATATCGCCGGTTTGCTATGGCTCACCGCAACCGGGATGCCACCGCGGTACGAACTACTCGAAATCGGATCGAGCGCCGGTTTGAACCTGATGATCGATCGCTATCATTACGATCTTGCTGGCGTTTCCGTGGGGCCACAAGATGCAGCGCTGCGCTTCCAGCCGGAATGGCAAGGCCCACCGCCGCCGGACCATCATTTCGCGTTCGAATCCATCCGCGGATGCGACATTGCCCCGGTTGATCTGGCCGATCCGCAGCAGGCCCGACGCCTGACCGCCTATATCTGGCCGGAACATATCGCGCGGTTTGAGCGCATGAAAACCGCGATAGAGCTAGTGCGGGATGAGGCTCCCGACCCGATTGCTGCCAGCGCGGATGATTGGATGGAAGTGCAGTTATCCAGACCGCAGCTTCCCGGCGTGACGCGCGTGTTGATGCATTCGATTGTCTGGCAATATATCCCGAAAGCCGGCCGCGAACGGGTTGAGGCTGCGATGGCACAAGCTGGTGCCAAGGCAACGACAGAGCGGCCGTTGGTCTGGCTGGCGCTGGAAGCCAATCGCGAGACTTACCGGCACGAACTGACCGTCCGCCAATGGCCCGGTGATGGCAAACCAGTCAAACTGGGGGAAGCCCACGCCCATGGCGCGTGGGTCAAATGGACTTGCGTTAGCTAAAGCCGGTCAAGATCAACCACGGTCTTTTCAGTGATCACATTGCCGGTGTTCAAAATCGACTTGGGTTCCAGCAGCAATACGTGACATTCCCCGTTCAATCCTTCCGGGCGATGCTCCACGCCGCGTGGAATGATGATAAACTCGCCCGGCGCGACATCAATATCGCCGGTCCGCAGGCCCATCCGCATGGTGCCGGAAACGACCAGAAACAGCTCGTCTTCCGAGTCATGATGATGCCAGTCAAACTTGCCTTCGAACTTTGCCAGTTTCACCTGTGCGTCATTGATATCGCCTGCCACTTTCGGCGACCAGTGGTCGGAAAAGCTGGCAAAGGCCGACCGGAGATTAACCTTCTGAGGGGCAGACTGGTCGGTCACTCGCCGGGTGCCCGCGCCTTGATCGCCATCGCGTGGACCTTTTCGCGCATCAGGTCGCCAAGCACCTTGTTGACCATGCGCTGCCGATTCAGCCGCGATTGTCCGGCAAAGGCCGCACATTCGATTTCGACGGTAAAATGGGATTCGCCACTGCCATCATCTCCGGCATGGCCATGATGACTGGCGCTGTCGTTAATGACGTTCAGGGCGGTCGGGGCCAAAGCCTCGAGCAGCCGCTTTTCGATTTCCGCGGCCACAGGGCCTTTTGATTCTGTTTCCATCATGCCTATATAGACGCTTCGATCGCTTTTGCGAACCGCGATATCAATTCACCAAACGGACAGATCCTTGCCTTCCTCCGACCCACAGAAGAAAAAGCCGAACCGCTTTCACGGCCGCGTGGAAAGCGACGGGCGGCCCTGCGCGATTGAAGGCTGCGCGGCTGATGGGGAATTTCGGGGCCCGTCCATCTATGGTGCGTCGCACAGCTATGACGGCCCCGGAGAATATCGCTGGCTTTGTCTCGACCATGTTCGCGAATTCAACCAGGGCTATGATTATTTCGCCGGCATGGACCAGGATGCGATATTCGATGCCCAGCACCCGATCCACGGATGGGACAGCGAACGGCGAATCTATCGCAATGGGCCGACCGATTCTCCCGCCTGGGCAGATTTTACCGATCCGCTCGATGCGATCGGGGCAAGATTTGCAGCAAGCCTCAATCGCGGCCAGAGAAGCGGACCTCCGATCAGTTCGGTCGACCAGAAAGCGCTTAAGACGCTAGGGCTTGGCGACAATGCAGGACGCCAGGACATCCGACGACGCTACTCTGAGCTTGTGCGAAAATATCATCCGGATCGCAACGGTGGCGATCGTACGCACGAGAAAGACTTGGCAGACGTCATCGCGGCCTATACGCAGCTGAAGGAATCACCCGATTTCGAATGACCATGTTTTATTGAGACTAGCCAAACCGGGATGCGAAAAACGATAGGCGCGGTTCGCGCGCACCGATGCTAACGGGATCGCATAGTTTAAGGAATGTTATGACTGATATACCCAACACTCATCCCAACGGCAGCGGCGAAACTGTTCTGGATGCACCCGATCAAACGGTCGATGCGCGGGAAATTTTCGGTGTCGATCTCGATATGCAGATTCCGGCATTCAGTGAAAAAGACGAGCGCGTCCCCGATCTCGACCCATCCTATGTTTTTGATCAGGACACGACCACAGCGATCCTGGCCGGCTTTGCCTTTAACCGCAGGGTCATGGTGCAGGGCTTCCACGGTACCGGCAAATCAACCCATATCGAGCAGGTCGCAGCACGATTGAACTGGCCATGTATCCGGATCAATCTCGACGCCCATATCAGCCGGATCGATCTTGTCGGACGGGATGCAATTGTTCTGAAGGACGGACAGCAGGTCACGGAATTCCGCGAAGGCCTTCTGCCCTGGGCGCTTCAGACTCCCACCGCGCTCGTATTCGACGAATATGACGCCGGTCGCCCCGATGTGATGTTCGTGATCCAGCGCGTTCTCGAAGCCGAGGGCAAGCTGACCCTGCTCGACCAGAACCGGGTCATTCGACCCAATCCGAATTTCCGTCTGTTCGCGACCGCCAATACCGTCGGTCTCGGAGACACCAGCGGCCTTTATCATGGTACCCAGCAGATCAACCAGGGGCAGATGGACCGCTGGAACATTGTGGTCACGCTGAACTATCTGCCGGCAGCAACCGAAGCCAAGGTCATCCTGTCGAAAGTCCCGGATACCGACGACAAGACGGTAGAAAATATGATCAAAGTGGCCGATCTGTCGCGCCAGGGCTTTGTGAACGGCGACATTTCCACCGTAATGAGCCCACGGACGGTGATCAGCTGGGCGCAAAACGCAGCGATTTTCAACAATGTCGGCTTTGCCTTCCGGCTCAGCTTCCTGAACAAATGTGACGAAGCCGAGCGGATGCTGGTGGCGGAATATTATCAACGCGTCTTCGGCGAAGATCTGCCGGAAAGCGTGGTTGGCGCGTAAGCCTCGCCGAGCGCCGTCAATTTCCTCTCGCCAAAGCCGTGTTATTGATATAATACAGCTGTAATGCTGGATCAGACTTCCCCCCGATGCGTTCGTCACGGCGCTGGTATTGGCCATTTTCCCGGCGGCAGCCTGCCGAAACTATTCTCTACGAGCCTTATGGCAGCACGCCGCGGCCTGCGGATTCGTTTGACAGCACCACACCCCCGCCCAAAAAACCGCGAGGCAAATGGTGGTGGTTCAGCCGGGGATTAGCCAGCGCCCTGTTCCTTTTCATACTGTTGGTCGCGTGGCTTGCAATCACGGCACCGATGTCCAAATCCCTGCAACCGATTGCACCGCCCCAGATCACGCTGCTGACCTCTGACGGTCAACCGATCGCCCGCAATGGCGCGGTGGTCGATGCCCCGGTGGAAATCAGCGCCCTGCCCGATCACGTCGTCGAGGCGTTTCTGGCGATCGAGGACCGGCGGTTCTATTCGCATTGGGGTGTTGATCCACGTGGTCTCGCAAGGGCAGCCTGGAGCAATGCCACCAGCAGCGGCGGCACCCAGGGGGGCAGCACGATCACGCAGCAACTGGCCAAATTGACCTTCCTGACCCCCGAGCGCAGCCTCACCCGCAAGGCGCGGGAAATGCTGATCGCCTTCTGGCTGGAAGCCCGTTTGTCCAAGGATGAAATATTGCAGCGTTATCTGTCGAACGTGTATTTCGGCGACAATGTCTATGGCCTTCGTGCCGCGTCCCTGCACTATTATTATCGCAAGCCTGAAAATCTGAAACCCGAGCAAGCCATCATGCTAGCGGGCCTGGTGCAGTCCCCTTCCCGGCTTGCGCCGACGCGGCACCCGGAAAGAGCCGGCAAGCGCGCCGAACTGGTCAAGGGCGCGATGGTGGCCGCCGGATATCTGACACAGGCCGAGGCGGACAAACTGCCTGCCCCGATCCTCGATGTGCGGGCAAAGAACACCGTGCCAACTGGGACCTATTTCGCCGATTGGGCGATGCCCCGCGCCCGCGCCCTGTCAGAAATGAGTTACAGCAAGCTGACGCTCACAACGACACTGGATTCCCGCCTGCAGGAAATTGCCAGGCGCGTCGTTGGTCGCGCCCCTTTGGCCAATGCGCAGGTTGCACTGGTGGCGATGCGGCCGGATGGCGAAGTGGTCGCGATGATCGGCGGACGGGACTATAAGCAGTCAGCCTTCAACCGGGTTACGCAAGCACAGCGGCAACCCGGGTCTACCTTCAAGCTTTTCGTCTGGCTGGCCGCCTTGCGGTCCGGCATGACTCCGCAAACGCTGGTCGATGATAGCCCGATTACCAAAGGCGGCTATTTGCCGAAAAATTCAGGCGATACCTATCGCGGTAAAATTCCGCTGAAAGAAGCCTTTGCCCGATCAAGCAATGTCGCTGCGGTGCGGCTATTCGGTCAACTGGGCGACAAAGCGGTCATTCGTGAAGCGCGCAATCTGGGAGTGAGCGCGCCACTGGCGGAAGATGATCCCAGTCTCGCCCTGGGCACATCGACGATGACCTTGCTGGAACTGACCGCGGCCTATGCCGGGGTGGCGCACAACCAATGGCCGGTCGTGCCCTATGCGTTCGAGAAAAAGGAACAAAGCTGGGCAGAATGGTTGACCGACTGGCCCGGGAGCTATGGCCGTAAAACCCATGAAGATATGCAAGAAATGCTGCGCGCAACGGTTTCCGATGGCACCGGTCGCGCCGCCCAGCTGGCGATCCCGGCTTATGGTAAGACAGGCACTAGCCAGAACAACCGGGATGCTTTGTTTGTCGGCTATGCCGATGACCTGGTTGTCGGCGTTTGGGTCGGCAATGATGACAACAGCCCACTTAAAGGCGTGAATGGCGGCGGATTACCAGCACAAATCTGGCGCAACTTCATGGCTCAGGCGATCTCGGGCGCCGAACCGGTTCGCACGCCCAAAACGACGAAAACGCCCGACCCCGATGGACCAGTCAAGCCGCTGGATATCCCGGATATCGACGATTTGCAGGATATCCCGATTGATCTTGGCGATTCCGAGATTCGTATCAAGGGCAAGGATGGGATTACGCTTTCGACGGAAATTGGCGGCATTCCCCTGGACCTGACGGTCAATGAAGACGGCCTGCTGGTCGAGGACCGGCGTCAGGACGAAGCGCCGGCCGAAGACAGATGATCGTCCAGCTGGCGACCGGACGTTCTACCGCTCAAAGGGACTAGCAAAAACGTTGTATTTAGCCCTTTGATTCCCTCTGCTTTTCCGCTTATGGCTATCCGCTTCTATGGCTGATCGTTCCAAACTTGATGACTTGAAAGACGTGCTCGGCGGCGCTGCGCGCGCAATGTCCCATGAACCCGAGGTCGAGCTGGCCTATACCGCCGAAGCCCCGTCGCAATCGGGTCAGCATTTGAAAGTGCCGATGCCGGCCCGCGACCTGCCACCGGAACAAGTCGCTCAGGCCCGTGGTTTCGCAGACAGCTTCGCGATGCGCTTGCGCCATCATGACGAGGCACGTCACCGGCAGAATGCGCCGCAGGAAGCAATTGCCCGGGCATGTTTCGATGCACTGGAACAGGTGCGGACCGATGCGCTGGGCACGCGCAATATGAAAGGGGTTAGCGGCAATATTGATGCGGCGCTGGAAATGCGCATGCGATCCGATCCGATTGCCCGCGCCCAAAATCGCGATGAGGTACCGATTTCCACGGCCCTGGCATTGCTCGCGCGGGAAAAGCTGACCGGGGAAACCCCGCCGGATTGCACGCAAAAAGGTGTCGACATGCTGC
The DNA here is from genome assembly GCF_055693205.1 of Parasphingorhabdus sp. W113. NCBI lineage: Bacteria > Pseudomonadati > Pseudomonadota > Alphaproteobacteria > Sphingomonadales > Sphingorhabdaceae > Parasphingorhabdus > Parasphingorhabdus sp. W113. The sequence goes on along the minus strand of NZ_CM146328.1, from coordinate 1,018,072 downwards.
GCGAGTGGATTGAGGATGAAGCCGGAAGTGATCTCGATGGACTAAGCCTGACCCTGGATGATCAGGACAGTTTTGCCAAATTGACAACCCAATTGCTCGAACATCTCGATCTCATCAAAAGCGACGACGAGAATTCCGAAGCCGATGAAAATGAGGACGATTCAGACGACGACAGCGACGATCAGGAAGATGACGGCGCGGATGATGAAGCCACGGGCGATCAGGGTCAGGCCGATACACGCTCCGAACAATCCGACGATGCGCAGGAAAGCGACAGCGAGCAGACTACAGATGATCTGGAAGAAGGCGCCGAAGACCAGATGGGCGATGCCGGCGACGACGGCATGATGCCGGTCCGTCCCAATCGCCCGATGTCCGACCTGCCGCCCGGTTTCGACTATGCGCCCTGGACCGAAAAATACGACGAAATCATCAGTGCAACCGAACTGTGCGATGAAGAAGAACTGACCCGTTTGCGGGCGTTTCTCGATCAGCAATTGACCAACTTGCAGGGCGCGGTCACAAAACTCGCCAACCGCCTGCAACGGCGACTGATGGCCCAACAGAATCGCAGTTGGGACTTCGACCAGGAAGAGGGCATGCTGGATGCTGCGCGGCTCGCCCGTGTGGTCAGCAACCCGGCTCACAGCCTGTCTTACAAGATAGAACGCGAAACCGATTTTCGCGATACGGTCGTGACGCTGCTGATCGACAATAGCGGCTCCATGCGGGGGCGACCGATCAGCATTGCCGCGATCAGCGCCGACATCATGGCGCGGACACTGGAACGGTGCGGCGTCAAGACCGAGATACTGGGCTTTACCACCCGCGCCTGGAAAGGCGGCCAGTGCCGCGAAAGCTGGCTGGCCGAAGATCGCCCCGCCAATCCCGGGCGTCTCAATGACTTGCGCCATATCATTTACAAGCAAGCCGACGAACCCTGGCGGCGGGCGCGCAAAAATCTCGGCCTGATGATGCGCGAAGGCCTGCTGAAAGAAAATATCGATGGAGAAGCGTTGCTCTGGGCGCATAGCCGCCTGATCGCTCGCCCCGAAGAGCGCCGCATATTGATGGTCATCTCCGATGGTGCGCCGGTTGATGATTCCACTCTTTCGGTCAATCACGGCGCCTATCTCGAAAACCACCTGCGCAAGGTGATTGAATGGATTGAGGGCCGGTCGCCGGTACAGCTCGTCGCGATCGGTATCGGCCATGACGTTACCCGCTATTACAAGCGCGCGGTGACGATCATGGATGCCGAACAACTTGGCGGCACGATGGTCGAACAGCTGGCCGGACTTTTTGATGAGGAACCCAAATGAACGTAACCGAAGCGGTCCATTCCCGGCGCTCTGTCCGGCAATTTCTCGACAAGCCGGTCGATCTTGCGGCAATCCAGCAGATCCTTGAAACCGCCCAGCGCTCTCCTTCCGGTGGCAATACCCAGCCCTGGAACGCGATCCTCGTGACTGGTGACGAGCTGGCACGAATTACAACCGCCATCAAGGCCAAGGCGCCGACGGCTCCGGCGGGAGAAGGCATGGAATATGCCATTTATCCCAAAGAACTCGACGGACGCTATGAGCAGCAACGCCGCGGTGTCGGGGAAGCCATGTTCAACGCCGTGGGCATCGAACGGGGCGATGGCCCCGCCCGCATCAAGCAGATGATGGCCAATTGGGACAGTTTTGGTGCCCCGGTCCAGATGTTCACCTATACGCCCAAATATATGGGGCCACCACAATGGTCCGACATGGGCATGTGGCTGCAAACCGTCATGCTTTTGTTGCGCGAAGCGGGCCTCGACAGTTGTTCCCAGGAAATCTGGGCGATGTATGGCACCTATATGCGTGAGCTGCTCGGCATTAACGATGACCACGTCTTCTTTTGCGGCATGGCCATCGGCTATCGCGATCCGGATGCCGCGATTAACAATTTCGCAGTCCCGCGCGTCCCGATAGCCGACAGCATCGAATTTCGCGGATTTGCGGGTAATTAGTGCCATAATGGGCCGGTGCTGACACTAAGTCCTTCCAAAAAGTGACTTTTATCACCCTATCTGCACAAGCTTGTCGATAAATTACTATACCAGACTCGGAAACCTCGCTTATGGGGGTATCCGAGGGGACAAAAACGGGTCGCAATAGGCACGGCTTGCGCTGGGAAAAGCGCAAGACTGCGGTTATATTGTGGGGAATATATGAGGCGTCCTAGAAACTATTTCATGCCACTTCTGGCATTGGTGCCGGCCTTGGCTTTGACACCGGGCGGCGCATTAGCGCAGAATACACCCATCAGCCTGCGCGACAGTTTTCCTATTGGTTCCGGCGACGGCACGCTCTGCCAGGTGCAAGACCGCAGCCTCGAGAACAAAGCCAAACAAAGCATATTCGACCGCAATTGGGCGATTGTTTGCCGCGACTCCGCGCGCGCGGTCGGCTATATCTATGCATTTCGTGAACCGGATGGTGATGTTCTGTCCCGTGTCGCGCAACATCGCAGGGACAGCATTTCCTGTGGTACCGAAGCACCAAAAGACACAGTCCAAGGCATTGACCGGACCGTGTGCCAGTTCGCAGACGAACCGGTAAACTATTCGATTTTCCGCAATCAGAGCGGTAATATTTCCTATGTGGCAGAAGGCTTGACCGCCTATGATGACGCCACATTGCTGGCGTTGCGGTCGATCAAGGCCAACCGGATTGTCGACGGCAAAATCGAAGTCGCCACCACTTCCATAGCCGATCCCTTTGCTTTTGCCCGTGTTCAGGCACTGACGCTGAAGCCAGCGCAGGCGCTGGCCGAAGGTTATCGGCGCAATCTCAATGGCGATTATGCCGAGGCCGCTGCATTTTTTGAAACCTTGCAACAGCGTACCGCCGGATCGGCAAAGCAGGAAATCGATCCGGAAGAATATTATATCAACCGGGGCTTGCAGAAATCCAACCTGGGCGAATTTGCCGAGGCAGACGCGCTGTTCGCGCAGGCCCGCGCGCTGGAATCAACCAATGTTATCAACCAGAAATTGCTGCGCAATTTCGAAGGTATTCATTTGCTGAACCAGGGGCGTTTTCGGGCTGCCATTGATCGCATCAATTTACCGATCCGGACGGCGGCGGTCGAACAGTCGGGAACCGTCAACAGTCTCACGATAACGGCACCGATCTCGTCGCGCATCAACGTAGACAGCCAGGCCGCAAGTCTGCTCGGTTTTGCTGACGATCTGAAATTGACGGATCAGGAGCGCGCTGAGATTATTGACGCGCAGGCCCTGCAGCTGATCGGCACAGCGCAACGGATCATCGGCAATAATGATGCTGCCGAACGGACGCTGACAATTGCCTATAATCGGGCGGTTGCCGTTCGCGATGGTCGGGTCACGTCGATTACCCGCCTGCGCGCCCAGACATTGACCGAACTGGCCTTGATTGCCGAAGAGCAAGGCGATCTCGGGAAAGCCGAGCAGCTTTTACGGAGCAGTCTGGAATTGCTGGAACTCCAGCATCCGGAAACCCGGGCACTCAATGGCGCCCGCGCGAAACTGGCGGCCTTTCTGCTGCGCACCGGCAACCCAACGGAAGCGCGGACCATCTACCGGGACGTGGTCGACAATTCGATCGGCAAACGCGGCGCGACCAATGGCATCGCTAATCAGCTGGCGCCTTATTTTGCTTTGATGAGCGAGGATAGCGATGCTGAAGAAGAATTTTTCAAGGCGACACAAATCCTGATCCGCCCGGGGGTTGCAGAAACCCAGGCGGCCTTGTCGCGTGAATTGAGCGGCGGGACCGATGAAGCGGCCCGGCTGTTCCGCCAGTCGAGCAATCTCAATCGCAGCATCGAACGCCTGCGGATGCGCTTTACGGCGCTCGGCAAACGGCAACAAACCGGGGAAACACAGCGCCGGCGCAACGATCTCGCGGCAGAAATTGAAGAGCTGGAGCGCAGTCAACAGCTGACGCTGGTCCGCTTGTCCGAATTCCCCCAGTATCGCGCGATAGCCAGCAGCGAAATCAATCTTGCCGACTTGCGCGACGGCATGCGCACCGGCGAAGCCTATGTCCGCATGGCCGTCGTTGGCGATGATATTTTCATGTTCTACACCGACAAGGGTTTCGCGACCGCGTATAAGGTCGACCTGACGGAACAGGAGCTCGATCGCCGGGTAGATATTCTGCGCAATTCGATATCCCAGTTCGAAAATGGCCAATATGTCACCTATCCCTTTGATATCGAAGCCGCACGGGCACTCTACAAAATACTGTTCGAGCCGATCAACCAGCGGCTCGGCGCGACAAGCCATCTGATTTTTGAACCGGATGGCGCGATGCTGCGTTTGCCGATCAATCTGCTCGTCGCCGATGATGGATCCGTCGCGCGCTATCTTGAACAAGTAGATCAACCCGATGGCGATGCGTTTGACTATACCGGCGTCAACTGGCTGGGAACCAGCACGGATGTGAGCACCGCCGTATCGGCTCGCGCTTTTGCGGATGCCCGCAAGGCACCCAATTCGAGGGCAAACCGGCAATATCTGGGCATGGGAAAAAACCAACCCACGACGGAAAGGCAAGCCAGCTCTGGCGTGCGATCCGCGCAAGGCTCTACGACAGCCGGCGCAAATTGCGAATGGCCGCTAAGCGAATGGAATAATCCGATATCGGATGCTGAGCTGGTGCAGGCCAAGACGATTGTCGGCCAACAAGGGTCCGAGATTCTGACCGGAAGCGCCTTTACCGATCAGCAGATCCTGTCAAAATCCGATATTTCCGACTATCGTATCTTGCACTTCGCCACCCACGGCCTGGTCACCGCACCGCGCCCCTCCTGCCCGGCGAAACCCGCCTTGCTGACATCATTTGGTGGCGCGGAGTCCGACGGCCTGCTCGCATTTGACGAAATTTTCGATCTCAAGCTGGACGCCGATATCGTCATCCTTTCGGCTTGTGACACCGCTGGCAAGGCCAGCATACAGGCCACGCGTGAAGCGGGCGTCAGCAGCGGCGGCGGCACCGCTCTGGATGGCCTGGTGCGGTCGTTCATCGGTGCGGGCAGTCGTTCGGTTATCGCCAGCCACTGGCCGGCACCGGATGATTTCAAGGCAACTGAACGCCTGATCGGCGGACTGTTTAACAGCGGTCAGGGGCAATCGGTTGCGACCGCCCTGCGCAATTCACAAAAATTGCTGATGGATGATCCGATCACATCGCATCCCTATTACTGGTCCGGCTTCGCCATTATTGGCGATGGGTCGCGGCCGTTCCTGCCCGCAACACAAAGCGCTGACGGAGCCCTGCCCGCCACCGATGACAAACGCGGAGTCGCCTTGCCCTGATGGCGGCAACCAATATCTCGAACAACCCGGCAGAAGCCAGCCGTGATGTCAAAACCGAAGCGCGCAGTGTGATTGTTTCCCTGCGCCGACTGTTCCAGCAACTCGGCCCGATTCGTCTGTTCTCGACGATTCTGTTCATGGTACTGGCGGTCCTGATCGCTCGGTTCAGCTGGGACACGCCGCTGATCCAGGATGCAGAAAGCGCGCTCTATGATCTGCGCGCCTCCGTCTTTTCCACCCAGGTTGAAAAAGATGATCGCATTGTCATGATCGTCTACAACGAAGACACGTTGAAACTGACTGGCCAGCGATCGCCAGTCGACCGGACAATTCTGGCCCAGGCGCTGGAAGCGATTGATGCGGCCGGTCCCCAATCGATCGGCATCGATATTCTGTTCACAATGCCGCAAGACGATGATGACTTGCTGAAATCGGCCTTCAGCAATCTCCAAACACCGACATTCGTGGCCTATGCCAGTCCTGAAACCAATGCGGAGATCAGCGTCGCCGAGCATGCTTTTCTCGAGGAATTCCTTGCCGATTCCGCTGGCCCCAATCTCAAACCCACGGACATCAAACTGGAACCGGATGATGACGGCGTGCAGCGGCGCTGGACTCCCAGCAATCCGGATCTCCCTCCGTTTATGGCCATCGCGCTGACCGGTCCCAATCCGAAATTTGCAAAAAATGCCGGCGCGATCCGCTATCATGTGCCGGCCAGCCTCGATGTGCCGGTGTTTGACAAATTCCCGATCGAGAATTTCGCTGATCCTGAACTGGCGGAAATGGTCGGTGCGTTCATCAAGGGCAAACATGTTCTGATCGGCGGTGACTTTGTCGATCGTGACCGGTTCGACACCCCGCTTGGTTCGATCAAATCGACAACCAACGAATTTGGCGAAAGCGTCCAACTTGACGACGGCAAAATGATCGGGCTCGAAGTACACGCCCACATGCTGGCCCAGTTGCTCAACGACGATATGCCCGCGCTAACTCCCGGCTGGGTGCTCTGGATCGCGGCATTGATCGTTGCCATATGCGGCGGCCTGTCTTCGCTGATTATTGGCAATGCTGCCAAGGTTGCGGGCATATTGATCAGCCAGTTCCTGTTTTTCCTGATTTTCCCGTTCGTCCTCCACAGAACCGGGATCGATACCTTGTCTCTTCCCGCCTTTGGATGGGGGCTCGGCTGGTTGTTCGGCTATGCCTCCGTGGGTTCGGCCGCGCGCACGATCAATTCCAAGCAGCGGGCTTTCGCCCAGAACGCACTCGGCAAATATCTCCCGAAATCCATCGCCGGAGAGATTTTGAGAGACCCTGAGAAACTCGCGTTGCACGGCGAAAAACGTCAGATTTTTGCGGTGTTTACCGATCTCGAAGGCTTTACCAAACTGAGCCATGCGATCGAACCGGAAATGGTTGCAACCCTGCTGAACGACTATCTCGACAAGCTCAGCGATGTGGCGCTTGAATATGGTGGTACGATCGACAAATTTGTCGGCGACGCGCTGGTGACCTTCTGGGGCGCTCCGATCTCCTATCCCGATGACGGCGAACGCGCTGCAAAAGCGGCCTATGCCCTGTATCAGGCTGGTGAAGAGTTTCGCAAGAACGTGCCCGAAGGCGTGCCGCCAATTGGCCGGACGCGGGTGGGCATGCATTATGGCGATGCGATTGTCGGCAATTTCGGTGGCGAAGGGCGTATCCAATATACTGCGCTGGGCGACGCGATGAATACCGCCGCACGCCTCGAGGCAGCCAACAAAGCCTTGGAAACCAAGGTGCTGATCAGCCGTGAAGCGATGGAGCGTACCGGACTCGACTGGTACCGACCGATGGGCCGGATCACCCTGCGCGGTCGCTCCACGCCGGTAGACGTGTTCGAGCCGGTTCCCGACTGGGAAGAAAAAGACCGGTTGGCAGTGACCGCGGTCATAGCGGCCCATGAAAAAGGTGATATTGGTTACATTCAGACACTTACTGCTATGATGAAGCAATCTGGTGAAGATCTCGGTCTTGCCAATTTGCTGCAGAGATTGAAAAAAACAAAAAATGGAGAAAGCTATGCACTTGGCTGAAAACCGCGCAACAAAGTCGACCAAATGGAAGCAAGGATTGGGCAAAACCGCTCTTGGCGCGCTCTTGCTCGTCGGCATTAGCGGCACCGCTCTGGCACAAAATATGGTGATCCGCTCAACCGGTCCTTCGGCAAAATCCTATCCGGCGGGTAAAAAGCTCGCAACCAATGCCAAGGTGACACTGAAAAAGCTCGATACGGTGACAATATTAGGCAAGTCCGGAACGCGGGTGCTCAAAGGACCAGGCACGTTCGCACTGAACCAATCCGCCCGGAAGCAGACCAGCGCGGACCGCTTGTCCAGTTTCATCAATAATCGCGGAAAAAGCCGGGCCCGCACCGGAGCAGTACGCAGCGCCGGAGTTACCACCGATGTCGCAGCGCCGAAAAATCCCAACCTCTGGTATCTCGATGTGACCAAGGGCGGGAAGTTCTGTGTCGCCAACCCGGCAACGCTGGTGCTGTGGCGACCGGACTACACTGGATCAGCAACCGCCAGCATTGTTGAGCCCGCCGATGGACGGGTAACCGAAGTGGCGTGGAGAAAGGGCAATCCTTTGAAAAGTTGGCCCAGAGCCGAAGCGCCGATCACAGACGGCGCCAGCTACCGGCTGATCGGTTCCAATGTCGAACAATCTGTTGAAGTCAATTTCGTGATGCTCGCAAATGCACCGGAAAATCTGGACCAGGCGGCAGAAGCGCTGATTGCCAATGGCTGTCAGAGCCAACTGGATCTGCTCGTCGAAACACTCGATGACGGGGCATCGGCGGAGCAAAGCGAAAGTTAATATCATCATTGTCTGTGCTTTGGATTGAGGGTTCGGGCACAGACTGAATATCCAATATTTCCAGGGGGTCGCGCAGGAAATATTGTCACACGGGGGAATATATGTCGCGAGCGCGCGCAACGGTAAGAACAGCTTTGTGGCTAACAGGGTCAACGATCCTGAGCGCCCAATCAGGGGCTTTTGCTCAATCATCGGTCGCAGCACCTACGCGGGATGAAATCCAGCAAGGGTTGCTGGGCCAGGCCGACAAGGGTCAGGCGCGGCCATTGACGGTCGAAGGCGGCATTGAACGGTCCGCTTGCCCCTTGGCGAAACCCGAATTTGCGGACGTCAAGCTGACGCTCCGCGCGGTGGAATTCAGCGGCATGAGTGTCGTCGACGAGAATATCCTGCGGTCTTCCTATACCGGTTATGTCGGACAGGAAGTGCCGGTTGCGGTCGTGTGCGAAATCCGCGACCGTGCCGCCACGATCTTGCGCGGGGCCGGCTATCTCGCAGCGGTTCAGGTTCCGCCGCAGACGATCGAGAATGGCATTGTCAAATTCGATGTTTTGCTCGCCAAGATGACTCAGGTGCAAGTGCGCGGCGATGCCGGCCCCTCTGAAAAGGTTCTGCAACAATATGTCGAACGGCTGACCAACGAACCGGTGTTCAATATCGAGGTTGCCGAGCGGTATCTTTTGCTGGCGCGGGATATTCCCGGACTTGACGTCCGCCTTTCCTTGCGGCCAGTCTCGGCGAATTCCGGTGGTCAAGTCGGAGAGGTGATCGGTGAATTCAACGTCGTTCGCACGCCGGTTTATGTCGATGCCAATATTCAGAATTTCGGATCGAAAGCTGTCGGACGCTTTGGCGGCCTCGCCCGCGTCCGGTTCAACGGCCTAACCGGCCTGGGTGATGAAACCACAATCAGCGCCTTCTCGACCGCTGATTTCAACGAACAGCAAGTGTTCCAGATCGGGCACGAATTCCGCGTTGGCGGCGAAGGACTCAAATTTGGTGGGAACTTCACCTATGCATCGACCGATCCCGAGCTGTCTTCGCGCTTTGACATTGATTCAGAGACCTTCATCGGCGGCGTCTATGCGAGCTATCCGCTCATCCGGAAACAAGCGCGCAACCTTTTTGCTACTGTCGGGCTGGAAGTCATTTCTCAACAAACCGATATTCTCAGCACCCGCACCAATGAAGATGACTTGAGCATCGCCTATGCGCGACTTGATTTTAACGCCATCGAACCCGGCAGCATTTCCGGGCGCGGCGGCTATTCGGCTTTCGAGCCGAAATGGGGCATGGCAGGATCTCTGGAATTTCGCCAGGGGTTGGGCATTTTCGGGGCCAGTGATGGCTGTGGGCCGGGCTTTGTCCGCTGCGTGGGACAGACCGTGATTCCAACCCGCGCCGATGGCGATCCGACGGCCTTTGTCGTGCGCGGTGACGCGAGGCTGGACTATCGCCCGACACCGCTGCTGGCCTTCACCTTGAAGCCGCGTTTTCAATATTCTCCCGACGCGCTGTTTGCCTATGAGGAAATTTCAGGCGGCAACTACACCACCGGACGCGGCTATGATCCCGGCACGGTGATCGGCGACAGCGGCTATGGTTTGCAGACCGAAGTCAGCTACGGATCGCTGGTGCCGGAATCCCCGGACGGGATCGCCTGGCAACCCTATGTCTATTTCGATGCCATGGCGGTGTGGAACAAGAACTTCCCGGGCGATCCCCAGAAAATCTACTCCGCCGGGGGCGGCATCAGAGCGACGATCGGGCGTCAGGCCAGTCTCGATGTGATGGCGGTGGTTCCGTTGAAACGGGGCCCCTTCCAGACGCGCCGCGATAGCGCCCGTGCACTCATGACGCTGACCGTGCAACTCGCACCTTGGAAACGATAATGGCGCCGCAAGACAGATCAACCAGAGGCAAGACGATGATGAAATCCGCCAACCACTGCGCAACGACCCCGGCTATGGACAGTCCGAACCCAGCCAGGGCTTCGTCTCGAAAACTGCGGCTTCTGGCAGGGGCTTCTGCCACGGCGGCTGCGGTTCTGCTGTCGTCTGTCGGGCAAAATGCCCAGGCGCAAGCCCTTGATCCGGGCCGGTCATTCCAGGCCACCGCCAGTGTCATGGCTGGCGATACCGTCACGCCCGGTGCCACACGCGACTTTGTTTCGATCGTCAACACGGAATCGGTGATCAACTGGACGCCGCTCGACACGGCAACCCTGGATACCACCACCTCAGCGATCAATATCCTGCCAGCTTCGCGGATTCTCCAGTTTGATAGCGCCGCCGAATATACGGTGCTGAACCGGATCCTGCCGACCGCCAGTTCTACTGGCGAATTTCGGCCCATTCAGTTTAACGGCACCGTCCAAAGCTTCGTCAACGGCACCCAGGGCGGGGAAATTTGGTTCTACAGCCCTGGCGGGATCATTGCCGGTTTGGGTTCCAACTTCAATGTCGGCAGCCTCGTCCTCACCACCAATGATATTGACACAACCGGCGGCCTGTTTGGCCCATCGGGTGAAATCCGCTTCAATGGGATTGCCGAAAGCAACGCAGCGGTATCGATCAATGCAGGTGCGTCGATCAACGCCAATTCGGCCTTTGTCGGTGGTGGCGACTATATCGCGCTGGTTGCGCCGCGGGTCGAACAGCGCGGCTCTGTGGATGTCGATGGTTCGGTCGCCTATGTCGCGGCGGAACAAGCCGAGCTGACCTTCAACCAGGGTCTGTTCGATATCAACGTCACGGTTGGTACCAGCGACACAACGGGTGTGATCCACGGTGATACTGGTACCACGACCGGTATCGCATCAGTCCCCACGCCGGATGATCCCAACACTGCCGGCGTGAACGAGTTTTTCTCCGATCCCCGGGCCGCCTATTTCGTGGCGGTTCCCAAAAATACCGCAGTTACGATGCTGGTTGGCGGCAATATCGGCTATCGCCCTGCCGCTTCGGCTTCGGTCGTCAATGGCAATGTGGTTCTGAGTGCCGGCTATAATGTCTCGGTCCAGGGCACCGTCAACAGTCCCACGGCGGAATTTGCGGCAGACCCGGTCAACGCGCTCTCCGGCAACATTGAATTCACCGGCGGCACGTTCAATGCCGATGTCACCGCCCGGGCCAGCGATTCAATTAATGCCTTGGTCGAGAACGACGCAGCGATCAATATGAATACCGGTGCGGTTGGCTATGATCTCTCCCTCACCGCGGCCAATGTCATTGATTTCGGAGGTCTGGCCGGTGGCCGCATTTCCGCCGATGGGAATGTTACCCTCACTGCTGGCAGCAACGGCGTCGGAGGAACCGTCAACATCGCGGTTGACCGCAACACGGCCGATCCCGACGCGCTGGGTGTCATCGATATTGCCGGCAGCCTGACGGTCAGCACCGCAGCGGTCGGCGCCGATGACTTCTTCACCTTCCGCAACAATGGCGGTACCGGCGTTGGCCAGGATGCGATTGGCGGCGATATTTCAGTGGATGTATCGGCCGGCGGACGATTCCTGGTTAGCGGCAGCAGCAGCTTCACAACCGATGCACAGGGCGGCAAGGGAGAGGAGTTTAACGGCTTCACCCAGGCGGGCGATATCGAGATCAATCTGTCCGGTGCGACGAGCGAAATCACGCTCGATGGTGCTCTGTCTCTGAGCGCCAATGCGATGAACACACAATCCGGAAAAGCAGGTGGCAATGGACCGGGTATTGTTGGCAGCGACAGCATAGCCGGTGATATTGCGATCGATGTCAGCGAGGGTAACTTCACGGTCGGATCCTTGATCATCGACAGTATGGCAGACGCGTCGAGCGGCTCTGGTGAAACGATCACACAAAGCAATGATGCGACATCCGGCGATATAATCCTGCGCTTTGTCGGCGGCACTCATGTCCTGAACAATATCGGACTGTCGTCCACCGCCAATGGTGCGGCCTCATTTGAAGCGGACGGCAATGAAATCCTCGGTCAGGTGGAATTGGGTGCTTACGATTTCCGGATCGACGCAGCCGATGTCACGGTCAATTCAAATATTTTCTCTTCTTTCTCTTTTGATGGACGGCCAACCGATGCGACCTTGTCAGCGGTTGAACTGGACATCGTCAACGGCGCGAATCTCGACGTAGGCGGCACATTCTCACTGAACACCGATCAGAATAGCGACCTCTCCGCGGTCGCTGAACAATCTGCCAACCTGACGCTGAACGTCGACAATGCGACTTTCTCTTTTAACACTCTGGACCTGGGTACAGACATTACACGGTTCTCTGTTTTCACGGAAGACCCGGAGAATACGGGTGCCTTGTCGGCTGGTGATATTGCTCTGAACATCAGCAACGGCGCTGTCGTCAGCGGCGAATCGATCAATCTCGACGCTAATGCGACCAACCAGAATAGTGGCGGCGTGGCTAATGGTGGCGACATATTGATCGACGTGAACAATGCCAACCTGACGGTTACCAACAGCATATCGGCAACCGCAAATGGTGAAGGCGGTCCGACCACCAATCCCAATGTGATCAACCGCGGCGGCGGATTTGGCGGCGACATTGTCTTCCGTCTGCAAGGCGCCTCCGGGGTGATGGATTTTAACGACGTCACCGCCTTTGCCGATGGCTCGTTTGTTATCGCCTGCGAAGAATGCGGATTTGGCGCTGATAGCGGTCTCGGCAATGGCGGAATGGCAACGGGCGGATCCATTACATTTGACCTTCTCGGCGGGACGTTGACCGGCAATGATTTCGAACTGGGTTCGGACGGTTTTGGCGGTGATGGCACATCCGGTACCTTTGATGACAGCCTGATCATGGCATCGTCATTTGCGTCTTCCAGCACCGGCCCGGTTGTCGGACCGGCCAGCGCCATTGTCGCAGCGGTTGGAGATGGTGGAACCGGAACCGGCGGCGATATCGTGTTCAATCTGGACGGCGGCAATGCAACGGTTGTCACACTGGACGTCACCGCCAACGGCTTCGGCGGCGATGGCGGTTTTGGTGATTTCAGCAATGGAACTGAAGCCGGCAATGGTGGCGATGGTATTGGCGGAACGGCGACGTTCAATGCCATCAGCGGAATTCTGACCGTTAGCGAACTGAATGTGACGGCACTCGGCAATGGCCAGCCATTCACATCCTTCGTCTCGCGTGGCGGCAGCGGCGGCAGTGGAAACGGAGTCGATGCTGGCAATGGCGGCGTCGGAACCGGTGGCACGGCGACTTTCAACCTCAATGGCTCAGCCACGATCAACGCGACCGCGGTGCTGGTTTCGACCGATGGCTATGGCGGGCGCGGCGGAAGATCCGATCCTGATTTTGGTACACCAACGGTTCCGTCGGGTCTTGGCGGTGATGGCGGTGATGGCATTGGCGGGGACGCGATTTTCAACAACACCACTGGCACTATAGCGTTTGACCAGCTCACCGTCCGGTCCAATGGCGATGGCGGCGATGGCGGCTTCACCTCTGGCGTCTTCTCAACTGAAGCGACCAGCGACGGCGGCAATGGTGGCGATGGTATTGGCGGCACCGCAACCATCAATCTGAACCAGGCCGAAGCCACAAATCCGACCTATCTGATCGCAGCCGAAGGTATTGGCGGCGACGGCGGGTCCGGACTCAATGGCGGTGACGGCGGGGATGCATCAGGCGGTGTTGCTGCGCTGAACATCAACAATATTACGGCAAGCCTGAACAATCCGCAGATCAGCGCGATCGCTACCGGTGGCAATGGCAGCGCGTCGGACGGTATCAGCGGCAATGGCGGCAATGGCGGCAACGCCATAGGCGGCACGGCGCGCATTGAAGTGACCGGAGTGGATGGTGAATTCACCTTCACAGCCGACACCGCACCGCTCAATTCAGATGCGACCGGAGGCGATGGCGGCGGCGGTCAGTTTGATTTTTCCGGGGGCGTTGCCGGTGACGGCGGCGATGGCGGCGATGGCGAAGGCGGCCGATCGGAATTGGTCGCGCGCACGGGCGGTCTGATTGATATCGTTCCCAGCGCGACCCCCGCGCCTTCGGAATTTGATTTCGCGAGCAGTGGCTTCGGCGGAGACGGCGGCCAGGGCGGCGGTATCGACATGATAAGTGGCGGCTCTGCCGGTAACGGCGGTGATGGTGGAGACGGCATCGGTGGCGCCCCGCTATTCCTGGCCCAAGGCGGTACCATTTCCGCCAATGGCGTCAACTTCCTGGGTAATGGCCAGGGTGGCAATGGCGGCGCAGGCGGCGATGATGGCACGATTACGATCGGCGCCGATGGCAATGGCGGGGCCGGTATCGGCGGTAATCCGATGATCCTTGTTGAGGAAGGCAGCCCCGGAATCGTGACGATCGGTGACGCGTTCATGCAAGCGTCGGGCACCGGCGGGACCGGTGCTGCAACCGGAGCGACTTTCAGCGGCCGGATTGATATTTCCGACACATCAACCGACCCGTTGGGCTTGATTTCGATGGGCAGTCTCGACATTGAGGCGCAGGGTCTGGTTGCAACCAGCACCAGCGGGTTCTTTGTCGTCGGGAACAGCGGCCCGATCGACGTTGGAGGCACTTTGATTGTCGATGTCGTTGGTGATATCGAATTTGCCTTTGATGGCAGCGGTCAAATGACGATTGCCGGCGATACGATACTGGATGCCAGCGGCAATATTCTGGTGACCCACAGCAATAACAGTGGTGCGACATTCTCCATCGATACCGGCAGCGACTTCGCGGCGACAGCGGGCGGCTTTTTTGACAGCCAGGCGGGTTCGCGTATTCGGTCCGGTGGGCCGATGGACATTCGAGCGGAAGCAACGGCTTCGGCCGCGGATCTTACCGCCGATGACCGGATTGATCTCTCCGCCGGGCAAGACGCGACGCTAGGCAACGCGACGGTGACCGGCACGCCATTTACCAGCGGAACACCGCCAGTCACGACCTATCCGGAAATCCGCGTCAATGCGGGCGTCGATAGCTTTGGTGGGTCGACCTATGACCCTCAATTCAGCGCAACATTTACCGGAACAACCAATACGACCGGCCAACTGCTTGCCTTTGCGGGCGGGAATATCGTGGTCGAAACCGGCGCGGATGTTCAAGCGGACAATGCGATACTCTTTTCCTCCGGCGACGATATCATCATCGAAACCGGCGCATCCGTGACCGCTGCTCTCAATCCTTTCCTGACGCTGGATCCATCCAGTCCGTTCACCAATGAAGCGGTTCTGCGGCTTGATGCGGGCGGCTTGAGCGCATCGCTGGTCGGCTCTCCCCTCACCCCGATCGCATCGATCGTTGCGGCGGGCGATATCGGAGCGCTGGACTCTGCAGTGATCCTGAGTGCGGATGCGATCGACGGATTGGGCGGAACAGTTACATCCAGTTCGATCAGCGCGGACATCAACAATGCGCCATCCAACGCGGTTATCGCCGCGGTCGGCCAGTCGAATGATAACGGCTTACTGAGCGCCGGTTGCGTCGAAGGTAATCTCTGTCTCGGCCTGCTGACCGCAGACAATATTGTCTCGATCGGTCAAAGTGGACTGCCAATTCAGGCCATTCTCGAAAATGGCGATGTCTTTGCCAATCGTATCCTGGTTTCGACACGGCGCGATATTGTGATGGGCACCGATGGGATTCCATCACGCTTTGTCGCCAGCGATGAAGTTTTCGTCGAGAGCACCGAAGGCGATATCAACTTGCGCGATGCAACATTGACCAGCGGCTTGCTCGGTATTTCAGCGGCGGGCAGCTTGCTCGGCTCCGGTTCACTGAACAGCGGTAATGATATCGGCATCACGGTAGGTAGCAGCATTTCTGCGGGAGCGATCAATACCGGCCGCGAACTGACCACGGTTGCTGGTCGCGGCGATGTGCTGGAAGGCTTTTACTCGGTTCCCGGCAGCATGGATGTCGGAATTCTGACCGTGGGTGTCGGCGACGTGAACTATGACGCCGGCGGCAATCTCGACTTTGGTCAGATCAATGTCCCGGGCACAGACATCATCCTGACCGCGACTGGCGTGGTCTCGATTGGTGGTTCCTCCAGCGCAACCAATATTGACATTGCCGCGGATGTTATCGATCTCGGCGGCGTGAGCGCAGGCAACGAGATTTTCCTGGGCGCTGACTCCGCCATTTCTTTCGGCGTTGTATCGGCTGGCGGCATGCTCGATATGAGCGCAGGGGACGTTTCAGGGGATGTTGCGGAAGGCGATAATATCTTCATATTCGCTGACGCAACCGCCGACATCAACGACATCCTGGCATCCGATCAGCTTAATATCGACGCCGAGAATATTTCGGTTGGCAATGCCAATACCGGCGGCGACGCGACATTGACCGGCGGCACGGTTTTCCTCAACTCCGGTTCCATCGGCGGCAATCTGACGATGGAAGCATCAGCGGGTGATATTGACGGCAGCGGCCTGGTTTCGGTCGGCGGGTTTGTCGATCTCGACGCCACAGGCGACATCACTTTTGGATCGCTAACCGCGTTTTCCGACTTTGATGCCAATGCCGGTGGATCGATCAGCTTTGATCAGGCGGGATCGACTGACCGTCTCGTCATTATGCGGGCTGGCAACGGGGTCGACGGAGGCGATGTCAATGCCCGGCTTGGAGGCCAGATCAGAGCGTTGGACGGCGATATTCAGCTGGACGTCGTCGAAGGCGGAGCCGGCACGTTCCGGGCGGATTCAACCGGCACGGTAACCATTGATTCCGTTAGCGCGACCACAACACGAATTACCGCTCCGGATGGCATCGAATTAAATCAGGTCATTGGCGGATCTGCTATACTCTCGGCAACCAATGGACTTGTTGCAATTCGGGAAAATGCCGATCTTTCAGATCGCGTTGAAGCGCTTGGTGAAGCCGTATTGCTGCGGTCCAACGACCGTTTACGGGTCGATGCAGAAGCGACGGCGGGCGATATTGACCTGGTGGCCAACGGCAACCTGATCATTGACGAAGGCATCGCTTCCGGCAATATTTTTGCCACCAGCCTCAACGGCAGCGCGCAGCTTACTGAAGTGACCATACCCAGCGCGTCGACCGGTCAGATACCCGTTGGCATTACCGGGCAGGCAACGACCAGCAGCAATGGCAATATCACGGTCACGGCGGCGGACGATGTGCTGATTGACAGCACGACCAATGCCGCCAATGCGCTGGTCATCACGGCCGGCAATCTGATCGACATCCAGGCGCTGGCGACCGGTACAACAATCGATCTGTCATCCGCTGATATCAATATCGGCACAGCCGGTCAGCTCGGCCAGTTCACGCAAACCAATGATATTTTCATTGAAAGCAATGGCACCAACCAGGCCGTTCTGGGAGGGACCGGCACCGCGGGCGTCTATAGTCTCGACAATGATGAATTTACGCGCATTCAGTCCAATCAGGATCTCACCTTTTTTGCCGATGCGACCGGTGGCAGTGTTCTGCCGGACCTGATCATTCAGGACCTGACGATCCAGGCCGGAGTCAATGTCAGCGGTCCGCAGACCGCCAATATCGGCTTCTCCGGAACCCTGACCATCGACTCGGCCCAATCGACACGGGTGAACGGCAATCTCAATCTGACCAACGCGTCTTTGGGAACAGCGCTCAGCATGACCGCTGCCGATGATATCTTCATCAATGCCAATGGCGGCCTGGTGCAGATTACCGATGACAATCTGAGTTTCGGCAGCGTCGGTCAATTGACCCTCAATGCGACCAATATCTACGCTATGACTGATCAGGCGTTCACCGATATTGCCGGTCTCAGCGTGGATGCTATCGATATCCGCCTCGAACGGAATGATGGCGTCGATATTGACGGCGGACTGATCCGCGCCGGCAGTGCGCTGATCCAGATCGACAATGATTTCTTCATACAGAATACATCACCCGGCGTGGATTTTGACTCTCGGCGTGGTTCTACATTCGGTTCGCTGGTGATCGAAGGAATTAGCGCAGGCAGCTTCGGCAATATTGTGATCAACGGTATTGTGAACGGCGAAACCGGGATCAACACTATCCCTGCCTCTGATGTTGTTGTCACTTTCGATGACTTCTCCACCATCAACGGCTGCGTGATTATCGATCCGGCCAGTTGTGGCGGTCCGATCAATCCGATCCCGACACCGACACCGACGCCGACGCCGACACCGACACCGACGCCTACCCCGACGCCTACCCCGACGCCAACACCAACACCGACACCAACGCCGGCGCCTGAGCCCGGGATTGATGACCCGGTTCAGGACGTTATCGAAGAGGAGGTCACGCCCAATGAAGGTGACGGCCAACTGGTCAGCGATCCGTTTGAAACCAACCTGATCGAAATCAAGGAAAATGAAGAATTTATCGATGATCCGTTGATTGACGAACCGGTGACCGGCGCGGGCAATGATGATCTTTGGGTCAGCGATGAGGAGTCCGAAGAGACCGAAGACTGCGCAGAAGGCGACGCCAGCTGCGGTCAGGGCGGTCCGGATGACGCGGAGACTCTTGAACCGGCAGAATGAGAATTGACCGGTTGACCTTTGGCGCTACAAACCACTAGGCGTGGCGCTATGACTGATAGCAATGCCTCATCGTTGAACCTGTTCAACAGCCTGACCCGTTCACTCGAACTTTTCACGCCTGTTCATCCCGGCGAAGCCCGGGTGTATACATGCGGTCCGACCGTCTACAACTATCAGCATATCGGGAATATGCGGGCTTATGTGTTTGCCGATCTGCTCGGCAGAACGCTGCGCTGGAAGGGGCTCAAGCTGACCCATATCATCAACATCACCGATGTCGGGCATTTGACCTCGGATGCCGATGTTGGCGATGACAAGATGGAAAAAGCCGCCAGCGAAAGCGGCAAGTCCGCCTGGGACATCGCCAAATATTATACCCAGGTTTACTGGGATGACATTGAACGGCTCAACATCCGGCAACCCGCCAAATGGTCAATCGCCACCGATCATGTCGAGGAAATGATCGCCTTTGCCGAGAAGATCGCCGACAAACACTGCTATGAATGTGCATCCGGTTTGTATTTCGACACCACAACCGTCCCGGCCTATGGCAGTCTCGCTCGTGCGCAGACCGAAGATGGCGAAAGCCGGATTGAACTGGTTGAAGGCAAACGGAACCAGAATGACTTCGCAATCTGGCGCAAAACGCCGCCGGGTGAAACACGGCAGATGGAATGGGACAGCCCCTGGGGCCGCGGCGCGCCTGGTTGGCATCTCGAATGCTCACAGATGAGCCATAAATATCTCGGAGAAACCTTCGATATCCACACCGGCGGCATCGACCATCGCGAGATCCATCACCCCAATGAAATCGCCCAGAACCAGGCGCATAACTGCTCGGACCATAGCGGTGCCAATATCTGGATGCACAATAATTTCCTGATTGATCGCGCCGGCAAGATGTCGAAGTCGTCCGGCGATTTCCTGCGGTTGCAGGTGCTGGTCGACAAAGGCTTTCATCCCCTCGCCTATCGGCTGATGTGCCTGCAGGCGCATTATCGCAGCGAGCTTGAATTTACCTGGGACAATCTGCAGGCAGCGCTCACGCGGCTGAAGCGGATCGTCATGGCGGTTGAGCAGCTGCGGGCCAAGGCGACCGGCAGCGCGAAGCAGATTGATCATCCGCGCCTTGTTCAGCTGCAAGCGCAGTTTGATGCCGCCATTTGCGATGATTTGAACAGTCCGAAATGTCTGCCGCTGCTCGAAGAATTGCTCGGTCAGAAAAAGATCGATGCCAATCAGCGCATGGCCCTGATCGAAGAATTTGATGCGGTTCTCGGCTTTGGACTGGACACGCTTAGCCGCGCGGACCTGCGGGTTCGCCCGGCTGACGCCACGACGGAGCAGGATGCGATTGAACAGCTGCTCGACAAGCGTCAGGCTGCGAAGGCGGACAAGGATTTTGAAACCGCCGATGCGATCCGGGACAGCCTGACCGAACAGGGCGTCGAACTGATGGATGGCGATCCACTACGCTGGGAATGGAGTCTTTCAATATGAGCAAACCTGTAGCCGCCATGGCTTCTCTCGTCCGCCCGCTGGTTGAACCGCATTGCGGCGACCTGGATGTCACCTGGTTTACCAGCACAGAAGAAGCGCTGGAAATCGCGCCTCATGCCGAAATTGGCTGGTTTGACATGTATGACAAAGACAAGATGGCGGAAGTGCTGGCCTCGGCCACCAGCCTGAAATGGCTGAACAGTATCTATGCCGGTGTCGAGCATTTTCCCCTGGAGCAATTGAAACAGCAAGGCACGATCGTCACCAACGGCGCGGGCTTGAACAGCTCGCCAATTGCAGAATTTGTGGTCATGGGCATGCTCTCCGCGGCCAAGCGGACCGACAAATTGCTGGCGATGCAAGCGCAGCAGGCCTGGCCCGAGCAAGCGCCCGGCACGGTGGAACTGTCTGACAGCAAGGCCTTGATTATCGGCTATGGCGGTATCGGTCAGCAGGTGGCCAGAAAACTGTCCGGCTTTGATATGGATGTGACAGCGGTCCGCCGAACCGCCAGCGAAGATCCGGCGGGGCTCGGCACCGAAGTTATCGGTACCGCAGACTGGCGCGACCGGCTTGGCGAATTTGACTGGGTGATTGTTTCCGCACCGGCCACCGACGAAACCCGGAAACTGCTGGGCGCTGACGAATTTGCCGCGATGAAATCCTCGGCATGGCTGGTCAACGTCGCCCGCGGTTCGCTGGTTGATCAGGATGCACTCGTCGCCGCGCTCAACAGCAAAGCGATCGGAGGGGCCATGCTCGACGTGACCGATCCCGAACCGCTCCCCAAGGGTGATCCGCTCTGGACTGCGCCCAATTGCTTCATCACGATGCATGTTTCCGGTGTTGCCCAAACCCGGATGTTCCAGCGCGCCGCGGCCCGCTTTGTCGAAAATCTGAAGCACTATCAGGAAGGCGGACCGATGATCGCGGTCGCGGATCTGGATCGCGGCTACTGATCGCCAGACTATTTTTTCGATTGAGGCGTGACAGCCATGTAAATTTGACTTATCAACCAACGGCATAGGGGTAGGGATGAGTCTTTTCTGGAGGGGAAAATCTCATTTCGGGGTCGTTGCCATTTCTTTTGAGCAAAAACTGATCATCACGATCAGGGAAGGACCCACATGACCAAAGCATCCGATCTTTTCGTCCAATGTCTGGAAAATGAAGGCGTCGAATATCTATTCGGTGTCCCCGGCGAAGAGAATCTCGATATGCTCGACAGCCTGTCGCGCTCCACGAAAATCAAACTGATCCTGACCCGGCACGAACAAGGCGCCGGCTTCATGGCCGCCACCTATGCGCGGCACACTGGCAAGACTGGCGTCTGCATGGCAACATTGGGGCCCGGTGCGACCAACCTGGTCACCGCAGCGGCCTATGCGCAGCTTGGCGGAATGCCGATCCTGATGGTGACCGGTCAGAAACCGATCAAGAAGTCCAAACAGGGCCGCTTCCAAATTCTCGACGTGGTCGACATGATGGGACCGATTACAAAATTTACCCATCAACTGGCCTCTGCGGACAATATTCCGAGCCGGGTCCGCGAAGCGATCCGTCTGGCCGAAGAAGAAAAGCCTGGCGCAACCCATATTGAATTTCCCGAAGATGTCGCCGACGAGCAGACGGATTCAACGCCGATCAAACCGAGCCTTTCGCGGCGCCCTGTGGCGGAGCCCAAAGCGGTGCGCGCAGCGACCAAGAAAATTGAAAATGCGAAGTCCCCGATCCTGGTGATCGGCGGCGGCGCAAACCGCACCACCACCGGCAGGATGCTGACGCAGTTTATCGAGAAAACCGGCATCCCCTTCGTCACCACACAGCTGGGCAAGGGCGTCGTCGATGAAACCAACAAGGAGTTCATGGGCTGTGCTGCGCTGTCGGCCAATGACTTCGTGCACAGCGCGATCGAATCTGCCGACCTGATCATCAATGTTGGTCACGACGTGATCGAAAAACCGCCCTTCTTCATGCAGGATGGCGGTACCGAAGTCATCCATGTCTCGATGAACACCGCGGAGGTTGACCCGGTCTACTTCCCGCAAATCGAGGTTATCGGCGATATCGGCAATGCGATTTGGCAGATGAAGGAAGATATTGTGCCTTCCGGGTCGTGGAATTTCGATCATATGTACAAGGCCCGGGCGGCCGAAGAAGAGCATACGGCGACGATGGACGACGACATGCGCTGTCCGATCTATCCGCCGCATCTGGTCAAGGTCGTGCGGGAACAAATGCCAGCCGATGGAATCATCTGCCTGGATAACGGGGTCTACAAGATCTGGTTCGCCCGCAACTACAAGGCGCGCCAAGCCAATACCGTCCTGCTCGACAATGCGTTGGCGACCATGGGCGCAGGTCTGCCGTCAGCAATGGCATCGGCAATGGTCTATCCGGATCGCAAGGTCATGGCGATCTGCGGTGATGGCGGGTTCATGATGAACAGCCAGGAAATGGAAACCGCGGTTCGGCTGAAGCTGAATATCACCGTGCTGATCCTGAACGACAGCAGCTATGGCATGATCCGCTGGAAACAGGCCAATATGGGCTTCAAGGATTGGGGTCTGACCTATGACAATCCCGATTTCGTCAAATATGCCGAAAGCTATGGCGCCCATGGGCATCGGATCACCAGCGCGAAGAACCTGCAGGAGACCATCGACAAGTGTCTCAAC
Organism: Parasphingorhabdus sp. W113; assembly: GCF_055693205.1. NCBI lineage: Bacteria > Pseudomonadati > Pseudomonadota > Alphaproteobacteria > Sphingomonadales > Sphingorhabdaceae > Parasphingorhabdus > Parasphingorhabdus sp. W113. The sequence goes on along the minus strand of NZ_CM146328.1, from coordinate 995,190 downwards.
AGCGAAGGCGTCCACCTGATTGACTGTCCGGTTGACTATTCCGACAATGATCGCATTCTCAATCTAGAGATCAAGGAACTGAGCGCGAAAGTCTGAGGAAACCGGAATGACAAAACTCAAGGATGTTTATCCGCTTTACCTCAACAATGTGGCCGCCCAGCCCAATGAGGATCTCGCAGTCACGGACAAGTTTACCAATGAGGTTGCGTTCCGCACCGCCTTGGCGACGCCCGATGTCATCGAGGAGGCCATTGCCGGAGCTGTAGCAGCGACCGAACCCATGGCTGCCATGGCGAGCTATGAGCGGCAGAATGTATTGCAGCATTGTGTCGACCGATTCAAAGAACGTTTTGATGAACTGGCTTATTCCCTGTGCGTGGAAGCGGGCAAACCGATCAAGGACGCCGAAGGCGAAGTCGGCCGCCTGATCGACACGTTCCGCATTGCCGCCGAGGAAGCCGTCCGCAACTATGGCGAAGTCCAGCCGCTCGACATATCCGAGCGCGCCAAGGGCTATCAGGGCATGTGGAAACGGGTACCGATCGGCCCCTGCAGCTTCATTTCTCCGTTCAATTTTCCATTGAATCTGGCGGCCCATAAAATCGCTCCGGCCATTGCCGTCGGCTGTCCCTTCGTGATGAAGCCGGCATCCAAAACGCCGCTGGGCGCGATCATCATGGGTGAAGTTCTGGCTGAAACCGATCTGCCCAAGGGCGCCTTTTCGATCCTGCCGGCCAGCCGCGATGGGGCTGATCTGTTTACCGTGGACGAACGATTGAAGCTGCTGTCCTTCACCGGCTCTCCCGGAGTTGGCTGGGATTTGAAGGCCAAAGCCGGCAAGAAACCGGTCATCCTCGAGCTTGGAGGCAATGCCGCCGTTATTGTCGACCAGGATGCGGATCTCGACGATGCGCTGGAACGGATCATCTTCGGGGCCTTTTATCAATCCGGACAAAGCTGCATCGGCGTGCAACGGATCATCATTCACGAAGCGATCTATGATCGGTTTAGGGATATGCTGGTCGCCAAGACCAAAACCTTGATCGCCGGCGATCCGAAAGACCGCGATACGTTTATCGGTCCGATGATTTCAGAAGGGGAAGCATCCCGACTCCATGGCTGGATTGAAGCGGCCGTGGCCGGTGGTGCGACGCTTCTGTGCGGCGGCAACCGGACCGGCAACATGCTGGAAGCCACCTTGCTGGAAAATGTCGACAGCAACGCCGACGCCAATCGCGAAGAGGCTTTTGGGCCGCTGGCATTGCTGTCCAAATTCAGCAACTTCAACGATGCGCTCGACGAAGTGAATGACAGCAAATTCGGACTGCAGGCCGGTATCTTCACCCGCGATTTGTTCCAGTCTCTCGATGCCTGGGACCGACTCGATGTGGGCGGCGTGGTGATTAACGACGTGCCATCCTACCGGGTCGACAACATGCCTTATGGTGGCGTCAAGGATAGCGGACTGGGCCGCGAAGGCATCCGCTTTGCCATGCAGGACATGTCCGAGATTCGCAATCTGGTGATCAGAAGAAATCGCTGAATCGGATCGATTCGATAAAGACAGCCGCGACGGTTCTGTGCATTGTGGTGACAGGACAGTGGCAAATGAGCAACGTTCGACTCGCAAATCCACAATAAACTGTGATGCAAGTCATAGAAAATGAACATATTTTCGGGATTTTTAGCATTGCATTGAGTTGGGAATGAAGCATAATATAGTTGAGTGAAACATAGTTAACGGCTTGGGTCGCGTCGTGCTCAAAGAGGGGCCTGGTCTTTGGATCAGGATGAAGCAACGATGCAAATGGGGTTTAACATTTCGTGGAAGCACGGGTGGATGGCACGCAACGTGTCAACCGTTGCTGCTGGATTGGTCTGCCTCGCCTTGGCAGCCATCGCCTTATTCGTTTCCACCCTTGCCGCACCCGAACCGGTTGAAGCCGCGGATGGCCTGGCCAGCGGAACCCATTTGGGCGTCGCGTCTTGCGGCGGCACCACCTGTCATGGACGCCAAGAAGCGGATGGCGAAATTGTCCGTCAGGACGAATTGATGCGCTGGCAGGAAGAATCCACACCAGGCGGTGCCCATAGCCGTGCCTTTCGTGTCCTCCGGGAACCGCGCAGCATCGCTATCGCCAAACGGCTCGGCATCAAGGATGCCGCATCGTCTTCACAATGTCTGGGGTGTCACAGCACACCAGCGGCCAAAAAAGGCCCGCGCTTCCAGGTCAGTGATGGCGTTGGCTGTGAAGCCTGTCACGGTCCAGCCTCCGGCTGGCTGTCGGCTCACTATGCGGTCGGTGCCGATCATGCGCGCAATGTTTCGCTGGGCCTGACGCCTCTCGACAACCCCAAAGTCCGTGCCAGCAATTGCCTCGATTGCCATTTTGGCAGCGCAAAGGATGGGCAGTTTGTGGATCACCGGATCATGGCCGCCGGTCATCCGCGCATCTCTTTCGAGATGGATCTGTTCTCCACCTTGCAGCAGCATCATGACGAAGATGTCGACTATATCCGGCGCAAGGGACGCACCAATTCGGTGCGCTTCTGGGCCGTTGGTCAATCCATGGCTCTCGAACGTTCTTTGAACCTGTTCTCCAAGCCGGCGCTGGCAACCGAAGGCATATTCCCGGAATTCTACTTCTACGACTGTCACAGCTGTCACCGGCGGATCTACGATCAGGCATCGGCAAGACCGACCTCGGTCAACAATCCCGGACGGCCGATACCCGAAGGCATGCCGCCCTATAATGATGAGAATATCATCATGCTGACCGCGGCCGTCAAAGTGGCGGCGCCGGATCTGGCCGGGCAATTTGAGGCCCGGTCCAAGGCGTTTCACGCCGCAATGGGACGCGGACGCGGCCCGGCCGTTGAAGCCGCAGCGCGGCTGCGCCAGACGGCAAACCTGCTGGCCGATCGCTTCTCCCGTGCCAGCTTTGGTCGCGAACAGACCTTCCGGATCATGGAAACCATTGCCGGTCAGGCCATTTCGCCTCGTTTCACCGACTATGAGGGCAGCGTTCAGGCCGTGATGGCGATTGACACCTTGCTCAACGGTCTGGTCAACAGCGGCCAGGTCAGCGACGCCGCAGCCGCCAGCTTGCGCGGACAGATTAACGTCGCTTACGCCGCTGTCGACGAACCCAATAGCTACAAGCCGCTGCAGTTCCGGCGCGCACTGGGCAGCGCCGTCCGCACCATCCGAGCGCTTCGCTAATGGGGGCTTTCAAGACAAATATGCGCTTCACGGCAGCCGTATCGGCGATGGCCTTGCTATTGACCTCATGTGGTGGCGGTGGCGGCAGCAATAATTTTGGCGGCGACCCGGCCCCGGCCCCAACGCCTGCCCCGACCCCGGCTCCATCACCGGTGGATGGCAATGGCGGTGCCTTTACCCCGCCGGCCCAGGAATCCCTTTCGGTTGCAGACGTCCAGACGGTCATCGCCCAGGCAGTTGGTGAAGCGACAGCGCGAAACCTGCCATCGGTCATTGCCGTCACCGACCGGGTCGGCAATGTCCTCGCGGTATTCGAGATGAACGGCGCTGCGGCCATTGCAACAACCAGCGCCCGAACCGCATTGGGAATCATCAACAATCCCGGCATTGACGTGCAAGGCGTCGATGTCCCGGCCGCCGCTGGCGCAATCGCCAAGGCGGTAACCGGTGCCTATTTGTCAAGCGCCGGCAACGCGTTCACAACCCGCACCGCAAGTCAGATTGTGCAGGAGCATTTTCCGCCCGCGCCGACGACAGCCGGCCTGGAAAGTGGCCCCTTGTTCGGCGTGCAATTCAGCCAGTTGCCCTGTTCCGATCTCAATCAACGTTTCAACGCCGCCGCCGGTTCGGCAGCGCTCATCGGCCCCAAGCGGTCTCCACTGGGTCTGTCCGCCGACCCTGGTGGCTTGCCACTCTATAAAAATGGCGTGGTGGTCGGTGCGATCGGCGTGATGGGCGATGGCGATTACGGTTTTGATCCCAATATTCTCGACGTCGATGTCGATGATGAGGAAGCCATTGCACTGGCGGGTATTCAAGGCTTCGCGCCGCCTGCCAGTATTACCGCCAATCGCATTTCGGTCGACGGCACGACTCTGCGATTCAGCGACATGGTGGTTGATGATCTGTCACCGCTGCAGAATAATTTTGCGGCGATCAACGGAACCGTCGGCAATTTGATCCCGGTTACCGGTTATAGCAACGGCACGATTTTGGCGGGTTCGGCTTACGGAACCGAGGCATCCGGCATCCGGGCCTCCACAGCGGCAGAATTCAAAAATCGCGATGCCTTTGTCCTGTCGGACGGCACTGGTACCAACCGCTTCCCCATTCGCGCGGCAACGGACGGCGCTTCGGTCGCGACACCGCTGACTGCCGATGAAACCCGGGCGATACTCGAGGAAGCCTTCATCATCATGAGCCGCGCGCGGGCCCAGATCCGGCAACCGCTCGACAGCCGCGCACAGGTTTCCATTTCCATTGTCGATACGCATGGCGAAATCCTGGGCATTGTCCGGTCTCCGGACGCACCGATTTTCGGCACCGATGTATCGCTGCAGAAAGCGCGGACCGCATCCTTTTTCTCGAACAGCGCTGCCGCGTCCGATCTGCTGGCCAATCCGGATTCGGATGTCGCCGCCTATGTCGGCCGGGTGCGCACCTTCCTCAACGATCCCAACGCGCTGACCGGCTCTGTGGCTTTCGCCGATCGGTCCGGCGGCAACTTGGCCCGCCCCTATTTCCCAGACGGGGAACTCGGACGACCAGCTGGCCCTCTGTCTAGGCCGATTGAAGATTTCAATCCGCTGGCGACCGGTTTGCAGGCCGCTTTGATATTCTCCAATCTCGGGCAGCATCTCGCCTTCGTGACCGGCGCCTCAGCGACCGACACACCGATGCGCTGCACCAACAGCCCGGATGCAGTGGCTGGCCAGAACCGGTTGGAAAACGGCATTCAGATTTTCCCTGGCAGTGTACCCATCTACCGTGGTGACCAGTTGATTGGTGGGCTTGGCGTTTCGGGCGATGGCATCGATCAGGATGACATGATCAGTTTCCTCGGATTGCACAATGCCGGCCTCCGTCTTGGCGGTATCGGCAATGCACCCAAGGCCATTCGCGCTGACAATGTCGTGGTTGATCTCGGCGATGCGCAGGTCCGGTTGCGCTACATCAATTGCCCCTTTGCGCCATTTCTTGATACGGATGATCAAAATGTCTGCGAGGGGCTCTAGGCATTATGGCCGCGGTTTCCTCTTCTTTCGTCCCAATATTGGCCGTGATGTCCGGTCAGGCCGAGCAAATGGAGGCGCAGCGCGCATCGGTCGATGAAATGGAAGCCTCGCTGACCGCCTTGCTCGCTGGCGAGAATTTTGAATGGGCACAATCTGCCACACCAGACACTATCGAAACGGTTGTCGCCATGGGCGGACCAGCCCCCGAAGATGAAGCGGCGATCGCGGAAGACACGATGAAATCGGCTTCTCCCGCAACCGCAGAGCCACCGGCGCAACTGGAAATGGACTTTGACGGTCTGGGGGCTGATGATGCCTTGATTGACGGACGGCGGCGTCCCGGTGTCCCGAAAGAATTGCCGGATCGGGTCATTCAGAATAATCCTGGCGCGGTCAGTGCGCCGCCGCCAGAGGCCTTTCCGACCGACGAATTTCCGGTACCGGATCGCTGGCGCATCCTGCAGACGCTCTGCCCGCAAAAAGGTGGTGACCAATCGATCTTCAAGGTGTTTGGCGCCCTCCAGAATAACTGCCGCAGCACGCTCAACCCTTATGCCCAGAACGTGCTCAAGGGCGACAAACCGATCCCGGCGGACAAGAAACCGTCTTTCTTGAAGGGCGATGACTGGTTTTTCGTGGTCAATGCCATCTCGGATACCGTCATCGAACCGCGGAGTTTTCCCATTCCGGTCGGTGTTCAGACCACTGAGCGTTCCAACAGTATTGATGTTTTCGGACGCTCAGGGTCGGAAGTTTACGCCCAGACTTTCATCACCGGCTTTGCCTTGATCAAGGGGTCCACTGCCTATAAGCCACCGGATGTGGAATATCGGCTGACGCTCGCCACGCAGATCAACCATGTCAATGTTCCCGAACGCCGGGTCCTGTTTGTCGAACCGTCGAAAACCTCCAACCGCACCGACTATTTTGTCGGCGTTCAGGAAGCGTTTTTCGATTATCACATCCGCAACACATCGGCGCGTTACGACTTTGACAGCTTTCGTATCGGTATCCAGCCGATGCAGGCCGACTTCCGCGGCTTTCTGTTTCAGGACAACCAGCTGGGCTTTCGCCTGTTCGGGACCCGGGACAATAATCGCGTACAATATAATCTCGGAGCCTTTGTCCAGCTCGAGAAAGACACCAATAGTGGTCTCAACGATATTTTCCAGACGCCGCGCGAAAGCTATATTTTCTTCGCCAATCTCTATCGCCAGGATCTGCCCGCGGTCGGTCTGACCAGTCAGTTCAGCGTCACCTACAACATGAATCGCGAGAAAAGCGATGTCGAGATTGACGACAACGGCTTTCCCGTGCGCCCGGCCCTGATCGGCGACTTGCGCGGGCGGGCTTATGATGTTGTCTATCCCGGCTATGCGATGGATGGCCGTATTGGGCGGATCAACGTCACCGGTCAGCTGTACGGCGCGTTTGGCGAAAACCGCAACAACATCTTCACCAGCGAACCTTCCAAGATAGCGGCCTATTTTGCCGCCGCCGAAGCGAGCTACGATGTCGACTTCCTACGGTTTCGGGCTTCCGGCCTGTTTGCGAGCGGCGATGGCAATCCCTATAACAATACCGAGGCTGGCTTTGACTCGATCTTTGAAAACCCGATTTTCGCCGGCGCGGATACGAGCTACTGGATCCGCCAGACCATTCCCTTTGCCGGCGGTGGCCGCGCGATCAGTATTAACGGTCGCAACGGCATCCTGAATTCACTGCGCTCTTCAAAAGAGCAAGGACAGAGCAACTTCAACAATCCAGGGACGATCCTCGCCGGCGTCGGTGTCGACGCTGATCTGACGGCTGATTTCCGTCTGTCAGCCAATGCCAATCATCTGTGGTTTCACAAGACCGAGACACTGGAAGCGCTGCGCGTGGAAGGGTCGATCCCGAAAGATATTGGCTGGGATTTGTCGATGGCTGCCATTTATCGCCCCAAAGCAACCCAGAATATCGTGTTCCGTCTGTCCGGCGCCGCGCTGTTGCCCGGTGATGGCTTCCGCGACCTGTTCGACCAGACCGACAAACGCGACTTTCACTATTCCATTCTCTTCAACGCAATATTGGCCTTCTGATATGCAACTGCTTTCTCTCCTGTCCCGCCAAAAACGACTGGTCCTAGCCGGGTTGGGCGTGATGGCCATGAGCCTGTTGCCCGCATCGCCGGCCTTTGCTGCCGGCAAAGAGAAACCGCAAAAGGTGGATTATAGCTTTACGCCGCCGGCACCGCAGAATCAGACCTGGGATGCGGCGAATACAAAGAGTTCCGGCTGCGTCACCTGTCACACCGACAGCGACCAGAAAACCATGCACGAGACGCCCGCCGTGGTGCTGGGCTGCGTGGATTGTCATGGCGGCGATGCGACGGTGATGGCGGATGCCGAATGGAGCAACGCCAGCCCGCAATATATGTATGCGCTCAAAAAGGCGCATGTCCTGCCGAAATATCCCGAAAGCTGGCACTGGCCGTCTTCAGCCAATCCCAAGCGCAGCTATACGTTGCTCAACAAGGAATCGCCGGAATTTGTCCGCTTTGTCAATCCGTCAGACTATCGCGTCGCCCGCGAAGCCTGCGGGGCGTGCCATATGGAGATTATCGAAGCCTCCGAACGCTCGCTCATGGCCACCGGCGCGATGCTCTGGGGTGGCGCAGCCTATAATAACGGTATTGTGCCGTTCAAAAATTATGTCTTTGGCGAAGCCTATACGCGTGACGGCCAACCCGCGACGATCAAGTCGCCGGGCAGCCCGCACGGGACCGTCACCGAAGAGCAGAAGAAACGCGGCGCCCTGCCTATTCTCTACCCCCTGCCCACCTGGCATGTCATTCCACCAGGCGATGTTTTCCGGGTATTCGAGCGCGGCGGGCGCAATATCAACACGCAGTTCCCGGAAATTGGCCTGCCCAATATTGGCGGCATCATCCAGCGCCTCGAAGAGCCTGGACGACCCGACCTCAAACAGTCGAACCGCGGCCCCGGCACCGGCCTGCGTGTCGCCATCCCGGCGCTCAACATCCACAAGACACGGCTCAATGATCCATTCACCTGGTTCATGGGGACCAATGACCAGCCCGGCGACTATCGTCAATCCGGCTGCGCAAGCTGCCATGTTGTCTATGCCAATGACCGGGAGCCGCGACACAGCCTGATCTGGGCAAAATATGGCCGCGATGGCCAGACCCAGACCAAGGATCCGACAATCCGCAATCTCAAGGAAGGCCAGCACCGCTTTGGCAGCTATGGGACCTATGACGCAGCACATGGCAAGAAAGGCGATCATGGCGGAGGCGAAAAGAAGGCAGCCGGCGGGCATGGCGAGGGTCATGATGATGGCCATGATGGTGATCACGCTGGCGATATAGATCCGGCTGACCGCGAAAAGGGCCATCCGATCCAGCACGCCTTTACCCGCGCCATTCCGACCGCCCAGTGCATGAACTGTCACATGCACCAGCCCAATATTTTCCTGAACAGTTTCCTCGGCTACACGATGTGGGACTATGAATCGGACGCGCCATTCATGTGGCCCGGACCGGACAACAAGACCCCGCGCCCCGAAGGCATGAGCGATGAAGACTATCAGCGCATCTACAAGCAGCAGAAGTTCCCGACGGCCGAAGAAGTCCGCAAGGTGCTCGATCGCAACCCCGAAATGGCATCGCCAAAAGGCCTGTGGGGTGACCTCGATTTCCTGCGCAATGTCTATGATCTCAACAAGGATCTGAACGACACGCAATTTGCCGATTATCACGGCCATGGCTGGAATTTCCGCGCCATCCTGAAACGGGACCGCGATGGCAATCTGCTGGATAAGGCCGGCGATATTGTCGAGAATGACGATCCCGAGAAATTCCGCCGTGAAGGCGAGGAGAAATTCGTCGAGCCAGGCATTAATCCCGGGAAATCAGTGCACATGATGAGTATTCATGCCGAGGTCGGCATGCAGTGCGCCGATTGTCATTTTGCGCAGGATAGCCATGGCAACGGTCTGATTTATGGCGAAGTCGCCAATGCCGTGGAAATCAGCTGCAAGGATTGTCACGGCACTCCGGATGCCTATCCGACCCTGATGACGTCCAATCTTGCAGCGCGCCCCAAAGGCAAGAATCTGGGCCTGCTGCGCAATGCGGATGGTCAGCGCCGCTTTGAATGGATGAAAGACGAAGATGAAAATCGCGTGCTGATCCAGCGCTCGATCGTCGATCCCGAACTGAGTTGGCGTGTCAGCTTGGTCAAAGACAGTGTTGACCGCTCGCATCCCGATTTTAATCTCAAGTCCGCGCGGGCCAAATTGATGTCGAAGACCGGTTCCGAAACCGGGGAGTATAAGTTCGGTAGCGGCGTGGCTGCGGCTGATCGTGCGCATAAAGAAGAGGAAATGGTGTGCTTCACCTGCCACCTCAGCTGGACCACCAGCTGCGGCGGCTGTCATTTGCCGATCGAGGCAAACTGGCAAACCGAGAGCCACAAATATGAAGGCGGAACGACCCGCAACTATGCCACCTATAATCCGCAGGTTGCAAGGGATCAGATGTTCCAGCTCGGCAAGCACCAGACCACCAAGGGCAATATCATTGCTCCGGTCCGGTCGACCTCGGCGCTGGTGCTGTCCTCGACCAATATCAATCGCGAACGCATATATGTGCAGCAGCCGCCAATATCGGCGATTGGTTTTTCCAGTCAGGCCTTTGCCCCGCATTTCCCGCATACCGTGCGGAAGACCGAAACCAAGCAATGTTCCGATTGCCATCTGAGCGAAGCCAATGACAATAATGCGATCATGTCGCAGCTGCTGCTGCAAGGCACGAATTTCGTCAATTTTGTCGGCCTGCATGCCTGGGTCGGTCTTGAAAAAGGCTTCGAGGCGGTGCGCGTCACCGAGTGGGACGAACCGCAAGCCGTGATCGGATCCTACCTTCAGAAATACGCCTATCCCGACTATTGGCGGATGCATGTTGAGGATAACGGACGGGAGCTGATCAATTGGGTGCGCGGAGAGCGGCTGGATGACGATTTGTCCGGCGAAACCAAGGCCCTCGAAGAATTTGCCAATGTGGTCCAAGGCACAGGTGACAGCGTCCGCTGCCTGCAACTGCGCGGCGAATATATGTTTGTCGCTGAAGGCAAAGGCGGCTTCCGCGCCTATGACGTCGCTTCGATCGGCAATAAGGGCTTTTCGGAGAGGATCGTAAAAGCGCCCTTCTCCTCGCTTGGTCATGACACCCATGTCGATACCAAGAACGCAACCTGCATGGCGCTGTCCACCAACCAGCCGATCGCACCGGAACGCAATACCGAAGAGCTGCGTGAAATCAACGAGGAACAGGCATTCCATCCAATCTATAATTACGCGGTTGTGACCGATAGCGAAGAGGGTTTGATCCTGGTCGACGTCAACACACTGGCCGATGGCGAGTTCCGCAACAATTTCTTCAAACGGGCGGCAACCTGGAACGAAGGCAATGTGCTGGACGGTGCCCGCCATATCACGCTGGCAGGCCATTATGCCTATATCGCCGCAGCCAGTGGTATGGTGGTGGTTGATCTCGACGATCCGTTGCAGCCTCGCCATGTCATCACCATGCCGATGACCGACGCCCGCGCTTCGGCGTTGCAGTTCCGCTATCTCTGGGTCACCGATACGGACGGCGTGAAGCTGTTTGATGTGACCGACATGGAGAAGCCGATAGCGGTACCATCGGGCACGATCCCGCTGGCCAATGCGCAGCGGCTCTACCTGGCCCGGACCTATGCCTATATCGCGGCCAAGGAAGACGGCCTGGTGATCGCCAATATCACCAAGCCGGAAGCACCGGTGATCTATCGCAAGGAAAGCTTCGGCGGCACGATGAACGATGCCGAAGATGTGATCGTCGGATCGACCAACGCGACCCTGTTCGCTTATGTCGCCGATGGCCGCAACGGGTTGAAAGTCATTCAGCTCACTTCGCCGGACAGCCAGCCCAACTATTACGGCTTCTCCCCGCCACCGATGCCGGAACTGATCGCCTTTGCGCGGACGCCGAAACCGGCTCTGGCGCTTTCCAAGGGCCTTGATCGCGACCGGGCGGTCGATGAAACCGGCGGACAAATGGCGGTGTTTGGACGATTGGGGTCGCGCCCCTTCTCCCGCAGCGAGATGCAGCGCTTCTATCTCAACAGCAAAGGGAAGCCCTATTTCGTCCAGGACAAGGCCAATCTATCCGACTGGCTCGGTCCGGTGCCGCCATTGTTGGCGCAGCGCTAAAACAAGCGGGGACCGGTTGTCCGACGTGGGCACACGCAGACCACCGATCCCCTGTCCCCGGTACGCTACTCGGGGAAGGCAAGGTCCTGGGCATTCGAAGCAATGCCAAGGACCAAACTCTAGTTCATTCAGAGGCGCCTTTTAGCAATTTCCATCAATCGCACGGCCTGCCAACGCACCGACTGCGCCGCCGATAATCGTGCCTTCGGTCTTGCTGCCGCGGCGAGCGACCTCATTGCCGAGCAGACCGCCGGCAATTGCGCCGATAATCGTTCCGCCGGTTCCGCGATCACATCCGCGATAACGCCGACGATCGCTCCGATAGCGCCGCTTTTCGCGATAATAGCGCCGGTCACGACGGTCATAACGGCGGTCACGCCGATCATAATAGCGGTCGTCCCGGTAATAATCTCCGCGACGGTAGCGCCGGTCATCATAGCCGACTCGTTGGTAATATCCCTCGCTATAGCCTTGCGAATAGCCGCTCCGCGCTTCGGCTGGGGTTGCAAATGCCATCGCTGAAACAGCAGCGGTGGTGATGGCGAGTGTTCCTAAAATCTTGCTGATCATGTTCTTACTCCAATGGGTCTGTCTGGTGACCCGACTCGTTTGATGCCCGACATGAATATTACTAGGTGATTCGCCTTGACCATCGGCTGAATGTTGGTTTTATCTGAGGTTCATATTCAGGCCGCCTTTTATGAACGCTCTGAAAGTTTTGGTTATCTCCTAATCTTTTAACCCATTGCCGTTGCCCGTCAGGCGGGATAGCCCTGTGATCAAACAGACCGGAGAACGAGCCATGAAACTTGAAGGTAAAATCGCAGCCATTACCGGTGGCACGGCAGGGATTGGACGCGGCATTGCCGAGGCCTATCTGGCGGAAGGCGCCTCGGTCTCGCTTATGGCCCGCAATCCGGACAAGGGGGCAAAGCTTCTAGCAGCGCTCGATGTCGGCGACCGCGCGCATTTCTATGCCGGCGATGTCATGGACCAGCAATCGGTCGAAGGCTTTATCGACGAAACCGCCAGCGAGTTTGGGACGGTAGACATACTGGTCAACAATGCCGGCGGCGCGGGCGCACTGGCGCCGCTGGCCGAATTGACGGACGAGGCTTTTGACGAAGCGATGAAATGGAATATCTACGCGACATTTTGGGCCACCCGGCGCGCGCTCCAGACGATGATCCAGCAGAAATCCGGCCGGGTCATCAATATCAGCTCGACCGAAGGCAAGATGGGCAAGCCCACTTTTGCACCCTATACGATCGCCAAGCACGGGATTAACGGCATGACCAAGGCGGTGGCGCAGGAAGTCGGTACGATGGGCATCACTGTCAACTCGATCTGCCCCGGTCTCGTGCTGACCGACCTGATCATGGACAATGGGCCGACCACCGCGAAGGGTCTTGGCATGACCTTTGAGGAAATGATCGACATGTTTGCCCAGGAAAGCGCGCTCAAGCGGCCCAATACGGTCGAGGAAGTCGCGGCCCTGGCGGTGCTGCTGGCCTCGGAAGCCGGTGGCGGCATTACCGGCGCGACGCTGAGCGTTGACGGGGGCACGGCCCCCTACTGACGCCCATAGCCTCGACTGGACTACCAGACCGCGGGTTCAGATTGGGCACTATCCTCCGGATCGCCTCTGGCATTGTCCGGCTTTGACCGGCCCTCTGTCCGGGCGGCTGGCTGAACGCCATCCGGTCCCAGAACCAGCGTCTCGCCAGCTTCCGGCGCTGATGGCGGCTCGGCGGCGACGCAATAGGCGGTCACCAGCACCATCGCCGCCCACCACAGGGCATTGGAGCGACTGGCGAAGACTTTGCTGAGGCGGGGTCCGAACATGAACCTGCCTTACCGGCGCGGGATTAAGATCCGGTAGCAATGGGTCGCGTTTCCCTAAAACATAGAAACCAATAGTTGGTATATTTTCCCACTATTCAGTTTTCATTCATCTTCGCAAATCAGCAGAAATCTCTTAACTATCTGTATTACTTGTATTTTCTAAAACTGGCACGGCCCCTGCAATGTATCAGACATCTTCGCAAACACACACCGAAGACCCTGATTAACTTGAAAGGAACCAACCATGTCGAACATCAATTTCCAGAACCAGGCCCTCGCAGCCTTCGCCGCTCTTTTCTCCGCCGCCCTGTTCATCAGCGCCAGCGTTGGTCCAGCCGCTCAAAATGCCGCTTCGTTCATCGCCTGATTGCCTAATCGCAAAACCCAATTTTCACTCTCGCCTAAGAGGACAAAAATAATGACCGTTTCTATCCAGAACCAAATCGCCACCGCTTTCGCTGCCATGACTTCCGCTGCCATCTTCGTGATCGCCGCTGTCGGACCAGCCGCCAACAACGCCGCATCCTTGGTCATCTGATCAACGATGCGGTCCTAACCCCCGAAGGATTTTTATCATGCCCCGCAATTTTCATAGCAATCTCACCGCCGCCATCGCCGCTCTGCTCTCCGCCGCCCTGTTTGTCGGCACCAGCATCGCCCCGGCCACCCAGAATGTCACTTCGCTGGTCATCTAGGACCAGCGGCGCCGGCCCGCACCATTAGTTTTCCGGCGCCTCGCTCTTCTCTTCAGCCTCCTTTTCTGACGACCGCTCTTCCCCCCGACTTTCGATGAGCGTTACCCCCATCAAGATCACCGAAAAGAGCAGCATCGCTGCCATCACGACCAGCACCGGGACTTGCATCAGCGGCTCGGTCACATCCCTTCTCCTTTTCCGTTCCTGGCCCTTGTCTCCTCAGCTGAGGCCTTAGCAGCGTTGCGGTGCCGCCGCCTTGACCTGAATCAAATCCGGCCCACCACAAGGCGAGCCGGATCTCATATTCTGACAGTGGAGGCGGGTTCAGCCGGTTAGCGGCATTTCAGATCTCCGCGATCAATTTCCCGGCCGAGCAGAGCGCCACCCGCTGCCCCGAGCACGGTGCCCAGCGTGCGGTCGCGGCCGCCGTCAATCTCGCGGCCCAGCAGAGCCCCTACGGCCCCGCCAATAATCAAGCCGGTGGTACCGTCGTCGCGCTTGCAGTAATAGCGCCCGTCGCGGCCCCGCCAATAGCGATCGCCGCGCTTCATCCGGCGCGGCTTGTACCGACGATAATCATCATCATCGTCATCCCAGCCATCATCGCTGATCCGGACCAGACCGGCCAGCGGCGTGCCGGAACCGGCATAGCCATCCGCCGCGGCGAGCGCTGGCGTGGCAGGCAGGAAGAGGGTTGTGGCGGCGAGGCCTAGCAATGTCTTGTGCATGTCAAACTTCCTTTGTTGCGGTGATTGTCAGGAATAGCGCCCTGAATATGAACGCCGGACGACCGGCTCGTTCAGCTGCGCGGCCCAGCGGCGAGCCGCCCGGAAGCTGCGATAAATGGCAGGTGGCCACCCGCACCGCCGGGTGCCGGCTCCGCGGCTAGCGACAGGCCTGGAGCAGCGTCTTGATCTCTTCACCCGAGCCGCTCAGCGCGATGCTGAACCGGTTGCCGTTGAGATTGACATAGACCCGGCTGCCCTGGGCCAGCGCCGGGAAGAGCGGGTGGCGCGGGGTGGTGTAGAATTTGGTCGCATAAATGCCGCGCCGCTGTTTCCGGGTTTCAGCGATCAGGCCGATCATCCCGAGCGACGCCCGGTCATCGACGCGCAGCGAAAAGCCGAAGCGATCGCCCGCGCCCATATCCGGCGCATCGGCATCAATATGATGGACGATCCGCGCACCGCCGCTGCTGCGCACACAGGCCATGGTCCACAGCCAGTTGCCGTCCTCGGGCCGCCCGAAATCGAGATGGGTCCGCCCGCCCTGCTCCCAGGTGAACCACTGGCGCCCGAGATCGGCGGCCAGCGCGGGATGGTCGGCTGGCGACGGCAGCACCGCCACCGGCGCCGCGCGGTCGGGCCGGATCAGCGCGCGGCCGTCCTGTTCCGGCATCGGTGACGACCCGATATCCTGCGCGGCGGCTGGCAGCGCCAGTGGCAGGAGAAGCGACAAGACAGCAAAGCTGCGGGCGAAGCGGAAGGACGGGCTGATCATGTGCCGCAGGCTAGCATTGATCGCGCCGGATGGGAAAGCGCAATGGGTTCGGAATGGAGCGAGGCTGCGGCGCGCTTTAACCCGCCCGGGCATGACTGTCCCAAATCGGGACTCACCATGCCACGAGCCCGCTACCTCCCGGAAAACCTTGCTTTTTCGGCGTCCACTTGTTAACTTCCGGTTAGGGTTTGCATTTTTGACGATTTTCTGCGCGATATTCAGCGCTGAAATCTGTCGCACATATGGGGTTTTATCATGAAAAAAGTCATTCTGGCCACTGCGGCCGCGCTGTTTTTTCCGGCATCGGCCAATGCCGCTATTGTCTGGGACTGGAGCTTCGCCGGTGAAGCGGGCACGTTCACCACGGACGGCACGGCAGTTGGCGGTGTCGCTGCAGCAGGCAATTATATCTATACCGACTTTTCGGTGACCACCAGCGCGCTGGGCCGGACCATCGGCAGCGTCAGTGGCGGCGAATATGTCGCTGCCGGCTTCACCACCAATCCGCAATATGACTTTGACTGGGATGGCTCGGCGGTAACCCAGTGGAACCATGCCGGAACGAACAGCTTCAACTGGTGGGTCTTCAACCAGACCGGCAGTCAAGCCTTTCACTTTTTTGGCCGCCAGAGTGGCAATATTAACGACGCGACCTTTGCCGGTCTGTTTGCGGACAGTGCTGATCAGATTGACGGCCTCGTCACGGTATCTGTTGCCGACACGGCGGCCGCCGTACCGGAGCCCGCCACCTGGGCGTTCATGATCTTCGGCTTTGGTGCCATTGGCGGCGCGCTCCGTCGCACCCGCAAGGCGAATGTCAAACTCAGCTACGCCTAAGCGCAGCGGACAAGCAAAAATACCAGGCCCTGTCGGAGCGATCCGGCGGGGCTTTTTGTTGGCACCTGCTCGTGGCTCGCTGATCATCCCGCTGATCATCGCCCACCACGCCCCCATCAGGCAGACCGCGCCGCGCCCCGGGTCGCGAACCAGGCGAGCAGGAACAGCAGCGCCCAGACCCCGTCGATCATCGCGGCGTAAAACAGCGCGCCTTCCGCCAGCCGGCCGATGCTATAGAGCCACATCGTCGAACTGAAAAAGGCGAGCTTCCCCAGCACCCCAAGCAGCATCAGCGGCCGATAGCGCAGCGGATCAATCGCGATCATCGCGTAGAGCAGCTGGAACACCAGCGCAGCGCCGAGAAAGCCGTAGTAAAATTCCGGATGGGAGATCGCCGGCGGCAGGGTCGCACTATAATCCGCCTCGCCGAACAGGCCCGGCGCCAGCACGGTCACACCGAACAAGGCGGCCAGCGCGAACAGGATGCGAGTGATGGATAGCGCGTTAAAGGTCACAGTCTAGACCCCCTTGCTTGGCGCATTTCGCCGGCCCATCATCCCCGCTATCAGGGCGCGGCGTGACCCGGTAAAGATGCGCCAGGACCGATAAAAGCGCTTTATTATCAGGCATTTGCTGAACTCCCACATAGCGCCGATCATAGAGTATCGGGCGATAGCGGCCAAGCCGGACGCGCTGAAACAGCCGGGCCAGTGTGACCTTCCGCTTGCCCCGATCCGCGCCCTTTTCAGACTCCGGACCGGCGAGAACATGGTCCCACGCCGCCGCGAAATCAGCCGCTTCCGGCCTGCGGCGCAGGCGATAGGCGCTTTCGCGGCTCATCCCGACCCGCGCCGCCGCCGCTTTCACACAGCGCGTTTCCGCCAGATACCCAATAAACGCCGCCTGCCGCCGCGGCGTCCACCCATCCCGCCGCCCGCGCAGTTCGGCTGGCGTAAACGCCGGAATCCACCCAATCCGCCGCTGCTGCACCACCGCGCTGCGCGGATCGGGCGTCGCACGCGGCGGGGCGGATTGCGGGGCAGGTGGTCGATGGGCCATGGCGCGATTAAGCCATGAAACGGGCTGTGTAGGAAAGGGTTTTTTGGGGGTGGTGGGAGGTGGTGGGGGTTGCCGACCAGCATGGCTGCCATCCCCGACCCCACACCACCATGCCCGCTCCCCTCCCCGCCATCGGCATCCCCCTCTCCGTCATCCCCGCGAAGGCAGGGATCCAGCGGGTTGCGCGCGGCTTCTCTGGGTTCCCGACTGCGCGGGAATGACGGAAGCGGTCCAGCCGCGCTCCGTGGGACGACGCCTTAGCCTTTCCTCAACATCCGTCCGGTACTTTCTTCTGATGAGCCGGAGCACCGTCACACCCTTTCGCCAGCTGCCCAAAAGTGGCGGCCATGCAACTGTCGGGTGGCCCGCCTTTGTGATCATCACGCTCGCGGCATGCTCCGCCCTGTTTGCCACCATCTGGTATAGCGGCGGACCGCCAGCCTCGCAGAGCGCCGCAATCGATCCGCACCGCGCGAGCTTCGGGGTCTGCTTTGGCGCGGTTCGCACCAATTGTGTGGTCGACGGCGATACCTTCTGGTTTGCAGGCCGCAAGATCCGCATCGCCGATATCAACACCCCGGAAATTTCCAGCCCCGGCTGCGCTGCCGAGAAACAGCTCGGTGAGCGCGCAAAGATGCGGCTGCTGGGATTGCTCAACGCCGACCGATTTGCGCTGCAATCCATCGACCGCGACCAGGACAAATTTGGCCGCGACCTGCGGATCGTTACGCGCAATGGCAAAAGCCTGGGCGCGCAGCTGGTGGACGAAGGGCTGGCGGAAGAATGGCAAGGCTATAAACGGGACTGGTGCTGAACGAACGGGTTGCCATACTCGCTGCCCGCCACTGATCATCCCCACGGCCCCTCCCGTCATCCCCGCGAAGGCGGGGATCTAGCGGGTGTGCGCGGCCTCTCCGGGTTCCCGCTTGCGCGGGAATGACCGCTTGTGGTGGCCCGACGCTATGCCCCCTCTCTGTTGCGGATATGGACCCGGGCGGTGCGATCCGATAGGTCGTTGATATGACGGACTTATACACCTGGAACCCGATGCCGCACCGGGTCGCCGTAAGCTGCCCGGGCTGTGCCAGGGAGGCGGTTTTTGAGTTTGCGGAACGGATCCAGATCGGACGGCGGGAAGATATTCCCTATTTCCAAAACTCGCGCCATTTTGACTATGAAAAGGCGACGCGCGGATCCGTCGGGCTCCATCACTATGCCTGGTATTATCACGGCCTGGGCCGCGGGCAGCTGGATGCTATTGCCGATTTGCCGGCACCCTATGATCCGTCCTTATGGGCGCATAGCGAATATCTCTATCGCGGGCATGGCACGGATCGGGGCACGCTTTATTGCACGGCCTGTGATTGGCGACGCAAACATGTGTTGCACTGGCCGGACGACGCCTATTTCGCGATAGCCTATAAGGACAGGATGCTCTGGGCGTTCAACCGCGCAATGGCGCAGGAACTGATGGTCTTTATTGACTCTGACGACCGCGATTTCAGCCAATTCAGCTATGGGTCATCCTTCAGGAAAATACCCAAGCATTTTTTGTCAGCCAAGGCGCGAAGCCAGGTGGTGAAAAAACTCGCGGCGAAAATCCAGCAACCCATATAAGCACGGTCGTTTGGGAGTGCGTTGCCGATGGCCGCCCGCCATCATCACTCCGCTGCCACATCCCCGGATCGCGTGACATCGCCCCGCCCTTTGAGCAGGCCGGCGATCGAAATATCCTCGTCAATCTCTTCCCAGTGCAGGCCGGACCGGCTCAACTCGACCTTTTCGCGCTGTTCGGGCGAGGCGTGCAGCAGGCGGGGGAACCAGGCCAGCGGAATGCCAAGCGTGCGCCCGTCTTCCAGGGTGACCCAGAAACTGTGTTCGTCAAACCGCACGGCGGTCGGTTCAGGCGGAAAAGAAGTCATGCCATTCTCTTTCAATGTCATCGCGCCGTTCCTCTATAACCGGAATCAGCTGTGAAAGCACCCGGGCTGGAAATCCGCGATTGAACGCCACACGCACATCCGGATCAAGCCAGAATTTGGCATTGTCCCTGCCCTTGCGAACGTGGATGTGCAGCGGTTCGCGGGGAGAGCCCTCATTGGCATAAAAGTGGAAACGATAGCCCTTCCAGATGAAAACTTTCGGCACGCAGAGCCCCCGGCAATTCCTTTTTATCAGGACTAGGCCAATTGCCGAGTCAGATCACCCGCGCCGCGACCGATTGGCCGGCACTATCAAGTGCTTCCACCCCAACCCCTCACCAGACCGCGCCCCAGAGGTCCATGGCCAGGCCGGCGAGCCAGATCATGTGGGCGAGCAGGGCCACGGCGCAGAACAGCCACAGGGCGACGAAGCGGGAGATGCGGCGCAGGCGGGTGCGGAAGGTGGACCAGCGGGGTTTTTTCATGACGGGCCTCCTGCTTGCGGGGGAGGCAGAACGCCCGGCGGGCAGAGCCGGGTGTTTAGAACCCTGCACTGTCGTCAGAGCGCCGCCGTCTTTAAGCGGAGCTCTGGACATGCACGACGGCCACCCGGCCGTTATGAATAACGACCGGCGACAGTGTTGCTTGAGGTTCTAAAGCCTCACGACAGGAATTGGCCTGCCGCACCGACGGGTTTAGCCGATGGGGGTGCGGTTGGGAAGAGTGGTGGTGGGGGGTGGTTTTGACTTTTGCGGTCGGGGGTTGTGATGACCCTCGCACTCGTCGTGCTGAACTTCTCATACATCGTCATCCCCGCGCAGGCGGGGATCTAGCGGGTTCGCGCTGCCTCTCTGGGTTCCCGCTTGCGCGGGAATGACGGTAGGAAAATCCGGCAGCCTGTTCTAAACCCTTGCCAGATTTGGAGATTTCACCATGCGCAAACCCGCATCCGTCAACGCCCTCACCGATCTGGGCCGCGTGCGCCTGTCGCCGCATTTTTTCATGCGCGACATGCTTTATTCGGAGATTGCCAATCTGCACGGGGTGCCCAATATTCCCGATGATCCTGATCTGGCGATTGCCGCCGGAACCCGGCTGTGCACGGATTTGCTCGAGCCGCTGCAGGATCAGTTCGGCCGCATCACAATCCGCTCCGCCTATCGCAGCGCGGCGGTCAATCAGCTCGGCAATGACCAGCAACGGGCTGGCAAGGCGGGCTATAATTGCGGCTCCAACGCGTCAAATGCCGCGGCCCATATCTGGGATCAGCGGGATGCCAATGGCCATATGGGCGCGATGGCCTGTATTGTGATTCCGGCGTTCTGGGACGCGCATGGCGAAGAGCCGGGCGGCTGGACCAAGCTGGCGCGGTGGATTGATGCCAATCTGCCCTATAGCTCGCTCTATTTTTTCCCGCATTATTGGGCGTTTAATATTGGCTGGCATGAACAGCCGGAACGGCGGGTGGATAGCTATGTCGAACCGAAGGGGCGGTTGATTTAGGGTTAGAGGTATCGGACGAGATGGCGACGACCCACGCTATTCGTCATGCTGAACTTGATTCAGCATCCATTTACCCTCTTGATGCAGCTCTGCAGTTTCAAGATGGATCCTGAAACAAGTTCAGGATGACGAGGGAAAGGTTTACTAGGATTTCAATGATCGTATATTTGCCACACCCTTGTCATTTCCGACATCGCTAGTAGTGGAACTCTATCTTGTGCAACGGAAATAAGCTCCGTTGAGGCTAGCGCCAACGCGGATGAAAGTGAAACATCCTTCATCCAATGGTCAGGGTAGTAACGAGCATAATTACCTAGGATATAAAGAGAAACATAAAATAGGCCAAATTCGTTCAAACTGTCATTCGAGGAAAAAAATAGTATTTCTTCTGCTCGAAGTTGGGTAGCCATAGGATAGTGCCCACCATAACGAACGTCACTTATCTTGTCCTTCTGAGTAATAACACACCCATTTTCCATCAGTTTTATATCCAAAGATGGGATATTGGCAGGATGAAATTCAACTTTAGAGTAAAACGCTTCCAATTGCTTTGGTTCAGCTGGTTGAACAATAGTTGATTGAGTAATATTATTATTCTTCAAATCTTGAATGACAGAGTACGAACCTCTCACCAAATCCGATACCAAGCCATGATGTGACATAGTATTAGATAGTTCGGGTATTGATTTAAGGCAGTCCAAAAGTGTTAACCCGTTTATTGGCATCTTCTTCGGCGTGACATCTATAGGATGCGCCCAAACTCCGTGGCCTACTTTTGTAGTCAAGTTGTCTAAAATACTCGTCTGTTTTCCAGACAAAGGAGTTTCACGGCTTGAGTTATGCCACAGCTCAAAAGTACCTTTTCGATTGCTACCAGTTTTCATCGGAACGGCTCGAAGCATTGATGCACTCTGAGACAATTCTGGAAACGAACTCGTCTTTCCATCGACTTTTAGCACCAAGCCATGATGCGCATTTTCTCCTCTTGCTGCGTCCAGACTAGCGATACCTTTATTTTTCAGTAGTATTTCTGCCAGCGCTAGGCTCATTATGCCATAATATAGCAGCAAGGGCTGGGTAGCGATGGATACCGAATTTGCCGCCAGAAAGTACTCTTCCGCTTGTCTTATGCAAAAACCAATTTGCTCCGCTTGTTTTTTTACATTTCTCTTCTGGTCACTCGGAGGATCATGAAGCGCCTGCAATCTTGACGCCGTAAAAGTCGCATTTTGAAAAGCCCTCAATCCAGACCAAGCATACCTGCTTACATCACGAGCGCGAACCGGAGCGGAATCAGTAATGATCATTCTTTAGTCTTTAGATACCCCTACTCCGCAGCAACCCCCGCCGCTTCGAACATATCTTCGCCATCATCATCATTATCGGTATCCTCGATGCCGATAATCTTGCCGCCCTTGCGCTGGTCGAAGCTGTCCCACACTTCGTTCCAGTTGCCGCGGGTCGCGCCTTTGGAATATTCGGTGGCGCGGGTTTCGAAGAAATTGGCGTGTTCGACACCGTTGAGCAGCGGCGCGAGCCATGGCAGCGGGTGGTCTTCGATCATGTAGATCGGCTGGAAGCCGAGCTGGCCGAGGCGCCAGTCGGCGATGTAGCGGATATAGCGCTTGATTTCCTTGGCGGTCATGCCGGTCACCGGGCCGTCGCTGAATGCGAGGTCGATAAACGCGTCTTCGAGCCGCACGGTTTTCTGGCAGCAGTCGATAATCTCTTCCTTGACATTCTTGGTCAGGCAGTCGCGTTCCTGGACGAAGGTGTGGAACATTTTGACAATGCCTTCGCAGTGCAGGCTTTCGTCGCGGACCGACCAGGAGACGATCTGGCCCATGCCCTTCATCTTGTTGAAGCGCGGGAAGTTCATCAGCATCGCGAAGCTGGCGAACAGTTGCAGGCCTTCGGTAAAACCGCCGAACATCGCCAGCGTCTTGGCAATATCTTCATCGGTGTCGACGCCGAACGTGCCCATATAGTCGTGCTTGTCCTTCATTTCCTCATATTCGAGGAACATCGAATATTCGCTTTCCGGCATACCGATCGTGTCGAGCAGATGCGAATAAGCGGCGATGTGGACGGTTTCCATGTTGGAGAAAGCGGTCAGCATCATCTTGACTTCGGTCGGCTTGAACACGCGGCCATATTTGTCGTGATAGCAATCCTGCACCTCGACATCGGCCTGGGTGAAGAAGCGGAAAATCTGGGTCAGCAGATTGCGCTCGTGATCGGTCAGCTTTTGCGCCCAGTCGCGGCAATCCTCGCCGAGCGGCACTTCTTCCGGCATCCAGTGGATCTGCTGCTGGCGTTTCCAGAAGTCATAGGCCCAGGGATATTCAAACGGCTTGTAGGTCTTGCGGGCTTCTAAAAGGGACATGTGGAACTCCTATCCGGCGACTAAGTGGTTGATACAGGGTGCGGTTGCGCACGAGGCGTGATCCGCTTGGCGAGGTTGATAAAGCGCTGTTCGAAATGATAAGTCGATACGTGCGCAAGGGCAAAAGTGGCCGCGAAAAGCAGCGGCCGCTTGAGATATTTTTCCAGCGTCTCGCCCGAACCCAACCATGTGTGGTCGAGCATCACGTGAAAGACATAGAGCGCGTAGGAAATTTTGGCAATATAGGCCGCCGGCCGCGAGCACAGCAGGGTCTGCGCCCAGACCGGCACGTGCCACAGCGTGACCCCGACCATCAGCGCGATCGCATAGGGCCGGGCATAGGCCAGCGGGGTATAGAGAAAATAGGTGCAGACCAGCGCGAGGGCGACGGCGACATAGAAATTGACCCGGCTGAACAGGGTGATCGCCTTGGGCCCGAAAGCACCGAGATAGATGAGCGCGACAATCGAACCGGCGAGAATTTCGTCGACCCGGTGCCAGGTGACAATGCTGATCGTCTCGCCCGCGCCAATGCGCAGGCCGGTGACCAGCACCGCGCCGACCGGCAGCAGATAGAGCCCGCGCTTGCCGAGCAGCGCGACGATCAATGCCGCTGCGAGATAGAATTGCGCCTCGACGCACAGGCTCCACAGATGCTCGCCCGCGGGTAGCAGACCGGCCGGCGGGATATTGGCGAAGAACAGCAGGTTGGCGGCCAGGTCGCCGGTGCTGCGGGTGTCGCCGGCGGCAAAATAGAGAATGATCATCGCCAGCCAGGCGAGCGGAATGATCCGCAGGATGCGGCGGATCAGAAACGGCATCGGCTCGGGCCGGTCAAACAGGAAGCGGGTGATCAGGAAGCCCGAGAGAACAAAGAAAATCGCCATGCCGCCAGCAGCCGAGGATTCGTTACCGCCGGGCAGGATCGGATTGATCGGCAGCAAATGGCCAGCCATGACCAGCAGGATGCACAAAGCCCGCCAGCCATCGAGCACCGCCAGCCGGTTCTCACCGGCCGACAGCGTCGGGTCTACCGGTGCGGCAGACGGATTGGCTGTGGCTGTCTTCAACATGAAATATACTAAACCTTATTTTTCCGATCCGTCCGATTGCTTTGACGGGCCCGGATTGCCGGAATTTCCCACTGCGGGAAAACGGCCCCCTCCCCTAAAGGAGCAAATCGGGAGGGGGCAGTGGGCAAACTCTAGATCACCAAACCAGCTCCCAATCCTGCGGCGATGCCAATCACGAAAAACAGCAGCGCTCCCATGATCATATTCTGCTGGAAACTCTTGTGCGGACCGATGAAATCGGCTTCGGGATCCTTGCCTTGCCCCGCCGCAAATTTCTGCTTCCGCTCGTCAAACTTGGCTTGAACGCCGGGCGTCGTGTAGAGCCAGGCGAGAAACGGTCCACCGAGTATCGCCATGAGAATGCCCATGCCGAAGCCCATCAGACCGCTCCGCCCATGCTCTGCGTTTCTACTGACATGCGAGGCATTCGTCATAGTCGGTGGTCTCTGCCGTCATCAGTTCGACCGTTTTCGGGTCGAGCGTGTTGTCGGCTTCGACACCGCCGCCGGATACGCCTTCTTCGGTATTGGCAAAGCCGGCGCGCTGGATCGATTTCGAGCGCAGATAATAGAGCGACTTGATGCCCAGCTCCCACGCCCGGAAATGCAGCATCAGCAAATCCCATTTGTCGACATCCGCCGGAATGAACAGGTTCAGCGACTGCGCCTGGTCAATATAGGGCGTGCGATCGGCGGCGAGTTCGAGCAGCCAGCGCTGATCAATCTCGAAGCTGGTCTTATACGCGTCTTTCTCTTCCTGGCTGAGGAAGTCGAGATGCTGGACACTGCCGCCCTGCTCAAGGATCGAATTCCAGATATTGGTGCTGTCCTTCGATTTGTCCTGCAGCAGTTTTTCGAGATGCGGGTTCTTGACCACGAAGCTGCCCGAGAGCGTCTTGTGGGTATAGATGTTCGCCGGGATCGGCTCGATACAGGCCGAGGCACCGCCGCAGATGATCGAGATTGACGCCGTCGGCGCGATCGCCATCTTGCACGAGAAGCGCTCCATCACGCCCTGATCCGCAGCATCGGGACACGGTCCGCGTTCCTTGGCGAGCATCATGCTGGCTTCGGAAGCTTTCGCCGAAACATGCTTGAAGATCTTCATATTCCACGATTTTGCGAGCGCGCTTTCAAAGCCGAGGCCACGCGCCTGCAAGAAGCTGTGAAAGCCCATCACGCCGAGACCGACCGACCGTTCGCGGCTCGCGGAATATTTCGCCCGCGCCATTTCGTCCGGCGCGCGGTCGATATAATCCTGCAGGACATTGTCGAGGAAGCGCATCACGTCCTCGATAAAGTCCTTGTCCACCGACCACTCATCCCATTTTTCGAGATTGAGTGAGGACAGGCAACACACTGCCGTTCTGTCCTCACCCAGATGATCGCGACCCGTCGGCAGTGTAATTTCGGAACACAGGTTGGACGTCGAGACTTTCAGACCCAGATCGCGGTGATGCTTCGGCATCATCCGGTTCACCGTGTCGTTGAAGATGATATAGGGCTCGCCCGTTGCCAGCCGGGTTTCGACCAATTTCTGGAACAGCGACCGCGCGTCAACCGTGCCGCGAACCGAGCCGTCCTTGGGCGACTTGAGATCCATTTCACGACCGTCACGGACCGCTTCCATAAATTCGTCGGTCAGCAACACGCCATGATGGAGGTTGAGCGCCTTGCGGTTAAAGTCACCGGACGGCTTTCTGATCTCGAGAAATTCTTCAATTTCCGGATGATCAATGTCGAGATAGCAAGCCGCAGATCCGCGCCGCAGGCTGCCCTGCGAGATGGCCAGGGTCAGGCTGTCCATGACCCGCACGAACGGGATGATGCCCGAGGTCTTGCCGTTCAGGCCAACCGGCTCGCCAATACCGCGGACACTGCCCCAATAGGTGCCAATGCCGCCGCCCTTCGAGGCCAGCCAGACATTCTCGTTCCAGGTGTTGACGATCCCGCCGAGGCTGTCGTCGACGCTGTTGAGATAACAGGAAATCGGCAAGCCGCGGCCGGTGCCGCCATTGGACAGCACGGGCGTTGCCGGCATGAACCAGAGCTTCGAAATATAATCATAGAGCCGCTGCGCGTGATCCTGATCATCGGCATAGGCATCGGCGACCCGTGCGAACAGATCCTGGAAACTTTCATCCGGCAGCAAATAGCGGTCCTTCAATGTCTCCTTGCCGAAGTCGGTCAGCAGGTCATCGCGGGACTCGTCCTGAACGATCGTGAACCGGCGCGCCTCGACGCTATGGCTGTCGCGCTCCGCTTTCAGTTCCTTTTCGTCATTTTTCTTTTCTGCGGCGGCCTCAGCGGCGGCTTTCTTATTTGTCTTCGGCGCAGCCTTGCTCGCTTCCGGTTCTTTTACCGGCGCTGCCTTTTCCGCTTTATTGTCGGCTTTGTCTTTTGGCGTATCTAGAACTTCTGCGCCCATATCACTCTCACTCATATCGCTACCATTATTGTCGGCGTCTGCCCGACTGTCTCTGAAGTCCATTAATGCCCCCTAATCACACTCTACCAACACTGCCTATCGGCTATGGCCAACAAGCGCTTTCGGGTCATTCTGCGGACTTTTTTGTTCTTGTCTTGTTCGACTCGGAACATGGTCCAAGGCCGAAGGTCTGACACTAACATTTTTACCGTCTCAATGGGCAGATATTTTTGCCCGAAAAACCCAAAAAATCTCTTGCGATTTGGCGCAAAGGGAGCCGTCCACCGAGTCGGTGTTACAGGCGAGTAATACTATACGTTGGTGTGCCCCCTTGGCCTAACCACAACCTATAGTGGCTGAACTGAAATTTTATGCAAGAGGGTAAATGACATTTTAACGACTCCATTCATCGTATAAATGAATCGCTTCGTCGACGGCCATTTTATGCTGCAGCGCAGCGACGCGTGGACCTGCTAAGGCTGTAGAATAGTGCAAGAGCTTAGGTCAAAATTTACAAAAAATCTATCCACAGTGGATGCACAGGCCAGAATGTCAATTTTGTGACACCATATCTGGTGTTTTCAGACTTTGGCGCGCTGCGGCCCCAATAACAGGGCGGTGACATTTCCACCCGACGAAATGCTGTGAAACAGAAGATAGGCCGACAGAAAAAACATGCCGCCGAAAAAAGCAAACAGGCCCAGAATCAATCCGGAAATCGAGAAATGATGCCGCCAGCTCACCCACAGGGCGGACAGGATCAGGAAGCACATAAAGTCGAAATTGAACTGACCCGGCCAGCCCATCGCCATCATGTCACCGAAAAAGACTGGCAGAAGATTGAGCCCATGCGCCGATATGGTCACCGCCGTATACCCCAATATCGTCACGAAAATCACGATCATCAAAATCCGAAAAGCCAGCATAGCATCCCCCTGTTGTTCCGGCGCTCCATTTGATTCGGCCCTATCGGACTTTTGCCAACCCGACAATTACCTCCCGGATAGGCCGCGCCGCGCGGGCCTGTCTCACGCCCAAAACCCGACCATAGCTGCAAAAGCAAACGTTTCGTGATAAGAAGATCGCGGGGCAGGACTGAAGAAAATCAGGAGGATAGCCCATGCCCAACCGATCCCGCTCCAGCGAACTGGCCGTAGTTCTTTCCGGTGGTGGTGCCAAAGGCGCATTCCAGGTTGGTGTGCTCGATGAGCTGATCACCAACCGCAAAGTGACAGTCGACATATTTGCCGGCGTGTCGACCGGTGCGATTCAGGCGCTCGGTGGTGCGATGAATGATATGCCCGGCCTGCTCGAACAATGGCTGACCATCCGGGGCAATGGTGATATCTACAAGAAGCGCCCACTGGGTGTCGCCGGGGCCGCCTTCGGTGCGGATTCAATCTATGATGCCAATCCGCTCAAACGCAAACTCAACGCCTATGCCGATCCCGCGAAACTGAAACGCGCGCGCCGCAAGTTGCGGGTCGGCACGGTCAGCCTCGCCACCGGCAATTATGTCGAGATTGACGAGAAAAACCCCGATATCGGCGACTGGGTCTATGCGTCCAGCGCCCAGCCGCCGTTTTTCCAGCCGCTCAAGACGAAGGATGATCAGGGCGTCACCGAACAATGGGTCGATGGCGGGGTCCGCAATATTACGCCGCTGCGCACCGCGATGCATTTGCGGCCGCGCGCCTTGCTCGTCATTCTGGCCGCGCCGCCCGAACCGGTGGTCGAGCCCGGCCGGACCTATGACAATCTGATCGCGATTGGCCTGCGCTCGGTGGGCATCCAGACCAGCGAGGTTGCGATGAATGACATTGGCAACGCCATGCTGATCAACGATCTGATCGCAGCGCGCGAGGCGCAGTTTCACCAATTGATGACCATGGGGCTGACTAGCGCCCAGATTGCGACGGCGCTGATGCCGCTCGACAGCCAATTGGCGCGCTATCGCTTTGCGCCGATCCGCATTATCGCGCCGCCGCCCGGCTTTGACGATGCCGACACGCTCGATTTCAAACCGGCGAAGATCTCGCGCGGCAATCGCGGCGGGCCGCGAAGCGGTCATCGATCAATGGCCGTCGCTCAAAATGTTTCTCGGATTGTAACGACAGCACAATCACTTGCCCGGCTCCGTCCTTTCAGCCAAAAGGCTCCCGGATCGCTTAGCCTTTGATATTCCGGAGCCACAATGACCGTCACGATAAAACAAGCCGACCTGATCGAAAGCGTTGCCGATGCGCTGCAATTTATCTCCTATTATCATCCGATGGATTATATCCGGGCGCTGGGCGACGCTTATGAAGCCGAACAATCGCCCGCGGCGAAGGATGCGATCGCGCAAATCCTGACCAATTCCAAAATGTGTGCGGAAGGCCATCGGCCGATCTGCCAGGATACCGGGATCGTTAACGTCTTTGTCAAATGGGGCATGGATTGCCAGCTCGACGAAACCGCGCAATCAATGCAGGAGCTGGTCGATGAAGGTGTCCGCCGCGCCTATCTGCACCCGGAGAACAAGCTGCGCGCGTCGATCTTGACCGACCCCGCCTTCACCCGGCGCAACACCAAGGATAATACGCCCAGTGTCCTGCATGTCGAAATGGTCCCCGGCAATAGGGTGTCTGTAGATGTGGCAGCCAAGGGCGGCGGCTCGGAAAACAAGTCCAAGTTCAAGATGATGAACCCGTCGGACAATATTGTCGACTGGGTGCTCGAGATGATCCCGCAAATGGGCGCCGGCTGGTGCCCGCCCGGCATGCTCGGCATCGGCATTGGCGGAACGGCGGAACGCGCGGTGTTGCTCGCCAAACAATCGCTGATGGACCCGATTGACATGGGCCAGTTGAAAGAGCGCGGGCCGCGCACTGATATCGAAGAATTGCGCATCGAAATATTCGACAAGGTCAACGCGCTCGGTATTGGCGCACAGGGCCTTGGCGGCCTGTCGACGATCCTCGACGTCAAGATCAACGACTGGCCCTGTCACGCCGCCGGCAAGCCGGTGGCGATGATCCCCAATTGCGCGGCGACCCGGCATGCACATTTTACGCTGGACGGCTCCGGCCCCGCCTATCTCGAACAACCCAAGCTCGACGAATGGCCGGATGTCCAATGGGCGCCGTCGGCCGAAGCCAAGCGTGTGCATCTCGATCAGCTTGATGCCGCCGAAGTGGCGAGCTGGAACCATGGCGACCGGCTGCTGCTCAACGGCAAGATGCTGACCGGCCGCGATGCGGCGCACAAACGGATCAAGGACATGCTCGACAAGGGCGAAGAGCTGCCGGTCGAATTTCGCGGACGGGTGATCTATTATGTCGGTCCGGTCGATCCGGTGGGCGAGGAAGTGGTCGGTCCGGCCGGCCCCACCACCGCCACCCGGATGGACAAGTTCACCGACATGATGCTCGAACAGGGTCTGCTCGCCATGGTCGGCAAGGCCGAGCGGGGTCTGGATACGGTCGGCTCGATCAAGAAGCACAAGAGCGCCTATCTGATGGCCGTCGGCGGCAGCGCCTATCTGGTGTCGCGGGCGATCAAGGGCTCGAAGGTTGTCGGCTTCGCGGATCTCGGCATGGAAGCGATTTACGAATTTGAGGTCCAGGACATGCCAGTCACCGTCGCGGTGGATGCCGAAGGACAAAGTGTCCACCATCTGGCGCCGCTGGTATGGCAGGAAAAGATCAAGAACGAGGGCTTGCTCCAACCCGCCGAATGATCTTTTCCGACACCGATAAGCAACCGATTTGATCATTCCGATCTGGATCCCGGCAGCGCTGCTGGCGGCGCTTTTTCTCGCCTGGCGGATGGCGGTCCAGCAACGCATCCGCTCGGAAATGTCGGTCAATGCCGCCGCGCTGTCGCGCTTCTTCTTCGGCTGGCCGATCGCTTGCGCGATGCTGGCCACCTACATGATGGCCACCGATCGCACCGCCCTGCCCAGCCTGCCCGCGGCCTTCTGGTGGTTTGCCTGGGCCGCCGGTTTCGCTCAGATGCTGGCGACCAACCTGATCATCATGTCCTTCGGTTTTCGCAATCTCGTCAGCGGCACTGCCTATATGAAGACCGAAACCCTGATCGTTGCGCTGCTCGGCTGGGTGATCCTTGGTGAAACACTGGCTCCGCTCGCCTGGCTGGGCATTGCCATTGCCTTTGTCGGCATCCTCTCGGTTTCGATCGAAGGCGGTGCCAAAGGCCTGTGGCAGTGGGTGCGCGGACTGAAGCAACCCGCGGCACTGACGGGCCTGAGCGCGGGTTTGCTGTTCGCGCTGACGGCGATCTTCATCAAGCAATCGGCCAACAGCATCGCCGGTGTCGAGCGGACCTATGCGGGGCTGATCGTACTGACCGCGGTGCTCGGATTCCAGGCGCTGATGCAGGGCAGCTATGTGCTGGCGCGCGAGCCCGACCAGTTCCGCGCGATGCTGGTCCGCTGGCGCGTAACCGCGCAAGTCGGCGTGCTCGCGGCCACCGCTTCGGCCGGCTGGTTCATCGCCTATGCCCATGCGCCAGTGGCGCTGGTCGGGATCGTCGGCCAGACCCAGATTCTCTACACGCTCGGCTTCGGGCGATTCTATCTCAAGGAACCGCTGGGCCGCAACGAGCTGACCGGAATCATGCTGGTCGGTCTGGGGGTTATTCTGGCTCTCGCATCCAGCCTATGATCCGTCTTTCGCCGCGTCGCGCATACGCTGCACGGCGATCTGCACATCCGCGGACTCATCGCCGTCATGCCGGGGCGCATAGCGGGCAAAAGCCGCTTCGAGCTCGTCATAGCGTTCGTGAAAGCGCACCATATTATAGGAATGGCTGACGCAATAATAAGCGTCAGCGGCCATTTGCTCGACGATCTTGCCGGCAAAAATATCGGTATCCATCGCTTCCGGTGCGGTGGCGTTAAACTCGGAGATTTCGGAGCGGACCCAGCCCGGAATGATCACCCCGGTGGTCAGCCAGTCCGGCGCTTCGCGGCGCAGCACCTCCATCAGACCGAAAACCGCGTGCTTGCTTGAAACATAGGCACCGCCGCCAAAAGGAAAGGCGTTGAACAGCGCATTTTCCGATGCGACCGAATAGATAGCGGCGGGCTGTTCTTCCGCCAGAAAGCGTTTGCCGAACACCGATATACCGTTCCACACGCCCCAGTAATTGACGTCGAACAAGGCGCGCGCCTCAGCCAGATCGGTCTTGATCACCGACTTCATCGCGCCGCCAATGCCGGCATTGCTGATCAGCATATCCGCCCGGCCATTTTCAGCCCAGGCAAAATCGGCCAGCGCCTCCATATCCTTGAGCTGCGTGACATCACCCACCAGATATTTGACATCCATGCCCAAGCTGACCAGGCTGTCCACTGCTTCCCGCAACCGATTTTCGCGCGGTTCGAACAGGATGAGCCGCGCGCCGGATCCGCCCATTTCCTTGGCCAGCGCAAAACCGATTCCGGTCGCGCCGCCGGTGATGACAACGGTCTTGCCTGCAAATTCCATCCTGCTCTCCTCCAGCGGGTTCACTGTCACCTGAAAACCACCATCACAATTTATCGCGCGGCGTCCCTGACAATGGCTGCAAGACATCCTATAGGATAAACATGCTGGTTTTCATCATCTTTATCTGCGGCATCGGCAATTTCGCGATGCACAAGGCGATGATGGACAGCAATCATCCGATGATCACCGAGGCGCGCGGCAGTTTCTCCAAATTTCTGGGGCCTTATGGCAGCTATATATTGGAATTTATCATGCTCGCGGCGGCACTGATCTTTGCCAATATGGGCATGATCAGTTCGGTGATCTTCTATGGCATCTATACCCTGGCCAACGGGGCGGGTGCGTGGTTCCTGTTTTCAAACAAACCTTAAGACTGAAGCGGTTATGATCGAGATTGCGTTCGGCAAAGCTGTTGGTCCGACTACAGATGTAGTTTATCGAAAGCTGGTTTCGGCTGAAACCAACTGCCCATAGCAGCCGTTCCAGATAAATAGATTACACAAACGTGAGCAGATCCGGCGGGGGGATAATTTGAAAAACGGGAATTGGGGGTTGTCCCTTGTCTTTGCGGGAAGCTTGCTGGCATCGGCAGCCATGCCGACCGCGGCATGGGCGCAAGAGGATAATGGCAGTGCGACCAGTCTCGAACCGCGGACGGAAAATGATCGGCAAATCTATGATGTCGTGCAATTTGGGCGATTCAACCCCAGAACCGCCCTCGACATTGTCCGGCAAGTCCCCGGTTTCACCATCGACACCGGCGACAGCGATGCCCGCGGGCTCGGTCAGGCGGATGAAAATGTTCTGATCAACGGCGCGCGCATTGCCGGCAAGAATAATGACGCCTTCACCGTCCTCGGCCGCATTTCGGCCAGCACCGTGTTGCGAGTGGAAATTGTCGACGGCGCCACGCTCAGCATTTCCGGTCTCTCGGGGCAAGTGCTCAATCTGGTCACCAGCAGCACCACATCCACCGGTATCAGCGGCAATTTCAAATGGCGGCCGCAATGGCGCCGGGCGGGCAATAACTGGTTTGCCGGAGAAGCGTCGATCAGCGGCAAGCTCGGCAAAGGCGATTTCACCCTGGCGGTTGAAAATGATGCGTTTCGCAACGGTGCGCAAGGCCCGGAACGGATTACCGATCGCTTTGGCAATCTTCTGTTTGAACGCGATGAAATCGCCCGCGTCCGCGGCGACCGGCCGGTGATCAACGCATCCTATAGCCGGACCAGCGAAGCCGGTTCCGTGTTCAACGCCACCGCAGAATATGGGCTTAACCGGTTTCGCCAGAAAGTGCGCACGATCCGGACCGAAGCCGGTCAACCGGATCTGCTCGAACCCTTTGTCGGAACCGAACGCGAATGGAACGCCGAATTCAGCGCCGACTATGAATTTGATCTCGGTGGGGGTCGGCTCAAACTGATCGGCCTGCAACGGCTGGAGCACAGCCCGACAATCGATGAATTCAATCAGACCCTCACCGACGGCACCACCATATTGATCGGCAATCGCTTTGACCGCACGGTCGACGAGGGTGAATCCGTTTTGCGGGCAGAATATGGATGGAAGACCGGCGGCGGGACCGACTGGGGCGTCAGTCTCGAAGGGG
This sequence comes from Parasphingorhabdus sp. W113, assembly GCF_055693205.1. Classification (NCBI taxonomy): domain Bacteria; kingdom Pseudomonadati; phylum Pseudomonadota; class Alphaproteobacteria; order Sphingomonadales; family Sphingorhabdaceae; genus Parasphingorhabdus; species Parasphingorhabdus sp. W113. The sequence goes on along the minus strand of NZ_CM146328.1, from coordinate 961,349 downwards.
CTTATAATTTTCTCGAGAGCGAAGCCGAGCTGACGATTTTCCAGGACGGCCTGTTCCAGCCGCGGGCCCTGGACAATGCCAATACCAGGGTGACGGAAAAAAGAGGCGAATTCATAACCACCTATGGCCGGCCCCTGTCGGATAATCTCACCATCCAGGCCGCGCTTGGCGGGGAGTATAGCGAAATCAGCCAGGGCGATCTCAGCCGCTCTTTCGTCCGCCCCAAAGGATCGGTTGCCTTCGCCTGGAAGCCGGCCAATGATCTCGATTTCAGTTTCAAACTATCGCGCGAAGTCGACCAGTTGAACTTTTTCGATTTCATCGCCTCGGTGGAAGTGTCCAACGATGTGGTCGATTCCGGCAACCCGCAACTTGTGCCGCCGCAGAAATGGCGCGCCGAGCTGGAAGCCACCAAGACATTGGGCGCCTTCGGATCGGCGACCCTTACCCTATTTGGAGAAAAGATCAGCGATATTGTCGACACGGTCCCGATCTCGGCCACCGCCGAAGCGCGGGGCAATCTCGACAGTGCCGATCGCTATGGTGTCGAACTGGTATCAAGTCTTTTGCTCGATCCGTTGGGATTGCGCGGGGTCAAGATCGATATCGAAGCCGAATATGTCGAAAGCCAGGTGCGCGATCCGTTGACCGGGCTGAACCGGCGGATCGGTTTCGATGACATTTACAGCTATGAGGTTTCCCTGCGCCACGATATCCCCAATAGCGACTGGGCTTGGGGCGCGGGAATCGAGAATTTCGATGATGTTGGCAATATCCGGCTCGACCAGATCGCGGATTTTGACACGCTTGCGCCCTATTCCTGGGTCTTTGTCGAGCATAAGGATGTTTTCGGTCTGACGGTGAACGCCAATCTTGGTAATCTTTTCAATCGGGTAGACCGGTTTACCCGGACGGTTTACGAGGATCGCCGCGATGGCCCGATTGCCTTTGTCGAAGACCGGCGTCGCAAATTCGGGCTGATCTACCGCCTGACGATCAGCGGTAGTTTCTAGCGGCGTCCGCAGCGGATAGACTTTCCGGCAGCGTGGCCCTACATCGGTGACATGCCGCCCGATTACAGCACCAAGGGTCAGATCGACCCGCCGATGATTCCGACCTTGCGCCGCTTTCTGCCCTATTTGTGGCCGAAGGGCGAGCCGACCCTGCGTCTGCGCATCGTCGTGGCCGGACTGCTGGTGCTCTGCGCCAAGGCAGCCATTCTCTCGATGCCCTTTGCCTATAAGACAATCGTTGATGGCATGACCGAGGGTACGGTCGCCACATTGACCGTACTGCTCAGCTTTGTCGCCGCTTACGGCCTGGCGCGTTTCGGCCAGGTCATGTTCGACAATATGCGCAATATTGTGTTTGAAAAAGTCGGCCAGGAAGCCGCCCGGCGTCTGGCGACCAATGTGTTCAACCATCTCCACCAGTTGTCGCTGCGCTTTCATCTCAACCGGCGCACCGGCGAGGTTACCAAGGTCATTGAACGCGGCACCAAGAGCATCGACATCATGCTCTATTTCCTGCTGTTCAATATCGCGCCGACGATGATCGAGCTGATCGCGGTGCTGGTGATCTTTCAGATCAAATTCGGCTTCGGACTGGTTGCGGCCACGGTGGCGATGGTGGCGATCTATATCCTGTTTACCCGCAAAGTCACCGACTGGCGCAACGCGCTGCGCGCCGAGATGAACGATATGGACACTCGCGCCATCGGGCGGTCTGTCGATGCGCTGTTAAACTATGAAACGGTCAAATATTTTACCGCCGAAAAACGCGAGGGCGACCGCTATAATCGCGCGATGCAGGACTGGGCGGATGCCGCTGTCAAATCGGAAAATTCCCTTGGTCTGCTCAATATCGGCCAGTCGCTGATCACCAATGCGACGATGATCGGGGCGATGGGATATAGTGTTTACGGCTGGAGCCAGGGCCTGTTGACGGTTGGCGATCTGGTGCTGGTCAATACGCTGCTGATGCAATTGTTCCGGCCGCTCGATCTGCTCGGCATGGTCTATCGCACAATCCGGCAGGGGCTGGTGGACATGGATGCGATGTTCAAGCTGATCGACACCGATCCCGAAGTGCGCGATCGGCCCGATGCAACGCAACTGACCGTCTCTTCCGGGGAAGTCGCCTTCGACAAAGTCGGCTTTTCCTATGAAAAGGATCGCACGATCCTGCAGGAACTCAGCTTCACGGTACCCAGCGGCGGGACGCTGGCGATTGTCGGTCCGTCCGGAGCCGGCAAATCGACCATCGCGCGGTTGCTGTTCCGCTTTTACGATCCGCAGTCCGGCGGGATTGTCATTGATGGCCAGAATATAGCCACAGTGACCCAGTCCAGCCTGCGCGCCGCGATCGGTATCGTGCCGCAGGACAGCGTCCTGTTTAACGACACGATCGGCTATAACATCGGTTATGGCCGCGATGGCGCGACCCAGGCCGAGATTGAGGACGCGGCCCGCGGCGCCGCGCTGGATGAATTTATCGCCAAACTGCCCGAAGGCTATGATACGCCGGTCGGCGAGCGCGGGCTCAAGCTGTCCGGCGGCGAGAAGCAGCGGGTGGCGATTGCCCGGACATTGCTTAAAAATCCGCCGATCCTGATCCTCGACGAAGCCACATCGGCGCTGGACAGCCGGACGGAAGATGAGATCCAGGCGACACTCGCCCAGATATCGGAGCGCCGAACGACGCTGATCATTGCCCATCGCCTGTCGACGATCACCCATGCCGACGAGATTATCGTGCTGGACCAAGGCCAGATTGCCGAGCGCGGCGATCATCGCAGCCTGCTCGCCAAGGACGGGCTCTATGCGGAAATGTGGCGCCGGCAGGCCGAGGACCGCCAGATGGAAAATGCCTGATCCGGTTCGGGGCCGGATAATGCCAAACAATTTCGGTCATCGCGACTTTTGCGGTTCCGTTCCGCCGTCACTGGGGATAGGACAGAGTGATGACCGAACCCTTGCTGCCGCTGCTCAAATCCACCTTTGGCTTTAGCGCCTTTCGCGGCGTCCAGGATCAGGTGATTGACCGGGTGATGAACGCCCGGAACAGCCTGGCGGTCATGCCCACCGGTGCCGGCAAGTCGCTCTGCTATCAGCTGCCTTCGGTCGCAATGGAGGGCACGGTGGTGGTGATTTCGCCGCTGATCGCCCTGATGCACGACCAGCTGCGCAGCGCCGAGGCGGTCGGTATCCGCGCGGCCACCCTCACCTCGGCCGATGACAACAAGGCGGAAACCATCGCCCGCCTGAAAGCCGGCGAACTGGATCTGCTCTATGCCGCACCCGAGCGCGCGTCCGGCGATCATTTCCGCAATCTGCTGGAGCAAACCAAAGTCGCTCTATTTGCGGTCGATGAAGCCCATTGCGTGTCCGAGTGGGGCCATGATTTCCGGCCGGATTACAGGTTGCTCCGTCCGCTGCTCGACCATTTTCCGGCGGTTCCCCGCCTCGCCCTGACCGCCACCGCCGATGCCCATACCCGCGACGATATTCTCGTCCAGCTCGGCATCCCGCAGGATGGTCTGGTCATCGCCGGCTTTGACCGGCCCAATATTCGCTACAGCATCACCCCGCGCAAGGGGCTGTCCGGGCAATTGTCCGACCTCATTTCGCGGGTGCCCGGTTCCGGCATCATCTATGCCCCGACCCGCAACGCAACCGAGAAAATCGCCGCCCAGATCGCCAAGACGGGCCGGAGCGCGCGGGCCTATCATGCCGGACTCCCGCCCGAAGAACGCCAGCGCAACCAGGCCGATTTTGTTGCCTCCGAGGATATGGTCATGGTGGCCACGATCGCCTTCGGCATGGGGATCGACAAGCCGGATGTCCGCTTTGTGGCTCATGCCGGATTGCCGAAATCGATCGAGGCCTATTATCAGGAAACCGGCCGCGCCGGGCGTGATGGCGATCCGGCCGAAGCCCATATGTTCTGGGGCGCCGAGGATTTTGCCCGGGCGCGGCAACGGCTCGGCGAGGTGGAACAGCATCGCCTCGATAGCGAACGGCAGCGTCTGTCGGCGCTTGGCGGGCTGATCGAAACAGCCGGTTGTCGCCGGGCGGTCCTGCTCCGCCATTTCGGGGAGAACCCGCCCGCGCAATGCGGCAATTGCGACAATTGCCTGAACGCGCCCAAGACCCGCGACGTCACCGAACTGGCGCGGAAGTTCCTCTCGGCGGTCTATCGCACCGGACAGAGCTTCGGGGTCAATCATCTCGAGGCGGTGCTGACCGGCAAGCAGGATGACAAGATACTCTCGCGCGGCCATGATCAGCTGTCGGTGTTCGATATTGTCGGCAGCGACGACGCGCCGCTGATCAAACCGGTCTCGCGCTCGCTGCTGCTGCGCGACGCGCTGCGCAATACCGAGCATGGCGGATTGATGTTCGGGCCCGAGGCGCGGGCGATTCTGAAAGGCGAAACCGACGTTGCAATCGTCGAGCCGCCGGCCCGGGTGCGCAAACAAAGGCGCGGCGGCGCCTCACCCAACCCGGTTGGCGACCCGCTGTTCGATGCGTTGCGGTCCAAGCGGATGGAGCTGGCCAAGGCGCAGGGCGTGCCGCCTTATGTGATTTTTCACGACAGCGTGCTGCGTGACATGACCGGCTTCAAGCCGCGCAGCCTGACCGCGCTCGCCGAACTGCCGGGTATTGGTGCGGCCAAGCTGGAAAAATATGGTGAAGACTTTCTCGCTATCATTCAACAGGTTACCGAAGCACAGGAAGAGAGTGTATGAGGCCTGGTGCCGGTATGATGCTGCCGCTGATGTTGGCATCCGGGTGCGCCGCGCCGCCTGCCCCTGAGCCGTGGACCGACAATTTCGGCACGGTCCGCAGCGCCGCCATTCCCCAGGATGTCCGCGCGTTCATCATCCGGCGCCAGGGCTGCGATCATTTTCGCGGTGAACCTGGCTATAGCCCGGAGCGCCAGAAATTTCTCGATCAGCAGATTACGGACCTCTGCGCCGGCACCGATGCCGAACTGCGCCGGCTGCGCGCGATGCATGAAGACAATCGCGAAGCGATAAGCGCTCTGGCTGACTTTGAGGCCTGTATCGCCTATGATACAGACTGTACCGCAAACCAATCGGAGGATTGAGATGAAAATATTGCTACTCCCTGTCCTCCTGGGCTGCACCGCCTGCACGCAACAGCCAGCCGATAATAGACCCTTGGAAACCGCCCAGAAGGAAGTCCCGTCCATGTTCCGAACGATCACCGAAAAAGTCAGCGTTTCACCGCAAATCACGCTGGACGATGTTGCCGCCGCGAAAGCCGAGGGCGTGACGCTGATCGTCAACAACCGCCCGGATGGCGAAGAACCGGACGCGCCGCAAAGCGCCGATATCGCGGCGGCTGCCAGGGCCGCCGGCATTGACTATGTCGCCATTCCGATCACCCATAGCGGCTTTTCCGCGCCGCAGGTCGATGCCATGATCGAGGCGCTGGCCGGTGCAGACGGCAAGACCCTCGCCTATTGCCGGTCGGGCACACGCTCGACCTTGCTGTGGTCGCTCGCCCAGGCCAAGAAAGGCGTCGCCCCCGATGAAATCGCGCGGCTGGCTGGCAATGCCGGTTATGACATCACACCGATCCGGGCGATGGTCGAAGCCCTGGCCGGCGGGCAATAGCTAGCCGCTTGCCAGCGCGAGAATTGCCGGCGCTTTCGGGATTGAAGATCCGTATCGCAATGGCGGCTACGGTCTCGGTTGTGATGGCCGTTTCTGGCGCGCCGACAGAGGCGGTGCCGATTGCGATCACCGTTGTGGAACCCGAGAAACCTAATGATTTTTCAGAGATATGCACGAAGGCGCTGGCCCGCCCCGAATCCTTCCTGGCGCGGGTCGAGCGGCGCAAATATTCCGATGAGCGGGTTCATGATTTCATCGTTGCATTTCTCCACGGTCGCTATGGCTGCGCCCAAAATGTCGCCTTTTCCTACCGGATTCTCGACCGCCATGTCGGCGATCCGATCCGGCGCGACATTCGCCCGCATGACTATGGCAAATTGCTGTCCCACTATCGCGAAAAGCTGAGCGAGCAGCGGGCCAAAGAGCTGCAAGGCCTGTTGTTCCTCAAGGCGATAGTGGGCGCCGAGGCAGTGCCGGATCTCTGGACGAGCGAGGAAATCGAAACCCTGCTGATCACCGGTGACAATTGGCGATGGGCGGCGGAGGCGGTCCTGCGGGAGAAGGAACCGAGACGCAATACGTTGAGAGACGATCTGCTGATCCGCCATTTGATCGATCCGGTCTCCCCCCTTTACGATCTGGAGAAAGCGACCGAGCTGGTATCGGGTTCCTCCCGGTTCGGCTATCGGATTCGGGTGGCCGAACAGCGGGCCAGAAGAAACCGCGACGATGATGACCTGAGGGCGGCCCGAGCGCTGATGGGCTGGTATTCGCCTTTCGTGCATCGCGCAATTTCTCCGACCGACCGGCAAACAGCACCGCGGGTTTTCGGTGAGATAGTCCGCCTGATGGCCCAGAGTCCGGATGCGGCGTTGCGGACCCGGAGCCAGCAGATTCAAACAACCGGCAATCCCCATGCGGGCACCGGCAGGCGGGCTGAGGACAGGCTCGCCGATTTCAAGAAACCCGCGATCACAATCTCCTGGCCCAAAAATTCGGTCCGCGCCGCACTTTGAGATCGAACAACAGCTATCCCTCCCGCGCCTGGCGAGAGGGCATCGGCGGACGGGTGCAAGTCGCTGCGTTGTTCCTTCCAGACGGCACTTATGGCGGCATGATCACCCTTTCCTCCAGCGGAAGAGCGGACCTGGACGCGGCGACGATGAAAAATCTCGAACGGTATAACCGGCTGAAGCAAAAGGCACTGACCGGTTTTGCTGGCGAATATGTGCAAATTCCCATGCCTGTAGTGGAATGGCATATCCTCGACGAGGATATGCCAGGTGAAGGTGGTGTGTTTGCCAGCGCAGACGGCTTTAAGGTCGTATCAAAGCGGGTCAAACCGATAATATTGGAATGATGATCCGGACAGCGTCAGTAAACGCGATGCGCAAAAACGCCACTCGACAGCAACTGACAGTCATGTAAATAGAGGAGCCATGGAAAGCCTGCCCGACCCGACCCATTATGCGATTCCGTTTTTCGTGATCACGGTTGCGCTCGAGTTTTTTGCGAGCCGCTATCGCGATCATATTCGCTATGACGTGAAGGACATGGCAACATCGCTGACGCTGGGACTGGGTAGCGTCTTTGCCGGCATATTGACTGGCGGAATTGCGGTTGCCGCGAGCTTTTTCATCTATCAATATCGGATTTTCGACATTCCGCTAACCGCCTGGTGGGCCTGGGTTCTGGTCTTTTTTGTCGATGATTTCTTCTATTATATATTCCACCGCGGCGCGCACCGGATCCGCTGGGTGTGGGCGGCGCATGTCAATCATCACAGCAGCGAATTTTATAATCTCGGGACCGCGCTGCGCCAGCCCTGGACTAGCACATTCGCGCTGACCTGGATCTTCAGCCTGCCGATGTTCTGGTTCGGTTTTCATCCCGCCATGGTCGCCTTTGCCGGCGGCGTGAACCTGCTCTATCAATATTGGATCCACACCGAAGCGATTGACAAGATGCCGCGCTGGTTCGAGGCGGTGATGAACACCCCATCGCATCACCGCGTCCATCATGCCACCAATCCGCGCTATCTCGATCGCAATTATGCCGGTATTTTCATCATCTGGGACAAGATGTTCGGGACGTTCGAGCCGGAAACCGAGCAAGAGCAAATCCGCTATGGGATCATCAAGAATCTCGACAGCTATAATGTCCTTTGGGCCGCCTTTCACGAATGGGTCGGCATGGCTAAGGATCTGTGGTCGGCGCCGTGGCGCTACAAGTTAAATTATCTTATCAAACCGCCAGGCTGGAGCCATGACGGTTCCCGGGACAGCAGCGAAACCATAAAGGAACGCTGGGCACAACAGGAGAGAATATCGTGGCAGAATATGACATCATCGTCATCGGTGGCGGATCCGCCGGAAGCGCCATCGCCGGACGGCTGAGCGAGGATGGCAAACGCTCGGTCTGTCTGATCGAAGCGGGTGGAAACAACAATAATTTCCTCGTCAAGACACCGGGCATGATGCCGTTTCTGCTCAAGAACGCCAACTGGCAATTTGATACCGTCCCACAAAAGGGCCTGAACGGACGCACCGGTTACCAGCCGCGCGGGCGGGGCCTCGGCGGGTCGAGTGCAATCAACGCGATGGTCTATATACGCGGCAACAAGTGGGACTATGACAATTGGGCGGCGCTGGGCTGCGATGGCTGGAGCTATGATGATGTCCTGCCCTATTTCAAACGGTCCGAAAGCAATGAGCGCGGCGGTGATGCCTATCATGGTGGCGACGGGCCGCTGTCCGTCTCCGACCAGAAATGGCTGAACCCCGGCAGCGTTGCCTTTGTCGAGGCCGCCCGCAATCTGCAAATCCCGATCCGCGATGATTTCAACGGCGCCGAGCAGGAAGGTATCGGCATTTACCAGGTGACCCAGAAAGGCGGGGAACGCTGGTCTGCCGCGCGGGCCTATGTCGAGCCGGGACGCAGCCGCGCCAATCTCGATATCCGCACCAAATCGCTAGTCGAGAAGCTGGTGATCAAGGATGGCCGTGTGACCGGGGTGCAAATCCAGCGCGGCCGCAAGAGTGAGACGCTGTCGGCACGTGGCGCTGTGGTGTTGTCTGCCGGTGCATTCGGATCCCCGCATATCCTGCAATTGTCCGGTATTGGCGCCGGAGAACATCTGCGCGAAAAGGGCGTGGATGTGGCCGTCGACAAACCCGATGTCGGCGCCCATCTCAAGGATCATATTGATTTCGTGTCCGGCTATAAAACAGAGTCCAAAGAGCTGATCGGGGACTCGCTCACCGGCACCGTGCGGATGGGCAAGGCGATCATCGAACATCGCATGAAGCGCACCGGCATCATGACGTCTCCCTATGCCGAGGCTGGCGGCTTCTGGAGCTCCGATCCGGACCTGCCTGCGCCGGATATCCAATATCATTTCGTCCCCGCCATGCTCGAAGATCATGGCCGCGAAAAGGTCAAGGGCCATGGCTTCAGCTGTCATGCCTGTGTGCTGCGACCGCATAGCGAGGGCACGGTGCGTCTTCATTCCGATGATCCGACCGCACCGCCAGCCATTGATCCGAATTTCCTCGACGACGACCGCGACATTGCCACGCTGCGCAAAGGCGTCCGCCATATGCAGCGGATCATGGAATCGCCGCCGCTCACGGACTTCAAACCGACCGATCGCCATCCGATCGACATGAGCGATGATGATGCGCTCGATGCGCTGATCTCGGGATCGCGCGGATACCGTCTATCACCCGGTCGGCACCTGCCGGATGGGCAGCGATGATCAGGCGGTTGTCGATCCGCGGCTCAAGTTCAAGGGGCTGGAGGGGCTGTATGTCGCCGACGCGTCGATCATGCCGGAAATTATCAGTGGCAACACCAATGCCCCCAGCATCATGATCGGGGAACGGGCCGCAGACTTTATCAAGGCCGATCTCGCCTAACCCCTATCTTACAGACAAAAAAAGGCCGGGGTGTTTCCACCACCGGCCATAAAGTTGTTGTTCTCAGGAGGAACAAATTGAGGTGCCGACCCTTATTGGGAGAGGAAGGCCGGCACCAAACTGATTATCCTTTGGCGAACTCGGGATAGGCCTCGACACCGACTTCGACGATGTCCATGCCGGTCCGCTCGTCTTCTTCCGAAGGACGGACGCCAATGGTAAATTTCAGGATCGACCAGACGATCGCGCTGGTCACCACGGTAAAGGCACCGATGGCTACCACACCGAGCGCCTGGACGCCGAGCTGGGCACCAACGCTCATGGTGACGCCATCGACTTCCGACTGGGTGTTCCAGGCGACGATCAACGTGCCCCAGATACCGGCCAGCAAGTGAACCGGAATGGCACCGACAACGTCATCAATCTTCAGCTTGTCGAGCATCGGAACCGCGAACACGACGATCGCGCCGCCAATCCCGCCGATGATGATCGACTGCAGCACATTGGGGGCCAGTGGTTCGGCCGTGATCGAAACCAGGCCAGCCAGCGCGCCGTTCAAGGCCATCGTGACATCGATCTTCTTGTAGAGGATCTGGGTCAGGATGATCGCGACAACGACACCGCCGGCTGCGGCCATGTTGGTGTTGACGAAAATCTTCGACACATCACCCACATCACCAATCGTACCCATGGCGAGCTGTGACGCGCCATTGAAACCGAACCAGCCGAGCCACAGGATGAACGTCCCGAGGGTCGCCAGTGGAATGCTCGAACCCGGCATCACGGTCACCCGACCATTGGCATAACGTCCGAGACGGGGACCGATGATCAGGGCACCGGTCAGGGCTGCCCAGCCGCCGACAGAGTGGACCAGCGTCGATCCGGCAAAGTCGCTAAAGCCGCGTTGATCCAACCAGCCTGCACCCCATTCCCAGCTGCCCGTAATCGGGTAGATGAAACCGGTCAGAACCGCGACAAAGATCAGGAAAGGCCAGATCTTGACGCGCTCGGCGACGGTGCCGGACACAATCGAGGCGGTCGTGGCGCAGAAGACCATCTGGAAGAACCAGTCGGAGGCCACCGAATACCCGGTATCGACATCGGATTCGCCAACCGCCTGCATGGCATAGGGACCGAATGTGCCAATCCAGCTGGCCACGTCGGTGTACATCAGATTATAGCCGGTGACCCAGAACATGATGCCGGCAATCGAATAGAGTCCGATATTCTTGAGGCATTGCATCGAAACATTTTTGGACCGCACCAGACCGGCTTCGAGCATCGCAAAGCCAGCGGCCATCCACATGACGAGAAAACCGCCAATCATGAAGAGAAGCGTGTTGAAAATATAGGCGGTGTTCGCGCTTGGATCGGTGACTTCTGCCGCTTCCTGCGCGAAAGCAGGGGATGCCAGCGACAAAGCCGCCAATCCCGCTGATACTGTTAAAAGGCGTTTCATTATTCTGCTTCCCCCGATTAAATCGCTGTATCGCCGGTTTCGCCGGTGCGAATGCGCACGGCGTCTTCCAGACCCATGATGAAGATTTTGCCGTCACCGATTGATTCCGTGCCGGCCGCCTGTTGAATGGCTTCCACCGCCTGCGCCGCGACATCGCTGCCACAGGCAATTTCCAGCTTCACTTTCGGCACCATATTGGTGGTATATTCGGCCCCGCGATACACTTCGGTTTGCCCTTTTTGCCGACCGAAGCCCTTAACTTCCGACACGGTCATACCGGCCACGCCCACTTCCGTGAGTGCGTTGCGCACATCGTCGAGCTTGAACGGTTTAATTATGGCTATGATGAATTTCATTACGCCCCCTGTTTTGGTTTCCAGGGAGAAACATCGCAAAGCCTATGCCAGAATCACAAGCTATTGGATTCAATCAGGAAAATGGAATCGCACCGTCTTAAGAAAGAGTAAATATTGTGCAATGCAGCACCGTTGCCTAATTTTTAGGCAGCACCCTGTTCGAGCTTGGCGAGGATTTCAGGGATGATTGCCTCGGTCTCGCGCCGGCCAATGGCGATCAGCTCATCGGCCTTGGTGAAATTCTGCATATCGATATGGCCAACCGGCGGCGACAGCGCGAAATCCGGGGGATCAAGCGCGAGCGAATAGCGTCCGAGATTGCGCAGCGACAGGCCAACCGAGGCTTTGACAATGGCAATGCTGTTTGGGGCCTTGCCGTCGGTGCGACCAATGCCCGCCATTTCCGCGCGGCTTATGAAATCATCCTGCAGGTTCACCGACAGGCAGAGTACATCCGGGGCCAATGCCCGCGCCGGCGATACCGGCACCGGCAAGGCGGTTCCGCCGTCGACCAGCAAACGCCCCTCATAATCCACCGGCTTGAAAATGCCGGGCAGCGACATGGACGCGCGGATCGCGGGCACCAGCTTGCCGTTTTTCATGATGATCGTATCGCCGCTGCGCAGGTCTGCAGCGACTGCGGCGACCGGAATGGACAAGTCTTCGAAATTGAGTTCTCCGAGCTGGGCGTCGAGTTCTTTCTCGATCGTCCGGGCGCCCATCACTGCGCCACGCTTGAAATGCGGATCCATGAACCGCAGCATCGTTCGCATGCTGGCGGTCCGCGCGGTTTCCTCGAGATAATCCAGTTTACCCGCCGCATAGCTCGCACCAGCAATCGCGCCAATGGACGTGCCGGCAATCGCGGCAATGTCCAGCGGCGACTCCTCGATCGCGCGGAGCACGCCGATATGAGTCCAGCCGAGACCAGCGCCGCCGCCCAATGCCAAGGATATTTTCATGCCGCGATTCCCGTGTTGCGTCCGCCCTGCCCGATCATAAGGATACATCTTCCGCCAATATCGCCCGCGCCTCGTCGAGATCTTCCGTCAGCACCATCACCCGCGCGGGCAGCGCAATACCGGCCCCTTCGACAATATTGACGCCGCTGTCAAAACACACCGCCCCGATACCCGCCGCTTCCAGCCGTCCGCGGATAATCTCGGCTTCAAAGCCATGCATATGGCGAGACAGTTCTACCAGGCTCATCAGCGTCTATTCACCACCCAGATAACGATCGGTGGGCCGGGTTGGCAGACCGTCAATACTCTCGACCCGACCGGCCATTTTCTCGACCCATTGATCCGGATCGGACTGACGATGCGCCTTCAAGAGGGTCGGCCTTTCCTGCTTCAATTCCATATGCGGGACACCCCAGCCGCAGCTGGTCTGCAAGCTATCGACCGCAATATCGAAAATCTGGCGGGTGCCCGGCAATATGTCGAAATGGCCCGACAGCTCCGCCCAACCCGCGTCCTGCGGCAGCACCGGCTTGCCCGTGCCATAGAGCCGCATGATCAGCGCGGGATTGGCAAAATTGTTGAACATGATCGTAACCCGCCCGTCGGCCACCATATGGGCGTGGGTTTCATTGCCGGATCCGCCAAGGTCGAGATAAGCGACCCGTTTCGGTCCGAGGATCCGAAAGACATCATAGCCTTTGGGAGAAAGATTGATCCGGCCATCCGCCGCCGCTGTCGCAACAAAGAAAACCGGCTGCTTGGCAATGAATGCCGCGTGATCATCATTTAGAGCGTCAAAAAATTCGGCCATTGGTCAAACTCCCGTCGGATCGCGCATCATGCGCCGTAGAAAGGCCCTCCTAACAGAGATTTCCAGATCAGAACAGCGATCCAGTGGAGGAATATGGCCGGCCATAGCGACCGCGAAACAATCCGCACATGCGCCAGCACGATCCCCAATATCAAGGTTGCTAGCCAGAAGGTCGGATGGAGGAACAGGGCCGCCCAGGGTGGGCCCAATGTCAGCGCCTGTAGCGGGTGCCAGGCGACAAACAGCAAAGTGGATATCCAGGCGCCCCAGCGCGGGCTCCACCGATTGGACCAGGACAGCAACACACCGCGAAAAACACATTCTTCGAGCAAGGCCGGCACCAGCAGCAACAGCAGCGCGGCGGTCATTATCGCCATTGGCGCGGTCATCGGGTTCCACTCGAGCCAGCCGCCGAGAAAACCGGCAAGCGCGACCAGCGCCAGCGTGGGCAGACCGGTACGCAGGGTCATCGTCCAGTGCTTCGATTCCGGCCAGCAGCGCAACGCGGCCCAGGTTTGTCGCAGGGCTTCCATCAGATAGTCCTTACCATTTTGCACCGGCATCAATCGCGGCCTGTTCGTCCGGCCGGGTCTCGCGCCCAAGCACGGCGTTGCGATGCGGGAACCGCCCGAACTTTACGATGACATCGCGGTGGGCTTTGGCAAATTTGATATTTTCGTCACCGCCAAGCGCCGTGAACAGACCAAGCGAACGGGTCTGGTCTTCCAGATCTTCGCTATGCATGAAGGGCATATAGACAAAAGTCCGCTGCGTGGGAGTCAGCGCTTCGTCCAGTTCCTGATCCACCGCCCGTTGCGCAATTTGCAGCGCGAGATGATCTGTCGCGAACGCTTGCGCGGTGTCGCGGAACATGTTGCGGGAAAACTGGTCGAACAGGATGATGGCAGCAAGTGCGGTTTCGGGATCGGCACAAAAATCCTTGGCGACGTTAGACTTTTGCTCGTGCCAAAGTTCTTCAAAATGTTCGGTGATCTGCTCGTCAACAGCCGTACTGGAACCGAACCAGTCATCCGGCGCCAATGTTTCAAACCAGAAGCGGATAACCGCGTTCGGCCATGGCTCCGTCATCAGGCGGCGGTTCCCCCGACAGTCAGGCCATCAACCAGCAAGGTTGGCTGGCCGACACCGGCAGGAACCGACTGGCCGCCCTTGCCGCACACGCCAATGCCTTCGTCGAGCGCCATGTCATTGCCGATGCCGGTCACTTTGGTCAGCGCGGTCGGACCATCGCCGATCAGCGTTGCGCCTTTGATTGGCGCGCCGAGCTTGCCATTTTCAATTTTATAGGCTTCGGTGCAGGAAAAGACGAACTTGCCCGAGACAATATCAACCTGTCCGCCACCGAAACTTTTCGCGTAAATGCCGTTCTTCACGCGGCTCATCAATTCATCCGGATCGTCCTTGCCGCCCCGCATGAAAGTGTTGGTCATCCGCGGCATCGGGGCATGGGCATAGGATTCTCGGCGGCCATTGCCGGTCGCGGGCACGCCCATGAGCCGCGCATTGAGCCGGTCCTGCATATAGCATTTCAGGATTCCATCCTCGATCAGGACATTTTCCTGGGTCGGCGTGCCTTCATCATCAATGCTGAGCGAACCGCGGCGTTCGTCGATTGACCCGTCGTCGACCACGGTCACGCCCGGTGCCGCAACACGTTCGCCGATCCGGCCGGAAAAGGCGCTCGTGCCCTTGCGGTTGAAATCGCCTTCAAGACCATGCCCGATTGCCTCGTGCAAAATGATTCCAGGCCAGCCGGGCCCGAGCAGAACGGTCTGCTCACCCGCCGGCGCGTCGACGCTTTCGAGATTGACCAGCGCTTGCGCCAGCGCTTCATCAATCGCGCGATTCCAGCGGCCTTCTTCGAAGAGCTGGTCGTAAAGATAGCGCCCGCCCATGCCGAAGCTGCCGGTTTCGCGGCGGCCATTCTGCTCGGCGACGATCGACACATTGAGCCGGACAAGCGGCCGGACATCGGTGGCGACAAAGCCATCGGGGCGGACAATTTCGACCACGCTCCAGCTGCCGGACAAGCCGACGGAAACCTGCGCAACGCGGGGATCCCGCGCCCGGGCGGCTTCATCGATCTTCTGGCACAAGGCGACTTTCTGCGCGAACGGGATGGTTTCAAGCGGATTGGCCGCGCCATAAAGATGCTGGTTCGATCCGCGCGGCGGCGGTGCCGGTTCGCCCTTGGCCGGATCGAGCAGTTGCAGCGTCTGGGCCGCGCGCTTGATCGCCGCCTCGCTAATCTCGTTGCTGTGGGAGAATCCGGTCATTTCGCCAGAGACACCGCGCAGGCCAAAACCGCTATCGGTGCTGTAATCTGCGGTTTTCAAACGCCCATCGTCAAAGCCGAAACTTTCGACCGCGCTATATTGCAGGTATAATTCCCCGTCATCGCAAGCCGTTAGCGACTGTGCGGTGAGCGCCTTGGCGCGCTCGGGATCCAATCCATCTGGACGATAGAGAAACGAACGTGGGTCAATATTCTGGGTCATGCAGCTTATATAGAAACGAAATCGGGGCCGCACACCCCCAAAAGCGGATTATTCGCTTTCGCCAGGATCCACCGGGCTGTCCGCCGGCCCCCCGATCAGAATGAACCGCCGATCGCAATAGCCACAATCGACATAGCCTTTTTCGTCAATTTCCAGCCAGACGCGGGGGTGGCCCAAAGCCGCACCACCGGGAATCTCGGAAGCACCATCGCAGGCATTTCGGGTCTTGGTGGTTCTCACTATGTCGGTCGCATCAGTCATGCAGGCCGATTAGCAACGCTGCTCCGGCTGCGCAATGGCCTAACGTCATGCACGAAGCGTTTTTTGCTTCAGAAGTAGGTGACCGTAATATCGAATGTACCGCGATAAGTGCCTGGTTCCTGGTTGGCACCAACCTGCAACGTGCCACCGACATTCAGATCGACCACACCGGCGGTGTTGAGAAACCGGAAGGTTGCACCATCAAGGGTCAGGCCGCTGACATTCATCGTTTCGCTCCCGCCATCCCGGACCAGTACTGGCAACGGTCCGCGGGTCACAAAGATAAACTGCAACGGGCCGCCATAGGTGACGAACCTGGCCGCTGAACTGTCATTCAGACCGCCGATAACCCCGCCAGTGGTGGTCCGTCCGCCGGTAAACGCGTTCACCGTCGCGGTGCCGCCAGTGGTGCCGGGAATCAGCGTGCCGAATTCAAGATCGGTGACATTCACCAAGGACAACGGCGCCAGCGTGATGGCACGGGCATCCGCGTTGGCATCCTGAGCAAAGGCAGCCGGGGCGGCGGTCATCACGACAAGCACCGCCATCAGGCCGCCAATCAGGCGCGGAATTATCTGGTCTCTGGTCTTCATACTCTACTCACTACCCATAAAACTTTAATCATGCCGGTGGTCTTCATGGTTAACCGGAATTAACCATGATCCGGCATCTAGAAATAATCGATCGTTACATTAAACGCCCCACGATAGGTGCCGGCTGCCTGATTGGGCCCCACCCTGATCTGACCGCCGACCCGATAAGTCACTTCCCCGCCGGCATTGAGAAACCGGTTGCGGCCGCCATCAAAACGAAAGCGGTTGATCCTCATCGTTTCGGTTCCCCCGTCGCGGACGATGAATATCTCGTTCTGATTGCTGGTAATCCGGACACGCAGCCCCGGTGTACCGCTGGCGGTAAACGAGGCCGCGGTTGGTGTTCCACCAATGGCTATCGCGTTGCCATTGCGCTGAGTCAGCGCGCCGCTGTTCGGATTCAACCGAAACACGCTCCGGGTTGTGCCAGGCACGAAATCGCCAAAATCGAGATCGCTATTTTTAACGACACTCAGGCCCTGATTGATTGTCACCCGTGCATCACCATTGGATGTTTGCGCAAGAACCGGAGAAAAAGGCGTCAGACAGGACAAGGGCGCAAGCAGCAAGACTGCACGCGCATAGGCGGATTTTCGCATCCGTTTCTGGTCCCCACACCGTTTCACACGGCTGTATTACCCCAATGAACGCAAATATATGTTTAAGGCCGTGGTCAAATTTGGTTAACCATGAACCGCAACCGACGAGACCCGCGATCAAAGGCTTTGATTCCGCGCGCAACGGGTTTATGCGGTGGCCATGACAGAAGCAGCCATCGCCATTCGCAATCTCAGCAAAACCTATGCCGGGGGCAAAAAAGCCCTGGATGATGTGACGTTCGATGTGCAGCGCGGCGAGATTTTCGGATTGCTCGGCCCCAATGGCGCGGGCAAATCAACCTTGATCAATATCCTCTCCGGCATGGTTTCAAAGAGCGGCGGCACTGCCAGTATCTGGGGTTTTGATATTGATCAGGATCACCGCAACGCCAAGGCATCGATCGGTATTGTTCCGCAGGAGATCATGTTCGATCCGTTTTTCACCCCATCAGAATCGCTTGAAGTGGTGGCCGGACTCTACGGCATCAAAAAATCGCAGCGCAGGACGATGGAATTGCTCCGCGCGGTCCATCTCGAAGACAAGGCCGATGCCTATTCCCGAACGCTGTCCGGGGGCATGAAACGCCGCTTGCTGGTCGCCAAGGCAATGGTCCATTCCCCACCGATACTGGTGCTGGATGAGCCCACGGCGGGCGTCGACATTGAACTGCGGCAGCAGCTTTGGGAATATGTCGAGCAACTGAACCGCTCCGGCGTCACGATTGTTCTGACCACCCATTATCTCGAAGAAGCGGAAAATCTCTGTGACCGGATCGCGATCATCAATCATGGCAAGCTGATCGCGCTCAAGACCACGCCCGAGCTGGTCAATATGGCGCGGGAAAAACTGGTTGAGCTGACGCTTGACCGTGATCTGTCCGAGGATACCGACGCCGCAACCTTTACCGATGCCCTGTTCCTGAAAGCAGACATCATCGGCTCACGGACGGTTGCGATCACTTATAACAAGGATCACACCAATGCCGGCGGGGTGATGCGCGCGGTGCAAAAGCGGGGCTATGAAATTGTCGACGTCACCACCCGGGAAGCGGATCTCGAAGACGTCTTCCTGAACCTGACGCGCAAAGCGGCATGAGCGATTTTGACGTTATCATTGTCGGCTCCGGCGCCGCTGGCCTGAGCGCCGCGATCACCCTGGCCCGGACCCACAAGGTTCTGGTGCTCGCCAAAGGCGAACTGGCTAGCGGATCTACCGCCTGGGCCCAGGGCGGCATCGCGGCGGTACTCGACGCCGGTGATACGTTCGAGAATCATATCAATGACACGATGGTGGCCGGTGCCGGACTGAACCGGCGGGAAACGGTAGAATTTGTGGTTGAAAATGCACCGGCGGCGATCGAGCGGCTGGTCGAGATGGGGGTTCCGTTCAACAAGGAAGCGGAGGTTCTCCATCTCACCCGCGAAGGCGGACATAGCCACCGCCGGATCGTGCATGTTGATGACGCAACCGGCTGGGCGGTCCAGGAGGCGTTGCAGAAAACCGCGACGGCACACCCGAATATAACCCTGCAACCGCATATGGTGGCGATTGACCTGATCGTCAACCGGCACACCGAAACGCCCAGCGGCGCAAAAAATGTCTGGGGCGTCTACGCGCTCAACAATGCCACTGGCCATGTCGAGACCCTGATCTCCCGCGCGACGATCATGGCGAGCGGCGGCGCTGGCAGAACCTATCTGTTCTCAACCGCACCGCGCGGTGCCACCGGCGATGGCATAGCGATGGCCTGGCGGGCGGGCGCGCGCGTTTCCAATATGGAAATGATGCAATTCCATCCGACTTGCCTGTATAATCTCGAAGTCAAAAATTTCCTGATCACCGAGGCGGTGCGCGGCGAAGGCGGGCATCTTAAACTGCCCCCGCTGAAAAACGGCAATGTCGACGAGGGCGGCGAGCGATTCATGCAGCGCTTTGATCCCGAACGGCTCGAGCTGGCGCCGCGCGATATTGTCGCCCGCGCCAATGATCACGAGATCAAGCGGCTGGGTCTGGATTATGTCCATCTCGACATTTCCCACCGCGATCCGGAATTTGTGCGCGATCACTTCCCCAATATCTATGACAAGCTAATCGGCCTCGGCATCGACATGACCAGGGAGCCGATACCCGTGGTGCCTGCCCAGCATTATACCTGTGGCGGCATCCTGATCGATCTGGCCGGCCGCACCGATTTGCCCGGTCTCTATGCCGTCGGCGAAGCCAGCGAAAGCGGGCTGCACGGCGCC
Source organism: Parasphingorhabdus sp. W113 (assembly GCF_055693205.1). Lineage (NCBI taxonomy): Bacteria > Pseudomonadati > Pseudomonadota > Alphaproteobacteria > Sphingomonadales > Sphingorhabdaceae > Parasphingorhabdus > Parasphingorhabdus sp. W113. The sequence continues at coordinate 941,981 of NZ_CM146328.1, read as the reverse complement.
AATCGCCTGGCGTCGAACAGTTTGCTGGAATGTTTCGTATTTGGCGATGCCGCGGCCCGCGACATAGTCGAACGATGGGATGAACTCCCGGAACCACCGGCCGTGCGGCCGTGGGATGAAAGCCGGGTCACCGACAGCGACGAAGAGGTTGTTATCAAGCAGACCTGGACCGAAATCCGGCGGTTCATGTGGAATTATGTCGGCATCGTCCGGACCACCAAACGGCTCGAGCGCGCGCAGAACCGGATCGCCTTGCTGCGCGGTGAAGTCGAAGAATATTATGGCAATTTCCGGGTCACGCAGGACCTTATCGAATTGCGCAATCTGATCGAGGTTGCCGATCTGATCGTTCAGTCCGCCCTGGCCCGCAAAGAGAGCCGCGGCCTGCACTATATCACCGACTATCCAGACAAGCTGCCCGAAGCGCAGGATACCGTTCTCGCGCCCTGACAGCAGGGTTCACAAAGGCGCGTTTCAAGCGACCTGTCTGAGCTTGGCCGTCTGTCCGTCGCGCAACACTGTCGGGCGGAAAACGAAATTGAGCATCATCGCATCCGCCGTCTGCTGCGCCGGGGGCGGAATGAACACAAAGGCTTCCGGCGTGGCACATTGGTGCAGACCCGGCGCCATTTCGGTCATCGCTTCGAACAAGGTTTCCGCAGCTTGCGAGTCATCGTCAATTTTCTTTTTCATGAAATCGTCGACGCCATGGAAACTGACATCATCAACTTGCAGCCAGTCACAAATCTGACCGATCATGATCGCGATCGTGAACCCGCCGGTCCCGGCCGGTATCAGCGCCTGATAATAGCCCTCATTGGTTGGAAAGGCATCGATCTCGATCTGCATATGGTCGGTTTCATTGGCCAGCGTGACCGGCAATGTGATCGGCGCACCCTGAAAATCCTTCTGCACCAGCTCGAGCCCGAAACGGCGGCTGGCAAAGGTTGGCAGCAGTGCCTGCATACCCTGCTGCTTCAATTCGCCGGGCAGATACATCCGGGTGATATTCTTGGAATAAAATAGCCCGCGGCGGCGCAGGCCGGTGGCGGCGGCTTCAGGATCAAACAGCTTGATCATGTCGCCGGTGCCCATGTTCACATCATGATCAAAATTGTCGAATATCGCGACTTCGCTGTCGACCGGCAGGAACAACAGCCGCGCCAGCGACGCCGCAGCCATCCGGCGAGCGCAATCGCCATCCCAGGATGCCGGGGTCGTCGCCCAGCCATCGCCATGGCGCTTCATATACAGGATACAGGCTTGCTGCGCGGCATCGCGCGCCGCGTTCTGGCTGCCTTTGATATCGGCCTTGTCGCGCTCGGGATTGCCCGCGTCATCGTAACCGACAACAGACCCCTGGGTCAGGGTGCAGAGCTGTTCCATCACCGCAATCGATTCACACAGCGCGGTCAGCGCGCCGGTATCATAGTGGCGTTTGTCGATCATGCCGCGCTTGTCAAAGTCCGTCAGCACCTGCTCGCGCAGCAACAAATAGCGCCCGGCGACGGTCAGATTCATGCCGGCGCGCAAGATCGGCTCAATCGCGTTTTGCGCCGATCCATTATAGCCCAGGTCCACGAGCATCACGGTATCGCCCTGATGCACACCATTGGCTTCGAGATGCGCGAACAGCTGTTTGCCACATTTCGTCGCCCGCGCCGCGATCTTGGCAACATTTTTGGATTTCAGGATTTCGCGAATAAAGGCATCGGGTTTGGCAATCCGGGACAGCTTCGCCGTTTCCGGCTTGGTAAACAGTAGCTGCCGGCAATAGGCCGCCTGGCGTTGTTGGGAATAGGCGTCCTTCTTGTTGTTTGTCGCTTCCCCGATCAGATAGGCTTCGATCGCCTCTCTGGTGGTGAAGCTGGCGGCATTGGCGGTGAAACGGCTGATTTCGACCATTTCGATCTGATCGACACGCTCGGGATAGGCCGCTGCAAAAGCCTGGGCCGGCAGAAAACCATCGCGCAGCAGGAACAGCAGTTTCGGGGTTTTCCCGGTAGCGGCGGCGACCGCGTCGGACTCTTCCGCAATCCACTTTGCAAAGCCCTGCATGATGGGGCCAAGCACGTCATGCCCGAACCGGAAAAGCGGATCGTCTTCGCTGCGCAACGAAATTTGCGCGCGCTGCGGCTGGAAAATGGGGGCACCGCGGCGGCTGTCCTTTTCGAGCATCACCGAAGCGACCGCTTCCAGACGCAGCCGTTCTTCGGCATCGGCATCAAACTGTTCGAAGTGCACGCCGCAAATGCCCAGCTTTTCCGGCGCTTCGCAGTCAGCGATAAAATTGTCCCCGAGATGCATGATCGTTTTTGGCGACCGGCCAAGATCAGCCAGGACATTGCGAAACAACCCGCTCGCCTTGTTGCTTCCATAGTCGCAGGAGCAGTAGATATGATCAATCTGGTCGATCACCGCCTGCCCGGCTGCAGCGGTAATCAGCGCCCGCAGCTGCGGCTCCGACAAATAGGTGTCGGACACGATGATAACCGTCAGGCCTCGCCGCTTGGCATCGGCAATCAGTTTGCACACCGGGTCAAAGGCGAAACAGTGGCGTGCTTCGGCGTCCAGTTCGTCCCGCACAAACCGGCTATTGTCATTATTTTCCACACCCTGAAACAGATTGGCGTAGATATCGTCGATGGTGACTTCATTCTTGTTTTTCTGGAGCGCCAGCGCCTTGCGCGCGCGCTGTTCGGCGGCCACGCGCAGATACATGCTGCCACCCGGCAAACTCAGGTCATTGAAAACGTCCACCGGCTTGTTGACATTCCGCCAGATCAGCGTGTCGAAACAATCGAGCGACAGGATTTCGGTGGTTTCCGGGGCGTGATCGAGAAGGGATTCAATGTCCCGGGCCTGAACGGATTTTGGCATAGCGAGTGGGCTCCTCAAAAGGCAAGAAATTGCTGGCAGGTCCCACGGCCTATGTCCTCGTGCTTATTAACGATCATAGTTGCCAAAAGGTTAATCCCGTGGAGATTTTTGCCGGTTGCCGTTTTTCCGATCGGGTTAAGTGGCTGTAGCATATTAGATAAAGCTATTAGACCAAAGTCGGTCTATGAAAATCGTGGGACCAAACTAGCGTGCAAAGCTATGGCAAAAGCTGGCCAATTCTCACGCCTTGCCTAAATGCATGGTCAAACGACGACGAACGGGGAGAAGATAATGTCTGAAAACACGGAAGAACGATCCGCCGAGAGCGAGGAACCGGCCGATGCAGAACAGGATACAAGCGCCAACGAGCAGGCCTATTGGTCCAAAAATCTGAAGCTTTTATGGTCGCTCATGGCGATCTGGTTTTTCGTTTCCTTCGGCGCCGGCATCTTGTTCCGGGACTTTCTCGATCAGTTTTCGGTGGGCGGCTATCCGCTCGGCTTCTGGTTTGCCCAGCAGGGTTCGATCTACATCTTCGTCGTGCTGATTTTCTATTACACGATGCGAATGAAGACGATCGAACGCGAACATGATCTCGACGACTGAGGGAGGCTGACATGGATACCCAAACACTGATTTACGTTTTCGTCGGCTTGTCCTTCGCGCTCTATATCGGAATCGCGATCTGGTCGCGCGCCGGCTCCACAAAGGAATTCTACGTCGCTGGCGGCGGTGTCAATCCTGTGGTCAACGGCATGGCGACCGCAGCGGACTGGATGTCGGCCGCCAGTTTCATTTCGATGGCCGGCATTATCGCCTTTTCCGGCTATGACGGATCGGTCTATCTGATGGGTTGGACCGGCGGCTATGTGATGCTGGCTTTGTTGCTGGCGCCCTATTTGCGGAAATTCGGACAATTTACCGTTCCCGATTTTATCGGCACCCGCTATTATTCCAAAACCGCGCGGGTCGTCGCAGTGATCTGTCTGATTTTTATCAGCTTCACCTATATTGCCGGACAGATGCGCGGCGTCGGGATTGTCTTTTCCCGTTTTCTCGATGTGCCGATCGATCTCGGTGTCATAATCGGCATGGCGATCGTCTTCGTCTATGCCGTGCTTGGCGGCATGAAAGGCATTACCTATACGCAGGTCGCGCAATATTGCGTGCTGATCTTTGCCTATATGGTCCCGGCCTTTTTCATCAGCTTTCTGGTCACCGGCAACCCGATCCCGCAACTGGGACTGGGATCCACCGTCAATGACGGGTCCGGCCTATATGTGCTCCAGAAACTCGATCTGGTGCTGCAGGATCTCGGATTCGGGCCCTATACCGATGGTTCGAAGTCGATGATCGACGTTTTCTGCATCACCGCGGCGCTGATGATCGGCACCGCTGGCCTGCCGCATGTCATCGTCCGGTTCTTCACAGTTCCCAAGGCGTCAGATGCGCGCAAATCGGCAGGCTGGGCCCTGATCTTCATCGCCCTGCTCTACACCACGGCACCCGCGGTTGGTGCCTTTGCCCGGATCAATTTCATCGAGACGGTCAATGATACCTCCTATTCCGAAACGCCGGAATGGTTCAAAAATTGGGAAAGCAATGACCTGATCGCCTGGACCGACAAGAATGGCGACGGCAAGATGGACTATCGCGCGGGTGACGCCTTTGCCGGCAAACCCGAATTTACCGGCGAAACCGGTGCGAGTGGCGAGCGGTTGCTGGCCAACACCCCCAATCCGGACAGCGCGAATGAAATCTATGTCGATCGCGACATCATGGTTCTCGCCAATCCGGAGATCGCCAATTTGCCAGGCTGGGTCATCGCCCTGGTCGCGGCCGGCGGTCTCGCTGCGGCCCTGTCCACGGCGGCCGGTCTGTTGCTGGTCATCTCGGCATCGATCAGCCACGATCTGCTCAAGAACACCTTCCGGCCGCAAATTACCGAGAAAGGCGAGTTGATGGCGGCAAGGATCGCGGCCACCGCAGCGATCGTGGTCGCCGGTTATCTTGGCATTTATCCGCCCGGCTGGGTGGCACAGGTTGTCGCCTTTGCCTTTGGGCTGGCGGCGGCGTCCCTGTTCCCGGCCATTTTCATGGGCATTTTTTCGAAAGCCATGAACAAGGAAGGGGCGATTGCCGGGATGGTGACGGGGTTGCTTTTCACGTTCAGCTATATTGCCTATTTCAAACTGGTTGCACCGGAAAGCAATGTCGCCGCCAACTGGCTGTTCGGCATTTCGCCCGAAGGGATCGGCGTCATCGGCATGCTGTTGAACTTTGCGGTGGCCATCGCGGTGTCGCGAGTGACCGATGCGCCGCCGGTGGAAGTGCGCGGACTGGTGGATTCTATTCGTGTTCCGCGCGGTGCGGGTAAAGCCACCGAGCACTAGGACACTTCCCCGAAAGTGGGAGGGCGGTGCTTGGCGCCGCCCTTTTTTTGGCTATTGTGAACGGGAGAGGTTGCACCATGATATTGGGTATCACGCTGGCTGTGGCGGTGCTCTATTCCATCGGTTTGTTTCTGCTGGCGATCAACGGCGACAAAGGGCGAGTCCGCACAACACCCAAAGCGATGTCCTGGATCTACGGGCTGTCGCTGGCGGTCTATTGCACCAGCTGGACCTTTTACGGCGCAGTCGGAACGGCGGTTTCCGATGGCTGGCATTTCCTGCCCATCTATCTCGGCCCGATATTGCTGTTCACGGTCGGCTATACGATCGTCGCACGCACGTTGCGGCTGGGCAAAGCCCATCATTCCACGTCAATTGCCGACTTTCTATCCACGCGCTACGGGAAAAGCGGTGTGGTCGCTGCCCTGGTGACGGTCATCGCTACAGTCGGCCTGCTGCCCTATGTCGCCCTGCAATTGAAATCCGTCGGTCAGACCCTGTTCGCGATGGCCCCCAATATCCGGGCATCGGTAACAACCGATGATGTGGTTCTGGGCGTCACACTGTTCATGGCGCTTTTCGCGCTGCTGTTCGGGACCCGGCAAATTGATCTGTCCCAGCATAATCGCGGTCTGGTTCTGTCGATCGCAATGGAAGCTTTTGTCAAACTGATCGCCTTGCTCGCGGTTGCGCTATTCGCCATCATCCTGCTGTCGGATCCCGCCGCGCGGCCCGAAATCCCGATCGTCCCGATTTCGGATATCTTTACCATGGCGCAATTTGATTTGCGGTTTCTGGTGCTGACCATCCTGTCGGCCTGCGCCGCTTTGTGTTTGCCGCGTCAATTTCACATGACCATTGTCGAGGCGGTCAGTCCGAAAGCCAATGCGCCCATGCGCTATCTGTTTCCAGCCTATCTGGTCCTCACATCACTGGCAGTGGTTCCGATTACCCTGGCCGGAGTCAGCGCGCTGCCTAATGGTTCGGTCAATCCCGACATGATCATGCTCGCCCTGCCCCTGTCCGCGGGATCGGACTGGCTCGCAATCCTGGCCTTTATTGGCGGTTTTTCTGCCGCAACCGGAATGGTCATCGTAACGACCATCGCCTTGTCGGGCATGATCACCAATGATCTTATCGTGCCGTTATTCTATCGCCAACAATTCGAGCGGGGGGCGACGCCGATCATTCTCGGACCATCGCTGCTGCTGATCCGGCGGATGACCATTATCGGCCTGCTGATCCTCGCCTTTCTCTATTACCGGACCATCGACAGCGCCTCGACCCTGGCCGGTCTCGGCACGATCTCCTTCGCAGCGGTCTCGCAATTCGCTCCCGGCCTGATCGGCGGTCTGTTCTGGAAACAGGGCAATCGGTCCGGGATGATCGCCGGACTGTGCGTCGGGTTTTTTGCCTGGCTGCTGCTGTTGATCATCCCGGCCTATCTGGAAACCGATCCGCTCTTTACGATTGCCAGCGACACGCTTGTATCCGGCACCATAATCAGTCTGGGCGGAAATATTCTCGCCTATTTCCTGTTCTCTCTCAACGCCAACCCGACCATTATCGACAAGGCCCAGGCGGCGGCCTTCGTGACTATGGAATATGGCAGTGCCGCACCCGAACTGGGCAATGCCTCGATGCGCGTCGCAGATTTTCGCTTGCTGCTGCGCCAGTTTGTCGGGGAAGAACGCAGCCATGTCGCGATGCAACGGTTAAAAACCGAAACCGGTCGTTCGTTTTTTGACTTTGATCCCGCCGACTCCGCGCTCATCGAAATGACCGAACGGCAATTGTCCGGTGTGCTCGGAGCAGCCTCGGCGCGCGCGCTGATCATATCGACGATGGAAGGCGATCCGGTTCCGCTCGAACATGTCGTTGCGATGTTTGATGAAACTTCGCAACGCCTGCAATTTAGCGGTGAGTTGCTGCAAACCGCGATCGAGAATATCGACCAGGGAGTCGCGGTGGTGGACAGTGACATGAAGCTGGTGGCCTGGAACCGGCGCTATGTCGAAATGTTCGATCTGCCTCCCGAACTGGTCACGATCGGACGACCGATTGCGGATCTGATCGGGTATAATATGGTGCGCAACGGTCTCGACCCGGCCCGCAGCCAGGCGGCTGTCGAAAGGCGTCTTGATCATATGCGCGCCGGACGAAAACATGGCCTCGAGCGGGAACAGGTCAATGGCAAGATTCTGAGAATTCTCGGCAATCCCACCCCAACCGGCGGCTATGTGACGAGCTATACCGACATCACCGAAGATCGCCGGACCGAACAGGCGCTGGAAGCGAAAGTGGTGCAACGAACAGAACAGCTCACCAGTGTGAATGCGGCGCTGGAAAAGGCAACCCAGTCGAAAACCCGTTTTCTGGCGGCCGCCAGTCATGATCTCGTGCAACCGCTCAACGCGGCCCGGCTGTTTACTTCGGCGCTTGATGAGGAAATCGGCGACGCGTTGCCCAATGCCAAACGCCTGACCAAGGATATTGACCGGTCAATCGAAATGGCCGACCGCCTGCTCCGGACCTTGCTGGATATCTCGAAACTGGACGGCGGGGGCGTCAAACCGAATATTTCCCGATTTCCATTGGCCCCGCTGATCCAGGACCTGTGGTCGGAATTCAACCGCCAGGCCGAGCAGAAAGGCCTGCGACTGGATTTTCCGGAGACCGAGATATGGGTTGAGACCGACCGCAATCTGCTGCTGTCTGTCCTGCAAAACCTGATATCCAATGCCATTCGCTACACGCCCCGGGGCCATGTGCGCATGACGGTCGCGGCGATCGACGCCGGGATTGCAATCGGCGTGCAGGATACCGGCATTGGCATCGCCCGGTCGGACCAACAGCTGATTTTCGAAGAATTCCACCAGGTCCATTGCGGCGCCAAACAAAATGGCGTTGGGCTTGGTCTGTCCTTCTCGAAACGGATCGCCGAATTGCTGGGCACCGAAATTACGGTTGAATCGGAGCTTGACCAGGGCAGTCTGTTTTCCGTCATTGTGAAGCCAGCTGTGCCGCTGCCCCTCACGCAATGCCTGCAATCGGCAAACGATACGCTGCCGATCACCAGCGCGCTAAAGGGAAAGAAACTGTTGTGTATCGACAACGACCAGCAGGCGCTCGATGCGTTGGCGGCGTTGCTGGAACGCTGGGGCTGCGTGGTGTCCAAGGCGTCGGGGCGCGAACCGCTGCGCAGCTATGCCACCGATCCGCCCGATATTGTGATTTTGGACTATCAACTCGACAAGGGCCGGACCGGCGATCAACTTTATGCCGATCTGAGCGACCAGTGGGCGGTTTGCGTCCCGGCCATCTTGATCACCGCGGAAAATTCCGAGCACACGCGCAAGGCTGCCGAGGCACTTGGGGCTGAGCGGTTGCTGAAACCGGTTGCGCCAGCGGCCTTGCGCGCGCTGATCAATCAACTGCTCAAGAACAGCTGACCGGTCATCCCAATGTCGTCGGCGTCTGCTCGATCTTCAGTTTTTCGGCGACCAGCACGGCCTGGGTGCGATTGGCGACGCCCAGTTTCCGGAAGACGGCGGTCACATGGGCCTTCACCGTCGCCTCCGCGATGTCCATTTGATAGGCAATCTGCTTGTTCAGCAGCCCCTGGCTGACAAGTTTGAGGATGCGGCGCTGGGCCGGCGTCAGGCTGGCCAATTTGTCATAAATGGCATTGTCGGGATGCGGTTCCGCCATGGCGCTGTCGTCAAACCAGATCTCGCCATCCCGCACTGCGACCAGCGCTTCGCGCATCACATCAAGATTGGCGGATTTCGGAATGAAGCCGGACGCGCCGAGGCTCTGGCACGCGCGCACCACATGGCCATCTTCACTGGCCGACACAACCACCACCGGAACCGCTGGAAACTCGTGGCGAAAGTCGAGCAAGCCTGACAGGCCGTCACTATCTGCCATATGCAAATCGAGAATGAGCAGCTCGGCAGGACCAGCCGAAAGCGCGCCATGCGCCTCGGCCACGGTTTCCGCCTCCGCAATCTCCGCAGCGGGCCAGAGCTTGAGCACCGCCTGACACAAGGCGGCGCGAAACAGCGGATGATCATCGGCGATAATGATGCGGGTTGTGACCATGTTAGCCGGTCATCCTTCCGCTCCGGTCGCGGTCCGGCCCGTTGTAAGCAGGTTGTCCGGGATATGCGCAACAGCCGCTATCATGCCGGGGACGCAAAAAACGAGCGCTGCGGGCGGTTTTCTGTCCGCATCCTGCATCATAAACGTCTCCAACGGGCCCCCGTTTGTCAGCGCGTTATAATCTTAGCATAGCGGCCATTTGTATGCGACATTGGTCGTATAGACCATTGGCTAATTTATCCGGCAGGCTGCGGCTGACATGGTTTCCATCCCGTTCGTTCGAGAGGAAATCCCATGGGCAACACGCTAAAAGCAGACCAGCAGCCATCGCGCCGCATCCGCACCTTTCTATTGTCAGCCACTCTATTGTCGACCACCGCGCTGACCGCTGTGATTGCGACGCCTGCCATGGCCCAGGACAAGGACGCGTCCGAAACCCAGCAAGATGCGATCGATGATCGGCTCGACCGCCTCGAAGCGCTGGTCGGCACGCTGATCGAGCGGATGGACAAGAACGAACAAACCGTTTCGCAGAACGATCGCGCCATTGCGCGTCAGACTCAGGAAGCCGTGCAGGAAACACGGGCGCTCGCCGAGCGGACCAGCCAGGTCGAAGACAAGGTCGCGGCGCGGCCGGATCCCAAAAAAGGGTTTCATGTCGGCAACACCCGGGTGACCTATGGCGGCTATGTCAAGATTGATGCGATCAGCCAGCGCACCAGCGGCGGGCAAGTGGGCACCGGCAGCATCGTGCGGGATTTCCTGATCCCCGGTGCGATACCGGTCGGCGGCACCAGCTCGGGCTTTGATACGGATTTCAGCGCCCGCCAAAGCCGCTTTGTCCTGAAGACCGAGACCGATGTCGGCGAAGGCCACAAGCTGGCTTCCCATATTGAACTGGATTTCATGGTCACCGGCGGCGGTGACGAACGCATATCCAACAGCTATGTCCCCCGGCTCCGGCAGGCGTTCATCACCTATGACAATTGGTTGTTCGGCCAGGCTTGGTCCACTTTCCAGGATGTTGGCGCGCTGCCGGAGGCGCTGGACTTTATCGGCCCGACACCCGGCACGGTGTTTAACCGGCAGCCGATGATCCGCTATTCCGCCGGCGGATTGCAGCTTGCGGTCGAGCAGCCTGAAACCACAGTGACCAATGCCGCTGGCGGCCGGGTGCTGACCGGTGACGACGGATTGCCGGATGTCGTGTTGCGCTATAATCACAAGGGCGATTTCGGCCATCTGACCGTGGCCGGCATCGGGCGCTTCCTGCGCGTCAAGCCGGATGACTTCGGGCTCATTTCGGACAGTGCGATCGGCTATGGTCTCAGTGTTTCCGGCAAGGTCAAACTGGGCGTCAAGGATGACTTGCGCTTCATGGCGACCGCCGGGGAAGGTCTCGGCCGGTATATCGGGCTCAACATCGTCAATGATGCCGCATTGCGCGCGGATGGATCGATCACGCCAATCGCAACCTATTCGGGCTTTGCCGCCTACCGCCATTTCTGGACTGACAAGTTGCGCTCGACGGTGTCGGGATCCTATTTCAAAGCCGACAATCCGGTCCTGTTGACCACCGGAGCGGTCACCGACGAAAGCTGGAACCTGCTCGGCAATGTCATCTATTCCCCGGTCGCGCCGTTGGATCTCGGGATCGAATATATGTATGCCGAACGGGCGCTTGAAAATGGCGCGTCGGGCAATCTTCAAAAGGTGCAGGTCTCGGCCAAATATAAATTCTGACGCTCAGTTGCCGCGCCCGGAACCGCTCGTCAGGTCTGCCGATCAGAACAAGGCGATCCCCGGCGAGAGAGCCACGGCGTGGTCTGATCCCGCTTGGCCAAAACCTGCCACCCATGCCGACATATCGGGTCAGCGATAAAAATCGCTCGGAAAACCGCTCTTTTTACAGTAAAACTGTGGCAATCGGACGAGTGTCACAGCGGCCAATCCGCAATCTCATCCATCCTTCCCGGGCAATGCTGTTAATCGAACGCATCCCCATCTTGGTCGAAATCGGCTCAGAAAGTTACTTTTGATACGATAGCGGAAAGGCTCGACACAACTTTTGGGAAGTTGGGGACGGGAGGGTGTCCATATGCGCAAGCTAAAGTCTGATTCACGCTGCTTGGTTGGTGATACCAAATGAGCCTCACCAATATCGCCTTGAAATATCCCGCCGCCATAGCTGCGGCGCTGGCGCTGATTGCGCTTATCGGCGTGGTCTCTGCGTTCGGGACGCCGATCCAGCTGTTCCCGGATATCGAACGCCCGAGCCTGACCGTGCAGGCCGGCTGGCGGGCAGCCAGTCCCAAGGAAATCGAATCCGAAATCACCATTCCGATCGAGGAAGAACTGCGCGGCTTGCCCGGGCTGACCAACGTCCAGTCCTGGTCCAATAATGGCGGCGTCTGGCTGAATCTGGAATTTGCGCTGGGCACGAATATGGACAAGGCTTTTGCCGAGGTCTCCAGTCGGGTCCAGCGGGTGCGCAACTGGCCGCTGGATGCCGACCGGCCCTCGGTCGGCGGCGCCAATGGGCAGCAGGGGGAATCGCTGATCTACCTGTTTCTGCAGGCGCTGCCCGACAGCAATATGGACAGCGAGGCGCTGGCCCGGTTTGCGCGCGATACGATCACGCCCAAGATCGAATCGGTTGAAGGCGTCCAGGGCGTCGACATTCAGGCGCCGACGGGCGAACGGATCCTGCGCATCCAGTTTGACCCCTTGCGGATCGCCCAGCTCAATCTCACGATCGAAGAACTTGCTGCGGCTGTCGGCCGCTTTCAGGACATTGGTGGCGGCACTGTCGATGTCGGTCGCCGCGGCTATGCGCTGCGCTTCGAAGGCAATTTTTCCGCTGACCAAATTGGTGATCTGACGGTCGCGCAGCGCGGCTCAACGGTTATTCGCATGCGCGATGTCGCCGATATCAATGTCGGCCCGGACAAGGCTTTCGGGGTGACTTATCAGAACGGCAATCCGGCAATCGGCATGCAGGTCATCCGTCAACCCGGAAGCAATACGCTGGATGCGATTAATGGCGTGCTGGCGGAGGTCGAAAGCTTTAACGAGAATGAATTGAAAAGCGTTGGCGCGCGGATCGAAAAGAGTTTCGATCCCTCGGTCTTCATCAAGCGCGCCTTGTCTTTCCTCAGCGGCAATCTGCTGCTCGGCACCTTATTGGCAATCGGTTTGGTGTGGCTGTTCGTACGCCGGTGGCGGGCCACCCTGATCATCGCGGCAACCGTGCCGGTCTGTTTGCTGGCGACACTGGCGGTGATCGGCATGACCGGGCGCACGATCAATGTGATCTCCCTCGCCGGCCTCGCCTTTGCCACCGGCATGGTGCTCGACGCAGCGATTGTGGTGATGGAAAACTTCGTCCGGTTGCGCAATCATGGCCGGACACCGGGCGAAGCGGCCATCGAAGCGGTCACGCAGGTCTGGCCAGCGCTGTTTGCGTCTACCGCCACCACCGTCGCCATCTTCATCCCGATCATGTTCATCGAGGATGTCGAAGGCCAGCTATTCGCTGATCTCGCCCTGACCATCGCGATTTCGGTTGTCGCCAGTCTGATCGTCGCGGTCACCGTGCTGCCCGCCGCCGCTCGGCATTACGGGCAGCTCGACATGGAAGACAGCGAAAGCCGGTGGGATGGCTATGCCGATCGCATATTCCGGCTGATCGACAGCGACAAGAAGCGCAAGATCTGGATCCCGTCGCTGATCATCGCGCCGCTCGTCATCTCCTATTTCCTCTGGCCCCAGACGGATTATCTCCCGGATGTGAAACGCGATGCGGTCGATGCCTGGGTTGGCTTGCCATCGGGCGCGACGCTGGAATCTGCGCGCAGCGAGATTGCCGAAGAAGTGGTCGAACGGCTCGATCCCTATCTCAAGGGCGAGAAACAACCGGAGCTGCTCAACTATTATCTGTTCGTCAATCCCTGGGGCATTAATACCGGGATCCGGATCAAGGACCAGTCGCGCATCGACGAGATGACCGGCATTGTGAACAGCGAAATATTGGCGGGCTTCCCCGACGTGCAGGCCTTTGCTCAACAAGGCAGCCTGTTCGGCAATTTTGGCGGCAACGGCTCGATCGAGCTTTATCTGCAATCCGAGGATGACGAGGCATTGCGCGAAGCCGCACTGGTGGCCACTGACAGCATTCAGGCCGCCCTGCCCGGCGGCATGGTGCGCCCCAATCCCGATCCCAATGTGGTTGTCCCGGAACTTCGCCTGACGCCCAATGACCGGCGCATCGCCGAACTCGGCATGACCCGCGACCAGGTCGGCCGGGCGGTCCGGGCGTTTGGCGACGGTCTTTATCTCGGGGAATATGTCTCGGACGGCGAACGCATGCGGGTCATCCTGCGCGGATCGGAAGCGGCCGATCCGGAAGCGATTGAAAGCGCCCCGCTGGTCACGCCCAATGCCGGAACCGTTCCGCTGGGTGAAGTGGCCACGCTGCTGCGCGGTGTCGGACCGACCCAGATTGCTCATGTCGACGGCCGCAAGACGGTGACCCTGAATATCAGCGCACCACCGGGTGTGGCCCTGGGCGAAGCGCTGGAGACCATTCAGGCCGAAGCCGAACCGGCGATCCGCGATGCGCTGCAGACCGGAGGCACATTGCGTTACGGCGGCGATGCCGATGCGCTGATCAAGGCGATCAAATCGCTCAGCACCAATTTCATTCTCGCCGCGGCCTTGTTGTTCGTCATCATGGCTTCGGTGTTCCGCTCCGCCAGAGATGCCGCGCTGGTGATCATCGCCCTGCCCCTTGCAACGGTGGGCGGTGTGATCGCGATCCAGATACTCAATCTGTTCAAGCCGACGCCGCTCGATCTGTTGGGCATGATCGGTTTCGTTATTCTGCTTGGGATTGTCGTCAACAACGCGATCCTGTTGATGGCCCAGGCGCGCGAAAGCGAAGCGGGGGGCATGAGCAGAACCGAAGCGGCGCGGACCGCATTGCGTTTGCGCTTGCGTCCGATCCTGATGACCACCGGGACCTCGGTGATGGGCATGCTGCCGCTCGCGCTTGTCCCAGGCCCGGGCAGCGCGATTTATCGCGGTCTCGCGGTGATCATTGTCGGCGGCGTGCTGGTTTCAACCATCTTCACGCTCGTCCTGTTGCCCGCGCTGATCCAGCTCGGCTCTGCGAAAAAACCACAACTGACAACACCGGATGATGGTGAACCTTCATCCCCAAAACCGCAGCCATCCCGGCCAAAGCCCGATTTTGATGGTGGTGCCTTACCGGAGCCTGCTGAATGAATATTGTTCTTCCCGAAATGATCCGAAACAATGCCCGCTGGGTGATTGGCGGCGGCGCGCTATTGCTCGCCATTGCAATCTATTTCCTTGTGTTCGGATCCAATGCTGCGGAAGGGCAGCAAGGCGGACCCGGTCAGGGCGGCCCGCCGCCGGCCATTGTCACGCTGGCCAAAGTGGAACGGTCGGCGATCACGCCCAATTTCACCGCACCCGGCGACATTGTAGCCAATCGCGATTCCGTCGTGGCGGCAGAGGTTGCCGGTCGCATCCAAACCACGCTGGATATCGGCGCGCGAGTCAATCGCGGGACGGTGATTGCCGTCATCGACGATCGCACCGCCCGACTGGCGCGCGATCAGGCCCGCGCGGAAGTGGCGCGGCTGCAATCCGATCTCACCTATCAGAACCGTCTGGTCGGCCGGTTGGAGCAGCTGCTCCAGGAGGAAGCCGAATCCGAAGCATCGCTGGACGAAGCCAATTCAGCCCGGGACCAGACGCGCGCGCGCCTCGCCGCCGCGCAAGTGGCGCTCGAAACCGCACAGTTTGATCTCGCCCGCACCCGGATCCGGGCGCCCTTTGCCGGCCAGCTGGTCGAGCGCCGGATCGAAGTCGGTGAATATGCCACGCCCGGACGGGAAATTGCCCGGGTCATCGGCCGCGAAGGCTCGGAGGCGCGGGTCCGGGTTCCGATTGCGGTTGCCGGGTCTTTGTCGACTGGCCAGGAAGTGACCATAGTCGCCGATGGCGAACAGCGAACCTCGCGCGTGCGGACCGTGATCGAGGCCGGTGATGAAGTGAGCCGCACGCTGGAAGTGCGGGCTCCAATGGGCGCGCATAATCTCAAAATGGGCAGCGCCATATCGATCACCGTGCCGACTGGAGTGGAACGAAACGTCCTGACCGCCCCCCGTGATGCGCTGGTCCTGCGGGACAGCGGGATATTCGTCTATGTCGTCAATCCGAAAGACAAAACCGCCAAACGCATTGATGTCCAGGTCGGCGAGCCCGCCGGTGATCGCGTGGCGATATCCGGTCAGGTCGCGGCGGGCGACATGATCGTGGTCCGCGGCGGTGAACGGTTGCGCGATGGCCAGGCCGTCACCTGGAAAGGCGATTCCAAAGCAGACGCCGAGAAAAAGGCAGGATGAAAGTCATGAAATCATCGCTGATTTCGGCGCTCTGTCTGACGCTTCTGTCGGCCTGCACCATCGCCGGTGGTCCCGAGCTGGACCGCAACACTATCCCGCTTGCCCCTGATAACTGGGCCGCTCGCCCCAGCCTGACAACGACAGATACAGCCAGCTCGCTCAGCGATGCGCAAGCCGATGGCTGGGTTGCCCATTTCGGGGATCAGAATCTGGATCAGGCCATACAGGAAGCCTTTGCCAATAACCGCAACCTGCAGGCTGTTCTTGCACAATTGCGCGCCGCGAGAGCGGCGATGCGGGTGTCCCGCGCCGACTTGTTTCCACGCGTCGATATTTCCGGTTCTGCGACAGATTCGGAAAATTCCACAACGGTTTATGATGGCGCCCTCGAGGCGAGCTGGGAAGTGGACATTTGGGGCCGCAATCTGTCGCTGGCCCGGGCGGGCAATGCCGAGGCCCGCGCGGCCGCTGCCGATTTCGCCGCCGCCCGCCAGGCGCTGGCGGCCGCGGTGGCCCAGGCCTGGTATGACCGCAGCGCCGCGCAAATATCGCTCGACCTGGCAACCAGTGATCTGGAACGACGCAAGGATACCTTGCGGATCACCGATGCGCGCTTCCGGGCTGGTCTGGCCTCCCGCCTGGATGTCCGGCTCGCACAAGTCGCGGTGTCCAACAGCGAGGACCGGCTCGAAAGCGCGATACGCTCGTCTCGTAATGCCGCTCGCGCGCTTGAAGTGCTCATTGGGCGGTACCCGAGCGGCGCTGTATCGGGTGCAGACGATCTGGTGGCCCTGCAACCCTTGCCGAGCCTGACCGCGCCGGTTGCTATGCTGTCCGGCCGCCCCGACCTGATCGCCGCTGAAGCGCGCGTCGATGCCGCTGGTCTGCGGGCAACCGAAGCGCGCCATGCGCTGTTGCCGCGATTGACCGTGCGCTTTGATGCCACTTCGCGTTCCGGCAGTTTTGGCGATCTGTTTGATCCGGGCACCTATATCGAAGCGATTACCGGCGGCCTGTTGCAGCCGCTGTTTCGCGGCGGCGCCTTGCTGGCGGAAGCCGACCGGCAAGGGGAACAGGCCCGAACCGCCCTGTTTGACTATGCCCAGGCCACTTTGGTGGCCTTTCAGGAAGTTGAAGACCGCGTCGATGCCGAAGTCACGCTCGCCCGCCAAGTCGCTGCGACAGCGACCGCCGCGGAAGAGGCCCGGGCCGCCGTCGGCCTGACTCGCAGCCGGTATATCAATGGCCGCTCGACGATCTTTGATCTGATCAATGCCCAGACGACGGCCATTGCATCGG
Organism: Parasphingorhabdus sp. W113; assembly: GCF_055693205.1. Taxonomy (NCBI): domain Bacteria; kingdom Pseudomonadati; phylum Pseudomonadota; class Alphaproteobacteria; order Sphingomonadales; family Sphingorhabdaceae; genus Parasphingorhabdus; species Parasphingorhabdus sp. W113. Next base: position 924,871 of record NZ_CM146328.1, on the reverse strand, counting down.
AAACGCGGGCGATCGAGACCCGGCGCGCGCAGATTGAAAACCGCATCAACCTCCATCTCGCTCTGGGCGATGAGCCCTTTGCCGGATGATCGCGGTCTGATCTGGGGCAAACACCAGCAATCACAAAGATAATCTGATTGCGCTTGCATCTGCCGCCGTCCAATGTGCCCAAGGTACAAAGGGGACATCATGACAGAACGTATCGGCGGCGCAGTCGACCCAAAATTCGCAAAAGTCGAACAGGAATTCCGGCGCAATTTTGCTGAGCGGGGCGAAGTCGGTGCTTCGGTCTGCGTTAGCGTTCACGGCGAAACCGTGGTCGATCTGTGGGGCGGTATGGCCGATCCCGCGACCGATATGCCCTGGGAACAGGATACGGTTTCGATTGTGTTTTCCTGCACCAAGGCCGCCACGGCGCTATGCGCCCATATCCTGATCGATCGGGGATTGCTGAAACTGCATGCACCCGTGTCCGATTACTGGCCTGAATTTGCGCAAAATGGTAAAGAAAATACGACCGTCCAGATGATGCTCAATCATGAAAGCGCTGTGCCCGCCTTGCGCGAGCCGGTCCGGCCGGGTGGCTTTCTCGACTGGGATTATATGATCAGCCGGATGGAAGAGGAACAGGCCTTCTGGGAACCGGGCACCCGCAATGGCTATCATATGGTCAATTTCGGGTGGACAGTGGGCGAACTGGTGCGCCGCGTCTCCGGCAAATCGCTCGGCACTTTTTTCCAGGACGAAGTCGCCGATCCGCTCGGTGCAGATTTCTGGATCGGGATCCCGGACGACTTTGATCAGCCGATTGCGCCGATCATCCCGTTCATTCCCGAACCGACGATGGCACTAAGTCCGTTTACCAAGGCCCTGCTGACCGATCCGCAGTCCATTCAGGCCTTGTCCTTCCTGAATAATGGCGGCTGGAGCCCCAATGATGCGGCCGCCCATAAGGCGGAAATCGGCGGCGCGGGCGGCATTGCCAATGCCCGCGGCCAGGTGGCGATGTATGAACCCCTGGCCAAGGATGGCAGCAAGGGTTCGCGGCAAATCGTCTCCCCCGAACGGCTAACGGAAATGGGCAAGGTATCGACCGCCACCCAGATTGATGCGACGCTGCTGGCTCCGACCCGCTTTGCTTCGGGCTTCATGAAGGCGATGGACAATCGCGCCTATCCTTGCGGTGATCAGATGTCCGCCGTGATCGGCGAGCGCGCTTTTGGCCATGTCGGCGCCGGCGGATCGATCGGTTTCGCCGATCCGGAATACGGACTGGCGTTTAGCTATACGATGAACAAAATGGGCGCGGGCCTGTTGCTCAACGACCGCGGTCAATCGCTGATCGATGCAACCTACGCAATTCTAAGGGAATAATGGTTATTGCCACTCGAAACTTGTTGTAAATCCGTCACAACAGATCGCCAGTTGGCCAACATTACTTATAAATATCAACAAGATAAATAACTATTGGTGCGTCAGATCGATTTGCTATCATGGAACGCGCAAAACAAGAAAAACATAGTGGGGCACACTTCGATTAGACGGATTTTCCGTGGGAGAAGCTTTGTGAAACCCTTATATTATTCCAGCCTCACAGTTCTGGCCGCTGCCTTGGCAACGCCTTCCGCCCGTGCCCAGGAGGCGGCCGAGGAGGATGACAGCAATGTCATCATCGTCACCGCGACCAAGCGCGATGCCAATCTTCAGGATATTCCGTTTTCGATCAACGCGCAGACGCAGGAAGATATTCAAAAAAGTGGCGCGGTCACCCTGGAGGATGTCTCGCGCAACGTTGCTGGTCTAAGCATCCAGAATCTGGGTCCGGGTCAAAGCCAGGTTGCCATTCGCGGCGTGTCGGCCGGCCAGATTGTCCGGGATCAGCCAGGAGTGAAGGAACAGGTGGGGGTTTATCTCGACGAGTCGGTCATATCCTTGTCGCTGTTCACGCCCGATCTTGATCTGTTTGATCTCAATCGGGTCGAGACATTGCGCGGCCCGCAAGGGACATTGTTCGGGTCGGGTTCGATCGGCGGGACAATTCGCTACATCACCAATCAGCCGAATCTCAATGAACTTGAGGGGGTCGTGGAAGGCGATCTGCAATTGGTCGACGGCGATGACCTCGGCTATAGCGTGAAGGGCGCGGTCAATGTGCCGCTGATCGAGGACAAGGCCGCTATTCGGGCGGTCGGCTATTATACCCAATTTGGAGGCTTTATCGATGCCCTGGGCGAAGGCGGTACGGTCCAGGAGGACATTAATTCGGGCGAACGCTATGGCGGGCGTCTGTCCTTGGCTTTGGAGCCGGTGGAAGGCCTGACCCTGACCCCGCGTCTGGTCTATCAGGAGATCAAGGCGGATGGCTTTAATCGCCAGGAAGTCTTCAACGTTTTTGCCAATCCGTTCACCACGACAAGGCCGCCGATCCAGCTCGGCGAACGGGAACAATATCTGTTGCTCAACGAGGCGTTTGAAGACCAGACGCTGATCACCGACCTGACGATCAATGCCGATCTCGGACCCGTCAACTTTACCGCTGTCACCAGCTATACGGATCGCGATATCCTGGTCAGCCGCGACGCCAGCGCGCTCAGCGGATCAGTGTCAATCGATTTGGGCTTTCCCGATGAAGCGGTTCTGCTCCCGTCCAATTTGCGCGACACCACGGATCTCACCCAATATTCGCAGGAAATTCGGTTTGCATCGAATAATGACAGCCGATTCCAATGGGTTGTTGGGGGCTTCTATTCCTCGGTCGAACGGCAATATCAGCAACGCCTTCCGACACCGGGCTATGACGCCTTTACCGATGCCACATTGGGTGCAGGAACCGCGGCGGCGGTGGCCAATGGCTTCCCGGCCAGACTCTCCGTTCAACTCCGATCTGGGCTATGACATCGAGCAATTTGCCGCCTTTGCCGAAGCCAGTTTTGATCTGACCGATCGGCTCACCGTAACCGCTGGCGGGCGCTATTATGACTTTGAAGAGACTCGGACTATTTCAACCGGCGGGCTGTTTGCCAATGGCGATTCCGGTGTGGTCGATGTGACGTCGTCCAACGGTTTCACCCCGCGGTTGCTGATCGCTTATGAAATTGCCGACGACATCTCGATCAATGCGCAGGCAGCCCAAGGGTTCCGGCTTGGCGGTGTCAACGATCCGCTCAATATCCCGCTCTGCTCGCCGCAGGATGCCGCGATTTTCGGGTCCTTTCAGGACTATGGCGATGAATCGCTGTGGAATTACGAATTGGGCGTCAAGGCCCAGCGCGGCGGCATCACCTTTAATGCGGCTGCTTTCTATACGGATATCAGTGACCTGCAGGTCACATTGGATGCCGGTTCCTGTTCCTCGCGGATCACCTTCAATGTCCCAGAAGCCCATACATTGGGACTGGAATGGGAGCTGAGCGCGGAAATATTGGCTGGCCTCGATATCGGGATTTCGGGTTCGATACTCGAAGCCGAGTTTGACTCGACGGTGGTTGACGGCAGCGGCAATATTCTCGGCGGCGTCGCGGAAGGCAATCGCCTACCGTCAGTTCCGAAATTTCAGATTGCCGGCGACGCCACTTACAGCTGGCCGATCGGGTCTGGCGAAGCCTTTATCAACGCGTCAGCACAACATGTCGGCAGCCGGTTCACTCAGCCCAGCGATCAGGTTGATAATCCGCGGTCGTTCGTTTCCGGCCTGCCATTTGGCGGCGCGACGGGTAATGAGGCGACGGTTATCGACTTGAAACTGCCCGCCTATGAACTGGTTAACTTGAGCGCCGGCGTAAAGTTTGACAATCAACTGGACATTACAATCTATGTCAAAAATCTGTTTGACGAGAACGCCTTGCTATCGTTTGACCGCGAACGCGGCGGCCGGGCCCGCACGGCCTTTCGCGTTGGCCAGCCCCGGACATTCGGACTGACCGTCCGAAAAGGATTCTAACATTATAGCAAGCCGGGATTGAAGCGCCGGGCGATATATATATATCAAACCCCGCCTAGCCGGCGGCCGCGACCGGCCCTATTTGCGGTTGCTCCAGAAAGCGCAGCGCAGCAGCCGGAGACAGCGGATAGGAGAAATAATAGCCCTGCAAAGTGGTGCAGCCCAATTGGCGCATCGCTTCCAGCGCCTGTTCGTTCTCAATGCCTTCAGCCACAGTGTTGAGTTTCAACTCCTTGGCCAGGTTGAGAATCGCGCCGACAATTTTCTGGCTTCGCTTGTTTTCAAACACTTTCTGGACATAGGACTTGTCCAGTTTCAATCCGGTAATCGGCAAATGATCAAGGTGCGTGATCGAAGAAAAACCGGTTCCAAAATCATCCAGATAAACCTTGATACCAAGGTTCCGGATCGCCTCAAGACTGTCCAACAGCGCCTCATTATCGACGTTCAATATCGAGTTTTCGGTAATTTCGATGCCCAGTTGCTCTGGCAACAAGCCATCTTTGGTCGAACAGGTCATCAGTTCGGTCATGAAGGACGGATTGAGCAGATCACTGGCTTCGACATTGATGTTCACCGAGCACATTGCAACACCCGCCCGCATCCAGTCGACCATCATGCCGGTCACGGATCGTAGCATATATTTGCTGAGTTCGAGACTAAGACCGCGATCGTCAAAGGTTTTCTGAAAATCAATCGGGGTCAATAGACCGCGTTTGGGGTGCTGCCATCTTGCCAAGGCCTCAAGGCTTTGGACACCTTCGCCGTTAACATCGATAATCGGTTGAAAATACGGTATAATCTGATTTTCAGCGAGCGCTGTTTCAATCTCCGAAAACAAATTCAGGTCACTGAGATATTCGGCGCCAAGCGCATGATCATAAATATCGATCCGGGAGAGACTGTTGTTCTTGGACCGGAGCAGCGCCAGGTCTGCGCATTTTAACAAATCCGTATAAGAGGCGGAATCTTCCGGATAGAGCGCAGCGCCAACGCTGAAATCGATTTTGAGATTCTGATTGCCCACCGCAATCATGAACGGTTTCTGGTCAACAAGTTTCTGCAAGTCCGCCGCCGGAATTTCCTCGCAATCCTTGCCGCAGACCAGAATCGCAAATTCATCGCCGCCAAGGCGAGAGATAATGATATCCTCTCCCATCATTTCGGTCATAAACTTCGCAAACTCGACCAACACCGCGTCGCCGACATCATGTCCATAGACATCGTTGACCAGTTTGAACTTGTCGATATCGCACATCAACAACCAGAACGACTCGCATTGCTCGTCCGCGATCTTCTCTTCGAGAATCCGGCGGAAGCGGGAACGATTGGGCAAGGATGTCAACGAGTCATGCGCAGCGCGGAATTCGGCCGAAGCCCGGGCAGCACCGAGCTGCTTCCGTTTCTTGTGCAGTTCCGTGATATCAATACCCATGCCGGCAATCGCAATGGTTCCGATCGGGTGATGGGTGGTTCGGCACAGACGATTCTGGCTGGCATGGATCAATGTCGGTTCCTTGCTGTGGAACCCTTCAAATATCTCCTCGATATTGCTGTCCATCTCGGCTTCCGAAATTTCCGGCGCAAAGGTCCGGATCTGCATCCGGGTTGCCTCTTCCATCGAAATGCCCTTGTCGATCGCGGCAAAGGTGACCGGCCAATAGGACCGCGCTGATGCATTGGCGTAAATGACCGTGTTGTTCCGGCCATAGAGGGTGACAGGTGACTCCGCCAGATCAAGCGCGACACCGAGAATGCGAAGCTCTTCGATGGTGAGGTCGCGGCTGGTTTTCGAACTGGCGGAAACGCCATTCTGAACATCAATAGACGTCAGGCATTCGGGCTGCTGGGATGCAGCGGTGATCCTGGAATGTTTCATGGGATCACCCGCCAACGCTGCGGCGTCCCAAAAATGCGCCAGGATAACGCAATATGATGCTTAATCTGCCCCAAATGAAACTTGCCTATTCAATCTTCACCAAATCCAGTTTTCTAAAAACGGTCCTGGCGAGATTAAATTAAGTCCACCGGCCTTCCGGCATGCCATTGGGCCGCTGGTTCGGCCAATCTGGAAAGACTGCATCCGGGCTCCGCGCTGCGATCACAATTGTGTTCGAAGCGACCATAGTTCGGGAAAGGCGCGTTTCGTGACTGTCGATTGCAGGTAGGAAACCCCGGCCGTGCCGCCGGTGCCCATCTTGCCCCCGATGATGCGCTCGACCGTTAGCACATGCTTGTGACGCCAGGTGGCCATCGCATCATCAAGATCAACCAGCTTTTCGGCGAGCTGATAGAGTTCCCAATAACGTTCCGGGTCCCGATAGACTGCCAGAAACGCGTCTTCGACCGCCTGTGAAGGTTGGTGGGTCTGGCTGTAGTCGCGCGCGAGCAGATCATCCGGGATCGCAAGCCCTGCCCGCCCGGCGGCGGCAATCGCGTCATCCCAGATACTCGACCCGTTCAAAGCCGCCAGCATGGCCGCTTGGGCCTCCGGCCGATCCTCCTGATATTTTAGGAAGGCCTTGTCCTTGAGGCCCAGCAGATATTCGACCGTTCGAAACTGATCGGACTGGAAGCCGGAACTGGGCCCCAGAACATGGCGGAACCGGGTATAGTCGCTCGGTGTCATGGTTGAAAGAACATCCCAGCTCAGGGTCATGACTGCCTGTATCCGGCTCACCCGCGCAAGGCCCTTATAGGCAGGCACCAGCGCATCCCGGGCAATTTGTTGCTTGGCACTGTGCAATTCCTGGATGATCTGTTTCAGCCACAATTCCTTGGTTTGATGGATGATGATAAACAGCATCTCGTCATCCAGATCGGATTGCGGGTTTTGCGCGGATAATATCGTGTCCAGCGTCAGGTAGCTGGCATAGGTGACGGTCTTTTCTTCTGTCATGTCAGAATTTCTCTGCTGAAATGGCTCGGTGTTCCGCTGATGCGCCCGTAACAGCGCCGCGGCAATGGGCAGGCTTTCGCATCCTTCAGCCGGATTGGCAACTGGTGCGCCTCAGCCAGCCGCCCGGATCTGCGCTGGCGTTGCCAGGTCGCGCCCGGACCGGGCAATTTTTGCCAGCGCGGCTTCGACCAGCACGAGATTGGATTGATCGCAACCCAACGGCGCATCTTCGAGACCGACCCTGAGATGTCCACCCTTGGCCAGAGCGCAATCGATTATCCCTTCGACATCGGCATCGAGTCCCGACAACATCCACGGCGCGTCCGGGGTAGTCTCGGCAAAATGCCGGGCGTAAAATTCCACCGCCGCTTCGCTGGGCGCCAGACCAAAAAGCAGATTGTCCGACAGCATCATCCGGTAGATCGGGGTTTTCATGTCGGGATAATTGGCGGCCCAGGCCGCGCCCAAGCGCGCGAAACCGGGCTCGTAAATGGCAAAAGCCGGCCGGCAGTCGTGCGCCACGGCAAATTCCAGCGCCTGTTTGATATGATCGTCAGGGTTCCGGTAAACCAGACCGCCTTTGCCCCGGGCCACCCGGGACCGATGGGTGATGTTGACGCTGCCAGGATCAACCACCGTCCATTCGAGCAAGCCGCTTTCCGCCAGCGCTGCCAATGGCGCCAATCGCGTCTCGATATCGCCGTCCAGCGCCAGGGTCGGATAGACAATCGCGTCGCATCGCGCCTTGATCCCGGCAATGATGCGCGCATAGATGTCGGCATCCTCGGTCGGCCGTCCCTGGTCATCATAGGCATGAAGGTGAATGATCGCCGCACCGGCCTCCGCGCAAGCGACCGCCTCTGCAACAATCTGTTCGGGGGTGATCGGAATGCCGGGTTGATGCTGTTTGCCCGCTGCTCCGTTCAGGGCGACTTCCAGCCATATCGGCGCCTTGTCGGTCAAATCAGGCTGCTCCCCGCACCAACTGGCCCGGCCGCGCACCGGTCGACTGATCGAAACGGCGGATGATCTCCCCCGACACAATCGTTGCATCATAGCCGGTGGCGCGCTGATGCAGGCGCTGGCCGCCAGCCGGCAGATCGCGCACCACTTCCGGCAAATGCAATTCCAGCGCGTCGAGATTGATCACGTTCAGATCGGCCTTGGCGCCGGGTTTCAACACACCCCGGTCCTGCAGCCCGACCGCATCCGCCGCTTTTTTCGACAGCATGTGCACCGCTTGTGAAAGTCCGAAGCGAAATTCTTTCGGATCCTGGACAAATTGCTTCAGCAAATAGGTCGAGTAGCTGGCATCGCAAATCGCACCATAATGCGCCCCGCCATCGCCCAGTCCCGGGATGCAATGCGGATGGCTGAGCATTTCGTGGGCGCTGGCAAGACTGGCATCTTCATAATTGCCGAGCGCTGCCAGGAACAGGCCCTTGCCATCCGTTTCGAGCAGCCGGTCAAAGGCAATTTCCTGGGGCGTGCAGCCTTTTGCGGCCGCTTGCCCGGCCATGCTCATCTCGCGGGCGGGTGCATAATCCGGTGGATCATCGAGCGGGAACAGCCAGTTCCAGTCGCGCGCCAGCGCATTGAACGGGTGACCCGGCTCAAATTCCTCGCCGAGCAAGGCCGCTCGCAATTCCGGATCACGCATCGCCACGACCTGTTCAGCGATCGACAGATCCGCGATTTTCGCCCAGCTCGGGCATAAAACAAAGGGGTGGACAGTCAGTTCGAGACCGGCGATCAGTCCAATCGGTCGCGGCATGATCTGGGCGGTCGCCTTGCCGCCTTCGGCATTGGTCCTGTCAATCATGTCGAGCACTTTGCGCCAGCGCGGCGGACCGTCATTTCCCGACGCCAGCGTAAAGGTCGCGGGCCGCCCGGAGGAACGAGTCACCCGTTCGATGACTTCATATTCCTTGTCCCATCCGACAAAAGCATCCAGCACGATCTGAAACGTCCCGGTCCCGGCATCCGCCATGCCACCGCAAATCGCTTCCAGTTCGGCAATATCCGCTTCAAAGGTCGGGATGCTCCCGCCATCGGCGGTCTTGTGGATCGACAGCCGCGATGTCGCAAATCCCAGCGCCCCGGCTTCCATCGCTTCGCGCGACAATTTGCGCATCTTGGCAAGATCGTCCGCCGTCGCCGGCTCCCGCGACGCACCGCGCTCGCCCATAGCATAAACCCGCAAGGGCGAATGGGGGAGATAAGCAGCGACATCAATGTCACGCTTGCCGCGCGCCACGGTCTCGAGATATTCGGGAAACGTCTCCCAGTCCCACGGCAATCCGTCGGCCATCACGACACCGGGAATATCTTCAACGCCTTCCATCACATTGATCAGGACGTCATGATCATCCTGGCGGCACGGCGCAAACCCGACTCCGCAATTGCCCATCACCGCGGTGGTCACGCCGTGCGACGAGGATGGGCTGAGTTCTTCGCCCCAGATACATTGGCCGTCATAATGGGTATGAACGTCGACAAATCCGGGGGTGACAATGCGGCCCTTGGCGTCAATTTCTTCCCGGGCTGTGCCGTCAACTCGGCCAACCGCGGCTATCTTGTTACCGGAGATCGCAACATCGCCCTGGATCAGGTCACCGCCGCTGCCGTCGGCAATCGTCCCGCCGCGTATAATCAGATCATAATCTGCGTCCATATCTCGTCCTATCCTCTGTCAGTCAGCGGTGGTCCGCGGCCTGTCGGTGATCCTGTCTGCATCATGCCACACATGGCATCAACATCTACTATTGATAAGAAAGGGGTAGTCGGATTCCGTCAGACGTAGTCGTCAAGCGCGGAGATCCTTGGGGGATCCCAATGAGATATAAGAGGTTATGCTGTTCACTTGTGACAATGTTCCCAGCGTGTCGGCATGGAATTTCTTATAGGCTTTCAGATCTGCCACCTCGACGCGCAGAAGATATTCGACCGCGCCGGTGATATTATGGCATTCCAGCACTTCCGGGGCGAGTGCCATCGCATTTTCAAAGGCTTGCGCGTCTTTCCTCAAGTGACCGGACAGACCAACCATCACGAAAATTGTCGCGCTCAGTCCCAGTTGCGAACGATCGAGCACCGCGCGATAGCCGGCGATGATGCCCTTGCGTTCGAGCTCCTGCACCCGGCGCAGACAGGCCGAGGGCGAGAGCCCCACCTTGCGCGCCAGATCGACATTGGACATCCGACCATCCGATTCGAGTGCGGACAATATATTTCCGTCTAATTGATCAAAATCCGTCATATATTGCGTATATCGACCCAAATATTCGGACAAAGCAAGGATATTCTCCCCATTTTCGCATATTATCCCGCAGAATATAAATCCATCTGAGGAATCGAAAAATGCAGAAACTGCTTCTTGAGGACTATGACATGTCGGCCACGCGCGGCTTTCTTTGCCGCCATGATGCGGATGCCGTGCGTTTGACCGGCAAGCTCGCAGAGGCCCGCGACGTTGCGATGCGGCTGCCGCAGATCCTGCCGTCCGGACAGGTCCGCAATTTCCTTTCCCGGAATCTCCCGCTGCTGGATATCGCCCGTGACATTGACACTTTGTCCGATGCCGAGATGCGGATGGCGATGGTGCACTATTCCTTCATGGTCCAGGCTTATGTCTGGGGCGAACCGGACGCGCCGGAAGTCCTGCCGCGATGCTTGGCACAGCCAATTGTCGAGCTTGCTGACCATCTAGGCCAGCAACCGCTGCTGCCCTATAGCGGCTATGTCCTCGACAACTGGGCGAAGATTGACGCCGATGCGCCGATCGACCTCGACAATATCTATATGATCCAGAATTTTCTGTCCGGCCAGGACGAGGCCTGGTTTGTGCTCATCCATGTCGCCATCGAAGCGCATGCCGGTGAAGTGTTGGCGGCGATGGGCCCGATCATCGAAGCCGTCGAACAGGATGATGCCGCCCTGGTCGAGACGCTTCTGGAACAGACGGCCAAGCGTTGGGCCGGCATCAACGCAATATTCGACCGCATGCCGGAGCGGTGCGATCCCTATGTCTATTTCGAACGGGTGCGGCCCTATATTCATGGCTGGAAAGACAATCCCGCGCTGCCCCACGGCATCATCTACGAAGGCGTCGAGCGCTTTGGCACAAAAGGTCAGGCTTTTCGTGGACAAACCGGGTCGCAATCGTCGATCGTGCCGTCGATGGATTCCCTGCTGGGCATCGGCCATGCGGCCGATCCGCTGCGGGAATTTCTCGATCAGCTACATATTTACCGCCCCCCGGGGCACCGGCGATTCATCGAGGATGTCCGCGCCGCGAGCGGTTTGCGATCCTATGTCGAGGCCAAGGCGCAGGCCGGTTTGGCGGATGCCTATAATGCCAATGTTCAGGCGGTCGCTGATTTTCGCACCCGCCATCTCGAATATGCGGCCAGCTATATCAACAAGCAGCAAGGGCGCGCCGATGGCAATGACACCGATGTCGGCACCGGCGGGACGCCGTTCATGCGCTATCTGAAAAAGCATCGCGACGAGACCGAGCATAATCTCGTGCGGGTCTGATCACCTTTAGTCTGCCAGAGTCACCAGCGCGATCATCAGCGAGAGCAGAAAGGCCGCGATCGTGGTCGCAACAATCGGACCGAAGCACCGCCAGCCGTGCGCCAGGATGCCGTTGAGATTGGACTTGAGCGCCGCGGCAACAACCGCAAATAGCAGGAATATCTGCGCTGCCTGCGATCCGGTTGAAACTATCCGGGCCGGCAGGGTCACGAAGGTGTTGACGGCCACTAGAATTATGAATCCCACGACAAACCACGGGATCGCCTGCCGGAACGTCAGCTTCTGACCCATGCCGTCAACGGCGGGCTGATGGGTCTTGTGCAAAATCACCGCGACAATGATCAACACCGGTGCGAGCAAGGTCACCCGCGACAATTTGACCACCGTGGCCACTTTTCCGGCTTCTTCGGAATAGGAGAAGCCGCCCGCAATCGCCTGGGCAACGTCATGAATCGACGCGCCGATCAGAAACCCGGCCTGGGTGTCGCTGAGGCCCAGAAAGGCCGCCATCGGCGGATAAAAGGACATGGCAAAGGCACTGGCCAAAGTAATGCCCAGCAGCACGATGGTGAACTGGGACTGGTCGAGCCGGCGGCTGCCGATCAGGCCCCACAAAGCCAGCGCGGCTGACGCCCCGCAAATGGCGGTGGCTCCGCCGGCCAGCAACCCAAACAGGACATCCTGTTTGAGCAGTTTTGCGGCGCCAATCCCGACCATGATGACCGCTGTCATGATCCCGATCAGCGCCAGAAACGGAGCGACACCGAGTTCCGCTATTTCGGTAAAGCTGATCCGCAGCCCGATCAGCACGATCCCGAGGCGGAGCAGCGTTTGGGAGGCAAAATCCAGTCCTGCGGACAGACGCTTGTCGGAATTCACGAAGTTCAGCGCCAGACCAATGAGCAGCCCCATGAGAATGGCCGGCGGGCCGTAATGTTCGCTCAGCCACAAGGCCGCCAGTGCGGCGACCCCGACAAACGCCAGGCCGGGAATGACCGACCAAAGGCTGCGTTTCTGATCCTGCTCGGACAGTTGCAGCTCTCCGAAGAGATCCGCCGCCATCGGCAATTTACGGTCTGGATCAGCCATGGTCTGGTTTCTTTCCTGTCATGGCCGACGCCGCTGGTGCCCGGGCGCAAATCCAAGGCGATAGTTTTGGCACGATCGTGCGACAAGTCAATCAGCCACCATCGACAAATCGCTGTTTGACGCGATTTTCTGTTGACTTCGCGCCTTTTCGGAGGCTGAGGTATTGGCCAATCGCGCGATTCAGGACGCGCCTCAATACTATGTGCTAGGAAATGTGAATGTGCCCTGCGGCAGTCGGTGAAGGGGACCAACGGGGATATATCATTCCCATTGGCGGCGGCGAAGACAAGGAAGCCAATCCAACGATTTTAAGGCGTTTTGTTGCCCTGGCCGGCGGCAAGCAGGCCAATATTGTCGTGTTGCCTACAGCGTCGCGGCTGGAGGATACCGGCGCGCGCTATGAAGCCATATTCACCGAGCTGGGGGCTGGCGAAGTAAGCTCGATATCCATTTCCGGGCGCGAGGATTGCAACAATCCCGAGTTTGCCGAGCGCTGCGAGAGCGCCACCGGCATTTTCATCACCGGCGGCAATCAGCTCCGGCTCAGCACGATATTGGGCGGTACCGACGTCGCGCAAGTGATCCGGAAAATCAATGCCCGCGGTGTACCAATTGCCGGCACTTCGGCGGGGGCATCGATCATGTCCGAACATATGATGGCCGGCGGCGACGCCGATCAGAGCCCCAGCGAGGGGGGCGCGGTGCTGGCGCCTGGCCTCGGCCTGACCAACGCGGCGGTTATCGATCAGCATTTTTCCGAACGCAACCGGCTCGGACGGCTGTTATCGGCGATCGCGCTCAATCCGTTTCTCCTGGGCATGGGAATCGATGAGGACACGGCTGCTTTTATCGGCCCCGACGGCATGATCGAGATTGTCGGCAGCGGCACGGTGACCATCGCCGATGGCAAGGACATGACCTATTCGTCCGCCCATTCTGCCAGCCGCAGCGAAGGGATCGGAATGCTCGGTCTCAAGATCGATATTTTGCACGAAGGCTGTGGCTATGATCTGAATCTGCGCGAAGCCTTTCCGCCCCTTGTAGAGGACAATAATCTCTGTAACCTCTAGATTGAAAGAATCATAAGGGGTCCATCGATGAGAATTCTCAAAACCAACCTGTATCTTGGCCCCAATCAATATGCGAAATTCCGGGTCATTCGCCACGTGCTTGATATTGGCGTACTGGAAGACTGGCCCTCTGCAAAACTGGGTCCGAAGTTTATCGACGGTCTGCTCGCCGCCCTGCCCGGGCTGGATGAACATGGCTGTTCCTATCGCAAACCCGGCGGCTTCGTCCGGCGGCTGCGCGAGGATGACGGCACCTGGATGGCCCATATCACCGAGCATGTGGCGCTGGAGCTGCAATGTGTAGCCGGCAATGAAGTCAGCTTTGGCCGGACCCGGTCAACCGGCGAACTGGGTCAGTATAACATGGTCTACGCCTATATTCACCGGGATGTCGGCCTCGCTGCCTGCGAGCTGGCGATCAAATTGCTGATGCATTTGCTGCCGCAAGAGGTTCAGGCCCAGGCCGGTTACGAAGTGGATGGGGACTGGAACTGGGATGAAGAGCTGCACAGTTTCATCCGGCGCGCACAGCGCCATGCCTTTGGTCCGAGCACCGCGTCACTGGTCGCCGCGGCGGATGAACGCGACATTCCCTGGCTGCGGCTGAACAAATATAGCCTGGTGCAATTCGGGCACGGCAAGCACCAGCAGCGGATCCAGGCCACGATCACCAGCGAAACCCGCCATATCGCGGTAGAAATATCCTGCGACAAAGAAGACACGCACAACCTGCTCAACGATCTCGGCCTGCCGGTGCCGCAACAGCATATGGTCTATAGCGAGCGCGAAGCCGTGCGCGGCGCGCGGTCGATTGGTTTTCCGGTGGTACTGAAACCGCTCAACGCCAATCATGGGCGCGGCGTATCGATCAATCTCTCGTCCGAGGACGAAGTGCGCACCGCATTCGGCGTGGCCCGTGATCAGGGGACCAGCAAAGCCGTGCTGGTTGAAAGCTATATTACCGGTTTTGACCATCGGATGCTGGTCGTCGGCAATGAACTGGTTGCGGTGGCCAAACGCGTGCCCGGGCATGTGGTCGGCGATGGCAAGCAGACGATTGCGCAATTGATCGATCAGGTGAACGAGGATCCCAGGCGCGGGGTTGGCCATGAGAAAGTCCTGACCAAGCTGGAGCTTGATAACCAGGCCGAGCGCCTGATGGCCAATGCCGGGCATGATGCGGAAACCGTGCTGCCCGCCGGGGCCATATTCTATCTCCGCGACACCGCCAATCTCTCAACCGGTGGCACGGCGATTGACCTCACCGATGTGGTCCATCCCGACAACCGGGAAATGGCCGTCCGCGCGGTCCAAGCCGTAGGGCTCGACGTCGGCGGCGTCGATTTCCTCACCGATGATATTTCCCAGTCCTACAAGGATATTGGCGGCGCGATTGTAGAGGTCAACGCCGCGCCAGGCTTCCGGATGCACGTCGCCCCCAGCGAAGGCGAACCCCGGGACGTGGCCGGCAAGGTCATGGAAATGCTGTTCCCGGCCGGCACGCCCAGCCGGATTCCGATCGCAGCAATTACCGGCACCAACGGCAAGACCACGACATCGCGCATGCTCGCCCATATCCTGAAGACTTGCGGCAATACGGTCGGCCTGACCACCACCGATGGCATCTATGTCGACGGCAAACAGACGGTCAAAGGCGATACCACGGGACCGCGATCCGCGCAGATGGTCTTGCGTGATCCGATGGTCGACTTTGCGGTTATGGAAACCGCCCGCGGCGGTCTCGTGCGCAGCGGACTGGGCTATGACAGCACCAATGTGTCAGCCTGTTTGAACGTGGCGTCCGATCATCTCGGACTGGGCGGTGTCGATACGCTGGAAGAGCTTGCGGCGATCAAGCGGATCGTGATCGAGGCAGCCACCGACACGATCGTGCTCAACGCCGATGACAAAAATTGCCTGATGATGGCGGACCATTCGGAAGCCAAGAACATCTTCTATGTGACGATGAACCATGACCATGCGTTGGTGAAACAACATATTGACGCGGGCGGCAAAGCCGCGGTGCTCGAAAAAGCCATGAACGGCGACATGATCACCATCTATGACAATTGCACCCATATCTCGCTGATCTGGACGCATCTTATTCCGGCGACGATCGAAGGCAAGGCAACGCATAATGTCCAGAATGCGATGTTTGCGGCCGCCATTGCCTATAGCTTCGGTCAGGATATTGATCAGATCCGGCTTGGGCTGAAGACGTTCAACACCACCTTCTCCCAGGCCCCCGGCCGGATGAATGTCTATGACGAACTGCCATTCCGCGTCATTCTGGATTACGCCCATAACGCAGCCGCTTTCGAAGGTTTGACCAATCTGGTCGACAAGCTCGACAGCCATGCGCGCAAGATCATTGCGGTCTCCTGTCCCGGCGACCGGCGCGATGAAGATGTCGCGGATGCCACCGCGATACTGGCGGGCCATTATGATCACTATATCCTGAAAGCGGACGACAATCGGCGCGGGCGCGGTGATGACGAAATTCCGCAGATGATGAAGAAGGGTCTGCTGAAACATGGGGTCAGCGAAGATGCGATCACCATCATTCCTGACGAACAGAAAGCGATCAACGCGGCTCTGGAAATGGGCGCGGAGAAAGACCTGGTCATCGTCATTGGCGACAATGTCACTCGGTCGTGGAAGCAGATCGTGAATTTTGGCGGCGATGATCTCAAGACCACGGCAGATTCATCGGAAATATCCGCCATTGCAATGAATTACGAGGACCTTGTCGACGAAGACCAATCCCTGATCATCGACGAACGCGGCGTGCGGCTCGCCAAGGAAGTCGATGAGGATGGCGATTGAAAGCGCCTGTCGTGCCGGTAGATATTGAAACCATCGAGAATTTTCTGACCATCCGAATGCCGGAATCGGATCAATTGGTGCTGGATGACAGTCGCCGGATCACCGGGCCCGGCATGATCTGGGACCGCCGCGGTGCGCTGCTTGATATTCTGGTTGAAGGCCATGACAAGGCCGCGGTCGTGGCGGCGTGGGAAACGGCGATTCAGCGGGTCTTGTCCGCCCTGCACTGGGATGACAGCAAGACCGCGCACCGGATTTTTGAAAATGGGGTCACGGTGGTCATCTCGGCGCCGACGGACCTGCTCTATTCCGCCGTATTCGTGATCGAAACCGGCTGGCATCTCGCCGCCCATGGCTTGCTGGGCCAGCAGCCGGACGATTTCGAGGGCCTGATTGCCGACCTCCAGGAGGTCATTGCACTCGAGCGGAATCCCGCCTTGATTGCCTTGGAACAAGCGGCCGACGCCAAGGGCATCGATATATTGTCCGACGATGATTTCGTTTCCCTGGGCCACGGCACCGGTTCGGAATGCTGGGATGTGACCGCGATAGCCGATCCCGACGCGATTGACTGGAGCAAGCTGCACAACCTGCCGGTCGCGCTGATTACCGGTACCAATGGCAAGTCGACCAGTGTTCGCCTCGCCACCGCCGTCGGCGAAGCGGCTGGCATGACCAGCGGTTCCACCTCAACCGACTATGTCAAACTGGGCGACGAGGTTCTCGACTATGGCGATTATTCCGGCCCCGGTGGCGCGCGCATGCTGCTGCGCGACAAGCGGCTGGAAATTGCCTTTCTGGAAGTGGCCCGCGGCGGGATATTGCGGCGCGGTCTGCCATTGTTTCAGGCGCGAGCGGCACTGGTTACCAATATTGCAGCAGATCATCTCGGGCAATATGGCGTCAACACGGTTGAAGCGCTGGCCCAGGCCAAATTTGCGGTTGCACGGGCGGTAGCCGATGACGGCACGCTTATCCTGAACGCCGATGACCCGCTGGTTGTCGCCAATGGCCTGACCTTCGCAAAGAAAAAATGCTGGTTCTCATTGGATCCCGACAACGGGCATGTTCAGCAGGCCCGGACACAAGCCGAACCGGCTTGCTGGCTGGATCAGGACGACATCTGCTATTTCGACGGATCCACGGTCAGCCTGACCATCCCGGTCGCGGACATTCCGATCACGATGAATGGCGGCGCGCGCTTCAATGTGCAGAATGCGATGGGCGTTATTGGCCTCACGCAAGCGATGGGCGTTGCCAGTAGCGCCATTCTGGACGGACTGAAGGGCTTTACCGCTTCGCCCGACGACAATCCCGGCCGCTGCAATGAATTTGTCGTCAACGGGGCCCGCCTGTTTGTCGATTTCGCCCATAATCCGCATGCGATTGGCGCGATGGCGGACTTGCTGACCCGCCTGCCCGCACACCGCAAGCATCTGCTTTTGAGTCATGCCGGTGACCGGTCCGATCAGGAGATTGCCGATCTGACCAGCGGTGCGGTCGGCTTTCACCCCGACCAGGTGGTCATCGCCGAGTTGGCCGACTATTTGCGCGGTCGCGAACTGGGCGAGGTTCCGGCCCTGATTGCCCAGCAATGTATTGCCGAAAATATCGACCCCGCAGCGATTACCCAGGTTTCCAGCCCCGGCGCTGGTGTGTCCCATATTCTCGGCAGCCTGCAGGAAGGCGATATTGGTTTGATCCTGGCCTTGTCAGACCGTGATCAGGTGTTCGAGCTGATCCGCGCCGCGCAAGCCTGATCTAGCGACAGGGTGCGAAGGTTGTCGCGGTGACCGGGCTGCGCTCGGACACGGACGCGCGTTTCATGCCGTCGGAATTATACTGCATGGCAATTTCTCCCGCCTTTGACACCGCGATAACACCGCCGTCACCGCCCAGGCGGCGGACTTCTTCCAGCATATGCCACAAAGCCTCTTCCAGCGTATCACCGGCCAGCCGATACCGGTTGGCGGCAGTCAGCGCACCACCTGCGCGCAGAAAATATTCACCAGTTCCGGTACAGGACAAGGCGATTTCGTCATCGGCCCAGGTCCCGATGCCAATGATCGGCGTGTCACCCACCCGGCCTGCAGGTTTGCCGAACACGCCGCCTGTTGAAGTGGCCGCTGCGAGCGCGCCCTGCTGATCCAGCGCGACGGCCCCGACGGTGCCATGTTGCATTTCGCTCACCGCAATATCGTCAGCGCTGACGCCGACCGGCAGGACATAATATCTGGCAGGATCGGTAACCTGATCACATCCCTGCTCGACCGCAAAGGCGTTGGCTCCGTCAGCAGTCAACATCACGCTCGGCGAATGATCCATTACGGCGCGGGCGACTTTGATCGGATAGACGACATCCTGAATGGCAGCGACCGCCCCCGCGTTCCGGGTCGGGCCGGACATGATGCTGGCGTCCAGCTCGACATGACCTGCAAGATTGGGCGCCGACCCTTTGCCAGCGACATACAGCCCGGAGGCTTCCATGTCGGCCACCATCGTTTCGACGACATCAACACTCGGCGCTCCGCCGCGCAACAGGGCTTCTCCGCGGGCGGTCAATTCGGTCAGATACCGCTCAACCACGGCATAATCTTCTCCGGCCTTGGCCCCTGCTCCGCCGTGCAGGGCAAGAGCGAATTTCTGCATTTTGTCAGCCACGCTGCGAGATCTCCATCAAAAATGGCCCTCCCCATGTCCGATTGCCTTGCCATTGTCGACAGCAAGATACCCAGCCATCATATTTCCAACGCCAAGCCCCTCAGTTTGATCTGCTAGAAATCAAGCTGGTTATCCAGGGGATCCAGCAGACCGGGATGATTGTTGCGCACATTGCCAACCGCGTTGGACACGGCGGTGACCGAAATATCGCCTTGATAGGGCATCGCTAGTGGCTTGGCCCCCGACCAGCCGCCATGCAACCAGGTTGGCACCTGCTCCGGTTCCAATATGGTCGGCAACCGATGATGAATCGATGCAAAGGCCGGCGTCGCTGCGGTTGTCATGACGGTATAGGTCGTGGTTTCGAAAACGGGATTGTCGGCCCACAGGCCGGCCAATATCATCGGCCGCCCATCGCTGCGTTCGACCTTATAGGCCTGCTTGGCCTTGCCGTCGCGTTGCCACTCGTAAAAACCCGACACCAAGATCGCACAGCGACAGGATTTCAGCAGATTCCGGAACGATGGCTTTTCCTCCACCGTCTCCGATCGGGCATTGATCATGTTGTAAGACCGGGTGGCATCCTTGGCCCAGGTCGGCACAAGACCCCACTGCATGGGCTTGAGCACCGCCCGACCGCTTTCCCAGACGCAAACCGGCATGATCTGAGTCGGTGCGATATTGTAATTGGGCTGCAAATTGGATGTCGGCTGGATGATATTGAGCATGTCGCGATAGTCCGCCCATGTCAGCTCTTCGCTCGCATATTTCCGCCCGCACATGATTGCCCCCCGACAAACCCCATGGCGTTCGGCATAGCCATATTTAGCTATACAACATAGTAAAATTCGATGGCGCTATTCAGCCTCCGTGCTCAAGCCCAGTTGCGGAATGCCGATCGATCGGCGGCCGCCAAAATCTGCTCGCACGACCACCGCACCCTGCTTTTCCATATACTCGACCAATCGGCGGATCCGGCCCGGAGATTGTGTGCCATAGGCGCGTCCCAGCGCTTCATCATCAGGACAGGGATTGCCCTCCATTGCCGCGCGCGCAATCTGCAGAAAGGGCGCAGACATATCTTCCGGCAATTGCCCGGCCGCTTCCAGCAAGTCTTTCCATCGCGCATCGCTGGGATCGAGAATACCGCCTTTGGCGAAAGCGAACCGCCGGCGAAACGCGGCCAGTTCAAGCGGAACAGTTATGAGCTTCTCCATCCGGCACCGCACGGAAAAATCCTGGTAGAGCAGCGCATCGGACTGAAAGGCGCTGTTCGGATCCGCGAGCATAGCCTCGAGAACAGAGATGATGACCGCTTCCTGATCCGGGCCATCTTCGCCAGCCGAATTGTCATCCTCGGAGAATTCCGGAGATAGTGACTCTGATGCGGTCGCGGTCGTCAGCTGGCGGATCAGATCTTCGGCCGCAATTGGTGCTGGCTCGGGTTTGCTGGCTGCGACAACGGGCTCCGCGTCCATCTCCGCGAACAGCATCGTGCGCAGATTTTCTGGCTCCGCCTCCGGCATTGGCAACAGGCTGTGCGTTCCCATCCTCGTGCTGGTGCGGGTCGGACCGATTTTCATCGCGATAGGTCGCCGGGAAATCGCCGGTCCAAGCCCGAGGAAACAGCCGCGCTCCAGATCCCGGATGCGCTCTGCCTGCCGCCGCTCCATGCCTAGCAGATCGGCCGCCCGCGCCATATCGATATCGAGAAACGTCCGGCCCATCAGAAAATTGCTCGCTTCCGCGGCGACATTTTTGGCCAGCTTGGCGAGCCGCTGGGTGGCAATGGCGCCGGCCAGGCCCCGCTTTCGTCCGCGACACATTAAATTGGTCATCGCACCAAGACTCGCACGGCGAACCGCATCGGGCACATCTCCCGCTACGGCCGGTGCAAACATTTGCGCCTCATCAACCACGACCAGCGCCGGATACCAATGATCGCGCGGCGCATCGAACATCGCATTCAAAAACGCGGCGGCACAGGTCATTTGCGCTTCCAGCTCCAGCGATTCGAGATTCAGGATGATCGACGCGCGATGTTCGCGAATGCGGGTGCCCATCGTCGCGATTTCATGTTCGTTATAGTCGCCGGCATCGATCACGATATGGCTATAGGCGTCCGCCAGTGTCGCAAAATCCCCTTCCGGATCAATTACGACCTGCTGCACCAGATGGGCGCTTTCTTCCAGCAAACGGCGGAGAAGATGGGATTTTCCAGATCCGGAATTGCCCTGCACGAGCAAGCGCGTCGCGAGCAATTCTTCGACGTCGACATGCACGGATTGCCCCGTATCGTCGTTACCAATTTCTATCCCTACGCTCACATTGCGGCCCTACCGGGATGGCCGTGCACTTGCAACAGATCGCAGCCGCAGCGCACGCGATTTTTGGATCCGGTTGCGCGGATGTAACGCACCGGCTAACCCCGGGGGCATGGATTTCGATTATCAACTGCAACGCTATTTTGGAACAACCGACCTTGCATCGGTTCCCGCCCATGGCATGAGCGCCGGTCTGGAGCGCATGCGCGTCGATTTCGGGCTAGAAACCGATCCCGGTCGTCGCTTCGCCTTATGGGCGGTGATGTACATGCTCGGCGACGCGCCCGATATCGACATTGCGTTCAAGGACGAATCCGAACGCAATTCGGCGCGAGATTTTCTGGACCTGATGGATAGCGTAGAGGGTCAGGATTTGTAAAATGGTCGGGGCGGTCAATCCGCTTCGTTGATTATCAATTCCAGCGCAGCGACGACGGTCGCAATCGTCTTTGCTCCCAGCAACGCGTCCACTTTCGCGCTGGTCAGATCCATGACCGATGCCGTTTTTTCGACCGCTTCATCGCCATATTTGGTCAGCCGTAACAGCCAGGCGCGGCCATCCTGATCATCCCGTACCCGTTCGATCATCTTCAGATCAACAAGCCGGCGCACCATCGCGGTTATCGCGGAATCGTTCAAGCCCAGCTCCTTTGCCAGCCGGGTTTGGGTGGTGGTTTCTTCCGAGGCAATGATCGTCAGCGCGGACATTTGCGCTGTGGTGACCCCGGCCAGTTCGAGCAATTGCCGATCCGAGCCCTTTTTCAGCGTGTGCGCCGCGATCTGCAAGCGCGAATAGAATCTGAGCTTTTTGGCGTGCATGCGGCGGGCGTACCGCAAATCGGACCGGAATGAAATGATTTATAAGTTCATCTGTGAATTATATTACTCGCTCGGCTTGCCATCTCAATCGTCAATTTCCTTATTTAATGGGCTTCAGACGAGATCGTTGCCATTTTCCGGCAGGTAATATACTTAAGTCGTGAACTAAATACCGACTCGCGCTTTCTCGGCTTTTCGGCCCCAAAGATCGTTCGACCGGCACAGAAAAAGGACTATCCATGACCAATGATCCCAATGATTCCGAACTCAATGACCTCAGAATGTCCGACAGCGGGCGTGCCCTCTATGATCAGGTCAAACGCTTTGTTGCCGAGGAAGTGGACCCGATTACCGAGCAGTTTTTTGCCATGGGCGAAGGCCGCGAAGAACGGTGGAGCTATGCCCCCGGTCAACTGGAACTGCTGGAAGGTGTCAAGGACAAGGCGCGCGAACAGGGATTATGGAACTTCTTTCTGCCCGACGCGGAATCCGGCGAGGGTCTGAAGAATCTCGATTATGCGTTTATTGCTGGCGTGCTGGGTCAGAACCCGCTGGCGTCCGAGTGCATGAACTGCAGCGCGCCGGATACTGGCAATATGGAAGTGCTCGAGCGCGTTGGCACGACCGCCCAAAAGCAAGAATGGCTGGTGCCGCTGCTCGAGGGCAAGATCCGGTCGGCTTTCGCGATGACCGAGCCAGGCCATCCTTCTTCGGATGCCCGCAATATCCGGACCGAAGCCGTTCTGGAAAAAGGCGAATGGGTTATCAATGGCGAGAAATTCTATATTTCCGGTGCCGGGGATCCGCGTTGCAAGGTGATGATCACCATGGTCCGGACCAACCCGGACGGGCCATCACACTCGCAGCAATCCCAGATACTGGTGCCGATCGACACGCCGGGCGTGGAAATTGTCGGACCGATGCATGTGTTTGGCGATGACGATGCGCCCCATGGTCATATGCATATCAAGTTCAACAATGTCCGCGTGCCGGAAGAGAATATCCTGCTCGGTGAAGGCCGTGGTTTCGAGATTTCACAACTGCGTCTCGGACCCGGACGCATCCATCACTGCATGCGCTCCATTGGGGTCGCAGAACGGGCGCTGGATCTGATGATCCACCGTGGCGGCAGCCGGGAAGCCTTTGGGCAACCGCTGGCGTTGCTGGGCAAAAATCTCGAGGTCATTTCCCGCGCCCGCATTGATATTGAAGCGATGCGCCTGATGGTCCTGAAAGCCGCCAAGGCGATGGATGTCATGGGCAATAAACAGGCCCGCGTCTGGGTATCCATGGTCAAGGCCTATGTGCCGGAAATCGTCTGCCGGATTATCGATGAAGCGATTCAGATTCACGGCGCTGCCGGTGTCTCGCAATGGACGCCGCTGTCCCGCATGTATGCCAATCAGCGGACCTTGCGTCTCGCCGATGGCCCGGATGAAGTGCATCACATGGTGGTTGGCCGCAACGAAATGGCCAATGCAGGATATAAGCCGCAACGCTAAGCGTTTCGGTTCGGGAGCCCACAACCCCCGGGTCTACTGCCGTTCCCCCTTGCCTCCGCTACCGCGCGCCGACCGATTCCGGTTGATCGCGGTCTGAGGGAGGCAAGGGTTCGGGAAAAGGCAATTCGGACAGATCGAGCCAGTCCTTCGCCTCCGGATCCTGCGCGTCAATGTCATAATAGCTATCCAGCGCCGCGAAAGGGATGCGAAATGGCATCCCCCAGCCGCTGTTCCACATGGCGACCACACCGGTGCGGGCTTGTGGATCAAATATGATCGTCGCTCGATACCCGTCCACGGCTCCGCTATGGCCAACCAGTCGTCGATTCTGGTAAGTAAAATTGCGCCAGCCCAATCCATAAGACGGCGCAACCAGCGCGCGGGCAAGATCGCCACCATAGACACGGCCGGTCTTGACCAGCGGCCCATGCGCCAGCGCGTTGACCTTTTCTGACAGAATATCTTCATTGCCCCCCAGCTGCGCCTGAAGCCAGCGCGCCATGTCGACAATATTGCTGCTGACACCGGCCGCCGCTGGCAGACGCCAATAGGATTCCGACAATATCCGCACCCGGTCGCCGCGATGCGGCCGCGCCCAGCTGGCCGCGCCAGTCAGGCCGTCCATGCCAAATCGCGCACTCTCCATACCCAGCGGTTCGAACAGTTGCTCCTGGACCGCGTCGCTGTACAAATTGCCCGCCGCCTGCCCGAGGATCTCGCTCGCGGCGTCAAAAGCAATATTCTGATAGCTGTGGCAACTGCCGGGCAGACATTGCAACGGGGCGGTGCCCAGCTGGCTGCGGAGCAGGCCCGGATCCTCGCCATCTTCCAGCTTGCGGTCAAAGGCATTTTTGGTCAGACCGGTCTGGTGCGAAACCAGCTGCGCCAGGGTGAGGCGCGCCATCGCATCACCGGGCAGCCTGAGCGATGTTTGCCAGCGATCCAAGGTCCGGTTCAAATCAAGCTGGCCATCCTCTGACAATTTCGCCGCCAGCGATCCCGCCACACCTTTGGATACCGAAGCCCAGCGGAACACGGTTTCCGGCGTGACCGGCTCTCCGCTGCGTTTGTCGGTTACGCCATAGGTCCGGACAAAGCTGATCTTGCCATCCTCGACAATGGCGACCGCCAAGCCGGCCGTTTCGGGACGCGCCGCCAAGGCTGCGATCCGCCGCTCCAGGCCGAGATAGTCAATCTTGCCTTGCCAGTCGGCGGGTTCCGTCGGCAGGCGATCTTCCGGCACGGCGGCGATCGTCTCTGGAACAGGAAATTCAATCCCCTCATTGACGAACGCGCGATAGCCGCTGAATCCGACCAGCAGCAAGGCCGCCAAACCAAAAAAAGGCACAAGATATTTTGCCATAAACGGCCCCGAAATGATGGTTCAATCCTCAAAACAGCGGCCATGAAAAACGCTGTCGGTCAGGACGTACAGGCGAATAGCCTAAAACATCTGAATCCGCCAAGACAAGAAAAATGAACCGTGCTGTTGGGATGATAGTCAGCGCCCATCGCTGCCACGCGCCCACCGGACGAGATGCGGCAAACGGGCTTGCTGGTGAACTTTCGTGGTGCGAATTGCGGCCAGACCGCAAACCAGCCTAGTCGGAATCACCGCTTATCGGGCTGCCACTGGTCTTGCTCAGTCCGCCCAGTTCGCGCTGTACGCATTTCTCGAACAACTGCTGTTCTCGTGACGGGTTGTCATTGGCGAAACGGCTAGCGGAAACCCCGGGTGGCTGCCTTTTACGGCCGACCGACACAGTGAGTTTGGTCTCGTTCACGCCGCGCCTATCTCTGAACGCGACCGGAGCCGTCACCGGACATTAATTTTTCAACCTCCGGCACGGACACCCGGTTGAAATCGCCGAGGATCGAATGCTTCAGGCAGCTGCCAGCAACCGCGAATTCCAGCGACTGCTGGCGATCTTCATAGGCATTGAGGCCATAGATCAGCGCCGATGCAAAGCTGTCGCCGCCGCCGACGCGGTCGATAATATCGGTTATTTCGTAGCGCCGGGACAATCTGAAATCGCCACCGCGTTCGCGCAGACAAGCCGACCAGCCATTGCGATCCGCGCTCATGCTTTCACGCAATGTTATCGCAATGGTGGTCATGTCCGGATAAAGTTCCAACACTTTTTCCGACAAGGCTTCATATTTCTTAGTGTCGAGGGCCCCGGCTTCGACATCGACATCAACGCTGATGCCGAGCGATTTCTGGCAATCCTCTTCATTGGCGATGCCGACATCGACATATTTGACCAGTTCGGACATCACTTCGGGTGCGCTTTTGCCGTAGTTCCAGAGCTTGCCGCGATAATTGAAATCACAGGACACGGTGACACCGGCCTTTTTGGCGGCTTGCACACATTCGATGCTGAGATCGGCAGAATCCTGGGTTAGCGCGGGCGTGATACCGGTAATATGGAGCCATTTAGCGCCGTCAAAAATCGTGGCCCAGTCGAAATCACCCGGCTTGCATTCGCTGATCGCGCTATGGGCACGGTCATAAACGACCTTGGACGGGCGCTGATTGGCTCCGGTTTCGAGAAAATAAATGCCGACCCGATCGCCCGATCGCCGGACCTGGGACGTATCCACGCCGAACCGGCGCAACTCGCCAATGGCCGACGCACCGACATCATTGTCCGGCAAGGCCGAGACAAATCCGGAATTCAGACCATAGTTGCTGAGCGCCACCGCGACATTGGCTTCGCCGCCGCCAAATGTGGCTTCGAACGTCGGGGACTGGAAAAAGCGGTCATGACCCGGTGTTTTGAGCCGAAGCATGATTTCACCAAAAGAAAGAAATTCAGCCACGTTTAATTCTCCGTTGGGCGCGCCCGGTGGCCAATGGCGACCGCCTCCTGCGCCAAAGTGGTTATCGCATCAAAATTGCCAGCGTCGATCGCACTGGATGGTGTCAACCAGCTGCCACCACAGGCCATGACCGATGGTAGCGCCAGAAAGTCACCCAGATTGTCTGCAGAAACCCCGCCGGTCGGCATGAACCGCATGTCGCGAAAGACCGAGGACAGGGCTTTCAGCATCGGGACACCGCCAGCGAGCGACGCCGGGAAAAACTTCACCGTTCGCAAGCCCAGCGCATAAGCCCGCTGGACCTCACCGGCGGTCATCGTGCCGGCGTAAAGCGGGATCGATTGGCGAAGGCAATAGTCCGCCACCGCATCGACCAATCCCGGACAAACAATGAATTGCGCGCCGCGCGCAACAACCGCCTCGGCCTGGGCGACGGTCAACACCGTTCCCGCTCCGACGATCAGCCCCGAGCTCTTTTTGGCAATCGCTTCCATGCAATCAATCGCCGTATCCGTCCGCAGCACAACCTCGATCACGCTCAGTCCGCCGGCACTCAGCGCTTCAGCGGTTTCTACCGCGACACCGGTGTCGTTCGCGCCGATAAGCGGAACCACCGGTGCTGCTTTGAGGCGCGATTCAAGTTGCTGTTCTATGTCCATGTCGATCTCGCTAAGCGCATCCCATCAAGAGAAAAACAGGCCGCCATTAATGTCGATATTGGTGCCGGTGATGAACGAGGATTCATCCGACGCCAGATAGACGGTTGCATCGGCGGTTTCGTCCGCATGGCCCTGGCGGCGCAGCGGCGTCGAATTGGCGACATTTTCGCGCACCGCATCGGCTGTGAACGTGTCATGGAACGATGTCGCGATCATACCCGGGCATAGCGAGTTGCAGCGAATGCCTTTGGGTCCGAGATCTTTGGCCATTGCGCGCGTGAAGGTCATCACTGCGCCCTTTGACGTGGCATAAGCCGCCGCGCCCGGACCGCCGCCGTCGCGTCCGGCGAGAGACGCAAAGTTCACGATCGAGGCCCCGGCTTTCATGTGCGGGACAACCGCTTGCGTCGCGAGAAAGGTCGACGTGACATTGAGCCGCATGACATGCTCGAAAAACTCCATGTCCATCTCAGCCAGGCCTTTGCGCTCGACCAGCCCGCCGGTCACATTGACCAGAATATCAATCGCCTCGCCAAAGGCTTCCTGACATGCGGCAACCATGCCCGCGACGTCGTCGGGCTTCATCATGTCGCCCTTATAGGCGATCGCGGTGCCACCCGCCTTCTTGATCTCGTCAAGCGTCACGTTGGCCTGCTCTTCGTTGTTGCAGTAATTCACAACGACCTTTGCCCCTTCGCCAGCCAGCTTCACTGACACAGCCCGACCAATATCCCGGCTCCCGCCGGTTACAATTGCTACCTTGTCTTTCAATCTAGTCATGTCTTCCCCTGTCTATAAAATGGTGAAAAATCTAAACGGTCGCTGTTTTGGTTTTGTGCGGTTTGAGCGGTTTGATCTCGCCGCACAAAATCCAGACGCTGGCTATGGCGGTGAGCGCCAGGCCCGCGCCAAGGACGAAAACAGAAAAGTAATTGGCGCCGGCGGTGATGATCGGAACGAGATAGGTTAATCCCGCTGCGGTCAGTTTCGCCGCCATCCCGGCAAATCCCGACAGCGTTCCCACTGTCCGCTTGCCGTAAAGATCACTGGGCAGAGTCTGCACATTGCCGATTGCGGTCTGGAAACCGAACAGGATCGTGAACATGAGTCCCAAGGCCAGCCACGGTGTCGATGCGACCGATAGCGCCATAAGCGCTGGCAACATGATGAGACAACCCAGCGTAATCGTGAACTTCCGGGTCTTGTTCACGCTCCATCCCGCTTTGAAACGGTTCTGGGCCAGCAAACCCCCAAACCACGCCCCGAGCATCGCGCCGACATATGGCAACCAGCCAGATGCGACCAGGTCCTTGACGTTGAAATTATGGACTTCGAACAAATAGGTCGGGATCCAGATAATGAACAACCACCAAATCGGGTCGATCGCTGCGGATGCTATGATGACGCCCCAGCTTTCCTTGCGCGACAGCAGCTCGCCAGTGGCCGGATTATAGCCTTCATCTTCCTCATCATCTGTATCTTCGGTTTTCTGACCGGTGAGAATATAGTCGCGCTCTTCGTCGGACAGCCAATCGTGATATTGCGGCGGTGCTTTGACGATGACCATCCAGGGCACCAGCCAGATCAGTCCGACGAGACCAACCAGGATGAAGATAATCTTCCAGTCAAAATACAGCGCCATATAGCCGATCAGCGGAATCGAGACTATCCCGCCAATCGCAGCGCCAGAGTTGAATATCCCCTGAGCGAGCGCGCGTTCCTTGGTCGGAAACCATTCTGCATTCGCCTTCGTCGCGCCTGGCCAGTTGCCGGCCTCTGCAACACCGAGGACAGCGCGGAAGAAACTGAAACTCAGCACCCCTTGGGCAAAGGCATGCGCCGCTGTTGCTATCGACCAAACACTGATCGACAGGACAAAGCCCAGTCGCGTGCCGATCCAGTCGAAAATTTTCCCGAAAATCGCCTGACCGGCCGCATAGGCAAAAATGAATACTGTGGAAACGATACCGAGAATATATTTATGGCCATCGGCATCCATGTCCGGAAACAGGTCAGGCGCGATATGGGCGGGCCACAAGACATTGATCGTTTGCCGGTCAATATAGTTGATGATCGTGGCCAGTGCGACCAGTCCAACCACCCACCAGCGTAATCCGTTAATTTTCATGATCATTCTCCCCCTTCGAGAAAATCTTCCCGAACAGGATTGAATATGTCGAGCAGCGAACCTGCCTCGATACATGTAATCCCGTGATCGGTATCCGGCGTTATGGCGACACTGTCACCCGCCACCAGATCCCGTTCCTGACCGCCCATCATGGCCCGAAAGCGACCGGTTTCAATATAGCTGATCTGGCTGTGATAATGTTGATGTACGGTGCCAGCGACGCCCGCTTCGAACCACAGCCGGCACAGCATCAGATCCGGACCATAGGCCAGTATCTGCCGCTTGATGCCCGGCTCCAGCGTTTCCACCGGTACTTCGGCGCCCCGCACGAAGGGATCGACTTGCGCTCCGCGCAATACAGCGTCACTCATCACCTGATTCCCCCAACCGCAGATGGGCGGCGAAACCGGTCCAACTGATTTTCTGGCCATTGATCGTGGCTTCATGTTTCTTGTTTTTGTCCTGATCATAGGAAATGGCGAGCACGGACCGGGCTCCGGCCAGCGTTTCGATCAGTAGGATATCCGCATCCCCTTCCTGGAAATGCTGGATAGTCTTGACCTGGCTGTCGCTTGCTGTCGTGCGCTCGGCCGCGCCGTCATAGCGACCATGCGTTTCGAGAATGGAGGCAAAGATCGTGTTTTTGCCGCCGGTCACGCGCTGCATCAGCATCGGTTCCCGGCGAAGATTGAATTTCGGGTCATTGGCACCGCTCTCCGCCAAAACGGTCTCGCTGCCGGCCTGCGGGACCCAGCGCGCGGTGTAGAACCGGTCATCCTTGATCCAGGTGACAAAGGCCTTATCGCCGGTGGACGGTTTGCCCGTCGCATCAACCCAGATATGTTGATAGCCATTGGCGGCGCCAAGAACCGGCCGGCCCTGGACGTTGGAATCCACATCAAATCCAACCCGCATAATATGACCGGCATAGTGCAGCGGCAGATCATATTGATGGGTCCCATCCGCCTTCACTCGCATGATATCGGCGACCAGCGGATGCTCCAGGCCTTGCACATCGAGCAAGGCCAATGTCCGGGTAAACGCAACGTCCGGATAAGCCCCTGCCATCGTTGCTGTGCTGATCTGGCTGACCGGCTCGTCCGCGAAATAGAGCTGGTCTGGCGCCAGCTTGTCCGCCGCCGTTCGATCGCCGCCGAAATGGCTCTGCTCGTCGACCACGAGGCTGTTATGCGCGATCGTCTGCTTTGCCCAACTTTCGTTTTCCGGCAGGTAGCGACCGCCTTGCTTGGCTTCAATATTCAGGAAGCGCGCCGCGCCGTAATCGCTGACAATCTCGTGACCATTGTCATAATATTGCCAGCTTAGCTTGTCGAAATGCCCATGCCCCATGCCCTGTGAGCTGTTCTTGGCAACCAGCGCCCGACCGGTCATGCCATTGCCCTGGCGCATGATCGCAACCGCGCCCTGCCTGCCTTCCGGTCCGTCGGACAGCAGCAAGGACTGGAACGCGAACGGCTTGGCCTTGCCTGCCGCCAGATCATTGGCAACCATCATCCCTTCATCGGTCAGCACCGTGCGCCCTTGCCATTGGGCAATGGATAGCAGACCCGGATCGCGCGTTTTCTTATAGCCGACCGCAACGCCATGATAGAGCTCGTCGGTCTTCAGACTCTTGTCGCGTATCGCATCGTTAAATGGGAAAAACCGGCCGGCATAGGTGAGCTGAATTGTCGTCCGCAGCGCTTTCAGCAAGATGCCGTCGCGATGTTCGAATATTTTCCGTGCCGGGTCGTTTTTCTCAATCGCTCCGGCAAAGACAATGAAGGGCTTCAGGGCGAAGCGCTGATAATAGGGTCCTTCGGTATAATAGCCATCGGGTGAAAAAAGCAGTTCGCTCTGCCGCAGAAACCCGGTCTTGCCGCTTTTATCGAGGCCCAGCAAGGCAACGTCTACCAGCTCCCGGTCCCCGAGAACATAGCCAGTCATGCCAACGCCAGCCGTGGCCCAAGTCGCGTGGTTGTGAATCTTGCTGAACGTGACCGCCGAACCGGTCGAAAGGAAGGCCGCGGCCTTGCGGAACAGATTGTCGTCGATATTCTTGCGGTCGGCTTCTGAAAGACTGTCCCTTATGGCCTCATAGCCCTGTATGCTGTCGACCATCCACATCGCATCGTTCAGCACCTGCCAGAAGAGCCGACCGGATCCCTGGCTGTTCTTGCGCGCGGGATGCTCTCCCAGCGTTGGATAAAGCGCCGCATAAGCGAGCAATATATCGCGCACATAGTCGGCATATTTCTGTTCACCGGTCAGTTTGTACAGCTGGCCGCCCTGATAGATGATCCTGAAATTCTGCTTGTGCTGTTCGTGGGTATAACCGCCGCCAGGGTCTTTTGGCACCGGCACCACAACGCCAGCCTCCATCATCCGGTCGACAAAGGCCCGCGATCGATCCAGTTCCTGTTGAAACAAGGGCGCGTGCTGTTGCACCGCTGCGGCAGAGCCGTTCAGGGAGAGTGCGACCGGCCCTGCCACCGCGGCGGAAGAAGCAGCGCCCCACATGGCGACCGCGAGGAGCTTGCCCATCATGGCTTTGCTGCACCTTCAAACCGGTTATCGGATAATGTGGCGCGATGCGCGCCTTCGTAATTCAATTCCTCGAGCACCGGCTCCGGCATATTCTGTGCCTTGTTGCCGGCGATCCGGGTTTGCGGCCGGCCGACCGTGTGCACGATTTTGATCGGGGCGGCATCGAGAAAATTATTGTCCCGGATGTCGCTATACTGGACGCCGTGAAGGATCATCGAAGCACGCGACACGTTATTCTTGCTGCGTCCGACATTGAGAAAATTGGAATCGGTCAGCGAAAAATGCGGCCCGAACGTGCTTTCATCGCGGCCTCCGCGATAGATATTGAAAAGCGCCGCGCCAATATCTTTGAAATTGGAATCCGACACCTCGACATATTCCACATTATACTGGCCATAATCCTCGGTTTCCGCAGCCGCCTGCAAAATCGAGCCGGAGATATTGCTGAAATTACTGTTCCGGATTCGAACCCGGTCGGCAAAGGAACTTTTGCCGAGGGTGATCACATGAAAGGAGCGATTGACGTCGAGATTGGTCACGTTGACGCCATCAAAGTCGATCAGGAAATTGGACTGGATCGGAAAAATGGTCGTGCGAACCACCGCATTGCCTACCGAATCCGGTGCCATATCGCCATCAATCGTCAGATTGGTCAGGCGGAGACTGCCACCCTGCTTGATCTCAATCAGCGATGGTCGCGCAAAACTGATCCGGGCAACGGCATCTTCGGGCCCCTCAACAGAAATGGCCTTGTCGAGTGGCAGAACCTTGTTCACCAGATACTCACCCGCACTCAGGATCAGGCGATCGCCATCAGCGGCGGCGGCAAAGGCATCGGTCAAACTGTCTTCACCCGGCGCTACAGTGATCGCCTTGCCCGTACCAAAGCGTTCGCCCGCGGGGGCTTCGGATACCATTTGACCCCAACCTGATCGCGGGTTACCGGCTTCAGGTCCGATGAGGCTCCGACACGCGATCCTTCCGGATAAAGCAGACCATTGGGCCCGCGCTTTAGCGCCATGTCGGTGGTGGAAATGCCAGCCACCGGCTTGTCCATCCGACCGTTTGTCAGCAGATTATTCGCATAGGCAATGCCGCTAATATCATCCTGGATGGCGACGAATGTGCTGCTATTCGTCCCGCCAAGCAGGTTGTTTTCGAAACGGCTGTTGACCGGTGCGGCAGAGCGCTCGGTATCGGCTCCGGCATTAAACGTGATGCGCGTGCTGTCGATAACCGTATTGTTTTCGACAATCGCATTGTCGACCTGGACATAACGATTGACCGGCGAATTGGGTACACCGTTCATCACGGTCAGGGCACTGGCAAAACCCGTGCCGCGCAAACCTTCCATATAGTTGTTACGCACCGTCTGGTTGCGATTGATCACGCGAATCCCGCCCGTATGGTCCTTGCCATTGCCGAAAAACACATTGCCTTCGACCAGATTGCCATCGCCGTGGCGGAGCGTCAGCGTCCCACTTGATTCAAAGAAGACATTCCCGCGGAAAATATTTTCACCCGCCTTCGAAGAGATAATCTCAACCTCGCCGTCGCAGCGGTCGAAATAATTATTCTCCACCGTCGTGTGCGAATTGAACATCGAATATTTGCTGGTCCCGATGCGCAAGGTTTCGCCACCGTTCGAACCGAGCACTGGCCGGGGTCCAAAATAATTATGATCAATGCGGTGATAATTTTCCTGGCTCTCGTCGGAGTCCAGCCGCACCGCAAAGGTCACCCCTTTGTTGGTCTTGCCCACCAGATGATTGTGATCAAAGCGGTTATGTTTGCCATACAGGCCAACCCAATAGTCGCTTTCATAGCGATCCGGTTTGCTGAAATGGTCGATCACCACATTGGTGACGCGGCTGTACGAGGCCAGATCTTGCTTGGAGCGACGAAAGGAAATCACCTCGCCAGTGGGGCTATAGCCATTTTTGAAAACCAGACCCGCTACGACCATATATGTCCCGCCAATACGCAGATTGGACTGGCCGGAAAGAATGACCTTGCCGACGCTTTGCGGACGCAGGGTTATCGGCTTTTTCTTGGTACCGTTACCCGAAAACTTGATTTCGAAATTATTCCAGACGCCGTCGGCCAGAACGATGGTATCGCCAGCCTTGAGTTTCTTTTCAGCCGCGAAATATTCTGTTTGGTCGCTGACAAGATAGACTTCTGCGGAGACTGGCGTTGCAACCAGAACGCATGCTATCAAATACAGGCCCAGCCTGAGCACCATCCCCAAAATATCCTCTCTCATTGTTGATTATCGGGTATCAACGATATCCGAGATTGTCAACCAATTCATACTACCAAATATATATACCAATTTATTATCTTTGTTGACTGGGTAGCTTCAATCGAAATAGGCGCGGCCGGGATAACCCGTGCCGCGCCTCCCCGTATTTGGTATTCCTGAGATTTGAAGTCTTGGGCTGGCCAGCCCAAGACTTCAAACGATACCGTCTCGCCTAGAAGGTGAAGCTCGCCCCGAATTGAATTCTGCGATCCGTGATGCCTTCGTAGCACAGCAATGCACCATCATTCACACAAGATATATTCTGGCTGGACTTGGTCAGGTTAGTCCCCTCCACACCAACGGTGATCTGATCGGTAATTGCATAACTTACGCTAGCGTTTAGCTGTCCTCTGGGCTCAACAGCGCCCCGGAAGCCAAGAGGCTCAAACACGTTACCTGTACCAGGCAGATCGTCCGTTCTAAACGTGTCACGCCACGTATAACGTACCCGCGCTGATAGACCGAATTTCTCGTAAAATGCCGTCACGTTATAAGCATGCTTGGACAGGTTCAGCAAAGTAGCCGTTTCACGTTGCACAGGATTCACGTTGGGATCAAAACCGAGTGACGCAAAGATTGCTTGAGCCCGGGAGCCAGCAATATCGGTGAAACCGGAGTTGTTACTTTCAGTTTGGTATGTGTAATTGGCCACGACACCAAGACCAGAGAGCCATCCAAAGCTGCCAAGCCTGTCTTCCCAATCGCTTAAGTTATATTGGAAAGCGACTTCAATACCTTCTTGAGTGGTTGTCCCATTTGAGTTGAATGGAGCCTGAAGCCCAACACAGACACCTGTTTCGCCATTACCAAAGATGCCTGCCTCTGTCAGCGGAGAGAAAATTCCGCCAGCTTCACAGACGGGACCGACTGTGTCGCGCGTGTTAGGCGCAATAACGCCTGCATCACCCGGGCCACCCGGCTCATCAACGTTAACTCCAAATAGCCCGCTACGCTCCTTGCGGAAATAGCCTACGCTAAAGACGGCTTCTGGCGCAAAATACCAGCTTGCCGACACATCATAGGAGGTAATCTCTTCAGGTCGCAAATTGGGGTTACCAGCTACGGCGTTACTGTTCACAGCACCCGCATCCGGAAGTTCCAGCGCCGATGATATGCTCACGAAGCCAGGTCGATTGATTTCCTCAGAGTAAGACGCCCGCAAGACAATGTCATCTGTGACATCAAAGGCGACGTTCACACGCGGCAAGAAGTGATCGTAGCCGCTTTCAATCGTGTTTAGGGTTGGATTGCCAGCGCCCAACACATTGGCTGTCGATGATATAGAGGTGTCGACCCAGCGTAGACCCGCATTCCCGCGGAACCTTCCATTCTCAGTTTCAAAATTGACTTGGCCGTAAATGGAATGCGTTTCTTCTTCGATATCAAAGAAGTCACCCGCAATCGACGTCAGTTCTGAGGTGAAGATTGGACCGAGGCCCTGGGCCGCAGCGGCCGCATTGATCGCCGCTACCGTATCTTCCGGATTGGCACCATTGTTCGGATCCAGGTGCAACACACCCGAAACGAACAAATCGCTACCCGTGCCCTGCCCGAAGTTGTCAGGAATTGGCGTTACGAGGCTCGCAATTCCACCTGCATTCAAACTGCCGGCCAATGAGCTTGAACCACTACGAGACGCTTGCCTGTTGTCCCTAAGGGTCGTGCGATTACTATAACGATAGCCAGCATCGATTGATCTTATAAAGGGCAACGCGTCCGTCAAATCATAGGAGGCGTCAAAACGAAATGCGTTTTCCTCATTTTCCTGAATATTGGCGGAATATGTAGGGGTGCCATCAAGCACATAGTTATTTGGATCCAGCAACTGAGCTGTTGTTGGTGCAAATGGGTCGGCAAAATTGATGCCGAAGGAAATGCCGTCCCTCAAGTCAAATATGATCGGGATGCCATTTTCGTCCCGAAAGCTGGTACCAGCAGCGTTGTTTGGTGCAATATCCGAATTCGGATTGATAAAGTTGAGGGTTGAAGACAGGTTTGGATTGACCGTATCTGAAGATACCCTGGAGAATTCGGCAGCGATACTTAGCCGGTCACTTTCCCACTCGGCCCCAGCTCTGAATACATCGCTTGTGGTCAAACGCGAACCATTGTCGCTGGATACGCGCATGAATGGCGCACCGCGCGCGTTTCTGAAGTCCTCGTCGGTAGCAAAATCCGATCGCTGTTGCGGCGTAAAAGTGCCTGCTGTGACGGCCAGAATGCTGCCCAGATCTTGACCTATGGCGTCGCGTCCCAAATTGAACGTCGCAAAGTCTGTGAAGTTAATATTGCCGCCGTTGGTTCTGTCGCTTGCGCCGTTCAACCGACTAACGTTGGAAAACTGCACCCTTGAACCGGCAAGCCTTCGCGTTTGGTCTGTATAAATATAATCAGCATAAAGCTTCAGATTGTCCGTAACTTGACCTTCAATCGAGCCCGCGATGTTGAACGTTTCGAAATTCTGAGTCTCTTGAACCTGATTCAGGAACTGAACCCCCAGAAATCCTGGCGCCCCAGCCGGACACGAGGTCGGTGGAGTGGCACCCGAACAATCTGTCAGATTATCACGATCAAGACGCGGACGAAAAGCGGTGTTTGATGATTCAGTGTAGCTGCCGCTCAATACAAATCCGAATTCCCGTCCATCGGAAGTTTCCCATTTTTTGCCGATTGCGCCTGAAATTCTTGGCTTCAAGCCGTCCGATGAAAGGCTGCTATCTTCAAGTTGCCCGCGGACGCTTAAGAGAAACTCAGATAAATCAAGCGGGCGAATGGTTTTCAGGTTGATCGTACCACCAACGGAACCTTCGATGTGCTTCGCTTCAGGCGCCTTGATAACTTCAACACCCGCGATGATTGACGGATTCAAATCTTCAAAGTTAATGCCGCCGCGACCATTACCCGCGCCAACCGTCGTTACGCCATTAATTTCGAGCCGGTTGCTATCCGTACCCCGGATTTGAACACCAGTACCAACACCGTTTTCGCGCGTGATCTGAACACCAGTGATGTTTTCCAGAACCTCAGCGAGGTTTTGGTCGGGAAGCTTGCCGATATCCTCAGCCTTAATGACTTCGATCAGACTATCTGCTTCGCGCTGCTCCGCAAGAGCGCTCGCGAGAGAGCTGCGAATGCCGGAAACGATGATAACATCGTCTTCCGCTTCGACCGTATCATTGCCGTCATTATTCTGGGCATAAGCGGGACTAGCCACCGCCATCATTGCCGAGCCCGCCAAAAGCGCTGCTGTGAAATTTGCCCGTGCGCCTTTTTTGCGCGCAGCCATAGTTGATTTAGTCATCGAGATCCCCTCCCAAGTCATTTTTGTCATTTGTCACAAAACTGACTTTGCCTACCAAGTATGTCAACCTTTAATGAGGACCTATTATTCATATTCTGTCATACCAATTATGCATTCCAGATAAAAATGCCTGTTTCAGAAACGCTTAGCGATTCTGAAACCCAAACAATCTCGGACGGGCGCGGAAAGACATTTTTTGTGTTACATTTTTGCGACACTCAGGTGTGCAGCGCCGGTGCCACCCGCAAGCGGGTTCCAAACATAAATCAGCGGCTCAATCAACGACAGTGATCTTCAAAAAGACCTTGGCTAGCCCATTCGGGCGACATCCAGAAAGCGTTCACGGCTTTCAATCGCGCGCTGCTGCACCTCGCGCAACGCTTCCTGCTCGGTCACATCCAGCATGGATCCGATCAGGCGGAGGAAATGTTCCCGCATGGCTCGCCGCGCGGCACCGGGGTTCCGGGCCTTTAGCGCATCCAGAATCGCGCGATGTTCTTTGGCACGGGCAGCGGCATCCGCTTCGCAAACCGCATCATAGCTATGCTTCACCTCAGGCAATTCCTCGCGCATGCGCCACAAGGATTCAATCGCATGGACCATCGCACCATTGCCCGATGATCGTGCAATCATGGCATGAAATTCGCGATCGGCAGCGAGCGATGTTTCCTCATCGCTATTGCCCATAGTCTCGATCAAATCGTCGAGTTTCTTGAGATTTTCATCGGAAATAATCTTCGCGGCCAGCGCCGCAGCCTCGGCTTCAATAAGCGAACGCGCCTCGGTCACCTCAAAAGCGCTGACTTCGGGCAGCTGACCAGGCTGTTGCGGCTGTTCTTCACTGACATAGACACCGGACCCGGTCTTGATTTCGATATGACCAACGGCCTGCAGGGCGATCTCGGCTTCGCGGATCGTGACCCGACTAACATCAAAACGTTCGGCCAGTTCACGTTCGCCGGGGAGACGCGTTCCCGGAGGAAAAACACCTTCATCAATCAGTTGCCTGATTTGCTCCGCAACGCGGTGATAAAGTCTTTGTTCGGCCATGTTCTCGTGAACTCCGTTACAACTGATTGCGACCTCTGGCTCTACTGTCTAGCGCAAACCCCTATAAATTGTCGACCGATTTGGTCTGTCAATGATGCATTATTGGTGCGACCAATAAAAAAATCGGTCGCACCTTCCTTTTGCTGTTCTAAAATTTGAACTGAACACCGGCAAAATAGCGCGGTCCATAGACCTGGATTGCCCCGAAATCATCGGGCGCACCGCGGAAATTGGTTCGCGGTTCGTTGAACAGGTTAATGCCTTCGAGCGTAAACTTGACATTTTTATTCAGTCGGAAGGACACCCGCGCCTCGAATACGCTCACGTCATCGACGTACCGGACACGGCCTGGCGTTGAAACGAACTGCTGGAAGTAGTTGCTCCGATATTTGTAGACACCCTGGAAATCGAACGGGCCGATCTCGTAATAGGCCTGTGCCGACAGAACATGCTTGGAAAAACCAAACAGGTTAGAAGGAACGATCAGTCCATTTTGGAAAACCGCACCGGTCGGGGTCGGGATCGTGATCGCACCCAATGTATCGTCCTCAAATTCAAAATTCGAGTCGGCATAATTGTAGCTCAATTTGAAACCGAGGCCATCAAAAGGCTTCGGCAGATAGCTGAGACGGTGGGCGGCTGTTATCTCAACACCATAGATTCTGCTGGTATCATCGGTGGTATCAACGGATCTCGTGAACAGCTCGACATTCTGTCCGTTGATATTGAACGTCTCGTTAAATCCGATCGCGTCAAAGCCGCCGTCAAAGCTCTTATAATAGGCGTTGAAGGCCAGCACCGTGTCATCGTTCGGATACCATTCGAGACCTACGTCCACGTTCCAGGAGAGCAGTGGATCAGTCAACGGATTGCCGGTCGCGTTCACATCGTTGAAACCGCCTGCCACCGCTTCTGCCGCTGTCGCAAACTCGTCGTCGTTGAAGCTGAAGGTCCGGCCATCCCCTAAGGCGGACGGATCCGGACGCGAAAGCGACCGATATATGGCAAAGCGCCCAAGCAGTTCGGGACGGAATTCAGCAACCAGATTCAGGCTGGGCAGAAACTCGGTATAGGAATTTTTCGTCTGCCGCCGGAGCAGGTTGGTGGTATCCTCGTCCAGCACAAAGCCGGCGGTTCCGTCGCCATCGGAATCATCCAGTATGACATTAAAGTCCGAACGGAAGCCGACCGAACGCACCGATGTCTTGACCACCCGCACACCGACATTTCCGCGCACGGGCATATCACCCAGGTCGCCGTCAAAATTGGCCTGAAGATAAGCGGCCCAGCTATTCTCCGTAACATCGGTATTCTGCGCAGAGTCAAAATCACCGGTCGGGAAAATGGGCACGCCATTCTCATCAAATTGCAGAC
Organism: Parasphingorhabdus sp. W113; assembly: GCF_055693205.1. Lineage (NCBI taxonomy): Bacteria > Pseudomonadati > Pseudomonadota > Alphaproteobacteria > Sphingomonadales > Sphingorhabdaceae > Parasphingorhabdus > Parasphingorhabdus sp. W113. The sequence goes on along the minus strand of NZ_CM146328.1, from coordinate 885,015 downwards.
CCGAAGGATCTTCCCGCTCCAATACCTGCGCAATACAAAGCGCATCAAAGGTTGCGAACGTGTTGGATGTACTGATGACATTGCCCGCCAGATCCACATTGGTGATCAGAGGATTTCCGCCGGAAACTGAAGACAAGAAACCCGTTTCGGGGAATGTCGTCCGACATTCCTGGTTTGCCACTGCCAGTGCACCGGTGCCATCGGTGTCATTATAGTTGTTTTGAAAGCGGCTGGCTCCCAGAGCGCCGGGCACGTCTTTATATTTCAACTCCTGATAGCGGGCACCGGCCTGCACAGTCGTAATGAAACCGTCCATCGCATATTCGACATCGCCGCGGAACGCCCAGACACTGTTGAACCGGTCCTGCTCGAGATCAGCGCGCAAACGTGGATCATTGGCGAACAGGCCGTAATCGGTCACATCAAAATTCTGGGTCACAAAGTTCAGTGCTTGCGAACCGTTCTGCATGATCTGAACAGCCGTCTCGATCCGGTCATCCGTACCGTTTGTTCGGCCGGCATTGGGCGTTTGATCGCTTTCAAAGGCTTCCGGGAAAAACGGATCGCCATTGGCATCCGTATTGCCGAAGATCGATTCACCATCTTCGGTCCGGAAGCGGATCTGCACCGCTTCTTCGATACGCTGCGTTCGCGAATAGGATGCATCCAGCGAAATCTTGACCCGTTCGGAAACCTGGGCATCCAGCGAAAGCCCGCCGCCATAATATTCCTCGTCCCGTTCGAGATATTCACTGACCGCCTCAATCCGCTGTTCGTTCGTGAACTGGCGCAACGCTCCGGTTTCGGTGAAAATCAGCGGAAGATCGATCCGGTTGGGATCCCCTGGCCCGTCAATGCGACGCCCTTCGGCGAAGTTCAAATCGCTGCGCTGTTCCCGGAAGAGACGTTTCGAATATTGGAAGTCGGCGTTGATATCGACGTCCGGGCTCGGCTTGAGCTGGATCGCGCCAAAGAAAGAGTCCCGTTCGTCATCGGTAATGTTGGACCGGAAGGAATAGCTGTTTCGCGCAATCACGAAATCGTCAGTGACAGTGCCGTCGCGTAGGCCGTCAATCGTGCCCGAGCTGGTGTCGCAATTGCCGTCATCAAATACGCCATCGCTGGTCGTCGTTGGATCAAGCACACAGGCCCGAATGGTGTTGGAAACATTGGCTTCCTGCTCGGGATTGGATGTCTTGTTGCGGGAATAGCCGAGCGAGATACCCAATTCTGCATCACCCAGCTGGAACTGGTCGATATAGCTGGCCGTCGCACGATAGCCAAATTTCTGGAACCGCTGGTCCGGATCGATATCCAGATTGTCCGGATTGATATTGAGCTTGAAATTGCCTTGAATGCTGCGCTTGCCAACGTCGAGCGGACGAACGGTCTCGAGCGCGATCTGGCCGGCGACGCCGCCTTCGATATAGCTGGCGGCCTGGGTCTTGTAGATACCGATCTTGTTGAAAAGCTCTGACGGGAACTGGCTGAAATTGACTGAGCGATCACCACTGCCGTTAGTCGCGATGCGACCGTTAATCACCGTCGAACCCAGAAATGGCCCGAGACCACGGATTGAAATCTCCGTTGCGCCGCCTTGTTCGCGGTGCGAACCTGCGCCGGTCAGGGTTTCCAGAGCCTCACCGATCGAGAGTGCGGGTATGTCTCCGATCTCCTCTGCCGAGAGCGCGTCAAAGACTTCTGTCGCGATGCGTTTTTCCTCAATGGAATTCTGAATCGTTCCGCGAATACCGGAGACGATAATCAAGTCTTCGTCATCAGCACTGGCATCCGCGCTTTGCTCTTGCGCCTGAACGGGCATGGTCAATGCCGCCGTTGCGCAGCCGGCCAGAAGATATTTCACCATTGATGAGCGGCGCTGCAATTGGGCGCCTCCGTTCTTCCGAAGCATCCTTATTCTCCCTGTTTCTATCTTTATGGCGGGAAAATGGGCACTGAAATTAAATCTGTCAACCTTTTATATATTCCAATAATCTCTTTTTGTAATACCAATATAATATACCTAATGTTTTCATTGGTATGATCACAAAGTGCCGGAGCTGATTGAGCGCGAACGCGGCGGATTGCTTGTGCGTACGCTGAAATCAAACGCGCCCCGCCGCAGCGCTACCCCCAAATGGCAAGGCGGCTATCAACAACAACTAAAACCGCTGCAAAATGGCCAGGCCGACTGTCGCCGAACCCTTTTTGTCGACCAGCGGACTTAAACGCACCTTTTTGCTAAGCCGTGTATATTGGGCAAAACCATAGATCAGGGTTTTGCTACTCAAGGCATAGCCCAGCTCCGCTTCGGCAAAAGCGTTGAACGATCGGGGCGGCGCGAATTCTGCCAGATCGGCCCGGGCCTCGTCCGACCGCACCCCAAAGAGATGCGCGTTGAGTTCTTTGCTGTGCAAGGAAACGCCGCCGCCGAGATCAATTGAAAACCGATCCCAATCCTGGGTCCAGCCGATTTTCGCGGTGGCTTCATATCCGTTGTGGACATCCGTAACATCATGCTGAAACTGGGTTTCGGCATAGACATTGCCCACGCTGAGCTTCGCCCTGGCGCCCACTTCCAGCGCCGTTTTTCTATCTATCCCTTCAAACAGCGGCGAGTCATCGGGGTCGGTGAACGAAAATCGCGGATCAGCCAGCAATGTGATCTCAAGCATGTCTGAATTGAAAAAACTATAGCTTATGCCATCAACCCCGATATGCGCATTTTCCCAATCCCATGCGATGTAAGGGATCGGCGTGACGTCTGGTGTTTCGACGCCTTGATAGGGCGAAAATTCGGCAATTATTCCTGCGCCCAGGGACAATCCCTCAGACGGTCCGAACCCGTTCAACTCGGCTTTTGCGGGCTGTGTTACTGAAAGAAGCGAGCAGGCAGAAATAGCTAAAAGATTGCGATACATGATGGTCTCCGTAGTTGGACGTTTCATTGAGAAACCAGCCAATGGCGCGACAGCCCTGCCCCTTCATCTGTTCATGGCGAGGGAGACATATCCCGTGTCTTTCCCGTCATTGATGGACAAGAGACTCCAGAAAAACCTTGTCACCGGCGCGCGGTCGGCATCTAGAAGGACTGGTGATGCTGGAGTAGTGCGTGAGTAATTATCAAACATTGGCGTTAACGCTGACCGTGATCGCATTGGCGCAGTCGCTGCTGTCTGCGAACATATTGGCCATGCGCAGCGCGATTCCGGATGTCCGCATTCCATTGATCATCTTTTTCCTCGCCAATGCGGTGACGGAATTGTCGTCCATGCCGTTTGCCTTTGCTATCGAAAACCGTGGTATTGAGCACGCAATCAGTCTTTCCGGTATCCCGGCCACATTGTTGCTGGCGCCTGCGATCTGGAAATATGTCGTTGCCTTGACGTCCGAACAGCCCGCGCCGCTGCAATGGAAAGACAGCCTGCATCTGATACCGTTCGTGCTCGGCATCGGAGTGTGCATCGCGATGGCAAGCTTTTCCTCCGCTGTCCGCGAACAGATACTCGGCGATGCCTCGGGCTCGGAATCGAGAGCAGTGGTGATCGCCACCGCGTTGCTGATCGGCATCACTCTGATATATATCGCGCAGTTGCTCGGCTATGTCGTGCCGATCCTGCTGCGGTTACTGCGCTATTGGAAACGGCTCAAAGACCTGTATGCGAGCACGCAGAATCGCGAGCTGACCTGGGTCTTGTGGATTTTGGCACTCCTGCTGATCAATGTGTTCTGGGGTGTCTACAGCATCATCTTCGCCATTTCCGAGAGCCGGGCCATCATTGGCGAAGTGGCGAATGTCGCCCTTATCTGGATGCTGTCGATCTGGGGTTTGCGCCAATTGCCCGGCTTGCGACAGGATGACAGCCAGGGTGCGCCATCCCCGGACGGACAGCACATCGCCTCCGAGCCAAAAGCCGGGAAACAGAAATATGATCGCTCGGCGCTGTCACAGGAACAGATTGAACGCATAGCGGCCAAGATTGATAGCGCCATGAAGGTCGACCGGCTGCACATGAATCCCAATCTGTCGCTGCGCGATCTGTCGCGTCACATTTCTGCCCATCCAAATTACGTCTCGCAAACCCTCAACGGAGAGTTACAGGAAACCTTTTTTGACTATGTCAATCGCTGGCGGATCCAGGAAGCCATGCCGCTGTTGCGGGACAGCGAAGAACAGGTGACCAACATCGCCTATGACGTCGGCTTCAATTCGAGGTCGTCCTTTTATAATGCCTTCAAAAAGGAAACCGGACAAACGCCTTCACAATATCGATCACGCAAACCGCAGCCATAGCTACCGCGCGTCGACCTAGTGTTTTTGTTCGATATGGGCGATCAGCCTCTGCACAGCCTGGATATGACTTTGCCCGAGATTGTCCGGATCAAAGACAGAGATCGGCAATTCTGGAGTGATCCCCCGGCTTTCCCATTTTTCGCCTTCGGCATCGGTATAGACTTCATTGGAAAGCGCCAGCGTCCATCCATTGGGCAATTGCTTTTCAAGCACATCGGACAAAGCACCGCGAGTGGCCTGACCGGCGTGGGTCACATGCGGAAGCACCCGCATGGCCATGGTCAGTATTTCACCGCCGCTGACCGTCGCATCCGACGTAAGCACATAGACGGGTTTGGTGAACCGGGTGCCGGCATAGGGCGTGATATAGTGCTTATAGGGTTCCGCGCCCGGAAGATCGGCAGCATATTTCGAATAGACAAACCGTTTTTGGTCGGCAAAGCGGCTGGCAATCGCGCGGCTGATAAAATCATAGCCGCCAAAATTCGTGCTCAGATCGATAACCATCGCCTTGGCGTTCGCCTGTTCAAATTGGGCAAAGGCACTGTCTAGAATGCGGTTAAGTGCAACCAAATCGCCGCGCTCATTCAGCAGATCGCCATTGCCGAAGCCGGCAACAGTCAGAAAACCGATATAGGCAATATCGTCGGTCGGCATGCCATATTGGACAAAATATCCAGCCGCCAGCTCCCCTTCCCCCTTGAGGATCGTCTCGCCGACACCCTCCATCCAGTATTTTTTCAAAAAGCCATCGCTATATTCTTTGCGGTCGGCGCCGGCGGCTTTCGCCATCTGGCTAAGGCTGTCAGCGACAATGCCCCGGTTTGGGCTATAGGTTTTGTCCTTGCCCTTTATCCTGGCTGATAGCGACAAGTGCCCGTCTTTCATCGGCCGCATCAGATCACTGAATATGGCAAAAAGCTCGGCGTCACTGGTTTTCTCGGTGACCATCGGCCGTTTCTCGGCAACGGCCGCAGGCCAGTCGATATTGTAGAGATCGAAAAAGGCATAATGTGTGGCAAAGTAGCTCGCAAACGCTTCGAAAGTGGCGCGCGGATCATCTCTGCTCAATCTGTCACAAACCGCTGGCAGTTGCGTGATGCGCCGGAGGGAAATGGGATAATCTTCCAGTGTGGCGTGGAACGCGGCGGTTTGTTGGTCTGGGCCCAACACGGGAGGTGTGTCTTCGAGATAATGTTTGACCTGAGCGGCTTTCTCCTTCGACCGCACACAAACCGTATCGGTCACATCATAGAGCTTGACCTTTTTCCTGCTGATATCGACGACATATCCATAGCCATCGGATTGCCACAAACCATGCAGGTTGACCTGACTGGCCAATTTGGTTTTTGGGTGTGCAATATCTTGCGCGCATGCGCCTGCAGAAAGCAGAAAGGTCGCTGCCATCAATGCCTGGGGTAGTTTGTACATCATCTGTTTCGATCCTGTTCGGGTTGGGGTTTAGCTTGGTCGAGAACGGGTGCCGGGTCAGTTCGGCGCGCGCCGCAGACCGGAATGAATGCGGGTTTCCTTCTCGACAAAATTCTGCATCATCGCCGATCCCGAAACATTGAGATCAAAGCGAGTGACATAGGTCCTGCCATCAGGCGTGCGCGCGCATTCTGCGCTGACGACAAAGGTCTTGATGCGGGCGACAAAGGCGGGCTTGAAGGATTTCGGAGCAGTGAGTCCGAATGCGACAATCGCCGGTCTGGCTTTGGCGACCGTGACGGTGCCGACCAGATGGCGCATCATTTTCGCATCATCCTTGTCACCCGGTTCGGGCAGGGGTGTGAACCGGTAGGTCGCTGTTTTCGCGTTCTGACTGATCAGTTTTGCACTTCGCAATGGAATGCGTTTGGCAAAGCTGTGGCACCAGAACGCCTTCGCGGCGTTCCTGTCCACGTCGATCAACGCCTTTTTCTCCGCCTTGCCCCATTCCGATTGCGGGGGCGAGATGATGCTCACGCGGCGACCCTTCTGCCGGCTGGGATCAATCCTGGCCCTGGCGCGAAATTCCGGCGAGATATAGTGCAGGTGATAGGAATAGACCGGACCGCTTGCGGTCGCCTTCAAAGCATCTTCCAGATAATTGCGGGCAGCTAGGGGCTGCGTCCCAACGCCTATGCTCAAGGCTGCAATGCCTAGGCCGATCTTGTTCATCACGTGTCTCCGTTGCTGTACGGTGGACAGGCTTAACGGCTCGGCCGGCACCAGGCATCTTCGCATGACGGATCGGACAGCGTTCGGCAAACCAACCGTCCGCGCGGTCATGGACGGACAGCAAAGGCTCTGCCGACGGCGGTTTATTAAGGGATGGCCGAAAGGCCAGAAGATGATAGCGGCCCTTTTGTCAAAAAGTGACCTCTGGATCCATCGCAAGATTTTCGACTACCATCTCGAGCATCGCGATGGAAGGTTGGTCCATCCCCGGTCGGGGCAGCGACAATCCTGGCAACCATTTCACGGCATAACGATTGGCGGACTTCCACTGGCCGTTCATGGGTCAGAGGACACAATATTGGTCAGGTCTGCAACAAGATCAATATCGACCTTGGCTCCCACTGCAAATCGGGATCCGATGGGCACCCTGCTCTGCCAGACCTCTCCGCCGGTCGTGCGGATGGTGATTGCCGCCATCGCTCCCAGCGGATGCACATCCACAACATCAAATTTTCCGGTTGGGTTTTCGGTCAGACCGACTCCTTCCGGCCGCACCAGCAATGTGACACGGTCGCCCTCTTCATGCTGCTCCGTCGCAATCGCACAAAACGGGCTATCGAGCTGTCCGTTCCGGACCACGCCGGTCCAGCTGTTCACATCCCCCATTAACCGGGCGGCGGCCGCAGATTGCGGGGCGAGGTAGAGTTCATCCGGCGTGCCCGCCTGAATGATCGCACCGTCCGCCATCAACGCCAGATTATCCGCCATGAACATCGCTTCTTCCGCATCATGCGTGACCACCAGAACGGCCGCGCCCGATTCCCGTAGCGCATCCAGCGCGGTTGTCCGCAGCTCTACTCTCAGCTTGGCATCAAGGCCGGAAAAGGCCTCGTCGAGCAGAACCACATCTGGCTGCGGTGCCAACGCCCTGGCCAGCGCCACCCGCTGCTGCTCCCCGCCCGACAAGGTATGCGGAAAAGCCTGGGCCTTGTCGGCCATCCGAACCGTGTCCAGTTGATCGAGGGCCTGCTGACGCTGGGCTGCTGCGGATCCTCCCGACAATCCAAACAGCACATTGTCGAGCGCCGATAGATGCGGAAAAAGCGAGAAGTCCTGAAACACCAGACCGATATTGCGGCGCTCCGGCGGAACCAGTATGACGCGATCGGTCAATGTTTCTGTGGCATTGACAACCTGACCGGCATCGACGGTTTCCAACCCGGCAATCACCCGCAACAGGGTTGATTTTCCGGTTCCGGAAGGCCCGAGTATCGCGGTAACCGAGCCGCGCTTGAGGTCGAGGTCGACATTGTCGAGAACCGGACGCCCGCGCCATGACTTGATCAATCCGCGAGCGCTAATTACAAAATCATTCACGCGCCATTTTCCCGGTTTTGTTGGTAAGACATGAGCCAGCTGACAATGATCATGATCGGCAAACCCAAGGCGATCAGCAGCAATGATGGCAATGCCGCCTGCGACAACCGTTCATCCGATGCAAAATGATGCGCGCTGACCGCCAGCGTTTCAAAATCCAGCGGGCGCAAAATCATCGTCGCGGGCAGTTCTTTCATCACTTCCACAAAGACCAGCAGCGCAGCGGTCACGATACCGCCAAAGGCCATCGGTATGTGGATGCGCCGGATCACCGACCAGCGACTGGCACCCAAAGAGCGGGCGGCATGGTCCATCGTCGGTGTAATGCGCCCCAGCGCGCTTTCACAGGGTCCGATCGCCGCCGCCGCAAACCGGGCTTGATAGGCAAATAACAGCGCAACAAGGCCGCCGCCCGCGATTAGCGGCGCAACGGACCCCGATGCGGTATCGAGCAATGCCTGTGCGGCCGCCAGCAGCGCAATCACACCGAGAGCGGAAACCGCCCCGGGCACCGCATATCCGGTATGGGCGGCGCGGACGGAAAAACGCGCAAACCAGCCGCCCGAACGCTGGGCATAGGCAGCGCCCAACCCGACAGCCGCGGCAATCACCGCGGACAGCGTCGCGACCAGCAGCGTCCCTTGCAGCGCGTTGATCGGAGAACGCAGCGCCGGATTGTCGAGCGCCAGCAACGCCAGATGCCAGACCGGCGCGACCAGCCCAAGCAGCACCGGGATCGTGCAACACAAAATTGCGAGTGCCGCAGAAGATGGTGACAAACGCACACGGCTGGACGGCTTGCTGCGTCCACCCGCCTCAGCAACGCTTCGCCCGCGCCGGAGCAAGCGCTCGCCGCCAAAAGCAACCAGCGTCAAGAGTAACAATATCAGGGCAAGCCGGGCCGCAGCTTCGGGATCGCCAAAGGAAATCCAGGCTCGCAGGATGCCGACTGTAAAAGTGGGTGTTCCGAGAAAATCCACCGTCCCATAGTCCGCCAATGTTTCCATGACGACCAGCGCGGCTCCCGCCATGATCGCAGGCCGTGCCAAAGGCAATGACACCGTCCAGAACGCCCGCAATGGCGAGGCCCCCAGAGTGCGCGCGGCTTCGAAACTGTTCATGCCATAGCTCGCAAACGCCTGTCTCGAGAGCAGATAAATATAGGGATAGAGACAGATGGAAAACACGAATCCGGCACCCAGAATTCCGCGTACAGCAGGCACCATTCCACCACTGTAGCTATCCAGAGGACCGCCGCTGGCGGTCATCGACAGCCAGGCATAAGCCGCGATGTAACTGGGCATCGCCAGCGGCAGCGGCAAGGCGATGGTAAAGAACAACCGGCCCGGGAAATCATATCGCGTCGTAAGCCAGGCCGTCGGAATACCCAGCAACACGGTGCCGAAAACCGTAAGCGCAACCACTGCCGCCGAATTGATCGCATAGTCGGCAAGCTGGGTTTCAACCAGATGGCCGACATGCGAGCCGCCACCGGCAAATGCCATCGGCACCAGGGCGAGAACAGGCAATGTGCACAGCAGCGCGGCAACAATGCCAAAGGGTGCAGGACCGATATTACGCCAGCGCCGAACAGAAAATTGGGTCATCCGGACGCATGTAGCGATCAGGGCCAGCCAGCGCGATCAAAAAGTTTCTGAGCCTCTGCCTGATTTTCTCCGAGTTTCTGCAAACTGATCGGATCCGACTTGAACGCGCCCAATTTCGCCAGCGCCGCGTTGTCATATGTGATCGACGGGACAGCCGGATATTCGTTGGTCAACTCGGCAAAAAACCGCTGCGGCTGCTCGCTGAGGGCAAATTCGATGAACCGCTTTGCCAATTCGGGATTTGGTGCATTTTTGGCGACACCCGCTCCCGAGACGTTGACGTGCACGCCTTCATCCGCTTCGGGCCAGAAAACTGCCAGGTCCTTGACGATGGCTTTGTCCTTTTCATCGTTCATCAACCGCGCGAAATAATAGTGATTGACCAAAGCAACATCGCATTCGCCCGCAGCAACGGCCTTGATCTGATCGGTATCGCCGCCGAGGGGATCGCGCGCGAAGTTACCGGCAACATTTTTGGCCCAATCCTGGGCTTTCTCTGCGCCCCAACGATCGATCAGTGCGGCGAGTAGCGAAATATTATAGATGTTCCCAGACGACCGGGCACAGACCCGCCCCTTGAAAGCGGGGTCGGCGAGACTTTCATAGCCGGAAAGCTGATCTTTCTCGACACGGTCTGTCGCATAGACCAGGACCCGCGCGCGGCTGGCCAGGCCATACCAGAGGCCATCGGGATGGCGGACACCCGCAGGGACGGATTCATCGAGAATGTCCGATTGCATTGGCGCAAACAGGCCCTCCTGCTCGGCCCGCCACAATCGGCCCGCATCAACAGTGATGATGACATCTGCCGGGCTTCTTGCGCCATCCGCCTTCAGCCGTTCAACCAGCAAATCGCCATCGGCTTCGATGGTGCGAACGTCGATACCGGTCTCTTTTTCAAACGCATCATAAAGCGCATAGTCGGAATCATAGTGGCGCGAGGAAAACACCACCAGCATCTCACCATCGGCGGATGCTCCGGCGCCGCCAGACGGGCCGGCATCACAGGCACTCAACCCCAGGACGGCGCAAACCGCAGCCAAAATTTTAAAACGCATTATGGATTTCCTTCATCGAACGGGAGGCTTTTAAAAAACAGGGGCATAGCCGCTCCGGCATGATCGATCAATATTCCGTAGACCCGGTATTTTTCCGAACCGCCGTTTTCACCGGGCGCTTGCTGGTGGCGTCCCTGATCAGCGACCGGGCTTCGCTCACCGCAGCCGTTTCCGTCATTTTCCCTTCCGAGATTTCGGTGCCCATTTCCAGCAGGCGGGCGCTGATGACCGTGCCGGTTGCGGCTTCTTCTTCCACCGTCACCCCACCATTTTTGGCGATAGCAACATCCCATTCACGGCGAACCTGATCCCAATAATCCTGAGTTTTGGCCCAATAATCATCCGCCGCACTGATCTTATAGCCATCAAATTTCTGATAGGTGTTGAGAACCGATTCCTGCACATAGGGAATGGCCTTGCCATCGACCATTTTCATCTTCGTATTGTCCTGCCAATGAATCCAGCCACCTGGCATCGGCTGGTGCCGGTTGATCGCCTGATAATGGTCGTAAGCCGGATTGCGCACCGCGTCGCGGCGAGCGAGCGGCCGCGCTGTGCGATTGCTCGTCCAGTTGCGGATACCGTTGATGGTTTTCCATTCACCCACCCCGCCATAACGGGGGCTGTCATCCACCTGCCAGACGGTTTGTGACCATTGTCCGGCCCGCTCGTCTTCGGGAATATCTTCATTCACCCATTTGCCAGCGCCTGCGTAAACCAGCACCTTCGCCGGTTCATAGACCCAGTCCTGGCGCCAATGTTTGATGACGAAGGTCTTGCCCTCGAATGTGGCAACCAGAAGATGCTGCAGGACGATCTCCTTGCCGGTATCCTTGATCACCCGGACGCTTTCATGACCGCCCGAGATTTTTGCCTTGATCGGCTCATAGTCCGCACGCCAGGAGGTGGTCTCTGCCATGTCAAATTTGACCTTATAGTCTCCAGCCATCGCCAGAATGTCGGCGCGATCCTGATCAAAGGTCACCTGGGCCTGGGTCGTCGTCATCTTCTGACGAGATTCATCTGCCATTGCCGGTGTTGCCAGAAGCGCAATCGCAAAAAACGCTGCGCCCAGTTTTGAAGTTGTTTTGATGGTCATGCGAAATCCTCCTGAATGGTCAAAATGAAGCGCTGAGCGAAACACTGATATTTCGTCCTGGCTGGGTAAAGGCATCGGTGATGTCTGACGTTGCGGCCAATCCGCGGACGCTGGACCACAGGGCATATTTTTTATCAGTGATGTTGAATATGCCCGCGCGGATCTTGAAAGCGTCGGTCAGCTGCACGAACGCGGTTGCGTCCAATATGATCGACTCATTGGGCCGGAAACAGGGCGTAGTGCACACGCCAACGGTTTCATTGGCTTCCTTTCGGGCGTTGTAGCTGGCAATCAACTCGCCGCCAAAGGCACCGCCGGGATCGCGATAGCCGACGCCGAATATCGCATTGAGCGGATCAATGGTGGACAGCGATTGATCCGGTTGTCCGGGAACGCCGGTATCGCCATCGGAAAACGCCAAGGCAAAGCGGGTTCGAAAACCATTATCGGCTTCGTAACTGGCTTTTACTTCAAAGCCTTTGACCTTCACATCCGCAATATTCACAAACTGGAACACCGCCGGATCGCCAGGCCGGAACGAGCCGCCCACCTGTTCCTGGCTGATGAAATCATCATAGTCCGCATAATAACCGATCAGCTCAAGATTGATGCCGTCCGCATTGTAGCGAATGCCCGCCTCAAAACTCGCGCTGGTTTCGGGTGTGAGATCAGGATTGGGCCTGGACGTATATCCAAAAGCCAGATTTTCGAAGAAATTGTTGACCTGACTGGGGGTCGGAGCGCGGAAACCCTGCGCGTAATTGCCGAACAGCCGCACATCGCCCAGTTTCACAACTGCGCCCAGTTTTGGTGACAGGCGTGAACCATTTTGACCGCTCGGCACGAAGGTCGGCAGCAGCGGATCGTCTGCGGCGGGGTCAAGATCGTAAAAGTCGAAGCGGATGGCGGGATATAGGGTCACAAGACCGTCACCAAAGGCAATGGCATTTCCCAGATAGATCCCGCCCAACGTAAAATCGGTCACCGGAAAAGCGCGGGACGGGAATATTTCGCCAAATGGCGGTTCCACGCCATCCCGAATGCCTTCTTGCTTGGTCTGACTGATATCAGCACCAAAGGTCAGCACGTGCTGGACTGCGCCGGTGTTGAATGAGGAACGGAAATCGGCGACCGCGCCGAACACCTGATTGTCAAACGTGTTCAGACGCTCGCGATCGGGCCGCGGCTGGACGCCGGTTGGCGAGCGATCCTCATCGGCAAATTGCCGGTCTTTCCCATCCTGCCAATAGGCAGCCAGATGGGCATAATCGATCAACCCGCTACCCTCCTCTCCGGAATCAAACGTATAGTCGATCGACGCGCGGGCGCGCTTGGTTTCGTCATTTGCGGTCAGGCTATCAACAATCCAGCTCGGCGTCGGCCCGAACAGGAAAACCGGGCCCCGACCGGACAAAATGTCGGAAAACACGTCGCGCTCCAGATATTCTCCGGTCAGCCGGACTTTGTGGAAATCCCTTTGCCACACCAGTTTGCCGAGAAACGCATTGGACTCGCCATCCTGTGGATTGGGTGTCGTCCGCGTGGCATCAGCGGTACCGATCGTGCCCTGATTGTCCAGCTCTTGAAAATCGCGACGCGAATAGGCTAGCATGGCGGAAAAATTGCCGGTCCGCCCAGCCAGAGCGACCGTTTCGGCAAATTCCTGATCCGCCGAGCTGTAATGCGCCCGCGCAAAGCCGCCAAAGCTGTTCCCGGCCGCAATGAAATCGACCGGATCAGAAGTGATGAAGCTGACCGCGCCGGACAAGCCATCACTGCCGTAGAGCGCCGACGCCGGGCCGCGGAGAATTTCCACCGATTTGATCAAGCCGACATCACTGGCATTGCCGCGCCCGACGCTCTGCGCACCGAAACTGAACCCCTGCGGTGACCTTATGCCGTCGACCTGGATCAGCACTCGGTTGCCGCCAATGCCGCGGATGTTGAAATCTTCATTCCCGGCCCGGCCGGTTGACCCGAGCGCCGCGCCGAAGCGTGCTGGGGCCCGACGGACAGTGATACCCGGCTCGAAACGCACGAGGTCTGCCGCATCGCTCGCCAACTCATCGGCAATGCGGTCCTGGTCGATCACCGTCACAGTAGCGGGTGCATCGGCTTGCGCCACCGGTGCCCGCGTAGCCGACACAACGATCGTGTCTTCTTCAAAAACCCCTTCGCCGTCATTCGCTGCCCAGGCCTGCTGGGCAAAGGTCAACGCAGCCAAGCTGCAGGCAACAGTGAATCGGCGTGCGCCGACCGCATTTCGCTTCATGAATATTTCCCTCTTGTCATTCACTAATTGATAATGCGAATGATTCTCATTCTTATTAGAGAAAGGACGTCAAAGCTGTCAATTGATAATTGCGGATTCTCCCTATCGGCCTTTAACCCAGCGCCTGGCCGCCTGGGAGCTGTCTTTTCAGGCAATGACCTCTCTCCCGTGGCAGTCTGGAAAGCCTTGAATTATGTCGCGGTGCACGATTTATTGCTAATACGAATCATTATTGTTTTGAGCATCTAACAGAATTGCCCCGGACTGGTCTGGTGATCCTGCCCGCCTTGATGAATCCGAGAGCGGTCCTTCAGGAGACAAGTTTCCGCGCTTTGCCGACGGCAATTGACGACCCTCGACTCCAAATGACTCACAATCAACCTGGGTCAAGCATCGCTACGATCACAATACCAGAAAAACCGGTGACAGCGCGAAAACAGACCTTGCCAAAGCCCGCCCATTCCGCTTATCTATCCGCCTGTCGGATAGTGAGGTGTTATGGAACGCGGTGTACCTGTCAGAGCAATTTCCCGCGGTATAGCGGTCTTGTCCGCGATCAGCCGCGATGGACCGATTACCATGATGAACATCTCGAAAAGTGCCGATGTACCTTATCCGACCGCCTGCCGGATTGTGCAAACATTGTTGCACGAAGGATTGATCGAACGAGAGCCCGCGCGCAAGCGGTACCGTGTCACTTCGCTGGTACAAACGCTGGCCACCGGGTTTCAGGCGGAAGATCAGCTGGTCGCAGTCGCCCGCCCGCATCTCGAGTCCTTGTGCCGCGCCATCAGCTGGCCGGTCTCTCTCGCCACCCGGGTCGGCACCCGGATGATGGTTCGCGATTCCACCCACAAGATGACCTCGCTGACCTTTTCAAACTATTATCCCGGATATACGCTGCCAATTGCTGAATGCGCGACCGGCAAAGCCTATCTGGCGCATTGTTCGGTTGAGGAGCGGCAGACAATTGTCGAGGCCTGGGAGGCAACCGACAATGAGACGTCGAAAATGGGCCTCTTGATGGTCTCTGACGATGTCGTGCTGAACAAGATCCGCGATGATGGCTTTGCTATGCAGGCCCGCAATTTCTACAACGAAGAGCCGGGAAAGACCTCTTCGCTGGCGGTACCGGTCAATGATTCCGAGGGTGATTTGATGGGATCGCTGGCGCTGATCTATTTCGCTTCAGCCTTGAAGCCCGACCAGGCGGTCAACGAGTTTCTTCCGGTGATGCAGCAAACCGCTCAAGCCATTACCGCCAGCCTGCCGGGCAATGGCACGACCTAGGCGGTGACTTGCCGCGCAGCATGGGTTCCCGCCAAGCGTCCTAATGTTGTTGCGGTCAGCAAACCATTGCCCGCGATATATCCATCGGCGCCGGGCCCTGAAATACCGCGAGCGGCTCCGCCACCGGCATAGAGATTGGGAAACGGGGTTCCATCTTCCCGTAACACTCTTGCATCACCATCGACTTCCAGCCCGCCTTGGGTATGGAACAGGGCGCCCGTCACGCGAACCGCATAGAAAGGCGGTGCGAGCTTGTTCTTGCCAGCGAAAATCCGACCAAACTCATCGGGAGCACCGCTGTTGACCAGGGTCCATGTTTGCTCGACACTCGCTTGCAATCCCGCCGGGTCTATTCCGGTTTTATCGGCCAGCTCGGCCAGGCTATCTGCCCGGATCAGACAACCGGCTGATTTCGCTTGCTGATAATCGTCAAACTGTTCCATGATTTGGTGGCGGGTCGCATCGTAGATGCTCCAGGCGACGTGGCCATCCTGCTCGAGCACTTTCACCGCCTGCTCGGAATAGCCTGCCGCTTCATTTGAAAACCGGTGACCAGCGCGATTGACCTGAATGCCGCCCTCGACAATCAACGGCCACAGGATCGGGATTCCGAAACCGGCTGCCAGCCCGGCATGCCCCTGATAAGCACTCAGGTCAGCCATGCGCGCGCGCAGTTGCTGTCCCCAGGCAATGGCGTGGCCCTTGTTACCCGGGTGGCCGTGAAACGTGGCATGTTCAAGCTCCGGAATCAGGTCGGCTACCATCTCCTGATTGCCAGCGAAGCCACAGGATGCAAAAATCACGGCGGCACAACCGACAATATCCTTACCGCCATCTGGACGGGTGGCGGCGACGGCGATAACGCGGTCTTCGGCGTTGACATATAAGGCATCGACCGTCGCCTCGGTGAGGATGTCGACACCGGCAGTCTCGCAAGCCGCAGCCAACGCCCCCATTAATTCGCCGCCCGATCGGCTGGGCATGCCGTGCATTCTGAGCGCGCTGTGACCGGGATAGGTAAAGCCTTCGACCAGACTGAGAGCGATGGCATGATCTTCGATCAGCCAGTCAACAGTCTGTGCCGATTGTTCGGTCAGACGCGCCACCAGAGCTTGGTCCACTTGGCCTTGGGTCTTTTTGACAATATCCTGGGCAAACAGCTCAGGACTATCCTCAATCTGATGGGCTTGCTGAACCTTGCTTCCCGCCGCCGGGATCAGACCAGTCGACATGGACGTCGTGCCCAGCGGCTGTCGATCTCTCTCGATCACCAGCACCTCAGCCCCTGCATCACGAGCGGCCAGGGCAGCACAAAGACCGGTTCCGCCGCCGCCAATAATGACAACCGGAATATCCATGATTGTCGGGACATTATCCGTGCGGATGACTTCAATATTGCTCATGTTTTTTACCTTCAGGTTTCCGCGTCGGCAAATGTCAGAACCGGCTTGATCACAGCGCCGCTGCGCTGCGCCTCAAAAGCATCGGCAATATCCTCGAATGGATATTCCGTGATCAGCTCGTCATAAGGCAGATGGCCGGCGCGATGTTGGTCGATCATCCACGGGATGAAACTGTCCGGAATGCTGTCCCCTTCGATAATGCCGGTCATGCTGGTGGTCATGAATGGCAGGCCACCCGGATGCGGCACCGAATCCTCAAACCCACCCGGCAATGTCAAAACGCCAAGATTACCGCCCGGGTGGAGACAGGCAATGGCCGTTTCGAACGTCGCCTGGGTGCCAGCGCTGTCAAGGGCATAGGATACGCCGCCGTCAGACGCGACGAACAGTTTATCAACAAAAGCCGGATCATCACCAGCGAGAAGGACATCGGCACCGTATTTTCTGGCCAGTTGCAATCGATCGGCCTGGATATCACTGGCGATAATCGGCTCACATCCGGCAATCTTGGCAGCCATGATCGCCGCCAATCCAACCGCACCACAGCCGATGACGAGCAAGGGTCGACCCGCTTTGGCCGCGAAATTGTTTAGCACCGCTCCTGCACCGGTTTGAATTCCGCAGCCCAAGGGCGCGGCCGATGCAAAATCCAGATCATCCGGAATCAGAACCGCATTGCGCTCCGTGACCAGCGCATGGGTCGCGAAGCTGCTTTGCTGGAAAAAGGCACCACCAATCTCTGTGCCATCGGGGCGCATCAGCGCCGGTCGCGGGCGCTGCCCATCAATGTTCAAGGCGATATTGTCAAAGCAATAGGCGGGATGATCATCGGTGCAATTGCGGCATTGCCCACAATATCCGAACGTCGCGACAATGCGGTCCCCCGGCTGGAACTTCCGGACAGCCGTCCCGGTAGCCAAGACCGTTCCCGCGCCTTCATGCCCGAAGACACGCGGTGTTTCGGCCCATTCCGATATTCCGATATCGGTATGACAAATAGCAGCAGCCTTGACCGCAATCACCATTTCATCGGGTAACGGGTCATCCAGCAACAGCGTCTCGATCACAGGAAGCGCGCCGTTTCCAGCGCTCACCGCCGCACGAATCTCTCTAGGCACCGCCATGCCTCCTCTGCATCGCAACCACAGCGTCAATCCCGAGCAAGCGAGACATTTCACCAAAGTCGAAATGGCCTTCGCCCTTGCTATTGGCATTGCCGGCTTTGAGATTGGCATAGAAATTTTTGGCCGCCTGCGCAGCGGCGAGCGGCGCCCCCGCCGGATAGATAACCAGTTTGGCACCCAGGTCCTGATAGTCTGCCGGCGCGAGAATGGGGGTGAAGCCGCCATGCGCGGCATTGACCAGCAGCGGTTTGCTGATTCGACTAGCCGCTTCCCTGATTTCCTCGATATCCTGCGGCGCCTCGAGAAACAGGATATCCGCTCCATTTTTAGCATAGGCGTTGAGCCTCGCAATCGCGGAGTCGAGTCCTTCGGTCCGGCGCGCGTCGGTTCGGGCAATGATCAGAATATCGCCCCCATCACGCGCCTCGACCGCGACATGCATCCGGCGGATCATCTCATCTGTTGTCACCGAAACGGCCTGACCGACATGTCCGCAGATTTTGGGAAAACCCTGATCCTCAATCTGCATCGCTGCTATTCCGGCGGCCTGATAGCCTTTGACGGCATGGGCCAGATTGGCAAGACTGCCAAAGCCGGTGTCCGCATCGGCAATGATTGGTGCTTTGCTCTTGGCAGCAAAACCGGAGAAAATCCGAACGAAGTCGCTATACCCAGCAACCCCGACATCCGGTTCGCCCATGGCGGACGCGGTGCCCCAATAGCCCGAGGCATAATGCGCATCAAAGCCGATCTCGTTGGCCATGAGCAAGCTCATATGGTCATAGATTCCCGGTGCAGCGATTATCCGGTCGCCGGCGAGTTTCGCTCTAAGATCCGCGCCGCTCATGCGCGCTCTGTCCGGTGATCAAAGAGACGAAAATATTCGTCCAACACTGCATGATCTTCAATTGTTGCCGGTATTTTCGGTTCTTCCCCATCAGCGATCTGACGGATATTCCTGCGCAATATTTTTCCGGACCGGGTCTTCGGCAACTTGTTCACCAGATAAGCCTGCTTGAACGCTGCCACCGGCCCAATTTCGCGGCGCACATCGGCGATCAGCGCCTGCACCATGGCTTCCGGCTCGATATCGATACCGGCTTTCAGCACGACGAAGCCGGCCGGGATCTGCCCCTTGAGATCATCATGAATGCCGACCACTGCGCATTCTGCCACGGCCGCATTAGCGCTGAGCACTTCTTCAATAGCGGAAGAGGAGAGACGGTGGCCTGCCACATTGATCACATCATCAATGCGGGTCATTACAAATACAAAGCCGTCCTCGTCGACATATCCTGCATCACCAGAGAGATAATATCCCTCATAGCGCTCCAGATAGGCATCAATATAGCGGTCTTCGGCATTCCACAAAGTCGGCGCCGCTCCGGGCGGCAATGGCAGTTTCGCAACGATCGCCCCGGTTTCATTGGCGGCGACGCGATGACCCTGGTCATCAAGACACTCAATATTCCAGCCAGGCATCGGAACACTGGTCGACCCGGGCTTGACGGGCAGCTGCTCGATGCCGATCGGGTTGGCACAGATGGACCAGCCGGTCTCGGTTTGCCACCAATGATCGACAACCGGTTTGCCCACCAGATTGGTGATCCATGCCAGCGTACTCGGATCGGTTCGTTCCCCGGCGAGAAACACGGCATGCAAAGCCGACAAATCGTGCGTGGTTGCCAAACCACCATCGGGATCGACCTGCTTGATCGCGCGAATGGCAGTCGGTGCCGTAAAGAAACTGCGCACCTTATGTTTCGCCATGATCTGCCAGAATATGCCTGCATCGGGTGTGCCGACCGGCTTGCCTTCAAAGATCACCGTCGGGTTGCGATTCAGCAGAGGACCATAAACAATATAGCTATGCCCGACTACCCAGCCGACATCGCTGGCCGCCCAGTAAACTTGCCCTGGAGGGCAATCATAAAGCCCCTCCATCGTCCACGCGAGAGCAACCAAATAACCGCCCGTATCGCGGACAATGCCTTTGGGCTGTCCCGTCGTTCCCGATGTGTAGAGTATGTAAAGCGGATCCGTCGCGGCGACCGGCACGCAGTCCGCCAATTGCGCTTTGGCCAGTTCGTCCGACCAGTCGAACGCACTGCCACGGGCGAGATCGGCTTCCCCCTGTTCCCTTTGCCAGAAGATCGTCGCATCGATCTCATGCGTGGCAAGGGCATAGGCATTTTCCAATATGGGCTGGTATGGCAAAATCTTCGCGCCCTCCACGCCGCATGAGGCTGCGATGACGATCTTGGGCGTGGCATCATCGATCCGGACCGCCAATTCCTTCGCCGCGAACCCGCCGAACACGACAGAATGGATTGCCCCGATCCGGGCACAAGCCAGCATGGCGATGACCGCTTCCGGAGAATTGGGCATATAGATTAACACCCGGTCCCCTTTTTCAACTCCCCGTGCGCGCAAAGCCCCGCCCAGCTTTGCAGTAGCATGCTGAAGGTCGTCAAAACTCAACCGTCGGGATATCCCGGTGACCGGGCTTTCGTAAAGGATCGCGGCTTGTTCGCCAAAACCCGCTTCAACATGGCGATCAACGCAATTATAGCAGGCGTTCAGCTCCCCGCCACCAAACCAGCGCGGTATCGATCCCTCTCCCGGCCCGACGACCTTGTCCCATTTCTTGGTCCAACTGAGCTGTTCGGCCGCCTGTCCCCAGAATCGCTCGGGCTGCTCAATCGCAAACCGGTATAAATCGGCATAGTTGTCAAATGCGGTGGTCATAATCTCTCCCTTGCCGATTTCCAGCGATAAGTTACTCTAGCTGTGATTCATATCCATTGCGCGGATATATTCATGGTCGCCTTTGAGCGACAGAAGCGCAACGGGCATGAACAAGTCTGGATAAAACGGATGACCAAAAATGACCGACGAGTCGCAAAAAATAGATATACCTGAAAATCTTGGCAATGAGATCGAGGGTAATGGCCGCGTTTATTTCGAGAATGTCGTAATCGACAATATGCTCGATGCGCTGCTGGAATTGTCGGCCACGGTTTGGACGCATCACGACCGGGTGATCGTGTTGGAGAAGATCCTTGCCGCCAAGGGCATTGACGTCAGCGACGAAATCGAAGCCCATTTGCCGGATGATGCAGAGATTGCGGTGAGAGCCGCCGAACGGGACGCATTTGTTGAACGGGTTTTCGGAGCCTTTCTGCGCCGTCCGACCCATGATTTGGCTGACAAAGTAGATATCGAATAGGAGCGAAAATTATGGACCGCGGAAATATTGGCGTCTTGCCCCGCCCAACGAAACTGGCCGATGAAAGCTATCTGGAATTTGTTACGTCTTTCCGAAAATTTGCCATCCAGAAAGGCTTTCCGGTGATGGCGGCCAACGGCGAAGCCGCACTTGGAAAAGCGCTAGAAACCGGTGCCATTGCAACGCCTGCTGACGACGAGGAATTGCCGCTGGATGAGATCAGGAAGGTTTTCGCAACCGTGCCTTTCACGCCCACCTGGCAGCGCTTTGTTCGGTCGCAACAAGAGATGATGTGGCGCGGAACCCGAAAATCTTTCCTGCGCAACGCAGACAAGATCATGGCAGATATGGCAGCTGCGGAGCAATCCCACCCCGACAATATCCACTATGACCCTGATTTCGAGCCACCCCAATATACCCGGTGCGAAATTCATTGCCAGCCGGGCGGCTATACCGATGATCCCCTGGGCGGAGCGGTCTTCCATTATGGCACCAAGATCTTCTACGAGGGTTTTAACGATCAGGACGAACTCCACATTGAATTGGCGGAGAAAGCAACCAAGCCGGCAGATGGCAAGGTTGACCGCATCCTTGACGTGGGCTGCAGCATTGGTCAGTCCACAACCGTGTTCAGGGACCTGTATCCGCAAGCGGATATCTGGGGACTGGATGTCGGATTGCCGCTCATCCGATATGCGCACATGCGTGCCGTCCAACGGGACAAGACCGTCAATTTCAAACAGGCGCTGGCGGAAGATAGCGGCTATGCCGACGATCACTTCGACATGGTGCACGCCTATATCCTGTTTCATGAAGTGCCGGTCAAGAAGATGAAGGAAATCATCGCTGAAATGTTCCGGATCTTGCGGCCTGGCGGCGTGTTTTCGATTTTCGAGTTCCCGAACAATGACAAGGGCCAGGTGCCTCCCGGCTATCGGTTCATGATTGACAATGACAGCCGCGACAATTGCGAACCCTATTCGCCAGCTTTCGTTGCGAGTGACTTCAAGGGAATCCTCGAAGCCGTCGGATTTGCAGTCGAGCCGGGCCCTGCGGTTTCAAACGAGTTCCTGCAATCGCTGATCGCGACGAAACCCGCCTGACCTATTTGACAAGCGGCACCGTCACCGGATCATAAGCGAAAATTCCAAGCGCATCTTCGTTCTTCACCGGAGCATCGCGAAACGCATAAGGATCCAAAGCCTGCAGGCGCTCCCCGCCGAGATTGGACTCCGCCTGCAGCAATGACGCCCGCTCCAGCCGGGTGTCTGCATAAATCTTGAGCGCTTGATCGGCGGTCTTCGCTTCCGCAAAAGCGCGCCCGAGAATGACGCCATCTTCAATCGCACTGGAGGCCCCCTGCCCCATATAGGGCAGCATCGGGTGCGCCGCATCGCCAAGCAAGACCGTGCGGCCACTGATCCAGTTGTCGAGCGGCTTGCGGACAAAAAGCCCCCAGCGATAGAGTTCGTCACCCGGTATCGCCTCCAGCAAGCCCTGCACGTAAGGCGCCCAACCCGCATAATGTTGCGCCAGTTCGCTTTTCTCAGCTTTGGCAGTCCAGCTTTCTTCCGCCCAGTCCTCGGCCTTGGTCAGCGCGACAATATTGACAAGATCGGTTCCCCGGACGGGATAGCTGACAATGTTGCGCCCCATCCCAAGGTGATTGATGTTGAGCCGTTCAACCGATTTCGGATCGAGCTGATCGGCCGGCACCAGCGCGCGCCAGGCGACATGGCCGCTGAACTCAGGTGGGTCACTGTCGAACAGGGCATCACGCACGGTCGATCGCAATCCATCAGCGGCGATGACAACATCCACTGTTTCGACCGTGCCGTCCTCGAACCGGAGCGTGGCCTGATCTGCGCCGCTGTCGATCGATGCAAGCGATTTGCCCATCGCACAATTTTCGCAACCGAAGGCTTCGATCAGCATCTGCAAAAGGTCGGCGCGGTGGAGTTGATAATATGCCGCCTTGTAGGTCTCCCGGCACCGGCGTCGGTCAAATGTCTTGAGCAATTCCCCGGTCTCGCCATGATATAGGCGCTGTTCCAGCGGTTCATTGGCAAGATCGGTCATCCGGCCCTGAAAGCCTAGCGACTCCAGACCCAATGTGGCATTTGGCGACATGGATATGCCGGCTCCGACTTCGCCAAATGCCGGTGCGCGCTCATAGATGCGGGGCGCGAAGCCTTGTTTTTGCAATGCAATTCCCGCTACCAGTCCCCCGATGCCGCCGCCGATTATTGCAATTTTGGTGGTCTTGTTGATCACAGTCCCAAAGCTCCTGGATTGATAATATTATCAGGGTCGAGCGCCTTTTTCAGATCGTGCAACAACTGGGCGGCTCCGCCTTCGCGGTTTTCCGCATAAGGATATAGCCGACCGATCTGGAAATGGCCGCCGCCATGGTCGTGAACCAGCGCATTAAACGCAGCCGTAAACTCGCCGACCAGTTCTCTGGCAGTCAGGTTTTCTGGATATTCCGGCATTTTTCCAGCGAGATAATCCGGCGTCAACCGATCGTGATAATCGTACAGCGCATCGGGCCAATAGAATACCGGTTCGTAGAGCAGGCCAATCCCGGCAATGCCGGCAAAAAACTCTGCAACGGTCACGTCAGCCTGTTCCATGCGGTCTGCGAAACGCGACTTCAGCGCGCTATATTCAACATGAAAATCATGCAGCGCAGAATGCGGGAAGACGCCATGAATAGGCAACATCCGGCGGCCATCCGGATGCGTCACCGGTAGAGCCGGAAACGGCGCCGCGCGGGTCATCAAGGGCACGGTGTTGACGATCTCGATTCCGGTCATCGCAAAGCTGCGTATGGCGTTTATCCGGCTTTTGAGCTCGGCCTGATCCCGACCTTCGACGACAAAATGGGCGGTATATTTGGCGCGATCGAGGAAGCGGCGGCCGCCCATCGCGATCTTGATCATCCGGCCGATGGCCGCCACGGGATTCCCCGCCGCCTGGCCAATGCGCCACATCGCCTTGGCATCTTCCAGAAGATCCGCCGGTCCGGCATTTTGGCGAGCAACATCGCCGTCCATTGCGATCATTTCTGAAGACAGCCGACGCGCTGAAAGCGCCGCAAATAGTTTCGCCATCGCATCAAAATCATCATAGGCAAAGGACAGCCCGCTGACTTGTGCCGGACGCGGTTCGATTTCGAGCGTGATTGCGGTTTTGATGCCGAGCGCGCCAGCATCATTGGCAAATATCCCGGTCAGGTCCGGACCAAAATTCCGGTTAAACGGGGATGTCCCGGCGGTCCCGTCCGAACCGCTGTGAACAATCGCACCGGTTCCGGTCACAATCTCGAAACTTTTGACCGCATTGCCGGACGCACCGGTTGTTCCCGAACCGAAGGTGATCGACCCCTGACTGAGAGAGCCCCCAACGGTCGCGGCGCCGCCCGACATGGGCCCCCAGAACCGCGCCCGCTGGCCATGTGGCGCAAGCGCGGCATCGAGATCGGCCCAGGTGCAACCCGCTTCGACCGTCACATGACCATCGTCGACCGCAATCTCGCGAATGGCCGCCAGATTGGAAAAGTCGAGCATGACCGCATTGTCGGCATGAGGCTGAAACGCATTGGTATAAGACATCCCACCGCCCCGGGGGAAAAGCGCCAACCCCGATGTCCGGCACAATCGGACAATGGCTGCGACCGATTCTCTGTCGGCGGGGCTGACGACAGCAACCGGTATTGCGCCTTCAAAAAAAGGTCCTGAGAGAAAAAACGGAGGTCAGCGGGATCGGTTGTGACAGCGTCACGGCCACAAATCGCAACCAACTGTTCCAATGGGTTTTTCTCGGCGCTTGTCACCATGTTCGCTTCCATTTTCATATGCTCGTCATGCGGTAGCATGGTTCTGAAAACGAGAGCAGCTAATCTTCTTATCCGGCTGACGGTTAAATACGCTTCTTGCCATGTGCCTAACGCAATGAAATCATATGCCCTTTATAGATGAACACAAATATATCATCACTGGACGCAAGCGCGGCTTCTCAAGCCGGACCGCTAGACAAGTCTTCATGGTCGCCCGTGCGATCATGGCTGGTCGTGGCCGCTTTGTCCTTCGCGGGGATTGTCAGCTATATTGATCGCCAGATCATCAATCTGCTGGTCGACCCGATCAAGGCCGACCTTGGGCTTTCCGATGTTCAGATCAGCTTGCTCCAAGGCTTCTCCTTTGCACTGCTATACGCGGTGATGGCCATTCCGCTCGCGTGGCTGGCCGATCGCCACAATCGCAAATGGGTAATATTGGGCGGCCTGATCATATGGTCGGCGGCAACCTTCGGGAGCGGATTGGCCATGGGCTTCGCTTTTCTGTTCTTTGCCCGGATGCTGGTCGGCGTTGGTGAAGCGACCCTGTCTCCAGCGGGATTTTCGATGATCAGCGATTATTTCCCAAAAGAGAAGCTGCCGGCCGCGATCAGCGTATTTACCGGCACCGGATTTCTGGGGTCAGGTTTGGCGCTAATCATTGGCGGTTATCTATATGCAGAACTGGTCAAACTCGGTCCGACGACGCTACCATTTGGGACGTTCCAGCCCTGGCAACTTACCTTTTTTGCGGTCGCCCTGCTCAGCGTACCGGTCTTTTTATGTCTCTTGCTGATCCGTGAACCGGCTCGCAAGGACGGCAATGTCGTGCTGGCCGCCGAGGACGCACCACCAGCGCTGGAAATCCTGAGTTTCATCCGGTCCCATGCAACGGTATTCTTTCCGCTTTTTTCGGCTTCTCCTGTTTTGCCGCCGCCCAGTTCGGCATTGGCGCCTGGGCACCGAGCTATTTCATCCGCGTTCATGCATGGACCCAACTCGAAGTCGGTCAGTATTTTGGTCCGGTGGTCATGATTGGCGGACTGGCCGGCGTGATCGCTGGCGGGTTTGCAGCGGAGCGGATGCTCGCCAATGGCAGCAATGACGCCACATTGCGCTTGCCGATGATGGCAATCGTCTGTGCCCTGCCATTCGCGATCGCTTTTCCATTGGTCTCGTCACCCTGGATCGCATTGGCGTTGCTGGCCCTGGTACTGTTCTTCGGAACCGTCCCGTTCGGCGCTGGCGTCTCGACCTTTCCGCTTATCACCCCCAATCGCATGCGCGCACAGGTTATCGCCATCTATTTGCTGATTGCCAATCTGCTCGGCTATTCGGCCGGGCCGCTGCTTGTTGCCTGGCTGACCGACAGAATATTCCAATCGCCCGACGCGATTGACCAGTCCCTGGCACTGGCACCCCCGACGACCATGCTCGTCGGCCTGGCGCTCGTATTGCTGGCGCTTAAACCCTATCAGAACATGATAAGAAAAATGGAAACGGAGACTCTTTAATGGCCTTGATTACCCTCGCTCCAGAAACAGAATCATTCATCGGCAAAAGTCAAAAACTGTTGATCGGCGGCCAATGGCAAGATGCCGGCAGTGACGCCTTGATTGACGTGGTGAATCCAGCCGACGGACAGCGCATTTCCGGAATCGGCGATGCCAGCGAGGCGGATGTCAACCACGCGGTTGCGACAGCGCGAACGGCCTTTGAAGCCGGGGCATGGCCCGAAATGAAGCCGGGCGAACGCTCGCGGGTCATCCATAAAATCGCAGATCTCATGGAGAGTCACGCCGAGGAACTGGCGCAGCTGGAGACACTCGACAACGGCAAACCGATAAATTTCGCGCGCGGCGACGTATTCGCATCAATCGGTGCGTTCCGATATTATGCGGGCTGGGCCGACAAGATCCAGGGCACCACACACACGATCAACCTTCCCGGTGACCATCATGTCTATACGGTGAAAGAACCAGTGGGTGTCGTCGCCTTGATTGTGCCATGGAATTATCCGTTGGTCATGGCAGCGATGAAATTGGGCCCCGCTCTGGCCGCAGGCTGTACCTGCGTTCTGAAACCCGCGGAAGATACCTCGCTGTCGGCGCTGCGGCTGGGCGAACTGGCGCTCGAGGCCGGTCTTCCGGAAGGCGTGTTGAACATTGTCACCGGCTATGGTCACACCGTTGGCAATGCGCTCGTCAATCATCCGGATATCGACAAGATCGCGTTTACCGGTTCGACCGCGACCGGCAAGGTGATTGCCCATGCTGCGGCAGAAAATCTGACCAAAGTGACGCTGGAACTGGGCGGCAAGTCGCCCAATATCATCATGCCGGATGCCGACCTGGAAAAGGTTATTCCGGCTTCGGCCATGGGAATCTTCTTCAACAGCGGTCAGACTTGCACTGCCCCTTCGCGGATTTATGTGCATGAAGATGTGAAAGAGGAAGTGATCAAGGGCATTGCTGCGGTCGGCAAATCGATGAAACTGGCCCCCGGTCTCGACGAAGAAAGCATGATGGGGCCGCTGGTGTCTGCCAAGCAATTTGAACGAGTCAGTGGATATATCGAAGCGGGTCAGAAAGAAGGCGCTGAAATCGCTTCCGGTGGGGTTCGCTATGGCGATGAAGGCTATTTTCTCGAGCCGACGATTATCGATCAGACCAACAACAGCATGAAAGTGGTGCAGGAAGAGATTTTTGGCCCTGTGCTGGTCGCCCAGAGCTTCAAGACTGAAGAGGAAGCGCTTAGCTTGGCTAATGACACGCAATTCGGACTGGCCGGGGCGGTATGGACGCGCGATATTTCGACCGCACATCGCATGGTCAGCAAGATCAAGGCCGGGATCATGTGCATCAATGCGGTGATGGGCGCCGACTGGGACGTACCGTTGGGCGGATATAAGCAATCCGGGATCGGTCGTGAAAATGGCAAAGACGGCCTGGAAAACTATCTCAACACCAAAACCGTGTTCACAGCCCTATGAGCACCATTCCGACCGATATCCAGCGGATCAATGTGGGCGATGCGGAAATCCATGTCGAGACCACCGGCAGCGGCCCTGACCTCATGCTGGTGGCCGGACTGGGCGGACGCGGCGCATTCTGGACCAATCAGGTCCAGGCATTTGCCGCGCATTTTCGGGTCATCACCTTTGACCATCGGGGCTGCGGCAACAGCACCCCGGACAAGGTCGTCTATGGTGCCGAGCATATGGCGCAAGATGTCTTGGCGCTGATGGATGCGATGAATATTGGGCAGGCCAGCCTAGTCGGCCATTCGACCGGCGGAGCGATCGGTCAGCATATCGCACTGGATCGGCCGGACCGTCTTAAAAAACTGGTCCTGTCGTGCAGCTGGGCCGGTCCCGATACCTATCTCACCGAGCTGTTCAGAACCCGCCGCGAGATTCTGATCAGCTGCGGACCGTTGGCTTATCTGACGATCGGAACCTATCTCGCCATGCCGAGCGCGACCCTGCAGCCGCAGATGACGTCCGCCCGGGCCTTTATGGAAGAACGGCTGGCCGCATTTCCTGGTCTCGAGGTCGAGCTGTCGCGCATCAATGCCGTCTATACCCATGATTTGCGCAGCCGCTTGCACAAGATCACGGTCCCGACCCTGTGCATTGGCGCGCAAGATGATCAGATCACGCCGCCTGGCTTTACCGAGGAAATGGGTCAGCTCATCAACGGCAGCGAGACCCATTTGCTGGAACGCGGCGGCCATTTCTGTCCCATCGCATCCACACCGTCCTACAACGCGCGGGTGCTGGAATTTTTGAAGACATAGGGACGACATAAGGAGGCCATGATGGCGCATGACATTACAAAGGGACGTTCGGTCATCGTGGGCCCTGATGAAGGGCGATCCCTTTGGCAACCCATGCCCTCGCGCGGTTATGTCGACGTCAATCTCACGCCCGACAATATGCCCTATGACACATTTTCCAGCGGCGTTCAGGTCATGCCGCCAGGCTGCATGGTTCGCGAACATGGCCACAAGCAAAATCACGAGCTGGTCTTTGTCTACGAGGGCACAGGCGAAGTCGATATCGACGGCGTGGTCACATCGTTTGTGCCTGGCACGACAATTTTGTTCGCGCGAAACTGCACCCACTGGATCAAGAATACCGGTGATTGTGATCTCAAAATGTTCTGGGTCTTCTTCCCTCCCGGTCTCGAAGACTGGTTCTATGCGATCGGCAGGGACCGGCAGCCCGGCGATCCCATGCCGGAACCGTTTGACCGCCCTGACAATGTGCAGGACGTGATGGACAAAATGCGGTTTCTGCCGCCCCGGGACGCTGGTTGATGCGGATCATCTCCCAATCCATGGTCGAGCGGCTGTTGCCGGTCCATGATTGTGTGGCGGTCATGCGAGACGCCATGGTCGCGACATCGCGGCGCGACGTGACCCTGCCAATCCGGCAATTCATGCCGGTGCCCAATGCGCCTGGGAAACTCGCGATCATGCCGGGCACCCTGGGTGATCCGGCTTGCTTTGGGATCAAGCTGGTGTGCAAATATGACCGCCCGCAGGACGACCCGCTTGGCACGCATGTCGGCATGGTGATGCTGTTTGACAGCGCCAAGGGCATCCCGCTCGCGATGATCGAAGGCAGTTCCTTGACCGCCATTCGTACGTCCGCCGCCAGCGCACTAGCCACCGATCTGCTGGCCCGCAAAGATGCCCGGCGACTGGCGATTATCGGAACGGGAGAACAAGCGATGCGCCATGTCCACGCCATGCTGGCCGTACGCACGATCGATCATGTCACAGTCTGGGGGCGAGACGGCGCGCGCACCGATCGGTTCGTCAAAAAAATCGCCGTCGACACGGGTGTTACAGCGATCGCCGCGCCAACCACCGCAGACGCCCTCGCCCATGCCGATGTGATCTGCACGACGACGGCCGCGAAGGAACCGGTTGTTTTTGGCAAGGATCTGCAACCCGGCCAGCACCTGAATCTGGTTGGCTCGGCAATCCCCACCGCTGCGGAAGTGGATGATGCGACAGTTGCACGATCGAAATATTATGTCGACTATCGCGAAGCAGCGCTGGCCGCTGCGGGTGAATTGCTTGGAGCCATCGACCGGAAAATAGTGTCCGAAGACCATATCGCCGGAGAAATTGGCGCCGTAGCCGACGGCAACACACCCGGCCGCGACGATGCCGAGCAAATCACGCTCTACAAGTCACTGGGTGTCGCGTCGCAGGATCTGGCGGCCGCCCATGCGGTGTGGCAAATGGCTGAACAGGAAAACAAGGGGATGACAATTGACCTTATGGACTAAACCGGCCCTTTTTCTTTTGCCGCTTGCTTTGACGATTGCCGGTTGTGTCAGCGCCCAGCCCCCCGCGATGGATAAGGCCGGTGAAGAGGCGCTCTACATGCAACGCTACCAAGCGCAGCAAAATGCGGCGATCGCCGGCGGCGGACTGCCGGCCTATGATCCTCTGGAAACCGTGCGCGGCGCACCTGGCGATGTGCCGCTGCCGACCGCTGCACCGCGGATCACCGCGAACGCTCTGAATCAGGCCGAAAAATTTGCCGGAGAGCGCAACAGTTCCTCCTTTCTGGTGTGGCATGACGGTGCGTTGGTAAAAGAGCGATATTTCGGCGGCGCGGACGGTGACACGCTGATCAATGCCAAGTCATTGGCCAAACCGCTCACCGCGATCATCATCGGCCGTGCGATCGAGCAAGGCCATATCCGATCGCTCGACCAGCCGGCGGCTGATTTCATCACCGAATGGAAAGACGATCCCGGCAAATCGCAGATTCTCGTGCGCCATTTGCTCGACATGCGTTCGGGTTTATTGCCGCAGGCGCGCGGCACGGGGCCTGAAGATGTGCTCAACCGCGCCTATCTGCATCCCCGTCATGATGAGGTCATTATCAATGACTATCCGTTGGTCAACGCGCCCGGGTCCCGGTACGAATATGCCAATGCCAACTCAGAATTGGTCGCCCCGCTGATCGAGCGCGCCACTGGCCAGCGCTATCATGATTATGTCAGTGACGCGCTGCTCATCCCGATCGGAGCGCAAGGCGGAACCGTATGGGTGAACCGCCCCGCCGGCACCGCGCACGCCGGATGCTGTATTCAACTGCCCGGTCAGACTTGGGCGCGACTGGGCATCCTGCTGCTCAACGATGGCATCTGGGACGGTGAGCGATTGCTGCCCGAAGGCTATGTCCGTCAGATGCGGACAGCGACCGCAGAAAACCCGCATGCCGGACTCGGAGTCTGGATTGCTGGCCCCTATGTCAAGGGACGCGGCCCGCTCAATCCCTCTATTGACGCTGGCAAGACCCTGCACAGCGCGCCCTATGCCGACCAGGATCTGTTCCTGTTCGACGGCAATGGCAGTCAGGTCGTATATATCGTCCCCTCCCAAAAACTGGTCATCGTGCGAACAGGCGATCGCCCACCCACAGACAAGCCCTGGGACAACAGCTACATCCCCAATCTCATCATAAACGCAATTCAGCGGGACGCCGATGATCCGCAACCTGTACCGCAACAAGGGAACTAAGAGCGCATGGCTACAATAGCACCAGCTTCGGCAGCTCCGACGCCGACCACGCTGCCCGTTTCGTTGAAACTGGGCTGGGGGTCTGGCGCCTTCGGTGTCGCCTTGCTGATGAACGGGGTCTCCGGTCTGATCCTGTTGTTCACCGCCAGTATCCTGCAAATCGAACCATGGCTGGCGGGTCTCGTCATCTTCCTCGCCAAACTGGTCGATGTCGTGACGGATCCGGTGGTTGGGGTTTGGAGCGACCGCTTCAGAATCGCCAAAAGGCCGGCGCAGACCTTTTCTGTTGTGGGGCGCCATTGCCGGCGCGATCAGCTTTGCGCTGATTTTTACCGCACCGTCCTTCGAGAACCAGTATCTCACGGCCTTCTATATTTTCATTGTCCTGAGTTTTTACGCCCTCGCCTACACAATCTATAACATTCCCTACATGTCGATGCCTGCAGAGATGACCGACAGCTACCATGAGCGATCCTCGATCCACGCCTATCGTATGGTGTTCATCTCGCTCGGCTCTTTCATCGCCACAGCGGGCGTGAAAGTCGTGCTCGAACATCTCGGTAAAACCGAGCCGTCAAGCTATGCGATTGTCGGCGTCGGTTGTGCCATATTGATCCTGATCAGCACCCTTGTCGCCTATTTCACGACCGCGTCTGCGCGCTTTACAAACGGGGCCGAAAAGAGCAGCAAAAGCAACACAGCCCAGGTGATTCACGAGTTTAATGCGGTGCGCAGCAATCGCCATTTCCTGCGCTTGATCGGTGTCAAATTTGCGCAACTGCTTGGCGTTCAGACCTCTGGTGCAGCCTTTGCCTATTTTTTCGTTCAGAGCCTTGAGCGCGATTTCAACATCTTGGCGATTTTTGGCACGACTGTTACAATCTCGACGATTATCTTCGCACCGCTGCTCGTCAAATTTTCAAAACGCTTCGGCAAGAAGAACACCTATTATGTCGCGGCGAGCGTCAATATCTTCTATGCCCTGAGCTGGTCTCTGGCGAGCGAAGGCGAGCCGCTCTGGTCCATCGTCCTGCGGGGGGCATTTGTCGGGATCGCGTTTACAGGTAATGTTGTGATGGCAATGTCGATGCTGACCGACATTATCAATGCAGACGCAAAACGCACCGGCGTGCGGCGCGAGGGTGCGTTCACGGCGCTATACAGCTTTGTCGAAAAGCTTACTGGAGCAGTCGGGCCGTTGATCGTCGGTTTTGCGCTTTCGATCGCTGGCTTTAACAACAAATTGCCGTTTGATGTTCCGCAAGGTGGCAATGTCGACATGGCGCTGTTGATGTCGGTCAGCTGGCTGCCGGCAATTTTTGGCCTGATCGCAATTTTTATATTGTCGGGTTACAAGCTCACCGAAGAAGAAACCAAAGCCGCACAAGACGTCGAAGGAAACTAGTGATGGAACTGCAAAATCCGAAACTCAAGCAACGCGGCCGAGCGTCCGTCGATTTTCTGGCCCAGATGGGCATAGCCGCCGGCCCGGTCTTGCAAAAGGTCGGCGCGGAAATCGAACAGAAGATCGATATTGCGGCTTTGCCAGACGATCTCGATGACCGGGACGACGCGATCAACGCGGCGCTGTCCACGTCATCGGCTTACGCCACGCAACGGCTGATGGGTGACTGGCATGGCCGCAGCCACGGCGCGATTGCCATTGAGGCTTTTGAGGAAATTCAGCCCGATCTGCAGCCCGTGCTTGATGCCTGTACCGAAGGCCCAGCCACGCTCACGCTCGATCCGGCATTTGATCTACCGGACTATTGGGACGGTGTGCATTTCCACCGCACCAGCGGAGGATGGGATGGCCATGACCATATGGGTTATGTGCATGGCGAGATTATTCACAAAAAAATGGTCGCCCGCTTTTTCCCCGGTGGCATATTTGCCCAGCGCCAGACGGTGGCGGAAATGGCACCCCGCGAGAGCTACAAACGCATTTTGGACATGGGATGTTCAAGCGGTCATTTCACCACAGCACTAGCCAACACTTATCCGGACGCCGAGATTACTGGAATTGACTTGTCTGCCCGCATGCTCGAGCACGCCCATCGCACGGCCAATGCCAATGACTGGAGCTGGAAACTCTACCAGCGGGCCGCCGAAGACACCGGTTTTGATGATGAGAGCTTTGATCTGGTTGCCTCTTATATTCTGATCCACGAAATCCCGGCGGATGTCATCAAAAGGGTCTTCTCGGAGGCCTATCGGCTACTCGAACCCGGCGGGGATATGATCATGTCCGATGCTACCCGTTATGCGGATCTCGACAAGCTCGGCGTTTGGAAAGCGGATCGCGGCGCGAAATATGGCGGAGAGCCGTTCTGGCGGGAAGCAGCGCGCCTTGATCTTGCCGACATTGCCCGCAAGGCTGGATTTGTCGATGTTTCGGCAGAAGGCATTTATCCGCATGTCGTACAGGGAAGAAAGCCGCGATGAGTGGGCCCAATCGTGATGACCCGCGGAGTTATAACGTCCCGGAAGGCCCGCTGTTACAGCCGGAACAAACCGACAATCTCGGCCGGGCGTTGATCAGCCTGATGCGGGAAGTCTGCGTGCTGACCGACCGCCAGATGGTGCTGGAAAAGATTCTGGCGGACAAGGGGATTGATGTCACCGACGCGGTTGACAATTATCAGCCAGACGAGGCCATGCAAAAGCGCCTGGACCAGCAAACCGGAGCCATTATCCAGACGATTATTGGCGACCTGACCGGCAAGGCGTGATCGACCACCGAGGCCTCATACGCGTTGCTCTTGCGCTCTGGATTGCGTTGCTCGCGATTGGACCTGTCCCCGCTCTTGCGCAGCAGCCGGGCGATTGCCCCGACCCGCCAGCGGTAATAGAAATTCAAACCGAACTGGACCGTCCCGACGGCCGGACATTTCCGGTGACACTC
This sequence comes from Parasphingorhabdus sp. W113, assembly GCF_055693205.1. Taxonomy (NCBI): domain Bacteria; kingdom Pseudomonadati; phylum Pseudomonadota; class Alphaproteobacteria; order Sphingomonadales; family Sphingorhabdaceae; genus Parasphingorhabdus; species Parasphingorhabdus sp. W113. The sequence continues at coordinate 850,807 of NZ_CM146328.1, read as the reverse complement.
ATCGTGCCAGAAAGCAAAGGCGCCTATCCTGTGGTTTTGTTTTCCCATGGCAATTTCGCCAGTCCCGACCGCTACCGCAAGATGCTGCACCCTGTTGCGGCCGCCGGCTATGTGATCATCGCCCCCACCCATCGCGATGCCGAAATCCTCAAACTGGACCCCAAGCCAAGACCGCAAGTCATTTGGCAAACCCGCAACGAGGAAATGGCATTTCTGGCAACAATCCCCGAGACCCTATTAAAGCTGCTGCACAAACGCGGAATCAGGATCGATGCCGATAAAAAGGCGGTTATGGGGCATAGCTATGGGGCTCTCATCGCCCAACTGACGGCTGGCGCGATTGCAACCGAGCCCGATGGCCAGCGCCGAAACCGGACGATTATGGGCGTTGATGCGCTGGTGGCCTGGTCTCCGCCCGGTCCAATCGCAAAAATGATCGATGCCAAGGGGTGGTCCACCATAGCGACACCCAGTCTGACCATCACCGGCACAGCGGATATCCTGCCGGGATTTATTGATGACTGGAAACAGCACAAGGCGGCGTATCATGCGACTCCAAAAGGCAGTCGGTGGTTGTGGGTCGGCGACCAGGTTGATCATTATTTCGATGGCATGTTTGGACGCCCCGGGCCGGGGCGGCGCCTCATTGCCGAACGATTTGACCACGCTCTGGCAACCACCATCCACTTTCTCGATTCGCATCTGAAACCGCAAAGCGACAGCCGCAGCCCGGAATCGATGGCCGGCGTTTCGGTTGCAAAGGACTAGAATATGATACGCGCGATCCTCTTGATAACCATGTTCTCGTTCCTCTCTGCTTGCGCCGCCAACGCGACGAAAACCATGCCACAACGCGATATCAAAGCGGCGGCTGAAGCCCTGAAGGGCGCTAGCGTGTTGAATGTTGACTTGTACCAGCCGGTCACCACGATCGGCGAAAAATGCACGGTTCGTCCGCTGGAGAAAAACGAAAAGGATTTAAGCCGATCTCTCAGCGTGGCGCTTTCTGCAGCACAGAAATATTCCGAAGCCCAGAAAGGCGTAGGCCTGATTGTCATGAAAAATGGCAAGATGATCCACGAAAGCTACACCGGCGACAGTTCCGCGCAGACCCGCACCGACAGCTATTCGATGCATAAGTCGCTGCTGGCGTTGGTGGTGGGAATCGCGATAGACGACGGAATTTTCGCGTCGATTGACGATCCTGTCGGATCCTATATCGCCGAATGGAAAGACGATGCGCGCGGAAAAATAACGTTGCGCCAGTTACTGCAGATGGAAAGCGGTATAAAGCTCTACAGCTTTCAAGATCCCGGTTTGAAGTCTCTCGAACTGCTGCTGGCTGCCGATATCAACGCGGTCGCGCTGGATCACCCGTTGATCGATGCACCCGGGCAGGAATTTCGCTACAATAATGCGAACAGCCAGATTGTCGGCCTGGCCCTGCAACGGGCCTTGCAGAAAAATGGCGGCATGAAATATGCCGACTATCTGGAAGCCAAAATTTGGTGTCCACTTGGCAATGGTCCTGCTCAACTGTGGATGGATCGCGAAGACGGATCACCGCACTATTTTTCAGCCCTGTTTACCACTCCCCATAATTGGGTACGCGTGGGCGAATTGATCCGCAATCGCGGCACCGTTCAGGGCCAGCGGATTCTGGCTAAGACATGGCTCGACGAGATGATCAGACCGGCACCGACAAACCCCAATTACGGCCTGCATATCTGGCTCGGCTCCCCGCATGTCAACAAGCGGCGCTACAGCACGCAAAACCCCTTGAGTGTGACGCATAGCGCAGCCTATCTCGCAGACGATGTCGCCTTTTTCGACGGCTTTGGCGGACAGCGGGTTTACATCATCCCATCGCAAGGACTGACCATTGTCCGCACCGGTCAGGTCAATATGGCCTATGATGATTCCATCATCGTCAACCTGATTCTCAAAGGCCTGGGCGCGTGATATTGATCATTTCTGATTAAACATCACTTCGAACGTTTCATCCGTCGGATTGCCGACTTTCATGTCCTCGGCCATGACCGCAAGCCCGCGCTGAACCGCCGGGCGATCGCCCACGGTCGAAAGCCAGCGCTGGACATCCGGAAATTGCTCAATATCGATGCCATGCAGATTTTGCTGCTTTGGGGTCATCCACGGAAAGGTCGACATGTCAGCGATCGAATAGCCGCTGCCCGCGAGATAGTTCTGGTGCTTCAACCGCTTATTGATGACGCCATAAAGCCGTTTCGTCTCGCCGCAATAACGCTCTATGCCATGCTCGACTCGCTCTTTTGCATAGCCATTAAAATATCCGCACTGACCAAACATCGGTCCGATACTGGCATTTTGGAAAAACAGCCATTGTGTCACCACCGATTGCTCGGCCGGGTCTTCGGGCCAGAATTTTCCGGTTTTCCCGGCCAGATACAGAAAGATCGCACCCGATTCAAAGACGGCATGCGGTTGGCCATTGGGGCCATCATGGTCCACTATCGCCGGAACGCGATTATTGGGGCTGATCGCGAGAAATTCCGCCGTGTGCTGTTCGCCTTTCAGGATGTTGATCGGCTTGACCCGATAGGGGAGACCAAATTCCTCCAGCGCAATGGCTGTCTTGTGCCCATTTGGGGTCGGCCAGTAATAGAAATCAATCATGTCCCGTGCTCCTGTTGCAACGCCAGGACATCCCGGACGGCTTGCTGGCACCGATCGGCGCTCGTATCGCCTTCGAAATCGCGATTATAATGGGACTGGACCGATGGCCGTTCTATCGCTTCGTCAAACCAGTCTGACAAGGCAGGACGACCTTCGCGCCATCGGAAATCCGGGTGGATCGGGTCCTTGGCTTCATAGAATTCCGCCCGGAAACCGAGATAGCTTATCGCGTGCAGCAAAGCAGCGTGGCCGATATCAAAACTGTCCCATCGGGCAGCCTGTTGTTCCAGTCGGTCCAAGGACCGGATATATTTTGGCCACAGCGATTCAAAAACCCGCATGTTCCATTGTTCGGGCACCTGCCATTGTTCGGCGACCATCTGTACCGTCGTCTCGAATATCGTATCACCAAGCGCCAGCCGTGTGATGGCGTCCCAGCGGGCCGGACCAGCGACGGGGTACATTTTGTTCGCTTTGCTATGGCTATCGAGATATTCGCATACCGCCTGACTGCCATAGATCACTTGCCCGGTCTCGGTGACCAGCGTCGGCACTTTGTCGAGAGGATTCAGCGCCGCGATACTATAGGCATCGCCCTGATCTTCGCCGTCGAGATTTTTGAACGGGAATGTCGGTATGAAATCGATGGCATCCCAGTGGCCGCATTCATGCGCCGTCACCAAAACCTTGTGAATGAAACTGTGAAACGGGGAATAGAATAACTTCATCATCGGCGGTTCCTCTGGTTGAGATAGGCGTCGCTCCCAAGGCGATCTATGACCGGGCCAGTGCGGTCCAGTCGGGACTCTGATTGGAGTTTTGCAAAGCTTTCATCCAGCGCCTGCCCCACCGATGCCAAACCAACGGCCGGAAAAAGCGCCACGCTATAGCCCAGTTCTTCTGCGGTTTTCGTAGCCTGCACATCATCATCGGGTCGCAAAAAATTGTGTAACAATGGAACCGTGTCGCCCAGTTGCGCCGTCAGATCCATCATCTGCTTCTGCGTCGTCAACGATTCAACGAACAGCATATCGGCGCCGGCTTCGGCATAGGCGTGAGCGCGCTCCATGGCTTTGTCGAAACCTTCTGACATCATCGCATCGGAGCGTGCGCTGATGATAGTATCGGGGTCGTGAAGCGCATCGCGCGCCGCCTTTATCTTATCGATCATCACCTGTTTGGAAATCAGCGGCCGTGCCATTGGCGCATCTGGAGACTTGACTTCCAGCTGATCCTCGATCTGGATTGCCGCCGCTCCGGCCCGCTCCAAAGCCCTGACGGTGCGGCCAACGGCGAAGAGATTGCCAAAGCCCTGATCCGCATCAACAAACATCGGGATGGAAATACGGTCCGCAATGCGCGCAACAATATCGGCCGTTTCGCTGGCGGTCAGCAGGCCAATGTCCGGACGCCCGAGATGCGCAGCGGCCAAGGCCGATCCGGACACAAACACGGCTTCAAATCCGGCAATTTCGGCGCGATAGGCGCTGAACGCATCATAGACGCCGGGAGCGACCACAATCTCGTGCTTGTCCAAGCGCGCCCGCATGAGAGAAGCCAAAGCCATGTCGGTGCCCAATCTTCAATTTGCCGGAGCGGTATCTTTTTTCGACAATTGCCCGGCATCCTCTTTCACTTTCAGCTGCTGGAATGCTTTATATTCGTTCACGCCCTGCATCTCACGTTTTGGCCAGCGGGTCGCAAAGCCGCGCGGGAAGTGGCTGTCGTCATCCGCTGTTCCCTCTTCGCTCCAAAGCAACGGAAAGTGACTGCCTTCGGGTTTTTCGCCATCGAGCATCTCGTCAAAACTCACGCCCGCCAGATTGACGCAATCGGGACGCGGGGCCCAGCGGATATCATCGCCAAAAACCCGCTCCGAAATTGCCACACGCCAATCATCGGTCGGATTGCCGGAGGAATAGTGCAGCACCCAGGGATGGACGATCAACAAGTCACCGGGATCCATATCCCAAGACAGAAAGCGCAAATTTGGATCGCCGCGTTTGCTCTCGATTTCGGGATGTGGAACGCGGTCATCGGGCTTGATCATTTTCCGCGCGTTCGGCGAGAACAGCCAATAGGGCACATCATCATGCTGTGTCCCGGCAAGAACCTCCAGACAATTGGCTTTGACGATCGGCGTTAGCGGTATCCAGATTGAGGGCACCATGGTTCCGGTCACCGGCCATCCCATGCGATCGCAATGCCACAGGGTCTTGGCATCTGATTGCGGCGGCTTGGCGAAAAACTCATCAAAGAAAAACCGGATATCCTTGGACTGCATGACCTTTCCGGCCACTTCCGCAATCGGCGATTCAAAAATGAATTTCCGGTATTCTTCAATACACCGCGCCATGTAGCGCCCAGGAATCGTCGGCAGAAGGCCGACATCCTTCTTGTCGATAATCACTTCCCGGGCGATCGGCTCGAGCAGATCAATCCAGTCCCGGTCGAGGACGCTGCGCAAGCAAACCACGCCGTCGCGTTCGTAGTCGTCAATGTCCTGCTGGGTCACTTCGCGAAGGGGGCGTTTGTTCAAAGCCATGATTCTCAATCCTCTTAAGTTCGCCCTCCTGTTACGCGGGCTGACCAACAAACAGGAGATCGGCGGCTTTAATATCCACTCGACGGATAGTTTTGGCAACATCATTACCGCAGGGCGGAGACTGGGCCAATAACCCCTCTCGCGCGCTGGATCATTTCCTATGCCCGTGACCGGAGCAAAGATGGAGTAGCACATGCAGCATCTGAAAACACAGATCGTCATAGCGGGCGCAGGCCCGGTGGGAAGCGTTGCTGCTTATTATCTGGCCAGCAAGGGCATTGATGTCATTCTGCTGGAATCCGGTGGTGATTGTGCGCTCGATCTCAGAGCATCGACCTTTCATCCTCCGACATTGGAAATGCTCGACCAGTTTGGCATTACAGACAAGCTGATCGCGAAAGGATTAAAGGCGCCAATCTACCATTTCCGGGAACGCAAGACCGGTGAAGTGATCGATTTCGACATGACCGAAATCGCGGATCAGACCCGCTTTCCCTATCGCATCCAGTGCGAACAATATCATTTGTCGCGCATGCTGTCCGACGGTGTGCAAAACCTGCCAGGCGCCGATGTGCGGTTTGATCACCGGGTGGTCGGCTTTCACCAGGACCAGATGGGCATCGACGTCTATGCCGAAACCCCGCATGAAATCGTGCAAATCCGCGCAGATTATTTGATCGGCGCAGACGGTTCGAACAGCATTATCCGCAAATGGCTGGATACCGACTTTGACGGGTTCACCTATCCGGAAAAATTTCTATGCTTCACCACGAAAGAGCCGCTCGAAGAAAAATTGCCCAATCTCTGTCATGTGAATTACGTGTCCGACCCCCAGGAATGGATGGTCTTGCTGAAAGTGCCATCGCTGTGGCGTGTTCTGGTTCCGGCCAAGCAAGAGCAGCCGGATTCGGAACTCTTGTCAGATGGCAAGAAAAATGATGTATTTGGCCGGTTGGTCGGCAACGGAGAAGCCGTCGAAACCGCGCATCGCACGATCTATCGCGTCCACCAGAGAGTGGCCAAGAAGTTCATGCATGACCGGGTGGCCATCATTGGCGATGCCGCGCATCTCAACAACCCAATTGGCGGATTTGGCATGAATAGCGGAATACATGATGCGTTTAACTTGTGCGACAAATTTGACCGCATCTACAATAGCGATGCCGATGCCGACGATTGCCTCGGGATTTTTGAGCGCCAAAGACATACCACGACCCATGACTTCATCCAGGCCCAGACGATCAGAAACATGGCCTATCTTTCGGAAGGCGAAAATGGCGAACATGGACGGCGCAAAGCCGAGATGGAACGGGTGCACAGCGATCCGGACGCGCGCCGCGAATTCCTGCTGCGCCAATCCATGATTGAAAGCCTGGAGCAGGAAAAAAGGTCGCCTGATGCCGCTCAAGCCGCGCCCCGATCCGGATGTGTTGGGTTCCCGAAAATTATTTGGCGTCCTCGGCCCGTCAACCAATACGGTGGTGCAACCCGATTTTGATGATCTGCGCGTGCGCGGCGTAACCAATCATTATAGCCAGAATCGTGGTCGAAGATGCCCAGGCCATTTCCGATGAAACCTTCATGGCCGGCACCCTCGAAATTTCCCGCAATACGCTCGACGCGGTCCGCGGGGTACTGACCTGCAATCCCGACTATCTGGTGATGGGAATGTCAGCAGTCACCTTTTATGGCGGTGCCGAGGGTGCACAAAAATGGCGCGAGAATATCGAACGCGAAGCGGGGCTCAAATTATGCACTGGATCCCAGTCGCTGATCGAAGCCTTCAATGCTTATGGTGGCGTAAAGAAAATTGCCGTGCTTTCCCCCTATTATCCCAGCGCCAACGCCCATGTGGCGCAGTTTATGGCAGATCACGGGATTGATGTTGTTCGGGACACCTGCCTGCGCTGTCCGAGCTGGACCGCGATCGCCCAGGTCCCAACCGCAACCTTGCGCGCAGAACTCCGGAAACTTGACGGCGACGACATTGATGCACTGGTCCAAGTGGGCACCAATCTCTCAATGATGCGCCTCGCTGCAGCAGCCGAAATGTATCTTGGCAAACCGGTCATTGCGATCAATACCGCAACCTACTGGAACGCGCTTCGGCAAAATGGAATCACCGATCAAATTTCTGGCTTCGGCCGACTCATGGAAGACTTTTAGGAACCACATATGCTTGAATATGACTATGTCCCACTCCCGAAGCGCAATCCCATCCAATGGCCGGGGGAGAAGGCCTCGCGATCATATTCACCTTCAATCTCGAAACCTGGGATCTGACCAAAGATACCGACAAGCCTTATTATGCCGGGGGGCCAGCCATTCTGCCGGACATTTTGCCAGGCAATACGCCGGATTATCCCAATTTCACCTGGCGCGAATATGGCCAGCGGGTTGGCATTTGGCGCCTGTTTGATCTTTTTGATGAGATGGGAATCGCGGCCAGTTGCACGACCAACGCGGTTACCTTCGAACGCCGCAGCGAGATGACCTCCGCAGCGCTTGATCGCGGCTGGGAACTGCTGGCGCACAATTTTGAGCAGGGCGAGCTGCTGACCAATTTCGCGCATGACGAGGCAGCGGAGCGCGACGTGATTTTGCGGTCAATCGAAATGTACGAGAAACATGTCGGAAAGCGTCCCGTCGGCTGGCTGTCCTCCTCCCTTCGCGGCACGCTCAATACGCCGGGTATTCTCGCCGACCAAGGCTTCAAATTCTACTGCGACATCATGAACGATGATCAGCCATTCATGATCCGCACCCAACATGGCCCAATTGTCGGCGTGCCTTATTCCAATGTCATCAACGACTTTACCATGGTCACGCGCCAGAGCCTGACCACGGACCAGTTCCGGGATCAGCTTATCGAAGAATTTGATGCGCTATATGCGGATGGCCAGAAAACCGCTCGAGATCATGAATATCGGGCTTCATCCCCATGTGTCTGGCCGGGCGCACCGCGTCCGGGCCCTGCGGGAATTTATCGCCCATGCACAATCCAAAACAGGCGTTTGGTGGCCGAAACGGGAAGAGATCGCGGACTGGTATGGCAACAATCATGAACGGCATTTCCCCAATCAACTGGGATAACTATCCGACAGTCGGGCATTTTACATAAGCGTCAGTTCATCAACACAACTCTGTTTCATAAAAGGTCCGAGGCAACAAAGTTTCACAATAATGCCTCATCCTTACAGACAGGATGCGAGGGAGTGTATGATGAAGACATTTGTTAATAAGACCAGTTTGATGGCTTTGGCTGTTGTGCTGACCGCGGGACTACCCGCACAGGCGCAAGCACAGGAAGCGGACAGCGCTTCGGACGCAGACAGTGGCGTCATCGTCGTCACCGCGCGGAACCGCGAGGAAAATATTCAGTCCGTTCCATTGGCGATCACCGCCTTCAGCGAAGATGACATTGCTCGCCAATCGATCCAGGAACTGGATGATGTAGCGCGCTTCACGCCAGGCTTCAGCTTCGAGGATTTTTCGGGCGGATTTGCGCAACCGGTCATCCGTGGCCAGGCAACCGCTCGGGTCACCGCTCTCGAGTCCAACGTCTCTGCGTTTTTCGACGGCATCTATATTCCGCGGTCTTGGGCGGTCGATCTCGGCACCGCTAACCTGCAGCGGATTGAGGTGGTCAAAGGGCCGCAAAGCGCCCGCTACGGCCGCAATGCGTTTTCAGGTGCAATCAACTATCTGCCCAAAAAAGCCACGATTGATGGCGATATCTCGGGAGAGATTGAAGGCACGGTCGGCATCGACAAACGGCGCGACATAGGGGCCTTTGTCAATTTCTCGGTCAACGACTATTTCGCACTGGCGGCGTCCTATGACTATTCCACTTATGATGGCAGCTGGGAAAACCGTCATCCTTTTGCCAATGTCGATATTCCCGGTCCCAGCACGCGCGGCAATGTTGGCGGTTGGGAAAATCAGGCCATTTCCGTCTCAGCCATTGCAGAATTTTCAGAAGGGTTCACGGTTGAAGCCTCCTATAATTTCTTTGACGTGAAAAATGAGGCGCGGGCATCCAATTATCTCGCGGAACAGACCGGCGACGGCAATTGTGGCAACGCGCGCAGCATTTTCTTTGCGCCCGCAACGCTGCCGCTGATCTGCGGCGAGTTACCGGCACCGGCGGACACGACGCTGAACGATCCGCGTGGCTATGGTGCACAAGCGGAAACCGGAATTTTCCGCTTCAATGCCAATCTGGAGATCACCGATAGTCTGACGATCGACTATACCTTTGGCAATGTGAATGGTGATGTCGACATCGCAACCAGCGGCGAGCCGGACCCGATCAATTGCGGTACATTGGTTGGGCCGCCCGCCTTTGATGCGCTGTGTAACTTCCAGAATGCGCCGCTTGGCGATATCGATTATGATACCCACGAATTGCGGCTAACCTTTGACAATGGCGGCGCGTTCCGCGGTGCAATTGGCGGGTTCCTGTCTGACGGTGTTGACAATTTCCGGTTCAACAGTCTCAGTCTGCCGGTCATCACCGATGCTAATAATATTGTGACCGTTCCCGGAACACCCGTTCCGGTTGGTGGCGCCTTTCAACCCGGCCCGTTCGGTATAACATTGCAAGACGCCACGACCACGACCGAAGTCATTTCGGTGTTCGGGGAACTCCAATGGACGTCACCGGATGGCGCGACCCGCATCGGTGCGGAAGGCCGCTATTCGGAAACCGAGATCACCACCGATGATAATCGGCGGACGCTAACGCTGAATGATACGTTCAAGGTGTTCACGCCGCGGGTCACGGTGGAACATGATCTCACCGATGAATCGCTGGTCTATGCCACGGTTGCCCGGGGCGCCAAAGCGGGCGGGTTCAATGCAACCGCGATTGATCCCAATAACCGGGTCTTTGGTCCGGAGTTCAACTGGACTTACGAGCTGGGTTCGAAAAACACGCTGGCAGACGGCCGGATAACCTTGAATGCTTCGATCTTCTACACCGACTGGAGCGACATTCAAATCAACTCCCCGGATCCCGACGCCGCCAACCCCAATGCGGTCAACATCACCCTGAACCTTGGTGATGCGACGGTTTACGGGGTTGAATTGGCCGCTCGTTTCCAGGCCACAGACAATCTCAGCTTTGATGCGACATTCTCGCATACGGAAGCGGAATATGGCAGCGGGACCGTCGACGCGCGTTATGCTCGGGATCCCGGTGTGACATCCGACCCGCCATGCGATGACATTGTCTGTAATTCAAACGGCAATATCGGCGGCAATGAAATCGAGCGCCAAGCCCCAACACAAGCGTCCTTTGGCGCCCAATGGGATGGTCCGCTCGGCGATGATGGAAGCTATTTCATCCGGTCCGACCTCAGCTGGCAGAGCGATTTCTTTGCGGATAGCGGCAATACCGGTGTGATCCCGAGCCGCTTCCTGGTGAACGGCCGCGCAGGTGTCTCGATTGACAATATCGATGTCAGCATCTGGGCGCGGAACCTTTTCGACAAGAAATATTTGTCCAACGCCTTTGTTGTGCTGCTTCCCTTCGGCAACACATATGGGGAGTTTTTTGGGGAGCGGCGGTCCTTCGGGGTCACGACCAAGGTCCGCTTCTGATCCGATAGCCGGCACATATTTCGTCACGCAAAAAGGGCGCTTCCTGAACCGGAAGCGCCCTTTTTCATTTTTCGGACTTGCACCGCCCCAGCCGGGCGCCGATCAAACCGGCCGCCGGTTCAGATACGGGTTCAGATAATGGCGCAGACCGTTTTCAGATCGAGATAATTTTCGAGTGCGGCCTGGCCGCTATCTCGCCCCCAGCCCGATTGTTTCATCCCGCCAATGGGCAATGACGCGTCGTACATGGCATGGCCGTTAATCCAAATCGTGCCCGCTTTCAGACGGTTTGCAAAACGCAGCCCGTTGCTCAACCCTTCGGTCCAGACGCCGGCCGCGAGCGCATAGTCGCTGTCATTCGCCGCCGCGATGACCTCATCGGGCTCATCAAAAGCGGTGACCACAAGCACAGGACCAAAAATCTCTTCCCGCACGATCCGCATATCGGGAGAAACATCGGTCAAAACCGTCGGCGTCACGAAGCTGCCATTCGGCCCGGTCGTCTCTCCGCCGCACACCAGACTGGCACCGGCCTTGGTGCCGTCAGCGATATAATCCGCGACCTTGGCGCTATGGTCCCGGGACACCAGCGGTCCCATCTGGGTGTCGGGATTCAGCCCATGTCCGAGCTTGATCTGCGCTCCGATCGCTGCAATGCCTTCGACAACCTTGTCGAGGTTCGAGCGGTGACAATAGAGCCGGGATCCGGCAATACAGACCTGCCCGCCATTGAAGAAAATGGCATTGGCAGAACCGGCAATTGCCGCCTCGATATCGGCATCGGGCATGATGATCACGGGCGATTTTCCACCCAGTTCCAGCGTAACCCGTTTGAGATTGCCTTGCGCGGCATTCAAAATGGCGCGCCCGGTTTGCGTCGAGCCGGTAAAGGCAATCTTGTCGACACCGGGATGCTCGGCCAGCGCCGCTCCGGCTTCGTGGCCATATCCGGTCACCAGATTGATGACGCCGTCCGGCAAGCCGGCTTCCTGCATCAGTTCAACCAAACGCACAGCCGTCAGGGATGTATTCTCAGCCGGCTTCAGGATGATGGTGCAGCCGGCCGCCAAAGCGGGTGCCAGCTTCATGGCCGTCAAAACCAGAGGCGAGTTCCACGGCACGATCGCACCCACAACGCCCACCGGTTCCTTCTGCGTATAGGCAAAGACCTCTTTGCCTTCCGGCTGATAGTTGATCGAGGTTGGAATGGTGGCACCTTCGATCTTGGTTGCCAGTCCCGAGAAATACCGAAACTGATTCACCGCCCCGGGAATCTCTGCCCAGCGGCCGACATAGAGCGCCTTGCCCTGATCAAGCGTCTCCAGCTCAGCCAGTTCGTCAATATGGCTTTCCAGCAGATCTGCGATTTTCCAGAGAACCTGGCTGCGCTCCATCGGCGTCATGCGGGGCCACGGCCCCTCTTCAAAAGCCTGTCGCGCAGCGGTCACCGCCTTGTCGACATCGGCTTCTCCGCCGCGCTGCAACTGCCCGATAACCGCACCGGTTGCCGGGTCGAGCGTGTCGAAAACCGCTCCCGAAGATGCATCCATCCACTGCCCGCCGCAGAAAATTTGATGCGCCGTCCTGTCCAGAAATTTTTGTGCGGCTGTGCCTGGGGCGGGATGAGAGATATTCAAGTCGGTCATAGCTGTGATTCCCATTGTGCCCATCGAGAGTAGAGCATGTTCGGTCAGGAGAACAGCAAATGGTATAACTTCAAACGGCCATCACCAATCTTCTTGGTAGTTTATTCGTCTGTTGGTCAGGCCGGTCGCTTTTCGCGTCGCCCGGACCATATGCCAGCCGGATAGTCCGGTCCGATGTCTGCTCCAAAAAAACTGTTCCCGACACAAACAAGTGTAGAACATATATAGAACATTGTGTATGGACGGCCCATGCCAAAAATGAATCGCGCCGAAAAACTGGCAATCCTTGCTGATGCTGCAAAATATGATGCGTCCTGTGCCTCGAGCGGGTCAGTGAAGCGCAACAGCCTGCAATCGGGCAGGATTGGATCGACCACCGGCATGGGCATCTGCCATAGCTACGCACCGGACGGGCGTTGTATCTCGTTGCTCAAAATTCTGATGACCAACTATTGCATGTTCGATTGCCTCTATTGCATCAACCGGACATCGAGCAACGTCCAGCGCGCGGCCTTTACCATTCAGGAAGTGGTCGATCTGACGCTCGATTTCTATAAGCGCAACTATATCGAAGGGCTGTTTTTATCGTCGGGTATTTTGCGCAGCCCGGATCACACGATGGAACAGCTCGTCGAAGTTGCCCGCCGGTTGCGGGTTGAGCACCGGTTCGGCGGATATATTCATCTCAAGACCATCCCCGAGGCCGATCCGGAATTGCTGCGGCAGGCAGGATTGTACAGCGATCGATTGTCGATCAACATCGAACTGCCGAGCGACAAGGCGATCGCGAAACTGGCGCCGGAGAAAAATGGCGCAAAAATTCGCAATACCATGGCCAATTTGAACAGCCGGATCAGCGATGCAAAGGCCGAGCGCAAAGAGTCGCGCAAAGCGCCGTTATTCGCGCCCGGTGGCCACAGCACCCAGATGATCATCGGCGCTGATGATTCGGATGATGGCCGGATATTGAAAACCAGCCATGGCCTGTACGGCCAATATGGATTGAAGCGGGTCTATTATTCCGCCTTCAGCCCGATCCCCGATGGCGCATCCGGCTTGCCGCTGAAAGCGCCACCCCTGATGCGGGAACACCGCCTGTATCAGGCCGACTGGCTGCTGCGCTTTTACGGTTTCTCGGTGAATGAAATATTGCAAGGCGGGACCGACGGACATCTCGATCTTGCGATTGATCCGAAACTGGCCTGGGCCATTCAGAACCGCGATCAATTTCCGGTCGATGTGAACCGGGCGGACAAGGAAATGCTGCTGCGCGTGCCGGGTCTCGGCGTTACTGGTGCCAAGAAAATCCTCCGGGCGCGACGGTTTTCGCAATTGCGTCTGGCAGACCTCGAACAGATTTGTCAGTCGGTGAAAAAACTGCTGCCATTCGTCACCGCGCGCGACTGGACGCCCGGCAAGCAACTGGATTCGCTCAGTCTCTATGAACGGATGAAGCCGCCGCCGAAACAACTCGATCTGTTTGCGGGATGAACCATGGGCGCGCCTTGGCAACCCCGTCAGATTATCAGGCATCGCTGTCCAGCGAGACTGATTTTAACGGTTGGCGAGAGGCCGCGCGCCGGGCCTGCTCTGCACGCATTCCCCCCATCCAATTGCAATGGAAGATTGCGGGTCGCCCGGAGGGTCTGGACCTGACGCCCCATGCCGAGCTGCCAATCGCTCCGCAGTCACTGGACATGCGCATTGCCAAACCCCTGCTACGCGACATCAAGACGGCGTTGTTACACAGCGAACCCACGCGATTTGATTTGGCTTACCGGCTGGTCTGGCGGGCCCAGTCAGAGCCGAAAATCCATCTCAACCCGGCCGACTCCGATGTCAAAACGCTCTATGGTCTGGCCAAGTCCGTGCGCCGCGATATCCACAAAATGCATGCCTTTGTCCGCTTCCGGAAAGTTGGCGAACAGGCTGGACGCGAACAGTTTGTCGCCTGGTTTGAACCCGACCATCACATCACCGCCGCCGTCGCCCCTTTTTTCGCAACCGCTTTGCCGGCATGGACTGGCTGATCGTGACGCCGGAATGCAGCATCGGCTGGGACGGTCAGGCGCTGGCCTATGGACCGGGCGGCAACAGGAATGATGGCCCGCAGCAGGATAGCGTCGAGGACGAATGGCGGTCCTATTATGCCAGCATTTTCAATCCCGCGCGCGTCAAGGTGCAGGCGATGAAGTCTGAAATGCCGATGAAATATTGGCGCAACCTGCCCGAAGCGCAGCTGATAGCCGGGCTGATTGAACAGGCCGAGAACCGAACATCAGACATGATCGACAAACCGGTCGACCCTGTCCTGTCTGACAGCCGAACGGACTGGACGCGATCGAAGGAACCCGCAAACCCAACATCGCTCCCTGCGCTTTATGACCTGCTCGAACAGCGGGATGATGCGCCCATGGATCATTTCTCCAGCACCGTTGTTCGCGGCGAAGGACCGCAACCGGCGGATCTGATGGTCGTCGGCGAGCAGCCCGGTGATGAGGAAGACCGGCAAGCCGGCATGTTCGTCGGTCCCGCCGGACGGATGCTCGATCGCGCCCTGTCCGCCGCCAATATCGACCGGGAGAAAATCTTCCTGACCAATGCGGTCAAACGGTTCAAATTTATCCAGCGGGGCAAGCGCCGCATCCATCAGACACCCTCCGCCGCCGAGGTCGAATATTACAGCTGGTGGGTCGATAGGGAACGGCAACTGGTTCGACCGAAAATTGTCATCGCGCTGGGCAGTACCGCGGCGCTGTCTTTGACCGGACAGAAAATCACCGTGGCCCGCTATCGCGGCAAGCTGTTTGATCTCGGCCAGAACCAGCGCCTTTTGATCACCGTTCATCCCGCCTTCCTGCTGCGTATTCCCGATCAGGCCGGGCGAGAGATTGAATATCAGAAATTCGTCCGCGACTTGGCCAGCGCGCGAAATGCCAGTCAAACCGTCCGATAATACGGACCTAGTGGCCTGCGTGGACGGGATGCGACATGCTAGTTTGTCTGTTGAACCAACAGGATCCCGGACGGTGCACACATAGCGCAAAACCGGATTATCGATCCGGTCTGGAGGCTAGCGATAGCCCGCTAGCCTCCAGGTGTTTCAGACCATTTCCATAACCGTGCGTTGATAGGCTTCTTCGCGTGTCGGGTAGTCGGAATAGCCTTTCTCGTCACCACCATATAGGGTGGTTTCATCAACTTCGGCCAGGCTCGTGTCCTGTTTGAGTCTTTCGACCAGATCAGGATTGGAAATAAACGGCCGTCCAAACGAGACCGCGAAGACTCCATCTTGCAGAGCGGCTTCAGCAGCACTTTTTTCAAAATTGCCGTTGGCAATATAGTTGCCCTCAAAATTGCCGCGCAAACCGCCGAGCAGTTGTTCTTCACTGTCCGAAACCGGATAACCGGGAAAACGCTCAACCACGTGCAGATAGGAGAGATTGCGCTTGCCCAGCTCCGCATAGATATAGCTGTAATTATCTGCCGCCTGGTCATCCTTGATGTCATTGAACGTTCCGGTCGGCGACAAACGCACACCAACACGGCCATGTCCGATTTCGGCTGCAACAGCATCAACAACTTCCAGAAGGAGACGCGCTCTGTTTTCCGGACTGCCACCATATTCATCGTCTCGGACGTTGGTATGGGATGATATGAACTGGTTTAGCAAATAGCCGTTTGCGCCATGCACTTCGACGCCGTCAAATCCCGCTTCCATCGCCAACTGGGCTGCACGAACATAGTCTGCGACAACAGCTTTGATGCCTGCGAGATCGAGCGCCCGTGGAACGGAAGCATTCTCAACACCCTTGTCGGTGAAGGTATCTGCAGTCGCCTGAATAGCCGACGGTGCGACCGGTTGAGAGCCTGCAGGAAGCAGCGAGTCATGACTGATCCGGCCGACATGCCAGAGCTGCAAAACCATCTTTCCGCCTGCGGCGTGGACAGAGTGCGTGATTTTTGCCCAGGCGTCCTTCTGCTTTTCATTGTAGATACCTGGCGTGTTCAGATATCCTTGGCCTTCGGGGCTAATCTGCGCGCCTTCGGTAATGATCAGGCCGGCACTGGCACGCTGCGTATAATATTTTACGGCCATTTCATGCGGCGTGCCGTCGCCATGGGCTCGATTTCTTGTGAGCGGCGCCATCAAGACGCGATTGCTGACGGGGATATCGCCAAGGGTTCCGTTTTCGAATAATTTGGTCATGGGGGATACTTTCGGTTTGGGGGAAGGATTGGTCGTGGTGGCTGTGAGGACCCAGGCACCGCGAACGCTGCCTGGGTCAATGGTGCCGGCTTGAGCAGAAGCGTCAGTTCTTGAGGGCAACCTTGATGGTGCCATCGGAACGCTTCAGCATGCGGTCATAGCCTTGCTCTGCATCTGCAAGCGGCAGGATGTCGGTAAAGATGATGCTCGGATCGATCTTGCCCGCCTCCACAAGCGGCAGCAAAGTGCGCATATAGGCCGGTACATTGACCACGCCTGTGTGAATGGTGAGATTCCGGAAAAGCGCCTCTGAATAGGGTGCGTCCACCGGGGCAAACAGATGACCGAAGCCCAGAACACTAATCTTACCGCCCGCTTGCGACATATCGAGCGTTTGCTTCAACGATGCCTGATTGCCTACCGTATCGATGACTGACAATGCACCATATCCGCCGGTCAGTTCTTTGACGAACGCAACGGGATCACCCGTCTTGCCGTTGACCGTGTGCGTCGCGCCGGCTTTGGTACGGCTAAATTCCAGACGACCGTCATGGCGGCCGACATGAACAACCTGTTCGGCGTCGAACAGCTTGCTGCTGGCCAGTACCGCACTTTGACCTACGGCGCCGTCACCAATCACGACAACGGTGCCGCCTTTTTGAATATTGGCGTTCAAGGCCCCGTGATAGCCCGTCGCGAAATTGTCTGCGAGTGGCAGAGCGCGAGCGTCTTCCGCACCGGTCGCGAGACCTTCCGGCAATGTAAACAAGGTCGAATTCGCATAAGGAACGCGGACATATTCAGACTGTCCGCCCTGGATGTCATTGCCGCCATGCTCTGCAAACATCGGCGACCCGAACAGACCGCCATGTTCACAGGCGGAGTTGAAGTCACGCTTGCAAAAGTGGCATTCGCCATCGACAAACATTGCCGATGCGACCACGCGGTCACCAACCTTCACATTAGTGACGTCCTTGCCGATCGCTTCAACAACACCAACAAACTCGTGCCCAAGACGCATGCCCTGCATAACGCCAGCTTCCGGACCGTTATTCACGAAATCAAGGTCAGCGCCGCAAATGCCAGCGAGCGTTACGCGAACGATCGCGTCATTGTCTTGAATCAGTTGTGGTTCGGGGACGTTGCCGACTTTGACGTGTCCGCGATCATGATAATAAGTTCCCAACATTGGTCTTCATTCCTTTTTCTTAATCGGTTCATTCATTTGCCTGAAGGTCTCCGCGCGTCGGCGACGAGCTCTCAAGATCGACATTACTCACTGTGTCAAAACCCATGTATGTCGAACCTATCTATATATCAATAGATTTATCAATTTTCTCTCTAACTCGCTGATCTTGTGAGGGTTATAATATGTATCGAAGGGGTGTTTATACCGAATCAACCGCTGGGGCGGTAACCGCTTTGCCGAAAAAACAGCAATCCGCCGTACTCACAAGCCCTCTGCCGGTGCCGATGATGCGGTGATTGGATTCCTGATACTGCGAGGTTCAGCGGACCGATTGGATCAGTCGTCTTACCGGTCATTTTCTGAATTGAGCGGCGCACCCAGGCATGGTTCTCCGGTGACGCCCGCGCCCAGGAGCACCGGCTATGAAGAGGTTATCGTCAAACCGCTTTGGCAAAATACTGAACGGTTTTTTCCTTCATGACTCTTGTGCCTAGACGAGCGAAACCCATTGCGTCATGAAAGTCCAGCGACGCTTTATTGGGCGGCACCAGATCGACTTCGGCGCAAAGATAGGCACGCCCGGCCGTGCGGGTTTCTCGTTCAAGGTCTTGATAAAGAGCGATCGCCACACCGCGTCGCTGGAGGCTTTCATCAATCGCAACACGGTCAATATAGACAAAATTCTCATAGCGTTTCTTGAACCACCGGAAATTCTCGCCATCATATTCGGACCGGTCATCCATTGCGAGCAGGAAGGCCTTGCCTCTCTCGACACAGCGATGATAGAAACAATGACTCAAGATTGTCTGCAGCTCTGGCATGTTTAGCGGCGATAGCAGATGTTGATATTTCTGATTGAGCGCGAGAATTTCAGTCAGATGACTGTCATTTATGGGTGCAAGATTCCAATATTCTGTTCGCATCGCCTGCCTCGCGCCTCTCCGGTGCTGATGCCGGAGCCAGCTATCAGCTTTGCTCGCCTGCGTGCAACCCCATACTTTCAATCGCACTGTTTGTTGGACAGTTCCATTCTGTTCCCAGAACAACCTGTCTGTTGATCACAGAAAATGGGCCGCTTCCAAACGAAGGAAGCGGCCCAATTATTGCTATGCGTTTTCCAGTTCCCTAGCCGTCCAGGCATTGGCTTGGAAATTGTCGTCCACTGGCGTGTCAGCAACATGGTTGGTGTAGTTGGACATGACTTTCATCGCGGTCCCAACAATCACTTCCAGAACATTGGCCTTGGTATAGCCAGCAGCAAGAAACGCATCGATGTCGTGTGGATCCAGCACGCCGCGCTGTTCGTTCACCTGTGCAGCAAAGGTCAGCAATGCTTCAAGCTTGGGATCCTCAACCGAGGAACCGTCACGCAAAGCTTTGATCACATCTGCGGGCACGCCCTGCATCTGAGCAATCGTGGTGTGCGCTGCCATGCAATAGGT
The DNA here is from genome assembly GCF_055693205.1 of Parasphingorhabdus sp. W113. Classification (NCBI taxonomy): domain Bacteria; kingdom Pseudomonadati; phylum Pseudomonadota; class Alphaproteobacteria; order Sphingomonadales; family Sphingorhabdaceae; genus Parasphingorhabdus; species Parasphingorhabdus sp. W113. The sequence goes on along the minus strand of NZ_CM146328.1, from coordinate 831,516 downwards.
GCAACCATTCAGACGGTTATTGGTCATCAATATGATCTGCTTTTCGGTAGCGGTAAAATCGCTCTTTTCGAAAATGCCGGAAATGGCGGCATAGGCCTCTAGCGCAGCTGGCGATTCAGCAAATGTCGCCATCAGGTTGGGAAGAAAACCATAGGCTTTCTCAACATTCGCGAGAGTCTCTTTGCTGCCTTGAGGCGCAGTTTCTTGAGTGTGTACTGAAAAATTGGTCATGATAATCTCTTTCTTTTCTTTGGGTTGGGGGAGGGTTAGTTATTCGAGTGGGAGTCGTAGACTTTTCCGCTGATCTTCCACTGGCCATCGGTTTTGTAGAGGACAAAAAAGTCGGTGAAGCGCAGTCCAGCCCAGTTGATGAATTCAACCTTGGCTGCAGCAGCGGGACCAGAGATATCGATCCATGCAATGCGGCTCTTGATATCCGGTGACGCGCCGGTTTTGGTTACGTCTTCAGCAAAGGCATCAGCGTCCGGATAAGAAACTTCGCCGCCGATCGAGCCCACGATATGCGCATGGTCATAAAAGGCGGTCCGACTGAGTTCGCCGTCACCGGTCTTGGCAGCCTCGATATAAGGCAGCAAAGCCTTGGCAATCTCTTCATAGTCAGCAAAGCTCTGGGCTTCATCGGCCTGTGTTTCTTGGGTAATTTCAGTATTTGACATGTTATTCGTCCTTTGGTTGGGGGTTTGGGAATAAGCGCCCGTGACCGGCAGCATCAGCAGCACGGCGACAGGCAGTAGGGGGAAAAGTTTCTTCATAGTCTCCTTCTAATCTATCGATATATATATAGGTATTGGTGGTAAAAAAAGGGGCGTTACGGCGTGACATAGTCCTGCAAGGCATCGGGGATGACCGAGGGATCACCATTAAGTCGCCCCAACAGGAGTGACCCTTCCAATGCACTTAAAAATCCAATGGCGAGGCGATCAGGATCCTTTTTACCTGCCTGCTCGAACTGGCGCTGCAACCAGGTTTGAAAATCTTTGAAATAGGATTGGACCAGCTTTGCCACGCGCGGACTGACCGATTGCAGCTCGGCAGCCATCATCCCGCAAAGACAGAATTTTTTATCAGTGATATAGTTCTGAAAATAGGCAATCAGCGCCTTTAGCCGGGCGTCCGGTGTGTCATGCCCTGCCTCCATCGCTTGAAAACCTTCGGAATGTTTTTCGTGGATGCGTTCAACCAGCGCCGCCGCCAAATCGTCCTTGGCCTTGAAATAATAGTGTATGCTGGCGGTCTTTATGCCAATTGCGTTCGCCAGATCAATATAGCTGAATCCATTGAATCCTTTGGTCTGGGTCAACGTCTCTGCAAGATCGAGAATCTTTGTTTTCGTATCAGTCATATCGATGCCTTGTTAATCTATATGTATGTAGATAGATGTAATTTGCGGCAAGTCAATCCCTCGTTTCACTTTTTTCCAAAATAGCGCGCGACAAGGTTCAAATCCCCTCTGCCGGACGATCTGCATCATCTCTGAGAGAAATAGGGCATTCATTGGCTATTGTGAGACGAAGAGTGAGATCCTAATATCCGACTATGGATATTCTCAACGACATTTTGGATACGCTCGATCTCAAGGGCGCGCTTTATTTTCGGACTGATTTTTCTGGGAAATGGTCGGTTACTGTGCCCATTCTCGAACAGGCCGCACGCTTTCATTTGGTTGTGCAGGGACAATGCCATGTGAAGCTTCCCGGCGAAGCAGCCATTATATTGAGACCCGGCGATCTGATCCTGATTCCCAATGGACAGACCCATATATTATCGGACAGTCCTGTCGAGGATGCGCCGCCGCTCGAACATGTCCTGGAAGCGGTTCAATATGACGGTGATGGTGTGCTTGTCGTCGGAGAAGGTAATGACGCGGCCTCGACTCAACTGATTTGCGGCCACTTCACTTTTCGGAAAAATGCAGATCATCCCATCTTGCGATCGCTTCCCGATCACTTGCTCACCACCGCATCAATGCGTGCACAAAATCCTTGGCTTGACGAGATATTGCGTTTGATAAACCGCCAGATGTTCTCGGACAATGTCGGGTCCGGTGCCTCGGTCCGCCGGTTATCGGAAATCATGTTCATCGAACTGCTACGGGCAGGAATAGAAACGCAGGAAGAGTTTGGCGCATCGCTAAGAGGGTTTCAGGACCCCCAAATCGGGCATGCGCTGGAACTCATGCACCGGGAACCGACCGCATCATGGACCGTGGAGTCACTCGCGCGGCAAGTCGGCATGTCCCGAAGCCGTTTTGCAGAACGATTTGGCGATTTGGTTGGGCAAGGCCCAATGTCTTACCTGTCGGACTGGCGCCTTCAAAAAGCGCTTTCGATCCTCGACCATAGCAACTGCTCCGTCCAGCAAGTGGCCGTGCAAACCGGCTATCAATCACCAGCAGCGTTCACTCGCGCCTTTTCCGGAAAATTTGGTGTAGCACCCACTTTATACCGTCAAATGCTGTAAAAGTTTGCATATCGTCCCATTGGCTTGATCAATAGTCGCTAACTAATCCGGTCATATTGTCTTATCGTCTCAATTGAGAGAAAGCCGCTCCAACGACATTGAAGGAGCGAATCATCGAACGAAAGACGTGACAACCATTTCCGAAGATTTTCAGCACCCCCTGCTGGACATGTCTTCTCCCCCACAGTCACATCATTTCGCTTGAAGCAATTTTTCTGTCGTCAACGCACGCGACCATTTTGGTTGCAAAAATCATCGGGGAGATTTTCCCCAAAAATAGAATTGAATGAAAAGGAACGAACCATGTTTAAGAACGTAACTCTCGCCGCCGCAATCGCACTGGCAACCTTCGTCGTAACACCAGCCATGGCAGCTGATGAATATAATGTGTCATCCGGCTTGACCGCGGCAGCTGCACCGCTTGCGCTGCACGGTGTCGACACAGTGGCATTTATCAACACCGGCAACCGGATTGAAGGATCGGCAAAATTCGCCGCTGTCCATGACGGCGTTGCTTATTATTTCGCCAGTCAGGCCAATCTGGATATGTTCAAAGCAAATCCTGCTGGCTTCCTGCCTCAAAATGGTGGCTTCTGTACCTTTGGTGTTTCTGTCGGCAAGAAATTTGACGGCGACCCACGCTGGGCTGATGTTCGCAATGGCAAGCTCTATGTTTTCCTGAGCGAAGACATTTTCAAAGCTTACCAGAAGGATCCAGAAGGCGCGATCGCCAAGGCTGAGACCAACTGGAAGACAATCCGTCACACGGCAGCGACCGACCTTTAAACCTTGCGGCGGAGTGAGCCTGTCATTGGCTCACTCCGCCCCATCATAGGAAACGCATCATGGAAACCGCATATTATTATCTTGCCCTCAGCGGCATTCTCACCCTCCTTTTGTGGACCCCTTATATTGTTGGTCGCATGTTTGTTTGGGGCATTCCCACATTCTTGACCAACTATCCGGACAATTTTCCAAGGGAAGAACCTGAAACACCCTTGTGGATGGACCGCGCGAAACGGGCGCATTTGAATATGGTTGAAACCATGCCGGCCTTTGTGGCCGTCATCGTGGCAGCGGGCCTGCTCGGTGATGCGTCCATTGCTGAAACCGTTGGCACCTGGGCGAAAATCTTCTTCTTCGCCCGCATTGCCCACGCCGTTGTTTATACGTTCGGCATTCCAGGTCTCAGGACCCCGGTATACCTGATCTCATGGGCGTCGATTTTGATGATTGGCGCACAAGTGGTGCTCTAACCCACCCACACACCAAATTTCTCGGGACCTGCAAATGCGACAACGGATTTGCAGGTCCCGACTTTGTCCCGGAACGAAGGAGATGAGCGCGCGCCGGCAGGATGGTAAGATGACAAGATCAGCTGTGTTGCAATTCGAGTATTTTCAACCTGTGCCAGCTTGCGCCCGTTCTCAGGATATCGACGACCTGCTCATGCAATTTCTCGGGCGACAAATCTGCATCTTGTTGCCTCAAGGCGGAAGCGGAATGATCGAACCATGGATCATATCTGATATTGTCGCGAACCCAGGACCACGCCCTCACCAGATGGGTTCCGTCAATTTGTGGCGTTAGGTCTGGAAATCCGAACGACAATATGCGGCTTTTGTCTGCAGCCTGATAAAGGCTGGTATCCACCAGCTGCATATTCTCGGTTGGGGAGTGCTTGCTGATCAACGTCGCAACCGCTCCGCCCAAGCCCGCACCCAATATGTCGCTTGAGGCCAGTCCCAGTTTTTCCAGGACCGCAATGATGGGATCGGCGAATTGCGATAAAAGCAGATCGTCTTGATCCGGCAATTTGAAAGATGCGCCATGCCCTGGCAGGTCGAAAACCAGAATAGGGCGGTGATTGGTATCAGCTATCGCATGGTCCAGCATCTGCTTCGCGGATGCGCCTGCGCTATGCAATAGGACCAAAGGTGTGCCGGTTTTTGCCTGATTCCGGTAGGCGTGTATTTGCCCAAATTCGGTATCGAAATATGTGCGGTGCCAGGCATCTTTACCGGATGCGACCTGCTGTGCTGGATCGATATCTTGCCGCGGAAGGGTTTCGATCACCGACCGCAGCTTGTCTTTCTGAACCGAATAACGTTCTTCAACAGGGAGCCCTGCCCGAAGCAATTCGACGCAGTCGGGTAATCCTTGCGCGACGAGATTATCGGCAATCGAAACCACCGGACTGCCTGCCCAGCGCATCATCGTCGTGGGCACGTCCAATCCATCCATATGATCGCGATGCTCGGTATAAAAGGCCAATTCATAAGCCTTTGCATAGCCTTCTCCTGCCTGCAGATACCGATTCATTACATCTTGAATGAGGCCCGCCGGCGGGACATCTATTTTAAGTTGGTCGGCCAATTTGCCAGAATTCCAGGGGAAAGCAGCAAAGAGATCCCGGCACATGTCCCAATAGGTCAGAAGGTGGCTGCCATCTCTTTTGGGTGTGACATCAGGGAAATAACCTTCCAGCATGACCGCCCGATCATCGTCAGAGATATGGCCATTCGCATCCAGCATCAGGAGGTTGATGCGCTTGGGATATTGTTTGCCAACGGCAATGGCGATTTGCGATCCGGTTGCTGCGCCGTACAAACAGAATCGATCGATTCCGATAGCATCGATCGCCGCAATCAGATTGTCTGCATAGTTGGCAATTGTTCGCGGTTCACGGCTGAAGTCATCGGAAAGCCCATAGCCGGCGGTATCGATTGCGATGCAAGTACAGATATCGGAAAAGGCATTGACGGCCGGCATCATCGCTTCCGAACTTTGTGGAGATGGGTGTAATATGATCAGCGGAGGACCTTCACCGGCCTGCCGATAGTGAATCTGCTGACCATTCGGTAAAGTGACATAGTTACACAACATCAAGCCAATCCTTCTTTCACCCGTGCTCGAAAATCAACATTCACGATTTGGGCGTCCCATATTTCAACTGCTGTAGCTTCTCATCGTCCAAATATCGCCCATTTCTAATAACCGCTTCAATGGCCGTTGTATTCCGGATATTTTCCAATGGATTGGCCGTCAACAGAACTAGGTCCGCTGCCATTGATCGGGCAATGGTTCCCTGCCGATTTTGCAATCCGAAAAAGGCGGCCGGCGTGATCGTCGCGGCGCGGATTGCTTCCAGCGGTGTCAGGCCGGCTTCGACCAACATGGCGAGTTCTTCATGCAAACTGGGGCCTGGCGTCAGATAGCCTATCGGTGCATCCGTGCCAGCCAAAATCGATATGCCAGATGCGTTCAGCCGGTTCACCATCGACAACAGCCATTTATCATAGGCGATATCCCTGGGGGTTGGTTCGCGCCCGGCAAACCGGGCGATGCCTGCCATCCATCTTTCGCTTACCGATTTCGGCATCAACGCAAATGTCTCCTGCCACCGCTTTTCAGCATAGAGTTTGCGAGAGAGGAACCGGCTGACCACGAGGGTGGGAGTCTGCGAAATATTTCTGGTTTTCATCAGTGCAATCAAATCGTTGCACACCTTTTCGTCCTGATCCAGCAGTGCCGGCCCGCGTTGCATGCGGTGCAGAATCGACCGGAGCTTGTTGCCATATTCGGAATCATCAGCTGCGATTTGCGCCCGCCTTTCCGCGAGCATTTCGGTGGGATTACCGGTGCAGGCTATTTCCAGATTGCGGAGATGTTGGATGTCTTTCAACCCGGCCTCCATCGCTTGCCTGACCGTCACGGCCAGGGGCGGGTGGCCAGCAACAGGCAGCTTGTGGAATGATGCGCGCTCGGTCACAGCCTGCAATGTTTCCGGGGACAGCATTTCATAGGCCTTGATGAAATCCACGCCTTGCGCTGCCAGTTGATCAACCTGCTGAATCGCTTGCTGCGGGCTGCCGACGCCGACGGAGAGGTCGGGCGTGCCCGCCGACTGCCCCGCATAGACGCGCTTTTTTCCGTCGACCAGCGGCCCGGAAATATACAGATCCGGCGTTATCGCATCTTCCGCCGCCAAAGCGCGGGCGTCTTGCAGCTTGTCCAGATGCCCCCCTGTATCGCGCAAATAGGTTATTCCATGCGCAATCGACAACGGGAAAAATATCTTGTGATCAATATCCGGATGATAAGCAAGATGGACATGCGCATCCCACAGACCGGGTATGACAAATTTACCGGTTCCATCAATGCGCGTTGCATTCTTTCTGGCGGATCTGGCGACATCTTTGCCGACCGCAGCGATGGTTTCGCCATCGATCAGAATGTCGACATCATTCCGCGCACCATTAATCGCATCGATCGCAGTAATATTGGTGATAATGATCTGACGACTAACCGGCATGGCAGAGTCAACCGGAATAGTGGCACACGCCGTCAGCACGAAAGCAAGAAACAAAGCGAGCATTCGCGAGTGAAGGTTTGGCATGGTTGACGTCCTAAAAAATTTGCGTCGAAAATTGGCACAGTCATGCTCCGGCGTCGCTTGGCTGCTGGTATAAGAGATGCCGATTATTGCGATCATTGCAACATTCCAAGTACCTGTGCCGAGATCATCCCGTATGCTGGGCAGCGATATGATCCAACTGTTTTCGATACAAGCGGATAGCCAATGGGATAAGCAGTAGCGGGATAAAGCCATAGACAATCGGAAGCGCAGCAACCGCGTATCTGATATTTTCCTCACCGAATATCCGTGTTGACAGAACGCCGACTGATGAAGGGCCAAGGAACAGCCCGGCCATGCTGATGGCCATATAGTAGAGCGCCACGACTTGCCCGCGGATCTGGCCCGGTGTGATCGCGAGCAAGGCGGTGATCGCCATCCCCGATATCATCGCGATACCAACGGTGTTGATCGCCAACATCACAAAGGCCAGTTCAGGCGTGGGCATGAACATGGCCAGCGCGCCGGTCGGAATCATGATCACATAACCGATGATCAGCAACCGCAGCGACGCGTCTTCTATTCCAGATTGGGTCCAGCGGTCAGAAAGATAACCGGTGACGAATACGGTTGCAGGACCGAAGGTCAGCAGAATCACGCCGTTGATCAATGCATATTTTTCGGCAGGCCAACCCCAGGTCCGTTCGAACGTCGCGGGCAGAAAACCCTGACTATAGGCAATAATGGCCATAACCGCAGCCATGGAAACAAACGTTCCATAGGTTCCGGCACGCCGCTTTACATAGGTCAGCGCATCCTTGATGCTGTTCCCGTCAAGATCATCGTCCAGTTCCGCCGCCTGTCGGGGCGGTTCCTTGATGAACATGAAGACTACCGCCAATAATATTCCCGGCAATCCGACCGCAAAAAAGGTGATCTGCCACGGGGCCAAATCGCCGAAAACCGGCACCGTGACAAACGTGGTGGTTTTCGCCCAGATGAGCACCGCACCGCCGATCAGCGATGCGATTCCGCTGCCTAAGGACAGGGCCGCCACATAGACCGAAATCGGCTTGCCGCGTTTTTCCGGCGGGAAACTGTCGGCGATCATCGACATGGCCGAGGGGCTTAATGTGGCTTCGCCGACACCCACCATCATTCGGGCGAGAAACAAATGCCAAAAATTCTTGGCGAGACCGGATATGGCGGTTGCAAAGGACCAGACAAATATGCCGGCGGCGACAATCCAGGTGCGCTTGCTCCGATCCACCAGCCATCCCAGCGGCAGACCCATAGTGGCATAGAAAATTGCGAAGGCGGGACCGATAACCCAACCAATTTGTTCATCGGTCAGCCCCAGATCAGCTTTGATCGGTTCGATCAACAGCCCCAGAATATAGCGGTCAATGAAACTGAAAATATAGGCGATGGTCAGCATGATGACCAAAAACCAGCCGGCTTTTGCCGTCGGATAGACAGCTGAATCCGCTTCCTGGCTTTCTGCTTGACCGGCCATCTGCGGACTCATCCTTCGAAAATCTCGATTAAAAAGCCATCCGGGTCTTTAAGGATCATGCTACGCCTTCCAGCAAGATGGGGACTACCGTGGTTGGCCGGCGGTTGCACCACTTCAATTTTTGCTTCGACTGCACGCATCAGCACGCCATCGAGATTTTTCGTCGCGAAAGACCACATGGCTATCCCGCGATTGGGCGGACCATAACCCGGTGCCGGGCTTGGCTTGGTTGCCTGTTGATGATCCATCAGCACCAGATAACCTGAGGCACTGCCAGGTGCGAAGGCCTGGATGAAACGTTCGGTTGTTCCTTCGGGCATCAACAGTGCGGATTTTTCGCCCACAGTAAATTCAACATCGCGTCGGATTTCGAAGCCCAGTACATCGCGGAAGAAGGCCACGGTTTCATCCGCTGCCGTGATGCAGCGCGCCGAATAGGCTGACCCGCCCATGCCAGTCGCGGGGTCAATCGGTCCTACGGGTACAAAAATGTCCGGACGCACGACGCCCATAACAAAAATATTGTCCGGCGCCTTGTAGACTATCTCTGCCGAAACATAGGTCTCGCCGGTTGGGCTGGTAAATTCCATCTCCTTGACCCCGATGGTCGACTCCACCCCAATGGAATTCATATGCTTTTCATGCGCATATAGATCATCAATCGGAAAGCTCATCGTCGCACCGCCCGCAAATAGTCCATCATAGGCCGGGCGAACGGATGGCGTTTCCCGGTTTGGGGCAATCACCCTGATCTGAACATTGGCGCCTTCTCCGGATTTGAAGAATACACAGCTTTCCCAGCTGTCATCTGCTTCGAAACCAAAATATCGGTTGAGCGCCGCACGCTGTTCTTCTGCCGGTTCGGTCCAGCCAGAATTATCCAAATGATAGCCTTGGGTAAAAATCTCTTCGACTTTGGCTTTGTCACCAGTCACATAGGTGACAGTGTGCAGAGGCCCAACAATGGCATCTTCCGGACTGGATTCGGGAACAAAAATATCAGCGGTCATTGATTTTCCTCGTGGGGCTTTGAGAGATTATCGATTCAGGGCGCTTCAACGATCATCACTTCGGCGTCGGCCAGACCTTCACGCAGTTTTTTGACTTCCGCATATTCAGGGGAATTCCAGAACTTGCGGGCAGCGTCCTTGCTGTCCCATTTGGAGATCGCGATGGAGGTATAGCCTTCCAGATTGCCTTCGAGCAGTTCTGCACCCGGAGCAACGATAAGATACTCACCACCATATTGCTTCACCACATCGGGTACGACCGATCCATATCCGGATACGAATTTTTCACGATCGTGAATTTTGCAAGCGATGACCATGTAAGCCGCCATTAGTGTCTCCTGTTGATTCTATTGCGCATGCCGCAGGGCTCTATTCCGCAGCAGCAAGATTCTCATTCTCACCATCCAGAAAGTTTCTGATAATGTTTGCGAGTTCTTCCGCGCGGGTTTCAAGAAATCCATGATTCCAGCCCGGCAAATCGATCATCTTGCCATCCCGCATATATTCGAGCGTGCGGGGTGTCATTTGATACAAATCATCTTCGGGGTTGAGCAGCGCAATGGGATGGGCCAGCGTCGACAATCGTTGGGGGAAAGCCGCATTATATTCGAAGACTGCGCGATGCCCCCAGCTATAGCTCTCCCCGCCCCGCACCATTTCAGCAAAGTTTTTGGCTGTCAGTTCCAAAGTGGCATCAGGCGCTTGATTTCTGAGCAGCATGTCCCAAAACTGCCGAAATCGGGAACCTTGCTCATCAAGCTTGATATGCGACAGGGACTGTTTCATCCGTTCAATTTCGGAGGGAAGCAGTATCGCGGCGGACATCAGGATCAGTTTCCGGACATTTGACGGGTGCTGACAGGTGAACTCTGTCGCGAGTTTGGATCCCGCATGGATGCCGAACAGATCGATCTGATTGCCATTTTTGATCAAGGCCGTCTGTTTCACCACATCCCAAATCGATTCTGCGTAATCCACGGCCGCAATCGGTTCTGCCGGCGCATCGGATTCTCCATATCCCGGAAAGTCGGGCGCTATCACAATTCGATCTGTCCCCAATGCTTCAACCAGTTTTTCAAAATTGCGCCCGGATTGAGGGAACATGTGCAAACAAACCACGGGGTTGAAAGTCTCAATCTTCGGCTCGGAGATTCGCAGGTGCATCTGACCATAGCGACCATCTACAAATTTTCGACGAAAGAGAGGCATATACAGGTTCCTAAAGTCTCAACAATCGGAGGTGTAGGTAATTCTGAGCGACAGCGTTGGTCATTAAATGGCGGAGGCGCCCCGAGCAGCCGCCATTGGGTTTCCCGTCGCCCAGCCAGAACCAAAGATATTTTCGGTTCCAATTCCGCCCAAGGGAGGGAAGAATGTCCGCCGGGCGACGGGATCGGTTAGAAATTGCCGCTTACACGCAGGCCAAATTGACGCTTGTCCCGAAGACCAACCATCCAGCCAAAAGTTCCAAAATCAAACAAAGGTGTATTGGCCGACAAATCACGGAAGCGATTAATCCCGGTCGGCGTATCGTCATTTGTCAAATTGGTGACAAAGGCTTCGATGCGCAACTTCTCTGATTGCACCCCTGCACGAAGGTTGGCCTGAAAACCATCGGGAGCCGTTGTCAGGTTTATTTCACTGGCAAACCGCTCTCCGGTATAGAAGCCGTCAGCCCGCAGGAAGAAACCCCAGTCGTCGTTTAGTTCTCCCTCATATTGCGCCGATAACGAACCGGTAAACTTGGGGAATCGTTCGCTTCGTGTGCCAGAGGCATCTGTCGATCCGAACACTTCACCATAGATCCCAGAGTTATCAAACGAGGTCAGTTCGCCGTCAATATAAGCTGCGGTGGCACCAATTGTGAAACCATCAACCAGTTCATAATTGGCTTCAACTTCAAATCCCTTGATTTCAGATTCGCCGATATTGATAAAATAGTTGATCTGGTCCTGAGAGGAATCATCCAGGGTAATCAGGTCGGATCGGCGGACCGTCTGGCCGGATCTTTCCATGTAGAAAGCGGCGTAAGATATGAAGCCACGGCCGCCGAGATTATGCTTGAACCCCAGTTCATAGTTTCGGAGCGTTTCTTCGCCAAAATTCTCGGAAGCCCCGGGTTGAATATCTTGCAAACGACCAAGCTCGGTAGCGCTGAGTTCCTGCACATCGCCGTTGAAGCCGCCCGGCAAGTTCCCTTCCGAGAAACTTGCATAGACAAGAGTATCACCGGTAATCTGATAGTTCAGAATCAGCCGAGGAAGAAACGATCTGAACGTGCCCTTGAGCGCACCGACATTGTCGGTGATATCGCCATCTTCGGTGATCGTGTCGATCTGGTAACGCCCCTCTGCACTCAACGTAAGATTTTCGGTCAGGTTGAAATCAAGGCTGGTAAAGAAGCCGAGCGTTTCAATTTGCTCTTCTGCAGGCTCGCCGCCACCGAAAGCAAAACGGCCGAATGCTGGCACGATGAATTCGCCATTATTGGTAAACCGCTGATCAAAATAGTTTGCGCCGACTTTCCAATTCAAAAATCCGTCAAACGACTCTCCGGCCAAGCGGATTTCCTGGCTGAAATCACGAAACTGCCGTCCCGAATAGCTAACAAATTGATCGTCAGGGCTATAGTCGCCGTCCTGCAGCAGGTTGACTTCATCATAGTTCAATCCAGTGAGCCAACTGAAGACCAGGTCGGTATCAGGGAAACGCACATTAAATTGAAGACTGCCACGGAAACTCTGTCGGTCCAATCCGAACGTATCCCGCGGGCTATCGTTCAGTTGGATCAGATCATTCGTGTAGAAGTCGAGAACAGTCGCGGTTGGCACCGTATTCAAACCTGGGTCCAGAATCGGCACATCGCCGCAAAGCGTACTATCGGTCCCGGTCACACCGCCGCGCGTGAACGGCCCACAATTGTGAAAGGTTGAATTGACAAAACCAATCGCAGGGGCGGTGTCTTCATTTTCGAAATAATTCAGGCGGATCTTGGCATCGAAATTCTCGGAAGGTTCGAAAAATGCCGTTCCACCGATTGACCAAGTCTCTTCTTTGCCCACCTCGTCACCATTGAGCGTGTTGGTATAATGTCCGCCCTTGTTCCGATAGGCACCGGTCAGTCGCAATTTGAAGGAATCACTCACCGGCAAGTCCACACCGGCAGAAATATCATATAGGTCTCGCGTAGCTACCGTGGCCGAATAATCGATCTTGAAATCATCTCCCGGCGTTTTCGTGATGTAGTTAACGGCACCGCCAAAGGTGTTTCGACCGAAAAATGCGGACTGTGGCCCCTTGATTATCTCGACCTGCTGCACATCGTTAAGAGCAATTGCCTGCGCACCATTTGCTACGAAAATCCCGTCTACAAAAACCGATGCCGTTTGCCTGGTGGGTGAACCGCTATTGACGCCAACTCCGCGAAACCGGGGTGAATTGTCAAAGCGTCCCGGTATGGTCGCCAGCGACTCATACACAAAGCCAGGCGTGAAAGCGGGCAAGTCGCTGATGCTCTCCAAGCCCCTTGCCTGGATTTCCTTTTCATCAAATGCGGTGATCGCAATGGGAACTTCCAACAGGCTTTCATCCCGCTTACGCGCGTTGACCACGATGACATTGCCATCAGAAGCCCCTTCCGCTTCGTCGGTATTCTGAGCCAAAGCCGGACCGGAAATCAATGCACCCGCTAATGTTGCAAGTCCCACCGAGGCCTTCAAAACATTGATATTCTTCATTTTCACTCCCCAAATTTACCTTCACAGTCCATCGAGCAGATCGGCTCAGATGGCTGGAATTCTCTCCGTAGAACCAAAGAAATAAAAACTGGGGATGATTTTAGTCAATGGACGTAGATAAAAATGACGCATATATAAATGTACATATACAAAGAGTCGTCACTTCAGCTTGAAAACGGGTTTGATACCATGGACCTTTGCCAACCTGGCGATCGCATGCCGATGTTGTTCCGCGCTTTCGGCAATCCGTTTACTGGGTCCAACAACACCGATTACCAGGGTCTCCTGATTGGCGAGTGTCTTGACCGGCAAACAGACTGCACCGACACCATCAATCAGCACGTCGCCTTTGGCCGCCGAACCGTATAGCGCCAATTCTTCGCGCACCTCGTCCAGCTTTTTCTTGTCAAACAACTCTCTGCGATCCGCCTCGGCCGAGTTAGTATAGTTCAAATATTTTGAAAATTCGTGATCATCCAGCGAAGCCAGAGCCACAAGACCGGTCAACGAATTGCCGACCGGCATGGTCACGCCAACCTTCACGCTGACACCAACAAGATGGACGGACTCCAGCCCGTGAATGATACGCACCTGGGTTCCAATTCTTTTGCTGATGTTGACCGTTTCTCGTGATTCCCGGTTCAAAGCGTTGACGAAATCCAATATGCCGGTTTCGCGCTCGATGATATCCGGCACCCAATCCAGAACAGACGTAAAGCTTTTGGACGGCATGTAGGTCCAATTCGGAGCGTCAAAGTCGACATAGCCCAGCTGATACATGCTCTTGAGCAATTGATGAGCGCTCATCAGAGGATAACCCAGTTCTTTGGAAATCTCTTTCGCAGCCAGGGGACGGCGCTCGCGATCGAAAAATTCCAATATCTCAAAAATGCGCCGGACAGATTTTATGATAGTATCAGCCATTACCTAGTCCCTTCCCTTTTCGACCCTCGGAGTGATCGAGCACCCCCTGCTCTGCATAATCCCTTGCGGCCATGATTCGAACGACAGCATATGCTGATGTATAGAAATTCATCCTATCAATATATGTATATTTATCGATTGCAGAATCTCGCAATTTGCTCTGGGCGGATATGCTGTGCTTTGGTTTATTACCAACTTCTCAAAAGCGCGGTTAGAAAATGAAAAACGACATTCCAGGTATCCCAGGCCAGCTATCACGGAAACAGAATCGCAAGCCGGTTACGCGGCGCGAGATTTTGGCGAGTGGTGCCGCCGTAGGCGCAATCGGACTGATGGCCTCCTGTTCGGATGGTTCCAAATTGGAAAGTTCGGAATCGGCGATGAAATCGGACGACACAATTTATGACGCCATTATTGTTGGCGCTGGTCTGTCGGGACTGCACGCCGCCCGCCTGCTTGAAGAACAGGGTATGAATGTTCTGACATTGGAAGGTCGCGACAGGGTCGGCGGCCGTGTTTATACCTTGATGGACATTCCCGGAAAACCGGAAGCCGCGGGAGAGCTGATTGGCGGCAATTATGCCAGAATGCTGGATACCGCGCGGCGACTGGGCCTGGAATTGTTCGAACCCGAAAACCCACTCGGGAGCAGCGAACGCTATTATCACATACGCGGCACCACGATAATGAAAGAGGAATGGGAAGACCACGAACTGAACCCGATGACCGGCGAAGATCGAAAAATTCTTCCCGACCGTATGTTGTGGACACTGTCTCATAAAAACAATCCATTGTCAGGCAAGCCACTGGATGACTGGATTAAGCCGGAATACGCCCAGTATGATATCCCTCACAGCCAGTATCTGCGAGAGACACTTGGGTTTAATGAAGAGACGATCCGGCTGATGAATATCATCATCCATTCCGATCACATCGACAACACCTCGGCACTGAATGAGCTACGCCGCTATGCGGTTAATGAATTCAACAGCAATATGGCCAAGGCGCGCCCGGACCTTCCGGCAGTGCAACAGGTGAAGGGCGGAAACTCGCTGATGGTACAGGCAATGGGTCAGAGCCTGAAAAACGGGGTGCTGCTCAACAAGACCGTATTGTCGTTTGATGATGCCGGCGATGTCGTGACGGTAAGCTGTGGGGACAATAGCAGCTACAAAGCGCGTCATATCATCAACACGATGCCCTATTCGGTCATGCAAAGTGTCAAATTCTCTCCCCGCCTGCCTGAACGAACGGCGCAGGCCATTGCCGACATCAGCTATGGCATCTCGATTCAGGTGCACTTCCTGCTCGAGAAAGAATATTGGGAAGAAGACGGCTTACCAGGGTCCATGTGGACCGACTCAACATTCGAAAGGTTTGCATTGCTGACAGACGATGAAACCGGAGAGCCAACCTCGGCGATTGCGTTCATCAATGGCAATGAAGCTTATAAATATAACTTCATGACTGATGAACAGGCCGGCGAATATACCATGCGAGAACTGGAGAAAATTCGCCCTTCACTGAAAGGCGCGCTGAAGCCAGTGGTCGTTCAATCCTGTCACCGCGATGTTCACGGGGCCGGCGACTGGGTTTTCTGGCGTCCCGGCCATGTCATGAAATATGCACCTTACATGCGTGAGCCCCATGGCAACATCCATTTTGCCGGCGAGCACACCGCCTTGCTCGAACGCGGCATGGAGGCCGCATTTGAATCAGGCGAACGCGCGGCGCTGGATGTGTTGCAACGCGTGTAATCCGACCGATGCGGGAGCTCTGGTGATGAAGATAATATTCAATCTGGTCGTGTTGATAGCGTTCGGCTTTGTGGCCAGCATCCCGGTCCAAGCGGCAGACCGGGATCCAATGACACGCGACCTTATTATGCTAACAAATTGGTTTGAAGGCCAATTTGATAATGAAGAGCAGATCTGGTTTCAAAACCTCCAAGGGGATGCGCTGTCTCAAGAAGATCGCCATCAACGCATTCACACGATCCACCGACGGGTGGACTTGCCGCAATTCGGCAAAGACGTATTCTATATCGAGGAATATCTCGACAATGATCCGGAAAACATCTTCCGCCAGCGGATTGTGATTTTCACCACTGACGGCAAAACACGCCAGAATCGCATGGCCTCTCCGGCGATCAAGGATGGCAAAAAATATCACGGCGCCTATCGCGATCCTTCAATCTTGGCCAATCTGAAACGGGATGATCTGATCTTCTTCGAAGGCTGCGATGTCTTTTGGAAAAGACAGGCAAGTCAGTTTGAAGGGCAGATCATTCCCAAAAGCTGTGTCTATGGCGAAGGAGAAAAACGCCGCTATTCACTGCACAAACTGTGGCTTTCCTCTGATAAGTTCTGGCGCGTTGATGCGTCGATATTGCTATCAGATAATAGTCTTCATATCGGCCATCCTGAGGACAAGCCCCACAAAATGCGACGCGCCTTGCCTTTTGTCTGTTCCATTCATTTCTTCGCCGACAACCAGTTTAGCGGTCAGGTTGTGGAAAATCTTCCACTGCACAGCCAAGGCGGAATCGCCACGGCAAAGCGGGACAGTGACGGACGGGAGTTTGAAGTCCTGATGCGGGAAAAAGAATATCCCTATTATGACACCCGGCCAGACTTCATTTATTTCTCTCTTCGGGAAAAAGGCGAAACGCGTTCGATTGCGTTTAGCGTCAATGATTCCAATTCACGACAAGTGGGTCTGCGCGCAGAATCGATCGGGGCGTTTTGCCATCGGGACGGATATCAATTCAGGGAACCGTTGGAGTTACTACCCAGGTAATGCTCCAATCGAACCAGCCATTCCATATAGAGGGTAAAAATGAAGATAAAGAATCAAGTCGCGCTAACATCGGCGATACTATTATTGGCAGGTTGCTCGGGCGGCGATAGTCAGCCAGCCGATCAACCGGAACGCTTAGTCACAGAAACGCAGACCGAAGCAGCACCGCAAGCGCCGGAAATCGCTCTCAGTGCGCTGGCCAAGAAAGGCAAGATTGCTTTTCTAAAATGCCGATCCTGCCACACGGTCAATCAGGGTGAGCCCCATTTAACCGGACCCAATCTTCACGGATTTTACGACGTCAAGGCTGGCACGCGAGAAGGCTATGTCTACTCCGAGGCGCTGCTGGCTTCGGGCTTAACGTGGAACGATGCTGCGCTGGATGCCTGGATCGAAAGCCCGACCACCGCGATAGCGGGGACGAAGATGGTGTTTGCCGGAATTGCCAAACCGGAAGAGCGGGAAGCGCTGATTGCCTATATGAAAGAGGTCACGCGATGATACCAGCGCGTGTTTTCACCGCCGTCGCAGGCGTGTCGGGCCTCATCGGACTGTCGGTTTCGGCTGCTGCGGCTGAGACCGCACCCACAAGTTTCGCTGATTGCGAAAACTGTCCAGAAATGGTTGTTGTGCCATCGGGCGAAGCGATGATTGGCGCAGAACCCTATGAAGCCAATCGCAAACGTGGCGATGTCGATCTGCGCAAGGTCAACATTGCCTATAAGCTGGCCGTCGGAAAAACGGAAATAACCCGCGGCCAATATCGGCTTTTCATGACAGAATCCGATCACAAAATGGCGCAGGATGGTTGCAACACGTGGTCCCGCGGGCGGATCATGGGCTATGTCCCCAACCACAATTGGGACAATCCCGGCTTTCCCCAGAATGACAGCCACCCGGTCGTGTGCGTCAGCCATGTCGATGCCACCGCCTATGCAAAGTGGCTGGCTGAAAAAACGGGTAAACCCTATCGGTTGCTGTCTGCGACCGAGTTTGAATATGCCGCTCGAGCCGGAACCCGAGGCCCGTGGTATTGGGGCACATCGCAGCGCGACGCCTGCAAACATGCCAATGTTGCCGATGATGTTTTCCGGCGGAATTTTGATCATGCACCGTTGTTCAAATGTGACGATGGCTATGAACATACAGCACCGGTCGCAACCTATCAGCCAAACGCATGGGGTCTCTACGACGTGCTGGGCAATGTGTACGAATGGACCGAGGACTGCCTGCATCGGGACCCTTCCAACATTCCCACTGACGGTCGCCCATGGCTGGCGGAAGATGGCGGTGAATGCGATCGCAGAGTACCCAAGGGCGGCAGCTGGGTATCCGGGACGGACTGGGTCCGTGCCGCCGCACAAGCGGGCGACAAGGCGGTATATCACAGCCAGTTGCTTGGCTTTCGTATCGGGATGACAATGCCCTGACATGACAGCGAGCTTCCGGATATCGGCGCGCATACGCGAATTGGACACACCCACCGTCTCTGTCGGCACGCTGGCATCGGACATGCCCACCCTGCTGGCTCATGCCGGCCAGTGGGAAGGAAGCTTCCAACATTTCTGCAATGCCGGCCGCTTGCTGGAAACCCATCAGGCCTTTGTGAAACATCAATTTCCTGACAAGGGGCCATATGCCCATATTCAGGACAGTCACTTTATCTGGGACGATGGACAGGAACATCATCTTACGCAGAACAGCGTGTTTGTGGATGGCAAATTGTGGTGGGACAGCCACCCATTTGAAGGATGCATCTGGGAAACGGACTTCGGGAATATCCTGGTCAACATAACGCAAACTTCGGACCCGCGGCTAACGCTGAACGAGATGATCTGTCTTGAACCAGGTGGCAATCGGCGATCCCGAGTGAGACAATGGTTCAAGAACGGACGGCTTTTCAAGCGCACATTGTGCCACGAACGGCGCATCAGCAACGCCAATTAAGCGCGTATTTCAAAAGGCATAGGCCATGTTCGAATCTCTATCGATTTCCTTTTATCAACTGTTCGTATTCATCCATCTGTTGCTGTTCGTTCTCTGGCTGGGCGCGGATGTCGGCGTCAATATGTTGGGTCAGCATTTTCGCAAGCGGGAGAAATATGACCTGCAGCAACGGATGATGTTGCTAAAACTGCTGGTCAATCTGGACATGGTCCCGCGGACGGCATGGGCGCTTATGGTGCCGGTGTCGATCACGATGTTGTCACTCGGCGGCTATTGGCAGGTTCCCGCATCGATATTGATCTTCGTATGGGCAATAGGCGGATTTTGGACGTGGCTGGTATGGGATGCGCACCTGCATGACCAGACCCCGCGCGCGGCCCGTGATCGCAAAATTGAATCCATTCTGAAATATGCGTTGACCGCTTTTTATCTCGGCCTGGGAACATATTCGCTGATTTCTGGAGAACCGCTTGCCTCTGCATGGCTTGCAATGAAAGCTGTCTTGTTCGGTCTCATCTTTTTCGCAGCGATCATGATTGATGTGTTTTTCAAGCCGGTCGGGCCTTTGCTGATGGACCTGATCAACAAAGGTTCATCAGACGAGACCGAAATACCGTTACTCAAAACGATGAATGTTTCTCGGCTCTGGGTTTGGGTGGTTTATCTGTTGCTTCTCCTCACCGCATTTCTGGGAAATGTGAAGCCCATCTAGGTGAACGGCCACAATTATCGCCAAGGAGGGACAGTTGAAGAAAACCAGTATCATGATGATCGCGGCGGCATTCGTGGCTTGCTCTGCTGCAATCGCGCAGATCAAACCCGCACCTTGGCCGGAAACCGCGCCCGAATTTGAATCGGCCATATTCGCACGCGCCGGAATCACGGTTCGCGATATCGACGAAAGCCTGAAATTCTATCGTGATATTCTGGGCATGACAGTCATTCTCGATCGCAAGAAACTGTCAGATCCCCGACTGCCCGATTTTGCGGGATTGGAGAAAGATCAGGCGATCCGGATGGTCATCCTGCGGCCCACCTTGAACAGCGGAGCAAAATTTCATGCTGGCTATATTGCGCTGTCCGAAGTCACCGATAAAAACGGAGTGAAGCTGCCACCGAAAGACAAGCTTAGCGGCGACGGGTCACAGCCTGGTTCCATCATGCTGCAATTCATGGTCGAAGATGCCAGGGTGGTGCACGATCAGGTTGATAAGCTGGGATATGAGATTATCGCTGCGCCGGACCCGGACAAAAGATTTGGCGAGTTGCTTGTCCGAGATCCCAACGGGATCCGCTTGTGGATCACCGACCGGTATAGCCGCGCTATCCTGATCCAGTAACATTCACAAATAGCGTGGAAACGCCTGCATTTTTGGGTTTTTGAGCAACCGCACCAAGCGACTGAAACTCATGATCCGTTCGCGTGCAGGAGCAATCCCGTTGATCAAAGCGCGCGCTTCAGATGGGCGCCCGTGTTTCGCCAACCCCCAGGCAATGTCGCGCTGCGTTGCCGCCTTCAGTGAACGGGTGGAACCGAATTTCGTCTCGGGCAGTGTTGCGACCAGCCGGTTGGCTGTTTCGAAATCGCCCGCAAAGGCGGCCGACCCGGCAATCTCGTAGAAAGAGAAATCGCGAAACAGCTCCGACCTTGCATTTTTGGCAAATCCCTCCGCTTCGGCAAATATGGGTTTTGCTTCGGCATAGAAGCCGCAATCGGCAAGGCCAGTACCAATCCGGCTCAATGCGCGCGCTTTTTCCTGATTGCTATTGGCCTTGCGGGCCCCCGCCCTGGCTTCGGCAAAGAGAGCCATTGCTTTTTCAATCATGTCATTCTGCGCATAGACAACGCCGATATCGCGCAGCGCTCCGGCGACGAAATATCCGTTGTCCTGAGCCCGGGCGATGGTTTCAGCTTGTTGCAACAGTTGCATGGCTCGCTTACTCTCTCTTGCTTCAAAAGCGAGTGACGCCACGTCGGAACGCACTGTTGATTGATAGTAAGTCAGCCCAAAACTTATCGCGGTGATGGTTTTTTCGGCTGCATCAAAATCGCCGGCGCTGGCCTGCGCCACGGCAATTTCACGCAATGTACGGGCCTTGAAAGCAGCGTGATTTTCGGAGCTTTGGGGAAAAGACAATATTTTCCGGATCGCCGGCTCCGGCTGTCCTGCGGAGGCCTGGACCGCCACCAGCTTGCCGATCAGATCATATTTTTTCGCATTTTCCTCGAGGCAATCAACCTCTTCATTTCCGATCCGCAACAAGGCCAGCGCGACATCCGGCAGTTTGGCGGTCGCTGCCGCCCTGCCAAGTTCTGCGGCTGCTGTAATTTTTGCGACAGGATTATCCAGTTGCTGCGCACGGACGCCCGCCTCGGTCAGAAAATATCGCGCTTTGTTTTCCTGCCCGTTTTCGGCAAGTGCGACGGCCAGCTCGCTTGCTACCGAAATCCAGTCGGCATCGCTTTCGATCTCCGAAAAAGCTTGTTCTGCCGATTGCAACAGGCAGGAAATCGTGATGCTGTTATCATCACAGCGCACAATTTGGGCCTTTGACGTTGTAACCGCTGGAACCGGATGACAGGCTGGCAAAAACAGTCCGATGGCAGGTAAAACGGCCTTCAGGAACCGATCCGTCCAATGGAACCGCACGATCAGTTGATCTTGTCCAGTTCATGATAGCTATAGTCGCCGGCCATTGAGACAACGCTATCATCAGCAACCGCGTTGATCTTGTCGCGAAACCAGAAGCTGTCTTTGCCGAGCAGCACTTGATAGCTGAAATAGTTTTTGCCGAAAATACAGGCTTTGTCCGCCATCGGCATATGATATTTGTCGCCCTGCTTCTTGACCAGCAGATCACAGTCATCCTGCAATGGGAACATATCTTCCTTGGTGAGACCGTTCAGTTTGGAAAGGTCTTTCCAGGCGCCGACATATTTCTGCTTGTCGTTGAAATACCAGAGTTTCACGCGCAGCTGATCCGCATCGTCAATGGACAGCGTATAGAGACGTTGCCGGAAAATATTCCCAGGATCACCATGTTTCGTTTCTTCGACATAGATCACATGCTCCCCAAATGCGGGCAAATTGATCGGCCGGTAATGCGAACGGACCGCGATATGGCCGCCCTTGCCACTGCCATCTGCGCGCCAGACCGGCTTGCCTGCCGCGGTAAGCGCGGCGACTTGGCGATCATTATCATAGTCCCCATTCCACCATTGCATGATATTCTGGAGATCCTGTTGAGTCGAAGAGACAGCGCTGCTGCCGGCGCTCCGGGTTTCGTTTTCCGGCATACAGGCTGTGGTCATCGCCAAGCAGGCCAAGCCAGCCAGACCTGCTCGGATCCGGTTTGTCATATTGCGGTTTGCCATCCTCACACCTCTCCAATGCATCATATCGATTCCGCCACTTCAAATGCCGCGCGCTCACCCGATTCCATTGCCCCTTCCATGCCGCGTGCCGCAACCGCGGTATGCTCTCCGGCAAAATGGAGTCGGCCGGCAGGCTTGGCCATATCCTTTCCGAATGTGGACAATTGTCCGGGCTGCCATGCGGCATAGGCCCCGCCGCTAAACGGATCGAGTTGCCAGGACCAGAATTTCACAAATTCCAACGCATCCTTGGTGCTCGGCCGGATCTGTTCCAGATAGGACAAGATATGCTGGTTGGCCGCCGCAGGCCCTAACCGATCGAGCAGGTTGGCCTGCCGATCATTGGCAAAAGCAATAAAGCTGGTAATTTCGTCCGGGCTTTCGGGATTGTTGCGCAAAGCCATGAACCGGGCCGTAGGGCCATCTGTCCACATCGATGCTTCCATCCCGTCATCGTCCCAGAATTTGCGCTTTGGCACATAGTGGAGATGGGTGACATTCGTATAGCCGAGAGCGCGGATCGCATGGGCCTGCAAAGGCGCCAGGGGCGCATCGATAGTGACCAGCCTCAGGGCCGAAAACGGTGCGGTGACGATGACGCGCTTGGCCGTGCAGACAGTACCATCATCCAGCATCACTGCGGCTTGATCCTTTTCGCTGCGAATGCCGACCACTTTGGCATTCATATGGATTTCAGCCTTCAGTCCCTTTGCCATGCCTTCAGGAATGCGTTGATTGCCCCCTTTGGCGGCAAAGGGAGAGCCAGGCAGCGTCGCACCGCTATTGGCCCGGCCAAAGGCGATGATGTTAAACCACATCAGGACCGACAGGCCATAAGGCCCGCGGGCATCGCCATAGCTCATATTGGTTCCGGCGCCGAGTTCGATCGCTTCGCGCGAAAAACCTTTGCTGGTCAGGAAGTCAAATACCGAGATATCATATTTGGCAAATTTGGGATCGAGAAACTGGTCCGGTCCCGATAGCGGATTATTGTCTCCATAAATGCCATATTTGAATGACCAGGGCATCTTGTCGCGCATCCCTTCAGGGAAGGGATTGAGATCATGGCTCGCCCATTCGTCCGGTGTGATATTTTGCCGGGCAACATTGATGATGGTATTTTCGATTTGTGCAACCGTTCTCGGCCGTTCCGGAGCACGGTCAATCTTGTACCGGTCCATTGCGCCGAGGATCCGGCCGTAGCTGGATCCTATTCCACTGCCGCCAGCCTCGGGCATGCCGGGCACATCGTCCATGGTGTAAAGGCGGCCACCGACCCGCTTCTGGCCTTCAAGAACGGTGACATTATGCCCCAATTCTTCCAGCAAAAGGGCGGCGTTCAAACCCGCAAGCCCGGCGCCAATGACGATCACGTCGGACTTTTCGATTTTCCGGTTCAATGCAGGGCGAGATTCCGGCTGCGAGGAAAACATACCCGAATAATAAGCCGCACCACCCGCTGCGGTTGCCACAGCAGCACCGCCCAGCACCGTTCTTCTGCTGATGTCACTCATTGCAATGCCACCATTTCCGTCAACAATCGCTTCATCTCAAGCCGCAAAACCGCATCTTTGGACAGGCTTGGGATTGAATGAATAGTCGATCAGGTCAAGGTTCATTCACAATTATAGGAAATATATCATCATATGTTTACTTCGATAGAATCAGCCTGACATAATTTCAGGTTCTGGAAAATTGAGAAGCAAGTGCGGCAAAGCCGTTCGTGTCTTCCAACTCCGGGAAATGTCCGACATGTTTGAGCAATAGCAGCTTCACGTTTTTCGCTAGAGTCCTTGAAGACGACTTGTCCGTTGCCGCATGGGACTCATCCTGCTCTCCCCAAATAGCCAAGGTGGGTTGTTCAGCCTGATCAAAGGGCGCTTCTTCGCCGGTAAGATATTTTTGGAATAGGGTTGGCAGCGCAAAATTGGCGCCATGATCAAAAGCCTCTTGGGTACAGTGGCAGAAATGCCGAACCAGCGGCGTATCGGCCATGCTCATGCTGTACCACAGAGGTGCCCGCGGCTTCATCATGCGCGGGAACATCAATTGGCCGATAATGGGCATGGAAACGATGCCTTTGGGATCACGGCGTTTCTTCCACAGCATTTCCTGATCCCAAGAGGGTGCCTGGATTGTGATGAGCTTTTTGCACAATTGGGGATAGCGTGCCGCGATATCGACAGCGGCATAGACGCCGCCACAGGAAAACGCCAAAATCGCGCCCTCACCAGCCACGACCTGCAAGAACCGCGCGACGCCATCGTTGGTTGGTACAAATTCAAAATTATAGGATGGTTTGGGGATGGAAAAGCCGTTCGCCGGTGTTTCGAACACGATCACAGTGAACGCGCTGCGCAGCTTGTCGATCAAATCGTCATACACCTCGAGCGTGGCAGGGCCGTCGCAGAGAAAGACGATGGCTGGCCCCTTACCGGCTTTGCGATAGCGGATCATGCAATCGTCATCTTCATAAAACCGAATGTCTGGGCGACTGGAGGCAGGCCAATTTTTTCGCGTCCATGCGATCCGTTTGCGCCAATGACGGGACTCCAGTCTGACGGCCAAGTCTGCGAGCATCACTAAACTCCTTTTGGTCTATTCAAAGGGGGTCAACGCAACCGACATCATCACGCGCCCGATTGCGCCATGTGCATCGAACAGCTCACCTTCTCCCATTCCGATTCCGTTGGGCATCCATCTGGTCTGCGCTGATATTCCGATAAACGCGCCCTCCGGATGGCGCGACAAGCTCATCTGGATATTAACATTCGGATCAGCCATTTTGGGCGATGCCGGCCGGTTCAGCCCATGCGTCCAGTCGGCGGGGACCAAGGTTCTGGCGAAGGGGGTGATGGCATGCACAATCTCCCCCGTGAATCGAAACCAGACAATGCCATCGGGCGACAACCGGACTTCAAAATTGTCCATCATCCAGGGACCGCCATGCGGTGCTTCGCGGGGCGGCAATACGGGCAGAGCGGCCGGATTATGGGTATCGGCTGGCGGGGCTTTGACATCCTGCAGTTCTGATCGGGTGACAAAGCAAACGGTCGACCGCGCGGTCTGAATATCATTTTCAAATATCTCGTTCGTCAAAATGCTGACCCGACGACCAATGCGAAGCCTGTGCGGACGGGTCCGTAGCGGGCCGGTTCCAGTTGGCCGCAAAAATTCGACGGAAGCAGAAGTCGCTATCCCGAGATTTTCATCAGTAGCCATTTCTTCCAGCTCTGTGACCATAAGGGCTGCAAGGCCTCCTCCCTGCAGACCACGAAACGGACCACTGGCTTCGGGATAGGATATCCATGAATTATCTTCATCTTTTTGAAATGCTGTCATCGATTGATATTCTCCATCAGGCTATGTAGATGAAGTTTTTTGAGAAAAGGGCCAAGCGAGTTCGATTCATGAAAGATGAATTAATTTCAACTAAAGACGGTGAACTTCACCTGCCGTCGATGGCAGCGCTGCGGGCATTTGAAAAAGCAGCGACGCTGGGCACATTTGCCGCTGCTGCAGCCGAACTGGACCGCACGCCATCGGCTGTCTCCCATGCCGTCAAGGACCTGGAGGATCAGTTGGGCCTGCCCTTGTTCAATCGCAAAGGTCGCTCCATTCAACTCACCGCGGCCGGCACCCAATATCGCGATGCCGTCAGGAAGACGCTCAGCGAGCTGCGGATTGCCACCCGCGCGTTAAAACGGCGGCGCGACACTAATATGGTCCGCATCAGCGCGCTTCCCTTTTTCACCAGCACCATATTGCTGCCTAATCTCAATCGCTTCGAAACGAACTTTCCAGATCTTGAGCTGAAAATCGAAACCTCAAATAGTTATGCCGATGTTGCAAACGGAGAAACAGATATCGCCATCCGTTTCGGCGATGCGCATAGTCAGGGATTGGCGGCCGTGCCACTTATCGAGGTCAGTGGCCAACCGGTGGCTTCACCGGACTATTTGCGCGATGCACCGACCCTTGAAAGTCCGGAAGACCTTCATCACCACACCCTTATTCACGTTCGGCAATATCCATCGGCATGGTCAAATTGGTACAATGCCAAGGCGAGCGGGGAATTGCAGCCCAAGCGTGATTTGATTTTCGACTCCATCTTGGGTGCGCTCGACGCTGTTCAGCGCGGCGCAGGCATCGCCCTGGCGATGCATCCGTTGATCCAGAATTATCCCGGCTACGGGCGCTCAATCATACCCATTTTGAAGCGGACAACTGAGCGATCAGCCCAATATAATTTTATCTGTCAAAAACCTGTCCTG
Organism: Parasphingorhabdus sp. W113; assembly: GCF_055693205.1. NCBI lineage: Bacteria > Pseudomonadati > Pseudomonadota > Alphaproteobacteria > Sphingomonadales > Sphingorhabdaceae > Parasphingorhabdus > Parasphingorhabdus sp. W113. The sequence goes on along the minus strand of NZ_CM146328.1, from coordinate 805,095 downwards.
GGCGATCGCAAAATCAATCAAACGCTGAAATGGCTCAAAGAGTCGGTTGATTTCCACTCTACGTGACAGGTGCCAGACACCAGATAATTAGGAAAAAAGTGGTGTGTCGGCATATCATCTTGAAAGGAATCTCCAGTCCGCTTCAACGAGGCGCTGATGGCCGCTTGGGTCCGTTAAGGCGCTTGGCCGCACGGGTGGCATTACCCGCTCCATTTCCAACATAAGATGAATTATCAGCAAACCTCCGATATCTGCTTAGCACCCCAATTTCGGATCTTCTGATGGTTTCCGCTTTATCGCGAAAGCGAACGCCGGCTCAAGCGAAGCTGGAGCTTGTGGTGAATCTGGATGAGTCATATCGGCCATATTATCGCGATAGGCCCTGGGCTCAATCCCAAGGCTCACTGGAAACCGGCCCTCATTTCTGGTTTAGCCGCATGGGGAACTGGTCCAGCGATTTTCTTCAGGGCCGCGTCTGCATTTTTGCGATCGATACAAACGCTCAAGATACCATTTGCCGTCTTGCAACCTCACAAGCCCGCTCCAGCGCTCCGCCGCGATTGAATCATCCAGAATGCCGAAAGTTGTAATGGTGGCCAAAACCATATGCTGATCCTTCAGGCCCTCTGGCACATCGTCGGTGCGGTAAGCCTGAAACGTAATGGCGGGCCGTCCTTCCTCCACAGATAAATGGCCGTCGGCATAGATGGACATCAATTCGAAAACGGAAGAGGCTTGCACTGTTTTCCACGCCTCATGATTGATATTGCGCCAGATCGCGGGGTTTGCCGTGGTCACTGCGTGTTTCAGGGCAGGGATTGAAATCTCAAGCGTGAGGTCTGCGGCAAAAGGTTGGGCATGGCTGAAATAGGCAAAGTCGGGTAGGGTCGGATAGGGCAAGCCAGAGGTGACCCTGCGATCTTGGCAGGCAACCGCGCTAAATTCGGTGTCAATTTTCAATACCATCGCGCCGTCTTCGAATTTGGTGACGCGGATGTCGCGGGTAAGGTGCGATCGCAGTAATTTGGCATCGCATTTCCAATCTTCGCTCGAAAGCGCGCCAATCGGGAAGCCGTCTGTGCCGATATAATTGATCAGGCCCTCTACTTCGGCGGCTGACATATCCGCATCGATCTTTTGGTCAAAGCCGATTGTGAGCGATACATTGCCGCCAAAGACACGCAGATATTGCGGCAAGGGAGCAAATGGGTTGGCATCAAATTCGCCGGTTAAGCCTGCAAAACCTGATTGCCATTTGTTGGCCCCAATTTGTGCGCGCCATGCAGCAGCCTTTGCGCTCGTTTCGCGCATATATTCAGCGCTAGGCTCGCGGCCATCATGAGGGTGTATGGCGTAGCTGCGGGTTAGCGGATTTCGCTCAGACGGTTCGGCCACGTCATAAGGGATGTTCGGGTCGGTCTGCGCGGCGTGCGCTGGAATGGGAAAGCCCAAAGTCACACAGTGAAGTGCAGCGGCTATACTGACCCCATCAATCGGAAAACGCATGTCGCACATTCCCGGCAGAAGCCTGAATATGGGTCGTCGGCACCATTATATACCCTCGCTGCTTGCAGGTACTGCGTTGGTCGGCTGACGGCCGTTCAAAATCGCCGATCCTCCAGACACACATGGGTCGGCCCTGACCGGGCATGATCGCACCACGATGTGCGCCAAACACATAAAGGTCGCCGCGATACCCGCTGTCATCATGGCTTGCTGGCAGGTCTATCGTTTCACAACTGCCGCGCCCTAAAACATAATGGCCTTTAGATCGCCAATTCGGCGCATATGTGCCTCGCCGGTCCAGGAAAGCATAACCGACCGACAACCGCGCCGCGCTGGTATTGTTACAGATGGTGAGCGAGGCGGGCCGCATATCGGCCATCGATGGCGCAAGGCCAACATATTCGCCGCAATGCATGTTGGCCTCAACGGCATAGTTTAATCCCTTGTGCGTGTGGATGCGCGATGTGCGATGCATGCGCAGACAAGCTTTCGCTGGATCTACCCGCTTTTTTGCACCGCCCCTGATCTGCCACCCCATAATGGTCGCCTCCTCGCACCACCATTGCCCGGGCCCGGGATAATATTTTGCACTCCAAGACGGCCCGCGACCATCAGCATTGTGGACGGCTTTGCAATAGGCTGTGATGTTCATTGGCTTGCCGTGCGCCTTGGCTGGCGTCACGGCTGCAGGCGTGAAGTGTGACAACACCAAACCGGCCGTCATAGTCAACGAAGCAAACGCATATTTCATGCTATTCCCCTGTCACTCTGCGATATCAACGGACATTGTGAACGAGATCCCATGTGCCTCATTCAACGCGCTCAAACTCGATCCGCAAATAAAGATTGGGATCACCCTTTTTGCGCGGAACACTGTATTTCCGAACAATTTTATACGGACGAGTAAAACCGAAGCGTTTAGGCATGCCTCTCCATCCTGAGAAACCTTGATAGATTTTGTCAGGCCACTGCGCTTGGGCCAATCCGCCTTGCGTGTACGTTCTGAGAGCCCGAATTGGTGAACCGAAATCCACCTCATCAAAATTGGTTCGGACCCGGAATCGCGCGGTGAGTAATTCTTCGCCTTTTCCTGCGAGCACATATTTGGTGGGATCAGTGGCGGTATGATTGCGCCCGTCGCAGCTTATCTTGCGATACCCTTTCTTGCTTGTCACGTTGAAGACAATCCTGCTGCGTTCGCCTCGATATTTCAGGTCGAGACGCATCTGCCCTTTCAACTGGATGTCAGGACGATTGCCTTCATTTCTACCCGATGCAGAGCAATTGATACTGAGTGCGCGTATTGTCCATTTCTGTGTCGGGTTAATCGCCAAGGGCGGTATTTCCTTGCAGGGGCCACTCGTTGGACTGCCGAAAAAATGAATAGTCATGGATCGGGCGACACGGTCAATTTCAAACTGGCTGCCAGTCATGCTCCAAGTCACTTTGTCAGCCGTAAAGGTTGCGGGTCGAGGCTCTCGATTTTGCAGTGTTGCAGTACCTGCAGCCTCATCCAACTGCACTACGCTGGCCCTTTCATTTACCGTGCAACTCAAATAGGTTGGTTCGGCGGCAAGAGCCGGTGATGCGCCCATTGCGACGCCTGCGATACAAAGTACGCGTTGCATTTTGAGCAATTTCAACATTCCTATTTCCTTGTATTTTTTTGAGGATTGGTGGCTTTGGATCACGCTGGAAGGAAATCGCTGAAGCGTGTTGGGGCAGGTGCTTACGTCATCACTCAACACGTACAAATTCGATCCGCAGGCGGAGGTCTGGTTGCTTGCCCGCCGCGCCGCCAGGCACGCCATAAGTTCGTACCAGCCTTCCTGAAGCGTCGAGTGCACTTTCATCGGGCAAAGTGAACCACGGTGAATTTCCCTGGAAGATCTTATCGGGCCAAACCGCTTGCGCTAATCCGCCCTGTACCCGCACCCTCAACGCTTTGATGGGAGAGCCAAAATCGGCTTCATCAAAATTGGTGCGGATACGGTACCGCGCGCGCGCGAGCTCAGCGGGCGTGCCCTCCAGGACGAAACGCGTTGCATCGCTAGCGGTATAATTCCGCCCATTACAAAACATCCCGCGATATTTTTTGCCCGTGCCAGGTGAAAAGACCACCCGGCTCTTGGTAGATGGATAGTTCACGTCCAGCCGCATTTGACCTTGTAATTGAATGCGGTCGCTGTTGCCTTCGAGCGATCCTGCGCGATGACAGTTGACGCTCAGTGCACGGATGGTCCAACGCTGGGTCGGAATGATCTCGGGCAACAACGACCGATCGCTCACCTGCCGCCCCGCACGGCGCAAATAGTTATCGATCGTTGCCGCAAGCTGGCGCCGTCCTTGATTGTAAATCATTGGCTGACCGGGGAAGTTCATCGGATTAAGCAGCTCAGCAAGCGGGCGCATATCCATTAGAATAGGATAGGGAGTGTCTCCGGCGGAAAAGCCGTTTTGATCCCAACTGCCATTGCCGCCAACCGCATCGAAAAATGCCGTTCCGTATTGTGTTTCGCGTTTAAAACCCTTGCTGTTTTGCGAAGAGCTGCTGGAGTTGGCTTCGGCTTGCACAATCAAAAGATTGGCACCGCCATTTTTGCTCTCACTTGACGTTTCAGCCATAACTTCTCGGTAACCTTCTTCAGTGGTCGTATGGCGCATTTGCCCGGATGAACCAAAGGTCGTGGCATAGGGGTAATGGGTGCCGTAGCTATCAATAATCCGACTAAAATCGCCGCTTTCGGTAGCGGAGATTACGGCATCGCGGAAAAAGCCATCCAGTTTCGATTGCGCGTGATCACGGATCAGAGCGAATTTTCTGAAGCGCGAAAACCCGACCGCTTGCGAGACAGAATTGCTCTCCTCAATCGACGAGAACTCACTGTTCGCAAAATTTGCGCCAAATCCGACCGAAGCTTCAAGATTGACACTAAGTGTCTGCGTCGGATCCGAGGCTGTTCCGCTAACACCGGCTTTAACGGATATGCCAAAACTGGACGCATAGGCGCTCTGGATCTCGGATGCGCTGCTGACGATTGAGGAAAAATAGATTGCCTCTTGATCGCCGTGCAAATCAAGCGCCATGTCAATCGGCACAATCTTGCGATCTTTAGCGTAATAATCGGTGGATGTCTTTTTTTCGAAGACGAACCGCTTGTTGTTCTCTCCAAAACGATTGGGGTTCTGCTTGGTCACATCAAACCCTTGAGCGACCACATCCAAGTCTTGGATGTTGTCGCCGCGATTGAACGCGTCCTGCATTGGCGGCTGCGCCGCGCGCTCAGCTGCTGACAGCGCCGGCCTGGGCCGAATAAACTGCGTATTGCCAATCGTGAGTACGGCCGCGCCATTGCTTGCGAGCCGCACGGATAGATCACGCCCCAGACCTCGCATGGCTTGAAACGCCGTGTATCGTTTAACCGGCCCGCGCTGGTTCAAAGATTGTTTCAAGCTTATACCATCTTTGGAAGAGAAGGTGATTTTGCCGTCACTCCCAAAAGGTTGGGTAGCGATTAATTGGCGCTGCAGATTGGTCGTTTTTTCGATCACCAAATAGCGAGGCTTGGTGTAAACACTGTGAGCCATCGGGCTCTGGTCTGAGTTACCAGTGATGTCGCCCCAGCCAGCGGCGCGAAACTCTGTATCAAAAGTAGGCCGCGCGCCCAGCTCAACCCAAAGACCGTCGATCCGAGACCAGCATTCATCAACGGGATCGCTTGTCGGCGCGCCCGTTTGTTCTTCTGCCCCAACCTGCGCAAAGACGCGGCCAGTCCCGCCTGAATTTGCTCCCCGGGCGTTCTCGATCCGGTTGCGCGGATTGGCCCGGGCATTACCAAATGCTGGCGGCTGCTCGTCATTTTCACACCCTTTGAACAGATCACCGCGTTCCCCAATCGTGGGCTGCAAAAGCAGGCCTCCACCCCTGACCGGGTTCGTCATGAGATCAGCGAACGAGCCGGGTTCGGGCGGGTTTTGTCCGCTCGCGCCGCTGGGCAATGCCAGTGACCCCAGTGCCAGCGCGCCTGCGGCGCCCCCTTTAAGAATGCGTGTTTTCAAAATAACCTCCCTGCCGCGGAAGAAACCATTCCCCCGCATGTCGTGTGCGCTGCGGCCATTGCCAACGGTCAAACGATATTCTTTTGGAATATGTCGGACCGTTCGCTTTTCCCGTTAGTTTTTACGAAACAAAAATCCGAATATGCGACTGATCAAACCAGGCTTTTTTTGAGCGGCAGCCGCAATCTGTTCTCGGTTCGGGATCGTCCGCACATTATTATATCGCGCAAAACCAATGACCGGTTTGCCACGCGTCTTTTGGCGCGCGTCCATATTCGCCTTCTTCAAAGCAGATTTGAGCGGCGGGCGTTTGACGGCAACACGCGGTATACCGCGCGGGTAAAGTTCCTTGTTGAGCGCCCGCGCTTTATTGTTTGCCCGCTTTTGCGAATCTGCAGCCTTGGCCGCCCGATTCTGAGCTCTCACGCGTGCCTGGACGCTCAGCCGCGTGCTGGATTGCTTGTTGATATATTTCCCATTTTTGCCCGGTTTAATGTTCTTTGTGGCCGGTCGGTTTTGAGTTTTCGCGGCGGTTATTGCGGGTGCAGTTAGGGAAATGGTCAAAGCTAGCCCTATCAATTTGAGTGTTTTCCTTTTTAACATCCTGATTTCCCTTTTTGTTAGATTCCTGAGAGTTTCGGCACTAGTTGTCGGCATATGACTGCAATAGAAATCCTTGGTTCTGGAAGTCACTTGTGCCGACAAGCCATTTCAGATCGGGATGATCTTGCCCCTCTTGCGGTGCAATGGGTGCCATCATAAAATCCAGAACATGGTCAGCATCTACGGGGATATCCCATATGCGAAGGCCAGCAATCGCACCGACAAACACATCATTCTCACCATCTGCTGATCCGATCCAAAACCCTTTTGAAGGGCGCTTTTTGAAAGTCAGCGGAAGCTCGCTGATCAGCACGCCGTCGACGAACACCAGCGTGGTATCGCCGTAATCCGTAATGTTGACATGATGGAGTTTGCCGTCGGTGAAATCGAACGGAACCATTTCAAACTGATCGCCAGACATGACGCCCAAGCCGTCTTTTTCCCGCGCAATGGCGACCAAATACAGCGCACCTTCTTCGCCAGCATTAGAAAGGATCACCGGATCATAGCCCGGATCGCCTTTCCAGTCGGGCTGCACCCAAAACTCGATCGTCGCGCCGCCTTCCAGGGCCATGCGATCATCGGCCGGGAATTGCAGCGTTACGGTGCCGTCAAGTTCCAACAGGTCGGGCACATAGCTTTGTGCTGCCAGGGGAGCCGACAAAGCAAACATGACGACACCAATGGCTCGTATTACGGCGCTTCTAAACATTCGCAATTCTCCCTGAATGATCGGAACTCTCAAGCTCCACTCTTCAATAATTTCAGGAAGATAGTGTCACAGCACCGGTGCAGTGAATATGGGGTCTACACCCCATTTATCGGGCTATTTGCTTGCCGGCACATGAATAAATGCGACAGAACCGGAGCCTTTGCGGGAATGAAACGCGAATTTCAGACGATGTGTTTCACAGATTTCCTTCACGATCGTAAAGCCCAATCCGGTTCCGGACGAAGCCTCGCCCTTATTATGTTTGGTCATCCGTTGTTTGATTTCTTGTTCGTCCAATCCAGCACCGGTATCCCAAATTTCTATGCGGACATAATCACCGCGCAGTCGAGCGCTCAGCAAAAGCGCACCATCATCGGTATGTTTTACTGCATTGGAAACAAGATTGCTGACCGCCCGCATCAGCGCCACCGGATCGGTTTGGACATTGGCATTGATAGGCCGATATCGAAATTCGACATTCTTGCTTTGCGCTTCATCAGCAAATATCTCACGCACGTTATCCAGCACCACCCGTATCGGAAACAGCTCGGACGCTTGTGGAGTTGAAAGCTCTTTTTTCCCTGATTCATCTTCTGCCAGTTGTCCGACAGCCAGGGTTTCCAGATAATCAAACGCCGCATTCATCTGCTCCGTGACCTGTTCATTCTTGCCGCGGATACGTCCCAGAGCATATCGCAGGGAAACCAGCGGTTGCCTGATATCATGACTGACCGAAGAAAGCTGGTCACGGCGCTTTTCTGAAAGGTCCCGTGCATCATGATATTCTTTTTGTGTTTTTATCAGGGTTTCGCTCAACGCGAGCTTTTCTTCAGATACACGAAGTTCTGCCTGAAGGGCCAAATCGCGATCCTTGCGGAGTGCGAGCATCCTAAGCATCATCGCAATGGCAAAGGCCAGACAGTCGGAGAACAGGATGAAATGACCAAAATCGAGGGTGCTGTCCAAATCGAATTTTCCGGGCAGAAGATGGGCTGTTGTGGCATAGGCGATCGAACTGACGATCAGTATCGCCCCGACAAGATAGGGTATGGCGCCCACCCGCTTCCCTCTTAGCGCGATAATCCCCGCAGAAACCTGCACCAATTTTGCCATTGGTATCATCGAATAGGCCGGCACCACATACCATTGATACCCAATAAGGGGGATCGGCAGTATCGCGAGAATGATGAAGAGGATTATGATCGCCAACAGCAACTTGTCGAATGCCGGTTTCAGTGTTTTGAAATCAAACAGCTGCCGTGCGAACAACAGGCCAGTCGCGGGCATCAGCAGCATGGCAGTCAGGTTCATCGGATCGTTCAACCAAGGATGATCGGGCCACAGATATTGGAAGTTGTAACCATCAGCATTGGCGATGTAGAACAGTCCTGCGGACACATATAGGCTGAATGATGTACTGAGTTTCCAGCCCGTCACCGGTGTCAACAATAGGGCAAATAATATCATGGCGATCAAAGCGCCATTCAAAATCCAGTCTATCCGTTCCTCACGTGAATGGACAAGGAACACTCCATCTGCTTTGGCGACCGCAATTGGCAGATAAGTCGTCGACGTCGAACGATAGCTGACCAGAAACTCGACGGTTTCGTCAGGCTGAATTTCGAAGTCAAACTCAAGAAAACGGTTCGGAATTTTGCGTTCTGTAAAAGCAATTTTTTCGTCATGCCGAAGCACTGATTGAGCAGGCTGACCATTTCGGACGAGATATAATTCGAGCTCCTTGAAATATTGCCGCTTCAAGTCGAGCCGCCATGTGCCGCGCTTATCGTAAGGGTTTTGGACTGAAAACCGCATCCAGACACGGCCATTGGTCAAACCGAAGTCGGCATAGTTCGATGTTACCGGTACAAACCGGGCCGGACTATTTTGAAGCTCTGCAACATCCAGTTCTATATCTTGATCAATGAAATATTCTAGATGACCGATGACCCGCTGATAATAATCGGGTTGCTCCTGTAATTGGATCGGTCCCGACTGCGCTTGCACAGCAGCGCTCAGATTGAAGATGCATAAAAACGCCAGCCAGCTGAATAGCTTCCACATGCGGAAATTTTGATCAGTGAGCTGATCCGGTGGCCAGTTTTTATATTTCACGAAAATATGATGTTTCACCAAGAGATAATGCGGTTTGGCAGAAAAATGTCTATGGGGTCTACTACCCATTTTCGCTAATTGGGAGCTTGGCAAGCCAGGCTCTATAGCTGTTTGTGACCCTCGAGAAAGCCTTCCCGCAAAGCAAATGCCAAAAGTTCGGCAACCGAATTTACGCCCAGCTTCGCCATCAAACTTCCGCGATGTTTCTCGACCGTCTTGATGCTGATGCTCAGGCGATCAGCAATCGCCGCATTGGCGTGACCGGTACCAACCAGAGACAGGACTTCGCGCTCGCGCGCGGTCAGCGAGACAGGCTCGACCGCGTCTTTCAAAATTGCCATTACCGATTTTGCGACAAACTTGTGCCCTGCCAGTACAGCTTCAAACCCGCGCCGGATGTCATCTGGGTCGCAACTTTTCAGGAACAATCCATCCACGCCAACATCCAGCCATTCGGCCAATAGATTGGAAGATGTAAAGCCCGTCAACACAGCGACCCGGGTCTTGGGAGTCCATCGGCGCGTTTCAGCGAAAACCTCTATACCTTTTGCAAAAGGCATGGCCGCATCCAGAACCAGCATATCCGGCCGGTACTTTCTGACCGCCGCAATCGCTTCCAGCCCGTTTTCGGCCTCTGCGGTAATTTCGATGTTGGAAATCTCCGACAAGATTTGCCGCGTGGCTTGTCGTACAATCGCATGATCATCAGCAATCACGACAGTCCGCTTTTGATCAGAGCTTTGTGATGTCCCCATGTTGCTACTCAATCCCCCGAAACGCGGCATAACATTTTTGCGTTGCCAATCAAACGGCATATGATGGCGTTCCATGGTCCGGTCTGGGTTTCGGTCGATCCATGAGACTGTCCGCGTTTGCCGATATCCGCTTTATCCCGAATGCGCAGACGAAACGCGCCAAAATTTTGACCGTTGTCTAGCCCGCAACCCAGGAGCCCCCGACGCACGCTACAGATTTCAGTGCCAGCCAGTCTGGAGCGGTCGCTTCTGTAATCCCGCCGGTTGGACAAAATAAACATTGCCCGAATGGACCGCCGAGCGATTTCAATGCCGGAATTCCGCCACTCGCCATTGCGGGAAAAACTTGAAATGCGTCAGACCCAGATCAAGACCGCGCATGATGTCGCTAGCGTTAGCTATACCGGGCAGAAAGGGAATATTCCGTTCAATCGCGGCCCGGGCCAATGACTCTGTGCAACCAGGCGATACAATAAATTCGGCGCCTTCTGAAATCGCTGCGCCGAGCATTGTTGTGTTGAGAACCGTGCCAGCACCGACAATCGCACCATCAACTTGTTTCATCGCGCGAATGGCGTCCAGCGCGCAATCCGTGCGCATGATCCTTTCGATCGGCTTCATATGGTCGATCCTATTCCATATTCCTTGATGAAGGCCGCAGCCGCTCCATATAAACCTGGCTCTTCGTGGATCAGTTGTTTCACAGATATTTGTTCCATCATTGACTGAAACCGCCCCTTCGCGATGAAACGTTCGCGAAATCCGGAAGTCAGGAGAGCAGAACCAATCCGCTGCCCCAGTCCACCCGCCATGATGACTTGCTTTGATCCTTGGGCGAGCGCAAGGTTACCGGCTACGGAACCAAGGCACAGACAGAAACGGTCAAAAGCGGCGGCGGCTAAACTGTCTTCACCCGAGACCGCCAGCGTCCACAATGCATGGTCTTCCAAATCTTTGGCGGACTGCCCCTCGACTTCTGCAAGCAGATTGTAGATCACCCTTATCCCGGGGCCAGATGTCACGCGTTCGGCAGACACGCGGCGATGCTGTTCACGTAGTATTTTTAGCAGCGCATCTTCAAATTCATCATGCGGCGCAAAATCAATATGGCCGCCCTCGGTCTCTGTAACAAAATACTCGCCGCCTTTACGCAACACATTGACCACGCCAAGACCTGTGCCGGGGCCCAATACGGTGATCGAGCCATCTTCGGTCAATTCGGTTTCTGGTCCGCAAATATGGTCAAATTGGTCATTTTCCATATGCACGACAGCATGACCCACTGCGCCAAAATCATTGACCAGACTGAACCGGTCCAACCCCAATTTTTCAGATACCAGCGCGGGTCGGAACATCCAGCTGCTGTTCGTAAAATAGAGCACATCGCCGCCTACCGGCCCAGCGACAGCCAAAGAGGCTTCGCGCGGCAATTCCCGGCCAATTTGATTGGCATAGGCTTCCCATGCGATTTGCAGACTGGCATGGTCAGCGCTGCGCATTTTCACTTGGTGGTCGAGACGGACAATATGTCCGCTATCAATCGCCGCTATCGCAAATCGCGCATGGGTTCCGCCGATATCGGCTACAACTATCTCTTGCATGGTGAGAGCCCTGCCTCGGCAAGCATTGCTGATCCGCCTTTTTCAGCTGGGTCGGAATGATGGCGCAGCATCGCAAAAAGTTCGCGACCAGTGCCAAAAGTGCGCGGCGGCGCGGCGGCCTGTTCTCGGGCGCTCCAAATGGCTTCATCGACCAATGCCGTCAGTTCGCCAGTTTCAGTGCAGACACAGACCATGTCTCCATCCTGAAGCTTGCCCAATGGCCCCCCGTGATAGGCTTCGGGTGATATGTGAATGGCAGATGGTATCTTTCCGCTGGCGCCTGACATCCGGCCATCTGTTCCGCTCCTCGGTCTTATCATTGGCACCATAACCGAAATTTTTTGGATATGTAACATCTATCAAAACATAAGGGTCCTCACCTCTTCTTCGGAAAAGTCGTGTTTGCAATTTGGGCATCGCCGCGCCGCCATGTTCATTGGCTCCAAACATTTAGGACATGGAATCTGCATTCCCTCATTGAGGGCTTTTGTCATTTTACTTTCGGCCATCTGTTATCTCCAACTAAATACATACTATAGTTGATAAACAACTGTGCCGAGACAAGCCAATGGTTTCTGCCATGGATATGCGGAAACTTGTTGGCGACAATGTCTGCCGGATCCGAAAGGAAAAGGGGCTAACTCAGGAAAAGCTCAGTGAGCTTTCAGGTTTGTCTCAGCAATATATCAGTGATCTTGAACGCGGTAAGCGTAATCCAACCATTGTTACGATTTATGAACTTGCAATGGCTCTAAAAGTTGAACACCTGGAATTGGTGTCGCCTTGAGAGGTGATGTCCGCATTATCCCGAAAGCGGACACTAAGATTTAGTTATCTCAATCATTGGAGGGTCATCCGTAATAACGCTCACCACATCGTTCATCGAGACCAACAGATAGTGCTTTGCCGGAAACGGAAGCTCATCGAAGGGACTCTGAGCGTTAGCCCATTCCAATAACTCACTGTTCGACGATTCATATAAACCGCATGTTAGATGTCCGACATCAAGCCAAGTTTTGTGCAAATCTGCTTCATCAAAGCAAGTAAAACCGAACCTGTCTTTGAAGAACATACTGAGTTCACTTTTGGTCTGCTCATCGCTTATGAGCACGGTTAGCCCGTCATAGTCATCGATAATCTTGATAATATCAAAATCGTTCACGGGTTTCTCAAAAGAGATTTGTTCAAACACGTCAGCGCACTCCACTAATGTGCGATGCTTATCAAATAGCAGCCCATCGAACGCAATACGTTAGTGTCCGCTTTTGCGCCCAAAGCAGACATTAGAGATCAAAATATTTGTGGTCCTGTAGCAATCAGCGGTTTCCATATTTTGTCATAGCCTGCAGCTTGTGAAGCATTGGGAAAACTTGCCACTTCCAAGCTGGACTCAAATGCTTCAACAATTTCTTTGCCGATGTCTTTTGATAATGTTCGACCTTCCAAGGACCAGATAGTCGAATTGGCTGAAGCCGAACTTGGCGAGAAACTTACCCAAACCCACCTCTCATCCCAAAAGTGCAGTTGAACCCTGACTTGCTCGCTGACATTGGGAACGAGAATCTCAACTTTTTCGTGCTGAATTTCACCATCCCTCTCCATAACTCGATCACAAGAGATATCTCGGCATTTATATTTCAATGCTTTGGACCGCTTTTTAAAGCTCGATACAACGTCGATTAAGAAATCGGACTGTGTATTGGGCCAAATCAAAACCATATGGTTTCTAATCAAAGATTTGCTTCCGTATCAACAGAATACATTGTTACCGTACGCCCCAATCATTCACCTGCCTCCAATATCGAACGTCCGCTTTTGCGCCCAAAGCGGACACTAGAGTTCAACGCTTTCTGCAAGGGCTAGCGCATCTTCAACTTCAACTCCGAGATATTTGACGGTGCTATCGATCTTTGAATGACCAAGAAGTAGTTGAACGGCCCTCAGGTTCCCAGTCTTTCGATAGATTAAGGTTGCTTTTGTTCGCCTTAATGAATGAGTGGCGTAAGCTGATCGCGAAAGATTTATTGATCCAAACCAGCTCGCTGCAATTCTAGAATATTGTCGTGTCGAAAGATGGTGTGATCTATCCATGCGAGATGGAAACAACCAATCATATGGAGACAAATTGGATTGAGCACACCAAGCTTTGAGGGCGTTCCGTGTTTGTTTGGTAATTTCAAACTGAACAGCGTTTCGGGTTTTGCGTTGAATGATCTTGGCTCGGCTTTGGAACTCATCTCCAGTGCGGACATCGCTCACTTTCAAACTGACAAGATCACATCCTCGAAGTTTGCTATCAATCGCTAGGTTGAACAGAGCCAGATCGCGTTTTCGATCTGCCAGTTCCAACCGAACCCTGATGGCCCAGACCTCTTGTTGTTTCAGCGGGGCTTTTTGTCCGATCAGTTTTCCCTTGTTCCATGGATATAGCTTTAGAATGTCGCATGTTTGATTTTGCATTGTGATCTCCTCATTGAGAAGGTCAAAGCCTGCAGAACGCTAATAATTGGTTTTTTGGACTGGTTTTCTAGCGTCCGCTATGGGCGCAGAAGCGGACATTAGCTTGTTTTCGGCGGGTTACAGAACGATAGATATTTTGGTACACCAATATGCATGTTCCAAAAGATAAAGCGCGCTCTGGCCCATTCATCCGCAGTTGTTGCATTTCGCGATTCCATGCGGGAGAGCGACCTTGTTTCTGCACGAATGCATTACTTAAAATTTCAAGAGAGCGAAATCCCGCGTCATATCGCAATGGGCGCTAGGCTTCACCTGGAGGAACGCGATTTCGACAAGGCCAAGATATTATTGAAACAGGCACTTGAAGCCGCTGCACAGAAAAAGGCGAAACATAACAGATACATATGTGAGTATTGCGAATACTATCTTAGTCGGATGAACGGAGATGAGAATGCCGCAGACTATAGACTTAATGCTCTCGCTATGAAGCCTTCCTCTTCACTCTTTGACGCGTTGCCTTTGTTCAGACGCGAAAAATTTGAAGATCGAAACATGGTGGAAGCGAAGCGCCTAGCCGAAAAGATTAAGCCGTAAATCCAATGTCCGCTTTCGGGATGAAGCAGTCATGTCCGCTTTGGGCGCAAAGACTGACGCTGGGATTGTACCAAAACGGCACATAGGTTGCTGTAATGGAAGTCCAATTGCGCGGGATACCGATATCTGTTAACGCTTCGTTAGGGTTTGCACAATTTTTTCCGATTGATTGTCTACTGGCTGGCAATCGGAAACGGGGGAAAATCATGAAAAAACTTCTAATTGCTTCAACGGCGCTGTCATTGGCGTTTGTTGCTACACCAGCGTCTGCAGCTACCTTGTTCGCATTGGATAATGGTAGCGATACTCTAGTCTCGATTGATACGACAACGAATGTGTTTACTGACATCGGCGCATTAGGCACCAATGCGAATTTCGGCGACTTGGCTTATGGTAATGATACTCTCTTTATGCTTGGCGGAAGAGGCAATGAAAATCTTTATACCGTCAACACGTCCACCGGAGCGGCGACGCTAGTTGGGAATCATGGAATCAGTGACCTGTTTGGGCTCGCATTCGATGCATCAACAGGGAAATTGCACGCCTCCCAGTTCATGAATGGAGGTGGTTTTTATGAGATCGATAGTAGCACGGGAGCCGCAACTCTGCTTGGGAACCTCGACCAACGGATCGGCGGAATGACTTATCGAGGAGATACTAATCAGTTAGTTGGAACCAACGATGGAGGTGGAAACTTTTTTGGACTTGATCCAACGAACGGTAACCAAACTCCGTTAGGCGGAGACGGTGGCTTTAACAACAGTGACTTGGCATTTGATGGAGATCTAGGCGTTTACTGGCTGTTAGATGTTAGTGGCAATTTTTATCAATATAATGCGGACACTCTATCCCGAACGTTGATATCGAACACGGGCCGCCAGTTTGATGGATTGGCTTATACCGGATCAATTGGATCTATGGGCGCAGTCCCTGAGCCAGCAACATGGTCAATGATGATTTTTGGCTTTGGTTTGGTCGGCGGCGCAATGCGCCGGCGTAAGGTCAATTTAAAAGTGAGCTACGTTTAACCGCGACAGACATTGTCCGATAAAGACCCCCTCAGGAGATAATTCGGAGGGGGTTTTTGGCTGTCAGCGAACGTCCGCTTTCGGGATATTGCGGACCCAGCGCCCGACCCTTCAACATAAGATAAATTATCAACCGTTCGTCACAGTCGGCTTTGCGCCTCAGTATCGGACATTTCGGAGGAGTTGGTCAAATCGCGAAAGCAGACATTACGAGCAGACACCAAAACCAACCAAACGAAACTCGGTTCCTTTGCCGGGGTTGCTGTTTGCCTCAAAAGTTAAATCAGCTTGCTCCGCCATGGTCTTGACAATGTGCAGGCCCAGACCTTCTCCGTTGCCTTCGGTCTGATTGCGCTCATATGGATTCATAACACGTGCCAATTCCTTTTTGGTCAGACCGTTGCCATT
Source organism: Parasphingorhabdus sp. W113 (assembly GCF_055693205.1). NCBI lineage: Bacteria > Pseudomonadati > Pseudomonadota > Alphaproteobacteria > Sphingomonadales > Sphingorhabdaceae > Parasphingorhabdus > Parasphingorhabdus sp. W113. The sequence continues at coordinate 789,254 of NZ_CM146328.1, read as the reverse complement.
ATCGCGAACTTCGATTGACACAATACCGTCGCGCTCGGCACAAATGACTTCAACCTCGCCCTGATGGGCATATTTTATAGCATTGGATATCAGGTTGGATAACATACGGATTAGTCCGACCGCGTTGGCTTTTACGGTGACATTTGTGGGGATGAAGATCAGAGCAAGTCCGTTTCGCTTGGCTTCAGCTCCAAACATCCGTTCGAGATTGTCGAACACTACCTGTACCGGCACTACATCGCCTGGCGCTGCATGTTCATCGCTACCATCTTCGTCAGGGCGTGCGCTCTTCAATGTATCGCCAAGCACGGCATTGAGATAATCCAGCCCCGATGCCAGTTTTTGCTTGAGATCCGGGCTTGATGTCTCCGCCTGTTCGAGCGCGAGTTGCAGGCTGGTAAGCGGCTGACGAAGATCATGACTGGCCATCGCCAATCGCTCTCGATGCTTTTCGGCCAAGACTTTTGCGCGGTCTCGGTCCTTCTCCGCCTCTAACTGCGCACGCGCGGCAGTCAGGCTTTCTTGCGCAGCGGCAAGCTCGCTTTTCAAGGCGTCATCGCGTTGATCACGCAGCGCAAATGTCTGACGAAGCATCGCCGCTGCAAACACCGAGGCATCGAGCAATTGCAACGCCTTTACGTTGCGTACCACTTCAAAGTCATAGCTGATCTCTGACAGAAATTTGTTCGCTATACTGTATGACAGATAGCTAATGAAAATCGCGACACCCAGGATGAAAAAACCGGAACCTTCAATCCTAGACTTAAAGGCAAAAATTGCTGCACCCACACTAATGGCGACAAAGGTCCATGCGACAATATTAAAAAGAAGTTGGTAAATTTCCGTTCCATTCAAAAATGGGTAAACCGCAGCGGTGGCAACTACTAACCCAATGAAAGTTCTTGGGAGGATAAGAAAGCGGGGATGGCGTCGTTTGATATCCAAAAAAGAAACTATGAAGAGTTGGTAGGATATCACCATCAACACTTGCCAAAGTAACCGCGTCAATGCGTGAAAATTGGGATCACCGGCATAGAAGAATTGGTTGAAGTAGCCGTCTTGCTGGAAATTCAAAGAGATTGAAGCAAATAGGAACACAAGGTAAAACCTTGCAGGTTTAGAATCCAGCAGAAGAGCCAGAAGCAATAGGAACACCAAAAGGGTAAGGCCAACCCCATAAAAGGCTATGTTGACAATGGTATTCTTGACACGATGCGCGGTTAGGTCAGCTTCTTCCCGCAGGTAAATTGGCGTGGTTCCAGCATTCTTCCCATCCTGAAATTGCACCCAAAGCCTGATCTCTTCTTTCGGGGCGAGCGGCACTGGAATCGAAGCCAAAATAAGCTCAGGCCGGATGCGGTCTTCGATCTGTTGAGCAGGCAATTGGGCGTCCAAGATCAGTTCGATTTCGTCGCTTTGCTCAAGATAGATGACATAACCTTTGTTAGTGAAATGCTCGGTGTCCAAGACACGGCTTATCGGCTTGTTGGTGGTATTATCGATCCTCAAATAGCCCCAATCACCGTCAGCCGTTGTCTCTGGCATGATCTGATTGGGGATCGAAATGTTGATCGCCTTTTGTTCTGCCTGTCTTCTTACAGCGACGTCATTAAAGTTAAAATTTCTGTCCGCTACAATCACCATATGCTCCACAATGTTCACATCATTATTGGTGGCAGTTAGTTCGAGTGTTTGAGCCGTCGCTGGCGTCACCCCAAGCAGAAAAGACAAGACAAGGCAGATCAATCTGCATATAGTTTTGAGGCTATTGGGGGAAGTGTATTTGACATTACCAATGGGCCAGCGCCGTGCGGTTATCGCAGACGACCATGCGGTCGTTCGGAATGGTCTGCGCGCTATCCTTGAAGAAATTGACGATGTCGAAATCGTCGGCGAAGCTGAAAATGGCCTGGAAGCCATTTCGCTTTCCAAGGAACTGCAACCCACTTTGCTCACCCTTGATGCCGGTATGCCGCTTGCCAAGGGAATGGAAGTTTTTGTTGAAGTGCGCCGATGGAGCCCTGAAACGCACATCATTGTCATTACCGGCTTCAATGCAAAAGGGCATCTTGCCGATTGGATTGCAGCGGAGGTGGACGGTCTGCTTTTGAAATCGACCACGCCGGGTGAAATGCGTAAGGGTTTTCAGGTGGTGCTGGGTGGCGGCTCTTATGTTGCACAGGAGGTGTTGGCCATTTTGGGAGAACACTCCGAAATGCCGCCACTGACCGCAAGGGAACGTCAAGTTTTGCATTTGATTGCCGATGGATGCAACAACGCCGAAATAGCGGAACGATTGAGTGTAAGCGCCAAAACGGTTGATAATCATCGCACACGTTTGATGGCAAAGCTGGATGTCCACTCGGTTGCGCAGCTTATTGCCTATGCGCTGAAAGAAGGACTGCTGGATCAAACGCGCCAATTGTGATCCTTGTGCAAAAGTGGTCATCACCGCCTCAGCACATACATCGAAAAATGCTACATCCCGGATGTTAGATTGCTTTGTGTCGCTGCCCCTCATTCCTCGAGGTCTATCAGAATTTTCTCTTTTTCTGAATGAGGAAAATCCCTCATTCTCTAGTGCCTGGTTCCGTCCCAGCGGACAGAAAATGATTCTCCAAATTGCAATATAGGGGATCGACCTCATGACAGCATGGAACGACGTCCTTTACTTCCAGTGACAAGGCAAGACGCAATCTGCCTAAATTTGGAGAAAGGAAATATGATGGCCCAATCAGTAAATACATCCCGTCGCGGAGCGATGAAACTCGCCGCTGCCCTTGCGATAGCACTTCCCATGACCGGTGCTTCTTTCATTACATTGGCCCCTGAAGCCCATGCACAGGTTACCAAAAAACGTATCGATGGCATCTATCAAGCAACGAACAACGGATCTCTCATCAATGAATTTAAGATGGACATATTTGGTGGGCTCGAGGTTTTCCCGATTCGCCGCGGCAAAAAAGGTAAAGTTGTTATCTACGAAAAAGTAAAAGACGGCGTGTGGCGAGAAGCAGGTCTTTTCAAGAAGAACCGTGCAACCTACACGTTTACGAATTCCGGTGCGATGGTCTGGAAAAGAGGCGCGACCAAAATAACTCTAGTGCGAACGGGTCAAATCGCTGGCGATACAGACAAATATAATCTTGAAGGCGAATTTCGGTTCGCAAACAATCGCAGAAACATCAACAAGTTTCGAATGACCGATGGCAACACAGCTACGGTCACACCCATCCGGAAGGGAAAGACTGGGAAAGCCGTCACTTATGAACGGATTAGCGATAGTGAGTTCAAAGATACTCGAGGCAGCGGTGTCTATACTGTTTTACCCAATGGCAATTTGCTTTGGGAAAGCCGGGACAACCGTAACATCCGGATCAACCTCACTAAAAAATGACACAAACATCGCTGGTGCACCCTCAAGAAATCTAGCGGTGCACCAGCATTTTGCGCGATCATCATCGTTTTGACCCAATTTTCGAAAGATAAACCTATGCAAAGCTCTGTTTCATCAATCTTCCACACTCGCAGAGTTCATATTACAAATTGGGCGGTTTCATTCTTGTTCATTTTCGTAGCAATAGGTGCATTGACGGTTCCGGTTTCCGTCGGTCCACTGTCTTCGGGGGCCTATGCACAAAGCTGCGGTGGTGAAGGTCAGAAGGCTTGTTTCCCGACAAAATGTAATGGCCGTTTGGTATTGGATTTCATCAAAGGTGTTTGCATCCGCAAGGACAACGACATCGTCAATACGATCAAAGATGGGGCGTCAGAAACCGGACAGGCGATCAAGCAGGCTTTGAAGAGACCGAATACATGCGGTGGACTTGGTCAAAAGCCTTGCCCTCCTCCTCACATACCTTCCTGCAATGGCCGACTGGTTCAACATTTCATCAAAAATCAATGTATTCAAAATGACGCTGATATTGTGAATCTGGCAAAAAATACCGTAAAAGAGAGTGGAAATTTGCTGGGTATAGTCATTCGATCCATGACAAAATGCAGTCTGGATATAATGATGCGGAACCGGCAACGGGTTGATCAATCAGTACTTGCGCAGCGGATGATGTCCAGCAGCTGTATGCGGACCATCTTAAACGAAGCAAAACGGGCCGGATATCAAACCGTGACTTTTGGTGCCAGTGTCGGCGGTGCATTTGGTGTCGGATTTGAAGGCGAAAATGGTTTCGCATTCGATGTGAATGGCAAACAGTCTGTCGCTACATATCACACTCTTGGGGTCAAGTTTATTGCTCTGGGCGCAGGGTCTGCCGTTACCGTTGGAATGTACAAGAAAAACAACCATGCATTTGGCGGAGATGCCCATGGCGCGACGGTTGCATTTGCTGCGATAGGAGGCAGCGGCGCATCGGCCTATTTCAATTATGATAGCGGTGAGGTTGAAGGTGTTTCTGCTTTTTTGACTGGTGGTGCGCGTGCGGAGCTATCCTATGTTCGAAATACTACAAAGGTGCTGCCTACCCGCATTGCGGCGTCATCGCCACCTGCTTACGTTCGGCCGGTTGTCGAAGAAGAGACATATCCTGATTACTATCCTGAACCAGATTACTATCCCGAACCGGGCTATGTAGCCCCGAAGCCCACAACTGCAGAATTGGCACAAGGGGCTGCGAACAATATTGCAGCGGCTATTACCGAAGCAATTATTGCAAGACGGGAGATCAAGAGAGCCCAAAAAGCGCGAGATGCTCAACGCACTACGTTAAAATTGTGCAATCGAACGGGTTCCAAAAAAATTGCGATCGGATTTGCCTATTGGAAAGAAGCCGCCATAGGCGGAGAGGCCGGTTGGTTTTCACAGGGGCGTTATTTTGCCAAGCGGAAAAAATGTGCGAACCTGTTTTTGCCAGATGGACCGGATGGAAAAGGCTTGGAATATTCTGTCCGTGTTTGGGCATTTGATCCGAAAACCGGCAAAAACTGGACCGGTAACAGCACACCAATGTGTACAGATAAAGAGAGGGCTTATGCGTTCCGCAATGCCGATACACTACCTTGCATGGGCGGCACGTTGCGCGTGTTCCATTCAATATCAATGGAAGCTGGCCGTGGCGAGAATGTCTACAATTTCACAGATTGACCAACGATTGGTCGCGAAAAAAATGACGGCTTTCAATCACTAGCGGGACGTCGGCTTCTCCTGCCAATCAACGCAAAGCTGACCTTCCGTTAACGGCCCAATAGCCGACGCTAACGACTGTTCATCAATTCAATTGCATCTAGTTGAACATTGATCTCGTCAACCAGCGAACTCAGTTCAATGACCAAGCCGCTGACATCGGGGTTACCGAGGTTAGCGGCTTGCCCCTTAACTGCGATTTCATTGGCATCTTCAAGTCTTGCCGTGATCAAGGCAAATAGACCGGTTCGCACTTTGATCGGGTTAATTTCGTCGTCATCAGCCATGCCCTTACCCATGCTCGACTTAGCATGGAAGTCCACATGCAGCTTTTGCAAATATGAAGATAAACCACTGGACTTGGGTGTGTGTTCGAGCATTGCTGTTGGCATCGCAAACATCATTTGCGCCAAGCCGCCCGCCATTTAGGCGATCTGCGGCTCGGGTCAGTGGAAGCGCTGGAAGGTTCAGCGCCAAGCTGGAGAAAAACATGTCCACCAAAACAAAACCTCAAACAAAGTCCGCAAAAGTCATCACGCTGCTGTCGTGAGCGAAAGGCGCTACTCTCGATGAGATATGCAAAGCAACAAACTGGCAGCAACATAGCGTTCGCGCATTTCTAACCGGCCTGCGCAAGAAGAGCTATGTGCTGACACGTGAACAGCGCGGTGAAAATGGGACGGCCTATCGCATCACACAAAACCCAAGCGATCATGACGCCAAAGCCTCAGCATGACCACGCTAGACAACCGATTGGCTGAACTAACCGCCATGCCCCCTGTCCAGTTGCGGTCTGCCTGGCGTGATACGTTCAAGTCGCCTGCGCCCGATATCGGACCAGACCTGCTTCGGCGCGGGATCGCCAACCGGTGGCAGGAACGCGTCCATGGCAGCCTGACAGGTGCTACCAAACGAGAGATCGAGCGGCTTCGCAAACGCGTCGAACAAACCGGCAAAGCTGGACACATGCATGCAATCTCTCTCAAGACTGGAACAAGACTTGTCAGGTCATGGAAGGGTAAAAGCTATCATGTGCTAGTCTGTGATGATGGCTTTGAATTTGAAGGCAAGCATTTTGCCAGCCTCAGCCACATTGCTCGCGAAATAACAGGTGCGCATTGGTCTGGCCCTCGGTTCTTCGGACTAAAGAAGCAGAGCGGTTATAAGCCAAAGGCTCTTACCAATGGCTGAGCGCATCAAACGCAAGCGCTGCGCGATCTACACCCGCAAATCGACAGAAGAGGGTTTGGAACAGGATTTTAACAGTCTGGATGCACAGCGCGAAGCTTGTGCCGCCTATATCCTCAGCCAGGCCAGCGAGGGCTGGGAAGCAGTTTCTGAACTGTATGACGATGGGGGATGGTCTGGCGGGAATATGGAACGCCCTGCTCTCAAACAGCTGCTGAACGATGTCACAGCCGGCAAGGTCGATATCATTGTCGTCTACAAGGTTGATCGCTTGACCCGAGCCCTCGCTGATTTTGCAAAGATCGTTGAGATACTGGATGAGAATGAAGCTTCATTCGTCAGTGTCACCCAATCGTTCAACACCACCACGAGCATGGGACGTCTCACCCTGAATGTCCTGCTTTCCTTTGCCCAGTTTGAGCGAGAGGTCACCGGAGAGCGTATCCGGGACAAGGTTGCGGCATCCAAGAAGAAAGGTATGTGGATGGGCGGCGGTGTTCCTTACGGCTATGACATCGAAGATCGCCAGCTTGCGATCAACAGGACTGAATCTGAAACGGTGTGACTTGTTTTTGAAAGATATGCTTTACTCAAATCGGTACCAATGTTGGTTGACGAACTCGCTGCGAAAGATATCCGGACCAGAACCCGCGTATATAAATCCGGAAGGATCGCTGGTGGCATCCACTTCAAAACAGGGACTTTAACCCATCTGCTCCAAAATCCAGTCTATGTTGGAAAAGTCCGGCATAAGGAAAAAGTCTATGATGGAGCGCATCAGTCGATCATCTCGGATGAGCTGTTTGAGCACGTTCAATCGACTTTCCGTGAGAACCGGCGCGACAATGCACTTGGCAAGAAGAGCCGCAACCCCAGTCTGCTGACCGGCATCATAACCGATCCGGATGGCAAGCCGATGACGCCGACGCATGCGATGAAGGGCTCGAAACGCTATCGATATTATGTCACGCGAACATCGCCTGGAGATCAATCGGACAAGTGGCGAATGCCTGCCGGTGAGATAGAACGACTGGTGATTGATAAAGTTGCCAGACAACTGGTGACGTGCGGCGGCTTGGGAACCGATGATGCTCGAGAAATGGAAGTTCGGATAGATCTGGGTCGCCAAACCTCAATCGATCTGCCTGCAATGTCTATCAGTGAACAAAGGAGGTTGTTGCTCGACTATAAAACTCGTGTGGCAGTAAACAGCGGAACAATCGAAATCGAATTTGCGCCTCCTAGCCAGAATCAACCACTCCAGCTTTCAATCGAAGCTAAACTGGTTAGCCGAGGATCAGAGGTGAGGTTAGCAGTTCCGCCGGACGATGGGTCCATCAAGCGTGATCCCGATCCTGTGTTGCTCAGACTGATCGCTCATGCTTTTGCAGCGCAGGATCTTCTGGTTCGAGGAATAAACTCTCCGATGGTCAATCACTACAAGCAGCGGCATTTGCAGCAGCTAGTTAGACTAAGCTTCATGGCTCCCGATATTATCTCTGCAATAGTTGATGGAACTCAGCCACCTGATCTCACCGGACGCAAGATCATGCGTATCAACAAAATCCCACTAGACTGGGCCGGACAGCGTAAGATGTTCGGGTTCGCTCCAGCTTAAAAACTCCCCAATTCCACAAGTGCATCTGGACTCCAATATTTGGGCCATCGAGACAGTTGGCCATTTTGCCCTCATATCGCGGCTGACAAATGGTCTCTGGCGACAATGTCTGTCGATCATTGTCCATTAACTAACTGAATAATAGGGATAAAATACGCACAATATCTGCTGTGCGCGAGACTTTGAAAAATAAGGAAAAAAGTGGTGCCCGAGGGCGGATTCGAACCACCGACACAGCGATTTTCAGTCGCTTGCTCTACCAACTGAGCTACTCGGGCAACCGGGTCCGCGCATCGTGCGGCACCCAAATTGAAGCGCCGCTATAGGCGGGGCTTGCGGGGCTTGTCCAGCCTAAAATGGCGGAAAAATCCTGCGCGTTCAGGACTCTCCGTCGCGGCCCGAATCTCCGGCAAAATGATCGGCCAGTTGATCCGGTGAAACCGGCGGTCCCGGGACCTTATAGCCCTCTCCCAGCCATTGCAGCAGATCCCGGTCCTTGCAGCCGGCGCTGCAAAATGGCGCGTGGTCGGCCGACTTGGGCTTGCGGCATACCGGGCAATGAGAGGCTTTGCTGCGGGCCAAGGCTTATCCCTATCCGAGTACGTTCGGGAAAATGGCCGACACGAAAATCAGCGTCACACCAACTGGAGCGAGCCACGCGATGAGGAAGCGCCAGAGGCCGAATAACGGGCCTTCCAGGCCGGTCTCTGCCGCCACCAGTTTCTTGTCGGCCCGCCAGCCGATGAACACCGCGGTCAGGAATGCTGCAACCGGCAGCAATATTTTGGAAACGACATCATCAATCGTATCGAAAATATTCTTTTCCTCGAAAAGCGGCCAGAAACCCAAGGGTCGGACGTCGCTCCAGACATTGAGCGACAGCGCACAGGCCACGCCGATCAGGAAGATCAGCCCGCCAATGAACCAGGCCGTGGCCGCGCGGCCCCAGTCAAACCGGCGCATGGCCCAGGCGACGACCCCTTCGAGCAGGGAGATCGAGCTGGTCAGCGCGGCGAAAAATATTAGAACGAAAAAGAGCAAGCCAACCAGGGAACCCGCCGGCATCGTGTGAAAGGCAATCGGCAGGGACTGGAACACCAGGGTCGGCCCGGCAGCGGCATCCAGACCAACCGAAAAGACGATCGGGAAAATCATCAGGCCGGCGAGAATCGCGACGCCGGTATCGGCAAAGGCGATCGTGCCCGCGGTTGGTGCAAGCTTGGTTTCCCGCGACACATAGCCGCCATAGGTGATCAGGGCGGCCGATCCGACACTCATCGAAAACAGGGCCTGTCCGAGCGCATCATTCATGACCGCCGGAGTCAGTTTGCTGAAATCAGGGGTGAACAGAAACGCCACCGCTTTGGCAAATTCACCGGTAAAGGCGCCATAAATGGTAATCAGGACCAGCAAGGCGAAGAAGGTTGGCATCAAATAGGTCGCCGCTTTCTCGATGCCGTCGGTCACCCCGCGAGCGACGATCCAGATTGTCATGATCATGAACAAGGTGTGCATGCCGAGCAGCATCGGGATATTGGCGAATAATGCGGTCATGCGGCCCGGAATAGTGTCCGGGCTTTCGGTGGCGAGTGCACCGGCAAAGGGATTGCCGGAAAACAGGGCGCCGGAAAAATCACCGATCATGACACCGACATAATAAAGCACCCAGCCCGCCACGACGCTGTAGAAGGTCAGGATCAGAAAGGCGTTGAGTATGCCAATACCTCCGAAAATGCCCCAATTTTTGCTGACATCGGAATCTTCGGCGACTTTGACGACGCTGTGATAGGCATCGCTGCGGCCATGCCGGCCAATCAGAATTTCGGAGAGCACCATCGGCAAGCCGATCAGCAGGATACAGCCAATATAGACCAGCACAAACGCACCGCCGCCATTTTCGCCCGCCAAAGTTGGAAAACGCCAGATATTGCCGAGACCGACCGCAGCGCCAACCGCGGCGAGTATGAACGCGGTTCGCGAGGACCAGCCTTCTCCATTCGGTGCTGCACCTGCCATAGACTCTACTCCCCAATTTCAATGCGCCGGCTGTCCGGCATCGTTACCGCTGTTACTAGCCGCGCATGAGCATCGGGCCAAGCGGTTTTCCGGCAAAAATATGCACATGCAGATGCGGCACTTCCTGATGGCCGTCCTTGCCGATATTGGCGAGCAGGCGATAGCCGGGCTCAACCATCCCGGCGGCGCGGGCAACATGGCCGACCGCGCGCACGAATCCGGCAATTTCGGCATCGCTGGCGGAAGCGGAAAAATCGTCCCAGCTGACATATCGGCCTCTCGGAATCACCAAAATATGATGCGGCGCCTGGGGATTAATATCGTGAAAGGCAAGCGCATGGTCGTCTTCGTAAACCGTCTTGCTTGGAATCTCACCGCGGAGGATCTTGGCGAAAATATTGTCGTCGTCATAAGCCTGGGTTGCATCAATCGCCATGGTTCAGTCCTTTCTCGCGGCCTTTTCAGCCAGTCCTGACAGCCCCTCGCGCCGGCCCAGTTCCGCCAGGACATCGTCGATCGACAAATCCATGTCGGCGAGCAGCACCATCAGGTGGAAGAGCAGATCGGCGGCCTCACCGGTCATGCCAGCAGCGTCATCGGAGACCGCGGCAATCACGGCCTCAATCGCCTCTTCGCCCAGCTTCTCGGCCATTTTGGCCCGGCCTTTGGACCGCAGGCTGGCGACATAGCTTTCGCTCGGGTCCGCCGCGCGCCGGTCATGGATCACGGTTTCCAGGTTGCGCAATAAATCTGTCATGGGCCGGGGTTTGCGCGAGCAAGGGGACAGGCGTCAAGCCTTAGTCGCGGGCGCGGCGCAAATAACCGCAACCGCTATCCGCAAATGAAAGGGTCGCCTATCCCCCGATGACGACCCTTTCACGCTGCATCATGATCTGCGATCAGAGCAGCTATTCTGTCTGGACTAGGCCTTTTTCCGGCGCCGCCTGGCGGCAATCCGACCGGTGATCAGGCCCGCTACCCCCAGCGCCAACATCAACAGATTGCTGGGTTCCGGGATGGATACGCTGTTCAGAGGGCGCTTGGCGTCGGCTGCTTTTTCCGCTGAAGCCGCTGCCCTTGCCCTGTCTGGTGCTGAGTCTTGTGGTGAGTCTTGTGGTGTTTTATTCTCTGCCGAGGCGGCGGTGGCCGCCATGTCCTTTGCTGCCAGCGCGCCAAGCTCTTGCGACGGCACAGCTTGCGCAGGCGTCGAAACCAGGGCGCACAGCAACGCGCATCCCCAAAGGTAAGACGATTTTTCTATTGTCATTTTGGTTTCAATGCCCCTGAAACAAAATCGCTAGGCTGACCCGATAATCAGTGCCGTCTGCCGACGACGGAATGGCTTCACTTGCGGTTGCGCCGCCGCCGGATCAAACGGCCAGCCGCCAGACCACCTGCTCCGAGACCGAACAGGACCAGGACACCCGGCCCCGGAACCGGGGTTCCGCCGGTGGATCCGCCGGAGCTCGACGAGCTGCTCGATGACGAGGAACTGGATGAACTGCTGGACGAGCTCGAACTGCTCGAAGACCCGCCAAAGCTGGACGATCCGCCGGTGGATGTTGAAACACCGCCGGTGGAGGTTGAGACGCCGCCAGTGGATGTGGAAACGCCGCCGGTGGAGGTCGAAACACCGCCGGTCGAGGTCGAGACCCCGCCGGTGGAGGTCGAAATCGCGCCTGAGGAAGTCGAGGTGGAACCGCCGGTTGAGGTGCTTGAGAATCCGCCGGTCGATGTCGAAGTGGAACCGCCCGTGGAACCTGAGGATGTGCCACCGGTCGAAGTAGAGGTTGAGCCCCCGCTGGTTGATGATCCGCCGGTTGAGGTCGAAGTCGAACCGCCGGTTGAGGTTGAACTGAACACCCCGCCGGAAGAGCTGCTGGAGCCTGATTTGCCGCCGCTGCTGGAATAGCCGCCAGAACCGGAAGAGCCGCCGCTCTTTCCACCCTGGCTGGTTTGCGTCGGATAGATCGCATGGGCCGGCACCGCAACAAAGGCGGAAGCGGCCGCTGCGGCAATCAGGGCTGTGCGTAAATTTGACATCATATTCTCCATCAGGCTCAGAGCCAATTTCGCGGTCGGCGGCGCAATGCAGGGCCACCCAAAAGCGGAGCAACGCGTACCGACTGCAAATATAGTTGCTAAAACGTTAATGGAGATTTGGAGTTAATTTTGTGTAAATATATATAGTTAACAAAACCTTTTCTCAAACTGTCTCGATTTGGTGCAGCTTGAGAAATTCTCTTAATTCACGCTCATCCGCGCGGGCAGCCCCGCACGGCGCAAGGCGGCATGGGCGTCGGCGATACTGTGATCGCCAAAGTGAAAAATAGACGCCGCGAGCACGGCATTGGCGCCGCCGGCAATGACGCCTTCCACCAGATGATCCAGCGTCCCGACCCCGCCACTCGCAATGACCGGTATCGCCACCGCGTCGGCAATGGCACGGGTCAGGGTCAGATCATAGCCGTCCCTTGTGCCGTCGCGGTCCATTGATGTGACCAGCAATTCCCCGGCCCCGAGATCGGCCATATGGCGCGCGTGATCCAGCGCATCAATGCCGGTGGGCGTGCGCCCGCCATGGGTGAAAATCTCCCACCGTGGCGCTTCGTCCGCGCCGCTGACCCGCCGCGCATCAATCGAGGCGACCATGCACTGGCTGCCAAAGCGGTTGGCGATGTCGCCGACCAGTTCCGGACGGGCCACGGCCGCGCTGTTCACTGCAACCTTGTCGGCCCCGGCCATCAGCAACGCCCGTGCATCATCGGCGGTGCGCACGCCGCCGCCCACGGTGACCGGCATGAAACAGACTTCCGCGGTGCGCCGGACGACGTCGATAATCGTATCGCGCCCTTCATGGCTGGCGCCAATATCAAGGAAACACAGCTCGTCCGCGCCCGCCGCGTCATAGGCGCGAGCCTGTTCGACCGGGTCCCCGGCATCCTTGAGGTCAACAAAATTGACGCCTTTGACCACCCGGCCACCGGCGACATCAAGACAGGGAATCACGCGAACCCGGACGGTCATGAAGAATCACGCATGGCATTAGGGGAAAAGGCCAGATCGACCATTAGCGGTTCGCCATTGCAATGGCGGTGGCCAGATCGAGCCGGCCGTCATAGAGCGCCCGCCCGGTGATCACGCCTTCGATGCCATCCTGGGTGAACTGGCTCAGCATATGGATATCATCCAGGCCCTTGACCCCGCCGCTCGCAATGACCGGAATATCGACCGAGCGCGCCAGATCGACCGTCGCTTCGATATTGCATCCGGTCAGCATCCCATCGCGGCCGACATCGGTGAACAGCAGTGACGCCACTCCCGCATCCTCGAACCGCCGCGCCATGTCTCGCACGCTGACCTCGGACACATCCGCCCAGCCTTCGGTTGCGACCATGCCGTCGCGGGCATCGACGGCGACGACAATGCCGCCTTCATATGCCTTGGCCATATCGCGAACAAATTCCGGATCTTTCAGTGCGGCCGTGCCGATCACCAGACGGGCGACGCCCAGTCCGAACCAGCGTTCTACAGTTTCACGATTGCGGATCCCGCCGCCAAGCTGCACATAGCCTGGAAAACTGGCAATAATCGCCTCCACCGCGTCCGCATTGCGCGGCGATCCGGCAAAGGCGCCGTCGAGATCGACAACATGGATGTGCCCGGCCCCGGCCTGCGCGAACAGGCCTGCCTGCTCTGCGGGATTGTCACCATAAACCGTGGCGCGGTCCATATCGCCTTCGGCCAGGCGCACAACCTCCCCGCCTTTCAGATCAATCGCAGGAAAAACAATCATGGTTTCCACTCCAGAAATCGCTGCAGAAAAGCCAGCCCATAGGCCTGGCTTTTCTCCGGATGAAATTGCACGCCGACAATATTGTCGTGCCCAACGGCAGAGACCAGCGGTCGGCCGTGATGGGTCGTGGCAAAAATATCGGCCGGGTTGGTGACGTCGAAATGATAGCCGTGCAGATAATAGGCCTCTCCCGCTTCGAGCAGGTCATGGCCGGCGGTCGGCGTCACATCATTCCATCCCATATGCGGAATCTTGATCTCTGGCGACGGCGCTTCCATCGCCTGCACGGTGCCGCCAATCCAGCCAAGACCGTCATGTTCGCCAAATTCGATTCCCTTGTCGGCGAGCAATTGCATGCCGACACAAATGCCGAGAAACGGCACGCCGTCCCGGCGCACGCGCTGTTCGAGCGCCGCGATCATCCCGTCAATGCCCGTCAGCGCATCGCGGCAAGCGCCAAAAGCGCCGACCCCGGGCAGCACAATCCGGTCGGCGGCGGCCACAACATCCGGATCGTCGGTCACCATGATCCCGGTCGCACCGGCCGCTTTGAGCGCGTTGTGCACGCTGTGCAGATTTCCGGCGCCATAGTCGATCAGCGCGAGGGATTCAGCCACCCAATTGCCCCTTGGTCGACGGAATCGCATCGCCTTTGCGCGGATCGCGTTCAACCGCCAGCCGCACCGACCGGGCAAAGCCCTTGAAGATGCTCTCGGCAATATGGTGGTTATTCTCGCCGTAGAGCAGTTCGATATGCAGGGTCAGGCCGGCGGCATCGGCAACGCTGTGGAACCAGTGCTTGAACAGCTCGGTATCCATCTCGCCGAGCCGTTCTTGGGTGAAGCCGGCTTTCCACACCATCCACGGCCGGCCGGAAATATCCAGCGCGACCCGGCTCAAGGTCTCGTCCATCGGCGAATAGGCGCTGCCATAGCGGACAATCCCGGCCTTGTCGCCCAGCGCCTCGGCCAGCGCCTGCCCCAGGGCAATAGCGCTGTCCTCGGTCGTATGGTGCTGATCGACGTGGAGATCGCCCTTCACCCGCAAGGTCAGGTCAATCAGCGAATGGCGCGAAAACTGCTCGATCATATGATCGAGAAATCCGATCCCCGTAGAGATGTCATAGACCCCGGTTCCGTCGAGATTCAGCTCGACAAAAATCTCGGTTTCCTTGGTGTTTCGCTCAATCGTCGCTGTTCTCATGGATGATGCCTATAAAGCCTTGCACATTTCAGGCAAGAAATTCGGGCGGTCAAAGGCACAGAAATTGATCAAATTCCCTTGACCCTGTCACGCGTTCGCGCCACCAAGAGGACATGACTGACAGTGCCCCCGACAGCCTGATTCCATATGACGAAATCGTCCAGGAGGCGTTGCGGGCGGTTGTGAGCCGTGTTTTGGGCGAAGTCGAGGCCAATGGCCTGCCTGGCGAGCATCACTTTTACATCACTTTCAAGACCCGCGCTCCGGGGGTCGATATTCCCGATCATCTGATCGCGAAATTCCCGGACGAGATGACCATCGTCCTGCAAAACCGCTATTGGGACCTGTCGGTGAGCGATGACCGGTTTGAAGTCGGGCTGAGCTTCAACCAGATCAGCTCGATGCTGCATATTCCGTTTGCCGCGATCACATCCTTTGTCGACCCGGCGGTCGATTTTGCGCTACAGTTCCAGGTCGATGAGGTCGAGGGCATATTGGAAGAGCATGAACCGGCCGAAAATGACGGGGAACAGCCCAAGCCTGAGCCGGTGGATGATGGATCCAATGTCGTGACCGTCGATTTTGGCAAGAAGAAATAGGCCGTAACGATCCGGACCGTGTTTCCGGATGACGCCCCTGCCGGGAGGTGATAAGCTCGCCGGCATGACGAAAACCCGCATTGAATCCGACAGTCTGGGCGACATCGCTGTTCCGGCTGACGCCTATTGGGGCGCCCAGACCCAGCGCAGCATCGACAATTTTCCGTTTCCGCGACATGAACGCATGCCGATCCGGCTGATCCATGCGCTGGCGACGATCAAGCAGGCCGCGGCCCGGGTCAACGGCATCCACGGACTGGACCCGGAAGTATCCGGGGCGATCGTCAATGCCGCGGAGCAAGTCCGCTCGGGCGCTTTTGACAGCCAGTTTCCCCTGACCATCTGGCAAACAGGCTCGGGCACCCAGTCCAATATGAATGTCAACGAGGTAATTGCCGGCATTGCCAATGAGCAATTGACCGGCACCCGCGGTGGCAAGGCCCCGGTTCATCCCAATGATCATGTCAATCGCGGCCAGTCGTCCAATGACAGTTTTCCGACGGCGATGCATGTCGCCGCGGCGCTGGCGCATGAAGTGGAGCTGTTTCCAGCGCTGGAGCAATTGCACGATGCGCTGGCGGAGAAAGCCCAGGCCTGGAAAGCGATTGTGAAAATCGGGCGCACTCATTTGCAGGATGCCACACCGCTGACGCTGGGTCAGGAATTTTCGGGCTATGCATCGCAAATGCTGGCCGCCCGCGACCGGATTGAAACCGTATTGCCGCGCCTCTATCTGCTCGCCCAAGGCGGGACCGCGGTCGGCACCGGACTCAACGCCCCGGAAAATTTCGGCAATCAGGTTGCGCGCGAAATTGCCAAGATCACCGGCCTGAAATTCCAGTCCGCGCCGAATAAATTTGCCGAACTCGCCGCGCATGACACGCTGGTCGAGCTGTCTGGCGCGCTCAATGCGCTGGCCGTCGCGCTGACCAAGATTGCCAATGATATCCGCTTGCTCGGATCCGGCCCCCGCTCGGGACTGGGCGAACTCATGCTCCCGGCCAACGAGCCCGGCAGCTCGATCATGCCGGGCAAGGTCAATCCGACCCAATGCGAAATGCTGACCATGGTTGCGGCCCAGATGATAGGCAATCATCAGGCGGTGACGGTTGGCGGGATGCAGGGACATCTGGAACTGAATGTCTTCAAGCCGCTGATCGGCGCCAATATCCTGCGGTCGATCGAAATTGCCTCAATCGGCATGTCGAGCTTTGCCAGCCGCTGTATCGAGGGATTGGAACCCGATCGAGAACGGATCGCAACGCTGGTCGACAATTCGCTAATGCTGGTCACCGCGCTCGCCCCGGTGATCGGCTATGACAAGGCCGCGAAGATCGCCAAATATGCCCATGAGACCGGCCAAAGCCTGCGCGCGGCCGCGCTGGAACTCGAACTGATTGATTCGACGACCTATGATCGCCATGTTAAACCCGAAAATATGGTATAGCTTTTAACAACATAGCCACTGAAATCCGAATGAGTAAGAGTATAGAAAATTTATGAACGACCCGATCGACCAATCTTTTGACGCCATCGAGATACTGACCCGGCAACTGCTCGGCATGTGGGAACAGGCAATTGCGAGCCTGCCTAGCGTGGTCATTGCCCTCGTCACCCTGTTGGTGACCTGGATTGTTGCGCGCTTTGCCGCGCGGATGGCGGACAAGATCACCAACAAGACCAATATGCGCGCGTCACTGCAGGAACTGGTCGAAACGATGATCCGTCTGGCGATCTGGATCATCGGCCTGATGACCACCCTGACGATCCTGCTCCCCGGCCTGACTCCGGCCAGTCTTATCGCCGGCCTCGGCTTTGGCGCCGTGGCGATTGGTTTTGCCTTTCAGGATATTTTCGAGAATTTCATGGCCGGCGTACTGATCATGGTGCGCGAGAAGATGCGTATTGGCGACTATATTGAATGCGAAGGCACCGAGGGCGTGGTCGAACAGATCGCGCTGCGCGAAACCCATGTCCGCCGCAACAATATGGAATTGACGATCATCCCCAACTCGATCCTGTTCAAAAACCCGGTCAAGATCCTGACCGATCAGGAAAAGCGACGCCACGAGGTCATCGCCGGCGTGTCTTATGATACCGATTTGGAAGTGGCGCGGGATGTCATTCTCAAAGCCGTGGAGTCGGTTGATCCGGTGCTCAAGGACGAGCGTATCGATGTCTTTGCCTGTGAATTCAATTCCAGTTCGGTCGACTTCAAGATACGCTGGTGGTCCGGATCCAAACCACGCGCCATGCACGAAAGCCGGGACCAGGTGATTCGCGCGATCAAGCGCGCGCTGGATGACGCCGGAATTGAAATTCCATTCCCTTATGTGACCCACACATTCAAGGAACCCGTGCCGTTGGCAGGAAAGGAATAGGCGCCGATGTCGATCATCCGCAATGTCGCCACCGCAATTGTCGGCAATGAAGCGCGCAAGCGCGGCAAAGGCAGCGGATTACTCGGCTTTGGCCTCGGCATCATCGCCACCCGCATTGCGACACGATCCTTGCCGGGCGCGCTCCTGGTCGGCGCGGGCCTGGTCGCCAAGACGCTGCTCGACCGGCAACGCGAACAGGCCGAAGCTGACGAGGCCGATCTCGAACAGGATCTGAACGACACAGTCCAAACCGATCCGCCAACCGATCCGCCAACCGTGATCGAAGGCGTGGCGCGTGAAAAGAAGACGCCCCCGCGGCGGTCTCGATCCGGCAAAGCGCAAAGCCGCTAGGCCGGCCGCTGGCCCCCCATTGATTGCCAGCACCTTTGCTGTAAGCTGCATCCTGACCGCTGGCCAATAGCGGCGCAGGAGATGATTGTGAAAGCCAGCGAGGCAACCGCCCAGTCCGGGACAGAAACACCCCTTTCCGCACGCCGCAAATTTTATGGCTGGAACAATGCCGCCTTGCTGTTCTTCATCCAGTTTGCCGCGTCCGGATTTGTCTATTTCGCCTATGCCGCGATATTCCCGGCCATGGTCGAAGCGATGGACTGGAACCGCGGTTCTGCTTCGATCGCGCATAGCCTCAGTTTTCTGACGCTTGGCCTGAGTTACCCCCTCACTGCCTGGATGATCGGCCGCTGGGGTGTCCGTTTGACCCTCAGCACGGGCTTGGTGTTGATGCTGATCAGCCTGCTGATGACGGTCTTCTTTGTCACCGAGATCTGGCACTGGACGCTGAGCTGGGGAATCATCATGGGCATGGCCATGGCGCTCGCCGGACCGTTATGCGGCCAGACCGTGATCATCAACTGGTTCGATCGCCAGCGGGCAACCGTGCTGGGTATCATCATGACCGGTAATGCCTTTGGCGGTTTTGTGGCCCAGCCAGTGCTGATCCGGGTGATGGAGCGCTATGATAGCTGGCAATCGGGCTGGCTGGTCAGCGTCGTTGCAGTCATTGCGGCGATGGTGCTGACGCTATTCATCGTCAACCGGCCGCGGGACATCAACCAGCATCCCGACAATATCAATCCCGACCAGGCCGCAACGGAAGCGGGCCATGCAACGGCGAAAGCGCGGACCTATCGCAGCGCGCATAACTGGACCCTGGCCGAGGTGTTCCGCACCAAAGCGGTCTATTTCATGATGATCATCAACATCACCTATCTCGGCATTGGCACCTTTCTGCTGACTCACGGCTCACTCTATCTGTCCGATGTCGGCATTTCCAAGCTCCAGACCGCATCGATTGTCAGCATCTTCATCATGGGCAGTGGCCTCGGCCGGATACCCGCGGGCTGGCTCGGCGACCGATGGGAATTGCGCTGGCTGATGGCGGCGATGATGGGCGCGATGCTGGCGGGATTCGTGCTGCTCTGGTCAGCCGCCAGCTATACCGGTCTGGGGATCGCCGCGATGACGCTGGGCTTGTGCTATGGCGGTTTTTTCGCGCTGGCCCCTGCTCTCACCAGCAATTTCTTCGGTCAGGAAAGCTTTGCCAAGATCAACTCGGTTTTCGCGCCGCTATTGCTGCCCTTTGTCGCAATGGCGCCGGCCGGTGCCGGCTATATATTCGATGCCAACGGCAATTATGATCTGGCCTTTCTGATCGGTTCGATCCTGCTGGGATTGTCGCTGATCGCCGCGATTTGCCTGTCACCACCCAAACACCAGCCGGCGGAACAGGCTTAGACGCGGCCGTCGCTCGACAGCAGCACGGCAATCGGCTTGGTGCCCTTGCGCCCGGCCAGAATGATCATCAAAATGGTCGTGAACGGCACCGCCAAAATCGCGCCCGGAATACCCCAGAGAGCGGTCCAGACCGACAGCGCGACGAGCACGACCATCGGGCTGAGATTGACCGATTTGCTCAGCATTCTCGGTTCGACAACATTGCCGATAATCACCTGTGCGGCGGTCATCAAACCGGTCGCGATCAACGGTATGGTCAGGGTTCCGAATTGCGCCACGGCGAACAGCGCCGGAAAGGCGACACCGACAATCGATCCAATATAGGGAATATAGTTGAGCAGCCCGATGATAATCGCCCAAAGCACCGCATATTCGACGCCCAGGACCGCCATGATGATCCAGCAGACCGTGCCGAGAATGATATTGATCAGCGTCTTGGTCGCCAGATAGCTGCCGATATCATGGTTGATCCGGGCGATCATGTTCAGCGTGTCGCGTGATTCCTGGTCGCTGCCAAAGGCGCGCCGCACCTTGGCCGGAAAGCCGGTAATCTCGCTCAGCATGAAGGACGCATAGAGGATGGTGATAAACACGAAGCCGCCAAAGGTGGTCAGCGATGACAGCACCGACTGCGCGATCGCGGCAATATCGATTTCCGTCAGCAGATTATTGGCAAATTCGCTGACCGCCTTGATCACCGCTTCGCTGCTCCGGTCCAGGATCAGCGACGGCGAGGCCATCATGTCAGCCATTTCCGGCTTTGGTGCGGCCACTTCTTCCGGCTGTTGCGGAAACCAGGCGGCAAAGAGATTTTCGAGATTATTCTGATAGCGCGGCAGCGATGGTACCAGGGTTTGCAAGCTGGCCACCAGCATCCGGGTCATCGCGAAAAACAGGAACAATACGCCGAGCAAGGCCAGGGTTGCGCGCACCCACATCGGCGTCCGCCCGAGACCGGGCAAGCGCGCCACCGCGGCGCTGGCGGCATAGAGGATCTGCAACAGGATCACCGCCGTGACGATCGGCAGGATGATGTCCTTGCCGACATAAAACAGCCAACCGATCATGATGGTGATACCGACCGAGAAGAATATTGTACTGACGCGGCCCTGCAACATGGTCTTGATCGGCATCCTCAAACGCGGCGAAAGCCGCAACAACTATTTGATAAAGAGAAAATTCCCGCCTGTCATCACATCATCTCGCCAGCCAGGCCGATAACGGTCTTGACGCCGCCGGTCGTTCTCGGCCAATAGCCGCTATGGCCGACGATATTTCATCCCATTCGCCCGAAGACAAGCATCTCGTATTGAGCCGCCGCGGACTTTTGTTCGTGCTGTCCTCGCCATCCGGCGCCGGAAAATCCACCCTCGCGCGGATGCTGCTGGAATCCGATGACCAGATCGAAATGTCGGTTTCCGTCACCACGCGGCAACAGCGGCCCGGCGAAGAACATGGCAAGGACTATTATTTCGTCAATGGCGACGAATTTGAAGAGATGGTCGCGGATCATGCCTTTCTCGAATATGCGACGGTTTTTGGCAATCGCTATGCGACACCCGCGGCGCCGGTTCAGAAAAGCCTTGAAGACGGCCAGGATGTGCTGTTTGACATTGACTGGCAAGGCACGCAGCAATTGTATCAGCGCGCGGGCGAGGATGTCGTCCGCATTTTCATTCTCCCGCCGTCACTGGTCGCCTTGCGCGCGCGGCTCGAAAGCCGGGCCACGGACAGCACCGAGATTATCGACAGCCGCATGCAGCGCGCAGCCAGCGAAATCAGCCATTGGGATGGCTATGACTATGTCCTGATCAATGATGATCTCGACGCCTGTTTCGCGCGGGTCCAGACGATCCTCGCCACCGAGCGCATGCGGCGGTCACGGCAGACTGGACTGATCGGATTTGTGCGCGATCTGATGGCCCAGGAACGCGGCTGAACCGGCGCCTATTCTGCCGGACGTTTCACATAAAGGCCGTCAAACACCGTCGACCAGGTCGCTCGGTTATCAGATGACGTCTGCCAGTGCTGGCGAACGCTGCCATCCGCATTGGGCGTCCAGGTGACGCGGTTGATCGGCGACCCCGCGACATAGCCGGGCCAGTTGGCATTGCTCAGCACCATCGCGCCATCGGCATTGAGCCCGCCGGCGACGAACAGCGCCGTGCCATCCGCGCCCATCCAGGTCTGGTGCCAGATTTTGCGGGCCCCGTAATAGAAACTCATGCTCATGCCCGTATAGCCGCCCGCGGTTGCATAATCTTCGCGGATGACACAGCCGCCATGCTGCGCGCTGATCCGGTTGACCGCCGTCGGTTTGTCCTGGCCGGCCGGTGTCACGTCCCAGGTACCAATCCAGAAATCAAACGCCCGATATGCGGATGCGGTGCACGGCGGCGCGGGCGTCTGCGGCGGCGGTGCCGGTGCCGGAGCGGCCTGATCGGTGGTTGCCGCAGGCGATGCGGATTGGATAGCGATAAACGCGGCCGGACTGGCCGCGTAAACAGGGGACGACACCAAAATAGTTGCGATCAGAGCGCTGATTAGGGGAACGACGCTCCGGACAATATTTCGGGAAAAGGAGCTTGCCCATGCGGTAGGCAAAAATTCCCGACATGCCAAATCACCAACCACTTTTATCATGCGGTGCCATCCCCCTTTTTGCAGCCAGTCCCCGTCCCGCCATCTGTGAAGGAGACGGAGCGGTTTGCGGCCTGTACCCGGTTTAGCCGACCACTGGCAGCAGCAGCACCCGATTTCGACAAACCGGGAACAGCCTTCGACCGCGGACAGGGGATTTTTATCGACTTAAAACAATATTTCAACCGCACGAACAATCCGCACTTGCCAAAAGAACATATATAGAACATTATACGACCCAATGACCCGCTGGACTCTCCTCTTTTTCTTCGGCAAGACGACCGCATGAGTCTTACCCACATCAAAGTCAAAGGCGCCCGCGAGCATAATCTCAAGGGCGTCGATATCGACCTTCCGCGCGACAAGCTGATCGTTATTACCGGGCTTTCCGGCAGCGGAAAGTCGTCGCTAGCGTTCGACACCATCTATGCCGAGGGCCAGCGGCGCTATGTCGAATCGCTGTCCGCCTATGCCCGGCAATTTCTCGAGATGATGCAGAAGCCGGATGTCGAGCATATCGAGGGGCTTTCCCCGGCGATTTCGATCGAACAGAAGACCACATCGCGCAATCCGCGTTCGACCGTCGCCACGGTCACCGAGATTTATGACTATATGCGCCTGCTCTGGGCGCGGGCCGGGGTGCCCTATTCGCCGGCGACCGGAGAGCCGATTACCGCCCAGACGGTCAGCCAGATGGTCGATCGGGTCATGGCGCTGCCCGAAAAAACCCGCTTCTACCTGCTCGCGCCGGTCGTCCGCGGGCGCAAGGGGGAATATCGCAAGGAATTGCTCGAATGGCAAAAAGCCGGCTTCACACGGGTGCGCGTCGACGGCGAATTTTACGATATCGAGGAAACCCCCAAGCTCGACAAGAAATTGAAACATGACATTGAGGTCGTGGTCGACCGCCTGGTCGTGCGGGATGGCATGGAAACCCGGCTTGCCGACAGCTTCGAAACCGCCTTGCGGCTGGCCGACGGGCTCGCTTTTGTCGACCTGGCGGAGGGGATTGTCCCCGGCCGCGCCGAAGCCGAAACCGGCACCAAGATGAAAGGCACCGGACTGCCCGACAACCGGATTGTCTTTTCCGAGCGCTTCGCCTGCCCGGTCAGCGGCTTCACAATCGAGGAAATCGCGCCGCGCCTGTTCTCGTTCAACGCCCCGCAAGGCGCCTGCCCGGCCTGTGATGGTCTTGGCGAGAAGCTCCATTTCGATACCCAGCTGGTCGTGCCCAATCCGGCTTTGTCGATCAAACAGGGGGCGGTCGTACCCTGGGCCAAGTCTAACCCGCCGAGCCCTTACTATATGCAGGTGCTCGGCAGCCTCGCGAAGCATTTCGAATTTTCGCTCGACACCCCGTGGCAGGATCTCAGCGAACATCATCGCGATATCATCCTCAACGGCACCCAGGGGCTGCCGGTCACATTGCGCTTTCAGGATGGCCGCAAGAGCTATGAAGTGAAAAAGCCGTTTGAAGGCGTGGTCGGCAATCTGACCCGCCGGATGCTGCAGACCGAAAGCGCCTGGATGCGCGAAGAGCTCGCGAAGTTTCAGGCCGCCGCCCCTTGCGAAACCTGTCACGGCGCCCGGCTCAAGCCCGAGGCACTCGCGGTCAAGATTGCCGGCGAAGATATCAGCATCCCGACCCGCCGCAGCGTTGGCGACGCCCTTGCGTTTTTCAATGGTCTTGCGGATCAGCTCGACCAGACGCAGCAGCAGATTGCCGAGCCGATCCTCAAGGAAATCATCGAACGGCTGGGCTTTTTGAACAATGTCGGACTGGACTATCTCAATCTCGACCGGACCAGCGGCACGCTGTCGGGCGGCGAAAGCCAGCGCATCCGGCTGGCCAGCCAGATCGGATCAGGGCTAAGCGGCGTGCTCTATGTGCTGGACGAGCCCAGCATTGGTCTGCACCAGCGCGACAATGACCGGTTGCTGACCACACTCAAACGCCTGCGCGATCTGGGCAATACGGTGATCGTTGTCGAACATGACGAGGATGCCATTCGCACCGCCGACTATGTCGTCGACATGGGCCCGGGTGCCGGCGTGCATGGCGGTGATGTCGTCGCCGCCGGGACGCTGAAGCAGATCCTGAAAGCCAAGAAATCCCTGACCGCAGCCTATCTGAACGGATCACGCGAAATTGCGGTGCCGGCGAAGCGCCGCAAGGGCAATGGCAAGAAACTGACCGTCCACGGCGCCTCTGCCAATAATCTGCAGAATGTGACCGCCTCTATCCCGCTTGGAACCTTCATCTGCATCACCGGCCTGTCGGGATCCGGCAAATCATCGTTGACCATCGACACCCTGTACGCGTCGGCCGCGCGCACGCTCAATGGCGCGCGGGTGATTGCCGGCAAGCATGACAAAATTACCGGCCTCGAACATTGCGACAAGGTGATCGATATTGATCAGTCGCCAATTGGCCGGACGCCGCGATCCAACCCGGCCACCTATACCGGGGCGTTCACCAATATTCGCGACTGGTTTGCGGGTCTGCCCGAAGCGCAGGCGCGGGGCTATAAACCCGGGCGATTCAGCTTCAATGTCAAGGGCGGCCGCTGCGAAGTGTGCCGGGGCGACGGGCTGATCAAGATCGAGATGCACTTCCTGCCCGATGTCTATGTCACCTGCGAGGAATGCGGTGGCAAACGCTATAATCGCGAGACACTGGAAGTGAAGTTCAAGGGCAAGTCGATCGCCGACATTCTCGACATGACGGTCGAGGATGCGGTGAGCTTCTTCAAGGCGGTCCCGCCGATCCGCGACAAGATGGCCATGCTCTATGAAGTCGGCCTCGGCTATATCAAGGTCGGTCAACAAGCGACGACCCTGTCAGGCGGCGAAGCCCAGCGGGTCAAGCTCGCCAAGGAGCTCAGCAAACGATCGACCGGGCAAACGCTCTATATTTTGGACGAACCAACCACCGGGCTCCATTTCGAAGATGTCCGCAAGCTGCTGCAGGTGCTGCATCAGCTGGTCGAGCAAGGCAATAGCGTGGTCGTCATCGAGCATAATCTCGACGTCATCAAGACCGCCGACCATATTCTCGACCTCGGCCCCGAAGGCGGCGTGCGCGGCGGAGAAATCGTCGCCGAAGGCACACCGGAACAGGTCGCCCAGGTCAAGGGCAGCTATACTGGCGGTTATCTGAAGGACATGCTGGCGAAATAGCGGCAGCCCCATATCAAAAAACAATACGGGTCTCGTCATCCTGAACTTGTTTCAGGACCTCAGGCGACCGGGCATTGCCGCAATGGATCCTGAAACAAGTTCAGGATGACGGCCTTGGTGTCAGGATGACGATATCTGTGTTCCCTTTTTGGGAGGATTGTTGACGGCGATGCCGATCGTCCTGCCCTCCTCCGTCCCCCGGACGGCTTTCCTACAGACCACCGGCTGTGATAACCAGCGATCGGTTCTTTCTCACCGTTGAATGACAATCCCGAACATGCCCCGTCCGATTATAGGCAGGGTGTGAACCGTGTGACCTTTCGGACAGCCGCGCCGGCCGGCCGGTTGACAATAGCGGCAATGCGCCGTGCCGATTGCTTGATAGAAAGGGAAGGATTTGGAAGGTCACACTAGGCCGTTACCTTATACCCATATTGTTTCGAAAGACATCATCATATCCCATTGTAATATATATTATAATCAAGCTCTTTCTCGATTGATCCAACGCTTCGTCGACCGTTCAAAGACATAGCTGTCATGTGAATTTTGCCCCCGACAAACCCGTTTTCACCCCGCGCCATGGAACGGAAGCCACGCCCGCCCTGCCCGACCTGCTCTTGACAGGCGCCCCAACCGACCGGCACGTTCCAACGCATGAAACTCAGTCCCCATTTCTATCTCAGCGAGTTTACCCAGTCGCAAACCGCGACCAGGCTGATGCTCGACAACAATCCCGGGCCAAAGGAAATTGCTGCCCTCAAGCTGCTCTGCGAAAAAGTGCTCGAGCCGGTGCGCGAAAATTATGGTTTGCCGGTGCGGATTTCGTCGGGCTATCGGTCGCCGGCGGTCAACCGGGCGTTGCGCGGGTCCCGCAATTCGCAGCACAGCAAGGGCGAAGCGGCGGATTTCGAGATTGCCGGCATTTCCAACCTGCGGATCTGCCGCTGGATGGAGCGGCGGCTCAACTATGACCAGCTGATCCTCGAATTTTACCAGCCGGGCGTTCCCGCCAGTGGTTGGGTGCATGTGTCCTATCGCGAACCGTATCGCAATCAGGAACTCACCGCCCGCCGGGTGGTCCGCAATGGGCGACGGCGCACGGAATATATTGCCGGTATTGTGGGCTAACCGTCGGCATCAGGCAGCGGATTTGAGCACCTTGTTCTGCCACAGCAGCAACAGGGGAGCGAGCAATTCGACAACCATTCCGGCGATCTGCGTTTCCGGGGGTGCGCCGACCGACAGATAGGAAATGACTCGTCCAATGCCGCCGATAAACACCGCCACGATCGCCAGGCGGAACAGCAAGGCCCGTCCGACCACATCGCCGGCAGAATAGAACAGCATCGCCGCAACCCCGATATAGACGCCCGACAGATAGCGGAACTGATTGTCCATCGCATTAGAGAATGGCGCGCCTTCCATCAGCTGCGCCGCGCCGAAAAGCATACCCGTCACGCCATAATAGAGCGGAATGAAGGCAATCAGGATGGTCATTATGCGAAACGGATTCATGGCTATAGTCTCCCCTATGCAACTATTCCGTTGCAATATGGGACCTATTTAACCGATCAGCGCGCAATGGCAAGCGCTTGTGCGCACTGGCTTCCAGCCCTGTGATGATCGCTATTTCTGATTGTCGCTTTTGGCCGGATCATATTTGGCGAACCACCCCATGATATTGTCGACCTTGGCGATCAACTGACTCGGTCGCCCCGCAATCAGATGCGATGCGCCCGGAACGCGGATCAGCACGGTGTCGACCTTCTGGACTTTGAGCGCCGTATAATATTGCTCGGCTTCCCAGGTTGGCGTTCGCCAGTCGGCTTCACCGACCATCACCATGGTCGGCGTTTTGACATTGCCGACAATCGACAAGGGAGACCGCCGCCAATATTCTTCGGGCTGCTCCCAGGGTTGCGCGCGGAACCAGTGGCGGCTGACAAAACGCGCAATATCGGCGGACAGCGCCATGCTGGCCCAGTTGATGACGGGTTTGATCGTCGCCGCTGCCGCAAAGCGATCGGTTTTCCCGACCGCCCAGGCGGTCAGCACCCCGCCGCCCGATCCCCCGGTGATGAACAGACGCTGCGCATCGACATAATTTTTGGCAACCAGCGCATCGACTACGCTCATCAGATCGTCATGATCCTTGCCGGGATAGTCGAGATCGATCAGCTGCGCGAAGGCTTCGCCATAACCGGTCGAGCCGCGCGGATTGACATAGACCGTGACATAGCCTTCCGCTGCAAAGCGCTGAATCTCGGCGGCAAAAAACGGGCCATACATGGTGTGCGGACCGCCATGGATTTCCAGGATCATCGGGTAAGATCCATCCGCGCGAAAGCCGGGTGGTAACGCGACCCAGGCCTGAATATCGCGTCCGTCATGGGTTGACGGGATGGTGATCTCTTCAATCCGGGCGAGATCGAGATGCCCGAGGGCATCATCATTGAGATTGGTCATGACCTTACCGGTCCGGCCGCCGCGCGACAGCGCGATTTCGGCCGGTCGATTGGTGCTCGCCTTGGTATAGGCAATCAGCGGGGATCCGCCGCCTGCCCTGCTTGCGACCGAGAAGCTGCCAGACGCATAGGGTCGACCGATCGATGTTCCGCCGACATCGCGGACAAGCGTGGAAATACGCCCCGACAGGTCGATCGACAAGAGCGTCAGCAAGCCATCGACTTCCGACTGGGCGACCAGCCCCTTGCCATCCGCGCGCCAGGCAATCGCGCCGATTGAGCGGTCATAATCGGCGGTCAAATTGCGGACATCAGAGCCATCAGGCGCCATCACATAGAGTTCGGTCTGCTGATAGGATTTGAGCTTGTCATCATAGCCCAGATAGGCAATCCGCCCGCCCCGCGGTGCAACGGTCGGGGCGAAATCCGGACCGTCTCGCTGGGTCAAGGCGACCCGCGACAGGTCGGTCAGATCGACCCGGTAGATCTCGCTCTCGATCGGATCAAGATCCGCATGATCGACATCATTGCCGGTCACCAGCAAGCTTTCATTGCCGAGCCATTCGGGTGCGGTGAAACTGTTCTCACCGCTGGTCACCTGCCGCGGCGTTCCGCCTTCTGCGCTCATCACGAACACATGCATCGTGCCTTTGGGCAGATAGCCGGCGCCATCCGCGCGGAAGGTGAGATCGTCAAACACCCGCACCGGCTTGGCCCATTCCGCGCCTTTCGGGCTTTTGGGTGGCTTGGCAAAGGCGGCTTTCTCGTCCGCCACAAGCATCGCGAAGGCAATCGACTTGCCATCCGGCGACCAAACCGGCGCACTGGGACCATATTCCAGCTGCGCCAGAGAGAAACTCTCGCCCGTGTCGTTATAATGAACCCGCAGATCCGGCTTGCCATCGGTGGTTGTCAGATAGACCAGCCGATCGCCATCGGGCGACCAGCGGACCGATGATTTGGAGGACTTGCCGGTCACCAGCGGACGGTGTTCGCCGGTCCGGCTATCGATGGCCCACAGATTGCTGACGACACGGTCGGCGAATCTGTCCATCGCTTTGCGGGCATATATGATGGTGCTGCCATCAGGCGAGATTTGGGGATCGTCGGCATATTCGAGATCAAACACACGGTCTGATGTGAATGTGCGGCTATCCGCCCCGGTTTCCGCCAGGCCGGCACTGCCAACGGACAAGAACAGGCTAGCGGCGATCAAAGAACAGGCTTTCATGGACTTCCCTCAATGTGGCACTGGCCGCACCTTATGAAGGTCCGGACCGATTTGCCAACGGGAATCTGCTGTCGCCCGGCCGGGCATCGCCAATCCCATCGCCAGCGAACCGTCTGATCTGCCAGCTTGGGGCGAAAGACTGAGCCATGTGGAAGGGCGGGAAAATCAGAAGAAGCCCGACGGACGGGTCGCAATGCCGCCGGACTCCCCCTGATTCACGGCATTTTGTACATTACGCCTAAAATACCGTTCACCATTGATACAACAGAAAGCTAAACAGAGTGTGACCGCCGTCATAGGCTGGCAATTTGGGGACATGGCATTTTCGATAGGGGCCGGATGAGGATCCTCCGAAGAAGCCCGATGGCTGGGTCGCAATAACCATCGGACTTCCGGAGGAATCCCCAAAGGGGACCACCAATATTCGGTGGTGCGATGCCGCTGCCCCCCGCAACAACTTGCGAATTAAGCGGCATCGCAAGATTGTGTTATCCTCTCCGGACACGCGCACCTGTGACCCGGATCACTGATCGGGGAATAAATCCACTATTCGCGCTTTTTAAGGAGGTAAAAGACCCAAAGGACAGACAGTTATGGCACATTATGCAGGACGACCGAGATTTGAATGGGACGAAGACGGGCGGATCATGACCTTGCTCAATCGCTTCGCCTTCATCGACGATGACAACCAGGTCTGGAGTGTTCCCGCCCTGGTCAAGATCGATGGCGCATCGATACCGAAATTCGCCTGGTCGTTGATCGGCAGCCCGTTCGTCGGCCGCTATCGCAAGGCGACTGTGGTGCATGACTGGTATTGCGTCATTCGCACCCGCCCCTGGAAAGCCACCCATCGCATGTTTTACGAGGCGATGCGGGCATCCAAGGTCAGCGCAGCCAAGGCGCGCATAATGTATGGCGCGGTCTATTATGCCGGACCGCGCTGGTCGGTTGCGGCGGATTTCAAACCGGAGCTGGCCGAACCAATGTCCACGCAGGCATATAGCGCGCTCCAGCAGGACCGCCTGCCACCGGCAGATCACGTCCCTTCGCCAGCCAAGACGCTGTGGCATCGCCGCGACCCCGATCCGGAGGCCTTTATCGCACTGTGCAACAATCTCGCGGAACAATGCGAGACGCCGGCCGAGATCGAAGCGATGATCGATGCGACAATGGGCGCGACAGAATAGTCAATCTCCGGCTCTGGCCGCGGTGATCACACCGTGCGCTTCGAGCGATCCTTCTTATTCTGGCCCTCAATCGCATCGCGTGCCGCCTGCCACTGGTCATCCCCCCAGGCGGTCAGGGCAGAGAAATTGCCGCCGCTGGAATTATAGCTGCCACCGTCAATCGCGATGGTCTGGCCGGTGATATATTCTGCGCCCGGCCCCATCAGGAACGCAGCGAGATTGACCAGTTCATGCATTTCACCCGGACGGCCCAGTGGCGCGCCGGATTCATTGCGCTGCTGCTCATCGCCGGTGGGGTTCAGGCGGCTGGACATGCCTTCTGTAGGGAAAAGACCGGGCGCGATGGCATTGGCGCGGATCTGGTACCGGCCCCATTCCGTGGCCAGCGACTGGGTCATCACATTGATACCGGCTTTCGACATCGCCGACGGCACGGTAAACGGACCGCCATTCCACACCCAGGTGGTCAGGATCGACAGGATATTGCCCTTCTGCCCGTCCGCAATCCAGCGTTTGCCAATGTCATGGGTCATGTAAAAGGTCCCGCGAAACACGATATTGGCGATCGCATCAAAGCCGCGGACGGAAATATCTTCGGTTCGCGAAATGAAATTGCCCGCCGCATTGTTGATCAACCCGGTGAGCGGGCCATGCTGGGACCAGATCAGGTCATTCATTTCGTGGATCATGTCGGCACTGCGGATATCACAAGGATGGGGCACGACCGTACCGCCATGCTTGTCGACCAGTTCCTTTGCAGTTGCCTGACAGACTTCGCCGCGGCGACCGCAAATATGGACTTCGGCGCCCAGCTTCAGGAAACCTTCCGCCATTTCCTTGCCCAATCCGGTGCCGCCGCCGGTGATCAAAACCCGTTCGTCTTTCAAAAGACCATCGCGGAACATCAGCTTTTCACTATCCATATCAACCCATCCTGTCGTTCAATTGTGAAAGACTCCCATGCCCTTCATACAGAATCCGATGGTAACAGCAACCCGGTCTGTAGGGAAAGAGGGCTGAAGGGACGTAGCGGTTAGGCTCACCGGCCCGGTGGCACCAACCCGCAGCGATGGGCGGCAATCCTGCTTGTCTCCTCGGAGGCCAGCTGGTCTGGATAGGCAGGATATGATCATCTGGAGGGCCGCTCTTCGGCCAAGAAAAATGGGAGTCGACACAGCCAATAAATTGGCGGTCGGCTCCCACTGCGCTTCATTCGGGATGCTGGCCTCTTGCGATTTCAGCGTCCGCACTTTCAGCGTCCGGATTCCGGGCCAATATCGTTATTGGTTATCGGTTTTCCACATTGTCGCTTGCGCGTCGCTGCTTTGGTTTCAAACCCGATATTGGTCCAGTTTCCTGACGATCGTCCGTCCTGTTCCTGTCCGCTTGCGCTTCCATTCATCAGGGCTTTCCCGATCATCAATCGAAAGATCATTTCACTTTTCTTGCGAAAAACAAATTGTTCGTTCCGATTATCTTCCGGCGTCTTGTCCTGTCTGCGGGTCATTGCTGACTGGTCGCTGACCGAACCGTCTTCCTTCCGATACAAAAGATATGACATCACCGTCCGAGTCGGACCAAATCTCAAATGCGAAGTTATCCACATATCGCGATATTAGTTGTGGAAAGACGGTGTCTAGCCTGTGGATAATCGGTTTTGGGCGGAATTTGGCCAGTTTTCGTTGGTCCGGCGCATTGCCTGGGGGATGTGGGCAAGCGCCGGACCTTCGAAACAGTCCCGGCATCGCTCGGGAGGAGGATGCCATAGCCGGGACTGGAATCAAGCCTGTACCGATGAGATCAGAATGATACTGCTTACGGTCAAGGCTGCGACAAAATTGAAAAGCGTTTTCATGAGATTTCTCCTTGATTAAAAACGCCGATCAAACATCTCTTTTCCTGTCTAACTGATAGCTATGTGCGCCCGCCCTAGATAAGTTTCAATTGAAAACGGAGGTCAATTAGTTGCACATTTTGCAACTAGAAAATGCCCTTGAAGATCTTCTTGCCCTTGCTCAGCGGATCCTTGCGGAAATTGCTTTCCTCTCGCCCGATATAAGCAAAAATGCCATCCATCGCTTGCTCGGTTACACTGTCGGTCAGGCCATCACGCGAAACGTCAACCCCGGCAAGGGAGGACAGCGAAGATATGCTGCCGAGCTTTTCAACCTGTTTATAGGCGCCGACTTCGATCAGCGCTTTTTCGACCAGTGGCCGTATCTTGACGCTCAGTTCTTCTCCTGCGGTTCGCCGGAGATAGTCGGTCCCTCCGGTACCACCACCGGTTACAATGCCGACGCCATCCGTCAGCGTCAGATTGTCGATCGCCGACCGAAAGATCGGCTTGGCTTCAAGCGCGGCCAGACCCGCCGCGTCATTGAGGCTCTTGGTAATATCTTTGGTCAGCCCCGCTTTGCTGGTGAACCGCAGGATCCGGGTCGCTTTCTTGAGCGGACCCGGCAACAGCACACGTACCGCCTTGTCGGCATAAAAAGCCCCTGGCTGGGAGAGCTTGTCGAGCGCGCCGTCAGACGCGTTGCCGAGCAGGCTCTTCACGCCCGTGCTCTGTGCGTGCGCCGGAGCGGTCAGCATGGGTGTGGCGGTGATCGGCACGGCCAGCGCCATGAAGGCCAGACGGTATCTGGATTGCTTGCTGATCATTGTCAAAAGTCTGTTCATCGTCCCACTCCTGCTTTTTTATCGCCGTGACCATATCACAGCGAGAGAGCGGGCCGATGAACAATCATGCAAACAGATGTAAACATCTGCTGGTCGCGATGCGCCGCTGGCCTATTTTGTCTCGGAAAACGATAGCTTTCCCGTCGTCTCATCAGCGGATTTCTCGGTCAGGGTCAAGACGAACGGGTCACCCTCATCCGTTTTTCCGGACAGGGCGTTGCCGTCTCTCGAGACTTCAAACTTCTCGTCCAGCATTTTCTGTTCAAACCAGGGAGCCAGATCTTCGACACTGGCTGGGGCGACAAATCTCACGGTGACCTTGCCGCCCTGCCCGTCCTCATCCTCGACGTTCAACGCCGTCACTTTGGTGCCAGGATAGAGCGACACGTTGTTGAGGTCGAAATCGTCGCTGTCGATCGAGAATTGCGGCAGATCGACGTCCATGGAAAAGCCATCGGCCTTGATCGAGAATTTGCTGTCGCCTTCTTCGCCACTGATTTTGATCTTGGTCGATTCCGCGCTTTCCCCGCCCTGGGAATCCGCAGTAGAATCGCCACTGGCACTGTCGTCTGAAGCCGAACAAGCGGAAAGCGTCAGGGCCAGGGCGGAAAGGGGAATGAAAAATATCTTGGTCATAGAAAAGCTCCATAGTGTATTGTTTGATTAATACACTATGGAGCTTTGAGGTCAAGCCATTGCTGGTGCGATCAAGGCTGGATCGATGCGCCCGGATTGGACGCATTGACCACGCCGCCATCGACAATCAGCGTCGTACCGACGACATAGTCACCGGCAGAGCTCGCCAGGTAGATGGCGGCGGCCGCCATGTCCTCGGGTCGACCGATCCGTTTGGCAGGAATACCCTTTTCAACCGCATCCTCATGATCACGAGCCGCCTTGTTCATGTTGGAAGCGAAGGCACCAGGCGCGATGCCCGACATGATGATATCGTCGGACACAAGTTTCGACGCCATTTTGCGCGTCAGATGGACCACCGCTGCTTTCGATGCCTGATAGCTGTAGGTTTCCCACGGATTGACCTTGAAGCCGTCAATCGATGCGATATTGACCACCTTGGCCGGCCGGTCAAAGCTGGCCGCCGCCTGGAGTTGCGGATGCAGGGCCTGGGTTAAAAAGAACAGGCCTTTGACATTGGTGTCCATCACCTTGTCCCAGCCCGCTTCGGGGAAGCTGAGATATTCTTCCCCCCAGGCCACACCGGCATTGTTGATCAGGATATCCAGCTTCGGTTCGTGTTCCGCAATTGCGGCCGCGAGCGCCTGACAGCCTTCCACCGTGCTGACATCGCCGGGAACGGAAAAGCAGTTTTCGCCCATTTCTTCTGCAGCGGCATCGCAGGCTTCGGCCTTGCGTCCTGAAATATAGACTTTGGCACCCTGCGCCAGAAAGCCTTCGGAAATCATCCGGCCAATGCCGCGATGGCCACCGGTGACAAGCGCAACGCGCCCTTCAAGCGAGAAGAGTTTTTGAAAATCCATGGGAATGTCCTTTAGTAACCGTGCATCTGGGCGACGAGATTGGTGTGATAATTGGCATCACCCATAAACTCCGCCAATCCGCGATCGCGTTTCATGTAGAGGCCGATATCATATTCGTCGGTCATGCCGACACCGCCATGCATCTGGACACCCTCTTTCACCGAAAGCGCTGTCGCGTTGGCCGCCTTGGCCTTGGCAACAGACACCATCATCTCGGCTTTGGAAGACCCTTCGTCGAGCATTTGCTGGGCTTTCAGAACCACGGCCCGGGCGATTTCCATTTCACTGTAAAGATGCGCGGTGCGGTGCTGCAGCGCCTGGAAGGTGCCGATAATCTGGTCAAACTGCTTGCGGCCTTTGATATATTCGACCGTGATGTCCATCGCGCCCGCGCCGACACCCACGGTTTCCGCAGCAGAGCCAACTCGGCCAGCATTCAGCATCCGCTTCAGCACGGCATCGCCGTCGTCGACCTCCCCGATCACGGCATCAGCATCAACCACGACATTGTCAAACTGGACATGCGCAGCAACCGCACTGTCGACCAGCCGGACGCTGTCCCGGGTCATGCCGTCAGTGCTGGTATCGACCGCAAATAGCGTGAGACCTTTTTCGTCCCCCGCGCTGCCGCTGGTCCGCGCGGCAACGATCAGCGTGTCGGCGGATCCGCCCTGGACGACAAATTGTTTTTTGCCGTCGAGCTTGAAGCCATTGCCTTCCCGGGTCGCGGCCATGCTGATCTGGTCAGGCCGATGCTTCGCGCCTTCATCAATAGCGAGAGCCAGCACGCTGTCTCCGGACAGGATCCCAGGGAAATATTTGTCGCGCAGCGCCTTGCCACCGGCATTCAGCGCTTCGACGCCGGCCACGGCGGTGGTCAGAAACGGCGATGGTGTAAGGTTGCGACCGATTTCTTCGAGCACAACGCCGGCTTCAACATGCCCCAGGCCAAGTCCGCCTTCTTCTTCGGAGACGAGTATCCCGGTAAAACCCATTTCGGCAAATTGCTTCCACAAGGCATGGGAAAACCCGTCCTTGCAATTCTTGTCTCGAAACTCGCGAAAATGCGCAACATCGCCCTCGCCTTTCATAAAGTCGGCGGCGCTGTCTTGCAGCATCTTCTGGTCGTCATTCAAATAAAGCGGCATCGCTAGTCATCCCTCAATGATATATGTTCTGGATGCGCCCCGATTGGGGAGCGTTGTCGGTCAGGCGTTTGGCAACTGCAATATCTGCTTCGATATCACGTTGAGCATCACCTCGCTGGTGCCGCCTTCAATGCTATTGGCCTTGGTCCGCAGCCAGTCGCGCGCGGTCAGGCCGCCATTGGAGGCTTCGCTTTCCCACTCAAGAACCTCGGTGCCACCAGCCGACATGATCAGCTCATGGCGACTCTTGTTGATCTCGGTCCCGGCATATTTCATCATATTGGGCTGCGCCGGATGGCACAGACCAGCCTTGAACGTGTCGCCGAACCGCTCGGCCATCGCCCGAAACGCCAGCACATCAATATCCATTTCAGCCATTTTGGCGCGCAGGATCGGATCGTCTAGTCGCCCCATTTCGTCGCGGCCATATTGGTCGGCAAATTTGGCACCGAGTGATGTCGCGCCCTGGGACCCGCCACCGGAAATCATGCTGCGTTCATGGCCCAGCAGATATTTCGCAACATCCCAACCGCGATTGACTTCGCCTACAACGGCGGAAACGCCTTCGCCATAGGATTTTGGTACTTTCACGTCATCGAAAAAAGTTTCGCAAAAAGCGGACTGACCCGAAATCAGGACGATTGGCTTGGTCGTTACGCCTTCGCTCGCCATGTCAAACAACATGAAGCTAATGCCTTTGTGCTTGCTAGTCTTGTCGGTCCGGGTCAGGCAGAAAATCCAGTCCGCCTTGTCGGCATAGCTGGTCCAGATTTTCTGGCCATTGATGACATAGTGGTCACCCTTGTCTTCTGCCGATGTCTGCAGGGATGCAAGATCGGAACCGGAACCCGGTTCGGAATAGCCTTGGCACCAGCGCACTTCGCCCCGCGCGATTGGCGGCAGGAAATGCAGTTTCTGTTCTTCCGTGCCGAAATGCAGCAATGCGGGCCCAAGCATCCAGATGCCAAAGCTCGACAAGGGCGAACGGATTCTGCAAACGGCCCATTTCCTGCAGCAGGATCTTGGTTTCTGCACGGGACAGACCGGCACCGCCATATTCTTTCGGCCAGTCGGGCACCGTCCAGCCTTTCGCCGCCATCAGGTCGAGCCATTCTTTCTGCCCGGGTTTGAAGGTCGGATTGCGCCCGCCCCAGCACACGTCGCTGTCATCGACAACGGGCTGGCGCATTTCAGGGGGGCAATTGGCTTCCAGCCAGGCGGCTGTTTCAGCGCGAAAGACTTCGAGATCAGACATGAAACGGATTCCTTTAATTGATCAGTTAACACCAACTATCATAGGATCGCCCCGCGATACAATGATCGCTTGGACCAAAAACCGAAAAAATTTGGCGCGGTAGGCCGGGACCGAGATTCCGTAAGGGAAAGTCGGCGAAATTCCTTAATCGATTGACGCCCAATTCTCGCAGGGCCTATGCAGAAAGGAAAAACAGGAGCGTGTGAGGATGCGATTTCAAGGCAAAACAGCCGTTATTACGGGCGGTTCATCGGGAATCGGACGCGGCACGGTAGACTTGTTTTTGCGCGAAGGCGCGCAAGTGGTCATGGGCGATATTGACGATGCTGAAGGCGCCGCGATGGTTGCTGCGCTCGGCGAGAACTTCCATTTTCAGCATTGCGACGTCACCCAGGAAGACCGCATCAAAGCCTTGATGGACTTCGCCGCCGAAAAAACCGGTGGCATCGATATTATCTTCAACAATGCCGGTGCCGGCGGTTCGCGCGATCCGATTGACGAAATCAGCGGCGATGACTGGGATTTTGCGATGGCGCTGCTGTTAAAATCGGTCGCGATGGGCATCCGCCACGCAGCGCCGCATCTCAAAAAGCGCGGCGGTGGAGCGATTATCAATACCAGTTCGGTTACCGCATTCCAGGCTGGTTTCGGACCCATTGCCTATGCAACCGCCAAGGCCGGGGTGCTCCATCTGACCAAACTGGCAGCCGCGGAACTCGCCCAGTTCAATATCCGGGTCAATTCCATTGCCCCCGGCTTTATCCAGACCAATATTTTCGCTGCCAGTCTGGCGACCAATGAAGAAGAGAAAAATCAGATCAACACCATGCTCGGTCAGGCCGCGGCCGGCGCACAACCGGTGGCAAGACCCGGCGTGCCGCAGGACATCGCCGAAGCTGTGGCCTATTTCGCATCCGATGCCGCCGGTTTTGTGACCGGCACCAACCTGATTGTCGATGGCGGGTTGCTGGTTGGATCACAGGCGAGTTGGGATCCCGATACCCCGGGCATGCTGGATGCACTAATGCCGGAGAACCAGTGATGAGTTCCGTCGCGGATCCGCTCCCAACCCGCACCAAGATCCTCTATGGCTTCGGATCGGTTGCCTATGGCGTCAAGGATAACGGCTTTGCAACCTTCCTGCTCTTCTACTATAATCAGGTCGTTGGCATGCGTGCTGATCTGGTCAGTCTGGCCATCGCGCTGGCGCTGATCATTGATGCGTTTATCGATCCTATTATCGGCCAGCTCACCGACAAGACCCGCACCCGGATCGGTCGGCGCCATCCCTGGCTTTACGGGTCGGCAATACCAATAGCGCTGATGTGGCTGCTGCTCTGGCATCCGCCCGAAGCGAGCGAAACAGTGCAGTTCTTCTATTTGCTGGGGCTGGCTGTTTTGGTCCGCATTTCGCTGTCGCTCAATGAGGTCCCGGGCCTCGCGCTGCTGCCCGAATTGTCCAAGGATTATCATGATCGTACCAGTATCATGCGCTATCGCTATCTTTTCGGATGGGGCAGCGGATTGCTGATCATGTTCCTCGCCTATTCCACACTGTTAGTGCCGAACGAAGAATATCCCGATGGCCTGCTCAACGCCGATGGCTATTCGACCTATGCGATCATTGGCGCCTTTGTGATGGCCTTTGCGGTTCTCGTCGCCGCCAGAGGAACCCATGGCCGCATCGTCAAAGCCTATCACGAAGCCGGAAAATTGCCGGATAATTCAGAATCGCTCGCCGATATCCTCAGGACATTTCGCTTTCGTCCGTTCATGTTGCTGATGCTCGCTGGGGTATTCGCCTTTGCCAACCAGGGCATTGTCTTTGCGCTAACGCCTTATTTGCTGACCCATGTCTGGGAATTTGGGCAGGCGGAATTTTCAATCTACGCGCTCACCCTGTTCATTGCTGCGGTTGTGGCGTTCCTTTCGGTCAACACAATCTCGCAGAAATATGGCAAGCCACAGGCTGCCAGTGTGCTGGCGGTCATCAGCATGATCCTCGGGACCGCGCCCTATTGGTTGCGGGCGGCGGGACTGTTTCCGGAGCCTGGGTCGGCGGCTCTGTTCCCGCTAGTTCTCGGCTTTATCATTTTGGCAACCGCTGCCGGCATCTGTGTGATGATCCTGACCATGTCGATGATGGCCGATGTCACCGACGCCTTTGAGCATGAAAAAGGCAAGCGCGCCGAGGGTGTGTTCTCATCTGGCATGTGGTTCATGCAGAAATCGGTGGGCGGGATCGGAATCTTGATTGCCGGCCTGATCATCGCGATCATTCAATTGCCCGAAGGCGCCGCGATTGGCACTGTTGAACCCGCTGTCGTGGACAATCTCGCGATTATTTTTGCCTCGCTGACAATCATCATTGGCGGCATCGGCGCCTGGGCCTATCGTCTGTTTCCGCTCTCGGAGCAGGATCATAATGACCGCGTTGCCAAACTGGCTGAACCGCAAACGGTGGAATCCTAAAAACCATCGCCAGACGCGGTTTCCCTGTGGCAAAGCGCAATGGCCTCTGATAAGTTAATCGCATAGTTAAACTCGACCCTCTTGGAAAAGGACATACGCATGGATTTCGATCTCACCGAAAAGCAGGAATATTGGCGCAATCAGGTCCGTGAGCATATCGAGAATCATGTTCGCCCACGGGTCGCCGACTATCAGGCAGAAGACGCATCGGGTGACCGCTGGAAAGTCCTGCAAGTGGTCGAGGAAGAAAAAGCCAAGGCCAAGGAAAAGGGCATTTGGAACCTTTTCATGCCGCCGGCAAACCCCAATCTCACGCATATTGACGACGTGTTCGAATTTGAAGGCCCCGGGCTTTCGAACCTCGAATATGCGCTCTGTGCCGAAGAGATGGGCCGGGTTGGTTTCTCGTCAGAAGTGTTCAACTGTTCCGCTCCCGATACCGGCAATATGGAAGTCTTCCACCGCTACGGCACGCTGGAGCAGAAGGAGCAATATCTCCGCCCGCTGATGAACGGCGAAATCCGGTCGGCCTTCCTGATGACCGAGCCGGCCGTGGCTTCGTCGGATGCGACCAATATCGAAACCGCGATTGTCCGTGATGGCGATGAATATGTCATCAACGGCCGCAAATGGTGGTCATCCGGCCTCGGTGATCCGCGCTGCAAGATCGCGATTGTGATGGGCAAAACCAGCTTTGAAGGCAGCCGCTACACGCAGCAGTCGCAGATCCTGATGCCGACCGACGCGCCCGGCGTGAAGATCATCCGCCATCTCCCGGTGTTCGGCTATGACGATGCACCCCATGGCCATATGGAAGTCGAGATGAAGGATGTCCGGGTGCCGGCTTCCAATATCATCCTCGGCGAAGGCCGCGGATTTGAAATCGCACAGGGCCGGCTCGGACCTGGCCGTATTCACCATTGCATGCGGACCATCGGTGTTGCCGAAGAAGCGCTCGAAAAAATGGTCAAACGGCTGCAATCGCGGATCGCTTTTGGCAAACGCATTTCCGAACATAGTGTCTGGGACGAACGGGTGGCCCGTGCACGGATCGACATCGACATGAGCCGCCTGCTCTGCCTCAAGGCCGCCGACATGATGGACAAGGTTGGCAATAAATATGCCAAGGCCGAGATCGCCATGATCAAGGTTCAAGCCCCGAACATGGCCCTGAAAATCATCGATGATGCCATTCAGGCGCATGGCGGCGGCGGTGTCAGCAGCGACTTCGGCCTGGCCCAGGCCTATGCGCATCAACGCACCTTGCGTCTCGCTGACGGCCCCGATGAAGTGCACAACCGCACGATCGCCAAAATGGAATATGGCAAATATGCCGAAACCGCCGATGGCAGCAAGATGAAGGAAGAACTGTCTTCCGGTGATCTCGCGGTCACGCGATAAGAGAGAGGCGTACCAATGAAAGCAGCTGTCCTGGTCGAAGCGGGAAAACCGCTCGAAATCGAAGAGGTTTCCGTTTCCAAGCCCGGACCGCATGAGGTGCTGATCCGGACGGCGGCCTGCGGGCTTTGCCATTCGGACCTGCATTTCATCGACGGCAGCTATCCCCATCCGCTTCCGGCAATCCCGGGCCACGAAGCCGCCGGCATTGTCGAGGCGATTGGCAGCGAAGTGCGCACGGTTGCTGTTGGTGATGCTGTGGTGTCCTGCCTGTCGGCCTTTTGCGGGCATTGCGAATTTTGCGTGTCGGGGCGAATGTCGCTCTGCCTGGGCGGCGACACACGCCGCGGCGAAGGCGCAGCGCCCCGGATCACCCGGCCAGACGGATCGCCGGTTGCGCAGATGCTCAACCTGTCCGCCTTTGCCGAACAGATGCTGATCCACGAACATGCCTGTGTGCGGATTGATCCGGACATGCCGCTAGATCGCGCAGCGGTGATTGGTTGCGCGGTGACCACGGGTGCGGGAACCATTTTTAATGCATGTGCCGTGACACCAGGAGAAACCGTGGCTGTTGTCGGTTGCGGGGGCGTGGGTTTGGCGACGATTAACGCCGCAAAAATTGCTGGCGCGGGCCGCATCATCGCGGCCGACCCGATTGCCGAGAAGCGCGAACTGGCGGTCAAGCTAGGCGCGACCGATGTGGTGGATGCGCTGGCCGACGACGCCGCCGCTCAAATTGTCGACCTCACCAAAGGCGGCGTTGATCACGCGATTGAAGCAGTCGGGCGACCGGCATCCGGCGATCTTGCTGTCAAATCACTGAAGCGCGGCGGCACCGCCACCATTTTGGGTATGATGCCGCTCGATCATTCGGTTGGCCTGAGCGCCATGGATCTGTTGTCGGGCAAGAAACTGCAAGGCGTGCTGATGGGCGAAAACCGCTTTCCGGTCGATATCCCCCGGCTGGTCGATTTCTATCTGCGCGGCAAGCTGGACCTCGATAGCATCGTCGCCGAGACAATTCCGCTCGAAGCCATTAACGATGGCTTTGAAAAAATGAAAAAAGGCGATGCCGCCCGTTCGGTCATCACCTTCGACCACTAGACAATTGCAAAAGGAAGAGGGAACTTCCATGAACCCACAAGAAGACATGACCGGCACCATGGCGGTGCCTGACAAAGACAAGCTCGACGAAGCCAGCCTTGCCACCTGGATGGAAGCCAATGTCGAGGGCTATAGCGGCCCGATGACGATCACCAAGTTCAAGGGCGGCCAGTCCAACCCGACCTACAAGATCGAGACGCCGGGCACGGATTATGTTCTCCGCAAAAAGCCGTTCGGAAAATTATTGCCTTCAGCCCATGCGGTTGATCGTGAATTTCGGGTTATCGCGGGACTGTTTCCGGCCGACTTCCCCGTCGCGAAGCCCTATGGCCTGTGCGAGGATGACGACGTCATCGGCACGATGTTCTATATCATGGGCATGGCGGATGGCCGGACCCTGTGGGACGGCACGTTGCCGGGCATGGAACCGGACGAGCGGCGGGCAATCTATTTCGAGATGATCGACACGCTGGCGTTGCTGCACAGCTATGATCCCGCAAAGCTCGGGCTCGAACGGCATGGCAAGCCCGGCAATTATTGCGAACGCCAGATTTCCCGGTGGACCCAGCAATATAAGCTGTCCGAGATCGACGAAATTCCGGAAATGGATAAGCTGATTGAATGGCTGACCAAGACCATTCCGGAACAGAAAAGCTTTGGCATCGTCCATGGCGATTTCCGCCTCGACAATATGATCTTTGCCCATGACGAACCCAAGGTCATTGCGGTGCTCGACTGGGAATTGTCGACACTGGGCGACCCGATTGCCGATTTCGCCTACTGGTTGATGGCCTATGAAATGGAACCGGAAGGCCGCAGCGGTCTCAAAGGCGTCGATCTCGAGGCACTGGGCATTCCGACACGGGAAGAAGCCATTGCGCGCTATTGCGAGAAAGCCGGCATGGACGAGCTTCCGCCAATGGATTGGTATCTCGCCTATAATCTGTTCCGGATTGCTGCTATTCTGCAGGGCATTCAGAAACGGGTCGTTGACGGAACCGCGAACAGCGCGGCTGCGGCGGAAATGTCAGACCGGGTCACCCCGCTGGCACAAGCGGGCTGGGAAGCGGCCAAAGGGCCGGCGCTTAAGCGCAATACAGGAGCAGAACATGGCGGATCTCAACGGTAAAGTCGCGATTGTTACGGGTGCGGGCAGCGGGATCGGGCGCGCCTCGGCTTTGCTGTTCGCCGACCATGGCGCAAAGGTGATCGCCAGCGATGTTTCCGACGCGGTGGAAGAAACCGCCGAGCTATCGAGCGGCAACGTGATCGCCATCAAGGCCGATGCCGGCAGTGAGTCCGACGTCGAGATGCTGGTTGACGCGGCCGAGCAGCGCTTTGGCGATCTCCATGTATTTTTTGCCAATGCCGGTATTTCCGGGGGCTTTGAAGGCATTTTCGATCAGAGCTTTGCCGACTGGCAGGAGATCCTGCGGGTCAATCTGATCGGCCCGTTTCTCGCCGCCAAATATGCCGGCAAGGTCATTGCCGACAGCGGCCATGGTGGGTCGATCATCTGTACCGCGAGTGTCGCCGGCATCCGGTCCGGCGCCGGTGGTCCCGCCTATTCGGCGTCCAAAGCCGGTGTGATCAATCTGGTCAAAGTCGTCGCTCAGCAGCTGGCAACATCCAATGTTCGCTGCAACGCCATTTGTCCCGGCCTGACCGAAACCGGGATGACCGAATTCATTTACGACAAGGCACGGGAGAAAGGTGTGGAAGAGCGGCTCGGTTATCTCAATCCGCTGCGCCGCGGCGCCAATCCGATCGAGATGGCTGAAGTCGCCCTGTTTCTCGCATCCGATCGCTCGTCCTATGTCAACGGACAGGCGATTGCGGTTGATGGCGGGCTCTCCGCCTCACACCCGGTAACCCGACAGGATTTCGGCCGGACGTCCGCCTAGCGCACGCTAGTTGGCAAATGCCAGGTCGCCATTGCCGAGCTGAACAAAATCAACCCGGCCATTGGTTGCACCGCAGAGGAAGTTCCGCTGATCGCTGCCGGACAAACTGCCTTCGACCCGCCACCCTTGACCGTCGCGCGCAACCGACTGGATTTCCGCAACCCGAGCGTTGTTCCCGGCCTGCCGTTCGGCCGCGTTGGAGCAAACATTAATCGCACTATCCATTGCGCCTGTCCCGCGGTCGGACCGCTGGTCATTGCGGCTGTCGTAGCGCCGGTCATCATCGCGGCTGTCATAACGACGATCGTCATTGCGATAATCGCGATCATTGGATCGCCGGTCGCGCTTGTCCTTCGACGCTGCGCTGGCGA
The DNA here is from genome assembly GCF_055693205.1 of Parasphingorhabdus sp. W113. NCBI lineage: Bacteria > Pseudomonadati > Pseudomonadota > Alphaproteobacteria > Sphingomonadales > Sphingorhabdaceae > Parasphingorhabdus > Parasphingorhabdus sp. W113. The sequence continues at coordinate 745,022 of NZ_CM146328.1, read as the reverse complement.
CCGCGGCAATTCCGCCGATGATCAGGATACCGGCCAGCACGTCGCCCGCATCAACCCGATTGCGATGCCGGCGATAACCTCGGCCGTAACCATAGCCCCGGTAACCCCGATAGCCACGGTAACCGCGATGACCACGCCAGCCTTCCGCCTTGTCCGCAGCGCTCGTCCAGCCGAGTTGCTCCATATCGATAATCGGAGCCGCCACCGCAGCGGCCGGTTGCACCGGCGCAGCCATGGCCGGTGCAAAACCGGTCACCATCATGGCCGTGGATGCCGTCAGCGCAGAAAATGTCTTGAGAAATGTCATGTTATGTCCCCTGTATATACCAGATTCTGTGCCCACGAACCTGCAACCCTACTAGCAATAGTTGGTCCAGCCTGTCACCAGGCTGAACCATATTCTTATATCATGTAACCGGATCGGTCACGGATCTAGCGATAATTGCCGAGATTTTTCAACCGGACCTGGGAAACCCGACGGCCATCAACATAGCAGGTAAACTTGCCACGGTCGGCATAGCGACGGTATCCGCGGCCATCCTGGACGACAATCCGGCCCTTGACCTTGTAACCGTAGCGCGTCCGTTCGACGTCGCGAATCTGGGTCACATCAGCGCGGCCATAGTAGCTCGCTTTACGCTCGGCAGCGCGCACACATTTGTTCACCGCACGCTTCGGTCTGATCCGCTTGGCGTAGCGCCGATCGCCATAACGCCGGTCGCCATAGTGGCGATCCCGATAGCGGTCATCGCGGTCATAGCCGACAGCGTAGCGATCTTTCTTGCCCGAACTCAATATTGCGGCCAGTCCTCCCAGTACCACAGCGCCTGCGATCACCTCGCCGGCACTGATACCGTCATCATGGCCGCCCTTGGCCATTGCGGGTGTTGCAGAAACAGCCATCGCAGCAGCGGCAGCGGTTCCAACAAAGGCTTTGTTTAGCTTGTTCATATCCACTTTCCTTTCATGACTGCTGGGGAAGTTTCCCGAGCCAGTAATCAAGGTATAGAGGACGGCCATTGAGCACAGACTGAACTCTCCTGTCAGTCGTTGTTCATGTTAGGGGCTAGTTATATGAACACTATTTTTGGCAGTTTTCTAGGGCGATCGGCTTTTCAGCATTCAAATCCCGCAAAAAATAGCCCAATCCGGACGGCGACTATATCACTCGGCTGCCACGTCGAGACCGGTGTGATGCGCCATGAAGCCGTAAATGTCGGAATATTCCTCGATCAGCTTGTCCGTCGGCTTGCCGCTGCCATGTCCAGCTCGGGTTTCGATCCGGATCAGATGCGGCTTGTCACCGGTATTGAGCGCTTGTAGCCGCGCGGTATATTTGAAGCTGTGCCCGGGAACCACACGATCATCGGTATCCGCGGTTGATACCATCAAGGCCGGATAATCGGTTCCATCCGCTATATTATGATAGGGCGAATAGCTGAGCAAAGTGCGGAAATCCTGCTCCTTGTTCGGATAGCCATAGTCATCGACCCAGTAGCGCCCCGCAGTGAAGCGGTCGAAGCGCAGCATGTCCATTACGCCTACGGCCGCATGGCCGGTGGTGAACAAGTCGGGACGCTGGTTCATCACCGCGCCCACCAGCAGACCGCCATTGGAACGCCCTTCAATCGCCAGCCCGTCTTTCGGGGTTATCCCTTCGGCAATCAGATATTCGCCCGCCGCTATGAAGTCATCGAAGACATTTTGTTTGTTCTGCAGCCGCCCGCCATCATGCCATTCTTTGCCATATTCGCCGCCACCACGCAGATTGGCGGACGCATAAACGCCGCCGGACTGGATCCACGCCATTTTCGGCGCGCTATAGGCCGGCAGGACCGAGATATTGAAACCGCCATAGCCGTAGAGCAGCGTTGGTGCTCCGCTTGTAAGATCGAGATCCTTCTTGTGGACCAGGAACATCGGAATCTTGGTGCCATCCTTGGATTCATAAAACCGCTGACTGACAGCGATCGAGTCCGGATCAAACGGCACATCGGGCTTGGCCCATATCGTCGGCGCGCCGCTTCCGGAAAAGCTGTAAATTGTCGCAGGGCGATTGAAACTGGTGAACGCGAAGTAACCCAGGTCGTTCTTCGCCGAACCATCAAGCCCGCTGACCTGACCCAGTCCGGGCAAATTCACCACCCCTTGCGGCGTGCCGTCTAGAGCGAACAGCTCCAGCCGGCTTTTGGCATCGTCAATATAGTCTACTGCCAGCGTTTCGCCGATCAGAACCGCGCTGTCGATCGTAGCGCTGTGCTCCGGGACAATCTCTTCCCACGCCGGGGTTTCATCGCCAAGATCGATCTTCACCACCCGCAGACGCGGAGCGTCCTTGTTGGTGACGAAATACAGAACCGTGCCGACGCCGTCGATCAGATTCCAGCTATGGTCAAATCCCTCGACCAGCGTCTGTGTTTTGATTTCCGGTGAATCGACCTTGACCAATGTCAGTTCGTAGCGATCATCGGTCCCGGAGGACGAGGTGATCACCACCCATTCCTTGTCCGAAGTTACTTCCGCCGAATGATTGAGCTCCGGCCGGTCTGGCGTCGCATAGACTTTGATATCCTTCGCCTGCGCCTGCCCCAGCACGTGCATGTAGATCGTGTGATCCTTGTTCAGCGACTGAAAGGCTTCGCCTTCTTCCGGCGCCGGGAAACGCGAATAGAGGAAACCGCTATTGGCCGGCATCCAGGCCAGGTTGGTGAATTTGGCCCATTCGACTTTATCCTCTTTGACCACCCCGGTGGCGACGTCGAGCACCTTGATCGTGCGCCAGTCAGACCCTCCATCCTGTATCGCATAGGCCAGCAGGCTGCCGTCCGGAGACGGTTTCCACTCTGCCAGGGCGGTCGCGCCATCGTCGGACCACTCAGCCGGATCAATCAGCACCCGCTCTTCGCCATTCTCGCCATCGCGGACGTAGAGAATAGCCTGGTTCTGACCGCCGCTTTTGCGCTCGTAGAAAAATTTGCCCCCCGCTTCCACCGGAACGTCCAGCTGATCGAAATCGAACAATTTGGTCATTGTCGCCGCCAGCGCCTCGCGGCCGTCCAGCGTTTCGAGATAGGCGTCTGTCACGGCGTTCTGGGCACTGACCCAGGATGCCACTTCGGCATCTTCGCGGACATCATTTTCCAGCCAGCGATACGGGTCCGCAATCGACTCTCCGAACTGCTCTTCAACGACATCAACGGTCTTGGTTTCGGGATAGGTCAAACGGACGGCTTCCTCTTCGCTATTCTGGCTTTCGGCCAGCGCTGGCGCGGCGATGAGTGTCAACGCTGTGCCCATTGCTACTGTAATTATTCCGGTGCTGCGCATGGTGTGTTCCCGACTGATTGAAACCCAAAAGAAAAGAGGCCGCGAGCTTATCGCCCACGGCCTCTGATATCAATGCAATCTGTCTGGTTGCTGAAGCGCTTATGCGTCTTCGAAATCTTCCTCGACATTCTGATCCGGACCACTGTCCTGACCTTTGGCGTCTTCGTCGCGGTCAACCAGTTCGATAACGGCCATGGGCGCGGCATCGGAATCCCGGAAACCGGCCTTGATGATCCGCGTATAGCCACCGCTGCGATCGCTGTACCGTTCGGCCAGAACGTCAAAAAGCTTCTTTTCCTGAACCTCGTCCATCAAACGCGCATGGGCTTGACGACGGTTGGACAGGCCACCTTTTTTGCCGAGCGTAATCAGCTTCTCGACATAGGGGCGCAATTCTTTGGCTTTGGGAACAGTGGTCATAATCTGTTCGTGCTTGATCAGCGCAGCCGACAGGTTTTTCAGCAAAGCCTGGCGGTGAGCACCGGTCCGCTGCATACGGCGGCCCTTCATTCTATGACGCATATTCTATACTCCGTTCGTTATGGGGCCGTATGAGGTACCCCGTAGCAGGTTGGCTTGAGGAGCAACCCTTTTCCTTTCTTTTCCTCCCTGAAGCAAAGCTTTGGGGAGGATATTCTTTAACCGAGCAGCTCTTGTTCGAGCTTCTTGGCCATTTCTTCGATATTCTCAGGCGGCCAGCCAGGGATGTCCATGCCGAGACGCAGACCCATGCTGGACAGTACTTCCTTGATTTCGTTCAAGGATTTGCGGCCAAAATTCGGTGTCCGGAGCATTTCGGCTTCGGTCTTCTGGACGAGATCGCCAATATAGATGATATTGTCGTTCTTGAGACAGTTGGCGGAACGCACCGACAGTTCCAACTCGTCGACCTTCTTGAGAAGATAGCGGTTGAGCTGATTGGCATCGCTTTCCTGCTGGCTTTGCGCTGCTGCCATGCCGATGGGCGAGGAAACGCTTTCCAGCGCTTCTTCGAAATGCACAAACAGTTGCAACTGGTCCTGAAGAATGCGCGCTGCATAAGCAATGGCATCTTCCGGGGTAACCGTACCATCGGTGTCGATGGTGAGGTTCAGCTTGTCAAAGTCCAGTTCCTGGCCAACGCGGGCATTGTCCACCTTGTAGGATACCTGACGGATTGGCGAGTAAAGCGAGTCCACCGGGATCAGGCCGATCGGCGCATCTGCCGGGCGGTTGGCCACAGCGGGCACATAGCCTTTGCCGACATTGACGGTCAGCTCCATGTTGAACGAAGCGCCTTCATCAAGATGACAAATCACCAGATCCGGGTTCATCACTTCGATGTCACCCGACACGGCGATATCACCTGCCTTGACTTCAGCAGGGCCGGTTGCAGAAAGCTGCAGACGTTTGGCATCTTCGCCTTCCATTTTCAGGGCGATCTGCTTGACGTTCAAAACAATGTCGGTCACGTCTTCACGAACACCCGGAAGCGACGAAAATTCATGCAGGGCATTCTCGATTTTGATCGAGGTTACCGCAGCGCCCTGCAGAGAAGAGAGCAAAACGCGACGCAGAGCGTTACCAATGGTCAGGCCAAAGCCCCGCTCCAGAGGTTCGGCAACAAAGGTCGCCTTGCGCTTGGGATCACCACCGGATTTTATATCGAGAACATTGGGCTTCTTCAGTTCTTGCCAGTTCTTCATATTGACAGTCATGGACTTCCCCTAGTGAGTGCGAGAGTGGCTTGGACGTCGTTGCCACTCTGAATTTCTAAAAATCAGAAACCGCCGGCCGGACGATTTCCTTAAGCATGAATGGCTTAGACCCGGCGACGTTTCGACGGACGGACACCATTATGCGGAATCGGAGTAACATCGCGGATTGAGGTGATGGTGAAACCAACAGCCTGCAAAGCCCGAAGAGCGGATTCACGACCGGAGCCAGGACCCTTCACTTCGACTTCCAATGTACGAACACCATGATCCGCGGCTTTCTTGCCGGCATCTTCCGCGGCTACCTGCGCGGCATATGGTGTCGATTTGCGAGAGCCCTTAAAGCCCATCATTCCCGCAGAGGACCAGCTAATTGCATTGCCCTGTGCATCGGTGATGGTGACCATCGTGTTGTTAAACGTGGCGTTGACGTGTGCTACGCCTGCCGAAATATTTTTGCGCGCGCTTTTCTTTATGCGCTGCGGTTCGCGTGCCATGTGATCAATTCCTACCTAATATCCTGAACAGACAAGTCGCCAAAAAATGGGGACTATCTTATTTTTTCTTACCAGCAATCGCCTTGGGCTTGCCTTTACGGGTGCGCGCATTGGTATGCGTACGTTGTCCGCGGACTGGCAGTCCCTTACGATGGCGAAGGCCGCGATAGCAGGCCAGATCCATCAACCGCTTGATGTTCATGGCGGTTTCACGGCGAAGATCGCCTTCTACCGTCAGATCTGCATCAATGGTTTCGCGAATCTGCAAGACTTCCTGATCGCTCAGGTCCTGCACCCGGCGCGCCGGATCGATTTTCAGTTTTTCGACAATTTCAGCCGCTTTCGTGCGTCCGATACCGTGAATATAGGTAAGCGCAATGATTACGCGCTTGTTTGTTGGGATATTAACCCCGGCAATGCGTGCCAATATTTTTCTCCATGCTCCACAGAGACCGATTCTCCGGACTCTATCTCATCGCTAAGTCGTTAAAAACAAACCCAAAACGCACAAAACCAGCGCGCACCACGACGGGCACTGCCGGCTTATTTCGGTTTTGAATGAGGATCATTTAGGCAGAGTCGCCGAAACTGTCAACACCTGTGTGGAGCGGAATTGCAGGATTTCCGGCCCGTTTTGAACCGATCGAATTTTACCGCCTGAAACATGGTCGTCAAAATATCCTTAACTTCCCCCGAATATACAGGAATCATGTGGGAACTAGGACCAGCCGCAGCGCGTATGGCGCTGATGGTGCCGTTGGCATTGCTGTGCGGCCTGTGGCTGGCTGTCTGTACACCAGCCCATGCCGGGCGATTGGAAGCTGGCAGCTTCACAGCCCATGATACTTTCAATAATCCCAATGTCGTGCGGGTCAATTTTCAGCAAGCGTTTGACACCGTGCCGGTGGTGGTCGCGCTGGCCGACACCAATGGCAATAACTCGGCATCTATCCGCATTACCAATATCAGCACGACCGGCTTTGACGAGCTCATCCTCGAGCCGGACAACTGGGATGGTCGCCACATCGTGCAGAACGTTCATTATATTGCCGTCGAACCCGACCGGCACGTTCTGCCAGACGGGCGGATAATCGAAGCCGGGCGCCTGACTACCGCCGCCACGCAATTTGGCTCTGGCGTCGCGGGAACAGCCAGTTGGGCGACAGTAAATTTTTCCGCTGCCCTGCCCACCACGCCAAGCGTCCTAACCCAGATTCAATCGGCTAATAGCGAGACGCAAACGGTTGCCAGCGCCCCTTCCCGGCCGCATATTACAGCGATCGCGCGGAGCTTGACCAGCGGCGGTTTCCAAGTCGCACTGGACCGCAGCCAAGCCAATAGCGGCCCGACACCATCATCCGAAACGATTGGCTGGATTGCGTTCCCGGCTGGGTTGAGCGGTACCTTTCCGGATGTGACGAGCAATGTGATTTCCTGGAGCAGCCTCAACACAGCGGCCAATATCCGCGGCTGGGACAATGGCTGTTTCACCAACGGGTTCGGTCAGACCAGCGCATCCCGGATCGTTGTAGCCAAAAAGAACAGCCGCAACAATAATGACGGCGGCTGGCTGCGGCGCTGCAGTCTGAACAGCACAACCATCGGCCTTCGTGTCGACGAAGATCGGGATCAGGATAATGAGCGCGCTGTGGCAACTGGCGATGCGGAATCTGCATCGATTATCGCTTTTTCGCAAAGCTTTCACGCCCGGCTTGAACCCGAGATCACGATTTCGAAAACGAGCGTCTCCTTCAACAATGGCGTAGACGGCGGCTTTGCCCTGCCAACCCATCCCGTCGACTATCTGATCACCGTCGAGAATAACGGCAATGCCCCGCCCAATCACGACAGCGTGATTGTGACCGAAGCCCTCCCTGCCGAACTGGCATTCATCATCAGCGACTATTCCGGCCCCGGTAGCGGTCCGATTGCCTATCAGGACGGGCTACTGGCGACCGGGCTATCCTGCCCTTTCGCGGGCTTTGCCGACATGGCCGACTGTTTTTCCTTTTCTACCGACGGAGTTGATTTCACCCATGTTCCGACCGACGCCGGTGACGGCACCGATCCTGCAGTGACTCATATCCGCATTGCCCCGAATGGATTTATGGCGCCCAATACGGGCAGCGGCGCGCCCTCTTTCGCGCTTCGCTTCCGCGCCAGAATAGACTAGACCCAGCCTTTAACGGGCCGGGGTTCAGCATGACCATCAGAAACAAATATGACCTTTTTGAGATCGGGGGCAAAACAGTTGCGCCGGGCAAGACCGGAGATATTGCCATCCCGATCAGTGATTTGTCGGCCGGCATGCAGGCCAATCTCGAAGTTCGGGTGTTTCACGGCAAGAAATCGGGTCCGACAATATTTGTCAGCGCAGCGATCCATGGTGATGAAATTATCGGCACCGAGATCATTCGCCGGACGATGAAGAAGCTGTCGGCATCCCGGATGGCAGGCACGGTTATTTTCGTGCCCGTGGTCAACATGTTCGGATTTGTCACCCACAGCCGTTATCTGCCCGACCGCCGCGACTTGAACCGGTCTTTTCCGGGCACGGAGAAAGGATCGCTGGCGGCCCAGCTGGCGCATATTTTCTCAACCGAAATTATCGGCCATTGCGAATTGGGAATCGATATTCACTCGGCGGCGCTGCACCGCTATAATCTGCCACAATTGCGGATTGCGTCGGGCAATGCCGGTCTGAAAACGCTGGCCATGGAATTTGGCCCGCCGGTTATCATCGAAGCGGCATTGCGCCCAGGCTCACTGCGGGCGCTGGCCAAGGAAGCCGGCGTCGACATGCTGCTGATGGAAGCCGGTGAAGCGTTGCGCTTCGATGAATTTTCCGTTCTCACCGGCGTCAACGGGATACTCCGCGTTCTCAAAGCGCTCGGCATGATCGAAACCAAACGGCTGGGCAAACGCGGCGCACCACCGGCACAAACGACGAAGACCAGCTGGCTGCGCTCGGGGCGCGGAGGCGTGTGTCGCCTGCTCTCGCCTTCGGGCACGAAGGTTCACAAGGGCGATACGTTGGCCATTGTCAGTGATATTTTCGGAGACGGAGAAGAAAACGTCATCGCGCCATTTGACGGCATTGTGATCGGCCACTCCAACTTGCCGGTGGTCAATCAGGGCGATGCCTTGCTGCACGTCGCCCAGGTCCGGACATTCGACACGGCCGGTGAGCGTATCGAGCAGATCGAGGACGCCCTCTATAACGAACCGCTGCTGGACGAGGACGAAGTTATTTAGCGGGAGCAGCTTCGATGTTCAGAATCATCAATCCCTGAACTTTGCACGCGCGGTTTCCATATCCAAACGGGTGACTGTTATCACCGATGTCTTCGTCTCAGGCTTCTCTCCGGGCCGCGTGACCGTAACTTCACCGTGCTCGGTTTTCCGGATCACCTGGCCAGAAGCATCCACGTCAAATTCGATAGTGATGACGCCTTGATATCCGATCTTCGCAGAATTGTCTTCGGCTTGCGCAGGCGAAAGATCATCGCCCATCATTTGTGCAAGAATGAGCGCATTTTTGGCTTCGTCCGCCTGTGCCTTATTCTGATCGACCGACAGGGTGACCGAATAACCCGAGCGGGGCGCAGGCAAGGCTGTCAATATTCCTGGCCCGTCACCTGAAGCATGTGCATATTCGGTTCCGGCCCCGAGATTGGGAAGGCGCAAATCAAAAGGCTCTATTTGGCTCAGAATTGACTGCGGATCGCAATCCACTTTGAAGGGGAAACCCCCGCCGTGGCTCCACAATCCGCATGCCTCCCGGGAGATATCATATTTTTTCAGCCACTGGTCGATCCGCACCTCTGCCGCCTCCACGTTCAGAAGCTCCAAAGAACCATCCGGCCGTTCTCTGACCCGGGCCGGAAAGTACCAAAAGCCGGATTTTCTCTCACCCGCTTCATCACGCGGTAGATCATATTCGAGAATCACGCCCTCCGACGTTTCCTCAATCACCGTTTCAATCAGCGCCTGTCGGCCGTTTGCAGAACTGCTTGAATGGCCATCGGAATCTTTCGATGATCGCGCATATTCGAGCTGCAGCCAGCTCGACTCATTCTGCGCAGCCTGGCCTTGTGAAACGGACGGATTGGCTGCAACCAGCAGCGCCACCGCCAAGATCAAGGCTAATCTCACCCCTTGCCCTTGGTCTTGGTATTACCGGTCTTGGCCTTGGCTTCGATAAACTCGATAATCTGACCGGCGACATCCTTGCCGGTCGCGTTTTCAATGCCTTCCAGGCCCGGCGAACTGTTCACTTCCATGATCACGGGCCCATGATTGGCGCGGAGGATATCAACCCCGGCCACATTCAAGCCCATCACTTTTGCCGCGCGCACGGCGGTGGAGCGTTCTTCCGGGGTGATCTTGACCATCTTGGCGGTGCCGCCCCGATGCAGGTTGGAACGGAAATCGCCCTCCGCACCGGTGCGTTTCATCGCCGCGACAACCTTGCCGCCGACCACAAAAATACGGATGTCACTGGAGCCCGCTTCCTTGATAAATTCCTGCACCAGGATATTGACGTTGAGACCGCGAAAAGCCTCGACGACCGATTTAGCCGAATTGGCAGTTTCGCCAAGCACCACGCCGATGCCCTGGGTTCCTTCCAGCAATTTGATCACCGCTGGCGCGCCGCCGACAATTTTCAGAACCTCTTCGGTTTGCTTGGGATCATGGGCGAAGGCCGTCACCGGCAGCCCGAGGCCGTGCTTGGCAAATATCTGCATCGACCGCAGTTTGTCCCGAGACCGGCCCACCGCCACGCTTTCGTTGAGCGGCCAGACATTCATCATCTCAAATTGCCGCAACACCGCCAGTCCGTAGTGGGTGATCGATGCACCAATGCGCGGAATCACCGCATCGAAACCGGTTAGCGTCTCTCCGTTATAGAGAATGGACGGCCGATGCGATGTGATGTTCATCGTGCAGCGCAATGTATTGAGGATGTGCATGCTATGGCCGCGCTCCTCTGCGGCCTCGACCAAACGGCGGTGGGAATAGAGTTTCGGGTTTCGAGCCAGCATCGCGATTTTCATGGGTTTTCCTTTAAATTTGTCGTTTTCGGCTCTGCCTCGCTTGGTCCGGGACGCCCGAGCAACCAGCGCTTCGCGCTGTTCACCAGAAAACCCCGTTTGAGGGCGCGCCGACCGATCAGGACCGGAAACGCCATCGACTGCCGATTGGCCAAAGTCATGTGCCCGGTCCACGTCAGGGGGCCAAGTTGCATAACCGTTTCAATAACATATCTTTGCTGGGAACGCCCGTTCGAACTTTTGATCAGCCTGCGTTCCACGAGCTTCGCTTCGCAGCCAATGGCGGCGTGCTCGGGTGATTTCGGGATTGTGAAAGCAACCCACTGCTCGCCGTCGCGCTCAAACGGCTTAATGCGCACTGCGTGCAAGGATGAGGTCGCAGCACCACTGTCAATCTTGGCATGAATATTTTCCACGCCCAGATCCGGCAAGCTGACCAGTTCGCACCAGCCAATCTCGCAGGGCTCCTTCAACCGTTTCCGCAACCGTACGGGTTTTGCTTTCGTCATGGTTCCGCTGATGCCCGACAATCGCCATTGGGCACAAGAGAAATTGCCAGATTGATTCCAAAGAAAAAAGCCGGAGCGCTGGCCCCGGCTTTTTCATGGTCAAGACGAACAGCGGTCAGACGACGCCGTAAGCCAGCATCGCATCCGCGACTTTCTTGAAGCCCGCGATATTCGCGCCTTTGACATAGTCCACATAGCCATCGCCCTGATCGCCATATTCGACACATTTGCCATGAATGCCTTCCATCAATTCGGTCAGCATCGTGCCAAGCCGCTGATGGTTCCAGCTGATCCGCTCGGCATTCTGGCTCATTTCAAGGCCGGAAACCGCAACGCCGCCAGCATTGGCCGCCTTGCCCGGGCCATACATGATTTTGGCATCATGGAAGACATGCACGCCTTCCAGTGTCGTCGGCATGTTCGCGCCTTCGGAGACCGCTTTCACGCCGTTGGAAACCAACGTCTTGGCTTCATCTTCATTCAATTCATTCTGGGTGGCGCAAGGCAGGGCCAGGTCACAGGCAACACTCCACGGACGATCCCCCTCATGGAAGCTCGCGCCCTTGAATTCATCGACATATTCCGAGATCCGGCCACGGCGATTATTCTTGAGATCCTTGACCCAGTCGATCTTGTTCTGATCGATGCCATCAGGATCGTGAATGAACCCGCCGCTATCGGACAGCGTCAGCACTTTGCCGCCCTGCTTGGTAATCTGCTCGGCGGCATGCGTGGCGACATTGCCGGAACCGGAGATCACCGCAGTCTTGCCGTCAATCGCATCGCCTTTATGCTTCAGCATATTTTCCATGAAATAAACCGCGCCGTAACCGGTGGCTTCTGGCCGCATCTGCGAACCGCCATATTCGATACCCTTGCCGGTCAGCACGCCCTCCCAGCGGTTGGTGATGCGCTTGTACTGGCCGAACATATAACCAATTTCCCGTCCACCTACACCGATGTCGCCGGCGGGCACGTCCGTATCCGGACCGATGTGGCGATAGAGTTCGGTCATGAACGACTGACAGAAGCGCATGACTTCGGCGTCGGACTTGCCGCGTGGATTGAAGTTGGCGCCGCCCTTGCCGCCGCCCATGGGCAAACCGGTCAGCGAATTTTTGAAGGTCTGTTCAAAGGCGAGAAACTTGAGAACGCTCTCGGTCACGCTGGGATGAAAGCGCACGCCGCCCTTATAGGGACCAATGGCGTTGTTGTTCTGAACCCGCCACCCGCGTTGTACCCGGATATTGTGATTATCATCTTCCCAGCACACGCGGAACGACACCACCCGATCCGGTTCCGCCATCCGCCGCAGAATCTGTGCCGCGTGATATTGTTCCTTGTCTTCGATAAAGTCGAAAATATCCATGGCGACTTCCTGCACCGCCTGGATAAATTCAGTCTGTCCCGGATTGCGTTTTTTCACGCCCTCCATGAATGTTGGAAAATCTACATGATCGGAAACGGCCATTATTCACTCCCCCAAAAAAGGTGTTAGTTTGCGCGCCCGATTATCACCTGCGATTTCCCCGAATCGCAACCGACTATTCCTCCATATTAAATCTATTTTGTTCCTTAGGTAAAGGATTGAAATTCAAACAGTTCAGCTGTCTGGATCCGTTTCTTCCGGTGCCTCGCCTTCGGTTTCGCCATCAGCCTCTTCCGCCGCAGCCTCGGGTGGCTCTTCCGGCGCGAATATGGCGGTTAGGCGATCGAGCTGTTCAGTGATCACGCTATCGACGGCCGGCGCGATCTGATCCACCGGATAGTCCATATATCCGCCGACTTTATAAGTGAAACGCACCGCCGTCTTGTCGTCCACCGGCTTGAACAGAATCGTGAGCGTTCCGGTCACCGCTTCGCCTTGCAAAGGACCGAGCGCGCCGGACATGCGGAGCATCTTGTTCTTGAGCGCGAAAAGCACGCGCATATGCTGGACGCTGCCCTCGGAGCTTTTGATATTGTCATCACTGGTGGTGCGCAGCAGTTCGCAGAAACATCCGCCCGCTTGCGCCACAAGATAGAGGTTTTCGGCATTGGCCGACCAGCTATGGTCTCCGTTCCACCAGCGCGAAGGCGCGATCAGCGTCTTCCAGACTTCTTCCGGTGGCGCGGCAATTTCCGTCTCATGCTGGATCGTAAACCCAAAGTCGCTGGTGTTGGTCACTTCCGCCTGAGCGGCAAATGATATGCCGAACGCCAGCGTCACTGCCAAAATCAAATATTTCACTGAGCTATCCCCATCCCGTTACCTTGCAGGCGCCAGGCTGGTTCACCTTGGCGCTTTGTGCTCTTTCAATTGGCTCTAACGGAAATGGCCGGGCAATATCAACTTAATCCAGCTTCAACGCGCCTTCAATCGCCTCGCTCACCGCATCCATGCTGCCCATGCCATCAACTTTGCTGACGATGTCGCGCTCCTGATAAATGGGCAGAATTGGCTGGGTCTTGGCCCGATATTCCTGCATCCGGGTGCGAACGGTTTCTTCGGTATCATCGGGCCGGCGCTTGAATTCTGTTGAGCCACAGACATCACAGATACCGGGCTTGGCCGGTTGCTTGAAACTGTCATGATAGCCTTCGCCGCATTTGCCGCAGGTAAAGCGCCCGGTAATCCGTTCCACCAGGGCATCTTCGTCGACAACCAGTTCGATAACCCGAGACAATTTGCGGCCGCGCGATGCCAGAATCTCGTCCAGCGCCACTGCCTGCGCGGCGGTCCGCGGGTAGCCGTCAAAAATAACGCCCTGATCAGGACCCAGTTCATCCAGGCGATCACCAATAATGCCGGAGACAACCTCATCAGGGACCAGTTCACCAGCGTCCATCAGAGCCTTGGCCTTCAGTCCCACTTCGGTACCCGCTTTTACGGCGGCGCGGAGCATATCACCGGTGGACAATTGGATCATGCCGTGCTCGTCTTCAAGACGGCCGGCCTGGGTGCCCTTGCCGGCACCCGGCGGTCCTAACAGGATGATGTCCATCAGTTACTGTCCCCTATAACTTTGTTTATCCCGCAGGACGATGATCAGCGCTGACGACGGCGTCCGCCCTTCAGTTTGGCTTTCTTGAGCAGGTCACCATATTGCAGAGCCAGCAGATGGCTTTGAATTTGGGTCACCGTATCCACTGTCACATTGACGATAATCAGCAGACTTGTTCCGCCCAGGAAGAAGATCGGCAAATTGGTCTGGGCCATGACATATTCCGGCAACACACAGACGAAGGCCAGATAGGCTGCGCCAACGACCGTGATACGGGTCAGCACATAGTCCAGATAGTCTGAGGTGTTCTTGCCTGGACGAATGCCAGGGATGAAGCCGCCGTTCTTCTTCAGGTTCTCCGCCGTTTCTTCGGGATTGAAAACAACCGCCGTGTAAAAGAAACAGAAGAAGATAATACCGGCCGCATAAAGCGCCATATAAAGTGGTTGGCCGTGCGCGAGATATTGGTTCATCGCAATGATAAAATCACCAAAGGCCGATTCACCTGCATTGGTGTTGCCGGCAAACTGGCTGACCGTCAGCGGCATCAGCAACAGTGACGAGGCAAAGATCGGCGGAATAACACCCGCGGTGTTCACCTTGAGCGGCAAATGGCTCCGGTCCGCTTGCATGACCCCGTTCTGGGTCGCCCGCTTCGGATATTGAATAAGCACGCGGCGTTGTGCACGTTCCATGAAACTGATGAACAGGACCAGACCGACAACCATTGCGATCAGGCCGACCACCAGAATGGCTCCGAATGAACCGCTGCGGCTGCCTTCCAGCAGGTTGCCGACAAAGGTCGGAAGCTGCGCAACAATACCCGCCATAATAATCAGGGATATGCCGTTGCCGATACCGCGACTGGTAATCTGCTCGCCGAGCCACATTAGGAACAGTGTGCCGCCGACCAGGCTGATCACAGCGCCGACACGGAACATCATGCCCGGGTCAACCACCGCCTGAAGGCCGGATTGGGACGCGAAGCTCTCGAGACCCACCGCGATAAAATAGCCCTGAATGGCGGTCAGTCCGACCGTACCATAGCGGGTATATTGATTGAGTTTCTTGCGACCAGCTTCCCCGTCTTTCTTGATCGCGGCCAGTGTTGGCGACAGCGCAGCAGCGAGCTGCACGACAATCGACGCGGTAATATAGGGCATGACGCCGAGCGCGATGAGGCTCATCCGTTCCAGCGATCCGCCGGAAAAAGTATTGAAAATATCAAGCACGCCGCCACGGGTCTGATCATAGAGATCAGCCAGAACGACAGGGTCGACACCCGGCAACGGAACAAAGCTGAGCAGCCGGAACACCACCAGGGCGCCCAGCGTGAACCAGATCCGCTTGCGCAGTTCCGTTGCTTCTCCGAATTTTGCCAGGCTCAAATTTGCTGCGACCTGATCGGCTTTTGATGCCATTAGATATTCCTTGCCCCGCTATTCAGGAAGAAAAAAGTCTTCCCGTCATTGCATCGATCCCATATCGGATGTTGCTGCCTGAAAAACAAGGCTCTTGGGCATCAACTTGCCGCGACATGGGCAAAATGAAGACAGCCCCGCCATGCCAATCGGCGCAGCAGGGCTGGGATAGACTGCAATCAGTCTTTCTTTTTGGCCTTATTAGCCGCTTTTTTCTCTTTAGCGGGTTTCGAAGGGGTTGCCTTCTTTTCGCCCTTCGCACGATGCTCAGCAGCACCCTTGACGATCTCGACCTTGCCACCGGCTTTTTCGACTGCTTCCACAGCCGCTTTAGAAGCACCAGCCACGCTGATCGAGATTTTCGCCTTGATTTCGCCTTTGGCGAGCAGACGAACGCCGTCCTTGCCACCACGAACCAGACCAGCCGCTTTCAGGGCCGCCTGATCAAGCGTGCCTTTGTTGGCCAGGCGCTTGTTGTCGATGAACTTCTGGATCATGCCGATGTTCACTTCAGCATAGTCGGTGCCGAACGGGTTGTTGAATCCGCGCTTTGGCAACCGCATGTGAAGCGGCATCTGGCCGCCTTCAAAGCCGTTGATCGAAACACCGGAACGGGATTTCTGACCTTTTTGGCCACGTCCGCCAGTTTTGCCTTTGCCGGAACCAATGCCGCGGCCGATACGGGTGCGCAACTTGCGCGCGCCGTCATTATCTTTGATTTCGTTTAATTTCATGTCGTGTACTCGCTTTCGCTTTTATTCGCACGGTTGTCTGAAAGGACTACCCTTCAACAACCTCTACAAGATGGTGCACCTTGCGGATCATACCGCGCACTTCCGGCGTGTCTTCCAGTTCGGAAACCCGGTGCATTTTGTTCAGGCCCAGGCCGATCAGCGTCTTGCGCTGATCTTCCGGACGACGGATCGGCGAACCGATCTGCTTGATTTTCACTTTTGCCATGATGATTACTCCGTCACTGCCGCAGCATCAGCCTGCGCTTCTGCTTCCGAAGCACCGCCGCGACCCAGCAAATCCGCAACTTTCTTGCCGCGACGCTGAGAAACCGACTTCGGGCTGCTCTGATCGCCAAGCGCGTCAAATGTCGCGCGGATCATGTTATAAGGGTTGGACGTTCCGTTTGACTTGGTCACAACGTCGGAAACGCCGAGACTTTCAAAAACGGCACGCATCGGACCACCCGCGATAATACCGGTTCCCGGAGGCGCCGATCGCACGGTGACATTGCCTGCGCCGAAATGGCCTTTGCCATCATGGTGCAGGGTCCGGCCTTCGCGCAATGGAACACGAACCATTTTCTTTTTCGCAGCGGCTGTTGCTTTGGTAATCGCCTCAGGCACTTCGCGGGCCTTGCCTTTACCGAAACCAGCGCGGCCCTTGCCGTCGCCGACAACAACCAATGCAGCAAAACCGAAGCGCTTACCGCCCTTGACGGTCTTGGAAACCCGGTTGATGTGGACCAGCTTCTCGATCAGTTCTTCGCCCTGATCCTGGTTGCCACGACCGCGTCCGCGTCCGCGACCGCCGTCACGGCCACCGCGGTTGTTGCCGCCACCACGGTTTCCACCGCGACCCTGGCGTTCCGGCGCACCGGTTTTTTTGTCAGCTGCTACGGCCGCTTCGGGCTGATTGCCTTCGCCGGTTGTACCCGGTTGTGCTGCACCTTCTGGTGTTTTGTTTTCGTCAGCCATCTTAAAACTCCAATCCGCCTTCACGTGCTGCGTCAGCCAGAGCTTTCACACGTCCGTGATACAGAAACCCGCCACGGTCAAAAATTACTTCTTTAACACCCGCCTTTTTGGCAGCTTCAGCGACCCGCTTGCCCACGTCGGCAGCGGCTTTTGAATCGGCACCGGTCTTGACCTTGGAGGCCTTGTCCAGCGTTGATGCGGCGGCCACGGTTTTGCCCTCTGCATCATCGATAACCTGCGCATAGATATGCCGGCTTGTGCGATGAACGGACAAACGAGGCTTTGTGAGCCCGCGCTTCCGCAATTTTGTGCGAACGCGTTGCTGGCGCCGTTTGAATAGAGAAATATTTGCCATGGCTTATTTCTTCTTCCCTTCTTTGCGGAAAACATATTCCCCGCGATATTTGATACCCTTGCCCTTATAAGGCTCCGGCTTGCGCCAGCGGCGGATTTCCGCAGCGACCTGGCCAACCTGTTGCTTGTCGATGCCGGTAATCTCGACCGTGGTCTGATCCGGTGTCTTGATGGTGATGCCTTCGGGAATGTCGAAGTTCACATCATGGCTGAAACCGAGCTGCAGGTTCAGGACTTTGCCCTTGACCGCTGCGCGATAACCAACGCCGGTGATTTCCAGAACCTTGGTGAACCCTTCGGTGACACCGTCGATGAGATTCTGGACTAGCGTGCGCTGCATGCCCCAATAAGCACGCGCGCGTTTGGTTTCGTTGGCAGGCTTGACCATCAGGCCGCCGTCGCCAAGCTCATAGGCCAGATCATCGACCATCGGGGTCGAAAGCTCGCCCTTTGGACCCTTGATCTTGACCAGGCCATCTTCCATGCTGGCGGTAACGCCATCAGGAATAGCTACTGCTTTTTTTCCGATACGGGACATGATTAGAATACCTCAGCCAGTACTTCGCCGCCGACATTCGCTTCGCGCGCTTCCGCGTCAGAGAGAACACCTTTTGGCGTGGATACGATTGTGATGCCCAGGCCGTTGCGGACTTTTGGCAGTTCTTGCGAACCACTGTAAATCCGGCGGCCAGGCTTTGAAACGCGGGCCACGTGGCGGATTGCCGGCTCGCCTTCAAAATATTTCAGTTCGATACGAAGACCGGGGTGCTTGTTCACCTCTTCTTCGCTGTAGCCACGAATATAACCTTCGCGCTGCAAAACTTCGAGAACAGCACCGCGCAATTTGGAAGCGGGGCTAACCACGCTATCTTTGCGGGCTTGCTGTCCGTTACGGATACGGGTGAGCATGTCACCCAAGGGATCGGTAAAAGCCATAATATCTTCCCTTTACCAGCTTGATTTCGTTACGCCGGGGATCAGGCCTTTATTGGCCATGTCACGCAGCTCGATACGGCAGAGACGGAACTTGCGGTAATAGCCGCGCGGACGCCCTGTGGTTTCGCAGCGGTTACGCACGCGGGTTGGATTACCGTTGCGCGGAATTTCCGCCATTTTGAGACGCGCCATCAACCGCTCGGTCTCGTCAAGAGACTGATCGTTGGCCATCGCCTTCAACTTCGCATAACGGCCGGCATATTTCTTCACCAGCTTCTTGCGACGTTCGTTTTTATTAATGGAACTCAGTTTCGCCATGACTTAAGTTCTCTTCCTTTCTTGCGTGTCCCGGCGGCAGGCCGGGAACTTAAAAATCCGGTGCAGCCGTTATGCTGCGGCTTGCTCTTCTTCTTCCTGCGGGAACGGGAAACCAAACAGTTTCAGAAGCTCACGCGCTTCGTCATCTGTGGTCGCCGAAGTCGTCACGATAATGTCCATTCCGCGAACCGTGTCGATTGCGTCGTAGCTGATCTCTGGAAAGATGATCTGCTCTTTCAATCCCATCGCGAAATTGCCGCGACCGTCGAAGCTTTTCGGGTTCAGACCGCGAAAATCTCGGATCCGTGGCATCGCCACAGTAACCAGACGGTCGAGAAACTCATACATGCGTTCGCGGCGCAGGGTAACCTTGCAGCCGATCGGCATACCTTCGCGCAACTTGAAGGTTGCGATAGAGGTTTTCGCCTTGGTGATCACGGGCTTCTGGCCGGCAATCAATTCCATTTCAGCGGCAGCAGTCGCGACCTTTTTCTTGTCCTGGCTGCCTTCGCCAACACCCATATTGATCGTGACCTTGGTAATCCGAGGCACTTCCATGGGATTGGAATAGTTGAACTTTTCCTGCATCGCCTTGACGATTTCCTCGTCATATTTCTTGCGAGCGCGTGGGGTATATTTATCAGCCATCGACTTTTTCTCCGGACTTCACGGCGACACGCACCATTTTTCCGTCCTTTTCTTCAAAGCGAACCCGCGTGGGTTTGCCATCTTTCGGATCCGCCAGAGCGACCTTGCTGATATGCATTGGCGCTTCTGAACGCTCCAGACCCCCTTGCGGGTTGGCCTGGGTTGGTTTGCGGTGACGGACAGCGATGTTGACACCAGCGACGAACAATTTGCCGTCCTTTGGCATCACTTTGGTCACTTCACCGGATTTGCCTTTGTCCTTGCCGGACAGAACAACAACCGTGTCACCTTTTTTGATCTTTGCATTGGCCATGATTACAATACCTCCGGCGCAAGGCTGATGATTTTCATATGCTTCTTGGCGCGCAATTCGCGAACCACAGGGCCAAAGATACGCGTACCGATGGGCTCCTTAGCATTGTTGACCAGCACTGCTGCGTTGCTGTCGAAACGGATAACCGAACCATCCTTGCGGCGGATATCCTTGCGGGTACGAACGATCACAGCACGGTGAACGTCGCCCTTCTTGACCTTGCCGCGCGGCGCTGCTTCCTTGACCGATACGACGATAATGTCGCCAACACCGGCAAAGCGGCGTTTTGAACCGCCCAGCACTTTGATGCACTGCACGCGTTTGGCACCGCTATTGTCAGCGACCTCCAGGTTCGATTGCATCTGGATCATGGATCCAATTCCTTCTTTCTGTTCCGGTAAATCCCGGAAGTTCTTAAACTCGTCATCCCAGCGAAAGCTGGGATCTACTTAACTTTTGGTGCTCTCCATCAGGAGATCCCAGCTTTCGCTGGGATGACGGCCGGCCGTCAGCTTTCGGCTTTTACTTCGCCTTCGTCATCGGCTGTAATTTCAGCAACCTTTGGCGTGGCCGGTGCAGCTGCTGCGCCGACCCGTTCCAGCACTTTCCAGGTTTTCAACTTGGAAATCGGCTTTGTTTCTTCAATCCGCACGGTTTCACCGGTGCTGATTTCGTTCTTTTCGTCATGGGCGTGGTACCGCTTGGAGCGCCGCATGATCTTGCCGTAAAGCGGGTGCTTCACTTTGCGTTCGACGTTGACGACAACAGTCTTGTCGCCTTTGTCTGACACTACCGTGCCGGTGAGAATACGTTTTGGCATATCGGTTCCTTACGCCTTTTCTGCGACAGCGGCTTTCGCGCGCTCGTTCTGCAGTGTTTTGATTGTCGCAATCGTGCGGCGAACTTCCCGCATCCGGCTTGGCTTTTCGAGCTGGTTGGTTGCAGCCTGAAAGCGCAGGTTAAATGCCTCGCGCTTCAGCTCGCCCAGATCGGCTTCCAGCTGGTCGTCGGTTTTGGCCCGCAAATCTTCTGTCTTGCTCATGTCCTTAACCCTCCAGGTGCGACGTATCGCCGAGGCGCGCCACAACTTTTGTTTTGATCGGCAGCTTCATCGCCGCGCGCTCGAAAGCAACCGCTGCAATGGGGCCCGGAACACCGTCCAGTTCGAACATGATCCGGCCAGGTTTCACCCGGGCAGCCCAATATTCAACGGAGCCTTTACCTTTACCCTGACGCACTTCGGCAGGTTTTTTCGATACCGGTACATCCGGGAACACACGGATCCACAAACGGCCCTGCCGCTTGATGTGGCGCGTGATCGCGCGGCGGGCCGCTTCGATCTGACGTGCAGTGATCCGCTCGGGTTCCATGGCCTTCAAGCCATAGGAGCCGAAGTTCAGCGTCGTGCCGCCCGGTGCGTTGCCCTTGATCCGGCCCTTGTGAGCCTTCCGGAATTTTGTCTTCTTTGGTTGCAGCATGATGCTTTACCTATTCCCTAATGTTCAGCGTGAGGGGCGGACGCCGGAAGTTTGCGCTTCCACCATCAACCGGTCTTGAGCCATTGGATCATGACCCAATATCTCGCCTTTGAAAATCCAGACCTTGATGCCGATAATGCCGTAAGCGGTCAGCGCTTCATGTTCAGCATAATCGATATTGGCGCGCAGCGTATGAAGCGGCACCCGGCCTTCGCGATACCATTCCACGCGGGCAATTTCTGCTCCGCCGAGACGGCCACCACAAACAATCTTAATTCCTTCAGCACCGAGACGCAGAGCGGATTGCACCGCGCGCTTCATGGCACGACGGAAAGCCACACGGCGGATCAGCTGATCACCAATGCCCTGCGCTACCAGCTGTGCATCAACTTCCGGCTTGCGGATCTCGACGATGTTCAACGACACGTCGCTGGACGACATGTCGCTCAGCTTGCGGCGCAGTTTTTCGATATCCGCGCCTTTCTTGCCGATGATCACGCCAGGACGCGCCGCATAGATCGAAACCCGGCAGGTCTTGGCAGGGCGCTCAATCACAACCTTCGAAATCGCAGCCTGAGGAACGGTTTCAAGGATGAATTTGCGCATCTTGATGTCTTCCATCAAGAGATCGCCATAGTTGGAACCTTCCGCATACCAGCGGCTGTCCCAAGTCCGGTTAATCTGCAGGCGAAGCCCGATAGGATTACTCTTTTGACCCATGGTTTACGCCTCTTCTTCTTGCGTCTCGCGAACGACGATGCGGACGCGGCTAAATGGCTTGATGATCTTGGCGGAACGACCACGTGCGCGGGCTTTCCAACGCTTCATAGTCAGGCTCTTGCCGACACTGGCTTCCTGAACGATCAACGCATCAACATCCAGATTGTGGTTGTTTTCTGCATTGGCGATCGCGGAAGCGAGAACCTTGCTCATATCCTTGGCCATGCTCTTCTTCGAGAAGGACAGGATGTTCAAAGCGTCTTCTGCTTTCTTGCCACGGATCAGCTGTGCAACAAGGTTCAGCTTCTGGGCAGAACCACGAATGGAATTGCCAACAGCCAAAGCTTCATTGTCGCCAACGCGGCGCGGTGATGATGCCTTACCCATTATTTCTTGCCCTTTTTGTCAGCGCCATGGCCATAATAGTTGCGCGTCGGCGCGAACTCTCCAAGCTTGTGACCGACCATGTCTTCATTCACCGAAACCGGGATGAACTTCTGGCCGTTATAAACACTGAAAGTCAGACCGACGAAATCAGGCAATACGGTGGAACGCCGCGACCAGGTCTTGATCGGGGTGCGCTTGCCAGCTTCCTGTGCGTCCTGCGCTTTTTTCAGCAGGTGGAGGTCAACAAATGGACCTTTTTTGATGGAACGAGCCATGCTTACCTCTTCTTCTTAGCGTGACGCGACCGGATGATCATCTTGTCCGTCTGTTTATTCTTACGAGTCCGGGCGCCCTTGGTTGGCTTGCCCCATGGCGTCACAGGATGACGACCACCGGAGGTCCGACCTTCACCACCACCATGCGGGTGATCGACTGGGTTCTTTGCAACACCACGGGTCAAAGGCCGGCGGCCTTTCCAGCGGGTACGACCGGCTTTACCGAAATTCTGGTTGCTGTTGTCCGGGTTGGAAACCGCACCAACAGTGCCCATGCAATCGCTGCGAATGTAACGCTGCTCGCCTGAGTTCAGACGAACAATGACCATCCCGCGGTCGCGACCGACGATTTGAACATAAGTCCCGGCAGAGCGAGCGATCTGACCGCCTTTGCCTGGCTTCATTTCAACATTGTGGATGATCGTACCAATTGGCATCTGCGACAATTTCATCGCATTGCCCGGCTTCACATCAACTTTTTCGCCAGCAATAACCGTGTCACCAACAGCAACACGCTGCGGCGCCAGGATATAGGCCAACTCGCCGTCATCATATTTGATCAAGGCGATAAAAGCGGTCCGGTTGGGATCATATTCGATCCGCTCAACGGTTCCGGCAACATCAAATTTCCGCCGCTTGAAATCGACCAGACGGTATTTCTGCTTGTGACCGCCAGCAATCCCGCGCGAAGTCACATGGCCCTTGTTGTTCCGACCACCGGTCTTGCGCTTGCCTTCGACCAGCTTCTTGACCGGCTTGCCTTTCCACAGGCCGCTCTTGTCGACCAGGATAAGACCACGCCGTGCGGGGCTTGTTGGTTTATAGGATTTTAAAGCCATCTTAAATTCCCGTGGTGATGTCGATGGTCTGGCCTTCAGCCAAAGTCACGACAGCTTTCTTAACATCGTTGCGAGTGTAGGGACGACCCTTCCACTTCTTGGTCTTGCCCTTTTGCACCATCGTGTTGACGCCTTTGACTTTGACATCAAAAAGCGCTTCGATAGCCGCCTTGATCTGTGGCTTGGTTGCGGTGTTCGCAACTTTGAAAACCACCGCGTTATTCTCGCTGAGCAAGGTTGACTTCTCGGTAATGTGCGGGCCGACAATTACGTCATAGTGACGAATGTCTACTGCTTCTTTTTTAGCCATTGAAGCGCGCCTCCAGCTTTTCGACTGCAGCGCGGGTCAGCACCAGAGTCTCGTGGTTCAAGATGTCATAAACATTGGCACCAGCAGCTGGCATCACGTTCAGACGCGGGATGTTTGAAGAAGCCTTGGAAAAAGCATCGTTCACGGCATCACCGTCCATGACCAGAGCGGACTTACCAAAACCGAGCTTCGCAATATTCGCGAGCAGCGCCTTGGTTTTTGCTTCCTTCAGGTCAATATTTTCAAGCACGATCAGATTGTCGCTCTTCGCCTTGTCCGACAAAGCCATTTTCAGGCCCAGTGCGCGAACTTTCTTGTTCAGCGAAGGATTGAAATCACGCTTGCGTGGTCCGTGGGCTTTACCACCACCAACAAAAATCGGAGCCCGGCGCGAACCGTGACGAGCAGTACCACCGCCCTTTTGGTTGCCGAACTTCTTGCCAGTACGATTGACATCACCGCGTTCACGAACCGCACGGGCTGTGCCGCGGGCGTTTTCGCGTTGCCAGTTGACGACACGGTGCAAGATGTCTGCGCGCGCTTCCAGACCAAACACGTCATCGTTCAATTCGATGTCGCCTTTCGCTTTAGCGTCGAGGGTTTTCACTTTCATTTTCATGGCTTAGCCCTCCTTCCCTGCATCATCTTTGGTATCAGATTTCTCTTCGGCCGGTTTTTCGGCAGCCGCGGCGGCGATTTCAGCATCGCTTGGACCAACCGGACGTTCGATCGCCGCATCCGCCTCAATCATACCCGCTGGCGCGTCTTCGGTTGCTGTTTCATCCGCATTGCGGCGCATCGCACCGGGGAATGGGACACCTTCGGGAAGCGCAACTTTTACCGCGTCTTTGACGAGAAGCCAGCCGCCCTTGGATCCTGGCACACTGCCACGAACAAAGATCAAGCCGCGCGCAGCATCCGTGCGAACGACTTCAAGATTCTGTTGGGTCCGGTTTCTGGCGCCCATATGACCCGCCATCTTCTTGCCCTTGAAAACTTTACCCGGATCCTGGTTCTGACCCGTCGAACCGTGTGAACGGTGAGAGAGAGAAACACCATGGGTTGCGCGCAAGCCGCCAAATCCCCAACGCTTCATCGCACCAGCAAAGCCCTTACCCTGGGTCACGCCCTGGATATCGACCATCTGGCCGGCAATGAAGTGGTCTGCGGTGATGGTAGCACCGACGGGGAGCAAGCCTTCTTCGCTCTCAACCCGGAATTCGGCTACCCGCGCCTTTGGTTCGACTTCTGCCTTGGCAAAAGCTTCCCGCTGCGGTTTGTTTACATTTTTCGCTTTACGGGCGCCGGCACCAAGCTGAACAGCAAAATAGCCATCCGGATCTTGCTTGCGGGCTCCAACAACCTGACATTCTTCCAGCGAAAGAACGGTTACCGGCACATGCCGACCATCTTCCTGGAACAAGCGGGTCATCCCCATTTTCTTCGCGATCACGCCAGTACGCACGATCATTTCTCCTTACAGAGGCCCGGTCGCGTCATTGCTAGCGGGCGTGCCAATAACTACTCAGCCCAATTTTTTCAGAATATCGCCCCGTCCGGGCTAAACCGTTTGAATGATCCGGAGACCAACCAAACTAGACGGGGGACACATGACCCAGCAATATGCTGGCGGTTTCCCATGTCACCACTGCCCCAAAGAGACAGCGCCTAAACTCGCCTTAAGCCAGCTTAATCTCTACATTTACACCGGCAGCCAGGTCGAGCTTCATCAAAGCATCGACGGTTTGCGGTGTTGGTTGCACGATGTCGAGCAACCGCTTGTAAGTCCGGACTTCAAACTGCTCGCGAGACTTTTTGTCCACGTGCGGCCCCCGGTTTACGGTAAATTTTTCGATGCGCGTCGGCATTGGGATCGGTCCACGGATCAGCGCGCCAGTACGGCGAGCGGTATCAGCGATATCGCCGGTTGCCTGATCAAGAACCCGATGATCGAATGCCTTCAAGCGTATGCGAATATTCTGCGTTTCCATAAGAACCTATACCAATGTCAAAGAGCCAAAAATAAACCGCCCCGATTTTTTCTTTCAAAGAAGAAGCCGGAGCGGCGAAAAACTGGCCGCCCGAATCAGTGACCCGGGCGGCGATGCAGTCCTATATTACTTTGTTACGGTGCTGACAACCCCAGAACCGACGGTGCGACCACCTTCGCGAATAGCGAAGCGAAGGCCGGAGTCCATGGCGATTGGCGCAATCAGCTTGACGTTGATCGTGACATTGTCGCCAGGCATAACCATCTCGGTGCCTTCTGGCAGGATGACTTCACCGGTTACGTCCGTGGTACGGAAGTAGAATTGTGGACGATAGTTTGCGAAAAATGGTGTGTGACGACCACCTTCGTCTTTCGACAACACGTAAACTTCTGCACTGAACTCGGTGTGCGGCGTGATCGAGCCAGGCTTACAAAGAACCTGACCGCGCTCAACTTCCTCGCGAGCAACGCCACGGATCAATGCACCGATATTGTCGCCAGCTTCACCACTGTCGAGCAACTTCCGGAACATTTCAACGCCGGTAACCGTCGTTTTCGAAGTGTCCTTGATACCAACGATTTCAACTTCGTCGCCAACATTCACAACACCGGTTTCAACACGGCCGGTAACAACCGTACCACGACCGGAAATCGAGAACACGTCTTCGATCGGCATCAGGAATGCCTGATCCACTGGACGCTCTGGCTGAGGAATGGCTTCATCAACAGCCTTCATCAGTTCGAGAATCTTTTCCTTGCCGATATTGTCGTCACGGCCTTCGAGCGCTGCGAGAGCAGAACCGGAGATGATTGGAATATCGTCGCCTGGGAAGTCGTAGGAAGACAGCAATTCGCGAACTTCCATTTCGACGAGCTCAAGCAGCTCTTCGTCATCAACCTGGTCGACCTTGTTCATGAAAACAACGAGAGCAGGAACGCCAACCTGACGAGCAAGCAAGATGTGCTCGCGGGTCTGTGGCATCGGACCGTCGGCTGCGTTCACAACCAGGATCGCGCCGTCCATCTGAGCAGCACCGGTGATCATGTTTTTCACATAGTCGGCATGGCCTGGGCAATCGACGTGCGCATAGTGACGCGCTTCGGTTTCATATTCAACGTGAGCCGTTGAAATGGTGATGCCGCGCTCGCGCTCTTCTGGCGCTTTGTCGATGTTCGCGAAGTCTACGGCTTCACCGCCGGTCGATTCAGCCAGCACTTTCGTGATTGCTGCGGTCAACGTGGTTTTACCGTGGTCGACGTGACCAATGGTGCCGATATTGCAATGCGGCTTATTGCGTTCAAACTTTGCTTTTGCCATTTTATATTACCTCTAATTTCTATCGTCTTGATAGTCCGTGCCGCGCTTTGGCGAGACTATCCAAATCTGTCAATACCCTTTTAACTCTGATCGATTTTTTGAACCGGCCGGGTGAAAAAGTAAGCGCTATAACTCTTGCGAGAAGTGGCCTTAGGCCATTTTCTCCTTCAGCTCGTCAGCAACGTTGCGCGGCACTTCTTCATAATGCGAGAATTGCATCGAATATTGTGCCCGCCCCTGGGTGAAGGACCGCAGCTCGTTCACGTAACCGAACATGTTTGCCAATGGCACCATTGCATCGACCGCCTGCGCAATACCGCGGGTATCGGTGCCCTGGATCTGACCACGGCGACTGTTGAGATCGCCAATCACGTCACCAAGATAGTCTTCCGGCGTGATCACTTCGACCTTCATAATCGGCTCGAGCAACTTGATGCCTGACTTTTGAGCGGCTTCGCGCATCGCTGCACGGGCTGCAATTTCAAAGGCCAGCGCCGAGGAGTCGACGTCATGATAGGCGCCATCATAGACACGAATGTGGAAATCGATGATCGGGAAGCCGATCAACGAGCCGGTTTCAGCCGTTTCGCGCATACCTTTTTCGACCGACGGAATATATTCCTTGGGAATGTTACCGCCCTTGATTTCGTCTTCAAAGGTGATGCCTGCACCGCGCTCACCCGGAGTGACTTCGAACTTGATCCGTGCGAACTGACCGGAACCACCGGACTGCTTCTTATGGGTATAGTCGACATCGACCGGCTTGCCGAGCGATTCACGATAAGCCACCTGCGGCGCACCGACATTGGCTTCCACCTTGAACTCACGCTTCATGCGATCGACGAGAATGTCGAGGTGAAGCTCGCCCATCCCCTTGATGATCGTCTGACCCGATTCATGGTCGGTAGTCACCCGGAACGATGGATCTTCTGCCGCGAGACGATTGAGCGCAACGCCCATTTTCTCTTGGTCAGCCTTCGTTTTCGGCTCCACCGAAAGCTCGATAACCGGATCCGGAAATTCCATCCGCTCGAGAATGATCGGGTGGTCCGCATCACACAGCGTATCGCCAGTGGTCGTGGTCTTCATGCCCGCCAGTGCAACAATGTCGCCAGCAAAGGCCTCGTCAATGTCCTTCCGGTCATTGGAGTGCATTTCCAGAATACGGCCGACTTTTTCTTTCTTGTCCTTGACCGAGTTCAGCAGCGTGCCCTTTTCCAGCTTGCCGGAATAGATGCGGCAGAAAGTCAGGGTGCCCACGAACGGATCGTTCATGACCTTGAAGGCCAGGGCCGAAAATGGCTCGTCATCGCTGGAAGGACGCGAGTCTTCGGTTTCGCCGTCCATCGCGACACCCTTAATGGCATCCACGTCGAGCGGGCTTGGCATATAGTCGACAACCGCGTCGAGCAAAGGCTGCACGCCCTTGTTCTTGAACGCGGAACCACAAAGCACGGGAACGAAGCTCTGGTTCAACGTGCCCTTGCGGATCAGCGCCTTGAGGGTCGCGGCATCCGGCTCATTGCCTTCGAGATATTGTTCCATCACGTCATCGTCCTGCTCCACAGCAAGTTCGATCAGCTTTTCGCGATATTCAGCGGCTTCGTCGGCCATGTCCTCGGGGATTTCACCGTAGGAGTATTCCGCGCCGAGATCTTCGTTCTTCCAGGTAATCGAGCGCTGATTGACGAGGTCAACCAGGCCAACCAGGCTGGCTTCGATACCGATTGGCAGATACAGAACAGCGGGGGTCGCACCGAGACGCTCGACAATCGAATCCACGCAGAATTTGAAGTTGGCACCGGTCCGGTCAAGTTTGTTGATGAAGCACATCCGCGGCACTTTATATTTGTCAGCCTGACGCCAAACCGTTTCAGACTGTGGTTCCACGCCGGCAACGCCGTCGAAACAGGCAACCGCGCCATCGAGCACACGCAGCGAACGTTCAACTTCAATGGTGAAGTCAACATGGCCTGGTGTATCAATGATGTTGATCCGGTGCTCTGGGCCCTTGCGGTCTTCCGCGTTCCAGAAACAGGTGGTCGCAGCCGAGGTAATGGTAATACCGCGCTCTTGCTCTTGCTCCATCCAGTCCATCGTCGCCGCGCCATCATGCACTTCGCCGATCTTGTAGGACTTGCCTGTATAATACAGGATACGTTCCGTGGTCGTCGTCTTACCGGCGTCAATATGCGCCATAATACCGATATTGCGGTAACGTTCGAGTGGATGGCTGCGTGCCATAGTCTTTACTCCAGAATTAAGGACCAAAATTTTGGGGGACCCAATATGCGCCGCCCTATAGTGAAACGGGCCAGTCTTGACCAGCCCTGATTAGTTACAAATACAACCGTATGAAAAGCGCCGGGGTCTCGAAACATGTCCGACCCCGGCGTTTTTATATAAGACTACCAGCGGTAATGCGCAAATGCCCGGTTTGCTTCGGCCATCTTGTGCGCGTCTTCGCGCTTCTTCACCGCGTTGCCGCGATTGTTGGAAGCGTCGAGAATTTCACCGGACAGACGGGCTGCCATGGTGGTTTCGCTCCGCGCACGCGCAGCAGAGATGACCCAGCGAATGGCCAGCGCCTGTGCACGCTCGGGGCGCACTTCGACAGGAACCTGATAGGTCGCACCACCAACACGGCGGGAGCGGACTTCGATGCCAGGCTTCACATTGTTGAGCGCATCGTGGAACAGCTGCAGCGGATCTTTTTTCGCTTTGGCTTCCACACTGTCAAATGCACCATAAACAATTTTCTCGGCGGTGGACTTCTTGCCATCAACCATGAGGTTGTTCATGAATTTCGAAAGAACCTGATCTTTGAATTTTGGATCAGGAAGGATTACCCGTTTCTCGGGACGACGACGACGTGCCATATTTTTTGACTCCGTAAATTCTCAACTCCGTATTCCCGCGAAGGCGGGAACCTTGTGGAGATTGCTGATTAACCTATAAAAGATCCCCGCCTACGCGGGAATACACTCCACTATTTGGGACGCTTGGCACCGTATTTGGAACGGGATTGCTTCCGGTCCTTCACGCCTTGCGTATCAAGAACGCCGCGCAGCACATGGTAACGCACACCGGGAAGGTCGCGCACACGGCCGCCGCGAATGAGAACAACGCTATGCTCCTGAAGGTTATGCCCTTCACCCGGAATATAGCTGATGACCTCACGCTGGTTGGTCAGGCGAACCTTGGCAACCTTACGCAGAGCGGAGTTTGGTTTCTTGGGAGTCGTTGTGTAGACCCGGGTACAAACGCCGCGTTTCTGCGGGTTGGCTTCCATGGCCGGCACTTTGGACTTCGTCTTCTGTGGCACCCGCCCTTTACGGACGAGCTGATTAATCGTTGGCATAAAGTCTTCACCTTATTTGGCTAGATAAACTAGGGTTACTCTCATCGGCAGAAATCTGCCAAAAAGTGTTTTGCCTATGTCAGTGTTCCAAGTGACCGGTTTGCTCTCCGGACAATCAGAAGCGCGGGCCTTAGCGGGGATTCGCCAGAAGGTCAACAGTTGGGTCAAGGGTGGTGCGAGGGTTCGGGACCCAGGAATTGACCCTATGCAAGCAGGCCAATCCGTGTTGGTGATCAAGCCTGAGGACGATGTCCGCAATATCCCGAAAGCGGACATATTCTCAAGCAATAGCTTTGTTGACAATCAATTGTCTCGTTAATCATTGATTGATTTCAATTGTCAATGTTACTGGTACCGGAAAAATCTCCATTGCTGGCATAGGATATTGCTTGCGATCCTAAACTTGGGTGATGTGATCATGTGGTTAAAAGCTAACCTCCTATTGTGTTTGGCGATGCTGGTCTCAGCTTGCGAACCAGCGAAAGAAACACCAAAAATATCACCGATCCACCTCGATGATATTCATTTCATCGTTGAGAATGAAGCGGAAGCCGTGGCTTTCTTCGAGCAGAAGTTTGGCGCGCGCGAGATGGCACACCCTGGAGAGCGTTTCAACCTTGTCCGGTTCCTCTCGGTCAAGTGGCAGGACCCAACCATCACGATCACCCGGATCGGTCCTTACGAGGATTTGCCGCCCGAGCGAAACGCGCGTTGGTTGGATGCAACGCTAATTCGACCCGATACTGCAAAAATCCACCCTTATTATGGTGTAAAGTGGTTGGCATTTGCCACGCCTTCGCTCGAGGACGCCCGGCGGGAACTGACTGCGGCTGGCGCCAAGATTTCTGAAAATGTCATAAAATTGCCGATGGAACCCGAAGCGCGCGCATTCAGCATCTATGGTCTTGACGGGGCGGAGCTTGTTGTCGTTGAGCGCAAAGACCGTGAATTTGCGGAGTCCGATTTTGCAATCGATCATGTCCAATTTCTTACCTCCGATGCCGAGGCGACCGAGAATTTCTTCAAAAATGTTTTTGCCGGCAGAACAATTGAGAAAACAGAAGCCGGAACGAAACTGAAAGTGGCAGACGCATTGATCACTCTGTCAGAGCCTGAAGCCTTTGGCTATGATCGTGGGAAGGTTGGACCTGCTAAACGCGCGGGTGCCATTCGGTTAGGAATTGACCACCTTGGCTTTCTTTACGAGGACATTCAGGCTGCCGTCGATCAAGCTGCCATTAAAGGGTATGAGCCTATCTTCAAGCCAACCCGTTACATCTATAAGAACAAGCCAACAGTCTATACGTTTACGGCATATGCGACGCCGGACAATTTCAACATTGAGATGGTTCAGGCCGATGGGCGAAACGGTCCGCACTCATATTATGATTCTGGCGAAAAGGCTGATCGCTGACGTCCGCTTTTGCGCCCAAATCAGACATTGGCGCAGTGGCTGCTATAATCCCGAAAGCGGACATTAGAAACTAGATCAAAATTGCGAAAAAAACGCCCAAGCTTCATCGGCAGCGCTAATATCTGTAGATGTTTCTCCCACAATCCGGGGACTAAGATATTGAACACCAGAAGGCCAAGTATGCCCTCCGTTGTTTATCTTATATAACTTAACTGGTGCGTCCTCGCACCGTTGCGACCAATTCGTAACCACTACTGATGTTTTATCACCTGGCTTGTCGATAGTAGACTGTTCAACGATTGCGCCTCTACATCCGTTTAGCCTGCGCCAGAATGTTACGGTCTGTTCGGTTGCCATAACAATGTCACGTTTTTTACGAAATACTTTAATCCAACCGCCTTCATATGGCACTTGAGGGTCGGCTGCCCCATTCATGACTGCTAAACCTACCTTCTTTCCAGATGGTGCTTCATCGACAAATTCCGATCGACATTCGTCTGCCATAAAAGCTGGCAGTGACATCGCCACCGGAGCAATGGCCCGAATTCGGTCAGACATATTACAGGCCAAGAAATAGGATGCTTGCCCTCCTCTGGAAATGCCAGTTGCAAATACCCTCTGTGGATCGACACGCTTTTGGGTTGAGACCTTGTCGATGACTTTGCCAAAATACGCAAGATCATCAACACGCTCGTCTAAGGCCTCAGACGTTAAGCCTTCGCCGAAGTCCCATAGTTTATCGACCGCGTTTGGATATACTACATAGAAACCATGCTGTTCAGCAAGCTCGTTCCAGCGGCCTTTATCCAGTTTAATCATTCCACGGTCCGTGCTGGCTCCGCCGTGAATTACCATAACCAGGGGACGCGGCCCTTTAAATCTTTCAATGGTCGAAGGCGTATAAAGCCGGTAGCGACGGGAATAACCCTCTTGCTGAAATCGTTCTACGGACATTTCACCGGCATATTCTTGCTTAGTCTGCGACTCAGCTTGAGAAAGAGATAATCCTGAAATCGACAAAACCGCTATTGAAGCCAAAGTGCGAACAAATAATTTCATATCATACCTCCCTGATTTTTCAGTGAGATTGTTGCCCCTGCTTCAATTGACTTAAGCTGAAAGCAGCATTCATTTTGGATACATATGGCCACTGTCCGCTTTTGCGCCCACAGCGGACATTGCGATGTAAAAATAGCGGGTAAATCTCCATTCACCCACGAACCGACAATCGCACACCCATGGCCCGCAGCACATTGAGCAATGTCTCCAGCGTCATATTGCCGTTCGGCCCCAGCGCCTTGTAGAGCTCCTGCCGCGTGATTTTGCTGTCACTCTCCTTTTTTCGTCATCCTGAACTCGTTTCAGGATCTCCAGAGATAAGTGCGATAATTGGGAGATGCTGAAACAAGTTCAGCATGACGATGTGTGAAGATTACGTCGCTTAGCTCCCCACCAATGCCACCCAAATCGCGACAAAGAAACTCGCCCCGCCCAGCATCACGAAACTATGCCAGATGGAGTATCGATAGGCCTGTGTCTTGCGGGCGTAGAAAATCGTGCCGAGGGAATAGAAGACACCGCCCGCCAGCATCGCCCATAGTGACAATCCGGGCAGCTGTTCCATCATCTCGGGCACGCCGATAATGCCCATCCATCCCAGCCCCAGATAGGAGGCCAACGACCAGCGCGAGTCGAGATTTTTGCCGAATATCTTGTACAGCATGGCGGGGATTGCCAGCGCCCAGACGATCATCAGCAGGAAGAGGCTAAATTCCGTATCGGCCAGGACGAACAGCGGTGTGAACGTACCGGCGATGGTGAGATAGATGGCCGCATGGTCGATCCGCCGCAAAGCCAGCCGCCGGCCATGAAAAGGCGACAAATGGTAGAACATCGAAATGATGTGCGAAAAGGCGACGCCGATCACATAGGTGCCAATCGCCGCGATCACCGCCGCGCTGTGACCGACAGCCTGAATGAACAGGGCGACGCCTGCCAGCAGGATAAACACCAATCCGATGGCATGGACGATAAAATCGGCGCGGCGTTCTCGTCTGTCGGGGCTGGGGTACATCAGGTCACAATCATTTGAGATGGGCATTTGAGGAGGGGTGCGGAAGATGGGACTACCGTGACAGCATATTTATGGCCGTCCGTCACCCACTAACCGACAACGGCATGAATCAGTCTCCGGTGCGATTGACCCGGGACAGGATCGACGCCAGCGTTTCCTCATAATGCTGCTGAGTCATTTCGCTGAGCCCCAATGTGCGTTCCGCGCGGCCGGATATGACCAGTTCGGCCATGCCGTGGACGACCGCCCAGGAGGCCATCAGATCTTTCATGCTTTCCCGGTCCGCATAGGGGTTGCGCCCGTTCAGGGATTCGGTGTTTGCGACCAGGCGTTCGAACACCGCCAGGGCAATGGCGGAAAATTGGGGGTCGGATCGATCGGGAACCGCGGAGGTGAACATCAGCCGAAACAGCTCCGGAAATTCCGCAGCAAAGGCGATATAGCCCAGACCGGACGCGACAATTTGCGCGACCGGCTCGCGTGGCGCCTGGTTTTCGCGGCTGGTCTGATAATCCAAAAGACGCGCATAGCCCTTGGCGGCCAGCGCGGTCAAAAGCCCCTTGGCGTCGCCAAAATGATGCGCTGGCGCGCCATGGCTAACCCCCGCGCGCTTGGCAACCGCCCGCAGAGAAATCTTTTCGATGCCGTTTTTCGACAGCTCAACCTCAGCCGCCTCCAGCAAGGTCGCAGCCAGCCCTTCATGCTGAAGACCGGTCTGTGTCACAATCTGCCGCCGCGGGTGTCCATCCGCTCAGTTTAGCTTTTAACTTGACAGTGTCTAGGATGTTTTCATAAAGCGCCCAACTAGACAGTGTCTAGCTGGCAAAATATGGGCCGGCTGGGCGGCACGGAAACGGGAAGGACAATGTATGCGGGGCAAGTGGTTGAAGCGGATTATCGGGGCGGCGCTCGTCCTGACCCTGTTGAGCGGTATTGGCACCTATGTCTTTGTCAAACGGGCGGTTGTCGACATGTTCGGCGGCAATACTGTGATCGCCGAGGGGCTCGCCTCCCAGCCGGAGACCGAGCCCGTCTTCATCACCAATGTCCATATACTGTCTCCGGACGCGGACGCGTTCCTGGAACAGCAGACGGTCGGCATCACCGATGGCGCGATCAGCTTTGTCGGGGCGGACGCGGCGCTGCCTGAAACGGCCAAAATCATCGATGGCCGCGGCCAGTATCTCGTCCCAGGCTTTACCGATTCACATGTGCATCTCTGGCGCAGCGAAAACGACCTGCTGCTCTATATTGCCAATGGCGTGACTCAGGTGCGGGAAATGCACGGCATTGATCTGCATCGCGAGTGGAAAGCGGACATTGAACAGGGGCGTCTCGGACCCGATCTCTATATCGTCGCGGCCCAGCTTGCGAGCTATGGCTGGTTCGAAGGCCTGTGGCAGTGCATCACCTCAGAGCGCAATGTCGTGCGCCAGCCGGAAGATGTCGAGGACAGCATTGCCGCGTTGCGATCCGAGGGTTTTGATGCGGTCAAAGCCAGCAGCTATTTAAGCTTGCCGGCTTATCAGGCGGCCAGCGCCGAAAGCACCAAACAGGGCATCCCGCTGGTCGGGCATGTGCCGATGGCTGCCACATTGGATGATCTTTGGGCGTCCAGTCAGTCGGAAGTCGCGCATTTCGAGGAATTTGTCAAAGCGCTCGATCGCGAATTTGGCGGCTATACCCGCAAAAATGCGGATGCTTTCTTGGCCTTTGTGAAAGACAGAAGCCCAGCGGTGGCGCGGCGGACGCTGGAACAGGGCATATATGTCACATCGACCCTCGCCATCATCCAGAGCTTTGCCCCGCAACAGACCGATCTCGGGCCGTCTCTGGACGCCGTCGCGCTGGAATATGTCAATCCGGGGATTACCGAGGGACAAGCCATGGGTTGGCTGCGTGAAACCAACCGGTACCGGCTGGCCGACGAAAGCAAGACGGCAGGCTGGGAAGACCGGCAGAAGGCCTATTGGTCGGCCTATGTCGAAGCGCAGCAGATATTGTTCGCCGCCTTTGTGCAAGCCGGCGTGCCCCTTCTTGCGGGCACGGATGCCAATGTCCCGGTGATGGTTCCCGGCTTTTCCTTGCACGAGGAATTCAGCGCGATGCAGCAGGCTGGCATGACGCCCGCGCAGGTACTTGCCTCCGCGACAACCGTCCCGGCCCAATGGATGCAATGGCAAGGCGGCCAGATCCGCGAAGGCTATGCGGCCAATCTCGTCCTGCTGCGCGAAAATCCGCTGGACAATATCCAGGCCACCCGCGCCATCGAAATGGTGTTTGTGAACGGACATGTGCTGGATCGCACCCGTCTCGACACGCTGCTCGAAGCGGTGCAGACGGCCAATGACGCCAGTCGGAAAATCAGTCTGGAGCCGGCGCCCTAGCGCTTTTCCGATCCATTCCTTCCAGTGTGCAGACGACCCGCCAGGCTCTAGGCGTAACTGACGGTAACCTTTGCCTTGCGCTGACGCCGCCGATTGGATCGCAGAGCCCTGCCAACGGCGCCGAAACCAAAAATCATGAACGCCCATGTGGCTGGTTCCGGTACAGCCGACGACATGATCGCGGCAGAAAAGGTCGCGGGTGTCGCAGCACCCGCGTCGAAGACCAGTTCGCCACCATCGGTTTGCACGGACGGAGCGAAAATGGTGTTCAGCAGCAGGTTGCTCGCGAACGGTGCCAGATCCGAAACACCATCCCAGGTCGAGAAAGGGCTAGGCGCGCCTGTGATATTCACGAAAGCAAAGCTGTTTACCGTGACCGGCGACGATCCGATAAGTTCAGAAAAGCCGAACAGGTTCGCCGAATTGTTCACAAAACTGATGCTGGGATTGGTCACATCGAAAATGCCCATTCCGGCCACGTCGAGCTCGATGCGATCATTGATCACGGCAAAGCAACCATCCACCGGCACGCCAGCATCGACACATTGCGCCTGCGTCGTGGTATCCGCAAAGCTTTTCAACGTGAACCCGCCGCTAAAGGCGGTGCCATCCAAAGTCCCGCTGGCGGTCCCCTCAACCGTATAGACAATGGTCGCGGCAGACGCCATTCCGGTGCCGCCCATCGCCAATAGCGCGACGCTCGCGCCGATCAAAAATTTTAACATGATATCCCCCCTAACAGTCTGAAAGATATAAGAGCATTTCAAGGCAACAGTTGTCAATCAGGGTGATCAGCATGGTGCCTGCCCCACAAACGACAGGCCCAACGACGCCGCATCAGCTTGACTAACCTCGCCCAACCACCAAGAACGGGCTACCAACCGGAGGACCCTGCCCCATGAAGCCCCTGCACAGCGATGCGCCGATGATTGTCTATGTCGATGTCAAAAGCCCTTATGCATTTGTCGCAATCCGGCCGACCCTAGCGCTCGAAGCGGAATTGGGTATGCGGTTTGACTGGCGGCCGTTGACGCTGGATATTCCGAGCTATCTCGGGTCGGCGAAGAAAAAAGCGGGCAAGGTCGTTGCCTCTTCCGGGCGCAGTCCGCGGACGTGGAATGCTATTCGCTATTCCTATCGTGATGCCCGGCGCTATGCCGAACGCCAGGGACTGATCCTCAAAGGCACCGAGAAAATCTGGGATTCCAGTATCGCCAATATCGGCATATTGTGGGTGATGCAGCGCGACCGGGACCGGCTCGGGGCCTATCTCGAAGCGGTCTATCCACCCTTCTGGCGCCGGGAACTGGATATTGAGGATGTCGCCGTAGTCGAACGCTGTCTGGTGGCAGCGGATGTCGATGCAGACGGTTTTGCCGCGTTTCAAAGCGGCGAAGGCCGCACGCAGCATGATGATCTGCAGCCCCAGTTTCACCCGGCCGGTATCTATGGTGTCCCCACTTATGTGATTGGTGATGACATCCTTTTCGGACGGGAACATATCCCCTATTTGAGCTGGCGGCTGTCCGGAGCAGGCGGTCCGGCACCCGATATCGCCTATGAAATCGGGGTATCACAGACAGCAATCGAGCAGCGCGCCTGATGCTGACCGTCTATATCGATTTCAAATCACCGGCATCCTATCTGGCCATGCAACCGGCGCTGACGCTGATCACGCGCTATGGTCTGACCGTGGATTGGCAACCGTTTCAGTCTTTCGAGCGCGACGTCCC
Source organism: Parasphingorhabdus sp. W113 (assembly GCF_055693205.1). Taxonomy (NCBI): domain Bacteria; kingdom Pseudomonadati; phylum Pseudomonadota; class Alphaproteobacteria; order Sphingomonadales; family Sphingorhabdaceae; genus Parasphingorhabdus; species Parasphingorhabdus sp. W113. The sequence goes on along the minus strand of NZ_CM146328.1, from coordinate 706,972 downwards.
TCCCCCGCCAGATGGAAACGCACAAGCCGAGAGCGTTGGCGAAACCCATCGGCGGGTGCGCGCCGCATCACGGCGAGCGACGCACAAGAAATATGCGCGCTTGCAAGGTATTGATCTGCAGTTTCCGGACCGGCCCGGTAGCACCGAGCTCGCTCTCGGGGCACTAGCCAGTATCGCGGACGATCCCCTGCCCTTCATCCATCGCGCTTTTGTCGCCTACTGGACGGATCATGCCGATTTGAACGACGCGGACATCGTCCGGGGACTGCTGACCGACGGTAACCGAGCCGCAACCGCCATCGACAATACAGACTGGTCCGATGCGCTCAACTTCGCGCAAGCCGCCGCAGAGGAACGCGGTGTGGTCGATGCGCCGGCCTTTTTTCTTGAAGGACAGCTATTCATTGGCCGCGAACATTTGCCGTGGATCGAAGAGATCGTGCAGAATGCCGTCAATGAAACCGTCGCGGGTTAAGCCGCACGGCGTACGGCAGGTCGCCATTCATCCAGCATCGTCCGCAACCGGTTCATATCGATCGGTTTTGCGAGATGCGCTTGCATGCCGGCCGCATGCGCTTCCTTAACATCCTGTTCGAACGCATTGGCGGTGACCGCGATGATAGGCAAGTCGGACGGCGTGTTACCCATTTTCCGGATCTGCAAGGTTGCCTGGATACCATCAAGATTAGGCATCTGAATATCCATTAATACGAGCTCGAACGGCTCTTTGTCCCGTTTCGCGCGATCCACCGCAGCAACCGCCGCCTGGCCATCCTGAACAATCACATAATCATGCCCGAGCTTTTCGAGCATCGCCATGATCAGATGCTGATTGATTTGATTATCTTCGGCAACGAGAATTTTCCGGCCGTGCAGCCCCAGCTTGCTGCTGACCTGCGCGGCGAGTTTGTCATCCTCTACATCCTTCTGAGGAACAGACTCGGCTTCGCTTTTGTGGATCGGCAAGGTAACCGTGAACACGCTGCCTTTTAGCGGTTCGCTCTCGAGATTGATGACCCCGCCCATTAGCTCCGCCAGCTGGCGACTAATGGCAAGCCCCAATCCGCTGCCACCAAATTTATGCGCGGTGGATCCATCCGACTGCGTAAATTCGTCAAAAATCGCCATTTGCCGATCTTTGGCAATGCCCATGCCAGTATCGGAAACGGAAATTTCGACAAACGCCCGATCGCGCACAAAAGTGCCCTTTGCATTGACCAGGACTTGACCATTTTCGGTAAATTTGATCGCGTTCCCGATAAGGTTGGAGAGGATCTGACGAATACGCAACTGATCGCCGAAAAACTCCGTCGGCAGGGAATTCTCATAAGTCGATCTCAACCGGAGCCCCTTCTCCGCTGCCGCCGCTTTCATCAACCGAACCGAACCTTCAATGGCCTGCTGAATATCGAGGGACTCACTGGCGACCATCATTTGCCCGGCTTCAATTTTCGAAATGTCCAATATGTCGTTTATCAACGTCACCATGGAATGGCCGGACTCCGAGATTAGCTGGGTATATTGCCGTTGCTCATCATCAAGATCGCTTTCAAGCAACAATTGCGTAAATCCCATCACTCCGTTCATCGGGGTCCGTATTTCGTGACTCATATTGGCCAGAAAGGTCGATTTGGCTTTGGTTGCCGCTTTGGACGATGCCAGACGCATGCTGGTTTCGAGATATTCACGCTCAGCCTGGTTGCCAACCTGCGCGTCGCGGATCGAGACCATACCCAGCAGCAACATCGTCACCACCGCCAGCAGACTGAGCTGGAAATTCGCATCAAACAGGTCATTCTGAAGCCCCCAGTTGACCATCAGGCTCATCAGCAGGGGGACGCCTAGCAAGAACGGCATGAGCCGGCGGGCACTGGCACTACCCCGTCCATCGGCCGCCAGAATCGCCACCCAGCCGCGATCCGGACGGGCCAGCAAAACCATCGCGAACAAAATGGCAAAGGCGGTTGCCGTATGGACCGCCATGGTCGTGAACAAGGCGACCGCGTAGAGCGATGAGGCGCCAAAAGCATAAGAAATCAACGCCAGCAGGGCGATACCGGCACCGAGCGTTGCCGAGATGTTGAACAACCTGTCATTGGTCTCTTCCACGGGTGTTCGCAACAGGGCAAAGCCCAGAAGACCGAAACATAAAGATGTCGCCGGAGACATCCGATCGGCGAGGAACGCAGGATTTTCGGACCATAATAAGGCATCAATTCCCGGCGAGATCCCGGTCGTGATGAGGATCAGATTCAACAACGACACAATGATCACCAATATGGCCGTAGTCCGCACCAGAACGGCAGTCAGGGGCTCGTCAGGCCTGATGATCCAGATCATCAAACCGACCGCCGATAACGCGAAAAGCAAGGCTGTGCTCGGCACCATCGCGGCAAAGGACGGATGCAGCCGAGTCAGTTCGCTGATCCCGCCGCCCCAACCCAGAAACAAAACCGCCAGAGCGATCGACAATACAATCATCAAGGGACCGGTTTTCCACCACGCGACGGACCGATATTGCTGCCGGAAACTGGTCCGCGAAACCGTTTCAGATCCAACCTTGCGACGCTGATCCGGATTCGTAGCTACTGTGTCAGACATAAATCCGTTATTTCCTATTCGTCAAAATTGCCGCAATTCTGGTTCCGGCCGGGTTAACCATGAACAAGAACGGTCGCGGCCCGGTTTTTTTGAGTCTGCCGGACGCGGAAACCGGAAAATCACCAGAACGCCGTAATCATCCGCTTGGCGCAGCGCGGCCGGAAACTGGTCCCGGCCCGCCCAGCTCTCATAATCACCAGTGGGCCATCGGGTCTGGAACGCCTAAATATCGGTCGGTTCCAACCTATTCCAGCGCGAGAGGAAAAGCATGTACGACACCCTGATCACGGGCGGCACCATCGTTGATGGCCTTGGCGGCACTCCCTATGTCGCGGATATTGCGATCAAGGACGGTAAAATTGCCGCAATAGGAGAGTCGATCGCCGAAAAAGCCGTCGAGACGCTCGATGCCAATGGGGCGATTGTGACCCCCGGCTGGATAGACGTTCACACCCATTATGACGGCCAGATCAGCTGGGATTCCGAACTTGCGCCTTCGTCGCATAATGGCGCGACCACCGTGGTGATGGGAAATTGCGGTGTCGGTTTTGCGCCCGTGCGCCCTGGCCAGGAAAAGACCCTGATCGAGCTCATGGAAGGGGTCGAGGATATTCCCGGCACCGCGCTCTATGAAGGGATTGAATGGGGCGCATGGGAGAGCTTTCCCGAATATATGGATTATATCGGCGCGCGAGAATATGCGATCGATGTCGCTGCACAAATTCCGCATGGCGCCGTTCGCTATTATGTGATGGGTGAGCGCGGACGGCAAAACAAGGACGCCACCGCCGAAGATATTGAAGCGATGGCAAGCCTGGTTGGCGAAGCGGTGGAGGCCGGCGCGGTCGGGTTCAGCACATCGCGGACAATTGGCCATCGTTCGTTATGGGGTACGGAAGTGCCCGGCACCTTTGCACCGGAAGAAGAACTGACCGCCATTGCGGGTGCGATGGGCGAGCTCGGCAAAGGCGTGTTCGAGATGATTCCCGCCGGCACGGTCGGCAAGCTGGACGCGTTGGGCGGCGAACGCACCACGCCGCAACAGGAACATGCCATGATGCGCAATATTTCGCTCACCAGCGGCCGGCCCGTGACCTTCACCCTGATCCAGACGCCAGACTATGAACCCGACCTCTGGCGGCAGACGCTCGCCATGGCGAAAGAAGCCAATGACAATGGCGCCCAATTGCACCCACAAGTGCCGTCCCGGATCATCGGTTATCTGACCGGACTGAGCAGCTATCATCCGTTCATGCGCAAACCGACCTATCTCGAGAAGCTGGCTGACCTGCCGCTGGCGGAACGGGTGGCCGCGATGCGCGATCCGGACATCAAAGCGGCCGTGCTCGCGGAAAAGGAAATCAAGCATGAAGCACCTGGCAGCATGGAAAATATCTCTGCGCTGCTCGGTCGCGGTGCCGCCATCCTCTATCCGCTGCGCGATCCGGTCAATTATGAAGCCCACCCTTCGGAAACAATTGGCAGTCTCGCCAAAGCAGAAAATCGCGAACCGCTGGAATATCTATACGACTGGATGCTCGAAGATGACGGCAAGCGTTTCTGTTCGCTGAGCGCACCCAATCTACCCAAGGGCATGGACGTCCTGCGGGAATTGCTGGAACATAGCGAGACGGTCACCGGGCTCAGCGATGCCGGCGCGCATGTGACGCTGATCTGCGATGCCACCATGCCGACCACCCAGCTATCCTACTGGGCCCGCGATCGCAAAAAGGGCGACCGCCTGCCACTCGAATTTCTGGTTCACAAACAAACCGCCCGCAATGCGGCGCTCTATGGTTTTACCGATCGCGGATCTCTCGAAATCGGCAAACGGGCCGATATTAACGTGATTGATTTCGACAATCTCAGCGTGGCTTCGCCAGTGGCCTATAAAGATCTTCCGGCGGGCGGCACACGGGTGATGCAACCGGTGACCGGATATATTGCCACTTATTGTGCAGGGATCAAGATTCGCGAACAAGATCAGGATACCGGCGCGCGGCCCGGACGGCTGGTGCGGAGCTAGGTAGCGTCGATGCCACCCCTGATCTGACCGATCGCGACTAATTTCGCGGCGGAAAGGCGACTATCGGGAGGCAGGTCACGGCCTGTTTGTCGGAACCGAACAACTAATAAATCCAGCGAGAAGAATAGCTTCGCTCGATAAACATGCAAAATCTCGCGCAACTCCAATGCGCTTAGCGCTTTGTTAACCATAGTCATTTACCCTCATCCTGTTCAAATATATTGACCTGAGGAGACGGCGAAAGTGCAGCAGCAGACGCGCATATTATTCTATCTGCCCGTCGTCACGCCCTGGTGGTTTGCCAATATTGTTGTTCATTTGATCCGCATCATGGCGCGAGAGCACGAGGTCCATGTGCTGGTGCCGCCAATGTGGCGCAACACCGGTATTGGCGAAGATCAGATCCCGCTGATTGCAGACCTCGAGCACGTCCATTGGTATGTGCTGGATGGACCGGACCATCCGAAATTACGTCACGATGCCAGCACCGAAGATGATCTTGTGAAGCTGGTTCAGGACATCAACCCTGCCCTGGTCCTGTGTCGCAGCGCCGACATGAAAACGCCTGCCCGCTTTCCCGGCACGGTGCGGTACATCATGGAAGGCGCGGCACCGCCGTTCCGGACCGGTGCCAATTGGGTGACTTTGTCACCATCGCTATTCGACCACGGGCTGATGCCGGAACTGTCGCCTGATCAAATCACCCATCTGGACCAACTGGCGGATCTGTTATGGACGGATATGCAACAGCATATGGCGCTGCCCGATCGGGCGGCGTTTCTCGCCCAAAACGGCTTGCCCGACGGGAAAACGATCATCGGTCTGCCGCTCGAATATGAGCATGAAGAAAATTTCTTCGGCCAACATCATCGCTATCCTGACAATGCCGACATGATTGCGGCCCTGTCCGCCAAGCTCGACGACCAGACCATCCTTGCCGTGACCAATCATCCGTTAAACGTTCTGTATGGCGACAATCGTGCCGTCGACGGCACCATTGCGGCGCGGGGCGGAAAGGTCGTGATGCTCGAAAATTCAGAGTCTGCAGGTCACATGACACTGGCGCTCAGCCGGCATTGCGATGGCATGATTGTCGGCAATTCCAAAAGCTGGTCGGCCTGTGCCGCCTTCGGAACGCCACTGTTGCGCCTGTCCGGATTTGCGACTGGCGACTGGACAAATGCCTATGATGACCTGTCGACATTCGTCACCGATATCACGAACCAGACGGCGCGCGGCGCCGATGCTGGTCTGACCCGCCGCTGGTTCGCTTTTCATCTCGCCAATCAGGTTTTTGACCCGACCGATCCCACGTTGAACGCCCAGGAGCTCGTGTCGCGCATGACAGAGCCGCTTGCTCCTGACCGCTGGCAGCCGGCGATGGATCGCGCACTGGCGCAAGGGCTGGAGCAAGCCGCATGATCGTTCGCCGAGCAAAGGACCCCATCCATGTATGATCTCGCCGTCATTGTCCCGGTTCGTCGCGGCAGTTCCCGTATCGCTGAAAAATGCCTGCTGCCCTTTGGTGATCAGGACAGCCTGATTGAATGGAAGCTCGATCAGCTCACCAAAGTCATTGATCCCCAACGCGTCTATATTTCGAGCGAAGACGAAGCGTTTCTGGCTCTCGGCGATCGTTTTGGCGTGTCGACACATCGCCGCGCGCGCCACCTCGCCACCGACCATATCGCGCCATTCCGGGATGTCATTACCGGCATTGTTCGCGATATCCCGCACGCCCATATTGCCTGGTCAACCGTCGTCTGCCCGCTGATGGCACCGCAGGAATATTGCGATGCCTTTCGCGCCTATCGCGAACAGGTCATTTGCGGCCCGCATGACTCGCTGCTGGGCGTGAATCTGATGAAGGAATATTTCTGGTCCCGCGACGGTGCGCTCAACTACGAAGCGACCCGGAATCATACCATTTCCCAAGAATTGCCTGATTGGTTCAAGGTGACCAACAGCATTTACATGGCCCCGCGCCAGCAAATTCTCGCGCGGGAATATTTTGTTGGCGATAATCCCGTCCTCCAGTCGCTGTCCAAGCTGGCCGGAGTGGATATTGACTATATCGAGGATTATCGCATCGCCCAGGCCCTCTATGCGGTCTATGCAGAAGACGGGTTGGGCGCCGTCAATCCCTCAAGCCTCGTGAACTGGAGCTCCGATGACCCCGAAATGCCTATCGCAATATAATTGTATCTTCTTCGACTTTGATGGCGTGATCGCCGATTCTGTCGACGCCAAAATCACCGCTTTCGGGCAACTATATGATGCATTCGGGCCAGAGGTCCGTAGCGCGGTCGAAGAGTATCAGCGCGCAGTTCCAGGCGAAACCCGTTACGATAAGATCCCCCGATTTCACCGCGACCTGCTCGGCATTACCTTGTCCGAAGACGAAATTCTGCAATGGTGTGACAAACTCTCGACCATCGTCCTCGACGAAGTGGTTGAAAGCGCATTGCTGCCAGATGTTGCAGAAATATTGGCGATGCTCGTCCGGCAGAATGTGCAGGCGCATATCGTTTCAGGGACGCCCCATGACGAGCTGCAGATCATCGTTGACCGCAAGGGCCTGAGGCCCTTTTTCCGCACCGCGCGCGGCGCCCCCGAGAAAAAGGCCGCGATTGTCCGCGATATCATGGCCGCCGAAGGCCTGGAGGCAGATCGCTGCCTGTTCGTCGGCGATGCCATGACCGATTATGATTGCGCCAAAGCCTGCGACCTCGACTTTCTCGGCCGCGCCGAGAAGGCGGCCAGTCCGTTCCCGGAAGGAACCACGGTTGTCGCGCGGTTGGGAGAATTTTTCCTCAGCGACGAGACCAAGCCGGTGTCACCAAAGGATGCCAACAAGCGAGCCGCGTAACACGGAAACGACCCTTTTAATTGCACAGGACTGCGAATATGACTGACGCTATTGCTTCCATCGAAAAACTCATGCGTGCAGCGCCGGTTGTTCCTGTTCTGGCTATCGATCATATTGCCGATGCCCGGCCCATTGCCGAAACGCTGGTTGCCAATGGTTTGCCAATACTCGAAGTCGTGCTGCGAACCGAAGCGGCGCTGGATGTCATCACGGAAATGCGGCAGGTGCCCGGCGCGGTTGTCGGCGCTGGAACCGTAACCGGCCCCGCCACGCTTGATGCTGCCCTTGCGGCTGGTGCGCAATTTATTGTGTCTCCCGGACTGACCGACAATCTGGCCAAAGCGGCAGTGGAAACTGAAGTGCCGTTTCTCCCCGGCATTGCCAATCCCAGCGACATCATGCGCGGGATGGATTTCGGACTGAACCATTTCAAATTTTTTCCGGCCGAAGCATCCGGCGGCGTGCCTTCACTCAAGGCGTTGAGCGGACCGTTCGGTCAATGCTGGTTTTGTCCAACCGGCGGTATCAACGCGGACAATGCCGAAAAATGGCTATCGGTCAAAAACGTGCTGTGCGTAGGTGGCAGTTGGATCGTGCCAAAAGGGTCCCCCGATCTGGAACAAATCGCCCAGGTTGCACGATTGGCGAGCCGGCTCGGAAACAATCGGTAACGGTTGTCACACGCCGGATTGCGGGTCCGCACATGCGATCCTCGTCCCTATCTTTGTCAGTTTCACTGACAACCAAAAACGGCCGGCCAGTCTAAGCTGGTCCGGCCGATCGTGATCAACGGGAGAGTGTTGATCAGAATTTGAAGGCTGCCTCGACAAAAATCTGTCGTCCGCGATTCTGGGTGATGACCCGGTCATCTCCGCCAGCGGGCAGAAACGGCCGATCTCCGGCGGTATTGGCCCAGATCTCATTGGTCAGATTGACCCCGACCAACGACAATTTCCATTTGTCATCAGGATGACCGATAGAAATCGCACCGTCGAGTGTGACATAGCTGTCTTGGATAAAATCAGTGAAATTGTTGTTCCCGGCAAAATAGGAACCACTATAGGCCGCATTGCCGTTCATCCCGAAAACGATCGCATCGTTGACCGGAACGGTCCAGTCAAAGGCGATATTGCCGGACCATTTGGGCGCGCGGGCTGCGGCCCGGCCATTGAGATCAACATCATCAGCATTGCCGGGAATCCCGTCCGGATCCTGGGAGATGAACGTGTCGGTAAACTCGGCATCGGTATAGCCAACCGCGCCTGAGAAATTGAGACCTTCGACCGGCGTGCGCCACGACCAGTCCATGTCAAAGCCCCTGGTGGTCAATTCACCCGCATTGATCGTCAGAAAGCGGACCGCTGCGCCATCGAAATTCTGGACCTGCAGATCGTCAAAGACAAAATAGAACAGCGCGGTGTTGACGCGGAAAGCACCATTGGCCACGATCGCTTTCATACCGATCTCACCACCTTTGGCGGTTTCCGAATTATAGACAATCGAATCCAGCGCCGCCTGGCGTTCGGCTTCGGTCCCGAACCCGGGGCTGACAAATTGCAGCGAAGCGGTGGGCAGGATGCTGTTATCAATACCGCCTGATTTGAAACCTGTCTTGTAGGATGCGTAAAAGTTCAGATCGGGCGTGGCTTGATATTTCAAGGTCACTTCTGGCGAGATATTGCTGTCAGAAAAATTGATTGGGCCGGTCTGAAACCCTTCCGGAACAACAAAGCCGATCCCGCCAACGACTCCGTTGAGGAACGAGAGCGCATTGTGCAGCACCGGAAAGGATGTCCGGTGCACCTTCTGCTCGTCGGTCCAGCGCACCCCACCAGAAAGCTCCAGCTGATCCGTGAGGTCGAGACTGACGCTGCCAAAAAAGGACAGTGCTTCGCTCTTGGTCGTGCGATCGGCCACCCAGTCATAGGTAATCCCCCGGGAGTCGGGGAACAGGAACGTCCCGATAAAGGCGTTCTGGGAGGTTTGCAGGGGCTGGCTTCGGCTTTCCCAGAAGCCGCCAACCATGAAATTGAACATGCCGTCAAAGTCACTGGTCAGGCGGATTTCCTGGGTATATTGCTTGAGACCATCAGAAAAAGGCGCGGGCAAACCGGCCGGATCGCCATTCGGCAAGATGCCGACATAGCTGAAATGGTCGAGATGCTCATTGTCGAGATCGAGAAAGCCGCTGACCGTCGACAGGGTCAGCCTATCGTTAAGCTGCAAGTCCATGGCCAGGCGCACGAACACGGTATCGGTTTCGTTGTAGGATTGTCCCCGGTAGCGATCCGCGCCGGTTGTCCCCGGAGCGATGACTTGCAGGGCAGGATGACCATCGGGATGCGGATAGAGCCCGTCCTGGATGTCACAGGTCGCATTGGACGCAATCGAAACGCCCGGCAGCGCCAGGAAAACATCATCGGCCACGCCATTGGCACCGCAATCAATATCCGAATGGCCGAGCAGACTGTCGCCTTCATTGTGATTATAATTGACTTTCAGATTGGCCGAGAAATTGTCGGTCGGGTCCCACTGCAGGGTCACCCGGCCGACGAAATTTTTGAGACCCTTGCCGGAATCGGCAAAGATCGAAGGCGTGCCCGCCTCCAGCTCGACATATTTGTCGATATCCTGATATTGCGCAGCCACCCGGATGCCCAATGTGTCACTGACCGGGCCGGAAATATAGCCGCCGACGGTATAGCCCTCCTCTTCAAATTCATAGGACGCCTTGCCGCCGACTTCCCATTCCGACGTCGGATTGGCCGAGCGGACGGAAAACACGCCCGCCGAAGCGCTCTTGCCGAAAAACAGCGATTGCGGGCCCTTCAGCACATCAATTTGCTCGACGTCGAAAAACGAGGCCTGTACCAGCCGCATAGTGCTGATGGACACGCCGTCGAAATCGAAAGCGACGGCGGAATCAAAAGCGGCGGAAATATTGGTTGTCCCAACCCCGCGCAGACTGATCTGGCCGCCAGCGCCCGAACCGCCCACTTGCACGTTCAGCGCCGGAATGCGGCTGACCACATCGGCCACTTCATTGACCTGGAACTTGTCGAGCGTGGCGCCACCGATGGACGTCACCGTGACCGGTGTTTCCTGCAGCGTTTCGTTCTGTTTGCGGGCAGTCACGATGATTACGTCGCTGCTGTCTTCTTCGGCTCCGTCTTGTTGCGCCAGAGCCGGTGCAGCAAGACCGCAGGCCCCGATTGTGACTGCGGAACACATCAATGCAGATTTGATGGTCTTCCGGACAAAAATGGATCTCGAAATTGTGCGATAGATTTTTCATTTTGAACGCCTCCCCGCGCGGGCAATTTCTGCCTCTGTCCGGTTCCGGTCGCCCCAGTTGCAACCTGTCCGGCCTCGTCTACGATAATGAAAGACGCTACGGAATCCGATACTAATCAAAGCGCTAGGAAAATCCGAAAACAGGGCCTTGCGAGCTCTTTTCTGCTAGCAATTTTGTCAGGACAGCCGCTAGCGGATCAGTATTGCAGCTGTTGACGGTGACGATTCAGGTGCCCTGCTTCAGCTCGGCTTGCCACCGGCCGCCGTGGATGTCACCGTCAATCCGACGATCAGAAACCGCACCTCATCAATGGCAACCGGCCGATGTTCGACGCCCTTGGGAATGGTCACCATATCGCCGACCCCGAGCGCGATCGTACCGGTTCGCAATTCGATGGTCACCTGTCCTGCGAGCACCAGAAACAGTTGATCCTGATCATCGTGCTGGTGCCATCGTGTGGCCCCTATGCCTTTGGCGACTTTGAACTGTGAACCATTGGCAGTGGTCAAAATCTTTTGTGACCAATGGTCCGTCAACCCATCCAGCTGTTCGAAGATATTGGTTTTCTCTATCATGTCTTACGATCCTTGATGACGGTAGGCTCCCCCATGATCGACATCGGCGGCTTGGCCCTCGGCCCGCGCATTGGCCATCGCCTCATGTTCGGGTTCGGGCCACGCCTTTTACCATGGCATATCAACCCGATCATTGCGGTCCCGGTTCCATCATTGCTCTCATATTTTTATCGCAACTTATGGATAACGGAGCCATAGAGAACCAGTGTGTATCGTTGCTCTTGCCTGGAAAGCCCATCCGCGATGGCCGTTGATCGTGATCGGCAATCGCGATGAACTGCATGCCCGTCCGGCGGAGCCATTGGGCCGCTGGGTCGATCCGGAGCATCTGATCGCCGGCCGGGACAGTCTTGCCGGCGGAACCTGGCTGGGCGTGTCCGAACAGGGACGGCTTGCTGTCGTGACCAATCTGCACGGTTTTGGTACGCCGCACCCCGACCGCGCATCACGCGGTGACCTGCTAAAAGATTTTCTCTCGGGCCAAGGCCGATATGCCGATCTCGGCGCCGCGGATTACGCCGCGTTCAATCCGTTCAATCTTGTCACTGTGTCCGGAAAAGACGCCACCGTGCACAGCAATCGACCGACCAGAACCAACCAGAGCCTCACACCAGGAATTCACGGATTGTCCAATGGCCCGATCACGCATCCCTGGCCAAAATCGCCTTATCTCAATGCCGCGCTGGAACAGTGGATCGCGGCAGAATCAGGCGATCCGATGCTGTTGCTGGATTCCCTTTATGATCAAAATAGCCATCAACCGAAGGATCGCGCCGATCCCTATATCCCTTCGCAATCCGAACCCGAACATTCGCCGGTTTTCATCCGCAATCCAACCTATGGAACGCGATGCAGTACCGTGGTGCTGATCGATAACGCCGGTAAGGGCACGATTATCGAACGTCGGTTCGCGCCCTCGGGGGTTGCCACCGGAGACACGCGCCTGGTCTTTTCCTGGCCGTCATAACGCGTCTGTTATGCCGCGCGGCCAGTCCGTCCAGACGTCAACAGCGCATTTTTCAAACCGCGCCTTCAGCTGCAGCGCCAGATAGTGCGAATAGAAACGCGACTGCTGCAGATTGCCGCCATGAAACCACAAGCCGTCCTGCGCGGTGGGTTTCCACATATTGCGGATTTCACCCTCCCAGGGTCCCGGATCACCCGTGATCCCGGAGCCATAGCCCCAACAGGGTCCGATTTTCTCTGCAATGGCAGGCGATAGCAGCCGCTCGACCCATTGTTCCATCGATCCAAAGCCGGTCGCATAGATTATCACATCGGCGGGAATTGCCGAGCCGTCATCCAACACCACGGCGTCGCGCGTCAATCGGTCAACGCCCGCTCCCGACCGCAGGGCGATCCGGCCATCGGCTACCATCGTCGCCGCGCCGACATCGATATAATAGCCCGATGCAGTGCGCAGATATTTCATGAACAGGCCGGTGCCGTCCTCGCCGAAATCCAGCTGAAATCCGGCCCTGGTCAAGGACTCATAGAAATCCGCATCCGATTTTGCGACTTGCGCCCAGATCTGTTTTTGCGCCTGTTCGCTCATCCGCAGAGGAACCGAAGCGTTGAGAAAATCGGCCCGCTCGGTCGTCAAGCCCTGCTCTACGGCTTCTTCGGAATAAAGCGGGCGCGCCATCTTGCTATTCGTCGATCCGCGTAAAACCAGCGTCGAAGACCGCTGAATCATTGTCGGCCTGACGCCATTTTCAACGAGATCGGCACAAATGTCGTGAGCGCTGTTATTCGCACCGATGACCACCACCTGTTTGCCGGCAAACGCATCACCGCTGGTATAGTCACTGGAATGATATTGCTCGCCCGCAAAATCAGTCGCGCCTGGAAAATCGGGTTTGCGAGGAAATCCCGCATTGCCAACCGCCATTACGATATGCTTGGGGTGCAGCGCGATGGATTGACCATCCTGCTCCACCGTGACATTCCATTGCTGGATGTCTGCATCATAGGCCGCAGCCGTAAACTCCGTGCTGTTCCAGACATTCAGATCCATGATCATCGCATAGGCTTCGAGAAAATCGCCGAGCTTGTCTTTCGGCGTATAGACCGGCCAGCTCTCCGGGAACGGGATATAGGGCATGTGATCATACCAGACCGGGTCATGCAAGGTCAGCGACTTGTAGCGCGATCGCCATTGATCACCGGACCGTTTGTGGCGGTCGACCACGAGCGCTGGAACGCCGTTGACCTTCAAGCGCGCCGCCAGAGCCAGCCCCCTGACCGCCGCCGACGATCAGCACATAGGGTTGTTCATCATGACCAAGCGATTCTCGTTCCTCGCGCTGGCGATCGCGCCAGTTGCGCCGCACATCGTCCTTGTAAAGCCCGGATGGACGGCGCTTGCCGCTCGGCTCTTCATGACCCTGTAAATCCTGAAGCGCGGTGAAAAAACTCAAGGCCTTCCCATCGCGCAGACGCAGATAGCCTTTGCCAGACCCCGATCGTGTCGCAAAATACACCCAGCCTTCATCCGCTTCTGGTTCCGCCTCGACCGTCCATTGGCTCGGCGCGGCATCCGCCCAGCGCTGCTCCAACAAGCCGGCTATCGCATCACGCCCCTCAAATGTCCGAATGGTCCAGGTGAACGCGAGCAGATCGCGCCAGGCACCGGTTTCTGCAAACAGGGCGGCCGCACCGATCTGATCGCCCCGCTGCGCCGCGTCGGCAAATTGGGCGATCCATTGGTGGACATTCAGGTCCTCAGCATTGCAGTCTGCCATGGGGTCTCACTTTGCAAAAATTGGGTTGAGAGCAGTAAGCTGGTTTTTCATCAGTAGCATCCGGATGCCGTGAATCGGTCTGACCCGTCAATCCCATTACTTGATAGGCCTTGTTGATCCGGTCGGTCAGGATGGATCCTCAATCGGTAAGCCCGACGGTTTCGATTGGACTAATGGCCTCATTCCGATAAAAACAGCGTCTTTGGTACATATTGCCCTGTCTGCTCTATCGTCCGATCCCGCCGCAATCCAAAAAAACGTTTGGAACAGCCCATTTCAGTGGGCATAATTGTCATAAGCTTTCGCGATCTAAGGTAATCAACTGATGATGTTTCGCCGTTTACTGTTTCCCGGATTGCTGTTTGCCTTGGCAGCTTGCGGCGACGCTGACGAGCGGGGTGGTGGCCGCGGCGGTGCGCCGACGGTTGTTGGCGGAACCGTTACCGAAGCCGAATTTGTCAGCGAAATTGAAGCGGTCGGTACGGCCTTTGCCAATGAACAGACCATTATCACTTCACCGGTGACCGAACGGATTGAACGCATCGCCTTTGCCGACGGGGCGATCGTCCGGCGCGGGTCGATAATCGCACAATTGTCGCGCGGCGAAGAATCGGCCGACCTGAGCTCAGTCGAAGCCCGGGCCCGGGAAGCAGACAAGCAACTGGATCGGTTGACTTCGCTCCAGGAGCGCGGTTTTGCCACCAACGCGGCAGTGGACGAGCAGACCGCTTTGCGAGACGGCGCGCGCGCCGATGCCAATGCGATCCGGTCGCGCATTTCGGATCGCGTCATCCGGGCGCCGTTTGACGGGGTCCTTAGCCTGCGCACAATTTCGCCGGGTACCGTGGTGACATCGGGCAGCCCAATCGCAACAATCAGCGATATTTCTGCAATCAAGCTCGATTTTACGGTTCCGGAAAATTTCCTGACCGCGCTCGAACCAGGTCAGGTTATCGAAGCCTCCACCCCGGCCTATCCCAATCAGAGTTTTTTCGGAACGATCAACAATATCAATCCCCTGGTCGATCCGCTGTCGCGCAGTCTGACGGTGCGGGCCGTCTTGCCCAATGCCGCACGCAAACTGCGGCCGGGCATGTTGATGAGTGTCCGGATCGTGTCTGAAACGCGGACCGGACTATCTATCCCGGAAACCGCTTTGCTCGCCCAAGGCGATCAGAATTTTGTGTTCGTCGTCGACAAGGAGGGCATTGCGCGGCGCACACCGATTGAACTGGGTTTGCGGTCCGGTGGCATGGTGGAGGTGCGCAGCGGTGTCGCACTCGGGAACAAAATTGTTGCAGACGGAACCGTGAAGGTCCGCGATGATGCACCCGTCAACGCGGTGATCCCCGGCACGAAAGCAGCGAAAAAGGATGCATCCGCGAAACCGGGCCGCAGCAAGCCAGCGGGCGGCTCATGATCATCTCCGATGTCTCGGTCAAACGTCCGGTTTTTGCGGTCGTCCTCAGCCTGTTGCTGGTCCTGGCCGGTATCGTTGCTTTTCTGGATCTGCCGGTGCGGCAATATCCCGCCATCGAACCCCCGATTGTTTCCGTCGATGTCAATTATCCCGGCGCCGCTGCCAATGTCGTGGAATCGCGGATAACCCAGATTCTGGAAGACCGCATTGCTGGCGTCGAAGGTATCGAAATGATCCGGTCCTCTTCCCGCGATGGCCGATCGGATATCACCGTGGAATTCTCGCCAGACCGCGACGTCGATGCTGCGGCTAATGATATACGCGACCGCGTATCCGGCGCGCTCGACAATCTGCCGGAAGAGTCCGACCCTCCCGAAATCAACAAGGTCGATGCCGATGCCCGCCCGTTCATGTGGCTCAATCTGACTGGCGAAGGGCGCGAGTCCCTGTGGCTGGCCGACTATGCCGACCGGGTGCTGGTGGACCGATTTTCCTCGATTGACGGGGTCGCACGGGTACAGCCCAGCGGCGCATCGCGCCCAGCCATCCGGATCTGGCTCGATCGCGAGAAAATGGCAGCATCCGGGGTGTCCCCCAATGATATTGAAGAAGTGCTGCGGCGCGAGAATGTCGAGCTTCCAGCCGGCCGGGTGGAATCGTCAGACCTTAATCTCACCGTTCGCGTGGCCAGAGCCTATGGCAATGTCGATGATTTTCGGGCGCTGGTGATCCGGCGGACCGATGACGGAGCCCTGTTGCGTCTGGGTGATCTGGCGCGCGTCGAGCTTGGCCCTGAAAATGTCTATGCGCATTTCCGGTCCAACGGAAAGCCCGGCGTGGGCATGGGGATCATCCGGCAATCCGGTGCCAATGAATTGCAGGTCGCCAATGACATCAAGGACCGCATTGCCGAAATCACCCCCTTGCTACCCCCCGGCGTCGAGCTGGCGGTCAGCTATGACAGCAGCGTGTTCATTGCCAAGGCGATTGACAATGTCTGGCAAACCTTGGCTTTTGCGGCGATACTCGTCATCTTTGTGATCTACCTGTTCCTGGGCTCCGTCCGGGCCACGGTTATTCCGGCGGTCACTGTTCCGATTTCGATTGTCGGAACATTTTTCGTGCTCTGGCTGCTCGGCCTCTCGATCAACCTCCTCACCTTGCTGGCGCTGGTCATGGCCATTGGTCTGGTTGTCGATGACGCGATTGTTGTGCTGGAGAATATCTATTCGCGCATCGAGCGCGGGGAAAGCCGTCTGGTCTCCGCCTTTGAAGGCGCACGCCAGGTCGGGTTTGCCGTTGTCGCGACCACCGCCGTGGTGATTGCGGTCTTTGTGCCGGTCATGTTTCTGCCGGGAGAAACCGGTCTGCTGTTTCGGGAACTGGCGATCACGATGATCGTGGCCGTGTCCATTTCCACTTTTGTCGCGCTGACCCTGATCCCGGTCCTATGTTCGAAGATCCTGAAAAAGGGCGGTGGAGAAACCCGATTGAGCCGCTTTGTCGACGATAAATTTCAGCAGACCAGCATCGGTTATGAGAGCATCTTGTCACGCTGGATCAGCAAGCCATTCCTCCTCGGCGGGGTCGCCTTTGGCCTTGCCGCCCTGTTTGCGGTTGTCGGTTTGCAGACCCTGAAAAGCGAGGTGGCCCCACCTGAAGATACGGGGTTCATGTTTGGTCGGGCCACCATCGCCGAAGGGGCCGGGTGGGATCGTCTGGTCTCCACGATGTTCGACCTTGAAGAGCTGGTATTGCCGATGATTGAAGAGGACCAGCCCTTGCGCCGGGTTCTGTTCCGCGCACCAGGGTCGTTCGGACCATCGGGCGATTTTTCATCCGGGCGGATCATCATGTTTCTCAAACCCTGGGACGAACGGTCCATGACCACAGCCGAAACCCAGTCGGCCGTCAACCGGCTGTTTCGGGACTACCCATCCGCACGGGTCTTCGTATCCGGCGGATCAACGATTGGCGGTCGCGGCGGCGAGGCCATCCGTTTCGTTATTGCTGGCGATACCTATGAGGAATTGACGCGCGCGCGGGATGCCCTGTTTGTAGCTGCTGACGAATATCCGGGCATTGCGACGCTCGAATCCGATTACAAGGAAACCCGTCCGCAGCTGGTGGTCAATGTCAACACCATGCGCGCTGCCGATCTCGGCGTTTCGGTGCAGGAAATTGGCCGGACGCTCGAAACCATGATGGGTTCGCGCAATGCCGGTACCTTTGTCGATCGCGGCGAGGAATATGATGTTGTGCTGCAAGCTGAACCGGAAGATCGGGTCACGGCAGAAGATCTCGCCAATGTCTACGTCCGGGCAAGGGATGATAATCTGGTGCCGCTATCGGGCCTGGTGAATTTGACCAGCCGGGCGGAAGCCGGCGAACTCAATCGCTTCAACAAGCTGCGCGCCATCACCCTGGAAGGGACCGTGGCCGATGGCTATTCGCTGGGCGAAGCCCTGACCTTCCTGGAGAACGAAGCCGCCACATTGCCGGAGGTTGTTTCCATCGGCTATGAAGGACAAAGCCGGGCGCTCCGGCAAACCGGCGGTTCGATCTGGCTCGTGCTCGGGTTCACCATCATTCTGGTCTATCTGGTGCTGGCAGCCCAGTTCGAAAGTTTCATCAGCCCGCTGATCATCATCCTCGGAGTTCCGTTGGCGGTCAGCGGCGGACTGCTGGGTCTCACGGTAATGAGCGGGACATTGAATCTCTATAGCCAGATTGGCCTCGTCATGCTGGTCGGGCTGGCGGCGAAGAACGGGATATTGATCGTCGAATTCGCTAACCAGCTGCGCGATCAGGGGATGGCATTTGAAAAAGCGATCCTGGAATCCGCGAAGCGCCGCTTTCGTCCCGTCCTGATGACCTCCATCGCCACCGTCGCCGGGGCACTGCCATTGATGTTGGCGACCGGTGCCGGCGGTGCCAGCCGCGAAGCAATCGGCATTGTAATTGTCTGGGGTGTCGGCCTGTCGACGATCCTGACGCTGATCATCATCCCATCCTTCTATTATCTGCTGGCGCGCAAA
This sequence comes from Parasphingorhabdus sp. W113, assembly GCF_055693205.1. Taxonomy (NCBI): domain Bacteria; kingdom Pseudomonadati; phylum Pseudomonadota; class Alphaproteobacteria; order Sphingomonadales; family Sphingorhabdaceae; genus Parasphingorhabdus; species Parasphingorhabdus sp. W113. Next base: position 688,404 of record NZ_CM146328.1, on the reverse strand, counting down.
ACCGGCAGCCCACTAGCGGTGACGCGCCGCCTCAAAAGCCTGCGCAAGGGCAGCAAGACCCTGGCCGGCGCGGAGGGATAACGGGTGAGAACATGCGGCGGCTATCCGTTTTGGCTTCGGGATCGGTCTCGCCCGGACCCGATTGATCGCTAGCGGACTTCCGGCTTATTGATCCGTAGACCCTTGATCGGTTGAACCTTGGTCCGTTGACCCCTGATCCGTAGATCCCTGATCGGTCGATCCCTGATCTGTGGACCCTTGGTCGGTTGAGCCCTGATCGGTAGATCCCTGGTCCGTCATCTGGCTGTCATCGGACGGCAGCTCCTCGGCAGCCATAGCGTCAGCTTCGGAAACGGCTTCGTCTGCCCCACTGGCGTCCGCAGCAGGTTCGCTGCAAGCCGCGGTCCCTGCCACGAGCAATGCCGCTGACGAGATGACTAGAAATTTACGCATGATGATCCCTCTCTCTTGAAAGGAAAAACTATATGAAGTTCAAGCTTGATAGCAAGGATTGATATTGGCCGGCCTGTCGCAAGGGTTCAAGAAACGGGTCGTTGAGCAGATAGACCAGTCCGGAATCACCTTCCGCCCGGGCACGTTCCAACGTGGCAAATGCCCGGTCCCGATCGTCCCATTGCGCCAGCACCTGCGCTTGTTGGTAGAGACCGTTATCACCATATTCTGCGATCAGACGATCAAACAGGGTCTGCGCCTCGTCCTGCTGTTTCTCGCGATGCGCAATAACCGCGAGGCCCGGCAAGGAAATCAGATTATTGCGTTCCTTGGCATAAGCGTTTTTGGCGTTTTCGAGCGCGCCTTGCATCAGATAAGCATTGCCAATATCGCCGTTGACACTGTTTCGGTCGGGATTGATTTGCAGCGCCTTGCGGGCATATTTTATTGCATCCTCATAGCGGGTTTCGGCATATTTGATCACGCCTGCAGATTTGAATATCGAAGCATTGAGCGGATCAAGCTGCGACGCCCGTTCAATCGCCGCATTGGCTTGGTCAAACCGTCCCGTGCGCGCCCGGTAAATGGCGTAGCGGCTAAACACATCGACATTGCTCTGGGCCAGCGCATAGGCTTGCTCAAACGGTTCGCGGGCGCCGCCGACATCCAGTCGGCCATAAAATAGCGCATAGCCCAGCGCCGAGAAGCCTGCAGCAAACTGGGGCGCGATCCTGGTCGCCTCGGTCGCTTCTTTGATCGCCTCGCCATAAAGTTTCTTGCGTTCGCTACTGTCAGCATATTGATTGGCGATGACCGCCAGCGACCGGGACCGGCCCGCACGCGCGGCTGCATAATCCGGGTCGATTGCAATGGCCCGTTCGAACATCGCGAGCGCTTTGCGTTCACTGGCCTCATCGACATGGGTTGCAAAAATATCCTGGCCGCGCAGGAAGATATCGAACGCTGCGACGCTTTCCGTGCCGCCAATATGCTTCTCTCCCGATCGCACCGGATCGCCGTCGATCCGAAGGGAAAGGGATGACGCCACAGCGGTTGCGATTTCGGTCTGGATCGCAAAAATATCGATAATCGGCCGTTCAAATGTCTCGGCCCACTGGCTGAGGCCGGTTTGGCCATTGGTCAGATCAATCGCAATCTTGACCCGATCACCAGACTTTTGGACATTACCGCTCAAAAGAAATGTGACGCCGAGTTTTTCTGCAATGCTGCGTATGTCCCCTTCATGGTTACGAAAACTGTCCGAAGACGCCTGCCCCATGACCTGCAGCAACCGGTTTCGCGACAGTTCCGATCGGATTTCGGATGCCATGCCGTCAGAAAAATAGGCTTGCTCCGGATCGCCGGTCAGATTGACAAAGGGCAGAACCGCGATCTTGCGTTCGCCGCCCTCGTCCGAAAAAGCACCGCCCTTCCAGAGCGCGGCGCCACCCCCTGCAACCGCAATCGCAGCGCCACCGGCAAGCAAATGGCGACGATTGATGGTCCAGTTCGGCTGTTGCTCGGGCAATTGCGCCGGGGTCGCGACGCTGTCTGGCTTGTCGACCAGCGCCCGGATCGCCTGCAGCGCCTTTTGCATCGCGGCAGATCCGGGCTTGCTGCCGCCTTGCGATAAGTCAACAAACTGAAACTGCCGGAAACCCAGGGGCGGCTCGCTGCCATCAATGGATAGCGGGACCAGACAGCCACGGTTACGTCCGCTGGTCGCCTCGTCGTGAACCCAGTGGGACGCCACCGACGTTTTCGACCACAGGACAACCACCGCATGTGCATGTTCCAACGCGTCTTCGGTGACACGATTAAATCGTACGCCCCCTTCCAGCAGCCCATCCCACCAGACATCGAAGCCGGCGTCGCTGATCGCGTCGATAATCGGCTTGGCAATCTTGATATCGTCACGGGAATAGCTGACAAAAACGTCAGGTCCACCATTCCTGTCCGCTACGATGACTTCCGGATCCGACATTCAAAAACTACCTTCCAGCTACAACGGCACGACGCGGCCAGAGACAAATTTCGTTTTGGCAACCGCGATCCATCGCAAATAAGGATAGACGTACGCGGAAACCGATGGATTGTCATTCGCGCCGCATCCAACCGCCCAGGAAATAATGCCAACCTGAACATTTCTGCCGTTCTCATAGCCCATTATCGGGCCACCGCTGTCGCCAAGACAAGTGAATATGCGCTTTCCGCGATGCTGTCTGGGCAGATCCCGAGGTGTAACAGCACAGAGCATGAAATTGGTGACCTTGCGGCCATAGCCGGGCCGCTTCTGGCACAGCCTGCGGGTCAGGATATCCATTTCTCCAAACCGCAAATTGGCCGGATTGCGTTGCGCCTGTCCACCGCTTGTCAAGCGCGTGTTCGATCCCGCCACTTCCTCGGTCACGCCCCATCCATACCATCGCACCTTGCTGTTGCTCGCCACGCGGCGTTTGGGCAGGCTGATTGGCTTGGTCTTGTTCCAGACCCAGGACAAGGTGCTTTCGTCCGGCTTGATCCGGATCAGCGCAATATCATTGGGGTGGCCGCCGGGGCGGTAATTTTTATGCACGACAATCGAGTCAATCGCAGCGGTTGTTCCTCCTCGACTCAAATTCTGTGTACCCAGCTTGATCCGGCGATATTTTAGCACACTCAGCCGTTTTGCAGGCGATCCTGCAAAGGGCGCATTGGCCACGCAATGGGCTGCGGTCAGCACGATATTTCTGGCGATCAATGTCCCGCCGCAGCGGTGGGTTTTTTCATAGATCTGCCAGTTTGTTCTGCTCAGAGTCGTGTTGGCCTGCAGAGATCGCGGCGTCGCGATGCTGGTGGAATAAAGCTGAACCTGCCAGGGTGCCATCAATTCGGGCACGATAAATCCACCGCCGCCATAGTTGATCGGCGTAACATCCTGGCCGCGCGCTGACACAATCCAGTTTTCAGGAACCTGTGCCAGGCCGCCGTCCTTCAGGGTCAGCCGATCAGGATCAATGGGTTGATCAGACGCGATGGTAACATAGACATATGTTCGGGATGGATCCGGGGCAAGATCACCAAAACCGTTGTCGCCGGGCATTTTTGTGCCGCTGCGTGTTTCGATAGCGCCCGGTCGCAACACACGCTGATTGCCGGGACTCAAGGGACGCAAAATGCGGCTGCCATTCTCGTTGTCAAACCGCACGACGGCGAGATATTTTTCCCGCGATCCGCGATTTTCCACCGTCAGGGAATAATAGGGATCGAAACAAAGGGAATCATCTTCTCCCAGACAGGCATATTCTAACCGCGCGACCCTGGTCCTGATCTCCGGTTCCGGATTGCTTTGTGCTTTGACCAGCAGCCGGCGCAGCCACAATATCTTCTGCACCTCTGCCTGCAACCGGATTGCAAACGTGCCGTCATCAATCTGGCCAACCATGTAGGGAGTCTGCGAAATCCACGGCGTTGGAAAATTCAAGGCAAAACGATAATAGAGTTGCGCAATATATTCTTCGGCCCGCACAAAACGTCCGGGTGATTGATCGTCGGGAAAATGGAATTCAATGTCGACCAGGATCAGCGCATCGGGAAAATCGGGATAGCGCGCCAGCAGATATTCCGCTTCTGCTTTGACCTCTGTAATACGGACATGCGGATTATTGTGCAGCACAGCGTCAATTTTCGCTCGGTCCGGCACCAAAGAATCCGCAAGAGCAATCGTCACCTGGTCGGGCGATCGGTTGCTGTGCTTGCGCACCAGAGAATCGCATCCCGACGCACTACATGTATTGACCTGCACCGGGTCCGACTGTTGCTCATTCGCCGCCGCAGCTGGCGTCCATGCGAACAGGCTCAAGACAATGATCATCCATATTCTAGGCATCACATCCCCCGACCTTTGCCCGACAGCACTTCTTGCCAATGCGACCCAATGGCCGGTAACTTATTCTTTTTTCGTGGAATGTAAAATCATACCTGCCGTTTCCATCCAAACCGATAGCGATTGCGGAAAGACTTGTGCCAAAGGCCAGTCTCGCTATTGATTGCCTATAACGCAATGAAGGCATCTGTTTTCTGATCTCATGGCCGGTTCCCTAGTCCCATCATTCGCTCGGATCTCCATCGGAATCACGGGGCACCGCGAAGGCAATGCGGCTTTTCGAGACAACCGGGCTGCGATTGAAGCGGCCCTTGCCGATCTCTTTGACATCATCGAACGGGCTGTGGCCGATGCGGATCACGATGCGGATCACGATGCGGCCGGCGTGCGCCTTTACACGGCGCTGGCGCAAGGCACGGATCTCATGGCTGCGGACCAGGCCCTCAGCCGCAACTGGTCGGTATCGGCGATCACCCCGTTCAGCCGGGGCCTGAATATCGCGATCAACGCCTATCCCGATGATCCGCAAAAGACGGCGGACCTGATCGATGGGCTGCGGCGGCCTGAACAGACTTCTGATCCGGTGGTCAACCATATGCGGGGCATTGCCGCCCAGGCCGATTGCTTTGAACTGGCCGAGCAGGATAGGCTGGTCACCAGGCTGTTTGCAGAATCCGCCCAAGCGCCCGACGATTTGATCAAACGCCAGGCCTATGACGTGCTGGTGTCCGACCGCGCGGCCGCCGCCAGTCGCGTGGTGATCGAACATGCCGATATGCTGATCGCCTTGTGGGATGGCGTGACGGCCGGGGCGACCGGAGGCACCCATCATTGCATGGAAACCGCTCTGCGCGAAGGCGTACCGGTGGTCTGGGTTGATGCGGCCGCGCCCGAATGCTGGACAATCCTGCGAGACCCTGAAGAACTGGATGGGACCGGGTCACCAAAACAGGGCGCGACCGCGGATGGCGTGACAGCGGTGATCGAGAGATTGCTCGAACGGAGCGGATCCGAGGTCGACACATGGTCCGACACGCTGCAGGCCGATCAGCAGCCATCCCGCAGCAAGAAAAGATTTCACGGTTATCGACGCATTGAAGCGATTTTTGGCGGCAGAAACAAAACGGGACGCTTTGCCTCTCTGCGCCAGGTCTACGAAACGCCGGATCAGATTGCAGCGGGATCGCATGCAGAGCTGGTCGCCAATGCGCGGGCGCTGCCCGGCTGTGACCAGAATTTTGTCGAGCGGATCGAGCAGAGCGTGCTGCGCCGCTTTGCCGCAGCGGACGGCCTCTCGAGCTATTTGTCAGATGCCTATCGCGGCGGGATGATCATGAACTTTCTGCTGTCCTTTCTCGCGATCGCTGGCGGCATTATCTATCTTCCGTTTGTGAGCGCCGCCTACAAGTGGCCCTTCGCGCTCACCGAATTTCTGCTGCTCTTGGCCATTTTGGCGATCACCGCTATCGGCACGCGGCAGCGTTGGCACAGCCGCTGGTTTCAGACCCGCCGGGTGACCGAATATTTGCGCCATGCGCCAATGCTGCTCCTGATCGGGGTTGCCCGGCCGTCAGGACGCTGGCCGAAGGGCACGGATACCAACTGGCCCGAAAATTATGTCCGCAAAATCCTGGGCGGTCTTGCCCTGCCCAAGGTTGTGATCACCCAGGACTATTTGCGGGCGAGCCTCAAGAACCTGCTGCTGGACCATGCGGTTGAGCAGCGCAATTACCATCTCGAGAAAGCCCATGGGCTGACAAAAGTGCATCACAATCTCGATCATCTGTCAGAATGGCTGTTCAAATTGGCAGTCCTCTCAGTCACCAGCTATCTCGTTCTGGTCTTGCTCGGAGAACTCCGCGTTATCCCGACCAGCATCGCTTATGACAGCGCTAAGATATTCACCGTCCTGGGCGCCATTTTGCCAGCGCTCGGCGCCACTTTTGCCGGTATTCGCTATTTTGGCGACTTTGAAAGATTTGCGGCGATTTCAGAGGTGACCGCCGAAAAGCTGACCGAACTGGAACGGCGCATCCAGATCCTGCTTGCCAGACCGGATGCCGATCTGCGCTTCAGTCAGGTGTCCGATATTGCCCACGCCATCGACGACATTGTCGTTGCGGAGATTGAAAGCTGGCAATCCGTGTTCAGCGGCAAACGCCTTTCCGTTCCGGTCTGAACAGTTGATGGTCCGCGCGGGGTTGTGCGGAGCAGGACAATCGCCGTTCGCCCGACCAAAATGCTAGTCGATTCATCGGCAGAAAGCGCGGAACATGGACCACGCACTGAAACCCGAAGGATAGGAATTGCCATGGACCGGCTCGCGATCACTGCAGACAAGCTCGAATGCACCGAACTAGTGTCGCGTCTCGCCCGGGCCATTGACCGCTGCGACGCCGATTTAATCGCCGAGCAATTCCATTTTGATGCCACGGACGATCATGGCAGCTTCGCCGGTTCGGTCAGCGAGTTTATCGCGTGGGTGATCCCACTTCTGGAAAGCATGATCCTGACCCAGCACGTAATCGGTCAGGTGTTGATCACGGTTGATGGCGACCATGCTGCAGGGGAAAGCTATTTTGTCGCGTACCATATTCTGCCTGGCCCCGATGGTGATATTTTCATGGTTGCCGCCGGACGTTATCTTGATCGCTTTGAGCGGCGGGACGGAATCTGGAAAATCGCCCACCGCCTGGCGGTCTATGACTGGAATAGCAGCACGGCTGCGACCGACAGTTTTGATCGCACCGGTGGCGGACCGCAAAGCTTTGGCGTGCGAGGACAAGCCGACCCGTCCTACCGCCATCTGGCGGGTCGCGGTGGCGCAACCGACCGTCCGCCCTCCTGATCTTAACGACAGTCAACATCCGCCACGTGATCTTGTATGACTGTGGCAGCACGTCAGTCCGATCGGGAGAGAGCAACTGTTATGGCAGATCATGATCCCCGCGAGATAAACCGGCACCTGGCTGATGTCTCCAAACAACCCGAACCAGCGCTGCGCGGCACACCGATCACGCCGGACCGCTATTATTCCCGGGAATTCATGGACAAGGAATGGGACAAGGTCTGGACAAAGACCTGGCAGATCGCGGGGTTGTCAAAGGAACTGCCAGCTGTCGGGGACTATATCACCACGTCTCTGGGTCCGGAGAAGATTCTCTGCACCCGCGGCAGCGATGACAAAATTCGCGCCTTTTACAATGTCTGCCAGCATCGCGGCATGCAGCTGATGAAAAAGCCGTCCGGCAACACGCGCCGACTGACCTGTCCCTATCATGGCTGGGCCTATGATCTGTCAGGTACGCTGAAATTTGTGCCGGATGAATCCGACTATCCTCAAGGCAGTCCTTGCGGAAAATTGAATCTGGTTGAAATTCCCTGTGAAGAATGGGCCGGATTTGTCTGGTATAATCTCGATGAAAACTGCGCGCCTTTGAAGAGCTTTCTTGGCCCCATTGCCGATCAGATTGATTCCTATCCGATGGAAGAAATGACCCGAACGCACTGGGTGACCATTGAAGGCGATTTCAACTGGAAGCTCGTACAGGACAATTTCAGCGAATCCTACCATGTGCCCTTTGTCCATCCGGGCTCGGTATTCGTGCTCGAATATAGCCATCAGCATTGCCAGTTTGACCATTTTCCTGAGGGCCATTGCCGGATGTTCATGCCCGGAGCGGGTCCGGCCCGCGCGGTCAAGGGCGGCGAGAAACAGACCCTGGAAATCATGGCGGAAGAATTGCAGCGATGGGAGCTTGATCCGGACGACTATCGCGGCGGAAATATCAGAAATCTGCGCGAGGATCTGCAGCGGCAGAAACGCAAGTTGGGTGCGGAAAAGGGCTATGATTTTTCGACCTATCATGACGACCAACTGACCGACAACTGGCACTATACGATCTTCCCCAATCTGTCCTTCAGCCTGAAACCCGACGGCAATATCTGGCTCCGCGCACGGCCGCATGAAAGTGATCCGGAAAAATGCTATTTCGACATGTGGTACATGACCCTTTTTCCAAAGGACGCCACCGAATATTATTCGTTGATCATGCGGGAATTTGTGTCGGTCGACACGCCAGCCGAACATGTGCAGGGCAAGGCCGGCGTGGTTTCCGCCGGCCCGGCGATTGACGAAGATCTTGCGATCTGGCCGCTGCAGCAACAAGGTCTGCATTCGCGCGGCTACCGGCGGGACTATCTGTCAGGGCAGGAAAGCCGGATGCGCTATTTCCATGAAACGCTGGAAGACTGGATGGCGCGTTAGCAAGGTCGCCGGACTGCCCTCTCAGCCGCGCTTGCTCAGCACCTGATTTTCGACCCGGATCCGGTGCCGCAACAGCAGGGCGTTGAGGCCCGAAAAGACCAGCGCAACCCACGGCAAACCAAAGAGCAACGGAACGATCGCAATCTCCATCACCACCACCAGATAGTTGGGATGACTGATATATTTATATGGACCGCGTTTGACCCGATCAAAATGCGGGGCGCTGATGATCCGGGTGGTCCACCAGCGGCCGATCGACGCCAATGTCCAGACCCGCAATATCTGAGTGCCGACGAACAGCGCCAGCAGCGCCGGGTTGAGCGCCATGAACGGGTCGACCAGCAGCGCAATGGCGAGGAGCCATGCTCCATGGAGTAGAATGAAATAATGATAGTGATCCGCGCCAAATTCCTCGCCGCCTTCGGCCAGCAATCGCGCCGTGTTGCGATTGGCGTAAACCAGTTCGCCAAGCCGTTGGGCGACAATATAGAGCAGCACCCAGCCGACCCAGGTTGGTGCCGTGGTGAATAGCGTGCCGATGCCCATTACGCGGTGCCTTGCGGATGCAGCAGCCCGACGGCCGCGGTGAAGCCGGGGCCCAGGGCAGTGACCAGGATCGGTTTGTCCTGCGGTTTTTCGAGCAGACGCTGCAAGACAAACAAAACGGTCGGTGAAGACATGTTGCCGTGATTTTCAAGAATATGCCGGGTCGCCGGGATATCCGCATGGGTAGGACCAAAATAGGCGGCCATGGCATCGACGACGCGGCCGCCGCCCGGATGGCAGGCCGGTTCTCCGAGATCGGATTTGGCGATGCCCTGCTGATCCAGAAAAGCATCGCAAAATGGGGCAAAATCCTGTGCCACGAAGCTGGGTATGTCGCGGGCGAGCACCAGATCAAAACCGGTCTCGCCGACTTCCCACCCCATCATATCGCGGGTATCCGGCCAAGTCTTCTGGGTGAATGCCCCAAATTGTGGCCCCTCCGCGCGATCGCCCGTTCCGCTGAGCACAGCCGCAGCACAGCCATCGGCAAACAAGGCAGTGGCGATCATGTTCTTCTTGTCAAACTGGCTATAGTCGTAGGACAGGCTGCACAATTCCAGCGACAGCAGCAAGACATGCTGGCCGCCATTGGCCGCTGCCAGTTCATTGGCCAGCCGCAAGCCGAGCACGCCGCCGGCACAACCATAACCGAACACCGGAACAGTCTGGACATCCGAGCGAAAACCCATTGCCGCAATCAACCGGCTGGGAATGGAAGGAGTCATGGTGCCGGTCGTCGAGATCATTACGATGGCATCAATTTCGGCTGGCAACAGGGTCGCGCTTTGCAGGACATCCGATGCGGCTTTCTCTGACAGCTCGAGCCCGACGCGGTCATAGATTTCAGCCCGCTCCGGCCAGCTACGTTGCTCGAGATAATAATCCGGCGGGCAGGCAATATTGCGCTGCGCAATCCCCGAATTGCCGAGTATTTGTTTGAGCCGGGCCGGCAAGGCAGCGCCCCGGGCGCGGGCCAGGATAGCGAACACGTCATCCTGGCTGATCCGGTGATCGGGCAGCGCGGTGGCAATGGATTTGAGGCGGGGCATTTGCAAAGCGGTCATGAGTGATATTCGGTACCATGCTCAAGATGTTACATATAGAGGTTTTGAAAACAAAAGATAATTGACCCGTGGCCGGTCATGCTCAGTAGAATTTCCCACGCAGCACAATATTAGCATTGCACCGTCGAAAAGATGGGTTAGCTTGGCCACCAATTGGGAAGGGCTATGTTATCAACGGAATAGACTGGTCATCGGTCGACGACACTCTTAGGCTGCTCGCCATTGGCGGGCAGATCATGCTGATTGCGGTGCTCGTCGGCGGCAAGATCCGAATGCGGCTCAAGATCGCCGCGATCGGCCTGATTATCAGCTCGATGGCCTATATCGTCAACTCATCCGGGTTTTTCCGCCATGAAGGGCTTGTGAACCTCATGGTTGATTTCACCTCGATTTCCACAACCATCTGGGCGTGGGTGTTCGGCCATCAGCTGTTTGAGCGGCGGATCAACAAGAAAATCCTGATAGGCGCTTCTCTGGCCCTGTTTCTTTTATGGGCATCGAAAATCCTGTCGCTCGATATTCAATGGATTACCTTCGATCTGATCCGGCTGATTTCGCTGGCCCTTATGATCCATCTGCTCGTGCTGGCAATCGGCGGGCGCGCTGATGACCTGGTTGAAAAGCGTCGCCTGATCAGCACCTTTCTTCCCCTGCTCATCGGTCTGCAGGTCGGCGGGGTACTGTTGTTCGAATTGCTATATGGCGGGCAAAGCAGTTCGCCGGCTATATCGGCGGTGAACGCGGGCTTCATCTTTGTACTGGTCCTGTGCGCTGGCTCCGCGTTGTTGGTGGCCGAACCCGAAGTGCTTGTGGAGCGCAGCGATGCTGCAGCCAAGCCCTCGCCTATCGCGCATCTCTCCCCTTCAGAAACCGTGCTGCACGACAAGTTGATTGCGGCGATGAAAGATGGTCATTATCGCACGCCATCGCTCACCATAGCCACACTGGCGAGCGCGCTCGACACACCCGAGCATCGCCTGCGCGCGCTGATCAACAAACAGATGGGGCATCGCAATTTTTCGTCTTTTCTGAATGGCTATCGAATCAGGGAAGCGCAGGAAAAACTGGCTGACCGGGCATTGGTCGACGTTCCTATTCTCACCATTGCAATGGATTTGGGCTATGGATCGCTTGCCCCGTTCAATCGCGCTTTTCGCGCGGAAACCGGTGTTACACCAAGTGATTTTCGAAAATCGGCGATTGATCAAAACTGAAATAGTCTGATCCATTTCGGAATCGCACAGCATTTTTCAGCATCGCAGAGAAACCGCGTTTGCAATCCTCCACAACACAAGCATCAACCGAACCTAGCTTGTGATGGAGAATGCCATGCCTGAAGAAACACCCACGCTGATGACGGCCATAGTCGACCATATGATCGGGGCTTTCACCTTCGATCTCGGGCGCTATCTGATCGCCGCCGGCCTGCTCTCGCTGTTGCTTTGGGCTTTCGGAAAATGGAGCGAAGCGCGCCGCATTCAATCCCGCAACGCCAGCTTCGCCGATTATCGCCGCGAATTTCTGTCGTCGATGCGGACAGTGCTCGTCTTTGGCCTGACGACTGTCAGCACGGTGATGCTCGAAGCGAGCGGATGGATCACCGTACTCAAGGGCGAAACGAACTGGACACTGTTCACAGTCCAGTTGCTGGCGATGATTGTCGCCCATGACGCCTATTTCTACTGGATGCATCGCTGGTTGCATACCAAGACCATGTTCCGCTTTTCGCATCTCCATCACCATAAGTCCCGGACGCCGACACCATGGGCCGCCTATAGCTTCTCTTCCTTCGAGGCGATGACCGAGGCGGCTTTCGTTCCGATCTATCTGTTCATCTTCTCGATTGGTTTTGGCGGCATGTATCCGTTCGCCATCTTCCTGTTTCTTGCTCATATGATCGTGCGCAACGTAATGGGCCATGCCGGGGTTGAACTGTTTCCCGCTGGCTGGACTCGCAACAAATGGGTCGGCTGGATTACCACAACAACCCATCACGACCTGCACCATAGCCAGGGCAACAGCAATTTCGGTCTCTACTTCACCTGGTGGGACCGCTGGTTCGGCACCGAGCACCCTCAATATCAGGAGCGTTTCGATGCCGTCGCCAAACCCATCCACCTCTCGGTCGGTGCGGCAGCCAACATCTCGATTGCAGCCTTTGCCGGATTGGCGCTGGTGACCACCGCACAAATTATCTGAACACTCCGCCAAAGCCGGAGATCGGTTCTCCCAGAAGATGGCTTGGTCGATAGGACCAAGCCATTTTTGCGTCCGCATAGCGACAATATCGCCTTGATAATACAAGCCTTATCGATGCACCGCACCCAATATTGTGCACTGCAACATTTTTCTTGACATCGCCTCCATGCCGCCCTATTTGTGCACTGCAACAAACACATGGAACAACAGATGGCTGACACGAAAACAACCGAAACAAAGGCTGCTCCGGCTCCTTCAAAGCCTGCCGGCCTTTCTGCACAAGCAGCTTATGCTGCAGCTGCGTCTGCTGAGCCGATCAAGGCCCCAAGCGCGCCAGCATCCTCTGCCGCACCGGCGAAGAAAACCACCGAAGCTGCAAAAGCGGCTCCGGCACCGACAACTAAAACGGCTTCAAAACCCGCTGCCAAGAAGCCAGCAGCAAAGAAAGCGGTATCAAAAAAGACCGTGACGAAGCGCAAAGCCGCTCCGAAACGCACCGCTGCCACCACCAAAAAGACTGTAAAAAAAGGAACGACCAAAATGACCACTGCAACCAAACGCGTCGCAAAGAACACCAAAGCCGCTAACACCAAAGCTGCCAACAAAGCGAAGAAAACCGCTGAGACCTTGGGCACCCGCTTTGAGAAGCTGACTGCAACCGCTCAGGAACGCGCCAAGGAAGCTGCGGACCGGGCTGTTGAACTGTCCAAAAACGCTGTTGAATTCAACCGCGAAAACATCGAAACGCTGATCGAAACCGGCAAGATCACGGCCAAGGGCGCTCAGGAAATTGGCCAGACCAACCTGAAATATACCCGCGAGAACTTCGTCGAAGCCAGCCGCGCGCTGCAGGGTGTATTCAGCGTCGCGACGCCGAAAGACTTTTTCGACAAGCAGACCGACTATCTCCGTGCCGGCATGGACCGCATGATGGATCAGACGTCCAACAATGTTGATGCCGTAACCACCCTGGCCGGCAAAGCCTATCAGCCGATCGCTGACCGTGTCAGCACGATCCGCAAGGAAATGAAAAAAGCCGCTTAAGCCGCTTTTCATCATCACGTTTAAAGGCCGTCCCTGTCGGGGCGGCCTTTTTTCTTGTGCGCTTTGCTGTCGGTCGAGCGCTAAACTGGCAATTTATCCCAAAATGACCACATTGAGATGATTCCACCACTTGCCCTCGGGGACCGAAATACCATATCCTGTGAGCAATGAGCAAAATCGAGATTCTCTTTCACGCGCCTGCAGGCGCATCCGGCTTTGATGATGTAAGATCATCGCTCAGCAATCATCCCGTCCGGATGGCTGGCGATGACGATACCGGGGATGACGAAAGCGGCACCGGTGACGATGACACCAATCTGGGTATCGCCACCAAGACCCGGACCAAGACTAAGAAACCGAATCCCTATAAAGTCCTTTTGCTCAACGACGACTATACCCCGATGGAATTTGTCGTGCTTGTCCTGAAACGCTTTTTCAAGATGGACATAGACGAAGCCACCCGGGTGATGCTGCATGTGCATCAGAAAGGCGTCGGGATTTGTGGCACGTTCAGTTATGAAGTGGCCGAGACCAAAGTAACCCAGGTGATGGATTTTGCCCGCAAGAACCAGCATCCTTTGCAATGCACGCTTGAAAAGGCCTGATCTGATCCAGTCCGCCCGCACCGGGACCTACCACAACGAGGAATTACCATGCCCGAGACACCCGTCATCACCGTCGATATTGTCTCCGATGTGGTCTGCCCGTGGTGCATTATCGGCTACAAGAAACTCGAACAGGCGATGCAGCGCTTTGAAGGCAAAGCCAATTTCGCGCTCGCCTGGCATGCCTTTGAATTGAACCCTGGCATGCCGCCCGAAGGCCAGGATATTGATGAGCATATGGCGCAGAAATATGGCGCCACGCCCGAACAGAGCAAATCTAACCGCAACCGCTTGCGCGAAGCCGGAGCGGGTCTAGATTTCGACTTTTCCTATCATCCCGGCATGCGGATGGTGAACACATTTGACGCCCATCGCCTGCTGCACTGGGCCGGCGAAACCGGCAAACAGACCGCGCTCAAGCTGGCCTTGTTCAAAGCTCATTTTACCGATGGCAAGAATGTCAGTGATCATGATGTGCTGGTTGCCGTGGCCGGCTCGGTCGGTCTGGATGAGAAACGCGCCCGCGACCTTCTGACCACGGATATGTTCGCTCCGGAAGTGCGGGCTGTGGAGGCCGAATGGCAGGACCGCTTCATCACCGGTGTGCCGGCCTTTATCTTCAACAAGAAGTTCATGGTGCCCGGCGCGCAGGATGCTGATGTCTTTGCCCAGATTATCGAGAGCAAGATACTGGCCAAGGCCGCCTAGGGTGTTTCCTGCTCCTCGAGGAGCTCGATCAGATTGCCAAACGGGTCCCGGCCATAAACTGCCTTCTGGGCTCCGAAATCAACCACCGGTCCGACAAAGGTCATCCCGGCGGCGCGCAACCGGTCCTGCTCCGCTTCGATATCCGCTACCGCCAGAGCAATATGCGGATAGCCGAGATCCTGAGGATCGGATCGCCGGTCGCGGGGTACCGGATCGCTATATTGCCACAGCTCTATCGCGATATTAGGGCCCTTGAGCATCGCCATCCGCGCCGCGAACCCAGGCAAGCCGACAGCGGCGCCGGCCTTGATATTGTCAGCGCTGATGTCGCTACGCCAGTCCAGCGCAAAGCCGAGAACCTCTTCGTAAAAAGCGAGACCGGCTTCGAGATCCGGCACGCCGACCGCCACATGATGAATGCCTTTGATCATAAGGGAATTCCTTGAATCCGAGTCAGTTCGATCGCCTCTTGGGCGGCATCGGGATGAACCCGGACGTTCGCTCGATATAGTCGACATAGTCGGGGCGGTTCTTGCGCAACGCATATTCGAGCATTGGCGCGCCGCTCCATTTGGTCAGCGTGAAGCTCAGAAAAATCGGTCCGACAATCGCAATCCACGCCGGCCAACCGACTTGGGTCGCGACCAGAAAAATGCCCCACCAGGCACAAAAATCGCCAAAATAATTGGGGTGCCGAGTGTAACGCCACAAGCCTGTATCCAGCACTTTACCCGTGTTGGCAGGATCGGCCTTGAAGGTCTTGAGCTGGGCGTCGCCAATTGTTTCGAAAGCGATTCCGATAACCGCCAAGAGAGCTCCGATGATCGCCACCGGACCAAGGCTTTGCTGCCCGGCGAGAAGAATGCCGATCTGCGCGGGCAGGCAAACCATGAACAGCAAGGGCATTTGCAGCGCCCAAACCTTGATCAATGCGGTTTGAGCAAAGCTCCATCCCTTTTTTGTCATCGCCGTACCGATGATTTTCGTATAACGCGGGTCCTCGCCTTCCTCGCGCCAGCGCAACAGAAGATGGGTACCCAGCCGGGTGCCCCAGGTGACGGTCAAACCGAACAGCACCCAGGCCAGCCAGCCGGCTTCCTGCACCGCAAGAACCTGCCACAAGGAAGCCCCCGCCATGATCGCCATGCCATAGGCCCAGAATGAATCGATGAATGAGACATCGCCAATGCGAAGCGAAACCAGCCACAGGATGATGACGACGATCAGCAACAGGGCGAAATTCGTTGCCAGAGCCAGCAACAGGGTCATGACGGGTTGGTGGTCTTCGGACTGGCAATCGGATCAGGATCGGTCGCGACCAGATCATCCATCGCCTTGTCGGGATATTTCGGCGTGACGCTGTGATAGAATTTGCTGATTTTCGCCATGTCCGCCTTATAGTCGCCGGTCGGCATGAACGCTGGCCCGAGCCCGCCTGACTTTTTGGCATAATCCATCAAGCCGATGATCAGCGGGACCTTGGCCTTCAGGGCGATATAATAAAAGCCCGTCCGCCATTGCCGGACACTGCCGCGCGTGCCCTCTGGCGGGATGGTCAGGATAAAATCATCCCGGCTTTCAAACTCCTTGACCATGGTGTCGACCATATTCTGCGATTGCGACCGATTAACCGGAATCCCGCCCATGCGCCGCATCATGTCACCAAAGGGCCATTTGAACAGCGTATCCTTGCCAATCCAGTAGGACTGGAACTTGAGCTTGTTGGTCAGGCCAAAGAAAAAGAGAAAATCCCAGTTGCTGGTATGCGGCGCCGCGATGATGACGCATTTTCGCGGTGGAGGATTCTCCTGCACCGCAGTCCAACCATTGAGATGAAAGACGAAAATCGAGAATCGTCGGACAATTTCCGACAACCAGTTTGGTTTGATATTATTCGCCACACGTCCCCCGGTTTGCGATGGTAACCCCGCCTCGCGGAGGACAATAGGTCCATTTCCCCCCAGCGCAATGCCTCAAATCACCTGTCCGCCATGCCAGTTCAGCTTTTGGCAATATGCGTTCGCCCATTTTCCCGGATCGGCGTTGTGCAGGGAGACAAAAAATGACCATCAAACCCATCCTATCCGTGATCTTGTTATCGGTATTGCCCCTTTCTCCTGCCATAGCACAAAGCGGTGCAGACGTCGCGCCAAGCAATCCCCAAGTCGACTATCACGGCTTCATGCAATTGACCGCTGAACTGGCCGATTACCGGACCAAACGGCTGGTAAGTTGGGACGCGTTCGAAACGATTGCCGCACGGGATGATGCGCTCATACTCGACACCCGTTCGGTCGCGGCCTTTGAGCAGGGGCATATTGCCGGGGCCGTCAACCTGCCATTTTCCGATTTCACCGAGGACAAGCTCGCCGCCCTTATCGGCGACAAATCACGACCAATTCTGATCTACTGCAACAATAATTTTCGCGACAATGTCCCGCCCATCCGTCTGAAAAGCGCACCGCTCGCGCTGAACATTCCCACCTTCATCAACTTATATGGCTATGGCTACGAGAATATTTACGAGCTTCAGGGTGTCATGCATATGGCCGATCCGCGGGTAAAATGGACCGGAACCGTTCAGCCATGGCCGCCGACCGGACCGTTCCGGCCGCTGTCTCAGAGCGAAAATCCTAGCGCGGATGCGCGGCCCGCCAGTTAGCCGGTGTCTCGAATTGTCCTTGCCAGATTCCGCGCCTTGCTTTTTCCGCGCGGGCTTCTTCGGCGCCATAGGCAAGCGATCCGAAATGATCTGATGACAGGGCATGTCCCTGCTCCACCAGGGCCGCACCCAGATCTTGCTCGCCATGCCGACAAGTCACGATGGATCGCCCATATTGATCGCGGGCATGAACCTCGCAACCAAAATCGCCCTGGCGCAACAACCGTTCAAGGCCGGCCCGCGCCGCCTTGCCACAGGTCCAGGTCCTATTCTCTCGATCGGTGCAGGTCTGTCGATATTCCGGGGCGTCGATACCGGATATACGATATTCAGCGGTTCCGTCCTTGAAGCTGTCGCCGTCGATCACCGCGACCGCACGCCCGTCAATGGTGACCACTTCGGTGGTCCGCTGCCAATAGAAGGACAGAGCGGTCATCCCAAGCACCAACAGGGTGCCAAGGACCAGTCGCCATATGGATTTCTTTGAAGATTTGCGCGGCATGGATGATCCGCTTAGCCGATTGCGCGCATGGGACAAAGCCGCTTGCGCGATTATTGGACGTCTTCAGCTTTTCAATGTCGGGTAACGGGACACAATATGGTCGAAGACCGCCGGATAGAGCGCCTGGGTAAACTCGCACCCAAAGAAATCACCATCAATCCAGCATATCTTGCTTTCCAGAGCCGTAAAGGACGGCAGGGTCATATAGATATTTTTTTCCCCGGTGAGACGGGTCATGCAACGCATGCGGAAGCCGGTCAGGGAAAGGTCCAGGATCATCGCCTCGACACGCCCGAGACCGGGTTCGCGAACATCAGCCAGGATTTCCACCCCGGCCCGCGTCGAAATCCGGTGGTCACCCCGCTTGAATTGCTTATCCATCGCCCGTGCGTCAATCTTTGCCGTCATGTCTAAAAGCCCCGTGTCCTCAAACCCTGATCCTGCATCCTCGCAGAATATTATCGCCCAATTGGCACGATAACCGGCTCTGATCTCGATCTATCAGCAGATCATTATGCAAAGGTTAACGGGGACCCGGGATTCTGTGGTTAATCTGGTTCTCTGGAACGCCCGGGATTTCAGCCGCAATCGGTGTCAGGAATGGCAATCCGTAGCGCAGATTTCTGCCTCTTCATCCTCCAGTTCGATCTGGATGGTGATATGGTGAATCGCAAAGCGCTCTTTCATTTCCTTCTGCACGTCCATCAGGAAATTCTTGCCCGGATGTCCGCCCGGAATGACCAGATGGGCGGTCATCGCGGTCTCGCTGGTGCTCATCGGCCAGATATGGAGATCGTGCACCGTTTCGACGCCTTCCAGAGCAACAAGGTGGGCCAGTACTTCCTCCACGTCGATATCTCTTGGGACACCGGCCAGGGACATTCGCACCGCTTCGGATAGCAGCCCCCAGGTGCTCCAGAATATCAACCCGACGATGAGCAGGCTGATCAGCGGATCCACCCAGTTGGCGCCGGTAAACAGAATCACGAAGCCGCCGATCACGACACCTGCCGACACCGCCGCATCCGCCATCATGTGCAAAAAGGCGCCGCGAATATTGATGTCTTCCTTTTGGCCGCGCATGAACAGCATCGCGGTTCCGAAATTGATGACGATACCGATTGAAGCGACCATGATGACAGTGGTTGATGCCACCGGTGCTGGCGCAGCAAAACGCCCTATCGCTTCCCAGGCGATCGCCCCGCAGGCGACCAGCAGGAACAGCGCATTAAGCAGCGCGGCCAAAATCGAAGAACCGCCCAGTCCATAGGTGAATTGCTTGCTCGGCGGACGCTTCGCCAGTTCGGCGCCGGCCCAGGCCACGGCCAGTCCCAGCACATCCGAAAGATTGTGCCCGGCA
The DNA here is from genome assembly GCF_055693205.1 of Parasphingorhabdus sp. W113. NCBI lineage: Bacteria > Pseudomonadati > Pseudomonadota > Alphaproteobacteria > Sphingomonadales > Sphingorhabdaceae > Parasphingorhabdus > Parasphingorhabdus sp. W113. Next base: position 669,129 of record NZ_CM146328.1, on the reverse strand, counting down.
TCGGCAAGCAATGCCATGGAGCCGGAGAGAAGGCCATAAGTGACTTCGACGATAATATAGAGGGTGTTGAGCGCGATCCCGAACGCAAAGGCGCGGCTGAAATTGGTCGGCATATGGCCATGCGGGCCATGGCGGTCATGGTGACTATGCGGGAATGGCCCATGATGGTGATGGTGATGCGATCCCGCCAACAACTGCGCTCCGATGGTTGATCCGTGGTTTTACCGCCTGAAGCGTACACGGAATTATCGGAGCGGTCTATGTATTTTAATCAATGTTTTCTGTATGTTATATCATTATTTCTGTGAGATCAGAGGCTTAGTCAACGATCAGACCGATAGCCAGATAAATAATGATCGCCGAGCCGAAGCCGAAAATCGTGGCGAGAACGAAGATGATCCGCAACAGATTGGCATCCATACCACTCCAGTTTGCGAGACCGGAACATACGCCCATTAATTTGCCATTGGTTTTGTCGAGTTGCAGTTTGTTTTTCACTGGGGATTTGGTCCTTTTGGTTGAGGTTGAAGTGGGCCAGCTGGTCGGCGTTGGCCGGTTGCTCTTGTTGTTGCCAGCCATCAGATCACCAGCGAAGCGGCGTTTTGAGCGGCTGGTCCAACGCTAGCGCTGACAAATATAGCAGCAGAGAAAAGAGCAGCGATGGCGGCGAGAGTTTGTGATTTCAGCGTGTAGGTCATGGTTTTTCCTTTCAGGGAGTTGGGGTTGGTTTAAGCGATGAATGATGCTGCGTTGGTTGCGGCTGGGCCGACACTGGCGCTGACGAAAACGGCGGCAGAAAAAATGGCGGCAAAAGCGGCGACAACATTGTTGGAGATATTCGAGAACATAATGGCTTCCTTCCGGGTTAAATGGGCCTTCGCTGTGTGTTTGCGAAGATGTCTCAATCATTGCAGGAGGCGTGCCAGTTTTATCTTATTGTTATTTATCAATGCGATAGAGAATTTTCTCGTCGGATGTTACATCCTGTAAACCTGATACTTGGTTTTTTTCACTAACTATTAGTATTGGTGCTATGTTGAGCCTGCCAGAATCCTGATGGCGGCGAATTTGCTTCTCAATCTCGTGGCCCACAGCTAGACCAACGGTCCGTCATGACGATTTCCCGGCTCACTCTTCATAACTTCAGAAACTATGCCAGCCTGCGCCTGGACGCCCGGCCGGGTTTTATCCTGCTCAGCGGTGAGAATGGAGCAGGCAAAACCAATATCCTGGAAGCGGTGTCGCTCTTGTCCCCAGGACGGGGGCTGCGCCGGGTCGCGTTAAAGGACATCGCTCGCCAGGATGGTCCCGGCGGTTTTGCGGTCGCGGCCGAACTGGATGACACCCAGCTCGGCACAGGTACCAGTGATGACCAGCCGGACCGCCGCAAGTCCCGGGTCAATGGCGCTTCGGTACCAACCAATGATCTGGGACAATGGCTGTCCCTCTTGTGGCTCACCCCGGCGATGGACCGGCTGTTCATCGAGGCGGCAACCGGAAGACGCAATTTTCTGGACCGGCTGGTGACCGCCCTCGAACCAACCCATGCCCGCAATTGCAGCCGCTATGATGCAGCGCGCAAAGAACGCAATCGGCTATTGGCCGACGAATTTATGCCCGATCATGATTGGCTGGATGCACTGGATGGGCAACTCGCCAATTTCGGTAGTCTGGTCGCTGACGCGCGCCATCGGATAACCCGGGCCCTGAACGCGGCGTTGCAGCAAACCGACGACGGCCTCTTCGCTGCGGCCAGAATGGAACTGGACGATCATGGCATGCGCACCGAACAAGCGCTGCTCGAACAGCTACGCATCGGACGCCAGTCGGACAGACGCGCCGGGCGCACGCTTTCGGGCCCGCATCGATCGGATCTGACTGTTTTCCATGCGGCCAAGGGGCAATCCGCCGAACGCTGTTCAACCGGCGAACAGAAAGCACTGCTCTTTTCGATCATCTTGGCCCAGGCAGATCTAATTGCCGCTCAGCGCGGCGATCGCCCCATCCTGCTGCTTGACGAAGTCGCGGCGCATCTCGATCCGCGGCGACGGGCCGCATTATTTGCCCAATTGGCTGACAAAGGCGGGCAGGTCTGGTTGACCGGAACCGAGCCCGGACTGTTTGCCGATGTCCCGGATGGCGCGTTGCATTTCGAAGTTTCGGAAGGGACGTTGAAGCGGCGTCCGGACTGAGCGTACGTGCCAAGAATGACTTAACCATCATTCTTAGCGCTTGCTTTGGTCGTTTCCGGCATTCGTCATCGTATGCGCAAGACCATCATAACCCGCGACAGGAAGCGGAGCCCCGCCCTGCTCGTTCAGGCCATTGTTCCGATCCTGCTTGTCTTGCAGGCAATCGTCTTCCCGGTTCCGGGACCAGGCACCATTGCGCCCTCTTCGACAACCGCAATCGCACCGTGATCCGCATTCCGATCCCGGAATGGCTGGACAGACCATGTCCGTAAAGTCAGGATGTTACCTTGTTCTCGCTATGGAAGCCGCCCGCTATGAATGACTGGTCCCGCTATGAATGACAACGGCCCTCTGTGCCTCGTCGTGCTCGCTGGGGGTCAGTCCCGGCGCATGGGACAGGACAAGGCCGTGCTGACGCTCGACGGGACCCGATTGATCGATCAGGCGATAACAAAACACCAGGACAAAGCAGACTGGATTGGGCTGTCGGCACCGCAGGATCATGGCACGGGTCTGCCCTATATGGCCGATGATCCCGATTGTCCGGGCGGGCCGGTCGGCGCCATCTATTCGATCGCCGCGCAGCTCCCAACCCTCTGCCCTGGCGCGGATCGCTTCATAACCATGCCGGTCGATGCACCCTTTGCACCCGCAGATCTCGTCAGCCGACTCTCCGCTCAACCGGGTTGCAGCGTGGCAGAAAGTCCGGACCGGATGCATCCGGTCTTCGCCCAATGGCTGTGCGCCGCCGTCAATATGGTGCGGGGGACTCATGAAACGCAGGATCACGCGCCGTCGCTGCAATGGCTGGCACGCCAATGCGATGCAACCACAGTATATTGGCCTGATGAAACCGCTTTTGTGAACATCAACCGTCCAGAGGATCTGGCCGCTGCAGAAGCTAGAATCAAAAAAGCCGGCGCCTGAGGGAGCACCGGCTTCTTTGAAGCGCCCGCGGGCGCGATCCGTCTTCGCGCTTATTTCAAGCGGCGCAATTCTTTCTTGGTCAGGCTGGTCATCAGCTTGCCATCAACCGTCGACAGCGTTTCGGCATCGACGCGGCGAACCTTGCCTTTGTAGATGACCAGAACATCGCCATTGGCGGCAACGCGGTTCACTTTGGCCACGCTGGAACCCGTTGCATCGAACAAGCGATCATTGCGTTCGGCAGCAGAAGCGGCGGGAACGGTCAGCGAAAGGGCGGCTGCGGTGATAAGGAGGGATGCAATTGACTTCATGATAGGCTCCATTTGGCTCGGGGAAGGAACCCTGATTATGCTGACATCAAAGTAAGTTGCAATGTGAAATGTTGCACCTGCGAGTTGCATTTTTGCACTTGACCTGTGCCGGGAAGGTCCAAGGCTGGTGTAATAATATTGCTTACACCAGCCCTATTGTGCCATTCCCTGTGCATAATCATTGTGGAAGAGGATTTTATGAACCGTTTCTCGTTTGCCGTTATGCTCGCTACATCTGCGCTCACGCTCCCAACCGTTGCCCTTGCGGAAGACGCCGACACTGCCTCAATCATGGCGGCGATTGATGCCCGGTCGGATGAAAGCGCCAGCGTCGCCCGGCAAATCTGGGAATGGGCGGAAGTCGGCTACCAGGAAGAAAAAGCCACCGCCCTATTGCAACAGACATTGCGCGTGCAGGGTTTTGCCATCGAGGCGGGCGTCGCCGATATTCCAACCGCTTTTGTGGCGGAATATGGCAAAGGCGGGCCGATCATTGCGATTCTCGCCGAATATGATGCCCTGCCCGGCATCAACCAGGATGCCGTGGCAACCCGAACACCAATTGACGGCAAGAATGCATCTCACGCCTGCGGCCATAATCTCTTCGCCGCCGGATCGGTGGAGGCCGCCATCGCGGTCAAGAACTGGCTCGAGAAGACCGGCACACCCGGCCGCGTAAGGCTCTACGGGACCCCGGCAGAGGAAGGCGGCAGTGGCAAGGTCTACATGGTCCGCGCCGGATTGTTTGATGATGTCGATTTCGCGCTCCACTGGCACGCAGGCGATGAAAATTCCGCCGCGGCGCGTACGACGCTCGCCAATCGCTCAGCCAAATTCCGTTTTCGCGGCGTGTCGGCCCATGCCGCGGGTGCTCCGGAAAAGGCCCGCTCAGCGCTGGACGGTGTTGAATCGTTCAACATGATGGTAAACATGATGCGCGAGCATGTCCCGCAGGATTCGCGGATCCATTATGTGATCACCAAGGGCGGAACCGCGCCCAATGTCGTTCCGGATTTCGCCGAGGTCTTCTATTATGTCCGCCATCCCGATCCCGATGGCGTTGATGCGATCTGGACGCGCGTCGAAGATGCCGCACGCGGGGCAGCGCTGGGAACCGGAACAAAAGTCGACTGGGAAGTGATCCACGGCAATAATCCGCTGCTGGTCAACGAGCCGCTGGCGAAAATGATGGACAGCAAGCTGCGCCAGATCGGCGGCATCAGCTACACCGCAGAAGAACAGAAATTTGCCGAACGCATTCACGCAAGCTTTACCAATCCAGACCATCCGCTCGGCAGCGAGGCAGAGATTCAGCCTTATGATGTCACCTTGGGCTATGGCTCCACCGATGTCGGGGACGTGTCCTATGCGGCGCCGACCGTAGGCTTGAGCACAGCAACCTGGGTTCCAGGCACCTCCGCGCATAGCTGGCAAAGTTCCGCCGCCAGCGGCATGTCGATCGGCTTCAAGGGCACGCAGGTGGCCGCAAAAACGCTGACATTGGCGGCGATTGAGCTCTATACCAATCCGGAGTTACGCCAGGAAGCGCGCACCGCCTTCGATGAAGCGAGAGGGCCGGATTACAAATATAAGTCGCTGCTTGGCGATCGCGAACCGCCGCTGGACTATCGGAAGTAGAACCGGCAGGCCGCACCTGGCGCGCGACCTCCCACGGTTATTCCCACCAGTAAGCGGCGCGCTTGCGTGATCCGGTGACGACTTCGTTCATGGTCACCGGATCGTACATCCGCCCGTTGATCATCACGCGGTGAACCTTGTCGGTGTTGCGAATATCCGCCGTCGGATCCGCATCCAGCACGACCAGATCGGCCAGCTTACCCGCTTCAAGCGATCCGATTTCATCCGCCATGCCGAGCGACTTGGCGGAATCAATCGTACCCGAGCGCAGCGCCTGCAGCGGCGACATGCCGCCACGGACAAAGGACCATAGCTCCCAATGGGTGGCGATGCCGGCTTGCTGGCCATGGGCACCGATCGCGACCAGCACGCCCTTGTCAGCCAGTTTCTTGGCTTCGCGCGCATTATTGTCATCGACAAAATCTTCTTCCGGAGCCTTGGTGCGCCGGACCGTATTCGCGGCAAGACGCTTGGGCGGAGTGTGCACCAGCAGGGGATGCGCGAAGACATCGGTTGCCTGACGCCAATAGGGATCCCCCGCCAGACCGCCATAGCTCACCACCAGGGTGGGCGTATAATTGGTATCCGACTGCGCAAACATCTGCACAACATCATCATAGAAAATATCGAGCGGGATATTATGTTCCAGCGTGCTGTTGCCATCGGCAACCAGCGCCATGTCCATGCCGAATAGCGAGCCGCCTTCCGCTACGACGAGCATATTTTCCTGCCGTGCGGCCTCGACAACCTGCTGCCGCTGTTCGCGCCGGGGCTGGTTGTAGTTTTTGACACTGCTGCCGCCTTGCGCCTTCAGCCGGCGGACATGATCAAGCGCATCTTCGAGATTGTTAATCTCTGCGTAAACGCTGGCGGCCTTGGCCCCGTAAACAATCTCTCCGGTGGAGAAAATGCGGGGTCCAATCAATAGCCCGGCGCGCTGCATTTCACCCGCGACGAAGATCTCGCTCGCGCGGCTCGACGGATCATGAATGGTGGTGGTGCCAAGCGCCAAATTCTGGATCAGCGACCAGTTCTGCTGGGGCACCAGTTCGTCAGTGCCCTGGGCGCCGTGCGCATGGGCATCGACAAGACCTGGAATGACCGTCTTGCCGGTCAGATCAACCACGGTCGCTCCAGTCGGAATCGCAACGGTTCCGCGCGGTCCGACCGAGACGATCTTATTATCCCGGACCACAATCGCGCCGTCAGCGATAATGCCACCTTCGTCATCCGCCATGGTAACGACCCGGCCACCGACCAGCGCAACCAGACCGGACGGCTTGTCAGCCGTGATGGTGCGCGCCAGCGAAACACCGCTGGTCGGCGGTGTGAACTTCGGCGCGTCTTTTGCTGCCGGCGCGTTCGGAAACAAGGCCGCCGTTTGTGCGCTGAAGACTGTCGCGCCCAAGCTCCAGTGCAATTGCCGGCCATTTTGCGACCAGTGCATATAGTCCGCGCCGCTTTTGCTCACTCGCGTTACCGGCAAGGACTTGCTGTCCGGTGCAACGGCCACCGCCTGAGTACCGGGCAATAGCGGCATGACAAAGGCTTCATAATTCTGGCGGAAGGCGACATATTGCCCGTCTGGCGAAACGCTATAGCCATTGGCCAGCTCGCCTGTGGCATGGGTGCGCTTGGCCTCACCGCGCAAATCGCTGCTCATCAACACCTGTTTGCCGTCGTCCTGCCCGACCATGAATATGCGGTCGCTGGCGGCGCCAAATTGCGGGGCGGACGCGCCTTTTACAACGCGCTCTGGTGCACCACCAGTTGCGGCCACCCGATAGACACCGTCGTCCACCGAGTAATCGGGCGAAGTCAGGTAACCGCCACCCTGCATTTCAAAAGTGATCGTGCGGCCATCAGGCGAAAATTGCGGGCGCGCATAATGGCCCGGGCGGTTGGTTATCGTGCGAGCCGATCCGCCGGACGCGGAGACGGTTTTTATCCGCCCCAGCTTGTCATCGGTCCAGCCGACAAACACAATCGACCGACCATCGCGTGACCAGGAAGGAAACAGCTCCCGTTCGCCGGAACCGCTGGTCAGCCGCCGCGGCGTGCCGCCGGACATGGACTTGATGTAAAGCTGCCCCAGGCTTTCGAACACCACGCGCTTGCCATCAGGAGAGACCGCAGCAAAACGCGGCATTTTCGTGGTGAAGCTATCGGGTGCAACCGGGATTTTGGGGTGCGGCGCATCGGCGACACCGCGGCTATCATTGATCGCAAACGGGATCACCGCCGCGCCGCTGCCATCCGCCGCCACTCTGCGGATCTTGCCGCCGGCCCAGAACACCAGAGTCTGGCTGTCCGGCGTCCAGTCGATATTCGGATAGACGCCGGTCACGGCCCAGGTTTCCTGCACGTCCTGATCCAGCGCATCATAGACTTTGCGTTCGATCCCGGACGCGATATCCTTGACATAGAGTTTGGACTCGGCGCGCTCGCGGCGGACAAAGGCGATCGACTTTCCATCAGGCGAAGGCGCCGGCCGGACCGATCCTCCAAAACCCGAGACAGCGGTCGTTATCTCGCCGGTCTCGAGGTCATATTTCTCGATATTGAACAGATCCTTGTTTGAATCCTGCGCGTAAATGAACGTGCCTCCGGGCGTGATATTGCGGGTGTAATAGATCGCCTTGCCATCGGGAGCGTAGATTGGCTCGCCGAGTTCCTTCTGGTGCTTGTCGTTGGGTTTCTTGACCAGCGCCACGCCGGCCCCGCCCGACACATGATAGACCCACACTTCTCCGGTGCCGAGCGAACGGCTGGTGGTGAAATGTTTCTTGGCGACAATATAGCGCCCGTCCGGACTCCAGCTCGGCTGATTGAGCAGGCGGAATTTCTCCTTGGTCACCTGCCGCTTGTCGCTGCCATCACGGTTCATGATCCAGATATTGTCACCGCCGCCGCGGTCGGAGGTAAACGCGATGCGCTTGCCATCGGGCGAAAAACGCGGTTGCACCTCCCAGGCCAGGCCTTCGGCGATCCGGGTTGGTGTCCCGCCGCGGATCGGCATGGTGTAAATATCGCCGAGCAAGGCAAAGGCGACAGTCTGACCATCGGGACTGACATCGACATCGATCCAGCTGCCTTCATCGGTCTGGATCGGCACTTGCTTGATCGTCGCGCCCTGCGGGGCGTTGACATCCCACTTGGCCGCGTCATCCTTTTTTGCAGCATCGGTTGCCTGCGCGAAACCGGGGGTCGCCAAGCCTCCCGCCAGAGACAAAGCAGCAATTACGGTGGCGAGACGATATTTCATGAAAATTCCCCGAGGCTTTTTATATTGTGCAAAGCTATTCAACAATTGCGTCCGAATGAACAGAAATTTTTATGCCTGTACGACCTGAACCGGTGCCTTCACGGCATCACCAGCGCATCCGCCATGGCGCGCATCGAGCGCGCGTGACGGCTGGCAACGGCGTGATGATCGGTCCCGTAACCACCGCCGAGAGCGCTCGCGACCGGAATTCCCCGCATGCGCGCCTGACGGATCACCAGATGATCGCGCTCCACCAGCCCTGCATCGGTCAGCGCCAGCCGTCCCAGACGGTCATCAACATGCGCGTCGACGCCGGCTTGATAGAGCATGATATCAGGCTGGAAATCCTCCAGTGCCTGGGGCAGATGACGGGTCAGAAGCGCCAGATATTCGGCATCCCCCGTGCCGTCGGGCAGGCCGACATCCAGCGTCGAGCGCGCCTTACGAACCGGAAAATTCTTCTCGCCATGGAAGGACATGGTCATCACGTCGCTGCGACCGGCGAGCAAGGCGGCGGTGCCGTCGCCCTGATGAACATCCAGATCGAGGATCAGAATCCGGCGGGCATCGCCTTCGGCCAGCAAGCGGTTGGCGGCCACGGCGAGATCATTGAAGACGCAATAGCCCGCTCCGCTTTCGGCCAGCGCATGATGGCTGCCACCGGCGCTGTTTGCTGCGAACCCATGTTCGAGCGCCAGTTGCGCCGCCAGCCAGGTTCCGCCTGACGTGTAACGAACCCGCGTCGCAATCGCGTCGGTTACCGGAAAGCCGATCCGGCGCTCCTTGTCCGCCGGCACAGTTGCGGTCAGCACCTGGTCAACATATTCGGGGTCATGCACGGCATCGAGCCAGCGGCGATCAATCGCGGACGGGGCGTGGACAGTATAGTCGTCGGATAGCTGCCGGATCGCTTCCATCACGAGATGATATTTGTCGAACGCGAAACTGCCCCGGGTTGGCGGCGGCGCGACATAGTCACTGTGATGAACAATATGCAGCATCAGCAATCGATAGAACAACGCCGATCAAATTGACACTGTCCCTAACGCCGTATCGGGCGTAACGCTCCCCTGCCCTAGAAGCCAATTTGCCTCGACTGACCGCAAAGGATCCGCATCATCGCGCCCAAGGATGAACTTCCAACCAAAGGCCGCGCCGTTCCCAGTGGGCGGTTTTCCCGCTTTGCCCGCTTCGGGTCCATGGCGACCGCAATTGGCGGCAGCATGCTGGTAGAAGGTGTCCGCCGGCTGGCAGACGGCGAACGCCCGAAGGTCAGTGACATGCTGCTGACGCCTGGCAATGCCGTCAGGCTGACCAACCAGCTGGCCAATTTGCGCGGTGCAGCTATGAAGCTCGGACAGATGCTGTCAATGGATGCCAGCGAAATGTTGCCACCCGAGCTAACCGAAATCCTCGCCCGGTTGCGCGCCGACGCGCAATATATGCCCGACAAGCAATTGCGCAAAGTCATGGCCACGGAACATGGAAAAGAGTGGGAAGCGCTGTTTGATCCGTTCGGATATACACCGATCGCAGCGGCATCGATCGGTCAGGTGCATCGCGCCACCACCGTCGACGGGCGCGATGTCGCGATCAAGGTGCAATATCCCGGCGTGCGCGAGAGCATCGACAGCGATGTCGACAATGTTGCTTCGCTGATCGCGCTGTCGGGTCTGATCCCCAAGGCACTCGACATCACACCAATGCTTGACGAGGCCAAGACCCAGCTCCATCAGGAAGCCGATTATGCGCGGGAAGCGGCCTATCTCAGTCGCTTTGCGACCTTGCTGGAGGGTGACGCGGATTTTCAGGTTCCCCAATTGCACCAAGATTTGACGACCAATAATGTGCTCGCGATGGCGTTTATCAAAAGCGTGCCGATTGAATCACTCGAAAGCGCATCACAGGCCAAGCGCGACCGGATCGTGACACTGCTGTTCCGTTTGCTGTTGCGGGAATTGTTCGAGTTCCGGCTGATGCAAACCGACCCGAATTTCGCCAATTATCGATATAATCCCGAGACCGGGCAAGTGGTGCTGCTCGACTTTGGCGCCACCCGCTCGATCCCCAAACCGGTTGCCAGCCAATATCGCAAACTGGCCAAGGCCGGTCTCGCCGATGATCGCAAAGCCGCACAACAAGCAGCGATCAAACTCGGCCTTTTTGGTGCCGATGCGCAAGAACATCATCAGGATGCGATTATGGACATGTTTGACATGGCCATGAATCCGCTGCGCCAGCCGGGGCCGATAGATTTTGCCGATAACAGCAACGTCCAGCTGCTGCGCGACGAAGGCCTTCGCTTTGCGGCTGCTCGGGATTTCTGGCATGTCCCGCCTGCCGATACGATCTTCATCCAGCGCAAATTTGGCGGCATGTACATGCTGGCCAACCGGTTGAAAGCCAAGGTCGACATTGGCGCGATGCTCAAAGCCTATCTTTCGTAATTAATGGCCTTGCCGGGCCATCAGCCGATAGATCGGATAGCTGCCATAGCCCTTGGCAAATTCGACATTGCCGACATAGCGACAGCGAAACCGGTCGGCCGCCTCGAGCACCAGGATCGCAGCAAAGGCCTCAGTGACAAAGACCGCCCCCGGCGGTGTCACCGGTTCGATCCGGGCGGCCCGCGAGACTTCCGATCCATAATAGGTGATTTTGCCAGTGATCGGATCGGGCGTTTCATAGGCCGGACCGTAATGCACGCCGATCCGCATGCCCCCGGATTCAGACAGGCCCAGCATACCGTAATCAAAACCTTCGAGGGCCTTTTGCAGATTCAGGGCGATATCGGCAGCGACGGGAGCAGCTGGCATGATTGCGAGCACGGCGTCTCCCCAGCTATTCTGAGCCAAAATGGCATCCTTGTGATCATCCAGCACATCGGCCATGCGCCCCATTATGCCTTGCCAGAAGGCTGGTAAACTGGCCTCCCGAAGCTTAGAAAAGCCCGGAAAGTCGGTAAACAGATAGGCTGCAAGCTTGCGCACATGATGGTCTGCATCCGGCATTTCGGGATAAGACAGAGCGCGATCAACAGCGCCCGGCGCTAGGACCGACGAGGTGCCGCCAAAATCCTGCCACGCCGCCACATCTGCCCCGGTTCCAGCGGGACCAGCAGACGCCTGCCCGTCCCAGATCGCCAGTTGCAGCGCCTCGGTTTTGAGATATTGTCCGCGCAGCCGCGCCATTCCCATCGCCACCTTGCTGGCATAACCAAATTGCCCGGGATCCCCGACATAGTGCATCTCGGTGGCAAAGCGGACGCTGGTCGCCATCGCCAGACAGCGTTCATAGCGCGGTAGCCAGCCGCCGCCCGCCGGCTCAACCGACTGCGCAACGAAATCATCAGCGAGAAAAGGCAAAGTGACATGCACCTCGCCGCCTCTTGCGAGCACCGCTTCGGCGATCAGGATATCCGCTCCGGCAGCCAGCGAGCCATAGGCAAAGGCGATGTCATTGGCGCTCAGAAAATCTGTAATCTGCTCCGTAAGAGCGCGTTCGGCTTCCCGTGATTCCAGAAACATGTGCCCGCAATAATGCATGACTTTCGGCGGCTGGATCGGCGCCAGCAGGCGATCGATCGCGCTCGGGTCCAGCCCCAGTTCTTTCGCCACCAGCCGCAATTGCCGGCTGCTGCTTGACTTGGCACCGGAATTGGCGTCCGGCCATTGACTCGCGGCAATCAACGTCGCTTCCGCACCGGCGAAATCTTCGGCAATCAACAAGGCTTCTGCCTGGGTCGCTGCCGCATAATAATCGCCGGGATCGCGGACGTCCTGCAATTCCAACAGCGATTGGGCCAGTTTCTGGGCCTGGTCCTTGCGACCGCTGAGCAGGGCCAGACTGGCGGCATTAATGCCGGGATAGGCGTCGCCACTGTCCTCATAAATCGTGACATAAGCCTGAAATGCAGCATCCATCGCTTCCGCCCGCTCCGCAGGGTCGCGCATCATCAAGGCGGAATCTTTCAATATACGAGCGGACAAGGACCGGTGATGCGCGTTGTTCGACTGGTCCAGACCATATTCGGCGTATAGCTCCATTGCCTGCGCGCCCTCGCCCATCCGCGCTAATGCGAGCACCAGCAAATGCCGCAATTCAACCGACTGGTCGCCAGCATCAATCGCCGAACGGGCACAGTCATAGGCCCGCAGCAAATCGCCCTGATCAATCGCATGCTGGGTCTGTTCTACGGCCGGGTCCATGCAAAGGCTCTAGATAATAATGCTCGCGACAGCAATTGCGGCGATCGTGATTGCCACAAATCGTGACGGAATCTTTTCGCCAAATAGTAGCGTAATTCGTTAAGGCGGTTATGATAGCGCCGAGCGCGAGCAGGCTTTAACGCTGGGGGGCGGATCACGACATGGGCGAAAAACCGGAAACGCAGCTGTTTATCAGCCACCATTCGAGCAAGCTGAACGTTGCCCTGGAGCTTGAGCAATCGCTGGCCGCGTATAACGTAACATGCTGGCTTGCACCGCGCGACGTCGAGCCCGGCGAAGCCTTTGACATGGCGATCAAGCGCGCGATTGATGAGAGCTGTGCAACGTTGCTGCTGTTTTGCAGCCGGTCGGACAAAAGCCCGCATGTGAAACGCGAGCTGATCCTCGCGGATTCATCGCGCAAGGCCATATTACCACTCCGGCTCGAAAAACTCGACCCCGACCAGCTTGCCTATCATCTGGCGGATTCCCAGTGGATCGACTGGATGGAGCAACGCGAAAACACCATCGAACGCGTCGCTGCCAAAGCGCATCAGCTCGCTGGCACCAGCATGAAGACCATGACCGTGGACGATCTGATCGCCCATGGCGGACATGACGAGCCAGACGCCGCAGAAGCGACGGGATCGGGACCGGACACCGAACCGGCCCCCCGGATATCAGCCGCTGATCGGCCGTTATCAGCGCCCGATTCGGACCCGGTTGATGACGATCCGAATGAGGATGACAATTACGACTATGGCGCAGCTGATGCAGAGAAAACAATCAACTGGGCGCCATTTGTAGCGACCGCGGCGCTGCTGGTCGCGGTATTTGCAGTCTTCTTGTTCTGGAACAACCGGACGAGCGACCCGGTGGCAGACATGGACCCGGTCGCCGAAGCGGTGCAAGAGGAAACCGGCGAAACGGCTCCATCGGAGGAAGGCCCATCCGTAACCGAAGCCCCGGCAGAGCCAGTCGCCCCGCCCCGGATCAATCCCAGCTTCGATTGCAAGAAAGCCTCCAACTCGGTGGAAAGAATGATCTGCCGATCGATTCCATTGGCCGATCTCGATCGGATTTTGGCAACCGAATATGGAAAGGCGATGGCGGCTGTCGGGGTCAGTGCCAATCGGCTGAAGCGGCAGCAACAGGCCTGGCGCACCGATGTCCGCGATCGCTGCACCGATGCCGAATGTATCTCGCGCGCGGTCCGGGAACGGGTCGCGATACTCCGCGCTATCGCAGCCGGCAATCTCGATGTGCCCCGAGACCGGCCTTGGCCCAATGGCGATTCTGCCTTTCGGAACCGTCTGGGTGGCGGGTTCAGCGCCGAAAATCCGGTCGTATTCGGCCGAAATGAGGAAGACGGCCAGTAATCTTTGGCGACTCTGGCCCTAATTAAACAGGGGGTACCGCCGCCCTTGGGATCGTGTCACATTCCTTTGTAATGAACGCCACACAACCCTTGAACGAAGCAGCGCCCACTGGCCGCCATGCCAATTATGTTCTCGGTGTCCTGTTCGTCGTCACGATGCTGAACTTTCTCGACCGCCAGATCATTTCAATTCTGGCGGAACCGGTCAAACAGGATCTCGATCTCAGTGATACGCAACTCGGCTTGATGACCGGTTTCTCGTTTGCGATCTTCTACACAACCCTGGCCATCCCGGTGGCAGCGCTGGCCGACCGCTGGAACCGCAGCCGGATCATCGCCATCGCCATCGCAATCTGGTCCGCGATGACCATGTTGTGCGGGGTTGCGACCAACTTCCTGCAACTGTTCCTTGCCCGCGTCGGCGTGGGCATCGGTGAGGCCGGTTCGGCACCCGCGTCGCACAGCCTGATCGCCGACCTGTTCCCGCCCGAACGCCGGTCTGGCGCGCTAGGCATATTGGGCATGTCGGTGCCCGTCGGGGCGTTCATTGCCTACGCCGCAGGCGGCTGGATGGCGGAAAATCTGGGCTGGCGCGTCGCCTTTCTGATCGCCGGTTTGCCCGGTGTCATCATCGCCTTCGTAATCTGGTTCACCGTACCCGACCCGCGTGGCGCGGTCTCCCTCAAGCAGGCCTTCAAGCCGGTGCCAGGAGCGGTGACCTTGAAACAGGCGCTGCTCGAACTATCCGGCAAGCGCGCCTATTGGCATCTGGTTGCCGCTGGCGTTCTGGTCCAGTTCGTATCCTACGGGCTCGCCAGCTTTTATGGTGGCCTGTTCGTCCGGGTCCACGGCATGCCGTTTGGCGAACTGGGCTGGAAGCTCGGTTTGATGGTTTTCCTGTCGGGCGGGTTTGGCGCATGGATTGGCGGCAAAGCCGGCGATTTCTTTGGAAAAGTCCGGGAAACCCTGCCGCTGCTGATCAGCGGGCTCGTGCTGGTGCTCGCCGCACCGGGCATGATCCTTGCCGTCTATACCGAAAATGCCGATCTTGCGATCATCCTGCTCGGGATACCGACATTTGCCGCAACCTTCTATTACGGGCCCAGCTTTGCCGCGCTGCAAGGACTCGCCAGCGATCAGACCCGTGCAATGGCCGTAGCCATCTATTTGCTGATCGCCGGGATCATCGGACTGGGCGTTGGCCCGGTCTTTGTCGGTGCCCTTTCCGACATGTTCGCGGCCGACCTGGAACCGGGCGCCGCCTTGCAAAAAGCGCTCGCCCTGCTGGCGCTGTTCAACATCTGGGCTGGCTTTCACTATTGGCGGATCACGGTGCACCTGAAACGCTGAGGCCGCGCCCAGAGGATGGCGCGCCAAAACAAAAGCCGCTTGCCTTATCGATCAAATTGGCTGAACAGTTGTCGCCATGTCTGATGAGATCGAAGCCGTTGGGACCGCTGTCGAAGGAGCATTGCTCGGCCGGGCGGTCGAACAGGAAACCGGCGATGGCAACACCGCTGGTTCAGGCCAATGTCTGAATTGCCAGTCTGAGGTAACGGGAACCTATTGCACCCAGTGCGGCCAGCGCCTTCACGTCCATCGATCGATCGGCGCATTCGGGCATGATATTCTCCACAGCGTTCTCCATTTTGAAGGCAAATTCTGGCGCACTTTGCCTCTGCTGGCCTGGAAGCCGGGGCAGCTGACCCGGCGCTATATTCACGGCGAACGGGCCCGGTTCATCTCGCCCATGGCGCTGTTCCTGTTTTCCATCTTCATGATGTTTGCGGTTTTTTCATTCATGGGCAGCCCGTTTTCGGTGGGCGATGGCAGCGATGCCCTGGACGGCGGTTTCACCGCCGGTGTTGCCAAGGAAGCGGGACGGGTTACGGGTCAGATCGCCCAAAAGGAAGCGCAGCTAAATCGTGCGACCGGTGCGGAAAGAGACGATCTCAATGAAGAGATACTGGACCTCAAACGCGCCCGCAATGTAATGGCGACGATGGTCGCCGAGGACATGCCTTATCCCGATGTCGGGCTGAGTGATACCGATTTTGCCATCGGCGATGAAACAGGGTCATCGGTGGTGAACATCAGCGACGATTTCACCACCGGGTCCGCTTCGTGGGACCAGTGGCTGAAACAGGCGTTTGAGAAAGCCAATGCAAACCCCAATCTGCTGCTCTACAAGCTGAAGGCCAATGGCTATAAATTTGCCTGGTTGTTGATCCCGATCTCCCTGCCGTTTGTGTGGCTGACGATGATTGGCCGGCGAGGCTATCATTTCTATGACCATGCCGTGTTCACCACTTATTCGATCAGCTTCATGTCGCTGCTGTTCATCAGCTGCGCGCTGCTTGCAGCGATCGGGCTGCCTGGTGCGGTCTGGGCCCTTTTGCTGACCTGCTATCCACCTGTTCACATGTACCGTCAATTGCGTCACGCCTATCAATTGTCGCGCTTCGAGGCGCTGCTCCGGGTCGTTGTCTTGCTTGTGTTTACCGTCATCAGCCTGTTACTTTTCTTTCTTATATTGTTCGCTCTCGGCCTGTTAGGATAACGCATGACACCCTCATTTAATCGCCGCCAACTCATTCAGTTGGGCACATTTGGTCTCGGCGCGCTGTCCACCTCGGCATCCGCGACCATTGCCCGGGCCGGAGGCTTTACCCATGGCGTCGCGAGTGGCGAACCTTCCTCGGAATCGATCTTGCTGTGGACCCGTTTTGTCGGCAGCGGCGATGTCAAGCTGACCGCGGAAATGGCGAAGTCAGTCGATTTCAAGAACGCAAAGACTGTGGGTGAAGTCACCGCTTCACCACGCCGGGATCATATTGCCAAGATCACGGCGCAAGACCTGCAGCCGGGAACATGGTATTTCTACCGGTTCATCGCACCGGACGGGTCAGTCTCGGCGATCGGCCGCACAAAAACCTTGCCGGAAGCGATGGTCCCGCAATTCAATATTGGCGTTTTCAGCTGCTCGAACATGCCGTTTGGCTATTTCAACGCCTATGCCCACGCCGCCGAACGGAATGATCTCGACTTGATCCTGCATACCGGCGACTATCTCTACGAATATCCTGTCGGCACCTATCCCTCCAAGGAACAGGCGCTTGCCGGCCGTGTTTTGAATCCGACCCATGAAATGGTTGAGCTGGCAGACTATCGGTTGCGCTACGCAGCCTATCGCAGCGATCCGGATTTGCGGCGCATCCATCAGAGCCTGCCGATGATTGCGATGTGGGATGACCACGAATTTACCAATGATGCTTACAAAGACGGCGCGCAGAACCACCAGCCCGACACCGAAGGCGACTGGGCGGTGCGCAAGCGCGCGGCGGAACAGGTCTATCGGGAATGGATGCCGGTCTCAGACCTGGCCGAAGGATCGCAACGCTGGAGCCAATATGAAATTGGTGATCTCGCAACCTTGTTCCTGACCGAAAGCCGGATCAGTGGCCGTGATAAACCGGCGGAACTCGAAGCCGCGCTGAAAGGCCAGAGCGATATCCAGCAGGCGCTGAAAAATTTTCGCGACACCGAATGGCGCGATCCGAGCCGGTCAATGTTTGGCGCCACGCAGGAAGCATGGCTGGCTGGCGCGCTTAAAGCATCCCGGCAGGCCGGTAAAAAATGGCAGGTCTTGGGCCAGCAATGCGTCATGGGGGAATTGAAATTGCCGCAGGACGCGGCGAGCTGGGTCGCCGATGACGCGCCCGCTTTTGCCAAGGCGCGGATTCAGATCGGTACTTTGGCGGCAAAAATTGGCTTGCCAATTAATTTTGACAGCTGGGATGGCTATCCCGAAGCCCGGCGCCGCTTGCTGGCCAGCGCGCAGGAAGCCGAAGCGGATCTGCTGGTGCTTTCGGGTGACAGTCACAATGGCTGGGCGTTTGATCTCGACATTGGCAACGGTGCGGCCGGCGTTGAATTTGGCGGCCACAGTGTCACCTCTCCCGGCTTTGAAGCCTATACGCAGGGCGTTGCGCCGGCCCAGGTTTCCGAAGCGGTGGTGGCGGCCAATGATCAACTGCAATGGGCCGATACCGGCAATCGCGGCTATATGACGGTCGCGCTGACACCCGACAAAGCCACATCGACCTGGCATTTCCTCGATACCATCCGGACGAAATCGACGGCGCTGAAGGGCAATGCGAGCCAGACGGTGATGCGCGGAACCAATCGACTGACCTGAACTAAACCGACCGATTGGCTTGGCACGGAACGCGCTGCGACGGATGGACGAGCAGATGGTCTAGTTGAACTTATCGACCGCCAGGCTCTCGACATTTGAAATAAATATGCGCAAGGCAGGAATTGTCGTAAGACTCTTGCGATTTCAACCCCGATGGAGACCTGCGCCACAATGTCCGAAGAATTCTACCGCATCAAACGCCTGCCCCCTTATGTGTTCGCTGAAGTGAATGCGATGAAGGCGGAAGCGCGGGCGCGTGGGGACGATATTATTGATCTGGGGATGGGCAATCCGGATGGTGCCCCGGCGCAACATGTGATCGACAAGCTTTCGGAAACCGCGAACAACCCCAATGCCCATCGCTATAGCGCGTCGAAAGGGATCAAGGGATTGCGGCTGGCGCAGGCCAATTATTACAAACGCCGGTTTGATGTCGAGCTGGATCCCGACAGCGAAGTTATCGTGACCCTGGGATCCAAGGAAGGGCTGGCCAATCTGGCCCAGGCGATCACGGCTCCGGGCGACGTCGTGCTCGCGCCGAATCCATCCTACCCCATCCATACCTTTGGTTTCATCATTGCCGGTGCCGCCATCCGGTCGATCCCCGCAGCTCCGGGACCCGATTTTTTTACGCGCCTCGAATATGCGATGAGCTATTCCGTGCCCAAGCCATCGGTGCTGGTCATGGGATATCCCTCCAATCCGACCGCTTATGTTGCCGATCTCGATTTCTACAAAAAGGTCGTCGATTTTGCCCGCGAACATAAATTGTGGGTGATCAGCGACCTTGCTTATGCCGAAATCTATTATGGCGACACGCCGACCCCATCGATGCTCGAGGTTGATGGCGCCAAGGACTGTGTGGTTGAATTTACCAGCATGTCCAAAACCTATTCCATGCCGGGCTGGCGCATGGGCTTTGCGGTTGGCAATCAGAAACTGATCGGCGCGCTCACCCGCGTCAAAAGCTATCTCGACTATGGTGCTTTTACGCCTATTCAGGTCGCGGCGACGGCGGCGCTCAATGGCCCGCAGGACATTATTGACGACAACCGCGCGCTGTACAAGAAACGCCGCGACGTCATGGTGGAAAGCTTTGGCCGCGCCGGTTGGGACATCCCGTCTCCCGAAGCCAGCATGTTCGCATGGGCACCGGTGCCCGAACAGTTTCGCGAGCTCGGATCGATGGAATTTGCAAAGCGCCTCATCGCCGAGGCAGGCGTTGCGGTAGCTCCGGGGACCGGCTTTGGCGACGAGGGCGAAGGCTATGTGCGCCTGGCGCTGGTCGAAAACGAGCAACGCATCCGCCAGGCCGCCCGCAGCATCAAGAAATTCCTCAGCGCTGGCTAGCTCAAACCGGTTTGCGGACCATCAGCACGTCAACCGGAGACCAGCCGAGCATTTCATTGGCACGGCTGCCGATCGTCGCGCGCACAAAACCGCCGCGCCCGTGGGTTCCAAGGACCAGCAGGTCCACGTCCCCGTCATTGAGCAGTGCGTACATGGACTGATGCAGGCTGCCTTCCACGAGATGAGTGGTGATCCGGTCCGCTTCGGCGTCAGACAGGGCCAGGCTGTCGAGAAAGGCCTGCATTTCCTGTTCTGCATTGTCGCGCATCTCGGCCGCGACGCCGTCGGACTTCAGCCAGGCTTCATAGGCGACATGAAAAGCGTGGACGAGCTTGATCTGGGCCGAGGGAAACAGCGCCAGAGCGGTCCGCAGCGCATGAGCGGCAAAATCCGAAAAGTCCGTTGCCACCACGATCCTGCGATAGTCAGCACGGGGCCGCTCCTTGACGATCAGAACCGGCGCAGATGCATGATGGACAAGATGATCCACAGCGGTGCCGAGAAAGAAGTCCGAGAGGTTATTGTGCCGGGCCGCGCCAACGATGATCAGGTCGCTGTTCAAGCTTTTTGCGGTATCCGCAATCACCTTCGGGGCTTTCCCGCGTCCGACCACCAGCGCGCAACCCGCCGCGTCGTCCCCGTAATTGCGCTCAAGCGTGTGCCGCACTTTCTTTTCATCAACGGCGTTCTTGCCCGGATCGACGAAGATCACCGTACGGTCGGCCTGCCATGCCTCGGCGAGTTGCCGTGCACGATCAATGGGCCGGTCTCCCCGTGCCGTCAAATCGGTTGCAATCAGTATCTGCTTGGCCATGGAACATCTCCTCCTTTGAGTTCGCTTGCCTGTTCGTCCTTACTCCCATAACAATGGACCACCGGTCATTGATCTATCACAACGGATCCGTTGATTTTGATCGATAATGACCATGAAAAGGATAAGCCTGCTTCTATGATTGATCTCTATTTCGCTCCCACGCCCAATGGCTGGAAAATCTCCGTCATGCTGGAGGAATGCGGGCTCGACTACCGGCTCAAATGGATCAATATTGGCGCCGGAGAACAATTCGAACCGGCGTTTCTGGCGATCAGTCCGAACAACCGTATCCCCGCCATTGTTGACCATGATCCCGAGCAGGATGGCGAACCGGTGAGCGTTTTCGAAACCGGAGCTATCCTGCTTTACCTGGCGGAAAAGACCGGACGATTCCTGCCCGCCGATCTGCGCGGCCGCACGGCGGTGACGGAATGGCTGATGTGGCAAATGGGTGGACTGGGTCCGATGATGGGCCAGCATGGCCATTTCAAGCTCTATGCCCCGGACCGCATTGCCTATGCGACCGAACGCTATCGCAACGAAGTCTTGCGGCTCTTTGGCGTGATGGATCGGCAGCTGGCCGATCACACTCACCTCGCCGGCACGGATTACAGCATTGCCGATATGGCCTGCTTCCCCTGGGTTCAAACCTATAAGCGCCAGGAGATTGATCTGGCAGACTTTCCCCATGTGAAACGCTGGTACGAGACATTGAAACAGCGCGAAGGACTGCGCCGGGGCATGGCGGTGGGCCGCGACAAGATCAACCGCAACCCGCAGGATGACGCCGCTGTCCGCAAGACATTGTTCGGGATCAAGGATTAGGAAAACAGCATGACCGCCAAGGTACAATTTTACTTCGATCTGTCCAGCCCGTGGACCTATCTCGCGTTTCACAATATTCAGCCGATCATCGCCGAAACCGGGGCGGAAATCCTGTGGAAACCGTTTCTGGTCGGCGGCGTGTTCAACGCGGTCAATCCCAGTGTCTATGCCGCGCGCGAGAATTCCGACAATCCCAAATTTGTGCACAGCTTTCGGGTCATGAAGGACTGGGCCGCGCTGGCCGGCTTGCCGCTCAATTTCCCGAGCCCGCATCACCCGGTCAAATCCGTCCATGCGATGCGTGCCTGTTGCGTGCTGGAAGAGGATCAGGCGGCGTTGCAGCGCTTCGCGACCGCCGCCTTCCATGCTTATTATGCCGACCAGCGCAATCTCGATGATCCGGCCGTGCTGATCGCGATTGCGGATGAGATCGGCATGGATGGCCAGGCGCTCGCAGCGCGCACCCAGGACCAGGCGATCAAGGACCGGTTGCGCGCCAATACCGACGAAGCGATCGCTCGCGGGGCCTATGGTTCACCTAGCATATTTGTGCCTTTCGGAGATGGCGAACGGATGTATTTTGGCAATGATCAGTTGCCGTTGGTTAATCGAGCGATTAAACTCTTTGCCAACAGTTAAGCGAATCCGCTGTCCTGCAGCCAATACGGAGTTCCAAAATGTCAGAACGTGTCACTATTTCGGTTGAGAATCATATTGCCGATGTCCGCTTCAACCGGCCCGAAAAGATGAACGCACTTGATCCGGAACAGATTGATGCGATTATTGATGCGACCGATCAACTTGCCAAGATGGACGATGTCCGGGCGATCGTCCTTTCCGGCAATGGCAAGGGATTTTGTGCCGGCCTCGACATGGCGAGCTTTACGCAATCGAACACAACCAACAGCCTGACCGACCGCACCTATGGCAATGCGAACAAATATCAGCATGTCGTGCTGCAATGGCGCCGGCTGCCGGCGCCGGTCATTTGCGCGATCCACGGAGCCTGTGTCGGTGGCGGCCTGCAATTTGCGTCGGCAGCAGATATTCGCGTCGCGACACCGGATTCGAAATTGTCGATCATGGAAATGCGCTGGGGCCTGATCCCGGACATGGGCAGCTACAGCACCTGGCGGACGTTCGTGCGCGACGATGTCCTGCGCGAGCTGACCTATACCAACCGGATTTTCTCCGGTGAGGAAGGCCAGCAGCTTGGCTTTGTGTCGCATCTTTCCGACGATCCGCTGGCGAAGGCGATGGGGCTGGCAGCCGAGATTGCCGGCAAAAATCCGGACGCTGTGAAAGCCGCAAAACGGCTGATGAACAAATTGCCCGACATGAATGAAGACGAGATCCTGATGATGGAAAGCGTCGAACAGGATCAGGTTGGTCGCAAGCCCAATCAGAAAGAAGCGGTGATGGCGTTCATGCAGAAACGCGCCGCCAATTTTAACGACTGACCGCTAGTCGCGCGCGACCATCTGGGCTTCCAGTACCGCCCGGAATTCAGCATCCATCGGCTTGGCGCCATCGCCACTGGTCAGCACCAAAGTGGTGATACAGGTCGCGACACATTGCTCCTTTTGGAAGGCGGCCGACACAATATCCCAGGACGACCTGCCGATCCGGCCGATGCCGCTGCATATTTCGGCATCATCGGGAAAATGGGCCTCGCGCAGATAGTTGATCTGGACGGCTGCGATCAACCAGCGATCACCGGCCGCGCGGTTTTCCATGCCCAGCGACCGGTTGAACCGGACGCGGCCATTCTCGAACAAGTCCGCCATCGCGACATTGTTGATATGGCCCAGCAGATCCATATCGCCAAAGCGGGTCTGGGTGACGTTCGAAAACGGGTAGCTCGCCTTTGACAGCTGCCAGGGTTCAGGTTTGGACATGGCCTATTTCCAGATCAGGTTTAACGGCAGCGCACCGGCTAGTTCATTTTCGCCAGCAGATCCTTTTGCAGATGCTTGCACAGCCACAGATAAGCCAGACCGGACAGTCCGTAAATCATCGCGGTGAAGCGCAGGGCATCCCGCACGCCTTCCCCAGTGGCTTGCCGACAGGCATCTAGCATTGCCTGGCTACCCGCGGCCAATATCGATGCATCGGTGCCTTTGCATAATTCCAGCGTCATCTGGCTGGTGAGCGCGGCGGTGTTGACATAAGACGCGCCGAGGAAATCGCTAATCGCTCCCACGAAGAGCGGGCCGAGACCATAGCCGATCAGATTGACGACGAAGAGCAATATGGCGATTGCGGTTGCGCGCGCCTTCACGTCGACCACCCCTTGGGCAATCGTATATTGCGATCCCAGATAGGTATAGTGCAGGAACGCCGCAACAATGAGCATGACCAGGGCGGTTGACTGAACATCGGTAGTAAAGCCGATCCAGTATAACGGCAGCGACACAATAAGCGACCAGCCGGGCACCCAGGCAACCGCATTCGGAAAGCGGCCGCTCAATTTTTCAATCGCGTAGCCGCCACCGAATGTGCCAGCTGCAGCCGATAGCGAGATCGGAAGCACCAGCTGCAGAGCAACGTCAGAAATGCTCAGCTGATGGATGCGGACGAAGAAGGAAACCTGAAAACTCGAAATGCCATAACCGACAAAGGCGACAATCGTGGCGGCCAGGGCGTTGATCCAGTAGCTGCGATTGCCGCTCAGGCGCTTGAGCGTTGCGGCAAAGCCAAGCTTTTCAAGCTGCGGCGTGCCAGGAGGATCCGAATAGCCCCGGGGTGGTTCCTTGATCGTGAACAGCACGATCAGGCCGATAACAACGCCTGGCAAACCAAGAATGATGAACGCTTCGCGCCAGGAAAAGGCTTCCGCAATCGGACCGCCAAAGGCCGCCGCCAACGCGCTGCCCAGAGTGACACCCATGGCATAGATGGCGAGCGCGCGGGCTCTGCTGCGCGGTGGAAAATAGTCGGCGATGATCGAATTGGCGGGCGGCGTGCAACCGGCTTCCCCAATGCCGACACCAACACGGAAAATCAGAAGGGCGAGAAAACTGCCGGCGATTCCGCAGAGCGCGGTCATCACCGACCAGAATATGACGCTGAACGCAATGATGCGGACGCGACTATAGCCCTCGGCCAGGCGCGCGATCGGGATACCGAATAATGTGTAAGTCAGCGCAAATCCAAATCCGGACAGAAAACCGAATTGGAGATCCGAAAGCTGAAATTCCTGAATAATCGGTTCTGAGACCACACCGATCAGGGCGCGATCGATGAAGTTGAGCGTATAGACGACGAGCAATGAGAAGAGCACATAGCCGCGATATCCGCTGGTGCCAAAGGCTTCACCGGTATTGGTCGAGGACGAGGGCGAAGCTTGGGCCTGTGTTGCGCTCATATGATCTCCTAATCTTTTCTTTGACTGATGGCCTGAACTGACGGCCAAGTCCAGTGCCCATTGCACAAGCAGGAAATCACTCGAAGAAACCATTTTACATATTGTTACATTATGATAATAGGATTCGGCGTGCGCTTATCAAGAAGCGTCCCGATTGTTTGGGGCGATGGACCGTTGGCATGACACGATCTCTTTCCCGCATAACAACCGCCTATTTGCCCGTAGGGAAATCAGCGGATAAACTGGAATCCGGTACGTCATCAGTGGCGGATATATCCGGAACCCGCCCTTTCAAGGCACCATTGGATGGCGAAGCGGCGCAAGCCAAAACAGAGTTGCCGTGGCCCTTGTCACACGGCCAACAGGTTTGCCTGCACCTGGTATTTGTCCATATGACATCGAAGGAAATCGCGCGCGAGCTCGATATTTCACCACATACGGTTGATCAGCGCCTGCGGATGGCGATTCGCATCATGGGCGTCGGCACGCGATTTCAGGCGGCACGCACATTTGTCAGCTTTTTGAATATGGTCGAGGAACCGGACGCCGACCCATATCAGCCTTTGATATATCAACCGGCCGGGTTTCAGAACCCCAGTGGTTCTGACACTCTCCGCTGGTCGGCATCAAGCCTCACCATGCCGGCATCGCGAGATGGAGGGTCGGGTGATGGTATGATTGCGCATGTCTCTGGAACAGGCATCGGTACAGGAAAAGGCATCGGGGTCTCCGCCCTTCCCGGCCCGGCCATAACCGTTCCGAAAACCCGGCTCTCCGTTTTCAATCTATTCCCGGCACAGACGGAAAGGCCGGTTAGGACGCCCCTTGAGCATCGCGCCGCGCAGATTGGCCGCCTAACCAGGTTTGGGTGGACCATGATCCTGATGACCGGATTGTTCCTGCTCTTGCAATCGGCCATTACCTTGGTTCGCTCATGATGCCGTTCACCCCGTGGATTGATGTCCTGCTGGTCTATCTCCTGCTGGCCTGTGCCTATGTGGTTTGGCGCGGTCGCCAGGAAGCGCGAAAAAGCACGGCGCTGGTTTTTGCAACCAGCCTGCTGCTGCTTGGCGCTTTTCTCCTCTGCGGCCCCAGCGTCCCGGTTTCTGCCGCACTTCTTTTGATGGTCATCGTCGTGGATCCGTTGCCCGCCCCCGTTTCTCGGAGACTATCCCGATGATCGCGCAGGAGCTGTTGACCGGTCTGGCTTTGGTCCAGCGGGAATTGCTGTTGTTCGCCAGCATTTGCTTTCTGCTGAGCGCGTTTGATGATCTGATGTTCGACCTGTTGTGGATTGTCCACTCGGCCAAACGCCGGCTGAGAATATATCGCCGCCATCCGAGAACAATTGTCGAGGCCCTTCCAAAACGGCGGGGTCACCGACCGCTCGCGATCTTCGTCCCGGCCTGGCAGGAAGAGTCGGTGATCGGACCCATGTTGCAGCGCTGCTCGGCACTCTGGCAGCATCGGAATTATCGCATCTATGTCGGATGCTATCCCAACGACCAGCCAACCATAGCGGCTGCCGCCCGGGCTGCGCGTGGGCAACCGCATATCCGCATCATTATCTGCGATCATGCAGGCCCGACATCAAAAGCCGATTGTCTGAACCGATTGTGGCGCGCCGCCTGTCAGGACGAACTGCTGGAATCCAGACAATATAAGGCGATTATCCTGCAAGATGCGGAAGACCTGGTGCATCCGAGCGCGCTGGAATTGTTTGACCATCTGATTGATCGCGCGGCTCTGGTCCAGATTCCGGTGATTCCGCGCCGCGCATCGGGATCACGTTGGGTTGCGGGTCACTATGGTGATGAATTTGCCGAGATGCACGGCAAGCAGATGGTGCTGAGGGAAGCGCTGGGGGTAGCGATCCCTGCCGCCGGTGTCGGCTGTGCCTTTGGCCGGGCGGCGCTCGGCCATTTGTCCGCGCGAACACGGGGCAAGCCTTTTGACGCAGAGAGCATGACCGAAGACTATGAACTGGGGTTGCAACTGACCACCGGGAAGCCGCGCGGCATATTCGCACGGATGCAGGATCGCAATGGCGCCTGGGTGGCCACGCAGGAATTTTTCCTGACACATTGGCCGACGCCGTTCGTCAGAAAAGCCGATGGATGACCGGGATCGCGCTATCCGGATGGGATCGCCTGGGATGGCAGCGTTGCTGGCGCGAAAACTGGATGCGGTTGCGCGACCGCAAAGCCACGTTGGCGGCCCTTGTTCTGGCGCTGGCCTATCTCGCCTTCATCCTGACCGGCCTGCTCGCGCTCACCGATCAGCTGACCGACTATGCAATACCGGCATTGCCAGAGGGGTTGAAGATCCTGCTGTTTTGCAATGGAATTTTCCTGGCATGGAAACTGATACTCAAAGCCTGTTTCGTTTTTCGGCTCTACGGTCCGACGGAAGCGCTGCTGTCTTTCCCGCGCACCATCGTGGCGAATATCATCAATATCCTCGCCGCCGGTCGCGCCATGTATCATTATCTCAGAAGCCTCAAAGGCGTCCCGCTAAGGTGGGAAAAGACGCGTCATTTTCATCCCCAAAGCCGCGATGTCCGCCTCCTCAAGCCTCACCCGCGGTTGCGCCCTGCGTCAGCCGTGCCCCTGCGCGATTGACATTGGCATGTCCGGATCCCGTGGCGCTCCGTTCCGGGCTCTGGCCGCCATCATGCTCTTCTGGACCATCGGCCGGGTGACGTGGATCGCCGTCGACCTGCGCGTGGACAAGGCACCACAAGATCACGACATGGTTCAGAAGACCGCCTTGCCCGCTCCGCCGTCCACGACACGGGATGACGCATCGCCGCCGCCCCGCCGAACTGCGCCGACCGCTTCTTCCGTCCGGACACGGCCAAAACAATCGACCATGCAGCCCGCGATCAGCGCAAGTCCATCGGTGCGCTTGCTCCACACCGCACGCATAGCTGCATCCGATCGGCCGCTGCACCGGATCGCTCCGGCTATCCTAGCGACAGATTATTTTCTTCCGCCGCCTGCCGATGCCGGTGGACATACTGATCGGGTCAGGCGGTCCGTCAATGCTGGTGACAGGTCCCCACCCCGCAACCATCGCGCCAGGCCTGCGGCGGGGACCCGTTGGTCGGGCTATTTCTGGCTGTTTGCCCGCCAGAACGCGCCAGCGCGCGACCCGGCACGATCCCCGATCCTGCGATCACCAAATGGACGTTATGGTGCCAGCCAGGCCGGCGCCATCCTGAGCTACCGTTTCGTGGGCCGACCGGATCGCTACATCTCGGGTTATACACGGCTGTCGACGGCGCTCGCAGGTCCGGCCGAACAGGAATTCGCACTCGGGTTCAAGGTCAAACCGATCGACAGCCTGCCCGTCACACTATATGCTGAACAACGCCTGGCACCGGAGGGACAGGCGGATCGCGGACGTGCTATTTTCATGGCCGGCGGTATGAACCCCACTCCCCTGCCCTTGCCCATTCTTACCGGCACTACGGTCGAAACCTATGGTCAGGCTGGCTATCTTTTTCATCAGAACCGGACCTATATTTTTGATGGGTTGGCGAGCATCCAGCAACCAGTTTTCACGCGAGGCAAACGAGCCTTGTCGGTTGGTGTTGGTTTTTGGGCTGGTGGCGACAAGACATCCCATCGCATTGATATTGGCCCCCGCGCGGAATTTCGTATCCCGATCCGCAAGGCGCCCATACGGATTGCCATTGACTGGCGCCAGCGTATCGGCGGTCAAGCCGAACCGGGCTCTGGTGTGGCGGCAACCATCAGCACCGGTTTCTGAAGCTATTATCGATTCCGAGCTGACGGTTTCCTGACTTTTCCTGGGTTCTGACACGCAAGTCCCTTTATCCCGTAACGAAAAGAGATTAGTCGTTGGAACCATGGATATTTATCTCCCCATTGCCAATTTGTCGGTTGATGCCTTTGTCATCGTCCTGCTTGGCGGACTGGTGGGGATCCTGTCCGGCATGTTCGGGGTTGGCGGCGGCTTTCTGACAACGCCCCTTCTGATCTTCTATGGCATCCCGCCGACCGTTGCCGCCGCATCGGCTTCAACCCAGGTAACCGGCGCGAGCATATCCGGTGTTGCCGCCCATATGCGGCGCAACGGCGTCGATTTCCGCATGGGGGCGGTGCTGGTTGTGGGCGGCATTTTCGGAACGCTGGTCGGGACGTTATTGTTTCAGATACTGCAACGCTGGGGCCAGATCGATACCGTCATCTCGGTTCTCTATGTGGTCATGCTGGGCAGCATTGGCGGAATGATGGCGAAAGAATCCTGGGGCAGCGTCAAGGCGTTGCGGTCAGGCAAGCCGCTGCCCGCCCGCAAAAGACGCCACCATCCGCTGGTCGCCAATCTGCCGATGCGATGGCGCTTTTATCGGTCCGGGCTTTATTTGTCGCCGATCGCGCCTTTCCTGCTTGGCTTTGTCACGGGCATATTGACCATGTTGCTGGGTGTCGGCGGCGGCTTCATCATGGTGCCGGCAATGCTCTATCTGCTCGGCATGGGCGCACAGGTGGTGGTTGGCACTTCGCTGTTTCAAATCCTGTTTGTCACCATCGCGTCCACCATGATGCACAGCATGACCACCCGCGCCGTGGACATTGTGCTGGCGTCGCTGTTGTTGATCGGCAGTGTCACTGGCGCGCAATTGGGGGCCAAATTTGCCCAGCGCATGCGGCCCGAATATCTTCGGCTTTCGCTAGCCATCATGGTCCTGATCGTCGCGGTCCGAATGGCTCTGGGCCTGGGTTTCCAGCCCGATGAAATCTACACGGTACAGCCGCTATGACCGGTTTCGGGCCTTTTTCCGCTAAGCTGATCCTGGGCTTTTGCGCGCTGTTCCTGTTGACCGGCAATACACCGGTGCTGGTCACCGAATGTTCGCCCGATCGGGTCAGCATCCGTGGGGATTTTAACGGCGCGCAGCTTTTGTGCTTCGGGGCCATTACCTATCCGCCCGGCTCGCGTAATCAGGACCGCGCGGATATCGTCGTCGTGCTCAAAGGACCGACGGAATCGATCGTCCTGCGTGAGAAACAGCAGGTTGCCGGAATCTGGATCAACGCGGCGAGCACCGAGTTTCGGTCGGCGCCGGGCTATTATGCCATTGCATCGTCGCGACCCGTAGAGGAGATTGTCGACGACAAGACCGCGGATATCTACGAACTCGGCCTCGACCATCTGCAATTGTCGCCGGCCAGCGCGATTGCCAGCAACGAACAGGAACGCTTCATTGCCGGACTGGTAGATCTCAACACCCGCGGCAGGCTGTACAAAAACCTGCCGAACAACGTCGATATCGACAATTCGGTCCTTTATCAGGCGCGGATTGACCTGCCGGCCAGCGTCCCGGTCGGCGAATATTCCGCAGAAACCTTCCTTATTATCGACGGGCGGGTCGAAGCCGCGGAAATCAAGGACATCACAATCGAAAAAATCGGCCTCGGCCGGTTCATCACCAATTTGTCCCAGAATAACGGCTTTATCTATGGCCTGCTTGCCGTACTCATTTCGGTGGTGCTCGGATGGGGTGCCGGATATCTCTTCCGCAAGATCTGATTGCCCCCGGGATTCGGTAGCTCAGCGGTTAGGCTTTTCGTCAGCTTGGTAAATATTCCTTAACCCTGTTTGCTTACCTCTGTGATCTCGATGCACAGTATAGGAAAGACGCTTTATGTCTGACATGGGATCTCATAATTTTCCGGCCGCTCGGCCATTGCCAAATGCGGACAAGACCGAGGACAGCCCGAATCCGGCTCCCGCCAGACCCGATATTACGCGATCCGCCCACGGTTCAGGGGGGACACCGCAGCGTTCCGAAGGGCACAAGATTGGCGAAGTCATCGAAATTGCCGGCTCGGGATCGCAAATCGTCATGGACAGCGCCGTGCTGGCCAGTCTCGCCGAACATGGTGATCCGACGGTCAGAATGGCTGGTCAGGTCGGCAGTCAGATCAAGATTCGGGTCGGCGTAACCTGGCTGCTCGCCAATATCCGGACGCAGAAACTCTATCAGGGCCAGTCCGGTCTGGTGACAGCGCAGATCGATTTCCTCGGCGAAGGCGATGAAGAACGCCTCACCGGTCATATCTACAATTTCCGTCGCGGTGTGACGCGCTATCCGGTTCCCGGGTCGGTCGTCTATGCCGTTACCACCGCCGATCTGAAGCAGGTTTACGCCTCCGATGGCCGGACCAATGTGGAAATCGGAACGGTGTATCCGACCGACGATATTCGCGGCGGCCTTTACGTCGATGCGATGCTCGGCAAGCATTTCGCGCTGCTCGGATCCACCGGTACCGGTAAATCAACCTCGGCTGCGCTGATCCTCCACAAGATCTGCGATATTGCGCCCGAAGGCCATATCCTGATGATTGACCCGCACGGGGAATATTCGGCGGCGTTCAAAACCAATGGCCGGCTGTTCGACGTCAATAATCTCGCGCTGCCCTATTGGTTGATGAACTTTCAGGAACATTGCGAAGTCTTTGTGAAATCCAATGGTGATGACAAGCAGATGGACAGCGATATTCTCGCAAAATGCCTGCTCGCGGCCAAGGCCAAGAGCCAGGCGGCAGCGGGTGTCGCCAAACTGACCGTGGATTCACCGGTTCCCTATCTGTTGTCCGACTTGACCACCATCATCCAGAATGAAATGGGCAAGCTCGACAAGTCCACCAACACCGCGCCTTATATGCGGCTCAAGACCAAGATTGACGAAATCAAGGCCGATCCCCGCTATAGCTTCATGTTCTCCGGCATGCTCGTCGGCGACACAATGAGCGACTTCCTGTCCAAGATTTTCCGGCTGCCTGCCGATGGCAAGCCGATCTCGATCATCGATGTCTCCGCGGTCCCGTCCGAAATCACACCTACCGTCGTCGCGGTTCTCAGCAGACTGGTCTTTGACTATGCCATCTGGGCCCGCAACGAACCGAAACGGCCAATGCTGCTGGTTTGCGAGGAGGCTCACCGCTACATTCCCAATGACGATATTGCTGGAGAAAGCAGTGTTCGCGATATTCTCAGCCGGATTGCCAAAGAGGGTCGTAAATATGGCGTATCCCTCGGACTCATCACCCAGCGACCATCCGATCTCGCAGAGGGTGTGCTGTCGCAATGTGGTACGATCATCTCGATGCGTCTGAACAACGATCGCGACCAAAGCTTCGTGAAAGCGGCAATGCCCGAAGGCGCGCGTGGTTTTCTCGATTCCATTCCTGCGCTGCGCAACCGCGAGTGCATCGTCTGCGGTGAAGGTGTCGCCATTCCAATCCGGGTGTCGCTCGATACCCTGGCAGAAGAACGCCGTCCGGCATCGGAAGATCCGATCTTTACCGATCTGTGGCGCGAACATGGCGGCGAAGAAGAGATTATCCAGCGGGTTATCAAACGGTGGCGCAGCCAGGGGCGCTAATCCCCATTTTGCCATTAGTCTGCGCAGATCGGTCGTTTGTCGAACGGCGATAGCGTAACCATCCTATTCGATTACACCTGTAGTCGATAGATCGGACCCAATGCCCGATCCGATTGGATGGAGAATGACAATGACAAATCGCAAATATGCTGGCGTGGCAGCAGGGCTGGCGTTGGCCGCCATGGCGTCGATAATCCCGGCGACCACCGGCCAGGCTCATGACGGCGATCACAAATTCAGCAAGAAATGGAGCAAGGACCTCGCCGAGAAAATCGAGGCCAGGGTCCAGATGGGCATGGTCAAGGGCGCTGCTGGCATGGAGAAAGGCGCGGATAAAATGCTGCGCGGGGCCGACAAGATGGAAGCCTATGCCGATCGTCTGGAACGCGATGCCGCGTTTCGCGAGAGCGAAGCCGAAAAACGCAGCCAATGGGGTGAAGGCCGGATCACCGCCGATGAGCTGTTGAAACAGGCGCCCGAATTCCGCCGCGGCGCGACTGAAATGCGCGAGGGCGCAGCCGAATTGCGAAAAGCCGCCGAAAAAATGCGCCGCGGAGATACCAACTAGAGCAACTGACATCCGGCCTGTTGGCGATCCTGATCGCGATGCCGCATCTCGGCCGCCACGGTGCGCGCTCTGGATCCTGAAACACGTTCAGAATGGCGCGGCGCATGGCACCAAGGTCTTTTGAGTTTTTGGTTTTACCCCAGGCGGTCGAGGGCGGCCTGCAGGCGCTCGGCCTCGGCGCTTTTGTCGGCCAGGTCGGCGCGGGCTTTCGCGACCGCTTCTGGCTTGGCTTTTTCGACAAAATTGGCGTTGCCCAGACGGCCTTCGAGCGACTTGGCTTCCTTGGACACGCCCTCCAAGGCCTTGCCCAGCCGGGCTTTTTCCGCGTCAATGTCGATCGCACCGACAAGCGGCAGGACGTAAGTCGCGCCATCGATGACAATCTGGGCGGTGGCCCCTTCTGGTGCTGGATCAAAAGAGAAGCTCTCAAGACGACCGACCCGATCCAGAGCGGATGCCTGGCGTGTGATTCGATCTTGCAGGTCTTGGTCGCCATCACGAACATGGGCGGTCATCTTTGTGCCCGGCGCAATGTTGAGTTCGACTTTGGCGGTCCGGGTGGCCGAGATCAGGCGAATGAGCCAGTCGACTTCGGCCTTGGCCTCGGGATCAATCTCTGCTTTGGGCTCCGGCCATTTGGCGACGATCAGGTCATAATTCCGGCCGCCGGTTTCCGAAGCCATGCTGTGCCATAATTCTTCCGTGATAAACGGCATGAACGGATGGAGCATGACGATGATCTGGTCGAGCACCCAGCCGGCCACAGCGCGGGTTTCGGCGGCAGCCGCCGCATCTTCGCCTTGCAGCAATGGCTTGATCAGTTCGAGATACCAGTCGCAGAACCGGTCCCATGTGAAATGATAAATCGTGTTGGCGGCTGCATCAAAGCGCAGGTCTCCGAGCGCCTTGTCGAGTGTAGCGAGCGTCTCGGTCACTTCGGACAGGATCCAGCGATTGACCGGCAGCTTGGCCTCTGGCGCACGCAATGTCTTGCTCGCGCCGATGCCGTTCACTTCACAGAAGCGTGAGGCATTCCACAGCTTGGTCGCGAAATTGCGATAGCCTTCGACCCGCTTGTCATCCATCTTGATGTCGCGGCCCTGGCTTTCCATCGCCGCCATGAAAAACCGCAACGCATCGGCGCCATATTGGTCGATCAGGCCGAGCGGATCGACCACATTGCCCTTGGACTTGGACATTTTCGAACCATCTTCAGCACGCACAAGGCCGTGCAGATAGAGCCGCTTCCACGGCACATCCTTCATGAACTGAATGCCCTGCATCGCCATGCGCGCGTCCCAGAAAAACAGGATATCAAAGCCGGAGATCAGCAGGTCATTGGGGTAATGGCGCTTGAGGTCTTCGGTTTCTTCCGGCCAGCCGAGCGTACCGAAGGGCCATAGGGCGGACGAGAACCAGGTGTCGAGAACGTCGGGGTCGCGGAACAATGCAATGGTTTGGCCGCCACCTTCTGTCCGCGCAAAGTTTAGTGCGTCTTCTCGGCTTTTCTTAAAAACAATTTCGGGATCGGGTAGCTTCTCAGATCGATAAAACTCTTTGGCAGCCTGAATTACCTCTTGTTCGGTTGCTGCTACAAAAATTTGCTCGTCACGATCTCTATTCTTGTTAGCCTTGAACAAAACATCGTTCAGATACAGGAACTGCCTTGTGCCATCGACTTCTTCTACAACCGGTCCAAACCAGGCCGGAATCCGGTGTCCCCACCAAAGCTGGCGCGACACGCACCAGGGCTGGATATTCTCCATCCAGTTGAACCAGGTTTTCTCCCAGGTCTTGGGCACAATCTCGATGCTGCCATCGCGCACCGCCTTGATCGCGGGCTGGGCGAGTGTCTCGGCATCGACATACCATTGGTCGGTCAGCCAGGGTTCGATCACCACGCCGCCGCGATCGCCAAAGGGCGTTGCGATGGTACGCGGCTCGGCATCATGCTCGACGGTTTCGCCATCCTGGGATTTGGTCACATGCGGGATCAGGCAGCCGAGCTCTTTCATCCGCTGCACAACCAATTCCCGTGCGCCCTTTACACCGTCTTTCTTGAAGCGGTGCAGACCGATAAATTCTTCCGGCACCAGAGCGTCGGCGGTCTGGCAGACATTGGCCTCGCCATCGAGCATATTGAGCATGTCCGCCGGCGCGAACCCGGCCCGCTTGCCGACTTCAAAGTCATTGAAATCGTGGCCCGGGGTGATTTTCACCGCACCGCTGCCCAGTTCCGGATCGGCATGTTCATCGGCAACAATCTTGAAGCGCCGCCCGGTAATCGGTTGCTCAATCTCTTTGCCGATGACGCTCTTATAGCGCTCGTCACTGGGATGAACAGCCACCGCCATATCGGCAAGCATGGTTTCGGGCCGGGTGGTGGCGACTTCAATATAGTCCTGACCATTATCCAGAGTCACGCCATCGGCCAGAGGATATTTGAAATGCCAGAAATGGCCCTTCATATCGGTGGTCTCAACCTCGAGATCGGAGATTGCGGTTTTCAGCGCCGGGTCCCAATTGACTAGCCGCTTGTCGCGGTAAATCAGGCCATCATTGTAAAGGTCTACAAACACTTTGAGGACGGCTTCGTTCATGCCGTCGTCCATGGTGAAACGCTCGTTGGACCAGTCCATCGAACAGCCGAGACGGCGCAGCTGTCCGGTGATTGTGCCACCGGACTCCTCTTTCCATTCCCAGACTTTTTCGACAAATTCTTCGCGGGTGAAATCGGTGCGCTTTTGCTGGCGCTCATTCATTTGCCGCTCGACGACCATCTGGGTCGCGATCCCGGCATGATCCATCCCAACAACCCAAAGCGCATCCTTGCCCTTCAACCGTTCGTGGCGAATGATGATATCCTGCAGAGTATTGTCGAGCGCATGGCCAATATGCAGCGACCCGGTGACATTGGGTGGCGGGTTGACGATCGTGAACGGCTCTGCATCGCCGCGTTCCGGGCGAAACTGACCAGTGGATTCCCAGTGCTGGTACCAGCGCGCTTCGATCGCGGCGGGGTCGAAATTTTTATCTAATGTCATGCGCTGCCTTTGCCAGCGCCCGACCGGTTATTCAACACCCGTTATGCGGATAACGGAGCCTCCCCACCGCCACGCCAACGTCATCCCGTCACAACGCCATCGTCATCCTGAACTTGTTTCAGGATCTCGTTCGGCACGGCGCTCCCTCTCGATGGGTCCTGAAACAAGTTCAGGATGACGTGGTATTGCTGCACAGCCGTGCACAGGCCCTACCCCAATATCGCATCAATCTCGGCATTGGCCTTGGCGCGCAGCTGGCGTTTGCAGGCAGCGAAAGCGGGTTGGGCATTGAGCTCCTGGGCCTTGGCCACGGATTTCGCGATCAGGTCGTCCGGCATCAACGTCGCCTCAACCAGACCAGCGCCAATCGCTTCATTGGGTTTCAGCAACATGCTCGACAAGGCCAGCCGCCGGCGCCAGGACGGTTCCAGCCAATGGTCCAATATCGCTTGCGGAACCGGTGGAAAGGGCAGACCCGCCTTGGCCTCGGGCAGACCGATTTTATAATTGCCGGAAGCGGCGTAAATCCAGTCGGCGCACAGCATCATGATACCGCCAGCACCAATCGCATTGCCGTTGACCGCACAGACCAGCGCGCAGGGCAGCCGATGAAGCGACGCCGCAAAGCCGTTAATCGCGGCAACCGCCCGTTTCTGGCCCGCGTCATCCAGCGACGCAGCGATTTTCGTGTCCATGCCACAGGTAAAATGCTCGCCAGCCCCAGTCAGCACGACGCCCCCTTTGGGCTTGTCCTGCGCAAGCTGATGAAAGACGCTGATGCCTTCGTCGAGCAGGTCCGAGGATAGCGTGTTGCGCGGCGCGTTGGTCAGGGTGACGATTACCGTGTCGCCCTCTTTCTGCATCGGAAAATAGCTCATTCGCCTTGTCCTTCCGCGGTCCACTGCGCCATCCAGTCAAACACGGTATTGTGCCATTGCACGCTGTTCTTGCCGTTGAGCACCCAGTGGTTTTCATCCGGGAAGATCAGCAATTTCGATGGAATATTCATCTCCTGCATATGGGTGAACGGCATCAGCGACTGGGTATAGGGAATGCGGAAATCCTTTTCCCCGTGGATGAACAGGGTTGGCGTCTTCCACTTGTCGATACGGTTGAGCGGGTTCCAGCGCTCCGGATTGGGCCGGGTCGACCAGGATCCGCCATGATCCCACTGGTCAAACCACAATTCTTCGGTCGAAAAGGCGAAGCTGCGCAGATCGAATATGCCGGCATGGTTGATGATACAGTCAAACTGATCCGGCCACTGACCCGCAATCCAGTTCATCATATAGCCGCCATAGCTGGCACCGAGCGCACAGGACCGGTCGCCGTCAATCTGCTTGTCGATCTTGAGGGCTGCGGCATGGCCGAGCTTCAGATCCTCCAGTGGCTTGCCACCCCAATCCTGGTTGATGCTGTCGGTAAAGGCCTGCCCGTATCCGGTCGAGCCGTGGAAGTCGACGGTCACTACCGCATAGCCTTGCGCCGCCATGACCTTGTAATTCCAACGGGTTGACCAGCTGTTGCCAAAGCTGCCCTGCGGTCCGCCATGGACCAGAAAGGCCATTGGCAGCTTGCCTTTGGCACCCGCCGGCTTGATGATCTGCCCCCAAACCTGGTCGCCATTGGCGCCTTTGAAATCAAAGCGCTGGATGTCGACCTGGTCCATCTCGGTCAGCGCTGCGCTATTCATCCGGGTCAGCTGAGTCACTTTTCCATCCGCAGACCGGTGATAAATATCATCGGGCTGCTGAATGCTTTTCAGCGTGTAAAGGATCGCGCCATCGCGCAGCGGCACCACATTGCCCGCGCTGCCGGATTTGGTCAGCCGGGTGACTTGGCCCGATTCCAGATCGACCTGGAATACCGGCTTGTCGAGCACATCGCTTGCGGTGACATAGAGGCTCTTGCTGTCCGCTGCCCAAGCGATCGAGCTGATCGAGCGGTCCCAATCCTTGGTCAGCGAACGCTGTTCGGTCAGCTTTTGACCCTTGTTGCGGACCATCAACACCATCTTGTCCGATTCATAACCGGGCCGGGCCATCGCGCCCCAGGCAAGCCATTCGCCGTCCGGGGAAAAGGCCGGCATCACATCCACGGCCGGATTGGTCGCGGTGAAATTGGTCGTCTTTTCGCCATTGGCGCGCGTGCCATAAATATCGAGATTGGTCGATTTGGGTTCGTTGCGGTCCGCCAGGCGCAGCGTGAACAACACGCCTTCGTCATCCGGGGCCCAGGTAATTTCCTCGCCGCCACCAAAAGGTTTGGTCGGGCTGTCACCGACCAGGTCGCCATCCATCGCGACGCCGGGACCGCTTAGTTTTCCACCATCCAGGTCAAAGGCAAAGATCCGGCTGTAATTGCCGGGTGTTTCCCAAGATGACCAGTGACGCACGAACAGCTCGTCATATTCCCGTCCGGTGCCAGGGCCAGGCAGCGCTTTATTGCCGTCACCGCCAGCATCCTCTGCGCACCCAAATGTCGGGCATTCCCGTGCGATATCGCCCCAGACCGCAATCTTGCTACCTTTGGGCGACAGTTTGAAGCCCGCGACATCCGCCTGCAAGTTGCTCGATTGTACGGGATTACCCGCGGGACCATCGGTGGATATGGCCAGACTCCAGACCTGTTCCGAACCGCTGGCATCACTCAGATAGTAAAGCGTTTGCCCATCCGCCGAAAAAGCCGGGCTATGTTCGCTGGCATCCGCGCGATCAGCGATGCGCACCGGCGGCGCGTTTTTGTCGGTGAGATCAAGCAGATACAAGGCGGTGGCGCGCGCATAGCTTTCCGGATCGGTTTCGGTGACGCTGAACACGGTCCATTTCTCATCCGCTGAGACCGTCGGCGCGCCGACCCGGTTGAGCGTTGCCAGATCTTCAGCGGTCATTGGCCTTGCGACAGCGGCATTGGTGGACAGAAGCGCGCCGGACAACAGCAGGGCAACGCAGGAAGCTTTGGTCATGATTTTCATGATCAAAGGTGTAGCATGCTTGTCGGACAAGACAATCCGACAAATCGCCGATGATATAGGCTGGATTATACCGGTTGTTTAACAGCCGGCTGGGGGCGTTACTTCTGGCTGATCCGGCGAATTTCCTGGGCGACCATTTCCTCGACGAGGCGTGGCAGATTGTCGTCGAGCCACTGCTTGAGCATCGGTTTCATCATCTCGCGGGTCATGTCCTCCAGTGATGTCTGGCCGTCCGCTTTTGCTGGCGCCGGACTGTTGCTGCTGTCCATGGCCACCAGCGCCGATAGCGACTGCCGCATGGCGTCGAGCTTCTTGTCATCGATCAGACGCTCTTGCTTGCGCCGGTCCCCGAATACGCCGTGGGCATTGCGGACGGCATCATCCTTGACCTCATTAGTCAGCTCGAGAATCTCGTCGCTGTCATCATTATCTGCCGACACGTCCGCACCCTCCGGTTCTTCAACCGCATCGCCGTCAGCCGCAACAACCTTGTCCGCTCCGGAATCTTCGACGGGCGCGTTGGAGTCCTCCAATATCGATTGCGGCAAGGGCGGAACCAGGTCGACAACCTTCTTGGACCGCGATGCTGCCGGCTTTCTGGCTTCCGCTGGCCGGTCGATTTCAATCGCCTTATCCTCGGCAATGATCCGCTTGATCGACGACAGGATTTCTTCCATCGACGATTCGCTTTCTCGCTCGCTGCTGTTTTCCGCCATTTGCAGGTCCCTATACTCTTTACAAGCGCGACTGGCGCCGGACTTCTCTCTAACCCATTAACCATGATTCCGGCAAGCATCCGCCGGTCAATTCTTTCATCCGATATGGATTATGGCTTTTCTGGCGATTCTGGCCGGCTTTCTGGTGTCCCGGTCCTAGCGGAAGGCAGCGGCTCAACATCCGCGGTTTGCGCGACCGTATCGACGGTGCGGGTGGCCACCGGCTCCGGATTTGGATCGCTTTGATAGTCATAAAAGCTGCTTTTCACACGCTCGTAATTGACCTGCGGGTCGTAGAGCGCGCCACCTTCGAGACCAAGATCACGGGCTTCGGCCCGGCCCATTGCCGCGAGCAAAGTAAACCCGGCGACATAGCTGTTGCGACGCGCCGTCACGAGATCGACCTGCGCGTTGAGCAATTCCTGCTCGGCATTCAGAATATCAAGGATCGTCCGATTGCCGACGCTATTTTCGGCCCGCACGCCTTCCAACGAAAGCGCCGATGCGGCGACAGCGCGCTCGGATGATTGAATCACCCGTTCGGACGCTCGCCAGCTGGAATAAGCTGCGCGAGTCTGGGCGATGATATTGCGTTCTGTGGCAATTAGTTGCTCATAGGCCTGACCGGAACGCGCTTGGGCTTGCCGGATTTGAGCCGCCGGCCGGCCGCCTTGATAGATCGGCACGGTCAAACGTACGCCAGCTTCGGCGGTCGACTGTTCCTGCACAAAATTGGCGCCAACAATATTGCCGCCCAAGGTATTGAGGAAATTGACGTAATTGCCCTGGGTGAACACCTCGACTGACGGTCGTCTGCTTGCCCGCGCGCTTTTGATATCAAATTCGGAAGCCGCGCTGCGCTCCTTGGCCGCGAGCAGATCGGGATTATATTGCAGCGCGATTTCAACCGCCGCATCCGGCGTCGCAGGGAGATTGGGTAGCGGCGGAGGTGGTTCGAGTTTACCCGGTGCCCGCCCGACCAAGGCGATGTAATTTTCCTTGCTCGCGATAAGATTGGCCCGCGCGGATTCGAGATTGCCCTTGGCAATTTCCAGCCGTGATTCGGATTGCGCGACGTCGGTTCGTGTCAGATCGCCAATTTCGAAGCGGTCGCTGGTCGCCTCGAGATTGACCGCAAGAACACCGACATTGGCGCGGCTCAGACGAGTGACCGCCTCGTCGCGGATGACATCCATATAAGCCGCTACAACATTACTGAACAAGGCCGCTTCGGTGCCACGCAGATCATATTGCCCGGCGCTGACCCGGGTCTTCGCCGCCTTGACCGCGTTTTTAACCCCACCGCCAGAATAGATCGGCACATTAATCTGTCCGCCAGCCACCGCCTGGCGCAAAGGCGCGGTAAAGCTGTTGGCGCTGCGCACGAAATTTTCCTGATAGGTGAAACTGGTTCCCGAACTTGGCCGGCCATCGGCTTTCGCAATCGGCACAGTTTCGTCGACAGCCCGCTGTCCGGCCTGAGCACCTGACAGGGTTGGGTTGGTTTTATAAGCGGCGACCATGGCCTCGCGCAGTGTTTCGGCATGAGCGGCAGAGGCCGACAGGCCCAAGGGAGCTGCAACCAAAACGGAGGCCGTCAAAAGCAGAATGCGTTTACTCATGTTCAACTGTCCCACCTTCATATTTCAGAATTCAAAACCTTTGGGCTGTTCAAAACCCGGCAGTGGTACACCGCCGCAATCTGCGAAATATTGATAGCCAATCACGTCGCCCGCTTTCCGGCCAAGCGCCAGTCGAGCCACGCCCTGGTCCGATATCGCAGCCACCAGGCGACCCTCTGGTTCCAGCTGTGCAACCAGACTGTCTGGCACCGCCTCGACAATGCCATCAATCAGAATCACCTGGTAAGGCCCGGATGCCGCATGGCCATCAGCATGATCCGCCTTTTGCACCGTCACTGTGTCGAGCGCGGCGCAATTTTTCTCGGCCGCTTTGGCAAGCTTTGCGGATTGTTCAACCGCGACAACTGAGCCCGCCAATTGTGCCAGCACCGCTGCGGTATATCCGCTCGCGGCACCGATCAGCAAAACGTTATCGTCTTTGCCAATTTCAGCAGCATTGATCAGCCGCCCGGTCGACAAAGGCGCGTTCAGACTGCGCCCTTCGCCGATCTGGACACCACGGTCGGAATAAGCGACGGATCGCATCGCGGCAGGGACGAAATCTTCCCGCGCAACATGGCTCATCGCCGCAATGACACGCGGATCGCTGACATCTGTGGTGCGCAATTGACTGACGACCATCGCCTTGCGCATTGCGTTGAAATTTTCCTGACCCACGAACCTACCCTCGATCTGTTCCGATAATGCCTATGCCACCCCTGTATTATTTAAGCAATACAGCAGTCGCTATTTTCTGTCGCTTCTAGCGGCAGTTAGGACCATCGCCAAGCCGGATTTCAGCGATTTCGCGATGAACCGATCAATTGGACCTTCCTGAAGCAACTCCAACGGTCACGCGGCAAACGGCCCTAATAGTGCTGATGCCGCTCAAACGGGGCTTGACATTATCAGCAAAGCGAAGCAATTGCGCCCCTCTCCGGCCCGATGGCGGAGTGGTTACGCAGCGGATTGCAAATCCGTCTACGCCGGTTCGATTCCGGCTCGGGCCTCCATTTTTTTCGGATGCATATTGGACCAGTCTTGGTCTCCGGCGAGTCGCAGCCCGGGGCCGGGATGGCGGATTGCGCCGGGTCATCGCTCCGGCATCGCGCCACCCAGAGGACCCCTTTTTAATCGGCGGCGCAGCGGGATTCCGCTAAATGTTACCATCTGTTTACCGTCTTTATCATTGGACCACATAACCAATGACCGATCAGGATGAACGAACGCAGCAATCTCTCTATTTCAGCCGAAGAGCAAGGCGCGCCCAACGCCATGCGAGAGCCACGGCTGCGGCGACTGGTCAAGATCGAGGTCCGATTGGCCGATGGCCACCAGGCAGAAGCCCTCGTGCGCAACATTTCATCCTTCGGACTCTGTGCAAAATTTCCCCTCTCCGCGGAACGCGGCGATTCCATAATCGTCTGCAAGGAAGGCTATGGCCAGGTTTCCGGGACAATCCGATGGGTGGACCGGGACCTGATTGGCGTGCAGTTTGAGGATCCGATCGACGTCGACCGGTTCAATTTTGGCGCCCAAAACAGCAAAGGCCATTTTGTGAAAAAGGTCGACAACGCGCATGTCTGGAAGGGATTCCAGCAGGCAACCGACATCAAGCGCCCCGGCTTTCGATCGCGCTGATCTGAGTGCTTATCCCGCCTTTGAGGCCGGTTGCAGCGTCAACGCAACCGCTTCGGTGGTCGCAGCGTTCAAGCCCAATAAACCGGTGATGCTGGCTTTGAACTCAGTGAATAGGATTTCCAATTTATCCAGCCCTTTTCCGGTGAGCAGGATATAGGATCGGTCGCGGTCGAAAATATCATCTTCCTGATAGACAAAACCATCTTGCATAAGCAGATCAAGATAGCGCAGCGCGACCTCTTCGGGCATCGCGGTCAAATGCACAATCTCGGGCAAGCCGAGCCGCCGGTCTGCCTTGTTGGCTTGATAGAGCTCCAGCAGAATTTCCCAGATGCAATTGGAAAAATAGCCAGTGGGAAAAGACGCATCGCGAGTCCGGCGCAGATTCAAGGCGAACGCGCTGATATCCAGATTGGCAATCAACTGGACCCAGTTCTCCCGCTCCATCCGGTCGAGTTGCTGTTTGATATCCTTCAAAATGGTCAGCTGATCGGTCAATTCTTCCATGGCACGGTCTCAGGTTGCGCCAACGTTGTATGCACGCGAATCGCGAAGCAATGTTTACAACGTTAACTGTGGTTGGGGATCGCTCTCCTAGGGGAGCCGACGAGATCTTGCTGTCACGCAAACAGGGGACAAGTTGTAAAAATTTGTATTTTGGCGCATTCTGTCGGGGTCGCGCTTTAAAAAGGGGGATTCGATGGCCGGATCGACCGATCATAAGATTCCTATTGCCGAAATTCTTCTGGAAATCAGCAAGTTGGACGACGTTACTGATATATTGCACCGGATACGGGACGCCTGCGCGGATCTC
Organism: Parasphingorhabdus sp. W113; assembly: GCF_055693205.1. NCBI lineage: Bacteria > Pseudomonadati > Pseudomonadota > Alphaproteobacteria > Sphingomonadales > Sphingorhabdaceae > Parasphingorhabdus > Parasphingorhabdus sp. W113. The sequence continues at coordinate 625,860 of NZ_CM146328.1, read as the reverse complement.
GGGGCCAACCGTTCTAGCTACCATCTCACCCCGAAATTGCATTCCCAGACCGACAAGGCTGTCTATCTCGCAGCGACCGGCTTTCCCAAGCAGTGGCTTCAGCTCTACGAAAATCCGGACTTCCGCAAACATGACCCGATCCCCGATATGATCATGCAGCATGGCGAAGCGATGCTGTGGCAAGACGCCCTGGCGTCTCGCCGGTTGACAAAGGAGGAGGAGGCTTTTGCCCGGCAACTCGATGCGCACGGCCTGCACCAGGGTCTCGGCATCCCGCTCTTTGGTCCGAAAGGCCGCAACGCTTATTCGTCCTTCACCTTCGATCCTGTAGAGCTTGTTTTTGACGATGAAATCATCGCCACGATCACATCGCTCGCTTTGTCTGCGCATGTCCGCATCTGCAATATATTGGAACGGAAACACAGCCGAAAGGTGCGCCTGTCCGAGCGCGAAAATCAGGTTGTGCGGTTGATTGCCAATGGCCGGTCCAACAAAGCGATTGCCGCTCATCTGAAGATTGAACCATCGACCACGGATACCTACGTCCGCCGAGTCTTCGCAAAGCTCGGTGTCAGCGACCGCATGGGGGTTTCGATCAAAGCCCTGGAACTTGGCATTTTGCACCTCTGATCTAAGCGCTTTGACCGCCCGTCGCAGCGTATCAGGCTTGCCAGCAATCCGCCATATGGTCATCCACCATCCCGATCGCCTGCATATAGGCATAGATGATGGTGCTCCCGACGAAACTCATTCCGCGCTTTTTCAACGCCTTGGAAATGGCATCGCTCATCGGTGACGTGGCGCGCATATCCGCACGGGTTTTTGGCCGGTTTACCACCGGCTCGCCATCGACATGAGCCCACAGCCAGGCATCGAAACTGCCAAATTCCTCCTGCATCGCCAAAAAAACGAGGGCATTTTTGCGCACCGAATAGATTTTGAGCCGGTTGCGGATGATCGATTCATCCTCGCGCAAGGCCTCCAGTTCGCTGTCGGTCATCGCGGCAACGCGGTGGAGATCAAAACCATGAAAGGCGCGGCGATAGCCGTCCCGTTTGCGCAGCACGGTTTCCCAGCTCAGCCCCGCCTGGGCGCCTTCGAGAATGAGGTTTTCGAACAGCTTCCGGTCGTCATGTTCCGGAATACCCCATTCCTCGTCATGATAGACCCCATAAAATTCCTTGCCGGCCTGGCCGCCGAAGCAACGCGCTTTGCCATCTGTACCGATCACTGTCATCGCTGGAGCTTAAGCCGCGCCGAAAGCGCTGTCTACTCGGCAGGCTGCATATCCGGCGGGTCTTGCGCAGCCGGCTTATCATCGGCCGGTGGCCACCAGCCGATCTTGACCTTCACCCAGTTGATCGCGCGCGGAATCGGGGCGTTGCGGTCCATCCATTCGGCATAGGCCTTATAGTCAGGATCGCTCAGCAAATGCTTTTCTTCGGTCTTCGCGCGCCAGTAATAGACCCCGCTGACGACTGCCATCAGCGCGGTGTTGCGGACAAAGTCGGTCAGGCTGCCAGAAGTGACCAAAAACGGCATGGTCGCCAGCCACCAATAGATGTTCTTGGCGACATAGGCGGGATGTTTGGTAAAGCGATAGGGCCCGTGAGTCAGGATTCCGCGATGGGTCAGGTTCGAAAAGCGGATACCGAAGGCCACGGTTGCCCAGGCATAAATGGCGGTCAGCAGCACGAGGATCGTGCCCCAGACGATCAGCAATATGTCTTGCCCGGCAAACCAATAGGCCCAGTCGGCAGTGTTCACATGATAGTTGAGCGGGCCGTTATCGCCCATCAAAATGAAGGGCGGGTAGCACATCAAGGCGGCAACCCAGCCGGCCAGAAAGGGATTGGCGGTTCGGATATGAGCATCAAGCGGTTTCATGGTCAGCAAATAGCCGATCGTGGCAAACTGCACATCGACGACAAACATGGCGATGATCAGCCAGTGCGCAATGGCAACCGGATTGCTGATGACGGCATTGATATCGAGCCGGACGATGTCACCAAAGCCACCCGGAACAATCGAGATCATGAACGCCAGGAAAAAGCCTTTCACCGCCCAGGCGCGCAGATGGTGATAGATTTCCTCGCGATCATAAGTCCCGCGCGCACCCATCAGAAACTGTCCGAAATGCCAAGCGCCGTCCCGCGGTTCGACAAACCGCCGGTCCATCCACAAGACATAAGGGATCGACAGGCCAAAGACATAAGGCGCCGCGGTCTCCATCATATTCATCGAAAATTGATATTGCCCGGTCCAGTACCAGCGCCCGACACAGTAGATCAGCGCGATCAACCCCCAGGTTGCCCACAGCCCTGCCAATTTAACAAGGCTGATATCGAAGGTCGCTCGCGCTGGCTTCGGGTTTTTCCAGTCGATCCCGGTTGATGGTCGCAAATGCACCTTGTCGTAGAGCAGCGACCAGATGACCATCGGAAGGCCAGTCGCCGCACAGGCAACAAGCGCGGAATAGGGCCCATCCATGCCATATTGGCGGGCAATCAGAATCCAGGAAAATAACCCCAGCAATCCGGCGAACCCGACACCGGACGAAACCGCGGACGACGGTCGCGGGTCAGCGCGGCTGATTTTCGGGCTTTTCGGTCCTGACATGAGCATCGCTTTAACCAGAAATGGTAAGCAAGCGATGAACAGACCGATTTTTGGGGGATTTGTGTCGAATGATCTAGGAAAGCGACTCGTGATGTCCTATATTTGATCGAAAGAGGTGGATGGGAAAAACATGCTGATAAAGAATGGAAAAATCGTGAAAAACATCGGTCTATCAATCTGTTCCGCGGTTGCCCTTGTGGCGTGCACCAATGGCGATGACGCGCAGGCGACAAAAGGAGACGGTAACGCGGCGGAAACCAGTGCCGATATCTCGCCGGTTGACCGAAAACCTTTCAACAGCACAGAAATTGCCAGCTTTGATGAGCCATGGGCGATGACTTTTTTGCCCGACGGAACGGCGCTGATTACCGAAAAAGCGGGCAAGTTGATTCACATCTCAATGAACGCCCAGGGCCAGGTGGAAAATCAGACGACAATTTCCGGTGTTCCCGAAGTCGACTATGGTGGTCAAGGCGGCTTTGGTGATGTCGTGCTCTCACCAACCTTTGCCGAAGACAATATGGTCTATCTCAGCTGGGTAGAAGCGGGCGAGAATGATCAGCGCGGCGCCGTCGTTGGCCGCGCCAAACTGGTTCTTGGGGCGGACAAGAATGGCCGTCTGGAGAATATGGAAATCATCTGGCGACAAACGCCCAAAACCACCGGCAAGGGCCACTATTCGCACCGCATGGTCTTTTCACCCGACGGCAAATATCTGTTCATCGGGTCCGGGGAACGACAAAAATTTGATCCCTCGCAGGACATGACCGGCAATCTGGGCAAGATCGTTCGGCTGTTCCCGGACGGCTCGGTGCCAAAGGACAATCCGTTTATCGACGAAGAAGGCGCGCTGGATGAAATCTGGTCGCTCGGACACCGCAATATTCTTGGCATTGCCTTTGACAGCAATGGCAAGCTTTGGAATCACGAAATGGGCCCTCGCGACGGGGATGAACTGAACCTGGTGCAGCGCAGCGCCAATTACGGCTATCCCATCGTTTCCGACGGCGTGCACTATGATGGCAAGGATATTCCCGATCATGATACGCGGCCGGAATTTGCCGCCCCGAAAGTATCATGGGTGCCGACCATCGCTCCGGCGGGTCTGATCTTCTATTCCGGTGACTTGTTCCCAGCGTGGAACGGCAGCGCCTTTATCGGAGGCCTCGCCAGTGAGGCGATCATCCGGGTCTCGTTCGACGGCGAGAAAGCGAAGGAAGCCGAGCGCTTTGCGATGGACACCCGCATTCGCGAACTCGAGCAAGGACCAGATGGCGCCATCTGGGTGCTTGAAGATGGCGAAGGCGGACGTCTCTTGAAGCTGACCCCGGCGCGCTGAACGCCGGCATCGTGTCCCGTATAACGGGAACACGATCACCGATGGTTACCAATTGACGGTTGCTAGTTGACAGTTGTGGTCGTGCCCGAAAGGTCGCTGAGAAACTGGCGCACGCGCTTCGCGTTGGCCCCAAGATCATGCACGCCAACCCGGGAAACCGACCGCATGTCGATGATGCTGGCATTGCCGTTTTCCGCTGAACGGGCGCGGATGACCACGTCATCCTTGAACCGGAACAGCGAAATCGTTGCGGTGGCCTCGAGATGGCCGGCGGCCGGATCAACATTGGCGACCTCCCAACCGCGATCTTCGGCCAGGCGCTTGGCTTTTTCGATCACTTCGGCGACCGGCTGGTCAATCCGCACGGAACGGATGTCCGGATAGGCTTCCTGATGCAGAGTGGCCCAGCGCTGACGCGGATTCATCCCGCGCATCTCGCTGTCTTCAGCGCCCGGGATCTGGTCCCAATTATCGGCACGCAGCGTGAGGGCGGTAAACTGTGGCGGATCGGCCAGATCGGTGGTGATGTCATGGATCGCCGGCAGCGAGGCTGCGGTCATGATATAGCTGAGCATATAGCCGAGGAAACCAAGCGAGACGAGTGTACCCAGACCCAAAAGCGGCCAGCGTGTCTTGCGCCCTTTGCGGCGGTCAAGAATGAAGCCGATAATGGCGATCAGCAGCGCTATTATCGCCACCAGACCGGTCCATGGCAGCGCGGCCAAACCCGCTTGCCAACCCCATAATCCGAAGCCGCCGCCTGCGGCTGCCCCGAAAAAAGCGATTACTGCGGCGATGCTCAGAACCAATACGATCCAGCCTTTGGGATCCTTCCGAAACCCTGCAAATTTACCGTTTATGGCGGTGGCGCCGGCTGGCGACACGGTCTCGGTAGATGTATTCTGGTCCTGTTGGTTTTGCACGCTAAGCTCCCTTGTTGACCGTCTTTTAGACGCGGTCATCACGATGTGCAATCGGCTGGTTGGGTGGCGCAACATCGGGGCCCATCTCGCCGCTCGACAGGCCGCTGCTTTGCGGGTAAACGCCCGGCTTTCAAGACGCATTATCCTTCAGTCGAAAGCCTGCCTGTGAGTACTATTATTCCTTTGGTTGAAATTCCACCGGCGCTGGTCGACGATTTGCTCGACGCGGCTTTTGGCAAGGGGCGCAAGGAACGGACCGCTTACAAGGTGCGCGATGGCATGGCGATGCTCGAAGGGTTGAGCGTTGCTGCGGTCGACAATATCGAGAACGAGTTGCTCGGCTCGCTGCAATGCTGGCCGATTGCGCTGACCGACGACGAAGGTACGGCGCATCCGATGATCATGGTCGGACCGGTCGCGGTCTATCCCAGCTGCCAGGGCGAAGGCATCGGCCAGAAAATGATGACCGCCATTCTATCGGAAGTGAAAGAAGAGGACAGCCTGCCGCTGGTGATGATCGGGGATCCGGATTATTATGATCGGTTCTTCGGCTTTTCTGCCGCGTGGACAGGCGGATGGAGTCTGCCCGGGCCATGGGAACCTAGTCGCTTGCTGGTCCGCACAGGCCCGGATGTGGTGCTGCCGGAAAAAGGGAAACTCGGACCCTGGGTGGTTTGACTGCCGTTTCGTTCATCCGGATCAGAACCGCCCTTTACATAGCCGCTTGGCCACAATAGGCCCTATCCATGCCCTATACCCCGCCGCCCGAACTCGCGTCCCTTTCGCTTGCTGAAATTGCCGAACTGGTCGAAGCGCAGAAGCTACCGCCGGTCGACCAGTGGGACCCGCAGGACAGTGGCAATAGTGACATGCGCATCGCGGGTGACGGAACCTGGTATCATCAGGGCGATCCGATCACCCGCCCTGCCATGGTCCGCGCTTTTTCAAGCATCCTGCGGCAGGAAAAGGACAATGGCTACGCGCTGGTCACGCCGTATCAGAAGCTTAGTATCATCGTCGAAGACGCCCCCTTCATAGCAGTGGAAATGGAAAATGAAGGCCGCGGGCGTGATCGCAAGCTCGCCTTCCGGCTCAACACCGATCATCTTGTCATTGCCGACGATCTGCACAAGCTCAGCTTTCCCAACGACCCCGAAGATCCGCGCCCCTATCTGCATGTCCGTGGAGGACTGGAAGCGGTGCTGGCCCGGCCGGTTTATTATGACCTGATCGAAATGGCGCTGGCCGACCATGAAGCTGACACGGCCGAAGCCTTCGGTTTGTGGAGCCATGGTGCCTTTTTTCCGATCGCATTGCCGGAATGAGCGGGATGGCCGATCTTCGCACACGACTGGCCGAAGCGCTGAGTGATGGCCATGCCGATGATCGCGATCATCTGCTCTCCGATGAGCGCGATATTGTCGCCGATATTGATACGCTGCGCAGTGCCGCGGTGCTGATTGCGATCACCGATCGTCCGGATCCCGGCGTCATATTGGTGCAGCGCCCCGATCACATGCGCAATCATCCCGGCCAGATTGCCTTTCCCGGTGGCAAGATTGATCCCGAAGACAAGGACGCGATCCATGCGGCGTTACGCGAGGCGCAGGAAGAAGTGCAGCTGGATCCGGCGCTGGTCGATATTGTCGGGCCGACCGACCGCTATCATTCCGGCAGCGGCTATGCGATCCAGCCGGTGCTCGCTGTGATCCCGCCCGACCTGCCGCTGGTCCCCTGTCCCGCGGAAGTGGATGAATGGTTCGAGGCGCCGCTCGATTTTGTCCTCGACCCGAAAAACCAAGCAGAACATGTCGGTGAATGGCGTGGGATCCGACGGGAATATTACCAGATTAACTGGCAGGACCGCCGGATATGGGGAATCACCGCCGGTATTTTGGTCAATCTGTCTCAGCGGCTGCGGTGGAATCCATGAAGCTGCCCGCCGCCCCCTGGACCCAACAGGCCTCGCTGAAAGCGTTGATTGCCGCGCTGGATGGCGCGCAGGGCGCCACCCGCATTGTCGGCGGTGCGGTGCGCGATACAATGCTGGGATTGCCGGTGAAGGATATCGATCTGGCCACCCGGTTGCTGCCCGATCAGGTGATGGCGCGGCTCGACGCGGCGGCCATCAAGGCCGTCCCGACCGGCATCGACCATGGCACCATTACCGCTGTCACCGCCGATGGTAATGTGGAAATCACCACTCTGCGCCGCGACGTGTCGACCGATGGTCGTCGCGCGACAGTGGCGTTCAGCGAAGACTGGCAAGACGATGCCGCGCGCCGGGACTTTACCATTAACGCGCTGTTCGCCGATCCGGAAACCCTGGAGATAACCGACTTTTTCGGCGGCCTTGACGACCTTGACCAGCGCCACATCCGCTTCATCGGATCGGCTGAACAGCGGATTGCCGAAGACCATCTGCGGATCATGCGCTATTTTCGCTTTCTCGCGCGCTTTGGGCAGGATCAGGTCGAGGCCGAAGCCTTTCAGGCCTGCGTTGCCGCCGCGGCCAGCCTGAAATCGCTGTCGCGCGAACGGATTGCCGACGAATTGCTCAAGCTGCTCGCCACCGACAATCCCTGCTTTGCGGTCGAGCAGATGATCCGGGCGGATATCTTTGCCCATATTGTCAGCGCGATAGATCCAGAGGCACCCGCTCTGCTCCACCGTGTGATCGCCCGCGAACAGGCCGAGGGTCTCGCGCCGTCCGCTATCCGCCGTCTCATCGCGCTGTTGCCCAAAGACCCGAAGATGGCCGACAAGATTGTTTCGGGCCTGCGTTTTTCGAAGAAAATGCGCAAGGCCGTGGCCGCACGGCTCGTTGCGTTGCACCCCGAGACAAAAGACATGCCTGCCCTGGCCTATCATCACGGACTGGAGGCCGCGCAGGATATCGCGCTGCTCTTTGCCAAAGATGGCGCCTTGTCCACCAGCCGCGATGCGCTTGAGGGCTGGCACAAGCCGGTCTTCCCGATTACCGGCGGCGATCTGGTGCAGATGGGGCTCGAGCCGGGACCGATTGTCGCCCAGCGCATGGATGAAATCGAAGCCACCTGGATTGCGGAAGGCTTTCCGGGCGAAAGCCGCGTCCGCGCGTTGGCGAAACAGTTTTTGGAAAAGGATCACCCATGAAAATCACATCACAGACCGTTGCGTTCATCACCGGGGGCGCAGCCGGGATCGGCTTTGCCATTGCCCAGGCGCTCGCTGCCCGCGGTGCCAAGATCATGCTCGCTGATCTCGATCAGGCCCGGCTCGACGCAGCGGCAGCCGCTCTCACTGCCAAGGGTGCAGAAGTTGATACGGTGGTCTGCGATGTCGCCAATGAAGCCCAGATGCGGGCTGCTGCCGATGCCACTATCGCCCGCTTTGGAAAGGTCCATCTTGTAGCCAATAATGCCGGTGTCGCATTGGGTGGAATACCCGGCGAGATTCCGATGAAGGACTGGCGCTGGATCGTCGATATCAACCTGATCGGTGTCGCCCACGGCGTCGAGATCTTCACACCGCTGATCCAGAGTCACCGCGAAGGCGGCCATTTTATCAACACCGCTTCGATGGCAGGCCACGGGGCGATGCCGGGCATGGCGCCTTATCATGCGACCAAATTTGCGGTGGTCGGCTATTCCGAAGGCCTGAAGCAGGAGCTCGAACCCAGCAATATCGGTGTCAGCATCCTCTGCCCCGCCTGGGTCAAAACCGATATCCACCGCAGCAGCTTCGATAAGCCCAGCGGCGGCGCGTCGGAAGAGGATCCACAGTTCAAGATGATGGAAACGGTCATTGATGGCGGACTCGACCCGGCTGATGTGGCGGAATGGACCGCGCAATGTGTCGAGGCCAACCGTCTCTATATTTTCACGCATCCCGAATTCGCCGCCGGGATCGATATGCGCTATGCCGCGATCAAGGCGGACTATGACGCCTGCTCAGAATTTCCGGCGTTTCGGACCAAGGATGCTGGCTGACACAGCCTATCCGTTGGCCAATGAAAAAGGGCTCCCCGCGCAAACGGGAAGCCCTTTTTTCTATCCGCCACCGGAACCCGGTAGCACGATGTATCAGCATTCAGGCGAACGCTGGTTTCGCTGTTGCCGTCTTGCGACCGCGACGCAGCGCGCCACCGACGAGACCGAAACCGAAGATCATCATCGCCCAGGTTGCCGGCTCAGGCACGGCGGTGATGTCGAGCGAGACATTGTCAAGCAATGGCCCGATATTGTCGGCACTGTCGGAGCTGAAGTTAAACTCAAACGATCCGGCTGAGGCTGCAGTGAAGAAAATCGACCGGCTCGAAAAAGGATCAGTTCCCAGGACATTGGACGTGAAACCATAGCGGTTGCCGGCCAGGACTGTTGTCGAGGGGTCGGCGATGAAATCAGAACCAAAGAAATTGAAGCCACCGTCGGTCAGCATTGTATCCGACAGAAAAGTGAAATCGGCTGAGAAAGAATCGGAAGAACTGTTCCGTTGATTTCCGCCAATGTCGAACGTCAGACGCACGATATCACCAGCGTTAACGGCAAAGCTGCTGATGCTGGTCAGCTCACCAGGGCCAGGCGATCCGTCAATGTCAACGCAAGATCCGGAACAGTTGATGGTGAAATCGCCATCGGCGACCAGATCGGTTGCTCCTGCACCAGTTGAGTTGAAATTCGCATAGCCAGTGTAGTTCAGCGCCGAAGCGCCGCCATTTTCACTGTCGAAATTGTCGGAAAAGACCACGCCCGCAAAAGCCGGGGACGCCGTCATCGCAGTCAAAGCAACGGCTGCCAATAGTTTACGCATTACATATACCTTTCGCCAGAAACTCTGGCGCTAACGGTTAAAATATAACGAAATCGAATCGATCGCGACCCCTCAACGACGTTCGTTGGATGTCTCATGCGCAAAAAACCACAAGAAAGTCAAACTTCTGGTAAGGATTTCTTAACCTTTTACATCGCTGTCTCAAATCGGGGCCCGGTGTGATGGCCTGATATGGCCTGACTTCACGATCCACCAAAAAAAGGCCTCGCGCAGAAACGCGGAGCCCTTGTTGTCCTTGTCGTTTGACCAGACATCGCCCGGTCAGTCGATTACACCATCGCTGACTTTGCAATGACCGTCTTGCGGCTACGACGCAGCGCGCCGCCGACCAAGCCGAAACCGAAGATCATCATCGCCCACGTTGCCGGCTCAGGCACGGCGGTGATGTCGAGCGAGATATTGTCGAGCAAAGGACCGACATTGTCCGCGCTGCCGGTAGCAAACTGGAATTGCAGGCTGCCCGCTTCAGCGGCGGTGAAGAAGATCGAATTGCTCATGAACGGCGAAGCCCCGCCAATGCCGAAACCGTTCGAATAGTCCGAACCGGAAATCGAGGCGAAGTCGATAATGTCCGGGCCACCGTCGAAACTCGCACCGGCATTGAGCAGTGTGATCGAGCTATCGAAGAAATAGCGAACATCGAAGGAATCCCGATTGGTCCCGCGCTGGCTGCCGCCCACATCATAGGAAAGCCGGACCGTGTCGCCCGCATTGAACGCGAAAGAGGCCTTCGACAGAAGCGCCCCGGGTCCGCGCGTCCCGTCGAGATCGACGCAGGAACCGGAACAGGACAGACCAAAATCGCCGTCGGCAACGAGGTCGGTATTACCCCCACCCACCGAGTCAAAATTGGCATAGCCGGTGTAACGGAGTGCCGAAGCACCGCCATTTTCACTGTCAAAATTGTCCGAAAAGACGACGGCAGCCTGTGCTGGCGCGATGGTTGCCGCGGTCAACGCGGCGGCGGCTAGAAATTTACGCATAATACCCCTGTTCGCCAGCTTGGGCTGGCATTGTCATATATACAGATGAGACAGGTTCGGCTGCGACCCAGAAAACCGCCTATCTTCTGTCACGGGATGCCATTGAAAAGACTGTAAAGTCAACATTTTGGTGAGGTTTTCTTAACCTTTTACACAAGCGTGTCAGAATGAGACATGCCGTTACAGATCAATCAAATTTTCCGCTTTTCGGAAAGCCGGTTGGTGGCAGACGCCCTGCCGCTCCGCGCGCAACTCGCCACATGGTCAGATCATTCTCGGTCCGGGTTCGCCCGCTGTCGCCGCCCATGGCCCAGCTCAGGCCTTCTTCGAGCTTGAATACGGTTGCATCGGACAGTCCACCATCCTTGTAACGCTGAAGCATGACGCCCTGCCCTTTCGCCATTTCCGGCATTTCGGACAGTGCGAACACCACCAGTTTGCGGTTATCGCCAATAGCTGCGACATGATCAGCGTCTGCCGGAACCGGCCGTACGACGAGCAATTTCGCATCCCCCTTCAGGTTGACAACCTGCCGGCCCTTTTTGGTTTCCGCGACCACGTCCGAAATATTCGTTACAAAGCCGCGGCCCCAGGTTGAGGCGATCAGCAATTTCGCTTTCATGTCCGCGGCCATCATCGCGATCGGTTCGGTTCCTGGATCCATATCGACCATTGACGCGACCGGTTCGCCAAAGCCCCGCGCGCCGGGCAATTTGTCCGCGCCCAGAGTGTAGAAGCGGCCATTGTCACAGCACATCAGCAACTTGTCGGTTGTCTGGGCGTGAAAGGCAAATTTGGGGCCATCGCCTTCCTTGAACTTGAAGCTGTCGGGCTGCGACAGATCGGCATGGCCCTTCATCGCCTTGATCCAGCCGCGCTGGGACATGATCACCGTGACCGGCTCTTTCTCGATAAAGGCCTCGAGTGAAATCTCGCGTGCCGGCGCCGCTTCTTCAAGCATGGTGCGCCGGGCACCCAATGGCGTATCCTCGGCATAAAGCTTGCGCATCGCGGCAAGGTCTTTCTTCAGCCGGGTTTTCTGCCGGGCCGGGCTTTCGATCAGCTTGGCAAGGCCCTCGCGCTCTTCGAGCAATTTGTCGCGCTCGGTCCGCAGTTCCATCTCTTCAAGCTTGCGCAACGACCGCAACCGCATGTTGAGAATGGCTTCGGCCTGCCGATCAGTGAGCTTGAATTCCTCCATCAGCATCGGTTTCGGTTCGTCATTATTGCGGATAATCTCGATCACACGGTCGAGATTCAGATAGGCAATAATATAGCCTTCCAGCAGCTCCAGCCGCGCATCGATCTTGTCCATGCGGTGCTGGGAACGGCGCACCAGCACCTCGATCTGATGGGTGATCCACTGTTTCAGCACCTCGGTAATGCCCATCACCTTGGGGGTGCGGTCCTTGTCGAGAACATTCAGGTTGAGCGAAAACCGGTTTTCAAGGTCGCTCATCCGAAACAGCGCGTTCATCAGATCATCCGGATCGACCGCACGGCTTTTGGGCTCCAGCACAATACGGACCTGTTCGTCGGATTCATCGCGAATATCCGCCAGGATCGGCAGCTTCTTGTCAGCGATAATCTGAGCGATCTGCTCGATCAGTTTGCCTTTTTGCACCTGGTAGGGAATTTCGGTGACGACAATCTGCCAGGCGCCCCGCCCTTCGGCATCTTCCTTTGCCCATTTCGCGCGCAGACGCATCGCCCCGCGCCCGCTTTCATAAGCCGCATCGATAACCGATTTCGGATCGACCAGGGTCCCGCCGGTGGCAAAATCCGGCCCCTTGATAATCGCCATGATCTCGGCATGCTCGGCCTTCGGGCTTTCGATCAGCAACGTCGCGGCGTCGATAATCTCGGCGACATTGTGCGAGGGAATGCTGGTCGCCATGCCCACTGCAATCCCGCTGGCGCCATTGGCCAGCAGATTGGGAAACAGACCGGGCATGACTTCCGGCTCTTCGTCTTCGCCATTATAGGTTGGCTTGAAATCGACCGTGCCTTCGTCGAGGCCGTGCATCAATTCAATCGCGGTGCGCGTCAACCGGGCTTCGGTATAGCGATAAGCCGCTGCGTTATCGCCATCGATATTACCGAAATTGCCCTGCCCGTCGACGAGCGGGTAGCGCATCGCAAAACTCTGCGCGAGGCGCACCATCGCGTCATAAACCGACTGGTCGCCATGCGGGTGATATTTGCCGATGACATCGCCGACCACCCGTGCGCATTTCTTGTAGCCCTGTGACGGGTCGAGCTTGAGCAGACGCATGGCCCATAGCAGGCGGCGGTGGACCGGTTTCAAGCCATCGCGCAGATCCGGGAGCGACCGCGCCGTAATCGTCGACATCGCGTAGATCAGGTAACGTTCCGACAAGGCCGCATCAAACGGCGCATCGACTATCGCATCAAATTCATCTTCGGGAGCCGCATCGGGGCCATCGGTCACATCACTCATAGGCTAGGCGATAGCAGGGTCGATTCATGCTGTGTAGTGGGAAATTGGAGACCATTTGATTAGCATGCTTTTCCTTTCCCCTTGAGGGAGAAGAAACGGGAGCTTGGCAGCTTGCTGCCTAGCGAAGTTGGTGAGGGGTGGCGGCACAGTGTACCGTCTCGTCCCCTCTCCAAGATTTTCTAGTCCGTAAACGGACAAGCAAATCTGTCCTCTCCCTCCAGGGGAGAGGATCAGGTGTTGAGCCACTCTCTGGGCAAGGCCAAGCCTTCCCGTTCATTGTCCCAGATAATGCTCATGATCCACCATCGCCCGGAACATTCCGGTCCGTCATTCCACAAATGCACCATGTTCACGCCGCGAAACTGGATCTCCGGATGGTCCGGAGTCTCGCGCGCTTCATAGGTTGAATAGACATGGGCAATTTGCCCGAACAAGTCGGTTTTGCGGCCGATCTCAATTTCATAGAAAGATCGCCCTTCGAGGAGCGGTATCGTGGCTTCGACAAATTCATCATAGGTGAAGGTATAGGCAATCGGTTGCCCGTCCTCGATCCGGGTGCGCGTGATCAGCGCCCGCGAATGGTAGATCTCCCGGTCCCGTTCCCAGTCCTGCCCGCCTGGTGGCCCAGAGATACATTCGTAGAGCGTTGCCATCAGCTCATCGATTGTTGCATATTTTGCCATTGTGGTCGGCCTCTCCTATTGCAGACTGCGCCTTGCCCACCGCCATTTAAACGGTTCGTCGCATGTATGAAACGTTTGGGCGTTGACTATGTAATATTATCTCATTAGATCTCTTGTTTCATCATGGAGAGGAGTGACTGCCATGCGCAAGACTTTATTGACTGCCGCCCTGACATCCGCCGCCTGTATTGGTCTCGCGGCCTGTAGCCAGGGCCAGGAAAGCGCGATTGAATATGACATGGCCGAGGCTGAGATGGCGCAACCGAAAGGCGCCGCCGCGATGATGGAACCGGCCGCATCGGCAGATGCGAGTGGCGAAACCGCTTCCGAAATCCCGGTCAGCCAGCCCCAGATTGCCTATAGCTATGATTATGGATTCCGCCTGCCCGCCAGTGAAATCGCCACAGCGCAGCAGGCGCATATCGCCCTGTGCACGGCCATGGCGGACAATGGCTGCCGGGTGCTCAACATGTCCAATAGCGGCGGTGAAGGCGACTATGCCAATGGTCGCCTGCATCTCGAAGTCACTGCGCCCAAGGCGCGGGCCTTTGGGGAACAGCTGGCGCAAGCAATTGACGAAAGCGGTGGCAGTCAGATCGCGGCCTCGATCGCAGGGGAAGACTTGTCCAAACAGATTGTCGATACCGAAGCGCGCTTGCGCAGCCGGGTGCTGCTGTCCAAGCGGCTGACCGATTTGCTCGCCACGCGCAAGGGCACGGTAGCCGAACTGGTCGAAGCCGAACGCGCGGTGACGCAAGTCAATGAGGAAATCGATCAGGCGCGCAGTTGGCTCAAGGAAATGCGGGGCCGGGTCGCCTATAGCAAGGTGATCGTCACCTATCAGTCGGGCGCTCCCGGGTCTGGCGGTTTCCTCCGCCCGATCCGTGATGCCTTTGGCAGCGTCAGTGCGATTTTCGGTCAATCCATCGCAGCGGCAATTACCTTTACCGCGGTGATCATCCCCTGGGCGTTGCTGCTTGGTTTGCTGGTTTACCTGCGCCGCCGGTTCAAGGCCGCAGACCGCAGCTTCTGGGGGCGTAAGATCGTCGCCGATCCACCGGCAGAGGATTGATTGCGCCCAACCGAGCTTTGGCTTATAGGATCATTGCGTTGCCCCGATCCGTTCGATCCTGTTGATTCGAACAGTCGGGGCATGATTTTTTGCCTCTTCCTGAGAGTAGGAACCCGATATGTCCCGTCGTCGTCAGATTTACGAAGGCAAGGCCAAGATTCTCTATGAAGGTCCTGAACCCGGCACGATCATTCAATATTTCAAGGATGATGCCACCGCGTTCAACGCCGAGAAAAAGGGCACGATCAACGGCAAAGGCGTGATCAACAATCGCGTCAGCGAGCATATTTTCACCTTGCTCAAACATATCGGCATCCCGAGCCACTTCATTCGTCGGCTCAATATGCGCGAGCAGCTGGTCAAGCAGGTTGAGATCGTCCCGATCGAAGTGATTGTCCGCAATGTTGCTGCCGGATCCTTGACCAAACGGCTCGGCATCGAAGAAGGCACCCCGCTGCCACACACCTTATTGGAATATTGCTACAAGGATGATGCGCTGGGTGATCCGTTGATCGCCGAAGAGCATATTGCCTGTTTTGGATGGGCAACGCAGGAAGAAATGCAGGACATTTCGGCCATGGCGATCCGGATCAACGACTTCATGGCCGGTATGTTTGCCGGTATCGGGATAAAATTGGTCGATTTCAAACTGGAATTTGGCCGGCTGTTCGAGGGCGATTTTTCGCGTATCATTCTCGCCGACGAAATTAGTCCGGACGGCTGCCGGCTCTGGGATATCGAGACCAATGAGAAGCTCGACAAGGACCGTTTTCGGCGTGACCTTGGCGGAGAAGCCGAGGCTTATCAGGAGGTTGCTCGCCGGCTCGGCCTGTTCCCGGAAGGGGGGCTCAGCGAAGTGCTCGACCTGGATAGTGAACGGAAGAAGCGCGGAAAGTAACCATAGTTTTTGGGATGATGGTTAAAGCCTTGCTGGCATTTGCTGGTGCGGGGGCGAGCCAATCGCAATCAAATCGCTGACATGGTTTACGCGAATTTAACCATTGAAATGATAGCTACGCCCTCATGTGAAATTCATGTGAGGAACTTTTCCGATGCGCCTTTTGATCTTGTTAGCCAGTACAACAATGCTCGCCGCTTGCGGTGGCGCAGGCCCCCAGAGCGCAGGTAGTGCAGCACCGGGTGGCGGCACCACGGGTGGTGGCGGAACCGGAACCGGCGGTGGTTCAACACATACATTCGTCAATCCGACCGAACCGAAATCCTATAAAGGCGTCGGCGGTACGCACAGCTATCGCTACAATGTGGTCGACGCGGGCAACCCTGGCGCAGGCCAAGGCGGTCAACTCTATCAAGGTGATGCAAAGACGGTTCGGAATACCGATCTCACGATTGAGTATAATCCGCGGGATGCCATTTTCAATGTCAGCTTCACCAACGGACTGGCGGGAACAACGGGCGCAAGCCGTTTTCAGGATCCGCTCCACCGCACCGACTTTGGTGGCGCGGTCGAACCCCAATTCGGTACACCCAACCTGGGATCAGCGGCCTTCAATGTCCCCGGGATTAACTATCTCGAATCGGGATCCGGCAGCAATCTGGTGCAAGCTTCTGCCACCGAATTCTATTTCGATCTGATCAATCCCGGCGAAGCGGGCAGCTATGATTCTACGACTTTCTTTTACCAGACACCTGGCACCGAAACCCAATATGTGACCTTTGCGGGCTATTTGCGAAATACCGCCAATGTCGTGCAAAGCGAAATTGATAACCCGGATGGCAGCACGAGCGAAATCGTCACCCAGACCAACACGCTTGAACGCGGTGCGCTGGCCTTTGGTGAAATCACTCCGGCCGACCAGGTACCAACAACCGGTACGGGAGCTTTCGAAGGCGCCATGCTCGCAACCATGGTGTTTAATGACCAGCCCGATACAACCGGCAATTTCGACACATATTTTCAGTGGATCGCAGGCCGTGCAACGACCAATGTTGACTTTGCGGCCAATACTTTCTCGCTGTCTCTAGATGGTACCGTCGGTGCCCCGTTGTTGGACGGCACCAGCGGACTCCATACCATTCAGGAAAATGCGCAGTTCCGGGCCACGGGCGCCGGCCAAGTCGACCTTGTCGCAGCGGGTGGCTTCCTCGGCCAGTTTAACGAAGCCTGGTTTGTCAATCCAGGCGGCGCACGCCTCGATCTGGTCATCGCGGGCTCCAGCATTGACGGAACCTTCTACGGTCCAGATGCAGCGGAAGTCGGTGGCGGCTACCGCATTGTTGGCGGGACTCCGGACGAACGGATCGACATTTTGGGAACCTTCGTCGGCGACCAATAAAGACAGGGACGGACCATGCAGGTCTCCTTCAAAACGGCAATGTTCCTTTCCGGTGCCGCTCTGGCGCTGACGGGAGCATCCCCGGCATTTGCCGATGACGGCGTGGATACGGTGGTCACCAAGCCCATCGCTGAAACCGCCAATGGCCCGCAATGCGATGAAAACGGCAATTGCCGCTTTCGCGTCACCCCGCAGCAATTGCTCGCCAAAGCCGAAGCGCTGGTCCGCGCCAAACAATATGATCGCGCGAAACCGCTGGTCGATGCACTCGGCCAGGTGCCTGATCTCAAACTGCAGCAACAATTTCTGGCTGGCTTCATTGCCGCGGAAACCGGTGAACTCGACACGGCGATCAAGACATTTCGTTCAATTCTGGTGGAAAACCCGGGACAAACCCGCGTTCGTCTGGAGCTGGCGCGCGCCTATCTGATCAGCGGCAAGGAAGCGAGCGCCGACTATCATTTCCGGCTGGCGCAAAATGACGACGATCTACCGGAAGAAATTGTGCGCACCATCCGCAACACCCGCAGCATCTTGCGGGATCAGCGAGTCTGGCGGTTTAGCTTTGACTTCGGCTTTGCACCCGATACCAACATAAATGGCGCGACGAGCGCCGAGACGATCGATATCAATTTCGGTCCGATCAAATTGCCGCTGACCTTGGACGAAGAAGCCCGAGAACGCTCAGGCGTCGGACAAACCGCGAGCTTTTCCGGCGGCGTGCGCTTGAAAGCGACCGACAAGCTCGCTTTTCTGTTCGATGCTGACAGCAAGGTGGTCAATTACAAGGGTCAGGCGGCAGACGATATTGTATCGCAAATTGCGGCTGGACCAGAATTACGGATCGCCAAATATGCCAGTATCTCGCTCCAGGCCGTTGGCCAGCAGCGCTGGTTTGGTGGCCGTCTCGCCACCCGCGAATATGGCGGCCGCGTTGGACTCCAGATGGCGCTCAACGAGGGGCAGAGAGTCGGCATGGAAATTGATGCCCGGCGGACCGATTCCAAATTGAGTGATCTCTACAGCGGCTGGCAGCTGGGCGCCAATGCGACCTATGAACATCTGATCGGAAAATCGCTGATCGCCTCGGCCAGCGTCTTCGCCCGTCGGGACCTGCTCAACGCCGATGGATTTTCGAGCCTCAACTATGGGGTTAACCTGGGCATCGGCGGCGAACTGCCCTTGGGTCTCAACGCCGGTGTTTCGGGCAGTGTCAGCCGATCGCAATTTGATGCGCCCTTGCGACTCTACTCGGAAGAAAAACGCCAGGATTGGCGCAGCTATGGGCGTGCCTATATCGGCAGCCGGCAGATCAAGTTTCTCGGCTTTTCCCCATCGGTCGACTATGTCTATTCCCGCGTCGACAGCAATTATGATCTCTATCGCATGAACCGCCACCGGGTGAATTTCAAACTCGCCAAATTCTTCTAATTCGCGATCATCCTCTCGTTGGCGATCAATTTGCGTTTTGCTGGCAGTAAGCATGCGCAGCCTCTTGCTCCGTTCGCCGACCGCGCTATAGAAGGCGCATTGGCATCATCAGCGATCGAGAAGCGAGTTTCATGAAAGTAAGAATTTTTGTCACTTTGAAGAACGGTGTGCTCGATCCGCAAGGCAAGGCTATCCATCATGCTCTGGAAAGCCTCGGTCACAAGGGCGTTTCGGATGTCCGCGCCGGCAAATTGATCGAACTGGATGTTGCCGACGGCACTTCGGACGATGATCTGGAAAAAATGTGCGAAAAGCTGCTCGCCAATACCGTCATCGAGAATTACGAGATTGAAAAACGCGCCGACACAGGGACCGCCGCATAATGCGAACCGCTGTTCTCGTTTTTCCGGGATCCAATTGCGACCGCGACATGGCGGTCGCTCTCGAGACCGCATCCGGGCACAAACCCCATATGGTCTGGCACGGAGAAGACCAGTTACCGGACGGCGTTGATCTGGTCGCCCTGCCTGGCGGATTTTCCTATGGCGACTATCTGCGCTGTGGCGCGATGGCTTCCCGGTCCAAAATCATCCCCGCCTTGCTGGAAGCCGCGCAGAAAGGCGTCCGGATTTTGGGGGTATGCAACGGCTTTCAGATCCTGACCGAAATTGGCCTGTTGCCTGGTGCGCTGATGCGAAACGAAAAAATTGCCTTCATCTGCAAGGATGCCGCGTTGACTGTCGGACAGACCGGGTCAGCCTTTACCAGCCAATATGACCAGGGCGAGGCTTTAACAATTCCCGTTGCCCATCATGACGGCAATTATTTCGCTGATGACAGCACCCTCGATCGGCTTGAAGGTGAAGGCCAGATTGCCTTTCGCTACGCCGACAATATCAACGGATCAGCCCGCAATATCGCAGGCCTGTTGAATGCTGAAGGCAATGTGCTGGGCATGATGCCCCATCCGGAACGGGCGATCGACGCGCGTCATGGTGGCACTGACGGTTTGCGCCTGTTTGAAAGCCTGATGGCCTGAGCAACCCGCGGTAGCAAAGGGGCTCTAGTGGTTATCGCGTGAGGCCCCGCGTGCCTCTACTATGCGCGCCAAAGACCAACCATCCAAAATGAACCGGATTGCGTTTCCAGCGATGGCAATGGCACGAGAGCACGCCTGTCATCGGCAAGGCAGAAACCGGCGCGCAAGAGATCTGCTGCTCCGGCAGACAAAAAAAGGGCCGGTTCGAAAACCAGCCCTTTTCAAATTCGTTTTTGGCGAAATTAATTGCCGGAACCAGGTCCGTACATAACTTCAACACGCCGGTTCTGAGGCTCACGTACGCCGTCTGCGGTTTCAACGCGAGGACGCGATTCACCGAAGGCTTCGCTGGAGATCGCTCCGCCGCCGATGCCGCGTGATTCGAGATAAGCCCGAACCGAAGCGTTACGACGTTGGGACAGACCAACATTGTAGCTAGCTGAACCAGATTTATCAGCGTGACCCGCCAACATAACCTGAGCCGAACCACAGTCACCATAAGCTGTAACCGCGTTGTCCAGAACCGTAGCGGCTTCTGGCGTAATGTCTGACTGATCCCAGTCAAAGAATACGATGTACGGTCCAGGTGCACACACAGCCGCAGGTGGCGGAGGTGGTGGTGGAGGCGGTGGTGGTGGTGGTGGCGGAGGAGGTGGTGGTGGAGGTGGCGCATCTGGCTCACCGCCAAAGTTGTAAATCAGGCTACCGAGAACCGAGTGGGTCCGCAGACGCGTGCTTACATCATTACCAACCTGGTCAACCAGATCAATTTTGTCAGCATTGAAGAAACGATACTTGATACCAACGTCCCAGCTATCGCTCAAAGGAGCGCGAACAGCTGCAAGCAATTGCCAAGCAAAGCCGGTGTCGGAATCGTCAAGATATGGGCCAGCAAAAATGTTGGTTACTTCTGTACGAGCAACACCAACACCGCCACCGACAGAACCTTGAATTCCATCGTCATCACCAAAGTCGAGCATGCCGTTCAGCATGAAGCTGAGCGCATTGACTTCGCCGTTAATAGGCGTTGTACCAGTAAAAGTACCCGATCCGTTCGCGTTGCTTGGAATGCCAGGCGCGCCAATTTGCAGGCGCTCTGCAGCTGCAGCCTTGTAAGCTACTTCTGATTCCAGCCGGAATCCGCCGAAGTCATAGCCGACAATGCCGTCGAAATCATATCCGGTTTCGTGATCTACTTCCGCTGTATTGGCAACACCGCCAACATCAGCACTGATGTCTTCCACCAGCATCGCGCCGCCTTCTACACCTACGTACCACTGGCCATCACGGGCCAGAGCAGGTGAAGCGAGCGCTGTGGAGGCAAGAGCCAAACCTATGGCAAGCTTCCGCATTTATATTCCCCTTCTCATTTAGGTTCTGAATTCACGGCGCTTTGTAACCTCTCCCCTGAAACAGTGCAAGTCGACAAATCGTTATACTGTTGCGAAAATGTCGCCATTTTGGGGATTTACATCAAAAAATCGCGTATATGGTGCGTCTGGCAAGGCGAATTGCCGCAAGTTTCCCCCCATGTTTCAATCGGCTAGGGGCAAAATGCGCATGGTTTGCAGAACCGCGAGCAGCGATTCGATGGCCGCACGGGCTTCGTTGTCGACATTCGCGCCACCCGTGGCGGGCTCGACCCCTTCGGCAAACTGCCATTCGGCGCCATCGTAAACCGCGAGCCCGCGACTGTCGGCAACCGATATACGCATTTGGGCAACCGGTGAAACATAGCGCCAACCAGACGCGGACCAGCCGGCAATCTGACCAGTGCGTCCGCCCCATTCCGCCTTTGGCGCGCCGCCGATCAGCCAGCTTTGCCCAGGATCCGGGTTCAGCAGGGCAGGATCATCCGCGACCGCTTCAACCACCGGATGGATTAGAAAATCAATGAGCAACAGCGCCTCGTTGTGAAAAATCTCCTTATGCGCCTGGCCCGCGGCCAACAAAGGCAATTGAAGCCTGTCTGTTTTCAGAACGGTCATATATATTCCTTTCACAAGTCCGGATATCCGCAGACAAGAACAGCCGGAACGCCGGGGGTGTCCGATCGACTAGATGCGGATGGAAAAAGACAAAGCATCCGAAGCTGCAAATTGCCCGATCTGTTGAACGGCGACCGGAAGATGTTCCAGACCGGCGCTCCGCAATTGAGCAACAACGCCGGGTTCCAACTGCAGCTCCGGAATCGTCAGATCATGGATTGCCTCAAATTCGGTTCCAGTTGCGAAGGTGAGCCGATACCGTTCCTGTTCTTCGCCAAGCAGCGTTTCTACGTGATCAAGCCAGTAAAGACCGGCCCGCGAGCGCCGAGTCCAGCTTATCTGCAACCCCCCGTCCGTTCGCTGCACGCTCCGCGGATGAACCGGCGACCAAGGACGCAAAGCCCGCCCGGGGTGCGCGAGGGTTGCGATCACAGGCGCATCATCTTCTCGCCCGACAGCAGCGATATGAAGCGGCTGAAAAGGCGTGACATAGCGTGGATTCACCGGGGTCAGCCGTTCGGGCAGCAGCAATATGAAATCTTCGCCCGGCTCATGCCCCTGAATGGCCGCCTCTGTTCCGCCAAGCCCACGAAACAGCTCTGACAGGCGATAGCGGCCATCGCCAATGGGGTCTGATCGCCCAAATTGAACAATTTCAGATCCCAGAGCCGCCAGATTATGCCCCGCAAGCAGTGCGCCATGGTCCGCACCGGAAAGACTCATCTGGTCATCGTGAAGCTGCACGATCAGCGATTGCCGGCGATCAATGCGATGGGCGGGCGCGGGCGCGATGGCTTGCAACGCGGTACCGACAAGGCTGCGCCCGGCGATCGAGCCGATTGGTTCCAAGCCGCCGCCGATCGTATGCTGCCGATAAAGCTCCGCTCCGCGCCACCCTGTTTCGCCAGTCGCGGCTACGTAAATCTGCGGTTCTGACAAAAGCTGTCCGGGGACGGCGAGGGCAAAGGGCAAGTCAACCAGCGCCAAACGGGTCTGACCAGCGCGGTGATCATGGGCTTTAACCGATCGCCCGAAATCGGTCCGAGCAGATGAAAAGTGCGGTTGATCGGCGGCTTGCGAGAGAGAAAGTGTCACGAATCCACGGTGCAATTCCCAGCCCCGCACATGCCAACGGGAATCATCATTGCTCAGATGGACCAGCGAACCGGGCAGAATATCGGCAGAACCATTCAACAGGCTGAGCGTGCTGGAAATCCGCTCGTGATATAGTGCCCAAAGCTGCGCTTGCGCGATCGCCTTGGCTTGGTTTCCCGGCAATACCGCGGGAAAATCGCTGTGGCTTTCGGTCCGATTTGCGCCCGGTCGAAACGCGATCTGGAGCCCGGATTGATAGTCGCGATCCGGTTCATAATAGCGCAGGGCATATTGCCGTGCGATCTTGCTCTCCGGCTGCGTTTCAATCTGTTGTCGGTCGACGGCACCGCCTTGAGCCGACATGATCGTGTCATCATCCACAATGGTGATCGATTGATCGGTAGAATGATGACGGGACCAGGCCCGAATGCGGGACCCGACGGGGCGGTAGGACAGCGAGAAATGGTCTCCCACCGCCTCCAGCGCATCGCGGCGGTTTCGGCCACCGGCGGCATAGCCATGCAGTGTTTCGGTGGACGATAACTGAACCCGATGATCGGAAATATCGCCCACAATTTCGGACAAGGCCACCGCGCCATTGTCGGCGATCACCTCGATCGTCAGGGACGGAATATGATTGCCATAGTCGGTCAAGTCCATATCCTCGAAAACCGCCAGTGCGAGGCCGCGATAGGCGGGACTGGCCTGAACGCCTTCAACGCTGGCGATCATGCCATCAACCGCCTGGTCCTCGTCCCCGGGATAGAAACGAAAATCGGTTGCGGTTTTGAAATCACCCGCCGATCCGCGAAGCAGTTTCCCATCGGCCCAGATCCTGCCGATACCGCAGAATCGAGCGGCTTGAAAGCGCCACCGCGAAGCTGGCTGAATAGCTGTATTTCGTGTGGCGCGGCCGGCCCTTGCCGCCACTGGATTGCGCGCTTTCCTTCAGATCAGTCGCCCAGATAACCGACCCGGCCACGCGCATCCGACCGAAAATGCGCGGCAGCTGCGAACCGTAGCTGGAGGTCTGGATCGCCAATTCCTCCAGTCTCGTTCCATGCTGCGCAGGGGGTTTGAACAGGATATTCTGATCGACCTGTTGCCCCAGAAACGCCCCCAGCGCGCCGCCAAGCGGACCACCGACAGCCGCCCCGACTGCGGTCAGAACAAGCGTTGCCATCTATCTCTCCATCCAACGAAAGGTTGCAATTGCTGGCCAGGGCGCCGCCCCGGGTAGCGTAACGACACGGCCAAGACCGGCGTGGGCGTGAACCCACCCGTTTGGCACCCGGATCATCAGATGCAATTGCACCGGATGCGGCCGCACCAGGATTATGTCTCCGGCCAGCGCCGTCCGAGCGGTTGCCAGTCGGGCAAAGCCGGCGGCTTGCAGAAAAGCGGCAATTCTCGCCGGATCTCCACCACGCAAGGGGTAACCGGATGGGATTGCCGGCAGCTCGGTGACCGCCCTGACCGATTCAGCCACCAGACCAATACAGTCCAGTCCCTGCTTCGCGCACCGCCCATGCAGGCGGAAACGCGTTCCGCACAAGGCCAGGGCCCGGGCCGCAATCAACTCGCGATCGTTCGCCATCATGCCCCTGGATACCGGGTCAGCAAATCATTGCCCGGAAGATGAGGTTCTCCCCGAAAATTGACCGCATTGCCAAAGCGGTCGCGGCAGGTAGCAAAATTCTTGTCACAGCCCGCCGTCAGCTCCGCCCGATCACCGATGGCGACCGGCAATATGGGCGATTCCGCCAGCCAGATGTGATCGCCTTCGCCGTCAAAAATCGCGCTGGTCAGACCGCAATTGACACCACTCAGCCAGCGCAAAGCACCATCGGTAAATTCTGCGGCACGGCCTTGCAAATCGGGAAATGCTAGGCGGCGACCTGCGATCTCAGACACCAGATATTCCGCCTGATACCGTCTGATGTTAATCTTGCAGGCTCGGTCTCCGAGGCGCGCACGACAGGTCGGCGAGGTCACCGGAGCGATGGCGGCATCCAGAAAGGAGGTCGGCCCGAGCACTTCCACCCGAAAACTGTCGCCGGACTGAACAATTTCACCAAATTCTCCGCTGATCAATGGCAAGGGCGGTGCTTCGGGGTCGGCCCAGTTGATCAGGCTGACCGTCAGCCGCGCGCCATTCCAGCGCCCAGCGCGCAAATCACTCTCGGTAATGGCCGCATTGACCAGCACGCCACTAATATCGAGACTGTCCAACGCCAGGGAGTCGGTCAGCGATAGCGACGAGGGCATAATGCCGGGCGTCGCCCGATAGACGAAATGATCAATCACCACGTCCCGATCATGCGACACAAACCCGAGTGCGACCCCATCGGCGCGCTCAAGCCGCCAGGCATAGGCGCTGGTCGTGACCGGCCGGTCGAGCCAGGTGCGATCGGTCATTGCTCGCGCACCTCGATCATCCGCACCTCGGGCATGTCGCCAGCCCGAAATGTCGCCTGACTGACGGCAAGCTGATCATCGGCAAAGCGCACCGGCACGTCAAACAGGAAACCGGCGCTGATCCGGTCACCATCCGCCGGTGGCGTGGCAAAAGCGATTTCACCACCCGGTTCCAGGGTCCAGGCACTTTCGAGTTGTCCGTTCACGGCAACCACGACCGAAGATCGATCCGGCCGGGTAATCCGGCGAATTTGCGGATCACCGCCCGCCTGTCCGGCTTCGCCATAGCTCTTGATCAGCGCAAAGCGGGTGGTCTGCCCATCCCCGGTGCCCAGTCGTTGGTCGGTGGCGGTCGGCGGCGCGACCATGGCGTTGGAACTGTGATCAAACGGGTCCCGGAAACGAAACGCCCGCGCCGGTCCGCGCCGCGCGCGGAAAAACGCGATCAGCTGATGCAACTCGGTCTCTGATCGCACCCCCGGCCCGGCGTCAAATTCCAGCCGCGCATCCGCCCAATCACTGTTGCGCTGTTCGTAACCCGACATGGTGGTGACAATCCCGGTTGAGAAACGTGGAGCAACAGTTGCGGCTTGTCCCATTGCGATTGGAAATCGGACATCATCAAATGCCTCCATGGCGGACTCCTCTTCGGTAAAATAGGTAAAACCATCGCGCGCCACTTGCGGCAACGCCCAGACGAATATCGCTGGCGTCGCGCGCTGCCGGGCGGCGGCAATGGCTGCGTGCATCTGCGACCAGACCGCCCGATCACTGGAGCGCAGCGCAAAGCCGGCAAAATAATGTTGCCGATCCGGAGGATAAGCCAGCCGCTCCGTCGCCAGTGTGATCCCTCGCCCGGTCGCCGCAAAATTACCGGTGATCACCCAGTCATAATCTTCCAGTTGCAACCGGTCGAAAGCCGGATGAGCCCAGTCGGTCGGCAGATTGGCCCGCATGAGATCTGGTGCGGTGGCATCGAGCACCGTGGGCAGATAGGCCAGCAACAAAGTCTCAACCGGCGCGTCAGCCGCTTCCTGTTTTACGGCAGCCAGCAAATCGGCGGTCGATTGCGCGAGCATGGCACCAGCGCGATCGAGCAGCGTTTGCTCCGCCGCGGTCTTGTGCCCGCGCACATCATCAATAACCACCAGATCATCGCCGAAAGCCACCCGCGCCGCCTGATCATAGAGACAGATATGGTGATCGGGCGTGATCCACCACCATGGCTCGCCAATCTGGAACCGTATCGCCGCGCCGGTCGCGCGCAGGAGGCCCGTGAAGGCGCGCGCGACCGCCTGCAAATAGCCCATGGCTCCGGCATGGGTGGGAGAAAGCAAGGTCGATGGCGGTTCCCAGCCGGTCAGCGCCGGGTCGCCATTGGCCGCGCGCTGTTTCCAGTCGTTCCAGCAATGTGCATCAAACAATTCATAGGATAGCGACAGGATGATCTCGAAATCCATCGCCCTGGCCCGCTCGAACAAGTCACGATGCCACGCAGCACAGGGTTGATTAATGGCGGCGAATTCTTCTCCAGCCTGCGGCGGCGACAGGCTGGCATAAAGCCCGGACCCGTTGGCTTCGAGCCGGAAATAATGGCTCATTCCGACATAATGGTTGATCGCCCCGCGATAGCCGAGCGCGCGGATTGACCGCAGCAACCGTTCGGGGGTCTGATTGAAACTGTCGTCATAAGCGGTGGCCATGGACAGCCCGTTTTCGGGCATCATGACATCGCCAACCTCCAGCACGGCGCCCTGCCCATCGACCGCGATGGCGCTCATCTCGACCCAGCCAGTTTGAGGTTTCGCCAGAGGGGTATCGCTGCCGTCATAATCGGGGGAAACAATCGACAGGAACAGGCGATCAATCGCGCCAGGATAGACCGGATCCGCCTCGCCTGGCAGCAGAAAACCGCCGGCCAGGTCAGAAAATGGCAGC
Source organism: Parasphingorhabdus sp. W113 (assembly GCF_055693205.1). Taxonomy (NCBI): domain Bacteria; kingdom Pseudomonadati; phylum Pseudomonadota; class Alphaproteobacteria; order Sphingomonadales; family Sphingorhabdaceae; genus Parasphingorhabdus; species Parasphingorhabdus sp. W113. The sequence continues at coordinate 598,762 of NZ_CM146328.1, read as the reverse complement.
GTGATATCAGCATCCGTCGGATCGCCTTCGGCATAGTTCCACAGCCGCACATACCAGGATCGCGGCACACCTTCGGCGTCGCGCCCTTCAATCGTCAGGGTCGGTCCGTGCACCGCATCCAGCGGCAGGATCCCGGACGAGCGCCAGTGAAAACGCAGGGTCAGCCGGGCATAGTCATGCAGGCTTTCATAAGCGAGCAGCGGATGGTCCAGCCGGTCTTCGCTTTCCCAGATCAGGCCGGCAAGGTCATCGGCTGTGTAGAAGGTGGCATCGACCCGCAGCGCATCGGCCGCCAATGTCACGACCGATGCCATCATCGGTCGGGGAAAATTGACCGTCCAGAAGCGCGGATCAAAACGATTGATAAAACCGGATTGCTGCCCATTCCGGCGGGCGGCCAACCAATAGCCCATGATCAGTCCGCCCGGGCCGCTAGCGCCTGACGGACGGCGCGCGCCACCTGGCGACGCGATCGCTCCAGCTGTTCCGGTGCGCTCGATCGGCCATGGTCGGACACATGGATCGTCACGCGGACCTGATTGACCGCGGCGGATGCGGCATACGGTTCGATACGACCGGCAGCGGTTGGTACAAAGGTTTCCGGGCCCTGTTCACCCACCCGATAAGCCCGACCGGCGGTGACGGGTCCGCCGGTAGCACGGCCCGGCGCGCCAAGAGCCGCCCCGAGGATGGACGTCCCGAGACCCAGCAGGCCGCCACCTTGCCCCCGCCTGCCGGTTCCGAACAGTCCGCCGAGACCGGTGCTGATCGCGGCCTGGGCAATCTCCGCCATCACCGACAGGGCGGTGCGTCGCAGGTCCTCGAGATCGAGTGACCCGCGTCGTATCGCCTGGCTAAGGCTGTTGCCCAGAGCGGATCCGGCGCGTTCAACCCCGCGGGTCAACGGCCCGTCGATCATCGTCTGCATGGTATCGACATCTCGCGCAAAACCGGCGGTATCCGCGCGGATGGCGATCACCAGCCGTTCAATTTCTTCATCCATGGTCGAGACTTTCTGTCAGTTGTTGCAATTGGCGCCGGGACAAGGGCGGCGGGTCTTCGTTGGTCACCATCGGATCGACCATCGCTTTGAAAATGGCGTTGAGCTCTGCCGGTGTTGCGTTCCAGAACTGGTCCGGTGTCCAGCCCAGTACCGCCGGAACGAGGCCCGAAAATTGCAGACTGGCAGCCCGAAAATCCTCATGCTGATAGGTCATGGTACCAGGTCCCAGCGAGGATCGCGATGGGGGTTCACCGGCCCTGCAATATTTGCTTGAGAACGATTTTCAGCGCGGGAGTCACGCCGGCAAGACCAAGCGCCATCATCGCTTCGCCGAGCCCCGCGCGCGTCAGATCATCGGGCCGGTCGGCAATCGCGTGCCAGAACAGGCCGGTGACTTCCGACAGCAGCAACCGCCCGTTGGCCGCCCGGTCCACCAGATCAAACAGCGATCCAAGCTCTTCCTCGGCCGCGATCAGCGCGGCAAAGGTCGGCCGCAGGACTAGCGTCCGGCCCGCGACCGGGATTGCGGCTTCTCCGCGCAAGCCATTGGCAGGATCAGACATGGGTCACCGCGCCGGAACTTTCGAGGCTCAGTGTGTAACTGCGCTCGCCATTATAGTCGCCGCTATAGTCGAGCCGCGACACCAGAAAATCGCCGCGCAATCGTTCACCGCCTTCAAAGCTCAGCTCATAGGCATCAATGACCCCGCCCAGCGCATGGTTTTTGATCCGCATTTCGGCGTCCGACCCGGTAAATATGCCGGCGCCAGACACCGCAACCGACCGCACCCCGGCCCCCGACAGCAGCTCCCGCCAGCCGCCACTATCCTTGCTGGTGATCACGACCGGTTCACCGTTGACCGTCATTTGTGTAGTCCGCAAACCAGCGATTGTGTTGAAGCTTACCGGATCGGACCCGTCGCCGATTTTCAACAGAAAGGCGCTGCCTTTTTCAGCTGTCATGATGTTTCTCCTTATTGGGGATTGGGGGTGAAGATTCTTCACTTTTTCAAAACCTGCGCCCGATATTCGATCAGGCCTGTCCACGGCCCATCCGCTTTGCGGATCAGGCGGCTGCGGTGGAACCGGAAGGTTACGATCTGCCAGTGATCCGGCGCATCAAGACCCACCGCCAGCGCCTCTTCTACGGCGGTCATGATGGAGCGCAGACGGCGCGCGTTCCGCCCGTTATCATGGACGTGAATGGCCAGGCTGAGCGCACGCCCGGTACCGGTCTTGTGGCTCCAGTCCCGCACCGCACCGCCGGCCATGGCAATATAGGGAAACGGCTGCCGCGCGGGCGGACCATCGAACAGGCCGGTAATCTTTGCCATCACCGCGTCATTCTGGCGCAGCGTTCGGACCAGCGCGCGCTGCACCGCTTCGACCGCGCCGGTCATCGGGCCGCTCGCATCAGAAAAGCGATATCGCGCAGATCATCATGATGCGCGATCCGGCTTTGCACATGACGCCCGGACACGATCACCTGCGCATCGTTTCGTGACACTGTGATCGATGGTGGCAGGCTGTCCTGCAATTCGGCCTGCAGATCAATCACCGCCGTTTCCACGGCCGCTTCGGCGCGCTGCTCGGCGCGTTTGGCAAGATGTCTCATGATCGGTTTTCCTCCGCCTCGATAATGGTCCTCGGAATCAGCCGGTGGTCGGTCAGCACGCTGTGGATGGTCATCATGCGGGCGCCCCATCGCAACTGGTCGCCGGGCTTGACGAGCGGGGTTTGCCGAACCGTGCAGCACCATCGCGGCAGGGCGGTCCGGCTGTCCGCTGCGGTGCTGGCACCCGGTCCGAGCGGCACCATCGCCGCCCAGAAATCGCCGACCGGAACCATCGCCCCATCCGCGGAAGCGGAAGCATCGCGCCCCGGTCCCGGCCGGGTGATATGAATGCGTTCCCGCAACCGTCCGGCAAATTCGCCTGGTTTTGCACGGTCAATCATGTCATCCGGACCCGGCGATGGGGTTGCCACAGGGCGGTGACCGCGCGCGGCGGTCCAGCGGCATCCGGCGCATCGCGATGCGCATGGAGATGCCCGGCCAGCCGGATGATCCCCTGGCGCAAATTGGCCGGGAGATCATCCCATGCCGCCGCCAGGCCGGCCTGGTAGGTCACCCGAAACCGGGTGGCCCGGTTGGCCGCGCCGATCTTCACCCAGCCGGCGCCACTGCTGTCAATGTCGAGCGCATAGTCGCCGGCCGCCAGCACCGCGCCCTGCCCATCAGCGGTCACCGCCTCCACGGCAGTGATCGCCTGTACCGGTTGATGGCGCAGCTTCTGCCAGTTTCGGCTGCGGGCCAACCGCTCGCGATAATCCTGATGGATCAGAACACGTCCCGTAAACCCGGCACAGAGAACCATCGCACTGGCCAGAAACGATCGCAGCGCGTCATCATCCTGATCATGTTCGAGACGCAGAAACGTCTTGACCGCATCCACTGCACTGTCCGGGACAGGCGGTGGATTGGCGAGGAAATTGGCGGTTGAATATTCAGAGGGAGGGCTCACGGGAACGTGTCCTTTCGCTTCGGGGGAATGGGGCGGTGCGGTCAGGGCCTAGCTGGCGCTGAACTGGAGCAGCTTGATCGCTTCGCTGTTCATCACCTGCCCGCCGACCCGCTTGGTGGCATAGAAATGGACAAACGGCTTGTTGGTGAACGGATCGCGCAAGATCCGCGTCGCGCTGCGCTCTGCGATGAGATAGCCGGCGCGAAAATTGCCAAAGGCGACCGCCAGACTGTCTGCCCCGATATCAGGCATGTCCTCGGCCTCGATCACCGGATAGCCAAGCAGCCGGTCCGGTTGCCCCGACGCCAGCGACGCCTGCCACAGAAAGGCGCCATCGGCGGTCTTGAACTTGCGGATCTGGGCCAGTGTCGCGCTGTTCATGACAAACGATGCGCCTTGCCGATAGGCGGGCCGCAGCGTGTGGACCAGGTCGACCAGCGCATCCTCGCCATCGGCACCGGCAAAGCCCCCGGTGGCGCCGGTTGGCACATATTGCAATGTGCCGAAGCTGCGGATGTCGTCGGGTTCGTCGGTTACCGCGCCATTGAGGAACCCACGCGGCTGATTGAGCCCGGAACCGCTTACAAAGGCAGCGCCTTCGGCTTGGGCAAATTCCCGCGCGATTTCGTCGGCCAGCCACGCCTCGACGTCAAAGGCCGCATCATCCAGCATCCGCTGGGACGCCGCCGGATTGGCATAAAGCTCACCAGAAGGCGGCGCGATTTCGTTGAAGACCGGCGTATCCGTTTCCGGCCGTCCGGCGGTTTCGCTGACCCAGCCAGAGGGGGTGCCGCCGGTGGTCACCAGCTTGCGATAGCCCGCCGTGCCGGTCTGGACGACCGTCGCGATCGACCGGATCGGCGACCGGTCGGTCAGGGTCCGGCCGATCAGCGCGTCGAGTTCCTCCGGCACCGCATAGCCGCCATCGGGACCGGACGCCCCGGAAAAGCTCTTCTTCTCGATCCCGCTATGATCGCCGCTGCGGAGATATTTTGCGGTAAAATCGCGCGCCGAGGCTGACCGGGTCAAACCTTTGACGCCATCGGCATTGCCCGCCAGCACGGGCCGGGCAGAGGCTTTGGAGATGTCCGCCATCTGGGCCTGCAGGCCATCGACATCCTTGCGGATCGCCGCGACGCTGGCGTCCGGCTGTTCGCTCTGGGTCGATGGCACTGCTTCTTCAAAGCTGGCTTCGAGAGGATCAGCCTTGGTTTCGAGCACAGCGGGGATTTCGGATATTGGGGGAAGGTCAGTCATGTCAGTCCTTTCAGGTCGAGAGTAAAGCCGCCCCAATCGGGACGGCGACGGTAATTGCAGGGTTGGTAAATGGGGGGAATTGGTCAGGCGAGGCGCAGCACTTGGGCCAGCGGTTGCATCGGCCGGTCAACCAATGAAATCTCGGCCACATCCAGCGCGCATAACAGGCGCGGCTGATCGCCTCGCATCTGTTGCACGCGATAGCCAAAGCTCAGCCCGCGGAGCGCGCCGTCCAGCATGGCGGCAATGGCCGAGCGCCCGGCGCGGGACGCCCCGTCCACCATGCCGATCACGCGCAAGCCGCTGGCATCTTCGCGGGCATAGGTGATCGTCCCGATCCGTCGGACCGGATCATGCTGCCAGAGCAACGGCAGCGACAGGCCTTCGGCGAGCGATCCAAACGCACCGGGCCGAATGATATCGCCGCCGCGGTCGAGCCGATTGAATATCGCGGCATAGCCGGCAAAGCGCAGGGTCGCAGGATGCACGCTCATGTCACGAGATTGCCCAAGCCGAGCCGCATCGCCAGGCCGACCAGCAACAGCGCCAGCGCGGCGCGCACCACCCAGGTGATCACCGCTTTCCAGGCGCTGGCTTTGGCATCGCGCCAGGCGCCGAGCAATTCACGCAAGGCATCAATATCGCCTTCCGCCTTGGGATCCGCCAGACCGAGCCGGTCGAGCACTCGCTCCGCCCCGCTGTCAGTCGCTTCCTCGACAATCGCCCGGAGCGTCACAAGATCCGCGCCATCGCCCTCGGCCTGCGCAATCAGCCGCGCAAGCATTTCTTCATTTTGCATCGATTTGGTTCCTTCTTTTTGGACCTCAAGCGCCGGGCGGCGACATCCGTCGCCTCCCGGCGCCTGAGGTCTAATAAAAACTCCTCCTCCTTCTCCTCTTCCTCCCCGTCACGCCAATCCAACCATCTTGCGCTTTTCGTCGTCGGTCAGGAAATCGGCTTCACAGGCCTGTTTCCACAGTCGCTCGCGTTCTTCCGACAGGGCGGGGATTTGATCGCGGTCAACTTCCAGTTTCAGATCCGGCCACCAGTCGTTCAGCGCGCCGGTCAGGCTGTCGTATATCTTCCCCGCCAGCGGCAGGATCGTCAGCCGCCAGAGCGCACGATTGGCTTCGCGGTAATTGGCATAGCTATTGTCCCCCGGCAGACCGAGCAGCATGGGCGGTACTCCGAAGGCCAGCGCGATCTCTCGGGCGGCGGCGGCCTTGAGCGCGACAAAATCCATATCTGACGGTGTCATGCTCATCGCCTGCCAGGACAGGCCGCCTTCCAGCAACATCGGCCGGCCGGCATTGGCGAGGCCTGAAAAACTCTCTTCCATCTCGGCTTTCAGGCGATCAAACTGGTCCGCTGTCAGCGCCGATCCATCGGCACCGGGATCATAGACCAGCGCGCCCGATGGCCGGGCGGCGTTGTCGAGCAGCGCCCGGTTCCAGCGCGCCGCGGCATTGTGGATCGCCACGGCCTTGACCGCCGCTCCGAGACAGCCGAGCCCGTAATGATCGTCAACCGGATGGAACGCCTTGATATGGATGATGGCGGCCCGCCCGGCCGCATCTTGTGCGGGAAAGCGGGTGACATGATCGCCCGCGCGATAGACATAGGCCGCTGGCCAGCCCCGCCCGTCGGCGTCAACCGTGACCCGATCGGGGCGCAGCGCAAACAGTTCGACAGGCTGGCTCTCCAAACCCGTAATGATCTGCACATAACTGTTACCATGAAGCAGCAGATGTGCCGCGACCGTTTCGATCAATGCCTGTCCGGTGCCGCTGCCCCGCAGCAAGGCCATCACGTTACCCTGTACGGAATTTAGAGGCGCCTGGCTGACCGCTTCGGCGACAATCCGGACCGCGCGTTGGGCAATGGCGTTTTCGAGATAGGCGTCGCGGACTGCGGTCTGATAGGAAAACGGGGTTTCCCGATCGAGCGTGACTCCGCCATAACATCCAAGAAAACTGCGCCCCAAAGCGGGCCGCTTTGCCCCGGTCACACGGTTGCCCCCACCTTTGAAGGCGAGAGTCAGATTGTCCCAGAATTTCATGTTGTGATATCCTTTTTTACTTAACCTCAAGCGCCGGGCGCGGGCATCCGCCCGCTTGGCTATCGCGCCAGTAGGCGCGGCGGCCAGTCGGCCTTGCCTCACTGCGCTCGGTTTGGTTTTTCCTTCGGTGGTAGCGGGTGTTGCCAGCGGGATTCTTTTGTGGACCTAAAACGCCGGGCGGCGACATCCGTCGCCTTGGCTATCGCGCCAGTAGGCGCGGCGGCCTGTCGGCCTTGCCTCCGCTGCGCGTCGGTTTGGTGTTTCCTTCGGCGGTAGCAGGTGTTGCGCGCGAGATTCTTTTTGGACCTCAAACGCCGGGCGGCGACATCCGTCGCCTTGGCTACGCGCCAGTAGGCGCGACGGCCGGTCGGCCTTGCCGACGCGGTGCGTCGGTTTTGGTGCCAGTCTGGAGGGTTTCTACCGAGCGCAGCGAGGCAAGCGCGACTGCGCGCCCGAGCTTATGCGAGGAAAGCCAAGCGGGCGGTGCCCGCGCCCGGCGCCTGAGGTCTAATAAAGAATCCCGGCGCCTGAGGTAAAATAAAGACTCCCTCTCCCTCCCCAGCCTCACACCCGCAACCGCGGCTCCCGCTTTCGCCGCAGCATCAGTTCGGTCAGCGCATAGACCAGCGCGTCGGCGCGGTCGGGGGATCGGCCTGGCCCTTCATAGCCACCACCGATCAGCAATCCGCACAGTTCGTCCTCGAGGCGCGGAAACCCGCTGGCGTGGAAAACCCGGCCGGATTCATACAGCGCCGCCACCGGTTCCGCCCGGGCCACCTTGCCGCGTGAGGCATGAACCAGGCGGACCGGCAGCGAAATATCCGCCGCATGCAACACCGCCTTGACCATCGCGCCGCCCTGATTGGCCTCTGCAATCACCCGATCCGCAGCCCAGATCCGGGCCGCCTCGGCCACCGCTTTTGCCCATGTTTCAGGGCTGGCCTTTTCGACGCTTTCGTCCGCCAGCACTACCGCCTTATTATCCCTCCGCAAAGCCGCGACGATGATCCCACAAGCGTCACCGCTATGCGACGCGGGTGGATCAACACCGATGACAACCCGGTTCCATTCCGGCGGAATATCGCGACGGTCTGGAGCTATGTCCCTTTGCCCCATAAGGCAGGCCTCCAGCATCGCCCGTGTCCACAAGGCCCCTTCGAGATCGGCGATCAGTTCACCATCAAGCTCCTGCCGACCGAGCCGGGTCCCGCCATAATCGGCTTCCATCACCTTGATGAAGGCCGCCGGCAGGTTGGCGATATTGTCCTGGGTCCGGCCGCGCGTGATCACGGTGCCGTTGCCGCTACCGCTGATCAGTGCGCGCACCAATGGCACCGGTCTGGGCGTGGTCGTCGCTGCTATTTTCGGCGCACGGCCCAGCCGTAGCCCCATTTTGAGATTATCCCATGTCGCTTGAGCCTGCCCGGCATTATTGGTCCATTTCGCGATTTCATCGCTCCACGCGTGGCTATGCTGCGGTCCGCGCAGCCCGTCCGGCTCCGCTGCCGAATAAAGATAGGCTTCGGCCCCGCTCGCCCAGCGCAGCCGTTTCAGCGACGGTTCCCATAGTGGCCGGGTTTGTGGCGGCGCAATTGACAACAAACCGCTCTCGCCCTCGACCATCACCATCCGGGTTTCGGCAAAATTGGCGCCGACCAGCGCAAAACGTGCGTTGCTGTCGGCCTCGGCAATAGCGCGAACCCATTCCGCCCCCGCGCGGGTCTTGCCAAAACCGCGGCCAGCCAGGATCAGCCACAGGTTCCAGTCGCCAGCCGGTGCCCGCTGCTCTTCCCGCGCCCAATAATGCCACGCAGTTTCATATTCGCGGCGCATTTCGCGATCCATCAGGCTCAGGTAAAACGCGCGTTCATCGTCGTTCAGTGCGCCGATTTCGGTCGCCGTTTTGATATCATGGACCATGCGCAGCACCGTTCCTTTCGTCGCGCTGCAACCCATTTTGGGTTCCCGGATCCTGACGTTGCTCGGCCTGGAACGTGCGCAAACGCCGATTGATCCGCTTCAGCTTTTCATCAAGCGTGTCCGCGGCCGGTTCCGGTTGAGCGGACAGTTCTGCCCGCGCTGCACGAACCAGCGCCACCGTTTCCTTATGCAAACGCAACAGGCTGAGCGCGGTTTTATGATCATAGTCGCGCACCGTCTCGATCAGCTTGCCATGATAGAAGATCTTCCGTTCAACCCCTTTCCGGGCGCGTTCGAGCATTTCCATCTCAAGCAATTGATAGCCCGCCGCGAGCGCCTTCATCCAGGCAACCTCAAAATCGGGATCATTTTGCTTCCACCGGTACAGGGTGCCCGAGGCAATCCCCGCAATGGCAGCGGACTCCCGGATGTTTGATGTGATCGCGAGATGTTCCAGAAACACCGCCCGCCGCGCGATGTGATAATCGGCGCGGGGATCGGTTCGCGTTTCAGTTTCAATGTCTTTCTGTGTGTCTGCCATATCTGTCCCCTGACCCGGATCACTTCGACCGCGGGCAATAAAAAGGGCCGGGGCGCTGACCCATGGCTATCCCATCGGGATCACCCTGGTTCAGCGCCGCTCGGCCCGAATCACAATTTCTCTATGGTTGCAATATGTACCTATATAGCGTGACGATGTCAAGCTATTTGTGCCTATCTGGTTAGTTGTATTCTGTTTCTACACGCCACAAGGGCGGTCAAACCGGGCTTTTTCAGGACACAGATACGGAAAAACCGGCTGGTGTCTGACACCAGCCGGTCCCCCGTTCCTCTCTCAGGACGATCATAACGCTTCGACTAGAAAGCAAAGCGGACCCGAATGTTTCCTGAGTGAGATTGGTAATCCGAAGCAAAACGCCCCTGATATTCAGCGCCAATGCTGAACCCGCCTTTGTTGACAAGGTTCAATCCGGCGCCGAGGTCGAAACGCGATTGAGCCGGTTCGACTGTAGTGAGACGGAAGGTGTCGAGACCGCCGTTGAAGCTGCCGTTCACACCCAGACCATCGCCAATGAAATCATAGACATAGGCGATATTCGCATAGGGGATGATCGACAGATCCTTGCTGTCATCGCCGGTACCGGCAATCCGCAGGCCCAATGTGCCTTCAAGGAAGTCGGTCCGATCCGTATCGAGGGTCAAACCCAGACCACCGGTCTCGGTCACGCCATCCTGCGAGAGACTGGCATAACGCAGTCCGGCATGAGGGGTGATCGAGAAGGCTCCGGTTTCCAGCGTATAGCCGCCATTAACCGCCGCAATAAGGCCATCGACATCCGTTTCACTGGAGATCAGACCGGTCACGCCGTTGCGACGATTATCGACATTGTTGAACGAATAACCCAGTTCCGCATTCACAAAGGCAGCGCCAAGATCCAGGCCGGCATAACCGGAAATCTGGAAACTGTTAACGTCGCTTTGTGCGCCCACAGAACCCTCTGAATCGACATCGATATCGGAATAGTTCAACAACAGACCAACCGTCAGCGCCTCGTTCACTGGCGTGTCGAGCCCAAGTGTGAAGCCCAGAGCATCGCCATCATAGCCGACCGCGCTGAGACTTTGCGCATCCCGGTCAGACGTCCGGAAAAAGGCCTGACCCCAAAGCCCGGTTTCCGCCCCGTTCAATCGGCTCGAAAGCAAGGAACTGGAAAAGCGCTGGGTTTCAAATATTTCCCGCACCACACCGTCGTTGATCGCCGGCAACAAACTCAGCGCCGATGCCTCAAACGCCGCGGCATCAGCCGAACCGTTCAGGCTGTTGGCCACGTCGCCAGTCAGGCGATTGTTGGACAAGGCGGTAGTGAGTGCGCTGCCAAAGGCGGAGATATTGGCATCAGCACTGACCGCGGACAAGTCGGCAGCGATCGGCGTGACAGCCACTGAACCCAGCTGCACCGTGTAATCCAGCAAGAAGTCGTCATCGATCAGATTGACGGTCAAGCCATTGTCGGTGAATGTGCCGGTCTCGGATATCACGCTGATCGGCGCACCAACCGTAAGGTTCGCGATGTCGGTCGGGGTTTCGATCGTGATCACGCTGTCGGCTCCGAAGCTGCTGTCACCCGCAATGGCCAGACTGTCACTGCCCAGTTCGAACCGCAGCGTGCCATCGGCAGCGAAGGTCCCATCCACGGCCCGATTGCCGGAAACGGCCAGCGCGGCGCCACTGGCAACGGTCACGTCAACACCGCCCTGGATGTCGCCAGCCAAAGTCGACGAACCGCTGGCGAAGGCCAGACTGTCGGCAAATGCAGAACCGATAAAGTCACCATTGAGGGCGCCGCCATTTTGAACGAAGGTCAATCCGCCCAAGGCCGTCGACGCATCGACCGATTGCAGACCGGTCAAGGTGCCGCTGTTAGTGAAATTGCCCGTGAAATTGACATTTTCAATCAACAGAGCCGGAGCGGTCTCCGCCGTGATCGTGCCGCTATTGGCAATGTCGCCATTGACCGTGACACTGGTCCCGGCACCGGCACCGTTGAACAACCGCAAACCGGCCGTCGCACCGGATGCCAGAGCATCGCCGCGACCGCTAATCGTTCCCGCATTGGTCAGCGAGATCGTCCGGATGGCCCCATCGGCATTGCCAAGTTGCAGCGATACGCCCGCCCCCTGATTCCCGGAACCGGCATCAATGATACCGCCGGCGAGATTGTTCAGGGTGAAGTTATTGGCGGTGCCATCGGCATAGACGGTGCCGTTGCGCTGATTGCCGGTACCGATAATCGCACCGCTATTGTTGACCACCAATCCGGTGCCATCGATATTCAATGCGCGGCTGCCGGACGAAATCGTCCCGGCATTATTGACCACAGCGCCGGTGAACTCACCGCCGCCTGCGGGTGTGGCGTTGCCGAAATACAGGCCGTTCTGAACGCCTGAAATCGTACCGCCCGCCTGGTTGTCGATGGTGCCCGAAAAGGAGACGCCATTGACGAAACGAATGCCGGCAGTGGTGCCGCTATCACCTTCGCTGTCGATGGTTCCGCTATTGGTCACCGTGCCAGTGAACAGGCCGGAACTGCTGCCGTCCAACGCGCCTGCAACACGCTGACGCTCGAAGCGCACGCCATCGCCAGCCGTTGTGGCCCCGGCACCGGCGGTGCCGCGCCCCTGAATCGTACCGCTGTTATCGATGGCAAAGTCATTGCCTGCCGCCGAAAGCTCAACCGAAAAGCCAGCGCCTTCCAATCCTGCACCGGCATCAATCACGCCGTCATTGTTCAGCGTGAAATCTTGCGCCGTGCTGTCCGCATAGACGGTGCCGTTGCGCTGATTGCCGGTACCGATAATCGCTCCGCTATTGTTGACCACCAATCCCGTGCCATCGATATTCAATGCGCGGCTGTCCGAGGAAATCGTCCCGCTATTGTTGACAATACCGCCAGCATGATCGGCATCGTTTCCGAAATAGAGGCCGTTATTGGCCCCGGAAATCGTCCCGCTATTGTCGAGCGTGCCCTGAAACCCGATACGGTTGGCAAAACGGATGCCAGCCACCGGACCCTGATTCGATTCCGAAGCAATGCTACCGCTATTTGTGATGGCACCATTATAGACATATTGCGGGGCCAGTCCGGGACCAAAAAAGCGCAATCCGTCACCGGCTGTTCCACCGGCAGGTGCTGCTTGACCGCGTCCTTGAATGGTACCCGCGTTGACAATGGCACCGCTGCGAGGCGCGCCACCACCGCCGACTTCAATCGCGATCGCCGCGCCTTCAACGCCGGCATCGATGATGCCGGTTGCGCCGTTGTTGATCGCGATATTGTTGGATGTGCGGTTGCCGTAGACGGCGCCATTGCGCTGGCTCGCGGTGCCGCGAATGATCCCGTCATTGTTCAACGTCGCATCGCTGCCGTCAAAATTGACAACCCGCGAGATCGGCTTCCAGCAGGCCGGTTGCACCATTGTTGATGATGGTGCCGGTCGTGCCCTGATTGACCTGGATTGTCTGAGTCACACCGGTGGTGCGCAACGTGCCGTCATTCGCAACGGTTACCGCGTCATTGGCAATAACCACGACCGGCGCACCGGTGACCTCGCTTGTGACACCCAGGCCGGCGGTAATGGTTTCACCATCCGCGCCACTGGTGACGGTCATCATATCCCCGTCATTGATGATCTGCTGTGCCTGAGCCGGCACCGCCACCATCGCAATGACGATAGCCGCTGCCGAAACCGCATAGCGCAGCGGCAGGGATTGGGAAGCGGAACGGTTAAATGTTCCGGTCGGGTTGGATTCGGGGGTCATGATCTTCTATCTCCAAAAGGTTGTAAAATGCGCTGGACGAACGGGAATGCCGATCAGCTGAAACAGCCTTTAGAGAGCCAATTTAATCCGCTCCAATTCCAATATGAATTGGTCGATATTACCAAATGTAATTGCAATATTTATAATATATATCATATGTTTAGAACATATTCCGGACATGAAAAATGCGCCCGACAAGAGCGCATTTTCGAGTAATATTCTGCGGTTCAAAAAGCGGCTGAACCCCGCCGGGAATTAGCCCCCTTGCCGGCCCGGACAGGCCGATCAATCAGGCGGCAATAAACGAGATCACGTCTTCGGGAAAACTCTGCTTCACCGCATCGACAATTGGTGGGATCAAGCAAGAGCGCGGACAACCCGTGCGATGTGCAAAGGCAATCGTCCGGTTGAAGCGGTCGGAATCAATCTTGATAAAGCTACAATCCGGTTCATGCTTCGCATAGCGTTGTGCGGCCAGGGCCGGCAGCAGCGTACAGCCAAATCCATGCGCAACATATTGGATCACCGTTTCCATGCTGGTGGCTCTCAAGTCCGCCGGAATATCCGCGCCGACGCCGGAGTCATGACAAAGATTGAGCGCTTGATCGCGCAGGCAATGCCCCTTGTCCAGCAGGATCAGTTCGCTGAGCGGCAATTCTGCTTCGCTGACAGCGAGCTTGTCAGCCAGAACATGGTCTTTCGGGGTTGCCAGATACAGGTCCTCGACAAATAGCGGCACGGTATCAATGCCTTCGACATCGACCGGCAGCGCCAGCATGGCCGCATCAATATCCTTGTTCAGAATCTGTTCGACCAATGTTTCGGAAAAGGCCTCGCTGAATATGATATTGATCCCATCGCAAGACTCGCGCAGGGCCGTGCATAGCAAAGGCACCGCATAAGGCGCCAGGGTGGGGAAAAATCCGAGCTTTACCGGGATCGAAAGCGGGTCCTGACAGGCCCTTACGACATCGGCCATGTCTCGCATTTCACACAGGACCTGGCGGGCGGAATCGAGCACGCGCTGGCCCTCTGGCGTGATTTGCACGCCATTTTGCAGCCGGTCAAAAAGAACCAGACCCAGGCGCTCCTCAATCCTGCGGATCTGATTGGACAAAGCCGGTTGCGTCACGTTGCACTGCAACGCCGCACTCACAAAACTGCCCTGTTCATCAATGGCAGTCAAATATTCCAGATCGCGCTGATTCACTAGCATGTAAGTCATGACACATTCCCTCAATCATAGCTGAACCCGCCGAAAACGAATTCTTCGTACGCACCCTGTTCGTCCGGCGAGAGCATTCGGTTACAGCCATGATTTGAGCGTGTCCGCCCGGTCACCCGCGCAGATGGGATTTGAAATCGCTGCTGATGAGGACCTTCTCGGTCACATATTCGGCCGCCATTTCCGCCAGTTCGCGGCCCAGATGCCAGTCGAGAATCTGCATGTCGGGAATGATCGGCGGATTGACCAGAATATCGTCATCGCCGAGCATTTCCTTCGAGGCCATGCGGCTGGCGACAACCATCGAGCGAGACATGATCTCGACGATGGATGGGAATTCCGCCTCGCGCTTACGCCGCAGCAGCACGTCTTTCATCAAAGTCCAGCGGCCGCGGATATCATCATAGGCCACATCGGTGCGCCAGACTTCGTCGGGGTCGCCGAGCGATACCACGATGTTTGGACCGGTTTTCAGATCATGCATCACCTTGACCGGCACATTGTCGAGCACGCCGCCATCGACAAGAATATTGCGATCGCGATCAATAAAAGGCGGCAGAATTGTAGGCAGCGAGCCCGATGCCCGCACGCATTCCCACAGCGGACCACGGCGGTGGATATGCAGACCATTGGTCGACAAATTGGTCGAGACGCCAAAAAAGTTGATCGGCTGATCGGCAATATCCTTGGTGCCATAGCGGCTGCGCAATTCGGCGTCGAAAACGGTCGGATCAAGCAACGAATAGAGCGGCAGGGTCAAACGCCGCATCGCCTTGGCATCGATGAACATCGCCTCCATCTGGTCGAGTGTCTCCTCCACCGACATGCCGCGGGCGATCGCGCCGCCCATCGCCGCGCCGGCGCTGGCCCCACCGATAAAGTCGATCGGAATATCGGCGGTTTTCAAGGCCCGAACCACGCCGAGATGGGCGCAACCCAGCGCGCCGCCACCCGCAAGCACGAGGCCGATTGCGCGGCCGGTCAGGAACCGGGCAATCTTCGCGAAATCGGCGTCGCTGTCGAGCGCCAGATGATGATGCAATTTCGGTTTGCGCGGATCAATCCACTGCGCGCTTTTGCTGATCACCTTGTCCGATTTCTCGCGCGCCAGCACCAGCGTCCGTTGCGCCGGTCGGACCCAGCGCATCGCGCTCTGTTCCGCCGGATTGGGTTCCGCTTCGCTGCGCCCGGGACGACCGACCATGACCAGTGCGTCCGCGTTGCGACAGATTTGGTGGCTCCATTCCTCCGAGCCGCTGCCGTCGACCAGTACGAACGCGCCTTTGGCTTCCTGTTCTGCGAGCCAGCCTTGATAGGCAGCGGCGTCGGCCGCTTCGCTGGTTGCCTGATCCGCCGCGATAATCGGGGTGTCGGATCCGAGCAGGGTTTCGATGGCCTCGGCCAGCCGCGACAGGAACCCATCAGGCAGCTGGCTGGTTCCGGCCGGCAGCAGCGCAATGACACGGGGCATGCTGGAGGAGACGGACGTCGTGCGCGCGGTGGCCACCGCGAGCCGCTCGGAAACCAGTTTGAGCATGGCTTGGGTCAGCTCGGGATGCTGTTTGGCAATACGATCAAACGCGCTGCGCGAGACTTCGAGTACGGTGGAGTCGCGGGTGGCGACGACATCGGCGGTGCGCTTGCCGTCAGCGAAAAAAGCCAGTTCGCCAACCGCTTCGCCAGCTTCGATATGCGCCACCGTGTGCACCTTGTTGACGACGACCCGAAAGCGTCCGGATTCGACAAAATAGAGCGCATCAGCATCATCGCCTTGCCGGACCAGCGGATCCCCACCTGCGATCATGATTGTGGTCGAGCTGCCCGCCAGAGCGTCAAGCGCAGCGGGCGATACGCCGTCGAACAGCGCATGGCGGGCCAGATTCGGGCCGGATTCCGGTTTTGCGTTCATCCTATCCCCCAGGCGCGACCCCAGTGCAGACACTATTTGGCAGTTTCACCAAGGAATCAATCAGTTTCGGCAATTGCCAGCTATTCCGGCGAACAGATCAGCCCGCGATTTGGGGCAATCTTGTTGCCAAGCATTTCAACATAGGCGCGTTGCAAGTCGGCCTGACCGGACAGGCTCTCGACCGAGAGATGACCGGCGGTGGCCGTCACGAACGCATGAAATTGTTCATCCACCCGGCTTCGAAAGGCGGCCGGCCCAATCTCGTTCATCAGGGTTTCAGCGGCGGTCGGCGCGAAAAACAGTTCCGGCTTGGGGCCCTTGAGTTCCCCGGTGCCCGCCCGGGCTTCGACATGGGTTGCGCCGACCAGCGAGCTGAACTTCAGATTGCCGTCCCACTTGGCGTGGATATCGGCGAGCAGCTGGCTGTTGCCCGCAAAATCCACCGACACAATCGGCACGCTGGCATCGGCGCTATCGAGCGCGTCATAGGTCAGCACCTCGTCATAGAGACCGCTCTCCTCGACAAAGGTCTTGTTGCCCGCCGAAGTCAATCCGATCCGCTTGATCTCAGGGCTCAGATTCTTGGCGACCAAAGCCAAGCCCAGCGCGGTTTTTGATGACGCGCTGGTCAGCAGCACCGCTTCGGCGCCGTGCCAGTCGGACTGGCGCATGAAATCCTCGATCAGGAAGCTGGTGGTGAACAGTGGCTGGAACAGCGCGCGTTCGGCTTCACCCGCGGCTTCCGCCGTGCCAAGCCGATTATACTGATTATAGATGATCGCCATTGCCTGACGATGCGGCGCCATGTCGACGAAACCTGCATCAGTCACATTGCCGGGCTGCGCAACGAGGTGGCTGCCCATTGGCAGATAGCCATAGACCCGTTCGCCCTCGGCAAAGGCCGGATTGTTCGACTGCACCACTCGCGCAAATCCCCAGACCGGAACAATGCCCCAATCATTGTCGCCGGTCGGGAAGAAATTCCAATAGCCGAAACTGTCACC
The DNA here is from genome assembly GCF_055693205.1 of Parasphingorhabdus sp. W113. Taxonomy (NCBI): domain Bacteria; kingdom Pseudomonadati; phylum Pseudomonadota; class Alphaproteobacteria; order Sphingomonadales; family Sphingorhabdaceae; genus Parasphingorhabdus; species Parasphingorhabdus sp. W113. Next base: position 581,542 of record NZ_CM146328.1, on the reverse strand, counting down.
GGCCACCGCATAGGTAACATTATTGGCGGTGAGTGCATATTTCTCCACGGCCAGCAAAATCTCGCCATCCGCCAGAGCGGGTGCAGCAGCAGCCTCCCATTTGGTGTCATCCAGCGCGGTCTTGTTGACCCAAAGACTGCTCATTTGGTTGCTCATGTGCCGTTATTCCTCTCGTGACTCGCATCGGTTCATGCTGATTTTCAAGCTTTATCATAGGCTTTCTGGTTGGTTTGGCAAAAGCATTTGCCAAAAAGATCGGGCCTGCTAATCCTGTTGCGATTGTAATTATATTACAGTCGGCATTTCAGCGCCGAAAGCGCGAACGGGGAGAATTTTAGTGAGTACAGCGCCAGTTTCCGGTTTTGAAGCCGCGATCCAGCCAGTGACCAACGTATCGGATTTCATCTGGGGCGGCACCTGGAACGGCGAACCTGTTGTGGCCATTGCGGGCCAGCCTATCCCACCGATGGTGATCATCCTGCTCGGTGCGGGCATCTATTTCATGATAGGGCTGCGCGGCTATCCCCTCCGGCGGCTCTTTCCTGCCCTGGCAGGGTTATTCAAAAAGTCGGACGGCAAGGGCGCAGGCGAAATCTCGCCTTTTGCAGCGCTATCGACGGCGCTTTCCGGACAGGTCGGCACGGGTAATCTGGCCGGTGTTGCCACGGCGATCACGCTGGGCGGACCCGGCGCCATTTTCTGGATGTGGGTCACCGCCCTGTTCGGCATGGCGCTGGCTTTTGCCGAAGGTTCGCTCGCCGTGCGCTTTCGCGAAAAGACAGCCGATGGCGTGTATCGCGGCGGTCCGATGACCTATATCAGCATCGGACTGGGCCCGAAATGGACCTGGCTGGCGGTGCTTTTCTGTCTCGGCGCGCTGTTCTCGGCGCTGGTGACCGGCAATGGCATTCAGGCCAACAGCCTTGGCGACAGCGCCAATGAACTGTTCGGTGTCGAGGAATGGATTGGCGGCGCGATTGCTGCAATCGCGGTGTTTGCGGTCATTATCGGCGGGATCAAATCGATCGGCAAGGTGGCGGAAACCATCGTTCCGTGGATGGCGGGCCTCTATCTGGTCATGGCCTTTGTCGCATTGATGATCAACTTGCCTTACCTGCCCGAAACCTTTTCCCGCATCTTTGCGGGCGCCTTTGGCTATGACGCTGCCGCCGGCGGATTTCTCGGCGCGATGATCATGATCGCCATTCGCGCCGGTGTTGCCCGGGGCCTGTTTTCCAACGAAGCGGGTCAGGGTTCCACCCCGATCGCCCACGCGGTCGCGCAGACCAACGACCCGGCGGCTCAGGGCCGCTTTGCGATGATGGGCACGTTTATCGACACGATTGTGATCTGCACGATGACCGCTCTGGTCATGCTGACAGTGGCTGGCGACTTTACCGTGACCGATGCCAATGGCGTCAAACAGGTGGTCGAGCATGCCTGGCAATCCGATCTGAACGGCTTTGCAATGACCTCCGGCGCTTATGCCGCGGCCTTCCCGTTCGAAGTGTTCAGCATTCCGATCGGCACGCTAATCGTGTCGGTCGCGCTGATCCTGTTCGTGTTCACAACCTTGCTGACGTGGAGCTATTATGGCGAACGGGCGATCACTTATCTCTATGACCTGCTGCCCGGCGCGACACTGAGCGGCGAGAAGAAGTTGCATTTCACGTGGCGCGTCCTCTGGTGCCTGGTGATTTTCCTGGGATCCTTCGCCCCGCTGGAACTGGTCTGGCGTCTCGGTGATATTTCCAATGCCGTGATGACATTGCCCAATATCGTCGCCTTGCTGGCGCTGTCCGGCGTCGTCTTTGCGCTCGCCAAGGGCAACCGCACCGCTGGCACCGATCACGGCCGCGACACACCCGCAGAGCTGCAAGAAGAAGTATCCGGTGCACCGGGGCATTAATATGTTCACCTCAAACGCCGGGAGTCTTTGTATGACCTCAGGCGCCGGGCGGCGACATCCGTCGCCTTGGCTACGCGCCATAAGGCGCGGCGGCCGGTCGGCCTTGCCTCCGCTACGCGTCGGTTTGGTGCCGGTCTGGAGGGTTTCTACCGAGCGAAGCGAGGCAAGCGCGACTGCGCGCCCGAGCTTATGCGAGGAAAGCCAAGCGGGCGGATGCCCGCGCCCGGCGCTTGAGGTCAAATAGGTTATGCTCAAACGCTTGTACGAATGGATGCTCGACAAAGCCGGTCATCCCCATGCCACAAAATGGCTGTCCGGATTCAGTTTCACCGAGTCGAGTTTTTTCCCGATTCCGCCGGACGTCTTGCTCGCGCCGATGTGCCTCGCGAAACCGGAACGCGCCTATTGGTACGCCTTTGTTTGCACGGTTTCATCGGTCCTCGGATCGCTGCTGGGCTATGCGATCGGCTTTTTTCTGTTCGAAACCGTCGGGGTCGCAATTCTCGATTTTTACGGTGCCGCCGAAAAATTTGACGTTTTCGCCCAGAGTTTCAATGAACAGGGCTGGATCGTTGTCCTGCTTGCCGGGTTCACGCCGCTGCCCTTCAAGGTGATCACCATCGCTGCAGGCAGCACCGCCATGCCGATCTACATTCTGATCGGGGCCGCCATCATTGCTCGGTCGGCACGGTTCTTTCTGGTGGCGGTTCTGCTGCGCTATTTCGGTCCCCCGATGAAGGAATGGATCGACAAGAATTTCGCGCTGGCCACAACCGTCGGCGGGGTACTGTTCGTTGGCGGCTTTGCTGCGGTAAAATGGCTGATATGACAGCGGCCGTTGCCGGAGCGCGATCGACATGGTCCTGAGCGCACACCAACAACTTTCTCCGCCCAAAGCAAAAATTTCTAGCGCAAGATAAGAGACTTGCTTAAACGAGGCCCATGAGCACGAGACAGGTTTCAAAAAGCAACGATCCCATTATCGAGGATATCAGCCAACTTATCGAACCGATGGTCGGCGGTGAGAAACCCAAAGAGCAGTGGCGCATCGGCACCGAACATGAAAAGTTCGTCTATTGCACCGAGGATCATCACGCGCCGAGCTATGACGAACCCGGCGGAATCAAGGACCTGTTGCTCGCGCTACAGGAATTTGGCTGGCAGCCGGTAGAAGAGAACGGCACCGTCATCGCGATGGCTGGCGATGACGGTACGGTCAGTCTCGAGCCGGCCGGACAGCTGGAGCTTTCCGGCGCACCGCTCGAAAATTTGCACCAGACCTGCAACGAAACCGGACGCCACCTGCAACAGGTCAAGGCGATTGGCGAGAAGACCGGCAAGGGATTTCTCGGCATGGGCATGTGGCCGGACAAGACCCGGGCCGAGCTCCCGATCATGCCGAAAGGGCGCTACAAGATCATGACCGAGCATATGCCGCGCGTGGGCAATCTCGGTCTCGACATGATGCTGCGGACCTGCACGATTCAGGTCAATCTCGACTATTCCAGCGAAGCCGACATGGCCCAGAAGTTTCGCGTCGGCCTGGCGCTGCAACCGCTTGCCACCGCGCTGTTCGCCAATTCGCCTTTTACCGAAAACCAGCCCAATGGGTTTGAAAGTTTCCGGAGCCATATCTGGTCCGACACCGATCCCCATCGCACCGGCATGCTGCCTTTCGTGTTTGACGAGGATTTTGGCTATGAGCGCTATGCCGCCTACATGCTCGATGTGCCGATGTATTTCGTCTTCCGCGACGGCCAGTATATTGACGCTGCGGGCCTCAGCTTTCGTGATTTCCTCAAAGGCGAGCTTTCGGTTCTCCCCGGAGAGAAACCGACCCTTGCCGACTGGAACGACCATCTTTCCACGGCCTTTCCCGAAGTGCGCCTGAAAAGCTTTCTCGAGATGCGTGGCGCCGATGGCGGGCCGTGGAACCGGATTTGCGCCCTGCCCGCCTTTTGGGTCGGATTGCTCTATGATCAGACCGCGCTTGATGCCGCCTGGGATCGGGTCAAGGGCTGGTCGATGGAAGAGCGCGAAGCGTTGCGCAACGCGATTCCCAAAGCGGGCCTCGACGCACCGCTGCCCAATGGCGGCAAATTGCTCGATCTGGCTGGTGAAATACTGGAGATCGCCTCTGCCGGTCTGTCCGCACGCAATCGGCTGAACACCAGCGGCGACAATGAAAGCGGGTTTCTTGATCCGTTGCGCGAAGTTGTCGCGACCGGAAAATCACCGGCTGCCCAGCTGCTCGCGCGGTTTCACGGCGAGTGGAATGGCGATGTCAGCCATATCTATGACGAGATGAGTTTCTGAACCACGGAACCTGAGCGTTTGTAACGCAATTGCAACAGTGTGTCAGGATTCCATCCATCGGCAGCCGGTAGCACCGGTGTAAGCTTGACCCAATGCATCGAGTCTGTTCAGGGACAGGACTGGAAATCAAGGGATTTCTGCAGTCCTTGTCTCGAACAGCTCCGGAGATTGTCGTCATGCACCGTTCGCTCTTATCACCCGTTTCCCGCTTCGCTCTCGCTGGCGCGCTGCTCACCGGCGGCATGGCACAACCGGTTCTCGCGCAAGACGATTCTAGCGCAGATGACGGACAGGGACTGAACACGATTGTCGTGACCGCGCAGCGCCGCGAAGAAAATCTCCAGGATGTGCCACTATCGATCTCGACCTTGAGCGACGCGAAGCTGGCTGCGATTGGCGCGGGTGGACAGGATGTTCGCGCGCTGTCCGCCCGGGTTCCGAGCCTGGTGGTTGAATCCTCTTTCGGCCGCACCTTCCCGCGGTTCTACATTCGCGGTCTCGGCAATACCGATTTCGATTTTAACGCGGCCCAACCCGTCAGCCTGGTCTATGATGATGTGGTTCTTGAAAACCCGATCCTTAAAGGCTTCCCGATATTTGATCTCGATCGCGTAGAGGTGTTGCGTGGACCGCAGGGCACGCTGTTTGGCCGCAACACACCAGCGGGGATTGTCAAATTTGACTCGGTCAAGCCGAGCAATGATGTGAACGGCTATGGCCGCATTAGCTATGGTCGCTTCAATGCGATCAATGCCGAAGGCGCTGTCACCCTGCCATTGATCGACAATGTCCTGTCTGCCCGTGTCTCTGCGCTCTATCAACGGCAGGACGACTGGGTGGACAACACCAACCCGACTGCGCCTGAAAACAATGCTTTCGAAGGCTATGACGAATTTGCCATTCGTGGACAACTATTGTTTACCCCAACTGATGAGCAGGAATTGCTGATCACTGGCCAGTATCGCGATCTGGACGGCACCGCACGCGTCTTCCGCGCCAATGTCTTTACCCGCGGCCAGTCCGGCCTCAACGATGATTTCGAACGGGATGAAGTCGCCACGGACGGCCAGAATGAACAAAATGTCGAAACCTACAACATCGCCGCGCGCTACAGCTATGACTTTGGCCCGGTTTCCCTGATCTCGGTGACCAGCCTGTGGGGCGGCGATGCCACCTCGGTTGGCGATGTCGACGGCGGCTTTGGCGCCAGTTTCCTGCCGCCCAATCTGACCGGCCCGGGGGTAATTCCGTTTACCGCCGAAACCCGCGACAGCGTTCCGTTCCTGACCCAGTTTACTCAGGAAGTGCGTCTCGAAAGCAATGATGACGGCCCATTGAGCTATCAGGTGGGCGCGTTCTATTTCGACGAAAAGCTGCGCATTGACAGTGAGAATTACTCGACGCTGGGCGACCCATTGAACGCAGCGGGCGGAATCAATATTTTCGTTCGCCAACGACAGCAAAGCGAAGCTTTCGGCATCTTCGGGGCGCTAACCTACGCGCTGACCGATCAGCTGAGCCTTTCCGGTGGCATACGCTATAATAATGACGAGCGTGACTATAGCGTTGTTCGGGCGCAGGATACCCAGTTCCCGACATTCCTCCAAAACCCACTGGGCACGGTTACGCGTTCGGTTGAGGATGACAATGTCACCTGGGATGCCAGTGTGAACTTTGCTGCAACGGACGACGTCAATCTCTACGCCCGGGTAGCCAAAGGCTATCGCGCGCCGAGCATTCAGGGCCGCATCCTGTTCCCGCCAGCAACCGCAACCCCGCTGGAATCGGGCGTGACGATTGGCGATTCAGAGACCATCCAATCTTATGAAGCCGGGGTGAAGGCAACGATTCTCGATGGCCGCGGCCGGATCAATCTCAATGGTTTCCTTTATGATCTCGACAATGCCCAGCTGACCGCGGTCGGCGGCGGCGTCAACGCCAACCGGTTGATTAATGCCGACAATGTCCGCGGCTATGGCTTTGAACTGGATATGGAATTTAAGCCGATTCCGGAATTGCTCCTGACCGCAGGGCTGAGCTACAACAATACCGAAATTCAGGACGACGGCCTGACCACGGCGGCTTGTGGCGCGGTGCGGGTCGATACGTTCCCGGATGTTTCGCTGTGTACCTTGCTCGATCCGATCGTCACCCCAGCGGCGCCCTTTGCCGCAGCGATCGTGAATATTGATGGCAACAGCCTGCCGCAAAGCCCGCGCTGGATTGCCAACTGGACCGCCCAGTACAGCATCCCTGTCGGCGACGGTGAAGTCTATGCCTTTACCGACTGGTCCTATCGTTCGAAGATCAACTTCTTCCTCTATGAATCGGTTGAATTTCAGGATGGTGGCCAGCTCGAAGGCGGCTTGCGGATCGGCTACAAGACCGACCGTTTCGACTTTGCCGGCTTCGTCCGCAATATCACCAACGATCAGTCGGCGGTTGGCGGGATTGACTTCAACAACCTGACTGGCTTCGTCAATGAACCGCGGATTTGGGGTCTGGAAGCCGGTTTCAAATTTTGACCTGATCGAGCGCCCGCGCAAGCGGGGGCTCGCTCTGCTCAGAATTCGAACGCGGCCTGATCGGTGTCCTGGGCATCCACTTCAGTCTGTTCCGCGCCGTCTACGCCTTCCAGATTGGCAAGCGTCAGCCCGAGCAGGCGCACGCCATTTTCGACCGGCATGATGCTGGCCAGCAATTCGCGGCCGAGGGTGGCAAATTCCGATTTGTCGGCCACCGACCGCTCGAGCGATTTCGACCGGGTGATCTGACGAAAGTCGGCATATTTGGCCTTGAGCGTTACCGTCCGTCCTCGTGATCCGGATTTCTCGATACTGTTCCAGACGATATCGATGATTTTTTCCATCGCGTCCTGCAGATCCGTCTCGGTGACCAGGTCGCTGCCATAGGTGCGTTCGCCGCCGACCGACTTGCGAATCCGGTTGGGCTTGACTGCGCGATGATCGACACCGCGCGAGGCGCGATAGAGATAGCCGGCGGATTTTCCGAAATGCTGGCGCAGGAAGTCTTCCGGCTGGGCACGCAAATCGGCGCCGGTTTCAATACCCAGCTTGCTCATCCGTTCGGCCGTCTTTGGCCCGACACCGAAAAACCGCCGCACCGGCAATTGCGCCACAAATTCAGCCCCCTGATGCGGCTTGATCACGCACATCCCATCCGGCTTGTTCTGGTCCGAGGCGATCTTGGCAATGAACTTGTTGTAGCTCACCCCGGCGCTTGCCGTGAGTTGCGTCTGTGCCTTGATTTCCGCGCGGATCATCTCGGCGATCCGGGTGGCATTGCCAATGCCCATTTTGTCGCCGCCATTTTCGGGGGTCACGTCGATATAAGCTTCGTCCAGCGACAGCGGTTCGACCAGATCGCTATGGGTGCGGAAGATCGCCCGGATCTGCTGAGAGACTTCGCGATAGACATCGAACCGGTGTTTGACGAAGATCAGATCGGGACAGCGCCGCTTTGCGGTCACCGAAGGCATGGCCGAACGCACGCCAAATTGTCGGGCTTCATAGCTGGCAGCCGCCACCACACCGCGCGCGGCCGATCCGCCGACGGCAACCGGCTTGCCTCGCAGCTCGGGATGATCGCGCTGCTCGACGCTCGCGAAAAAGGCATCCATATCGATATGGATGATTTTGCGAATGCCCGTCTGGCCGGTCATCTGTCGGCAGCAATTTGCCCGCGATAATGGGCCATATCGGATTCTTGCAGGCCGATCCGCATCAACTCGGGAAAGCTTGCCCGGGCACCACAGCTGACAAAATCGATGTGCCGGTCATCGCTGTCATCAAAGCGCGGTTTGCCGTTGCGATAGATTTCAATCCGATTGTTCCAATAGCGAAAAGCGGGCAGATTCTTGGAGCCATCGTCGGTCACAACCGATACCGTGTACCATCCGGTCGCGCGATCAAATCGTGCGCCCTCGACCTGCATCGTACATAGATGGGCATTGGCACCGACAGCATCGCCCTTTGCGTCAAGACTGCCATCCGGATTGCGTTTGACCAGCAGCTGTGCCCGCGCGGCACCCGCCAGGACCGGTGCGAGCTGCGCATAGCTGGCGGACTCGGTAAAATCCGATCCCAGCGGCAGGACTTCCTCGACAAACAACGCCTCTTCCCCGACGGGCAGCCAGGCTAATTCTCCGAGCCGCGCCAGCAGCGCGCCCTTGCGATTGCTGTAGGCTTCCCGCAGACAATCGGTAGGAAATTTCTGTGCACCGCAGGCATCACGCTGCTGCAACCATAGCTTTTGCGCTGCCTTCACACGACGGTCATGCTTGCGAGCGACGCCATAGAGGGAAGCAATTGCCCGATCCTGGGCCCGCAACTGGCTGTTATATTCTCCGCAAATATCGTTCTCAACAGGTGTCCGCGCCTTGGCGCAATCAAAGGACGGGCTGTCTCCTGCTGTTGCCGCAAGGGCAGATTCCATCAACAGCGACCATGTCTCCGGCAAAATGAAGATGGTGATCCCGTTGCCAGACATAATCACCGCGCCGCTATTATTGGAATGCTGAAACGCCGTGAGCTGGCGCGGGCTGATCGTGGTGCGGTTCAATATCGCGTCTGTCATGTCGGCATCATAAAAACCGAAAGTTGCGATATCGGCAAAAGACAAGTCCGTTTTGCGGGCGCTCATCCCGTTGCGGGTCAGCGGGCAGCCATCAAAAATGGTGATGCCGCAGACAAATTTGAAACCGGTCAGATTGGCGCCATCAATGACGAGATTTTCAACATTCCCGTCCCAGCCTCCATCAAGTTTTCCGCTGCTCCAGTTCGCATTGCGCGCGTCAACATTGGACAAGTCGCTGCTGCGGATCAAGATATCCTGCATTTTTGAGTCCGACAGGTTGGCGCCCGACAGGTTGGATTTGATGAAGCCGAGGCCGGTGGCGGTTGCGCCGCGCCAATCCGAACCGCTGAGATCGCTTTCCACAAAACAGATATTGGTCACTGTCTCGCCAGCGAAGGACCAGCCAGAGAAATCGCCGCCTTCGATGAGGATTGTCTTTTCTTCGGCCTGCCGCGCCAGCGCTATCAGCTGTTCAACGGAGTTTAGGGTTGCCCCCTGATAGGTCCGCATCGCGTCTGCCGCCATTTCTGCATCAGCATAGGGATAAATCCCGCCATAAGCATATTGGCATCCCGGAACCGGCGGCGTGGGCAGCTGTGCTGCCGCAACGCCGGGCAAAACCGCTAAAGCCGCAACCCAAAGAACAACAATGCGCAATAATTTCAGCAACCAAACCATCCTCTACCCAGCCGTGACCGCATTCCGGCTATATCATTTTCACCTATAGCCAGACTGAACGTTTCTTGCCATAGCCCGGCAGTGCAAAAAGGCTCTTCTTCTTTCCCGCTCGGACGCAAGGAATTTATCGTCCTGATGGCGAGCCTGATGTCGCTCAATGCGCTAGCGATTGACATCATGTTGCCAGCCCTGGGGCTGATGGCCGATGATTTTGCCATAGCTTCGGCCAATGACCGGCAATGGGTCATTACCGCCTATATTTACGGCATGGCAATCGGTTCGATCGTCTATGGATCCTTGTCGGATCGCTATGGCCGCAAACCAATCCTGCTGGTGACCACCGCCATCTACGTGCTGTTCGGGATTATCTGCGCCTATGCCGGAGACTATTCGCTGCTCTTGTGGGCACGCTTCATTCAGGGCCTTGCCGCCGCCGCCATGGGCGTGCTGGTCAACAGCATTATCCGCGACCGGTTCGATGGCGATGCGATGGCGCGAATGATGTCGGTGATCATGATGGTGTTCATGGCGGTTCCGGTCACCGCTCCGATACTGGGCCAGATCGTACTGGATCTGTTCAAGGACTGGCACGCCATTTTCATCGTATTGTCAGGTTGCGGATTGGTTATGTTCGCCTGGACGATCATCCGGTTGCCCGAGACGCTGAACCCCGATGATAAGATTCCGATCAACCTGCAGTCCGTGATCCGCACATGGGGGACAGTGACCTTTCATCGCAATGCGCTTGGCCATGTTCTGGCCAGCGGCCTGATGATGGCGCCTCTTTTTGCCTTTATCGCTTCGGCACAACAGATATTCTTCGACACGTTCGATGCCGCCGATATCTTCGTCTACATGTTTGCGATCAATGCCATGGCAATGGCCTTTTGCAGCTTCATCAACTCGCGGATCGTGATGCGTTTTGGCGCGCGCCGAGTGTCCCAGTCGGCGCTGATCTTCTTCATCCTGATCTCGCTGATCCACTGGCTGTTGACCATGTCGGGTTTGCTGACCTTGCCGGTCTTTGTCCTGCTGCTGGCGACATCAATGGGCATGGTCGGATTTACCGGAGCCAATTTCAGTTCCATTGCCATGCAACCCTTCGGGAAAATGGCGGGCGTGGCATCCTCGTTCCAGAATTTCGCGCGCACCACCTTGTCGGCCAGCATTGGTGCTGCCATGGGTCTGCAATATGACGGAACCACCGAGCCGCTGGTTATCGGGTTCGTGTTATGCGGCATTGCTTCGCTATTGGTCATATTATGGGCTGAAAAAGGGGTCCTGTTCCGGCGCGTTCAGACCAATGTAACCCAGGCCACGGTAGCAGCGAACAGACCGGCAGGATGAACAGCATTTTTTGCAAGACGGGAGAGACCATGAACATTTGGCATATTTTGCAGGCGACGCTAATGATTGGCGGACTGGCAACCGCAACACCCGCTTTGGCAGCAGATTCGATCAACGGCAACTGGGTGACCCAGGATGGCGATGCGATCGTCAAGATCAGCAAATGCGGCAATACCGTCTGCGGCCGGATTCACAAATATCTGGTGACACCGCCCAATGGTGTGAACCAAAAGGATATCAACAATCCGAACAAGAAACTGCGCAGCCGCAAACTTTTGGGCACGGCAGTCCTGTCCGGCTTTAAACCCGATGGCAAGGTTTGGCGCGGCCGGATTTATGATCCCAAGACCGGCAAGAGCTATCGGTCCGAAGTCAGCCTGACGTCGGCATCCAAGTTAAAAGTCAAAGGCTGTATCGCGTTTTTCTGCCAGGGCCAGAACTGGATCCGCGCGAAATAGCGTCTACTTGACGCGCGGTCCGGCTCTTCCCTCCAGCCATCGCCCTTTGGCCTTATATTCCACCCAGTGGTGGCGTTCGCTTTCCCAAACGCTGCGGTCCGGAGCCGGCAATTCGTCGCCATCAAAACAGCCAAAGGCGATGCCGATACCCTCGGCATGAAACGGAGTCAGCCAGTAGACTGTTGTACCGCAAGATGGGCAAAAGCGGTTTTCGAAATCCGCGCCGCTGCCGCCTTGTCGGACATAGCTATTTGAATCGCCATCAATTTCGCAATCCGATTTTTGACAATAGACCCCGACGCCATAAGGCGCGCCGGTTCGGCGCTGACAGGCGCGGCAATGGCATTGTACGATGGCATAGGGCTCGGCATGAACGGTCACCTTGAGCTGACCGCAGTCACAATTTGCCCGATAACCGTTCTTCAATTTTCCATCGCTTCAATCCAGGCACTGAGCAGCGCGGCCCCTTCCTTGTGGACCATCGACCGTCCGACTTCAGGCATGGCCACGCCCGGCTCGAGACTTTGCAGGCGGTGCATCAGGATACTCTGATCCGGCTGACCGGGGGCAATCGCAAATTCAAAGCCGCCGCTGCCGCGCCCCGCGGCCACGGGTCGCTTGCCAATGCCGATATGGACCGGGCTCTGTTCCTCAAATGTCAGGAACAGGCCGCTATTGCTCGCTGATCCCTGGCGATTGTGGCAATGGGCACAGTTGACATCAAGATAGGCCCGCGCCTGCTCTTCCAGCGTTCCGCTATCGCCATGAGACCAGAGCGGAATATTGGCTTTCACAACCGGTTTTTCGGCAATCAGCGCCAGCTCCACCAGCTTCTCGAGCTGGATGCCATCGTCGAGATTGCGGGCCTTGGGACCGATCGGCATCACCGCACCGGACAGGGAATGGCATTCCTTGCACTGGTTTTTGTTGGGCACCGCATAGCTGATCGTCTGCGGCGTGCCGGAAGGATCGATGAAGCTGACCGGTATCCTTGTTCCGGCAACCTTCAGCTTCGCCTCCGTCTGCTCGGCATTCCAGACATAGGGCAGCGCCAACCAGCCGTCTGCCCGATGCAGCAGAACCCGGGTTTCGAGCAATCGGTCCTTGCCATCAATTGCATAACCAAAACTTTTGATCAGCGCGGATCCGACGGGAAATTGCAGCAGGCCATCACCATCGGTTTTCGCCTGTTGTCCGGCTGGAATGTAGATATAGCGATATTTATCGGCATAATCCGTGAACAGCGGCATGTTCAGTTCATAAGGCACCACCCCGTCATTGGGCTGCCAGCCGCTCCCGTCCTTGAAAAACCCATATTCCGACAGGGTCCGTGGCATGCCGTCTGCGACGATTGCCGCATCCGACACCGCGCGTTGCGGCTTCGCGCTCACCGCGAAACCGGCGACGCACAGGGCAAGAGCGGCGACAAACAGACGCATTATTTCAGCGCAGCCTCCATCGAAGCCGGCAACGTGATGGGATCCATGATATCAAACTTCCACCCCTGCGGGTTCTTGTGCAGGCCGGGATTGCCAGTGGCCGGGTTCTGGCCCGGTTCGCTCAGTCCCAGCGTAATCGCCACGACATCAACGCCTTCGTCGACAAAAAAGCCCTCACCGGTGCCGTCATAGACAATCGGCGGTACCGATCCGCCAAAGGCCGCCGCGATTTGCGCGCCACCGTCAAAATCCGGCGCGTAGCCCGCCCGGCGGTGAATATTTTCGGCAACCACCACCTGGCGTGGGGTCGGATCATAATTTTCATCATCAAATTTCTGGGTGTAGGACACCACCAGGACATTGGCAGAGCCATTGTCGATCAGGGCATTTTGATACACCTCGACGTGCCGGTTCGCCATCACCATCACCCCGGTCCCCGACGGAACGCCGGCGACAATATTGCCTTCCGGTGCGAAATTGGGCGTGTTGTTGCTGATCACGGCATTATAGGCAACCTTGACATTATGCCCGCCCATTTGCGGCAGATTGGGCAAGTCAAAGACCAGTATACCGCCCGTGTTCTGGGTCACCAGATTCTCGGTGACCTCCGCGTCAAAGCTGTTTTCGATTTCGATGCCGGCGACATTTTCGATCGCCTTATTGCGCCGGACGATGATATTCTTGGATTGCCCGACATAGATGCCGGCATCGGATGCGCCGCGCACGACACTGTCCTGCACCAATATATCGGTCGCTTCGACCGGGTAGATCCCATAGGCGCCGTTGGTCGCCTTGGGCCCGCCGGTCCATTCCACCCGGAGCGCGTGATAGACGATGCGGTCCGCGCCCTTTGATTTGATTCCGTCGCCCTTGCTGTCCTCAATCGCAAAATCGCGCAGCACGACGTCGTCCGAGGTGACCAGCAAGCCTTCACCGGCCCCCAGTTGCCCGGCAAAACTGAGCACGGTCTTGTCCATGCCCTGGCCGCGGACGATCACCTTGTCGACGTCCAGCGACAGACCATCCGTCAGGTCAAATCGGCCCGCGCCGATTTCTACAACATCACCCGGTTCGGCCAGGATCAACGCTTCCTGAAGCCGTTCCTGGGCGTTTGCCCCGGCCTCCACAGTCAGGGTCTTCGCATGGATGGGCGCGCTCACCACTGCCAGCGCGCTAACGGCAATCAAAGTCCGGATCATATTTCTCTCTCCCAATTGCGGGAGATTATGGCGCATTCGATGGCGCTTGCCAAGTCAGTTGACATGGCTGTCAGTTAGCCGGCTACTGGTCGTTCAGGATCCAGTCCACGGCGGCATCGGCGTGGATTTCGGTGCTGTCGTAAATCGGCAGGATATTGGCCTTGGTATCGACGATCAGATCGAGCTCGGTACAGGCCAGAATGACCGCTTCGGTTTCCTGTTTGGCAATGTTCGTAATGAACGTCTTGAGCGTTCGTTCGGAATCCCGCCGCACGTCGCTGAACATCAGTTCTTCGTAGATGATCCGGTCAATCTCTTCGACCCGCTCTTTTTCTGGCGGTGTCAAAGCGATACCCTTGGCAACCAGCCGCTTGCGGTAAAAGCCTTCGGTCATGACATTGCGGGTGCCCAGCAACGTGCCGGTCTTGATCCCATCCGCCACCATGCGATCGCCGACGCAGTCAGCGATATGGAGAATCGGAACCGTGACTTCGGCGGCGACCTGTTCGTAGATTTTGTGCATCGCATTGGAGCAAAGCAAAATTGCGGTCGCGCCGGATTTTTCGAGGCGCTTGGCTGACCGGGTCATCAATCCCGCTGCCGCATCCCAGTCATCGTCAGACTGCAATCGGGCATAGTCAGCGAAATTGACGCTTTCGATCAGCAGATGCGCACTGGTAAATCCGCCCAGATGCTTTTGCACGGATCGGTTGATGCGACGATAATAGCTTTCGGTCGAGACCCAAGACATCCCGCCGATGAGACCCAGTTTCTGCATAATGATCGTCTTCCTTGAAAACAGTGAGGGATCGGGCGCTATAGCGCCTTTACAATATCCTCACACATTTTCTTTGCATCGGAAAGTAACATCATCGTCTGGTCCATGTAGAACACCTCATTGTCGACGCCAGCATAGCCGACACCGCCCATCGACCGCTTGATGAAGAAGACCTGCTTGGCCTTGTCGACATCAAAGACCGGCATGCCATAAATTGGCGAGCTCTTGTCGGTTTTGGCCGCCGGGTTCACAACATCATTGGCACCGATGATGAAAGCAACGTCGGCCTGCGCGAACTCGCTGTTAATATCTTCTAGCTCGAACACTTCGTCATAAGGGACATTGGCTTCAGCCAGCAGCACGTTCATGTGGCCTGGCATCCGGCCGGCGACGGGGTGGATCGCATATTTGACGTTGACGCCTTCCTCTTTCAGGAAATCCGCCATTTCACGCAGCGCATGCTGCGCCTGTGCAACAGCCATGCCATAGCCTGGAATGATGATGATATTCTCGGCCTGCTTCATCATATAGGCGGCATCTTCGGCCGACCCGCGTTTCCACGGCCGGTCGATCTTTTCCGCCCCTTCCGCCGGCCCACTTTCGGCACCGAAGCCGCCGGCGATCACGCTGATGAAACTGCGGTTCATTGCCTTGCACATAATATAGGACAGAATCGCGCCAGAGGAACCGACCAGCGCACCGGTGATGATCATCGCCGTGTTGCCGAGGGTAAAGCCCATGGCCGCTGCCGCCCAGCCGGAATAGCTGTTGAGCATCGAAACCACGACCGGCATGTCCGCGCCGCCGATGGGAATGATCAGCAGGAAACCGATCAGGAACGCCAGCACCACGATCGTCCAGAAGACGGTCTGGGAATCGGCCGTTGGCATGATCGCGAAATAGGCAGTCAGCCCCAATATTCCGGCGAGTACACCGAGATTAATCACGTGACGTCCGGGCAGCATGATCGGTGCACCGGACATGTTGCCGTTCAGTTTCAGAAAAGCGATGACCGAACCGGAAAAGGTAATCGCACCAATCGCCACGCCCAGTCCAAGCTCGACCCGGCTGACCGTCAGGATTTCTCCGGCATCGTCCAGAATGCCGAATGCACCCGGGTTGAGATAGGCCGCAATACCGACCAGCACGGCGGCCATGCCGACGAGACTGTGAAAACCGGCCACCAGTTGCGGCATGTCGGTCATCGCGATCTTGCGTGCGACAATGAACCCGAACCCGCCACCAATGGCGATAGCCACGCCGATTTCCGGCAAGCTGGCAATGTCGTGGGTGATCAAGGTGGTCACGACCGCGATCAGCATCCCGATCATGCCGTAACGGTTGCCCGCCCGGCTGGTTTCGGGTGAAGACAGACCGCGCAAGGCGAGAATGAACAGCACGCCGGCCACGAGATAGGCCACCGCGACCCAAGGATTTACTGCTTCTCCGGATGCCGCCATGGCTGGCGTTGCGAAGAATAGCGCGGCTGCGCCCCCCAATAATGTGCGCATTATTTGCGCTCCTTTTTCTTGTACATCGCGAGCATCCGCTCGGTCACGGCAAAGCCGCCAAAAATGTTCACGCTGGCGAGGACAACGCCAACCAGGCCCAGCCATTTCGCGGTCTGGCCGCCATCCGCCTGTGACCCGGCCGCCGCCGCGATCAACGCGCCGACAATGATCACCGATGAAATCGCGTTGGTCACCGCCATAAGCGGCGTGTGCAAGGCCGGGGTTACCGACCAGACCACATAATAGCCGACAAAACAGGCCATCACGAAAATTGAGAGTATTGAAATAAAGTCCATGTTCTGCCTCCTAGTTCGCCAGAAGGCGCTCGTTCACAACTTTGCCGTCTTTGGTCAGCCGGATGCCGATCGTGACCTCGTCATCATCGGGCAGTACCGGCCGCTTGGCCTCTTCGTCCCAATAGGCGCTGAGGAAATTATAGAGGTTCCGGGAAAACAGGGCCGAGCTGTCGGCGGCCATGCTTGACGGCATGTTATTGGCACCGACAATTTTGACGCCATGCTTCTCGACGGTCTTGCCAGCCACCGCGCCCTCGACATTGCCGCCCTGTTCGGCGGCCAGGTCGACGATCACGCTGCCCTGGCGCATGGTTGCGATCTGGGCGTCGCTGATCAGCCGCGGTGCAGGACGCCCCGGGATCAGCGCGGTGGTGATGACGATATCCTGTTTCGCAATATGCTTGGAGACCAGTTCAGCCTGCGCCTTCTGATATTCCTCGCTCATTTCGGTGGCATAACCGCCCGTGCCTTCGCCTTCGATACCGGCGACATCTTCGACGAAAATCGGTTTTGCACCGAGTGATTGAATCTGTTCCTTGGTCGCTGCGCGCACATCGGTCGCGCTGACCTGTGCGCCGAGACGGCGCGCCGTGGCAATTGCCTGCAGACCGGCCACGCCGACGCCCATGACGAAACATTTTGCGGCACTGACCGTGCCCGCTGCGGTCATCATCATCGGGAAAGCCCGGCCATAATGCGATGCGGCTTCCAGAACCGCCTTGTAACCCGACAGGTTGGACTGCGATGACAGGATGTCCATCGACTGCGCGCGGGTGATCCGCGGCATGAATTCCATCGCCAGCGCGTCAATGCCCAGCTTGGCATAGGCATCGACCCGCTCGCGTTCACCGAAAGGATTGAGACTGGCGACCAGCCAGGCGTCTTTCTTGATGCCTTTCAGCGATTGGGGATCGGGTCCCTGGACACCGAGAATGATATCCGCATCCTTGATCACCGCGGCGCGGGTTCCGAGGGTCGCGCCTTCCGCTTCATAATCGCCGTCGGCAATCGCGGCGGATTGCCCCGCCCCCTTTTCAACGGCCATGGTTGCGCCTAGCGCTGTAAATTTCTTGACCGTTTCCGGCGTGGCGCCGACCCGATGCTCGCCGTTAGCAAGTTCTTTTAATACCGCAATTTTCAATGGCTTATCCGATTCAGGTTACGAGAAGAATGATAACCAGAATGGTGACCAACGCCGAGATGATCGTTCCGATTTTCAGCCAGGAAAGAAAACGGGAATAGGTTTCTTCCGCTGATTTCATATTGTTGTCCGAAGCCATGATTCCTCCAAATATTCGAATAAAGTCGGCGCCAGCTCTAACCGTATATGTCGCATCCCTCAAGCCCTGCGAGGCCAATCTCCGATAGAAAAAATGATAGGCCCTTAATCGGCTCTTTACCCCTCGCTGTTACTGAAATGGTTCATTTTGGCACAAACGGGATAAAAATGGCTCAAAACGGCACAAAATTACTGCTCCTGATCGATGATGAACCAGCGCAATGCCGGTTGATCGCTGCTCTGGCCTCGCGTGCCGGTTACCGGACAATCTTCGCCCGCGATGCTGAAACCGCGATTGCCACCTTGGGCACCCAGGACGGCATGATGCTCGATGCGATCATTCTTGACCATTGGGTCCCGGGCACCGAAGCGACGGAGCTGATTGCGGAACTGAAAGCCCGTCGCCCGGCCCTGCCGATCCTGATGCTGACCGCGGTCGGATCCATCTCGGAAGCCGTCGATGCGATGCAGGCTGGTGCCACCGATTATCTGATCAAGCCGGTCGCCCCGGAACAGATGCTGGCGGCGCTGACCGCAGCGGTGGAAAGCTCAAAGGAAGCCGGCGAATTGCGGCCGTTGACCGAGAAAATTTCGGCACCGCTGGCGTTTGAAGAAATTGTCGGCGCGGCGCCAGCCTTCCGCGCTGCGCTGGCGATTGCCGCCAAAGCAGCACGCGCACGCGTTCCGGTTCTGATTGAAGGCGAAGGCGGCGTTGGCAAAGAAGTCATTGCAGACGCCATCCACGCGGCCAGCCCGCGGGCCAAATCGCCGATGCTGCGGGTCAATTGCAGCGCGATTACCGGAAACCTACTGGATTCGATCCTGTTTGGTCACGAAAAAGGCGCCTTTACCGGTGCCTTTGATCGTAAAATCGGCCTATTTCAGCAAGCCGAAGGTGGCACGATTTTCCTAGATGAAGTCGATCGGATCCCGGCAGAAACCCAGGTCCGGCTGCTGCGTTTTCTCAAGACATCCGAAATTCAGCCGCTCGGCAGCCCGAACAGCTTTCAGATCGACGTGCGCGTCATTGCCGCAAGCAACCGTTCGCTCGAACAGGAAGTCAAAAAGGACCGCTTTCGCGAAGATCTGTTCTACCGCATGAACGTGGTCCAACTGACCATTCCGCCATTGCGCGACCGGACCGGCGATATTCCGGCTCTGTGCCGCCATTTCCTGTCGCGGCTCGCGCTTCAGCCCGGCTTGCGCAGCCTGGGCATTACCGACGAGGCGATAAATTTGCTGCGCAGCTACGCCTGGCCAGGCAATGTCCGTCAATTGCAAAGCGTCCTGTTTCGCGCCGCCGTCATGTGCGATCGCGATGCCCTGACCTGCGAAGAATTTCCGCAAATTGCGGCTTTTGTCGAGCAGTCAGGCAGTGCCGATCAGCATTTCGCCAACAGCCCAGAAGGCATTGGCATCACGCTCTATTCCGAAGACGGCAACTTGCGGCCACTGGAAGAGATTGAAGCAGACGTCATTCGCCTCGCCATCGGCCATTATCGCGGCCGCATGACCGAAGTTGCTCGGCGTCTCGGCATTGGCCGGTCCACGCTATACCGCAAGCTGGCTGATCTTGGCATCGACAACGCCGCCTGATCGCGCGCAGCCGCATGCGCCCGGCCGTTAGCCGGCTCGCCATGGTCCATGTATCTTCTCAGTTGATGTTTCGCGCCGCCATGACTAAGTCTGCATTCATGATAAAAAAGCTTCCAGCCCTTCCGATCGTTGCCGCTCTTAGCGCCGCGCTCCTTCTCTCCTCGTGCGGCAAGCAGGAGGCGGTTGGCGATGTCCCGTCCAGTGAAGAGCTGGCCAAGCAGGCTGATGAGGCCAGCAAGGCCATTCGCGACGAAGCCGCAGCCACGGAAGCTGGCGATGAAGCCGCTCCGGTCATCGACAGCTCGGCAATGACCAGTTACGCCAACGCTCTGCGGGGGTTCACCGTCATGGTGCCGAAAAACTGGGTGGAAGACCCCGAAGCGAGTGACGATAATGGCAAGCAGTTCAACGCGCCCGAAACCAATGCGACGCTGACCGTCGGATGGATCGAGAACCGCGAAGACGCCGATCTGCAGGCCGCGGTCAAGGCGCTGGAAGATGCCGGCGACAGCATCACGGGCGACTATGTTGACGAGAATGAATATCGCGCAACCGGTACATTGAGCGATACCGACAAGACCGCGCAGCGACTGCTGCGCAAGGCGGATGGCACCATGGTACAGGCGATTGTAACCTATCCGACCGAGTCCGCCGAAGCGCTCGACCCGCTCGCCAAGCAAATGCTCGACAGCCTGACTTTACAATAAAACCGGGGCAGTAAGACCAGCGCCCGGCCGTTTGCCGACCTAGCCGACTAGCGATCGAGTTTGGCGTCGAGAAACCCGGGAACTGGGCCATTCCAGCCATCGCTTTCCGAATCATCAGCAGCAGCCGGTTTGGCAGCCTCGTTTGCAGGCTTTTCTGGTTTCGGTTCGGGCTTCGCAGATTTCGGATTCGGTTTTTCAGATTTCCGGCTCGGCTTCTCTTCGGACGGCGTGTCCGTTTTCGAAACGTCTGGAGCCCTCTTGTCCTCGCCCCGCGATTGCTCTCTGTCCGGCTTGGCTGACCTTTCGGCCTTGCGCGGTTTATTCCTGGTTTCGGACGGTTTTTTCTTGTCGGTCTTGCCGGAATCGTCCTGTTTTCCAGCGTCCCGCACCGGTATCTTCATCCCGGTCAGTTTCTGAATGCTGTCAACATGTTCCGCATCACTCTTGGTGACGAAGGTAATCGCCACGCCTGTGGCGCCAGCCCGACCGGTTCGGCCGATACGGTGAATATAGTCATCCGGGTGCCAGGGAATATCGTAATTCACCACGTGGCTGACGCCCTTGATGTCGAGCCCGCGTGCGGCGACATCAGACGCGCACAATATGTTAATCTCGCCCGACTTGAAGCGCTCCAGCTCGGCCAGACGGGAGCTCTGATCCATGTCGCCATGAATTTGCCCCGCATCAAAGCGATCCCGGCGCAGATTCTCGCACAGATCGCGAACCTCGGTCTTCCGGTTGCAGAAGATAATCGCGGTATCCACGCCTTCATTGTCCAGAATGCTGTAAAGCAGCTTGCGTTTGGCCTTCGGCGCCACATGCACGATCGACTGGTCAATCGAGGTGTTGGCGGTTGCCGGCCGCGAGACTTCGACATATTTCGGATTGTTGAGAAACTGATCCGACAATTTCTTGATCGGCGGAGGCATGGTCGCCGAAAACAGCATGGTCTGCCGGTTCGGCGGCAATTTGGAACAGATTTCCTCGATATCCGGGATGAAACCCATGTCGAGCATCCGGTCCGCTTCATCGATCACCAGCAATTCGCAACCGGACAACAGAATCCGGCCGCGACCGAACAGATCCATCAACCGGCCGGGCGTGGCAATCAGGACATCGACGCCTTTTTCCAGCGCCTTGATCTGATCACCCATCGAAACACCGCCGATAAGCAAGGCCATGCTGAGATTGTGATTCTTCCCGTATTTCTCGAAATTTTCCGCGACCTGTGCTGCCAGCTCACGGGTTGGCTCGAGAATTAGCGACCGTGGCATGCGGGCGCGTGAGCGACCATGCGCCAGAATATCGATCATCGGCAGAACAAAGCTGGCCGTTTTGCCGGTCCCGGTTTGTGCGATTCCGATAATGTCCTTCATCATCAAAACCGGCGGGATCGCTTGCGCCTGAATCGGTGTCGGTTCGTCATAACCAACATCGGCAACAGCACTTAACAATTCTTCAGAGAGGCCGAGGTCGGCAAATTTCATAGTGTTTCCGGAAAATTAGCGGCGCCACAGGGCGCAAAAAACGAGCCTTAGCGGCTGTCACGGCGCATGATACGAAAAGCAGCTTTTGTCAAGTTTTGCCCGGCAACCAACTGACCGCAACAGCGGTGCTATTCCGGGACCAATAATCGAAACCGATCAATTTCGCATTTTGATCCGGTCCGGCTGTGCAGGATATCACGATCTGCGCATATTTTTCCGTCGCCTGATTTTTCCATATAAAAACCGGAATAGAAGCTGCGCGGCTGGCACTTTTTCTCAAGCCGGGCACGGATTTGCTGGCGATCCCGGGTCACCAGATCAATATAGCGCTCACCAAAGCGCTGAACGCCCAATATGCTCCGCATCGGCAGACATTTGCCAATTTTCTTTTGCTTGTAGGTCACGGGGGCAGAACGGCGAGAGACGTCGGACAAAGCCGAAGCCACCAGAGCCCGGCTGCGCGGCACCCGGATAATGACTCGCTTCTGGATCCGAACTTGGGCCAAAGTGATGGTCGCGCGGCCAACGAAAAAACCTTTGGCGCGCGACTCCGCTTCCTCCGCTGACCATTGGGGAGCAGCCGGCGCAGCCAATATCAGTGAAGCGAAAAGCGTAAGACTCACCGAGACCCCTTATTAACCATCGGAATGCCTATAACAGCCCTGATTGAATATTTGATGAACTATCTTTTATGGTCATGTGGTGGTGTTTTCCCTGATATGACCTATATCCGCAACACTGTTCAATTGGTCGGAGTCAGATATGCCTGAAACACCTGCTTGGCTAGGAGATATGCACGAAATCGTAGGCCCCCGGGGGTTTACCGATGATCCTGCCGACATGGATCCCTGGCTGACCGATTGGCGAGGTCGCTATACCGGCAAGGCGCTGGCGATGGTTTCTCCGGCATCGACCGATGAAGTCGCCGCTATCGTTAAAATTGCCCATCAGCATGGCATTGCGATGGTTCCGCAGGGCGGCAATAGCGGCATGGTTGGCGGCGCTACACCCGATACAGGCGGCCAGGCGATCATCCTGTCGATGCGTCGCATGGACAGCATCAGAGAGATTGCGGCCGACGACCAACTGGTCAGTTGCGATGCCGGGGTGATCCTCCAGAATTTGCACGACGCGCTCGCGGATCATGGCCAGCGGTTTCCCTTGACCCTGGGCGGCAAGGGATCGGCGACGGTTGGTGGACTAGTGTCAACCAATGCTGGCGGCACCCAGGTGCTTCGACATGGAACAATGCGCGCGCTGGTGGCCGGGCTGGAAGCTGTCTTGCCGGATGGCAGCATCTATAATGGCCTCGCAGCGCTCAAGAAAGACAATCGCGGCTATGATCTCAAACAATTGCTGATCGGTGGCGAGGGCACGCTGGGGATCGTTACCGCGGCGACCTTGAAAACTGTTCCCGCCCTCGTCGATCGCTGCGTAGCCTGGGCCGGGGTCGCCTCGCCGCATGCCGCTTATCGGCTGTTCCAGTTTCTTAATGCGCGGGAAAACCAAAAGCTCGAAGGTTTCGAGATTGTGCCCCAGTCCTGCCTTCAGGCGGTCTTGCGCCATATTCCGGATACCAGAGCACCCTTGGCGGAACCGGCATCGTGGAATGTTTTGATCGAGAATGTGCGGGATCAGGCCGATGCCGAGGATCCGATATCTATTGCCGAATCCCTGCTCGCCGCTGCAATGGACCGCGATCTGATCAGCGATGCCGTAATCGCCGCCAGCGAAAGCCAGGCGGAAGCGTTCTGGAAATTGCGCGATTCTGATTGCCGAAGCGGAAAGAGCGAGCGGTCCGGCGCTGCAACATGATATCAGCGTGCCGGTCTCGAAAATGGCCGATTTTATCATGGATGCGAGTCCCGTAATCGAAGAGCGCTTTCCGGGAACGGAAGTCGCGGCTTTTGGGCACATGGGCGATGGCAATGTCCACTTTCATGTAAAAGCCCCGGCGGGCATTGCCTCGGGGACCTGGATGGCCGAATATGCAAGCCAGATTTCCCCGCTAGTCTATGATCTTGTCGATGCGAGCGGCGGGTCGATTTCAGCCGAACATGGAATCGGTCAGACCAAGGTCGATGACCTCCAACGACTGTCCAGCGATGCGCGCATCTCGACCCTGAAAGCGATCAAGTCCGCGCTGGATCCAAAGAATATTATGAATCCCGGAAAGCTAGTTCCTCTTGCGTCGGACCGGTCGGCATCTTAAAGCCCCCTCAACTGACAATTATTCATAATATCTAGCATCTGGAGACAAAGATCATGGCCAGCGCGCCTCAGGCTCAACCACTACCCATTTTCTACAAGGATTTGGTGCCACTCAATTCCAAAGAACACAGCAAATGGAAGGTAAAGGGCCTGGACAATGCAAGCTTTCTACAAAGCCAGCATGCCATTCCCCTGACCATCGATGAATTCACCAATGCCAGCCGCAACTATCCGATCGTCTTCTCGGTTGGCGAGAACAGCGTGCCATTGATCCTGATGGGCTTGAATGAAGGGGTGAACACGTTCCTGGGCGAAGACGGAAAGTTCAATCAACCCGCCTATGTTCCGGCCTATGTTCGCCGCTATCCGTTCATGCTTGCGAAGCTGCGCCCGGATTCGGAAGAATTGTCGCTCTGTTTCGACCCTAGCACCGACGCGATTGGCGATTTCAAGGAAGGCGATCCGCTGTTTGACAAGGATCAGCCCACCGACACGACCAAAGGCATTTTGGATTTCTGTGAAAAATTCGAACAGGCCGGGCAACGCACGGGTCAGTTCATGGCCGAGCTTGAAAAAATGGATCTGTTGATGGACGGCGAAGTGTCGATCGAACAGACCGGCGTTGAAAAGCCATTTGTTTACCGCGGCTTCCGGATGGTCAACGAAGAAAAACTGCGCGAATTGCGGGGCGACGAACTGCGCAAGATCAATCAGAACGGCATGCTGCCACTGATTTACGCGCACCTTTTCTCTTTGCACATCATGCGGGAAGTGTTCGCGATGCAGGTTTCCGCCGGAAAAATGCCAGAGGTTACCGAAGTTCCAACCATCTGATCGAATCCAACGCGATTATACCGGAAAAAGCGGGCGGGCTTTAACGCTCGCTTTTTCCGGTAGCCACTCCCTTAAGCCTTTATAATATAACACTTTAAGGCCTTCTCCTTGGGTTGTGGCGCGCGTCTGGCTGCGCTTTGAAAAAGGCCAGGCCAGCACCGTTTCCATGCCTCTCTTGCGATAGGAAAAACGACCAAAACGGAGAGATAATTTCTGTATTGGGACTTGCAACCGGTCTCATAAGAGACCACATTAAGAGTCGCACAGGCCCATTCCCCCCCGATTGGGCTTATGCCGGCATTCTTTGAATGCCACCTCCCTGAACCTTGGCCACCTCGTCGTTTCGACGAGGTGGTTTTTTTCTTTTCAAACGATCATTCGGCGGCCGCGAGCTGAAACTGTCCGGTCAGCTTGTCTGCCAGCCGCAAGGCGAGAGTCGCAACATGACCGGCCATGGCGGGCAGGCCCGGTCCAGGCTCGTTCAGATCCTCGTCCAGATACCGTCCACGGTCAATTTCCAGCTGGATGGCATGCACTTCGCGCTCAACATCGCTGTGCCGTTCCAGAATATAGCCACCCGCATAGGGATGATTGAGGCGGACCGGCACCTCCGCTTGCTCAAAATAGCCCGAGGCAAAGGCAGAATAGCGTGATCCGGCGCTCCGCCCGAACCGATCTCCGATGATAACGGCCGCCGCGTCCTGTCCCGGTTCCAATGGCGGCATGCTGTGAACATCAAGCAGCATCGCGCAACCGAACTTCATACGGATGCGTTCCAGCACATCTGCGATATGCGCGTGATAGGGTTCGTGAAAAGTCTGGAGGCGGTTCTCAATGGCGTCGATCGACCATTTGCGTTGCCACAGGTTCCCAACCCCGCTCAACCGGCTGGGAACAACGCCCAAGCCGCCGCGAACCTTGCGGCTGGGGGCGCCAAACCGGGACGGCCTTGCACCGATAATCATGTCGGGATCCAATTCCGACGGATCACGGTTCAGATCGATCCACGCGCGCGGCTGCCGAGCCACGATGGTTGGCAATCCGGCCGCGATGGCATCGGTCGCCAGGCGATCGGAATAGCGGTCTTCCAAGCGTATCAGATTGGCGGGGGGAACCCGTAGATTGTCATATATTTCCTTGGGATATACCCGTCCGGCGTGGGGAACGCTGATCAGCAGCGGAAAGCGCAAGGCATCGATATTGAACCGGGAAATGATGGAATCAGCCACGAGCGCAGGGACCGCAGGAGGGGAGAGTGGCGCGCTCATCGGCAAGCAAGCTGAGAAATAACGGAATTTTGTGATCCAGGCGTCGAATCTGGCAATTTATTAAGAGATTTGCGCCTAAAGCAGAGATTGGGCATAACCGACATCCATTGACGCAGACTATTATAGGAAACGACCTCAGAGATGATCAGAATTCTCCTTGCGGAAGACGAACAAGCCATGCGGCAGCATCTTACACGTGCGCTTGAAAAATCCAACTATGAAGTGGTCGCCGTCGATCGTGGAACGGCAGCCATGCCCTATCTGGAATCGGAAAAATTCGATCTTCTGCTGACCGATATTGTCATGCCCGAAATGGATGGCATTGAGCTCGCTCAGCATTGTGCAAAAATCTCTCCGGAAACCCAGGTGATGTTCATTACCGGCTTTTCCGGCGTCACCTTGCGGGCCGGAGAATCCGTGCCAAAGGCAAAGATCCTGTCGAAGCCATTTCATCTCAAGGATCTGGTTCTCGAAGTCGACCGGCTGTTTGCGCCAGACAGTATTGGCGAATTCAATTAGCCTTGAATCCAATTAGGCCTTGCACCGGCTGAGGCGGCTGGTTAGAGGGCCTGCAGCGTGGGCGTATAGCTCAGTGGTAGAGCACTTCGTTGACATCGAAGGGGTCGGGAGTTCAACTCTCTCTACGCCCACCATTTTTCCGATCATGAAAAATTATGCGGCCAGAATTGCCTGTGTCGCGAGATCACGGCTCGGTGGATGACCATGCCAGGCCCCGTAGGCGCGGGTGAAGGCGCTCAGCTCGCTATAGCCGAGCTCGGTTGCAATCTGTGACAGCGACCGGCTGCCTTCGAGAAAATAGAGCTGGCAGGTATCGCGCCGGACCTGTTCCAGTATCGCACGAAAAGAGGCGCGTTCGGCGGCCAGTTTCCGACGCAATGTGCGTTCCGCGGTTCCGAACGTCGCCGCAGCGGAATCCAGACCGAAACCGGTCTTGTTCAACCGATAAAGAAGATATTCATAGCATATTTCCGCCCAACCCGAGGGTTGCATGGCCCTTGGGAAGAACCGGTCAAGCTGGGCCTGGCGGGCAATCGTCACCGATGGATTGCAGCGGGGGTTGGGTAAATCCAGGACGTCATTGTGAAGCACGAGATACGTCTGATTTTGGCTGAACTTGCAGGGCACGGCAACCGGATGATCTCCGAAACGCACGAAATCACCAAATCCCTCTGGCTCCTTTTGGCAAAAATGAACCGCCTTGATGATGCTCCGGCCCGGTCCGATGACGGCCTGTCCGATATGAGAAACCATGGAAAATAGGAGATTGACCAGTTCATTGCCCGATATTTGCGGCGGTTGCCAGACGAGGCGGCTCGCATGGCCGGACCGTTCCAGCCGCAACCATGACCGGGCAGCGGCGCAACCCACTCGATGATGACCGGTGGGGAACGTCACGTTGGTCTGGTTGTGCAGACCAAGCCTGTTCAGGCTTTCCAGCAAGACGTCGCCGACCGTATCCCGGAACAAGGCCGCATAGCCATTGTCTGAAAAGCCGGTTGGGATCATCTCTCTGCCAAGATCAGGAAAAATATGCGCGGATCCCAGTTCCCGGGACGTCGTCTGATAGAGATTGGCGACCATCGCCCGACTGAAGCGAGCCCGCGGATCGCGCAATCGCGCTTCGTCCAGTCCGGATGCCGCCAGCAATACCGGCTTGCGCGCGCCCAAAGCCTTGCAACTGCGGTAGAGCTGCTCGAGAAAATGAGCAGGAATCGATACGTCGTCCTTAGAATCTTGCCCCATGGGAACCAACTAGGCAGTCCCGGCAAAGCCTCTCAACGCACTTTCGACCAATATGCAAAATCAACGACGAACATGTCGGAGACGCCTGAATCTAAGCTGTCACCGCTGTCATCAGTACCGGATGACGCTGGCTCCCCAGGTGAAGCCGCCGCCCATGGCTTCCAGAACCAGAAGGTCATCGGGCTGGATGCGACCATCGCGGATCGCGGTGTCGAGAGCCAAGGGAACCGATGCTGCCGACGTATTGGCATGCTGATCCACGGTTTTGATCACCTTGCTCGGCGGCAGTTTCAGTTTTTTCGCGGTTGCATCAAGAATCCGCGCGTTGGCCTGATGAGGAACCACCCAATCGACCGCCTCAACGTCTATGCCTGCTTCATCCAGCGCCTCGTGAAGCACCGAGGACAAATTTACAACCGCATGACGAAACACCTCACGGCCCTTCATCCGCAGCTTGCCAACCGTGCCGGTCGTTCCTGCGCCGCCATCGACATAGAGCAACTGGTTATGCGCGCCATCCGCATGCAATCGGGTTGCCAGGACGCCCTTGTCGCTGGTTTCCGCCGAGAGGACAATCGCGCCAGCGCCATCGCCGAACAACACGCAGGTTGTCCGGTCTTCCCAATCGAGAATGCGGCTGAAGGTTTCCGCGCCGATCACGATGGCATTTTTGGCGCTGCCAGCCCGAATCATGCTTTCAGCCACCGAGAGCGCATATAGAAAACCGGAACAGACCGCTGCGACGTCAAAAGCCACGCATCCGTTGCAACCCAGTTCATCCTGCACAATTGTCGCCGTGGCCGGGAATGTCTGATCCGGCGTGGCGGTCGCCAGTACAATCAAATCAATATCAGCGGCGTCCATCCCCGCGGCATCGAGCGCTGCGCGGGCCGCCTCCGTGGCCAGACTGGACGTCGTTTCATCGTCTTCGGCGATATGCCGAAAGCGGATACCGGTGCGTTCGACGATCCATTCATCGGTCGTATCCACGATCTTGGTGAGATCGGCATTCGACACCCGTTTGCGCGGCAAAGCCGAACCGGTGCCTTTCAGGACCGCGCGGAGAGCGGTCGTGCTGCTCATTTTGCGAGGGCGTCCGCTGGCAAGAGCGTATCAATCTTGATCAAATCTTCACTGATGCGCTGCAATATACTATCCTCTACCAGTCGGGCGGCCACTTCCACCGCATTGGCTACGCCTTTTTCATCGGCGCTGCCATGACTTTTCACCACTACGCCGTTCAAACCCAGAAAAACAGCGCCATTATGATTGTTGGGATCGAGGTGGTTGCGCAACAGCTCGGTGGCCGGGCGCGAGATCAGAAAACCGATTTTCGATCGCAAGCTGCTGAGAAAGCTGCGCTTCAGCAAGTCGGTGACAAATCGCGCTGTCCCCTCAAGCGCCTTGAGCGCGATATTGCCAGAGAAACCGTCGGTGACGATCACATCAATTTCGCCGGTGGATATCTTGTCCGCCTCGGTAAAACCCTGAAAATCCATGCTCAGCCCATCGGCGTTGCGCAGCGCGAGGGCGGCGTCCTTGATCGTATCGGTGCCCTTGGCGTCTTCGGTGCCGATATTGAGCAATTTGACCTTGGGGCGCTCAAAATCATGCATGATCCGGCTATAGGCCGCGCCCATCACCGCGAATTGTACCAGATTCTTGGTATTGCATTCCGCATTGGCGCCCAAATCCAGCATGACCACGTCGCTATCCTTCATGGTCGGCAAAAGCGCAGCCAGCGCTGGGCGATCAATGCCTGGCATGGTGCGCAGGGCCAGTTTGGAAATCGCCATTAAAGCGCCGGTATTTCCCGCACTGACCGCGGCGCTGACGTCGCCGGTTTTAACCGCGTTGACGGCCAGGCCCATGCTGGTTTTTTTGGATCCGCGCAGCGCCTGGCTGGGCTTGGCATCCGCCGAGACACTGCTTTCGGCATGAAGAATTTCTGATGCTGCGCTGAGATTGGGGTGGGATTTCAAAGCTTCGGTTATCTTTGTTTCGTCGCCAACGAACAGAAATTGAAAACCGTCATGCCGATGGCGCGCAAGCGCTGCGCCCGCGACCATTACGCGCACGCCTTCGTCTCCGCCCATCGCGTCGATTGCGATTCGCGGCCTCATCCCCACCGGTTATTCCCCTTGTTTAATCGTGTGATAGTCTTGAGGTTAGTCTATTAAAGATCAACAGCCAAGACTTCACGGCCATTATAATGGCCACACGAACCGCACATATGGTGCGGGCGCTTCAATTCGCCGCAATTTGAACATTCCTGAAAGGCTTCGACTTTCAAAGCATCGTGGGAACGGCGCATTCCGCGCTTGGACGGCGTAGTTTTTCGTTTAGGGACAGCCATTGCTAAGCCTGCTCTTTATCAATCAAATTTCATATATGTGCACAATAAACCAAACGCCCGACTAGAACAAGTTAGCCTCTCTTCTTCATGGAGAATCACTTGGGTCATCGATTGGCTTATGACACGCGAAGGGGCGCGTATAACGATTTTCCCGTGCGTTGCAAGTATTCTGCTCTATAGCGGGACCAGAAATTCTATCGGAACTGGGGGAAGCATGATTTTACCTATTACATTGACCATTGCCGGTGCGGCAGCCTTGATCAACATCTGGCTCATGATCCGTGTCGGCCAGGTCCGTAGCTCAGAGAATGTCAGCGTCGGCGATGGCGGCAATGACAAGGTTATCCGGCGCATGCGGGCCCACGCCAATTTCGGTGAGAGTCTGCCGATCGTGCTGATCCTGGTCGGCGGCATTGAATTGGCGACCGGTTCTTCAACCTGGCTCTGGATTGTTGGCGGCCTTTATCTGCTCGGCAGAATCGCGCATGGTGTCGGCATGGACGGCGGAGCGCTTGGCAAAGGCCGCATGGTTGGAACGATCTTGACGATGTTGATCACCTTGGGACTGGGGCTTTATGCCATTACCATTCCCTATCTGGCCTTTACCGATGCCAGCACCACGCCCAGCTCTATTCAGGCGGGGTGACGGCCAGGTTCAGTTTGCCGCTGTGCCGGCCTGCTGTGGCGCTTTGGTAGCAATACCCCAGATCGCTGAATTCACAGGAAAAAACACGGAATGGCGGAACCGCCTTCTTTCCAGCTGCACGGCGCCAAAACCCGCCCGGGCAATGGCCGTGGCGGTGTCCCGGTGGGTGTCGCAGCCCTGGAACAACCAGCGCCACGGCCGGGCGATGAGCTGCTGAACCCAACGCCGGGGTGACAGTGGATGCGCGGCGACATGTTCGACAAATCGAAACGTGCCGCCGGGCCGTAAAATCCGTTTGATCTCGGACAGCGCCTGGTCGGGGTTGGAAACCGTGCACAAGACCAGCGTCGCAATCACTTCGTCGACGGAATTATCCGCGATCGGGATGCGTTCGGCCGGCGCGCCGACAAGCTCCAGATCAATATCATGGTCCGCCGCATTGCGGATCAAGCGATCATGCATCTCAACCGTGGGTTCGACCGCCAGCACCTTTGCGCCAGCGGGCAGATAATGGAAATTGGCGCCGGTCCCGGCCCCGATCTCCACGATGGTGCCTGTCCGCAGACCAGCAAAGGCATTCTGCTTGTGGAGGCGCGCTATATGGTTGGAATAGCGGTCGAAGAAATTGAAGAACCAGGCGTTGAATCGTCCGATTCGCGTTCCCGAATCACACATAGCCGTGCCCCTGAACAGTCCCGTTCCGGGGCGCATTAGGCGTAACCGATCGGATAGCTTTGGCGATTGCGGTCACGTGCCTAAGGTCGGTTCCGCAGCAACCGCCGAACACATTGGCCCATGGCAGCAGCCGATGGAGCTTGGCATAGGCCGCGGCCAGGGCGTCCGGGTTACCGGCATCCAGCGTTTCGCAGGCGTCCAGTTCCGCATGGCTTTTGCAGGACGCATTGCACCGCAATCCGCCTATCCGTTTCGTCCACTCTGCATCGTCCAGCTGGTTGGCGAAATGATCCGGATGCGCGCAGTTGATCATGTAATAGGCCGCATAGCCGCCCGTGGCAGCATCGGTTTCCGCTATCGCCGCCGCCATGTCTTCGCCACTCGGCAACCGACCATCCGTTTCAACCGTGAAGGACAGGACCACCGGCAACCGGCAAGCCGTGGCAGCCCGGATTATTCCTATGGCTTCGGCAGAATAGGTGATGGTCAGGCCGGATATCATGTCGACACCGGCCTCAGCCAGCCAAGCCACCTGTTCGGCATGATAGCCCGCCGCCGTGTTGCACGACATATAGGCTTCCGGAGCATAAGCATCACCCCGCGGGCCGATCAGACCGTTCAACAGGATCGGTCTGATATTGGCAGCATATTTGGCGCGCAGATTCCGGACAAAGGCCACCGCGTTTCGATTCACAGTCTCGAGGCTGTCAGGTTCGATGTTCAGCGCGTCCGCGAAATAGCGCTGCGCGCGCCAGGTGGGTGCATCGAGAATAAACCCGGCATCATGATCGTTGGCGAGCTCCAGAAAACGGCAAAAATAGGTCTCGAGTGCCGCCCTGCCCTGCTCGCTTTCGAGCAAAGTATGCGCGGCAAATGCCGGGAGTTCATAGCCATGATTGAAGACGAAATCCGTTTCGAGGCCCGCATCCGTCAGAAACAGGCCACCGCGTTGCTGTGGGAGAACCGAGTGCGTAATGGTCATGATCATAAGTCCTTAAATTGGATCGAGGGAAGCAATTTGCGATTGCGCAATTTGCGGATGATTATTCGCCGGTTCAGGCGGCCAACGGGAAAAATAGCTGCAACAGACCACCGATCAGGAAACCGGCGGTGACTAGACCGATCAGCGATGCGCTGCCGTTCGCCACTGAGCCGGCAGGCTTGTCGGGCGCCTCAGCATCACCATGCGTGTCGACATCGCGGAACAACAGCATGTCCCATATCCGCAGCGATGCGCCGTCGTGAAACCCGGCAGGTGCATCCCAGTTTTTGGGATTTTTCCAGGTGCCGAAAATCTGGTCCCAGATCACCAACTCGGCATAATTGCCCGCATGGCGGCCGCGCTCGTGATGGCAACCATGGCCCTCCGGACGCTCGACAAACCATCCGATCCATTGCGGAGTGCGGATGTTGCAATGGGTAAAATAGACGGCGGCCATTCCGACAATCGCAACGATCGCGGCAGATTCCGCGGTGATGCCCACGATCATCGTCAAGGCAAAGCTGCCCATGAACGCAAAACCGATCACATCCAGCGGATGATGATAAAGCGCGCCCCAGCCATCCATCCGCTCCACCGAATGATGCATCTGGTGGAAAACCCGCCAAAGAATATCAAATTTGTGCATGGCGCGGTGCCACCAATAACTGACCAGCTGAACAGCGGCGAAACCCAGCAGAACCTGGGACCAGATCGGCAGGCCACTGGCATCCCATAATAACGGCCCTTGAAGCCAGCTCACCCACAGGAAAGGCGCATAGGTTGCCAGTGCAATATAGGCTGTGGTTGCGATAAGCCCCCGAATCCGCCAGAATTTGACATCGGGAAAGCGCCGGGCAGGAAACCGGCTGTCGAGTAAAATAAAAGCGAAAAACAGTCCGCCGATGATGAGATTGATCGGGTCAAGCATGAGATCTGGTCCTAGTGATTATGTCGGCAGCGGATCGCTCTTGCTGGAACAAATCCTGCCGCTGTTGCGCTTCCCAATGCCAGAGCACCGTGTGAACAGCCGTTTGAAGCACCGTGGAAATTGCAGTAGAACAGTGAATCTCGTCGCAAGAAGGGATCGATTTGGCGCAATTGGAAATCAGACTGCTCGGAGACGTCCAGGTGCTGCGCGATGGTGTTATCGTCGAATTGCCGGCATCGAAGAAGACACGAGCCCTGCTGGCTTATCTGGTGATCACCGGCCGGCCACAGCGCCGGGATCGATTGTGCGAGCTGTTCTGGGATCTTCCCGATGATCCCCGCGGCGCGTTGCGCTGGTCGTTGAGCAAATTGCGCCAAGTCGTCAATGACGCGGATCATGAACGCCTGACAGCCGATCGCGAGCGCGTGCGCTTGGACACATCCCAGATCATCACGGATATCGATGAAATCGAGCGTTATTTCGACAATCCGTCCGCGTCGGCCAATTCCCTTAGCAAGGGTATCGCGATATTGCGGGAACGACCGTTTCTGGATGGCTTGGATCAGCTAGGCCAACACGGATTCGACGCCTGGATGGTCGGACAGAAAGAGCGCATCCTGCAGCTGATGGCCAAGGCCGCAGGCCGCCTGATCAATCATCCCGACACGCGGCCCGATCTGGCGCTGGCCTATGCGCAGCAATGGGTTGAATTGGGGCCCTATTCGGTGCGCGCAGCCCATGCCCTGGTCGCCGTGCTGCGCCGGCTGAACCGCGACCGCGACGCAGAGGCTGCCATTGTGCGGTTTCGTGCGCATTTTCAGCAAACCAATATCGTCTGGGAGCCGGAGCCAGCAGTCCCGTCCGGCCCGGTGCCTGTCGCGCCGCCGGATCGCGACCCGCTGGGAGAGCAACAAATCCAGTTCTGCAAGACCAAAGATAATGTCACAATTGCCTATGCCAGTATCGGGACCGGCCCGCCGCTGGTGAAGGCCGCCAACTGGCTCACGCATTTGGAACTCGACTGGCATGCGCCGATCTGGAGCCCGCTGTTTCGGGAACTGGCCCGGGATCACCGGTTCATCCGCTATGACGAACGGGGCAATGGCCTCTCGGACTGGGACGTGCCAACCCTGTCCCAGGAAACATTCGTTACCGATCTCGAAGCCGTTGTCGATCAACTGGAACTAGATCGGTTTCCGTTGCTGGGAATCTCGCAAGGCGCGGCGGTATCGATAGAATATGCTGCCCGGCATCCCGAACGCGTGTCCAAACTGATCCTGTTTGGCGGCTATGCAAAAGGGTGGAAAATTGACGCCAGCGAAACCGAGATTACCGAACGCGAAGCGGTCATGACGCTGACCAAGAAAGGCTGGGGCCGCGACAATCCGGCTTATCGTCATATTTTTTCGGCAACCTTCATGCCCAATGCCTCGGCAGAACAATTGGCCTGGTTTGATGATTTCCAGCGCCAGACCACCAGCCCCGAAAACGCGGCTGCCTTTCTGGCCGCGTTTGGCGACATTGATGTCCGTGACCATCTCGCAAAGCTTTCTGTGCCGACATTGGTGATCCACTCGCGCGGCGACAAACGGATTCCGTGGGAGGTCAGCCGCGATATTGCCGCCCAGATCCCCAATGCGCGCTTGGTCACCCTGGAAAGCGACAATCATCTCCTGCTCGAAGGGGAGCCGGCCGCGGCCGGATTTGTCGAGGCGGTGCGCGGCTTTTTAGCGGACGAATGATCCGGATTGCACCACAAATACCGGTAAATAATTGCAACACCATCATTTAATAGATGAAAAATCAGCCAGAACCGATAGGGGTTCCCCATCATTCACACGCAGTTAGTCACCGATCGGAAGCAGCATCAATGAGCATTAATCGCGCTTGTATCACCACCGCCATGGCCTTGTTTTCTGTGGAGGCAATGGCCCAATCCAACAGCAGTATCGATGCGGTCGTCGAACAGGCCATTGCCAATGATGATCTCGATGCGCTGAACGCGATCGCCAAATATGTGCCGCCCGAAAGCGCGGCGGCCACGAAAATCAGCACCTACAAGGCAGCGCAGGCCAGAATGGCTGCCGAAGCAGAAGCCGCGAAGAAGCGCGGCGGTCTGTTTGACAATTGGGAAGGGTCGGGCCAGCTCGGGGCATTCCAATCAAGCGGCAATACCAGTTCGGTCGGCATTACCGCTGGTATTGACCTGACCAAGGAAGGCGAGAAGTGGCGGTATAAATTTCGCACATTGGCTGATTATCAGCGCACCAATGGCGTTACCGACCGCGAGCAAATTCTGGTTTCACTCGAGCCCAATTACAAGTTCAACGAAAAGCTTTATGCCTACGGACTGGCGCAATATGAGCGCGACCGGTTTCAGGGTTTCAGTGCCCGTTACACGCTGTCCGGCGGTCTCGGCTATCGCGTCATCAAGACGGACAGCATGCAGTTGGATGTGAAAGCCGGTCCCGCCTGGCGCAAAACCGACTTGATCGGCGGAGGATCGGAATCGAGCCTGGCCGGTCTCGCCGCGGCCAATTACAACTGGAAGATCAGCCCTGTGATTAGCTTCACCCAGGATCTTTCGGCCTACGTTCAATCTGGCAACAGCACCTATACGTCCCTGACCGGTTTTACCGCGAAACTGAACGACAAATTGTCAGCGCGCTTGTCCTATCAGGTCGAACATGAATCCAGCCCGCCCGCTGGTTTGGACAAGACCGATACATTGTCGCGCGCGACGCTGATTTTCGGATTCTAAATTTGGGTTTCGCTGTCGGCAGCCGGTTCACTGTCTTCCGACGGCCATTGCTGGGCGGCCAACAGGGAATCGGCAGCGAGCAAATGTTCGAGCGCTTCCGAAACTTTCACACCCGGCAGATGAAGGCCGAGGCTGTCGATCTCACTCAGCGCGTCGGTCAATTTCTCAACCACCAGACCAATTTGTTTTTGCCGATCCTCCACCACTAAATCCTCCTGTTCCTGACAGGTTCGTGGGCGCGCAGCATTTCGTTACACCCGGTGGAAAAATTTGAGAAGCATCGCAAATCATCGGCGCACCACGTGTCGTGATCGGTTCTGGCCTAGCGCGCGGCCACCACCCCGAAAAGATCATGCTCGTCGGCATCTTCGACGACCGCATCGACAATATCACCGACTTGCAGAGCCGTGCTGACGTTGCGAAGGAACATGTTGCCGTCAATCTCGGGCGCATCCGCTTGGGTCCGGGCGGTAGCACCGATGTCACCATCCTCATCCGGAGCGCCAATGTCATCGATAATCACCGGAAGCGTGCGCCCCACCTTGGCTTGCAGCTTCGCGGCGCTGATCGCGGCGGTCTTTTCCATGATCCGCTGATAGCGCTCTTCCTTGACTTCTTCCGGCAGTGCGCCGTCCAGGGCATTGGCGGCAGCGCCTTCGACCGATTCGAAACGGAATGCCCCGACCCGATCCAGTTGTGCTTCTTCCAGCCACTCCAGCAGATATTCGAAATCCGCTTCGGTCTCGCCGGGAAAGCCAACGACAAAAGTCGACCGGATGGTCAGATCGGGACAGATATCGCGCCAGTTCTTCACCCGTTGCAACACCTTCGCTTCGTTGGCCGGGCGCTTCATGCGTTTCAGCACATTGGGGGCGGCATGTTGAAACGGGATGTCGAGATAGGGCGTGATCTTGCCTTCCGCCATCAGCGGAATGACCTTGTCGACATGCGGATAGGGATAGACATAGTGGAGCCGGGTCCAGACCCCCAGGTCCCCGAGAGCAGCCGCCAGGTCGGTCATATGCGCCCGAACATCGCGCCCCTGGCCAACCGGGCCGTTCCAGACCCGCGACTGATGCTTGATGTCCACGCCATAAGCTGACGTATCCTGACTGATGACCAGCAATTCCCGAGTCCCGTTGGCGACCAGTTTTTCCGCTTCGCGCAAGATTGCATCGGGCCGGCGGGATACGAGATCGCCCCGCAGGCTCGGAATGATACAGAAGGAACAGCGGTGATTGCAGCCTTCCGATATCTTCAAATAGCTATAGTGGCGGGGCGTCAGCTTGAGGCCGGCATCCGGCACCAGATCGACAAACTCGCCGCGCGCGGCAGGCGCCGCGTCGTGAACCGCGCTGACGACATCTTCATACTGATGCGCGCCGGTAACCGCCAACACATCCGGAAAGCGGGCGCGGATGGCATCGGCCTCGTTGCCCATGCAACCGGTGACAATCACCCGGCCATTCTCAGCCATCGCTTCGCCGATGGCTTCGAGGCTTTCTTCCTTGGCGCTGTCGAGAAAACCGCAGGTATTGACCAGCACGACATCCGCGCCAGCATAGTCGCCAGACATCTGATAACCATCCGACCGCAATTGCGTCAGAATACGCTCGCTGTCGACCAATGCCTTGGGACAGCCAAGGGACACCATGCCGACTTTCGGCGGAGAAGGAATTTGCGTTGCCATAATGGATGCGCCCTTAGCCGCATTGTTGGAAGGAGTCACGCAAGATGAACCGGAGCACTGAGCGAGGGGTACAATATTACCGGGATCGCTCGGAAAACCGGATGTGCATTTTCCCGGTTCTCGAAATGCGCTATAGCGCAACCGGGATGCCATTTTCTTGGGAGGGAAATTATGGACTTGTTGCAAACAAACTGGCTCGCCATCATCGTCGCCGCGGCGAGCGGCTTTCTGGTCGGCGGACTCTGGTATGGGCCGATCATGGGCAAAAAATGGATGGGCGCCGTCGGCTTTACCGAGGAAGATGTCCAGGGCGGTAATATGGGCGCGATATATGGCGGCGCCTTTGCCTTCAGCCTGCTCGCGTCGGCAATGTTGGCTCATCTGTACTTCCGGCTCGGGCAACCGCCCTTTCATATTAAGATGATGATGTCGACAGGCATCGCGCTGGGTTTCATCATTCCGGCGATCGGCACAAATTATCTCTTTTCGCAGAAGAGCAAGACGCTGTTCTTCATTGATGCCGGATATTGGTTGCTCTTTTATGCGGCGATGGGCCTGGTCCACGCCCTGCTCACCTGATATCTCGACCAACTAACTGATCTTTATAGAATATTTTAACGGGTGGTCGTCATTTGCTGCGCGCGGCTTGACAATTATGTAATAATGTAATTACATATAAACATGTTTGACGAATCGCATATGGATCGAATTTTCCACGCGCTGGCCCACGAGAGCCGGCGGAAAATACTCGATTTGCTCCGGGATCAGCCGGGCCAGAGCGTGGGCGTGCTCGCACAATCCTTTGATGTCAGCCGGATCGCGATCATGAACCATCTGACCGTGCTTGAAAAAGCAAACTTGGTGGTGAGCGAGAAAGACGGCCGATCGCGGCTGCTTTATCTCAATCTGGTGCCGCTGCAGATGATCCATGACCGCTGGAGCGACGAATATGGCAGCCTCTGGGCGAATCGGTTGACCGGTATCAAACAGCTTGCCGAACAAAAAACCGCACGAAAAGGGGAGGATAAATGACAGAAACAGAAAACAAGGCCGCAAAGGCGATCTACAAGGTGACGATAGACGCGCCGATTGAAACGGTCTGGAACATTCTGGTGCAGACCGATGAAGTGCTGCCGTTCTTTTTCGGTTCGGTCTGTCGCACCACAGGTTTGAAGCCGGGTGCACCGATGGCGATGCAAAGCAAGGATGGCAAATATACCAGCGTTGTTGGCGAAGTGCTCGAATTTGATCCGCCCAATCGCTACGCCCATAGCTTCAAATTCACCCAGTTTGACGACCCGCCCTGTACTGTCATTTATGACCTGAAAGAGACCGGCAACGGTACCGAATTCACATTGATCACCGAGAATGTCGCCGCTGGCACGAAAACCCAGAAATCGATGGCCCAGGGCGGTCCGTTCATCACCGGCAATCTAAAGGCGCTGGCCGAAACCGGATCACCGCTGCTGACCGGCAAAATGGTCACGTGGCTAGGACCGATTATGGGGTTTCTAACCCCCAAACAATGCCGCAGCAGCCTGTGGGCGCTCGATACAATCCACGATAAAATGCAATAGAGGAGGTTCTTATGGCGACACCGGAGGAAATGGCGGCAACCATGGTTGCCAACATGACTGAAAAAACCGGAAAATCACTGGATGCATGGCTCAAGATCGTCGGCGCCAGCGGGCTGGAGAAACATGGCCAGATGGTCAAATTTCTCAAGACCGATCACGGCATGACGCACGGCTTTGCCAATCTGGTGGCGCACCACGCGCTCAACCCGGCTGGCGATGCCGAAACCGATCTCGTTGCCGCACAATATTCCGGACCAAAGGCCGGACTGCGCCCGCTGCACGATCTGATCGTCAACCATGCGCAGACGCTGGGCAATGATGTCGAGGTCGCGCCGAAAAAGACTTCGGTCAGCCTCCGGCGATCCAAACAGTTTGCTCTGGTCACACCTGCGACCAAGTCGCGGATCGATCTCGGGCTCAGCCTCAAGGGCACGGCCTCCACCGGACGACTAGAGACCTATAACGCCATGTGCAGTCATCGGATCCGGCTGGAAACAGCGGATGATTTCGATGGGGAGGTCAAGGCCTGGATGAAACAGGCGTACGACGCCGCCTGACGCGATGCGGCCTATCGGTCTGCCAAAGTATCCGCGATAATCCGCCAGACCTTGGGGTTAAAGCCCAGGCCGAGATGCCCGCCATCAACCCGAATATTGCGGGCTTGCGGGTTATAGATATCAATCGCGATATCCGGGCCGACAATGCCGTCACGACGCGAATAGAGCACGGTCAACGGTTGCGTGATGCCAATGCTGTTGCGCGCATGGACTTCCTGCTCGAAGCGATCGAGATTGATCTGGGCCGAGCGCGCATAGCGTTTCCCCGGCGTGGTATATTTCGGACCGCCGATAATCGGTGTGCCCATGGTGATGACTTCGCGCACCAGCTCCGGCGAGAGACGCGCCACCTCGCGGGCAATGATACCACCGAGCGACCATCCGATCAGGGTGAGCGGCTGTTGATCATTGGCTTCATAACAAGCGCGTGCGGTCGCAGTGAACCGCTCGACATCGCGATCCACCGATCCCTGGTTCCGTCCCATGCCCCAGTCTTGCACCGCATAGCCCAAGCGCTTGAGAAAGCCCTCCAGCGGCCGCATGGACAATTCGCTGCCGCCATATCCGGGGATCAGGAAGATCGGACGGCCATCGCCCTTGGGAGCGGTCGCGATACGCGGCCATTGCAAGCCGAAATGAATCATATCGAGCGGGAACGCCAATTCGCTCAGCTGCGCTGCCCGATTGGGCGCGCGGAGGCCGGTGGGCATGGTAACCGGCGGCATAGGATTGGCAGTTGCGATAGGAATTCTCCGGCTAAACTCGGGGATATTCCATCAATATAGGCGTTTTGTTCGCAGGTGCAACATTTTCGCTTCAGGCGTCTTCTTCGACCCGGTCATGGTGGCCATTGCCGGGGATGATTTCGACAATCACATCGCCGGCTTCCAGGGCTTTGGCTTCAGGCTCCCAAAAACCGTAAACATCATTGCCGCGATAGATACGAACCCCGAGGCCGTCCTTGACGATATCACTCATCGCCATGCCGACTTCATCGTCGCCAACACTGCGCTGTACCAGTTTCACCCGTCCGGTCGCTGAGGCGAGATCGCCGAGATAGTCGGAAATCTTGGCACCCTCGCAACTGCCAGCGAGCAGTAATCCGGCAAAACTGACCGGGTTGATCACGGTGGTTGCGCCGGCCTGCCGGGCGAGCATTTCATTGTCCGCGGCGCGGACCGAGACGCTGATCGGCAGATGATAGGCCAGATGCCGCGCGGTGAGGACGATCAATATG
Source organism: Parasphingorhabdus sp. W113 (assembly GCF_055693205.1). NCBI lineage: Bacteria > Pseudomonadati > Pseudomonadota > Alphaproteobacteria > Sphingomonadales > Sphingorhabdaceae > Parasphingorhabdus > Parasphingorhabdus sp. W113. The sequence continues at coordinate 540,460 of NZ_CM146328.1, read as the reverse complement.
CTGGTGTCATCGCGGCCCGCCGACACGATCATCGACCGCGCCCGCGAAATCTTCACGTCCATCAGCACGCCATCGCGCGTGGCATCGCCGTTGATTACGGCACAGCCCATTTTCTCGGCGCGGGCGAGTGCATCATCGGAGGAATCGATCACCACGATTTCTTCGGGATCGGTTCCGCGGGCGATGAGTTCCTGCACCGCTTCCTGACCACTGGTCCCGAAGCCCGCGATGACGATATGGTCGTGCAAATTGCTTTGAATGATTTTCATGCGCCAATTGTCCCAGGTTCGCTTAAAAACAAAATTATAGGCTGTGCCAACAAATATAAGCACAACAAAGATCCGAATGGGAGTCACCAGCAAGGCGTCAAACATGCGGGCCCGTTCGGTCACCGGCGCGATATCACCATAGCCGGTGGTGGTGATCGAGATCATCGTGAAATAGATGACATCCAGAAAACTGACATCGCCGTCATAGCTGTCCTGCAGGCCATTGCGATCAAACCAGTGGACGGCGACCGCCGCGCCGATCAGGCCAAAGACAAACAGCACCCGCCAGGCAATATCCATCCAGACCGGCATGCTGGGCCTGCGGCGCAGCGTCAGATAGTCGGAAATATTGCGGTTATAGCGCTGGGACATAGACGGATCAGGTCCGCTTCGGCAGATAAGAAGCGGGGTTTACCGGTTTCCGATTTTTGCGGATTTCAAAATGCAATTGCGGTTCCTGTACATAGCCGCTGTCGCCAGCCAAGCCTATAATATCACCGGCTTTGATCTTTTGTCCACGCGTAACGTGCAATTTGTCCGTATGACCATAGGCGGTGACCCAGCCGTCGCCATGTTTGAGCAGGATCAATCCGCCAAAAACATCAATTTCATTGCCGGCATAAGCCACCACACCGTCCGCGGCGGCGCGCACCGGCGTGCCTTTGGCGACCGCGATATTCAGCCCATCATTGACCTTGCCGCCGCCTTTGCTGCCAAAGCTCGACAACAGCTTGCCCTCGACCGGCCACTGGAAACGCCCGGCAAAACCGGACGGTGTCGCGATCGCAGTGGTGACCGGTTTGGGAGCGACCGCCTGGCGCCAGGCGGACGGCTCGGATGCCGCGGCGCCATCGGCCAGAGCCGGCTGGCTCCCGGTGACAATATCATCAATATCGAGGTCAAAGGCCGCGGCCCGCTGTTCCATGCTCATGTCTGCGGGATCCGCCGCCGCCGCAGCCGGCAACAGCAGTTTCTGCCCAACCCGCAAGATATACGGATCCTCGAGCCCGTTCAGCGCCACCACTTCACGCCATGGCGCACCATAGGCGCGCGCGATAGCAATGCCGGTTTCACCATTTTGCACGGCATGATAGCGCCCACCGGTAATGATCAACTCCTGACCGGGTTGAATGACATAAGGAGCCTCGAGCCCGTTTTGTGCGGCGATGATCTGCGATCCAGCGCCGGTTTTATTGGCAATGCCGCGCAGGCTGTCGCCGGGCTGCACGACATAGGTCTGTCCGGCCACGCTTTCCGCATTGGCGGCAACCGGCCGCGCCTGCCAGGTGGACGGCGGCGCCTCTTCGGGGGACTGACTGAAAACAGAAGAATCCGTCGCCAGAACCGGTGGTTCATCAGCAACCGGCGCCGTTTGCGGCCAGCTATAATCGCGCCCCGGCGGAATGCAGGCAGACACGCAAAGCACCAGACAGAAAATAGCAATGTTACGCATAGTGGCCCCGTTTACTGCACTCCCACCCCACTGAGAGCTTCATTTGTCTAGCAGCAATTTGACCGGTTGCCAGCCCCGCCGTCGCACAACAGCGAAGCGCAGCGTAAAATCTCGTCCATTCTGGTTTGTTTGTGCGGTAAAACGGCCTTAGCCCCGGGGTAGCTATTCCCCATATAGCGCGGTTAGCTTGTCCATCGATTCATAGTGCGTCAGGTCAAGATGCAACGGCGTGATCGACACGAAACCGTCTTCAATCGCTTCCAGATCCGTGCTGTGCGCCGGTGTTTCGACCATCGGACCAAGGCCGAACCAGTGATATTCAAAGCCGCGCGGATCGCGGTTGGTCACGATCTGGAGCCGCCCGTAGTCGCGGATGCCTTGAGACACCACGCGGACGCCTTTGACATCATTGGCCGGCAGGGCCGGAAAGTTAATATTGATCAATGTCCGATGATCCATGCTTTGCTTGATCAGCGGACGGAGGACCCGTTCCCCCCATTTCAGGGCGGCATCAAACGGGACATCATTGCCCATGTCGCCGCGCGGATAGGCCTGACTCAGTGCAATCGACGGAATGCCAGCCAACGCGCCTTCCATCGCCGCCGAGACGGTGCCGGAATAGGTCACATCTTCACCCAGATTGGCGCCGCGATTGACGCCCGAGAGGATGAGATCCGGCGGACCGCCTTTCATGATCTTGGCCACAGCCAGCATCACACTGTCGGTGGGTGTGCCATCAACCGAATATTGCTGGTCGCCGCGCTGACGAATCCGCAGCGGACGGGTCAGGGTCAATGAATGTCCCGCGCCCGAATTTTCATCCGAGGGAGCGACAATCCAGATATCGTTGGAAAAATGCTGCGCAATGTCGAGCAGGACTTTCATCCCCGGGGCGTCGAAACCATCATCATTGGTCAGCAATATGCGCATCAGCTTGCAGGCTCCAGTTTTTCGATCCCGCCCATATAAGACTTTAACGCGTCCGGAATCGTGACACTACCGTCTTCCTGCTGATAATTTTCCAGAATCGCCACCAGCGTCCGGCCCACCGCCAGACCCGAACCGTTGAGCGTATGGACAAATTGCGTGCCCTTGGTCTCGCCTTCCGGGCGGTAACGCGCGTTCATCCGCCGCGCCTGATAGTCGCCACAGGTCGAGATGCTGGAAATTTCGCGATAGGTGTCCTGACCCGGCAACCAGACTTCCAGATCATAGGTCTTGCGCGCTGTAGCACCCATGTCGCCAGTGCAGAGCAGCATCTTGCGATAGGGCAATTCCAGCGCCCGCAAGATAGATTCCGCGGCTTCCGTCATCCGCACATGTTCCGTGTCGCTGTGATCAGGATGGACAATCGCCACCATCTCGACTTTTTCAAACTGATGCTGGCGGATCAGGCCTTTGGTGTCCTTGCCGGCGGAACCCGCCTCGCTGCGGAAACAAGGGGTCAGTGCCGTCAGCCGGATCGGCAACTGCGCTCCGTTCAATATCTGTCCGTTGACGCTGTTGGTCAGGCTGACTTCTGCGGTCGGGATCAGCCAGTGACCTTCGGTGGTCTGGAACGAATCCTCGGAAAATTTGGGCAGCTGACCGGTACCGAACATTGCCTCGTCGCGCACCAGCACCGGTGGCGCGCATTCCTGAAAGCCGTTTTCCATGGTCTGCTGATCAAGCATATATTGCCCAATCGCACGTTGCAGCCGCGCCATCTGTCCGCGCAGAAAGGCGAAACGGGCACCCGACATTGTGGCCGCCGTTTCAAAATCCAGTCCCAGCGCCGGACCGATATCGCTATGTTCGCGCGGCGCGAAATCGAAACTGCGCGGCGTGCCCCAGCGATCAATCTCGACATTATCCTCTTCATCCGCGCCATCGGGCACGTCGGCGGCCGGCAAATTGGGCAGCGCCGCGAGCGTATCGCGCAATTTTCCAGCAATTTCGCGTCCCTGCTCTTCCAGCGCCGGAAGGCTCGCCTTGAGCTCCGAAACCTCGGCCATCAACGCCTGAGCGGTGGTTTCGTCGCCCTGCCCCTTGGCCTTGCCGATTGCCTTGGACGCCTCGTTGCGGCGCGCCTGGCCTTCCTGCAGAGCCGTCGCAATCTTGCGATTCTCTTCATCGAGCGCAATGATGGTCTGCGCCACCGGTTCCACTCCGCGGCGGCCCAGTGCGGCATCAAATTCTGCCGGATTTTCGCGAATTGTTTTTAGATCGTGCATGGCCAAAGCCTATGCCGAGCGCGTCGCCGTCATTCAACCCCCCAATAGCGGTTGAACGCATCGTCAGCCCACAAAAAAGCGGCCAGGTTGCCCCGGCCGCTTTGTGATTTCTTTTGCTTTGCGCGGATTACGCCTGAGCGGCTTTTTTCGCTTTGCGGCTGCGCGCGAACAAGGCCGCTGCGGCTGCACCGAACAGAAGCAGGACGGGTGGAGCCGGAACCGGTGTCCCGCCGGTTGAACCGCCTGTCGATCCGCCGCTGCTCGACGAACTGGAGCTGGAACTCGAACTGCTCGAAGAGCTGCTGCTGCCCGAAGAACCGGTGCTACCAAAGCTCGATGATCCTCCGGTTGCGCCGGATGAGGTGGAGCTTGACGATCCCGAAGAAGATGAGCTGGAAGAGCTCGAACCGCTGCTTCCCGAAGAGCCGGAGCTGCCATTGGATCCGCCGCTGCTCGACGAACTGCCGCCGGATGACGAACTTGAGCTGCTCGAGGAACCGCTGGAAGAACTGCTGCTGCCCGAAGAACCGGAGCTGCCAGACGAACCCGAACTGCCGGAGGATCCGGTGCTGCCGGTCGAACCGCTGCTGCCGTTGGACCCGCCGCTGCTCGAGGAGCTGCCGCTGGAGGAAGAGCTGGAGCTGCTCGAGGAGCTACCGGATGATCCGGAACTGCCGGAGGATCCGCTGCTGCCCGACGAGCCACTGCTGCCCGAAGACCCGCTGCTACCAGTGCTGGTATTGCCCGATGAACCACCGGGATGGCCGCTCGAGGTATTGCCGCTGGACGTGTTGCCGCTCGATCCTGAAGAACTGGACGAACTTGATGAGCTGCTTGATGAACTCGAGGAGCTTGACGAACTGCTGCCACCGGTCGACGTGCTCACGCCGCCGGTTGACGTGCTGACACCACCGGTAGAGGTGCTGACGCCGCCGGTTGAGGTGCTGACACCCCCGGTCGATGTGCTTACGCCACCGGTTGAGGTACTGATGCTACCCGAAGACGTACTGGTCGAACCGCCGGTCGAGGTCGTGGACAGGCCGCCGGTTGACGTACTGGTTGAACCGCCCGTGCTGGAAAAGCCACCGGTTGATGTGCTGGTCGAGCCGCCACTGGTCGAGCTACCGCCCGATGAGGTGCTGGTCGAGCCGCCGCTGCTGGTGGACGAAATGACGATCGAACCGCCGCCGGATCCCCCGCCGCCGCCGAAGAAGCCGCCAAAGAATCCGCCGCCGAAGCCGCCACCGCCACCAAAGCCGCCGCTGCCGCCGATCACGACAGGAACCGATCCGCCGCCGCTTTCCAGAACGGGGATTTCAGGCACAGGCGCCGGGATATAGGCCGGAGCCGGCAATGGAATCGGTTGGGCCGGTGCCTGAGCAATCGTTACGACGCTCGGTGCACATGCGGTTACGGTTTTGGTTGTTACCACCCGCCGCGTCCGCTTCACCTTGCGGGCCGACTCACCGCGCTTCAATACGCGGCCACGGATTTTTTTCTTGTCGACCTTTTTGACATAGGGCGCTGCTGGTGCTTCTGAAACGTGCACCGCGCCGCCGCCAATCAATGCCCCGCCGCATGTGCAGGCGCATAATTTTGCTAAAGCCATTCTTACCGACATAATTTTCACTCTCTTCCGCTTGGGCCCGGTTTTGGACCCTGCCTTTGACGGCAAAACCCCATTTCCGGTTCCGACATGGACCAAAAGCGCAGAATAAAAAGTTAATCACAATTGCGTTAACCTTGTTTGGAGGATGAAAATCGGAAAATTGGCGGACAACATGTCTCCAAGCACAGTTAATGTCCCGAATTGACACTATTCTTCAGTGCCTTCTTTCGATTAGATGCTGAATTATCTGACTTTTCTAATCGCTTGCACCGCACGGCCCCCATGGGAGAACGGCGCCTATGGGATGGTCCCGATGACCCGACAAACGGTCTGGTCGATAAATTATCGGACTTCCGCATATTGATCCTTGTCTCTGATCATCACGCTGTTTATAGGCGCGCTCAGTAGCCGTTTTTACGCCAACTCGGAATCGGGTTGGGGGCAGATGTTGGAGAGTAAATTGGCATCCACAGCAAAGAATAATTCGTCATCTGATCGCCGTTCGAAAGACGGTCCCGCCAAAATTGAGCTGGATCCCGATTATAAGCCCAGTGATGACGAAGAGTTTATGAACGACCGTCAGCAAGCCTATTTCCGGATGCTTCTGGAAAACTGGAAACATGACATTGTCGATGAATCCAAGGAAACTCTGGCCCATTTGCAGGAAGGCCCGATTCAGGAAGCCGATCTCAATGATCGTGCATCCAGCGAAACAGACTGGGGCCTGGAATTGCGGACGCGCGACCGGCAGCGCAAATTGACCGCGAAAATCGACGCGGCCCTGCGGCGGTTGGACGAAGGCGAATATGGCTATTGCCAGGTAACCGGAGAGCCGATTTCGCTCGAACGGTTGCAGGCCCGACCAATCGCCACGATGAGCGTGGAAGCGCAAGAAGCGCACGAACGGAATGAAAAAATCTCGCGCGACCAGTAAATACGCGATTTTCCCATAAAAACTGCCATCTTCGCGGTGAACAAAATTCATCGGCATATTAACCAATCTTCCACCATTGCTGTCCTAATAATAGCGCTCGACATCGATTTTGGATGATTGCGGGAAGCTTATGCGAGAGCCATATGACGAACATTTGGGCAATAACGGGATGACCAGCGGTCAACCCAAACGGGAAGACGACCGCGATAGTCTTTTCCTCAAAGCCAGCTTGCGGTTCGTCAACGGCGATGACTGCGGCGAAGTGCGGATTCTGCAATCTTTCCTCCGGCGGCCTGATGGCCGAAGCCCCAGTTATTGCCAAACGCGGTGACAAAGTGGAACTCGAACTGCGCAATATCGGTCGTGTTACAGGATTTGTCGCCTGGGTGGCTCAGGGTCGTTTCGGCGTTGCATTTGATCATGAAATCGACCCCAAACTGGCCCGCAAGCCGGTGGGTCAGTCGAAAGTCGAGCTGCCGCGCTATCTCAAACAGCATAGCGCCAAACAACATCCGCTGGCACACGGACAACGCCCGCGCTGAAACCAGCCGACAAATCTGCTTGATTAGAATCCAGAGGCTCAATAGGACCGTTTAATCATCTGATTAAATGGAGAGCAGGACATGGCCGGACCACTAGCGGGTATCAAAATCGTTGAATTTGCGGGAATTGGCCCCGGCCCCTTTTGCGGCATGATGCTCGCCGACCAAGGCGCTGAAGTCACCGTCCTGCATCGCCCGGGTGGAGCACCGGATGGGCGTCTGGCCCTGTCACGCTCCCGCAAATTGGTCGAAGTTGATCTCAAGTCCGAAGCCGGAATCGCCGAAGCGCGCGCGGCCGTCAAACAATCTGACGGTCTGATCGAGGGCTTTCGGCCTGGCGTCATGGAACGCCTCGGGCTCGGACCGGATGTCCTGCTCGACGACAATCCCAAACTGGTTTATGGCCGGATGACCGGTTGGGGCCAAACCGGACCGCTCGCCCATGCCGCCGGCCACGACATCAACTACATATCAATTTCAGGCGCACTGCACGCTTTTGGCCGAGAAGGCGCCAAGCCGACACCGCCGATCAACATGGTTGGCGATTTTGGCGGCGGCGGGATGATGCTGGCATTGGGCATGGTATCCGCGCTGCTCCATGCCAAGACCGGGGGGCGGGTCAGGTTGTCGATTGTGCGATGACCGATGGTTCCGCTGCGCTGATGGCGATGATTTTCGATTTCCACAATATTGGCCAATGGCGCGATGAACGCGGTGTCAATCTGCTCGATACCGGTGCGCATTTCTATGACAGTTACGAGACCGCTGATGGCAAATATATTTCAATCGGCTCGATTGAACCACAGTTTTACGCGCAGTTACGGCAAGTCGCCGGTCTCGCCGACGATCCGGATTTTGATGCGCAGATGAATCCGCAGGCCTGGGGTGCGCTGAAGGACAAGCTCACCGCCTTGTTCCTGTCCAAAAGCCGCGATGAATGGTGCGCCCTGATGGAAGGCACGGACATCTGTTTCGCGCCGGTCCTGTCGCTGGCCGAGGCGAAAGAACATCCTCATAATCGCGCCCGCGAAACCTTTGTCGATGTCGGTGGCCATTTGCAGCCAGCGCCGGCACCGCGTTATTCGGTAACCGTCTCAGACAAACCCGAACCGCCTGCCTAACCGTTCCAGAAGCGGTTGACCGCTGCGAGATAGCTGGGCCCGATCGTCAGATCCTGACCGTTTTTCAGCACCACAAAATGGCGCCGTCCGGTCCTGCGGACCGCTTCGACGAAATTTTTGCGAATGATCGTGGAGCGATGGATACGCAGAAAAATGCCGTCTGGCAGGCGTTGAATAAGAGATTGCATGGACTCGTGGACCAGATAGCTGCGATCGGTGAGGCACAGACGCATATAATCGCGGTCGGCAGTGATCCATTCGATATCGGTACAGCGGACTTGCAAGGCACCGGTGCGATCCTGCACCCACAGCGTCCGTTCGATCTCGTGATCCGGTTCCAGCGCCGGCCCTTGGCGTTTTTGACGCACCCGTCCGAACGCTTCCTTCAGCTGAACCTCCTTTACCGGTTTCAACAGATAGTCGGCCGCGTCATAGCGAAAGGCTTCGACGGCATATCTGCTATGCGCGGTGGTAAAGATAATGGCCGGTTCCTTTGGTAATCCGCGACAATGTTCGGCAACGTCCATGCCGGATATATCCGGCATATCAACGTCGAGCAGGACGATTTCCGGAGCTTGTGTTGCGATCAGTTCGATCGCTTCCTGCCCGCCCTGGGCAATGTCAATCCGGTCGACATGGGTGATCCGTTCACAGAGCGATTCAATCCGCCGGCGCGCCAGCGGTTCATCGTCAACAATCAGGACATGAAAGGACGCGTCCTGCACCATGATCAGAAATCGTGGAAAATCTGATGCTCATCAGGCAAGATAATGGTCGCCACCACCATGCCTTCGCCGTCATTGCCGGTCAGCAGAATTGCCGCTGGGCCATAGATCACTGCCAGCCGTTCGCGAATATTGCACAAGCCGGTGCCGGTGCCTGGAAGCGGATCGATCTCGAGATCCATTGCACCATCATTGGCTATGGTGAGCTTGAGACGCCCTGCGTCTTCCTGCGCCTTGACAATGATCCGGACCGGAGCGGAGGATTTGGACACACCATGTTTGATGGCATTTTCAATCAGCGGCTGGATGATCAAAGCGGGGATTTTCCAGTCCTGCACCGCCACGTCGATCTGCACGTCAAATTGCAGGCGGTCGGGAAAGCGGACCTGTTCGATCTCCAGATAGCGCACCTGTTGGGCAATTTCTTCTGAGACGGTGATCATATCGCCATCTTCGTCATGCAACACCGCGCGCATATAGTCCGCAAGACCATCGACAAGATGCTCGGCCTGCCGGTTTTTTTCATCGATGATCAGGCTGCTCACCGAATTTAGGGCGTTGAAGACGAAATGGGGGTTCAGCTGGTAGCGGAGCGCCCGCAATTCGCTTTCGCGCGTTACGATTTCGAGATTTCTGCTGTGCAACATGGCCGCCTGTGTGCGCCGGTTATTCGCCAGTGCGAGATAGATCCCGCCCCAACCAACCAGCGCCAGATAGTTGATAAAGGCGGTATCGAAGAAATGGGCATAGGACAGATGCAAGGCGGTTGTGTCATCGGGCGGGACGCTATCCAGCAACGGATTGGGATAGCCCAGAATGATGTCGGTGACGAGTGTGATTCCCAGTGCAAGCAATACGGTCGGGATGGTCAGGATCAGCACCGACAAAGCGGTTCGTCCACCGCTCTTGATCAACAAACGATAGAGCGCCCAGGTCGCGGTTACCGAAATCAGTGCGGTCAGCAAATAATCCACGCTATGATGGCCGGAATGCGGCGCGCCCCACAGAATCGATCGCGCAGCATTGACGATGAAGAAGGCAACCCAAACACCGAAAATGCTCTTCATGGCGAGATCGATATTGGTGGGAAAAATCCGCTGCCAAAATTGCGAAACCCGCGGTGACAGATTGTCAGACAAGGGGAGTGGATGCGTCGCCATTTCCTATTCCTGCGCCGGCTCCGATGGTACAGGTGCAGAGGTTGCACCTGCGTCTGCACCGTCAGTCGCCCCAATATCAGACGACCGCCCCGCTCTGGCCCGGTCAAATCCGCGTTCGGTCCGCCAGTAGGTTGCGAAACTGGCCAGCCAGTGGCTCCCCGAATAATGCGGTGTCCGCACCGATGCCTCGCCAGCCTCGCCATGGGTCTTTGCCGCGGCCAACAGCGCCGCCTTGCGGGCGTCATTGGCCGGCAGCGCGGTCGCAATGCCTTCCAGGGCCCAGGCCCGAGAGAGATTCACACCATCCAGATGCACCAGCTTGCCATCGGTAGGATCATTGACCACGCCAATTGCCAGCCATTCGCTGCCGCCATCGGTGGGAATATCTGGCAGGAAGGCGGTCAGCCATTGGGCGAATTCTGCCGGTGCCAGGACCCGCCGCATCAGGTCGGCTTCCATCAGACAGGGCGACAGGAAATCCTCGCCCGACGGTTCATAGCCAATCGGGCAATTGGTGTCGTCGCGATGGAAATCCAGCGCCTTGGCGGAAATCAGGTCGGTCATCCCGGCATCACCGCTGGCGTCTGCCCAGTCGAGGAACAGGCCAAAAGCGAACGCGGACTGGTTGTGCGTGCCGAGGCGAATGGGATAGGCCAGTTTGGGTACCCAGGATTCTATCCGGTCCACGATGATCGCTTCCAGCGGCAGCAGACGATCCAGCCAGATTTTTGCCTGCTCCCCTTTTTCACCACCGCGTTCTGCGACTTCGCGGAGCTCTGCGGTCAGTTGCAGGAACCAGGCAATGCCATAGGGACGTTCAAAGGAGGCGCGATCGTCACGATTGAAATAGGTCACCTCGCCTGCAATCTTGGCTTCGGTGAAATTGGCATCAAGGGCGGCCGCAATTTCCGCTTCCATATCGGGAACCGTGCCCTGCCCCCACAGCCGGGTCAGCAGCCAGTGCCCGTGCACGGCGCTGTGCCAGTCGAAACAGCCGTAAAAGACCGGGGTCAGCTGCACCGGCTCACGGACATCATTGGCGCTGCCGAGGACATGGCTGATTTTGTTTGGATATTGGCGATTGATACAATCGAGCGCGATCCGCGCATAGGCATGCTCCGCACGACGCGGAGATTGCTGATTGTCGGCCGGGTTCGGCGCAAGATTCTTGCGTTCGAAATATCCTTGTTCTTCTTGCTCGCCCTGACCATCTTCAGTGGCCACCGAACAGGCTGAGACCAGAATCGCCGAAAACAGCGCAACCCAAAAGCGCAGACTCATGTTTATCGCTCCCCAAAAAGCCTTTCACGCATAGAGAGGATTTGACCAAATGGCAAAACGCTATAGGGCGTTTTGTGGCTCGATAATTCCGAATTCCGGCCAACTTCCTCTATTTTCAGGATAGATAATATCGCTCAGCAACCCGCCTTGTTTCTTACCGGCAGTCCAATCAAACATGTCACGGTGATGACTCTGACCGCGAGTGTCGGTCTGCTCACCATGTTCATTGTTGATTTTGTCGACCTGCTCTACATCGCGCAACTCGGTGACAACGCGCTGACCGCAGCCATGGGATTCGCAGCCACGATTTTGTTTTTCGGAACCGCGTTCAATATCGGATTGATGATTGCCGCCAGCGCTCTGGCAGCGCGCAAGATCGGGCAAGGTGATGCGGCTTATGCGCGCCGCTATCTGACCAATATCCTGGTCTTGGCAATGATGATCATGATCCCGCTGGCTATCCTGTTCTTCGTTTTTTCGCCCCAAATTCTGGCGCTTGCCGGGGCTGATGGCCCGGCCCAAGAGGCTGCAACCAGCTATATCCGCATCGTCGCCCCGTTCATGCCGTTCAGTGTTGCGGCGATGGTATGCTCCGGCTTCTTGCGCGCTCATGGTGCCGCCCGGCGCGCGATGACGGTCACGCTCAGCATGGGCATCGTCAATGCCATACTCGATCCGATTTTCATCTTCGGTCTCGACATGGGTATCCAGGGTGCAGCCCTGGCAACATCCTGTGCGGCGATCGTGTCCGCAGTGGTCGCAATCGTACCGATCATGCGGCATTATGGTGGATTCGAGCGATTTTCCATGACTCTGTTCCAGACCGACCTCAAACCGGTCACCGCGATCTTGATTCCCGCTATATTGACAAATGTGGCCACGCCGGTGGGCGGATTTATCTCCTATCGGTTCATTGCCGACTATCCGGACGAGGTGATCGCCGGTTTTGCCGTAATTGGCCGTGTGGTGCCGGTTGCGTTCTGTCTGCTTTTTTCGCTGTCCGGTGCGGTTGGGCCGATAATCGGCCAGAATTTCGGCGCGCACCAGTTTGACCGGATCCGGTTGACGATCAAACAGGCGACTCTTTTTGCCTTTGGCTACACGGTGCTCGTGTGGCCGGTGCTGGTCCTGCTCAGCGCGCCGATCAGCAATCTGTTCAATCTGACCGGCCAGGGTCGCGACGTCTTCTGGCTGTTCGCGCTGGTCCTGACACCGTTGTTTTTCTTCAATGGCATGCTGTTCATTGCCAATGCTGCCTGCAACAATCTGGAACGCCCTTCCTGGTCGACTGCCTCAAACTGGCTGCGCAACACGGTCGGTACTCTGCCGTTTCTGTGGGCGGGGGAAGCGCTTTACGGACTGGAAGGAATCGTCATCGGTCCAGCCATTGGCGGCGTGATTTTCGGTATCGCCGCCTTTGCCTTGGCGCGCCATCTCGTGACCGTTCAGGAACGGCTTCAGGCGATCACCCCGTCGGGCTGAATCGCCCAGCGGGTGATTCGGAGGACCGCATGGGGCCGCTATAACCTCAAAACCGCAACGGGCAGCGCCACGCATTCCCTTAACCCTTTTCGGTTAGAACGACTGCACAGGCAGAATTCCTGCGTTAACCATTTAACCGCGCATGGGTCATCGTCCCAAGTTGGAACAGCCCGAAGTTTGGGACCGAAAACGGACGAAATACCTATATATTTCAGGCTTATGAGCCGTTTTGGATGATGTAAGGCACGACAGGTAAGAAATTGCGCGTACCCCCTCCCTATGTGCCGCCTCTCGGCGGTGACCGTCCGGCCCTTGCCGGACCAGCGGGCTATGTCGCGCCGGCCGCTCCTGACCCGGTTGCTGCGCCGCAAGCTCCTCCTGCTCCGGCCAAACCCGCCACCACAGCGGCACGCGCAGCGACGCTCCCGCAATCTCGCAGTCTCCCGCCACAGCAGACTCAGCGACGCTGGTATGCCCTTACGATACGCGAGCGGGTTCTGCTTTCGGTGCTGCTGGTCTGTCTCCTGCTGGTACCCGCCACCTTGCCCAAGGCCAGCGTCGAGGCGCAGCCCTTCACTCCCAGCGATACCAGTCTGCAGGCGGTGGAACGTCCGGAAGAAAATTTTGCCGGGTCGGCCTTTTATTTCATCGATCCGGGCTATGCCATTCCTCAGAATTACAGTGAACTGGCGATTGATCCGCTCGCCGAGCTGGGCGATGGCGATCTGGCAGGCGGTCTCGCTGATCCGCTCAGTCCGGATGGAACGGCATCCGTGTCCGCCAACTATATTCGTCCGGTGGCCTTCAAGGCATCTTTGATTGACAATAACCGGGCCCAGCAATGTCTGACCTCGGCGATTTATTATGAAGCCGGACTCGAACCGGACGCGGGTCAACGGGCGGTTGCCCAGGTTGTTCTCAACCGGGTACGCCACCCAAGCTATCCCGGCACCGTCTGCGGCGTGATTTTTCAAGGCAGCGAACGGCGCACTGGCTGCCAGTTCTCCTATACGTGCGATGGCTCGCTCCGCCGTTCGCCGTCAAAATTTCACTGGAACCGGGCAGCCAAGGTCGCCGCCGCCGCCTTGTCCGGCCAGATCGAATCTCCGGTCGGCACCGCGACTCACTATCATACCACCGAGATCTATCCCTATTGGGCCCCTAGCCTGCGTTTCCTGGGGACGATCGGCGCCCACCGTTTCTACAGCTGGAAAGGCAGCGCAGGCCGGTCCAGCGCCTTCAGCCAGCGCTATCGCGGCGGCGAACCGCTCCCGGCACCGAAACCGCGCAAATATGACAGCATGCCAGCTTCCACGCTGGATCCGATTGCGCTGGAAAAAGCCTATGAGGCTGGCCGCAAGAAAGCCGAGGCGGAAGCCGCCAAATCCGAAAAGGCCGCAGCAATGGCAGCCGATACGGCCCGCCGTCACAGCCGCCCGGTGCCACCCGTCTCGCTTGGTACGCCCAAAGCCTATCAGGCCCCGCGCTACAGTAAGGAAGCCGCTCAGAAAGGCGGCGAAAAAGCCTTTGCGGGCCAGAAGTTACCGGGCGTCAGTCAGATCAAACCGGAATATCGCGACGCGGGAACCTGGAAGGCCGAACCGGGAAGCTAGCGGCAATGCGTTGGTTTCCAGCGCAACCAAAGCCCGCTTTTGCTTGCCTTCCCCCTTGAAACGCGCCTAAAGCCTTCCGATTTCAAAATGAAGAGACTGGAGCAAAGATATGGCGACGAACTGGACGCCAAACGGCTGGAGAAACCACGAAGGGCTGCAAATGCCCGACTATCCCAACGCGCAAAAACTCGCCGAGACCGAGGCGTTGCTGGGGAGCTATCCACCGCTCGTCTTTGCTGGCGAAGCGCGCAGCCTGAAAGCCGATCTCGCCGAAGTCGCCAAGGGCAAGGCGTTTCTGTTGCAAGGCGGCGATTGCGCCGAAAGCTTTGCGGAATTTCATCCCAATAATATCCGCGACACGTTCCGGGTCATTCTGCAAATGGCGGTGGTGCTGACCTATGCGTCGAAAATGCCGATCGTCAAACTGGGCCGGATGGCGGGCCAGTTTGCCAAGCCCCGCTCGGCTCCAACGGAAACCCAGAATGGCGTGGAAATGCCAAGCTATCGCGGCGACATTATCAACGGAATCGAATTTGAAGCGGATCGCCGGGAACCCGATCCCGACCGCATGATCCGTGCGTATAATCAGGCAGCCGCAACCCTCAATTTGCTGCGCGCCTTTTCAACCGGTGGTTATGCGAATCTCCAGCAGGTTCACGGTTGGACCCATGACTTCATGTCGCGCAGCCCGTGGGCGAAAAAATTCGAAGAAATGGCCGACCGAATTGGTGAAGCGCTGTCCTTCATGGAAGCCTGCGGGATCAACCCCGACACGGTGCCGCAATTGAAGGCGACGTCTTTTTACACCAGCCACGAAGCTTTGCTGTTGCCCTATGAGGAAGCGCTGACCCGGCAGGACAGTCTGACCGGCGACTGGTATGACACCAGCGCGCATTTCCTGTGGATTGGCGATCGGACGCGCTTTGAAGGCTCGGCCCATGTCGAGTTCCTTCGCGGTATTGGCAACCCGATTGGTATGAAATGCGGTCCTTCACTCAAACCGGATGACCTGCTGAAAATGCTCGACACGCTGAACCCGGGGCGGGAAGAGGGTCGGATCACATTGATCTCTCGCTTTGGCCACGACAAGGTCGAAAGCGGCCTGGCGCCGCTGGTTCGCGCGGTCAAACAGGAGGGCCATCCGGTGATCTGGTCGTGCGATCCGATGCACGGCAACGTCATCAAGGCCGATAGCGGATACAAGACCCGGCCATTTGAACGGATCCTTGCCGAAGTGCGCGGCTTTTTCGCTGTCCATCGCGCCGAGGGCACTTTTGCTGGCGGTATCCATTGCGAAATGACCGGTCAGAATGTCACCGAGTGTACCGGCGGCGCCGTCGCGATTACCGATGAAGCGCTTGGCGATCGCTATCACACCCATTGCGATCCGCGTCTCAACGCCGCCCAGTCGCTGGAACTGGCATTCCTGCTTGCCGAAATGCTCAATCAGGAATTGACCGACCGCGCGCGAGAGGCGGCCTGACCATGGCCGACAAGATCAAGCCCGAACGGATGCGGCCGGAAGATTATGCAGCAGGAGAATCGCCGATGAGCCGCGGGGCCACCTACGTCCGCAAAGAGATTGTCCGCAATGGCGTCGGCTTTGGCAGCGCCCTGGCGATTGTCATCAGCTTCACCACCCACAAGTCGATCATCTGGGCGATTATTCACGGCTTTTTGTCGTGGCTGTACGTGATCTATTATGCGCTAACCCGCTAAGCGGCACGCGCGGTTGGTGACAAGTGTAAAAATTGCGCTATTATAGCGGTGATTTCCAAGGGAACCGCATGTCTCGAACCGCGATTAGCTTCTTTTCCGCCCTGGCGCTGTTGACCGGTTGTGCGGGTCCGATTGAAACCCGGATCGAGACCAGGGCCAATGAGTTGCTGCCAACCCAGAAGCAATATCGCTTTGCCGAGCAGCCCGAACAGGTCAATGCCGATTATCTGTTGGCCCGGACCGCGGTTACGAAGGCACTGGCAGACAAACAGTTTGTGATGGTCGAGAATGCCGGGATATTGCTGCATATCGCCTTGGCGGACCGGCCGGCTGACATTGCGATCACGGTCGGCGATGACCAGGCGCAACGGCCTGTCGCCGTGGCCAAGGAGCAAAAACTACTGCAGTCCTGCAAGGACCGCGAACATCGTTTGTCGATTTCGATGACCGATGCCGCCAGCGGCAAATTGCTCTATTCCGGACAGGCAGCGGAATATCACTGCAAAGGCAGCGTGGCGCAATCCCTGCCATTTCTCGTGAATGGTGCGCTCAAAAATCTGGGAGCAGAACCCCAGCCCGTCGGCGTCGAGACGCAAACCCGCGCCGGTATCGAATAGCCGCTACATAATATCAGGAATATCCGGCGCCAGCGGCAACAAGACGGTAAAACACGCGCCCCCTGCACGAACATTTTCGGCGCTGACCGAACCGCCATGCCGTTCGATCACCGCCGACACAAAATTCAAGCCCAGCCCCGCGCCTTTAACATTGCCTTTGGCGGCGCTGTCATCACTGACAAAGCGGTCAAATAGATGGTCGAGCAAATCTGGTGCAATCCCCTTGCCCTGATCCAGAATCGACACGGACACGAACGGGAGCTGGTCAATGCTGATCTGGCGCAGGGTGATCGCGATCTTGCCATTGTCCGGGCTGTACTTGATCGCATTGTCGATCAGGTTCACGAACGAACGGTAGAGGCTGGACGGTTCGCCAACAACGAACGCCCCCTCCGACTGATCGTCGACCATCGCCGCGATTCCACGCATATTAGCGAGCGGCCAAAGGCTGTCATTCGCTTCGATAACCAGCTCGGACAGCAAGATATCTTCGCCGGAAAACTCGCTGGATTTGATCCGTGCAAGCCCGACGAAATTGTCGGCCAGGGCCAGCGTTCGGCGCGCATGGCCTTCGATGCGCTGGGTGGCATCAGTCTGGCTTTCGCCATTGAGCAACGCGAGGATCGCGGCTTGCGGCGCGCGCATATCGTGTGACAGAAGCTGCAGCACTTCTTCCCGTTCCTCGGCCGCATTGGCGACCACGGTAATGTCGGCCAGATAATGGATATGCCCGCGCAGTTCACCGTCATCGGACAATATCCGCGCCCGCCGCATGGCAAATATTTCGCCCTTCAGCGACGTGAAGTCGACATAGTCATGCTCCCGGTCCTGCATCGCAAGCGCCAGATAGTCCTTCACATCCCCAATATCTGCCGGTGATACAAATCGGTTGAGCATGTCATCCAGCACCAGATCCTGCACCCCGTCCTCCACCCCGGTCTGCGCCAGCTTGTTGACAAATTTGACCTTGCCATCAAGACCGGTGATGAACATCGGATCCGGCAAATTGATCAAGGCGTCGGAAATGAATCGCCGCAAATCGCGCATATGGGTGATCGCATGGGCCAGTTCCTCAGCCTGTTCGGTCACCACATCCACCGGTCCCAAGGGCGTCCGCAGGACCGGAATATCCGGCGCTTCGGATCGGTAGTCTTTCAGTTCTTCATCCATGAAATCGCTGGTTGCCTGCAACCGGCGCCAGCCCCACACCGGATAGACCAGCGCCAGACCAACCAGCGCAGCTCCCGGCGCAAACCAGATGTTGAACAACAGCAACAAGGCGCTGGCGAGACACAGCGCAATAATCAACGCGAAGGACATCAGAATTGTCGTGCGCGGACGCCAGCGCCAGAATCCAATCAACAATATCCAGACCGGAATCAGCGACAGAACCATCAACAGCCCCTTGCTGACTGGCGTGATAAAATTGTCGGTCTTCATTCGGTCGAGCATATTGGCCATGATTTCAACACCGGCCATCGTTCCCCCGTCACCGAGCGGAACCGGGTGCTGGTCACCAAGCCCCTGGGCTGTGGCACCGACCAGCAACGTCCGGCCACGCAGCAATTCGTTCGGCACTTCCCCATTGACGATGGCCGCATAAGAAATTTGGGAAAACGCACCCCGTCGGGAATAAGGCATCAACAAGGATTGTTGGCAGTCCCGCAGATTCGTGAAAGCGGGCGATGGCTGGCCCTGGACCGCGCGATAAACCTGTTCCATCAGATGCGGCCAGCCCGCGCTCGCATCCGCACCGGCATCCGTCGTCGCCGCCGTGGCTTTATTACCGAAGCACAAAGCGGTGCGGCGCACCACGCCATCGCGATCGAACAGCAGATTGACGTGACCGAGCCCGTTCGCTGCCGCCGTAAACGGGGCAATCGGCTCCTTCACGTCATAATCTGCACCGTCGCGACCGGGAAATACATAATGCAGCGGGAGAAACAAATTGACGTTGCGTGACGCCGCCTCAGCCAAAGCGCTGTCCTCCTCGGGAGTTCCCGGCTCGCTCAGCAATATATCAAAGGCAATGGCGGCGGGCTGGGCGGCAGCCAGCCGGTCCATCAAAACCGCGTGGCGATCGCGCTGCCATGGCCATTTGCCAAAAGCCGCCAGACTGTCTTCGTCAATCGCGACGATCAGGATGTCTTCGGACGCCTCCGGGCGATCAAGATCCGAAAGCTGATCATAAATCAGATTGTCGAAGCTCGCGAGGCTGTTCCAATAGATCAGCGCTGCGATAACCAGCGATGCGACAAACGCAACTCCGGCCCACTCAATCCCCAGACGGCGGCGCAGTTTCATTGATTATCAGATCTCCACACCCGACGCTTTTGCCCCCGATGCGTTCGAGCGTCTAGCCCGCAACCGTCAATTTTTCGAAGTCGGTCCATTTCTGGAACACCTCGGCGTCGGACGGATCGTCGGAATATTGGGTGACGCCAACCCTCCAGAAATATTCACCATCGGGCAGATCGGACAAGGTGATGACCGTATCGGTAAGGCCAGTTTCATCGACCGTTGGCAAGTTTGCCGGATCTCCGCGAACCAGCTGGAAGCGATAGACTCGCTGGCCCTTGCCCTGGCCGGTCCATTTGAAACGATATCCAAAATCCCCTTGACCAGCACTGCCGCTCAAGGTGCTGAGCTGGCGCTTAAACGCATAGGTCGCGGGCATTCCTTCAAAACCGTCGCCATCAAAAGCTGTCGCCTTGGCAAAATAGCGCCCGTCTTCGAGGCCCGGCAAGACCAGTGACACATTATCAGCCTGCTGCTCGGCAACAATATCAACAAAGCCGGCATCGGTTGAGATCACAACCCGGTGCCCCACCGCGGCGGCGCGGGGTTCAATAGCGAACGAGAGCGCCTCCTCCGATTGCACCTTGGCCGGATCGAGCAGAACCGGCGGGGTTAACAGATCGGCCTTGGCAAGATCTCCGGTCGTGTTAGCGGCTACTCCGGTTCCGGCAGGCACCGCAATCACTGTCGCGCCCGTGATCGTCGCGCCGGAAGCGACATCGACCAACCCTTCAACGGTTTCCGAAAACGCGGTGCCAGTCGCGGCATCTACCCGCGTGCGATAGTCGGTTCCCCGGACAGCGGAAACCGCCACCGGTGTCCGCACCCGATAGCGATCCGCATCGCGGTCCAGCGGACTGACTTTCGAGCGCATCCGGCCGCTTTCCACGGACAGTTCATAATCGATGCTGTCGGTCAGCAATATGTGCCGCAGCCGGGTGATCCGGATCTTGCTGTTGGACGGCATCGACAGGCGGGAGCCATCTTCGAGTTCGAGCGTCAGAAATCCACCAGCGGCGGTGGTCAACCGACTGCCCTCGGCAACTTCCAGACCCGGTGCCGGTGTTATCGTGCGTCCGCCGGACTCAATCGCCACGCCGCCGCGAAAGGCACTGACATTCGCCGCGCTTGGACGAAATTTCAGCAACCGAAATGGAATGGCAACGGTTTTGCCGACCGGAATGAACCGCGGATTGGCGATCCGGTTCAACCGCTGTACGGTGCGATAATCGCTGCGTTTGCGGAGATATTTGGTTGCCAGTTCGATCAGTGTATCGCCACGCTTGAACGTGTAGTTCACCCGCTCCTGACCCGCAGAGGCTTGCGCCGATACCGGGGCCGGTGTCAGCATCAAAGATGCGAGCAACAGCAGCACGGCGGCGCCTGCCTGCGTTCGGCGCTTCGGAAATATTCGAGTTGCGGTAAGACGTAAGCTCATCATTATCCCGCGTTGCCAAGTGACTCCAGACGATAACCATAGCCGAATACGGTAAAAATCCGAAATCCATTCTCTGGTGTCAGGGACAATTTAGAGCGCACCCGCGAAACGTGCATGTCGAGCGTCCGGGTCGCCAGATGCGCATTGGTCCGCCAGACCGTCTCCATGATATAGCGACGGGACAGCGTCCGGTCACGGTTGCGGAACATCAGATCAGTCAGTTCAAACTCTTTGGCGGTCAGCGAAATTTCCTTGTCCTTGTGGCGGACTTTCTGGTCGATCCGGTCGAGCAGATAGTCGCCATATTGCGCGGATGTTTCCATCGCAGTGGCACCGCTGCTCCGCCGCAATATCGCGTTGATCCGCGCGGCAATCACAGCAGGGTCTTCAGGCTTGGTGATATAGTCATCAGCCCCGGCGTTCAGCGCGTCGCTGATATCCTGCTTGGCGGTGCGGCTGGTCATCATCATCACCGGCGGCCGGTCATCAACGGCATCTTCCATCCATTCGAGAATCTGGATTCCGGTTTTGCCCGGCATGTTCCAATCCAATATGACAAGATCAAATGTATCGCGCAGCAACGCATTGGTGAGCGCATTGCCATCAGAATAGCCGACCACGACATGGCCCTGCTCTTCCGCGATGGTCTTCAGAAAGTTGACAATCTCGTGATCATCATCCGCAATCGCTATACGCATATCTCTTCCCCGGCGAGCCTGTTATCGAATCCCAGTTCGATTGCGCTCTCTTAAATTTCCCACCCCCTATGGTTTATCTCTATTTTTACGGACTTTACCAGAACAACAGCACGC
Source organism: Parasphingorhabdus sp. W113 (assembly GCF_055693205.1). Classification (NCBI taxonomy): domain Bacteria; kingdom Pseudomonadati; phylum Pseudomonadota; class Alphaproteobacteria; order Sphingomonadales; family Sphingorhabdaceae; genus Parasphingorhabdus; species Parasphingorhabdus sp. W113. Next base: position 519,174 of record NZ_CM146328.1, on the reverse strand, counting down.
AATTTACAATCCTTTACATAAAGCTACAGTATTTTCTGATAAACCGGGACTGAAATCGTCACGGACCAGTTCTCGAGGGTCGCATCAAGCCGGTGGGTTCGCTCGCCGGCTTTTTCGTGCGCCGGACCGCAACGACCGGGATGAATCGCCATTCATTCCCAAAGCGGATCATGCGTCGGCAAAGGCCGGTCATCATTCAGATTGCAAGGAATTTGGTTGGGGTGGCAGGATTCGAACCTGCGCATGGCGGCATCAAAAGCCGCTGCCTTACCACTTGGCGACACCCCAATAGTGCACCGCTTGATCAGCGAGCGAACGCGCCTAATATCCAACTTACCCCCGAGGGGCAAGGGCCTGTTGCAACCTTATTTGGATTTGTTCGACCCGGTCTTCGGTGACCTTTAAAACAGGCGATGAACCCAGCCGTCCGGATCATCGGCAATCCCGCGCTGGATATCGACCAGACGTTGCCGCAATTTTTCGGTCAGCTGTCCGGGACCGCCGCTACCGATCGTGAAGTCGCCTTCGCGGGACCGGACGGTGCCGACCGATGTCACAACGGCGGCGGTGCCACAGGCAAATGTTTCTCTCAGCTTCCCGCTTTCGGCATCGGCACGCCATTGATCAATCGCATAGGGCTCTTCGCTGACTTCAAGGCCCTCCTCGCGTGCGAGCTTGATGATTGATTCCCTTGTGATTCCCGGCAGAATCGTTCCGGTCAACGGCGGCGTGATCAACCGTCCGTCATCCATGACGAAAAACAGGTTCATGCCGCCAAGTTCCTCCACCCAGCGCTGTTCGGCCGCGTCCAGAAACACGACCTGATCGCAATCTTCGGCAATGGCTTCGGCCTGAGCCACCAGACTGGCAGCATAATTCCCGCCGCATTTTGCGGCTCCGGTCCCGCCCGGGGCCGCCCGGCTATAATCTTGCGAAACCCAGATGGAGACCGCTGAGGCGCCTTTTTTAAAATAAGCGCCCACTGGCGAGGCAATCACCAGGAACAGATATTCCTTGGCGGGGCGGACACCGAGAAACACTTCGCTGGCAAACATGAACGGCCGCAAATAAAGCGACCCGCCTTCTGCCGACGGGAACCAGTCCCGATCAATATCAACCAGCGCCTTGACCGATTGCAGAAACAGCTCCTGTGGCAGCTCCGGCATCGCCATGCGCCGGGCCGAAGCCTGAAAGCGCCGGGCATTTTCATCCGGTCGGAACAGCGCGGTGTCGCCGTCCGCGAGGCGATAGGCTTTCATGCCTTCGAATATTTCCTGTGCATAATGCAGGACCGAAGAGGCCGGATCCATCGGAATAGGTTGCCGGGCCTGCACCTTGGCATCATGCCAGCCCTGCCCTTCGGTATAACGAATCATCACCATATGATCGGTGAACAAATTTCCAAAACCGGGATTTGCCAGCAATTGCGCGCGCTCTGCGGGTGCAACCGGGTTGGCATTGGGTTCCGTAGTGAAGGTTAGGCCGGTTTCGTCCACCATTTCGGGTCACTCTCGCTGTGAAGTTTGGGCTTCCGCAGGAAGGACGGGAGGCCATTTCAGTTTATCTTGCAATCCCCAAAGCAGCATGTCAAGATACGTCAACATGGCTGACATATCTCGCCCCTCTGCCTCGCCTGGCGCTTCGCCGCTCTTTCTCCGGGAAGATGAAATCCGGCGCGGCGTCGAATTGCTCTATTTCGGTTATACTCGCCTGACCAACGCGATTGATCAGGAATTGGCAAAACAGGGCCTGGGCCGTGCCCATCACCGCGCGCTCTACTTCATTGCCCGCCAGCCGGATCTCACGGTCGGCGAATTGCTGAAGCTTTTGGCCATTACCAAACAGTCGCTCGGCCGGGTGCTCAAGGAACTCCACGAACGGGATCTGGTCGTGACCAGCACCGGCCAGCTGGACCGGCGCCAGAAATTATTGCGGTTGACCGATCAGGGTGCGGCAATGGAAGCCGAACTCTTCTCCCAGTTGCGGGAAAAACTGGCCGCCGCCTATGTCAGCGCCGGACAGGAGTCGGTGACCGGATTCTGGCATGTGCTGGAAGGATTGGTGCCCGAATCGGATCGCCAGATGGTCTTCGACCTGCGCAAGGACCACAAATAGGCGGTTATTGGCCTTTGGCTTCCTCAGCCATTTCGATATTCCGTTCCTTCGCCGCCTTCAGAACATCATAGAGCAACGCCTGCACGCGCTGGTCGGCATCGAGCACGTCGAGCCCCTTGCGCGTAACGCCATTGGGACTGGCAACCTGATCGGCCAATGCTGCGGGCGAGACATCCGAGGCTGCTGCCAGCGTCGCTGCACCATCGACCATTGCCGTGGCCAGGCGCGCAGCCTGATCCGCATCCATGCCGAGTTCGGTCGCGGCATGCGCCAGCGCATCGATGAAACGAAACAGAAAGGCCGGGCCAGATCCCGACAAGGCCGTCGCGATATGCATCTGGCTTTCGTGCGCCAGCCATTCCGGCGGCCCAAGCGGGGCGAACAAACCATTCATGGCGCTGACCAGGTCCGGCTCGGCAGACTCTCCGATCAGGATCATCGGTGATTTCGCCACCGATACCGCCATATTGGGCATCAGCCTGACGATCGGACCCGCCCCGGGCAGGGCGCTTCGCAAGTCGGCCAATTCGGTTCCGGCGAGAACCGAGACCACAGTGCTGCGCCTATCGAGCAGCGGCGCCAGTTGCGTGGCAACGGCGGCCAGCTGATAGGGTTTCATCGCCAGCATCACCAGATCGGGCGCGGGCGCCACGGGATATTCGCTTTGCGACGGCAGACCGCCGGGCAATTCGGATCGATGGGGCTTGATGATCGTGATCTTGCTGGCGTCGATCCCCTGGTTGAGCCAACCCTGCAAGATCGCGCCGCCCATATTGCCACAACCGATCATCCAGATCGACGACAAGTGGGCCGCGATCATGCTTCCCCCTGGGTATCGATCATCGCATGTTCGATCGCATCCTTGGGGCTTTTGTCGCTCCACAGAACGAATTGGAAAACCGGATAGAAGCGCTCCCATTCGTCAATCGCCATATCGACAATCGCTTGCGCCTGGTCGAGGCCCAGCATCCCGCTACCCCCAAGCATGATCGCATGCCGGAACAACAGGATGTTATTATTCGACCAGAGATCGAAATGGCCGAGCCACAATTGCTCGTTGATCAGCCCCAGGGCTTCATAGATGGTGATTGTCTTGTCTTCAGGAACGCGAATATCCGGCAACAGCAGCAATTGCAGGACATGATCCTCGCTACGCCAGATCGCGCGCAACTGGTAGCTTGTCCAATTGCCCTTTATTTCAACCGAGATTTCTTCTTCGCTGACATGATCAACCGACCAGCCCCGCGCCTCGAAAAAAGCGGACAGCATGTCGACAGGCGGTGCCTCTTCCTGATCCAGATCAGACCATTGATCGTCAAGCATTGCGGTTCCAAATCCCTTGCATGACCCGTGTAGTGGCCCAGCCCATCGGGCAGAGCAAGGCGCGGGGATCACCGGGATCACATTGTTTGTGGGAAGACTGTGGATAATACAGCGGCCCAAACAGGCTGCGTTCCGCAAGGAAACACCGGCGGGATTTTACTCGGCCGGCTTGCTTGGTGGCGCTTTTTTGGCTGCGGGTTTGCGCGCGGCGGGTTTCCGTCTGGCGGCAGGCTTCTTTGCGGGTGCCGCTTTTTCCAGCGCGTCGAGACGCTTTTTCAGGTCATCGGCTTCGGCCCGCGCCGTGGCTGCCATTTCCTTGACCGCGTCAAATTCTTCACGCGAAACGAAATCCATTCCGGCAACCCATTCCTTGGCCCGCTCCCGCGCACCGGCTTCGGCTTCGCGGCCGACACCGGCAACCGTGCCGGCAATGCCGTTTAGCATTTTGGAAAGATCATCAAAAAATCGGTTTTGGCTCTGCATGTCATTCACTCCATCAGGGGATCAGGTCACCACTGACCTTTCACTATATCTGGGTGCTCGCTGCCGGAACGACAAGGGTTTCGGCACCCGGATTCAAATCATCAATCTGTTTGTTGAGAATGGCCGCGAAGCACAGCCAGGCGAGATAGGGCACCATCAACCAGGCAGCGGCCTTGCGAATACGGCCAAAGGCCAGGGTGGTCAAAAAGGCCGTGACGAGAATGATGATCAGCAACCAGAAAGCCGCCGAGATCTGATGCATGCCGAAAAACAGCGGTGACCAGAACAGGTTCAACGCAAATTGCAGCAGGAACAGTATAATCGCCACACCGCGCAAAGGCGCGCCGCGGGCGTGAAGAACCATCGACAGCGCAATCCCCATAAATGCATAAAGAATCGCCCATGCGACTGGAAATGCCCAGCCCGGTGGCTGCGCATCGGGCTTGGTCAAGGCCTGGAACCAGCGGTTTTCTTCTCCGGAACCGGCAATCTGACTGGCCAGGAAACCCAGCAGGATAATCGCCGGTACGACGAACAATATCCATCGCAGCAACGACATCCGCAACTGGCCCTTTGAAGCAATCTGATTCACAGCCCTGTTTCCCTTAGCCCGATAATCCCGTTCCGGCGCAGCGAATCATCTGTCGACCGCTGCGGTAATATTCTGGTTTATTAGGCAATATTGCAGCGCTTTGCGAGTCGCTTGGACGCCGCCGGGTGCCGGCCACTTATTCCGCTGTTTTGTGACCATAAAGCTTGGTCTTTGCGATTTCATCCCTATCTTGGTGCGGTGCCCTGTTTTCCTAATTCTTCCTGCTCCTCTGGCCCGATCACCAACATGATTGTGACCCACAGATCAGACTGCTAGAGGCTGTGTCATGACCGAACCGACGACCACTATACTGGCTGAAAAGAGTCAGCCCGAAGACGAGAAACTCTCCCGGCGCAGCATCGGCAATTTGCGCATGATCTGGAGCCGCGCGCTGCGCTATCCCAAACAGATTGCACTCGCGGGTATTTCCCTGTTTGTGGCGGCCATGGCGACGCTGGCGATACCGGCCGGATTCAAGACGATTATCGACAATGGCTTCGTCGCCGAGGGTGCCGACGTCGCGCCCTATTTCCAGGGTTTGCTGGGAATTGTCGCCGTGCTCGCCATCGCCACGGCGTTTCGATTCTATTTTGTAAGCTGGCTCGGTGAGCGGGTGGTTGCTGATATCCGGCTGGCGGTGCAGCGCAATCTGCTCGGCCTCGCGCCCGGTTTTTTTGAAGAGAACCGACCGTCCGAAATCGCCTCGCGAATGACATCCGACACCGCGATCATCGAACAGATTGTCGGGACCACAGTTTCCGTAGCGCTGCGCAATGTCGTGATTGGCATTGGCGGAATCATCTATCTGTTCACGCTCGCGCCGGTGCTGACCGGCGGCCTGCTGATCGGTATTCCGGTTGTCATCCTGCCGATCGTCTTCATCGGCCGCAAGCTGACCAATGTTTCGCGCTTCAGCCAGGACCGCGTGGCTGATGTCGGCGCCATGGTCTCCGAAACCCTGGGCGCGATGAAGATCGTCCAGGCCTTTGGACAGGAAGACCGCGAACATTCGCGCTTTTCCGGCGCGGTCGAATCAACCTTTGACACCGCCAAGCGGCGCATCCGTCTGCGCGCCGCCTTGACCGCCGTCGTGATCGCATTGGTGTTCACCGGCATCACCATGCTGATGTGGCGCGGCGCGATTGGCGTGTCGGAAGGAACCATATCACCCGGAGCCATCGCCGCCTTCGTGCTGACCGGTGGCCTTGTCGCTGGCGCCTTTGGCGCACTCACCGAGGTCTATGGCGACCTGCTGAGGGGCGCCGGTGCCGCTGGCCGCCTGGCCGAATTGCTCGCCGAAGTCCCTGAGATTTCGGCGCCGGCATCGCCGATCGCCCTGCCCCAGCCGCCGCGCGGTCAGATTTCCTTCGACAATGTTACCTTTGCCTATCCGACGCGACCGGAGACCAATGCGCTGACCAATTTCTCGCTCAAGGTTTCACCCGGCGAAACGGTGGCCGTGGTCGGACCTTCCGGGGCTGGCAAATCGACCCTGTTCCAGCTTGCTCAGCGGTTTTATGACCCTCAGGCCGGCAGCGTGCGCATCGACGGCGTGGCCCTGCCCTCTGCCGATCCAGCGGACATCCGCAACCGCATGGCATTGGTGCCACAGGATACCGTGCTGTTCGCGGCCTCTGCGCGCGACAACCTCCGCTATGGCCAATGGGAAGCCAGTGACGACGAAATCTGGGCCGCCGCGCGGGCTGCCAATGCCGAGAAATTTATCAGCGAGCTGCCCGACGGCCTCGACAGCTATATGGGGGAAGCCGGTGCCCGACTTTCCGGTGGCCAGCGGCAACGGGTCGCCATTGCTCGTGCCTTGCTCCGGCAGTCGCCAATCCTGCTGCTCGACGAAGCGACGTCGGCGCTGGATGCCGAGAGCGAGAAACTCGTTCAGGACGCGCTGGACCGGTTGATGGCAGATCGCACGACCATTGTCATCGCCCATCGCCTGGCAACAGTGCGCTCGGCGGATCGCATCATCGTCATGGATGACGGCAGGATTGTCGAACAGGGCGATCATGACAGCCTGATCGCTGCCGACGGGCTCTATGCCAAGCTGGCTGATCTGCAGTTTAATGACGGAGAACTGGCCAAGGCGCGCCTCGCCGTCGGCTAGGTCAGCAGCGCCGTCGGCGCACGGGAACCGAAGAATAATCTCACCGATGACCGCCTGCGCTGCTTAGCCGCGCCGCAGAGCTTTGCCCTGGTGCACTGGAGGCTCCCTCATGCGCCTGCTTGTGTCGGGCGGTTCGGCATAACGATCCTGACATATCGTCCGCCCCTCTTGGCCTGGCCTGGCTGCTCACAATAGCGACACCGGCCCGCCGCCAGCTTGCGAGCAAACCACCCGATATGCCCACCCAATCGCAGAGCACACACAAAAAAGGGCGATGGATCGCTCCACCGCCCTTTTGAAAATTACTGTGCCCCGATCAGTTGGGGTTGATGGCTGCTTTCCCGAAGGAACCATATTGCTCGTTACCAACAAATCCGAATTTGGTAACGCCGCTGTCCTTGATCACCGCCAGCGTCTGGTCAACGATCAGATAGCGACTGACCGGATCCGGCTGGAACTGAAGCTCAGGCTCCGGCACCATCGACTTGGTCTGGGCCAGATATTGCTTGACCTGGTTCAGTGTCACCGGCGTATCGTTCCACAAAATTTCGTTCAGCGCGGTGATGCCCAAACGGTTTTTGACCGGGTCAATTATCGGCTGATCAGGTGGATTTGGATCATCCACGGGAAGATCCAATTTCACCGCGTGGGTTTGCACTGGAATCGTAATGATGAACATGATGAGCAGAACGAGCAGGACGTCGATCAACGGCGTCGTGTTCATTTCCATCATCGGCGATCCATCATCTTTACCGCCGCTCATTGCCATTATAGCATCTCCTTAAAACTCAAAAACGTCTTGTCCGGGTGGAAAAAATCCCGCCCGACTATTCAACGGCAATCGGTGTCGACAAGAAACCGACTTTTGCAAAACCAGCACGTTGCATCGTGTAGATCGCGCCACCAATGCATCTGTACGGCGTGTTGATGTCACCGCGGATATGCACTTCAGGCATATCTTCCGGCGTCATATTTTCCACACCACCAAAGGATTCAATCTGATCCTCCAGCTGTTTCACAGCGCGTTGCACCAGTTCGGTCAGAATCGATCGGCGTCACATTCCAGTAGACCCGACAGTTTCCGCCCGGATTGGCGCCTGCATATTCCGGATCTCCAGGATCACGGCCAGCCGCGTCGGTCGTCGTTATGGCGAGCAAAACATTTTCCCGTTTGGTCGTCGTAACTTCAAATGGCAGAACCGGCAATTCCAGATCAACCGTCTGAATAACCACCGGAACGGCGATCAAAAAGATGATCAGCAGAACCAGCATCACATCCACCAAAGGCGTTGTATTGATGTCTGATAGCGGCGGCGTTTCTGCTCCGCCTTCTGCTCCAACACTCATTGCCATAGGATATTATCCTCTCAAAAACTAATATGCGAGATCGAACAAATGTTCGTCTCAGGCTGCGATGGCCGGACCTTTGGCATCACGAGGACGCAGCCGGTCCGGCCTTCAGCTTATTTCTTTGCGGCTGGCTTTGCAGCAGCGGCTGGTTTAGCCGGCGCAGCTTTTGCAGCGGAAGCAGCAGGCTTCACGCTGCCGTCCGATGCCATGTAGCCAAGCACGTCATTCGAAAATGCACTGAGGTCTTCAGCGATTTTCTTGTTGCGGCCCTGCAGCCAGTTATAGGCCAAAACAGCAGGAACAGCCACAGCCAGACCAAGTGCGGTCATGATCAGTGCTTCACCAACCGGACCAGCAACCGCGTCAATCGACGCTTGGCCGGCGATGCCGATTTTGATCAGCGCGCGATAGATGCCGACAACCGTACCGAACAGGCCGATAAATGGTGACGTTGCACCAACCGTTGCGAGCCATGGCAGGCCGCTAGCCAGTTTCGAGTTGATCTGGGCTTCGGACCGCGCCAGCGAACCGTGGAGCCAGTCATGCGCTTCAACCGGATCGGTCAATTTGGCATGGTCATCGTCAGCACGGATGCCGTCGTCAACAATCTGGCGATAAGCGCTGTTCTTGTCGAGCTTCGAAGCGCCTTCACGCAGGCTGCCGGCACGCCAGAATGTTGCGCGCATGGCCTGGCCCTGTTTCATCACCTTGTTCTGCTCGAACAATTTGGAGAACAGGATGTAGAAAGACGAGATCGACATTGCGACGAGGATGAAGAAGGTCGCGTACGCAATGGCGCCACCCTGCTCAAGCGCTTCGAGCAAACCGAACTGGTTTGCCGGTGGTGCTGCAGCAGCAAGAATTTCAATTAACATTTTAACATTCCCCTCAGGATAAGTTTAATCTAAAAATCTGTGATGCAGTGGGCCGACGGAATTGCCGCCCCACTGCGCTATTTCATTATTTCGGTATCTGCCAACGGACCCGGCTCGACCAGGAGGCCGCAACCGCTTGACCCGTACTATCCAGCGCCGGACGGAACCGTGCACGCCGTTGGATATTCTTGCAGGTCGCCGCATCGAGATCGGCATGGCCGCTTGATCCGGTGATCTGGCAATCAGATACTCGTCCATTCGCTCCAACGGTTACGCGGAAGCTGGTAGTGCCTTCGCGCTCTTCCCGCAACGCACGCGACGGATAATCGTTTGCGTTGGCCCAACGGCCTGGGTTGCCGCGCGGTTCCGGATTCGCCCTTTGTGGAGGCGGAGGCGGAGGTGGCGGTGGAGGCGGTGCAGCCACGACGGGCGGCGGTGGAGGCGACACGATCGGGGTCTGCTGAATCACCGGTCGCGGTGCCGATGGCGGCGTCACGATAGGTGGAGGCGTAACCACGGGTGGCGGCTCGATTGGTTGGTCTGGCGGCGGTGGAGGCGGTTCTTCCGGCTCTTCCGGCGGTTCTTCTTCTTGAATATCGATCATATCGAGCTCTGAAGCCACTTTCTTGACCGCATTATAGGCCAGTCCAGTTACCAGAGCATATCCAAGCAACACGTGAATCAGAACGACAAGGATGATGGATACGACCTTACTCGAACTCATCTGTTGGTCAGCATAAGCCATTCAGAAATGTAACTCCTTTTATTCCCCAGGGATCAAAACCCTCATGAAAGGTCCTTGCAAAGGACATCATGACCTTAGGCCATTTTAATCCCTAGATTCCCCACAACGGCTTTTCGTTTGGATGAAAGCCATCTTAAAAATGTTTTAACGCGGTCGATCCTGACAGGCAATCGCTTTGTTAGTTCAGCCCTGATTAAGCTGTCCAAAACGCAGAATAGCGGGTATAAAAATGTTCTCTTCAAGTGATTTTTACGGGAAAATAATGCTTCATATTCGCACTCTGCCCATATTCCTTATCTGCGCTTTATTGGGCAATTTCCCAGCTTTTTCACAATCCAACCCACCGATTGATCGATTGCAATATGCCGATATTGTCGACCTCAGCATCGCTGCGCCGATCATCGCGCAGGTAACCATAAAAAAAGCGATCAAGGTCGATGAAGAGAGGGTAACAAATGCCCCTCCGAACACCCGGCGCTACTATATTATCGCCACCACCAACGCTTTGATTCGCGGTCAGAGCGGGATTCCGGAGACGATTCGCTACGTCATCGACCTGCCGCTCGATGATCGTGGAAAAGCCCCGAAAATCAAGAAAAAATCGTTCATCGTCTTTGCCCGCAACATCGCCAGCACGAGCGGAGACATACAATTGACCGCACCCGACGCCCAAATCGCCTGGACCCCGGCACGGGTTGAACGGATTCGGGCTGTCGTGCGGGAAATTGTCGCCCGCGATGCGCCACCGAAAATTACCGGCATCGGTAGCGCTTTCCATGTCCCAGGAACGATTATCGGCGAAGGCGAGACCCAGATTTTCATGAACACCAATACCGGCGATCCGGTATCGATCACCGTCCTCAGTCGCGAAGGACAGAAGAAAATCTGGGCCGTTTCGTTGAGCGAAATTGTTGACGAGGCTGCCCGCGCGCCGGTGCGCAACAGCCTGCTCTGGTACCGACTTGCCTGTTTCCTGCCCAAGAGCCTGCCCGAAGAAGCACTGACGGGTGATTCCGCCGCCAACGCGAATCAGGCGCGTCGCGACTATCAGATGGTCATTCAGGATCTTGGAAATTGTCCGCGCGCACGGCCGGCGACATTGCGATCATCCTGATTTGGCTGGCCGACAGGTCTGAGACTCCACAAAGTCAGGCTGGCATTATTATATCGTCACGCTATGACGCCTTCGCGGGGCCGGCCGGCAACAGCGTCCGACATTTCTGACGGCGTTTGTTGACCGGAATCCATGTCCCCGAGAATTCCGGAATCCGTCGCACACAAGGTTTTATCATGACAAAAGCTCTCAACATCGCACTCGCTGGCCTCGGTACTGTAGGCAGCGGCGTCATCCGCTTGATCAATCAAAATGGTGCGATGATTGCCCAGCGCGCAGGCCGGCCGATAAATATTGTTGCCGTCTCCGCCCGGGATCGCAATCTGGATCGCGGTATTGACCTGTCTCCTTATGAATGGGTGGATGATCTGGACCAGCTGTCGAATCATCCGGATATCGACACGGTGGTCGAAATGATGGGTGGATCGGACGGCCCCGCGCTCAGTCTGACGCGCAAGAGCCTCGACAGCGGCAAGTCGGTGGTCACCGCAAACAAGGCGATGATCGCACATCATGGCATGGAACTCGCCGCTTTGGCCGAAACCAACCAGGCGGCGCTGAAATATGAAGCGGCAGTGGCGGGCGGGATCCCGGTGATCAAGGGCCTGCGCGATGGCGCTTCGGCCAATCAGATTGAACGCGTCTACGGAATCCTCAACGGCACATGCAACTACATCCTGACGACCATGGAGAAACATGGCAGCGACTTTGACAGCGTGCTGCAGGAAGCGCAGAATCTCGGCTATGCCGAAGCCGATCCGAGTTTTGATATTGATGGCGTCGATGCCGCACACAAGCTCGCCATATTGGCGGCCTTGTCCTTTGGCACGGCGGTTGATTTCATGGGTGTAGAGACGGCCGGCATCCGCGATATCATGGCCGCCGATATCGGACAGGCGAAGGCCCTTGGCTATCGCATCCGTTTGCTCGGCATGGCGCGGGTTGATGATGGCAAACTGTTTCAACGGGTGAACCCGTATCTGGTGCCGGAAAATCACCCGCTCGCCCATATTGACGGGTCAACCAACGCCGTCGTTGCGGAAGGCAATTTTTCCGGCCGGCTGATGTTCCAGGGTGCGGGTGCCGGCGACGGTCCGACCGCGTCAGCCGTGGTTGCCGATCTGATCGACATTGCCCGCGGCGACAATGGTACCGTATTCGCCATGCCGGCGGCCGAAATGGAGCCGGTTGCCCGAGCGGAAAGCGGCAATCGCAGCGGCAAGAGCTACATCCGCTTCGTGGTGGCGGACAAGCCCGGCGTGCTGGCTGAGATCACCGCAGCGATGCGCGATGCCAATGTATCGATTGAAAGCCTGATCCAGACTGAGAAAACCCCGGAAGGTTCGGTTCTCCTCTCGATGGTGACCCATCAGAGTCTGGAGCGGGACGTGCAAACCAGCCTTGATCAGCTGACTAGCTCCGATAGCCTGCAAGCCGCTCCGGTAGTCATGCATTTGCTCGGCGAAGCGGACTAGCTGAACCCCTCCGCCCTTGCCTAATTGTCGGGAACGGCCCGGATCTGCACCTGTTTGATATAGTCCTCGTCGGGAACCGGCGGCTCGACAATGTTCCAGAGCTGACGGGCAGGCCCTTTGACACCGCCGCCCGGACCACCAAAGGCGACCGAAAATATCGGAACGCCCTTGAAGCAATTGCGTTCATCCATTGTCACATAGCAACGCCCCTGCTGTACGATTTCGGGATTGCCATTGGGAATGGGCACCCGCGCCCGGGTCGTCCGTTCGGTCAGTCCGGGAAACGGCAGGCGATATTTGCGATTGGGGTCGAACCGGGCACAGACCACGATTTCGTCTGGATCCTCGTTCAGCAGGCATCCATCCGCATCAACAGCAACCAGCCGGTCCGCATTGGCGATCAACGCGGCCGTACGCGCATCGGGTATAGAGGATTGTGCCTGAATGGGACTGGCCGCAAAAAGTAATGCCAGCGGAACAAGGCTTCTCGACATTGTCATAGTGCTCCCCTATCGAGAGTTCAAAATCAGCCCGTTAGAGAAGGACTAGACATTCGGATGCCTAAATCAAGTGATATTCTGGAACGCGTATTGGTCATGGAAATGGTGCGCGTCACCGAAGCTGCTGCCATTTCTGCGGCCAACCTGATCGGACGAGGAGACGAGAAAGCGGCAGATGCTGCTGCGGTTGAAGCCATGCGCGCGGCGCTCAACAAGCTCGACATTTGCGGTACCGTGGTGATCGGCGAAGGCGAACGCGATGAAGCCCCAATGCTCTATATCGGCGAAAAAGTCGGCTGCGGGTGCGAAGGCGATTCTCCCGAAATCGACATTGCGCTGGATCCCCTGGAAGGCACGACCATTACCGCCAAGGCGGGCCCGAATGCCTTGGCTGTGCTGGCTATTGCGGAAAAAGGCAATCTGCTGAACGCACCGGATGTCTATATGGACAAAATGGCGGTCGGACCGGGCTATTCCGACAATATTATCGATCTCGACAAGTCGGTGGAAGACAATGTCACCGCGGTGGCCAAGGGAAAAGGCGTCAAGCCATCGGACATTATCGTCTGCGTTCTCGACCGGCCCCGGCATGAGAAGATTATCTCGGAACTGCGCGCGATCGGCTGTGGCATCATGCTGATTCCCGACGGCGATGTCGCCGGTGTGATCGCAACCACCGACGAAGACACCACCGTCGACATGTATATGGGCAGCGGCGGCGCGCCGGAAGGCGTCCTTGCGGCCGCTGCGTTGCGCTGTGTCGGTGGCCAGTTCAAGGGCCGGCTGACCTTCCGCAACGAAGACGAACGCAAACGCGCCTATAAATGGGGTATCGAAGATCTCGACAAAATCTATGACCTCAAGGAACTGGCCAAGGGTGACGTGATTTTCGCGGCCACCGGTGTCACTCATGGGTCCTTGCTCGAAGGCGTCAAGAAACTCCGCAGTGGTGTGATGACAACCGAAAGCGTTGTCATGCGGGCATCATCGGGGACGGTGCGCTGGGTCAAGAGCGAGCATCGCAACTGATCCATGGCTGAAGCAAGCCGGCTTTCTGATCCGCGCCGCGCCCTGACGGCCGCCCGCCAATGGCTGCGGCCCTTGCTTCTGGCGCTGCCACTCGCAGCGACGGCGTGTATTTCACCGGTCGACTATGGACCCATTCCGCACGCCGATTATGTCGCCGATCCACGCTGTGATCCGCCGGAATCTGATGGATCTGCTGCAGAAGGGCGGCCATTTTTTGTGGTCACCAGCCGCCTCGTCGACTGTCGTACGGCGGCTGTCGAACTGATCCAGCATCGCGGCGATAAACTGCGCTATGGCCGGTTTGCCGGCCCCCAGGACATTCTCAATGCCAAGGGCAAGGTCGAGGGTCAGCGCATTCCGCTCGCAATGGCGAACGAAACCCGCTGGTGGAATGATCTGGCACAGGTCATGGACAATCGCGAAGGGCGCGTGCTGCTTTATGTTCACGGCTTTCGCGAGACATTTTTCACCAGCGCTCGCGACACCGCGCAAATCGCCCGACTGACTGGCTTTACCGGCCCCATCATTCAATATAGCTGGCCATCGCAAGGGCAATTGCTCAAATATGCGGTCGACGAGACCAACATGTATTGGGACGAACGCAATTTTCGCAGATTTCTGACAAAACTCGCCCAGCAGGAATGGACCAAGGAAATCGTTCTGGTCTCGCACTCGCTCGGTGCCCGATTGGTTCTGCCGGCCGTGGAGTTTGTCGATCGCAACAGCCCGAATGGCGATTCCAGCAATATTTCCAATATCATCCTCGCGTCACCCGATATTGATCGCCAGGATTTTGAACGCGATATCACCGAAGAGATTCTCTCGGCCCGGCGTGTGAATAATGACCGCCGGATAACCGTCTATGCGTCCGCCGATGACCGGGCCCTGTCCCTGTCGGCGGACATTCATGGCTATCCACGGCTGGGATCACCGCGCTGTTTCGATCCTTTTCGCGCGGCCAAGCTGAAAGAACAGGGCTTGCCGGAACGGTGCTATGCCACCAAGACCCAATATGACACGCCGCCAGAGAAAAGCGGCCTGACCATCGTCGACACGACGGCCGTCAGTCAGGGGCGCAGCGGCCATAGCGACTATCTTCGCAGCGCCGCCGGTTGTCAGGATTTTGCCGCCGTGGTCAATGGCGAACGCAACCCCAAGCGCGGCCGCTTGCCGACCCATTTATCGTATGTTTTCGCGCTTGCTCCGTTCGAAAATGATGCGGAACCGGATCATGCCACGGTCTGCCGCCGCAAGCCCTTCTGATGCCACCAGACGCCCCCTCGCTCACCAACTTGTTGACCGATGTGCGTCGCTGCCAGATTTGCCGCGATCTGCCGCTGGGCCCCAAACCTCTGCTGCAAGCCGGCCATCAAGCGAAAATCCTGATTGCCGGTCAGGCACCGGGCAGCAAGACCCATGAAAAGGGCCGCCCGTTCGACGACCAGAGCGGGATCCGGCTGCGGCGCTGGCTCGGGGTGACCGAAGAGCAGTTTTACGATCCCGCTCTGTTTGCCATCATCCCAATGGGCTTCTGCTTTCCGGGTACCGGAAAAGGCGGCGATCTGCCGCCCCGCCCCGAATGCGCGCCGCAATGGCGCCGGGATCTGCTGGACCGGCTCCCGAACATTGCCACCACGCTGGTCCTCGGCCAGTTTGCGCTCGACTGGCATCTCGGCGCTCGGCGCGACAAAACGCTGACAGCAACGGTGTTGCGGTGGGAGGAATATTGGCCCGACATTCTCCCCCTGCCCCATCCCAGCCCGCGCAATATCCGCTGGTTCAAGAGCAATCCGTGGTTTGAAGGCGATGTCATTCCGGTGTTGCAGGACCGGGTCCGGGCGTTGCTCTAGAAAATACCCATGGCGACGCCAGCAGCCAGGGTCGCTCCCACTTCCCGGCACCGTGCGAGATCGGTTTCTGAAATTGTCTTGGTGGCGAGAATCTCGGCTTTGGTTTGGGCATGGGTACAGATAATCGGGCTATCGATGATCTTTTTCAGGCGCCAGCCAGTGGCAATGCGCTCGAGCTGGTGCCTGGCATTTTCGCCATCGGAGCCGGCACAGATCATCGCCGCATAGGGCCGGCCTTCAATGGCTCCCAGCAGCGGATAGTAGCAGCGGTCGAAAAAGGCCTTCATCACGCCGGCAATGGCGGCAAGATTTTCCGGTGTCGCAAAGAGATAGCCATCGGCTCCCAGCAGGTCTGCGGGCGCACAATCCTCGGCCCGTTTGACCCCCACTGCAATGCCGTCTTCGCCGCGCATGGCCGCAACAGCGGCATCGACCATCTGGGCGGTCCCGCCGGTATAGCTGTGAAAGACGACCAGCAGCTTTTTCACGGGTGACGCCCCCTCGATCATGTCAAATATGCCAGTCCGGCTGAAAATCCGCGATATGCGCGGCGAGTTCTTCGCTGGTCTGCGCAAATCCCGGAAAGGCATTGACCGGAATCCGGAGAAACACCGCACCCGATTTCTCCGCCGGCGGCAAGGTCCCGCCGCGGATATTCACCTGCAACGAAGGCAATATCAGTTTCGGCGCGGCCAGTGTGGCATCGCGTTCCCGGCGCATCGTGACAAATTGCGATTGCGCGATGCCGTGACCGACGTGGATGTTCGATTGCCTCTGCTCCGCAACGCTGCTCTCCCAGACATAGTCATCCCGGCCTTCCGGCAGATAATCGTGGCAGGTGAAGATCCGGGTCTCTTCCGGCAGCGCGAGGATTTTCTGAATCGACTCATAGAGAATGGCGGCATCGCCGCCCGGGAAGTCACAGCGCGCGGTGCCATAATCCGGCATGAACAGCGTATCACCGACAAAAGCGGCATCCCCGATCACATAGCTGACACAGGCCGGTGTATGCCCCGGCGTGTGGAGAACCCTGATCGTCTGATTGCCGAGCGGCAATTCTGCCCCATCCGCCAGCAGCATGTCGAACGCCGCGCCGTCATAAGACACGTCTTCGGCTTCGAATATCGGCGCAAAGACTCTCCTGAACAGCGGTGATCTTCTCGCCTATGCCGAGTTTTGCGCCGGTTTTGGCGCGCAGATAGTGGCCGGCGCTCAGATGATCGGCATGGGCATGGGATTCCAGCACATAGACAAGGTCCAGCCCGGCTTCTGCGAGTCGGTCCAGCAATTTGTCCGCGCTGGCGGTTCCCAGCCGACCACTATTATGATCAAAGTCCAGCACCGGATCGAGAATGGCCGCCGCGCGGCTTTGCCGATCGTGGATCAGATAGCTCACGGTATGGGAACTCGCATCGAAAAAGGCCTCGATCGCAAGGGCAGCGGGGTCATTGGTGACCATTTTTCGATCTCCTTCTCGCATGGCGGTTGAAGCCCGGATCGCTCTTGTTCGATGGTTCCCGAAAGATTGCCGCTTGTCAGAACGGATCAATACTATAAGTCCGGATCATGTCCGCAGTCCTAGATGTCACCCAATCCCTTTCCGGTCAAGAATGGCGCTGGCGCAGCACCAGTGCCGATGCCCGCGATCCCGGTTTCCAGCCCGACGACCTCGTCACCCAGCTGCTGCTGGCGCGGGGCGCGACACGCGAAACGCTCGCCATCAACCGCAACCCGACCATCCGGGGGTTCATGCCGGACCCTTCGGTCTTTCAGGACATGGAACTGGCGGCAGAGCGGCTCGCGTCAGCCGTACTGAACAACGAGAAGGTCACTGTCTTCGGCGACTATGATGTCGACGGCGCGACCAGCGCTGCGTTGCTGATCCGGCTGCTCCGGTCGCTGGGGCTGGATGCGGGCTATTATATCCCGGATCGCCTGATGGAAGGCTATGGTCCATCCGGCGAAGCGCTAGTCAAACTCGGCCAGCAAGGCTCCGATCTGGTGATCACGGTCGATTGCGGCGCGATGGCCTTTGATGCGCTCGAAATGGCCCAACAGGCCAATGTCGAAGTGGTGGTGGTCGATCATCACAAATGCGCACCGGAGCTGCCCAAGGCGCTCGCGCTGGTCAATCCCAACCGGCTTGATGAAAGCGACGAAGGCGCCGCCCATGGGCATTTGGCGGCGGTCGGCATGGCCTTTCTGCTCGGCGCGGCGCTGGTTCGAAATCTGCGGGACAAGGGGTTTTTCAAGGGCCGCCCCGAACCAAAACTGCTCGAACTGCTCGATATTGTCGCGCTCGGTACGGTTGCCGATGTCGCGCAGCTGCGCGGGCTCAACCGGGCGTTTGTCGCGCAGGGTTTGAAAGTCCTCGCCGGTCGGCAGAATATCGGCTTGTCGGCGCTGATTGACGCCAGCCGGCTGAAACGCGCGCCGATCTGCTCCGATCTCGGCTTTGCCCTGGGGCCGCGGATCAATGCCGGCGGCCGGGTCGGAAAATCCGATCTGGGCGTGCGCCTGCTGATCAGCGAAGACCCGGAAGAGGCGCGACAGATTGCCGCCGAACTCAACCAGTTTAACGAGGAACGGCGCGCGATCGAGGCGCATGTGCTCGAACAGGCCGAAGCGCTGTGCGCAACGCAACAGAATCAGGCGGTGGCGGTCCTGTCTGCACCGGGATGGCATCCCGGAGTGATTGGCATTGTCGCCGGACGGATCAAGGAAAAGCTCGGCAAACCGGCAATCATCATTGCCGAGGACGACGAGGGCATCGGCAAGGGCTCCGGCCGCTCCATTGCCGGTGTCGATCTCGGCGCAGCGATCCTCGCGGCCAAGGAGCACGACCTGCTGATCGCGGGCGGTGGCCACGCCATGGCCGCCGGAATCACCGTCGCGGCGGACAAGATTGCCGCGCTGGCAGAGTTTCTCAACGACCGGCTCGCACAAACCGTCAGCGCGGCCGCCGCCAGCAAGGCCTTGCTGGTCGACGCCCTGCTGTCGCCGCGCGGGGTGAATCCGATGTTCGTCGAGGCGATGGACGCAGCGGGTCCCTATGGCATGGGCTGGCCCGCCCCGCGCGTGGTGACCGGACCGGTGCGCATCGTCAAATGCGATATTGTCGGCAAGGACCATGTCCGGATGATCGTCGCCGGCGATGACGGCGCGTCGATCAAGACGATCGCCTTTCGCGCGGCAGAAAGCGATCTCGGGCAGACCTTGCTCAATGCCCCGAAGTCCCGGAAATTGTGGATTGTCGGCCGCGCCAAAATCGATGACTGGGGGTCCCGCCCGGCCGCCGAAATCCATCTCGAGGATGCCGCCTGGGCCGATTAGCGGCGATTTTGCCAATGCGGCGAAAAATTATCGCCCTGGCCAGCGCAAACCGCCATAAAAGGGTTGACCGGAGCGCCCGATATCCCTAATCGCCCAATCTCGCTGACCAAGCATTGGTACGGCCCCTTCGTCTAGCGGTTAGGACGCGGCCCTTTCACGGCTGAAACACGGGTTCGATTCCCGTAGGGGTCACCATTTTTCCGGTTCAAGATTGCATCCGGGGGATGCAATCCCGGAAAAATCCCGACCGCAAGGGAGGGTATAGCGCACCACCTGTATCATCGCCAAAAATCCGCAGCGTAAGCAAGGGTGTGACCCACCAATCCCGAAAAACCCCGACCGCCTTTTTATCGCGTGATGTGACCCCCTTTCGTTGCAATGGAATGCTTCGAAGACTGCCGGCTTTGGTTCACACCAAAGATATGCCTTCTTTTCCGTGAGTTTTGCCCGTATCCCGCAGAAAAGCGGGACGCTATACACATAATCCACCCGCCGAGTGTGACCTTCCGCAGCGCTCCTGTCCGCGCCGGCTTGCGCCGGTTGTGAGAGGAGATCAACACCCTGCCCGTGCCTCCGCGCTTGGGCGGTGCAGGAAGCGTTCTCACTTTTTGGGTTGGGGATGGGGTGGCTCATGGGGTGAGCATGGCATGGAGAGAGAGGTGTAGGAAAGGGTGGTATGGAGCGAGGTCAACAAAAGTCCGCTGCATCTCGAAGGCGGACATTAGCTTGAGTGGTTTTAAACGACAGCAATTGGGCCATTAGCGGACTGTCTGTTTCTGACGGCTCTGGGCACAATATCAGTCATTAGGATTACTGGGTTGACACTAGAATACTGGTACCGGCATCCCGTTGTAGAATGAATTTTGGGGCGGCAAGTGCACAGCTTCGACAACCGCCTTTGTTCGGTTGACCCACGCTTCTACTATCGGTTCTTTGTTGATTGCTTGCTTCAGGATTCCCCGCCCTCCTGTGCCCTTTCCATCGCCAAATTCCGCGCGGGTAAAAATTATCTTGAAACGATCCTTGTCCAGATTTCGGGGAATCATGTGACCTGTTCGTGCGCCATCGGGCAGATGCATGGGGACCTCCGAAATGAACATGTCCGTCGGAACAACATAGTTGATGAAGCGGGCATTTTTGTCTGCTGAGACCTTCGACAGCTCATAATGGATTTTTGGGTTATTCAAGGCAATTTCCCTGATTTCTACTATGTCGTCCTCCTCCAATTCCGAGATTGAGATTGTGACTGACCTGTCGTCTTCGAGAGCATAAAGACTGTTGATCGAAAAGCTCTGAATCGCCAAACCGCCCATATAGGAAAGACCCATCAATCCGGAAACAATGGCGGTAATAGCGACGATACCGAAGGGAGTCGATTGGGGGAGACGGACAGGCCATAACAGTTTTTCCCACGACCTCGGCAAAAAGGCTCCGGTCGTCTCGAGATATTCGGCATATCCTTCATACTGTTTCAAGCATCGGCGTTCCTCAATCCGGGCGAGCAGAATGTAGAGGAACATGACAACCACGAAGCCGATTAGAACCAGAAAGCGCGGCCATATAATCAGCATGCCAAAACTTGCGATCATCAGGGCCAGATATTGCGGATGACGGATATGCCGGTACAGGCCTCCGCGAACTTCCGGGCCTTTGGATAGCTTTCTCCAGTATATCTGCCCGGCGCCAAATGCGAACGCCAGCAGGCCAGAGACAAACAGAAACAGGCCAATCCATGTGTGGATATCTAACAGCCACGAGCGTGTTTCTGCCGCTATGTGCGGCATGAAGAAGGTGAGCAAATTGCTTGAAACCGAGCCGCTCGCCAGCCAGTCCAGCCCAGGCCCATATACACCGTAAAAATAGATGGCGAACGGGCTGGCCATGTAGAAAAACTCGAGAGCGATTAGGAGATAGAACAAAAGTCCAGTGAAAAAGACACCGCGCTGCCGCCAGTTTTGTTCGTCCGTCATAATTTTCCTTCCTGAAGCGTGACCAGCAAACCCTTGAGCAGATTGTCGAGCACAAGTGCGAGGCGGCGATCAGTACATTCCTCGCGTCGCCGAGCGATAACGTTGGGGTCGCGGAAGAGGAGCGTCGCGTCCTCGATTGTGGTCCTCGCCAATTCTGCTTGCCCGGAATCGATGTCATTTTCGGAAAGCCAGTCGGTGACGATCTCCAGCAGCGTAGCCGACATCCGGTTCACATGCTCCCAAACTGCGGTCATGTTGCCCTGCGCCAGTTCAAGATAGGCAATGAACAAGGCTGGATCATCGTCATAGCGATCACGTTTAAGTTGCAATTGGGTGAGTAGAAATTTCCTTAGGCGGAAATCCCCACTACCTTCGCCCTTGGCGATATCAGAGAGAGCTTCCTCAATCTCCAGAAACCAAAGATCGGCAACCGACGCCAGAAGCACCGCCTTTGTTGAGAAAAACCGGTAGGCGTTGGATTGGGACATGCCGCAGCGCGCCGCCACGTCGGTAACCGTGACCTTATCCGGTCCGTGCTGAATGAGAAGAGCCTCTGCTGCTTCTAACAGCCTGGTCTTGGTTGCTTCTATGTCGGGTTTGGGTCTCGCCATCGGTTAGAACCAGCGCCGAACTTGCGCGCAATATTCGTCATATTCCGCGCCGAATTTTTTTCTGGCCGCGGCCTCTTCGAAAGGGATATACCAAAAATGGCAGACAAGAAAAAATCCAAACGCGATGGCTACTGCCAGCCATTGATTGACCATGATCGCCACCCCTAACAGCGACAGACAGAATCCAAGATACATAGGATTGCGAGACCGAGAAAACAGGCCGGTAGTGACCAGCTTGTCGGGATCGTCGAATGTTCTGATATTCGTCTTTTCAATCTGAAAACGCCGGGACCCTGCAATGGTCACCAACAATCCGGCAAAAATCAGTGCCCCGAGCCAATTTAACGGCGACGGCAGAAGAGGTGCTGAAGGGAGGATTAGCAATCCGACCACCATCGCCAAAATGGAAAGAACCCATAGAATGGGAGGAAGCAGCCACTGCATTTCTATCTCCTTGAGAATGGGAATATTTTAAATAATAAATATTGTCAAATATTATTTATATTGTTGCGGCTAAGGATTGTTCAATTCTCACCTCTTCGTTCAGTGCAAGTCCACGTCCGCTTTCGGGGCTCAGTAAAAACCACTGGAATGCCCGAAACTGGAGCCCTTATCCGACGTACATCTTCCGCATTCCCAATATCCGCTTTCGCGCCCATAGCGGTCATTCACGCACTTCCTTGCAGGTTCCGTCTTGGTCCCTGGAATAGGCTCAGATTTCCCTGATCGGTTCGTCAGGGAATTTTGGGTTAAAGCCCGGAAAAATCCAGACCATAAGGGAGGGTGATCCACGCAAACTTGTGATACCCAATCCGAACCTGCATGGATGGTGCGATTGCCAATTGGACAGAGTATCGCCAGAAACATGTTTGAACCGGAATCCAGTCGCTGAGGCCCGTTTCACACCATTTTCGTGACCAGGAGAGGAGAAAGTCATGCTCAGAAAGCTCAAGCGCGATCTGATCTTTGCAGCAAATCTGTTCCGCGTGTTGCGTATGGTCAAGGATTTGCAGCCGGATTCCACGGTCACGATTGCGGATGACTTTGAAGCCAGCGTCGATCGGGATCCGGAGGCCATCGCCTTTGTCTTTGAAGACCAGTCGATACGGTATAAGGCGTTTGATCAGCGCGCGAACCAGGTGGCGCATTGGGCGCAGGACCAGGGGCTGGAGACGGGTGATGCCGTCGCGCTCATTCTGGAAAACTGTCCCGACTTTGTCGCCATTTGGTATGGCCTCGCCAAGGTCGGTATTATCGCCGCCTTGATCAACACGAACCTGGAAGGGTCCGGCCTCGCCCATTGTATTGATATTGTCGATAGCAAGGCGATTATCGCGGCCGGCGTTCAGGCCGAACGGGCCAGGGCGGTGCAGGCTGATCTGAAAAACAGGGTCACGATTTGGGACCTGGATGGCAATGCGGGACAGGATTTGTCGGCCGCGCTGTCTGCGCAGAGCAACACCCGGCCCGATCTCGCTGTCCGCGCGCAATTGAGCGGCGCCAGTACCGCCCTCTTCGTCTATACATCTGGCACAACAGGCCTGCCGAAAGCGGCAAAAATCTCGCAAATGCGGCTGCGCAGCACCGCGCGCTCGGCGCGGTTTCTGGGTGATGTCAACAAAGAGGATCGCGTTTATAACGTCCTGCCGCTCTACCATATGACCGGCGGTGCCATGGGAACCGCCGGGCCACTCACCTATGGTGCGACGATCATCCTGAGACGCAAATTGTCGGTCACCGGATTTTGGGACGATGTCGCCGATCATAACGCAACCAAATTTGTCTATATTGGGGAATTGTGCCGCTATCTGCTCAACAGCGCGCCCCATCCCAGGGAGACAAAGCACAAGCTGATTGCCGGTTTTGGCAATGGCCTGCGCGGCGAAGTCTGGCGTCCGTTCGTCGAACGCTTCAACGTCCCTTCGATGCGCGAATTTTACGGTTCCACCGAAGGCAATGTGTCCTTTTTCAACATTGACGGCACGATCGGGGCGATTGGTCAGATGCCGCGCTGGATCGAGGGCAAAATCGGCTGCACCATCGTCAAATTTGATGTTGTCGAGGAAAAACCGATCCGCAACGCCGATGGCTTTTGCATGAAGGCCGATGATGATGAACCCGGCGAAGCCATAGGCAAGATCGGCACCAGCGGCCGCGAAGCATTTGGCGGATATCATGACAAAAAGGCGACCGAGTCGAAGATACTCACCGACGTTTTCGAGCCTGGAGACCGCTGGTTTCGCACCGGCGACTTGCTCCGGCGCGATGCCGATGGCTATGTGTATTTTGTCGACCGGGTGGGCGATACCTTCCGCTGGAAAGGCGAAAATGTCGCAACCAACGAGGTTTGCGACGCGCTGTCCCGCTATCCTGGCATTGCGCTGGCAAATGTCTATGGTGTGGAAGTGCCCGGCACCGATGGCCGCGCGGGCATGGCCGCGATCACGATCACCCAGTCCTTTGAGATGGACGGATTGCAAGACCATCTGGCCTCCGTCCTGCCAGCCTATGCCATACCTCTATTCATCCGCATCCAGCCGGAGGCCGAGACCACCGGCACCTTCAAGTTTCGCAAGGTCGAACTGGTCAAGGAAGGTTTCGACATCGGCACCGTGGCGGATCCGATCTGGTTTCTGGATCCGGAACTACAGCAATTTGTGCGGTTGGAAACAGACCGGTGGGAGCGGATCAGGAATAGCGATTTTCGTTACTGAATCCGCAATTGATATTTGGCATTATTAATGTCATTAGATTCTGAAAAACACCAGCGCCGGGGAGATTTCATGGGCAAGAAAATCGCTATATCATTTGCAGTTCTGTTGGTGGCTGCCTTGGCGCTGATATTTGTTTTTCAAAAGCAGGTCGGGATGGCTCTATTTGATCGCGCCGTAAACGCGCGTGTTGGGGCGGACAATAGCGCATCATTGCCTGATGGCCTGCATGTCGGTCTCTGTGGCACCGGCTCGCCGCTGCCCAATCCCGATCGCGCCGGTCCTTGCAATGTCGTCATTGCTGGCGAGCAAATCTATGTGGTTGATATTGGCGAAGGCGGCGGGCGTAACCTCAATCTGATGGCGATCCCTGTTGCGGATGTAGCCGCGGTCCTGCTGACCCATTTTCATTCTGACCATATTGACGGGATGGGTCCGCTGATGCTGTTCCACTGGACCCAGGGCGCAGCCACAACACCTTTGCCCGTCTATGGCCCGACCGGCGTTGAAGCGGTCATCAATGGTTTCAACTCTGCTTACGCAACGGACGACCGCTATCGCATCGCCCACCATGGTGAGAATATTGTGCCGTCCACCGGCGGCGGCGCAGAAGCGCGGTCTTTTGAAATGGCCGGTGACACAGTCGTCGTGCTGGAAAAGGATGGCCTGAAAATCACTGCTTTCAAGGTCGACCATGATCCCGTCGATCCCGCCGTGGGCTACCGGTTTGACTATAAGGGTCGATCAGCGTGTATCAGCGGCGATACCGCCAAATCTGCGAATCTGGAGCGCGCGTGCAAAGGGGCCGATCTGCTGGTCCACGAAGCGCTTGCCTCAAACCTTGTCCAATCCATGACGGCAGCGCTGGAAAAGCGGAACATCAACAATACCGCGACGATTACCAGGGATATATTGGACTATCATGCGACGCCGACCGAAGCGGCGGAATCGGCGCAAGTGGCGGGGGTGAAGCAACTGGTGCTCAGTCATCTCGTCCCGCCGATTCCCAGCAGCTTTTTCTATCCGGCATTTCTGGCTGACGCGCCGGACAAGTTCGATGGACCAATCACGGTCGGTGAAGACGGCATGCTGTTCAGCCTTCCGGCCAATTCCAGCGCAATCGAGCACAAGAAACTGATGTAAGGAATTCGGGACGATGTATGTAATTCATGGCGCCCTGGGATCGCCCTATTCGATGAAAATGCGGGCCCTGCTCCGCTATCGCAGGATCACCCATATCTGGAATCACGGCGTCAGTGCGCAAGCGGCAACGGCGAAAGTCAAAGCACCGGTGATCCCGGTGATCGAATATCCCGATGGCAGTTTCCACAATGACAGCACGCCAGTGCTTTATGATCTGGAGCAGCGGCACAGCGACCGTAGCGTGCTCCCGCCGGATCCGGCCCAGGCTTTTGTCGCCCACCTGCTGGAGGATTTTGCCGATGAATGGCTGACCAAGGCGATGTTCGGCTATCGCTGGCTGGAAGAGGTCGACCAGATCCAGATGAGCCGCTGGCTCGCCTATGATGCGTTCAAGGGTGGCGGACTGGAGCAGATTGAGGCGTTTTCCGCACAGTTTCGCGAACGACAGGTCGGACGGATGGCATTGGTCGGCTGCACGCGCGAGAATTTCCCGCTGATCGAGACATCGGTCCGCGCCGTTCTGGATGCGCTGGAAGAGCATGTGGTCAACCAGCATTATCTGTTCGGATCACGGCCATCGCTGGCCGAATTGGGGATATTCGGACAGCTGTCGCAATTGGGCACAGATCCCACCGCCCAGACGATGATGCGGGCCGACTATCCCTATAGCTATCGCTGGCTCGCCCATATTGATGATATGTCCGGGATTGACGGACAATGGGATGCCGCTGATGCGCCCTTCAAGCCGGTCGTCGAAAAACTGCTGGAACAGGTTGGCGCGGTCTATGGGCCATTCCTGCTGGCCAATGCAACGGCGCTTGAGGCCGGTGAAAAAAGTTTCCGTTTTGAAGCGATGGGCAAACCCTATTCGCAAGGCACCTTCAAATATCAGGCCAAATGTCTGCTCGATCTGCGCAACCGCTATGCGGACTTGGACGCAGCCGCGAAACAAACCGTCGATCCGCTTCTCGAAAAATATCGATGCCTGGAATTTCTGCGATGATCGCGCGGCTTTTTCCCGAACAGTTTGACAATCATTTCCCGGGTCAGAAAATTGCGCTTTGGGCTTTCTATGCCCTCACCGCAATCACATTGTGGCGCAGCCAGCATCATATGTTCGCAGCTGATGGCGGCGCGCAATCCATCGCGACAATTCCTCTGGACAGCTATGTTCAGGGCGGTGCGGATACCGTGGTGAGCCTGTTTGCGCTCTGGGGCCTGGCGCAACTGGGCATGGCGTTTGTCATGCTGCTGGCATGTATTCGCTACAAGGCCATGATCCCGCTGCTCTGGTTGTTCATCATCTTTGAATATGGCGGACGCTTGCTGATCGGCATGTACAAGCCGATTGAAACCATAGAAACCGCACCGGGTCAGACCGGAAATGTCGTCATTCCGATCCTTGCCCTGGTGATGCTGATCCTATCGCTTATTCCGGGACAAAAAACTCCAGACAGCTAGAGTGAACCGGGCTTTGTCTTGATATTGAGCTGCCCGGCCAGACCAGCCATACGGTGCACCGCAATCTTTTGATATTCCGGTGACATTATCATCGTTCGCATCGCTGCCAGCGACGGATATTGGGCCAGCGCGACCATGTCCCAGTTTTCCTCTATATCGCCCAGCATCAGCCCGGTAACCGGGCCGGAGTAAAGCGGCTTTCCGCCCGCGTCGGCGAGGCATTTGACAACGCCGGCACCATATCGGCCATAGGCTGCCGCGCCGCTCAGATCGGCATCGGAGCCGTCCGGATATTCTGCCTTTTCCTTGAACTTGAGCAGATTGACCATGACAAATGGGCCGTCTTCCTCAGCGCCAAAAAAAGCCGCCATTTGCTCCGGATCCGGCACCACTTGATTGACAACCTTCATCATGACTTTCCCTTCAATTTATTGACAGTTATTATGCCAATAAAAGGCGTCGGTCAATCATCGGTGGCTTCTGGTGCTGGTCGATCATTGTCGACCAATCGAAACCCGATATGGTTGGTGCCAAGCCCGCGTTCCTGAAACTGCCGCGCCGCCGGACGATAGCGGGCGCAATAATTGGCGGCACAGAGATAGGATCCACCTTTGATCACCTTCACGCCCTCACTGGCGTCGGCGCGTGATCCATCATTGCTTGTCCATTCCCAGACATTGCCCAGCATATCGTAAAGCCCATAGCCATTGGGCTTGAAGCAGCCCACCGGAGCGCGGGTTTCGAATCCGTCTTCGCCCAGGTCCCGGGCCGGGAAAACGCCCTGATAATAATTTGCTTGCGGCTTGCCATCGGCATCTTTTGGCTCCGGCAAAACCGCCGCACCGCCGCGCGCCGCATATTCCCATTGTTCTTCGCTGGGCAGCTGCTTGCCTGCCCATTTCGCATAGGCAAGCGCGTCATCATAGGCGACCTGCACGGCAGGCACGCGGTCTTGGCCGGAAATATTCTCATCCGGCCCCGATGGATGGCGCCACTGTGCACCGGTTTCCCAGCGCCACCAGCGCGGATCATCCTCGCTTGGCACATTGAACACCGCAGAGCCCGGTACCAGCATTTCGGGCGGCGCGCCGTCCATCTTTGGCGGGTCGCGTTCAGCCATGGTCCTGTAGCCGGTTGCCTTCACAAATTCTGCAAATTCGGGGTTGGTCACTTCATGGCTATCCATCCAGAAGCCATCGACGTGGATCATAAGCGGTGGTCCTTCTTCGCGATAGCGGGGGTTTTCGCCCATGACGAAGCTGCCGTCCGGAATCCAGACCATCTCGTTGACAGCCCCCGCGGCTTCGCAAGAGGACGGCGTCATTTACGCGTCTGCGTCCGTGCAGGCTGATAGACACAGGATAGCGACCAGGCCCAGATTCCGCATCTCTCAGTCGTCAATCTGGTTCAAAATGACCTGCAAATGCTCGCGCATCACTTCGATGGTCTTGGCCTTGGACAGCTCCTCATCCTGCCGGAACAGGCGCCATGCATCAAAACTGGTGGCCAGCAGGATCGAACGGGCACAGTTTGAATCTTTCCGGACATGACCGGGCAAAATCTCATACAGTTTCTCCCGTTCTATCCGCACGAGCGCCTTGTAATTTTCTCTGAGCTGCCTTGAACCTTGGCGATTGACGATGGACGGAATACGATAGACCGCAGATTCCTCGTTAATCTTGGCTCGCCGTTCAACCAGCTCGAGCAACTGGTCTTTCCAGTTATCCGATTCATAGGGCGCGTTGATGTGCGGCAAATAGGCTTCCATGAGAATGGCGTTCATTTCTTTAAAAATGGAATCCTTGTCGTCAAAATGACGGAAGACCGAGCGCAAGCCTACCCCCGCCTTTTCAGCCACTCTCGCCGCACTCGGATCAGGATCACCATCGCCGACCAGATCGATCATCGCCTGGATAATTTTGCTGCGACTGGACCGGCTGCGCTCCTTGCGCCCGTCGGGATGAGGGCTATCCCCTTCCACAACCTTCTTGAGCGCTGCATTTTGTTTTGCCATTATTCGTTCAACCTTTGACAAATTATGGCATTGATCATGCCGAAAAGCCAGACTTTGCCGCGCGCCTTTTTATTTCTGCGGCAACCAGCCAGAGCCGGTCCTGGCCCCATATAGCAAGATCGGGCTCGCCATCAGGACCCGACAGGCGATAGCTGGGTACACCCCACAGGCCGAGCCCTTCGACCATCTCATTCTGGTGTTGCTCGACCATCGGCTTCCAATCTTCGCGGCCAAGATGCTGTTGCGCCTCATTCCAGTCGAGACCAGCGGCCTCTACGGCCGATTTCAGGCCCTTTTTAGAATGCAGCCCGATGCCCTTTGCAAAAGCATGATGAAGCAAGGAGGACAGCAATGCTTCATCTTTTCCTTGCCCCATCGCCCACGGTAGCAATGAGTAGGCCTGCCGCGTTGGATCGCCAATCGGGGTCATGACCGGACCAAAGGGCACACCAAGATGTTCCCCCTCACGCTTGGTGTCAAACATGATGTACATGCCCTTGGCAGGGGTTGCCGGGACACCGCGCATGATCATGGGAAGCACCGGCTTGTGGTTGAACTGGATCCCGCATTCCTCTTTCAACGCTATCGTGCGATCATAGATAATCGCGGTGTAAGGTGAATTGAGCGAGGGATAGAAATCAAGCGTCAGGTTGCTCGCATCGATCCCGCGAACGTCAATCTCCGGTCGCGGACAGATAAACGGTTCTTCGGGATATTTGCAGACCCCAAGATCACGCAGTCGCTGTTCGAGATAGAATAGCCGATCCACGCCCCAGTACCATTCGCCGGCATAATGGAATGTTGCACCAGAATAATGACCCAATTCGGCAAGGCGGTCGCTGCCCTCTTCAAGATGCTGATCAATGTCGGATGTCTCGGCCTGTTCCAGGGCATCGCTGGCCCACAACATCTTGCTCGTTTCGCCAATGGTCGTCACAAATATGTCTGCCGGCAGGTCATGCAAGGCGCTGCCGGCCGCATTTTGGCGGTCTGGCAATGGCTCAACCGGAGCATCTTCCGGAAACTGTAATCCGTAATGGGGGGCAATCATCTCGGCATCACGCCGGGCCCACCGAGCAAGCTTCTCCAGCTCCGGCTGGTTCTTGCCGCCGGTGGCCCTGATCAGATGCGGCTTGAGAATGATGTCATAGCGTTCGGCAAAACTTGCAAGCACTTGCGCCGTCAGATGCGAATAGGGATCATCAAGTTGATGGAAATATTCGACGACATGGGGGTCACCGCTGCTTTGTCTGCGCCGTTCCGCTTTCAGGCGTGATTTTTCGATCCGATCCGAATCGGTAACGCTTCTGAATTTCCATTTCAGCAGATGCCGGAGCCACGCCGGCGGGTCGACAATCAGCGACGGGTTCGGATTATTCTCAGGTTCCAGCATCGATCATCGGCCCTTGTTTGCGCGCGGAAAGCCAGCCGATAAGTTTCCAGCCGGTCACTCCAACTAGAAACACTATTAATCCGATAATCAACCGCATCTGCACGAAACTGATCGACGGCCGGACAATGAATATCTCGCTATGCTCCAGCGATGCCATCTTATACCGTTCTCCCACCACAAACCGGGGATCACGAACCATCTCAATCAGATCGCGCAAGGACCGATATCGCACGACCGCTGTGCGATCGATAGTCTTGCCATAATTGCCCATCTGCGATCCGGCAACGTTGCCGACAAAGACCGGATGGCCGCCGCGTTCAAACAATAATGGCAAAACAACACTAACATACTGGCGATCCGCTTCCCGAGCTGCGGTGGTGTCTTTCAGATTTTCCAGATTTACGGCGTAAAATTCCTTGCCGTCGTCTTTCGGGAGCATGGCGTACATGTTCAGCAGAAAATGCCCTTCGGGCAAGGCATCTTGCAGGTTCGTCCATTGGCGCGTTAGTGCTGGATTTCAGCTAATCTGCGTCAAACACGGTCTTGCCGCGCGAAATCGTCTCTATCACTTTCAGGCGCAGAAGATCCGCGGGTTGCATCTGCAAGGGGTTTTCCGACAAAATGACGAAATCCGCATGTTTGCCGACCGCGATCGAGCCTTTCATGTCTTCTTCGAAATTCTGGTAAGCCGCATTGACGGTCATTGATTTGAGCGCGTCATACACTGGCACACGCTGCTCGGCGCCAAGAATTTTTCCAGAGCGCGTTTCCCGGTGGCTTGTCGCCCATAACAGGCGGATCATGTCCGGCGGTACAATCGGCGCGTCATTATGAGTCGTGAACATGATATTCCGATCGAGCGCGGATTTCGCCGGGCTAATCCGTGCGCCGCGAACCGGGCCCAACACGCTGTCGCGATGATAATCGCCCCAGAAAAACACGTGGGTCGAGAAAAAGGACGGAATCATGCCGAGGTCGGCCATCCGGTCCAATTGGTCTTCCCGCACCGTCTGGGCATGGATCATGACCGAGCGGCCTTTGCCGGTGACGCCCTTGGCATGGGATGCATCCACGGCGTCGATCAATATCTCTCCCATCGCATCGCCATTGGCATGCGCGATCAACGGGACATTATGGGTCAGGACCTTGCTGACCATCGCGTTGACCTTGTCGGTTGGATAGTTTGGATAGCCCTGATAATCTTCCTTCTGCCCATCCGGGGGCACGTGAAAGGGCTGGGACAAAAAGGCCGTTTTTCCTTGTGGTGAACCATCCAGCACCAGCTTCACCCCGCCAAGTTTAAACCGCCCGTCATATTGCGCGAACGCGGCCGCAGGCGGCAATTGTTGTTCCGGATTTTGCAGATGAAAATAGCTCACGATATCAAGCGACAACAAGCCTTGGGCATTGGCCGCACGGACCAGATCTATCGTTGCCTGGGACGCTGCGCCATCCTGCACCGTGGTGATACCGTGACTGGCATAGAGCTTTTGGGCTGCTGCCAGACCGGCCAGGGCCTGTTGCGGGGTTCGGGTTGGAAACTTCTTTTGCACCGCATATTGCGCGCGTTCCTCGAGCACACCATCTGGCGTTTTTCCATCGGCCATGCGCCGGATGACGCCGCCTTCGGGATCAGGACTATCAGGCCCAATGCCGGCCGCCTTGAGGGCCAGCGAGTTGCCGCTGCCCAAATGCCCGGAAACATGGAGCAAATAGATCGGATGATCGGTTGAAACATCATCCAGATCAGTGCGGGTCGGATGCCGCCCTTCGGACATCAGAGACTCGTCATAGCCATAGCCAATAATCCACTGGCCTTCGGGAATGTTTTTGGTGGTAATATGGGTCTTGAGAATGGTCTTCAGATCGTCAATATTCGCAACTTCACCCACGGGCGGCGAGGATAAGTTCACCGCGGACAGCAACATCGCCTGAAAGGTGAAATGCCCATGCGCGTCAATAAAGCCGGGCAATAAAGCTTTGTTGCCCAATTCCATGATTTCGCTGGTCGCGCTTTGGTGGCGAAGGATCTCGGCTTGTGTTCCGACCGCGATGATCTTCCCGTTCGCGACGGCGACACCCTGCGCATCCCGGGTGTCGGAGTCCATTGTGACAATATTAGCACCCAGATAAATCGTATCTGCCATCTGCAAGGATGGCGCCGCATTGCGCGGTTCCGCGCGTTCATTGGCAACGCAACCAGCCAGACATAAAAAGGCCATGCCATGCAAGAGAACGGATATCGGTTTCGGAATTTGGATTGGCACAGTCTTCCCCTACGGCTTTTTTTGCAAAGGCTAAGCGCCAAGCTGCAATCGCGCAAGTCATTCAAATCGAAACCAATATACTGGTCATGAAAAACCATCGACGGCTGTTCAAGCAAAGCGGCGTGCATGTCGGTCCGGAACCCGGTGTCGAACGCCACTGCCCCAGTATCGTGTTGGCCCAGTATCGCGTTGGCCCAGTATCGCGTTGGCCCAGTATCGCGTTGGCCCGGTCGGTGGACCGGTGCAACAGTCCTGCTGGCCCCGTGCGCTTATGCGGTTTTGCGGTCGTCTTGCGCGGAGGTTCCCAGCCATGATGTCTCGAACGCGGCTGTTTCGAGCGGCTTGGAGATGTACCAGCCCTGCCCGACGTCGCAGCCCAGTGCTTTCAGTTTGCGCAAGCAGGGTTGATCCTCAATCCCTTCGGCAACAACCTTCAGTCCCAGTGCATGGGCCATCTCAATCGCCGATTGCACCAGCACGCGATTGGAATCCTCGGTCATCATGGTTTTGACGAAACTCTGGTCGATCTTGATTTCATCCGCGGGCAGACGCTGCAGGTAACTCATCGTCGATTGACCGGTGCCATAGTCATCAATCGAAACCTTGATCCCGGCATCGCGAATGCGTTTCAGCGCAAGAATGGCGAGATCGGGATCGGCCATTGTCGCGGTCTCGGTCACCTCGAAGGTTATCTGCCGATTATCAATCGCGGCAGCCTCTACCAGGGCGATGGCTTTCTCGACAAATTTGCTGTCGCCGAGAAGCTGGGCGGAAATATTGACCGAGCTGCTCAGCCCCGCCCTGAACCGCGCCCATCGCGACGAGATCCAGAAGCGTCTGTTCGAGGACATAGAGCGTGAGGTCATCAATCTGTCCGGCATTCTCGAGCAGCGGAATGAATATCTCGGGACTGATCATCCCGCGCTCCGGGTGACTCCAGCGCACCAGCGCTTCGGCGCCATCGAGCACGTTTTCGGGCAGGTTCCACTTTGGCTGATAGACAACCGAGAGCCCCCGGTTCTGAATCGCCTGATCGAGCTCGACCAGCAGATTCTGTTTCTGGTCAATGGCCTCATCCACCGCATCATCGTGCCACAACCATTTCTTGCCCGTATGCGCGGCATGTTCCGCTGCGGCTTTGGCCTTGTCGATGGTTTTATCGCTGACACCAAAATTCACCTTCACCTTGATTTTCGTGTCGCCCGCCATGAACGGCGCCTGGAACAGGGCGGCGGCCGTGCCGAAATGCTCTTCGATGCTCTCGCGCTGTTCGTCCTTGACGAACCATGCCAGCGTATCGGTGTCGAGATGGAAAACCCTTTCCTTGACAGCGAGATAGCGCAAGCGGGCGGCAATATTCTGGAACAGATTGGCACGCGATTCAGTCGTGGTTACCGCATGCAGTTCATGGATATCAGCCAGCAGCGCGGTGGCGATCAGCGGACGATCGACCTCATCACAAAATTGCTCCAGCGCCGCCTGGTTGGGCAATGCGCTGGCCTGATTGAAAAAGCGGCTGGTGTTCAGCGCCAGATTCGTCTGCAGGAATTTGCTGACGACCAGGAACACGCCGAGAAAGACCAGTGCCGGAACGTTCGAAAAGGTAAACCAGCCTTGCCACTCCGCCATCAGCAGGGCAGCAAACAGGGTAAGGCCAAGCAAGACCATGGCACGCAATGGCCTGGTCGGTGAAATCCGGTTGCCGCTGATCAGCAGAAACGTGATCACCGCTACAAAAGCCAGCGCCGGTAACGGCCCAAGGCTGGTCATGTTGGTGGATTGCAAAAGCGTTTCCGCCGCCATCGCCTGGATCACCACGCCCGGCACAACGCCAAAGCGACTGATCGGATAGCGATCGCCCAATTCGATCGCGGTGGCGCCGATCAGGATCTTCTTGTCGCCAACGACGCTGGCAAGGTCCTGCCGGGACAGGATATCGGCAAAACTGATCCGCGGGATGGTGGCAGGATCGATCGACTGATCAATCGCAAATGTCTCGTCAATATTGCCGGATGCACTGGCAAGCTGACTGGCCAGCGAGGGCCGCACCAATCCGCCAGTGACCGTACCATAGCTGTAACTGTTCAATTGCCCGCGCGCGTCGGGATGGACGTTGACGGATGCCAGAAAGGCATTGTCCCGAAAAATCGGAATGGGCAGGCTTTCGACAAAACGATCATCACCGGCGCCGGCGGTCTGACGAAATGTCGCCAAAACGATGGCGGCGTCGGAAGCCGCTATGGCCGATGCGAATTGCTGGTCTTCGTCCGCAGTGGAATGAGACGAAAAATCGATGTCAAAGCTGATCTGTGTCGCACCCGCAGCAGACAGTTTTTCGATCGCTTCGGCATAATAGCTGCGCGGCCAGGGCCAGCTGTCCAGGGCCTGCAACGACCTGGCATCAATCTCCGCGATGACAATCTCGCCGGTGGCCGGCTTTTCCAGCAGCTTGGATCGCTGATTCTGGAGCTGGATCTCGACATCGCTGCCAATCCCGAGGAAGATAAACAAGATGCTGCTGACCAACGCAACCAGCCACGCCAGCAAAATCCGGCGCGACAGGTTCAGGTTGAAGGGCGAAAACAGAAAATCCAAGAACAGCTCCGAGAATACACCAAAGTGCACCCTAGACGGGAACGTTCTATTTTAGGTTAACGGCTGATCGTCGCCACCATTCAGCGGCTGACGATCATTTTTTGCTATTGCCGTTCCCATTGTTGCTGCCGCCATTGCCGTTACCGTTGCCGTTATTGCTCTGACCATTGCCGCCTGCGTTTCCTGTGCCGCTGGTATCGGCACTGCCGCCGCCCAAGACAATATTGCCGACATTCAGATTGCCCGAAGCGCCCAGGCCACCATTGCCCGCTCCGCCGGCATTGGCATTCGCATTCGCATTGCCGTTACCGCCCGCGCCGTTGCCGCCGCCATTCGCGTTTGCATTGGCCGAACCAGCAGCACCGCCAGCGCTATTGCCCGCATTGGCGTTCGCATTGGCGTTACCGCTCGCGCCGTTGCCACCGCCACTCGCGTTTGCATTGGCTGAACCAGCGGCGCCGCCAGCATTGTTGCCCGCGTTGGCGTTCGCATTGCCGTTACCGCCCGCGCCGTTGCCGCCGCTATTCGCGTTTGCATTGGCTGAACCAGCGTTACCGCCAGCACTATTGCCCGCATTGGCGTTCGTATTGCCGTTACCGCCCGCGCTGTTGCCGCCGCCATTCGCGTTTGCATTGGCCGAACCATTAGTGCCGCCAGCATTACCGCCAGCGTTATTACCATTGGCATTGGACGCGGCGATGCCAGCTGCGTTACTGCCGGATTGGCCGGCACCCGGTCCGGCACCGAGACCGCTATTCTCGATTACCGGCGGCGTAGTGCTGGAAGCCAGATCCTGCCCGCTCAGAGGATTGCCATTACCCAGTGCGCCTGGATTGCCATTCGATGCATTTACCCCATTTTCCAGAAGATTGGGCATGGTCGCATTATTGTTTGCCAATTGCGCGCTAACGCCGGGACTCGGATTGCTGACCAGACCACCGGTCAGATCGCTCAGCGCCACCGGTGTTTCCGCAACCGGAGCACTGATCACGCCTTCGAAGTCACTGTCCGCAATGGCAACCACAACCGGTTCTTCCACCGCTGGTGCAGCCGGCGCATTGGGGGAATCGATGACCTGGGTTTCCGCCCCGGTGATCCGCAGGCGATATTGCTGATCGCCATTGACCATGCCGATCATGCCCGGCGAGAGCAATCGCGAAGCACCGCCGTCCAGCGTCGAGACCTGCACGGCGCCCTCGGTCACTTGTACCGACGTCCCGGATTCCGACACTGTCACGCTGAAGGTCGTGCCTTTGACCACAGCCGCGAGATACGGGGTTTTCACACCAAAATGCGGCGTCGCCTTTTTGTCGATGCGGAACAGCACATTGCCGAGCTCTTCGAAAAACTGGAATACGCCGCCTTCTTTTTTCGGCGCGCTGATGCGGAGGCGGCTATTCGGAGAGACCACCACATATTCCTGCCCGCGGATAAGAACGGCGCGGCTTTTCTTGCCGGTCGCAATAACATCGCCCGCTTTCAAATTGCTGCCGCTCAGGGCAATTTTGGACACGCCGGAGCGCAAGACGTTAACGGTTCCGCTGCTCTCGGAAATTTTCCATTCCGGAGTCGCAGCCATCGCGACTCCACTGGATGCAAGCGCCGCAAGGGCGAGGAAACTGGTTGTTTTACGCATTGGTCTACTATCCTTAAATGTGGAAAATCCCCACGATTGCTGTGACCATTACCGACGCAACCTCTCCACAATGTTGAAAACCGTGCTAAATTTAATGTTAAGATCGGTTCACGCTAAGCATTTCATAACAATTTACGACTAGGACATCGCTAAAGTTGCGTGGTCCGGAGTTGTGTTTTGTTGCGTCTCGGTTATCTTTTTACATCAGTGGTTTGCGGCTGTTTCAGTGCGGCTGCGTTGGCCCAGACGACGACCAATCCGTTTGAAAGCGTGAGTGGTGGCGACGAATGGGTTGTCGGTGATCCGACCGCAGATGCCGTGGTTGCGCCTCTGATTGCACCCCTAGAACAGACACCAACGGCCGACAGTTCCGCGATCACCATCGGCGCGGTCAATGTGACCAGTGACCTTGCACTGCCTCCCGCCCTGCTCGCCAGTGGCTATGAACAATATATCGGCGAGGAAGCATCGCAGGATGTGCTGCGCCAGCTGGCCGGATCCGTTTCAGAAGTCGCGCGCCGGCAAGGTTATGTCTTCGCCAGTGCCATTATCCCGCCCCAAGCCGTCAGAATGGGCGTTGTCGCTGTCCGGCTGGATCCGGGCGCCATTGACGAAGTCCGGATATTGGGCTCGGAAAACAAGCGTCTGCGACGGATATTGGACAAGCTGACAACCGCAGCCGCGCGCGCGGAAGATGTCGAACGCCAATTGTTGCTGGCCGGTGACCTGCCGGATATTGCGCTGCTCAATTCCAACTATGTGCGGGAACATGGCAGGGGTGTTCTGGTGGTTACGGTTCGCGACATTGCGACCCGTGGTTATGCGGCGCTGGACAATCATGGTCCCGACGCGCTCGGACCGGTCCGGGCCCGGCTCAATCTGGATATTGCCGGATTGCTGGCCGATGGCGACGTCTTTTCCACCAGCGTGATCAATTCGGTCCTGCAACCGCGCGAACTGACCTATATCAATGCCCGCTATGCCATGACTCTTGGCGATGGCGGCACGGTGGTCGGTCTGTCCGGTGCCGCAGGACGCACCCGCTCCGGCGGAACCTTGCGCAACTTCGATTTTGAAGGTCGCAATCGCTACGCGGCGGTATTCGCCAGCCAGGCGCTCAAGCGCAGCAATGATTTCAATCTCTGGCTCAATGCCGAGCTGGCCTATCTCGAGGTCGAGCAAAGCCAGAACGGGCGGATATTCCAGGATGACGATATCGTCACCGCCTCGCTCAACTTTTCAGGAAATTACAATGTCGGGATCGGCCGGATCTATGGCGGCATCGGGGTCACCCGGGGACTTGGCATTTTCGGGGCCAGCCAGCTGGGCGATCCGTTAAACTCGCGGCCCAATGGCAGCGGTTCGTTCACCAAGGCCAATTTCTGGGTCAATTCCATCTTGAACTTCGGGCATGGATTTGGCGTCCGGCTGGCGGGCAATGCCCAGATTGCCTCGCGGCCACTGCTCTCCCCCCATGAACTGGCGATTGGCGGGCCGTTTTATGGCCGCGGCTTTGATTTCAGCGAACGCTTTGGTGACGAGGGGATATTGGGCCTCGCGGAACTGCGCAAGGAATTCAAGAATGTGAACGGCTGGCTGGACTGGTTCCAGCTCTACGGTTTTGTCGATGGCGGCTATGTGTCGAATATCGGCACTGGTTTTGGGGGCGGCACGCTGGCTTCTGCGGGTGGCGGACTGCGCGCCCAGATTGGTGCCGTGGACTTCGGCCTCGAAACCGCGGCCCCGTTGAACGAGGACCGGTTTGAAAGCGGCGACCGCTCGCCCAAGGTCAATGTCCAGCTGGGCGTGCGCTTCTAGGAACGATCGGTCCGGTCGGACAGAAACTCGCGTACGTGGGCAACGAACAGTTCGGAACTATGCTCCCGCCCCAGCAACAGATGATTGTCGGTGGGCAGCGTGACAAATTCTGCCCCGGCAATCTCGCTGGCCAGCTCCGCGCCCTTGGCCACCGGAACCCTTTGATCACCCCGCGCGTGCATCACCAGTGTCGGACACTGGACCGCCGGGAGCCGATCACGGACATCGATATCCGCAAAAATCTCCAGAAAGCGCGCGGCGTTATCCGGCGATACGGTTTTCCGTTGAAAGTCATCAAAAGCCACGCGTTCCGCCTCGGTAGCACCAGGGATCAGAGCCCGGGAAAACAGGTTGCGGTAACTGGAATCATCGCGTCCCCACCCCTTTGCGACCAATGTAATCAATGCCTCTCGCTCCGACCGCGATTCAGCGCTGTCGTCATCGACACGCCAACCCGCCGCATAGCCACCCCACAATACCAGATGGCTGACCCGGTCCGGATTCAGCGCGGCATATTCAATCGCCACCGCTGCGCCTTGCGATATGCCGAGCAACGGAAACCGCTCTGCTCCACTCTGCGCAACCACGGTCTCGAGATCGGTCACAAAGGCATCAAAGCCGAGATTTTCCACTTCCCAGTCGGACATCCCGTTGCCGCGCTCATCATAGCGGATCAGACAATGGTCCCGCGCCAGCTCCTGAAACAAGGGTGACCAGACTTCGCTGTCCCAATCCAGTTCGAGATGGTTCAGCCAGTTGGCCGCTTTCAGCAGCGGTGGCCCCGATCCGATCCGCGCCCAGGCGATGCGCGTACCGTCGGCGGCATTGGCAAAGCCGATCTGTTGCCGCGCCAGATGAAGCTGCCCCGGCTGATCCAACGGCGATCCGGTGCGCGCGCCAAGATCGGGCAGCAAGCGCGCCCGCAGGTCTTCGGCTTCGGCCCGCATCGCGGTCAGCCAGGCCTGATATTGCGCGTGATCAGGCAAATCGAGACCCGCCAGCAAAGGCTGGTCCAGCGCGGCGCGGGATTGCGCAAATTCCTGACCGCTCAACGGTTCATCGCGCTGTGCCTGTGCAACCAGGGTGCGATAATCGACGGTGACCGCAACCGGATCGAACCGCACCCATTCGCGGTCCGCAACAATCCGTTCCGCATCCGGAGTGTTGAGCAGACGCCGGAGGCGCCAGATGGCGGAGCGGAGCGCGCCTCTTGGATCATCCGGTCCTTCCCAGAACAAATCGCAAAGCCGTTCGCGATGCTGGGCTTTGCCGGTCAGCAGCAAAAAGGCAAGCATCGCCCGCGCCTTGCGCGAGTTTGGCAGTTTGACAGGTTGACCTTCGCTGCGCACGGACAATCCGCCGAACACATCGATTTCAAGGTCTTTCATAGCTGCTCCGCTTACTCGCCCCCGAGATTCACGTGACCGTCGCTGCGCTGGCCGGACGCCCTGTTTCATCCGATCGCACGGCTTATCTAGCGCCACCAACAGATAAAACAACGGAAATGACATGCTGGTGAACATGCTGCCTGACACGCAGCGCTATCAGAGCAGTGCGACGGAGTGAAAGCGGTTTCGCCGCTCCGACGTATAGAAGGAATCGATAATGTCCCCCCGACCGGATCAGACCGGAGCAAATTTTGTAGACGACCCCGACGTCCTCACTCGGGCGGAAATAGCAACGCTATTTTCCCTACATCTGGGGTCGCATGATGGTGCGGCCCCCTTTTCTCCGTTTTTCCTAAAGCCCCAGCTCTATCCCAACCCCATGGGCAGAGCCCGTAACAAGGAGATTTGATAATGTTGCCCTCATTCACTTTGATAGATGACCCGGTGCTGACCGGCCGGGAGATCGAAATCCTGGAATATGTAACCCTTGGACTGTCCGCCAAGGAGGTTGCGCGGGAAACGAACCTGTCGCCCCGTACGGTGGATCGGCATGTTGAAAATCTCCGGCTGAAACTGCGCGCCCGGAATCGCACCCATATGGTTCTATGCGCCGTGAAAGCCGGATTTCTCAAGGTGAACCGTGGCGAGGCCCGCGCGATGGTCTCATCGCATTCCGGGGGCCAACTCGGATATCAATCCTAGGCCAGCCGTCTTAAATATAGGACTCTTCCGGATCCGGTGATATGCACCGGGCATGCTCACGCGTTTTGTTTCGATGATCCTTGTCTTCCTGCTGGCCTTGGCGACGCCCGCCTATGGGCAGCTCAGCATTGAGTACCCCGATTATCCGGTCAAGGACGGTCAGACTCTTCTGGAATGGGCCAATCCGTCGATTCTGACCTATGATATTGCTGCGGAAAATCGCGACGATGTTACGACATGCAGCATCGCCAGTGAAACGCGGCTCGATGCGGTTGCCACAACCTGCTGGCCGGTATTGCAAGCGGCAAAGCTATATACCCGACTGGAATTTGCCAGCGGCGAACCCAGCGGAGACCGAGCCGCGCACAGACAGCGCGCACTGGCTTATGGCGATCAGATTATAGCGCTGATCGGCGAACCCGAATGGCCGCTCGAACGCTATTATCTGATGAAAACCTACGAGCAAATGTCCTTTGTTTACCGCGATTTGAAGCAATTTGACAAAGCGCTAGCGGCGACGGAAAATCAGATAAAATATATCACTGGCACGCCGGGCTATGATCTCGAATTCCGGCTTGCTTTTGCGCAATATAAACGGGGTCAGCACCTGCTCAAACTGGAGCGTCAGGCAGAGGCGCGCGACGGGCTGGAGCGAAATTATGTGCTGCTGCGTGGCAGAACCGGCTATAAAAACGCTTTGCCGATCGCCGATCACAATATCGACATCGCAACCGATGCCATCCGATCCGGAGATTTCATCTATGCCGAACAGATTATAGATCGCTATCTCACCGATGCCACAGAGATGGTCGAAGGCTATCAGTTCGGCATTTTGAAGCATATCGATCTCAAGATTTATATGTTGGTCCGACAACGGGATGTCGATGGCATATTGGCCTGGATGGACAAGCGCATCGCCGAAAGTCCGTCCTATTCTCCATGCCCGGCAGGGGATCTCTTTTTTCCAGCGGTATTGGCATCGCTGCATGACAATTCGAGAATCGCAACCAAGCTCGCCAGCATGCAATGCAGGGCCAGAGATCTTGCCGAGATCGAAACCGCGCTCAACAAGGGCATAAAGGGCTATCGCGATGAATTGTTGCTCCCGCCGCCACAATCTTGACAGACAACCGCGCAATCACGGCTGATGATAATCTTCGGCTCAGATCGCACCATCGGATTAGCGATAGAACTTGTCTATCGGCGCGCTAAGTTCTTGACGATTATCGCTGAAACATGGCTTAAAATAGCGTTTTGCGATTTGCGGGGAAACCAGAGCTATGACGAGCACCAGCGTGGGCCACCAGAATAGCGGGATTTTCGGCTGGATCGAACGCACCGGAAACCGGCTGCCGGATCCTGTTTTCCTGTTCTTCTACCTCATCCTGTTTGTCGTAGCCCTGTCGGTGGTTGCACAATTGCTGGGTTGGTCGGCGGTCCACCCAATCGAGATCGATCCCGCCACCGGCACCAACACAGTGATTGCAGCGACCAGCCTGCTCAGTCCGGAAAATATCCAGCGGCTGTGGGTCGACATGCCGAAAACCTTCACCGGTTTCCATCCGCTCGGCTATGTGCTGGTCGTCATGCTCGGCGCCGGTGTCGCGGAACGATCGGGCCTGTTTGCCACCGCGATGCGGGCCGGCGTCCGCAACGCGCCAACCTCCCTGCTCACGCCGGTGGTGGCGCTGGTCGCGATGCTCGGCAATCTTGCAGCCGATGCGGCCTATGTCGTGCTGATCCCGCTGGCCGGGATCATGTTTGCCGCGGCTGGCCGGCATCCGATCGCTGGAATCGCCGCGGCCTTCGCCGGGGTTTCCGGTGGCTTTTCCGCCAATCTTTTCCCCGGACAGCTGGATGCACTGCTGTTCGGCATTACCCAGGCCGCAGCGGAAACCGTATTCACGGGCTGGGAAGCCAATATTGCCGGCAACTGGTATTTCATCCTGGTCATGACATTCCTCTTCCTGCCGGTCATCTGGTATGTCACCGACAAGATTATCGAACCGCGCCTGGGCACCTATAGCGGATCGCTCAATCCCAGTGCCGATGCGAAAGAGACCGATGCAGCAGACGATGATGTCCAGGATCGCGCGCTGAGCGACGGGGAACGGCGCGGCCTGCGCTATGCCGGGTTCGCGACCTTGGCGGTCATTGCGCTGTGGCTGCTGATGACCTGGGGACCCGGCACGCCGCTGATCAACGAAGACGCCAATCCCGAAGCGCAGCTGACACCATTTTATCAATCGCTCGTGGCGGGATTCTTCCTGCTGTTCCTGCTGGCTGGTTGGGCTTATGGAAAAGGCGTCGGGACCGTCAGCAATCATCGTGATCTGGTCAAGATGATGAGCGACAGCATGGCCGATATGGCCTATTTCCTGGTGCTGGCCTTCATGGTCGCCCATTTTGTTGCTCTGTTCAGCTGGTCGAATCTCGGGCTGATCACAGCCGTCCACGGCGCAGAAGGCCTGCAGAGCCTGGACATGCCGGCGCCCATCCTGCTGGCCCTGGTGGTGTTCTTTGTTGCTGGCATGAACCTGTTTGTCGGATCAGCCAGCGCAAAATGGGCGCTGCTCGCCCCGATATTGGTGCCCATGCTCATGCTTATCGGCGTCAGCGCGGAAACCACGACTGCGGCCTATCGCGTCGGTGACAGCGCCACCAATATCATTACGCCGCTGATGACCTATTTCCCGCTCATCCTGATTTTCTGCCAGCGCTGGAACAAGGATTTCGGTATCGGCAATCTGATCGCGATGATGTTGCCCTATTCGCT
Organism: Parasphingorhabdus sp. W113; assembly: GCF_055693205.1. Classification (NCBI taxonomy): domain Bacteria; kingdom Pseudomonadati; phylum Pseudomonadota; class Alphaproteobacteria; order Sphingomonadales; family Sphingorhabdaceae; genus Parasphingorhabdus; species Parasphingorhabdus sp. W113. The sequence continues at coordinate 475,786 of NZ_CM146328.1, read as the reverse complement.
GTGGTTGCTCGGAGCCGGTCTCGCACTGATCATGCTGTGGGTTGGCATTGAATTTCCGCTGGGTCCCAGTGCGCCGGTATTCATCCCGGTCGCTGGCGGCTAACGCGCGGCGAGCACGTCGTCCGCAACAAACGCGTTTGTCTTGCGCTCATAGCCAAATTGGCTGGTCGGACCGTGGCCGGGAATGAACGTCACATCATCGCCGAGCGGCCAGAGTTTCTGAGTGATCGCATCAATCAGATCCTGATGATTGCCGCGCGGGAAATCCGTGCGTCCGATCGACCCCTGGAAAATCACATCGCCCACCACGGCCAGCTTGGAAGGCTGATGGTAAAAGATGACATGGCCAGGCGTATGGCCCGGGCAGTGAACGACATCGAGCACCAGATTGCCGACGGTCACCTGATCACCATCGACCAGCCAGCGGTCCGGTTCAAAGCTCTTGGCTTCCATGCCGTAACGCGCGCCGTCGCCGTCGAGCTGATCAATCCAGAACCGGTCATCCTCATGCGGTCCCTCGATCGGCAGGCCCAATTCCTCGGCCAGCATCCCAGCCTGGCCGCAATGGTCAAGGTGCCCGTGGGTGATGATGATCTTTTCCAGATCGACACCATGTTCCGCCACCGCAGCCTTGAGCCGCGAGAGATCGCCACCAGGGTCGCTGAGCGCCGCCTTGTTGGTTTCGGTGCACCAGAGGAGCGTGCAATTTTGCTGGAGCGGGGTCACCGGAATGATCACGGCTTTCAAGGGAGCTTCTGTCATGGAGGCTATTTGGCGGCGGGAGCGTGAAGTTGCAAGTGTCTATCCTGACAGGCGGATCACAACCGCCGGCCGGTCCAGATCACCCTGCCGATGATATTGACCTCGGCGGCATCGATATTCTCCCAATCCGGATAGTGCGGATTGTCACTGCGGATCGACAATTTACCGCCCGGTCGCAGGGCCAGCCGCTTGACCAGCAGAACGTCGTCCATGCGCAATACGTAGATGCCGTCGCGCAGCGCGCGTTCCACCGCGCCGTGGTCGACCATGATGTCATCGCCATCACACAGGGTCGGATCCATGGAATCGCCATCGACGGAAATCACCGACAATTTTTCCGGATCAACCGACAGTCGTTTCATCCATTTGGGGCCGAATGCCATGGATCCGAGAATCTCTTCGGCATCCGGCGTGGTACCAGGACCGGCCGAGGCTCCGACCTGCAATTGCCGGACGCGAAAAAGATCGTCCTGACGTGCCGGTGCCGAAACGCTGCGCGGCACGGCCTGCGGGGCTCCAAGTTGTTGCTCATCCACCCCCAGAAATTCAGCCAGGGTCCGGCGATCAGTCTCATCCAGTTTCTTCGGTGTGCCGCGCTTGATATATTGCTGAATATAGGCGGGGTTCTTGCCTAGCATGCGCGACAGGGACGCATAGTCCACGCCGCTCTGATGGATCAGGCGATCAAGATTGGCGCGCGGGTCAACATTGTCCATGCGCATCCCATAGCATAGGTTTTTTCCTAGACAAGTAGGAAATTGCATTTCAGATAGGATTTTCCCTATCCAATCCGATTCGAGCAGCGCTCGTTCGCAAGCCCAAGGAGAGCAGCCATGTATCTACTCAGCAAGATCGAAAAATTCCGCCGCGAAACCAATATGTCCCGGACCCGCTTTGGCCGCCTTTCGGTTCGTGACCCCCGCTTCGTGCAGGATCTCCGCAACGGGAGAGAACCCGGCGAAAAGGTTTGCAAAAAAGTAGAACATTTCATGAACATTTGGCATGAAGACCATGGCTGACCATGACAAGTCAATCGCTTCGGCGTTGCGATCACAGCGGAACGATGTTGGATCAGCCCTGATCGAAAAAATCCGTGCGCTTTTAGGACCGGGTTACCGCATTGCGATGATACGGGAACGCCCCTGGGCGAGCATCAACTTTTCCGGCACGCGATATCGCCTGGCGGTCCACCCTGATAAATGGGCCAAAACCATTGCAATCGATGTATTGGCGGAACGCCTGGACGCGCTGGATTTCGATCTGACCGGCCATTTTGTCGCGGACACGCTCGTCGACGGCCGCAGCGCGACAACCAGGCCGGTGCCCCCATCAGAATCGGCGATCATGGTGGAGATACTGGTGATTATCGATCCGCTTCAGCGGGCCGCTGATCCTGGATCCCGAAACTAGCGTTGCGCGGTCATTTTTTCCAAAGTGCCCAGCGCTGCTTTCAAGGCAGCATCCATATCGGCTTGCTGCTTCGCCTGCGCATCTTGCGGTGAAACTTCAACCGACTTGAGCTGCGGAGGCGAATGAACGGGCGCTTCGGGAGCGACAGCATTCGGGGCGCTTGGCGCGGCGTCAACGGCGGTCGCGGCAGCAAAACTCGCAGCTTCGAGCTCTTTCAGCCGTGACAGGCCGGCTTCCAGACGATCGGTCAGTTGCGCAATATTCAAACCCGAGAGATCTTCCTTCGGTGCTTCTGGCTTCGCAACGACAGCAGGGGCTGGAGCTTCCTCGGCCGGTGTTGGGACGGAAACTGGGGCAACCGCAGCCGCAGGCGCTTCCGCTTCCACGGCGATGGATGGCTCTGCAACAGCCGGTTTGGCGACCGGTGGATCGCCATCGACGGCGTTGGCCGCAACGGGTTCCGCTGGCGGCTCTCGGAATGCCTTCGCGTCAAAAGGCGGGATCGCGTCCTGCAACGGCGCGCCCAGATCGGAATCGGCAAATAGCGGGCGCCGGGCCGGCGCATCGGGATGGCGATCCGCGTCGCGCAGTTGCGGCAGATCAGCCAGGTCCATGACCCGTCCCGATGATTTCTTTGGTTTCTTGAGAAAGCTGGTCAGGCTTTTCTTGTTGAGATTGAGTTTCGGCAAAGCAAAACGGCGCTTGCTGGATTTGGCTTCAATCTCTGGTTCCAGTTCAATCGGACTGGCGGCATTAATCTGTTCTCTAAGTGCAACACCCATATCGGCATCCCCTTTGCGGTTTAGAAAGAAATAAACGGCCGATGCGGACACCAGTCCGGCAGCGGCGGCAATCAGCATGCGTGCTGTGTTGCCAAGCGGCGGTGCGGCGGCCGGAACAAATTCCGCGACGCCGGTGGCCCCAATGATCGATTCCAGATAAACATGCGGCAAGGTTGCCACAACAACTGCGGCACCAGCCCCGGCGACGAGCGCCATCATGGGATCCCGGAACCGGGTCATGCTTTGCTGTAAATCTTGCACGTCATTCTCCGCCATCAGGCTGCCTGGTCCCATTTTCGCTTGGTCATCAAATCTTGGTAAACAGGATTGTAACGCAAAATGTTTGACGACCAGTTACGATCCGCCTCAACAAATTTTCTAGCGTTTTCAGTAATTTGAGACCATTCATCGGAATTTTTGAGCGTTTCGGCCAATTTTTCGGCGATTTTTTCCGGCGATCCGGCGGGGAACAAGGCCCCGGTTTGACCATCCGCAATCAACTCGCGATGACCTCCAATATCCGACGCGGCGACGAACCGTCCCTGGGCCATCGCTTCAAGCGGTTTCAATGGTGTGACAAGCTCGGTCAGGCGCATCGACTTGCGCGGATAGACCATCAAATCCATCAGGCCATAATAGCGCTCGACTTCTTCGTGCGGAACGCGACCGGTAAAGGTGACAAGATCTTCCACGCCGAGAGCCGAGACCTGTTTCTGCAGATCCTTTTCCATCGGGCCGCCCCCAACCAGCAAGAGATGCACCGCCGGACAGGCTTTGCGCAGCGTTGGAAGCGCCGCAATCAAATCATCGAGCCCCTCATAATCATAAAAACTGCCAATGAATCCCAATATCGTTTTTCCGCCCAGATTCAGCGCTTGCCGCAGCGATTCATCTGCTGCCGGGGCCGCACCGAACAGCTCCAGGTCCACGCCGTTGGGCGAGATGGTGATTTTCTCCGGCGCAACGCCGCGGGATACGAGGTCGCCTTTGAGGCCTTCACAGATGACCGCAACCGCGTCAGCGCCACCAATCACGTGATTTTCAAGCTGGCGGGTCAGCCAGTAACGGGGACTGCCTTCCCGTCCGGTGCCATTGCCGACCGCCGCATCTTCCCAGAAGGCGCGAATTTCATAGAGCAAGGGCAGGCCCGCTTTCTGGGCTGCGCGCAACGCGGCCAGGCCATTAAGGGCGGGGCTGTGGGCGTGCAGCACATCGGGCTGCCATTCGTTGATCACTGCGCCAATCCGGTCCGCAAGAACCGCGATTTCTTTCCATTCGCGCAAGGGCGATGGTCCCTGAACCTCTGCAAGCGTCCGGAAAAAATCAAGGCCGTCGGCATGTTCCAGTGGGCGCTCGGCGACATAGCCATGCTGATTCTGCCGGACACCGGTCACACCAGCGACCGTCAATCCACTGGCCATCTGGGCCTTCATGATCGCCCGGGTCCGAAAACAATATCCGCTGTGCAAAGGCAGGCTGTGATCCAGAATATGTAGAATGCGTGTCATGGCGCAAATCCTTGCCCTAAAAGGATTAACGTCCCGTCAACCCAATGGCTGTATCGCGTGTGACTGCGAATAGATAATGCCTAAACCGGGAATGACGTGCTTCTATGGTCGACAATTTTTCAATCGCTCTGACACATGGGCTGCTGCTGCTGGCGGCCTGGCGGTTGATTCATCGGCCGGACCTCGATCAGGAGGAACCACCGGAACCGGACAAGGAACCCGCGGGCTTCGGCGCTCGCAAAGCAGACGGCACATGGTCAGACGGAGATCGCGATGCGTGATCTTGTTTTCGTCGGCTATCTGGTGGCGTTGCTGTTCATCGCCTTCAAGCGCCCCTTTCTGTTCACCTTGGTTTACGCCTATATCGATATTATCGCGCCCCAGCGGCTGAGCTATTTCATGCTCAACTCGGTGCCGGTTTCGCTGATCGTTTTCGCGATGGCGTTTCTGGGATATCTGTTTTCCGACGACAAACGAGACAGCCGGTTTTCGGTTCGCCAGGGCCTGATGGTCCTGTTGCTCGCCTATTGCGGCTATACCACCCTGCAGGCGGCGGTGCCCGAGGCTGCGCTCGAGAAATGGGACTGGGTGTGGAAGGCGATGGTCTTTGCGATCTTCCTGCCCCTCACCCTGCGCACGAAATTGCGGCTCGAGGCGCTCGCCCTGTTCATGGTGCTTTGCGCTGCGACGCTGATCATCACCGGCGGGATCAAGACCCTTGCCTCGGGCGGCGGCTATGGCGTTCTGGTGCTGCTGGTGGACGACAATAGCGGCCTTTACGAAGGCAGCACGATGTCGATGGTGGCCATCGCGATCATTCCGCTGATCCTCTGGCTGGCCAAATTCGGAACCATTTTTCCGCCGGACTGGCGCGTGAAGCTCTTTTCCACCGCCCTGATATTCGCAGCCTTGCTGATCCCGGTCGGGACCCAGGCGCGCACCGGTCTGGTCTGCATCGTCGTCCTGGCGATCCTGACATTGCGCTTCAACAAGCACCGCTTTCTCTATGCGGGACTGGCAGTGACTCTCGGTCTGATGTCGATTCCGTTCCTGCCGCAAAGCTTCACCGAACGGATGGAAACGCTGCAGAATGTCAAGGCTGACGAGTCGGCTTCGACGCGGATCGCGGTGTGGCAGTGGACCTGGGAATATGTCAAAAACAACCCGTTTGGCGGCGGCTTCAACGTCTATCTGATCAACAAGCTGACTTATGATCTGGCCGAAGACAAGAACAAGCCGGAAGAGGAGGTCGACTATGAGATCGAGGATACCGGCCCGATTGAGGTTGTCGACGAAGGTCGGGCATTTCACAGTTCCTATTTCGAAATGCTCGGGGAACAGGGCTTCCCCGGCCTGGTCATCTGGATGCTGATCCATGGCGGCGGCATCTGGCGCATGGAAGTCTTGCGCCGGCGCTATAAAAATACCCAGAAGCAGGGCGAATTATGGGTGTCACCGCTCGCGCTCGCGCTGCAACATGGCCATATCATCTATCTGGTTGGGGCGCTGTTCGTCGGGGTTGCCTATCAACCGTTCATCTACATGCTGGTGGCAATGCAGATCGGGCTCGACACCTATATGACCCGCCGGTCTGCGGAAGCCAAATGGAAGCCGATCGTCAAGAACACGGCATTGGCCCGCAAGCCTTTGGCGGACCCGGGCAAGCGCGCATGGTAGGTGCGGCAAAAACACCCGCCAAACCCGATTTGCGCGCCTTGACCGGCTTGCGGGGGATCGCGGCCTGGCTGGTGGTTTTTTATCATATCCGGTCCGGGATTGGCACCTATCTGCCCGACACCGTCATGGCGTTTCTGGCCAAGGGCTATCTGGCGGTCGATTTTTTCTTTCTGCTGTCCGGATTTGTGATCTGGCTTAGCTATGCCGACAAATTTGCGGATCGCGGGATTGGTTTCTCGGCCGCTTTCCTGTGGCGGCGGGTGGCGCGCATCTGGCCGTTGCACCTGTTCATCCTGCTGGCCACCATTGCTTTTGTCGGCGTTCTCATTGCCACGGGCCGCGACTATGAGACCGGCTATCCGTTGCACGAATTGCCGCTGCACATCGTGCTGCTGCAAAATTGGGGCTTCACATCGGCGCTGAGCTGGAATCATCCGGCCTGGTCGATCAGCACGGAAATGGCGGCCTATGTCCTGTTTCCGTTGCTGGCCATCGGTGCGCCCTGGCAGCGTTGCTCGACCACCGCGTTGATCGGGATCGCGGGGCTGCTGATCATCAGCCTGCACCTTTATTTTTCGCTGCAATCCTATGCCACCTTGGGCGATGATATTCCGCGCACGGGTCTGGTCCGTTGTCTGATCCAATTTACCTTGGGGACCGTGTTATGTGTCTTGTGGACGCGCTGGCGAAAAGACTGGCAGATGGCCCATGTGACAAGCCTGTCCGGCCTGGTCCTGTTTCTGGTCTTTGCCTTTTTCGGGATCATGGAAACGCTGCTGGTGCCCGCCGCTTTCGCGCTGTTCTTGATCGGCATGGCGATTTTTGCCGAAAGGGCGAGCAACCCGCTCAACCACCGTGTATTGCACTATTTCGGCGAAATCAGCTACGCGACCTATCTCGTTCATTTCATGCTTTTCGTGGCGTTCAAAATTCTGTTCGTGGCTGACCCGCTCTATGTCGCACCACATCTCGTGGCGCTGTTCGTGGCGCTGACTTTCGGGATATCCGCACTGCTTTACCATGTCGTCGAAAAGCGGGGTCAGAAGCTGCTGCTGCGATGGTCCCCCGCAACAACCGCGAGCCTTGCCACAAAATAACTGGCTCCTCCCGCTTGCCCTGCTAGGGATGGTCCCATGTCTATGTCCATCTCCGCCAAGGTTGAACGCTGGCCCGTCGACGGGGCGTTCATTATCAGCCGCGGCGCCAAGACATTTGTCGACGTCATCGTCTGCACGATTTCCGACAGCGTGTTCACCGGCCAGGGCGAAGCAACCGCAATATACTATCAAGGCGAAACCGCCGAGGATTGTGCCGCAGCGATCAACCGGCTGGGCCAGAAGCGCGACACCATTGATCGTGCAGAGTTGCAAGCCGTCATGCCGGCCGGTGCCGCCCGCAATGCGGTCGATTGCGCGCTGTGGGATCTGGAATGCCAAAAAACCGGAACATCGTTGTGGCAACGTGCCAGCCTCCCCGAGCCGAAGCCGCTGGTCACTGCTTTTACGATTTCTCTCAATCATCCCGACCGGATGGAAGCCGATGCGAGAGCTGCCGCCAAATCCCACGCTTTGCTCAAGATCAAGCTGTCCGGCGACCATGATCGCGCCCGCGTGGCCGCCGTGCATCGCGGGGCGCCGAAAGCGCGGCTGATTGTCGATGCCAATGAAAGTTGGGATGCGATCGATATCGGTCAGGAAGCCAGCGTGCTGGCCGACTTGGGGGTGGAGCTGATCGAACAGCCGGTTTCCGCTGGCCGCGATGAGCTGCTGGCCGGTGTCCGGTCACCGATCCCGCTCTGTGCTGACGAGAGCTGCCATGATAGTCAGGACATCCCGCGGCTCGCGCGGTTTTATGACGCCGTCAACGTCAAGCTCGACAAAACCGGTGGGCTGACCGAAGCGATCGCCTTATGTGACGCCGCTGACAATGCGGGTTTGCATGTCCTGGTCGGCTGCATGTTGTCGACTTCTCTCGCCATCCGGCCGGCCTTTGCGCTGGCCCAGCGCGCGCAATGGGTGGATCTCGATGGGCCGCTCCTGTTGGAACAAGACCGGCCCGGCGGCATGGATTTTACCGATGGTCTGATTTCGGAAGTCCGAGATACCGGGGCTTCCCGCTAAAACCCCTTGCCGGTGAATTTGGCGAGATTTTCCAGCGTCAGCGGCTCGGCCAGCATGATACCGTAGAGGCTATTGCCACCCCAGCGGATATACCCATTGAGTGGCGGCAGGGTTCCGCAGCGGATATAGAGTTTTTCCTTGGTGGGCAGCGGTTCGTCACAGGAAATGCAGATGCCATTTTGCGAAATATTGAGCAAGCTGCCGGAGCGCGCCGATCCTGCGTGGCCAATACGAATGTCTCGCCCGATATTCAATCGCAAGCCGCGCTTGGGATATTCATTGAACGGCAGCTTGATGATTTCTTCCAGATCGACCGGGTTGAGAAATGAAAAACCCGCATGATCGGATTTCTCCCATACTTTGCGGATCGGGAACCGGGCGGCATTGGCAAATTCGATATGACATTCCGAAATTGCCGGAATCGGCTGAAACAGCTTCGCTTTCAAACCGCTCGCAGACACATCGCGCACAACGCAGACACATTCGGTTCTGTCCGTAACCAGCTTCGCCGCACGCAATACCAGTTGCTGGCGTGGCGCAATCCGCTCTTCCGCGATCGGAACCTCCACGGCCGGACTGGCCTGAGCGGCCGGCCGGGAATTGGCAAATTGAGCGTGATTGTTGATCTGCATAACTAAGCTCTCTTTGGTCCGGTGTTCTTAGTTACAGAATATGCCTGGCCAGGAAAATATTGTGTTAAGCTGGCCGAATTTGTCAATTTCTTGAAATTCTGAATTAGATCGCACCCCATGATAGGTTTATAAACGGTCGGAAAACCAAGAAATTTAGGTTCAACTGCAAGTTTTTCTGGCGGCAGCCCTGACGGTTGTCCAAATCGTGGATCCCAAATCCAACCGCATTGCGTTTATGACTTTTTCCGGCGATAGCTTTGGATGCAAAAAAGTGAAGCGATCAATCGTCCCCCATAGATCCGACACGTCAGGAACAGGGAAACATTATCATGCATCTCACGCAAGTTCTCCACAGCGCGGCCGATACCCGGCCAGACCATCTCGCCACGATCGACGGTGACCGTCGCCAAAGCTGGCAGGAATTGCGCATCCGCGTTTCCCGCCTGGCTGCGGCGCTCAAGAAAATCGGCATGAAAGACGGCGACCGCGTGGCGATACTGGCGCTGAATTCCGATCGCTATACCGAATATATGTTCGCGGTCTGGTGGGCCGGTGGCGCGGTCGTTCCGATGAATACGCGCTGGTCCGCTGCAGAAAATGCCTATTCGCTGAACGATTCTGGCGCAGAAATACTGTTTGTCGACGAAACTTTCGCGCCGATGATCCCTGCAATGGGTGATGAGGCCAAAACCATCCGCACCCTCGTCTATCTGGACGACGGACAGGTTCCAGAGGGGATGCTGTCCTATGAACAACTGATAGCGGATCATGAGCCATGCGCCGATGCCGAACGCAGCGATGAGGATCTGGCAGGCTTGTTTTATACCGGCGGAACAACCGGATTTCCCAAAGGCGTGATGGTGCCGCAACGGGCGCTTTGGTATAATTACCTGATCTGCGCGATGCATCTCAATTTCGATTCCGATGCCATCTATCTCCATACCGCACCGATGTTCCATATGGCCGATCTGGCCGGTGGCGGCGCGGTGGCAATGGTTGGCGGCACCAATGTCTATGTCCCGTCCTTTGAACCGGAATCGACCCTGAACGCGATTGCCGAACACAAGGTTACCAATCTGCTTCTGGTGCCGACCATGCTTGGCATGATCCTGGATCATCCCTCTTTCAAGGCCGAAAAACTGCAATCGGTCAAACAATATGTCTACGGCGCCTCTCCGATGCCAGAGGGACTGCTGCGCAAGGCCATGGCGGAAATGAAGCATATCGATTTTGCCCAGGTCTATGGTCAAACAGAGATGGCACCGCTGGTGACGGTTCTCGACAACAAGGACCATATCATGGAAGGCCCCCAGGCCGGTCGCATCCGCTCGGCAGGCCGTCCGGCGCTGGGATGCGAGGTCAAGATTATCGACGAATCGGGACAGCGGTTGCCGACCGGCACGGTGGGAGAAATCGCGGCACGGAGTCCCGGCACCATGCTGGGATATTGGCAAAAGCCCGAGCAGACCGCCGCCGCCCTGGTGGACGGCTGGGTCCGCACCGGTGACGGCGCCTATCAGGACGAAGAAGGCTTCGTCTATATTGTCGACCGGATGAAGGACATGATTGTTTCGGGCGCCGAAAACGTCTTTTCGGCCGAAGTTGAAAGCGCCATTTCAACCCATCCCGGCGTCGCCGGCGTTGCGGTGGTTGGCATTCCCAGCGAACAATGGGGCGAAGCCGTCCACGCGATTATCATTCCAGCGGCTGGAAACCAGCCGACGGAAGAGGAAATTATCGCCCACTGCAAAAGCCAAATCGCAGGCTATAAATGCCCGCGCTCCGTCACCTTCCGAACCGAGCCGTTCCCCCTTTCAGGCGCGGGCAAGGTGTTGAAACGGGATTTACGGGCGCCCTATTGGGAAGGGCAAGACCGCAGCGTCAGTTAGACGCCAGACATCATATGCCGTCGAGATGCTCGATCACTGGCGCTGCCGCCATGCAAGGGGCGAGACTGGCACCGCTCGCTTTGAAATGGGCGGACTGGCCGTGCGCCTCCAGAGCGGCCTGGTCCACATAGCGCTCGAGGACCTTATATTGCTGCGGGTTGTCCTTGCACTGAAACACAGAATAGAATTCATTGCCCGGTTCATTCGCTCGGACCGCTGCCGCCAATTCGGTGAAGGCCGCTTCAAATTCCGCGTTTTTGCCTTCTGCGACGGTCAATGTCGCGACGATGCCTATTGCTGCCATGATTGCTGTTCCTCATTCTGTGATAGGATGGTCAAACCGGGACTGTTCACTAGCCTGCGGTTGGGCGCAACCCCATTTTGCAGGGAGTTGCTGCACCTTACCAGAAACGGCTTCCAGGCACGCCCTTGAACGGGCCGGCGACATGCGAGGTGATCCAGCCACCATAGAAACCGCCTGGCTGCGGAATCACCACTTCGCCATCGACCAGGCACTGATCAAACGGATCGGGATAAAAGGCGACACAGTCCTTGATCATGGCAAAGGACTCAGTGGGCTGGGGATAGCTCCAGGCAACCGATGGCATGACATCACCGGCGATTACAGCGTCCCAATAATGGGCCTGCCCTTTCCATTCACAAAGCGACCGATGACCATTGCTGGCCAGAATATCCCAGTTCACGGCATCCTGGGGGAAATAATAGGTCGGGGGATGACTGGTTTCCAGGGTCCGGAACCCGGCCCGGGTGTCTGCGACAACCGCACCGTGATGGATGATCCGAAGATGCTTGTCATTGGCCTCGGCAATGGCGGGGCGCGGATAATCCCAGACGCTTTCCTGGCCCGGAAGGACCGGATCTCGGGTAATAGTCATAGCAATTTTCTCTGCTTCATAACGGACTGTAATCTTGGCCGGACCACCAGAAACCGGCGATAAAGCCATTCGAGGCCCGATAGTAGGAACCGGTTTCTGGCCAACAGTCCCAATGGCCTGAGCACCGGAATGGCCCGCCACATGGCTGCAAAGGCGGCAGCGCCCGAAACGATCCGGCCCCCTTCCGAAGCATGGAATCGCGCAAGCAGACGGTCGCGATCCAGCGGACATTCGGATCGCTGGTCCGAGACGTCCACAAAGGTGATCGCATCGCGGGTGTCGAGCCGCCGCATCAGCGCGATTTCCCGCAAACATAAGGGGCATCCGCCATCAAACCAGACTGTAACTTGGGCCATGAAGACGGGTTATTGCAATTATCTGCTTGAGTCTGTCTGTCCTTTAGGGGGTATGCCCCAAGCAAAACGCCCTCGCTCCCGAGGGAGAAAGGGCGCCCTGTTCCTGTCGCTTGGATCTTTCGCAGTTTTTACAGAATTTCGAACAGACCAGCCGCGCCTTGCCCACCACCGATACACATGGTGACCACGGCATATTTTGCACCGCGGCGTTTGCCTTCAATCAGGGCATGGCCGGTACAGCGCGCACCCGTCATGCCATAAGGATGGCCGATTGAGATCGAACCGCCATTGACGTTCAGCAGCTCATCGGGAATGCCGAGCTTCTGTTGGCAATAAAGCACCTGCACAGCAAAAGCTTCGTTGAGTTCCCACAGACCGATATCGTCCATTTTCAGGTCAAATTTCTCGAGCAATTTGGGAATGGCGAAAACCGGACCAATGCCCATTTCATCGGGCTTGGTGCCCGCCACCGCCATGCCAACATAGCGGCCGAGTGGACTGAGTCCTGCCTTTTCGGCCGCACTGGCTTCCATCACGACGCTCGCCGAACTGCCATCGGACAGCTGCGATGCGTTACCAGCGGTGATGATCTTGTCTTCTCCCAGCACCGGCTTCAGCGACTGCAGACCTTCGAGCGTGGTCGACGGCCGGTTGCCTTCATCCTTGCTGAGGGTGATTTCATGCATGGAAATCTCTTTGGTTTCCTTGTCCTGCACGCCCATGGTGGCGGTGACTTCGACAATCTCGTCGTCAAACTTGCCGGCTTCCTGTGCCGCTGCGGTGCGCTGTTGCGACTTCAGCGCATATTCGTCACACGCCTCGCGCGAAATGCCATAGCGTTCACCGACCACTTCAGCGGTCTGCAGCATCGGCATGTAGATATCGTCATGCATCGCCACCAGCGCCTTGTCCGGGGCGATCCGCATTTCCGGGGTCTGCACGGTGGAAATGGAATCCTGTCCACCGCCAACAACGACATCCATGCGGTCAATTGTCACCTGCTTGGAGGCCGTCGCAATCGCCATCAGGCCGGACGAGCACTGGCGATCCAGCGTCATGCCAGGCACTTCGATCGGGAAGCCCGAACGCAAAGCAACATTGCGGCCGAGATTTCCGCCTTGCGATCCCTGCTGCAGCGCGCTGCCCCAGACGACGTCTTCAACTGTGGCCGGATCAATGCCGGCGCGCTCGACGGCGGCCTTGGCCGCATAGCTGCCGAGGGTTGGACCAGCGGTCGCATTGAAGGCACCCTTATAGGCCCGTCCAATCGGGGTCCGAGCGGTAGAAATGATGACTGCGTCACGCATGATATGATCCTTTATTGTGAGATATTAGAGTCGAAATTTGCGCGCATTGTCCTTGCTCATTGGCGAATAGACAAGGTTTTTCTTTGCTACTGGTCCTGACGCTACGGCAAGCTAACCCTCTTGCAGATGCACTGGGAAGCCACCCTCGGGATAAGGCATGATCATCTTGCCATCGGGCGCAGAGGTGAAGGTCGTCTGGGTCGGATAGGCAAATTCAAGGCCTTCCTCGTTGAACCGCTGCAAGATCGCCAGGCCAATGGCATGGCGCCCCTGAAAGACCGGCTCATATTCGCTGCTCAAAATATCAAAATCGAGTTCGAAATTGATCGAACTATCGCCGAAACCGACAAAACCGGCACGCACAAATTCCGCGTCATGCTGTTCGACAATCTCTTGCAGCAAAGCCGGTATCCGCCGCGCATCGTCAGGCTCGGTCTGATAGATCACGCCAATGCCAAAACGGGTTCGGCGGCGCGCCAGCCGGGTGAGATTGATGATCTCCTTGTCGAGCAAGTTGGTGTTGGAAATGATCACCTCTTCCCCGGTTATGGCTCTGAGCCGGGTGCTCTTCAGTCCGATCTTCTCGATCTTGCCGGTGGTTGTATCATAAGTGATCACCTCGCCGCGCCGGAAGGGCTTGTCGAAGATAATCGAAAGCGCAGCGAAAAGATCGGAAAAAATGCCCTGGGCGGCAAGGCCAATGGCGATCCCGCCAACTCCGAGACCGGCGATCAGGCCGGTGACATCGACACCCAGATTGTCGAGGATCATGATCGTGGCGATCGCGAACAGCACGAATGTCACCAGCAGGCGGATCAGGGTCATGGCATTGGCCAGCGTCTCATGCTCGTCCGGATCCGTGTCGAGTTTTCGGGTAAAAATGCCGAGAATGATCTCGCGCAACCAGATCGCGACCTGCACGACCACCGCAATCGTGAACAACACGCCGACAAAATTGACAATCTTGGCCGGCGCATTGGACGACACCACGACAATTTCTGCCGAGACCATCAACATGAACAATTTCGTGGTCTTGGCAATCGCCTTGGTCAAGATCGCCCGGTATCCCGTCAGGCTTTCCTGGTTGCGGACATAACGCACGGCAAAACGCTTTATGGCGCCCAGCACAAAGAATATGCCCGTGCCGATGATCGAAGCAATGATCAGCTCGACATAATGGAGGGTTATCCATTCTGTACTCGCGACAATGAAGCGGTCGATGGTTCCCGCGAAATCAGGAATTTCTGGGATAATGGTCGGATCTGTCGATGGGGTCATGGCGGTAATCGCTAATGAGGATGGGCTCGAAAAACAACCCGTGTGTTCGCTGGAACCTCGATCAACCGGCTTTTCGCGCCGCGATCAGAAATTCGACATTGCCCTTGGGCCCGGTTATCGGACTTTGCGCCAGGCCATCAACCAGCCAGCCCGCAGCTTCCAGCCATGCGGCAATTTTCTGGCAGACCTGATCATGAACAGCGGCATCGCGGACGACTCCGCCTTTCCCAACCGCATGACGCTCCGCCTCGAATTGCGGTTTGATCAGCGCCACCAGGATCGCGCCAGACTTGGTAAATTCCAGCGGCCGCTCCAGGACCTTTGTCAACGAAATGAAGCTTGCATCACAGACAATCACGTCAACCGGTTCGGGAATATGCTGGTCGGTCAGAATACGGGCGCTGGTTTGTTCATGGACGATCACCCGGTCATCCTGGCGCAGTTTCCAGGCCAGTTGGTTGGTGCCGCTGTCCACTGCATAGACTTTGCGCGCGCGCCGGCTGAGCAAAACATCCGTAAACCCGCCCGTGCTGCTGCCGACATCAATCGCAATGGCCCCTTCGACGCTCAGATTGAAATGATCGAGACCATGATCCAGCTTGATACCGCCGCGCGAAACCCAGGGATGGTCCTTGCCCTTCAGATCAATCGCGACATCGGCCGCAAATTTCTGCCCGGGCTTCTCCACTTTCTGATCTGCCACGATCACCAACCCGGCCATCACATAGGCTTGCGCTTTTGCACGGCTCTCCGCCAATCCGCGATCGACCAGCAACTGGTCGATGCGGGCCTTAACCGTCTTGCTTGGTTTGGTTTCTTCGGAGGCCATGGTCGAATGGGACTAGCCGAACGGAGAAGTTTTGACCATATTCAAACCCTATGAGAATCAAAAAACCCCTGTCCGCCCAAACGGTGGGATCCATCCTGCTTTCATCGGCCGTCCTGATCAGCTGTGTACCGGCCCAGTCTGAACCCACGCCGGCGCCGGCGCCTGCAAAAGCGGCCCAGCCCGCTGCGGCCCCTGCCCCGGCTATGCCGGTTGCCGTTGCGGCGACACCGGCCGTTGTTCAGCCCAGCGGTGCATGGACCGATTGGCCGATTACCTCGGGCGACTGGGTTTATCGCCAGGATGCGCGGGGCTCGATTGCGCTGTTCGGACCGCCCAATGTGGATGCAACCTTCATCATTCGCTGCGACCAGGCCCGCAATATGCTGTTCCTGTCGCGCGAAGGCACGGTCAGCGACGGCGCGCAAATGACAATTCGTGCGAGTTCGGGATTGCAGAGCTTTCCTGCACGCAATAGCGGCGGACCAGTCAATTATGCAGCGATCATGGTTCCAACCGACGACTATATGATGGACCGGATCATTTTCAGCCGCGGACGCTTCGCGGTTGAAACCGACGGTTTGCAATCGCTGGCTATTCCGATCTGGCCCGAGTTTACGCGCGTGGTTGAAGATTGTCGGCGCTGATCGCTCGGCTCAGCCGATCGATTCGATAACCGCTTCAAAAGGATTGGAATTCCCAAATCGCCCTCGGGCGAACCGGAATTTTCGATTGTGACAGCAAATAAATTAATTTCAAGCCTTGTTCCCGGTTGGCGAATGATTCACATTCCAATCATCGAACAAGCGGAGAAAATTCAATGCAACAGTTCGTACTTTTTCAACAAGCGAAAGGAGGTGGTCCGATGTCTCATGGTTCAGCACAGGGGTCGGAAAAATCCGTTCGGGGGGCACCGTTGATCTAGCGATCAAGCAACCCGGCAGCGGCACTTCCAACCGCTGACCCATGCTTAGAGGCTGTTGATCCCAGAGATCGACAGCCTCTTTTCATTGGACCTATCGGTTTTCCGCAGCTTCGGTTTTTTCGAGATATTCTTCGCGGATCATGAAGTCCTTGATACCGATCCGCACTTCCCGGAGGAACTGGATCAGCGCGATTGACAGCAGGCTCATCGCGATGATGAACGCCCCGGCGATCACGCCCGACAAGTCGAAGCCGGTCAGGCCCATGACAAACAGCAGACCGATCAGCACACAGGCGACAATCGCGCTGATGACGCTGAGATAGATCGCGCTGTTGACGATCTTGATCCGCAGCTGGAGGTCGTGCAGCTCGTCGACAATGCATTGATGTTCATAGCCTTCGGTTTCGCCAAAGCGGTCCTGCAATATCCGCGACCGGTCGATTATGCGCGCCAGCCGTCCGGCAAACAGGCTCAACATGCCGCCGACAGCGACCAGCAAGAAAGCCGGTGCCAATGCGGTCTGCAGCACCGTGATGATTTCGCCCTGTCCCAATGCCAATGTCATGCCAGCCCCTCTTCCCGTCTAGCGATAGCGGATCACCAATGTGAGCCCTGTGACCTGTGTCGCATCGAAGCGGTCCAGATCAAAACGCTCGGCATCGGCGCGCGCACGGACCAAAATCGCTTCAGGCACGCTGCTTTGCGCATAGATGGCATCCGCCTGCCCCAAGAGCCGTGCCTGTCTGATCGTCAGATCGTCGGGATCCGCGCTTTCCAGTAGAAGCTCCACCAACCCGGTCGGATTGCCTTCCCTGGGGTCGGCCAACCAGCGGTCCAACGCCTCAGCGCCATGGTCGACAAACGGGTCCAGCGGACCGCCGGGACTCAGCGCCGCATCAATTGCCCGGCGGCGATCGGCGCCGTCTGTCCATATCTGTTTCAGCCGGTCTCGCGCGGCGAATAGTCCTTCGGCCAGAGCGCCCAGTCCCGCCGGCAGCAACCGTTCCAGCCGCTGCCGTATCGCTTTGGCAAGCCCCGCGGACGCGCCGCCGGTCCCGATGGCAATCAGCACCGGGTCGCGATCAATGATCGCCGGGGTGGTGTAGTCACAAAGCGCCGACCGGTCGACGGCGTTGACCAGCAACCCGCGCGCCCTGAGACGCTCGACCGCTGCGGCCGCTTCATCATCCTCTTCGCAAGCGACGACGGCCAGAGCGGCATCGGCCTGCTCATCATCGGTGATGATTGCTCCGGCGCGTTCGTATAGCCGCCGTTTCGCATCCGCCATTTCTCCGCTGCCGAGCAATATGACCTTGCGTCCTTTCAGCGTCACAAAGATCGGTAGCTGCTCCATGGTCTATTTCAGCCAGTCCGGCACATGTTCGGCCGCCATGATCGTCGCCGGTTCAATCCGCTCGGCCACCACCGCAAATTTGGCGCCATCGACCAGCACCTCCGGCACCAGCGGACGGCTATTATAAGTATTCGCCATGGTCGCGCCATAGGCACCAGCGGTGCGGAAAATCCCGAGATCATCCGTGTCTACCCGGTCAACATTGCGCTCCTTGGCAAAAATATCGCTGCTTTCGCAAATCGGGCCAACGATCGATGCCGTCATGCTTTGCCCGTTTGGCTGCACCGCCTCAAAATGATGCCAGGCATCATAAATGGCCGGCCGCATCAGATCATTCATCGCCGCATCGACAATCACGAAATCGCTGTTCACGCCGGGCTTGATCCGGATGACCTGTGTCATCATCACGCCGCTATTGCCGGCAATCACCCGGCCCGGCTCGAACATCAAGGTCACATCCCAACCCTGGGTCACGCGCGCAACCATGGCGCCGTAATCGGCAGGGCTTGGAGGATTTTCCTCCGGCTTGTAGGGCACGCCAAGGCCGCCACCGAGATCAACATGAGTGATGGTGTGGCCAGCGGCGCGCAGATCGCCGACCAGCTGTCCCATGCGCGTATAGCATTTTTCCAGCGGATCGAGCTTTTGCAGCTGGCTGCCGATATGCACCGCGACCCCGCGCAGGTTCAATCCGTCCAGTTTCGACAATCGCGCAAAAATATCCGGGGCGACATCAATCGCAACGCCAAATTTATTCTCGGCTTTCCCGGTCGAGATTTTCGCATGGGTCCCGGCATCGACATCCGGATTGACGCGCAGAGTGGCAGACGCCGCTTCTCCGCGCGCCGCTGCGATCTCCGCGAGCATCTGGCCTTCTTCCTCGGATTCGAGATTGAATTGACCAATGCCTTTATCGAGACCCAGAGTCAGCTCCGCCCGGCTTTTGCCGACGCCGGAGAAGACAATATCTTCCGCCTTCATCCCAGCGGCCAGCGCCCGCTCCAGCTCGCCGCCCGAAACGACATCGGCGCCATAGCCCTGGTTGGCGAGAATCTTGAGCACCGCCAGATTGGGATTGGATTTGACCGCGAAAGCAAGATGCACCTTCCCGGCCTCTGCCAACCCTTCGCGAAACACGCGGGCGTGGCGTTCCAGCGTCGCGCGGGAATAGACATAAACCGGTGTACCCACCTGCGCGGCAATCGTCGGCAGCGGAACATCCTCCGCATGCAGCACGCCATTTTTCAATTGAAAATGATCCATCAGGAAGGGCTTTCAGACAAGGGCCCGGCAAAGGGGGCGGTTAAACAGGAAGGGGATGCTAGCCTGGAGGCGGCAGGTCAAACTTGTCGTCCTGCCGTTTTTCGGACCGCCGCAACAATTCGTCGCTGCGCTCGGGTTGCGCCTGGGACGACGGCGTGATCAGCTCTTCTCCGGTCGGTCTTTCGGATTCGCCATAGACCGCCTGCGGCAGCGACTGCCCCTTGGGGGGCTCCAGCGCGCCGCGATTGCCGCACGCCGCCAACAGGGTCAGGGTTACCAGAGCGGTGATTTTTCCAACTGTTTTCATAATCGATTCGTCTGTTCGAGCCTCATGATTTGCTGCCTTACCTGCTCGGGCGCGGTTCCGCCATAGCTGGTCCGGCTGGCGACCGACCCTTCGACGCTCAAATCCGGCATCTCATGGCCCGCCACCCGGGCATCGATGGCCACCAGATCTTCCGCGGTCAGATCGGCCAGGCCGCAGCCGCGTTCCTCGCAGAGTTTTACCGCCGCACCGGTGATATGATGGGCTTCACGGAACGGTATGTTCACCGCCCGCACCAGCCAGTCGGCAAGATCCGTGGCCGTCGAAAAGCCGCTATCCGCCGCTGCGCGCATGGCTTCAGGAACAAAGGTGATCGATTGAACGATGCCAGTCATCGCGGCCAAAGACAGTCCGAGCAGATCATGCGCCTCGAAAACCGGCGGCTTGTCGTCCTGCATATCCTTGGAATAGGCGAGCGGCAGGCCTTTCATCGTCATCATCAGCGCGTTGAGACATCCGGTGATCCGTCCGGCATGACCGCGAATCAGTTCCGCGGCATCGGGATTGCGCTTTTGCGGCATGATCGAGCTGCCCGTCGACCACTGATCGGAGAGCTTTGCAAAGCCAAAAGGCTGCGACGCCCAGATGAT
This sequence comes from Parasphingorhabdus sp. W113, assembly GCF_055693205.1. Taxonomy (NCBI): domain Bacteria; kingdom Pseudomonadati; phylum Pseudomonadota; class Alphaproteobacteria; order Sphingomonadales; family Sphingorhabdaceae; genus Parasphingorhabdus; species Parasphingorhabdus sp. W113. Next base: position 455,886 of record NZ_CM146328.1, on the reverse strand, counting down.
GATCTCTTCGGCCAGTCGCGAGAGATGCAGGGCGGTTTGCGAGGCTGCCATCAGATAGTCGAGCGCAAAATCGCGATCCGAAACGCTGTCCATCGAGTTGCTGGTGACCATCGCGATATTGTCATCATTGACTTTGGCGCTGAACCCCAGCGTCTCCGCCGTATAGTCCCGGTCGACCGGAAATCCGGTGCCGGCCAGCGCCGCAGCGCCAAGCGGGGATTGGTTCAAGCGTTGCTTCGCCGCCCAGAACCGGCTGCTGTCGCGCGCAAACATTTCATAATAAGCGAGCAAATGGTGACCCATGGTGATCGGCTGGGCGACCTGCAAATGGGTGAAGCCCGGCATGATTGTATCGGCCTGCTCCTTGGCCCGCGCGATCAGCGCCTCGCGCAACGCCCAGAGGCCGTCGGACACATCATCCATCGCATCGCGCACCCACAGACGGAAAGACGTCGCAACCTGATCATTGCGCGAACGGGCGGTGTGGAGCCGCCCGGCGACGGGACCGACAATCTCGGTCAGCCGCGCCTCGATTGTCATGTGGATGTCTTCCAGATCTAGATCTTCCGGAACACCCTGGGTTTCATATTCCTGCGCGATCTGATTGAGACCTTCGATGATCCGGGTCGCGTCTTCCGCTTCGACAATATTCTGCTTTGCGAGCATGGCGACATGAGCGAGCGACGCGCGAATATCCTGGCGCCATAATTTCTTGTCGAACGGGATCGACGCGTTTATCTCACGCATGATCGATGACGGGCCGTCGGCGAACCGGCCGCCCCACATCGTGTTGGAACTCTGATTATTGGAATCTGATTTGCGATTGGTAATACGACTATTCCTGTTTTTGAGCCTGCCAGCCATGCTGTCCGCTTGCGATAAGCAATCTGATCCAGCGGAGCAAGTTAATGATGGCGCGCCGGCAGGCGAGACATTCGAGAGCGACAGCGGTCTCGTCGGTCGTCTGGACATTGCGCAGCGCGGCAGCGCGATGGTCGACACGCCGTTCAAGGATCCGGACGGCAAGACGGTCCGCCTGTCAGATTTTACCGGCAAGCCGGTGCTGGTCAATATCTGGGCAACCTGGTGCGCGCCCTGTATTGTCGAAATGCCGATGCTCGACGCACTGGCAGCCCGGGAGAAAGACCGGATGAAAGTGCTGGTTGTTTCCCAGGACATTCAGGGCGCCGAGAAAGTGGACCCGTTTTTTGAGAAAGCCCAGTTCAGCGAGCTCGAAGCCTATACCGATGAAGAGAACGGATTGAGCTTCGGCTTTGGATCGGGCTTGATGCCAACCACTGTGCTTTATGATGCCAAGGGCAAAGAAGTCTGGCGCGTCATCGGCGCAATGGACTGGGACGGCCCCCGCGCGGCGATGCTGATGGAAGAAACGCTGTCGGAGGGGTGAAGCTGGACGGAGACTTTATTAGACCTCAGGCGCCGGGATTCTTTGTTTAACCTCAGGCGCCGGGCGGCGACATCCGTCGCCTTGGCTTTCCTCCCCCGGATCAGGTCCGGGGTCGGGCGCGCGGTCGCGCTTGCCGACGCGATGCGTCGGTTTGGTATTTTCGTTGGCGTCGGTGGCTGGCGGAGGATGGAGTCTTTTTTAACCTCAAGCGCCGGGCGGGCGCATCCGCGCCCTTGGCTTTCCTCCCCCGGATCAGGTCCGGGGTCGGGCGCGCGGGCGCGCTTGCCTCGCTTCGCTCGGTAGACAAACCTCATTGGCAGGCACCAAACCGAGCGAAGCGAGGCAAGGCCGACCGGCCGCCGCGCCTATTGGCGCGATAGCCAAGGCGACGGATATCGCCGCCCGGCGCCTTAGGTTAAGGAAATAAAAATGGTGGGCGATGACAGGCTCGAACTGCCGACATCTTCGGTGTAAACGAAGCGCTCTACCAACTGAGCTAATCGCCCTTCAGCGGGCGAGGCCCGCAGAACGTTTGGGGCCATTGCCAAATCACGAGCGCTTTGGCAAGCTTCTTTCCGATCTTCTTTTCATTGGTCTCTTGAACAGCAAAATTTTCGGCTTGGCGCACCAGCACCTAACACCTCTGGCGCGGCAGAATTGAAAACATAAGCTTATCCCGCGATCTCGCAATAGCTGCCGGATTATCCACAGCTATTTATTATTTATTTTCAATGACTTAAAAAGATCATGCGAAATTTCCACAGGTTGTCCATGTCAATCTAATTATTTCATTTTTTTTACATCCATGGCCTTGCTCGACTCGCTCGAAGGCGCTTACTAAGAAGATCGGCTGGCGGTCAGGAATTGGTAATTCGGGCCTCTATGAAATTTGAAACAAAGCGTTGAAAGCCTGTTTTTCAACTCTGGTTTTCTGTGTCTGTTGATTCCTTTGGCTGGGGATCATGTGGACGGACGGAGAAAGCTGTCTCGAATTTTTGCCGATCAGCGGCCCCGCCTCACAACGGTTGAAGCGGGTAAGAAAGAGATAATCGGGGGATGTTAGTGGTACAAGATTCTGGAAAACAGGGCGTCAACAAAGCCAATAAGGCAGTGTCTGTTAAAGTGAAAAGCGAACAACCGGTAGAACAGGACAGTCTGTCCGATGCGCTCGCCGCGCATTGGCAAACCATCTGTTCTGGCTTGCGCCGGGACCTTGGCGCTCAGATTTTTGGCCAATGGATAAAACCGATCAGCCTGTCCCGATCTCGATCTGACCACCGGCGCACTGCACTTTGTCCTGCCTTCCGAGTTTGCGGCCAACTGGGTCCGCGAACGCTATGCGGAGCGCTTGCTGCTCGCCTGGAAGACTCATTTTGCCGATGTGAAGACGGTGGCCTTTTCGGCCAAGGCCGGTGGCGCGCGCATCGCTCAGGTAAAACAGGACCAGCATCGCGTGGCTGACAATAACGCAGCAGGTCACGGCGCGGTTGCGACCCAGACCGGCAAATTTCGTCTCGATCTCGATCCGCGGATGACCTTCGACGAATTTATCGCCGGCCACTCCAATATTCTCGCCCAGAACGCGGCGCAGCGCATGGCGGCCCCTGAGCGGCCGCTGTTCAGCCCGCTCTATCTGCAATCTTCGACCGGACAGGGCAAAACCCATTTGATGCATGCGATCGGCCATGCCTATCGCGCAGAATTTCCAACCGCCCGGATCATCTATATGTCCGCGGAACGGTTCATGATTGAATTTGTGTCGGCGATGCGGCGCAACGAGGCGATGGAATTCAAGGCGGCGTTGCGGGAAGCCGATCTGCTGATGATCGACGATATCCAGTTCATCGTCGGCAAAAATTCCACTCAGGAGGAATTTCTCCACACGGTCGATTCTGCTGATCAGTCAGGGCAAGCGGGTTGTCGTGGCCGCGGATCGTCCGCCGCAAGCGCTGGACGGAGTTGATCAACGCCTGTTGTCCCGCCTGTCGATGGGACTGGTTGCGGACATCCAGTCCGCTGGCCTGGAACTGCGCCGCGACATATTGCAGCACCGGCTATCATCCATGCCGCACCAGGACGTCCCCGAAGATGTGGTCGAATTTCTCGCGCGCACGATCAGTCGCAACCTGCGCGAACTCGAGGGTGGTTTGAACAAACTGCTCGCTTATGCGCAATTGACGGGTCGCCCGATCACCAAGGAACTAGCCGAAGAACAGCTGTCCGACATTTTGAGCGCCTGTCGCCGGCGCATCACGATTGACGAAATCCAGCGAACAGTTTGCGAATATTATCGCCTCGACCGCAATGAAATGTCCTCCAAGCGCCGCGCCAGAGCGGTGGCCCGGCCACGACAGGTCGCGATGTATCTGGCCAAGGTCATGACCCCGCGCAGCTATCCGGAAATCGGACGCAAATTTGGTGGGCGTGACCACAGCACCGTCATTCACGCGGTGAAGCTGGTTGAGCAATTGCGCGGCGAAGACACCGAGATGGATAATGATGTGCGCATGTTGCTGCGGCAGCTGGAAAGCTGATCAGCCCAGCCGTTAGATCAAGGGTGACGGCGTTCCCGCCGCAACGGGAACGCGGACGTCATCCTGCAATGGAAACAGTCGGCCCTTGCCAGGCGCCGCCTCAAAGCGGTCGGTTTATTTCTTTTCCGGAGCGACCGAGATGCGGACTTTTTCACCGCTATTTCCAGGGAAATCGGTGAACATCGCTTCGACCAGATTCGGCACCAGATAAGTCAGGTTCTTCGAACGGGACAGCGCTTCCGCCTTGCCCTCGAACAACCGCTCGCCGTCAATCTGCCGATCAATCTTCATGTCCAGCTCGGTCGTGTAGACCGTAAAGCTGCGCACCCCGCCATAGCCGGAGAAGCCGTGGCCGCCGAACAGGAACGGGTCATGGAAACCGTAGCGATAGCGGTGGCGTCCGTAAAACAGGCCGCGGCGATACGGGCGGTACCCGACTGAGAAAAAGGGATCATAGTCGGACACGACTTTTTCCCGGCCCTTGTCAATGTCATAGTCGACGCTGACGACCAGCTGAGCGGCCGCCGGATCTTCGGTGCGTTGATAACCGAGATCAACCATCCGTTGTTCAACCAGCGCGGCATATTGGGCAAATTCCAGTCCGCCGGCCAATTCAGGATCCGACGCAACCACGGTGAAACTCTGTCCGGTCGTATCGGGAAGCGCAACGAACCGCTGCACATCGGCCCGAAAGGGTGTGGCGCATGCGCTGAGCGCCAATACAGCGATCGGAGCCAGCAAAAACGTCCTGCGTTGCGTGCTTTTGCTGATTACTGAACTTTTCTTACATGACCCTGTCATAATCAATCCTAACTCGTTGCCCACCACCGAATTTACGGTCTAGCAATATCATACTGAACCACCATTGAACGACAGAATAATGGCGTTCGTCGCAGATTGCATCCATTTTGAATATGTTACGACGGGATTCCGTCGGCCGCTATCTGCATACTTTTATGGTTAAAAGATGCGACTCGCGGGAATTTTGAGATTTTCCCGGATTGTCCATCCGCATCGATTGGAGCCGAAATGGAGGTTGATTGGTTCGACTTCCCTCCGAAACAGACCTTACGTCGGGAAAGGGGAAAGTTTTGGCGCAACAGGAGGGCAGAAAATAATGGCCGAAAACGACAAACCGAGTCTTCAGGAAACGATTCAGAGCTACTTTACCAACGACAATCACCTGGAGGCGACCGTATCGCATTTTGGCCCGGTTTCGTTGTTTGGGGACAGCCCATCCGTTCTCGAACAATGCAGGACGACGATCGGCATGACCGGGCATCGCGTGTCTGGCATAACCGGAATAGCCGCCGCTGCTGCCTGTCTGGAACGCCAGCTCAATAGCGCTGCAGTCGTTGTCCACGTCGCTAAGCTCGATCGCGCCGCGAAAACAGCGCTGAAACAGATTGAGGCGCAGTGCATTCGCGCAGCCACACCGTTGATTCTGATTCTGGACCTCGCGTCGCTTGATGAAATTCTGGCACTGATTGGCCATTCTCAGGTGGAGCATATATTCTTGGATGACAAAGCGGGTCTGAACAGCGCCGCTGTCGCGGAATTGACGGTGGCCCTGCCACAATCGATCCAGCGGTCGGACATTGGCACGCTGCATGATCGGGAAGAGATCGACATTGTTGATCTGAAGAAGATCTCCGCCGATGTCGAACGCATTGCCCGGGCCTTGAATCAAATGTCGGATGCGCCGCCGCGGTCCGATCCGGAACTGTCCAAAGGCCCTGGCTTCGAACCTTTTGTCCAGCCGCCCGAAGCCCGGGATTCGGTGATATTTGGAGCGCCGGATGCCATCGATCGATCCGATGACAAGGCCAGCGCTGCGGTCGCAACCCAGGAAGCCATGCAGCCGGTTTCTGCGGAACTGGTCCGCAAATTGATTCGGGCCCGGCGCATGCGGGATCAATATTTTGATGCTGAACTGTTTGCCGATCCGGCCTGGGACATGCTGCTTGATCTGCTTGCCGCGCGGCTGGAGGGGGTAAAAGTCTCGGTGTCGAGCCTGTGTATCGCGGCCAGTGTTCCGCCAACCACGGGTCTGCGCTGGATCAAGACGATGACCGAAGAAAAGATATTCCTGCGCAAGGCCGATGCCGAAGATGGCCGGCGGATTTTCATCGAACTGAGCGAAGAGGCAACCGCCGGGATGATCGGGTTTTTCTCGATGGTCCGGCGCAACCAGATGATGATGATCTGACGCGAATCGGATCCGTGCTCAGCAGGCATCTTCAGCGGGCAAAAGAAAACCCGCCGGAAACGGGCGGGTAATTTCTCTTTGGTTCGTGGCGGTGCGATTATCCGATCGCAGCAACGCTCTTGGTCAGACGACTGAATTTCCGTGAGGCCGTGTTCTTGTGAAACACGCCTTTGGCAACACCGCGCGCCAATTCAGGCTGAACCGCAGCAAGAGCAGCGGTTGCAGCGGCTTTGTCGCCCGCTTCCACAGCCAGTTCAACTTTCTTGATCTGGGTCCGAATCTGGCTCACGCGGTTCTTGTTGACCACGGTGCGACGCCCATTGCGGCGGATACGTTTCTTTGCTTGCGGCGTATTAGCCATGAAATTTCCTCAAATACTGAAATTGGTCTGCTGCGAATTGCCAACGCATCCGTAGCTCAAGTCGGCGGTCATTAGCGGGGTTGATGATTCCCGTCAATAGCTGAGTTGCGGGGATTTTGGAGAATGATCAACTTTGGCATTTCGCACAAAAAAAGGTCGAACGACCACTATCAACCTTGCGGCGAACCACCGCACCGCAAGCGCAATCCTCTCCCTCCCGGCCATAGACCAGCCAGGCTTTCGAGAAATAACCCAGTTCTCCATCCGGCTGAACAAAATCGCGCAGGCTCGATCCGCCGGCTGCGATCGCCGAATCGAGCACCTGCTTGATCGCCAGCACCAGCGCTTCATAGCGCGCCCTGGAAATGCTGGCGCCCGTCCGGCTCGGGCGGATGCCCGCCATGTGCAGCGCCTCGCAGACGTAGATATTGCCCAGCCCGGCCACGGTGCGCTGATCGAGCAGTATCTGCTTGATCGGTGCCTTGCGGCCTTTGGTGAAGGCCTTGAGATAGGCGCCGGTAAAATCATCGCTGAGCGGCTCGGGCCCGAGCGTCCGAAAGGGTCCGAACCCATCCAGTTCATCGGTGCGCACGAGATCCAGCGAGCCAAAACGCCTGGGGTCGTTGAGCACCAGCTGCCGGTCGTCTTCGGTTTCGAGGATCAGATGATCATGCTTCTCGAGTTCCGCCGGATCAATCCGCCAGCGCCCGGACATGCCGAGATGAAAAATCAGGACGTCCCCGCGGTCGGTTTCGATCAAGCCATATTTGGCGCGGCGAAAAAGTCGGGTCACTCGCGCGCCGGTCATGCGCTGGCGCAAATCAACCGGGATCGGGCGCCGCAAATCCGCCCGGCGCGGCTCGACGCGGGTCAGGCGCTTGCCTTCCAGCGCTGGCCGCAAACCGGCGACCGTTGTTTCAACCTCTGGAAGTTCCGGCATAAGCGCCCCTTATATATTCGTGCCTGAATTACTGACGACCGCCAATCGCCAGCTACAGGGAGATTGCAGTGCTGCCAAGCGTCGTCTAATGCAAGGGCAAGCGGTCCCCCGCGGCAAAAGATTCTGTGAACATGAGCAACCCGATATGATTGAAAGCAAAACCGTCTCCTTTGGCTATGATGAAGTGGATGAACGCGAAAAGGCAGGACGGGTCGGACAAGTATTTTCCAGCGTCGCGAGCAAATATGACGTGATGAACGATGCCATGAGCGGCGGCACCCACCGGCTATGGAAGGACCGCTTTGCCCGCCGGGTGAAGCCGCGCGCGGGCGAGGATATTCTGGATATGGCCGGCGGGACCGGCGACATTGCCTTCCGCATGGTCGACAGCGGCGCCCATATCACCGTGGCAGATATCAATCCCGACATGTTGTCCGAAGGCCTCGACCGGGCGATCAAGAAAGGCGAAGGCCGTCTGGTCTGGAGCGAGCAGGACGCGGAAGACCTGCAATTTCCCGATGCCCATTTTGATGCCTATACGATTGTGTTCGGCATTCGCAATGTCACCCATATCGACAAGGCCCTCGCCGAAGCGCATCGCGTGCTGCGGTATGGCGGACGGTTTTATTGCATGGAATTTTCAAAAACCCTGTGGCCAGGCTTTGACAAGGTCTATGACTTCTATTCACACCGCCTGATGCCCAAAATCGGAAAAGCCATCGCCAATGACGAGGACAGCTATCGCTATCTCGCGGAATCGATCGACCGGTTCCCGCCGATGGAAGAGTTTCGCGCGATGATCGCAGCCGCCGGTTTCAGTCAGACCAAGGTCGAACCGATGATGGGCGGTCTGGTTGCCATCCATAGCGGCTGGAAAGCCTGAGTAGCCAAAGCACATGACATCGGCCCGCACCCACATATTTCGCCTGCTCAAATGGGGGCGCACGCTCGCCAAACATGGCGCGCTGCGTGACATTGAACAGCATAAGAGCACCCCGCCCCAGGTCCGCCGCCTGTTCCGGCTCGCGCGGCTGGGCACAATCCAGCCCAAGACACCCAATTATTCCGCGGCGCTGCAAGCCATCGGCCCGGCCGCCATCAAGCTGGGCCAGACGCTCGCCACCCGGCCGGATATTATCGGCGTGGCCGCAGCGCAGGATTTGCTGCAGTTGCAGGACAACCTGCCGCCGGTCGCGTTTGCGGAAATCAAGGACGAGATCGATGCCAGTCTCGGCCGACCGGTCGAAGAACTATATCGCGAAATTGATCCCGAACCGGTTGGCGCCGCATCCATTGCGCAGGTGCACAAGGCGGTAACCGCCGACGGCAAACCGGTGGCGGTCAAGGTCCTGCGCCCCGGGATCATCAAGAAATTCTCGCAGGATATCGACACCTATGAATGGGCCGCAGCGCATCTCGAAGCCATGGGCGGCGAAGCCAAACGGCTCCGTCCGCAACTGGTCATCGCGAATTTCCGGCGCTGGACCATGCGCGAACTGGACCTGCGCCGCGAAGCCGCTTCGGCGTCGGAGCTTGGCGAATATATGGCCAATGTCGATCAGTTCGAGGTGCCGGCCATTGACTGGGAGCGGACTTCCGGCCGGGTTCTGACACTGGACTGGGTTGACGGGATAAAGATATCCCGCCGGGACGATCTGATCGCTGCCGGCCACGATCTCAACGATGTCGCATCGCGGCTCGTGCATACCTTCCTCAAGCAAGCGATCGAAGCCGGCTATTTCCACGCCGACATGCATCAGGGCAATTTGTTCGTGAAGCCCGATGGCACGATTGTCGTGATCGATTTCGGGATCATGGGCCGGATCAACAAAAAAGCGCGCTTCTGGCTCGCCGAGATTCTCTACGGCCTGACGACGGGCAATTATAAGCGCGTCGCGGAAATTCATTTCGAAGCCCAATATGTGCCGGACCACCATAATATGGAAGATTTCGCAACCGCCTTGCGTGCGGTCGGCGAACCGATGCGCGGCAAGCCGGTCAGCGAATTGTCGGTCGGCGACATGCTCGACGGTCTCTTCGCGATCACCCGCGATTTCGACATGGAAACCCAGCCGCATCTGTTGCTGTTGCAAAAAACCATGGTGATGGTCGAAGGCATCGCCACCGATCTCAATCCCGGCATCAACATGTGGGATACCAGCGGGCCTTATGTCAAAAACTGGATCCGCGGGGAATTGGGACCGGAAGCGGCGATTGCCGACCGGATCAATACCGATGTCGACACGCTGATGATGCTGCCGGATATTGTCCGGCGACTCGATGCCCAGCTGCCGCGCAAGGGTGGTGCGCCGCCGCCGCCGCCCGTGGCCGAGGTGGATCTGATCTGGGACAAGCGCAAACCCGGTCAGGGTGGCGGATTCTGGCGCTATGCCTTTACCGCGTTCCTGTCTGCGGCCGTGGGTGCCAGCGCCTTCTGGATGTGGGGATGACGATGATCACACGCTTTTTGACGATCCTGTTCGTTTCGGCGGTTTTGACCCATTCGGTTGCCGCTCAGGACAGGCCCGCAGCGGCTGCTGCGTCGCAATCCCTGTTTCAGAAATTTGACGGAACCTGGACCGCAACCGGCAGCAGCTTTGGCAAGAATACCAGTTCCACCATGACCTGGTCGGAGACGCTGAACCGCAAATTTTACCGGGTGGACTATAGCATTTCCATGCCCGACATCACGCCCACCGGGTTTATCGGCATAGGGCACTACAGGATCAGCGAAGGACCCAAAGTCGAGGGATATTGGGTCGACAATAGCGGTGATTTACACCCGCTCGCGGCAGCGCTGGAGGCCGATCGGCTGGTCACCATATGGGGCAAGGCTGGCAGCAAGATGGGCCGCACGGAATATCGTCTGCTCGGCGAGGATCAGATGCAGGTCAGCGACTGGCTGCTGACCGACAAGGGCTGGCGTGAATTCAACAACACGCTGTTCCAGCGGGAAAAAGCCGCGCAATGACTCGACTCCCCAGCCCCATCAGGCCAGAATGAGCCCATGACGCAAGCCAAACATATTCTTCTGATCATCGGGGGCGGAATTGCCGCCTATAAAGCCAGCGAACTCATCCGTCTGATCCGGAAGTCCGGCATGACCGTGCGCTGTGTGCTGACCGAATCCGGCGCGCAATTTGTAACCCCGATGACCTTGGCGGCCTTGTCCGAAAATGAAGTGCATACGACGCTCTGGTCGCTGAAAGACGAGACCGAGATGGGCCATATCCAGCTCAGCCGCGAAGCGGACCTGGTGGTGGTCTGTCCAGCCACCGCCAATTTGATCGCCAAAATGGCCGGTGGCATTGCCGATGATCTTGCGACAACCTTGTTGCTCGCCACCGACACGCAGGTTCTGGCGGTGCCCGCTATGAATGTGCGGATGTGGGATCATCCGGCGACCCGGCGCAATATCGAACAGCTGCGCGCCGATGGCCTGCAGGTCATGCCCCCCGATGAAGGCGACATGGCGTGCGGTGAATTCGGACCCGGGCGCTTGCCCGAACCCGATGCGGTCATGGCCGAGATCCAGCGACTCCTCGGAACATCAACCAACACCAAGACCGCGCTGACCCGATCCGAACTCGGACCGAACCCGCTCGACGGGCAACCCGCCTTTGCGCCCGATCAGCATCGCCCGCTCCATGGCAAACATGTCCTGATCACCGCTGGCCCGACCCGCGAGCCGATTGATCCGGTGCGTTATATCGCCAACCGGTCATCGGGACGCCAGGGTTTTGCGATCGCCGCAGCCGCCGCCGAAGCCGGCGCACAGGTTACTTTGGTGGCTGGACCGGTGCATCTGTCGACGCCGGCTGGCGTGATGCGGGTTGACGTCGAAACCGCGCTGGAAATGGAAACCGCCGTGCAGGACGCATTGCCAGCCGATATCGCGATCATGGTCGCGGCGGTGGCCGATTGGCGTGCGGACACCCGCTCGGAACAGAAGATCAAGAAAAAGGGTGATGCCCCTGCCCCGCTGCAACTGACCGAAAATCCGGATATCCTGGCGGGACTGGCCAAAAGCGACCAGCGCCCGGGCTTGCTGATCGGATTTGCCGCGGAGACCGAAAAAGTGACCGAACATGCCGAAGCCAAGCTTGCCCGAAAAGGCTGTGACTGGATTGTCGCCAATGACGTGTCCGGCGACGTGATGGGCGGGACCGAAAACAGCGTGCATATTGTCACACCCTCCGGCACCGAAATCTGGGAACGGTTGCCGAAACCGGAAGTCGCCAGACGGCTGATCGACAAAATTAGCAGAGAGATTTGAATATCATGTTCGAGCCCATCGAAATTGCCGTCAAACGGCTGGATCATGCGGGAGACCTCCCGCTGCCGAGCTATGAAACCCCGGGCTCTGCGGGCATGGACGTCCGCGCAGCCGAGGCGGCGGTCATCGCCGCAGGCGCGCGCGGCTTGATCGGCACCGGCTTCGCATTCGCGATTCCCGAAGGCTATGAGGTTCAGGTGCGTCCCCGGTCTGGCCTGGCGCTCAAGCAGGGCATTTCGGTGCTCAACACGCCAGGGACCATCGACAGCGATTATCGCGGCGAAATCAAGGTGATCCTCGCCAATCTCGGCGATGCCGACTTTGTCGTGGAGCGCGGTGATCGCATTGCCCAGATTGTGGTGGCGCCGGTTCAACGGGGCAATCTGGTGGAAGTATCGTCGCTGGATGAGACCGAAAGAGGCTCTGGCGGTTTCGGTTCAACCGGGATATGACGAGTATATAGTTTACAGGAAAGGAAAGATCATGTTTCAGCTTATCAGCATTGCATTGCTCTCGACCAGTACCGTCCCTGCGGACCAGATACCCACTAATGTGGATGAACTGGACACCGCGCAATTTCAGAAAAAAATCTATTATACGCAGCGCCACGAAATGGCTGCCGAACGGATTGCCAAGAAAAATGACTGCCAGTTTCCGGCATCTGCGCGATGGGTAAATGCCCGCATTGACGCCGCCATTCTGGTATCGCCACGCGGAAAACTGCTGAAGATCGTCCCGGTCGACAGCGGCTGCCAGGAGCTGGAAAACTATGCCATGAACCATCTGGCAAAATATGCCGGCCGCGCGAATCCGCTCACGTCGGGCTCCGAAGCCAAATGGTATCGCACGTCGATGCATTTTCACTGGCCTGAATGAGCAATCTTTCCGATGATCAGCTGGATCGCTATGCTCGGCATATCGTCCTCAAGGAAATTGGCGGTCTCGGGCAGAAAAAGCTGCTCGATGCCCATTTTCTGATCATCGGCGCCGGCGGCATCGGCTGCCCTGCGATACAATATCTGGCAGCCGCCGGGGTCGGCGCGCTGACCATCATCGACGACGACATTGTGTCGATTTCAAACCTCCACCGGCAGATTCTGTTCACCGCGGATGATGTCGGCAAAGCCAAAGTCGACGTCGCGCAACAATCGGCGCGAAAAATCAACCCTGATATAAAAATTAATGCTGTTAATCAAAGGCTTACCGCGCAGCATTTTTCCGATGACAGCGCCGCCTTTTTTGCCGATTTCGATGCGATTATTGACGGGTCCGACAATTATCAGACGCGGCTTCTGGTTTCCGACCTTTCCCTGCAACACAAGCTACCGCTGGTATCGGCGGCAATTGGTCAGTTTCAGGGACAATTAGGCACATTCCGCGGCTGGGAAGACGACAAGCCCTGCTATCGCTGCTTCGTTGGCGACGCTCTGGATCCGGATGATTGCGACAATTGTTCCGAACAGGGAGTATTGGGCGCCATGGTTGGCCTGATGGGCAGTTTTGCCGCGATGGAGGCGATCCGTGTTGTCACCGGCTTTGGTGAGGACCCGGCAGGCAAGCTGCAATTGTTCGACGGATTGCGTCCGGCGATGCGCACGATCAAATTGCCCAAGGACAAGCATTGCTCCAGTTGCAGCACCGGTGCCGCGGGATAGCTTGCCTTTTGCGCGCGGCTGAACAACTATAGGACCAATTGAGGGGGAATTATCATGACCATACCTGTTACCGGACTGGCCGCCGCCCTGTGCGCCCTGATGCTGATCTATACCGCTTACGCCACCGTCAAGGTCCGCTTTGCCAACAAGATCGGGTTCGGGGATGGCGACAATCCCGATCTCCTCGCCGCCCGCCGCACCCATGCCAATTTGTCCGAACATGCCCCGCTTTTTCTGATCATGCTGGCGGTGCTCGAACTGGCCGGTGCCCATCACTGGGGGATAACCGCAATTGCCGCGCTTTTCCTGATCGGACGGGCCGCGCATATTGTCGGCATGGCTATCCACCACAAGGGTGGGAAACCGACTTTTCGGCAATTTGGGGTGATCGCCACCTGGCTGACCACAGTGGCGTTGGCGCTCTGGATCATTGTCCTGTTTGTAACCCGGCACCTGTAGAGCCCGCCATTAGTGGGCTTTCGGTTCGCCGCGACCGGCCCGCGATTCAGCGGCGCATCGCCTAGCCGGAGAGCATGTCGCCGACCCATTCGGGCACCAGCGTGCCTGCCTTGCCCATCCGGCTCTCGGCAAAAAAACCGCTGCCGTCCGACGGATCGAGATTCATCTCCAGCGTTGCCGCTCCATAGTGCCGGGCGGTTTGGACAAATCCCGCGGCCGGATAGACCGCACCGGATGTCCCGATCGACACGAACAGATCACATTGCGCCAGCGCCGCTTCGATTTGCTCCATATGATAGGGCATCTCGCCAAACCAGACGATATCCGGCCGCAACCCGCCCGCCTGCCCGCATTGGGGACAGGACGGCGCCTCCGACAAGGGCGCGTGAACCGTGGAACGGTTGCCACAGAAAAGGCACAGGGCTGCCAGCAATTCGCCATGCATATGCACCAGCCGGCGGGATCCCGCCCGGTCATGGAGATCATCCACATTCTGGGTCACCAGCAGCAGCGCGCCATCCCACTGCGCATCCAGTCTCGCGAGCGCCTTGTGGGCCGCATTCGGCACCACGGTTGCGAGTTTGGCGCGACGTTCGTCATAGAATTTCTGCACCAGACGGGGATCACGCGCAAACGCCTCCGGTGTCGCGACATCTTCCACCCGATGCCCCTCCCACAGACCATCGGGTCCGCGGAATGTGGCAACGCCGCTTTCGGCGCTGATCCCGGCGCCGGTCAGGATGACAATATTGTTTATTTCGCGATCAAAAGCCATCATAAGCCTAAGCCAGCAGCTTCCGCGCACAAATGCAAGCCATTGGAACAACATCATGACAGCAATCGGAATTATCGGCAGCAAAGGCAGGATGGGCCAGGCACTGGGCGACGCGATTGCCGAGGCCGGTCACGATCATGCCGGTGGCATCGATCAGGGCGATGATGGCACAGCCTTGATCAGCGCCGCCGACGTGCTGGTCGATTTTTCTGCGCCGAGCGCGCTGTCCGATACGCTGGCTCTGTGCCGGCGACACGGCACGCCAATCGTGATCGGCACCACCGGACTGGAGTCCAGTCACCATGCCCTGATCGACGAGGCGGCCGGTGATATCGCGGTTTTGCAGACCGGCAACACCTCGCTCGGCGTGACCATGCTGGCCGCACTGGTCAAGCAGGCGGCGGCCCGGCTGGGCGATGACTGGGATATAGAGATTGTCGAAACGCACCACCGCCACAAGGTCGACGCGCCCTCGGGCACCGCGCTGCTGCTCGGCGAAGCCGCGGCGGAAGGCCGCGGCATCGACTTGCCATCCCAAAGCGAACGCGGACGGGATGGACAGACCGGTGCGCGCGCGCCGGGGGCAATTGGTTTTGCATCGCTGCGCGGGGGATCGGTTGCGGGAGATCATCAGGTCCTGTTCGCTGGTCCGGAAGAGCGGATCGAACTTGGCCACCGGGCCGAAAACCGGATGATCTTCGCGCGCGGCGCAGTGAAGGCGGCGGAATGGCTGACCACCCAGCCGGCCGGCCGATACACGATGAATATGATGCTGGGTCTGGACTAGGCCGAGATCCATGAAGAAAGACGATATATTCGAGTTTTACAGCCGGTTGGCGGCCGATAATCCGGAGCCCGAAACCGAGCTGAACTATGGCAATGTCTATCAGTTGCTGGTCGCGGTGGTGATGTCGGCGCAATCCACCGACGGCGGCGTCAACAAGGCCACCCGGCTGCTGTTCGAAGATGTCAAAACCCCCGAAGCGATGGTCGCGCTGGGCGAAGAGGGTCTCAAACAGCATATCAAGACAATCGGCCTGTATAATTCCAAGGCCAAGAATGTGATCGCCCTGTCCGAACAGCTTATCGCCGAACATGACAGCGTCGTGCCATCCGATCGCGAGGCGCTGGTCGCCTTGCCCGGCGTTGGCCGCAAGACCGCCAATGTCGTCATGAACTGTGCCTTTGGCGCGGAAACCTTCGCGGTCGACACGCATATATTCCGGGTCGGCAACCGTGTTGGACTCGCGCCCGGAAAGACCCCGCTGGCGGTCGAGAAGAAGCTTGAGAAACAGACTCCGGGACCATTTCGCGTGCATGCGCATCACTGGCTGATTCTCCACGGCCGCTATATCTGCAAGGCGCGCAAGCCGGAATGCTGGCGCTGTCCGGTCGCCGATCTGTGCCGGTTCAAGAAGAAGACCCCCGCACCAGCGACAAAAGCCGCGGCCTCCTCTTCATAAGGGCTGGTAAAAACCCTGCGTAATTGCCGTCAAACATGTTCAGCTTTGGGCAATCCGGGCGAGCGTATTTTTGCCAAAGGATGGGCGGTCAACCTTGCCAAAGGAGAAGCATGATGAAACGAGCAACCCCAATTATAATCGGAACAGTTCTGGCGATGAGCGGCATGGCCGTGGCCGGAGAAAAGGCGTCCAAGGATGACAAATATGTCATCAAGACCGTCGGCGAGCCGAAAAGCTGCGTCAACCGGTCACAGATCCGCTCCACCGACGTGATCAGCGACAAGATTATCGACTTCAAGATGCGCAACGGCGATATCTACCGCAACACCCTGCCCAACCGGTGCAGCGGCCTGGCCTTCGAGGAAGCCTTTTCCTATCGCACGTCGACCAACCGGCTGTGCAATGTCGATATCATCCGGGTGCTCGACCAAACCGCCGGCCGGATCGAAACCCGCGCCGCTTGCGGATTGGGCCGATTCCAGAAAATCGAGAAAACCAAGCGCGAAAACGCCGAAAGCTGAAGATCGCGGCACCGATGATTATTGACTAGCAAAGCGCCAATCGCGATGCTAAGCGCCTCTGCGTTGCTACAACACGCAGGCACCCGTAGCTCAGCTGGATAGAGCGCTGCCCTCCGAAGGCAGAGGTCAGAGGTTCGAATCCTCTCGGGTGCGCCATTATTTCCGTTGCTTCATTTTTCTACGATGGTGGGCCAGCGGTCGCAGAACCGGTTGATCATCATCCCCCGGCCTGCATCGCCAGAAACGCGCCGAAGCTCGGGTCGGGGAATAATTCTTTCACCACATCGCGGATGACTTTTCGTCCCCCGGCGCCATTGGTGAACAGCACCGCGCCCTGTCTTTTTGTCGGAGCGTAGAAGGCCAGGCTATGTTCTCCCGCATCGCCGCCGCCGTGCATGATAATCGGTGCGGATTCGGTTCCATAAATGGTCCAGCCCAGGCCAAATCCCAGGACCGTCGGGCAAAGCGATTTTTCGATCCGGCCGGATGCGCAAAGCCCTTTGGCCTGATTGTCGCGAACCGTGAATCGCGGAGCCGAAAGATCCGGTTTCCGACCGGCGCCGTCCAGTGCCGCCGCCATGAACCGGGCATAGTCGCCAATCGTGCTGTGAACGTCATCTGCGGCATTCCATTGCGCGCGCACCGACATCGGTAACGGCTCTCCATCGGGCCCGTGCGGCACCGCAATCCGCTCACCAAACCACGGCTTTCTGGTGAAACTGGTGCTTTCCATCCCGAATGGGCGGAACAGGGTTTCCGCAACCAGCTCTTCCAAAGGCGTGTTGAGCTTCTTCTCGACAAAGCGGCCGACATAGTTGAATCCCTCGCCCGAATATCCAAATTCCGTATCCGGGTCGGCCTTGAATGCCAGCTTGTCTTCGGTCTGGTAGCGCCAGTTTGGAAAACCGGTCCGGTGCTGCAAAACCAGACGCGGGGTCAGCGCCTTATGACGCGGATCGTCGGCAATATCCGGATCGACCCAGGCGCTCGCCATGCTCTCGTCGAGAGTAATGGCCCCTTGTTCGGCCAACCGCAAAACAGTTTCTGCGACCAACGGTTTGGTCAGCGAAGCGATGTTGTACAATGTATCCCGGTTCGCTGGCTGGCCCTGCGATTGGTTGCCGTAAACCGCCGTCCAGGCGACTTTCCCATCTTCCAGCCAGGCAATGGCAACGCTGGGCACGTTGGCGGCTTCGAGCCATTGCGGCACCAGGCGGTCGAGCCGAGCCCTGTTTGTCTGGGCCGCTGTTGCCGCCGCGGTCGCCGTTGAAGACGAGACCGATTCCGCCTTGGCTGGATTGAGCGAAGCCAGGGCCAGAACGGGGGCGAGCAGAACGGCAGAATAGGGAGTCATGAGGGAAGACCTTTAGCTGAGAACCGGTTATCGTATTTGTGTATTAATACAGCAATACAATCATCCGGCAACCCCTATCTCGGCTCCGACAGACGGATCGCCATCTGATCGAACGGAGGCGCACAGCGGCGTATTCTGACAGCGTGATGGGGGCGCGATCGTCAGACCGCTATTGCCCATTCAGCCAGGCCGCGTGCACAGCCGATTTGGCGATATCACGATCCACCCGGCCCAGATTCATGATGGTCCAGCCCCTTTCCCCCCATTTGTTGGGAACCGGTTCAAAACAGCCGGGATGCATCTCACAACGCATTGCTTGTTCCTCCGGGAGAAACAGCAAGTTTACCGTGGCCTGGTCGGATGCCAATGTTGCAAAATTGCGTTTCGCCTTGAACGCCGCGCGATCAAAATGGGGTTTCTCGGTCACACCGTCGATCGACAAGGCGATTTCCCGCAATACCGCGCCTGATATTGCCATGGCCAGCTCCTCCTGAAATGGGTTGCTCCGCCTGAGGATAGAGCAAAGGTCTGCCGATAGCCAATATCCGCTTTGCCCGCGAAAAGAGCATATCAGAATTTCGGCCCAATCTTGGAGATCACCTGGTATACCGCAAAATTATCCTATTTCGCTGGAAAGTCACAAAGCCGTGTTTTAGGATCGGAACTGTCTATAGCGCTCCCAGACTGAACCAGCCAAATTCCGTCTTTGGGGCCCAAAAATTCCAGGAGTTAGACTTTGCAAAAACTGTCAACCTATCTCATGGGCGCCGTTTGCGCATTGACCGTCATCCCGACCGCTGCTGCACAGGAAAACAAGGATATCGAAGCGCCCGCAAAGGCCGAGAACATTGCAGGGTCCTATCGCCTGACCGGTGTCATGGAAACCGCTTCGCGGCTTCTGCTGGACGCAGATGGCACCTATAAGTGGGTGATGGCTGTTGGCAGTCTGGACCTGTATAGCGAAGGCAAATGGACGCAAGTCGATGGCCAGGTGATATTGGGCCGCCATCAGTTTGCTAGCGGTACACCGGTATTTGCGCTGGGCAGCAGCTATGCCTGGGACCGAGAAGAAAGAACTGCTGCCTATGAAATGGCGCATATCCGGCTCAAAAATCGCGCGAAATGGAATTGTGCCTTTCTCACCGAAGGCGGCTATTACTCCTCTTCCGGTGAAGCGATCTTTCCGAAAGATCTGCCGCCTTCGGAGCAATATGACGCAGCGGTCAAAATCGAACGTGAATTGCGGGAAGCTTACAAGAAGGCGATTGCCGCCTATTTTAATCGGGACATGGCCAGCACGGATGACAGCCCGGAAATCGCTGCGCGCACGGCGCGCCAGGAGTGGCGCCGTGCGGTTGCCTTTCTGGCTGAAAGTGGCCGAGCGGTGGGCAAGACCGGTGAGTATCAACCGCCTTCACTCCCCGCCCAGTGTCTTTTCCTGTCTGACTACACGCCGGATTATTCAGCCGATCAAAACGGAGCCCAAGTGAACTGGAGCGGCGGTGTCGGAATATGGGTGAACCGCCGCGAACGGCCGAACGCCCGTCTGGATATTGATGCCTTGTTCTCGTTCACCGACGGCAGCACGGAAAAGGCAAACAGCTATGAGCTTGGTTTTGCCTTTGTACCCGCCGGCTTTGCTCGGCAGTTGCAATCGATCCGGCTGACATTGCGTCACGACGGAAAAGACTATTCCTCTGAATTTGATGTCCCGGCCGATAGAAACGCACGGGTGTACGAAGTGAAGCTGGACAATCGCGTGTTTGTGAAGCCGCCTTTTGAGGAACTTCGACTGACCGTTTCGGGCGACCGGTTGAACATGACCGATGGCAGCCGCGGTTATTACATCAGGAACAATTGACACGCAGATCGACAGATTTGCCTGGCTCCCAGAATTCGGAACCGTGCAAGTCCGATCGCCGCTGACCGCCCCATGGCCCCGTCAGCGCTTATTCGGTTGCATCCGCGACCAGATGGAAAAGCAGCACGGTCTCCGGCAAAGACAAAGGCAATTGCAGGCCCATCGTCATCAGCGCCTCACCAGTGAACCTCTTGCCTTCACCAGTCAGATCCAGGGCCTCGACGACCGACGGTGTGGTTACGGATTGCCAGTTTTGCGGAGCCAGCAGACGCAGGCGATAGGGCGTGGTCGGATCAAGGCCGTCCAGGATCAGCCTGGTGGGCAGCGTCTCGCGATGGCCGGTCAGCACCGCACAGGAGAACAGCGCTTCGCTCTTGTCCGCCGCAACAATCCCGACGGCGTTCAGATAGTCCGGTGAATCAAGGCGATACATGTCGCCGCTGTGCAGCAGAGCGCGATGGGTCTTGTAGGTCGCGATCGCGTCTTTCAGAATCTCGAGATCGGCTTGCGGTTCGGTGAGCAGGTTCAACTCCACCCCCATATGCCCCATCAAGGCGGTGCCGGCACGCATCGCCATCGCCAAGGTCCGGCCGGTAATATGGCATTGCCGCGGCCCGACATGGGCACCGAGCACGTCGAGCGGCAGAAAATAGCTCGCGCCTTTCTGGATATCCTGACGGTCGAGCGCATCGTTGCTGTCCGAGGTCCAGACCCGGTCGGTATGCGCCAATATGCCCATATCGGCACGGCCGCCACCCGAAGCGCAGCTTTCAATTTCAACCTCCGGATGGGCCGCGCGAACGCGACCGATCAGATCATAGAGCGCCCGCACATGCGCATCCGCACGGGCCTGCCCGCGATCGCCACCGGGATGGTTGAGGTCGCGGTTCATGTCCCATTTGATATAGCCAATGGCGTGATCCCGAAGGATCGCGTCGATCTGCCCAAATAGATAATCGGCGACTTCGGGACGAGCAATATCGAGCACATATTGGTTCCGAAACGGGATTTGGTCGACCCCGGGAATCTGCAGCACCCAGTCGGGATGCTGGCGATAGAGATCACTGTCCGGATTGACCATCTCGGGCTCGAACCACAAGCCCATTTCCATACCGAGACCGGTGACATGATCGACCAGCGGGCCAAGCCCGCCCGGATAAACCGCATCGGATACAAACCAGTCTCCAAGGCCTGCCCGGTCGTTGCGGCGGGATCCGAACCAGCCGTCGTCGAGCACGAACCGTTCGATGCCGATCGCGGCGGCCTTGTCGGCCATGGCTTTCAGGCGATCGGGATCATGATCAAAATAGACGGCTTCCCAGCTGTTATAATGGACCGGACGCGGGCGGTTGCGAACCGCCGGACGCAGCAGATTGTGCCGGACATGATGATGAAACTGGCGGCTGAGCGCGGACAGGCCGTTGCGGCTGTAACCGGCGATGATCGGCGGGCTGCTGAAAGATTCTCCGGGCGCAAGGATGATCTCTCCCGGGTGGAGCAGCGCGCCGAGACTGGCAAACACCCGGCCATCACTTAGCGTGTCGACCCGAATCTGGTGGTTGCCGCTCCACGCCAGATGGAGACCATAAGCTTCGCCCGCTTGCTCACGCGCATCGGCGCTGCACAGCAGAATCGCCGGGAAACTGTCATGGGATGTCCGGCCCCGTTTATTCTCGCGCAAATAGGTGCCGGCAAAGCGCGACAGCCGTTCGCGCTGAAATTCCAATGCCCAGCGGCCGGTAAAACCGATCAGGTCGGTCATCCTGTCCGGAATCGGCAAGCAGGCGGTTGCCATATGGTCGAGCGACAGCGGCTTTGTCCCGCGATTAGTGACATGGGACTCCAGCTGGATCAAACCGGATTCCGGATCGCAGGAAAGCTCATAATCGAGTGCCATGGCGGTGCGCGGATCCTGTGTCCGGATGGTTGCGCCATCGTCCCGGCGTTCGACGGCGTCGACGACAAACCGGCTGGCCCAGTCCTGTCCGTCCCGATGCGCCAAAAGCCCACCTGGCCCCATCAGCCCGAGTCCTGGCTCGAGCGCCAGCGATCCGGCAATCGGGATATTCTCGTTGCCATGCGCGTGCTGGCGGGTACCAAGCCGCGCAACATCATCGGGTTGCACAGAGGCCGACAAGCGTGCGCCCCAATAGACAAAGCGCGGCGGCTGGCCAATTGCGCAGGCCAGGATGAGGGTCATCTCGCCGGCGTCGAAACGGATATGATCGCCATAAATTTCCCGGTCATCGGCCATATCATCACCCTTTCAGTCCTGCCCTTAACACCCGCCTGTCGGGATCTCGATACTTGTGCTTTCGGAAAAGGAAAGTAGTTATTGGAGCCACAGGCCCATAAATCATATTATTCAAACGGGCGACGGTCGGGTGAGGACAGGTTCTTATGTTTGCAGATCAAGGCTCGTCCATCCAGCTGCTGGTCTTCTTCGGATTGATGATCCTCATCGCCGGGCTCGTGTGGAAAAAGGTCAGCAGTGACCGGCGCAAAGCCGGACTGGGCAGTGGCAGCGACAAGGAAGTTTTTCTCGCGGGCGGCGGTCTCAACTGGTTTTTCATCGCCGGAGCCATCACCCTGACCAATCTCTCGACCGACCAGCTGGTCGGGATGAACGGCAATCAGATGCTGCTCCTGGCCTGGTGGGAACTGGCGGGCTTTGCCGGGCTGCTGATGCTCGCCTTTATCTTTGTGCCCATCTATTATCGCAACAATTGCACCACTGTGACGGAATTGCTCGAGAAACGCTATAAGGGCGGCAGCATCCGGACAGTTATTTCGACGCTGTTCCTGATCGGCAATGCGGTCATCTATCTGCCTGCCGTCATCTATAGCGGCGCGCTGTTCATGCAGTCGCTGTTTGGCGTCGACCTGTCCGTCGTTGCAATTGCTGGAATCTTTGCCGCGGTGGGTGCGGCTTATGCGATATTGGGCGGCCTCCGCGCGGTGGCGGTGCTCGATACCTATAGCGGTGTCGGCATATTGGGGCTTGCGCTGGTCGTCGTCTATCTCGCGCTGAAAGCGGTTGATTTTGACATTGTCACGGATGTTCCGGCCGAACGGATCAGCATGATCGGATCAAACAGCTCGCCCATACCGTTTCACACCCTGTTCACCGGCATGATTTTCATCCAGATTTTCTACTGGAGCACCAACCAGAATATCACCCAGAAAGCGCTGGCGGCCCCGACCGTCAAGGAAGCCCAGAAAGGGGTGATGGCAGCCGCACTGATCCGCGTGCTTATCGTTCCGGTGATTGTGGTCGTGCCCGGTGTGGTCGCGTTCAAACTGTTCGGCGATGTCAATGACCGGGCCTATGGCATGCTGGTCGCGCAAGTGCTGCCGTCCTGGACCAGCGGCCTGTTTGCCGCGATGATCGCCGCTGCGGTGCTGACCACCTATTCGGCTGTGCTCAACGCAACGATCACGCTCTATACCGTCGATATTCACCGCAAATTCGTCAATGCCAATGCCAATGCGAAAATCCTGAACTGGATTGTCGGGATCGCGGCGACCGTCCTCGCGATTGTTCTGGTACCGGTCTTTGCCAGCGCCACGAGCATCATCAATCTGTTGCAGGAATTGAACGGCCTGCTGTCGATGCCAATCCTGTCGGCATTTATTGCGGGCCTTCTGTTCCGGGATGTCGATGCGCGGGCGGCGGTGGCGGGACTGATCTGGGGTTTCTGCGCTTATGCCTTCCACAATTTCGTGCTCTACAAGCCCAATGCCGCCTTTGACGGCCTGACCTATTATCAGCATTGGGGCTTGCCCTGGCTGCATTATATCGACGTCATGGTGCTGGTGCTGGCGAGCTCCGTGCTGGTGGCGCTTGCGGTCAACCGGCTGGTGTTTGGCAACCGCGCCATTTTCATCTTCAGTCCCGCCGGGCGCGCCTTGCGTCGGGCGGAAGACCAACAGACGAGCGTGGCGGCATGAGTGGCAATGCGCTGCCCGAGCGGTTCGACCGCGCACTGGACACCATGCCGGTCATCGCCATTTTGCGCGGCGTGCAACCGGATGAAGTGACCAGCGTCGCACAGGCGATTTTCGACGCGGGGATCCGGGTCATAGAAGTCCCGCTCAATTCGCCGGATCCGCTGGAATCAATCCGCCGTCTCGCAGCGCATTTTGACGATCGCGCGATCGTCGGTGCGGGGACCGTACTCCGCGCCGAGGATGCCATCCGCTGTCGGGAGGCTGGAGCTCAGATCATTGTATCGCCCAATATGAATCCGGACGTCGTGCAGGCAACCGTTGCTGCCGGGATGATCTCGGCCCCCGGTTGCCTGACTCCAACCGAAGCCTTTGCGGCGCTCGAAAACGGGGCGCATGCGATCAAGTTATTCCCTGGCGAACTAGTTCCTGCTGCCGCGGTCAAGGCGATGCGGGCGGTGATTCCGACCAACGCCAAGCTGCTCGTCGTCGGCGGCGTTTCAGAGGAATCGGTCGCCAGCTATCTGCAAGCGGGTGCCACCGGCTTCGGTATCGGCGGTGGCATTTATCGCGCTGGTCGCAGCGCCGAAGACGTCGGTGCCAGGGCGACAGCATTGGTGAGCGCGGTTCAGGCCGCTACCTGAACCACCTTATATGTCGCTCGGAATCTTGACCGGTCCGGTCAGCAGCTTCTGCGCTTCCTGCAACAAGGCTCGCATCGCCTCGCGCGCCTGATCAACATCCCCTGCGCGGATAGCTTCGGCAATCACCGCATGATCTTCCACGCTCGCGCGCCGCACGCCCTTGGTCTTGTTGGTCACGCGGATCGAAATATGCAGCGCCACATCGATCGTATGCCGCATATTGATAAAGAACCGGTTCCCGCTGGCATGCAGGATTGCGACGTGGAATTCGACATCGGCGTCCAGCGCATTATCCTCGCCCTGCTCGGCCGCTCGCATCCGATCCAGCGCCTTGAAGATCCCGGCAATCGTCTCCGGATCGCCGCGCTCCGCCGCCAGTGCCGCGGCATTGGGTTCAATGCCCATACGGAAATCGATAAATTCGCGGATCAACGGGACGGTGTTACCCTTGACGTGGAGAAACCAGTCGAGAACATCGGGATCGGAGAGATTCCATATGCGTTCGGCCTGGACAATGCTGCCGACGCTCGCCCGAGAGGTCACTAGCCCCTTGGCGGTCAGCGTTTTCACCGCCTCGCGCATCACGGTCCGGCTGGCGCCAAATTGCTCGCACAGGTCGGCAATCTGAAAAATCGCGCCAGTATCATAGGCACCGGACACAATCGCACGGCCCAGGGACTGCACGACCTGTTCTGTCAAATTGCCATTTTCCGTGCGTGCCAAGAGGGATACCTTCACAGGATTGCTTCGTGATTGCGTTACAGGCCCTTAACGCAAATCTCTTCCGGCCGTCCAGTCACATCCAACCGATAGACCAGCAGCGCGCCGGCCAGGGGTTCTTGCGCAAGCGCGGCCGCGTCCAGATCAACCCGCGCGGTGGTCACACAGAGCAGATCCAGATCGGCGCCCGCAAAGGTCACGCAACTGGGTTGGCTGACCGGCAGCGCCAGGCGCTGATCAACCGTGCCATCCGGGCGATAGCAGACCAGTTCGCCGCCGCCCCATTGCGCGTTCCACACATGGTCGCGGGCGTCGACGCAACTGCCATCGGGATGCACATCGGACGGCGTTCGGGCAAATATCTCGGGCGCACCAACTGGCCCAGCCTCGCTGTCAAAGGCATAGCGCCAGATCGCGTTGCGCGGGGAGTCGGCAAAATACATGATGCGGCCATCGCCGCTCCAGCACAGGCTGTTGGGAATGCGTACATCGTCAATATGTGCGGTGACCGCTTCCGGTCCGGCATAGCGCCACAAGGATCCCAGCGGACTGCCCTCTTTCTCGGCCATTGAGCCGGCCCAGAAATGCCCGGTGCGATCGACGCGGCCATCATTCATCCGGAGATGATCGGATTGCCTGGTAATCGGCGCAAGTGGTTCGAACAGCGGCTGCTTGACGGAAAATCTGGCAAAGCCGGACTCGAACGCGCCGAGATAGATATCCGGATCGGCGGTCAGCGCGAAACTGCCCAGCCGCTCCGGCAAGTCAAAGCGTTGCGGGGGCTGATCGCTAATGTCCCACTGCCACAAACAGGCCGATTCAATATCCGTCCATTGCAACAGCTGTGTCCGATGATCCCAGATCACACCCTCACCCAGTTGGTTCTGCACTTCGGCGATTCTGACGGGTTGAGTCATGAGGCTGTGTCGCTTTCGGCTGTGAACAATTTGACCAGGCCCGCAAGACTGGCGGCATGCCCCTCAATCTGCCGCGAGGGAATTTCGAACACCGACAAAGCTTCGGCATAGAGCGCGATCAGATTTTCCGACCCGATCAGATCAACGCCCTGGTTCAATTTATAACCGGCGTCCATCAGCCGCAGCGCCGACCGGATCTCGCACCCAATCGCGAGGCCAGCCAGATAGCCATCGGCATCATCCGCGGCCAATGTCCCAGTGATCTGGCGACTCCGGGCGGTGAACAGCAGCGATTCCAGTCCCCCGGCGCTGGCCCGCGCCGCGGTCACACCGTCCCGAAAAGCCGGTCCCGGCTGCGCCAGGACCGGTCGCTTCGGGTCGAGCAAGATGCTCTGCCGCCCGACTATGTCGAGCAGCTCGCCGGTCAGCGCCGTGTGAAAGCCAGTAACCTTGCCGCCGACGAGGCGTGCCCATTTGCTGTGCGTGCCTGGCAAACAGACCAGCCCATCCTCGGTCCTGGCACCAAAAATCTGTACTTCCTCGCCGCGCATAACATCGGGCAGACCATCAGGACGGACCGCAGAGAGGCCTGGAACGACGAGAAAATCGGTATCCCGCGCCCGGAACCGACAGATATTGGCGCTCAGACCCGCAATGTCTGCCGGTGTGGTAACGTAGCCAGCAGCCTGCCAGCCGATATTGGATCCGACCATGCCCGCCATCAGCACCGGAATGTCAGGATGCGTGGTCAGCCAGTCGCCAATAATCTCAAAGCAGGTCTGTTCGATCGCTTCGGCAACGGCGATCTGTGCGATTCCCGGTCCGGATCGCTGTTCCATAAGCGCGCCGTGCTGATCTATCAGCAGAAAGCGGCCATTGCTCGTGCCCCAGTCGACGCCGACAAAAGCCGCTTCTTGCGCCATGGCTCAGTGGGATTCCCGGGTCACGGTCGAGCCGCTTTTCCCGACCAGGAAATCGAGATCACAGCCATGTTCGGCCTGCATGACGTGCTGGACATGCAGATGCGCATAGCCGCGATCCGCATTGGGCGGGGTCGGCGGTGCAGGCAAGGCGGCCTGGCGGCGTGCAAGCTCATCGGCGTCGACCAGCAGGTCGAGCGCGCGACCGGGCCCATCCAGCCGGATGATATCGCCATTTTGCACCAGCGCCAGCGGTCCGCCCATATGCGATTCCGGAGACACATGCAGCACCACCGTGCCATAGGCCGTGCCGCTCATCCGCGCGTCCGATATCCGCACCATGTCGCGCACACCGGCTTCGAGCAGTTTCTTGGGCAATGGCATATTGCCAACCTCGGGCATGCCGGGATAGCCTTTCGGCCCGCACTGTTTGAGCACAAGGATTGAGGATGCGGTCACATCGAGAGCGGGATCATCGATGCGCGCCTTGAAATCCTCAATCGATTCAAACACCACCGCCGGCCCTTCGTGGGTCAGCAATTCCGGCGTCGCCGCATTGGGTTTGATGATCGCACCGCCGGGTGCCAGATTGCCGCCCAGCACCCAGGTTCCGGACGAAGCGCGGACCGGATTATCCAGCGTCCGGATGACATCATCCTGATAGCATTCGCCGCCGGCAGCGATTTCGCCAATGGTTTGGCCGGAAACGCTCAAAGCATCGGGCCGCAACCATTTTTCAATCCGCTTCATGATCGCTGGCATCCCGCCGGCATAGTCGAAATCTTCCATCAGATGAGCACCCGAGGGCAGCAGGTTGGCGAGCAGCGGAATATCCCGTGACAATTTGTCAAAGTCAGACAGCTGCAACTCTATCCCGCAGCGCCCAGCCAGCGCGAGCAAATGTACCACGGCGTTGGTCGATCCGCCGACCGCCGTGTGCACAAGGATCGCATTTTCAAACGCTGCGCGGGTGAGGAATGTCGACAGCGGCTTGTCCTGCTCGACCAGATCGACAATCGTCCGGCCCGCCATATGCGCCATCGTCCGCCGCCGCGCATCGACCGCTGGCATCGAGGCATTGCCGGGCAAGGCAACGCCCATGGCTTCGCATAGCGAGCCGATCGTGGAGGCTGTCCCCATGGTGTTGCACACGCCCGCGCTGCGCGACATGGCCGCTTCGGCGCTGTAAAATTCCTCCTCGCTGATCTCGCCAGCGCGGGCCGCTTCGCTCAGGCGCCAGACATCGGTGCCCGATCCGATCGTCTGCCCGCGAAACTTGCCGCTGAGCATCGGTCCCGAGGACACCACAATCGTCGGCAGGTCCACCGAAGCCGCGCCCATCAGCTGGCCCGGCGTGGTCTTGTCACAGCCGCCGAGCAACACCACGCCATCCATGGCATAGCCGCGCACGGCTTCCTCGACATCCATCGCCAGCAGGTTGCGGAACAGCATTGCGGTGGGTCGGATCTGCGTCTCGCCGAGCGAGGATACCGGAAATTCCAGCGGAACCCCGCCCGCCTGCCAGACACCGCGTTTGACATGTTCCGCCAATATCCGCAAATGGGCGTTGCACGGCGTCAGTTCCGACCAGGTGTTGCACAGACCGATAATCGGCCGGCCGTCAAAACTGTCATCCGGCAGTCCCTGGCTCTTCATCCAGCTGCGGTGAATAAAACCATCGCGATCCCGTTTGCCATATACAGCAGCGCTGCGGCGCGTCTTTCCTTTGGTCACTGCATCTTCTCCACCGCGCTGTCCGAAACCGGCCTAACACCCTCTGGCCATAGAATGGGCCTATCATGGGTTCGATAAATCATATCAATAAGATTATTGCAAAAGATAATCAGATGTTCGTAAACCAAAAAGCAGGATAGGGATATGCGGACTTTCCCCCTATGCCGATAATGCAGGAGCGTTCATGTGTCGCCAGTCAAGATTGCCATTGTCGGATACGGAAAAATTGCCCGCGACCAACATGCCCCTTCGATAGCCGAAACCGATGGCCTGGACCTGGTTGCAACCGTCAGCCGTCGCGGCGATGCACCGTCTGGCATTCCCGCCTTTCCTGATATCGACGCGCTGGCGCAAAGTGGCCTGGCGGTCGACGCCGTCGCGCTGTGCACACCGCCGGAAGGCCGCAGCGATTACGCCAGAGCGGCGGCCGATCACGGCTGGGACATCCTGCTCGAAAAGCCGCCAGGCACCGATGTCGAAGAGGTGCAGGCGCTGGCGGACTATGTCGCCAATACCGGGCAGATAGTGTTCACCACCTGGCACGCGCAATATAATGCCGCCGTCGCCGCCGCCGCCGAGCGACTGGCTGGGCAAAATGTGGTCGCCATGCGGATCGACTGGCGCGAAGATGTCCGCAAATGGCACCCCGGTCAGGACTGGATCTGGGAGAAAGGCAGCTTCGGCGTGTTCGATCCCGGCATAAATGGACTGTCGATCGCCACCAAGATCATGCCCCGGTCGCTGGTCGTGCAGGATGCAGAATTGATCATCGCTGCCAACCACCAATCGCCGATTGCGGCGCAGATCGGATTTGGCGACCGGCTGTCTGCCCATTTCGACTGGCGCGAAACCGGGGCGGAATGCTGGACAATCACCGTCGAAACCGAACGGGAACAGCTCCGCCTGGACAGGGGTGGT
Source organism: Parasphingorhabdus sp. W113 (assembly GCF_055693205.1). Classification (NCBI taxonomy): domain Bacteria; kingdom Pseudomonadati; phylum Pseudomonadota; class Alphaproteobacteria; order Sphingomonadales; family Sphingorhabdaceae; genus Parasphingorhabdus; species Parasphingorhabdus sp. W113. The sequence goes on along the minus strand of NZ_CM146328.1, from coordinate 426,269 downwards.
AGCGCGCTGTGGGTCGATGACGCGTGCCTGGTTGCCGAGCCATCGCGCGAGTATCGCGCAATCTACACCCGTTTCGTGGACCTTATCCGGACGCGCACTAGCCATATCGACACCGCGCCGCTGGCGCTCACCGAAGCGGCGTTCGAAATCGGCGTTCGCCATTCAACCGAGGCGTTTATGCCCTGAGGACGACTAACGGCATGGCCGCTCCACCTTAATCCTTGGGTTGGGCCGAGGGGAGAGTCGTTGCGCGTTTGTCCGACGGGGGATGCTGAACGGGCGGCAGGGCACCGATCATGCCATCCGGCGTCGCAATCGCTCGCATCCGGATATAGGCCGGGCGGGCTTCAATCCGCTTTTGCCACGCCTGGATATTCGGAAATTGCTCCGAATCAACCAGGTTCAGTTTGAACGCTACGTTGAGCGGCCAGTTCATCATGATATCCGCCGACGAAAACTCCGGGCCGCCAAACCACGGATTGTCCTTCAGATAATCTTCGGCATATTGCACGACATTCTCGCTATCGACCAGCATTGAACGCTGGGTTGGCGGGTTGACCCGCCATGCGCGATAGTCGCTGAACAGACGCGCCGCGAGCGATCCTTCGGCATAATGCATCCATTTGATATGATGCGGATAGGCCCGACTGTCGAGCGCGGGCACCAGCTTGCCTGGCGCGTGCCGACTCAGGATCGTGTCGATAATCGCTCCGGATTCAACAATGATGTCGTCACCGTAAACAACTGTCGGCGCCATCGGCATGCCATGGCCCAATGCATGAATTTGCATCATCGAGGCCCGCAGGTCGCCGCGAACAAATTTCAGTTCATAGGGCAGCTCGAGTTCTTCCATCAGCCAGATAATCCGTTCCGACCGTCGGCCTTCAAGATGATAGATGGTTATTTTCGGCATGGCATCCTCCGTTCCGGCATCTTGGGAACTGGCGGCGATAACCGCAGAACTGGTGGTATAATCCGACGCGCTTGCGGTCCCCGAAAAGCCAAAAGTGGCGAAGCTGACAGCCGCAAGGCTCACGATAATATTGTTGATCATAAAATCTCTCCCGATGCACATCTACCACACCAATCCCAGAACCGTAAACAACCGGAGATACGATATTGCAAAGTTCGTCAATAATGATAGGGCAGACGCCATCAACAATAATCATACTTTTGGGAGAGAGAACATGATGACCGACAAAAAGACACTATTCACGCGTCGCCTGTTATGCGGCGCCGGGGCTCTGGCGCTCGCCAATCCAGCTGCAGCGATTGCACAAAATGCCGGAGATGGCGCAGACGAGATTGCCGATGACAATGTCATCATCGTGACCGCGTCGAAACGCGAAACAACCCTGCAGGAAACACCGATCGCGGTTTCGGTGACCAGCGCCAAACAGATTGAAGAAGCCCAGGTCCGCGATTTGCTCGATCTGCAAACCCTGGTCCCGTCGTTGCGCGTCAACCAGCTGCAAAGCTCGGCCAATACCAATTTCATCATTCGTGGCTTCGGCAACGGCGCCAATAATGCTGGCATCGAACCATCGGTCGGCGTCTTTATCGACGGCGTCTACCGTTCGCGGTCCGCCGCCCAGATCGGCGATCTTCCAAACCTGCAACGGGTCGAGGTTCTGCGCGGACCACAATCCACGCTGTTCGGCAAAAACGCATCCGCAGGCATTATCTCCATCGTAACGCGCAAGCCGCAATTTGAATTTGGTGGCAGCGCCGAACTGTCTTACGGCAATTTCAACGCGATTGTTGCCAAGGCCGACATTACCGGCCCGATCAGCGACAATGTCGCGTTCAGCCTGGCCGGCAACTATAACCGGCGCGACGGCTATGTCGAAGATCTCGCGCTGGGCCGCGATGCCAACGAACGCAACCGCTATGGCGTGCGCGGGCAATTGCTGTTCGAACCAAGCGATGATCTCAGCTTCCGCTTCATTGCCGATTATGACAAGATTGACGAAGATTGCTGTTCGGTGGTCAATATCGTCGACGGCCCAACCGGCAATGCGGTCCGTTTTCTGGGAGGACAAATCGATTCCAACAACCCGTTTTCGCGGACCAGTTTCCTCAACTTTCCATCCACCAACGAAATCGAAAATTACGGCGTCTCGCTCCAGACCGACTATAGCACGGGTCCGTTCAACATCACCGCAATCACGGCCTATCGCGGCATCCGGTCCGACACCAATCAGGATTCGGATTTTACCAGCGCAGACCTGATCGGCGTGAACGACACCCAGGCGGCACTGGACACCTATACGGCGGAATTGCGGGTCGCATCGGACTTTGACGGGCCCATCAATTTCCTTGTCGGCGCCTATTATTTCAAGGAAGATATTGAAACCAGCGGTTCGCTGCTTTTCGGTGCCGATTTCAAAGGCTATGCGGATCTGCTCAGCGGCGGCCAATATAGCGCGCTCGAGCCCACATTGCGTGCGCTGGTCCCCGGCATTCCGGCGGGCACTTTTGGTGCCGAAGGCCAGGGCCGCTTCACCAACTTCACCTATGACAATGATGCGTTCTCGCTGTTCGGTCAGGTGGATTTTGAACCGCTTTACGGCCTCGTGTTCACCGTCGGCGGCAACTATACCAAAGACCGCAAGCTGGTTACGCACAACAACGTCTCGACCGATGTCTTCTCGAGCATCGATCTGGTACAAGCCGGTGTGAATGCCGGTGTTCCGGCCACGGTTGCAGCGGATCCCGATTTCAACCCGTTTCTCGGCCTGCGCGGGCTCCAGTTCATTCCGCCCTTCCTACCGTTCCCGAACGCGGTTGAAGACGGACGGACGAAAGATTCGGATTTCTCCTATACCTTGCGTCTGGCCTATGAAATCAACGATAATTTCAACGTCTATGCAACCTATGCAACGGGCTTCAAGGCGTCATCGGTCAACCTGTCCAACGACAGTTTGCCGCCACCCGAGCTATTTACACCCGGCTCGCCATTTCAGGTGCCACCACCAGCAGCATCGCCGATCAGAACCGCTTTTGGCGCTGATCTGCCAAACAATGTCGGTGTCGGCTCGCGCTTTGCGGAACCGGAAGAATCCGAAGTCTATGAAATTGGCCTGAAAGCCAATTTCCCGGGCTTGGCGTTCAACCTGGCGCTGTTCGAACAGTCGCTGAAAAACTTCCAGGGCAATATCTTCACCGGGACGGGCTTTGTCCTCGGCAATGCGGAGAAACAGTCGGTTCGCGGTTTTGAATTTGATGCTTCGGTTTCCCCGATTCCGAACCTGACCTTCACCGGTGCCTTGACCTATCTTGATGCGAACTATGACAGCTTCCCGGGCGGTACCGCGCTGTCACCCGCCTTTTCGACCGTGCCAACCGATCTGACCGGACGCCGGCCAGCAGGAATTCCGAAATATTCGCTGAGTGTGGGCGGTACTTATACCGCACCAATCGGTGACAACAGCCTGATTTTCCACACCGACTTCCTGATGGAAAGCAACACGCAAATTGCCGAGGGCTTGCCGGAATTCCGCCGCGCTGTCGAAACGCTCAACGCGTCGATCAGCTTTGCCATGGACAATGGCTTTTCGGTCACCGCCTGGGGTCGCAATCTGACCAATGATGTCTACACGTCGACCATCTTCCCGAGCGTTGCCCAGGGCGGATCGTTGTCCGGATATCGCAACCAACCGAGAACTTATGGCGCGTCGGTCAAATATAAGTTCTAACTCTTGCATTTGATCCTTCTCTCTCGTTGGATCGTTGGGGCGAGCGGTGCACACCGCTCGCCTCTTTTTATGGTGCGGCAGACATCCTGTTCAGAAAGGCTGATCCGATGAAAAAAACAACCATGGTTTTGGCGGCATTCGGAGTGCTTGTCGTGGGTGCGGGCACCACCGCCTATGTCGTGTCTCCCACGATCCATGCCGGACAGACGGGCGAAGCGCCGGAACTCGGCCGTACCGGCAGTTATGCGATCGGAACCAGCGTCGAACAATATGCGCTTTCGGGACGGACAAGGATCACCGCCTGGGGCGCGCTGTCGGGCAATCTTTCCGAGACCGAACGCACGCTTTCGGTGCGGTTCTGGTATCCGGCAACACCCCAAAAAAGCGCCAAGACCGCGCGCTATGAGCATATCATACAACGCGATGGTGAAGACAGCCTGACCATCGCCAGCGACGGGATTGCGGTACCGGATGCGCCGGCCATTGCTGACCAGAAATTCCCGCTTGTGCTGATGTCCCATGGCTATCGCGGATGGAATACCCAGTTCAGCCATCTGGCCGAGCATATCGCCTCGCATGGCTATGTTGTCGCTTCGATCGATCATGCCGACATGCCGATTGAAGGAGTCACCTCCTTCCTGCTGTCCTTTGGCAATGTGCTGGTCGACCGGACACTGGACCAGCGCCAGATCCTGACGCAGATTTTGGAGGACAGCCAGACCCGGTCCACCGGCTATGCGGCGCAGATCAACCCCGACGCGATCGGGCTGATCGGCTATTCCATGGGCGGCTATGGCGCGATTGCCTCGGCCGGCGCGGCTTATGACTATGCCAATGATCCGATGGCCAATGTCCCGGATAGCGCCAAAAGTGCGATGCAGGAGGCCGCCAAGCAGGATCTGCCGATCAAGGCGCTGGTTGCCATCGCCCCATGGGGCGGGCAACCCGATAGCCGGGCGTGGGCCGCCGAAAGCCTCGCCAGCATCACCCAGCCGGTCCTCGTCATTGCCGGCAATCAGGATGATGTCGTCAATTTTGACGAAGGCGTATCATGGCTGTTTGAAAACATGACCAGCGCGGACCGCCACATGCTGGTCTTCCGCGAAGCCCGGCATAATATCGTCGGGAATGATTTCACCGTCGACCAGGACACCGGCTTTGCCGCGCTGGAATTTTTCAAGGAACCGGTGTGGCGGAGCGACCGGCTAAATGCCATTAATCAGCATTTCGTGACCGCCTTTCTCGACAGCACGCTGAAAGATGATACGGAGAAAGTCAGCTATTTGAACGTGCCCACGGCGGATTCCAACGCCAGCGAATGGCCGGTTGGTTTTGGGGAGCAGTTAAATGGAAAATTGGCAGGCCCTGAGCAGGACAAGCATTGGCGGGGTTTTCAGCGGCGCTGGGCTGTCGGCCTCGAAATGCGGAAGCTTGATAAACAGCCATGAGGCGATGATCAGAACGGCGGGAGCGAGATTTGGCTGCGGATAATCTGATCCTCACCATCGCCAGCTGCCTGTTCTTCATGGGGCTGGTGGCGTGGATTTCGTGGCGCAAGACTCGCGGCGGCGTCGATGATCCGGATGGCTATTTTCTTGCCGGGCGCGGACTCAGCAGCGTTTTCATCGCCGGGTCGCTGCTGCTGACCAACCTGTCCGCCGAGCAGCTTATCGGCCTCAATGGCTCCGCCTATGGCTATAATCTCAGCAGCATGGCCTGGGAGGTCACCGCCGCGGTGGCAACCATCGCGATGGCGCTGATTTTCCTGCCGCGCTATCTGGCCGGCGCGTTCACCACCTTGCCGGAATTTCTCAACGACCGGTTTGATGCCGATGTCCGGCGGATGTCGGTGGTGCTGTTCATGCTCGGCTACGGGCTGGTGACCATACCGTCGGTGCTCTATTCCGGCTCGATCGCGGTGATGCAGCTGTTCAATGTCCCCGATCTGCTCGGTCTGGATTATTTCGAGGCGCTGGTCACCACCGTTATCGCGATCGGGCTGGTCGGCGCGCTCTATGCGATTTTCGGCGGATTGAAGGCGGTCGCCGTGTCCGATACGATCAATGGTATCGGGTTGTTGATTATCGGCATATTGGTGCCGGTTCTGGGTCTGATCGCTCTGGGTGACGGACAATTTGGAGAGGGCCTGGCCAAATTGGTCAATGACCATCCGGACAAGCTCAACGCGATTGGCACCCCGTCGGATCCGACGCCGTTCGGCACGCTCTTCACCGGCATGCTGTTCGCCAATCTGTTCTACTGGTGCACCAACCAATATATCATCCAGCGGACACTCGGCGCCGCGTCGCTCGCCGAGGGGCAAAAAGGTGTGCTGTTCTCCGGTTTCTTCAAGGTGCTGGTGCCGTTTCTGATGATGATCCCGGGGGTTATTGCCTATCATCTCTATGGCCCCGGCCTGGCATCGATCGACCAGGCCTATCCCCGCCTGATCCGCGATGTGATGCCGGTATATCTCGCCGGCTTCTTTCTTGCGGTCCTGCTGGGCGCGGTCTTCAGTTCCTTCAACTCGCTGTTGAACAGCGCCGCCACCTTGTTCTGTCTTGATGTCTATCGCCCCTGGCGCAAGGGCAAGGCCAGCGACCAGGAGGTCATTCGGGTCGCCAAGATTGCCAGTGTCGTCATCGCCCTGTTCTCGTTCGGGGTCGCGCCGCTGCTCTATTTTGCGGAACAGGGCCTCTGGCAGATCATCCGCATATTCACCGGTTTCTACAATATCCCGACAGTGGTCATTGTCATCATGGGCCTGTTCACGCGGCGTGTGCCCGCGCTGGGAGCGAAGCTGGTGATCGGCTTTCATGTCGTTGCTTACGGCTTGCTGCGCTTCGTGCTCGATGATGTGGTAACGATCCATTTCCTGCATCAATATGCGCTGCTGTTTGCCATCGAAGTCGCGATCATGCTGGTGGTCGGCTATGTCCGGCCGCGCGATTCCGCCTGGCAGTTCACGCCCAATGCCAAGGTTGATCTGACCCCATGGCGCTTTGCCAGACCGTTGGCGGTGACGCTGTTTTCCTGCGTTGTCGGGCTTTATCTGCTGTTCTCGTCGGTTGGCCTGGCATCGGCAGAAGGACCAGGAGCGCTGTTCGGATCGCTGATCCTGGCGATCGTGATGGCCAATATCATTTATTGGGTCTGGGCCGCCCGCCGCCAGCCGGAGCCCGCCCCCGCAGCGGTGCAATAAGAACCGCTAGCGGATCAGCGAAGCGAGGACCTTGCGGGTGCCCGTAAACGGCCGGCGGCCATGCATGACGCGGTAATTGTCGACCAGCGCGACATCGCCCGATTGCCATTCGAGATCGAAACTCAGGTCATCCGCCAGCGCGATCGCCGCCTGCATTTTCTCGGCGGCAATTTCCGATCCGTCGCCAAAGCAGATCGATTTGGACGGGTCATTGCGCTTGTCCGCCCAGCCGCGATAGGCGGCAATCAGCTGGTTGAAGAAGGACCGTTTGCCATCCGGCAGATCCCTGATCGCATGGAGCCGCGGCGAGGTGACGCGCAAGGCGCCGTCGTCCATCCACTGCCATTCATATTTGAGATCCTCGAGCCGTTGCTTGGCCTCCACGACATCGGTCACGCCCAAGGTGCTCCGCCAGCTGCGCCCCTGCCCCGATTGCGCGTCGTCTTCGGCTGGCATGACATGGGTGTAGCGGACGCCTTTCGCCGCAAATTCAGAGACCAGGTCGGGATATTGGGCGGATAGCTGGTCGAGCAATATATCCGACCGGCAGAGCGGCGTCGCACCGCCGGTTTTTGCTGCAATATTGCAGTAGAAAAACAACTTGGACGGAAAAATCGGCGTCTGTGCCATTTCGTGATGCAGGAAAATGCTGGTCTCGGGCGGCGCTTCATTGGCGGTGAAGACCCGCGGCGTCAGATTGATGCGCACGGCGTTGGACAGGGATTCGGCATAAGGGAAATTCGGTTCGCCATAAGCACAAACCGCAGAATCAAAGGCCGCAACGGTCGCCACCTTGAACCCGCGGAACAAGACCGCACCGGTTTCCGCCAGCGCCGCATTCACTGCGGCCTGATTGGCTGCGAGATAGTCCGCCAGCGTTTCTGATTTTGCAGCTTCGACAATCGCGGGGAAGGCAATGTCATTCCAAGTCTGTTGTGTCATCATCTGCGGATCAATCATATATCGGGTTGAAAAGGCCAAAGGCTTGTTCACAGAACACGCCCGGGTCATTGAACCGGCGGTCGGCGTTAAGCGCGGAGATATCAGCCATCTGATCGCCGCTCAGCGAGAAATCCTGGAGCGCCAAGTTTTCCCGCATATGCTCGGGATTGCTGCTTTTGGGAATCACCGCAGTGCCCCGCTGCACGGCCCAGCGCAGGACCACCTGGGCGGGTGTCTTGCCGAGCGCCTCCGCGGCTTGTGTCACCGCAGGCTCGGTCAGCACGCTGTCCGATTCCTCGGCCATGGCGATTTCGACATAGGATTTGGAAGCGAGCGGCGAGAAAGCGGTCACTTTCAAGCCATAGTCCCGCGCCAGCCGAATCAGTTTTTCCTGCGTCAAATAGGGATGCGCCTCGATCTGGAGCATCGCCGGTGCAATCCGGCAATAGGCCATGAGATCATGGATCAGCGCGCTGTTATAATTGCAGACCCCGATCTGCCGCACCAATCCGGCATCGACAAGGCCTTCCATTGCCCCCCAGGTGGCATGAAGCGGAACGGCGGCGCGGCGCATTTCCGGTTGATCCGCATCGGGATCCACCAGCCATTCGGGCGGATAGCGGGTCGCGAAATCGACATATTCCAGCGCGATCGGGAAATGGATCAGATAAAGATCGAGATAGTCGAGCCCGAGATCATCCAGTGACCGGCGGCAGGCTGGTTCGACATGCTCGGGCGCGTGAAACGTGTTCCATAGCTTGGAGGTGATCCAGAGGTCTTCTCGCGTGACCAGACCGTCGACGATCGCCCGCCGCAGGCCGGCACCGACCTCCGCTTCATTGCCGTAGTCGGCCGCGCAATCAAAATGCCGATAGCCCGCCTTGATCGCTTCGACGACGATATCGGCACAATCCGAACGGCTCACTTTCCAGAGACCAAATCCGATGTCAGGCATGCGTTCCATAGTCTATCCTTTTGTCATCACACCGAAATCCAGGGTCACTGGCAATCCGGTATCAATTGATTGATGCGCCGCTGCGCCCATCTGGACCGCCCGCAGGCCATCCAGAGGCCCGACGTCCGCCGTCCCGCCTTCGCTCATGGCCGCGTGAAAGCGGGACAGCTGGTAAAAAGTCGCACCATGATGGTCGCCCGCTTGCAAGGCCTGTTCGGGGGTGTCGATCTTTTCGACCACTGCGCCGCTTTTGTCGCGCGGAGACCAGGTCAGTTCGGCTGAAGGGATGCCCACTTCCAGCTTGCCAATGGCGCCGAGCGCATGGATTTGTTCCTGCTCTTGCGACCCCTCGGCAAACATGCACAGATCGAGCAGCGCGCGGGTGCCCGTGCTGAAGTCGACGACAACCAGCGCATTGTCGAGAATATCCGGTTGCCGGCCGTCATAGCGCTCGTCGAGATGGTTCACGTCCTGACCACCCGAGGCAAAGATACGCACCGGCTCGTCACGCAGGATGTGGCGCATCAGGTCAAAGAAATGGCAGCATTTCTCGACCAATGTGCCCCCGGTATTGGCGCTGAACCGATTCCAGTCCCCAATCTTGGGCAGGAAAGGAAAGCGATGCTCGCGGATGGACAGCATTTTCACATCGCCGGTAATCCCGCTATGCACCCGTTCGATAAAGCGCGAAACCGGCGGCATGTAGCGATATTCCATGCCAATCCAGATCAGCCCGTCATAGCTTTGCGCCATGCTGTGCAAAGCTTCCGCATCGGCAATGGTCGTGCACATGGGTTTTTCAAGCAGAATGGCGACAGGATGCTGCATGACCTCCTGCATGATCGCAAAATGGGTGTGATTGGGCGCAGCGATGATCACTGCATCTAGCTGGGTGCCGGCAAACATTTCGGCGATGGTCGGATAAACGGATGGCGCGAACCCATGGTTCTGCGCATGAGCGCCGGACTGGTCCAGCGATGGCCGATGGGGATCACACAGAGCAACCAGTTCCGCGCCGTCAACAAGGGCCAGATTGCTGATATGCTCCCGGCCCATCATGCCGGCGCCGATAATCGCGTAGCGTTTCACTCTATCGCTCCTGCCCGTTATATCCAGCCGCTGTTGCCAGCGGATTTTCATCGCTGCCTCTACATGCCCCACCCCCGATTAGGAAAGCGCTTTGTAGATCACAAAAATCGCTGTTTGATCCGCAACGGGAAAGTCAGTCGGAACTGCCCGGAAATTTCTGGGTACCCGGTTTCCGCCGCAGCTTCTGATGCCGCATGCTGTAGTCATTTTTCAGCGCGTTGAGCGTTCCGAGGATCATCGTCACGGTGATATTCTCGATCTCTTCGCGGCTCATGTCGCTGTGCAGGAAATAGGCGCCTGCAGTGGCCGGAATGCCAAAGGAAATATCGGTTGCCGCGCGGGCCAGATCGTCCGGCAGATCGAAATTGGTTGCGACAATGTCGGCGACATAATCCACCGCGTCATTCCGGCTGTAATCGGTCGGATCATGCCCGCCCGACACGCTCGGTTCCGATTGCAGGCGCTCGATAATCAGGCCGCGTTCTTCGATATATTTGAGATATTGGTGGGTGACCCCGCGCACCAAGGCCTCGAAAGTTTCGGCTTCATTCGCCTCTTGCGCCTGCAATTTGCGCAGCCGTTTCAATTCGCGCTTCAACAGGGCGCGGAGCAATTCCGTCAGATTGTCGAAATAGGTATAGACCAGCGACTTGCTGATTCCCGCCTCCTTGCCAATCCGTTCCATGGTCAGCGCGGCCACGCCGTCACGCGCCACCATTTCAGCCGTATGGTCGAGGATCAGCGACTTGCGCTTCTCGGGATTGAAGCGGCGGCGTTTGACGGGAAGCTGTTCATTCATATCAGTTTTCTAGCATATCGGAGCGATCTGTTGAACCATGTTTGCGATCAATCGGGTTACGCCTATCGCATTTAGAAGGTGGTTGGGTCGATCCACATCATGGCGTCAATCGACTCACTGACGGGCGCCGTCATATTCTGCTGAATAGCGATCACATTGCCGTCCGGGTCATAGGCGTAGTAGATTTTCCAGCCCTTGCTCATCCTGGCAGGCCCGATCATCGCAATACCAAGCTGCTCCAGACGGTCCCGTTCCGCATCGGCATCGGTCACTTCAAAAGCGGTCATGTTATAGCCGATCTGATCCACCTTGGCGGGCGCGTCCCGGACCGGAGTCGCGGGTTTGACATATTGCCAGAACTCGATCTCCAGATTGCGCACCACAAACCAGGAACTCCGCAGCACGAGGCCGTCAATATCGGCGACCTGGTCGAGTTTGGGATTGCCCGAATATTCGCCGCGTCGGCGGGCGCCATAACCGATGAATTTCGTATAGAACGCGACCATCGCGTCCACATCTGACGTGGCACCACCAATATGCGTGATCCACGCCCTGTCCGACCGTCGCGGCTTGTCCACGGTTTCATTCTCGATCATCGTGCCGTCCGGGTCCCGGCCATAGGCATAGGTCACGCCATAGCCGCCAATGTCGACCGGATCCTCCCCGCGAGTCACCATGGTCAGACCGGCTTTGCGGAATTTCGAGAAAGCGGGATTGGTGGCCGGGGACTGGAAGCAGATATGGGTGTAACCGGGGCCGTAGACCGGCTTTACGAAAGGGGATTCCTTCTTTGCAGGGTCAAAGTCGACCAGCTGGACAAAGACTGTGGGCGTCCGGATCAGCGCGATTTCGATTTCACCGTGCGGGTTGGCCATCATCTGTCGATCATAAACTTCGCGCGCTGGCACCCGATAGCGGCTGACCAGCGTGAACGGCACCGCCTGCTGATAGAAAGCAATCGTGTCATCAATGTCGGACACGGTCGACCCGATATAGCGAACCCCTTTGATCCGGGTATCGCCCAGATCAGCCGGCCGGAAAAATCCGGACTGGACCGTCCGTGCGGGCGCCTCGGGCGCAGGATCGACCGCCGCTTGAGCGGATTTCGCCGGAACGGTCTGCGTGCAAGATGATAGGCAAAAAGCCAGCCCCAGACCGGTCATTATGGGCTTGACGTTCATCGTCCTTCTCCTGTTCATTCCAGTCCGTATACCAGCATCACATTGCCGGGAATCTGGCTGAATTTGTCATAGCCGCTGTTGACGATCAGCAAACCGCCGGCAACCACCGGGCCGCCGGAATCGATCGATCCGCCTTTGGCGTCAATCGCGTTGACGGTCTTATAGTCCCGCCGGGTATCGCGGCTCCATAATATCGCCCCGTTCTCGGCATCATAGGCCCGCAACAACCCGTTCAGCGCACCGGCAAAAACCACGCCTGGCGTGATGGTGGGCGGCGCAGACAGGGCGGTCCGGCATTTATGCGCATCTTCATCGCAGACATTGGGTTCGAACTTGCTCCACAGGGCCTTGCCGGTGGCCGGGTCATAGCCATGGAGTCCCTGTCTCGACGGCCCCTCGGCAAAGCGATTGCCGGGCGTATCGGCAATACCGACAAACAGCGTCTCGCCGTCGGTTGCCATCCCCCAGTGGACGCCCCCATTAAAGCCGCCCATACCCGCGCGGGTCTGCCACAGGATCTTGCCCTCTTGATCGGGATCCATCCCGAAGAGCATGCCCGATTTCTGACCGGCGAGAATGATATCGCGCCCATCTGCCAGCCGGGTCAATATCGGGGGTGCGCCAAAATCAAAGTCGGGACCGTCTTCGGCCGGGCAATTGACCTGCGATCCGTATTTCCCGCAAGCGGCGTTCCAGGCGTCTCCCGCAATGGTCTGCTGCACCCACTGCACCGCCCCGCTGTCGAGATTGAGCGCGATGATCGAATCGCTCATGTCAGTGGCGGGAGAAGAATAATTCTCGCCAGTGCCAATATAGAGCAGCCCGCGCTTGGCATCGATGGTCGGGGTGGACCAGACCGGCACACCGGATGGCCCGAAGCGATCGGCCCCGGCGCTGTTCTTTCCGGTTTTCTGCGGCTCGGCAACGGAGTGAAAGCGCCATATCTGTTCGCCCGTTTCAGCATCCAGCGCGATGACACCGCCGCGGAAGGTACAGCATTCATAGGTCGTACCATAGGCATTGACGACTTCGGTCGACGACATCGGAACGAACAGGCGTCCGTCATGAAGGGTGAGCGAACCGGTGATCGTCCCCGCCGGATGATCCTTGATCGAGCGGGTCCACAAGAGCTTCCCGGTCGCCGCTTCGACCGCGTAGACATTGGCGTTGAAATCGCCGAAATACAGGGTTTTGGCGACCCCGTTGCTGTCGGTCGCGATGGTCGGTGCGCTGCGCACTTCTGCGGTGGCCTCAAAGGTCCACCAGACACAGCCGGTCTGGCTGTCCAGCGCATAGAATAATCCGCTCTGGCTGCCGGTGAATATCGCTTCCGGCGTCACCGCTGGCTGCGATCGGGCGCGCGCGGCGCCGGGAAACCCAAAGGCCCATTTCAATTTCAGCTTTGGCGCATCGCTGGCAGAAATACCGGCGCGCGCAGCGGTTTGAAACCGCGTATTGCGTTTGCCATTGCCCCAGCGATTCCACAGCGGCGCGGAAAGGGTCAGCGTCCCCTTGCACTGGTTGGCCTGGGCATTGGCGAGCGCGTCCTCGCTCCGCGGACTGGCGAGATAGTCGGCGAGGATGCGAATCTCGACGGGCGACAGCGCCGCTGCCTGTTCCTTCATGACGCCTGTGGTCATCGCCGCCTTGATGGATTCGATTCCGCCCAGTTGCAAAGCCGCCTTGGTTGGCGCTTCACCGGCGGCGCCGTCATGGCACGCCGCACAATGGGTTTTGTAGAGGATCGCGCCCGGACTGTCATCGATCGCCACTTCTGCAGCCGCTGCCCGATCGCCGCTGTCCGGTCCTTCGGAACAACCCGCAACGCCAATCAGCATCAATCCAATCAGGGTGAATATCGGCGGCAATAAGCGCATGACGGTCAGCTATCCTCGACTTTGACCCGCGCTGAAACTAAGGTTTGACAGCCGGGCCCTTTTGTTGTTGACTATTCTTACAATAACCCAGCAAGGCAATAAAGCAATGGGTAACATCGGCGACCGGGAGCAATCACCATGGCCTTGAAAATCACCATAACGGCTGTGGCTTTCCTCCTGCTTTCCGGATGCATGGCGACTGTTGACGATACAGACCGCACCCGATCCAGCACAGGCGCCGCGCAGACCATGACAGCGGCCGATCCTGCAGTTATTCTGGCCAATGCCAATCGTTCCGGCGCGCAAGCCTATTCGGAAGGCTATTTCGGATCCGGCGACCAGCGCCTGCACTATGTCGAGGCGGGCGAGGGACCGCTGATCATCTTTTATCACGGCTTTCCTTCCTTCTGGTACAGCTGGTTCGACCAGATGGAAGCGCTCAAGGACCGCTATCGGGTCGTCGCGGTGGACGCGCTCGGATCAGGGCTGTCTGCGAAGCCGCAAAGTATCGCGCCTTATAAAATCGAAAATCTGGCCGCCCAGCTGGATGCCTTTTCCCGTCATCTGGCTGGCGACGACAAATATATTCTCATTGGTCATGACTGGGGATCGGTGCTCGCCCTGACCTATGCTCAGGCCTATCCCGACCGCCTGCACAAGGTTGTCGGCATGAGCGCCCCGCCGCTCAACCTGTTTCTTGGCTTTACCGCGGGCAGCGCCGAGCAGCAGCGCCGCACACAATATATGCAGGTCATACGATCCACCACCTTGGCACAGCTGCAGGCGTCCAGGGCGGGAGAAACGGTCGGCCCGCGGTCCTACCAGAAACTCGCTGAGCGCGGCGACCTGACGCTAGAAGAAGTAGAGCTGTTTCATGCAGCGCTGGGCAGCGCCGAGACGATTTACACGGCGATGAACTGGTATCGCGCCAATGTGCCGCCCTTTGATGCAGTAACCGACGCGGACCAATGGCCTGGCCCCGACGCCAAGATCACCATGCCCGGCCTCTTCATATGGGGGGAAGCCGATCAGATTTTTGTGCCCGAACTGATCGCGCAGATGGACAGCACCGGACCCGACATGCGGACGGTGCTGCTTCCCGGGATCAATCACTGGACGTCGATGGAACAGCCCGAACGCGCCACCAGCGCCATTGTCGCTTTCCTCGAAGAATAGCGACACCGCAGCCACTATAGTCTGTCCAAAGCCGGAAAGATCGGCCTATACTGACCCAATAACAGAAGCAGAGCAGGAAACTGCCGGTGTTGGGAGGCACCCGTGATGACAACATCAGGCAATGCACTTTTTCGCGCAATCTCAAGGCTTTTCGTACCCAGCGCAGCCGCGCTGTTGCTATCGGCCTGTGGCGGAGCGCAGCAATCTGTCGCAACCGCCTCGGACGGTCCGGCGCCGGAAGCGTCTCTGGCAGAACGCGCCGCAACGATCCACCGCGCGAGCCTGGTGCTCGATGCCCATGCCGACATCGCCCTGCCCTCAACCTCGAAAACCTATCTCGGTGCGGATGGTCTTTCGAAAGTCGCCCCGGCGAAACTGATTGCCGGCAATGTCGGAGCGGTTGTGCTCTCGGTGGCGGTCTCGCCTGGCCCGCGGACAGCCGCCGCCGAAAAGCAGGCCAGAGCCGAAGCGGATGAGAAGCTCGCAGCGGTGCAGCAAATGGCGGCCAGCGAAGCGATGCTGGAAATCGCGACATCCGCCGATGCCGTCGAAGCGCTCCGCAGCGATGGCAAGATCGCGCTGATATTGGGCTTTCAAAACGCACGGTCGCTGGAAGGCAATGTCGCGGCGCTGGATGATTTCTATCGCGCCGGCGTCCGCATATTCGGCCTCAACCATCTCGGCCACAATGACTTTTCCGACAGTTCCCGCCCAATGTTCAACGGTGAAACCGGCACATATGAAGTGGCCGAGGAACATGGCGGCCTGTCCAAGCTGGGCGTTGCCGCCGTTCAGCGGATCAACCAGCTCGGCGGGGTCGTCGATGTCTCGCAAATGTCCAGGGCAGCGACCTTGCAGGCGGTTGCCCGATCACAGACGCCGGTCATTGCGAGCCATTCCAACGTGCGCGCGCTCTCCGATGTCACGCGCAATCTTTCCGACGAAGAGATTGACCGGATCGCGGAAAAGGGCGGTGTCATCCATGTCGCGGCCTTCGGCGCCTATCTGGTGGATCTGTCCGACCCGGCATTGCTGGCGGCGATCCGGGATGTGCGGATCGGCGCCGGCCTGCCGGAAGCCTATTCCTATCCTTATGAGCTTTATTGGGAAATTCCCGATCCTGCGAAGCGACAAGCGTTTCTGATCGCGATGCGCGACCTGATCGGTCCGAGTTCGATTGACCGGCTGATCGATCATATCGACTATATTGTCGAGCGGGTTGGCATTGATCATGTCGGCCTGGCCAGCGACTTTAATCATGGCGGCGGCATTGCCGGCTTTACCGACGCCAGCGAGGCGCTGAACGTCACCACCGGATTGCTCAAGCGCGGCTATACCAGTGATCAAATCAAACAGATCTGGGGCAGCAATTTTCTGCGGGTGCTCCGCCAGGCCCAAGCGGCCGCGGACCAAACGCCCGACAGCCAGCAATAAGCGCTTATTCCGCGTTCAGCGCGTCATAGACAAATTGGCCTGAAATCCCGCGGAAATCGGTGGGCGGGCCATTTTGCGGAAAGCGCTGAATCATGCCGATAAAGTAGAGATTGTTGACCGGATCAATCCAGAACCATGTCCCGGCAGCCCCGCCCCAGAAATAGCTGCCATCGCCATAGACGGTCTTGCCCGAACCATCGTTGCGGATCACGCCAAAATCGAGACCGAACCCGAGGACTTCGGATTGCGCCTGAGTCAGCGTTCCGGCAATATTGACTTTCTGATCAGCGGTCAGAATATTTGTCCGCATCAGCTTGATAGTATCGGCCTTCAAAATCCGCTTGCCATCCAGCGTGCCGCCATTGGCCAGCATCTGGCAAAACCGGGCATAGTCATCCAGCGTTGCAACCAGTCCGCCGCCGCCCGATTCCATCTTGATGGTTTCCGGTTTGAACATGACCTGCGGAAAGGGCACCCGCATCATCTGCTTGGTGATCGGATTATAACCATAAACATCCGAGAACCGGTCATAATCCTCGGCCGCGACGGCGAAACCGGTATCGTCCATCGCCAGCGGATCGAAAATCTCGGTTTGCAGATAGGCGCCCAATGTCTTGCCTGACAAGCGCTCGATAATCGCCCCTTGAATGTCCACTCCGGCGGAATAGAACCACTGCTTGCCGGGCTGGTACATTAACGGCACCTTGGCGACCTTGTCGATAAAGGTCTTCATATCGGGCGATTGCAGGATATTCTGCGCCTTGAACGCCTTGTTAGCGGGGTCCTCGCCGTAAAGGCCATAAGCAAAGCCCGCCGTGTGGCTCATCAACTGGCGCATGGTTGGCGGTGCGGATGCCGGCTCCAGCACGACGCCGCCTTCCCCATCATAGCTTTTGACAACCTGCAGATCGGCAAATTCCGGAATATATTTGGAAACCGGGTCATCCAGGGAAAATTTGCCGTCCTCATATAGCGTCATCAAGGCCACGCCGGTAATCGGCTTGGTCATCGAATAAATCCGATAGATCGTATCCTCGGTGATCGGCGCGCCATCGGCATCCCGCCTTATCCCCGCCTGCATATGGCTTACCACCTTGCCATCCTTGACCAGCAAGGTTGCGATGCCCTTGGCATCACCATCGGCAACAAATTGCGCCATCCGCGCTTCCAGCGCAGCAATTTTTGCGGGATCGAAGGCCGCACCGGCGGCTTCGGTGCGATAATTCGGAAAGGCCGCTTCAGCCGATTCTTTCGCGAATACGCCAGGCGCCGCACAACCCATGGCTAGCGCGCCCGCCAACAGCAAACTCCTCGTCGCGCGCACAGACTGTGCCATGATATTCGTCGCCATGGTGATACCCTCCCTGAATTTTGTCGACCAGATCGTTCACCAATTGGATCCGAATTGCAAGCTTTGGCGGCATCTCGGCTTTGCAGCCCTATAGTCCGGAAACCTCCAGAATATTGTCATCGCTGTTGCGGTCGATAAATTTATTATAGGGATCGATGCCGACATATTCCGGCGCCTTGGACGAAATCACCCGGATGGTCTGCTGACCGGACGTGACGGGTTGCCTGTTCAACTGGATGACATCCTTTTCGCCAAATGCCCCGAGACCAGGTTTGGCGGTGAACAGACCGATGTCGATATCATCCGCCAGAACAGCCGTTTCTTCCTTGCCCTCGCCATCGGCATAATATTTCGCCGCCGCGACAATTATCGTGGTTTCAAAGCGACCATCATCCAGCTTGCGCACGGTGGCTTCATCGACCTTCATGTCATAAATGGTGATTTTCTCGAGCAAGTCGGTAACCAGTTGCCGCTCGGCCGGATTGCGGGCGAGCGATTTGAACCCGTCAACCAGATCCGTCGCGCTGGCATAAGGCTGGCTCTTGAACCGGTACCGGTCGAGCAGCGCCGCGAGCATCGTGTTGACCCGGTCTTCACCCAGCCGGTCCTGCAGCAGATACATGACTACAGCGCCCTTGCGATAGTGGATATAGCCCTGGTCCTCGACGCGATTGAGCGGCAATTCTTCAATCGCCTCGCTGCCGCGGGCATTGAGATAATTGTCCAGTTCATATTTCAGGAACCGGCAGATCTTGTCCTCGCCATACATCTGTTTCATCACCATCAAGGCGGAATATTGCGCCATGGTTTCGACCAATATGGTGCCGCCCTGCTGGTTCGCGCTGATCAGCTGATGGGCCCAATATTGGTGACCCATTTCATGCGCCGTGACATAGGTGACATAGTCAATTTCATCGGGATCACGGGCATCGGCGAGGAAACCGATTTTCTCCGAATAAGGCACCGTGCCGGCAAAGGCCTGAGCAAAGGTTGCATAGCCGGGAAATTCGATGATCCGGGCATAATCGAACTGATAGGGGCCGAAATTCTGCTTGTAATAGGCGAGCGATTTCTCGGTCGCCGTGAGCATCCGGTCGACATTATACGCGTGGGCCGGATGATAATAGACTTCCATCGTCACGCCATCCGCAACACGCTGCTTGACCTCATAAGCCGCAGATTGCACGGAGAAAAAGGCAAGGATTGGCGCTTCGGATACAGATCGGGCAATGCGCCGGTCGCCTTTCACTTCATCGGAAACCCGGCTGCCCGGAGCGATCGGCGTCTGGTCGCTGCTGGTGCTCACCGTGATGTCGGACATGACCCAGTCGACATTGGCGACATAATTCTGCTCGCGCGCGGATTCATCCTCCAGCTTGGCCGGCCGGAGTTCGGATGGCAGGCCATATTTGCGGCGCTTCACCCGATCGCTGAGCAAACCGGCCCGGTTCATGCCGAGCTGTGGCGCAAATTCACTGTTGTTGAGAAATGTGCCATTCTCGACCAGCCGGGTGTCATTGCCATTGGCCTTGAAACCTTTTTGCTGACGGGCGGTTTCAAAACCGATTGTCCGCTTCTCGCCCACCGCCATCGGCTGGTCGAGCCGGTAGATGCGGTATTTCATCTCTTCGTCATTCATCTCGAGCTTCGCATTCGGCAGATCTACCGAGATAATTTTGACGTCGGGATCCTGAAACCGGACATGCAGGACATCAACCGGCGCGCCGGTGTCGTTGATCATGTCGGCAGTTCCGGATGCGGTCATTTTCAGCTCATCTGGGTAGATGGCGACATCGAGCTTGAAATCGGTAAAGGACGGCTGCTTCAGCTTTTCATATTTGAGATATTTCTTTTCATAGGCGGCCAGCAATTCATCCGATGCATCGCGATTCTGATAGTCGTTCAGCACGTTGGTGTTGTTGAAAATATAAGCGCCACTGGCCGCCGCAGACAGGGCGCCGACGCCGAACACGACACCGGCCGTGCTGAGCAACCGACGGGGCAATTGCCGGATCCGCGGCATCAGGCGCATTTCGGTGCCGCGCCGCCAGAGCAAATGCGCCAGCACTGCGAGCATCAGCGCGAAGGCGCCCCAGTAGAACCGCAACCACCAGGCCCCATAAGACCCGACCGCATCGCCATTCATGTCGGATAGCGGCACCGCAATCCCGCGCCCGAACAGATAGAGCGGATGATTGAGGCCGATGATGTTGAAGGTGATCGTCGCCACCATGTAGAGCACCATGATGCCCCAGCCGATATATTTATTGGGGCTGAGCGCCTGGACAAAGACCGACAGGATCGCGAGCGTGCCCATTTCGACCGTACCCGGCAGAATATACCAGGAAAAATATTTGCCGAGTTCGAAATTCGTATAGCCTTTGCCTGCCTGAACCAGCAACGCGGCCACCACCGAAATCAGCAGCGCAGCGAGCAACACGCCGAATACGGCGAGCGTCTTCGGCACCATGAACGCCCAATTTGGCAAGGATGTGGAATCGACAATTTCGTGCATCTTGCGATCGCGATCGCGCCAGACCAGTTCTCCGCCATAGAAAATCGCGATGATCAGCGGGATGATGGTAAAACTGCCTTCGAGCATATCGATCACCTGGAATGTCATCGGATAGGCGGGCGTGCCGTAAATTTGCGTGGCAAAAAGCAATGCCGCCACGGAATTGAACAATCCGATCAGCACGAGGACGAAAAAGGCCGGGCTTTTGAACACCTGGGCCATTTCGAACCGGGTCCGCGTCCACAGCCGTATGCCCGCCGCCTTGGCAGGATTGGTCGCCGGCAAGTGATCGGTGATCTGCGGCTGTTGGCGGGCCAGCTTGGCCGCCACTTTCTGCTGTTTCCGAACCTTGCGGGCGGACATGCCGCGATCGGCAAAACTGAACCGGAAATAGGCAAAGGCGAGCGCCGCCAGGGCGACTGCAATCCAGATCAGACGGTTGATCATCAGCACGCCGAAAAACGGCGCCATCATGCTGTTGCTCTCCGCTGCGGTCCAATAGCGGGTCAGATATTCATAAGCTGCGCCGCCAAAGGGTTCGAGATAGGCGCTCATCAACAACAGATCGGGGTTGAATTCGGTGGCCGCGCTGAACACCAGATAAAGCACCAGGAACAGCACCACGCCGATATAGCTGTACATCATCGATCGGGTCGCCGTGGCCACCGCGAAAAATATGCACGAGGTCAGGAAAATACCCGGCAAGGCGAGGAGAAAATAGGCGTAGAGAAAATGACTGAGCCGATTGGGGCCAATCGTTTCCGGGTCCATCCACGGCATGTAGGAACCCAGCCAGATGGCGAACGGAACGGTTAGAAAGGCAATGGCCGAAATGCCGAAAGCCCCGGTAAAGCGCCCGATCAGATAGTCAAACTTGCTCACCCGGGTGGACCGGACCATCGGCCCGAAGCCGCTTTCATCGTCACGAACAATAACATTGGCGACAAAGGCGGTGGTCACGAACATGAAGAAGATGGTCAGGATGATCGTGGTTTCGGCCAGCGCAGCGGGGCTGTTGGCATTGACGTTGCCGCCATCGCCGATCTGCAGGTTTTCAGCCGTCACCGCACCGAAGGTCAACAGAAAGAACAGGACCGTCACCACCCAGAAAACCGGGTTTTTGAACTGATAACGAAGCTCAAAGGCAGCTATTTTCGCGAACATGTCCGGTCTCCGCCTTATGCCGCCTGGGATGCGCTGGAGGCCTGCTTGCGGGTCGCCGCAAGCGTGGAGAAATAGACATCCTCCAGACCGCCATCGACAACCGCGAACCCGTCGCCAGGGTCTTCGGATGACAGAATATGGATGATCGTCGAACCGGCGAACAGGCGGGTCGAGATCACTTCATATTTGGCGCGATAGTCATCCAGCTCTTCGCGCTTGATCGTCTTGGACCAGATCGTGCCGGTGGTTTGTGCGATCAGATCCAGCGGCGCGCCTTCGGATTGGATCCGGCCATTGGCAATAACGGCCATGTTGGGACAGAGATCGAGCACATCCTCGACAATATGGGTCGACAGGATGATCACCACATTCTCGCCAATCTCGGCGAGCAGATTGAGAAAGCGGTTGCGTTCTTCGGGATCGAGGCCGGCGGTCGGCTCGTCGACAATGATCAGTTCCGGATTGCCGATCAGCGCCTGGGCAATCCCGAACCGTTGCCGCATGCCGCCCGAAAAGCCGGCAATCGCCTTTTTGCGGACATCCCAGAGATTGGTCTGGTTGAGCAATGTTTCGACGGTCACCTTGCGATCGGCCTTGGACGCAACGCCCTTGAGCACCGCCATATGGTCGAGCATGTCATAGGCCGACACCCGAGGATAAACGCCAAAATCCTGCGGCAGATAGCCGAGCTGCTCGCGCAAGCGCTCGGGATCCTTCAGAATATCGAGGTCACCAAAGTGGATTTCGCCCTGTGTCGGGGTCTGCAAGGTCGCCACCGTGCGCATCAGCGTCGATTTTCCCGCGCCATTGGGGCCCAGCAAGCCAAACATGCCCTTGGGAATGCTCAGCGTGACATCATCAAGCGCCTTGGTCCCGTTGGGATAGATATGAGTGACATTGCGCAGTTCCAACATGCATATTCTCCAATAGATTTGGAGGTGTTATGCATATATAATACACCTTTGACAATAGGCTATTTCAATGGCGCGTAACGATCGCATGGCAGACGCGATGGCTGACACGCGCGGCTATTTCTTGGTAAACACCGCGATGCGGTCCTGCATATCCGGCCCGGTGCCTTCATTTTCCAGCACTTCCCATTGCAGACCAGCATCCAGCGGATCAGCATCGGTGGCTTCCAGCAGGCGTTTGTTGGCAGCATGGGAAAAGACCGAATTGGCCGTGATACGCTCCGCCACAGCGGCAATCTTGGCCTCAAATCCGTCCAGTGGCACGCTATATTCGGCAAGGCCGATACGCACCGCCTCGTTGGCGTCGATCATGTCGGCGGTGAACATCAGCCGCTTGGCGGTTGCGATACCCACCCGGCGCGGCAATCGCTGGCTCATCCCCCAGATCGGGGTCAGCGCCCATTTGGCATGGGTGTCGCCAAAGCGCGCGGTGTCCGCCGCGATGATAAAATCCGCAGCCAGTGCCACTTCCAGTGCACCGGTATAGCAATGACCATGGACCGCGGCGATGACCGGCTGGGGCAGCTTTTCCATCATGCGCAACGTTTCGCTATGCCAGCCGCGCGAGGGCACTGCTTCGCCTTCGGCAATATCGCCGAGATCATGGCCGGCGGAAAAACATTTGCCAGCGCCGCGCAGAACCACGCAACCAATGCCCTCATCCTTGCGAATATCCGCGACATGCGCACGCAGCTCGCGAAACAGCTCTACGGTCAATGCGTTCAGCTTATCCGGACGGTTCAGCGTCAGCCAGGCCACGCCCTTCTTGTCTTCGCGGAGTACCAGATCGGTCATGGGTTGTCCTTCTTCTTGCCTGTTGCCGTTCTTCCCGCCGGGATCTTACGATCAATCCCGGTCTTCTCACCTGTCAATTCGCATAGCCTGCAAGCGGTTGTCATTGTTCATACCGTAACATCATGCCCGTAAATCCAGGCGAGTCGATTATCAGCTTCGTCGGGCTTTACCTTGTTCGCCAGCCACAGCGCACCATAGGTCGCGGTCTTTCCGGGTGATGTCCGCCCATGGAACAAATCCGCATTGGCGCGCGCGGCCGCCTGTACCTTCGCCGTGCGATCCCGGCGCGCCGCGAAATAGGCGGACAGCGCCGTCCGATGATCGGTCTGCTCGGCCAGAAACCGCGCCAGAACATAGCCGTCTTCCAGCGCCTGCACCGCGCCCTGCGCCATGAACGGCAGCATCGGATGACACGCATCGCCAAGCAGCGCCACCCGGCCGTCGACCCATTGCTCGAGCGGATCGCGGTCGAACAGCGCCCAGCGATAATGGGCATCGGCCTGTTCGAGCAACCGGGTGACGGTTGGGTGCCAGCCGTGAAAATCAGCCAGCGCGGCGTCGCGCGTACCTTGTTCTGTCCAGCTTTCCTTCTGCCAGTCCGCCCGTTCAACGACGCCAACAAAATTGGCCAGCTTGCCGCCGCGCAGCAAATAGGTGACCGCATGCTGGCCCGCACCCAACCACAGGCTCGCGACCGGCAGAGGGCCATCGCGACCCAGCTTTGCCACTGGCACTACGGCGCGCCAGGCGACGTTGCCGGTGAAACGCGGCGCATCGGGACCGATCATCTGGGTGCGGATCGCGGATTTGATCCCGTCGGCACCAACGACAATGTCTCCTGCCACTTTCGATCCGTCTGCGAGCATCGCCCAGGCCCGCCGGTCATCTTGGCCATAGCCGGTCACCGCAATACCTGTTCGGATCGCATCCGGCATCCGTTCCGCCAGCGCATGCTGCAGCGTGGCGATCAAATCAGCCCGGTGGATATGCAGATAGGGGGCGCCAAAGCGCCGGTCATAGTCGGTCATGGAGTTGGTGAGCAAAACCCGCCCGGTACGTCCGTCGCGAAACTGGCTGGCACGCGGTCGAAAGCCGGCGGCTTCGACGGTCTTGTCCAAACCAAGTACGCGGAGGACTTTGACCCCATTGGGACTGATCTGAATACCGGCGCCAATCTCGCCCAACGCCGGAGCCTGCTCCAGCAGTTCGACATCCCAGCCTTGATGATGGAAACATAACGCTGCGTTCAGTCCGCCGATACCGCCGCCTGCGATGACTGCCTTCATAGCGGTATGCGTCCCTTTCTCTGGCGACACCTCTTGGGATGCCGACGACGGGGACAAGCCTATGGCATGTCAAATCCAGCGTCCATTGAAAAGTCCGGGCGCTGTCCAAACGGGCAAACTAGTGCTTCATATTCCCGCCACCACGGCCTTCGGTGAGCAGCGATTCGGTCAGAAAGACCAGATAGTCTGGATCCAGCGGTTTCTTGATATAGCCATCCGCCCCGGCAAAAGCCGCCAACTGGACATCTTTTTCACTGCTTCGGCCGGTCAGCATCAACACCGGCAGATTATAGAATTCCGGATTGAGACGAATGGCGCGAAGCACTTCGATGCCGGACAGTTCGGGGATTGTGCAGTCCAGGATGACCAGTTCGGGCCGCTTGACATTAATCGCGCGCAGCGCCGAAACCCCGTCCTCGACCAAACCGACAACATGGCCTTCATGTGCCAGCGTTTCACGGACGACAGAGCCGATGATATCGTCATCTTCAGCGTAAATAATCCGGGCCATTATGCAGCATTGTCCATGTGGCCGACTTTCAGCAACTCCGCGACAACGCTGCGAATATTGTCCGGGCGTTCGGCGCGGGTCCATTCCGCGATGCCGTCTTCCAGAACCCGGGCAATTTTTCCGAGTTCGGTTTCGCCGAACATCGCCGCGGTCCCGGCCAGCTTGTGCAGATGGTCCGAGCATTCTTTAAGTTCGCCGTCGGTAAAACTGTTCATCCGCACGAGACTCGCAAGACTGCAGAGCGCTTGATCCTTGCGCGCCTGATAGCGGTTGTTGAGATCATCCGAGACAGATATTTTCGTGACCGTGTCATCGGTAACGTTCGGGTCCGCGGGTTCGGGACCTTGCGTCGGGACCCATTCCGCCAGAGTCGTGTGGAGATCCTCAAACAGGATCGGTTTGGCGATATGGCCCTGCATGCCGGCGGCCCGGCAACTGTCAATATCTTCCTGATAGGCATTGGCCGAAATCGCGATAATCGGAAGCGTATCGGCGGAAATGCCGCTCGCCCGAACCATGCGCGTGGCTTCATAGCCGTCCATATAGGGCATCTGCACGTCCATCAGAACCAGATCAAACGGCTGTCCGTCAGAAAGCGCGGCATCAATCTTGGCAACGGCGTCGGCGCCGTCGTCGGCCAATTCCGTTGCATATCCAAGGCGTTCGGTCATCGCCTTGATCAACAGACGGTTGACATCATGGTCCTCCACCAGGAGCAATCGTCCCACGCTTGGCGGCGTAACAGCAACATTTTCTGGAGCATGTGATGGATTTTGATGGATTTCAGTCTGCACAAATTGTTCCTTTACGATATCTGGCCTGAATATTCTCGGCTGATCAAAACGGCAGAGACGGGGTGCACCATCCCTTTTTCCCTATTAATCAAGTCAATAAACGGTCAGCGCGCCAAAATGTTTAATGCCAATTTTTCGTCGCTTCCGGAAACCTGCAGAATCGGCGCGGTTGCGCACCAAAAGCCGATGAGCATCGATCAATTTTGAATGGTTGGTAAATCTGAACGGGGAAATGCCGTTATCCCTTGCATAAGCCGTCATTTTAACCATGACTTCGCTCTGACCGGCCCAAGGCAGAGCCGACGCCATGGATTGGAATTGCACGGCTCTGCAATCACAGGGGATTGGCGAGTGGCAAAAATATTATTGGCCGATGACGACGCACTGATCGGGGAAGTTGTTTCCCACATGCTGCGCGAAAATGATCATGAAGTTACCGTGGTAGATAGCGGTGGCAAAGTGATGCCGGCTATCGAGCAAGCCAAACCCGAACTGATCATTCTCGACAATCTCATGCCTGGCCTAAAAGGGATAGAAGTCCTTGTTCTGTTGCAGAAAAATGTCGCGACCGCAGACATTCCGGTGATCATGCTAACCGCCCAGACGGGTCGCAATCATATGATCGAAGCCTATGGCGCCGGGGCCACTGACTATCTGACCAAGCCATTTGATCCGCCGGTACTGATTGCCCGCGTGAGCAGCGCGCTTGGCATTTCCGACAAAGAATCGCCATCGCGGCGTGTAGCCTGAGCATGATGGATCCCCATTTCACGGCTCCCGACGATACCGGGAAAGAGAAACGGACAATTACGCTTATCCGTCTCGTCACCATTGTCGGGATTGCCTTGCTGATGGGTATCACCATCTGGTCCCACCAGGTCGTCTCGGCCACCAGCAGCCAGCGTAACCTCGCGACATTTACGGCTTTGGCTGATGACAATGGCCGGGCGATGCGCAATTTGCTGCATTCCTACAAACAAAGCCTCGACAGCGGTGCGGCGCTGTTCAGCGCGACAGAAACCGTTTCGCTGGCCGAGTGGAAAATCTTTGTCGACGAACTCGATATCAAGGAAAATCTGCCGGGTATCAACGGAATCGGTTATATTCGGCCGGTACTCCGCACCGAGCTCGAAGGTTATCTCCAGTGGACCAGAGACCGGGGCATCGAAGCGATTGATATCCATCCGCAAACCGATTTTTCGGAAATATTCTCGATCACCTATATCGAACCGCAAGAACCGAACAAGGAGGCCGTGGGTCTCGACATCGCGTTTGAAAGTAATCGCCGGCAAGCAGCCTATAAGGCCCGCGACACCGGTCGCGCGACAATTACCAAGCGGATTTTTCTGGTCCAGGACAAGACCAGAAGCGCAGGATTTCTATTGCTGAGACCGGTTTACTTTGCGGGGTTGCCGGTGGACAGTGCCATTGAACGCCGCGCCGCGTTCCGGGGATGGATCTATGCGCCGTTCATTGCGTCACGGTTCATGAAAGGGCTGACGGTGAGTCAGGAGAGCAGCCTTGATATTGAAGTTTATGACGGCACATCCGCGTTGGAATCCGAACTGATTCACGCCAGCAATCAAACCGGGAACAGAGACTGGACACCGCTATATTCGGTGAAGCGGACATTCCCAATGATGGAGCAGAACTGGACGGTCGTGTGGAAAAGCACACCGGAATTTGAAGCCAGCGTCACAACCCAGGAACCCCTGCTGATTCTTTTGGGTGGATCGGCCTTGACCATTGTCTTCATGATTCTGATGCTTTTCTACGCCAGACGGGAAGCCTATGTTCAGGAAGAAGTCCGGCGCAAGACGCAGGAGCTGGTAATCAAGGAGCGCGAAGTCAGCACGGCCCTCGCGCAGGCCGAGATCGCCACCGAAGCCAAATCCAATTTCCTCGCCAATATGAGCCACGAAATCCGCACCCCGATGAATGGCGTCATCGGGTTTACCCAATTGCTCGACGACGGCAATTTGAACGAGCAGCAACAGCGCTATGTCCAGATGATATCGGAATCCGGATCGGCGATGATGAGCCTGCTCAACGATATTCTCGATATTTCGAAAGTCGATGCCGGATTGATGGCGATAACCAGAAATCCAATCGATGTGCGGCATATCCTGGAAAGCTGTGTCAAGCTGGTATCACCAACGGCCGAAACCAAAGATCTCAAGCTGATCCTCGACATCGCCCCGGACTTCCCGCAGCTGGTGATGGGCGATGGCCTGCGATTGCGGCAGATTTTGCTCAATCTGCTGGGTAATGCGGTTAAATTTACCGAGAGCGGGCACATCACCTCGACCGTAAACTATCACCCACCCCGGGTTTTGGGCGGTCAGGTCACGCGCGATGCCGAAATGGTCATCGCTGTGCGGGACACCGGAATCGGGGTTCCGGAAGACCGGATAAATGCGATTTTTGATCCGTTCCAGCAGGCTGACGATTCCACCGCGCGCCAATATGGCGGCACCGGACTCGGGTTGAGCATCAGCAGTCAGCTGGTCACCTTGATGGGAGGCCGCATCATGCTCGATAGCGAAGTGGGTCGGGGTTCGGAATTTACCATCACATTGCCAGTCGAAGAACATGACCCCCAGCGATTGGATGACGATGACTCAGAGCTCCAGACCGCGCCAAAACCCGGCCGGGCCGAGGATCGATCCAGGCGAGATCCTGGTCGCGGAAGATCATGACGTCAATCAGATGCTAATGGGAGAAATGCTTGCCAAATTGGGGTATGAATATGACCTCGCCGCTGATGGTGCAGAGGCGTTTCGCTGTGTTGCCAACGCCGCCGATGAAGGGTGCCAATATGATCTGGTGCTGATGGATATTCAGATGCCCCAAGTCGATGGTCTGCAAGCCACCCGGATGATCAGAAACGAAGGCATTTCAGAAACAGAGCTGCCGATAATCGCGCTGACCGCCAATGCCTTTCAACAGGATGTGAAAAACTGCCTGGCAGTTGGTATGCAAGCCCATTTGGCAAAGCCTTTTGCAATCAAGGGCCTGCAAGAGATATTGACCAAGTGGATCACGGCCGATGCCGGGGAAATGCGGGCCGAGCCGGAACCGGTCGACGCCAATGTGGTCATTTAGGGCGATTTACTGCATCGCGGCATACATCGCCTGAACCAGACCCATGCCGCGCGGATCGCCCAACAGGCCGCCTTCCATCCGGTTCATCACGTAGGACAGACACAAGCCAGCATCCTGATCAACAAGCACCAGCGAGCCGCCAAACCCACCCCAAAAACAAGTGTTTTTATTGGGGCTCAGTGGCAGCAGATCGTTGTTCAGGCCATAGCCCATGCCATAGATCATCGGCACCTGAAGCACGAGATCGACACCGGAAAATTGCTGTTCAAATATCCGCCGGGTCGTAGCCTCGCTCATGATCGTTTTGCCGAACGCGCTGCCGCCATTGGCCATTGGTGTCTGGGCCCGCACAATACTGCGCGCATTGCCCTGGCCGTTGGCGGCGGGAATTTCTGCCGCACGCCAACCGCGTTCTCTGGGCTGGCGCGGATCCACTTTGGGATTGGCAAAGGTCCGTGCGGCAATCGAGATCCTTATCTGCCGGCATGATGGTTTCCGGCGGCGGGATCAGATTGCCGATCCGGCTGTCCATTTCCGGTCCGACACCAATATGAAAATCGGCCTGCAGCGGCGTGGCAATTTCCTGCTGGAAGAACTGACCGAGCGTTTGGCCGGTAACCCGGCGGACCACTTCGCCAATCAGATGACCTTGTGTCAGTCCGTGATAGCCGGCCTGGGTGCCGGGCTCCCACCATGGCGCCTGCCGCGCGAGCGCCGTGGTCATCCATTCCCAATCATAGAGCGCATCACCCTCAACCGGCTCGTCCATGCCTGACAGGCCAGCCATATGACTTAGAAAATGGCGAAGTTCGACGCTGTCCTTCCTGTTCTGCGCAAATTCTGGCCAATAAGTGGCGACGGTTGCATCCAGCGCGACCGCGCCGCGGTCGACCAGCAGCAAAAGCGCCATCGCGGCCATTGTCTTGGTACTCGACCAGACATTGACCAGGCTGTCTTCCTGCCATGGCTCGGTGCGCGCCTCATCGAGATGCCCGCCCCACAGGTCGACCACAAATTCGCCCTGCAAGGTAATCGCGACAGAGGCACCAATATCATTATGCTCGCGAAAATTGGTTTCAAACGCATCCTGCACCGCTGCAAAGCGGGAGTCGCACAGCCCCTGAATGGCGGGGTTAATCTGATCAGCCAAGTGCATTCTCCGTTTTATGAACCATCATCCAGACATCAACAGCGCGGCGCGCCCGTGCCTTCTTGTCGGCAGCGCTCATGTCAACTTTGTGACCATAACGCAGGAAAAGGTCCAGCCGTCCCATGACAAGGCCGGCAAACATTTCGGCCGATGCCATAATATCGGGACTGGTGATTTCGCCGTTTTCCATCGCCACCTGAAGCAGCTTGGTGAGATCACCGAGCAGGGCACGGGGACCATTGTCGAGAAAATAGTCTCCGATTTTGGGGTCGCGATTCACCTCTGCAGCGAGGATCCGTTCAAAGCGCACCATCTCGTCGCGGGTCAAAAAATCAAGCATGCCTTCGGCGGCGTAGAGCAGGACGTCGCGTAGGCTTTGATCCATCAGGTTTTCGACGGTAAAATTTTGCCGCATGTGACTGCATTCGGACTGGACCACAGCGGCGAACAGATTTTCCTTGTCCTGGAACCAGCTATAGATGGTCACCTTGGATACTTCCGCGCGGGCAGCGATCGCTTCGATGCTGGTGGCCGAAAACCCATGCGCAAAAAACTCTGCCCGCGCAGCCGCCAATATACCGGCAATCTTGCGCTGGCTGGCTGGCCGTTCCGCCTGCATATGCGTCTTGCTTTGTTCCGTTGCGATGATCCTGTTCCCCCTGGATCGATATATCATAGCACAAAATGAACGCTATCGTACAAATAAAACGTTGACGTTCATTTTCATCAATGGCATTTTATCCGGGCCTGGTAAAGTCCAGGTCGTTGCGATGACGGATGATCTTTTGATAACGCGCTTTTATAAAACGATAACATCACTTTTGTCGGTCATCGTGGTCACAACTGGCTGCGTCAGCATGGCGCCCGAATCGGCGGCACCGCGTATCGCCGATGGCGTGCCGGCGCAATTTGTGCAGCCATCGGACAGCGACGCGGCCTATCAACCGGCGCGGTGGTGGACGTCTTTTGAAGACCCTGTGCTCAACGCGTTGCTGGACGAAGCGCTGGCCAAAAATCTCGACCTAGCGGAAGCCGCCGCCCGTCTAAAAGCGGCCGAGGCGCAAGCGCGACTGTCGCGCAGCGGCCTGTTTCCGCAGGCCAACGCCACTGTCGGCAGCAGTTATTCGGATTCACCGGCGGCCGGCACCGGTTTTGGCGCAGCCGCAGGCGCGGGGAACCAGCGCATCGAAGTAGAAACCTATTCCTCCAGCCTCGCCTTTTCCTACGAAGTCGACATCTGGGGCAGGCTGCGGGATGATGCGCGCGCTGGTCGGGCCGATACGATTGCCGCCGCCGCCGATCTGCATGCGGTGCGTCTGGCAATCCTGGCCGAGACCATCACCAGCTATTTCGACCTGGTCGACACCCGGCATCAGATCGCGCTGACGACGAAGATCATTGATGTTCTCGGCGACCGCGTCAACCAGACCGAAGAACGCTATCGGCGCGGGCTGGTCACATCGTTCGAGCTCTATCAGGTGCGTCAGGATTTCCGGAATATTCAGGCCAGCCTGCCCCAGCGCGAAAGCCAGCTGGCGGCCACGCGCGGACAGCTGGCGGTGCTGATTGGCCGGTACGCGAATAATATGGATGACTTTCTCAATCAGCGGCTGGCCCCGAAACTCGCCTTTTCCGACATCCCTTCCGGTTTGCCGATCGACCTGCTCGCCCAGCGGCCAGACATTTTCGCCGAAGGCCAGCGCCTCGAAGCGGCGCGGTTCAATCTTGGCGCCCGCAAGGCCGAACGCTTCCCCTCGATCAGCCTGTCAGCCGGCACCGGGACTCAGGCTGGCAGCCCTTCGGGCCTGTTCGATATTTTTGACAAATGGGTATTGAATCTCGGCGCAAATCTGACCGCACCCTTGTTTCAGGGCGGCCGAATCCGCGCCAATATCGCCATCGCCGATGCGCAATATGCCCAGCAAACCGCGGTTTATGCGCGCACGGTGCTGACCGCCTATCAGGAAGTCGGCGCGGCCATCGAACGCTATGAGGAAGAACGCCAGCGCTACCGTTTTCTGTTCTCACAACTCGATGAAGCCAATGCTGCGGCGAATCTGCAATCCCGGCGGTTCGCCAGCGGGGTCGGCAGCTATGTCGATTATCTGGACGCATTGCGGGCGCAATATCAGGTGCAATCGTCGCTGTCATCGGCAGCCCGTGATGTCGCACTGGCGCGGCTCGCGGTGCACCGGGCCCTGGGAGGCAGCTGGGATGCGCCGCAGCCTGTAGCCGTCAGTCCATCCGGCAATCCGGCAAGTGATCCAGAAATCAAACCGGCTCCGGCCAATCAAGGAGACCAGTAAGTGCGTCGACAGTCTGTCATCGGTGGTGTGATCCTGCTGGCCGCCATT
This sequence comes from Parasphingorhabdus sp. W113, assembly GCF_055693205.1. Classification (NCBI taxonomy): domain Bacteria; kingdom Pseudomonadati; phylum Pseudomonadota; class Alphaproteobacteria; order Sphingomonadales; family Sphingorhabdaceae; genus Parasphingorhabdus; species Parasphingorhabdus sp. W113. The sequence goes on along the minus strand of NZ_CM146328.1, from coordinate 393,920 downwards.
GCGCTCGCGGCCTTGCTGATTTTTCTGCGCGAAGAGCCGGAGGAAAAAGCTCCCGATGAAACGATACCGCTGGTTCAGGCTGTCCCGCTCGAGATCCGGTCGGGCAATCTGATGGTCAGCGGTGCCGGCACGGTTCGCGCCCGCGAAGAGGTCACGTTGGCGGCCGAGGTTCCGGGCAAGCTGGTCTATGTCAATCCGAACTTGCGCGAAGGACAGACCATCACCCGCGGCACGATTCTGTTCCGCATCGATACGGCAGATTATCGCAACGCCGTGCAAACCGCACAGGCGGATGTCGCGTCCCAGGATGTCGCCTTGCTGCAGGCCCGCGAGGAAGTCGCGCTGGCCGAAGCGGAACTGGCGCGCTTTGAGGAGCGCAGCGGCAGCGGTGCCGGCAGCGCCTATGCCAGCGTCGACAAGAGCGACTATGCTGCCCAGATCTTGCCGCCCGACAGTCTGGCACGAACCCGGAACCCTACGCCAGACGACCGCGCAGACACCACCAGCACCAACGGTCTGGCCACACGGCAACCGCAACTCAAATCGGCGCAGGCTGGCCTCCGCCGTGCCCGGGCCCAGCTGGCCGATGCCCAGACCGCGCTCAACCGAACCGTTGTCCGTGCGCCCTTTTCGGGTGTCGTGCGGACCGAACAAATCGCCCTGGGCAGCTACGTCCAACCGGGTCAGTCGCTCGGCTCGATGGTTGGCATCGCCGATTTCGAGGCGGTGATCCCGCTATCGGAGAAGGACGCGGCGCTGATTCCCGGGCTATGGCGCGGATCCGGCGGACAAATCGAAGCCTCGATCTTTTCGGACTATGGCGGCAAACGCTATCGCTGGCAGGGTTTTGTCGATCGCGCCAACAGCCTGCTCAATCCCCAAACCCGCACGATTGACGTGTTTTTGCGCATCCCCAATCCGTTGCGCGGCGGCGCACCGGCTGCGACCGGCACTGACGAACAGCAATCGGCTACGGCTTCGGGCGCCCCACCGCTCTTCGTCGGCAGCTTTGTGGATGCCGAGATTACCGGCAAAGCGATTGATCGATATGCCGTCCTGCCCCTGGCCGCGCTGAAACCAGGCAACACGGTCTGGCTGGTTCGCGAGGGACGATTGCGCATCGTGACGGTCGAAATATTGCAGCGGACCGACAAGACGGCCTTGATCAGCAGCGAGGGCCTCGGCAGCAAACCCGTGGCGATTATCGGCAGTCTGAACGTTGCGACCGAAGGCCAGCGGGTCCGCATCGCCGGACAAACCGAGCCCAATCAGAAGACAAAACCGTCTAAACCCGCAGCGCAGAAACCAGCGCAAACGGACTCCGCACCGGCATCATGAGCGCAGACACTTCTTCTGATCAGGCTGCTCCGGAACGACCGAGCAAGGCGGTCATGGAACAGACCGGCGTGGTCGCTTTCATGGCCCGCAACGGCGTCGCAGCCAATTTGCTGATGCTGTTCTTTCTGGTCGCCGGCATCGTGTCCTTCGGGTCGATCGTCCAGGAGGTTTTTCCCGAGAACAGCCTCGACACCGTCCAGATCCAGGTCGCCTATCCCGGTGCGACGCCCGATGAAGTCGAAGAATCCATCATCCAGAAAATCGAGGAGGCTGTGGAAGCCGTCGATGGGGTGAAGAAGGTCAAATCCACGGCCTCTGAAAATCTCGGCTCCGTGTCGGTGGAGCTCGAACTGGGCACCGATATCAACCGCGCGCTGGACGATGTGAAGGCAGAGATCGACCAGATCCAGACCTTCCCCGATGAAGCGGAAGAACCCGAGGTGCGCGAGCTGACCACCCGGCAGAGCGTGTTGCGGATCGCGATATTTGGCGATGTGTCGGAAACCGCACTCAAGGAAACCGCCTATCGGCTGGAAGACTCGCTGTCGGCGCTGCGCGAGATATCCTTTGTCGATACCAGTTCGATCCGGGATTATGAGATATCGGTCGAGGTGCCGCAAAACACCCTGCAAGCCTTTGGCCTGTCGCTGACCGATATATCCCGAACCATCGCACAAAGCAGCCTCGACAGTCCGGCCGGTTCAATCGACACCGATACCGAAGAGGTTCGGGTCCGCACCATCGGCCAGAATTACGATCAGCAGGCGTTCGAGAATATCGTGCTGGTGAGCAACGCAAATGGCACGCTTGTTCGCCTGGGTCAGGTTGCGACGATCAAGGACGAATTTGAAGACGCCGATCTGCTGCCGCTCTACAATGGCAAGCCGGTCGCCTTTGTCGAGGTCTTCCGGACCAGCGATGAACGGGTGCTCGATGTCGCCGCCGCCGCCAAACAGCATCTTGAGGAAGATTTCGCCAAGACCCTACCAGAAGGCATCTCCTATGCGGTGTGGAGCGATGATTCCGAATTGCTCAATGACCGTTTGAGCCTGTTGCTCAAAAATGCCGCCATCGGCCTGTTCCTCGTGCTGCTTGCGCTCACGCTGTTCCTCGATATCCGCCTGGCCGCGTGGACTGCCGTCGGTATTGGCGTGACCTTTATCGGAGCAATCTATCTGCTCGAACTGGCCGGATCGAGCATCAACATGTTCTCGCTATTCGGTTTCATTCTCGCGCTCGGGCTGGTGGTCGATGACGCCATTGTGGTCGGCGAGAATATCTATGCACAGCGCGAAAGCGGCCGCACCGGCCTGGGCGCCTCGGTGATGGGCGCGCGGCGGGTGACCAAGCCGGTGATCTTCGCCGTGCTGACGACCGTTGCGGCCTTTTCTCCGCTGTTCACGATCGGCGGTACGATCGGGAAGCTGGTCGCCGACGTGCCGCTGGTGGTGGTCTGCGTACTGATCCTCTCGCTGATTGAGAGCTTGCTGATCCTGCCCAATCACCTCAGCCATCTGCCGCCGCCGGGCGCCAAGACCCACAATCCCGTCACCCGCTTCTTCGAACGGGTGCAAAAGACCGTCGACACCTATTATCAGGCCTTTGTCGACGGGCCGCTGGACAAGGCGCTGAACTTTTCCATCCGCATGCCTTTCGTGATTGTTTCGGCCGGCGTGGCGCTGTTGATCCTGTTTGCGTCGTTCATTCCGGCGGGCATTATCAAAGTCGGGTTTTTCCCTTCGATCGAAGCTGATGTCGTGACCGCCAGTCTCGAAATGCCGGCGGGCACGCCGATTGAGGAAACCGAACGCGTCGCCCGTCTGATCGAGCAAGGCGGACGGAAAGCCTTTGCCCGGTTTGAAACTGAGCGTCCCGAGGATGAGCCAACGCCGCTGCGGGGCATATTCACGACCGTTGGCCAGGCGGCGCGAACCTCGGGCCCCGAGCCGGGTGGCGGCGGTCTCGCGGCGAATATCGCCAGTGTCCAGTTCAGCTTCGTTCCGGGAGACACCCGCAGCCTGGAAGCCAAGGCGTTTGAAAATGCCTGGCGCGAGGAGGTCGGCCCGCTGGTTGAAGTCCGTTCGCTGGTCTTCGCGTCTGATCTGTTGTCAGCCGGCGCACCGGTCAATGTTCAGCTATCCGATCCGGATCCGGCAATTGTCGATGCCGCCGCCGCGCAACTGATGGCCGAGCTCGGACGCTTTACCGGCGTTTTCGATATCGAAACCGATCAGGATGAAGGACTCAAGGAGATCCAGCTCCGGCTCAAACCGGAAGCCCGGTCGCTTGGCGTAACTTTGCAGGACGTGGCTTTTCAGGTGCGCGCAGCCTTTTTCGGCAGCGAAGCCTTGCGGGTCCAGCGCGGTCAGGAAGATGTCCGGGTCTATATTCGCCTGCCCGAAGAGGAGCGCAATTCGATCAGCGATGTCGAACGGTTCCGGGTTCGGGTGCCCGGCGGCGAAGTCGCGCTGTCGGCGCTGGCCGATGTGTCCTTCGGCCAGGCGCCATCGGTCATTCAGCGCACGGATGGGCGCCGGATCACCACCATCACGGCCGATCTGGATGACGATATTGTCACCAGCCAGGAAATTGCCGAGGTGATTGAAACCGATATCATGCCGAAATTGCAGGCCGATTATCCGCAACTGCTCTACACGCTCGGCGGCGAGCAGGAAGAGCAGGCGGAATCCTTCGGCGATCTCGGCACCGCTCTGGTCTTTGCGCTGCTCGCGATTTACGCGCTGCTGGCGATCCCGTTCCGCTCCTATCTGCAACCGCTGATCATCATGGCGATCATTCCGTTCGGGATTATCGGCGCGCTGATCGGGCATCTTCTGCTCGGTCTCCAGCTGGTCATCTTGAGCGTGTTCGGGATTATTGCGTTGTCGGGCGTGATCATAAACGGTTCGCTGGTGATGATCGATTTCATCAACGAGAATCTGGAGTCGGGCATGCCGATCCACGAGGCGATTATTACCGGGGCAAAGTCCCGCTTTCGCCCGATCATGCTGACTTCACTAACCACCTTTCTGGGTGTTGCGCCGATTACGTTTGAAACCAGCCTGCAAGCCCAGTTCCTGATTCCGATGGCGGCGAGTCTCGGTTTTGGTGTGTTGTTCGGAGCCTTCATCCTGCAATTGCTGATTCCGGCGCTGGTGGTGCTCGAATATCGCGGCAAGCACCGGTTTAAGGCGCTCTGGGCCAATCGGACATCGCGGCAGCATCCGAACGAACAGCTTGCCTCCGATAGCCAGGCATAGCTTCCGAAAATAGCGGTTTGCTGCGAATATCACTGGCCCCGCGGCCAGAAAATCAAAATAATCGTCACAATTTGCCATATCGCAACAAGTGTATTGGCGAGTCATCCTAACAGGGTGTTGCCGCATCATGCGGTGAACAACAGGGCCTCTTAACCCCCTTCCCCGAATGACCGGGGAAAGACGAGATGCCTTAGACCCTAAGGAGAAATACGATGAAAACGACAAAAGTACTGGCGGCTTCAGCTGCAGTGGTTGCTTTGGCCGTTGGCGCACCTGCCATGGCTCAGCAAAACCAGAATAATGATGTAACCGACACCAACAACGGTGCGGTGGTCGTCAATGACCTGCTGGATGTATATCTTGCAGCAGACGCCAGCACGACAAACACGCTGGATGACATCAACAGCAATAACAACAACAACAACGACCTTGTTATTGCGACGCAAACGCTGACCGCTTACAACACCAACTATCAGATGGACGAACTCGTCGATCTCGATGGTGAAGACGGTACACCAGCACCCGTGGGCTATAACAGCGGCGACAACTATGTTCGCGGCAATGCCTTCGCAGCTTTTGCTGGCATCCTGAACCAGTCATGGAACACCGGCATCAACTCCAACGCTCAGTCTGCAACCAACATTGCAGCACAGGGCACCATCAACTTCGGTGATGGCGCTGCTGAAGCGGCTGGTGGCGGAGCCGGTGGCGGCGATTAATCGCCGTCCGCTGACTTGCTGAAGGACGGGCCGGTTTCAGCCGATGGAGCCGGCCCTTCCATCCCCCGACACCCGAATCCCCCAACCGGGAGTAGAACGATGAAAAAACACTATTGGCTTCTTGTAATGGGCCCCTTGGCCATGACCGCTGTTCAAGCCAATGCGCAAGCCGCAGATCAGGGTTCTGCATCCCAGACACCCGCGACTTCGGAGCAGCAATCTCCATCCCAGACCCATTCCACAGACACCGCGCCAAGCCGCTCTCCAATCATGTCGATGGACGAACTGGATGACCTGCGCGGCGGCACACAAATCGCAATAAACGAACAAACCTTCAGCTCGGAAAATACCGGCAACACCATCAATGGCGACTTTGCCGCCGGCGATGTCAGCCTGTCAGACAATGCGCTGTCCGGCTTTAACGGTCTTGGTAACATTGTGATCAACACCGGCGCACAGTCGGCGCTCCAGGCTGGCCTGGCAGTGACGATCAACATTACCGATTGATGAGTAAGGAATAGGCCATGAACCCCACTTCCCCCACCCCGTGTGGCCTATTCCCAGCCTATCCTCCCTTCAGGACAAGCCTGAAGGGAGGACTGCGGGCCTTGACCGGTCTTTCCCTGTTCAGCGCGCTGCTCTGCAGCTCGATAGCCCAGGGTGAAGTCCGCGTTGGCCGCGAAGCCTTGGGTGGGGATTTTACGGTTGGCGTGATGACCTGGTGGGATATCCCGTTCCGCTCCGTGATCCGGCAACGCTATGATTTCAGCTGCGGATCCGCCGCTGTCGCAACGCTGCTGACCTATCACTATCACCGGCCGACAGCCGAGCGCACACCGTTCAAGGCGATGTGGGACCTGGGCGACAAGGAAACCATCAAGAAAGTCGGATTTTCCATGCTCGACATGCGGAAATATCTGAACTCCATCGGCTATCGCGCCGAAGGGTTCAAGCTGACGACCGACCAGCTGGCGCAAGTGAAGCGCCCGGTCATCGTGCTGCTCGACCTGGACGGTTTCAAGCATTTTGTCGTGGTCAAGGGCCAGAATAACGACCAGCTGCTGGTCGGTGATTCCGTGCTCGGTATCAACAAATATTCGACCGCAGATTTCGACAAATATTGGAACGGCGTCGCACTGGCGATTGTCGACGGACCGATCACAAAACGGCCGCGCTACAATCTGGACGGCGACTGGAACCGCTGGTCCACCGCTCCGACCGACCAGGTTTCCGCAACATCGACAATCGGCAATCTAACCAATCACCTTCCCCCCTGTACCAGATCTCGCCCGAGCTGCTGCTCGACGTGAGGGTCGGTACTGTCAGATGAGAGACGCGTCATGAAAAAGAAACATATCGACTTCGCAACCGTGGCCTGCATCGTGTTGTCCAGCGCGCTGCTGATGCCCGAGACCGCCCAGGCTGAACCCGTGCCGGCGGTTGGCTTGCCCGCACTTGTTCCGGACGAAGATCTGGACAAGTTGCGCGGCGGGTTTGTTGTGTCCGGACTGGGCGTGAACTTTGGCGCGGACATTCGCACCTATGTCAATGGCGAGCTGCTGTTGCAAACCGTGCTCAACTGGAGCGACGAAGGCGCACAAACCGTGCAGACGGCAGCGGCTGGTCTTAGCCCGGTGGATATTTCAACGCTCGAAAACGGGGTTTTGTCCAACGGCAATATCCGCATGAAGGTCGGCGATACACCGGTCTATCTGCTCAATGACGGCCAGACCGCGATCGTTCATGAAACCGCAAATGGTGTCCAGAACATGCTGCTCAACACGGCCTCCGGCCTTGAAGCGGTTCAGGAAGTGGATGCGACGCTGACCCTGTCGGGATATGAAAGCTTCAACAGTGACTTGATGATGGACCGGATCGGCAGCGCGCTGAACGACATTGCCGGCCAGGCAGGAATCGGGGCCCTCGGGAACTGAAGGGGCGCAGACCGGTTGCCAATCCAACCGGCCTGAAACTGAAGCACTACCAACCAGTGAGGAGGTTGGTAGTGCTTTTTTTATGATATATTGGACTGATCGGAGGTCGGCCATCCGCACAAAGCCCGCCAATCCAACCGGCTTCAAACGAGAGGGTGACGAGAGCCCCCTTTTGCCATAGGATCTGCCGATGCAATTTGAAATTGCCTTTGCCATTGGCTGGGCGCTTATCCTTACCGTCGGCGGCGGCCTGTTGACTTCGATTGACAGCTGGTATCATCGGCTCGAAAAGCCAAGCTGGCAGCCGCCCGACTGGCTGTTTGGCCCGGCATGGACGATCATTTTGGGATTGGCGGCCTGGGCGTTTGTTCTGGCTTGGAACGGCACCAGCACAGAGGCCGACCGGATGCTGTTGCTGGGGCTATATGGCACCAATTTCCTGTTCCACTTTCTCTGGTCGCCGCTATTTTTCAAGGCCCAGCGACCGGATTGGGCGCTGATCGAGGTACCCTTCCTCTGGGCTTCGGTGCTGGCGCTGTGCATCGGTCTGCGGCCATGGTCGGAATGGGCGAGCTGGATGATTGTGCCTTATCTCGCATGGGTCAGCTTTGCAGCCCTGCTCAACGCCAGTATCGTCCGGCTGAACGGCCCGTTTGGAACGCGGGCCAGCGATTAGCGACCAAACCATCTTGAGGCTGCGACAGGCCTCAGGTGCAGCAGATCAACACAGGATCGCTTTCCTACATCGCGGCCGCTCGCTATCATATTGGTGATTTCGTCCGGCTCTTTCTCATCATGCATAATAGACGCACAACGGGTGTGATTTGTGTGAACTTTCGGCGAGCGCCGGAATCCCGGCACTTATGATCGCCAGCGGTAACTGGGGGTGTGAAATATGTGAACTTTGACGACAACCGCGTGCCGTTGAGAGGGTGTGAAATATGTGAACTTCACACCCTCCCTCGCGACGGGCGTCGGTTTGTCCAATGATCAGAAGCGCAGCGGAATCCGCGCGACGATGCTGACATCAGGGGCATCTTCGGTCATGCCGAATTGAAAGCCGAGATTCAGCGACTGCTTTTCACTGAGACGATAAGACATGCCGAAATTCAGCGATCCAACCTGGATGTCATTGCTTTCCTGCAAGGTGTCGCCAAGCTGGGTCTTGGTCGAGAAAATATAGTTATGACGGTAGCCGAGCGAGAAAGAGAAGCGCGGGTTCAGGGCAAAGCCGAAACCGACATTAGCATTGATCGCATCACCGGGGTCCACTTTGCCGACGAACACATCGCCGACCACGCGGTCGATATTGCGTTCGATATTCCACAAATAGCCGGTGCCGCCATAGATCACGACCGGATCGGACGGCAGCAGGAAGCTCAGGCTGGGCTGGAAACCCCAAAAGCCGGAACCGGTTGCCAGTCCCGTCGCCACACCAAATTCATCAAACGGGATTTCATAAGGACTGGAGCCGGTGTCCGTCTTCACCCGCAAGCCCGCAACCCAGATCGGGGTCTGCGGCTTGGGGCTGTTAAGTTGATAGCGCAGCGCGATTTCGGCATCACCAATCCCGGTTTCCTCGAGACCGATTTCGCGCGTAATCTGTTCCTCGCGTTGCTGGACGACCTGAATCCGGTCCTTGCGATAGAGCAGCGGCACACGGCCTTCAATCTCGAGCCGGTTGGTCAGACCATAGCGCATCGCAAAAGTTCCGATCACCGTGTCGCGGTCGGCATCGCTGGCTTCGATGGCGCCAATCTGGATACCCGGAATCAGCTCGATACCGCGAAACACCAGGCGGTTGGTCGACGACCGTGTATATTCGATCGACGGATCAAGAACGAACTGCCCGCGTGGGGTCAGCACGCCCTGTCCTTCCGGCACCGACTCCACTTTCTGTTCGATATTATTGGCCTGCGGCGGGGCTTCCCCAACCGGTTCTTCGGGCAGAGTCAGCCGGTCGTCAGGCGTCGATCCGATCTGGTTGGCAGCGGTTTGCACCTGCTCCTGCTGGATGCCAGCGCCGCGCATTTCAGACAGATATTGGGACGACTGTACCGGATAGCGGTCCAGTGAAGGCGCATTGGCCCGCACCAGCTGGTTGTGCAATTCCAGCTGCTGAATCTTCTCATTCTGGTTGGCGATCAGCGCCTGTTGTCCCGCCACCAGCTTTTTCTGCTCGGCAAGCTCCGACTGGATCGCGCGCAACGCCGTCATGATCGCGGTGGCATCGTCAGCGGGAGCCGCCGGTGGTTCTGCTACCGTTTTCTCGACAACCGGTACCGGTTTCTGCGCGGCCACAGGCGAAGGTTGCGCCGGTTCTGATGACGCTATGATTTCGGGCCGGGTTTGCCCGGGCCCCGGTTGAGAGCGTCGAACGTCGGCAGATTGTGACAGATCCACCATAGGCTGCGGCGCAGGAACTTGGGTCGGAACTGGTGCCGGAGCTCCGGTTGGAGCGGGTTCACCAGCCTGTCCGCGCAGCGCTTTTAACCGCGCCATGATCTTGGCGGTTTCGGCTGCGGCCTGCTCGGGTGTGAAAGCCGGTCCGCTCTGAACCGGCAACGCAGCGCCCTTGGGGGGTGCGGCGCCGTCACTGGCCCCCCACGCCTCCCCGCCGGACAGGGACAGGATCGGGATAGCGGTGAGATAGAATAGCGGCTTCAATCTTGTAATTGTCATTGGATTTCTCCCATCATGGTCTCGCGCGGGCCGATCAGGCCGCTGATAAAGCGCCGAGACAAAGGTCTGCTGCAGGGTGAATTTCATGTCCGTCCTCGGGCATCAATCCGTCATGATCCTCGCCGGCCAGGCGGCACAGGCCGGCCTTGTCGGTGATCTGGACCGCGTGCCGCCCGTCAATTCTGATCAGCCCGCGACGGGCAAGATCGGAGAATGTCCGGCTCACCGTGTGGACGGTCAGCCCGAGAAAGTCGGCAATATCGCCGCGCGACATCGGCAACCGGATATCAATGCCGCTATTGCCGCGCTGTTGCAGACATAAAAGAAACGCCGCGAGCTTTTCTGTCGCCGTACGGTGTCCCATGATGAACAGATAACGCTGCGCGCTCGACATCGCCCGAAACAGGATCGAGACCGTTTCGTCGAGATCCGGCTTGGGATCTTGCTGGCGGGTAATATCGCCAACGCGATAGCATCGGACCACGACATCGGTCACCGCCTCGGCGGCGGTGCCATAGAAGCCATGATCGGCCCCGAAGACATCGCCGGCAAAATAGAAACCGGTCAGATGGCGATGACCATCAATGTGAAAGCGGCAGGTCCGCACCGTGCCGCGCACCACTTCGTACCAGCGGGTTGCCTTCTGTCCTTCGTCAAAGATCAACCGGCCTGCGCGAAACCGCAGCAAGGTTGTGTGTAAGTTTGTGTTGGGCCCCGATTGCAATGGGGGTGTTGCTAAATCCGTAACCATTCGTGCTGTCTCCTGTAAAAGATCCTAAGCACGACCCTGAATTGCGCTCCGGGCTTGTGGCACCCGGTTACGCGGCCTTGAACGCGGCCTTGTCCTCGACGACAGTAGATACTGGCTTTCCGCTGTTCTGGTCTATCCGGCAATTCGCGTGCCGGGTTTGCCTGACTCAAACCACACGGGTTTTTGCGTGGCAATTATCCCTAAGTAAAATCACCCACTCAACCTGAGTTCAAATGTAAAATGCTGTAAATTCAGATAGTTGGCATAGGCATTTTTGTCCTATACCCCGCACATATCCGCCGTTTATACATCTAACAATCAACCAGTATTAATGGTATGATCACAGTGATTTGGCGATGACCTGTTCTGGAGGGACCCATTAACAGTACGCTATAGTTGGCTTCGCACGCCAGCCCAAGTCGCGCGCATTATCCGGCCGCGCCACCGACATTTGAAACGGTGGTGCCGGGCAAGGTCGGGTGAATACAGGGGGTTATCTTTGTTTGGCAATGTTGCCAGGCAAAAGCTATGAAGAGGTGACCTGAAAATGTTGAACCACAGAGATCTGGCAAGCGATCCGGTTCTCACATCGAGAGAGATGGAGATTCTGGAATATATCGCACAGGGGTTGTCGACCAAGGAGGTCGCTCAACACATACATATCGCGCCACGGACGGTCGATCGGCATGTCGAGAATGTCCGCTTGAAGCTGCGTGCTCGCAATCGGACTCATATGGTCGCCTGTGCGGTCATGGCGGGTTTGCTGCAGGTCGACGACCATCAGTCGGATGTGGCAAATGACGCCAATGGCGCGGGGCATGATCGGACACCGTTTTTCAATAACCAGCCATCCCGTATCGCGGAATGACAGGTACAGATTCTCGTGCGCCTGGGGCTGTCTATGCCCTCGCGCCTGTCATGCATGACCGCCAGCATTCTCGATTGGCGGGCGCCTGAGCCCGTTAGACCAGCCGGCGCGGGGCTCTTCTCGCCTGGTCTCTAGCCGCGGGTACCGGCGAAACCCCTAAAGATCGCTATCCCCCTTGCTCAGATCCGGTTTCCCGTCTGTAAAGCAGCGGGACTCGGACTGATATCAACTGCATCGACAACCCGGTTGCGGCCTTTCGCCTTGGCTTCGTAGAGCGCCATATCGGCCCGGCGCAAAGCCATTTGATAGGTTTCTCCGGCACCGATGCTAGCGAGACCGATACTGACCGTGACATTGTCCTGTTCCGGCAGTTCCGGGTGATGGATCATGCCGATGGCCAGCCGCAAGTGCTGAGCCACAACCATACGATCCTGCGAGCTGACGGCGTCAAGCAGGATGATGAATTCTTCGCCACCGATCCGCGCAACCTCCCCAAAGACGCCACCAAAGACCGCAAGGCTGCGCTCACCCTTTTAAGCACCTGATCGCCGGCATCGTGGCCATAGTTGTCATTCACCTGCTTGAAGCGGTCGAGGTCGGCGATCATCACCGTTCGTCCCATTCCCCGGTCGTCCGCCAGTTCAACAGCGACAAATTCATCGATACCGCGGCGATTGAGCAATCCTGTCAGTGGATCGGTCTTGGTCGCCATCAGATGTTTGGTGATAATGTCATTGCCGATCACAATCAGCATCACGACCCCGCAGGCCAGCGCAGACAAGGCGCTGGTTGAATGCAGAACCAGCGCATAGACCGACTGGTGGTAGTTGGCCGCTGTATAGCTGAGTCCGAAAAACCCGTAGATGATGATCGGCCGCAGCAAATAGGTGAGAACGATGATTGCAATCAAGGCGAACATGATGCGTTCCAGTACACCACGATGATGATTGCCAAGCGGGATCAGCGAGTAGACCAGTATCAGCCCCGCGATCGTCGCGGATATGAAGGATCGCGAGATGATATCGGGGACGATGAAACTGAACCACAGCAAGCCGGCACCGCCGGCAACGATCAGGCTCATAATCCGGCCGATCGGAAAAGGCACCGCATATCGACGATAAATGCCAATGGTCAGCGTCAGGCTAAAGGTCCAGAATGCTGCCTTCGCCGCAAGATCAGACAAAGTCGGATCCAGAAACTCGCGGCCGATATCGAGAATAAATGCGCCCAGACCGCTGGCGAAGGCGATCGCCAGCCATCCTGCGAAAACCTGTTTCCGGTCGAACAGGAACAGCCCGCCGAAGACGCAGGAAAACAAAGCCAGAATGACCCCCGTCAGGGCGCGAAAAAGGATCGCCTCATCCATCCGCGGAAGCTATGCGCAAATTCTCAATATTGGCTTAAAAGTGGTCAAATTGGCCAAAAGCACAGAGATTCCTGTTCAAATTTGTCCGAAAATCATGTATGTGCTTGGAAAATTTATAAGATTTGAGTGTTGGGAGTTTTGCAACGAGCGGCTGATGTGACCAGAAATGATCATCCTTTGCGGCAATGGACCGTGGACGAAATGCACTTGCGTCGATTTGCACCGGTGCCCGATCATTGTGAAATCATCCAGGCGGTACGACTCGTCGATGCCGACCAGAGGCCCGCCGAAGACAGCCGCCTGATCAACCAGAAACCGCCCTTTGACGAATGGAATCTCGCCGCACGCCATGCCGCCGGTCATACCAAATCCGGCATCCATTTTCTTTGGGAACGGCATACCGAAGCGAGCACCATCACGTTGATCTTTCCGCACAACGCACCCGGAAATGTACGCGCACCCTATCTTCAATGGCTGGAACAGTGGGTCGGGTCTGTGGTGCGGGCGACCCGTATTTTTGTCATCCCGAATGACAAGCAGATTGACAACATGTTGGCAAGCCTGGCCATGGCGGAACAAGAAATTGTCTGCTGCGACATCAATGCCGATCTGCGTATCTGGTCGGACTTTGGCATTCATAGCGATGGCTATGGGCGGCTACTGGTCACAGCAGGGTCCGTCAATGACAGCGAACGAGGGCGCATCATTCAGCGCGTTCAAGAGCTCGGAAACTACCGGAACCTGGCCCTTTTGGGTTTTCCCACGGTGCAGAAATATGGCCCTGAAGTGGATGAGCTGGAAAAGAACCTGTCTGATCATGCCGAACAGGTCGCCCGTGCCACAGAAGAGGATGATGACACGGAATTGCTCCAACAGCTCGCCAAGATCTCGGCAAAGCTGGAGCTTATTCGGTCGGCGTCTGGCTTTCGCCTGAGCGCTACGACCGCTTATGCCGAAGTGGCGCTCGATCGCCTGCGGTCCCTGAACATCAAACCGGTTGCCAATTTCCAGAGCCTGACCGACTTTACCGAACGCCGCCTGATTCCGGCATCGCGGACCTGCTCGGTTTTCCAGGACCGCCTGGCGCGCATTGCCGAACGGATTGCGCGGGTCATGCACACGCTTGATGTACGCATCGACACGCGGATCAAAGCCCAGAATTTAAGTCTGACGCAGTCGATGGAACGATCGACCTTGCTGCAATTGCGGTTGCAGACACTGGTTGAAGGTTTGTCAATAATTGCCGCCGCCTATTATCTGGTGGGCCTGATCGGCTATGTCATCAAAGGCGCTGCGGCGTTTCCCGATGGCGCGCAATCCGATCTCGCAATCGGGGCAATCACAATCCCCATCATTCTATTGATCTGGGCCATGGTCCATCGTCTGCGGAAAAAGTACTCAAAGAGGCGGACACAAAAATCAATGCCCCGCCAAATGATTGATTCCCGCCCGGAATTCTGCCCTTTTCTTCGCACCGAAACTAGGCTAAGGTGCTAGAATATTGACTATTTTGTCAATAACACTCGATAGGAGAGATTATGGTCAAGATGAAAGCATTGGCGGGGGTCGTTGCCTTGTCCGCTTTGGCCGCAGCCTGTTCCGGCGGCGGTTCTGAATCCAGCGAACCGGCTGAAACCGCAGCTGAAGCCGAAGCACCAGCCGCCGAAGAGCCGGCTGCTGAAGAGGCCGCCGCGACCGAAGAACCCGCTGCTGAAGAAACGGCTGATGCTGGCGATGATGCTGGCGCCGCGGGCGACGGAATGGCGACCAAAGATGGCGTCACTTTTGCCAGCCTGACCGGTGATGCGGCAGCAGGCAAGCGCGTCTTTGCGCAATGCCGCACCTGTCATGTCACTGATGAAGGCGTCAATCGCACGGGTCCATCGCTCCACAATATCGTGGGACGCGAAGCCGGAACGGTTGATGGGTTTAACTATTCCCCAGCCAATGCCAATAGCGGCCTGACCTGGACCGAAGAGCAGCTCTATGTCTATCTGGAAGATCCTCAGCGGATCGTACCGAAGACCAAGATGATCTTTGCCGGCCTGCCCGATGCGCAGAAACGCGCCGACGTGATCGCCTATCTGAAAGATCCCAGCTGATCCGTTCGCATTGACGATTATCAAACAAAAAGGGCCGGGATATATCCCCGGCCCTTTTTGTTTTGCTGTTGGCAAATGGTGCTAGGCGGCAACGTCCCGTCGCGCCAGTTCACATTGCGACCAGATTTCACTGAGCGCCGATAACAGGCGATCTATATCGTCGTCACTGTGAACCGGCGACGGTGTGATCCGCAGCCGTTCGGTGCCACGCGGGACGGTGGGATAGTTGATCGGCTGTACGTAAATGCCATGATTGTCCATCAGCCAGTCGCTGATAAATTTGCACTTGTGGGGATCGCCAACCATCACCGGAATGATATGGCTCGGGTTCGGCAGATGCGGAATTCCAAGACGATCAAGGGCGCCGCGCACTTTCTCGACGCGCTCCTTCTGCGTGTCCCGCTCCCAGTTGCTTTGCTTGAGATGCTGGATGCTGGCGCAGGCACCGGCGGCAACCGCCGGCGGCAACGCGGTCGTGAAGATAAAGCCGCTCGCGAAGGTCCGGACATAATCGCAAAGGTCTTTTGAGGCAGCAATATACCCGCCCATGACGCCAAAGGCTTTGCCCAGCGTTCCTTCAATCACGGTGATCCGATCCATCAGGCCCTCGCGTTCGGCAACCCCGCCGCCGCGCGGCCCATAGAGTCCGACGGCATGGACCTCATCAATATAGCTCATCGCGCCGTGTTTTTCGCAAACATCCAGGATTTCCGCGATCGGGGCGATGTCGCCATCCATCGAATAGACACTCTCGAACGCGACCAGCTTGGGGCGATCCGGGTCCAGCATAGCCAATTTGCGATCAAGATCTTCCGGCGAATTATGTTCAAAGATCATCCGCTCCGCCTTGCTGTGGCGAATACCCTCAATCATCGAGGCGTGATTGAGTGCATCGGACAGCACGACACAATCGGGAATGCGCGCGGCGAGGGTCCCGAGCGCTGCCCAGTTGGAAACATAGCCGGAGGTGAACAGCAGGGCATCTTCCTTGCCGTGCAAGTCGGCCAGTTCTTTTTCGAGCAAAACATGATGATGATTGGTGCCCGAGATATTGCGGGTCCCGCCGGCACCGGCGCCGCATTCATCGATCACGCGATGCATTGCTTCGGTGACTTTGGGATGTTGCCCCATGCCGAGATAGTCATTGGAGCACCAGACGGTCACGTCACTCACCACATCCTCGACATAGCGTTTCGCATGGGGAAAGGACCCTGCCTTGCGTTCGATTTCGGCGAACACCCGGTAGCGCCCTTCTTCTCTCACAGCTTCCAGTTCGCTGCCGAAAAATGCCTCATAGTCCATGCCCATACTCCCTCTTCACATTCTTATTCGTGTAACGCGTTAAAACGATTCTAAATTTTTGTTCGCCTGCTCCGACTTTCCAGTGCCCATTGCCACAAGGCGGAGTCCCGGAACGGAACTGCAAGAAAAATATGCTCCAGCGCCGCGAGCAAGCAGAGACAGCACAGCAGCGCCGCCTGTACCGCGGCTGGCGCATCGACAGCGCCATAGGCACTCAGCGCGAAATAGCCGGCGAGCGCTAGAATCATGCCGATTGTCAGGGGCAATAGCGGCCGCAGATGCTTCGGTCCAAAATAGCTTTTGAGATAGTCGAGATGCCGCGGCAGCAATTCATCGCTCATATTCGGCACACCGCGATAGATATTCAGTTTCGATGACAAGCGGAAGATCAGCAGCAGCGCGAACGTCAATGCACCGGTCGGATTGGCGGTCACAGCGGCCAGCGACAAGAGCAGGCCCGCTGTCATCGCCAGGGCAATTTCATGATGAATAAGCGCCATGGTCGCCAGCGAGAAACGCTGCCATCCGGCTGCTCCCGGCGGGCAAGGGTCGCGATGGGAGCCGGCGACAGCTCCGGTCAGGAAACTGATTTCGTGCCAACTCCAGATCAGCAGACCGCCGACAAAGGACACATAGATCGACCAGACCGCAGTGGCGTTGCTGGTCCAGACCAGCAGGGACAAGCCGCCTAGGCCGCAGATACTGGCAATGATCAACGCCCGCCCAAAGGATTGCCGCAGGCGATGATTCAGCGCCGCCACAAGGCCCGTACTGACAAACCACAGGGCAATGACCACCAGAAACGGCAGTCCAAGGTCGGGCAGACCTACCATGCGGGTGCCAGCCGAATGGTGCTGGGCAAGGCATTGACCTTGGGTTTCATGAAATACATGCGAAGAAAGGCGATACCGGCCTTGGAGACATGCTTGGCCTGACTCAATTTGCCGATCACACCTCCGCGGGCCTTGGCGTCTTCGATAGCAACCGAAGCCAGACGCAGATCCTCCATCGCCTTGCGGAAGCGCGGGCTATCGGTATCAATCTCAACCGGGAAAACCTGTTTGCTGATCTCGGTACAGATCGCAAAAACGTCATAGCCATAATCGGCCGGATGCACACCCAGTGCCTTGTGGAAAACCGGCCGATTGTGATCGCGCACATACATGGTGGCATAGACCGAAAGCAGGAAGAAACGGATCCACAGCTTGTTCATGCCGGTCAACAGCTTGGGGTCGGCCCGGAGCAGGAGCGCGAAGGCTTCGCCATGGCGAAACTCGTCATTGCACCATTCCTCGAACCAGTCGAAAATCGGATGGAACTTATTCTCCGGATTGCGCGCGAGATGCCGGAAAATCGTGATATAGCGGGCATAGCCGATTTTCTCGGACAGATAGACCGCATAGAAAATGAATTTCGGTTTGAAATAGGTGTATTTCTTGGTCTTGGTGAGAAAGCTGAGATCCACCCCGATACCCGATCCCTTCAGCGTTTCATTGATGAAACCGGCATGGCGGCTTTCATCCCGCGCGAGCAGTTTGAACAGCCGTTTCATATCCGGGTTTTTCGTCCGCTTTGCGATTTCCGCATATAAGATACAGCCGGAAAATTCGGACGTCAGCGAACTCGCCAGAAAGTCGATAAACTCCTTTTTGAGGTCCGGCTCGAGTCCTTCGATAATGCCATCAAACGCATCGGTTTTCTTGAAATGCTTTTTGTTGGGATCGCCTTCCATTTCGGTCATCAGACCTTCCCACTCGCCGCGTACCGACGAGACGTCGATCTTGTCCATCGCATCGAAGTCCGTGGTGTAGAAACGCGGTGCGAGAACCGTGTCCTGGGTTGCAATCGCCATTGTATCCGGCGTGTCCGGCGTAGCGGTTGCGGATGGTTGTATTTTGGTTTGAGCGTTCATCAAAGCCTCCCGGGGGTGAAACTGACTTCATAAAGTTCAGCCATTTCAAAATGGCCGGCGAATTTGGTCCAGGCCCGCCGCAGCAAGCCGGCGCGCTGAACGGTGACGTTGCGATCGAAAACGACCTTCTCGCCGAATGAGACGGTGACGGGATCGCCGTGCACCTGCACACGATCGCCGGGGAAGATCGGGATATTACCATCCAGTTCGACATGTGCGTGAAAATGCTCGGGGCTTTGCTCGATTTCGATCCGGCAACCGGTTTCAAATTTCCGGGATGACAGCAGAGTGGTCATGCGCCTGGCTCCTTCAACATTTCGGCAAAGACCCTGGAATGGTCAGGCCCAAATCCATGTATTTCGGCTTCGCCGCCCGTTTCCGGGTCGTTCAGTGACAAGGCGCCATCTTCCCAGAGGATCAGCGTGAACGGCACTTCAGCGCCGGCACCCTTGGCCAATCTGGCTTTGGCCATCCGGCGCATGGTCGCGCGGACGAAACCGCCTTCGCCATAGCCAATCACCTTCACCGTGGCGCCGGTTACCGCATCGGTTATGACAACCGCGCCATCGGCCCGATCCCTGAAATAGAGCTGCCGCTCCTGCGCAGGGGCCACCTGGGCCGCGCTGCGGTTCAATTCGGGATTGGCGGATTGCGGAATCAGACCCCAGGAAACAGCGCCGGTCAGCGCCATCACAAACAACAGCAACGCCGCCGCTCCGATCAGAGCGCCGCGCGGAACCGTGGGATCATGATCATGGGCGTGGCTCATGCTGGCAGACCTTTCAGCGGGATATCACGGGATTGATCCGTGGATGATGTGGCGGGCGCTACCGCCTGCACATCCTTGGTCGCCGCAAACAGGGCTTGCGCCACCTGGGTGGCCTCGGGAATCGCGCGCAGCATCGGTTGCGGTCGCGCGAAGCGGAGCGAGCGGGCGTGCGGCCAGAGCATCAGATAGCCCAGCCGCGGCATGCCTTTGAGACGCAGCACAATATTGCCATGCCCATGGCCAAGCGCCTTCAGATTGGCGGATTCGATCTGGCTGAGCGGGATATTGATGCACTTGTTGAGCGCGACGCCGATGCGCAGCACGATCCGCTTGTTGGTCAGCGTATAAACCGTGGTGCGGTCGACACCCCAGGCGAACAGCGTGAACAAGGCCGCCACGATCGTGCCCAGTCCGAGCATCGCGACACCGGTGCCCCAGTCGCCCTGAAACAAGGCAATCGCAGCGATTGTCAGAAAATAGATGGCGGTCAAACGGATGTGCAAAGCCGATATCGCCATGGCTTTCCAATCGGGCGCGCCTTGCCAGATAATATGCTCATCCTCGGGCAGCGCTTCCGGCAATCCGCGGATCGGTTCATGATCATATTCGCTCATATCAGCGGCTCCTGCCGTTCGCGATTGGCATAGAGATAGCCGCCACCGAAATAGGCAACGACGCGTTCTTCCTCGTAAAAGGTGATTTCACCATCCTTCGCCGGGACCGGTGCGGCCGCAAAATCGGCAGCATTCAAGGCATCGATGACAACCGTGTTTTTCTTGCCCTTCACTTTCGACATCGCCATCGGCGCCAAGACCTTTTTGGCGCCAGTATCAATCTCGAGATAGCGGAGCTGATGTTCCGCCCGGTCAACCCAGAGATCGGACACAGTACCCGCCACTTCCCCATCGGCACCGACCACGGTCATGCCGCGCGGATCGGGATCCTTGCGGTGCACGGCGATATGTTCAGCCAAGCCAATAGGAACAATCCGGTTGCGCCCTTCGGCGTCGAGATCGGGATGACGGGACCGCTCTGCCCAGGCTGCCGGGCCAAGGCCATCTTCGAGGGGATTGCCGGTCGGATAATAAGGCGCACCGGGAGACCGGAATGTCCGCGCGCCGGCAACATCGACCTTTTCCCGTCCCTGGGTTGGCGTTGAAACCGTACCCCGGCCGAATGGCATCAGGAATGTTTTCGGTGTTGCGGTGAGCAGCGGACCGCCGGACGTATCGACACGGCCGGTTGTTTCATCCTCCAGCGGATAGCCTTCGCGGCGATCTTCGCGGCGGAGATAAAATACCAGTGCCAGGAAAAACAGCACGAACGCGAGAAACACCATCTCGGTCACATCAAATGTGCCTATCAGTTTTACATCATCCATCTTACATTCTCCCTTTCGGTTCGTGTCTTCACTATCATGTCGGAAATTCGGTCAGGCCGAATTGCTTGGCTGGCGCAGCGGTCCGCTTCAGGCCGATGACCGGTCCCAAAACGACCAGTGTCACTAACAACAAAATAATTTCGAGGCTGTAGACGACGCCGTATCCCGTCGCCCGATAGGCCAGCGTCGCGCCCATGGTTTCCGCCAGTGCAAGACCGCTCATGCCGTCGCGGATCAACCCGCCCAGAGCGATGCCCAGTCCGGCGCAACTGGCCTGCACCGCCCCCCAGGCGCCCAGCGCCAAGCCAGCCGAATCCTTTTGCGCCAGACCCATCGCGGCGATCATCGTACCAACCGAGAAAAGCCCCGTGCCAAAACCGATAATCGTCGCACCGACAAACAGCAGAATGACGGAGTCAAGCGGCGCCGCAAACAGCGTCATCAAGAAAGCAGCCACCCCGATCACGCCGCCATAGCCGGCCAGCCGGAGCGGATCGGATCCCGCCGACAATTGCTGGCCGCAAAATGCAAAGGCGAGCAGCGCGCCGAACGCCCAGACGCCGGTCAGAGCGGTGGTTGAACCTACGGACAGGCCGAGAACCTCTCCGCCATAAGGTTCGAGCAACGCATCCTGCATCGCAAAAGCCATGGCACCGAGACCGATCGCGATCAGCAGCCGTTTGGCATTGGGTTGCGAGGCAAAGGACGCCCAGATTTCGGAGAAAGGCAGCCTTGGCGTGTCAGACATGGTGATTGCGCGGTTGCGGGCTTCCTGCTTCCACAGCGCAACAATGTTCAGCACCATCGTCAGCGCGGCTGCGCCCTGGATAACCTGGATCAATTTGGTTGCAGTAAAACCCGCCAGCAGATTGCCGATTGTGAACGAGGCAACCATCATGCCCACCAGCAGCATCACGTAAAGCAGCGCCACAACCCTTGGTCGCTTGTCTTCCGATGCGATGTCAGTGGCGAGTGCCAGGCCCGCGGTCTGGGTGACATGCATGCCGGCGCCGGTCAGCAGAAACGCCAGACAGGCGGCGGTGACACCGGCGACAAACGTATCGGGTCGGGTCATCAGGACCAGAGCGAATGGCATGATCGCCAGCCCGCCGAACTGGCCCAGCGTACCGAACCAGATATAAGGCACCCGGCGCCAGCCCAGCACCGACCGGTGGGTGTCCGAGCGATAGCCGATCAGCGCCCGGAACGGCGCAATCATCAGCGGCAGCGCTATCATCAGCGCCACGATCCAGGTCGGGATTTGCAGTTCCACAATCATCACCCGGTTTAGCGTGCCATTGAGCAATACCGCCGCGATGCCGACACTGATTTGAAACAGGGAAAGCCGCAGGAGACGGGATAAAGGAAGATCTGCGCTGGCCGCATCCGCGAACGGCAGAAAGCGTGTACCCACGCTCTGCCAGAAAGTCACAGATGATGGCCGCTGGGTCATTGGCGACTGACCCCCATGGCCTGTGACTTGTAGAAGCCGCTGGATATGCGCTGGGTGAAATCGATCTTCCAGCCGGGCAAGGCCTCGTCCAGCTCTGTACGCAAGTGATTCTCTGCCACCGGTTTGATCGCCGGTGACCGGTCATTGCGCGGGAACAACTTGCCGACCCTGTGCATGGTCCGCAGCAGCGCCGTGCTGGGCGCGAAGGTAAAGGCAATTTCATTGGCGCGATCCGCCCAGGCGTGCAGCACGGCAACCACGTCGTCGGCATCATAGTGGATCAGCGAATCCATCGCGACGATATGATCGAAAATCCCGAGATCACGGTGGCGCATGTCGCCCACGCGCCAATCGATCGACAATCCCGTAGGCGCGCGTTTCTGGGCGACATCAATCAAACCCTGCGAGACATCAATGGCGATCACATCGGCACCCCGTTCGGCGGCGGCAATGGCCAGCGCCCCGGTTCCGCAACCGGCATCCAGCAACCGCATGCCATGCATGTCCGAAGGCAGGGAGGATAGCAGCACATCACGCATCGCATCACGCCCTGCCCGTACCGTGGCCCGAATGCCGCTGACCGGCGCGTCGGATGTCAGGTCTTCCCAGGCCTTCCGCGCGGTCTTGTCAAAATAGGTTTCCAGCCGGCTGCGGCTTTGCTGATAGGTTGTGGAGGTCAGGCTATGTTCCATCATTCAAACCCCAGAAATTCGAAAATATCGCGATCCTTCATTGGTTTCGCTTCCAGCGGATCCACGCCGTCCCACAGTTTTTTCGCGAGATTCAGATATTCCTGCCGAGCCTCTTCGACTTCCGGGCTGTCTTCCATCTCGAACAGGGTGCATTTTTTCAGGCGCGACCGACGAATGGCATCAAGATCAGCAAAATGCGCGAGCCGCCGCATGCCGATACTGTCGCTGAACCGGTCAATTTCATCGGTCTCCGCCGACCGGTTGGCAACGACTCCGGCGAGACGGACATTATAATTTTTCGACTTGGCGTTAATCGCCGCAACAATCCGGTTCATCGCGAAAATGCTGTCGAAATCATTGGCCGCGACGACAATCGCATTGTCGGCATGTTGCAGCGGCGCAGCAAAGCCGCCACAGACCACATCGCCGAGCACGTCAAAAATCACCACGTCGGTATCTTCGAGCAGATGATGCTGCTTGAGCAGTTTGACGGTTTGACCCACCACATAGCCTCCGCAGCCCGTGCCGGCCGGCGGGCCACCCGCCTCAACACACATCACCCCGTTATAGCCTTCAAACATATAGTCCTCGGCGCGGAGTTCCTCGCTGTGGAAATCGACGGTTTCGAGAATATCGATCACCGTCGGCACCATTTTCTTGGTGAGGGTGAAGGTCGAATCATGCTTCGGATCACAACCGATTTGCAGGACCCGGTGGCCGAGCTTGGAAAAGGCCGCCGACAGGTTGGACGAGGTGGTCGATTTGCCGATCCCCCCTTGCCATAAACCGCAAAGACTTTTGCGCCCTTGATTTCATCCGTAGGGTCCAGAGCAACTTGTACGCTGCCTTCACCGTCGGGTGGGCTTTCGCCATCCAGTAACGTCATGATATTGCGCTCCTCATTCTGCTGCGACCAAGCCTTCGAGCCGGTCTTCCAAGTCGTCGCTGGCAGCCTGCAAGGCCGCCAGGGTTTCTGCATCCGGTACCCACAAGTCGCGATCGCAGGCTTCGAGCAGGCGATCGGCCACGCGAGCCGAAGATTTGGGATTTAGTTCCGCCAGCCGCGCCCGCATCTCGTCATCGAGCACGAAGGTTTCGCTGATTTTCTGGTAGACCCAGGGAGATACGGTACCGGTGGTTGCCGACCAGCCCATTGTGTTGGTGACATGGGTTTCGATATGCCGGACACCTTCAAAACCGTGCTTCAGCATGCCTTCATACCATTTCGGGTTGAGCATCCGGGTCCGGGTCTCGAGATCAATTTGTTCGCCCAGCGTCCGCACCTTGGTGTCGCCCTGGGTGGCATCGACCACATAGACCGGACTGGCCGACCCGCGAGCCTTTTCGACCGCCTTGCTCATGCCGCCAAGCCCATCGACATAGTGATCGATATCGGTCACGCCGAGCTCGACCGATTCCAGATTCTGGTAAGTCAGTTCAACCCCGGCCAGTTCGCTTTCGAGCAGTGCGCGCTGCTGACAGGGAACACCGTTGCGACCATAGGCATAGCCCTTGTGCTGCTCGAACATGTTGGCGAGCTCGTCGGGATCGGCCCAGGTCCCGCCATCGATCATCATGTTGACATTGGCACCATAGGCACCCTGTGCATTGGAAAAAACCCGCAGGCTTGCGGTTTCCAGATCGCAGCCATGCTGTTGCTGATGCGCGAGACTATGCTTGCGGACAAAATTCTGCGCAATCGGCTCGTCTGCCGCGCTGGCCAGCCAGGTGGCTTCGGCAATCATCCGGGTTTGCAGCGGCAGCAGGTCGCGGAAAATACCGGAAAGGGTAACCACCACATCAATCCGGGGCCGTCCCAATTCTTCCAGCGAGAGCAATTCGGCACCGGCGAGACGGCCATAGTCGTCAAAGCGCGGCCGGGCGCCGATCAGCGCCATCGCCTGGGCGATTTGCGCGCCTTCGCTTTTCAGATTGTCGGTGCCCCAAAGCACCATCGCGATACTTTCCGGCAGTTTGCCGCCGTCGGCTTCATGCCGGTGGATCAACTGACCGGCCTGTTCAGCGCCCTGTTTGCAGGCAAATGCGCTTGGTATACGAAACGGATCAAAACCGTGGAGATTGCGGCCGGTTGGCAAGACATCCGGATTATGCAGCAGATCGCCGCCTGGTGCCGGTGCGACAAACGCGCCGTCCAAGGCCTGCATCAGCGATCCAAGCTCGTCATTGGCATCGAGCTTCGCTTCAATATCCGTCCGTTCGATCGCCGGGCTGGCCTCGACCATCGCATCGACGAGACCGTCGCGCTCGTCTTCCGCCAGCGCGGCACCAAAGACGTGCAGTCCGTGGGGAATCAGTTCACGCTCGAGCTCGTACAGACGGCCGGACAGGCTATCCATATCCCCGGCTTCAATATCGAGATCCGCGCATTGATCCCGGATCATCTCTTCGAGATCCCGGCTCTGTGCATCGCTCTTGTCAGTCGTCCGGAAGCGCTCGAGCAGCGCCTTGAGGTCGGAAAAGCCCTTGTACAGGCCCGCTTCCGCGAGCGGGGGTGTCAGATAGCTGATCAAGGTGGCGCCGGAGCGGCGCTTCGCGATAATACCCTCGGAGGGATTGTTGGCCGCATAGAGATAGAAATTCGGCAGATCACCGATCAACCGTTCGGGCCAGCAATCGCCGCTCATCCCTGCCTGTTTGCCGGGCATGAACTCCAACGCGCCATGGGTGCCAAAATGCAGCGCGGCATGCGCCCCGAAATCCTCGCGGATATAGCGGTAAAAGGCTGAAAATGCGTGGGTAGGCGTAAAGCCGCCTTCAAACAGCAGGCGCATCGGATCGCCTTCATATCCGAAGGCCGGCTGGACGCCGACAAAAATATTGCCGAAATGCGCGCCGAGAACATGGATCGCCTGACCGTCGCTTTGCTGCCGACCGGGTGCCGGACCCCATTGGGCCTCGATGGCCTTCAGATGGGGCTCGCGGCGAACATGATCGTCGGCACTGATTCGCGCGGCGACATTGGCATCGGCCCCATAGCGTTCGGCATTGCCCTGTAGCAGGGCGGCTTTCAAATCATCGACCGATGCCGGAACCTCGACGGCGTAACCTTCGCTGTGCAGACGTTGCAGCGTTGCGTGCAGCGATTCAAACACCGCAAGATGGGCAGCGCTGCCCGTTGCACCGGCGTTGGGCGGGAAATTGAACAGGACAATGGCAAGCTTGCGCTGCGCCTTTTTGGCCTGTCGCAGGGCAATCATTTCTGACACTTTGCGAGCCAGCGTCGCCGCCCGCTCCGGGCAGCTTTGCATGGCGCGAACGGCATCATTGGTGCCAAATTTGCAGTTTCTGCTGCAGCCGGTACATCCTTCCGGCGCGCCATCGGAGCGGCCGCCAAAGACGCTGGGCGCAATCGCGCCATCCAGTTCGGGAATAGCCAGCATCATCGTTGTTTCGAGCGGCAACAGGCCCATCCGGCCCTGGCCCCATTGTTCAAGCGACTGAAACTCGATCGGATGGGCGGCAACATAAGGCACATCCAGATCAGACAGGATTTCAACCGCGGCATCGACATCATTATAAGCCGGCCCGCCGACCAGCGAGAAACCGGTCAGGTTGATCACCGCATCGACGGTTGCCTTGCCATTCTCGGTAAAATATTGCGCGATCGCCGGCCGGGAATCGAGACCATTGGCAAAGGCTGGGATGACCTGCAATCCCGCTGCTTCCAGCGCTGCGATCATGCCATCATAATGACCGGTATCGCGGCCAAGCAAATAAGAGCGGAGCATCAGCACGCCAACGGTGCCGGTCGCTTTTTTGACTTTTGGCAATTTGCTCGCGTCTTCCGACAAGCGATCCGCCATATCGGGATGGTAGACCCCCACTTCCGGATATTCGCGCGGTGGTTCGGCCGCCATCTGGCCCTGCAGGGCTTCCCGTTCGCCACTGGCATAGCGATCGATCAGCGCCCGCACCATGTCGACAACATTGTCATCGGATCCGGCGAGCCAATATTGCAGAGTCAGAAAATATTGCCGTACGTCCTGCGCCGCGCCGGGCACAAACCGCAAAATCTTGGGCAGCCGGCGGAGCATGCGCATCTGGCCGGCACCAGAACTGCCTCCAGCTTTTTCGAGCCGCGCAATTTCTTGAGCAGAGCCAGCGGCCCCTTGGCGGGCTTGTCCATGCTGTAATTGCCCAGCCGGGTCAGTTTGACGATATCGGCGGTCGACATGATGCCGACCATCGCATCACAATCCTCGCGGCGGGCCAGCAGGCTGGGATGAATGGCGCGCACATGATCCTCGAGGAACAACATGGTCGCGATAATGATATCGCCCTGGGCAATATCCGCCTTTGCACGCTCCAGCACCGACGGATCGCGATCCCAATCCGAAGCGGCATAGAAGCCAATGCTGACATTGTCCGCAGCCAATTGGGCATTGGCGCGCGCGACCGCACCAGCAAGGTGATTGTCGAGTGTGACAATGACCACGCGGACAGAGGGGCGAGCGCTACCTGGCATAATGGGCCTTTGCTTCATAAAGCGTCGCCAGTTCGATCGTGCTGACTCCGTGGTCCGCTGCGAATGTCTCGGTGTTGCGACGCGCCTTGCCGCGCACGAAAAAAGGTATTTTCTTCAATTCACGCTCAGCATCGGCGCTCCACACGGCTTCGGTGTCATTGGCCGGATCGGCACCGCCTTCCATCCCGATTGCAGCGGTTGCCGCACCATGACCGGGGCCGAGATGCGATGGCCCTGCCCCATCGTGAAATTCAAAGTCATCGCGGAACATCGTCAGCAAATGTTCTTCCAGGCCCATGACCAGCGGATGGACCCACTCGTCAAACAGCACATTGGCGCCTTCAAAGCCCATATGCGGCGAATAGCGCGCGGGGAAATCCTGGACATGCACGGGGGAGGAAATTACCGCGCAGCCGACGCCCAACCGCTTCGCGATATGGCGTTCCATCTGTGTGCCGAGAACCAGTTCCACCTGCGCCTCGGCAATCGCCTTTTCAACCTCGAGATGATCGTCGGTGATCAACGGTTCGACATCGTAGAGTTTCGCAGCGGCCCGGACGTCCCTGGCATATTCACGATTGTAACAGCCCAAGCCGACAACCTTGAAGCCAAGTTCTTCACTGGCGACGCGGGCGGCTGCAACCGCGTGGGTGCCATCGCCAAAGATAAAGACCCGCTTGCCGGTCAGATAATTGGAATCAACCGAGCGACTCCACCAGGACATCCGGGACAGGCCCTCGCGCAGCATCGGCTCCGGATCGATACCGGTCAATCCCGCCAGTTCACGAACGAAATCCTGGGTGGCGCCCACCCCGATCGGAACCGTGCGCACAACCGGTTGGCCAAATTCCCGCTTCAGATAGTCGGCCGCGAGATCGCCGGTTTCGGGATAAAGCACGATGTTGAAATCGGCTTCGCCCAGGCCGGCAATATCCGCCGCGTTGGCCCCGAGCGGTGCCACAACATGACAGTCAATGCCCATCGCATCAAGCAGTCGTGTCACCTCGATAATATCATCCCGGTGGCGGAACCCGAGGGCAGTTGGTCCCAACAGATTGGCCTTGGGCCGCCGGTCGTTCATCGGAGTCGGCCGCCGCGTCTTGTCAGACAGCTTGCGGACAATCTGGTAAAAAGTCTCGGCCGCGCCCCAATGTTCCTTGCGCTGATAACTCGGCAGTTCCAGCGGAATGACCGGGATCGGCAAACCCATATTCTCGATCAGGCCAGCCGGATCATCCTGAATTAGCTCGGCGGTACAGGATGCGCCAACCAGCATTGCATCCGGTGCGAAACGCTCCACCGTATCGCGTGCCGCCGCCTGGAACAGTTCCGACGTGTCCTTGCCCAGATCGCGGGCCTGGAAGGTCGTGTAGGTCACCGGTGGGCGCTTACCGCGCCGCTCGATCATCGTGAACAGCAGATCAGCATAAGTGTCGCCCTGGGGAGAATGCAACAGATAGTGAATGCCTTCCATCGCCGTGGCCACACGCATAGCACCAACATGGGGCGGGCCTTCATATGTCCAAACGGAAAGCTGCATATCTATACCCTCAGCACGTCGCGCCGCCGCAGCGGGCGGGCAAATAGTTCAGCCAGGTCACCCGCCTGGTCGAACCCGTGAATGGGAGAGAAAACCAGTTCGATGGCCCATTTGGTCGACAGGCCTTCGGATTCCAGCGGATTGGCCAGACCTAGACCGCAAACCGTCAGATCAGGGCGACTATCGCGGACCCGGTCCAGTTGCTTGTCGACATCCTGACCCTCACTGATCTGCACCCCGGCCGGCAGGGCCGCCAACTCGCGCGCCAAATGGGTGCGATGCAGATAAGGCGTACCAACTTCGACCAGAGTCATCCCCATTTCGTCTGCGAGAAAGCGCGCAAGCGGGACTTCCAGCTGCGAATCCGGCATGAAGAAAATCGATTTTCCCGCCAGTTTCTCGCGCTGATGATCGAGGGCCTTGACCGCTCGTTGCTGATAGGGCTGCAGCGTCTGCGCGAAATGCGCCATATCCACACCATAGGCTTCGGCCGCTGCGCGCAACCAGTCGGTTGTGCCATTGACCCCAAATGGAAACAACGCATCAATCCGCTGCGCGCCACGTTCCTTGAGCCGTTGCGCCGTGTCGCCGAGAAACGGCTGAGCGAGCAGGAACCGGGTATTCGGTCCGACGCCAGGCAGATCAGCCACGGCGCGCTCGGGCAGACTGGCCACATTGGCAATGCCCAGATCCGCAAACAACCGCATAAACTGGTCTTCGACAATATCCGGCAAAGAACCAACGACGATCAAATTGGATGGTGCGTCAGCGGGAAGCGTCGGCATCTCCGGCACCAGCGCCGCGAGGCAGGCATCTTCACCTTCGGTAAAGGTCGTTTCGATTCCGCTGCCGGAATAGTTGAGAATCCGCACCTGCGGCGCATGCTTGGCACCCAGACGCTGCGCGGCCTTGGCCAGATCCAGTTTAATCACTTCCGACGGGCAGCTGCCAACCAGAAACAGGGATTTGATTTCGGGACGCCGGACCAGCAACTGGTCCACAATCCGGTCAAGCTCGTCATTGGCATCCGCCAGACCCGCCAGATCCCGCTCTTCCATGATCGCGGTGGCAAACCGGGGTTCGGCGAATATCATCACGCCAGCAGCAGATTGCAACAGATGCGCACAGGTCCGCGATCCGACCACGAGGAAAAAGGCATCCTGCATCTTGCGGTGCAGCCAGATAATGCCGGTGAGTCCGCAAAATACTTCGCGCTGTCCGCGCTCTTTCAGAACCGGCGCGCAGTCACCACCCGCAGCGTCGCGCGTCAATGGCGTTATCGGCAGCGTCGCGTTCATTGGGCAGCCACCATCTGACCCTGCATGTCGAGGCGGGCCATGCGCAATTTGCGCAGAAACTGTCCGGCATTGATGACATAAGCGGCATAGGCAGCCAGTGCGACATACATCCTCTCATGGACACTGCCCCAGTCATTGAACAGCATCACAATATAGGCGCTGTGCAAGGCCAGCACCGCCATGCTGAAAACATCTTCCCAGAAAAACGGTTTTGCAAACAGCCATTCATCGAACACGACCTTTTCCCAGATCGAGCCGGTGACCATGATCGCATAAAGCACAAATGTTTTCAGCAGGATGGACCATTCGGCAGCCGCCTCGCCTTGTCCGGTCAGCAAAAATCGTATCACCAGCAGCAGACTGATGCCAAAGATCAGGAACTGCACCGGCGCCAGAATGGCCTGAACCAGAGTCCATTTCGAATCATCGCGGCGCTTTCGCTGAGCGGATGTATATAGTTGAAATGGCGCGTCAGACCGGGCCAGAGCTAGCGGTCTGGTTGGTGTTTCTCCGGATTCAAGATGTCTGTTTCTGGACAGATCACTGGCTCCCCTAAATGGAAACCAGAGACTGTGCCTTTTTCGGGAAAGTGTCAAGTTTTTTAGACGTCTAAAATAATTGACACTAGGCGGATTGTTTTCTGTTTAAATATACTATACTCTCCGAGTCTCATGAAGCAGAAAACTGCTCATGCGGCCGACGTCATTCTACGCCGACCAGACTTCGAGGAGAGTCTGAATATGGCTGCTGTTTTTGGAATATCCGAGCTCCGGTCGAAATTGGACGACTGGCGCTCAAACCGCAAAAATCCGGTAAACGAACGGCAAGATATTGCCGACCCATCGCTCGAACAATATGCCATGCTCGATGGCAAGAACACGGCACATGACCTGTCGATTTTGCTCGAAAATCTGGTGATACCCAAGCTGATCGCTGATCAGCACGATCCTCATAACCGGCTGGATCAGAAAGCGTTGGTACCGCATTCCTACGGACCTGCCCATCCTTCGATTACCGAAAAGGAAGTCCAGGAATTCACCCTGCTGAGTGTAGATGGTGATGCCGAATCTCTATTCGAGTTTCTGGAACATTGTCTGGCCAAGGGCAGCACGGTGGAAACCCTCTATGTCGATTTGCTTGCCCCGGCTGCCCGTTTGCTTGGCACATTCTGGGAAGATGAAAAAGCGGATTTCGTCGAAGTCACAATGGGCTTGTGGCGCATTCAGGAAGTGCTGCGGGAATTGACCCAGCGGATCCCGCCTCTGGCGGTGGAAGGCATGGGGCAACGGTCAGCCCTGTTTTCGACCATGCCGGGCGAACAGCATAGTTTTGGAACAATCATGGTCGCCGACTGTTTCGAGCGCGCCGGTTGGGACACCGATATCCTGATGGAACCGAGCCAGTCCGAACTGCTCGGAAAATTCGCCAATTGCCGATATGATCTGATCGGATTGACGATCAGCTGTGATTGCGCTACCCGCCGCATCGCGGACCTGGTGAGCGCTATTCGAGCGGTTTCAAGCAATCCGGGAATCTGTATCATGATGGGGGGCCGAGTGATCAACGAGAATCCAGACCTTATTGACCTGTGCGGCGCCGATCTCACCGCCAAGGATGCGCCCAGCGCAGTGGAGCTAGCCAATAATCTGGTACCACTGAATACGGATGTGTTCGAGCAGCTGACTTAGGACGGAACGGTCCGATGAATCTGGAATCAACTGGCAATCACAAAATCCCGTTCAACGATCCAGACACCATGTTTGAGGGATTTTCCAAAGCAGATATTATCGAACTGGCTTATTGTTCGGGCGATTTCATGCTGGCCATCGACGAGCATCAGGTTGTTCGCGATATTGCTGTAAATGTCAGTGATCATGGGCTTGCCAACCAGTGGATCGGCAAAAAATGGACCGACACGGTCACCATCGAAAGCCGCCCCAAAATCGAGAAACTGCTCAATGACGACGTAACCTCGGACAGCGTCTGGCGACAGGTCAATCACCCCTATGACGCCGAAGATGTTCCGGTTTCCTATAAAGTCATCAAACCCGAAAAAGGCCCCTGGATGTTTGCCATTGGCCGTGATCTGCGATCGATTGCCGCTTTGCAGCAACGCTTGCTCAAGACGCAACAATCGATGGAGCGCGACTATTTGAATCTGCGCCAGACCGAGACACGGTATCGGGTGCTGTTTGACAATATTTCCTATCCGGTGCTGATCATCAATGCCGAAACCAACGAAATCCAGCAAGCCAATCGCGCCAGCCACACGTTGATGAACGCTGCCGCAGGCGCCCTCGAAAATCGGAACCTGCTCGACCTGGTTGAACCCAAATTTCGCGACGCGATCATTGCCTATATTGGAGCGGTGTCAGTCAATGGAGCAAAAGATCCGGTCAGCGTTCAGCTCCTCGGCCGGGATGGTTTCGTCAAGATGTCGGCGTCCGCCTTTCGTCAGTCCGGCAACCAATATTGGTTGATCAACATCGAAGATGGTTTGCACGAGGTTCCGAACCGGCGGTCCGATCAATATGTTCTCGATGCGGTCGAAAAAATGCCGGACGCGTTTGTGCTGACCGAAGAAAACCAGCAAATTGTCATCGCCAACCGCGCCTTTGCAGAACTGGTTCAGGCTGGATCGGTTGAGCAACTGATCGGTGTTTCACTGAACCAGTTTGTCGGTCGCCCCGATGTTGATCTCAACCTGCTCAAGAAGCAGTTGAAGGATCACCAGAACGTCCGCAATTTCAGTTCGGTCGTCAACGATCTCAATGGCGGGGAAGAACCGGTCGAGATCTCGGCGATCATGATCGAACGCGATCAGCCGCTATTCGGTTATTCGGTTCGCAGTATCGGACGGCGTGAACGCGACCTGCCGCAATCGGACCGGGACCTTCCGCGCTCGGTCGATCAGCTGACCGAACTGGTCGGGCGCAAACCGCTCAAGGAAATTGTCCGCGAAAGTACCGATCTGATTGAGCGGATGTGTATCGAAGCGGCGCTCATCCACACCTCCGACAATCGCGCATCCGCTGCCGAGATTCTTGGCCTCAGCCGGCAGAGCCTCTACTCCAAATTGCACCGCCACGGCCTCGGCAACTTGTCCGGAAAAGACTAGCTTTCCGGCAGCCAAAATCGGCCGAAAAACTGGACAGATTAAATGTCCAAATAATTTGACACTCTCTATGATGTGGCATAGCCTTTGGACATGGCAGACTCGGCCCTTTCCAAAACGCCCTGGCGCGCTCCGGCGCTTTCGGATGTCGTTGAACTAACCAAGCCGGTCACCTGGTTCCCGCCGATGTGGGCGTTCATGTGCGGCGTCGTGTCGTCCGGCGCTTCACTCACGCAAAACTGGGTATTTCTGGTGGGCGGCATATTGCTGACCGGTCCGATTGTCTGTGGCACAAGCCAGGTGATCAACGACTGGTGTGACCGCCATGTCGATGCAATTAATGAACCCGACCGCCCGATCCCTTCCGGCCGCATTCCGGGCCGCTGGGGGATTTGGATCGCGCTGGTCGGCACGGCCTTGTCTCTGGTGGTTGGCGGATTGCTGGGTCCATGGGTCTTTGTGGCGACTTGCGTTGCCCTGTTTTTCGGCTGGGCCTATAGCGCACCACCGCTGCGCCTGAAGCGCAGTGGCTGGCTGGGGCCCGCGGCCTGTGCCTTGAGCTATGAAGGCTTGTCCTGGTTTACCGGTGCCAGCGTGATGGTCAGCGCATTGCCCGCCACCAATATTATCATCATTCTGGTGCTCTACAGTATTGGCGCCCATGGCATCATGACGCTGAATGATTTCAAGGCGGTCGAGGGCGACCGTACGATGGGCTTGCGATCCTTGCCAGTGACCCTGGGAGTCAAGCCGGCTGCGCTCTATGCCTGTGCCATCATGGCGCTGGCGCAGGTGGCGGTTATCGCATTGCTCGCGCTGCAAAGCTTCCATCTGTCGGCGATGATTGTCGGCTTGTTCCTGTTGATCCAGCTGGGCTTGATGGTCCGCCTGGTCCGGAACCCACGGAAATATGCGCCCTGGTATAACGCCACCGGCATTTCACTTTATGTCTTTGGCATGCTGGCGGCTGCGCTGGGATTGGGAGGATATATCTGATGGCAAGCTTGCCCCAGAATCGGGATCACACGGTATCGCGACCGAAAAGCGAAGGGCTCGGCTGGATTGGTATTTTCCGGCTCGGCACGGTGCAAGCGGCGATCGGGGCCATTGTCATGCTCGCAACGTCCTTGCTCAACCGGGTTATGGTGGTGGAATATTCCACCGCTGCTGCGATCCCTGCCGCACTGGTGGCCTGGCACTATGCCGTTCAGTTGAGCCGGCCGCTATGGGGCCATAAATCAGACCAGGCCGCCCACCGAACACCATGGATTGTGGTCGGCCTCAGCATGCTGGCACTGGGCGCGATCCTTGCGGTTGATGCCACGATCATGATGGCCAACCCGAGCCTGTTCGCCATTTCGCTAGCCATTCTTGCCTTCACCATGATCGGTTTTGGCGTTGGTATATCCGGCACCGCCCTGCTCGCCTTGCTCGCTTCGCGGGTAGCCACCGAGCGCAAGCCCGCAGCCGCTGCGATCAGCTGGACGATGATGATCGCCGGTATTGTTGTGGCCGCGGGCATCTCGGGCGAATTTCTCGATCCGTTCAACGCCACACGCCTGGCCATCGTCTGCAGTCTGGTCGCCCTTATTGCCTTTTGTGTCGCGATGGTCGCACTGCGTGGACTGGAGGCCAATTCACAGGTTGTTCGTCGTCCGAATGCACGTTTGCAAACACCGGATCTGAAGCAGGCACTGCACGAAATCTGGCAGGAAAAAGAGGCGCGGCGGTTCACCTTTTTCGTCTTCATCTCGATGCTGGCCTACAGCATGCAGGATCTGATCATGGAACCCTTTGCCGGATTCATTTTCAACATGACGCCGGGAGAATCCACCCAGCTTGCCGGCATACAACATAGCGGAATACTTCTCGGGATGCTGATCTCGGGTGTCGGCGGCAGCCTTTATGCCAAACGCTTTGGCCAGAATCTCAAATTGTGGATCGTCCTAGGCTGCGTCGGATCAGCGGTGATGCTCGCCGGCCTCTCCTTTGCAGCCACGGCAGGCATGTCCTGGCCGCTGACCGCCAATGTGTTCGGCCTCGGCGTCGCCAATGGAATCTTTGCCGTTGCCGCGGTCGGCGCGATGCTCGGCCTGGCGAGCAAGGGACGCGCATCGGGCGAAGGCGCGCGCATGGGCGTCTGGGGCGCATCGCAGGCCATTGCCTTCGGCATGGGCGGCCTGACCGGGGCCATCATCGTCGATCAGCTGCGAGCGCTGACCGGAGAAGATATGACCGCTTTCCAGATTGTCTTCGGAATTGAAGCCCTGATGTTCCTGTTTGCGGCGGTGGTCGCCACCGGGACGACACTGGTTCGTGCCAAACACCCCCAAGCCGAACCCACTAACTGAGGATAGAAACGATGAACCAGCCAGCCGAGTTTGATGTTATTGTCGTTGGTGGTGGCCCTTCCGGCGCCACTGCCGCTCATGATCTCGCCGTCCAGGGACACAAGGTCATGTTGCTCGACAAGGCCGGCCGGATCAAACCCTGCGGGGGCGCGGTTCCGCCCCGGCTGATGAAGGATTTCGATATCCCGCAATCGCTGCTGGTTGCCCACGCCCACAGCGCGCGGATCATTGCGCCATCGAACAAGACCGTGACCATGCCGGTGGGTGACGGCTATGTCGGGATGGTCGATCGGGATCAGTTTGACGAGTGGTTGCGCAATCGGGCCGCCAGCGCCGGGGCCGTTCGGGCGACCGGGCGCTGCGAGACGGTCACGCAGAATGAGGGCGACATCGCAACCGTTTCCTATCGCTCCAGCCGCAACGCCGCGCTGCAGTCGGTCACCGCACGCGCCGTCATCGGCGCCGATGGCGCGCGCTCCAAAGTCGCGGAACAATCGATCAAGAACGCATCGAAAGTCCCTTGCGTCTTCGCCTATCACGAAGTGGTCAAGGTGCCGGAAAACTGCACCGATGATTATGAGGAAGACCGCTGCGACGTCTATTATCAGGGCCATTTGTCGCCGGATTTCTACGCCTGGGTCTTTCCCCATGGCAAGACCGCCAGCATCGGGCTGGGCAGCGCCAACAAAGGCTTTCCCCTGCGCGAAACCACGCGGCAGATGCGCGAGCAAACCGGCCTTTCCAAATGGGAAACCATTCGCAAGGAAGGCGCGCCGATTCCGCTCAAGCCTCTGAAACGCTGGGACAATGGCAGAAATGTTCTGGTCACGGGCGACGCGGCTGGCGTGGTCGCCCCGTCTTCCGGCGAAGGCATTTATTATGCGATGACCGCCGGTCGGCTGGGGGCCAATGCGGTGCATGAATTTCTCGAAACCGGCGATGCCAAGGCGCTGCGCGGCGCCCGTAAAGCCTTTATGAAAGCGCATGGCAAAGTTTTCTGGATTCTCGGGATGATGCAATATTTCTGGTACCAGAATGACAAACGCCGGGAGCGTTTCGTCAAAATGTGCGATGATCCCGATGTCCAGCGCTTGACTTGGGAAGCCTATATGAACAAAGAATTGGTGAAGCGTGACCCCATGGCGCATGTGAAAATATTCTTCAAGGATTTGGGGCATTTGGTTGGATTGAAAGCTGTAGAGAGATGAACCGAGCCGCCCTTTTTCCGATCGTGATTGCTGGCGGCCTCGCATTCATGGTCGCGATCATGGGCGGAACCATCACCGTATTGGACGAGTGGTATTACGGCCTCCAGCAACCCCAATGGGCACCGCCCGGCTATTTGTTCGGGGTTATCTGGACGACGATCTTTGCGCTTATTGCCCTGGCCGGGTTCCTGGCCTGGCAGAAAGCACCGACGCGACGCCATGCCGAATTGTTGCTGGGCATGTTCGCATTGAACGGCTTTCTCAACCTGTTATGGAGCTTCCTGTTTTTCAGAATGCAGCGGCCGGATTGGGCGATGATCGAGCTGGTCGCCTTGTGGATTTCGATCGCCGTTCTGATTGCCTTTTGCAGCCGTTTTTCAAAAGGCGCGGCGCTGCTGCTGGTGCCCTACTTGATCTGGGTCTCGATCGCCGGCGCGCTTAACTATCAAGTGATGCAGCTCAACGGTCCCTTTGGCTAGGCACCGGTCATGACCGAATTTTTCGCCAGCGGCCGAGCGGTGGACGTGGTGCTCGCGGTGCTGGTTGTCGAAGCCTTTTGGCTCCGCATCCGTGGTCATCCCTGGCGGACCATATTGCCCGCGCTGGTTCCTGCGATTTTGATGATGATCGCCTTGCGGGCGGCGCTGACCGGTCTGCCCTGGTATCTGGTTTCGATTCCCTTGACCCTCGCTTTTCCCGTGCATCTCTATGACCTTCATCGCCGCAAGATGCTGGGTCGCCACAATCGGGACCAGCGCTAAGGCAATCCGGTGCTGGCCGCCCGGTCAGCACTGCCACACAATAAAAACCCGGCCTGTCGAGACCGGGTTTTCTTGTTATCCCGGGGAATGGGAATAACCGTTTGGAGATGCAGTCCGTTTAATATTCCGGCGCATAATGGTGCTCAATCGCCCACAAATACCAGTTATCGACCACCGTTCCGGTCAGCAATATGCCGATGCCGCCGGTAATGCCGACAAGCACGGCAAACCACCAGGCCCAGCGATGGATCGATTCCATCGTTGCGTTAAAGCCCATGGTCCATCTCCAGAACAGCGCAGCGCGCTCGGAAGCGGTCCCGCGATCGGTAATCTGCTCCAGTTCACGTTCGCCACCATAGCGGCCAACTGCCAGGATCGTGGCGCCGTGCATCGCAAAGAGCAAAGCCGATCCGTAGAGGAACACAATCGAAAGCGCGTGGAATGGGTTATAGAAGAGATTCCCGTACATCAGCGAAAAATTATTGGTCCATTCGAGGTGCGAGAATATGCCAAAGGGTACGGCTTCGGACCAGCTGCCCATGAAGAAGGGGCGGATGAAGCCCAGCACCAGATAGAGCCAGATCGCGCTCATAAACGCCCAGGCAACATGGGTTCCCATGCCGAGCGCGCGCGCGCGGCGATATGTTCGGACCCACCATAGCAGGATGGACAGGGTCAGGAAAAAGCCGGCCAATATCCACCAGCCGCCTTCGTTAAGCGGGACGAAGGGCGAAAAGCCATATTCGGGTCCCGGCGGATCAAGGGTCAGCCAGAAAAACTGGCGGAGAAACTCGGAAGGGTTCCAGTTGACCGACGCCAGCATGTTGAAGCCGATAATCTCGATCGCAAAAAAACCGAACAGCAACGAAGCGATGCCGAGCCAGCCGAGATAGATCGGACCAATCTGGGCTTGCCCGAATTTCCCCATCCAATAGCTGAAAGCCGTTTCTTTCGTCCGGTCTGCCTGTTCATTGGGCGGCAGAGCCACTCCCATTTCCGGGGAATGCTGCAACTGCACTTGCGTGAATATATTCTGATACCGTGCCATTTGCTATTTCTCCCCTCAGTTCCAGATCGGCATGTTGCGCCACCATTCCCACCATTCCGGCCAACCTTCGGTCCAGAGTGGGCCAGCGATGAAAATACAAACAGCGCTCCAGAAGCCGGCGTTGAGCGCCAGGAACAAACCAACCCGGTGGATACCGATGGTACCAACCGAATAGCCGATAAAGTCCCGGAAAAACGTGTCTTCATATTCCGGCGTCTTGACTTCCTCGCCCTTTTTCGGATTGACCGCCGACAGGATCAGGGCCCCGTGCAGCGCAAGCGCCAGAGTCGTCGTGAAGAAGAATGATACGGCGATCATATGCGCCGGATTGTAATGGAAGTTCACATATTGATAGCCAACGTTGGATACCCAATCGAGATGGCTGAAAATTCCGTATGGGAAGCCATGCCCCCATGCGCCCAAGAAAAAGGGCCGGATGATAACCAGCGTGACATAGGCAAATATCGCAAAACCAAAGGCGATCGGGACATGATAGCCCATGCCGAGTTTGCGGCAAATCTCTACTTCCCGCAAGGCCCAGGTGACGAAGGCGCCCGTCGCGCACATCGTGATGATTTGCCAGAATCCGCCCTCCTTGAGCGGTGCCAGACTGAGTCCGTAGCTAATGTCTGGTGGATTTATGGAAATGAGCCAGGGGTTCCAGGTTGGCCCGATCGCTGCTGCATAAAATATCAGCGCGGTCCCCAAAATCGTGAATATTGCACATAAAACGCCGAAAAACCCGACATAGAACGGGCCGATCCAGAAATCGAAAAGATCCCCGCCGATCAACGTCCCGCCGCGGACACGATATTTTCTTTCAAAGCTTAACAGCGACATTGCAATATCCTCTGTACATGATTCGTAGGCACCGCAAAGCGGTACGCACTCAAAGCATCTTCAAAATCTCATCCCCGATGAGAGGCACGATGCTCTCGCATCGTGACCTCTATGGGGCTTGGGTTCAGGTCAATCGTTCAGACTGTTCCAGCGAAGCCGTTGCAGCCGGTCCGGCGCCAGGGCCTTCAATCCAGTTGAAACGATCAGTGCTGAGCAGAATGAAATGGATCAAGAGCGCCAGAACGAACAGGAAGATTGCAAGCGCAACCAGGGTCCTGCGTGGGTCAAATATTAACCAAAGTCTCCACATGATACTGTCTCCCTAAACCAGGAACGCGGTGATGGTTGCTTGCGCGACCTCGACACCGTCATTCAACATTGCATAGCCATTGACTCCTGGGAACCAGGGCCGCCACATCCACACCAGCACATGCGCAATGATTGCGATGATGGTGAATCCGATGAAGCTGCTCACAAATATTTTGTGAAACTCCTTGGCCTCCTCAGGGGTCAGATAGGCCCCCGGACCGAAGCGGTCGTCATTTGTATCGCTCATATTTCCTTCTCCAGTTTAGCCCCAAGCAAGTCGCCAGAGGCGCCTCCCACGGGTATTGCCTTGACGACACCCATTGCCGTTAAGGTTGCGGACATCAGGCCAGGGCCTGACGAATATCGGGAGCGGTTCATGCGTTCGCTCCTTGAAGTAAGGCGGCCGCAAGGCGGTCCGCGGAAACGGTTTTCTCGCCAGCACGGCGGGCCTGCCGCTCGGCTGCATCGCGCAGGTTCTTGGCTGCCGAGATACGCACCAGCACCGGTTGCGCTTCGACAATTGCGTCGAGTTTTTCCTTGGCATCCGTATCCCAGTCGAGCGGCGCCTCGGGATGGCGCGCCGGGGTTGCTTCGCCAGCATCCATCTGAGTCGACAGGGGCAGGATATGGAACAGCGCATCGAACAGCGCGTTACAGACTTCCTGCACAAGATAGGTCGCGCCGGAATAACCCATATAAGGCGTGCCAGTGTGCCGGCGGATCGCGGCGCCGGGAAAAGAAGCCGGTATGTACATGCCGCGCGCATTGGCTTCGGCCATGTACATGCGTTCGTTATAGCTGCCGAAAACCACCAGCGGCGGATTGTCGAAAATGGCATCGCGTACCGCCTGATTGTCCGGCTTGACGCCAGCGGTGTGGCTAAAGGAAAATGCACAGGGCAGGCCCATGTCATTTTCAAGGAAATTGCGGATTCGCGGGCATAAGTCTCATTGGCGACGATGCCAAAATTGGCGGTGCCGAAAAAGTCCTGGGTGACCGAGCGCCACAGATCCCACAGCGGCTTGATGGTCGTATGCTTTTCTTTTTCGATAAACGGTTCGGCATCAAGGCCGGTCAATTCTCCCAGCTGACGCAGGAATTTTGTCGTCGAGTCGAGGCCCACGGGAGCCTGCAAATAAGGCCGCTCGAGCAGCTCGCAAAGATTGCGGCCAAATTCCCGATACATGCAGATATTGACCGACGCATTGGCCAGTTGGCGGATGTCGGCGAGATGGCTGCCCAAGGGGAAAACCATATTCACTTCCGCGCCGAGGCCTTCGATCAGGCGGCGAATCTCTGCCACATCGGACGGCATATTGAACATGCCATAAGACGGTCCGATAATATTGACCTTGGGCTTTTCGCCGTCTTTCAGGGCCTTTGGCTTGGGCATTTTCTTGGGCCCGAATTCGGTCCACAGCCAGGACAAGGCGCGATCTTCTGATTGCCACTGATCCTCGTCAATCGTGCGCGGCAGGAAGCGTTTGATATTGGTGCCTTCGGGGGTTACGCCGCCGCCGATCATCTCGGCAATCGAGCCCGTCACGACAACGGCTGGCAGATCGGGGTCGAGCGATTTCCACGCCCGCTTCATTGCGCCTTCGGTGCCGGTCTTGCCGAGCTCTTCCTCGCCGAGACCGGTGACGACAATCGGCAATTCATGCGGCGGCAGACCGTCGGTATAATGCAAGACCGAAGTCACCGGAAGATTTTCGCATCCGACCGGGCCATCGATAATGACCTGCAGGCCCTTGATCGCGGTAAACGCGTAAACCGCGCCCCAATAGCCGCCCGCGCGGTCATGATCGAGTATCAACGTCATGATCCAACCGCCTCTGCGGCCTTGGCGGCAGCAGCGTTTTGCGCGGCATATTTCTTTTTGAATTTGGGTCGATCGGTCGGCGTATCTTCCCAGATGCCGGCTGTATGGCCTTCGCCAACGCCTTCGAAGAAAGCGGTCATGCGATCGAAGCGCTCCTTGTTGCCCATCGCCGCATTGACCACCTGCGCGAGACTGCCGGCCCCGGCCGGCCCCATCAGCGGACGGGCGGAAATCAAATTTGTGAAATAGAGCGCCGGAATGGCCTTTGCCTTGGCATGCTGCACCACCGGCGTTGTACCGATCGACAGATTGGGTCCGAATTCTTCGACCGCAGCAATATCCTCTTCAAGGCTGGCGCGATAATTGACCCGAACGCCTTTGGCTTCGAGCCACTGCCGGTCGGGATCTGACCATTTTGTCTGCGGACAGGCGGTACCAACATAGGGCACATCCGCTCCGCTTTCGATCAGCAAACGCGCAACCAGCAATTCGGACCCTTCATAGCCCGAGACGGTGATTCGCCCCTTGATCGGCATGGCGCTGAGCGCACCGTCAATGGCCGGCAACATGGCATTTTGCGCGGCGGCAATCTGGTCGGCGCTGGCGCCAGTGGCCTGGCCAATCGCTTCCAGCCACGCAGCGGTGCCGTCGCGACCCACCGGGGCAGAGCCGACAACCTTGCGGCCGGCGGCTTCAAATTCTCGGATGCTGGCGGTGTAGAACGGATGTATCGCGGCAATCACCGCCCCATCAAGCGCCGTGTAGAGCTCTCGCCATTCGCGCGTCGGCACAACCGGTCCAGCGGCCAGGCCCAGCGGCGCGAGCATCTGGCCGATCCCGACCGGGTCGGCCGGGAACATTTCGCCAAGCAGGGTAACAGAGGGCTTGTCCGCGCGCTCGGTAGGCGCCGCAACCGGTCCCTGCTCCGCTTCTTCCCGCGCATATTTAAGCATCGCGCCAGCCAGGACATCCTTGGCCTCGGCATGGGTCGGCACACCAAAGCCGGGCACATCAATGCCGACAATGCGCACGCCGTTTATAGCGTCAGGGAGCAACCGCAACGGCACACCGCTGGCGGTCGGCACACACAGGTTGGTGACCACGATCGTGTCATATTTCTCGGGATCGGCCATCTGCTCGACCGCTTCCTTGATATCTTCGAACAGCTTGCCGGTAACCAGCGTTTCCGAGCTGAACGGGACATAGCCGACGCTGCGCCGCGCGCCGTAAAAATGCGAGGTGAAGGTCAGGCCGTAAACACAGCAGGCCGAACCCGACAGAATCGTCGCCGTGCGTCGCATCCGTAAACCGACGCGCAGCGAACCAAAGGCCGGGCACATGGACTGCGGCTGGTCATGGGGACCCACCGGATAGTCTTTTTCATATTGTTCGAGAATTTCCGTCTTGCCGGCTTTCTTCGCCGCCTCGCGCATCGTCTCTGCACCACCATGACACCCGCTACCGTCTGCTTCGGGAGCAGCCGGTGACGACAGATCAATGCGATCCGGCGCGCGGGCTTTTGCTGTCATGGTCGTCTCGTCAGTCACGCATCACACCTCATCGTAAATCACTTCAAGCGACGGTTTTTCTTCGTAGGTGCCGCCGCGCATGTCGGCCTGAGTGGCAGGGACCAACTGGATCGCGCCGCCGGTTTCTTCCGGTGAGAACAAACCAAGCAGGCCATCTTGCTCCAAGGGCTTGGGCTGTCTCGGCGGCGCTTCGGCAACATTGGTGGCGAGCTCCTCGAACAGACCGCCCCATTCGCTGCCCGGTGTTCCGACAATCTGGTAATTGGCGGACTTGCGACGGATATCTTCATTGGCCGGAATCGCGGTCAGCACCGGAATATCGACGGCGTCCGCGAAGCCCTGCGCTTCACCAGTGCCATCATCTTTGTTGATGATCATCCCGGCAACGCCGACATTGCCGCCCATTTTGCGGAAATATTCCACCGCCTTGCAGACATTATTGGCAACATAGAGGGACTGCATGTCGTTTGAGCCGACAACGATCACCTTCTGGCACATGTCGCGGGCAATCGGCAGACCGAAGCCGCCACAGACCACGTCGCCGAGAAAATCGAGCAGGACATAGTCAAAGCCCCATTCGTGAAAGCCGAGCTTTTCGAGCAGTTCGAACCCGTGAATAATCCCGCGTCCGCCGCAACCGCGACCAACTTCGGGACCGCCGAGCTCCATGGCAAACACGCCATCGCGCTGGAAGCAGACATCCTCGATGGAAACCTCTTCGCCAGCGAGCTTTTTCTTCGAGGAGGTTTCGATAATCGTCGGACAGCTTTTGCCACCGAAGAGCAAGGAGGTCGTATCGGATTTGGGATCACAGCCGATCAGCAAGACCCGCTTGCCCTGCTGCGCCATCATATAGCTGAGGTTGGACAGAGCGAAGCTCTTCCCCGAGCCGCCCTTGCCGTAGATGGCGATGACCTGTGTC
Source organism: Parasphingorhabdus sp. W113 (assembly GCF_055693205.1). Taxonomy (NCBI): domain Bacteria; kingdom Pseudomonadati; phylum Pseudomonadota; class Alphaproteobacteria; order Sphingomonadales; family Sphingorhabdaceae; genus Parasphingorhabdus; species Parasphingorhabdus sp. W113. Next base: position 350,162 of record NZ_CM146328.1, on the reverse strand, counting down.
TCTTTCTTCACTTCACCCGTGGGCACGGGATCCGGTTCAATAGCGGCCTCTTCGCGCAGCGCATCAACATCAAGCATGGTCATTCACAATCTCTCCAGTCGAGCACCATTTTCAGGCAGTCAGGATTTTCAAAAGCTTCGGGATAAGCCGTCTCCGCTTTGGCAGCGGGCGCGATATCGGTGATCAGACCGGACAGGTCGAGCGCGTCGGTTGCGATCAGCGCATCGACCGACGCCAGATCGTCCGGCTGCCATTCCGCGGCGATACGCAAGCGTGCCTCGCGCTGAAACGCCGGAGGAAAGGCGAATTGAATGGGGTCCATATAAAAGCCGGCGAGGACGAGTTCGCCACCCTTGGCCAGACGACCAATAAACGCTTCGATCGACCCGGCATCACCACTGACATCGTAGATATGGCCATAATCATGGCGGTCGTCATCATCGGGATGAATCACCTGATAGCCAGTCGCGCCATCCTGACGCGCGGTGTTGGTGTCCCAAACCACCGGCGCTGGTGCCCCGGCAGCGATGGTAAGCCGTGCCAGCAAACGCCCGAGGACGCCATGACCGACAATCAGCTCCGGCGGTTCGCCGTGACTAATGGCGTGCAAGGCTGTGGCCGCCAGCGCGTATAATATTCCGTCTTGGGCAAATTTTTCAGACACCGGCAAAGCCCGGGCTGACGCCACTATGACCCGGCGCGCCGAACCGCCAAACAGGCCGCGCGCATCGCGATAGCAACTGGCCCCGGGGACGAAGACCCACTCGCCGATGCGATCTTGCGCATCGGAACCGGCTTCGACGACTCGGCCGACCGATTCATAACCCGGTACAAGGGGATAACCCATGCCCGGAAAATTCGGCATCTTGCCTGTCCAGAGCAGCTTTTCGGTGCCTGTGCTGATTCCGCTCCAATGGATTTCAACCGCGACATCCCCCGCTTCCATGGGGTTCAATGCGGTATGCCGCATCGAAAGACTGCCTGGTGCATCGAGAATGATGGCGGACGTTAGCAAAAGACCCCTCTCTCTTACGGCCTCCCTGCAAAAAGGGGAGACTCCGATAAAGTGTCAAACTATAGAAACACTATGATATGTCAACTTATTTGGACACTTTGGAGTCATTTTTCGGCGACAAGGGCTCGGGCAATGATCGGCAAGGGCGTTTTGACTTCGGTCAGTCTGGAAAATCCGGCCTCTGACAGCAGTTTGCAATTTTCCGAAAAGGACCGCGGCCAGCCCGATCCCATTGCCCACAAATAGAGCCCGAAATAGGCATCTCCCATGGCCTCGGCTCCAGCCGTTTCCGCCATCGGCTCGACAATCAGCAGGCGGCCGTTGCGTGGCAAGGCGCGATGAATTGCCACCAACAGATCGCGCACAACCGGATCGTCATGGTCATGCAAAATGCGGATTAGCGTGATCAAATCATAACCGCCGGGAATCGCATCCGTCTTGAAGCTCCCAGGAACCAGCGACACCCGCTTTTCCATGGGCGAACCGGCAAAGCGTTCACGGGCCAGCGGAGCAACAGCCGCCAGATCAAAAACCCCCAGCTCGAGCGCTTCATTCGCGGTGCCGACGGCCTCCACAAAGGCACCGGATCCGCCGCCGATATCCAGCATCCTGTCATGTCTTGCAAAATCATAACGCCCCAGAATCTGCTGCCAGATCATCGGTTGCGTGGCCGCCATAAGGTTGGAATAGCTCTGGTCATCGCTGTCAACCGACCCTGGCTTTTGGGGATCGCCAGCATAAGACCAGAAGGCCGCCAGCTTGCTGCTCTGCTCGCCCTTACGCGACAACAGAGCGAAGGGATCGGCCAGATCCTCATAGAGCAGCTGATGATGGATGATCATCGCCATGGCACCGGCATTGGCTGACAGCGAAGCGCCCTCTTCGCCCAATGTCCAACATCCCGATTGGGGCGACTCGGCGATTCTGAGCGCCGCACCAGCGCGCAGGATTCGGTCGGTCGCCGCTGGTTCAAATCCAATCAGGCTGGCGATTTCCTGGGGTGTGCGCAACGCGTCCTTGAGATGCATGAGCAGTCCCGAGCGGACGTAAACATAGAGTATCTGAGTGTAGACAAATCCAGCCACTAGATCGAATTGGTGCGCCGCCTTGCGCCGGGCAACCGTCCGGAAAATAGGTGTTTTTGCTGCCCAGCGCTGAAAGCGGGCGCTGCCCAATATCCGGTTCCGACGGAGCACCCATCGCGTCTTCCAGCCCAAGGCTTGATCATCAAAGTCAATATTTTCAGACATATTATTATGTCTATTGAGATGGACTTCTGATAGCTTTGCGTCAAACTGAAACTGGCCTTGAGAATACAAAGGAGCATCACAAACCGCTGTGGCAGAGACGGCAAACACCGACCAGACGATCATTATCGGAGCCGGAATCGGCGGCCTGGTGAGCGCCGCGCTGCTATCGGCGCGCGGCATTCCGGTGACCGTTGTGGAAAAGGAAAACCAGCCGGGCGGTAAAATTCGGCAACTGGATGTGCAAGGAGCCGCTGTCGACGCAGGGCCGACAGTTTTCACCATGCGGCCGGTTATCGATGCGATTTTCACCGCTGCCGGGGCTCGGACCGACGACTATCTGACGCTGCATCGTGCGGACCGGCTCGCCCGCCATGCCTGGGGCGAGAATGAGCGACTCGATTTGTTCGCTGATCCCGCGAAAAATATCGATGCCATCGGTCAGTTTGCCGGAGCCAAGGCGGCGGCGGGTTTTCAAAGCTTTTCCGCCGAGGCGAAACGGATCCATGACATTCTTGACCAGCCTTTCCTGAAGCGGACCAAGACCTATCCGCCGGGTCTGATGTGGCGCATCGGTCTCTGGCGGGTCGGCGCATTGCTAGCGATCCGGCCTTATGAAAGCCTGTGGAAGGTGCTCGGAGAGCATTTCGAAGACCCCAGACTGCAGCAACTTTTCGGTCGTTATACGACTTATTGCGGATCATCGCCGTTTCGCACACCAGCAACCCTGATGCTGATTGCCCATGTCGAATCACAAGGCGTCTGGAAGATTGACGGCGGCATGAATGCCTTGGCAGCAGCGCTCGAGACCGTCGCCCGGCAAAATGGCGCGCGGTTTCGCTATGGCGAATCCGTGAAAGCGATTCGGACCGGAAACCGAAAGGTCTCCGGTATCGACATGGCCAGTGGCGAACATCTGTCTGCCAGTGCAGTCATCTGCAACGCGGATCCCTCTGCACTGGGTTCCGGATTGTTCGGAGCAGCAGTCAAACAGGCGGTCCGTCCGACACCTGTCAGGCACAGATCCCTGTCCGCAATGGTGTGGATGGCCAAAACCCGAACCAGTGGCTTTGCGCTCGACCATCACAATGTCTTTTTCTCGCCAGACTATCGCGCAGAATTTGACCAGATCGGACGCGGCGAAGTGCCGCGCAATCCCACCGCCTATGTGTGCGGACTGGATCGTGGCGCGGGGACGCCGCCTGATGGCGCGGCGGAACGCCTGCAAATTATCGTCAATGCCCCGGCCAATGGGGACAGCAAGACCTACGATGCCAAGGAGAGAGAGACATGCACAGCGAATCTGCGGAACCGTCTGGAACGATGCGGCCTCGAACTGGATCATCCGTTGCCGCACCGTCTGGTCACACCCAGAGATTTCGCGCAGCTGTTTCCGGCGACGGGTGGAGCCCTTTATGGACGGGCTTCGCACGGATGGGCGGCATCCTTCCTCCGCCCCGGGTGCCGGACTCGGATCCGTGGGCTTTATTGCGCGGGCGGGGCGACCCATCCGGGGGCCGGCGTGCCGATGGCCGCCTTGTCGGGGCAGCGCGCGAGCGAAGCTGTGCTGTCCGACCATATTTCGACACGCTGGTACCACCGCAAGGCTATCGCTGGTGGTATGTCGACGCGCTCAGCGATGACCAACGCTTTGGGCTGACCATCATCGGGTTTATCGGCAGTGTTTTTTCTCCCTATTACAAGCGATCGGGCCGCGACAACCCGCTCGACCACACGTGCCTCAACATCGCGCTTTACGGACCGGGCAGTTCCCGCTGGGTGATGACCGAGCGCGGCCAGCAGGATGTCGAGCAGGAGCGGGACATGCTGACCATCGGCCCGAGCGCCATGCGCTGGGACAAGGACCGGCTGATCATCGACATTGAAGAGCGGGACATCCGTCTCGGCATTCCATGGCGGCGGCGAGTCAAAGGCCAGATCGTTCTGGAACCGGAAATGCTCAACACCCGCGCGTTCCGGCTCGATCCGCAAGGCAAGCATCGCTGGCATACGATTGCCCCGAAAGCTCGCATTTCGGTCAAGATGGATCGTCCGGATATCTCCTGGACTGGCAGCGGATATCTCGATGGAAATCACGGTAGCGAACCGATCGAGGACGGATTCCAAAGCTGGCACTGGTCGCGGGCCCATGTCGGTTCTGAAGTGATGGTCAGCTATGAAGGCCAACGGCGCGACGGCAGTCACTTTGCCAGTGCGCTGCGCTTTGATCGGTCGGGCACGCCAATTGAGGACCCACTGCCGCTGGTGGCACCGCTGCCGCGCACATGGTGGGGAATGGAACGGCAAACCCGCGCTGATCGCGGGCACGCGTCGGTGATCAAGACCTGGGAAGATTCGCCCTTCTACGCGCGGTCCGCGCTGGCGATGCGGCTTTACGGGAAGCCCGTCGTCGCCGTTCAGGAAAGCATTTCGCTAAACCGGCTTATCTGGCCCATCGTCCAGCGCATGCTCCCCTACAAGATGCCCCGAGCCACCGGTGGCTCGGTCTCCAGCTAGGTCGCCTGATTGCTCTTTCGCCGCCGCCTTTTCCTTGTCTTTCGCGATTTCGCGATTGACTGACCACAGCTGCCAGAAACCGAATCCGAGAGCCACGGCCCCGGAGAAGATGATCTCGATAAATCCCAGATTGTCCCACGGGCTCGTTTCCATGACATTCTCCTCGCACCCGGCAGTTTATCGCTTCCGATGCTTTTTCGCAAATTCCTCAATGATCGCGACAGCCTGATCGGGGTCCTCCTCATGCGCCAGATGGCCGAGACCGATAATCTCATGCAGATCACAATCGGGCATGAGCCGCGCCGCATCGACAACCGCAGACTTGGGAATCGCGCTGTCTTTTTCGCCATGCACCAACAGGACCGGACTGACGAGCGCACCCAGGTGGTCCCGCAGGGGTTCAAGGTCCCAATTGGCCATCATCCGGATGGCCCCGTCACAATGCCCTGGCCGACTGAACAGTCGCTGGTAATAATCCACTCCGGTGGCATCAATGCGTGACCCGGTCGATCGCCGGAGAAACTTGCCCGTCTCCCCCGGATAGCGGGCCATGCGGGCAAAAATTCGCGCCACAAACGGATTGGTGAACAGCATTTTCGCAAGCTGTGGAAACAGTTTGGCCGCCAGGCCCGGGAATGGCATCAGCGCGGGCGTGAAACCGATCAGAGGCACCGCCCAATCATTGTCGAGCAACATCTGCGCCCCGATGGCGGCACCGGCCGAGTGCCCGACAATCAGGTCCGGCCTGGTCTCCATTGTCTCCAACAAAATCGCCAGCGATTGTGCCATCGCGGGCAAGTTCACGCGTCTTTGCACCGTTGGCTTGGTGAACCCATGGCCCGGCAGATCAATGGCGACGACCTGATGGTTGGCCGCAAGCAGCGGCATGATATCGCGCCAGCTATGGGTGGCGGCACCGGTCCCGTGTAACAACAGGCAAACCGGCCCCTTCTTGCCCATGATCTGTACGTGCCAGTTATAGCCATCCGCCTTGACGAACCGGCTGGCCGCGTGGTTGGGCCAGTCGACGCCTTCGATCTGCCATTCCGGATAGCGTCTGCTCATCGGCTGTGCTCCCTGTTCACGCTTTCAATGGCCTCGACCATCGCGGCGCTTTGGGCATGGGGCAAGGGCAGGTAGCGCCCGTTCACCATAGCCGCCAGTTGCGCAGCCTCTTCGCGGGGTCGTGGCGATATGTCCAGCACGATGCAGTTTATCCCCTGCCCGGCAATCATCCGCGCCGCTTGTTCGGTTTCCTCCCGCGCCGCCTTGCGCCCCGGCGTGCCGTCCAGCTTCACATTGCCTTTGCCATCGGTGAGCAAGGCGATGGTCGGCGTCTGGCCGCGTTTTTGGGCGGCTTCAGCCAATTGTCGTGCAGCAACCAGTCCGGCGGCAAGCGGCGTCCCACCGCCGCCAGGCAAGGCGCCCAACGCCCGTCTCGCGCGCGTCAGCGAACGGGTTGGCGGGAGCAATATTTCCGCCGCGGTTTGCCGGAAAGCAATCAATGCGACTTGCGACCGTTTGACATAGGCTTCGGCCAGCATCAGTTCGACCGCGCCCTTGGCTTCGGCCAATCGCGACAGCGCCGATGAACCGGACGCGTCGACGGCAAAAATGGTCAGGCTTTCGCGGCGCTGCTCGAAATGGCGGACCCGCAGATCCGCCTTGCGTATGTGCACCGATCGGCGGTCCGTCTCTCCAGCGGCCTGACGGCGGATGGTCTGCCACGGCGCGGCCGCGCGCAAACTGTCGATCAATGCCAGACGTTGACCGTTACCCGGAATACCAGGCCGGGCTCCCAGCGGACGGCCGCGCTTTTTTGACTTGCGCTTCTGACCCGATCGGCCCGCCGGACCTTTGCCCGCCGTCCGCGCAGGATCATCCAGACGACTGAGGATATCCGGCGGGATCGCAGCCGTCGCCGCAGCGAGCAGGAGATCCTCCAGCGGGAGGTCTTGCTGACTGTCCTGTTGGTCTTCCCGGTCGCCGTCATCGCTGTCGTTTTCCGGCGGTGGTGCCTCGGGCGAAGGTGGTTCGGGCGGTTCTTCCGCCGCCGGCAATTGCATGGCCCGCGGCGCGAACACCAGCCGCACCGCCGCTGCAATATCGTCATCATCAACCACGTTCTGGTCAGCAAGCGCCGCGCTGCCACGCGCTGCATTCTGGGCAAAGAGCAACGGCCGCACCGAAGCGATACCCAGCGCTGCCGCCGTGGCGGCAAGCGCACCTCTCTGCTTCTGAGTCAGCGGCTTGACCTTGCCCGGATTGCCACCGGGACCGACCGATATTGGCTCCGCCGTTCTGGCCTTGGATAGGTCGCAATGAAAGGCGATCCGTTCCATCAACACCGATGGTGGCCCTTCCTCCCCTTCGCAGGAATCATCCAGCAACAGGATGGCCAGATCACCAATATCGAGCGCCTGGGCGAGATGGGCCGCGACATCCTCCGCCATCCGGTCTGCCATCGGCACGATCAGCACGCCGCCTTGTGCCTGCGTGATCAATCCGGGGCGCTCCACCTTGCGGCCACGAGCCAAAGTCGCGGTCAGATCAACGCCCCCGAGCAACCGCTCCCCGTCCACATTGATCGGCAGTTTGAACACCGGCCGGACGCCCGTCATCGCGCTTTTCAGGCTTGCCACAAAAGCCTCGCGTACGGGTCCGAAACCACGCAAGCAGAGCCCGCCGAATAGCTTGGGATTTTGCAGGAAAATATGTCCGGCGAGGATCGCATCGGCGAGTGCCGCGTCGCTCTCGGCCGTCCGGTTCAACCGAACAGCTCTTCCAGCGCCCGCTCAATCCGGACCGTGGATCCCGTTTCATCGAGGACATCCCGGCGCAGTCGATGGCGCAACGCCAGCGGCGCCATCGCCTTGAGATGATTCCGGTCGACGGTCTTGTCCCCTTGCAAGGCAGCCAGCGCGCGGGCCCCACGCATCAGGGTCAATTCTCCCCGCAGGCCATCCGCTCCGACCGCTTTGCAAAGGCTCGCCGTATCTTTCAATATTCTGGCCGATGTCTTCACATCTCCGATTGCCTTCTTGGCGCGGGCGATCTGGCGCAAAATCTTGCCATCCTCGGCCTTCCATTTTGCCGCGAACTTTTCCGAATTGCGTTCCTGGGCATCACAGCGGCGCATAATCTCGACGCGCTCCTCAATCGCTTCGGGCGTGCGGACTTCAACCGACAAACCAAAACGGTCGAGCAATTGCGGGCGCAGCTCGCCTTCTTCAGGATTGCCGCTGCCGATCAGGACGAAACGCGCCGCATGCTTGATGCTCAAGCCATCGCGCTCGACCAGATTTTCACCGGATGCCGCGACATCGAGCAACAGATCCACCACATGATCCTCGAGCAGGTTAATCTCGTCAATGTAGAGAAACCCGCGATGAGCCTTGGCCAGCAAACCGGGTTCGAACCGCTTCTCGCCATGGGCCAGCGCGCGCTCCAGATCGAGCGTACCGAGAACACGGTCTTCGGTTGACCCGAGCGGCAGATCGACAAAAGGCACCGCCACCTTGCGAACCCGTTTGCTGGTGCAGGGATCGGGGCAGGTACCGCGATTGTCAGGCTCGCAATTGAACCGGCAATGCTCGACCATCCTGATCGGCGGCAAGGTCGCAGCCAGTGCGCGCGCAGCGGTGGATTTCCCGGTGCCGCGATCGCCAAAGATCATGACTCCGCCAATGCGCGCATCCACCGCGGCCACGAGCAGAGCAAGCTTCATCTCATCCTGACCGACAATTGCACTAAAAGGAAAAGCTGCCATGGCAAAACCCTAGCACAAGACACCCACCGCGCAACTGTCTCCTCAAGATTGGGGTCAATCGGCTGGATTTAGCTGATCAAAATAGCGCTGTACGGCATCCAGATTGTGCAAGTCGGCATATTTCTGACCAAGATCGAACAGATTGGCCGCCTGCACCTCTGGCGCCCGGTCTCCGCAGGCTTCGGTCACCACAATCGGCCGAAAACCGTGTTGCAACGCATCCAGCGTCGTCGCCCGCACGCAACCGGATGTCGAAAATCCGGCCATCAGGCAAGTGTCGATCCGCATGGCGTTCAGGGTGGATGCCAGCGTCGTTCCGAAAAAGGCACTGGCATATTGCTTGGTGACCACAACATCCCCGGGCCGGGGTTTCAATCGGTCGTCAAAATCCCCTAGCGGTTCACCGGCCTGAAACAGCGAGAGCGCCTGCACCTTCTGGTAGAACAATCCGCCGTCCGCCCCGCCGGGGCAAAATTCAACCCGCGTGTACAGAACCGGAACGCCGGCTGCGCGCGCCATGGCATCGAGCGCGATCATCGCCTGAAACGCGTCTTCCGACCCGACATAGAGCGGCGCATCGGGATCAATATAAGCCTTGGCCACATCGATCAGGATAACCGCAGGTTTGGCGCCAAAGCCAATCTCGCCACCGAAACCGGCGGCACTATAAGAGGTCTGTAGATCGGCCATAATATGCTCCGTTGGCGGTCCCTTGAGACCGGGAACAATGGATGGGACCATCGGTTTTGGCAAGCGCATCATCGCGGGCATGGCCACCAGTCGGATGGCCGGATGATCCGATGGATCAGTGTGTAATCCGAATTCCGAACAGAAAACGACGGTCATTCTGGGTCACCGCATTCGGCGCGCGCAACACCGAACTGGTCAACACCGTCTGTTCCCTGTTGATGTTCAAAGCCTGAAACTGCACACTGACATTGTCGAGCAGGTTGATATTGGCCGAAAAATCCAGTTGACCGAACGGCTCCTGAAATCGCGGCACGCCGAAGGATCCCGAGAATGCCTGCAGAAAGTCGCCACGCCAGGCATAGGCCAGCCGCGCATCGATCGTCCCGTTGTCAAAATAGAGCGCAGCATTGACGCTATCTCGCGACAATCCCGGCAGTCCAGTGCTGCGGACATCATCCACCGCGTTAAAATCAGCGCTGCTATCGGCATAGGTATAATTAGCGAAAAGACCGAAATCGCGTAGAATCGGGACATCGGTGAATATCGAGAATGGCAATTGTCCGGCGAGTTCGAAGCCCTTGATCGTCGCCGATGCGCCATTGGCCGGTCGCGTAAAAACAATCGGGGCCGTGACCAGGACATTGTCCGATTGCCGCGGAAAAGTTCGGAGTTCAGTAAAGGATTCGGTATCGATAATACCGTCGAGTTTCTTGTAAAAAGCGTTGAACGCGACATAGCCTTCTGCGCCAAAATAATATTCGATTCCGACATCGATATTGTCAGAGGTAAACGGCTCCAGATCGGGATTGCCCTGGGTTCCGTCGCCACCCCCTTCATCGATGCCGTTGATCGTTTCGGTGGGTGCCAGGTCACCAAGGCCGGCCCGCGTCAAGCTCCGCGAAAAGGCCGCGCGCAAGATGAAATCGTCGAGCAGCTCATAGCGCGCGCTGATGCTTGGCAGGAAAGCCGAGTAGCGGCTGGTAAACTGAATCGGCGAGACCACCCCATTGGTAATTTGCGACCCGCGCGAAATCTGCCTGGTCCGCAAATAGCGAACCCCGGCATTCAGGATGAAGCGATCCACCTCAAATGTGACTTCTCCGTACCCGTTGACGGTCTCTTCCTGCACGTCAAAGCTGCGCTGCGCGGTGACCAGCGGACGCGGAACAATGGCGGCTCCGGTGACCGGCTCTCCGCCGATTCCATTGGGGAGATACAAAGCCAGCAACCGGGCAGGATCAGCGCTGATCAGCGACCCAGGCACCGAAGCGGGCGCGCCATTAATATCAAAAGGGTCGAGCGTGACCGCGGCATCGGCAACGCTGGGCAGCAATCGGCGATCAAATCCGGGGAGTGCGGTCACCCGCGTGTCGGCACCGGTCCGGGCAATTTCACGGTTCGCATAGCGCACCCCAAAATTGATCACACGGAGCGCGCTGTCATCAAATCTCCGCTCGACATCCAGGCGCGATTGCCAATCGCTGTCGGTGTCGGTCGACGGTCGCAACAGGAAGACATTGAGCAAAAATTCTTCTGGATTGGCTGAAAAATCGGTGCCCGTCGTCGTCCAGTCGACGAAATCGCCGCGGTAGATATAGGACACGTCGGCATCGACAAAGGCTCCGGTGGTCAGATCAGCGCGGCGCATCGATAGCAGATTGCCAACCCGCTTAATGTCGCGCTTGGTATATCCGACAAAGGGCGAGATCGTCCAATTGTCGTCCGGCATCCAGTCCAGTCCGGCAGTAAACTGGTAGAGCTTATCTTTCGAAGAATTGTCGTTGATACCCAGGCGTTGCTGGACGCCGCTGAACGTCCCGGCGGCAATCAGCCCGTCTTCGATCACCAGATCGGAAAAACCGGCGACATTGCCTTCCGACGGGGCATCGGCTCGGGTGAACAAACGGGTGGCATCCAGTTGGGAATAGAGACCCGTGACCGTGATCAGCAACGCGTCCGTCGGGCGAAACTGGAAGGTGCCGCTGCCGCTCAGTGTCTCCCGGTCCTGAAAATCATGCAGGTAATGCTGAATATTCGTGGCCTGCGCTGCCAATTGCTCCGGCGTCGCCAGCGCGGCCGCCGCCGGTGTCAGGATCTGGGCCAGCGGCCGAACGTTGAAGCCGCCGGTGCGGCTGGTTTGGAATTGTGAGCGCGTGTAGACGAGCGATGCGGCCACACCCATCCGGTCATCGAAATTATAGCTCGCGAAGACCGCCGCCCGGCCACCAAGATCGCGCGCATTCTGGCTATAGTCAGCCTGCGCCGACGCTGTGAATTTGAAGTTACTATAGTCCAGCGGCTTGGCCGTCTCCAAACGGACAATACCCGCGAGACCGCCTTCAACATCTTGGGCTCTCGCTGTCTTGAACACGGCGGCATTGGTAAAAAGTTCGGATGGCAGGATCTCGAAATTGAACCCGCGCCCGCCCCCCGATAGGCCGAAAATGTCGGTTGTGCCGTTGCTCGGGGCCGTGACTCCGTTAATTTCAACCCGGGTGAAATCCGGGCCGAGACCACGCAGGTTGATCGCCTGCCCTTCCCCGCCACTGCCGCGGTTCAATGTGACACCCGGCACCCGCTGGAGCGACTCGGAGAGATTAAGGTCCGGAAATTTCCCGATATCTTCCGCCGAAATCGCGTCGACGACGCCAACCGCCGCGCGCTTCTGTTCCACACCGCGGATCAGGCCCGCGCGAACCCCGGTCACGATGATGATAACGCCATCATCGTCATCGCCATAAAGCGGCTGTTGATCCTCCGATTCTGGCGAGGATTCCTGCGCGCTTTGAGCCTTTGCCGGACATCCGATTGCGCCAGCGTACAGCGCGGCGCCAAACAGGATGCGCATCGGCAGTTGGGCGGTGGAATATATCATCAGTCCCTCAAGATTCTCTAGAGTGTCAGTGATGCTTCTGCCTGCCGGAACAGCCTCGATGATGGTCTTTCCCGACAAGTCCCCCGCAACTTTGTGATCAGAAGGTGCCGAAAAGTCCAGCACAAATCTAAGCTTGCTACATTACTATCTAATTATGTTATATTTTTTATTTCCGCAAACCGCCAACCCGCCCCGTGGCGGACGGCGCAAGACGTTTGCGATCCGTTATTGGCCGGCAGACGGGAAGCCGCAGCGCGCCCGTGCTTCAGTTCTCAATGCGTCAGTCTCCGATAGGCTGCTGCGGCAAAATCCCGTGCAGCGTGGCAACGCTGGCCCGCGTGCGTTTCAGTTGTTCCGCAGCCGCCTCCCCGCGCTCCACCGCGACCTTGAAGGCCAGCGCATCGATCGTCAGCAATTGGGCAAAGCGCATCGGATTGGGCTGAAACTGGTACACACCGGACTGCGACAATTCGACATGCAGGCAGACATCCATATCCTTGGCCAGCGCGCTGTTTCGCGGGGCGATCCCGATGCAGAATGCGCCGTAATATTTGGCCAGTTCCACGCTATCGAGCAAGGCGCGTGGCCGGCCTGTGGAGGATAGGAACAGAGCCACATCGCCCTTGTCCAAGGTTGCGGCTGACATGCGTTGCATATAGCTGTCCGTATAGGGCACACTGGTAATCCCCAGCCGGAACAGGCGGTTATGCATTTCCATCGCCATGACAGAGGAGCTGCCGCCCAGTCCATATATCGCGACCTGCTTGGCTTTGGCGATTTGCTTGGCCGAGGCGGAAATCTCGCCGGCGTCGATCGAGGACATGGCGCTGTCCAGCGCGTCCACAGCACATAAATAGGTATGTTTGAGCGTGTTGACGCTATCTTCGCCTTCGCTCGTATTAATCTGCGAATTCTTCTCGCCCGCCGTTTGCGCGTCGATATTGGCTTGCAGGACCGCCATGTCCTGGATCAGTTGAAATTTGAGATCCTTGAATCCGTCATAGCCGACATTGCGGCAAAAGCGGATGACCGTCGGCTCGCTGATCTTCACCTTCTTTGCAATATCGCGGACATTCATCTGCGAAAATCGTTGCGGGTCCTTGAGCAGCAACTGACCGATTTTATGTTCCGCCTGGCTCAACGTGTCGAGATGCGATTGCACCTTCATGACCACCCCAAGCCGCGATCCGATCGCACTGGCCTTGCTGCTCTTCATCAACTCTCACCTATCCTGTAAAGAACGAAAAATGGACATGTCAGATGTAGCGCAATTTCATCTGCGCCTTTTGTACACCGGAAAACAGGAGCTTATGCTGTACCAACCGCCGGACAATATCAAGCATCAATGCTGTAACTTCTTTACAACTATGTGGTGGCTATTGCGGTGACCTGGATCGGATATCGCGCAGCATCTCGATCAACCGCGAAACCACAATATCCGTGATGTCTGCTCCCTTTTCGGAAGACGCAAATTGCGGCGCCCCGACAATTCCGGTGCCGCCCGACATGGCACGGACAGAACGGTAATAGGTGCCCTGGGGCGCATGGAGCATGTCCGCTTCTGCCCACAGAAATGTCGGCGTTGGCGCAGCCGCAACGATATCCTCCTTCCGGACCAGGTCGGGACGGAAATAGGCGACAAGAGAAGTTTCAAATTCACAGGCATGACCAACGCCCCCGAAACCGGATTGCTGAACCACGGCGAGTTGATCGGCCACAATCTGCCACCATGTGAGAAGAAAAATATTATGCGCTGGATAAGCGCTGCCCAGCTGCTCGAGCAGAACCTGTCCAATCGCCAAATTGCCGCCATGGCTGTTGAACAGCACCAAATTGTGAAATCCGTGACGAAAAACCGATCCGGCAATATCGCTGACATAGGCCCGGAGGCTTTCATGCGAAACGGTCAGGGTTCCGGGAAAATCCATATGATGCGCCGAGCACCCGACCGCCAGCTGGGGCAAGATCAGCAACGCTTCGTCCGCCCGTTGATTCGCCATATTCAGAAATTCGCGGCCGATCAGACTGTCCGTGTCGAGCGGCAGACCGGGGCCATGCTGTTCGATCGCGGCCAGATTGAGAACCACCGGAATCGTGGGATCCAGCGCATCGAGCGCGCTGCTGGTCAGATCAGCCCAGTACATCGAGTCGCTCCACCGAGACAGGAACCTCTATATTCTGACAGAAAGCGCGCGTGCCGAAAGCCATTCATCCAGCCTCATGGTCCAGATAACCGATGAAAGCAGCGATTTTCCAGGCGCCATCGATCCTGCGACAAAAATAGACCGTTCGCCAATGCAGCCGCTCTCGCTGTCCATTGGCCAACGGCAAATGGCCGTCAAAATATTTTTGCACAACCGCCAGAGAATCCTGGATCGCAATAGCCCGCAGCGCACTGGCGTGAAACAAGGCTGCACGAACGGTCTCAGGGTCCGTCCGTTGCTGCACGTCCCGGGCCTGGCGCAACCACTCGACCTGATAAGCGGGCAAATCGGGAAAGGCAGGCGTCCAGCCGGCCGGGTTTGTGGTCGTGGTTGGGCTCGTGGGATTGGCCTCCCCCGAAACGCCAAAAAAGCCGCTGGCAATGAAATCTCCGGCCACGCGATCCCAATCGGCCTGCACAAAGGCGTCAATATCTCTGCGGACCAGCATATTCCACAGCTGCGCGCGATCGCCATCATCGGCATCGGCAAACGGATTGCGATCATAAGAGGGTTCGGTGCTCATCATTCAAACTCGAAATGCTCGACCCGATGTTTCTCCACCGCGGCTTCATCCAGCACAACCCCGAGGCCTGGACCATTGTCGGGAAGATGGGCGAAGGGCGGGTCAATCCGGATGGGCGTTTCGAGCAGATCATGGGACCGAATCATCCGCCCGAAAATGTCGCTCGGCCAAACGCAGCTTTGCGCCGCCACGCTCTGATGCAGATAGAGCGCCTCGAGCACGCCGAGATCAATTTCCGAACCGTGCCAACAATAAAGGCCGTGCGCGTTCACAATGCTGTCGATCTGACGAAACTTGGACAATCCGCCATTGACATTGAACCCGTCGACGCTGCCGTGGGTCAGGCAGTTTATCGTATCATGCACGCGTTGTCCCTGCGACACATAGGGAAGCGAGATATGCTGGACAATCCGGATATCGGAAAAGTGCCGAAGCCGCCCATAGTCCTGCCACATCCATTTCGGCAGCGGGTCTTCGATCGCCAGAATATTACCGATTTCCGACAGTTTCTTGAGCAAGCGGCGGGCTTCGCCGGCATTGCCCCACCGTTGATTGGGATCGAGGATAACCAGCATGTCGGGCGCCGCCTGCTTGATCGCGGCGCACCATCGGACGACATCATCCTCGAGATCACATTTGAACTTTATGCAGCCATAGCCCTGACTGGCAAAGCGGGCAGCCAGCGGACCGACCTCTTCCACTTTGCGATGGCTGGACCACGAACCAACCCGGACGGAATCCCGGACCTTGCCGCCAAGCAGGACATGCAGGGGAATGTTCAGGGACTTGGCATAGGCATCCCAAATGGCACATTCGAAGCCATCATATTCGCGGCACAGCGGAATCGGCAAATTCTGGAGCGACAGCTGATGCAGATCACGACCGATCAGGTCTCCGGCGATGTGATAAATGGTCTGGGCGTCATGATCCCGGTAAAATTCCCCTAGTCCCTCAATCCCGTTGGACAGGCGCAAGCGCAGGATGAGCTTGGGCAGGACGTCAAATTGCATGCTCCAGCCATCCTTGCCCTGGGAAGGCAGCATATGCAGGGGCTTATGCAAATCATCAGAATCAATCGCGCCCTCATGAGCGGGCACAATCACCGCATCAAAGCGCAACGCTTCGATCACAAGCGGATTCTGAGAATGCGACCACATAGCGACTCCATCTAAGACGAATGTCTAATTTTGTTTCATATAAATGCACGTAGCATGTATTTTTGCAACGCAATTTTCGACATTATGCGGCAAACGGAGCAACAGGGACTATCCGCCGATCGTCGGATCATGACGAAGAAGGGCATTTGATTCCTTTTAATCCATTGTTTTTATGTACTATTCTCTGTCATCTACGAAAATTTACCTTGCACATCAATGTAATGGAATTCGAATCTTGCTCGCGGCCTGAATTCGGTGCTATATGTAATTTTGTTAGATAATGAGAGGTTTCTCATGCTGCTGACTGCTCTGGACTGGACGATAATTGCGTCCGTCCTGCTCATCTCGATAATGATCAGCCTGATTGTCAGCAGACAGTCTGCCCGGTCGTCGAGCGAGTTTTTCCTGTCCGGGCGATCCATGCGATGGTGGCTGCTGGGCCTGTCCATGGTGGCGACAACCTTTTCCACCGATACGCCCAATCTGGTGGCCGACATTACCCGGACGCACGGCGTTTCGGGCAACTGGACTTGGTGGGCGTTTCTGGTCACCGGGATGGTCACGACCTTTTTTTTCGCCAAGCTGTGGCATCGGTCCGGCGTCGAGACCGACATTGGCTTTTACGAGCTGCGCTATAGCGGCCGCTGGGCGGCTTTTCTGCGCATATTCCGGGCGGTCTATCTGGGCTTGATCTTCAATGTCCTGATCATGGCGGCAGTGACATTGGCGGCGATCAAATTCGGTTCGATATTACTGGGTCTGTCTCCCGCTCTGATCGTCCTGATCGCCGGCAGCACAACCTTGCTGTTCTCGATTATCGGGGGCCTGCGCGGGGTCATCTATACCGACCTCTTTCTGTTTCTGTTCGCGATGATCGGCGCGATCGCCGCGGCCTATTTTGCGGTCAATCACCCCAGTGTCGGCGGGCTGGAAAAACTATTCGAAAATGACGTCGTCCAGTCCAAATCAGCTATCCTGCCCAGCCCGGGCAACCTCAATGCATTTGTACCGCTGTTTCTGGTGCCGTTGCTGGTGCAGTGGTGGAGCGTCTGGTATCCCGGGGCAGAACCCGGCGGCGGCGGTTATGTCGCCCAGCGCATGCTGGCGGCCAAAAGCCAGGATCATGCCCTCGGCGCGGTGCTGTTTTTCAATTTCGTCCATTTTGCCGTTCGGCCCTGGCCCTGGATATTGGTGGCGCTGGCATCGCTCATCATCTTCCCCGACCTCGACAGCCTGCGGGCCGCCTTTCCTGACGTGGATGACCATGTCATCGGTCACGATCTCTCCTATCCGGCGATGCTGACATTTTTGCCCGCCGGTTGGCTTGGTCTTGTCATGGCGTCGTTGCTCGCCGCCTATATGTCGACCATTTCGACCAGCCTGAACCTCGCCTCTTCCTATTTCTCCAACGATATTTATCGCCGTTTCATCAAGCCCGACGCGTCCGAGAAAGAGCTGATCCGGTTTGGCCGGATCATCATGGCGGCGCTGATGGTCCTCGCCAGCTTTCTGGCGCTGCAGCTCAGCAACGCGCTGCAGGCCTTCAATATCCTGCTGTCGATCGGCGCGGGAACCGGTCTGCTCTTTCTGTTGCGCTGGTACTGGGATCGCATCAACGTGTGGAGCGAGATTTCCGCCATGGTCATTTCGTTTCTCGCCAGCCTTGCCTTGCAAACCGGTGATTTCCCCGATCTGGAAAGTTGGGAAAAACTCTGTCTGGCGGTTGCCATTACGACCGCCGGCTGGATCATCGTCACATTGATCACGCCACGGACCGACGCGCGCACGCTGGTGCGCTTTTACAATCAGGTGCGGCCACCAGGTCCGGGATGGAACCGGACCAAACGGCAGAATTCCGATCAGATTATTGGCCGCTGGGGCGACATGACCACTCGGTATGCCTTGTTGAATGTGCTATATTCCTGTGCCGCAATTTACAGCTTTCTGATCGGAACCGGACTGCTGATCATGGGCTATTTTGCCTGGGCAGGATTGTTCGCGATCGTCGGAATATCTTGCGGATACCTGTGTTACCGATGCTGGCAGCGCCTTGACCGCTGAGCCTGTGGCGCGCCGATCACGAAACCAAGGGAGGGAAGCGCGATGACCAGATCAATTGCCGCGATCACCGGTGCTGCCGGCGATATCGGACATGCAATCGCCTGCCAATTGCTCGCCAGTGGCTTTCATGTCGCGGCTACCGATATTGACATTGCCGGTTTGCACGATCGCCGCCGTCAGTTGGCGGATCCGGACCGATATCATGCCATGGAACTGGATGTGTGCGATCCGCAGTCGGTCGACAAGGCCTTCGCTACTATCGCCCGGCAACTGGGTGATGTCACGGCGCTGATCAACAATGCCGGCGCGATTTCGGCCCATAATCTGAAAACGACTTCGGAAGACCAATGGACCCACGACATCGCGTTGAATCTGACCGGGGCCTGGCGGTGCATCAAGGCGGTCATGCCGATCATGATCGACAATGCCAAGGGCGCGATTATCAACATCGCCTCTGCCAACGGGCTCGGCATTTTTGGTCATCCCGGATATAGCGTGGCCAAGGCCGGCTTGATCCATCTCACCCGTTTCGCGGCAGTGGAACTCGGACAGCATAATATCCGCGCCAACGCGATCTGCCCGGGCACTGTCAACACCAAGGCCTGGGCTCAGCGGGCCCTGCAGAAACCGGACATTATCGCAGAGGCGATGCAATGGTATCCGTCCCGCCGGGTTTCCGAACCGACCGACATAGCCGATCTGGTTGCATTCCTGCTGACCAAGGCCCCGAGCAGTCTGAACGGTGCCATCATCCCGGTCGATGGCGGTCTGATCGCCGGTCAGGATCCTGTCGCCTCGGGCTTTTGCGGAAAGCCGCTTTAGCATGCGCCCGATCGATCTCCCCCTTCCTTCGCCGCCGACCGGCCCTGGCGCGTGTTTTCCGGTCACAGGATCGGCCAAAGGACAGTCTCATGATCACTACCAATCGTCGCACGTTTCTTTCGCTGTCGCTGGCGGGTGCTGCCAATGTCGCCCTCGCCCGCCCGATCGCTGACACCAGCGGAGAGATCATCGCCCGCCGCGGATCATCGGTTGCCGGTCTGGTCATTCCCAAACTGGACCGCGTCAGATTCGGGGTGATTGGCGTTGGTCGGCGGGGGAAAAAGCTGCTCGACCTGCTGATCGGGGTGGATGGTGCGGATATAGTCGCGCTGTGCGATATTGACGACCAGGCCTTGGCGGCCGGTGCCCAAGCGCTGGTGGCCGCCGCTGATCCGGATGATCACCGCCAGAAACCCGCTCTTTATGGAGAGAGTCCAACCGCGTTTCGCACCATGCTCGAATCCGCTGAACTGGACGCGGTGATTATCGCAACACCCTGGCGCTGGCACGTGCCGATGGCACTGGCCGCCATGGCGGCTGGCGTTCAGACTTTTGTGGAGGTACCCGCCGCGCTCGACAGCGATGAATGCTGGCAGCTGGTGGAAGCCGCCGAACGGCATCAGGTCAATTGCATGATGCTGGAAAATATCTGCTACGGGCGCGAAGAAATGATGGCTCTGAACATGGTCCGGGCGGACGTCATCGGCACGCTGCTCCACGGTGAAGCAGCCTATATCCATGACCTGCGCTGGCAAATGAAGGATGTTGATTCCGGCACCGGATCCTGGCGTACCGAGTGGCACAGCAAACGCAATGCCAACCTCTATCCGACCCACGGACTGGGACCAATTGCGCAATATATGGATATCAACCGCGGCGATCGGTTCGACTATATCAGCTCGATGAGCTCGGCCGCGCTTGGCCGCGCCCAATATGCCGCCCGCGAATTGCACGACGCCAATCCGCACAAGACATTGGAACCGATTTGCGGTGATATCAACACCAGCATCATTCGCACCGTCCGTGGCCGGACGATCATGTTGCAATATGACACCACCACGCCTCGGCCCTATACCAGACATAATCTGATCCAGGGCACCAATGGCGTGTTTTCAGGCTATCCCAACCGGATTGCTCTGGAAAACAACCCGCTTGCGCCCGAAGCGATCGATGGGTTTCATCATTGGGATCAGGATATGGCTGAATGGTATCGCGCCTATGATCACCCGATCTGGACGAAGCTGCTGTCCCTGACGGCGGAACAAGAGGAGCATGGCGGGCTGGATTTCGTGATGCTGTGGCGCATCGTCTATTGTTTGCGCAACGGATTGCCTCTCGACCAAGATGTTTATGATGCGGCAGCCTGGTCGGTGGTCATTGATCTCAGCGCGCAATCGGTCAGCAACCGGAGCGCATCAAGAGACTTTCCTGACTTCACCCGGGGGAGTGGAAATCAAGAAAGCCGCTGGAAATCAGCCTGTAAGAACGAAAAATGCCCGCCCGATCATCCGCAGATCGACAGGGCCCGCAAACCGATTATTGAAAAGAATGCACCGGCAGACGGGGGGGCCTGCCGGTGCGTGACGAACCCCACCGGGAAGAGGTTCGAGACTGAAAAACGGATCGCTCATCGCAAAAAGATCACCGGTCAACAAAAATGGTCCAAAACCGGAACCGGAAGATCAACCGGACAAGCCGCCTGAAAAGAAGGGCTCTGGCGGCATATCAGAAGCGAACATCAGGCCACTCAATGCGCAACGGAGGAACCCAATTCCTTGAGAGCATTCCAATCCGGGCATCGGGCAGTCGGGCGACACATGTGCTGGTTTCGAGCCGAAGCCGAATTGGCGACAATCGTCCCCGCCAGCGATATACTCTCCGCTGTCGGATCTACATTGCCGCCAATCTTCAATCCGCGTGCGGTGAGGATTGAACTCGATAAAAGAGAAGCCATATCGGAAATCATCGCCTCCGGGTCCGGCGTGCCAGTCGCCCGGGATGAGAAGCCAATGCTGACATTCTTGCCGTTCTCGCAATTGCGAGAACGGCAAGAGCGACCCGCGTTGCAGTGAGTGTGGCACTACCGTCAGCATTGACTCTCGCCCCCTTCCGGTCAGGGATTTGTCCAACGCGGAAAGATGAGTGGACCGCCGCTCTGTTCACTGCCCGTGGCAGGACGGTGAGGATCCCGCGCGCACCGACATTGAATCGCGGATCGGCATTAATTTGGCGATCGCCAATATGGGGGGCGCCAATATGGGGGGCGCCGATGTTAGGGCCGGTCCTATTGGCGCGTTGGACAGCGGCTGGAGCTTGAGCTGGCGCCGCCACGGGCACCGAAAAGACCGAAGTGAGCCCGTAAAATATGAGACCGTCCAAGCCAAAAAGCATATTTGCATCCCGTTGTCATCCGATGAGGCGGCAATTGGTTTGGCGCGGCGTTTTCGCGCGTGTCCAAACATCCATGCTTTTTCGGTTTGGCAATAACCAGAACCGTTTTCGCCTCACAATGTAACATAATTAACTCGTTGCCTTGTAAAACTATACCGGGTGATGCAGCAATTAGACTTTAGTCGGATTTTGTCCGCGGCGACGCGATCGCCGATGCCCGGAAATCCGCCTCATGATAGGCCGCGACAACCTCGGCCAGGGTTGAAAGTGCAAGACTTTCCGGGTCTCTGCTCGAATGAAACAATCCGATGGGCGCCTTGATGCTCTGCGCTTGGGCCGTCGATATGTGCAGCGTTGCCAATTTTTCCAGGCGGTGCTGATGCGCGGTTCTGCCGCCCATCGCTCCGCAATAGAAATGCGCCTGGTGCAGAGCCGCCGCCATGAGCGGGCCTTCCCAATCATGGTCGTGAAAGAGAAAAATGAAAGCCGTCCACGGATCGCCGGCTAAGCCTCGAATATCCTGCGGTGTGCGTAACAATCGGGCGACAATCCGCTCGTCTTCCAGATCGTCGAGCACCCGCTGGTCAGAGGTCAGGACATCAATATCCATATCCATTGTCCTGCCCAATCGACACAAGGCCGGAACCGCGGCGCCATGGCCGACAACCACCAGTTTTGGCACGGGCCAATGACCGACATGAATCGTCCCGCTGGCCGGATCCAGCGCCGTTTCTCGCCATTCAGGCAGAAAGGTTGCAACCCCCTTCGCCATCGGCAAGCGTAGGGAGAATGGCAGACGCCGGTGAATGGAATCGACGCAAGCGGCCACGGGTTCGATCGCCTTGTCCGATCCGGTCAACGGCTGAAAATGCACGTCAAGACCACCGCCGCAAGGTAATCGGATGTCCATATAAGGTGATCCGGATCCAAAGCGGGTGATCCTGGGCCGGCCTTCCGCCAGCGCGGCTTGCGCTTCCGCAACCACCGCATTTTCAATGCAGCCGCCAGACAAGGACCCGCGAAAATGACCATCCGCGCCAACCGCCATATGGGCACCAGGGTTGCGCATCGACGACCCTTCGACAGCAACAACGGTGATCAGCACGCAATCTTGCCCCTGTCCGAGGCGGTGGTGCAGAAATTCAAAGATCCGCCGGTTATCCATCAGCATCGACCGCTTGCAACAGCCAGGAAAAGCGATAGGCGCCTGGTCCAACCCGATAGGGCGGCAGCGCATCCGGCCCGCAAGCACCGGTCCCCACCCCGCGCAGCGCCGCGTCGATATGCACTTCGGTCAGAATCCTGTCGGACAAGATCAGCCAGCGTTGTTGCAGCCGTCAGATCCGCATCATGATGATGGCGTGCCGAGAAACTGAGCGGCCGGGGCAAGTCAATCACGAACCCCCGGCCATCGTTGTCGCGCAGGCTGAAGCGTCGGGTCGCATGATGCGCGCCATGTTCCTGCGGGAAACAATAAGGATGATATTGCGCATTTACCGTGGACGCCCAGCGCCCCATCAGCTGCGCCTGATAGCGGTCGGCATAGCTTTCATCCGGACCCAAGCCGATCCATTCCAGCTGTTCAAAACCGGCTGGCACGGCAAAACGGATCCCGACACGGGGCATATCCGTCCACTGGTCAGGAATGATCAGCTCCTCATCCACCGCCAAGCCATTTTCGGTGATGTCCCAGCGGGATCGGTGAATTGCCTTCGGTCCCAGTCCGGCAGACCAGATCCGCTCCAGCAAGAGAGCCTTCCGGTTTGGCTGATCGTCATATTTTACCGTCGATGACTCCAGCGCCAACCGATCAAATCCATGGGCGAACCAGTCGGCGAGACAGCTCGGCATGATATCGCCGGCCAGCGTCTGCACCCCGTCATTGTCGATTGGCGCCCGCCAGAACGCGGCGGTGACGTCACCATCGATGATTGGCTTGCCGTCGAGCATCACCCGTTCAATCCGCCCCTGACCATCCACATCCACGCCAAAGCGGTCGCAGCGAACCTGCACCGCCCTGTCCTGGAGGACCCCGATATCAGATGATATGGCCGAAGCGGCCGGGCGAGCGGGCGGCGCGGACAAGGGCAATTGGTCCCAGGCCACGCGATGACCGGCATCCGCCCAGGCGCTATCTGCTTTGAGCACCCATTCCGTGGTCAGATGCATCTCCGCGTCCGGCCCCCATTCTGTCTGATAAGGCACGACCAGCGCAGCGCTGTGCTGCGCGGCCACCGCGACATCCATTTCACCGGATTCGACGGTGTCGCCATCGGCTTGCACCGACCAGCGCAGCAGCAGATCATCCGTGCCCGAAAAATGCCTGCGGTTGGTGACGGTGAAGCGACCGTCTCCGGTTTGCGCAACCACCACGGGGCGGGCGGCCCACATATATTCCCGCAAACCCGGATGCGGCGTCCGATCGGGGCCGACGAGCCCGTCACAGCAGAAATTGCCATCATGCCGCTGTTCACCAAAATGGCCACCATAGGCCCAATAGAAACGGCCCTCGTCATCGGTCTTCGCAAGACCATGATCCTGCCACTCCCAGACAAAGCCGCCACCAAGCGCAGGCTCTGCATAAAAGGCATCGACATAATCGGTCAGCGATCCGTTGCTATTGCCCATCGCATGGGAATATTCGCACATGATCAGTGGACGATCATCTGCTTGGCTGTCCTCGGCCCAGCGCGCCCAGCTGACGATCAGATCGAGCGGTGGATACATCGGGCACACGACGTCGGTGGTCACCCGCTCCGATCGGTCCGGTGCCTGCCGGGACAGGCTGGACGGGTCGCTCCAGAAGCTGATGAACCGGTCGGCAACGGCGCCTTCATATTGGACGAACCGCGTGGGATCGAGCCGCCGCGCGAGAGCGGCGGCCGCATCATGGGCCGGACCATGGCCGGCTTCATTGCCCAGCGACCAGCCGATAATACACGGGTGATTGCGATCCCGCATGATCATCCGGCGGGTGCGATCGACAATCGCTTTCTGATAGCGCGGATCATTCGATACCGCCTTGGCCCGTGCATGGCATTCGACATTGGCTTCATCGACAACATACAGGCCGAGTTCATCCGCAAGATCGAGCAGGCGATGGTCATTCGGATAATGGGCGGTCCGCACCGCATTGATATTGTGGCGCTTCATCGCCACCAGATCCGCGCGCATGTCCTCCAGGCTAACGGTCTTGCCGTTGACCGGGTGGTGATCGTGGCGATTGACGCCGATAATGATCACCGGCTCACCATTGATCAAAAGCCGCCGGTCGCGGATCTCGGAGCGTCTGAAGCCGACCCACTGACGATGCGTTTCGGTAATTGTGTCGGCCGCGTCTTGCAGCGTCAGGCACAGCCGATAACGGGTCGGCTGTTCGGCCGACCATGGCTGAACGGACTGCACCGAACCGCTGAGTTCTGCTTCATGCCCGCCATAGTCAATCGACGTGGTCAACTGCTCCATCAACGTGCCGTCATGCGGAAATTGGGCAACACATGCACGAGAGAGATCGAGAATTTTCCGCCCGCCCCCATCTTCGAGCCAACCCGCAACCGACCAGTTCTCTGATGGCCCGGTGACCCGCGTGCGAACGGACAAGCTTCCCGATCCGTCCGCGGCTTCATAATCGGCCACCACCACCAGATCATCAATCCGCGTCCGGGCCCGGGATTCGAGAAAGACCGAGCGATGCAATCCGCCATGGCGCCAATGATCCTGATCCTCGATCCAGCTGGCATCCGACCATTTGATGACCATGATCGCCAGTTGATTCTGGCCTTCGACCAGCGCCGCGGTCAGATCATATTCGGACGGCAGGCGACTGTCATTGCCCATGCCGATAAAGCGATCATTGCACCAGATCAGCGCCACGCTCTCAAAGCCGCCGACATGCAGGATGACGTCACGGTCCGCCCAATGGGAGTCAAAGGGGAATTCGGTGCGATACAGGCCCGTCGGATTATCCGCTGGCACAGCGGGGGGCTCATGCGGGTCTCCGAACGGCATCCGGAAATTGCTGTAAATCGGTTCATCACCCGTAGCCTGCAAAGTCCAGACGCCGGGGACGGTGATCGCGCGCCATTCGCTCGCATCAAAGGCGCGATCATGCCACCCGTTCGGTGCCGCCTCCGGACGGTCGGCCAGCAGAAACTGCCACTCTCCATCCAGCGACAATCGCGTTTCGCTGATAACCTCATCCGGATGCTGGCCAGCGCCTGGCTGTTCCGGCCGCAGCGGAGGACGGATCGGCAGCCGGTTGATCTCGGTCAGCTCCGGCTGCAAGATCTGGTCTATGGTCAATGCAATCATGGCCCGCATCATGCACGATAATGCGGGCCATGATAGACGTTAAATATGATTTTTCGTCCTTGGCTGTGATGGAACCCTTTTAGAGGCCTACTTCAACCCCGGCGTAGAAAAAGCGTCCGGTATTCGGGAAAATCCCGCTGCCTTGACCCGTCCCGGTCAATCCGAACGGCGGGAGCCGGTCGAACAGATTGTCAACGCCAGCATAGAAGCGGAACTTCTCGTTCACATCCAGGCCGATGCGGATATCATGATAAAAGACATCGGGATAGAAAACGAACGGATAGGCATCGGGATCGCGGGCCGGGTCGCCGTTAAACGCATTTTGCGTTTCATATTCCGGCGCCGTGGTCTGCTTGCCAATATAGCGCAGGTCGTAGCTGAAATCGAAATCACCGAAATCCAGTCCGACCCGGAATGTCCCGGTCCAGGCCGGATCACCCAGTTCGCTTTTCGCCCGATCGGCGAAATCCGGCTGGGTGATATCGGTAAACGCATTGCGTTTGATGAGATAGCTCAGCAACAAACGGGTGTTCAGCTGAACGCCGTCGAATATCTCGCCGGTATAGGACATGTCCAGATCGACACCGGACGTCTCCAGACGGGCAAAGTTGAAAGAGCCGGCGCGGAACGAGTCACCGATGACCGGCAGGCTGATGATATCAGCGCCGATCCGGCGGTCGGATTGACCAAAAAAGGTTCCATCCGGCCGGCGGTTGATCGCAGCGCAGAACGGATTATCGATCCCGCCCGGATTATCATAACATTGGTCGATAATCGTCTGCCCGTTGAGCGTGAAGATGACATCTTTCACCGTGATATCATAATAATCTACCGCAATCGTCAGTCCGGGAGCATAGCTGGGCTGATACACGGCTCCAATCGTCAAGCTCTCGCCGGTTTCCTCTGTGATATCCGGATTACCGGCATTGATACCCCGGACACCGGAATTGGGCAGGTTGGTGAACGGCGTCACCCCGTCCGGATTGAACTGCGGCACGTTGGGATCAGCGGCACAATTGCTGGCGCGGTTGGGGTTGTTGGCAATATTTTCCGCGCTACACGGATCGGTGAGCCCGTTGACGAAGGTCTGCGACCCGGCATCAAACTGGTCGCTTAACGTCGGCGCTCGCACTGATTCCGCATAGCCTACCCGGAAACGGATATCGCGGGTCGGTGCGTAAGTGCCGGACAGATTATAGGCAAAGACCGTCCCGACCGCACTGTTATAGTCGGATACCCGGCCCGCAGCCTGGAAGGTCAATTCCTCCGCCCAGGGCACGTCAGCGAGAATCGGCAGATTGAGCTCGCCATAGGCTTCCCAGACTTCGGCTGCCGGGGGATCGAATTCCGAAATAGCGTTCAGGAAAGTTGCCCCGCTCTCGGTGACCGGGTCAAATTTAGAGAAAGCGGTGTCCCGCCGATATTCACCGCCCAGCACGAAACCCACCGGACCGCCCGGCAGTTCGAACAGTTGCGACAAATCACCGGCGACATAAGCGGTTGCGCTATATTGTTCGGCTTTCTCGTCGCGTGACGAAGTGAAGCCAAAATAGTCCCGCGCCGCTTGCGAGACATTGCCGACGCCGAACAAATTGGCTGGCGCACAAGCCGGGTCGTCATTGGTCGGATCGGCATCGGCATTGATTCCGCAGACAATCTCCCCGGCCGTGTTCCGCACCGCATTGATCGAATTGGAATATTCCGCGAGCAGAACATTGCCTTGCGTCTCGTAAAATGTGTCGAGACGGCCATAGTTGAAAGCGATTTCATATTTCCAGTCATCGTTGAACGTGCCGTCAATACCCGCGACGATCCGATAGGTTTCCCGCCGATGTTCCTCGCCCCGCGCACCGAGATCGGTGTTGAACCGGAAGGCGCGGAACTGCGTCGCACCCGGCGCCAGGCTCGAGGTCAGCAAGGCCCGCGTCTCTGCGTCGAGATACGGATTATCGACACTGAACGTATTGTTGAAAAATGTCGGCTGGCCTTCCTGAAGCGCGTCTATGCGGACATATTTGGCTTCGATAAACGGACGAAATGCCTCGGAAATTTCGTAGCTTGCGAGCAGATTGGCGGCATAGCGCTCCAAGCCTGCCTGCAATAGACCGGTATTCCTGAGGGTGGAACCGAGTCCGCCGACCGCATTGCCGGAGCCAAAGGGCCGCAGGTCGGTCACAATCGGGTTAGCGATCAGTGTCCCGTTCGGATTGAACACAAAGGTCCGGCCCAGCTCGTTGCCGCCGCCCGCCGCAAACAAGCCGGTACAATTGACCGCACGCCGCGCTTCCACGGCCGCAAAGGTCGGATCCGCAGCATCCACGGCGGTTGGACAGCTCGACGTATAGAGCCCGCCATCGGAGATATTATTGTTGCGGATACCGCGAATGAAATTCCGGTCGGGTATGCCGTTGCCGGTGTCGGGTTCGCCGATCCGATCCTCGACAATCTGGAATTGCGGTCGGCCGGAAAAGGCGCCGGTAATCTCGTCGCGATCAGAATTGAACAACGGATCGGATTTGGCATATTCGAGCGCGATAGCCACGTTGCCGCGCCCTTCTCCGAAATTCTGCCCCATGGTCAGACTGGCAAAGGACGAGGCGCGATCCCCTTCATCCGACAGACCGCTCTGGGCGCGAAAACGGATACCTTCAAAGTCGCGCTTGAGCACGAAGTTGACCACCCCGGCAACGGCATCGGCACCGTAAATTGCCGAGTTGCCGCCGGTGACGATATCAACCCGCTCGACCAGGTCGGTCGGGATCGTGTTGGTATCGACCCGGAAATCACCCGGCACCGAGGTCACATGGCGGCGACCATTGACCAGAACCAGCGTGCGCAACGTGCCGAGACCTCGCAGATCGAGGAGATTAAGACCGGCGGTCCCGATGAAACGGGTCGAATTGCCCTGACTGAATGTCGAGCGCAAAGCCGGCAGTTCGTTCAGAGCATCGCCCAGGGACACGTTCCCGGTGGCAATAAGATCGTCAATTTCCACGCTGGTAATCGGCACCGGAGATGACACATTCGGATTTTGAATGCGCGTGCCGGTAACCACAATGACCGAATCAGCGCTGTCGGCCTCTTCCTGCTGTTCTGATGCCGCGTCATCCGCCGCATCCTGTGCCTGCGCTGTGGTGGCCGAGATAGCGAGAGTGACCAGCGCCGTGGAGGCGAAGAACTGGCGTGAGAATTTCGTCGAGAATATCGTCCGCATGATTAGACTCCCTGATTAGTAACAGGGGCAACCAGATGATATTATGTACAATAGATCAATGGAATATGATAACATTTGTAACAATAGAAAGTGTATGACGTTGATCAGCAACACTAATTACACAACACTGTGAAGTTAGATAGAGTACACGACTGTGCATTTACTTAAATGGATTGAAAAATAAGTGAATTCTTGCTCGCTCAGCCACTTTCCACCCGGATATGGCCAGTCTCACGTCACCGCATAACGCGGGAATGCCGGCGCCCGCTGCCGGTCACAGAACAGGGCTATCCGACTTTCGTACGTGCCACGACCGAAAATGTCGTCGAGCCATATCGGACGTTTTACTTGAGGCCCAAGCCGATCTTGGTGGCCAGGCCGCTGCGGACCTTGGAATAGTTGGGCGATACCATCGGATAATCGGGCGGCAGGTTCCATTTTGCGCGATATTGTTCGGGGGTCATCTGATACCGGGTCATGAGATGACGTTTCAACATTTTGAATTTCTTGCCGTCTTCCAGACAAACAATATGGTCCGGCTGGATCGACTCGCTGATCGGCACGGCCGGCTCGGGCGGAGCGTCGGCTGTCGCCTCACTGGCCAGCCCTGACAGAGCGCCGTGGACGCTGTTGATCAGTTGCGGAAGATCCGACACCGCAACGCTGTTGTTGTTCACATGCGCGACCACAATTTGTGATGTCAGCGCGATCAACGTTTGATCCATATTCTCAGTTCCGTCCGACATTTCATCTCGCTTTCATCTGTGCGCCCAAAGCGGCATTTCATGTTGCTTTTGCGTAATAGGTCCAAAATGGATATAAATTGTTGATGGAAAATAATTCTGCAGAAATCAAGCTTATCAGGAGAAAATAATATTGTTACGCCGAATTTCGACGGTCTTTTACAATAGAGTTGCAAGCAGAAAAGTGAGAAGGTCTAGTTGTTCGGTCGCTGATTCCCATAGTATATCCAAAATGGATATTACTGAAGATCCAGGTTTCGGGCACTGGAAAGCCGCCACGCCGCGCCACCGACACGTTGTTTTCCACTAACGTGAAACGCTGAGAGCCCGCATGGCGCTGGGCGTCCGCTATTCC
Source organism: Parasphingorhabdus sp. W113 (assembly GCF_055693205.1). Taxonomy (NCBI): domain Bacteria; kingdom Pseudomonadati; phylum Pseudomonadota; class Alphaproteobacteria; order Sphingomonadales; family Sphingorhabdaceae; genus Parasphingorhabdus; species Parasphingorhabdus sp. W113. The sequence goes on along the minus strand of NZ_CM146328.1, from coordinate 320,268 downwards.
GTTCCGGAAAGGATGAAAAGGGTCCGGGGCTAGACCTGATATTCGGCGGTTGTTTTCTCGGCCACTTCGGCGGCGCTGACGCCCGGGGCCAGTTCGATTAACCGGAACGGGCTATCGTGATCGGGGCGATGAAAAACCGCAAGATCGGTAACGATCATATCGACCACATTGGTCCCGGTCAGCGGCAAGGTGCACGCGGGAATGAATTTGGGGCTGCCATCCTTGGCGCAGTGGTCCATCACCACGATGATTTTTTTCACTCCGGCGACCAGATCCATGGCGCCACCCATGCCCTTGATCATCTTTCCCGGAATCATCCAGTTGGCAATATCACCATTTTGCGCCACTTCCATCGCGCCCAGCACGGTCAGATCAATATGGCCGCCACGGATCATCGCAAAGCTGTCGGCGCTGCCAAAATAGCTTGAGGACGAGAGTTCGCTGATTGTCTGCTTGCCGGCGTTGATCAGGTCCGCGTCGATATCCTCTTCATAAGGGAACGGGCCAATACCGAGCATGCCGTTTTCCGATTGCAGGGTCACCTCCACGCCATCGGGGATATGATTGGCGACGAGCGTCGGAATGCCGATACCCAGATTGACATAATAGCCATCTTGCAGCTCTTGCGCAGCGCGCGCTGCCATTTGGTCACGGGTCCAGCTCATGATGCGGTCTCCCGTTCGCGGGTCATGCGAAATTCGATCTGCTTGTCATAGGGCGCCCCGCAGATCAGTCGTTTGACATAGATGCTGGGCAAGTGCACCGCATCGGGATCCAGTTCGCCAACCTCGACAATCTCTTCAACCTCCGCAACGCAAACTTTCCCGGCGGTTGCCATCGGCGCGTTGAAATTGCGTGCGGTCTTGCGGAATATCAGATTGCCGGCCTTGTCCGCCTTCCATCCCTTGATCAGGCACACATCGGCAAAAATTCCGTGCTCGAGAATATAGTCCTGACCCTCAAAATTCTTGACCTCCTTGCCCTCGGCCACTTGGGTTCCGACACCGGTCTTGGTGTAGAACCCAGGAATACCAGCGCCGCCCGCCCGGCACCGTTCCGCCAAAGTGCCCTGGGGACAGAATTCCACTTCCAGTTCGCCCGCCAGATATTGCCGCTCAAACTCCTTATTCTCCCCGACATAAGAGGAGATCATCTTTTTGACCTGTCGCGATCGCAACAGCTTGCCGAGCCCTTGATTGTCAATTCCGGCATTGTTCGATGCGATGGTCAGCTCTTTCACGCCCGCTTCCTGTAACGCATCGATCAGGCGCTCGGGAATACCACAGAGACCAAAGCCGCCCACACACAGGTGCATGCCATCAAAAAGCAGCCCGTCCAGCGCAGCGGATGCATCGGGGTAAATCTTCTTCATTGCGGTCCCTTCGCCAATATTATCCGCACCTCTAACGCATCTTTGAACAGAGCGTCCAGAATAGAATATATTTGCCGATCATTATCCGTTATGGCGGCTGCGTGATCCGACTATTGGCCTGCCTTTCTCTGATATTTTTCCTGGTTCCGGTGACCTATGTCCATGGTCCGGCTCCAAAAAGGAATGACAGCCAATATATTACCCTGGTACCGATCGGTTTTAACAGCGCCGATCCCGCCATGGATCGAACCGGTCGGCTTGAATTTCTGGCGGGCTGGAAAATGACCAGTAAAAATGATGGCTTTGGCGGCATTTCAGCCATGTTGGCAATGCCCGAAAATCGGTTCTTCCTGCTCACCGACGCCGGTATGCTGATCGGATTCACACTCGACGAAACCAACAATCTGGCCACGCGTCCGTTCATTGCGCCATTGCCTGATGGTCCGCCCAAACCAAACCAATATGCGCGGAAAAACTGGGACGCGGAGTCGCTTGTTCACAATCCCGAAACCGGGCAATATTGGGTCGGCTTTGAACGGCAACATGGCCTGTGGCGCTACGGCCCCTCTTTTGCCCGAACGGAAAGCGTCCATCGGGTCAAGGCGATGCAGAAATGGCCGATTAACGGCGGCGCTGAAGCGATGTTGCGGATACCCGGAACAGCCGGCTCGGATGGACAGCCTGCACCCGACCGGTTTCTGATATTCTCCGAATCCGCGCCTTATAAGGGCCGCAGCTATCAGGCGCTCCTATTTGACGGCGATCCCGCCGAGAAGGGCGCCAAGCCCAAGCGGTTCGGATACCGCCCGCCCAAAGGCTATAAAATCACCGATGCCACAGTGTTGCCGGATGGTGATGCCCTGCTCCTGCACAGACGCTTCACCCCGCTCGATGGCGTCTCCGCGATCGTTTCGATCGGTGACCTCGACGATATCACCGCCGGAAAGATCTGGTCTTCGCGGCGGATTGCGACGCTGGAATCCCCAATCAAGGTCGACAATATGGAAGCCATTGCCGTGACCAAGGAAGGCGCGGACACGATTATCTGGATCGCGTCCGATGACAATTTCAATTTCTATCAGGAATCGCTGCTGATGAAGTTCCGCCTGCTCGGCGGCAAGCAGAAGCGCAAGCCCAAGGACGACCGCGCTCAAAACGAAAAAGCCGAGGCAAGCCCCGGCTTTTCAACGTTGCAGGATTGAATTCACTGCCCAAGCAGCGCCGATCAATCAAGCTGCAGCGGTCTGTTTCTTCGCTACTTCTTTTTTCAGACGGCGCGCCCGCAAGCTCAGCTTGTCATCCGACGTCTTGAGCAGCCAATTGTCGAGCCCGCCGACATGCTCCACGGACCGAAGACCATGGGTGGAAACCCGCAACTTGACGCTTTTGCCGAGAGAATCAGACAGCAGTGTGACATTTTGCAAGTTTGGCAAAAAGGTTTTCTTCGTACGGTTCTTGGCGTGAGACACATTATTGCCTACCAGCCGAGTTTTACCTGTCAGTTCGCAAATCCGCGACATCGTTCAGTCCAATATCTAGTTAATTGAGTGATTCCCGTGGGAAAGTGAGCCGAAGTAACCGCAAACAGCCGGCGCGTCAAGCGCTGCTGTGCGATTTTCGGCGCTGCTCTGGCCTTCTCGATCACTTCCCGCTAGTCGCCGGGTGATGACCGGAGACCGCTTCACATCCTATATGCCACAGGCCCTTGCCCTGGCCCGCACCGCGGCGATTGCCGGAGAAGTCCCGGTAGGCGCGGTAATTGTCCGCGATGAGACGATCATCGGGAGCGGTCATAATCTGACCCGAACCGACCGCGACCCCAGTGCCCACGCCGAAATCACGGCGATCCGGGAAGCCTGCCAGATGCTGGGCAGCGACCGGCTGGAAAATTGTGATCTGTGGGTCACGCTGGAACCGTGCACGATGTGCGCCGGCGCCATTGCCCATGCCCGGATCAGACGGCTTTACTATGCCGTGCCGGATCCCAAGGGTGGTGCTGTCGAAAGCGGAGTCCGCTTTTTCGACCAAGCGACCTGCCATCATCGACCGGAAACCTATTCCGGTTTCGACGAAAGCGAGGCAACCCGGCTGCTGAAGGACTTTTTCCGCCAGCGACGCGACTGACTTGGTGCGGGACCAGGCCCCGGTCCCGTCCTAGTGGACAAACCGGGCCACAACATCGCGATAGCTGCGACTGACCTTTACTTGTGCGCCGGACCCCAGAATCAGGAAACATTCCCCGTTGGTGTGCGGCTTCACTTCGCGAACCTGACTGAGATTGACGATCGTCGACCGATGCACGCGCTGGAAATTGCGCGGGTCCAGCCGTTTCTCGAGATCTTTCATGGTTTCGCGTAAGATCAGCGAATTGTCAGCCGTGTAGATGCACATATAATCGCCTGCGGCATCGATCCGTTCGATCGTATCGACGTCAACACGGAATATCTGACCCCGGTCCTTGACGTTGATCAGCTTTTCATAGCGGCTGGCCGCGGCCGGCTCTTCGGCGGTTTCGAGATCGGCCATGGCGCCCGGCGCAACCTCGTTCAGCACGGATTTCAGTTTCTCAATTTCTTCCGCGCCGCGTTTTTCAGACAAACGGTTGCGCGCGCGTTCGAGCGCGTCGGCGAGTCGATCGACTTCGACCGGCTTGACCAGATAGTCGATCGCCTCGGCCTCAAAAGCCCGCACCGCATGATCGGCATAGGCGGTCACGAAGATAAACAGCGGCGGTTCGATTTCCATAATCCCCTGGACCACCGAAAATCCGTCAAAACCGGGCATCTGAATATCCAGAAAAACCAGATCCGGCTTCAGGGTCTTGATCTTGCGAATCGCTTCGCGGCCGTTGCTGCAGGTGTCGATGATCTCGATATCATCAAATTGCTCCAGTCGAATCTGCAGACCCTGAATCGCCAATTTCTCATCGTCGACCAGAATTGTTTTAATCGTCATGGGCTAATGTCCTTTTGGTGCGATGGGACCATGGCCGGGGCCGTAACCAAGGCCTCGTCATGATGTCCATCAGATGCATGCTCCCCAAAAATACTCTCGTTTCTGACCTGATCATCGGAACTGGTGTCGGCTGCCGCGTCTTTGTCAATTTGTTCCCTGGTTTCAAATGGCAAAGCTATGATTACGGAAAAACCGCCTCCGGGTGATGATTGAATCTCGAACTGATGTGCTTCTCCATAAGCTTGGTTTAATCGCTCCTGAATATTTCCCAAACCGACACCGGTGGAATCCGATGTTTTTCGCACCGGCGTGTTTTGTCCGGGACCGGTATCGGCCACGGTTATCCGAACCATATCATTTTCCAGTCGGGCGGACACCGCAATATCGGCGCCCTCTTCCATCGGCGTCACGGCATATTTGATCGCATTTTCGACCAATGGCTGGAGCAGCAGGGACGGCAGCAGGGATTCCCGCACTTCCGGATCAATATCGAAGCTGGGCCGCAAGCGCTCTTCGAATCGCATTTTCTCGATATCAAGATAAAGGTGAAGCGTCTCCACCTCCTGGGCAAGGGTCACCCGGCTATGCACTTCATTGACCAATGTGTGGCGGAGAAAGGAGGATAATCGCGACAGCATCGCATTAGCCGGTTCGGTCTGGCGCAACAGCACCAATGTCGAAATGCTGTTCAGTGTGTTGAACAGGAAATGCGGGTTCAGCTGATAGCGCAGCATGGCGAGCTGCGCGCGGGTCGCCTGGGTCTCCAGGCGCAGCAACTGGTCATTCTGCTCTTCGACCCGCAAGAAGAAATTGATCGCATAATAGAGCGCCGACCAGGCGCCGAGCATGGTGAAGTCGAGGAACAGGGCGCCAAGAAACAGCGTCCCAAACCCGCTTTCGGTACCGCGATTCTGGATGAGATAGACCCACGCGTCGATAAAGGCGAACAGCGAGGCGGCGGCCGACAGGACGACAATAGTCGTGCCCCAGGTGACCAGCGGCCGCCGGTGAATCAGGTTTTTGTAAATGACCGACAACAGCAATGAGATCGAGTAACCGGCAATCGTGGAAATGATGACCGGCACCAGAAAACTGAGCGGCAGGCCGTTGGCAATGCCGGACAGACCACGGAGCACCAGCGCACCCGCCCAACCCGCGGATTGCAGGTTCCAGAATGCGCGGTTCTTATTGCCAAAAAAGGGCTGGGGGCGAATTTCCATAACGGCCATCCGCTCTTCTATAGCGAGCCATTGCCGTTTGGGAAAGAATCGCATAAACTCTTTGGGATAAAGCACAGATCACTGTGCGCCAAAGGAGATAGCATCATGGGTGGCCCGAACGAAATGCAGGCGAAATTCGCGTCTATGGAAGAAGGAACGCAGGAAGACTGGCAAGCCATTAGCAGCCATTTCATGCCCTTTGCCGGCAAAGTTGCCGATCGCGTGCTGGATCATCTGCGGCTATTGGACGGCGATTATGGCGGGTTCCCGGTCGATCGCCTGGAACACAGCCTGCAAACCGCGACCCGCGCCCATCGCGATGGCAAGCCCGAGGACTATGTGGTGATGGCGTTGCTCCATGATATTGGCGATACGCTGGGGACGTTTAATCATCCCGATATCGCCGCGGCGATCCTGAAGCCTTTTGTCAGCGAGGAACTGCACTGGATCACCGAGAAACACGGCATCTTTCAGGGCTATTATTTCTTCCACTATCTCGGCCAGGACCGGGACATGCGCGAGCAGTTTCGCGGTCATGAGCATTTTGAAGCCTGTGCCGAATTCTGCGGCAAATATGACCAGACCGCTTTCGATGCCAATTATGACAGCGCACCGCTGGAGTTTTTCGAGCCGATTGTCCGCCGCGTCATGGAACGGCCGATCAACAGCATCTATGTGACCGACTAGCCTATGATCGCCAGGTTGATCCCGTTTCTCCAGGGATTGCCGTGCTGCTCATAGCAGGTGCTGTTCCCCGCAGGACAGCGCATGACGACAGGATCGCACGTCCAATTCCGGCCGGCCTCAGGCCGCCGTCGGGCTGCCAATTTCCTTGAGCGGGCGGACGACCATGTCACCGCGGTCACCGGCGCCAGAGTCGGCGCCGCCCGATTCGTGGTTGCGCAATTCTTCCTCTTCGATCCAGCACAGATCATCCAGACCCAGTTCCCGGTCATCATGGGCGCGCAGCGTGATTCGGCTGATCGGCTGACGGTCACGCGCGTCGGCCAATACCGGATTGGACGGCACGCCGGTCTCCCATTTTTCGCCCCATTGCCGGATCGCCACAATGACGGCGAGCAGGTCGGCGCCCTTGTCGGTCAGGCGATATTCGACCTTGCGCTTGTCGTGATCGCACGGCCGACGAGACATGATGCCGGCTTCGACCAGCCGCGTCAGGCGGTTGGCCAGGATGTTCCGGGCAATACCGATCTCGCTGAGGAAATCCTCGAAATGCTTCACCCCGTTAAACGAGGCCCGCAGGATCATGAAGCACCAACGCTCCCCGATGACTTCGAGTGAAATGGGCAGACTGCAGCCCGATCCGAGTTCGGCAAGATTTTCGGTTAATTTGTCCATAGCGCGATCCTAGCCCAGTTTTGACCAAAGCCAAAAATAAAATATAAGTTTTTAGTTGCAACTTAAAACCTAATAAACTAAGTACTGATTCGCAACCTAAATTGCAAACCAAATTTGAAAGGACTATCATGCTTCTCTCCCAAAGCCCTGTTCGCAGCCTCCTCGTGCTGTTCACCGCGATGCTCAGCACCGCATTGATCTTCACCGCCAGTGCCGCAGAAGCGCGCACCAAACCGGTCGTCTACACCGCCGAATTGCAAGAACCGATCGAAGCCTCCCGTTTCATCATCAAAGGCACCGTCATCCATTGTGCCGGCACCGAATGCAAAGGCGCCAAGAGCGGATCTTCGCAAAAAACCGTTTGTGCCCGACTTGCGCGCAAGGCCGGTCCCATCGCTTCCTTCTCCTACAAGGGCGAGGCGATGGACGCCGCAGCCCTGGCCAAGTGCAACGACTAAAGCGCACGCCAGACCTTTTCTCACGACCGGCCACTCAATCCCGTATCCGCTCTTCCAAACTCTGGAGCGGATCAACCTGCCGGTCCTACTTGGGCGCCGAGGCCGATATGTTCGTCCCCCGAACAATCCCTCGGCGCTATTTTTTTGTTGCTCCCAACGCCAAAGCCCGACAGTTAAAGCAGGTGCTGAGGCAATATGAACTTGTAGAGCGGGTGCGCAGCTATGACCCGGATGCGGATGAAGATCTGATCAACCGCGCCTATGTGTTTTCGGTGCAGAAACACGGGTCCCAGAAACGCGCCAGCGGCGATCCCTATTTCAGCCACCCGATTGAAGTGGCCGGTCTGATGACCGATCTCAAACTCGACCAGCAAACCATCGTCACCGCGCTGCTGCACGACACGGTTGAGGATACACTGACCAGCGTCGAGGAAATCGAGAAGCTGTTCGGAACCGATATTGCCCGGCTGGTTGATGGCGTGACCAAATTGTCGAAAATCGAGGCCCAGACCGACAATGAACGCGCGGCGGAGAACCTGCGCAAATTCCTGCTCGCAATGTCGGATGACATAAGGGTGCTGCTGGTCAAACTCGCCGATCGCCTGCACAATATGCGGACGCTGCACTTCATCAAGAGCGAGGACAAGCGCCGGCGTATTGCCCATGAGACGATGGATATTTATGCGCCCCTGGCAGAGCGGATCGGCATGTATGAATATATGCGCGAAATGCAGCTGCTCGCCTTCCGTCATCTCGAGCCCGAAGCCTATGAGACGATCACCGGACGGCTCCAGACAATCAAGGATGGCGATGATGGCCAGGTCGACAAGATCGCCGAGTCGCTGCAGAAGACCCTCGAGGCCGGCGGTCTGGCGGCGGAAGTCAGCGGCCGGGAAAAGCATCCCTATTCGATCTGGCGCAAGATGCAGGAACGCCATGTCAGTTTCGAACAGCTGACCGATATCATGGCGTTCCGGGTGATCACCGACAACAGCGCCGAATGCTATCGCGCGCTGGGCATTCTTCATGAGAAATGGAAAATGGTGCCGGGCCGGTTCAAGGACTATATCTCGACTCCCAAGCGCAACGGCTATCGCTCGATCCACACAACCATCATGCACGGCGACAATATGCGGGTCGAAATCCAGATCCGCTCGACCCGCATGCACCGCGATAATGAATATGGGCTGGCCGCGCACTGGGCCTATAAGCAGGGCAGCGGTCCCGATGGCCAGGCCGGCTGGATCCGCGATCTGGTCGAAATTCTCGATCATGCCGAAGACGCCGAAGAGCTGCTCGAGAATACCAAGCTGGCCATGTATCAGGATCGCATTTTTGCGTTCACGCCCAAGGGCACTTTGCTGCAATTGCCCAAGGGATCGACGACCGTCGATTTTGCCTATGCCGTCCATACCGATCTTGGCAATCAGGCGGTCGGCGCCAAGATAAACGGCCGCCACGTGCCGCTGCGCACCCAGCTTGGCAATGGCGATGTCGTCGAGATTCTCAAATCCAATGGCCAGGAACCCCAGCCCGGCTGGCTGTCCTTCGTGATCACCGGCAAGGCCCGGGCGGCGATCCGCCGGTTCGTGCGCTACAAGGAACGTGACGAGATTATCGAAATCGGTGCCAAGCTGTATGACGAGATTGTCGAGCGCCTGCCTGGCAAAATCGGCAAGAAGGCCCAGAAGGCGGCGCTGAAACGGCTTGATATTCCGGACGCCGACGAATTGATGATCGCCATCGGCACCCGCCATCTCAGCGACCGGGAAGTCATGGAAGCGCTGATGCCGGGCAGCGTCAACGACAATGATGATGATCGCCAATGGCCGGAACAGGATCGCGCGATCTCGATCAAGGGCCTGACTCCCGGCGTTGCGTTCGACCTCGCCGAATGCTGCCACCCGGTCCCCGGCGACCGCATTGTCGGCCTGCGCCGCAGCGGCGAAAATGTCGAGGTCCACACGATTGACTGTCACAGCCTGGCCAATGGCATCGACGCCGACTGGGTCGATCTCAGCTGGGGCACCGAAACCGACGGCGCCGCCGCGAGACTGGCCGTGGTGCTCCACAACAAGCCCGGCACGCTGGCCGAAATGGCCGGCATTTTCGGCTTCCACAACGCCAATATCCTGCGCCTGCGCATGACCAACCGCGATGCGCCGTTCCACACATTTGAAGTCGATCTCGAGGTTCATAATGTTCACCATCTGATGCGGATATTGTCGGCACTGCGGGCGTCGGAAGCGGTGGCCCAGGCGGAGCGGCTGTAGGGAAGAAGGATTCTTTGTTGGACCTCAAGCGCCGGGCGCGGGGAGGAGTCTTTATTAACCTCAAGCGCCGGGCGCGGGCATCCGCCCGCTTGGCTTTCCTCACATAAGCTCGGGCGCGCAGTCGCGCTTGCCTCGCTGCGCTCGGTAGACCACCTGGCCGTTGGCCACCAAACCGACGCGTAGCGGAGGCAAGGCCGACCGGCCGTCGCGCCTACTGGCGCGTAGCCAAGGCGACGGATGTCGCCGCCCGGCGCTTGAGGTCAATAAAGAATCCCGCGCGCAACACCCACTCACGCCGAAGAAAATCACCAAACCGACGCGCAGCGGAGGCAAGGCCGACCGGCCGCCGCGCCTACTGGCGCGTAGCCAAGCGGGCGGATGCCCGCGCCCGGCGCTTGAGGTCAAATAAAAACTCCTCCTCCCTCCGCCAGCCACCCAACCTTCAAAGTTCACACATTTCACACCCCCTTCCCCGCCGCGCGGTCGCACCCCTTCGCCGGCTCAGCCGCACGATCCCGCCCGCGCATCCGCTAAACCACGCTCCTCCTCTTCAGCATCATCCAAAATTCCGCTGCGCTCGAGCAATCCGCTGCACGCCGCGCGCTCCCACTGGAGGTCATCCCAGCTCTCCCGCTCCGCCACATCGAGATCCGACACATCAATATCCTCCGGCGCCATTTCCATCACCTGCCGCAGCGCCGCCGCGCGTTCGAGGGCCGCGATCAGGTCCGCTTCCGACCGCGGTGCGTCATGCTCCGCGGCGTTTTCGCCCGTTCCATCCATCTCCTCGAGCAACGCCGTACAATCCTCCCCCGCCCGATCCCGGCCAGCAGATCATCAAACCGCTCGGCGGCGGCCTGCGCCGGCTTGCCCGCCGGACCGATATCATCCGCCTTTGCATCCAGCCGCTTGAGCGCGGCCAGAAACAGCGGCGGGCTCCAGCGCTGGCGCTCGCCGACCTGCTCGCCCTGATGCCAGACCGGTTCCATCCAGCCGTTGAGCCCGCGGTCCATCAGCTCATCGCAATAGACGTCCCGTGCATGGATCAGCGCGGCATCCCACGCCCGGGCAAAAGCCCGCCCATCGGGGCGTCGCCGCAGCTTATAGGCGCTCTCACGCGACAATCCGACAAAGTGCGCCGCCGCCTTGACATTTCCGGTCCGAGCCAGCGCCTCCAGAAAAGACACCTGCCGCTCCGGCGACCAGCCATCATGGCGAGGCCTCGGCCGGGCCAGTTCATCCGCATCCGCAATCGCGGCAAACGGGCGGTTGGGGGAGGAATCCGTCATCGTCATTATCCTTTCCGAAGCAAAAGGGATAATGTACCTATTTGGTTAACTGTAGGAAAGCGGGTTTGCACGATCAGCTTTTCGTCAAACGGTAATTTTCACAGAATTGAGTAAGTGATTCGTAAAGCCGATACAAAAACCTCAATAATCTACTGAAGCATATAATATTATTGTAATTACTATTTTACAATTGGCCTAAACTATCAAACCCTGTTCTTGACCGTTTGCTGTTTTATGCCCAAAATATGGCCATCAAACTTGATTTGATATTCTGTATATTTAGAAATTACTTTTCCTAGTATTTGCCCCTATATATAAATGCATTGGCCAACTTGTGGCTATCGGACTATCGCTTGAAACCCGTCCTTTTCCTCATGTTCCTGTTTCTGATGTCGGGCTGCGAAGGGCCGGGCATTTTGGCGCCCCGTCAGCTTAATTTTGTTGGCCCCATTGATGGGCGATTGCTGTCTGAACTCAAACAAGCGCCAAATTCAATCAGTGCCATAAAGATCACCAGCCAGGGCGGCGATACCAGAACGGCCATCGCAATCGGAACCCTGATCAGGGAGAGAGGCTATAAGCTTATTGTGTCGCGCTATTGTCTCAGCGCCTGCGCCCAATGGATCATGCCGGCAGCAAAGCTCGTGGAAATTGAAGCGGGAGCCCTTGTCGCGATGCATCAGAACGCAACATGGACATCCTATGTCATGCACAAAACTGATCCCATGCTGGTTCACCCCGAAGCCGAAAAATTGTCGAAAATTGAGCGTGACTATTATCGTCAATTGGGTGTCGACGAAGAGATGCTATATTATCCCTATAAATTTCAATGGCCCATTTGTTATGCCACTGGAGTCAGGGACGTTACGGGAATCGAAAACGGTTCGAATATGCTCGCATCACGATGGGGACTCACGGTTCTGAGTCTCAAAAGCTATAAACGGTTCACTGGACAAAATGTCATTGGATGGTGGGCGGAGACCCGCGCCGATATAATGGACTCTCTCAAAAAGAACATTCCGCCCGGCGTTACCATGACCCTGACTCAGGAAAGCAAAGGCCTTTACAGGGATATGGAAGCGGCCGATTCACGCTTGCCCAAATGCACCAAAACGCAGATCGATTCTATGATTATGACAGGGCATTGACCAAAACTCCGCGCGATATCGCAGACACGCCTTCACAGCCTCACCACCACCCGGTCAATTCCATCCCCAGCACGACAAAGGCATAGCCAAGGGCGGCATAGAGCAGCCCACGGAAGACCGGATAGGGGATGCGGGCGTGCTGGGGTTGGCCTTCCGGATAGACGATCGGCACGGTCTCGCCAATAACCGGCTTCGGAAAAGGCAGATAGACCGCATCGCGGACCTCGACAAATGTGCCGCGGTCATCGGCGAACAGGAAGACCGGCCGATAGACCGGCGCGCCATCCTCGAAGCGGCGGTCATGCCGGACGATTTTGGCCGTGGTCCGGCGCACCGGATTGCGCAAAAAGGGCAGATCGCTGCGCAAGGTCAGCGCCAGGCCCGCCGTCACCAGGGCGAGCAGAATCAAGAGAAGGATCGTTTCGATCGCGCGGCGCTAGCATGGATTTCCGGCGCTGTTAAGGCGCGCCGCCAGAGCTATGGCCGGGCTTCGCCCGCGCGCAGCGCCTGCATTTCTTCGGCGCTGACAAAATCGAGCAGCCGCATGTCAAAGCTCAGCCAGGAATTGGCCGGAATATTCGGACCGGGCGACCGTTCGCCATAGGCCAGTTCGGGCGGCAGCCAGATCCGGTAATGGCCGCCTTTCTGCATCAATTGCAGCGCCTCGCCAAAGCCCGGCACCACCCGGTTGACCGGCAAGGCCGCTTCCGCATTGCTGTCGAACAGATTGCCGTTGAGCAGCCGCCCTTCATAGGCGACCAATGTCGTGCTGGTGGCATCGGGACGGGGGCCGGTGCCCGGTTTCAATATCTTGTAGCGCAAGCCGCTTGCGGTCTGCTGAACCCCCGCCTGGTTGACCGCGTGCAACAGCGAAGCGGTGAGCGCCGTCCGCGGCAACGGTTGCGACCCGGCCTTGCCGGCGAGAGTGCGTGCATAGGTCGCGGGCGGCAGGAAATCGAGCATGGTCACTTCGAACGCCAGCGCGGCATCGGCTGGCCGATCCGGGTGCGGCGGGAAAGCGCCAAATGCCAGAACAGATGGCAGGGTAAACCGATAGCGACCGCCTTTCTGCATCTTCGCCAGCGCAGCCGACAGGCCGATTGGCACCTGATCGATCGGCAGCACCGCCCATTGGGCCGATTCGGCTGCAGGATCACCATCACCATCTACCGGTGCGATACGCAGATTGACCAACGCCACCGCATCCGCCGCGGGCCGATCGCCCCGCCCGCGCTTGATGGTTTTGACCCGGAGATCAGACAGCGCTTCAGCCGTCGCCGCGCCATCGGCCGCAGCGCTGGTTTGCGCCACAGCGGTGGAGCTGGCGGCCAAAGCGGCCGATCCAAAAACTGTCAGAAAAAGAACCTGGCGAAGACCCACCGGCCGCAGCTTAGCGTCCAGGTGGCGGACCGCCAGGAATGCCGCCCTGTTGCTGCATCTGCTGCTGCAGTTCCTGCATCTGGGCAGCCGAAATAAAGTCGATCAGCGTAACGTCGAAGATTAGCACGCTATTGGCCGGCAATTGCGGGCCGGGCGACTGCGCGCCATAGCCGAGCTCGGACGGGATCCAGATCCGGTACTCGCCGCCTTTTTGCATCAGCTGCAGCGCTTCGGAAAATCCGGGAACGACGCCGCCAACGGGCATCGGTGTCTGGTCATTGGCATCGAAGATGCTGCCATCGCGCAGCTTGCCTTCATATTTGACCAACGCGGTATCCGTGGCCGTCGGGGACGGGCCTTCACCGGGCTTGAGCACTTTATACTGCAAACCGGAATCGGTCGTTATCACACCGTCTTTGTCGCCATTATTGGCAAGAAACTGTTCGTTGGTCGCTCCGGTTTCCACCGCATTCTGGGTGCCCACAAAAGCAAGCGCCGCAGCGACCGCCAGGACCAGCGCCAGGCCGATCCACAATTTGGTCAGCGACCCTTTCTTGATCGGACGGATGGGCACGGTGGTGACGGACATAGATAATCCCCAATCAGTGGAAAAGCCGAACAGAAACGAAGACCGGCCAATCTTTCGACGGGCGGTCTTTCGCCAGACAGTCTTTAGATGGTGCCGTCGCGTTCCATCCGCTTGCGCTCCATCTTGCGCGCGCGGCGCACAGCGGCGGCTTTTTCACGCGCCCGCTTTTCGGAAGGCTTTTCATAATGCCGGCGGAGTTTCATTTCGCGATAAACGCCTTCGCGCTGCAATTTCTTTTTCAGCGCCCGCAGCGCCTGATCAACATTATTGTCGCGAACCATGATTTGCATAAGACTGAGTAACTCCGTTCAAAATTTCTGTTCCGGCGCGGGGCAAAAAGGGCCACGACACCAGAGATATTATCTGCTGGCCTTAAACTAGATTAGCCATAAAAAAGGGTTTGGCGAGGAATCACCCTCACGCAATTGTCAGCCGCCTAACAGGCTCATCACGCAATTTCAAGCTTTTCCAGCATATTTGCTGTGGCCGATTTGCCGCGCTTTGGGCGGGGATCCGGGCCTTTTCCAGACCCGTGGCGCGGGGGCGGTGATCGGAATGGCTTTTGATTATCCCGAAAAGCTATGCCATATCGGTTCGCAATCGCAACCGGATCGAATCAGGAGAGTCCCATGGCCACCGCAATTAACGTCCAGTCCCGCTGCTCGGAAGAGGAATGGAAAGCGCGCCAGCGACTGGCCGCCTGCTACCGGATCTTCGCGCATCTCGGCTGGGACGAAATGATCTTCAACCATGTCACGCTCAAGGTTCCGGGCGAGGACGACGCCTTTCTGATCAATCCTTATGGCCTCCATTTCAGCGAGGTGACCGCGTCCACGCTGGTCAAGATCGATATTGACGGCAACACGCTCGACGGGTCGACCTATCCGGTGAACAAGGCCGGCTTTACCCAGCACAGCCTGTTTCATCGCGAGTTGCCCGATATTCACGCGATCATCCACACCCACACCACCGCCACCATGGCGGTCGCCTCGGTCGAGGGCGGGTTGCAGCCGGTGAACTTCTACGCCGCCGCCGTGGCGCCGCGGCTCGCCTATCACAAGTTTGAAGGCGTGACCGTCCATGCCGAAGAAGGGCCCCGCTTCCTCGCCAGCCTCGGCAAGAAACGGATGATGCTGCTCGAAAATCATGGCCCGGTGGTGATGGGCCGGACGCTGGAAGAAGCGTTTCTCAACCACTGGGTGCTGCAGCGCGCCTGCGAAATCCAGATGCAGACCCTGGCGATGGGCAAACCGATCATGATCGGCGAGGCGGTGATCCAGAAGCATCTCGACAATCTCTCGCAAACCGCGATTGATCCGGCGATGCAGGGGGTGCCGGAATTTGATGCGATGGTGCGCCTGATTGATCGCGAAGACAAAAGCTGGCGGGAATAGACGGCAGCCCCTAGGGTGATCGGATGACCAAGTTCACCGTCAATGACCGGCCGGTCGAATATCGCATGGATGCCGACACGCCCTTGCTATGGGCGCTGCGCGATGCGTCCAATCTGACCGGCACAAAATATGGCTGCGGCACCGGCGACTGCGGCGCCTGCATGGTCGAAATTGATGGCGAAGCGATCCGCAGCTGTCTGGTGACGATCGGCGAGCTCGAGGGGCGGTTCATTACCACCATCGAAGCGCTGTCGCGCGACCGCAGCCATCCGGTGCAACAGGCCTGGGCCGCCGAAAATGTCCCGCAATGCGGTTTTTGCCAGTCCGGCATGATCATGGCTGCGGCCGTGCTGCTCAAGAAAAACCCAAAACCGACGACCGAAGATATCGAAGCCGCGATGACCAATATCTGCCGCTGCGGAACCTATCCGCGGGTGCGCGAGGCGGTGCAGCGTGCGGCCCGGGTAGCGCGCGGCGACGATGTGCTGAGCGCCGCCCCGCCGCCGGGTATCGACCCGGAAGATGCCGCCAAGGCGGTGCCCGCCCTCACCCAAAAGAAATAAGGAAAGGGGATCATATGAGCGCCTGGGGCTATCTGGCGGCAGCGATCCTGCTCGAAATCATCGCCACAACCTTGCTGAAACTGTCCGACGGCTTCGCCAAATGGTATTGGGGCGTGCTGTCGATCATGCTCTATTCCGCCTGCTTTTTCGTCATGGCACCGGCACTAAAGACCCTGCCAGTCGGCGTGGTCTACGCGATCTGGTCCGGTGCAGGCATTGTCGCAATCACCATTATCGGCGCGCTGTTTTTCGACGAACGGCTGGCGCTGCTGCAATTCCTGTTCATCAGCATGATCCTGATCGGGGCGGTGGGATTACAGCTGACGACGCAATCGCACGGATAGGCCTGACAGCCGCGATCAGAAGCTGAAGGTCGCCGTTAGCCGCCCATTAATTGGTTCGCCGGTGGTGATATTGTCGCTGTTGTGAACCGATGGGAAATAGGTTTCATCAAACAGGTTCTCGACATTGAGCTGCACCTTGAACCGCTCGCTGACCGTATAATAGAGCGCGGCATCCACGCGGGTGTAAGACGGCACGCGAACCGTGCTGTTGGTCCGCGCAAACTGGCTCGACTGATGGGTGATACCGACACCAAAGCCCAGCTGGTCGTTCACGTCATAGCGGTTCCACAGCGAGAACATATGCTCCGGCACCTGTCCGAGACGACGGTTGGCAAACGCCCCGCCATCGAGACGGCCGCTTTCTTCGGCGTCGAGATAGCTATAGCCGGCATTGACCTGCCAGCCGGGCAGCGGGCTGCCGACCAGTTGCACTTCAAAGCCTTCGGTGCGGGATCCCTGAAACGCGCTATTGCCGTCATTATCGGTCGCGATGGCCTGATTGTCGCGATCGAGGCGGAAGACGGCAAAGGTGAAGTTGAGATTTTCCGCAATATCCCATTTCGCACCAATTTCGTAATTGTCGAAACTTTCGGGGGCCAGATTTTCCGTCGTCGGGCTCAAGGTCAGGAACTGGTCGCCGGAACGCGGCAGGAAGCTTTTTGAATAGCTCGCATAAAGCGAGATATTTTCCTGGGGCTTGAAGATCAGGCCGATACGTGGGGAAAGCTTGTCATCCTTGCGGCTGAGAAAACCGTCATTGCCATCCGCCGCGCCGTCGGCGACTTCAATCTGGTCGACCACATCAATGTCGAAACTGTCATAGCGCAGACCGGCAACAATATCGAACTTGTCGCTGATCGCGATCTGGTCCTGTATATAGAGCGAGAAGAAATTCAGTTCCGACTGGCGGTTGCGGTTGAACACCGGAAAGCTCAGGGCCGGGCGGGCAATTGGATCGGTCAGGGGAATGGTGATCCGGTCGTCAGCCGAGGCGGCAAACAGGACATCCTGCCGCCGGTTGTCCGATTTCTGCTGGCCCAGTTCATAACCGATCAGGAACGTATGCCCGATGCTGCCGGTCTCGCCGGTCCATACCAGATTGCCCTGGGTGATGAAATTCTCGCGATCGGTAGTGTCGCGATAGCCGTCCAGCGTCACCGTGTTGGCGTTGAGATCGGAGCCGACCGGAAAGATATTCTGATACAGCTTGTCATAATCGCCGTAGAGCGTGGTCGCGTTGAATTGCAGCGTGTCGCTAAAGTCATGCTCGACCCGCAGTTTCGCGATATGGGCCTGCAAGGTGGTTTCGTTGACGCCCGGAATTCCGAAAAACGTATCGCGAAAGCCGGTCACCGGACGATCATTGAACGACGGCACGCCGCGATCCACAACCCGGTCATCATCGACATATTCATAGGAGAACAGGATCCGGCTTTTCTCGCTCAGTTCACCGGCGATGGTGGGATTGATCGCAAAACGCTCGCCGCCAAAGAAATCGCGGTGATTGTTGAAATCCTCGTACAGCCCATTGATCCGGAAGGCCGCATTGTCCCCGATATTGGCGTTGAGATCGCCGCTGAGATAATAGGATCCGAAGGAATCGACACTGCCGGTGACCGCACCAAAAGTGGATTCCGCCAGCGGCGTCTTGGTGACGCGGTTGATGATCCCGCCGCCGCCGCCACGGCCAAAGATCATCGCATTCGGGCCTTTATGAATTTCGACCCGTTCGATATTATAAAGCGGACGGAAATATTGCACATCGTCGCGAATGCCATCGACGAAGAAATCGGCGGTCGTGTTCTGGCCGCGAATGGTGATCTGGTCGCGATGGCCCTCGCCCTGTCCAATGGATGCACCAGGCGTATAGCGCAGAATGTCGCCAATATCCTGCAGCGCCTGATCGTCGAGCTGCTCACGGGTAAAGGCCGACACGGTTTGCGGCGTGTCGAGCAAGGGCGTACCGGTTTTCAAACCGGCGCTGCTGATCGCCACATAGCCCTCTTTTTCGCCCGTCACGATAATCTCATCGCCATCATAACCCGTTTCCGCGGCCGCGTCTTCGGCGGCCACCGCGACGCTGGCTTGCAGCGCAATAGTCATCGCGGTTCCAACCGAGAGCAGGCGAGTGAGTGTGGCGCGGGTGGATTTCATGAAGGCAGTCCTTTTATGCGAGTCGTTCTCAATATCAACAAGCGCCCTAATGAGAATGGTTCTCACAAGCAATCGCTTATTGAAAAATTGCGATTTTTTCTTTGAAACGCCATCGCGACTGGTGTTTATGGGTCACAATTCGCGCGACAGCCGGATCGCCATCGCGCGGCCACAAGATGGAGAAAGACAATGAAAGCAACAATCTGGCACAACCCCAAATGCGGGACATCCCGCAAAACCCTGGCTATTCTTCAGGAAACCCCTGGCGTTGAAGTGACGGTGGAAGAATATCTCAAAAACCCGCCCAGCCGTGCCAAGCTGGAACAGCTCTACCGCGATGCTGGCATCACCCCGCAAGAGGGCCTAAGGGTGCGCGGGTCTCCTGCTGAAGAATTGGGGCTGACCAAACCGAGTGCCACGGCGGACCAGATTCTGGATGCCATGGCGACCGAACCGATTTTGATCGAGCGACCGCTTGTCGAAACCGATAATGGCGTACGGTTGTGCCGGCCACAGGATCGGGTGCACGAGATACTCTGACCACCTGAGTTGCGGGCGGTCGGTTCCTTATTCTGTCCACCGGGTGCGTTCATGGCCGTCATTGCAATTTACAGTCTTAAGGGCGGCGTCGGCAAAAGCTGCACCGCCGTCAATCTGGCCTGGAACAGCGCCATCAAATCCGCGCGCCGGACGCTGGTCTGGGATCTCGATCCCCAGGGCGCGGCCTCGTTCATGCTCAATGGCGACCGCCACAAGAAAGACCGCGCCCGGGCGATGATCGCCGGCGATATCAAACCGTCGAAACTGATCAAGCCGACGACGATCGAGAATGTCGATCTGCTGGCTGCCGATGTGTCGCTGCGCGGGCTTGATCGGCTGTTTTTCGAAATTAACAAGCGCAAATATCTCGGCAAGATATTGCGCGAGCTGCGCAAGGATTATGACCGCATCATCCTCGATTGCCCGCCAGGGCTGACCGAGACCAGCGAACAGGTGCTGCGCAATGCCGATGTCGTGATCGTACCGGTCATTCCCTCGCCGCTATCGGAACGCGCGCTGAAAGATGTCCAGATGTTTCTCGATTCCACCGGCCGCAAACATGCGCCGCTATTGCCGGTCTATAATATGGTCGATCGTCGCCGGACGATTCACAAGAACACGCTGGCCAAACATCCGAAATGGCCAACCATTCCGATGTCGAGCGACGTCGAGCGAATGACGCAATTCAAGATTCCGGTGGGCGAACTGGCGGCGCGCGGACCGGCGGCGGCGGCCTATGCCAAATTGTGGCGTGGAATCGAGAAGAAGCTGACCCGCTAGGGCCGCTTAGGCGGCACGGCCGTCAATCTGGTCGAGTTCGGGACTATAATCCTTGAACAGGTCTAGCGCATCAGCAGCGATCATCGGGCGACCGAAATAATAGCCCTGGATCTTGCTGCAACCCAGCTTCTGGATCATCTTGACCTCTTCTTCGGTCTCGGCGCCCTCTGCGGTCGTTGCCATGCCTAGGCTGTCAGCCATCGCGACGACGGCGCGAATGATCGCGAGGCTTTCCGGAACCTTCTTGGCGGCGCCCTGCACAAAGCTGCGATCCACCTTGATCGTGGTGAAGCGGGTTTTGCGCAGATAGCCGAGCGAAGAATAGCCGGTGCCAAAGTCATCCAGCGAGAGATTGATGCCCAGCGCAATAATCTGGTCGAGCACCTGTGCCGCGCCCGTGCCTTCCCGCATGAAAATGCTCTCGGTCACTTCGATTTCGAGCCGGTGCGCCGGCAATTCGCTGTCCTGCAAAGCCGACACCACCATGTCGAGGAAATTGGAATCGGTCAGCTGGTCGGCTGAAACATTGACCGCGACCTTGATGGTCGACGGCCATTTCATCGCTTCCTTGCAGGCGGTGCGCATGACCCATTCGCCAATCGGCACAATCAGCCGGGCATCTTCAGCCAGCGGCACAAATTTGGCTGGCGAAACCACCCCAAATTCGGGATTGGTCCAGCGCAACAGGGCTTCGAATCCCATCACGCCGCCAGTGTCAGCGCTGACCACCGGCTGATAGTTGATCGAGAATTCGTCATTGTCGAGCGCCTTGCGCAAGGCAATTTCCATCACCCGGCGTTCTTCGGCATGGACATGCAGCTTCGGCTCATACTGATTATGGGCACCACCGCCCTGATCTTTCGACCGGTACAGCGCCAGATCCGCACTCCGCATCAGCATTTCAACCGTCCGGCCATCGCGCGGCCCGATCGCGGTGCCGACGCTGGCGCCAATATAGAGCGTGTGCTGATCAACCTCATAGGGCCGCGACAAGGTGTCGATGATTTTCTTGCCGAGCATATCCATATACTGGGAATCGCTGGCGTCCTTGATCACGATCGCAAATTCGTCGCCGCCGAGACGGCCGCACAGCTCATTCGCCGTCATGATCGACCGCAGACGCTCGGACACGCGCGCGAGCAAACGGTCACCGACCGGATGACCCAGCGTATCATTGACCGCCTTGAAGCGATCCAGATCGATCATCATGAAGCCGCAACGTCCGTTCCATTTGTCGGAATCCTGCATCGCCTTGCCCAGCGTTTCAGTGAGCTGGAGGCGGTTGGGCAATCCGGTCAACGTATCAAAGCGCGCCATGCGGGAAATCTTGTCGGCTGATTCGCGCTGCTCGGTGACATCGGATCCGACGCCGCGAAAGCCATGAAAAATGCCGTTTTCGTCCAGCTTCGGAGAGGCCGACAATTCCCACCAGCGGGTTTCGTCATTGATCAACACCGGAACCAGCATATTGCTGAAACTGTCGCGGCGCTTCAATTTCTCCGCCAGCTCGTGCAAGGCGGGCGGGAATTTCCCGGAATCCCAGGCCTGGCCTGCGACCAGCTGCAGAAACGGACGGGTTTCGATTTCTTCGGCGCTTTTGCCAACCGCATGCGCAAAACGCGGCGACACATGGGTCAGCCGGCGCGAGGTATCGGTCTGCCACAGCCAGTCGGCGCCGGTATCCTCAAACTCGCGCAGCAGCAGGCTGACGACTTCCTTTTTCTCGTTGAGATTCGCCTCGGCAATCTTGCGGTCGACAAAGGACCGGCCATTCATCAGGCAGGCGGCGATCAGCAGGATGGTGATCGCGATCGACGCCATCGTCATCTGGAAGCTGTCAAACATGTACCAGCCGTAAACCGAGGACGCCCCGCACAGGCCGATGAACACGATACTCGACAGCGGCACCGCCGACAGCAGCATGGCAGACCCGACCATCAGACAGAGAATCAACGCCCAGATGCCGATCATCGCCGACAGGTCGGTCGTTGAGCCGAACATCACCATGGCAAAAGACCAGAGCAATCCCCCGCAGGCGGACGTCAGCACGACCTCCGCATTTTCCCGCAGCGACACGGATTTGCGTTCCCAGATCGCTTCCTTGCGGGCCTTGACGTAGTTATAAACGTAGAGACCGACCAGCGCGATCGTCCAGGCCGCGAGAATAAACCCGTTCACTTTCCCGATGCTGAATTGCACTGCCAGAATACCGCAGACGATACAGGCGATCATCTTCAGAAACCCGTTCTGATGCATGCCTTCAAATTGCAGCACGCGAATACGGCCCCAGTCCATACCCTCGGGATCCTTGATCCCAAGCAATACGCTCAGAGGAATTTCATGCGGCAAGCCGGATTGTGATACTTTTTCTTCCACGCCCTCCCCATACGGAGAAAGTCTTAGCGAAAGGTAAGCGGCCAGCTGTTTTTTACCATTTATGGTTAATCCGAATTAACCTTTGTTTATGCAGCAATTGCATAAGGTTGGATATCACCGGACAAATAGAGATTGCGTGCTTTCGCGCGACTCAACTTGCCCGAGCTGGTCCGCGGCAAGGTCCGTGGTGGCACCAGTTCGATCACGCAATTCATGCCGGTGATCGCCCGCACCTTCTCGCGAATTTCGTCCCGCAGACGCAACCGTTCGGTGTCATCGGAGGTCCGGCACTGCACCAGCACCGCCGGGGTTTCATCGCCGCCTGGCGTAGTGATCGCAAAGGCCGCGATATCGCCCGCCTTGAACCCGGGCAATTGCTCCACCGCCCATTCGATATCCTGGGGCCAGTGATTCTTGCCGTTGATGATGATCATGTCCTTGGCGCGGCCGACAATATAGAGATAGCCGTCCGACAAATAGCCCATGTCGCCGGTATCCAGCCAGCCGTCGACCAGACAGGCCGCCGTGGCTTCGGGGTCGCGATAATAGCAGTCCATCACCGACGGGCTGTTCATCCATACCTTGCCAACCGCTTTTTCCGGCAGGACCGTGCCATCTTCTTCGCGAATCTGGAGCAAGGTGTCGCGCACCGGCTTGCCGCAATTCACAATCGCCCGATAACGCTTGGGGCGGCTGCCATCGGCCTGTTTCTCGCCCGCCAGTTCGGTTTCCTCGACCAGCTCGACTTCCATGCCTTCGCCCGGTGGCATCAGGGTCACCGCGAGCGTCGCCTCGGCGAGCCCGTAGCTCGGCAGAAACGCCTTGGGGTCAAATTTGGCCGGTGCAAAGGCGTCGGTAAAGCGCTGCATCACATCGGGGCGGATCATGTCCGCGCCATTGCCGGCGAGCCGCCAGCGGGACAGGTCAAACCGCTCGGCGACATTGGACTGGCTGCCAATCCGGCGGGCACAGATTTCATAACCAAAGGTCGGCGAAAAGCTGCAGGAGCTGCCTTTGTTGCGGGAAATCAGATCGAGCCATGACAGGGGCCGCCGCGCAAAATCCGAGGTTTTGAGATAGTCGGTCGAAACCTGGTTGCAGACCATCGAGATGAAACAGCCGACCAGTCCCATGTCGTGATAAAAAGGCAGCCACGAAATGCAGCGATCCTCTTCATTCACCAGCATGCCGTGGGAATGCGAACCGACATTGTGGAGCAAGGCCTTGTGCGAAACCGCTACACCATGCGGGAAGCGGGTCGAGCCGCTCGAATATTGCAGATAGGCAATGTCGCTGCTCTGCGCTTTCGGCAATGCGCAATCCGGTTCATCGCGCTCGGCAAATTTGTCCCAGCCGAAAACCGGAATGTCCCGGGACTGGCCAGCCGACGCCGCCAGCTCTTCGATTTCATCGGGATAGAGCATGATCGCTGGATCACAGCTGTCCAGTTGCACGCCAATCTGCTCGATATAGCTTTCCTTGCCGCCGAAAGAGGTCGGCAATGGCAGCGGCACTGGCAGCGCGCCGGCATAGACGGCACCAAAGAACAGCGCGCCAAATTGCGGCTCGGTATCCGCGATCAACGCAACCCGGTCGCCCGGCTTGATACCGAAGCCGATCAGCCGCTTCGCCGCAGCCAGCGCGTCGGTACGCAATTCACTGAACGGGTAGACCCGCACCAAAGAGGCGCGCGCGTCATGAAAGTTGAACCCGCGCTGGCCCTGAGCGGCATAGTCAAGGGCATCGCCCAGCGTCTCGAAATCCGCAAAGCGGCGGGGCAAACTATCGGCGGTAGGGGTGGGTGTGAGCTCAGTCATAAAAATCCAATCTTTGAAAGGTCCAGCCTTTTCAATCCGTAATTTCTGTCAGACAGACGCCAATTTCTGCTCATTCCGGCGTCATTTGCCTTGCTCCAAGTCTCTTGGTTGTAACTGGCGTTTAAATTTCGGCTCTACTGTGGCACAAAAAGGGCAACCCAACCGGATGAAGGTCAAAGCGTTGAAAAATAGCGGTAAGCCGTTGAACGAAAAGAGCCTGCAGGAGCTCGCTTTGCGCTATGTCAGCCGCTACGCCACGACGCGCCACAAATTAAAATCCTATCTTTTCCGTAAATTAAGAGAACGCACCTGGGCAGAAGATGACCCGGCACCGGTGGAAGAGATGGTCGAACGCTTTGCCGAGCTGGGCTATATTGACGACGCGCTCTATGCCAACCAGAAAGCAGCCGCGCTGACTCGCCGGGGCTATGGCAAAAGACGCGTTTCCCAAGCGCTGCACCAGTCCGGCATTGGCGAAGATGACGGCGCTGGCGCACTCGATCTGAGCGAACAAAGCAAATGGGATGCGGCCGAGACCTTTGCCCAGAAAAAGGCGATCGGCCCGTTTGCTGCGGAATTGGCCGATCGCGACAAGCAACAGAAACAGCTTCAGGCGTTCCTGCGCGCCGGTCACAGCTATGATGTTGCGTCGCGATTTGTCTTTGCCAAGCCGGGCGAAGAAATAGCAGTCGATTTCTGACAGATTCTTCCAAATATTGGAACAGTTTGAGCCAGCGCCCTGCAGTGACCTCAAGAATCGCCAGTTTACAAATAATATGTTATAAGACCGATATTCGAGTCCCTGTTTCTTAATCCCCCGGGCTCAAGCATAGTTTTCGGAGATGCGTTGTGGCCAGTTTATATGCGGAAACCGATCAGGCAGAAGACGCTGAAACCACTGATTTTGGTGCGGCGTCCGCTGTAACTGACAAGCCGGTTTTGACCACCAAGGGCCATGTCAAATGGTTCGATTCCCACCGTGGCTTCGGGTTCATCATTCCCGAGCAAACGGATGACGTTGATATGCCGTCGCAAAAGGGACAGGATATCCTGGTCCACTGGACGGTGCTGGAGCCGCTCGGCCATCGTGACTTGCCGGAAATGGCGGTCGTGACCTGCGAATATGTCGCGGCGGCGAAGGGCCTGCAGGCGACCAAGATCCTCGACATCGATATTTCCAATTGCGAGCAGCTGGTCCACAAGCCCGCGCCCGAAGTCAAACGCAAGTCCATGCATGTGGTTGATGATGATTCCGCCTTTGTCGACGCCGAAGTCAAATGGTTCAATCGCGCCAAGGGCTATGGGTTTCTGATCGTCGACGATATTGATGGCGACATTTTCCTCCACATGGAAACATTGCGCAACGCCGGGATTGGCGAAATTGTTCCGGGCCAGCATTTGCGCGCCCGGATCGATGCCGGCGAACGCGGCCATATGGCCGTGCAAATCAGCCACCCTTCGGCCTAACAGCAAAGATTTTTCCATAATGGTGCTATTTGCAAACCAGAATCGGGGGCCCGCGCTGCTGGCTGCCACGATCCTTCTGACCGCCTGCCAGATGCCCGTCGGCGACACCGCCAATGGCCGGACCTTGGAGACATCCCAGTCCGGCGATCAGCGTTCGGAGGCGGGATTGCGCATTGTTCCGCTGACCATCGCCTCCGCTGGCGAAACCCATGCGTTCCGCGTCGAGCTGGCCGAAACCCAGGAGCAACAGGCCCAGGGCTTGATGTTTCGCACCGAACTGGCCCCAGACGCCGGTATGATTTTCCCTTTTGCCGAGGATCGCATGGCCAATTTCTGGATGAAGAATACGGTCATACCACTGGATATCATCTTTGTCCGGCGGGACGGCACGATCGAGTCGATTGCCGCAAACACGGTCCCTTATTCGCTCGCCCCGGTCCGATCGGGTGAACCGGTGGCTGCAGTTCTCGAGCTGGCCGGCGGACGTGCGGCAGAACTGAGGCTTGCCCCGGGAGATCAGGTGGCATGGCAGGAATGACGCCGGCTGCGATGAACAGAGCGTCTTGCGGCATTTTTTGTTTGCGAATTGCCCACAGCAGACGCTAAGCGATCAGCCATGGGACTTTTAGGCAAAATTTTCACATGGTGGGATGGGGCAACCATCGGCACCAGCTTGTATAGCGCACGCAATGGCGAGGCCGTTGGCGAAGATATTTTTGGCAATAAATATTACCAGTCGAAAAAGGCCGAAGCTGGCCAGAAACGCCGGTGGGTCATTTATGCCGGCGCCAATGACGCCAGCCTGGTGCCGCCCGAGTGGCACGGCTGGCTCCACAAAAGCTATGATGAAGTCCCTGAAAGCCATTTGCCGCAACCGCGCATCTGGGAACAGGAACCGACCGGCAATCTGACCGGAACCGCAAAAGCCTATCGTCCGGCGGGTGCCCTGGAATCGGGCGGCGTGCGCGCGGCTGCGACGGGCGACTATGAACCATGGAATCCGGCCGAGGCGGAATGATCGCCCGCTTCGTTCCTTCGGTTCGTTCCGCGCCAACTGCACAGCTCCGGCTTTTGCCGGTGCTTGCCGGCGCGCTGTTATTGACCGGTTGCGGACTGTTTGGCAGCGATGAACTGGATACCGAAAATACCGGCCAGCCCGCGGAAAAAGCCGAAGTCGCAGCAACCAATGACGATCTTGTCCAACCCGTGACCGATCAAATCGGCACACCCATGTCGGACCGGGTCGCCACTTTGGGCTTTCTCAACAAACGCAACGGCCTGACCCGCGACCTCGAGCTGAAACCGGGCCAGTCGATCCGCATCGGCCGCGCCATTGTGCGCCTGCGCGCCTGTGAACGGACCGCGCCATGGGAACTGACCCCCGAACAGGGCGCTTTTGTCCAGTTGCTGGTCAATGATCGCCCGGCCACCCGGCAAGGTGATGATCAGTGGCGTAAAGTATTTTCCGGCTGGCTGTTCCGCGAATCGCCTTCGCTAAACGTGGTCGAGCACCCGATCTACGATGTCTGGGTCAAAAGCTGCGCGATGAGTTTCCCGGGCGAGGAAAATCCGCCCCAAGATTCTGCCGATCCGACCGCACCGCGCGCCTCTTCCTCACCGGTTGCCAGCAGCACATCCAGCGACGCGAATGAGGGCGCGACCAGCTCTGACGAGGGGCCGGCTCCAGCGCCCGTACCGGTACCTGCTCCGGCCCCGGTTCCGACGGTCCCCGCGCCAGCGCCTGAATCAGACGACCCGATCGGCGATCTGATTGCCGAGAATGCCGGCGAAGGATAAGTCTGGGGATAAGTGCCGGGAAAACTCTGGGGATGGCTTTGGGGATAATGCTGGGCCGCGTGCAAACGCTCGAGATATTCGCTCTGGTCAATCTCGATGGCACCGAGCGACGCGAGATGATCGGTCATGAACTGACAATCCAGCACCGAAAAACCACCGACGATCAGCCGCGCCACCAGCCAGGCCAGAGCCACTTTCGACGCATCGCGGGCGCGCGAGAACATGCTTTCACCGCAGAAAGCGCCGCCAATTTCCACGCCATATAGACCGCCTGCCAATCTGCGCTTGCCATCCGGGTCGGTCGTCCAGCATTCCACGCTATGGGCCCGGCCTCGGCGATGCAGGATCGCAAAAGCGTCCTCTATTTCGCGGTTGATCCAGGTCTCCTGGCGATCCGCTGCGGCCTCGGCGCAATGGGCAATGACCGACTGGAATGCAGTATCCGTAGTGACTTCAAACCGGTCCGACCGGATCGTCTTGCGCAGCGAGCGCGACAGGCGAAAACCATCGAGCGGCAGAATTGCACGGGTTTTGGGTTCGACCCAAAAGGTTTCCGGATCGTCGCGCGCATCGGCCATGGGGAAAATACCCGATGCATAAGCTTTTAGCAGCAGATCAATATTGATCGCCACGCACCACCTCGTTCAGCAAATTCTTGGCCTCATTCGCGACTCGCTCTGCGACATTCATATATTCATCGGCAAAACCGGCGCCCGAGCGCCAGGCCAGACCGACGCTCCGCGACGCGGTCCAGCCGTCGACCTGTAGTCGCGCGATATCGCCGCCATGCCCGAGTTCTGATCGCACGTAGAGCGCCGGCAGGATGGCGAGGCCAAGCCCCGATGCAACCATTTGACGGACGCTGTCGAGGCTGGTGCCTTCATAGTCCTGCAACAGGTTCATGCCATGTTGCCGGCATTGTTCCGCGACATCGCGGTGCAAATGGTGGCGGCGATCCAGGCTCAGCACCGGCACACCATAGAGATCATCCTTGGTCAGGTCGCTGCGCGTTGCCAGCGGGTGATCGGGGGTGCCACCA
Organism: Parasphingorhabdus sp. W113; assembly: GCF_055693205.1. Classification (NCBI taxonomy): domain Bacteria; kingdom Pseudomonadati; phylum Pseudomonadota; class Alphaproteobacteria; order Sphingomonadales; family Sphingorhabdaceae; genus Parasphingorhabdus; species Parasphingorhabdus sp. W113. Next base: position 291,954 of record NZ_CM146328.1, on the reverse strand, counting down.
GAATGAGCGGTTCCCGAAACAAAGGTTCAATGGTCAGATTCTCGCCCTCGATCGGCAACGGCCCGAGCAGCATGTCGATCGATCCCTTGACCAGTTCCATCGCCTGGAGATCGGGAATGCCTTCGCGCATATAAAAGCGCAGATCTGGCTGATCCTTGTGAAGCGCGGCAATGACCGGCGGCATCAAATAGGGGCCCAATGTGGGCGAAACCCCAAAACGCAGCGTCCCCGCCAGACTCTCGCTGGCGCGTTCGGCAAGGTCGCGGATATCCTTCACCTCGACCAGCACCCGCCGGGCCCGCTCGGCAATTTCGCGGCCGATCGGGGACAGTTCAGCGCCGTGGGTCCGCCGCTCCACCAGCGTCACGCCCAGCCGCGCCTCGAGCGCGCGCAACTGGTGACTCAAAGTCGGTTGTGATGCCCCGGCGGCTTGCGCTGCGCGGCCGAAATGGCGATGGTCGGCAACCGCCACAAGATATTGAAACTGGCGCAATGTTGGCATGATCTCACCTTTTGTTTAATAGACGTTATCTATTGACAATTCAATTTTCATTCGATTGGAAGTATCACCGAAAAGCTGCAATATCAAGCTCAAGCGAAGCAAGAGGAAAGAAAAGCAGACAGATGGCAAAAAATAATTTGAGTCTTCCTGTTCGCCGATACCGATCATTTCTCCAGCCAGACCGGCCCAGAGGGACAATCGGCGCTCTTCTCTAGCAGCGCACTTCTCACCCCCCGACCTAGGGGCAGCAGTTTCCCTCTTTCTACTGCTGCCCCTTTTTATATATACCGCCTTCTCCATCCATAATGAAAAGAAACCCATATGGTCGTCAAAGTCCGCACCGCCCTTCAGGAATTTATCGCCCGGGAAACCAGTGCGGGGATCGTCCTGTTCATCGCCGCCGTGTTGGCGATGATCGCTGTCAACAGCGCGTTCAGTCCCTATTATGCGGCCTTTCTGCAAATTCCGGTGGTGGTGCAATTTGGCGCCCTGGAAATTGCCAAGCCGCTGTCGCTGTGGATCAACGATGGCCTGATGGCGATTTTCTTCTTTCTCGTCGGACTCGAGGTCAAGCGAGAGGTGGTCGAAGGCCAATTGTCCAGTATCGACAAGTCCGCCCTGCCCGCCATCGCCGCCGTCGGCGGAATGGCCATTCCGGCGCTGGTTTTTGTCTATTTCAACTGGGGCAGTCCCGAAAATCTCAACGGCTGGGCAATCCCCGCCGCCACCGACATTGCCTTTGCCCTCGGCGTTCTCGCCCTGCTCGGCAAACATGCGCCGGTGTCGCTCAAAATCCTGCTGCTCGCGATTGCGATTATCGATGATATCGGCGCGATCATCATCATTGCGCTGTTCTACACCGCCAATGTCTCGACCCTTTCGCTCGGCCTCGCCGGCGTTGGCATGGTCGCGCTGTTCCTGCTCAACCGCTTTGGGGTGGTGCGGATTGCGCCTTATGTCCTGGTCGGCACATTTCTCTGGATCTGTGTGCTCAAATCCGGTGTCCACGCGACGCTGGCCGGCGTGATCGCCGCGCTTGCGATCCCGCTCAATGCCAAGGACGGCACCTCGCCGCTCAAGCATCTCGAGCATATCCTGCACCCGTGGACCGCCTTCATGGTGTTGCCGATCTTCGCCTTCGCCAATGCCGGCGTCTCGTTTGCCGGCCTGCAGATCAGCGACCTGTTCGCCCCGCTGGCCCTCGGCATCGCCGCCGGCCTGGTGGTTGGAAAACAGATCGGTGTGTTCGGCTTCATGTTCGTCGCCGCCCAGTTCCGCCTGGTCAAGCGACCGGAAGGCGTATCATGGCTGCAGCTCTACGGGCTGGCCTGTCTCACCGGCATCGGCTTTACCATGAGCCTGTTCATCGGCAATCTCGCCTTTGTCGACGCGGACCAGATTGAAACGGTGAAGCTCGGCGTGATCAGCGGGTCGTTGATATCCGGACTGCTCGGCTTCCTGATCCTGCGCTTTGCCGGGGAAGCCGTTCATCCGTGACCAATCCGTCCGGCGAACCGGCGATGAGCTGAGGGACCTGATTTAGATGCTCGGCCAGCGCGCAATTATGCTACGGCAGTCGCGCATGACGCGGTCTCTTTATCTTGTCGGCGGGCTCACCGCCCTGGCCCTGGGCGCCATTGGTATCGTCCTGCCGCTGCTCCCGACAGTGCCGTTCGTAATCCTCGCCGCCTTCTGCTTTGCCCGCAGCAGTCCGCGGCTGGAAGCCTGGCTGCTCGATCATCCGGTCTTTGGCCCGCATATTCTGAACTGGCGCCAACGCCGGGCGATTACCCGCAAGGGCAAACGCGCCGCGCTTTTCGCCTTTGCAGCCAGCGCTATCATTGCGTTGCTATTCGTCAAGCTGCCATGGAGTCTGATCCCGGTTGCGGCCGCACTGATCGGCGGCACCTGGATATGGACACGCAACGAACCCGACGCGGGCCCGGCACCCGCCGATGCGGTTTCAGAGGATGGCGAGTCTCCGCATAAAGAATAGTATGATCCTGGCCCGATTTTGATATTCTCCAGCCAGATATGGAGAGAAAAATGTCGCGGGAAAAATTACTCGAAATGACGCGTTCGCTGGTCGAACATGGCAAGGATGACACGATGGAACTGGTCGACAATGTCGTCGCCGTGCCGTCCTCCGATTATACCGATGAGCAGCGGTTTGAAGAGGAAAAGGAACGCATCTTCAAACGCTTGCCATTGATGGTCGCCCCGTCCTGTGAATTGCCGGAACCCGGCTGTTACAAGGCGATGGACATTGCCGGCATTCCGGTTCTGGTCACCCGGCAGAAAGACGGCAGCGCCCAGGCCTTTCTCAACAGCTGCACCCATCGCGGCAATCCGGTCGCACAGGGCAGCGGCAAGGCCTCGCGCTTTACCTGCGGCTATCATGGCTGGACGTTCAAAAATAATGGCGACCTGCTCGCGGTCGCCTCGCCCAAGGATTTCGGCACGGTCGACAAGGCGGCTTTCTGCCTCAAGAAATTCCCGACACTGGAGCGCGCGGGCCTGATCTGGGCGACATTGGATCTCGACAGCAGCCTCGACATCGAAGCCTATCTGTGCGGCTATGACAATCTGCTCGAGCATTTTGGTTTCAAGACATGGCATCTGTTCGACCAGCGCACGATCCCGGGTCCGAACTGGAAAACCGCCTATGACGGCTATCTCGACTTTTACCATCTCCCCGTGCTGCACAAGGACACGTTCGGGGCCGACTTTTTCAACCGCGCCAATTATTTCGCCTGGGGTCCGCACCAGCGGCTCGCTTCGCCGTCGAAATTTGTCCAGAAGACCGGCAGCGACGAACAGCTCGACCTGACCGAGACCGACGAAAAGGACTGGCCGATTGATGCGTTGCTGCAGGGCGTGTGGACGATCTTCCCGCATATCTCGATCGCGAGCTTTTATGGCGGCGGCGGACGCGGGGCGATGATCTCGCAGCTCTTCCCGGGCAAGACGGTGGGCGAAAGCTTTACCACGCAATTTTATGTGATGGAGCATGAACCCACCGACGAAGCCGTGCGCCAGGGCGCGCATGAGCAATTTGCCTTTCTCGAAACCGTGGTTGCCGAAGAAGACTATAAGACCGGTAAGCGCCAGCATGAATCGCTGCAATCGGGCATGCTCGACAAGGTCTGGTTCGGCCGCAACGAGGGCGGCGGACAGGTGTTCCATCAATGGGTCGATCGCCTGATCAAGGCCGACGACGCCGAACTGGACGCGATGTTCGCGCCGCAGCTGGAGGCTGCCGAATAAAGCGGGGGAGGATTCTTTATTGGACCTCAAGCGCCGGGCGCGGGGAGTCTTTTTGGAACCTCAGGCGCCGGGCGGCGACATCCGTCGCCTTGGCTATCCTCGCACAAGCTCGGGCGCGCGGTGGCGCTTGCCGACGCGATGCGTCGGATTGGTGCCCGGCTTGAAGCCATACAACCGAGCGCAGCGAGGCAAGGCCGACCGGCCGCCGCGCCTACTGGCGCGATAGCCAAGGCGACGGATGTCGCCGCCCGGCGCCTGAGGTTAAATAAAAGAATCCCGGCGCTTGAGGCCCAAAAAAGACTCTACACCCTCACGCGTTCCGGAAATCGCGGCTGGGCGGTAGCGCCTGTTCCCATTTGGGGCGTTCCGTGCGCAGCTTTTCGAGCATTTTTTCCCAATAGGCGTCGGTCTTGCCCTTGAACTGGATATTGAAATCCTCGGCGGTACGAAATTCCAGTATTTCGACGCCCGGCTCTCCGATCGTGTAGGTATAGGGCGTTTCGGCGGGCAGGAAAAACCCGTCGCCGGGCCCCATTTCCTCGGTGCCCATGCGGATATCGCCGGCGACAATATAATAGAGGCAATCGCTGTCATGGCTGTGGAGCGGCAAGGGATAGCCGGGCTTGAACCAGAAATGATGCAGCGAAAAACCAAAGCCGCTAAACAGGCAGGTGCCCTTATAGCCGTCGGCGACGCCGGCTTCGCCCATTTTCGTCAGGCCGCTTAGAATGACATCGGCCTCGTCGACGTAGGACATATGGCCGGCATCATCAAAGTCCTGCGCATCCGCCTTTCGGAAAATGCGCAGGACTTTTAGAGGTTCGGGCTTTTCCCGGGCGCTGTCACCATGTGTCATGTCGTTCTCCAGACCAGATTGGAGAAGGGCATAGCATGGTCATGGCATCCGGCAAAAGACTCCGCGATGCCCGATCAGTCTTCGAGCGGCTCCGGCATCGGGTAGCGGGCGATGTAGCGATCCAGAACCGCAGGGTTAAGCAGGTTCTTGAACGCACAGCCCAGACCGAGATGGCTGTGGCGAACCACTTCCGCCTCCAGCGCTCCGAGACCAGGCAAAGTCAGCCAGCACCGGGTGCCGGGATGAATTTGCAACAACGCATCGCAGGCAAAACCGGCCAGCGACATGTCGGTAACCACAACCGCAAAGCTGGTTGATCCGGAAAAGCGCATGCGCGCAGGGATCAGCAGCTCGTGTCGTGGGGCGCAGCGGTCTTCTTCCGCTGCTTCGGCGTAATGCACGAAATTGGGTGTTTGAAACGATTCTTTGGTAAGTAGTTGTGTCATATTAAGCTCCTAAGTCATGGCGCCCCCGCCGATACAGAGTTCCCCCCGAAAACAACGCCTCGGAAAACAACTCCTAGGAAACTGCATCGACATCCGCTTTTCACATGCGCGGGTAAACCAGCTGTTCGTCCGTGGGGTAAACAGGGATTCGGAGGAAATTAACCATATTGACCAAAGCCAAACCCAGCGGCAGCCTGCAGAATCCCGCTTGCCCTTCGCGCCACATGGGGTTAATGGGCGCGAGTTGATATGATCACGACCATCATGATCTGTCGCGCGTAGGAGTGTAGCTCAGTTGGTAGAGCATCGGTCTCCAAAACCGAGGGCCCACGGTTCGAGTCCGTGCACTCCTGCCATTTTCTTCCCAGTTTGGCGGTTCCATCATGACCCAGTTTATTTCCGCAATCTCTCTGGTTGTGCCGGACTATGATCAGGCGATTGCCTTTTATGTCGGCCTCATGGGCTTTGATCTGATCGAAGATACCGAATTGTCCGAGGACAAACGCTGGGTGCTGGTGGCCCCGGCGGGCAGCACCGAAACGCGGATATTGCTGGCCAGAGCCAGCGACGAGGCGCAGGAAAAGGTCATTGGCGAACAAGCCGGTGGCCGGGTGTTCCTGTTCCTCGAGACCTATGATTTTGACACTGACTTTGCGCTGATGGAACGGGCCGGGATCGACATTATCGAGGAACCCCGGATCGAACCCTATGGCAAGGTCGCCGTGTTCCGCGATCCCTTTGGCAATAAATGGGATCTCATCGAGCGCCATTAAGCGCGATAAAGCGAGTCGATCCGGTCGGCGGAAACGCGGGCCAAGCAATGCCGTAGCATCACCAGCGAAAATTGCACAAAGCCTGATTTTCTGCCATAAACAGGTCATGGAAACACAGCAAAAACCACCCCTATCCACCGATGAACTCACGCCTTTTCTCGGCGGTCGCAGCTTCGACGAGGTTTGGCAGGAATATGACGCGCAAGGCTATGTCATTTTCCCGTCGATCATGCCGCCCGACGCGCTGCAGGCGCAGCGCGCGGCACTCGCGCCCTGGATCGCCGCAGACGTCCGGGGCCGCAATGTGTTCGAGGGTGTCGAATCCAACCGCATCTATGCGATGCTCGGCAAGGATCCGCTTTTTGCCGATCTGATCACCCATCCGCTGCAGCTCGCCTTTGCCGAGCGCGAACTGGGCCGGTCCTGCCTGCTGTCCGCCTGTCTCGCGATCAACCTGCATCCTGGAGAAACCGTCCAGCCCTGGCATATGGACGATGACCATTGCCGCCAGCCGCTGCCGCGCAAGGCGCTGGGCGTCAGCACGTTCTGGACGATTGATCCGATGACCGAAACCAATGGCGCGACGGAAGTCATCCCCGGCAGCCACAAATGGAGCAAGGTTGAACTGGACGGCACCAACTCTCTTTCCGACTTTTTCACCACGGACAGCGACGATCAGGATCATGACCCCGGCGCCCATCCCGAAGCGGTCAAGGCAATCATGCCCGCGGGCTCGTTGATGATCGCCAAAGGCAATCTGTGGCATCGCGGCGGTGCCAACCGATCGGACGAATCCCGGATGATCGTGACACCACAATATTGTCCCGGCTGGATGCGGCCGCTCGAGACCATGTTGCTGGCCGTGCCCCCGGAGAAAGCGGCCCGGCTGCCGAAGCGGGCGCAGGAGCTTCTGGGCTATTCGATCCATGAACCGTTTATGGGCTATGTCGACGGCATGCATCCGAACCGCGCGATACCGGCTTAAACCGCACTCTGCTCTTGCGGAATCGGGAATCACGGGTTAAGGGGCTGGTTCTTTCCGAAATCATGCATATATCCGAACACAGTCCGCAGACTGACACCCGGAGTTTATGCGGAAGCCGGGAAACGAAAACAGGAATTGAGACATGGCGAAAGTCAATCCAGGCGAATTTATGCGGCAGGTCCGCGCGGAAAACAGCAAAGTGGTCTGGCCCACCTGGCCCGACACGGTGCGCACCGCGATCATGGTCTTGATCATGACGACGATATTGGCGCTGTTCTTCCTCGCCATTGATTCGGTTTTTAACGGTGTTGTTGGCTGGCTGCTTGGTCTCGCCAAGGGCGGCTAAACCCGCTGCGACTTTTTTGGGATTAGATTAAAATATGGCACGCTGGTATATTATTCACGCTTATTCGGGCTTTGAACACAAGGTCAAGGAAGCCATTGAGGCGGATGCCAAGCGTCTGGGCCTGACCCAGCTGGTCGAAGAAATCGAAGTCCCGACCGAGACCATTACGGAAGTCCGGCGCGGCAAGAAAGTGCAGTCGGAGCGGAAATTCTTCCCCGGCTATGTGCTCGCCAAGCTCGACATGAACGATGACGTCTATCACTTGGTGAAAGACCAGCCAAAAGTCACTGGCTTCCTTGGCACATCGAAACCGCAACCGATTAGCGAAGCCGAAGCCGCGCGGATCCTGAACACCAAGGAAGAAGCCGCCAACGCGCCGAAACAGCGGATTACCGTCAATTACGAAATTGGCGACCAGATCAAGGTGCTTGATGGTCCGTTTGCGAGCTTCAACGGTATCGTCGAAGAACTCGACTTCGAGAAGAACCGGGTCAAGGTTTCGGTTTCAATCTTCGGCCGCGCGACACCGGTCGAACTCGATTTCGAACAGGTCGAAGTCGCGAAATAGAATTTGGTGGCTTGCCACCGGATAAACCCCAGCGGCTTTGAGCCGCTGGATCACCACTGCGGGAGGCCAGTCTTCGGGCTCGCTGTTTGACCGCTTAATTTGAGGATCCCCAGACCCGCTCATTCCGAGCTTGTCACAGATCCGACAGAATGAAAGGACAGCCAAATGGCTAAGAAAATTGATGGCTATATCAATTTGCAAGTGCCCGCCGGCATTGCAAACCCATCCCCGCCGATCGGCCCAGCATTGGGTCAGCGCGGCGTCAACATCATGGAATTCTGTAAAGCGTTTAACGCGGCTACAGACAAGATGGAAAAAGGCGCTCCGATCCCGACGAAAATCACCGTTTTCGCCGATCGCAGCTTCACCTTCGAAACCAAGAGCCCGCCAGCCAGCTATTTCATCAAGAAAATTGCCAAGCTGAAAAAAGGTTCGAGCGAGCCAGGCAAGGTCTCGGGCGGCACGATCAAGACATCGCAGCTGAAGGAAATTGCTGAACTGAAAATGGCTGATCTCAACGCCAATGACGTTGATCAGGCCGTAAAAATCATCGCCGGCAGCGCCCGTTCGATGGGTATCGACGTGGTGGAGGGATAAGACATGGCCAAACTCACCAAACGCGCGAAAGCGGCAAATGAAGCCATCGATCGCGAAAAGCTCTATGGCATTGACGAAGCAATCAAGACCATCAAGGGCCTGGCGTCCAAGTCTAAATTTGACGAAACGCTCGATATCGCCATCAACCTCGGTGTTGACCCCCGCCACGCGGACCAGATGGTGCGCGGCGTGATCAGTCTGCCAGCCGGTACGGGCAAGGAAACCCGTGTGGCTGTCTTTGCCAAGGACGCGAAAGCGGACGAAGCCAAGGAAGCCGGCGCCGATGTGGTTGGCGCGGAAGATCTGATGGAAGCGATGCAGGGCGGCGATCTCAACTATGATCGCATCATTGCAACGCCAGACATGATGGGCGTCGTCGGCCGTCTCGGCAAGGTTCTCGGTCCGAAAGGCCTGATGCCAAACCCGAAACTCGGCACCGTCACCCCGAATGTTGGCCAGGCGGTCAAGGACGCCAAGGGCGGACAGATTGAATATCGCGTGGAAAAAGCCGGTATCATTCACAATGGCATTGGCAAGACCAGCTTCAAGGAAGCCGATCTGCGCAAGAATTTCGATGCGCTCGTCAACGCGGTGGTCAGAGCGAAGCCGACCGGCGCCAAGGGCCGCTATGTCAAGAAGATTGGCCTGAGCTCGACCATGGGCCCCGGTCTCAAAATTGACCTGAGCGAGATTGAAGGCGCGTAACCGCTTTCCGTTCCAACCAATAGTGAAAAAGGCCGGGCTGATCCCCGGCCTTTTTTGTGGGTGCCTTGTTTATGGGTGGCGTTTATGCGTGGCTGCCGTTCCGTCCCGATGCGACCGACGGGAACACCGCAGGCCAAAAAAAGGCCGGGATTGCTCCCGGCCCTCTTTATTGATTTGTGGTCAATCAGGCGTAGCTAACTTTCACATTAGCTTTGCGCTGACGGCGCATCGCACCGCCAATGGCACCAAAACCGAAGATCATGAACGCCCAGGTCGCTGGTTCCGGAACCGGAGCCGTGGAAGACAGCTCGATAAAGCCGGCGCCGCCGTCGAAGGGCGAGTCAGCAACGATGCCGGTGACATCATAGGAACCTGCTCCGAGCTCATAAAAAGCGCGCGAATAGAGACCACCATCAAAAGCGGCATCCGGATCACTCGTTTCAGGACCGGTTCCCGGTGTCGAGGTCAGGCCTTGCACAACGCCGTTGATCGTCAACTGAAAGACATCGCCATAAAGAAAAGCGTCAGTAATCTTCAGATAGGCGGTATCGGTGAGGACAAAATCATAATCGTCGCTCAATGCGCTGCCAGAATCATCAAAGGTGAACCGTTCCCAGCCGCCGTCAACGACAAGCGTCAACGCTTGTGCCGGTGTGGCGGATAGAGCTGCAACAGCAGCGGCGGATAATGCTAGGGCTTTCAATTTCATGGTCACTCCTCTTTTGCCGAGACTATACGGCGAATATCATTTGGTGCGACCCGAATTGAGCTGTGCTTTAGCATAAATGATCCCGGCTTTCATAGACTGTTAACCATAATTTTTTTGGCATCCGGATCCGCCTGAAAAACCCGCTTCGGTGCTGGCTATCGGCAGTATGTGCTTGACATCGCGCGGCCATGCGCTAGAGGCAGCGTCACAAATTGTGACTCCGCCAAGGAATCGCAATTTCCGTCCGAGACAGCCGGTGAGAGGAATTTGCCTCTCTTAATTTCCAGCCTAGACGGGGATCAGTTTTTTCGTGCGGCAACGCACGGGTTGGCAGCCAGCTTCTTACAGCCCGGCCAGACAACCAAAACCCCCTTCGGATTATACAGAACTGACTTCGGTTGGTTCTTTCGCTCGTCCCGCCGAACCGGTTTCGGCGTGGCGAAATTTGGAATCGGATACTGGTTTCGGCCGGTATCCTCGTGAAGGAGCAAAATATGGATCGTGGTCAAAAGACCGAAGCCGTTGCTGCGCTGAACGCGACTTTCAAGGAGGCCGGGGTTGTCGTGGTGACACGCAATCTGGGTCTGTCCGTGGCTCAATCTACCGAGCTGCGCGGAAAGATGCGGGAAGCAGGTGCGAGCTTCAAAGTCTCGAAAAACCGCCTTGCCAAGCGGGCTCTGGAAGGAACCGACTATGCCCCGATAGCAGATCTGCTGTCTGGTCCGGTCGCACTTGCCACATCGGATGATCCGGTGGCGGCTGCGAAAATCGCGGTCGAATTCGCAAAAACCAATGATCTCCTGGAGATTGTCGGCGGCGCGATGGGTGATACCCTTCTTGACGAAGCAGGCGTTAAATCGCTGGCCTCCATGCCTTCTCTTGATGAACTTCGCGGTACGATTGTTGGTCTGCTTGTTGCGCCACAAACGAAAATCGCACGGATTGTCAAGGAACCAGCTGGAGCCCTTGCACGCGTAGTCGGCGCTTATGCCGCCTCGGGTGAATGATTACCGAACTTAATTGATTAGAAATTTGGAGTATATTGAAAATGGCTGATATTGCTAAATTGGTTGAAGAACTGTCGAAACTCACCGTGATGGAAGCGGCTGAACTGTCCAAGGCTCTGGAAGAAGAGTGGGGCGTATCTGCTGCTGCTGCTGTTGCTGTAGCTGGCCCAGCTGCTGGTGGCGGCGAAGCGGCTGCTGAAGAGAAAGACGAATTTGACGTCATTCTGACCGGCGACGGCGGCAAGAAAATCCAGGTGATTAAAGAAGTCCGTGCGATCACCGCGCTTGGCCTGACCGATGCGAAAGCTCTGGTCGAAGGCGCGCCTAAGGCGATCAAGGAAGGCGTCAACAAAGCCGAAGCCGAAGAGATCAAGACCAAGATCGAAGCAGCTGGCGGTACCGTTGAGCTGAAGTAATGGCATGGTCATCATGCTGAACCCGGTTCAGGATGATGACAAGGCTTGCAGAATAAGGGCGGTCTCCCAAGCGGAGGCCGCCTTTTTCTATGGCAGCGTTACGACCAGCCGCAAGCCAACCGAATCCCGGCCGGGATTTTGCACACTGTTGAAAATCTTGCCGTGGCTGAGATGCACCCAGCTGGCTTCCAGGTCGATCGTCTCGGACAGCTGCACGCCGACCGACAATTCCGGCTCAAAGACAATCCGCGATCCCAATTGGGTCTGCGAACGGTCAGGCCCGACAGAGAAGTCCGGGCCGTCATGGATCGCCAGCCCGATCGCCGGACGCAGATAGACCCGGTCGCCGATTTTCCACGACAGACCGGCCGCAGCAAAGCTGGTATCGCCGGACAGATTGCCCGACAGCAATAGATAAGGCGAAGGCTTGCCGATGAACGCCAGCGCCTCAATCCGTTCCCCGCGATAGCCGAGCTGGATATCGACACCCTGTTCATCATTATTCGCCGCCAGCGGCCGTATCTCCTGATGCGCCGCGACACCGACAAACAGCTCGTCCGCCAGCGCCGGCTGGCTGGTGATCAGCACCAGCGCCGCCAGACATCGTGCCAGCAATCGCGCCGGAAATCGCGCCAGAAATCGAAAATACAAAATGCGGCTCCCCCGTCTGGTTCAGTCGACTGGCACCATCCGCACCGGCATGGCTGTAAAGCCGTGCAGAAACGGACTGGCCAGTCTGGTCGCAGGCTCTACCGGCTCAATCCTAATATTTCGTGCCAATATCTCCTCGAACAACACCGCGAGCTGTATCTCGGCGAGCCGCGCGCCGACACAGCGATGGACACCATGGCCGAACGCGACATGCCGCCGGGCGTTTTCGCGCGTGATGTCAAAGCTATCAGGGTCGGCAAACACGGTTTCATCGCGATTGGCCGAAATATACCACAGGATCACCTTGTCGCCCTTTTTGAGCTGTTGACCGCCGAGCTTCGTATCCCGGGTACAGGTCCGGCGCATGTGGGTGACGGGCGATTGCCAGCGGATGATTTCCTGGGCTGCATTGGCCACCAGCGACGGGTCGCCGCGCAGCTTGTCAAATTGCGCGGGGAACAGATGGCAGGCCTGGACAAAGCCGCTCATGCTGTTGCGCGTCGTATCATTGCCGCCGACGATCAGCAGCGCGATATTGGCGAGCCGCTCGAGCGCCGGCATGTCCCCCATCGCCTCGCTGTGCACGATGCGGGAGAACAAATCGTCTGCTGGCGGCGCGGCCCGGCGGGCTTCGAACAACTGATCGAAGCGGGCGAGCATCTGGAACATCTGCTCGAAAAATTTCTCGCGCCGTTCCTCGCTCTGGTCCGGCGACACTTCGCTGGCCCAGTCCGACCAGCGTTTCAGATCATGGCGCTCTTCCCAGGGGAAATCGAACAGCACACAGAGCATGCCGATGGTCAGTTTGACCGAAACCGCTTCGACCCAGTCAAATGTGTCACCCATCGGCAGGTCGTCGAAAAGCTCTTTGGTACGCTGGCGAATCTCGGCCTCGCGGCGCTTCATTTCGCTGGGGTTAAATGCCGGCTGAACCACTTTCCGCTGGGCCGTATGCTTGGGCCGGTCCATCGCGATGAAATTGGGAAATTCATTCTCATCGACACTGTCGACAATCGTGATCCCGCCAATTTCCGATGCCGAGGAATAGGTGTCGGGATCGGCCTCGACTTGCTGCACCAGATCGAGCGTCACGACCGACCAATAGGGACCATAAGGGCTGTCCTCCCGGTAACTGACCGGACTCTCTCGGCGCAGCGCGGCAAAAGGCGCCTGCCAGCGGTCCTCGACATAGAGCGCCGCATCACTGACATCAACCGGCGTCAAGGCGCGGGCTTCCCGGGTTTCGCTGACCGTCATCTTGCTCTCCTCTTTACAGACACGATAACCTAATCCGATTGAATGACAATGCGCGACCCAATTGACTTGCATCGGAGTGGCCTTATCAAGAGGCGAGATCAAATGGGGACGCATCATGACCGACAATCAAGACCTGATCGCCCTCGTCCGGACTATCCTTGACTATCCTAAACCGGGCATAGAGTTCCGCGACGTTTCCACCTTGTTGCTGGACGGTCCGGCGTTCCGCAAGACGATCGACCGGATGATCGCGCTGGTCGATCCGGACAGGTTCGATCTGATTGCCGGAATAGAAGCGCGCGGGTTTATCGTGTCCTCGGCCATGTCCTATGCTCTGGAAAAGGGCAAAGTCATGCTGCGCAAGCCCGGCAAGCTGCCCGGCCAGTCGGTCCGTATCGACTATGCGCTTGAATATGGCACCGACCAGATCGAGATGCATGTCGACGCGATCCAGCCGGGGCAACGGGTTCTGCTGGTCGATGATCTGATTGCCACCGGCGGCACCGCGATGGCCGGCGCGGAATTGCTCCGCGGCCAGGGCGCGGTGGTCGACACCGCCTTGTTCATCGTCGATCTGCCCGATCTCGGCGGAGCCGAAAAACTGGCCGCTGCGGGCGTGGAACCCATGGCGCTGATGGCCTTTGCTGGCGACTGAACCGGTCATGGCTTCGATCCAACGCATCGCGATCATCACCGGCGTCCAGGACGAAGCCGATGCCTTTCTGCGCGATAAGCCAGCCGAACGTCTTGACAGCCCGTTTGGCCCCATCCGGCAACTGGCCTATCAGGACAAGCATATCGCGATCTGCTGTTCGGGCATTGGCAAGGTCCATGCCGGGGCTGCCGCGATGTTCCTGCACGCCGCGCAGCAGCCCGATCTGTTTCTGGTGATCGGGACCGCCGGACAGGTCAGCAAAATCCCCGGCGACTGTTTCTATCTTCAGCAATCGCTGCAAGCCGATTATGGCACGCTGGAGAAATTTGGCAGCCACGAGGGCTTTACTCACTATAATGCCGGCGCCTGGCCGATTGGACCGGCGGACTGGTCGCCGTTCGAAGCCCACCCGATGCCACCCGCGCTGAGCCTGCCGCTGGCGCGGATTGCGACCGCTGACTGTTTTGTGAAATGCCCGGATCGCTCTGGCTATTTGCGCGATGATCTCAAAACCGATCTGGTCGACATGGAGACCGCGGCGGTGGCGCAGATCGCTGCGAAACTGGGCACGCCCTGGGCCGGCATCAAGGCCGTAACCGATAGCGCAGACGGCAATAGTTCCGGTGATTTTCACACCAATCTCGCGGCGGCAGCACAGCGCGCCGCCGATGCCGCTGCGCGCATGATTGCGCTGCTTTAGGGCTGGCCGGTCGGCCGGATCATGATCTCGCCGACGCAGACCGAAGGCGGCTGGTTCAGCACATAGGCAATACCATTGGCGATATCTTCGGGTTCGAGAAATTCAAAGGTGAACCGATTGCCCATCATCTCGAGCACCGAGGGATCGGTAATGGTGGTGCCCAGTTCGGTCTTTACCCCGCCGGGAAACACCGTGGTCACCCGCACGCCATGGCTGGTCATTTCCTTGCGCAGCGTATCGCCCAGCGAGCGCACCCCCGCCTTGGTTGCGGAATAGACCGCGCTGGACGGAAATGTTTCGAGCGCGGCAATCGAGGATACAATCACGATATGACCATCCTTGCGGTCGATCATGTCCGGCAGCACCGCATGAATGCCGTGCAGCACGCCGCGCAGATTGACGTCGATCATCCGTTCCCAGTCATCGACCCGGCCTTTCTCGATCAGTGACACCGGCATGATCCCGGCATTGCTGACCAGCGCGTCAATCTGTCCGAAACGCTCCGCCGTGGCTTCCGCCAGCGCAACATGATCTGCGGGATTGCTGACATCGGTGGCGTGGCAGGCGCAATGCGCGCCCAGCTCTTCCGCCAGCGGCTCAAGCCGATCCATGCGCCGCGCGGCCAGCATGACATTATAGCCCGAGGCGACCAGCACCCTCGCCGTTGCTGCGCCGATTCCGCTGGATGCTCCGGTCACTATGGCTGTTTTCATGCTCCGCTTCCTTTTCCTGACTGACTTGCCCAGCCCAAGTCTTGATCAGCGGCCGCCAGAGAACAAGCGTCTTTTTGCTAGGCCGAGAAGAGACCGAGGCCGAGCATATGATCCCCATAGATCACCGCGTCGCGGACATCGAAGACAAAGGAAAACAGGATCACCAGCGTGATCCAGGCCGACCACAGGGCGTAAAAGGACCGCTCTTTGAAAAACGGCCGGTTTTTCAGCAGCAGAAACAGAGCCGGCGTCCAGAAGACCAGATGCACCAGCGCCACCAGTCCCGACAGTTTGACCAGGCCGAGCGCGGGAATCACAAAACGGCTGACCAGCAGGCCAAGCACAAAGCCGCCCACCACCCAGCGGGCTTCGATACGCTTCCACACGAACAGCAGTCCGAGGGCGAAGCTGCCGGCCATGATCGTCAACCAGGTCTGGACCCATTGCGGTGCCGCAGCCTGGCCTTCCGCGTTCCACAATTGCAGCGCGCTATGCCCTGCTTTGTAGCCGGTCGCGGCCTGCACCGCACTGCTCGCAGCCATAGCCGTCAGAACCAGGACCGGCATTGTCAGCCGGTATCCGGTGATCGGTAATTTCATCGCACGTCCCCTTCAGAGACGCTGTTTTGAACCATTGCCCTGACAGGTCAAGAGCGGGTTTCAACCGCCGCTGCTATGCGCGACCCAATTGCCATGAAAGCCGGGGGGGATGCGATGCGGGATATGGATCACCGCCTGTGGCTCGCCGAGAAAATCATCGGCGTTCAAGATTGTCAGGTGACTGGTTTCAGTCTCGGAATCGATCACCAATCCGACCAGCCAACCTTCGTCCTCGCCCGCATCGGAATGGCGCGGAACGAAGACAAATTCACCGGGATGGCGGGTCTTGCCAAAGTCACGCGTCAACGTCTGACCGGTCTTCAGGTCATGTTTGTAAAGTTCATGGCCCGCGACATCAAAGTCTCCATTTTCACCGCCGAGCGACACGCTATAGGCATAGCGATAGGGCTGGCTGGTCAGGCGCTCGTCATAGCGGGGAAATTCCTGCGGACGGTCATGTAGGATCGTGCGATCCACCGACCTGGTGACCGGATCAATCGTCCAGCGCTCGAGGCGCGACCAGCTGCCGCCGGGCCCGAAAGTGGTGTTGGCATAAGTGCTTTCATGCGCGACCACGTCGACCACCGTTTTGCCGTCTTCGGTCTCGAAAGCATTGGCCGGGTGATAGACATAGCAAGGCTCATCCAGGGGGCACCAGATGATATCGGCATCGGTTCCGGTTTTCGGCAACAGCCCAACCCGCGCACCATGATCCGGACTCCAGTCATAGGGAAAGCTATATCCGGCTAGCATCCGCTTGACCGAGAAGGTGGCGGGCAGATCGAAGACCAGCACGTTATTCTCGGTAATCTGGCAATCATGGATCGATGGACCATCGGCGACCGTGATCGGTTCTTCGCGTTTCACCTTGCCATCGGTGCCGACAACCACATGCCAGACCTTGTCGGCAACCGGCGCATCATAGCAGATCGCATGCATCTCTCCGGTCTTGGTATCGACATGGGGATGGGCCGAAAAGGCGTTGGTCAGTGTGCCGTCAAAAGGATTATGCTTCACCGTATCAAGCTCGTCGGTCAGCTCGACCGGGAATCCGCCGGCTTCGACAATGGCAAATGTCTTGCCGCCAATGGCGACGATATTGGTATTGGCGGTGTCGGTTCGCGCCTTGCGGGTGCCGGGTTTGCGCACTTCACCCAGGGCGTCGCTGACCGCGTTGGAGCGGATCCAGCGGTTGCGATACCAGACCGCCTCGCCGTCCTTGATGCGGATCCCGTGCGCCATCCCGTCGCCGACAAACCAGTGATAGCTGCCTTGCTGCGGCGGCGTGGCGGGATTGGGGCCGATCCGCATATAGCGGCCGTCCAGCGCGGCTGGAATCGTCCCGGTCACCTGCATCGCCGAAATGGTTTCTTCGCTGGTCATCGGCGCATGGACGCCGGTCAGATAGGGATGGCCTTGCTCGGGATCAGGCAGACGCTTGCGGTTGAAATTGGCGACGCCGGTCAAAACCGGGGTTACCGCCGCGCGAATGGTTTTTTCAATTGCAGAAGCCATGAGTTGTTCCTTCAGTTAAATTGGATGTCGGCCAGCGTTGCAGCGGCCATGGCAAGCAGAATCAGCCCACCGGGATGCGGCCGACGCAGCGCCACCAGATTGCCGATTCCGGACAGCGCAAAGATGATCATCGCGGTCAGCGGCAGCAGGTCACTGCCATCTTGCAGACGATTGAGAAGAACCGCGATCGCCAGGCCAGCCCAGGCGATCGAGGGGATATGAAAAACGGCGCGGAATATGGCGCGGGTTGATGGCACCGCGAGCAAGCCATCGTCGCGCTCCCGATATAGCGGGCCAAGCAGAACCCGCTCGCTGAGCACCGAATGGGCCAGCGCGACAATGACGCCCAGGATTGCGGTTGTGATCGCATATATCAGCATCGCCCCACTCCCTTCCCGGTTGGCAAATCGATTCGATATGTTTATGATGTTAACATGAGCGCAAAAGGTAACAGTGTCAACATTAAAGATTCAGGATCCTATCACCACGGAGATTTGCGGTCGGCGGTGCTTGCTCTGGGCATGCAGCGGATCGCCGAGCAGGAACATCCGGACCTCGGCCTGCGCGCGCTGGCGCGCGAGCTGGGCGTATCGGCCACGGCGCTGTACCGGCATTTTCCGAACAAGGATGCCTTGCTTGATGCGCTGGCGCTCGAAGGGTTGAACCGGCTGGGCATTCATCAGGCCAAGGCCGCGAAAGCGGTCGGCGGTGGGCGCGATGGCTTTGGCGAAGTGGGCGTGACCTATGTCCGCTGGGCGGTTGAAAATCCCGCCTTGCTCCGCCTGATCTACAACCGGGTCGGCAAGGTCGATCTCGCCACTGGCGATCCCTCGGCAATGGGCGAGGCCTTTTATCAGCTGCGGGCCGGTATCACCGCCTTGATGCCGGACACGCTCTCGACCGAACAGCGCGCCGCGGCGGCCTTGCACGCCTGGTCGCTGGTCCATGGACTGGCGATGCTGATCCTCGACGGTCAGGTGGATTATGATCCGGATCAGGTGCGCAAAGTGGTGTTGATGACCGACTTTTCGAACTGCTGAACAGGGCGCGACACCGCCGCTTCAGTCTTCTGCTTTGCTATCGTCGCTTTCATAATGCAGCAGGTCGCCCGGCTGACATTGCAGTTCCCGGCAAATCGCGTCCAGCGTCGTAAAACGCATCGCTTTCGCCTTGCCGGTTTTCAGGATCGACAGATTAGCGAGGGTGATATCGACCCGCTCGGCCAGTTCGGTCAGCGTCATCCGGTTGTCGTGGAGCAGGTCGTCGAGCTTTACGGTAATGGCCATCAGACTGTCCCCTCCAGATCATCACGCAGGGCGGTGCCGAACTGGAACACCCGGGCGATGACAAACAAGGTCAACGCCATCAGCAGCGCAGTGCTGTCCCAGAATATAGCGACTTCGGATGTCGGTCCCTTGATCGCCGTCTCGACCATCAAGGCGAGCGCAGCGGTAGGAATATAGACCAGTTGCAAAACGACCAGAAGCCCGGCCATCAGATGGAGTCTGCCGGTATTCTTCGCAATGAACGGATCCCCCTGGGCCACCGTTTCCACAATGTCGGTCAGCGTCCGGAAGAACAGCCACCACAGGCTCAGGACCACCGAAAAAAGCAGCATCAGACCGGCGACAATAGCGGTCGGATAATGCGACGTCGGAATGGAGAAATGGCTGTGGATGGCGGCCAGCGCGGCGTCATCGTAGATCATCGCCGCAGGGATCGCCAGCAACACCAGCGCTGCGGCGATGGCGAAAAAATTGCGGGTCGTCCGCGAGGCCGTTCGGCTCGCCGATAATAGAGGATCTCTGAGTTTTGCAAGCATGGTGGAAGCTCTTTCGGTGGAAAAGGGTGGAAGCCAATGACGGTGTGGCAGAGCTAGATCGTGCCTTCCAGTTCGTCCTGCATTTCTGCACCGCGATCAAAGACACGCGCCAATATGATCAGCAGCAGCACCAGCAGGATGCCGCTCAGCGAAATGCTGCCTTCGATGGTCAGGTCAAAATCCTGTCCCGGCTTTGGCTCGCCCAGCATCGTGAGAACGCCGGTTGTCAACAATCCGCCGATAAATGTCACCACCTGGATGGCCAGCACCGCGATGCCCATGCCGCGCAGGCGGGTGCCATTGATCCGCGTGAACGGATTGCCCTCGCCCACTGAATCGACAATCTTGCGCAGACGGTTGAGCGCGAACAGGGTCAGCAACAGCAGGATGATGCCAAGCAATATTATACCGGCAATCAAGCCAACCACTTCCGGACCCGGCGGGGTGACAAAGACCTCCGCCATCGCGGTGACGAGCTTTTCGTGGAGGACCAAAATTGTTGGCAAGGCAATGGTCAGCACGGCCACGCCAAGCACCAACAGCCATTTGGAGACGATCAGCAGTCCGCGCGTCGATTTCAAGATGATGTCATTGGAGGGGCTGGTCTGTGTCATGAGAAAATCCGTTTCTGATTCGGTTGCATTTATTGCTTATCAATAACACTATATCGATAAACATCAAGTTGTTTATTGTTTTTCAATATGCATTGCGTTATCTGGACGGGGAATCAAACAGGCAGGGAGCCCTTTCATGACCGCCATGACCATCATTCATATCATCGCCGGAACGATCGCGGTGCTGAGCGGTGCAGCGGCCCTGATCGCTGCGAAAGGCACCCCTTTGCACCGGCGGATCGGCCAGATATTCTTTCTGTCCATGGCCGTGATGGCGGCGGCCGGCGTGTATCTGGCGCTGGTCATGCCGATGGCAATCTCGGTTCTGGTCGGGATGTTCACGCTCTATCTGGTGACCAGCTCCTGGTCGGCCGCGCGGCGGCGGGAAAGCCGGGTCGACTGGCTCGACTATGGCGCGCTGGGCGTCGCGCTGGCGGTCGCAGCGGGCGGACTGGTGACCGGACTGGAGGCAATGAACAGCCCGGATGGGCTCAAGGATGGGCTGCCGGCCTTCCCTCATTTTGTCTTTGGCGGGCTCGCTTTGCTGGCCGCTGCCGGCGATGTCGCCATGCTCATCCGGCGCGGTATCACCGGAAAGCAGCGCATTGCGCGCCATTTGTGGCGCATGTGCTTTGCCTATTTCATCGCCGCCGGCTCGCTATTCACCGGCCCGGGCGCAACCGTCTTTCCCGAAACGGTTCGCGAGAGCGGTATTCTCTCGATCCCCGAGCCGGTGATTCTGGTGGTGATGCTGTTCTGGCTGGTCCGCGTGCTCGCCACAAAATGGCTTCAGACAAAACCCGCCAAAACAGCCGTAAAGCCCGCCGCCCCCTCTTGACCAAATCAGGCCCTCGCCCTATATGCAGCGCTCACCACAGGTTTCGAGACAGGGCGTGCAGTTGCGCGGCACGCCAGAAGAAATGAAATCTGACCGGTTTTCAGGACGCTAAAAGCTGCGACTCTCTTCCCGGAGAAACTGGGTTTGAGAGGCCGTGGCTTTTTGTTCTGGAGCGCCCCACATAAATAGTTTTCCACTGGCCAAGCGTGCCACAAGGCGCGCAAATCCGGTGATGGCGAGAAGGCACTATATCTATGGCGACGAAAGCAGCTTCGGTTAAAACGACAGCACTGACCCCCACCCGCAAGAAACGCATCCGCAAAATCTTTGGCGACATTCATGAAGTCATCGACATGCCGAACCTCATCGAGGTGCAGCGCGAATCATATGAGCAGTTCCTGCGGTCGAACAAAGAAATCGACTATGTCTCCGGTCTGGAAAAAACGCTGCGCAGCGTCTTCCCGATCCGCGATTTTGCTGGCACCGCCGAAATGGACTTCGTCAATTACGAGCTCGAAGATCCCAAATATAATGTCGAGGAATGTCGCCAGCGCGGCATCACCTATGCAGCGCCGATGAAAGTGACCCTGCGTCTGATCGTTTTTGAAGTCGATCCGGAAACCGAGGCCCGTTCGGTTCTCGATATCAAGGAGCAGGACGTTTATATGGGCGACATGCCGCTGATGACCAAGAACGGCACGTTCGTCATCAACGGCACCGAGCGCGTTATTGTCAGCCAGATGCACCGTTCGCCCGGTGTGTTGTTCGACCATGACCGCGGCAAGACCCACTCTTCCGGCAAGTTCCTGTTCGCCGCCCGCGTGATCCCTTATCGTGGTTCGTGGCTCGACTTCGAATTTGACGCGAAAGATATTGTCAACGTCCGCATCGACCGCAAGCGCAAATTGCCGGTCACCGCGCTGCTGCGCTCGCTCGGCGACGCGACGCTCGAAGTCAAAGAAAAGAAGCCGCCGTTCAAGGTTGGCGAAATGGTCCGTGTGGCTGGCATGAAGCAGCCTGCCGAAATTATCGAAATGGACGGCAACCGGATCACGATCAAGGAGCCGATGGGCGCGATCGAAATCCAGGGCAAGATTGAAGATGAAGGCCGGACCAAGTCGGCTGAAATCACCGGTATCCTGAAACAGGGCTATTCGGAAGAAGATCTGCTCAACCTGTTCTATGAGCGCATCACCTATAAGCGGTCGAAAAATGGCTGGACGATCCCGTTCGTCACCGAGCAATGGCGTGGTCAAAAGCCGACCTTCGACATTGTCGATGCCGACAGCGGCGAAGTCATTTTCGCCAGCGGCACGAAAATCACGCCGCGCAGCGCCAACAAGGCGGAGAAAGATGGCATGAAAAATGTCGTCATTCCAACCGAGGAAATTTTCGGCCGCTACAGCGCCTTTGATCTGATCAACGAGAAAACCGGCGAAATCTACATTGAAGCCGGTGATGAAGTCACCGCCGAAAATCTCGAGAAACTCGACGGTGCCGGAATTGACCAGCTTGAGCTGCTCGACATCGATCATGTCACCACCGGTCCCTGGATCCGCAATACGTTGAAAGCCGACAAGGCCGACGACCGTGATGGCGCGCTGAGCGACATCTACCGGGTGATGCGTCCTGGCGAACCACCAACCCGCGAGACTGCCGAAGCGCTGTTCGAAGGCCTGTTCTTCGATCCGGAGCGGTACGACCTGTCCGCCGTTGGCCGTGTTAAACTGAACATGCGTCTCGACCTCGATGCGCCGGATGATTACACGATCCTCCGCAAGGAAGACATATTGGCTGTCGTCAAAACCCTCGTCGACCTGAAGGACGGCAAGGGCGAAGTCGATGATATCGACAATCTCGGCAACCGCCGGGTCCGGTCGGTGGGCGAGCTGCTGGAAAACCAGTATCGCGTCGGCCTGCTGCGCATGGAGCGTGCGGTCAAGGAGCGGATGTCCAGCGTCGATGTATCCACCGTGATGCCGAACGACCTGATCAACGCCAAGCCCGCCGTGGCGACTGTCCGTGAATTTTTCGGCTCTTCGCAGCTGTCCCAGTTCATGGATCAGACCAACCCCTTGTCGGAAGTCACCCACAAACGCCGCGTGTCGGCGCTTGGACCCGGTGGTCTGACCCGCGAACGCGCCGGCTTTGAAGTCCGTGACGTTCACCCGACCCACTATGGCCGGATTTGTCCGATTGAAACGCCGGAAGGCCCGAACATCGGTCTGATCAACTCGCTGGCTTCGTTTAGCCGCGTGAACAAATATGGCTTTATCGAAACCCCGTATCGCCAGATCAAGGACGGCAAGGTCACCGACGATGTGGTCTATCTGTCCGCGATGGAAGAGCAGAAGCACACGGTCGCACAGGCCAATGCCGATCTCAACCCGGACGGCAGCTTTGTCGAAGAGCTGGTCTCTTCCCGCGAAGCCGGCGAGTTTCTGATCGCCCAGCGCGACCAGATCACGCTGATGGACGTGTCGCCGAAACAGCTGGTGTCGGTGGCGGCCTCGCTTATTCCGTTCCTGGAAAATGATGACGCCAACCGCGCGCTCATGGGATCGAACATGCAACGCCAGGCGGTGCCTTTGGTGAAAGCGGAAGCGCCCTTTGTCGGAACCGGCATGGAAGAAACCGTGGCCCGGGATTCCGGTGCTGCGATCGCGGCGCGGCGCGGCGGTATTGTCGACCAGGTCGATGCGACCCGGATCGTGATCCGCGCCCAGGGCGATGTCGAAGCTGGCAAGTCCGGTGTCGACATCTACACGCTGCAGAAATTCCAGCGCTCCAACCAGAACACCTGCATCAACCAGCGTCCGCTGGTCAAAGTGGGCGAGATTGTTCAGGAAGGCGACACGCTGGCCGATGGTCCTTCGACCGACATGGGCGAACTGGCGCTGGGCAAGAACAGCCTCGTCGCCTTCATGCCGTGGAATGGCTATAATTACGAAGACAGTATCCTGATCTCCGAGCGGATCGTGAAAGACGATGTCTTCACCTCGATCCATATCGAAGAATTTGAAGTCATGGCCCGCGATACGAAACTCGGACCGGAAGATATTACCCGCGACATTCCGAATGTCGGTGAGGAAGCGCTGCGCAACCTCGACGAAGCGGGCATTGTCTATATCGGTGCGGAAATCGAGCCTGGCGATATTCTTGTCGGCAAGATCACGCCAAAGGGCGAAAGCCCAATGACCCCGGAAGAGAAGCTTCTCCGGGCGATCTTTGGCGAGAAAGCCTCCGATGTGCGCGACACCTCGCTGCGTCTGCCTCCCGGTGTTGCCGGAACGGTGGTCGAAGTGCGGGTGTTCAACCGTCACGGCATCGACAAGGACGAGCGCGCACTGGCGATTGAACGCGAAGAAATTTCGCGCTTCACCAAGGACCGGGATGACGAACGCGCCATTCTGAACCGTGCAACCTTCAACGCGCTGAAGGACATGCTGATTGGCCAGACCGCCACATCAGCACCGAAGCCGATGAAGAAAGGCGCGGAGATTACCGCCGAAAGCCTGTCCGAGCTGGACAATGCCGACTGGTGGAAAATCGCTGTGAAGGACGACAAGGTCCAGGCCGATTTCGAAGCAACCCGCGGTCAATATGACGATGCGATCAAGGAAATTAACGATCGCTTTGAAGATCGCCGCGAGAAGCTGGAGCGTGGGGACGAATTGTCACCAGGTGTCCTGAAGATGGTCAAGGTCTTCGTCGCGGTGAAACGCAAGTTGCAGCCCGGTGACAAAATGGCCGGCCGTCACGGAAACAAGGGGGTTATCTCCCGCATCCTTCCGCAGGAAGACATGCCATTCCTCGAAGACGGAACGCCGGTTGATATCGTGCTGAACCCGCTGGGCGTGCCTTCGCGTATGAACGTCGGACAGATTTTCGAAACCCATCTCGGCTGGGCCGCACGTGGTCTCGGCGAGCAGGTCACGAAAGCGCTGGAAGAATGGAAACTGGCCAATCCGGACCCGCAGGCGGCGCCACCGCCCGATGCGGTCAAGGAACGGCTCAAGACCATTTATGGCGAGCAATATCACGAAGATATTGACGCCCGCGATACCGGTGAGATCGTCGAAATGGTGGGCCACTTGCGCAATGGTGTTCCGATGGGCACGCCAGTGTTTGACGGCGCGCATGAAAGCGATGTTTCGGACATGCTGGAGCTGGCCGGTCTCGACCGCTCGGGTCAGGTCGATCTGTATGATGGCCGGACCGGAGACAAGTTCGACCGCAAGGTGACTGTGGGCTATATCTACATGCTCAAGCTGCACCATCTGGTCGACGACAAGATCCACGCCCGTTCGATCGGACCATATTCCCTCGTCACGCAGCAGCCATTGGGTGGTAAAGCCCAGTTTGGCGGACAGCGCTTCGGGGAAATGGAAGTCTGGGCGCTGCAGGCTTATGGCGCCGCTTACACGCTGCAGGAAATGCTGACGGTCAAATCCGATGACGTGATCGGACGGACCAAGGTTTACGAAGCGATCGTCAAGGGCGACGACACGTTCGAAGCCGGCGTGCCTGAAAGCTTTAACGTTCTGGTCAAGGAAATGCGTTCGTTGGGCCTCAACGTCGAACTCTCCAGCTTCGGTGACGAAGAGGATGATGATGACGATGACGGTGTCGCGATTGCGGCGGAGTGAGGCATTAAAACCCACTCCACCCAGCATTTTGAAATTTTGGGCCAAGGCCCCGAAGGAATAGAATATGAACCAAGTAACAAATTTCGCAAATCCGATCGCCAAACCGGAAACCTTTGACCAGATCCAGATCGGCCTGGCGTCTCCAGAGCGGATCTCGCAGCTGGTCGTTCGGTGAAATCAAAAAGCCGGAAACGATCAACTACCGGACCTTCAAGCCGGAACGGGACGGCCTGTTCTGTGCGCGTATCTTTGGCCCGGTCAAGGATTACGAATGTCTCTGCGGCAAATATAAGCGGATGAAATATAAAGGCATCGTCTGTGAAAAATGCGGTGTTGAAGTCACGGTCACCAAGGTCCGCCGCGAGCGCATGGGTCATATCGATCTCGCCGCTCCGGTTGCCCATATCTGGTTCCTGAAATCCCTGCCAAGCCGCATCGGCCTGTTGCTCGACATGCAGCTCAAGCAGCTCGAGCGGGTGCTCTATTTCGAAAGCTATGTGGTGATCGAACCCGGCCTGACCGCGCTCGAAAAATTCCAGCTGCTGACCGAAGACGAAATGCTCGAAGCGCAGGATGAATATGGCGAAGATGCTTTCTCTGCCGGAATCGGCGCGGAAGCGGTCAAGATCATGCTCCAGGACCTCGATCTCGAGCGCGAGAAAGAAGATCTGCTGGAAGAGCTGGCGACGACCAAGTCCACGCTGAAGCCGAAGAAGATCATCAAACGGCTGAAAGTCGTCGAGAGCTTTATCGAATCCGGCAATAAGCCGGAATGGATGATCCTCGAGATCATTCCGGTCATTCCACCCGAATTGCGCCCGCTGGTGCCGCTCGATGGTGGCCGTTTCGCGACGTCCGATCTCAACGATCTCTATCGCCGCGTGATCAACCGGAACAACCGTTTGAAACGCCTCATGGAACTGCGCGCGCCGGATATCATTGTCCGTAACGAGAAGCGCATGTTGCAGGAATCCGTGGACGCCCTGTTCGACAATGGCCGTCGTGGCCGGACCATTACCGGTGCGAACAAGCGCCCGCTGAAGTCGCTGTCCGACATGCTCAAGGGCAAACAGGGTCGTTTCCGTCAGAACCTTCTCGGTAAGCGCGTCGACTATTCCGGTCGTTCGGTTATCGTGACCGGTCCTGAGCTGAAACTGCACCAGTGCGGTCTGCCGAAGAAAATGGCGCTCGAACTGTTCAAGCCGTTCATTTACGCACGGCTCGATGCCAAGGGTCTTTCGATGACGCTTAAGCAGGCCAAGAAATGGGTCGAAAAAGAGCGCAAGGAAGTCTGGGATATTCTCGAGGAAGTGATCCGCGAGCATCCCGTGATGCTGAACCGCGCACCAACGCTTCACCGTCTCGGCATCCAGGCGTTCGAGCCGGTGCTGATCGAAGGCAAGGCTATTCAGCTGCACCCGCTGGTCTGTTCCGCGTTTAACGCCGACTTTGACGGTGACCAAATGGCGGTTCACGTTCCGCTGAGCCTCGAGGCGCAGCTGGAAGCGCGTGTCCTGATGATGTCGACCAACAACATCCTGTCACCAGCGAACGGCAAACCGATCATCGTTCCGTCTCAGGATATGGTTCTCGGCATCTATTACCTGACCATGGACCGCAAGGGCGAGCCCGGCGAAGGTATGCTTTTGGCTGACATGGCCGAAGTGCATCAGGCGCTCGAAATCGGTGCGGTGACCTTGCACTCCAAGATCACCACCCGGGTTCCGCAGACCGACGAGGATGGCAATCCTGTTCTCAAGCGGTTTGAGACCACACCGGGCCGTCTGCTGATTGCAGAATGCCTGCCGAAATCGCACAAGGTTCCGTTCGACATCGTCAACCGGCTTCTGACCAAGAAGGAAGTCGCGGACGTGATCGATCAGGTTTACCGTCACACGGGTCAGAAAGACACGGTCCTGTTCGCAGATGCGATCATGGACCTCGGCTTCCGTCACGCCTGTAAGGCGGGTATCTCCTTTGGTAAGGATGACATGATCATTCCCGACTCCAAGGATGCCACGGTCGAAGAAACCCGGGCTCTGGTGGCTGACTATGAGCAGCAATATCAAGACGGTCTCATCACCCAGCAGGAAAAGTACAACAAGGTCATTGATGCCTGGAGCCGTTGCGGTGACCAGGTCGCCAATGCGATGATGGACGAGCTGGCTGCGACCCCGGAGGACGAGCATGGCCGCGAGCGGCAGATCAACGCGATCTACATGATGAGTCACTCCGGTGCGCGTGGTAGCCCGGCCCAGATGAAGCAGCTGGGCGGCATGCGCGGCCTGATGGCCAAACCTTCTGGCGAGATTATCGAAACACCGATCATCTCGAACTTTAAAGAAGGTCTGACGGTTCTGGAATATTTCAACTCCACCCACGGCGCCCGAAAGGGTCTCGCGGATACGGCGTTGAAAACCGCCAACTCGGGTTATCTGACCCGCCGTCTGGTCGACGTTTCGCAGGATTGCACGATTGTCGAAAATGATTGTGGCACCGAAAATGCGCTGGAGATGAAAGCCATCGTCCAGGGCGGTTCGGTTATCGCATCGCTCGGCGAACGGATCCTCGGCCGGACCATGGCCGAAGATATTGTCGACAGCAAAGACGACACGGTTGTGATCAAGTCGGGCACATTGCTCGACGAGGCCGCGATCAAGGTGATCGAGGATCTGGGCATCCAGTCCGCGCGCATCCGCTCGCCGCTGGTCTGCGAATCCAAAATGGGCGTCTGTGGCACCTGTTACGGTCGTGACCTGGCCCGCGGTACGCCAGTGAATATCGGCGAAGCGGTTGGCGTTATCGCGGCCCAGTCGATCGGTGAACCAGGTACGCAGCTGACGATGCGGACCTTCCACATCGGCGGCGCGGCCCAGCTCAACGAGCAGTCCAACCTCGAAGCTGTTGCCGAAGGTACGGTGCAATATCGCGACATGCCGGTGATCGAAGACAAGAATGGTCGTTTCCTGTCGCTCGCTCGCTCTGGTGAAATTGCGGTTATCGATCCTGATGGTCGTGAACGCAGCGCCGACAAGCTTCCTTATGGTACCAGCCTGCTGGTCAAGGATGGCGCGAAGGTCAAACTGGGCGATCGTCTGGCCGAATGGGATCCATTCACCATGCCGATGATCACCGAGAAACCGGGTGTCATCAAATATCAGGATGTCATCGAAGGCAAGACGATGACCGAGCAGACCGATGAAGCGACGGGTATCGCACAACGTGTGATCACCGAATATCGCGCGTCGGGCCGCGGTGCCAACAAGGAAGATCTGCGTCCGCGCCTGACCTTGCTTGATGCGGACAGCGGCGAAGCGGGCCGGTACATGCTCGCCAATGGCGCAACGCTCTCCGTGACCGATGGTCAGGAAGTGGCCGCTGGTGACGTGATCGCGCGTGTCTCTCGCGAAGCGGCGAAGACCCGTGATATTACCGGTGGTCTGCCACGGGTTGCCGAACTGTTCGAAGCCCGTATTCCGAAAGACAATAGCATTATCGCCAAGGTTTCCGGCCGCGTTGAATATCTGCGCGACTATAAGGCCAAGCGGAAAATTGCGATTGTTCCCGAGGAAGGCGATCCAGTCGAATATCTCGTACCGAAGACGAAAGTCATCGACGTGCAGGAAGGCGACTTCGTCAAGAAGGGCGACAACCTGGTCTCCGGTTCTCCCGATCCCCATGACATTCTCGAAGTCATGGGCGTCGAGGCACTGGCGGAATATCTGGTTGCCGAGATTCAGGAAGTCTATCGTCTCCAGGGCGTGAAGATCAACGACAAGCATATCGAGACGATCGTTCGTCAGATGCTGCAGAAAGTTGAAATCACCAATGGCGGCGACACCACCTTGCTTCCGGGCGAACAGGTCGATCTGGAAGAGATGATGGAATATAATGCCAAGCTGACCAAGAAGCAGACACCTGCTGAAGGCAAGCCGGTTCTCCTCGGTATCACCAAGGCGAGCCTGCAAACCCGGTCATTCATCTCTGCCGCATCGTTCCAGGAAACCACCCGGGTGCTCACCCAGGCGGCGGTCGAAGGCAAGAAGGATCAGCTCATCGGTCTGAAAGAAAACGTCATTGTTGGACGTTTGATCCCGGCTGGTACGGGTGCTGGCATGAACCGGGCACGGATTGCGGCGACCAGCCGCGACGCCGCGCTGCGGGCGCAGCAGCAGAAGATGGTCGATGCCATGGCGGCGGCGGACGAGGCGAAAGCCGCTGAAGTTGCAGCAGCAGCGGCACCGGCAGCGGAAGAAGCGCCAGCCGAAGCACCGGTTGCGGAAGAAGCACCGGCTGTAGAAGCGGTTGCCGAGGAAGCGCCAGCAACCGAAGCACCGGAAGCAAAGGAAGAGTAACCCTCTCCCGACTGCCATAGCAAAACAGAAAAGCCCCGCCGGAGACGATCCGGTGGGGCTTTTTCGTTTTCATAAACGCCATCGGTGCTGTCCGGATATGGGACATGTAGTAACTGCCGGACTCGGACATTGCCCATAGTTTCATAATTTGTTAATTGCTTTTTAGGGTTCGCAAAAAATTGGGATGGCAGGGATTCAACAGACCATGTCATCGGCCTTTAAAAGGGGGAAATAATGAAGAAACTATCCTATCTCGCTGCCATGCTGGCAGCACCGGTGGCCTTTGCCGCGCCAGCACAGGCGGCAACCACCATTACATTTTCTGGTCTGCCAAACGGCTCATCAAGCGACACATTTACAGAATCTGGCTTTGACCTGATTTTTGATGGCTTTTTCATTGATGCTAGCGCGAATGAAGTTGAGCCATTGTGCTGCAGTTCCGGCGGCACATTGACCATCCGCCGCACCGATGGCGGACTGTTCGCCTTTTCGTCCGTCGACTTGCAGCGCGAATATGGCACGGGCCAATCATCGCTGTTCGCTGCGGGTCAGCTTGGCGGCAGCACGCTCTTCAACGACGTGTTCGGAATCGAAACGGATGTCTATGAGACCCAGCTTTCGCTGTCACCATCAACCCTGATCGACAGCCTGGTATTCAGCGGACAACGCGACTTGGACAATGGCGTTTCATTCACCAATGTGGTGGTTGATGCGACGGCCGCTGTTCCCGAGCCAGCCACCTGGGCGTTCATGATCTTCGGCTTTGGCGCCATTGGCGGTGCGCTCCGTCGCACGCGCAAGACCAATGTGAAAGTCAGCTACGCCTAAGCGCTCTGATTTTATAAAGAATCAAAACCCCGCTGGTGCCGATCCAGCGGGGTTTTTTATGGGCATTTCAGGCGGCAAGCTTGGCCGCGGTCCGGGCGACCTTTGCCCCCAGATAGCGGGCACCTTCGAGATCAATAGTGTGCGGTGTCCGGCTGCCATCCCCGCCGGCCACAGTCGAGGCGCCATAGGGCGAACCGCCAATCACCGCTTCGTCGCTCATCTGCCCGGCAAAACCATAGTCCAGCCCGACAATCGTCATGCCATGGTGGAGCAGGTTGCTGAGGATCGAGAACTGGGTGGTCTCCTGTCCGCCATGCTGGGTGCCGGTGGAGGTGAAGGAAGCGCCGACCTTGCCGACCAGCGCGCCTTTCATCCACAGACCGCCGGTGCGGTCCCAGAAGGAGGCCATCTGGCTCGACAGCCGTCCGAAGCGGGTCGGCGAACCGACGATGATCGCATCATAATCGGCAAGGCTGTCCGGCTCGACAATGCCATGGGCTTCATTGGCACCAAAACCGGAAGCCTTGGCCATGTCTTGTGGAACCGTTTCCGGAACCCGGCCGATTGTGACATTGCCGCCCGCTTCCCGCGCGCCTTCGGCAATCGCTTCGGCAAGGCTGTCCGTGTGACCGTAGGATGAGTAATAAAGGACCAGTATCTTCGTCATGCTTCGTCTCCTTGTTGGGTAAATTTGGGGGATGCCGCCATTGCGACAGCAGCATCCCCGTCGCGGGTGTTAGTTCTGCGTGTCGAAGGCCTCGACAAAGACCAGTTCGGCATCATCGATCGCTTCAATCTCCAGGCGAGCCACATCGCGGATCGCCAGCGCATCGCGGGCGGCGAGATCTTCGCCATTGACCCGCAATGTGCCTGCCGATGCGACCAGATAGACATGTGCGCCGTCGGCCATGTCATGGGTGACAACGGTTCCCGCCTTCAATGTCGCGCCATAGAGCCGGGCATCAGCCTGGATCATCAAGGCACCGCTGGCGATATCCTGATCAAAACCGCTGGCCAGCACTTCCAGAGCACCGGACCGCTCGCCTTTGGGAAAGGCCTTCGCATCCCAGCGCGGGTCACCACCAGGCGCGCGCGGTTCAATCCAGATCTGAAACAGACGGGTCTGCTCGTCCTCGAGATTATACTCGCTGTGGGTCACGCCGGAACCGGCGCTCATCACCTGGACATCGCCGGCCACGGTGCGGCCTTCATTACCCATATTGTCGCGATGGGTAATCGCTCCCTCGCGGACATAGGTGATGATTTCCATATTCTCATGCGGATGCATCGGGAAACCGGTCTGGCTCGCAATCTCGTCGTCATTCCATACGCGGATCGGACCAAAGCCCATGCGGGCCGGATCCCAATAGCGGCCGAAGGAAAAATGATGGCGCGCCTGCAACCAGTCATGATTGACATGGGCCAAATCGGCAAAAGGACGTTTCTCTATCATTATCATTCTCCTGTCTAGGGTCAGAAAATGGGCCTGACCCGTTGCTGGAGTCAGAGATAGGACCGTTGCTTTGTTTCGGAAATATCCAATAAGGAAATTGATTGTTTCTATTTCTTTACTAATATAGCACCATGTCCTTACCCGATTTCGAAGCCTGGGCGATATTTTCCGCCGTCGCCCGCCACGGCAGTTTTACCGCCGCCGCGCAGGAGCTGGCGCTGTCCAAGCCAACCATATCCAAAGCGATCAGCCGGCTGGAGGCGCGACTGGGCACCGTCCTGTTCCACCGCACATCGCGCAAGATTTCCCTGTCGACCGCAGGCAAGGCGCTGCTTCCCTATGCGCAGCAGATTGCCGCCGATGGCGAAGCGGCGATGGAAGCCGCGCGCGAAACCACCCACCTGCTGAGAGGCCAGGTCCGGCTGGCAGCACCATTGAGCTTTGGCCTTTCCCATCTGGCGCCGGTGCTCGCCGCGTTCATGTGCCAATATCCCGAAATCCTGGTCGATGTGCAGCTGAGTGATGCAAGGGTGGACATTGTCGAGGATGGCTTTGACCTCGCCATTCGCATCGGCGCCTTGCCCGACAGCAGCCTGCGCGCGATCCAGCTGCGACCGGTCAAAAGCCATTTTATCGCGGCGGCTGATTATCTCGATCGCAAGGGCATTCCGACGAAACCGGATGACCTGCTCGACCATGACTGCTTTCTCTATTCCAACGAAGCAACGCCGGAGACATGGCACCTGCGCGGTCCGAACGATGAACTGGTGACGGTCAAACCGCCATGCCGCTTTCGCAGCAATAATGGTGACATCATGCTGCCGCCGTTGATCGCCGGGCGCGGCATCGGCTATCTGCCCGACTTTCTCTGTCAGGACGCGCTCGATGCCGGAACCCTGACGCCCCTGTTGCCCGGCTGGACCTTGGGGCCGCTGGCGCTCAATCTGGTCATGCCGCCCTCGCCACACCGGCCCGCGCGGGTCGAGGCGCTGATTGCTTTCCTGAAAACCGCGCTGGCCTGACCGTCCCAATTTGGCTCTTCTGCTCGGCGCTCGACGCTGATAGGCAGAGAAGATGCCGCCCGAGACCATCCTGCTGTTTCTGATCACCGACCTGACCTTCTGCTTCACGCCGGGGCCGGCGACCATGGTGACTGTCAGCCATGCCCTGCCCGCGGGTCGCCAGGGCGGCATGCGCGGCGCTCTGGGGCCGATTGTCGGGATCAATGTCGGCAATTTCATCTGGTATGCGCTGACCGCATTCGGCTTGATCGCGATGATCAAGGCGTTTCCGTCCGCTTATGGAGTGCTGCGCTGGCTGGGCGTTGCCTATCTCGCCTGGCTGGGCCTTGCCATGCTGCGGGGCGGCGGATCGATGCTCGGCCAGTCCAGCGCCTTGGCCGCCAGTTTCAAGCGAGGCTTTCTGAGCGGACTTGCGGTCCATATGTCCAATCCCAAAGCGCTGTTTTTCTATGCCGTGATCATCCCGCCCTTTGTTGACCCCAATGGCAGTTTGCTGTTGCAGTTCAGCATTCTCGCCGGTCTGACCATCCTGACCGAAACCGCAGGTCTGTCCTTTTATGCCGCTCTGGCATCGCGCGCGCGCCATCTCGGCAATGCCGACCAGGTCCAGGACCGGTTCAAATATGTTGCCGCGATTATCCTGATTGCCGTCGCCGCCGCAATGGCGCTGCTCAACCTCAGCGAGCCCGCCAGCGCCTCACCATTCAACCCAGCGCAAGCATTGACAGGGTAGAAATCGCGCATGATTTTCAAACCCTTCCTGATCGTCTTTCCGGCCATGCTGGTCTTCGCGGCGCCCGCGGCAGCCGCCAAGCCTGCTGATCCCACAGCGATCGCCGCGCTCCAGATGCTACAACAGCTCGACCAGCGCCTGCACCGGGTCGGCTATCGCCTGGCAACGGCCAATGCGCGCTATTGCGAGGACACGGTCTATCGCAGCGGATTGTTGCTGCATGACATTGCCCAATATGGCGACAAGGCCGCGGCAAAAGCGGTGCATCACTTTGCCGCCCCGATATCGGTCAATGCAGTCGCTGGTTATAGCGCGCGCAGAATTAAACCGGGCGACGGTCTGGTCGCGATCAATGGCCGGGCCTTTGCCGATCTGCCGCTGGATGCGGAAAAATGGGCGCAGGAGAAACCGCAATATCGCCGCCTTGCGGCGAGCAACCATCTGGTTGAGCAGCAATTGCGCCAGCGGGTCCAGTTCCGCAACAGCGCCTCATTTGTGAATTTCGTGCGGGACAACCAGTCCATGACTGCCCAGATTTCGCCGGTAAGGGCTTGTGCGAGCCAGTTTCAGATTCGCCCCGACGACAAGCGCGAAGCTTCGGCGGACGGACGGATCGTCTCGGTCACTTCAGCGCTCGCGGAATATGTCGAAAGCGACGACGAACTGGCAGCGATTGCCGCCCATGAGCTTGCGCATAATCTGCTGAAACATCGCGAGCGTCTCGATGCGCTGAAAGTCAATCGCGGCTTTTTCGGGCAATTTGGTAAAAGCGCGCAGCGGATCAAGGCGGCGGAGATTGAAGCCGACCGGCTGTCGGTCTGGCTGATGGCCAATGCCGGCTATGACCCGGAAGCCGCGATCCGGTTCTGGACGCGCTACGGCAAGCGATATGGCAAAGGCATATTTTCGGCTTCCACCCATTATCGCTGGAAAAAGCGGGTCAAATTGTTTGAAGAAGAGCTGGTCAAAATGGCCGATGCCGAAGCAATAGACGGGAAACGCGCCCCGCCGCTGCTCACCAACTCATCGGACTAGCTTCAGTCGTCCTTATATTGTTCCTTGCAGGCCTTGCGCTCCTGCTTGTCCTGCGCCTGATCCAGGCAAGCCTCGCGTTCCCGTTTGCGTTCCGCCAGCACCCGGCGCCCGACATCCTCTTCCTTCTCCGACTGGGTCTGGGTTGAGGCATCAACAGCGGTTTCCACCACCGTGCCGGCGGCCTTGAATGGCGCGGTGACGATCTTGCTGGCAACGCAGCCGCTGAGCAGGGTACAGGCCAGGGTTGCAGTCAATACCGGGGTCAAGCGCATGATTGTCTCCTTGGGCCGTTTGTGCGCCGCGCTGCCTGAAGACGCGCTGAACAGCCTTTGGGTAGGGCGCGTCAGGACGCAGCGAGCAGCTTTTCGGCCATGGCTCTGATGTCGTCGCCAATTTCCGGATGGGCCAGGGCCAGCGCCAGATTGGCCTCGACATAGCCGGCCTTTGAACCGCAATCATAGCGCTGACCGTCAAAGGTCATGCCGTGAAAGGGCTGTTTGCCGATCATCTGGGCCATCGCATCGGTCAGCTGGATTTCCCCGCCGGCGCCTGCTTCCTGGGTTTCCAGAATCCGCATGACTTCGGGTTGCAAAATATAGCGGCCGGGCAGAATGAGATTGGATGGCGCCGTTCCAGCCGCCGGTTTTTCGACCAGGCCTTTGACTTCGGTAATCGGGCCATCGCGATAGCCCGGATCGATCACGCCATAAGAAGGCGTGTCCTCGATCGGAATTTCCAGCGCACAGACAATATTGCCACCGAGATTGTCATAGGCATCGACCATCTGTTTCATGCAGCCGGGGCTGCCGACCATGAACTCGTCGGGCAGCAAAATCGCAAAGGGTTCGTCGCCGATAATATCCCGCGCGCACCAGATCGCATGGCCCAGTCCGAGCGGTTCCTGCTGGCGGACAAACACGCTGTTGCCTGGCGTCAGCCGCGTGCCATCGAGCACGCCGCCATCCTTGCCGCGATCCCCCATCGTCCGTTCCAGCTCATAAGCAAGGTCGAAATGATCCTCGATCATGCCCTTGCCCCGGCCGTTGACGAAAATCATCTGCTCGATACCCGCCTCGAGCGCTTCGTCGACGGCATATTGCAGCAACGGACGATCAACGATCGGAAACAGTTCCTTGGGCATGACCTTGGTCGCGGGCAGAAAACGGGTGCCCATGCCGGCGACCGGGAAAACGGCTTTTTTGATCGGTTTCATGAAACGGTCTCTAGTCCTTTAGCTTGTCAGCAAAACTGGTACGCAATTTTTGCAGTTTGGGCGGGATGGTTGCCACGCAATAGGGGTTTCCGCGCCCTTCGTCAGCCCAATATTGCTGATGATAATCCTCTGCGACATACCAGGGAGCCGGCCCTTCGATGGTGGTCACGACCGGTTCGGAACGCTCCGCCGATGCGCGGGCGATACCGGCTTGCGCGGCGGCGCGCTGATCATCGTCGAGCGGAAAGATGGCCGAACGATACTGGGTACCGATATCATTGCCCTGCCGGTTCAGCTGGGTCGGGTCATGGGTCGCGAAGAAAATATCCAGCAGGTCGTCATAGCTGACCACATCGCTGTCAAAGCCGATCTTGATCCCTTCGGCATGACCGGTGGTTCCGGAGCAAACCTCGCGATAGGTCGGATTGGCATTGGCGCCGCCAATATAGCCGCTCTCGACACTGTGGACGCCCGCAATGTCATTAAACACCGCTTCGGTGCACCAGAAACAGCCGCCGGCAAAAATCGCTTCCTGCATCGTCATAACATACTCCTTGCTAGGCCGGCACCGGTTGCTCGGACGCGGGACCATCTGAATTGTCGGTTGCATCCCGCTGTTCCTCGGATCGGCGCGCAATCAACCAGTACATAGCTGGGGTGACAACCCGGGAAAGCAAGGTCGAACTGATCAAACCGCCAATTATTATGATCGCCACCGGGGCGTAGAGCGCGCCGCCCAGCAAAGCGAGCGGCATCAGCCCGCCAATCGCGGTGATCGACGTCAGCAGCACCGGCAGGAAGCGGACTTCACCCGCTTCCTCAATCGCTTCGCGCAGCGGCATGCCGCGATCGCGCAACTGGGTGGTGAAATCGACCAGCAGGATGGAGTTCTTAATCTCGATCCCGATCAGCGCGATAAACCCGATAATCGCCATGAAGCCCATACTGTTACCGGTGATGAACAGCGCAATGATACCGCCGAAAGTCCCCAGCGGAATGACCCCCGCGACCACAATCGTTTCGCGAAACCGTCCGAATTCGGCCACCAGTACCGCGAAGATCAGCAGCAGCGCGGCGGCGATCACCGATCCGAAATCGCCAAAAGTCTTGCCGATCGCCTCGGCTTCGCCGCCCACCGAAAACTCGTAGCCATCGGGCAAATCCAGTTCACTGACCTTTTGCACCGC
This sequence comes from Parasphingorhabdus sp. W113, assembly GCF_055693205.1. Classification (NCBI taxonomy): domain Bacteria; kingdom Pseudomonadati; phylum Pseudomonadota; class Alphaproteobacteria; order Sphingomonadales; family Sphingorhabdaceae; genus Parasphingorhabdus; species Parasphingorhabdus sp. W113. The sequence goes on along the minus strand of NZ_CM146328.1, from coordinate 254,938 downwards.
GGAATTGGTCACGCTGGCCGGGATTGCGTCATATTCCACCTGCGCGGTGATCGACACCGAACGCTGCAACTGGAAACGCTGAATCTGGGAGGGCACATTGGACAATTTGGGATTGCTGACCTGGGACAGCGCGACCGGATCCCCGCTGCGGGTCGCCAGATAAATATCATCCAGCGCCGAAACCGGTTGCGTGTCTTTGAGCGGCAGGCGCACGGTCACCGGATAATTGTCGCCTTCCGGGTCACGGAACGTCGCCGCCTGCTCGCCGCTCAGGGCCAGACGGATGGCGCGCCGCGGTTCCCCTGGCGGTATATCAAGCAGGGCCGCCTTGTTGGCGTCGAGGCCAATGTCGAGATCGATCTTGTCGGTCGCGATCGGATTGTTGATATCCCGCGCGCCCGGCGTGTCGCGCAGTATATTGGCGACCTGCGCAGCGGCATCCTTCAACCCGTCGAGTTCCGGCCCGCTGATCCGGATGACCACCGGAGCCTCGATCGGCGCGCCGTTCTGGAACAGCTCGAGCTTGACCCGCGCACCGGCAATCTGGTCAAATTTCCCGCGCAGCCGTGCGACCAGCTCGGGTCCTTCCTGCGCACCCCATTCGTCCAGAACGGCAAGTACCTCGCCATAGTTGGTGCGCTCCGCCCGTGGTCCGATATTGTAGAAGACCTGCGGATTGCCATTGCCGACATTTTCCGCCCGGACTTTCACGCTGGGTTCGCCTTCCAGGATTTCGGCGACTTCGCGGACCACGACATCGGTCTGGTCGAGGCTGCTGCCCTGTTCCGTTTCCACCGCCACGCGAAAATAGGGGGCGTCGGCAAAGGGGAATAGCGAAAAGCCCATCGAAGGCACCAGCGCAAAGGCGGACAGGCACAATATCATGGCAATCGATACCGTCTTCCACGGCGCGCCCAAGGCCTTGTGCAGGATCGGCCGGTAAAAGCTGTGGATTCGGGCATTCACCCATTGCAGCGCGGCATTGCCTTCGGGATCTTCATCGCGGCGAAGCATCCGGCTGGCGAGAAACGGAATCAGCGACAGCGAAATCACCAGCGACGCCAGCACCGTCGCCATGATCGAGAGAAAGAATGAACGCGTGTAAGCACCGGCGCCTTCGGGCAGAAACAGCAGCGGCGCAAACGCGAAGACCAGAACAAATGTCGAGCCGATCACCGCCGCCCGGATTTCCAGACTGGCGTCAATCGCGGCCCGCATCCGGCTTTTGCCCATCCGCAAATGGCGGGCGATATTCTCGGTCACCACGATGCTGTCATCGACCAGCAGCCCGAGCGACACGATGAACCCGGCAATCGACAGCTGGCTGAGATTATAGCCAAAGGCATAGAGCACCAGCATGCCGGACGCGAGCGACAACGGTATCGAGATCATAACGATCCCGGACGCCCGCATGCCCAGCGGCAACAAGGTGAAGATCACCAATCCGATAGCGATCAGGAAATCGCGGGTCAGCTCGCCGAGCCGGCGTTTCACATCCCGGCTTTGATCGAACTGCTCCACCAGCTTGATATCCGGCGGCAATATCGACTTCTGTTTCTCCAATGTGCCGTCCAGCTCGGCTTTCAGGCGGGTCACGTCGAGGCCGTCTTTCTGGGTTGCGGTCATGAAAATGGCGCGCTGTCCATTATGGCGTGTCCGGTAAATCTGCTCTTCGGCGCCCCATTTCACCGTCGCGACATCCTTGACGGTCAGCAAACCACCACCAGCCGCGCGCAGCGGCAAGGATCGAATGGTATCAAGGTCGCGAAACGCGCCGCCAGCCTCGACATTCAGGCGCCGTCCACCGCTTTGCACGGCCCCGCCGGGCAATTCGACGCCGCCCTGGCGCAAGGCATCAGCCACCGCGCTCGGCGGCAGTTTCAATTCCGATAGCCGCGCCGGATCAATCTCGACGCTCACTTCGGGCTGGGGCAGGCCGAAGATCCTGACTTCGCGGACGCCTTCGAACCGGCTCAGATTGTCGGACAGATCATCGGCATATTTCTCCATCCGGCGCCACGAGGCGGTTTCACTGACCAGCGCCAGTTGCACGATCGCGGCCTCCGTGGTCCGGAACTTGCGAAACTCCAGCCGTTGGAGATTTTCCGGCAGTTGATCGCGGATCGCGGATACCTCGCGCACCACGTCATCGAAATAACCCTCGACATCGCCGGACCAGTCCGAAAACTCGACCTGGATGACGGTGCCGCCATCGGTGCTGGTGGATTCCACTTTGACGACATCATCGAGCCCTTGCAGCACCTCTTCAATCGGCTTGGCGACGGTCTCTTCCATATCCTGGGCATCGGCCCCCGGAAGAATCGCGATCACATTGGTTGCGGGTATCGGAAAATGCGGGTCGACGGCGCGGGGAATATTGACCAGTGCGCTGATCCCGAGCACCACGAGCAGCAGGAAGATGACCATTGTCAGTTGCCATCGCTTTATGACGAATTCGGCCAGCATGTCAGCAGATCGCCTGCAATAGCATGGTCAATCCGATCATTGGGCCGCGCGAACCGGTTTGATCAGATCACCGTCGCGGAGCTTTTCTGTCCCGCGCGTGACCACAACGTCTCCCTCGTTCAGTCCCGATGCGATTTCGAGATTGTCGTCGGTCAACGCGCCGATGATCACGTTGCGCTGTTTCACACGCTGTTTGTCATCGACGACAAAGACCAGCCCTTCACCGGAACGCACCCCGAATATCGCGGTGGCGGGAATGGCAATCGAACCGTCATTGCCGCGCGAGACTTCGATTTCCACCGACCCCAGCTGTCCGGAGCGCAGCCGGTCATTGGCGGGAAGCAGGAAGCTGACTTCAAAGGTGCCCGTGCGAGCATCAGCACGCCCGTCTTTTTCACTGACCACCGCCTCAATCGGCTGCTCCGACACCGCGCTGATCGACACCAGCGCCCGCATCCCGACCCGAACCCGGGCGGCATCACCATCGGTGAGCGGCACACGCAAGACAAAACCCTTGTCGGTTTCTCCCAGGACAATGGCGGTGGCGCCGGCAGGAATCGCCTGACCCGGATCAATATTGCGTTGCAGGATGATGCCGTTGCTGGGTGCGGAAATACGCGCCGTCCGGCTGGCAAAGCCACTGGCATTGACCAGCGCCTTGGCGGATCGCAACGCCGCTTGGGATTGTTCCAGACGGGCCTTGGTTACCCAGCCATCGGCATAAAGCGACTGGATCCGTTCAAATTCCGCATCGGCCCGATCCCGTTCCGCGCGGGCTGATTCCAGATCGGCCGACACCGTGCTGTTGTCGAGCGCCGCCAATATGGCGCCGCGCTTGACCCGGTCGCCTTCTTCGTAACGCACCGAAGCAACCTGACCAGCGGTGGTAAAGCCCAGCTCGGTTTCCCGGCGCAGGCGCACCGTACCGGCGGCATTGAGGATTTCATTCTGGCTCGCCGGTTGCACGGTCACCACCGAAGCGGCAATTGCCTCGCGGCTCTTTGGCTCCTCGGAAACCTCCTGCTCAGCGCAAGCGGCCAGCAAAAGCACACATAGCAAAGCCTGAGATTTTTGAACGAACCCCGTCATATGACCTAAAAACGTCCCCTTCGATCCGGCAGCATAGGTCGCGAAAGCCGCGGGACCAATAAAAAATTGCAACTTGCAACCAATATCTTGCAAATCCAGTCCAATTGTCCCCCGTCTGCCACAGCGGATCAGGACGCGGCGCGGCGCAACCGGTCATTCAGCGCCACGCCAATGCCGACGGTTGGCACCGGCGCCACGGCGATCCCGGCACGGCTGCTTTCGTCTGCCTGATGAAGAAGCGCGAACAAATTGCTGGCGGCCTCGGCCAGATCACCGGCGCTGGAAAGATTGGCATCGCCTGCTATTTTGCCAAAGCCAATGTGAAACTCGTCCGGATCAGCGGTCTCGGCGGCCAGCCGGATCGGCTTGCTCGGCGCATAATGCCGCGACAGCTGGCCCGGCGCTTCGATCAAGTCACTGCGCGCGATCAGGGACCGCTGCCCGGTGCAGGCTTCCAGCGCCTCCTGCGTGATCGGCCCCGGCCGCAAATTTTCATAGCCGTCTTCGCGGATCGCCACGATGGTCGATTCCAGGCCCTGTGCGCTCACCCCGCCATCCAGGATCATCGGCGCATCCGAGCCGAGGCTTCGGGTGACATGGTCCGGGGATGTCGGGCTGATCCCACCGCTTTTATTGGCCGACGGTGCCGCCAGATAAAGGCCCGATTCCGCCAGCAGCGCGCGCATCACCGGATGGGCGGGCATGCGCAGCGCAATCGTATCGAGACCCGCGGTCACAGCGGGCACCACAGGACAATCGGGTGCTTTCGGGACGACCAGCGTGAGCGGACCGGGCCAGAATTTTTCCGCCAGACGGCTGGCTAGGTCATCGAAGACACCCAGTTGATCGGCCGCTATCCGGTCCGGCACATGGACAATCAGGGGATTGAAATCCGGCCGGCCCTTGGTGCGGTAGATCGCGGCAATCGCCGCGGCATTGGTCGAATCGGCAGCGAGCCCGTAGACGGTTTCAGTCGGCACAGCGACCAAAGCACCGGCCTTGAGAGCATCCGCAGCGCTGGTGATGGCGGCCATGTCGTAGCGTCCTGCGCTTTCATCAATATGATCATTTGAGCCGGTCATGATAGGGCGCTATAGCCCAGCGAGATTTCAAGCAAGAGCGGATACCAACCCCATGAGCTTTACAGCACCCAGCCGAGAACAGAATTTTGTCCTCAAGCATATCGCCAATCTGCCCGAACTGGCGGCGCATGACCGCTTTGCCGGGGCCAGCGAAGACATGGTCGAGGCGATTGTCGAGGGCATTGGCCAGTTTGCCGCCGGTGAATTCGCCCCGATCAACCGCACCGGCGATATGGTCGGCGCGCGGTGGCAGGACGGCAAGGTCACGATGCCGGACGGGTTCCGCCAGGCCTATGACCAGTTTGTCGCGGGTGGCTGGGCGTCGATTGACGGCGCCGAAGAATTTGGCGGCCAGGGCCTGCCCTATTCGCTGTCGGCGCTGGTGCTCGAAACATGCGGCGCGGCCAATTTCGCGTTCACGCTGTGCCCGATGCTGAGCTTTGGTGCGGTCGAGGCGATCCACGCCCATGGCAGCGCCGACCAGCAGGCAACCTATCTGGCCAAGATGATTTCCGGGGAATGGACCGGCACGATGAACCTGACCGAGCCGCAGGCGGGATCGGATGTCGGCGCGCTGCGCGCCACGGCCGAGCCGATCAGCGACGGCGAGCATGCCGGAAAATACAAGATCAAGGGCCAGAAAATCTATATCACCTTTGGCGAGCATGATCTGACCGATAACATCATTCATCTGGTGCTGGCGCGGACGCCCGGTGCGCCCGAAGGCACGCGCGGCATTTCGCTGTTCATTGTGCCCAAATATCATCTCGACAGCGAGGGCAATCCCGGCGCGCCCAATGATGTCACCTGCGTCTCGATCGAGCACAAGCTGGGCATTCACGCCTCGCCAACCTGTGTCATGGCCTATGGCGAGCAGGATGAATGTATCGGCGAAATGATCGGCGGCGAATTTGGCGGGATGAAAGCGATGTTCACGATGATGAACAACGCCCGGATCAACGTCGGGTCGCAAGGCGTTCAGATCGCGGAACGCGCCACCCAGCAGGCGATTCACTATGCCAGCGAGCGGGTGCAGTCCGCCCGCGCCGGCAGCGGCAGCAAGGACCCGGTTGCGATTATCGAGCATCCGGATGTCCGCCGGATGCTGTTGCGCAGCAAGGCGCTGACCCAGGCTGCCCGCGCGCTGCTCTATTATGCGACGTCCCATGTCGACAAGGCGACGCTGGGGATTGACGGCGGCAAGGCCCGCGCCGAAATCCTGACGCCGCTGATCAAGGGCTATGGCACCGATATCGGCAACGAGGTCGCTTCGATTGGCCTGCAAGTCCATGGCGGCATGGGCTTTGTCGAGGAAACCGGCGCGGCCCAGCATTTCCGGGACGCCCGGATTGCCCCGATTTATGAAGGCACAAATGGCATTCAGGCGGCTGATCTGGTCGGCCGCAAACTCGGTCTCGACGGCGGCGATGCGATGCGCGCGCTGATTGCCGACATCAAGGTTGAGGCCAAAGAAGAACCCGGCCTGGCGCGGCTGGCTGATGCGGTGGAAGCGGTGGCCGAGTGGATGGCCGGCGGCGATGCCTCAATCGATGATCGACTGGCGGGCAGCTATCCGTTCATGACGATGCTGGCGACCGCAACCTGCGGCATGCTGATGGCCAAGCAGCACCGCATTGCGCAGGCGGAATTGCAGGACAATGATGATCCGTTTCTCAAGGCCAAGCTGGTGACCACGCGCTATTATCTCGATCATTTGGTACCGGAAGCGATGGGATTGCAGGCCGCCGCGATGGCGGGCGCGGACATTCTCTATCAACTGGGCCATGACGAGCTGGTTGCCTGATCATGGCGGCCGAGGAAACCGATCGGATCCTCGCCCGCATCGCGGACGCGCTCGAGCGCCTCGCACCCGCCGACCGGTCTTCGGTCGACCTGACGACCGGGTCGGCCTTTACATGGTCTGAAAGGGGCGCACGGGCGGTTCCATCCTTTGCTCCAATTGCCCTCGACCTGCTGACCGGTATCGACGATCAGAAGGCGCGCCTGCTCGACAACAGCCAGCGCCTTGCGCGCGGCCATGAAGCCCATGACGTGCTGCTCTGGGGCTCGCGCGGGATGGGCAAGTCAGCGCTGATCAAATCCGTGGTCAAGACCATCCAGACCGATGGCCTCGACCTGGCCCTGGTCGAGACCTCTGCGGACATGCTGGAAACGCTACCCGCGCTGTTCGACACGCTTGGCGCCGTGGACCGCGCGTTCGTGCTGTTCATCGACGATATCGGCTTTGAAGAAGGCAGTTCCGCACCGCGCTGGTTGCGGTCGCTGCTTGAAGGCGGCGCAGCGGCGCGGCCCGCCAATGTCCGCCTCTATGCAACCTCCAACCGCCGGCACATCGTCTCGCGGCAGATGCGCGAACAGGATGATCCGGTCAATCCGCGTGATGTGCTGGATGACAAGCTCGCGCTATCCGACCGCTTCGGATTGCGGCTGGGTTTTCACGCCGCCAGCCAGGATGATTATCTGGCGATGGTCGCGCGCTATGCGCAGGCGCATGATCTTGCGTTCGATCCCGAAGATGCGTTGCTTTGGGCGCAGCAACGCGGTCATCGCTCCGGCCGTGTGGCCTGGCAATATATTGTCGAGCTGGCCGGACGGGCCGGGACAAAGCTGCGCTAGTTCATTCCGCAGCCGCGGCTTCTGTTGCTTCGGCATCCGGCGCACTGGCACCGGAGCGCGAAACCCGCCAGATGATACCGCCGACATCATCGCTGACCAGCAAGGCGCCGGTCTGGTCGAATTCCACCATGGTCGGGCGGCCCTGCGCCTTTTCATCAGCATCGACAAATCCGGTGAGCAGCGGCACCGGTTTGCCCACCGGTTCGCCTTTTTCGTCGAAATTCACATAGACCACATCATAGCCGGACAGCGGCTGGCGGTTCCACGACCCGTGGCGGGCAATGACCGCGCCATTGTCAAACGGCGCGCCCAGCGCCTGCCCATTGGCAAAAGCCAGGCCGAGCGGTGCAACATGGGCGCCAAGGCCATAGTCGGGCCGTCGTTCATATTGCCGGTGATCGAGATTTTTCGGCTCTACCCGGGGATCGACATGCCCGCCCCAGAAATGCCAGGGCCAGCCATAATGCGCGCCAAAGCGCACCTGGGTCATATAGTCCGGCACCATATCGCTACCGAGCATGTCGCGTTCGTTGACCACCGTCCACAGCTCGTTGGTGGTCGGTTCATAGGCCAGCCCCACCGGGTTGCGCAGACCGGCGGCGTAGATAATCTTCTTGTTGGTCGTCAGTTCCACCCGCAGGATGGCCGCGCGGTCGTCTTCGGTGTCCATCCCATTTTCGCCGATATTGCTGTTCGAGCCGACCGCCACGAAAAGATATTTGCCATCCGGACTGGCAATGATGTTGCGCGTCCAGTGATTATTCGGCGCCTTGGCATTGAGATTGGCCACCTTGCGACCTTTCGCGGTGATCTTGGTGTCGCCTTCCGTGTAGGGATAGGCGTAGATGGCATTGGTATCCGCGACGTACAGCGTGTCGTCGATCAGCGCCATGCCAAACGGTGAATTGAGATTTTCGAGCAGCGCAAATTTTTCTTCCGCTGTCCCGTCCTTGTCGGCATCCCGCAGCAAGCTGATCCGGTTGGCCGACGGCGTGCCCGCGCCCGCCTTGCCCATCAGATTGCGCATGATCCAGCCTTCAATCCCCTTGTTGGTGCGCGGCGGGCTGTTGGTTTCGGCAACCAATATATCGCCATTGGGCAGGCGCAGCATCGACCGGGGGTGATCGAGCCCTTCGGAAAACCGCTGGACTTGCAGCCCTTCAGCCGCCACCGGGCCTTCATCTCCAGCCCACGGATCAGCTTCCGCAATGTTGATCGTCGGGAAGCGTTCGGGCCGGACATTGGTGATTTCGGGAATCGGCCCGGTCGTGGCTTCCACGGACAGGCGCGCGGTATCCCCGCGGGTTACATAATAGCCCAGACCCACGCCCAGAATGATGAGAAGAATCGTAACGTTTCGGAGATGTTTCAACATAAGACCTTAATAGGAAGCGCTGGCTGTTCTGACAAGCGCTCAGCCGGGCGGTTTGCTGCGCCCGGCATCGGTCCGGTCAGCGGTCCGGTCAGCGGTCGGCATACCAGATGGCCAGGGCAATCAGCCCGCCAAGCGCCAGTCCCGCCAGAAACCCGATCGACGGTTGTCCCAGCAAACCCCCAATAACCACGCCGGCGATGCAGCCAAAAGCCAGGAAAACGCCGCCAGCGCTTTTGGAAGAGCCAGCCTGCGGGATGTTCGATTGCGGATCAGGATTATCGGTCATGCCAGCGCCATGCCACGTCCTTCGGGCCACGTCAAAAGCCGGATCACCGGGGGCCGGCTAACAAAAGATGAATTTCTGTTCACCATTGCCTTTGACAGTATTTCCATCCCTTCCCCCTAGAGCGGTTAACAGAAAGCGAAGCCGTTTGAGTCGCATGGTTTACAGGAGCCTTCCCTTGCAATTACCGGTATTTATCGACACCAGCCATTTTTTTGATGCCGAGCAGCTGATTCAGAATTTTGGCGAAGAAGCCGGACTGGAAGCAGCGAATCGCGCGGATCAAAGCCGGGCTGTCGGAAATCATATTCACTATTGCAAGTGGCGCCAGGTCGAACGGCTCTGTGTGCTGCTCTCGATCGACCAGTCGATCGGAACCATCCACTAATATCGCAACAAACCAGGCTGTCGGTCAGTTATCCGGGTCGCAGACAATCTGCGCAGACCCGCTGGATCGGATTTTGCAATCGGGACGGCCATCAATCTGGATCACACCGCTGCCGCTATTGGTAATCGCGGCATCGCGTTCGACCATGATATGGCTGCTCGCCGGGCCGCGCTGAACTAGGTCCAGGGATTCCACGGTCAGGCGCGAGGCTTCCAACGTGCTGGTCCCGAGCAATTGGACCCGGCTGTCCCGCGCTTCACCGGCGATGGTGAGCATGCCGCCACCGGTCATCGCAATCGCCAGACGGTCGCTATCGACCGACGCAATGGCGAGATTGCCAAATCCGCCGACCCGTACCTCTGGCGCGCGTCCGGCCAACCGGTCGAGCGAGACCGTGCCGGTGCCAAGATGCGATATCTTCTTCACATCATAAGTATGCAGATAAATGGTGATCGGTTCTTCGGCGGAATATTGCCGTGTGTTGTCGGTCTTGGCCTGGACCGCGATAACCAGTTGTTTGCCGCTTTTGCGAAAGGCAATCCGGTCGAGCGTGGCGCGACTGTCTGCTTCGGCGCGCGCGACCGGGCCCTTGCCCGTCGTGATCACGACATCGGCGCCGCCTTCAATCCGCACCTCTTCGAAACTGAACAGAGAAAATTTGCGCTCGGCCGCCTGCGCGGGCTGGAGCACAAGCATCCATCCGGCCGCCAATAGGATCAGTCGTTTCATCATAGCGGGCGTGCTTCTCCAAATTCCATCCACCCCAGCCAGCGGGGCGTCTTGGGGGCATAATGCCCGTCATTATTCTGCAACGCGAACCCCTGTGCTTCGAACAATTTGGACACGGGGCGATGCAGATGGCATCCACCGGCAATATGTTTCCACATCGGTTCGATCCGGCGCTGCCATTTTTCCGGACCCTGATCGGGCGCCCGACCATGTTCCAGAAACAGGATTTTGCCGCCAGGCTTCAACACCCGGCGCATTTCCTTGAGGACCTGCTTACCGTCCTGGACTGAACAAAGCGTAAAAGTGGTCAAAATCGTATCGAACCGGTCGTCCGTGAACGGCATGGATTCCCCGATCCCATCGAGAATCTCCATCGGCATACCCCGTTCCGCAGCCTCGCGGCGGGTATAGTCGAGCAGCTCGGCCGACGGATCGAGACCGGTCAGGCTGGTTACCTTGTCGCGATCATAAAATTGCAGGTTGATGCCGCCGCCACAGCCCAGTTCGAGCACATTGCCGGAGGCTTTTGGAACGATTTCGCTGCGGTCTTTCATGACCGCCGGTTGCGAACATGCGAATGTGATCAGCCGGGGTACGGCGTGTCTTTCCCAGAAATTAGCCATGGCATCCGTCCTGCCATAGCCCGAACCGATCACCAAGTTTTTTTACCACAGACCGCAGCCGGCAGCGCTCATCCCGCTTAGCCGCAATTGACCTTGCCCGAACCGCTCACCTTGGATTTGCAATCGGCATCCCCGTGGATGCGAATATCCCCGGAGCCCGAGACTCGGGCATCGACCGTGCCGTCAGAAGACAGGGCAACATTGCCGCTCCCGGCGATCTTGATCGTCGCGTTGTCCGCTTTGAAGTCTTTGCCTTTGACATCGCCAGAACCGGCAATAGAGACGCTGATCATGTCCGCAGATCCTGCCAGTTTGACATCACCAGAGCCGGCAATTTTGGTTTTGACGGAGGCGGTATCGAATTCGGCAACAGCCAGATTACCCGATCCGGCAAGACTAAGGGTTGCGGCGTCGCCGCTCATCTTGTCGACTTTCATATCACCCGCGCCGGCCAGTTTGGCGGAGCGCAAGGCGGGTGCACTGACATAGACAGTCACCGATCCCGAATCGCCCCAGGACAGGCCGGACTTTTTCTCCCGGCCGATTTTGAGCTGCCCGTCTGAAATCTTGTAGCGCAGACGCTCAATCGCATCCGCATCGCCTTCGGCGCGGATGGAGTAACTGTTATCGGTGGTGAACACGACATTATCGGGGCCCGCAAGCGTAACCCCCTTAAATTCACCGGGGTCACTGGCATTGGTGCTGATCGTCTGTCCGTCTGCAAAACTGCCGGTCCCTGCGTTGCCAACCGCACTGGCGATTGATCCTTCACAGGCGGCGAGCGCGAACAGGGGCATGACAAACAATAGCTTCTTCATAAATTCCTCCAATGTGTATTGCAGTGTTAATACAGTAAGGATTATGGCGATGCAAGAGGCGATTGGGAACGGGCCGAAAAAGAGATGCCAAGCCTGTGGGGTGCGCGGCAGCACTTGTAAATTCTGATGGTGACGCTCCTGGAAAACAAAGCCTTTCTTGACCCCGGGGAAATGTTCTCTAGATTGGAACAAACCATGAACATTATCGATTCGCATGCCCTTCAAGCCGCTGGCTTGCATGATGCGCTGCGTCTGGCGGGCCATTCCGTCAAACGCGGCCCGTCTGCGCAGGCCGGAATAGCTGACCCGCTGACCCCTTCGCATTTCACCTTCGGGGCGGACAGGCTCGACCGCGCGCTGCAAGGGGAACGCCCGGTGGCGGGGCTGCCAGTCGCCCATTTGCATGAAATATACGCGGCCGAACCCGAAGACCGCAGCAGCGCCGCCGCGCTCAGCCTGCTGGTGGCCGAGCGCGCGCGGAGGGCTAGCATGCCGGGCCAGACGGCCGATGCCCCTCGCCCCATAATGTGGATCAGCGAAGCCAGCCGCGCCCGCCAGCAGGGCCGGCTCTATCCACCCGGCCTGGCCGAACTCGGACTGAATCCGGATCATATCCTGCATATCAATGCCGCCGATGCCGTGTCCGTGTTGCGCGCCGCGGCCGATGCCGTGCGTTCGACCGCCGTTGGGGCGGTCATTGCCGAACTGAGCGGCAAATCTCCCAAGGGCCTCGACCTCACCGCCACCCGCAGGCTCGCGCTATCCGCACAGAAATCGGGCACCAGCGCCCTGCTCGTGCGCAGCCAGGCCAGCGCCCTGCCCAGCGCCGCCTTCAGCCGCTGGGAAGTGGCCGCAGCCCCATCCATAGCTCTCGCCGCCAATGCCGTTGGCTATCCCACCTTTACGGTCAGTCTGCTCCGCCATCGCCGCGGATTGACCGGACTGACCCACAATCTGGAGTGGAACCGTGCAACACAACGCTTTCAGGACGCGCCGGATACTGGCGCTCGTCCTGCCGTTTCTGGAATCGGAACGGATCACGAAACAGAATATCGGCGCGCCTGACCCGCTTGCCGGTCAGCCTTTTGCGCTGATTGACAAGGTCAAGGGGGCGATGGTGCTGATGGCGGTCGACCGCGAAGCCGCGCATCTTGGGCTGGGGCCCGGCATGAAGCTGGCCGATGCCCGCGCGCAGGTGCCGGATCTCAAGGTTTTTGATCATGACCGGCTCGCCGATGCCGCCTTGCTCGACCGGCTCGCCGAGGCCTGTCAGCGCTACACCCCGATGACATCGGTGGCCCCGCCCAATGCGCTGCTGCTCGACCTGACCGGCTGCACCCATTTCTTTGCCTCGGAAGCCGCTCTGATCGAGGATGTCGAAGACCGCTTTGATCAGGCGGGACATGGCTTGTGCTGGGCGCTGGGCGGGACGCCGGATGCCGCCTTGGCGCTGGCCCGGCACGGCTTGCGGGAAGGGGCCGAAGCGCAACTGCCGGTTTCGGCGCTGGCGATGGATGACAAGACTCACCGCGCGCTGGAGCGGGCCGGGCTCTATCATATTGGCGATCTCGTCACTCGCCCCCGGGCGGCGCTGGTGACCCGCTTCGGCAGCCTGCTGGCGCTGCGTCTTGACCGGATCATGGGCATCGAGGACCGCCCGATCAATCCGATCCGCAAACAGGGCAATATCCAGGTCGAGCGCCGCTTTGCCGAACCGCTCACCCATATCGACTTTGCCATTGCCTGCCTCGAAGAGCTGTTTGCCGAAGCGGCGGTCGAGCTGGAACAGCGCGGGCAGGGCGCGCGGATGATCGCGATGATGCTGTTTCGCTGCGACGGAGAGGTCTCTCGGCTGCGGATCGAGACCGCCCCGGCCACCCGCGACCCGAAACTGTTCCGGCGGTTGCTCCAGGAACGGATCGCCGCGCTGAACGATCCGCTCAATCCCGGTTTCGGCTATGACCTGATCCGTCTGACAATCGTTGCGGCCGATGATCTGGCCGCCGAACAATATCGTCTGGAAGGCGGTCAGGACAGCAGCGCGGATCAGGCCGCACTGATCAGCCAGCTGAGCACCCGATTGGGCCGCCAGCAGGTCCAGCAGTTCCAGCCCGCAGACAGCCATATTCCCGAACAGGGGCTGCTCGCCCTGCCCGCGCTCGATCTGCCCGCTCTCGACGGGCGCGCGCCACAAAAATGGGACCCGCCGCAACCTGGTGAGCCGCCCCTGCGCCCGCTCCACCTGTTTGATCCCCCGCAGCATATTACGGTCATGGCGGAAGTGCCCGATGGCCCGCCTTACCGTTTCGTCTGGCGGCGCAAGACCCATCTTGTCCGCCGCTATGAAGGACCGGAACGGATTGCCTCGCAATGGTGGCAGAGACGCGATGGCCAGCAACCCGGCAAAGGCGGGCTGACACGCGATTATTACCGGGTCGAGGATGGCCGTGGACGGCGCTACTGGCTGTTCCGGCACGGGCTCTATGGCAGCGAGAAAGCACGCCCCGACTGGTATATTCACGGCCTTTTCGCATGACCGGAGCGCCGCCGCCTGCCTTTGCCGAGCTCTGCGCCGCAACCCATTACAGCTTTCTGCGCGGGGCTTCCTCTCCGGCCAATATGGTGGCGCAGGCCATGACGCAGGGCATGACCGGCATCGGCATTGCCGATCGCAACAGCGTCGCCGGCGTCGTCCGCGCCCATGCCGCCTTGCGCGCCGCCTATGAAGACGCCGCAGAGGAAGGCATCGCCCTGCCCGATTTCAAGCTGGTGGTCGGATCGCGGCTGGTCTTTGCCGACGACACGCCGGACATTATCGCCTATCCGCTCAACCGGCGCGGCTGGGGCCGGCTGACACGGCTGCTTTCCGTTGGCAATTTGCGCACGGAAAAGGGCGCGTGCCTGCTCTACCAGGCCGACTTGCTGGAATGGGCCGAAGATATGGCGCTGATCGTTCTCCCTTGCTCCGCCGTACAAGAAGACGATTTCTGGAATCTCCTGCGCCACCGGATTCCCGATCTCTGGATCGCCGCAACCATGCCGCGCGCGGGACGCGACAAGCGCCGTCTCGTGGCGCTCCAGAAGCTTGCCGACGCCACCCATATCCCGCTACTCGCCACCAATGATCCGCTCTATGCAACCGCTGATCAGCGCCCGCTGCACGATATTCTGACCTGCATTGCCGAGAAGACAACCATTGCCAAAGCCGGCCGGATTCTCGCCGCTAATGCCGAACGTCATCTCAAGAGCCCGCGGGAAATTGCGCGGCTGTTTACCGATTGTCCCGAAGCGATCGCCGAAACCCAGGTCCTGCTCGATCGCATCGGCTTTTCGCTCGACGAACTCAGCTATCATTATCCGGACGAACCGGTGCCCAAAGGCTGGACACCGCAGAAATGGCTGGCGAAGCTTGCCTGGGATGCGGCCCATGCCCAGCACGGCGAAACCCTGCCCGCGATACTCCAGAGCAAGCTGGAGGAAGAGCTCGGCTTGATCGAACGGCTGCGCTACGCGCCCTATTTCCTGACCGTCTATGATATTGTCAAATTTGCGCGATCGAAAGGCATACTCTGCCAGGGGCGCGGGTCGGCGGCGAATAGCGCGGTCTGTTTCCTGCTCGGCATTACATCGGTCGATCCGGTCAAGCATGACCTGCTATTTTCCCGCTTCATCTCGGAAGAACGCCGCGAGCCGCCGGATATTGATGTCGATTTCGAGCATGAGCGGCGCGAGGAGGTGATCCAATATATTTACGAGCGCTATGGCCGCCACCGCGCCGGCATTGCCGCCACCGTGGTGCACTACCGGTCGCGCAGCGCAATCCGCGAGGTCGGCAAGGCGCTCGATCTGTCCGAGGACATCACCGCCCGCCTGTCGAGTACGGTCTGGGGCAGCTATTCGAGCAAGGCGCCCGACAGCCGGTTTCAGGAAACCGGACTCGATCCGGCCAATCCCGAGATCATCCGGCTCGGGGATTTGGTCCGCGATATCCTGCAGTTCCCGCGCCACCTGTCGCAACATGTCGGAGGCTTTGTCCTGACTCAGGACCGGCTCGATGAAACCGTTCCGATTCACCATGCCGCGATGGAGGACCGGACCTTTATCGAGTGGGACAAGAATGACATCGACACATTGGGCCTGATGAAGGTCGACATTCTCGGTCTTGGCATGCTGACCTGCATCCGCAAGGCGTTCCGGCTGCTCGAGGAGACCGGTGTCACACCCGAGGACTACCGGCCGGGCAGCGGCGACCGCTGGGCCCTGAAGACGGTCCCGCGCGAGGACAAGGCGACCTATGACATGCTGTGCCAGGGGGACAGTATCGGGGTGTTTCAGGTCGAAAGCCGGGCCCAGATCAACATGCTGCCGCGCCTCCGCCCGCGCGAATTTTATGATCTGGTGATTCAGGTCGCAATCGTCCGGCCCGGTCCGATCGAAGGCGATATGGTGCATCCCTATCTGCGCCGCCGCTCGGGGGTCGAAGCGGTCACGCTGCCCTCCCCCAAGCCGCCGCATGATCCCGACGAGCTGCAATCCGTGCTCGGCAAGACCTTTGGCGTCCCGCTATTCCAGGAACAGGCGATGAAGCTCGCGATTGTCGCCGCGGATTTTTCTCCGGCCGATGCCAACAAGCTGCGCCGGGCGATGGCGACTTTCCGCAATGTCGGCACCATCCATCATTTTCAGGAAAAGATGATCGAAGGCATGGTCGCGCGCGGCTATGAGCGGGATTTTGGCGAGCGCTGCTACAAACAGATCCAGGGCTTTGGCAGCTATGGCTTCCCCGAAAGCCATGCCCAGTCCTTTGCCATATTGGTCTATATCAGCTCCTGGATCAAATGCCATCATCCGGCGGTCTTTGCCGCCGCCCTGCTCAATTCGCAGCCCATGGGTTTCTATGCCCCGGCCCAGCTTGTCCGCGATGCACGCGAGCATGATGTCATGGTCCGCGGCGTCGACATTAATCACAGCCGCTGGGACAATAGTCTTGAGCCTGCCGACCCGGTCAGCAAGGCGGAAGAGGCAAGGCGCAGACAGCCCGCGCTGCGCATCGGCCTGCGCCAGATTGACGGCTTTCGCGAAGAATGGGCCGACCGGATCGTCGCAGCACAGCCCTTTGCCAGCATCGAGCAGCTCGCCCATCAGGCGGGGCTGCCCGCTCGCGCCTTGCGCCTGCTGGCCGATGCCGATGCCTGCCGCTCGATCGGTCTCGACCGGCGCCAGGCGCTCTGGGAAGTGCGCCGAACGCCGTCCAATGTGCTGCCGCTGTTCGCCGCCGCACAGGCCCGCGAGCAGGCAGAAGAACAGGATGCGCGCTTGCCCGCCATGACCAAGAGCGAACATGTCGTTACCGACTATCAGAGCATCCGGCTCTCGCTCAAAGGCCATCCGATGGAATTTCTGCGCGATCGCTTGCGCGCGATGGGGGTGCTCAGTTGCGCCGAAGTGGCGAAAGCCAAAAATGGCAGCTTTATCCGCACCGCCGGCGTCGTCCTGATCCGCCAGCGTCCGGGCAAGGGCAATGCGATTTTCATCACTCTTGAGGATGAGACCGGGATTGCCAATCTGCTGCTCTGGGCGCGCCGGTTCGAAGCCATGCGCCGTCCGGTCATGGCCGCGCGGTTGATGATTGCCTCCGGGGAAATCCAGCATAGCCGGGAAGGCGTCACCCATGTGATGGTCAGCCGGGTCGAAGACTATACCCATATGCTTGATACGATTGCCCAGCAGGAAACCACCCCGATTGCCATGGCCCGCGCCGATGAAGTCAACCGGCCGGTTTATCGCAACGAAGACAAGCAGGCGGCGTTGCATGAAGAGGCCGATGCGGACCGGCCGGCGCGCCCGCAAAATCCCCGGCCCAAATTTCCCCGCAGCGGGCATCCGCGCAATGTTCGCATCCTGCCAAAGTCGCGTGATTTCCACTGAACCATCCGCGCCGTCCATCGACTCGCCAGCGAGGCGCTTCTGTTCGAAAAATTTGCCGAATCGGGATGGAGCGACCGCAAATAACGACGAATTTCAGCCATTTTTCGCTTGAACGCACGCACTATTCTGCTGACCGCTAACTTCTGGAATGTCACCCAATAACCACCATCTTTTAAGGGACAGGGGGATAACAATGGAGTTGAGTAGATGAAAAAATTATCCCTGATTACAGCCGCCTTTGGCGCTGCAACTCTGGTCGCCGCCCCGGGATTTGCCCAGGAAACGCCACCAGAAACCCCTGATACAGGCACAACCGAAGAAGCTGCCCCAGAAGCAGCGCCGGCAACCATCGACACCGATGGTGATGGAACAATGGATGCCTGGGACCAACGTGGTGACGGAAAGCCCGACAGTTGGGATACCGATGGCGATGGCGCCCCTGATGCCTTTGACCAAGACGGAGACGGTGCCCCTGATCCGAAATGATCTGGCCCCGACCGTTGATCACAACTGATCAATAAAGGCCCCAGCCAACCCTGTGCCTGACCTGGTGCGGCCAATCGGCGCATTCTCCCTCCCTGCCCGATTGGCCGTCACCCATTTTCCAGTCACAATAATATGGAAGAGAGCTCATGACCCAAGAACTGAAACCCGCCCGTATCGCCACTGCGCTGATTGCGGCGCCTGCCCTGATCGCCCTGGCGGCCTGTGATGTGCCCGCTGAAGACCCGGCTGGTGACGAACTCGGCACAACCGAAGAAATGCCCATGGAAGAACCCGTGGATACGGCCCCTCTGGATGACACCGCCCCGGCCGATAGCGGCCTTGAAGGCGGCGCCATGTCCACCGATGACACGATGGCAGAACCCGCTGTTCCACCGGCACCCGGCGAAGCAACCGGTGACGATGCCAGTGCCACGGAAACACCTGACGAACCGGCTGCGGCAGAAGATGAAAGCACGGCTTCGGAATAGCGTGCAGCGCCATGCAATGCTCGATCATGACCAGAAGAACGGCTTGATGAGGAGCTAACCATGACGCCAAAAATTACCGATCTCGACCTGAGCGCCATGCTGTTTGACCGCAGCATGGCGCTCAGCGAGATCGCGGCGATCCAGTCCTATCTCCGCCATTTTGGTTATATGCAGGACCGCTTTGGAACCCTGCACAGCGGGGAAATGGATGCCGCAACCGAGAAAGCCATCCGGCTCTACCAGTGCTGTTTCGGCCTGCCCGCGACAGGCGAGCTCGATCAAGCCACGCTTTGCGAAATGAGCCGCCCCCGCTGCGGCGTCCCCGATCTGCAACCCGAAGGTCTGGCCTTCACCGCGGTGAGCCGCTGGGACAAGTCCGAGCTGACCTACCAGTTCACGCGATTCTCCGAAAAGCTGGCGCAGTCCGAAGTTGAACGCGACGTCGCGGCAGCCTTTGCCTTGTGGGCGGACAATTGCGATCTGACCTTCACGCAAACCCCCGATGCGGTCGCCGTTGATATGGCGATCGAATTTGCCCGCGCCGATCATGGCGATGATGCCCCTTTTGACGGCCCCTCGGGCGTCCTTGCCCATGCCTATTTTCCGCCGCCCAATGGCGGGCCGCTAGCCGGCGACACCCATTTCGATGAAGATGAAAACTGGAGCACCGACATTAGCGACAGCCAGGCGATCGATTTTCTGACGGTGGCCGCGCATGAATTCGGCCACGCAATCGGGCTTGGCCACAGCCGGGTCCGC
This sequence comes from Parasphingorhabdus sp. W113, assembly GCF_055693205.1. NCBI lineage: Bacteria > Pseudomonadati > Pseudomonadota > Alphaproteobacteria > Sphingomonadales > Sphingorhabdaceae > Parasphingorhabdus > Parasphingorhabdus sp. W113. Next base: position 235,787 of record NZ_CM146328.1, on the reverse strand, counting down.
GGCGCCCTGATGTTCCCCAGCTATTCCGGGCCGCAACGGTTTCTTGCCCCCGATGACATTGCCGGCTGCCAATCGCTGTACGGCCCGCCACCGGCGCCCGTCGACAGCGATTGCTAGCTTTTGCCCCAAGAAAAAACCCCGCCAGACGGGACCGGCGGGGTTAGGGGGAAAACGGCACTGCAGCGGGTTGCTACATGCCCATATAATCGCGCTTGCCGATCGGCACCCCCTGCATCCGCAGTAAATTGTAAGCCGTGGTCACATGGAAAAACAGGTTTGGCAGAAAGAAACGCAGCACATAGCTTTTGCCATCAATATCCATCGTCTGCTCGGGGCCGACCGGCATGGAAATAACCATGGTGCCATTTCCGTTGATCACCGCATCATCGGCCTCCGCAACGGTCTTGCCGCAGTCGGCAATGCGGGCAATCAAGGCATCAAAACTGTCGCCTTCCATCGGAATGTCGGGCAGATCTTCCGTGACCACCCCGGACATCCGCGCCGCGCCACGAACCGCAAATTCGGTGATCATCTGCACCTGCCATTTCATGTCGTTCATGTCGGGAAACAACCGCTGGCTCAAAAAAGCTTCTTCGCTGGCTTCCGACGCGGCGGCATGAGCCTTCGCCTTTTCCAGCACAGTGGTCAGCCCGCGAAACGCCTGTGCCGTGGAGGATTTGAAAATTTCCGAAAGAGACGGATTGGTGTCGGTCATAGTGAGATTTCCTTGAACAAATGAAGAGAAGAACGGCAGCCGTTACAGCAGGTTGAACAGCAAAAATCCGCCCAGCGCAAGAAATGAACCGAGCGTACCAAATGCACCCAGTGCCCGGGCCGCGACAAAGACCTTGCCAGTTTCGGAGCCATGCGACCCCGCCTGTGTGGACAAGGCTATCGCATGCAGCAACCGCGCGCCGACAAAGACAATGGCGAGGATCCGGACAATATCATTGGGCACCACGGTCATTTCCGCCAGCGCGAGCACGGCGATGAAAATGGCCGCATTTTCAGACAGGTTTCCGTGGCGCCGAATTTTGCGCTCCAGCGCCAGATCGCCGCCGACACCAAGATTGACCCCCGATTTGACCCGGTGCAGCCCAACCATCACCATGAGCAATCCCTGGAGGATAATCAGCAGTCCGCCAGCATAGGCAGAAATAATCGGTGCGGTCATTGGCGTTCTCTCCAGCAGTGATATGAGTGAGCGGGTGTGCGCTCTTGCTACTGGCTCAAAAAAACAATGTCCAAGAGACAAATTGCACCTTGTTGGTGCAAATTTGAGCCGTGCCTTTGACGCCTTTTCGCTGTACGTCTGACCAATGATCGACGATATGAAGGATATGGACTGGGAAGATATCAAGACCTTTCGGTCGGTGATGCAGGGCGGCACGGTCCGCGCCGCAGCCAAAAGCCTGCACGTCCATCACAGCACCGTCAGCCGGCGCATTGAACAGCTCGAAAATGCGCTCGGCGTCACCCTGTTCGAACGCCGGCCGGAAGGCTATTTCCCGACCTCCGCCGGTGAAGATCTGGCGCGCGCTGCCGGCAGTTTTGCCGATGATTTGTTGGCGGTGGAACGCCATATTGCCGGACGCGACAATGAACTGTCCGGCTCGCTGCGCGTGACGATGGCAGAACCCTTTGCCACCGCCATGTTTGCGCCACGCCTGCCCGAATTTTGCGCAACCTACCCCGGTCTCGAGCTCGAGATCCTGACCAGCTATGATCTGCTCGATGTCGCGCGCCGGGAGGCTGATATCGCCATTCGCATGGACAATAATCCACCCGAAACGCTCGTCGGCAAACGGCTCTTTGCCTATAATATCTCGATCTATGCCCATCCGGACTATCTCGCCGAGCAGGATTTCATAAACCATCCCGAACAGGCCCGTTGGCTGGGCTGGAACGAACGCGAAGGGCGCTTTCCGGACTGGACCCAGGATACCGAGTTTGCCCGCGTGCCGGTATGGGGCAATTTTGCCAGCATCATGCTGCAGATAGAGATGGCGCGGGCCAAGCTGGGCATGGTCATGATCCCGTGCCTCGCCGGGGACAGCTATGACGATCTGGTGCGCGCCACAACGCGCCCGCCAAAGCCGTCGCGTGACATCTGGATCCTCACCCATGACGATCTGCGCCGCACGGCCCGGGTCCGCGCCTTCATGGATTTTGCCGAGAGCGTCTTGCGCGATAACAAGGCCGCGCTGCTCGGCGATAGACAATAGCGGACAGTTGATCGGGGCGGTTAACCATATTTGCCCGCAAACTGACGGAACTCCGGGATAGTGCGATCCCGAATTTAACCAATAAACTGCACCACCCGGCAATCTCTTCGCCTTAGTTAAAAGGATATGAATGCCGAACTCTCCAAATTATCCCCCGCACGGCAAGCCGGCATCGTCTCTGCCACAGAGGTTCTGACGGCCTTTTTCGTCACCGGAACCTTATATCTGCTGGTGTTCGGAATTGATGATCATTTCTGGAATGTGATGATGCTGACGATGATTGTCCCGTGGTTCATCTGTATCCCGGCCAATCTCTATGTCACCCATCAGCGTGAACAATTGCTGGAAACCGCTGAACGCCTGCGGGTGACGCAAAGCGAGCTGGAAGAAGTGAACCGGCAGCTGGAACATAAGGCGAGTTATGACGGGCTGACCGGCCTCGCCAATCGCGAGCATTTCGTGAAGATTTTCGACGAACGGCGCAAGCAATCGCGGCAGAATATCCTGATGATCGTCGATGCCGATCATTTCAAGAATATCAACGATTGCTATGGACATCTGGTCGGTGACCGCGCGCTCATATTGCTCGCCTCGGTGTTCAAGCGGATCCTGCGTAAAAATGATCTGGTCGGCCGGATCGGGGGTGAGGAATTTGGTGTCTTGCTGCCCGATACCTGTGCCGCAGAAGGCGAGATTATCGGTGAGATGATCCGCCACGAGATCGAGAATATCCTGTTCGAGCCGCAGGACGGCGTGCCTCATCGCATGACCGTGAGCATCGGCCTGACCAGCGTGTCGCCGCATGAGGAACGCGCTTTTCCGATGCGCAACGCGGACAGCGCGCTCTTTATGGCGAAGCGGCAGGGACGCAACCAGTGCGTGCTGTACACGCCGGGCATGCGGGAAAAACCGCGGCCATTTTACGAAGCGCGCCTGCAACAGGGTCCGGTCGAACTGCGCGCCTGATCCGCGCCGCCGTTCTTTTGATTGGCGCGACAAATTCCCGATGACGGACGCGGCACGCGCTGCTAGACCCGTGCCCTATGACCGAAAATGCTTCTGCCGACACCGCTACGGATTCGCAAGACAGGGCCGGCGCTGCCGACAGCGCTGCCAAACATCTCTATCTGGTCGATGGTTCGGCCTATATTTTCCGGGCCTATCATCGCCTCCCGCCGCTGACCAATATCCACGGCGAACCGGTAGGGGCGGTCTATGGTTATACGACGATGTTGTGGAAACTCGCGGACGAATTGCATGCCGCCGACGGCCCGACTCATATGGCGGTCGTCCTCGACAAAAGCTCCCAGAGCTTCCGCAACGAACTGTATAGCGAATATAAGGCCCATCGCCCTGAACCTCCCGAAGACCTGCGCCCGCAATTCCCGATGATCCGGGACGCCACCCGGGCCTTTTCGCTGCCGCTGATCGAGGAGGAAAATGTCGAGGCGGATGACATGATCGCGAGCTATACCAAAGCCGCGGTCGCGCAAGGCTGGAAAGTCACGATCGTGTCGTCGGACAAGGATCTGATGCAACTGATCGAACCGAGCGACAACAGCCGGGTCGACATGCTCGATACCATGAAGAACGTGCGCATGGGCCGCGCCGCGGTCGAGGAGAAATTTGGCGTCGGCCCGGAAAAACTGGGGGATGTTCTCGGCCTGATGGGCGACAGTGCCGACAATATTCCCGGCGTCCCCGGGATCGGTCCCAAAACCGCATCCAAGCTGATCAACGAACATGGCGATATCGAAGCGGTGCTCGCCGCGGCACCGGACATGAAAAAGTCCAAGATGAAGGAAAATATCCTCGCCAATATCGAACAGGCCCGGTTGTCGCGGGTGCTGGTCACGCTCAAAGAGGATTGCCCGCTGCCCGATACGCTCGACAGCTTTCTTCTCCAGGATATTCCTGAAGAACCGCTCCGCGCGTTTCTGTCCCATCACGGGTTCAACTCCTTGCTCAAAAAGCTCGGCGGTGGACAGGCCGAGCCCCAAAATCCCGATGTCGATGGCGGCATTGCCGGAACCAGCGCCGCACCGGCCGCGAAAGCACCGGAAGCGCCAGCGATTGATCGCAGCCAATATGAATGCGTTCAGGATCTCGACGCCCTCGATGCCTGGATCGCCCGCGCGCGCAGCGCCGGCGTGATGGCCGTGGATGTGGAAACCGACAGCCTGGAAAGCGTGACCGCACGGGTGGTCGGCATCTGCCTCGCCACTGGTCCCAATCAGGCCTGTTACATCCCGCTGGGTCATGGCAGCGGCGACATGTTTGCCGAATCCCCGCAGCAAATCCCCACCACCGACGCGCTCGCCCGATTGAAATCGCTGCTCGAGGATGATGCGGTTTTGAAAGTGGGTCAAAATCTCAAATATGACATGACCGTCCTCGCTCAGCATGACATCCGGATCACGCCGTTTGACGACACGCTGGTGATGAGCTTTGATCTCGACGCCGGTCTCCACGGGCACGGTATGGACGAGCTGAGCAAGCTGCATCTCGGCCACGAATGTATCAGCTTCAAGTCGCTGACCGGCACCGGCAAGAAAGCCATCAGCTTTGCCGAAGTGCCGCTCGACAAGGCGACCGAATATGCCGCCGAAGACGCCGATGTCACCTTGCGCCTGTGGGACATCCTGCGGCTGCGCATGGCACCCGAAAACGCCACACGGGTTTACCAGATGGTCGACCGGCCGCTGGTGCCGGTGATTGCCGGAATGGAACAGACCGGGGTGCTGGTCGACCGTGAAGAGCTGGCGCGCCTGTCGCAGAGTTTTGCCGAGAATATGGAAAGTCTCGAAAAGGAAATTCACGATCTCGCCGGCGAGCCCTTTTCGATCGGCAGTCCCAAGCAATTGGGCGAGATCCTGTTCGGCAAGCTTGGCCTGAAGGGCGGCAAGAAGGGCAAAAGCGGGCAATATTCGACCGATGTCACGGTGCTCGAACGGCTGGCCGGGGATGGCGAACCGATCGCCCAGAAAGTGGTCAACTGGCGCCAGCTGTCCAAACTTAAATCAACCTATACCGACGCGCTGCAGGACCAGATCAATGCCAAGACCGGACGCGTCCACACCTCCTATTCGCTCAGCGGAGCACAAACCGGGCGGTTGTCGTCGACCGAACCCAATCTCCAGAATATTCCGATCCGCACCGAGATCGGGCGCCAGATCCGGCAAGCCTTTGTCGCCGCGCCGGGCAATGTGATTCTGGCCGCGGACTACAGCCAGATCGAATTGCGGCTCGCCGCGCATATTGCCGATGTCGCGACCTTGAAAGAGGCCTTTGCCCAGGGCGAAGATATTCACAACCGCACCGCCCAGGAACTGTTCGGGTCGGTTGATCGCGACACCCGCGCGCGCGCCAAAACGATCAACTTCGCGATCCTCTACGGGATTTCACGCTGGGGATTGGCGAAACGGCTGGAGGTTGATCCGGATGAAGCCCAGGCGATGATCGACACTTATTTCGAACGCTTCCCCGGGATCAATCGCTATATCTCGACAACCCTCCAGGCCGCCCGCGAAAGCGGCTATACCGAGACCCTGTTTGGCCGCAAGACCTGGTTTGAACGGCTCAAGTCCGCCAATCAGGCCGAACGCCAGGGCAGCGAGCGGGCCGCAATCAACGCGCCGATCCAGGGCACCAGCGCCGACATTATCAAACGCGCCATGGCCCGCATGCGCCCTGCGCTTGTGGATGCCGGGCTGGCCGACGTCCAGATGCTAATGCAGGTGCATGATGAACTGGTTTTCGAATTGCCCGAAAGCCAGGTCGACGCCGCTTCGGAAATCATCCGCACGGTCATGTCGGGCGCGGCCGAACCGGCGGTCACGCTCTCGATCCCGCTCGATGTCGATATCGGCACCGGCAAAAGCTGGGATGAAGCGCACTAGCACGGTCGGCGAACAAATGCTCTGCCAAGGCGACCCCCGCGCGCTGCCGGATCCATCCAGCTAGTCATATTGCTACTTGCTCCTGGACGCCCTGCGCATAGGACGGGCCGCTCCATATCGCCAATGACAGGAGCGCGACCATCGCCATTTCAAACCGCAGGGTCTTTATCAAGCAACGGCCGGACGGCGTCCCGACAATTGCCGATTTCGGCGTCGAAGACGGCACCATCGATACGGTTCCGCCGGGCCATGTCGTGGTAAAGGTCGATACATTGTCGATGGACGCCTGGATTCGCACGACGTTAAATGAAGCCGGCATGCACCGCACCGGCGAGATCGGCACGACGATCCGCGCCTTTGGTGTCGGACAAGTGATCGAAAGCGCCAGCGACAGTCTGGCGGTTGGCGATTGGGTCTATGGCATATTATCAGCGCAGACCCATGCGCTGGTACCGGACCAGGCGGTGACCAAAGTTACGCCCGAAGACGGCATCCCGCCCAGCGCTTTTGTTGGCCCGCTGGGCATGACCACCGGCCTGACCGCCTGGGTTGGCCTGATCAGCGTCGGCGCGGTGAAAAAGGGCGATGTCGTGGTCGTTTCCGGTGCTGCCGGTGCAGTGGGGTCGGTTGTCGTCCAGCTTGCCAAGGCCCGCGAAGCCCATGTCATCGGTATTGCCGGTGGCCCGGAAAAATGCACCTATCTGACCGACACGCTCGGCGCGGATAGCGCCATTGATTACAAGAACAGCCCAGTCGCCGAAGCCCTGGCCGAGGCGGCACCCAAGGGAGTCGACGTGTTTTTTGACAATGTCGGCGGCGAATTGCTCGACACGGTGCTCGACAATCTCGCACCGGCCGATGCGCGGGTGGCGATTTGCGGGGCGATCTCGCAATATCAGCATCTCGACGATGTCCGCGGACCGAAGCTTTATCTCAGGCTCGCCGAGCGCAACGCGATGATGAAAGGGTTTGTGGTCAGCCACTATGCCGCCGATCACGCCGAGGCCAGGGCCGAGATTTCAGAGCTGATGCGGACCGGTCGTCTGGTCCTGCCAGAGCATGTCATCAGCGGGATCGACCGCTTTCCCGACGCTCTGTTCATGCTGTTTGACGGCGGTCATCTCGGCAATCTCGTCGTCCGGCCCTAACCCGATCCGCGCGCGCGGTGCCGGCCTATTCGGTCCGCGTCCGGGTTCGCGCCTGGCGATAGGAGCCGAGCAGGCGGACGCTGTTGCAGTGGAACGCGAGTTCCTCCAGCGCGCGGTCCACGGCCGGGTCGCCCGGCGCACCTTCAATATCGGCATAAAATTCGGTCGCCGCAAAACTGCCGCCGCGCTGATAGCTTTCCAATTTGGTCATGTTGACGCCGTTGGTGGCAAAACCGCCCATCGCCTTGTAGAGCGCGGCGGGGATATTCTTCACCTGAAAGATGAAGGTGGTCATCACCGGTCCGTTGGGTTCGGGAATCGTCGCCTCTTCTGCCAGCAGGACGAACCGCGTCATGTTGTGCGCTTCGTCCTCGATCGCATTTGCAATCGGCTCGAGACCGTAAATCTCCGCCGACAGCGGCGGTGCGATCGCAGCGGCATGCGGATCATCCTGATCCGCGACATAGGCCGCTGCAGCCGCGGTGTCGGCATAGGCAACCGGAATAATATCCTGTTCGCGCAGATAGTGCCGGCACTGGCCGAGCGCTTGCGGGTGGCTCATCGCGGTCTTGATCGTCGCGGTGGCGGATTGTGCCATCAGACAATGATGAATCGGCATGAAATGTTCAGCGACAATATGCAGGCCCGATTCGGGCAGCAGGAAATGAATGTCCGCCACCCGGCCGTGGAGATTATTTTCAATCGGGATGATCGCGCTGCCGGCCAGCCCGTTTTTTACCGCGTCGAGAGCGTCCTCAAAGGAAAAACACGGCAATGGCAGGCAATCGGGCGCAAATTCCATCGCCGCGATATGCGAATTGGCACCCGGCGCGCCCTGAAAGGCGATGGCCTGGGCGGGTGCCTGAGCAGCGCTTTCGGCCATGGTCTTGACCATTCCCAACGCTTTTTGCGGAAAGCTGTCCATGATTCTTGCAAGTCCCTCGTCACCTGTTCCGCGCTTGCCGCACAATTTACCAGGGGGCAAGACCTGAAAAGCAATTTGTGACAATGGTGTAATTTTATTGCGCGGCTCTGTTCTTCCGGGATGGATCAATTGAGGTCTTGCTTTGAACCGGCGCTGTTATTAGAGAAAGCCCGAAAGTATCGGCAGGCTGGGTCTGCACGCCATTCAGGGATTTGAGACAAGATGGACAATAATAACACCATTGCTGGCTGGGTTTTGGCTGGCGGTATTGCGGCACTCGGCTTTTCGATCCTGAGCGGCAAATATTTTCACGCCGACAATCCCGAACGCCCGGAAACCCTTGGCTATGTCATTGAAGGCGTCGAAACTGCGGATGCCGGTCCAGCCGAAAAATCAATGGGCGCGATGATGGCAACTGCCGATGTCGCTGCGGGCGAAACAGTGTTCAAGAAATGCGTGGCCTGCCATACGGTCAACCAGGGCGGCGCCAATGGTATCGGTCCCAATCTTTATGGCGTCATGGGCGCAAAACACGGTCATACGGCGGGCTTTGCCTATTCCGAGGCACTGACCAGCATTCCGGACAACTGGAATTTTGACAATATGAACGCCTGGCTGATCAGCCCGCGCAAATATGCCCCGGGCACCAAAATGACATTCGCTGGCCTCGGCAAACCCGAAGATCGCGCCAATGTGATTGCCTATATGAACGCGCAGGGATCCAACCTGCCTTATCCCGAGCCGCCGGCAGAAGAAGCTGTTGATGCCGACGCACCGGCTGAAGCGGAAACCGCGGCGGCCGAAGCGCAGGTAGCAGAAGAAACCGCGGCCGCTGACGAAGCCGCAGCGGAAGAATAAACTCTTCAGCCGCCGGCTGTTCGTCAGGCTATCAGCCTAACCGCAATCAAGATCATAAAAGTCCTGGATCACCTGCCAGGCTTCGTCTGCGGTTTCGACAAATTGGAACAGATCGAGATCCTTGGCGCTGATCGTGCCTTCCTCGGCCAGCGCGTCGAAATCAATCACCCGATTCCAGAAATGCTTGCCAAACAGCAGGATCGGAAGTTTCTCCATCTTGCCGGTCTGAATCAGTGTGAGCAGTTCGAAAAATTCGTCAAATGTCCCGAAACCGCCCGGGAAGACCGCGACGGCACGGGCGCGCAACAGGAAATGCATCTTGCGCAGCGCAAAATAATGGAACTGGAAACTGAGTGACGGCGTGACATATTCATTGGGCGCCTGTTCGTGCGGCAACACGATGTTCAGGCCGATGGATTCCTTGCCGACATCCTGGGCTCCGCGATTGGCCGCCTCCATGATCGACGGGCCGCCGCCGGAGCAAACCACAAAGTCCCGCTTGCCATTTTCTGATATGCCGCAGGCGCTGGCGAGCCGCGCCAGATTGCGGGCTTCGTCATAATATTTGGCCTTTTCCTGCAGCCGTTTTGCGGTCTTCAGCGATGCCTCGTCAGTCGCCGCCTCAATCAGCGCCTCGGCCTTGCCCGGTTCGGGAATCCGCGCGGATCCATACATCACCAGGGTCGAGCCAATTCCGGCTTCGTCGAGCAGCATTTCCGGTTTGAGCAATTCCAGCTGGAACCGCACCGGACGCAATTCCTCGCGGAGCAGAAAATCCGTGTCCTGAAAGGCCAGCGTGTAGGCCGGATCTTCGGTTTGGGGGGTGCTGAGCGCCTGTTTCCGGGCGAAGTCAGCTTCTTGTTTGGCGCGGTAGAACCGGCGGTCATGGAGATCTTTATTTGTCATCGTTTCGCTCTAGAGCAAAGCCTTGCGACTTGCCAATAAACTTAGTGGTTTAGACGCAAGTCTATCGACCCGCGAAACCGCCGGTCAGCGGCAAAATCCATTGCCGCCCATATCAAAATGGAAATGGTCATGATGCGCGGCGTTGTAATCGGGGCTGAGCACCGTCCCGAACCGGCGACAGGCGCTTTTGTGAATGGCGCGCAGAAACGCCTTTTCCTGGCGACCATTGCGCCAATTGTTGCGCACCGTGATCCGCCGGCCATCGGCCAGCACGAAGCCCGCCACATCGATCGCATTGGCCCGGCCATGTTCGGACAGGCGTCCGGACCCGGCGACCCGGCGACAGCTATAGCTGCCCATGGTTTCGATGCGGACCAGCTCGCTGCCAAGATATTGGCGCGCGGCGCGGCTGACCGCAAATTCGGTCCAGGCGGCAAATTTCTGGGCAAGCTCGCATCGGATCGGCCCAAGATTGCTGACATCCGTGGCCCCGAGATCCAGCAAGGTGATCGCATCAATCTGGCTGCATCCACCGCCGAATGTGCGGTTGGGCAGCGGCGTGAACCGGACATTGGCGCGTTTGAGCATGCCATGGCATTGCTTGGCCGACGGGCTCGACTGGACCACCGCTCCGCCACCGCTCTGTGGCCGTTTGGACTCGGGGATACCGCAACCGCTGAGCGCGAGTGAAACCAGGCCCAGCCACAGCCAGCCGCGACGCGAAGTGCAGGCTGTGGGTTGGGGCGGTGAAACATGTAATAGGCGTGTCATGAAAAAGGCTTGACCCTGCTTTTGATAATCCCGGCTGAAGCGCCGCAGCCATAATGCACATTTGCGCCAAAAGGGACAGAATTTGCGACCAACGGGCGCAAATAAGATCCGGAGCTGGCCGATGGTCCGCCACTGGTCCCGCTGTCGCCCGGTTTTCCGGCTGCTATGGATTCTATCTGTCCTGATCCGTGTGGCCGCTTCATCCCTTGCTCAAACAATTGCCGCTTGACTTGCTGCGCTGCACCATACATTGCGGCGACGGGCCACGCGGTCCCAACGCCGCGCGAGCTCTCTGCAAGGAGAAGCATGACATGACTGATACAACTGTACCGACGCCTGAATTGCGTCCTGACTGCCCGAATTTTTCTTCGGGCCCTACCGCCAAATTTCCTGGCTGGTCTCTCGACAAACTGAACACCATCGCCATGGGGCGGTCGCACCGTTCTGCCACCGGCAAGGGCCGGCTGAAATATGCGATCGATCTGAGCCGGGAACTGCTCGGCATTCCCGATGACTATCTGATCGGTATCGTACCGGCCTCCGACACCGGAGCGGTGGAACTGGCGATGTGGAACATGCTCGGCGCGCGCCCGGTAACCGTGGCGGCCTGGGAAAGCTTCGGCAATGTCTGGATTCAGGACGCCGTGAAGCAGCTCAAACCGGCTGATCTCACCGTCCTCGAAGCCGATTATGGCGAAATCCCGGATCTCACCCAGATCGACAAGGGTGACGATATTGTCTTCACCTGGAACGGCACCACCTCTGGCGCCAAAATCCCGAATACCGACTGGATTGCCGACGACCGCGAAGGCGTGACGATCAACGACGCGACCAGCGCGGTCTTTGCCCAGCCGATGGACTGGGCCAAGCTCGATGCCACCACCTATAGCTGGCAAAAGGTCATGGGGTCGGAAGCCGGTCACGGCATGCTGATCCTAAGCCCGCGCGCGGTCGAACGGATCGAAAGCTACAGCCCCGGCTGGCCATTGCCGAAAATTTTCCGCGTGAAAAAGGGCGACAAGCTCAACCGTGCGATTTTCGAAGGCGCGACAATCAACACGCCGTCGTTGCTCGCCACCGAAGATTATATCGCTTCGCTGGAATGGGCCAAATCGATCGGCGGATTGTCCGAATTGCACGCCCGTGCCGATCGCAATGCCCAGGTCGTACACGACTGGATTGCCGCCACGCCATGGCTGCGCAATATGGTCAGCGATCCGGCAAAATGGACCAATACCGGTGTCTGCATGCAGTTTCAGGGCGACTGGTATGACGGGCTCGACGCCGATCAGCAGGCCGCCGTGCCGAAAAAAATCGCCGCGATGCTCGAAGCCGAGAATATCGCCTATGATTTTAACGGCTATCGCGATGCGCCGCCTTCCTTGCGGATATGGTGTGGCTCGACCGTGGAAGAGGAAGACGTGCGGCGTCTGCTGCCGTGGATCGAATGGGCCTTTGCGCAAGTGCAAGCCGAGCTTTCCTAATTCCATCCGGCATCCCCGCAGATGCGGGAATGTCTATGTGCTGACACCCCAATGGCCAGGAGATTCCGGATTCCGTCCGGGATCACGAAAATCAGAAGGATTTTTCTATGCCCAAAGTTCTTATTTCCGACAAAATGGATCCCAAAGCCGCCGAGATTTTCCGCGAACGCGGCGTCGAGGTTGATGAAATCACCGGCAAGACGCCGGAGGAATTGAAAGCGATTATCGGCGACTATGATGGTCTGGCGATCCGCTCGTCGACCAAAGTGACTCCCGAGATTCTCGAAGCAGCGACCAATTTGAAAGTCGTTGGCCGCGCCGGAATCGGTGTCGACAATGTCGATATCCCGGCCGCCTCGGCCAAGGGTGTCGTGGTCATGAACACGCCCTTTGGCAACAGCATCACCACCGCCGAACATGCCATTGCGATGATGTTCGCGCTGGCGCGGCAGCTGCCTTCCGCCGATGCCTCGACCCAGGCCGGCAAATGGGAAAAGTCCAAATATATGGGCGTCGAACTGACCAGCAAGACGCTGGGCCTGATCGGCGCCGGCAATATCGGATCGATTGTGGCCGAACGCGCGATTGGCCTCAGGATGAAGGTCGTGGCCTATGATCCGTTTCTGACCGAAGAACGGGCGGTCGAAATCGGCGTCGAGAAGGTCACGCTCGACGGGCTGCTCGAGCGAGCCGATTTCATCACCATGCACACGCCTTTGACCGATCAGACCCGCAATATCCTGTCCGCCGAAGCGCTGGCCAAGACCAAGCCCGGCGTGCGGATCATCAATTGCGCGCGCGGCGGACTAATCGACGAGGCGGCGCTGAAAGAGGCGCTGGATTCCGGTCATGTCGCCGGGGCTGCGCTCGACGTCTATGCCGAGGAACCGGCCAAGGAAAACCCGCTCTTCGGCACGCCGAATCTGGTGTGCACGCCGCATCTCGGTGCGTCGACCAGCGAGGCGCAGGTCAATGTCGCCATTCAAGTGGCCGAGCAAATGGCCGACTATCTGGTCAATGGCGGTGTCACCAACGCGCTCAACATGCCGAGCCTGTCCGCCGAACAGGCACCGAAGCTGAAACCCTATATGGCGCTCGCCACCCAGCTTGGATCGCTGGTCGGGCAGCTGGCCGCCGACCAGATCAAGGGCGTGGCCGTGGAAGTCGAAGGCGCGGCGGCCGAACTCGATACCAAACCGATTACCGCCGCGGTCCTGGCCGGACTGATGCGCGCCTATAGCGACACCGTCAACATGGTCAATGCACCCTATCTCGCCAAGGAACGCGGTCTCGATGTCCGCGAAGTGCGGCACGACCGGGAAGGCGACTATCACACGCTGGTCCGGGTATCGGTCACCACCAATGACGGCGAAAAGTCGGTTGCCGGCACCCTGTTCGGCAGCAGCGGTCCGCGGCTCGTCGAAATGTTCGGCATCAAGGTCGAGGCCGATATGGAAGGCGACATGCTCTATATCGTCAACCGCGATCAGCCCGGCTTTATCGGCAGCGTCGGTTCCACCCTCGGCGCCGCTGGTGTCAACATCGGAACCTTCCATCTCGGTCGTCGGTCAGACACGCCGGGCGGTGAAGCGGTGCTGCTGCTGTCGATCGATTCGCCGGTTGAGGAACCGGTGCTGTGGTCGGTCTGTCAGCTGGAGGGCGTCAAAACGGTCAAGGCTTTGCGGTTCCAATAGCAGCGCAGACGCTGTCATTTGGCGAAAAAAGCGGTGGCCTGCGCGGATGCATAGGCTATGGAGCAGATGACTATGCAAAACTTGTCAAACTTGCTGCCCGAAGGCTTTCACGACGCGCTGCCGCCCCATGCGGAAGCGGCGTCGAGACTCGAACGCAACGTGCTCGATACGCTGGCCAGCCATGGCTATGCCCGCGTATCTTCGCCGCTGGTCGAATATGAAGATGTCCTGACCAGCCGGATGACCGGCGCGCAGAAAAGCGACCTGATGCGCTTTGTCGATCCGATCTCGCAACGCACGCTGGCGCTGCGTCCGGATATCACCATGCAGATTGGCCGGATCGCCGCCACCAGTCTGGCAGACGCGCCGCGCCCGTTGCGGGTGAGCTATTCGGGCCCGGTGCTCAAGCTCCGCTCGGGCCAATTGCGCCCGGAACGCAGCCGGCTGCAGATCGGCGCCGAGCTGATCGGCTCGGACAGCGTCGCCGCCGCCAGTGAAGTCGTGACTATCGCGATTGAAGCCCTCAGCCGGGCGGGTGTGACCGGCATTACGGTTGATTTCACCATGCCCGACCTGGTCGACATCCTGTCCGCCGAGAGTCTGCCGCTCAGCGCGGCGCAGGCGGCGGAAGTGCGCGCGGAACTCGACATGAAAGATGCCGGCGGCCTGACCGAACTGGGCGCGACGGGCTATTTGCCGCTGATCGAAGCGACCGGGCCCTTTGCCGAATCGCTGGAGAAGATGCGGGCCTTTGACAGCGACAATCTGCTGGCATCGCGGCTCGACGGCATCGCCGCCATCGCTGCCAATATTGATGGCAAGGCCAAGCTGACGCTGGACCCGACCGAACGGCACGGGTTCGAATATCAGAACTGGTTCGGCTTCACCCTGTTCGCCGAGGGCTTTGTCGGCGCGATGGGACGCGGCGGCAGCTACGAAATTGCGCATAATAGTGGCGAACCGGAAGCGGCGGTGGGATTCTCGCTTTACCCCGGACCGCTGATTGATGGCGGATCGGGTAAGGACCATCCGCGCATCCTGTTCCTGCCGCTCGGCCATGATCCGGAAGCCGCGACCGCCTTGCGGGCCGATGGCTGGCGGACCGTCGCCGCGCTGTCCGCCGATGACGATCCGGCCGCGCTTGGCTGCACCCACCAATTGGATGGCTCTGATCCCAAGAGCCTGTGAAGACTGAAAGAAAGACCGACCCACTATGGCCAATGTAACCGTAATCGGCGCCCAATGGGGCGATGAAGGCAAAGGCAAGATTGTCGACTGGCTGTCCGAACGGGCCGATGTCGTGGTGCGTTTTCAGGGCGGCCATAATGCTGGCCATACCCTGGTCGTCGACGGCGAAGTCTATAAATTGTCGCTGCTGCCCTCGGGCATTGTCCGTGGCGCGCTGTCGATTATCGGCAATGGCGTGGTGCTCGACCCCTGGCATTTGCGCGATGAGATTAGCAAGCTCAGCAAACAGGGCGTGGCGATCAACGCCGACAATTTCGGCATTGCCGAAAACTGCCCGCTGATCCTGCCAATCCACCGCGATCTTGATGCAATGCGCGAGGATGCCAGCGGCAAGGGCAAGATCGGCACCACCCGGCGGGGTATCGGACCGGCCTATGAAGACAAGGTCGGCCGCCGCGCGATCCGGGTTTGTGATCTCGCGCATCTCGATGATCTCGGACCGCAGCTCGACCGGCTGTGCGCCCATCATGATGCGTTGCGCGCCGGCTTTGGCGAAGCGCCGGTTGACCGCGACCGGCTGCTCACCGATCTCCAGGAAATCGCCGACTATGTGCTGCAATATGCTCAGCCGGTGTGGAAGCGGCTCAACGAAGCCCGCAAGCGCGGCGACCGGATCTTGTTCGAAGGCGCGCAGGGCGTGCTGCTCGATGTCGACCATGGCACCTATCCCTTTGTCACCAGCTCGAACACGATCTCAGGCACCGCGGCCGGCGGTTCGGGCCTGGGCCCTTCCGGAACCGGCTATGTGCTCGGCATCGTCAAGGCCTATACGACCCGGGTCGGGTCTGGACCATTCCCGACCGAACTGGACGATGATATCGGTCAGCGGCTCGGCGAGCGCGGCCATGAATTTGGCACCAATACCGGCCGCCAACGCCGGTGCGGCTGGTTTGATGCGGTGCTGGTCCGCCAGGCGCTGGCGGTTTCCGGCGTTGCCGGCATCGCGCTGACCAAATTGGATGTGCTCGACGGGTTCGAAGAGCTCAAGATCTGCGTCGGCTATGATCTGAGCGGCGTCACCTATGACTATCTCCCGCCGCATCACCAGGATCAGGAAGCGGTCACGCCGATTTATGAGACCATGGCGGGCTGGAGCGAGTCGACCGCCGGCGCGCGCAGCTGGGCCGATCTCCCGGCGCAGGCGATCAAATATATCAAGCGGGTCGAGGAACTGATTCAGTGCCCGGTGGCCCTGGTATCGACATCACCGGAGCGCGAAGACACGATATTGGTAACCGATCCCTTTGCGGACTAGGCTCCTCTCCCTCCTGACGCTGGCCGCAGTCAGTGCCTGTGGCGGCGGTTTGGAAACCGTCCAGCAGACCGATGGTGATAGGGTTCAACCGCTTCCGGTGATTCCGGAAGGCACCAAAGCCGACAGCCTCCTGGTCGACAAAAGCGATCGCACACTGATCCTCTACAACGGCGACACCGAAATCGCGCGCTATTCGAATATTCGCTTCGGCGATGCACCACAGGGGCATAAGCGCTTTGAAGGGGATGAGAAAACGCCCGAAGGAACCTACACCATCGATGGCCGCAATCCGGGCAGCCGCTATCATCTCTCGCTGCGCGTGTCCTATCCTAATGCCGCTGACCGCAGCTATGCCGAAGCGCGCGGTAAATCACCCGGTGGCGACATCTTCATCCACGGCCAGCCCAATGGCTATGACGGCCCGGCGATCGCCCGCGACTGGACCGACGGCTGCATCGCCTTGCGCAATGCCGAGATTCAGCAGCTCTGGGATGTGGTGCCGGATGGAGCGGAGATTGTGATTCAGCCTTAGTTTTTTGGTGTCCGTTTGGTTCCGAAGCGGGCGTTCGCCTGACCGGGGAATTCGCTGGCAACAGTCTTCCTGGGCTTCAAACTTCGGCCCCAAATCTGTGGGTGCTCGGGTTCACTTCGGCTGTTATGGCAGAAAGAGCGGTTGAATCAGTGTACGATCACACATTTTCGAATCATGGGAGCACGCGGTGTCTGTCAGCCCCGAATACAAAGAATTCCTTGAAGACCTATTTGAACCGATTGGTCCGATCAAGACCAGGAGCATGTTTGGCGTGGATGGCCTTTGTGGGACGCCAATCTGAGACCTGATCCAGAGAACGACAATTCGTTGCTCCACATTTCTCAGTGATCCCGGTGGAGAAACTGCTCCAGTCTTGGCTGTTTAGCGTGACTGGAAGACGGATTGATCGACCTCGCCATCTTTTTGATCTGCCGCTCCCATTTCTCTGAACGCGCCTCAACTCCTCCTTTCTTGATTGGGCCGCATGCCAAGACCCGAACCGGCTTGAACCCGCAGAAACCAAGAACCTGCCGTTTCCAGCGCTTGATCAGCGCATTGCCATACGTCAAGCGCAAGAAGAACGGTGGCGTGTCCATTGTCGCGATGACATCAGCGGAACGACCTTGCATCAATTTGTCCCACCAGGGATCATCGGCATGGTAGGCGAAGGCAAAGCCGGGGAGCAAAAGGCGGTCCAGCAAACCCTTTAGTTCGGCCGGTTCGCTGCCCCACCACATCGGAAAGCTGACAACAAGATGATCGCATGCATCCAGCTGTTCGGCCAAACGTGAAACGTCTGGCTCCCATTCCGTCCGTTTGGCATATCCGTGCCGGAGATTTGGTGAAAACTGCATGTCGCGTACGGCGACCTTTTCGACGATTGCATCGGAAGGAAGCGCATTCTCATAGACCTGAAGGAGGTGAGAGGAATATCGCCCCGCGTCTGGATGACCATCAAGCAAAACTATGCGCATATTTGTCGATTGCCCCACATGTGTCGTTCCAAGAGAATGGTCCACACTAAACGACATCCGATCGAGTGCAATCAATTCATCGAATTGGGATGATACGAACGGGTGGCTCTATAGTTGGCGTGTCCACAGATGCGCCGAAAGCAGACACTACATGAACCTCCGCTATTGGGCCGTCAGCAAAACAACATCGATGGCGTCGGTTCCATCCGCTTTCGCACCCATGGCGGACACTAGCAATCTACCGTCGTTCGCTCGATAGAGGGCCAGCCCTAAACATCATCCGCCGAGATCATTTCCGCGCGATCAATCTCGCCCGTCATCGCCGCCACCGTGGTTGCTACCGCCGCATCGCCCGACACATTGGTGGTGGTGCGCATCATATCCATGATCCGGTCGACACCGGCAACAAAGGCAATGGTCTCCAGCGGAACGCCGACGCTGCCGAACACCAGCGCCATCATGATCAGGCCCGCGCCGGGAATGCCGGCCGCGCCAATCGCGCCGAGAGTCGAGGTGATCGAGATCAGTACATAATCGCCAAAGCTCAGGTCAACGCCGAAAATCTGCGCGCCGAACAGCGTCGCGAGCCCGAGATACATGGCGGTGCCGTTCATGTTGATCGTTGCCCCGAGCGAGACGACAAAACTGGCAACCGAATTGCTCACCCCGAGATTGCGTTCCACGCAGCGCAGGGTCACCGGCAGCGTCGCATTGGACGAGGCGGTTGAATAGCTCACCGCAATCGCGTCGACGATCCCGCGGAAGAAATCGATCACCGGCAGCTTGGCGATAAATTTGATCATCCCCGAATAGATCACCAGGATGATCAGCAGGCAGCCGAGATAATTCAGGCCGACCAGCTGCGCGAGCGAGATTAGCGCATCGAGACCCAATGTCCCGGCCACCCAGGCCATCAGCGCAAAGACGCCAAAGGGGGTCAGTTCCATCACGATCATCGTGACCTTCTGCATCACGATCGCACCGCTATCGAAGATTTTCGCCAGCGGCTTGCCGTCTTCCTTGGCCATTAAGATGCCGATACCGATCAGCAAGGCAAAGACGATCAGCGGCAGCACGCGGACGTCGGCCATCACCTGCACCGGGCTGTCCGGGACGATCGACAGGATCATGTCGACCGCACTGGTTTCATTGGGCGCCGGGGTTTCCCCTTTTTCAATCGCGCTGGTATCGACGCCGGCTCCGGGTTGGAAAAAGGTTCCGAGGGCAAGGCCAAGCCAGGCGGCAATCTGTCCGGTGATCACGAACAGGATCATCGCCCTGCCCCCGACGCTGCCCAGTTTGCGCAGATCACCGAGCGCCGCGACGCCCGCGACCAGCGAGAAGAAGATCAGCGGCACGACCAGCATCTTGATCGCCTTGATGAAGAAATCACCGATCCATTTGATCGTTTCCGCTTCCGGTCCCCAGGCGAGCCCAGCGATGATACCGAGGATAAGCGCGGCTATGACTCGCTGCCACAAAGGTATTTTGAACCAGGTTGACAGCATTTTCACTTCCCCGCGTTTTTTCTGTACTAAGGCGATCTATCGCGCCGGCTTGTCCGGGGCAAGCGCGTTTCCGACTTCGGGCATGGCGCGCGCGGCTTACATCCAGAAACTGATCGCCAGACAGGTGGCCAGCCCCACCCCGATGGTCAGCGGAATGCCGGCCTTGAAGAAATCGGTGAAGCGATAATTGCCCGCCGCATAGACCAGCGTGTTGGTTTGATAGCCAATCGGCGTGGCAAAACTGGCGGATGCGGCAAACATCACGGCAATGACCAGCGGTCTTGGGTCGACCCCCAGTTCCTGCCCCAGCGTGATCGCAATCGGCGTGATGATGATCGCGACCGCATTATTGGTGACAATCTCGGTCATGATCACCGACAGCACATAGACTGCAAAGACCAGACCCCAGGGCGGAATATCGCGCAACAGCGGCGTGAGCTGGGTGACAATCAGATCGACGCTGCCCGCCTGCTGCAGGCCCAGACCCACCGCGAGCATCCCGAAAATCAGCACCAGCACATTGCCGTCAATTGACCCCCAGGCTTCTTCGGCATCGATACAGCGGGCGAGCAGGATAGCCCCGACCGCGAGGATGGCCGCCACGGCCAACGGGATAATATTCAACGCCGCCAGCACAACAACGGCGACCAGCGCGCCAATCGCAATCGGGGCGCGGTCGCGGCGGAAGGCCCGGATCTTGGTCTGACCGACACCGAACAGGTTCGGGTTTTCGTACATCCGCTGGATATCCTGACTCGAGCCCGTCACCAGCAAGCGGTCTGCGGCGTGGATCCGGGCATTGGTCAGGTCGGAGCGCGGCAGGTTGCGATAGCGGGTCATGCCCAGGATGCGGACATTGAGCTGGCCGAGAAACGGAATATCGAACAGCCGGTTACCGATGCTCGGATGGCTGGGAGCCACCGTCGCCTCAACCAGTTCCTCGCCCAGCGGGCCGACATCGCCCGAGCGGACAATGCCAACCTTGAAATCGTCCGAGGAGCGCATCGATACCAGCTCGGCGAGGTCCAGCCGCACCACGATCCGGTCGCCGGCGCGCAATTCGTGATCCTCGAGATCATGACGAATATAGCTGCTCAGCCGCTTGATCGCCGACACGCTGACATTGGTGCGCCGGAAAATCGGCACTTCCGACAGCTTCTTGCCGATCGCGGTCGACCGGTTCCGGACCGTCAATTCGGTCAGAAAATTACTTTCATCGCTGCTCGCAAAAGCCCCGCCGACCTGCCCGCCAGGCAAGAGCCAGCTGCTGAATAGGGCCATCATGATGGTGCCGGCCACCGCCGCGACCAGTCCATATGGGGAGATTTCAAAAATCCCGAAGCCAGCCATCCCGGTATCCCGCGCCACCGCATCGACGATCAGGTTGGTCGAGGTTCCGATCAAGGTCGTGGTGCCGCCGAGAATGCAGATGAAACTCAGCGGGATCAGCAGCTTCTTCGACGAGATTCCGGTCGCCCGGGACAGCCGGATGATGATCGGGATCAGCACCAGCACCACCGGCGTGTTGTTCATGAAGGCCGAAGCGACAAAGGCGCCGAGAAACATCTCGACCACCGCCAGCTTCGGATGTTTCTTCGCGCGCTCGATAATGAACCCGGCAATCGCATCAATCGTGCCCGTGCGGAGCAGCGCTCCGGACAGGATGAACATCGCGGCAATGGTGATCGGTGCGGTGTTCGAAAAGACCGAAAACAGCCCGTCGGAATCGATGATTCCGAGAAACAGGAACATGCAGGCGCCGAGCACCGCGACCACCGCCGCCGGAAAACGCTCCATGAAAAAGCCGATGAACAGGAACACCAGAATAACCAGACCAATAATCGCCTTGTGCGCCTGGATATAGTCATCAATGACATGAAGGACGAGGTCAATCATCTAGAACCGGCTCATCCGCATTGCGCTCTGTGCAGCAGTTTCTGATCGGCCAGCACCAGCGCCATCATCGCCTCGACCACCGGCACGCCGCGAATCCCGACACAGGGATCATGCCGCCCCTTGGTCATGATCTCGGTCGCCTCGCCGTCGCGGGTAATCGTCTCGACCGGGGTCAGGATAGAACTGGTTGGTTTGAACGCCACGCGGCAGAAGACCGGTTGCCCGGTCGAAATCCCGCCGGCCGTACCGCCGCTGTGATTGGACAGGAATTGCGGGCCCTCCGTGCCGGGCCGCATGCGGTCGGCATTATCCTCGCCGCGGAGCCGTGCGGCTGCGAAACCATCGCCAATCTCGACCCCTTTGGTGGCATTGATCGTCATCATCGCGGCGGCCAGTTCGCTGTCCAGCTTGGCATAGACCGGTGCGCCCCAGCCCGCGGGCACGCCGGTTGCTTCACAGGCGATGATTGCGCCAAGACTGCTGCCGTCCTTGCGCGCGTCGTCGACCAGCTGCTCCCACCGTTTGGCCGCTGCGGCATCAGGACAGAAAAACGGATTGCGGTCAATTTCGTCGGTATCAAATTGCGCCATATCAATCGCATCTCCGCCGATTTCCGCAACCCAGGCGCGAATCGCAACTTCCGGCAGCGCCAGCCGCGCGACCGCACCTGCGGCGACGCGGGCAGCGGTTTCGCGGGCACTGGAGCGCCCGCCGCCACGATAGTCGCGAAAGCCATATTTGCTGTCATAGGCATAGTCGGCATGGCCAGGACGATAGGCTTTGGCGACTTCGGAATAGTCCTTCGACCGCTGGTCGACATTTTCGATGGTCAGCGCAATCGGTGTCCCGGTGGTCTTGCCTTCGAACACACCGGACAGGATTTTCACCTGATCGGGTTCCTGTCGCTGGGTGGTATATTTGGACTGACCCGGGCGCCGGGCATCCAGATAGGGCTGAATATCGGATTCGCTCAGCGGCAGGCCGGGCGGGCAGCCATCAACCACGGCGCCGAGCGCGGGTCCGTGGCTTTCCCCCCAGGTGGAAAAGCGGAAAACATGGCCAAAACTGTTGAAACTCATTGATCCCCACTCATGTTTTGCAGACGGCCAAAGGCGGACGCGAAAAATCCTTGTCCTGACTGCGGCTTTTGGGCGGTCTCGTCAAGCCAAAGCGCGCGATAGCGAAGCGGTGACAAACCACGCCGCCGTGGCGCGCTAACGGTCAGTCCAGCGCGATATCGGGCGCGTCTTCCTGCTTCATGCCAACCACATGATAGCCGCCGTCGACATGATGGGTTTCCCCGGTCACGCCAGAGGACAGATCGGACAGGAAATAGAGCGCCGAAGACCCGACATCATCGATCGTCACATTGCGGCGCAGCGGCGCATTATATTCGTTCCATTTCAGAATATAGCGGAAATCTCCAATACCCGATGCCGCCAGCGTCTTGATCGGACCAGCGGAAATCGCATTGACCCGGATGCCATCCGGCCCGACATCATTGGCGAGATATTTGACCGAGGTCTCCAGCGCCGCCTTGGCGACGCCCATGACGTTGTAATGAGGAATGACCTTTTCCGCGCCATAATAGGACAGGGTCAGCATGGATCCGCCGGGTTCCATCATCGCGGCTGCGCGCTTGGCGACGGCGGTGAAACTGTAGACGCTGATATTCATCGTCATCAGGAAATCATCCAACGTGACATCGAAATATTTGCCGCGCAGGGCTTCTTTATTGGTGAACCCGATCGCATGAACGACAAAGTCGATGGTCGGCCATTTTTCCGCCAGTTCGGCAAATGTACTGTCGAGTTGATCCATGTCGGAGACATCGCAATCCAGCAGGAAATCACAGTTCAGTTCTTCCGCCAGCGGTTTGACCCGTTTGGCCATGACTTCGCCCTGATAGCTGATCGCCAGTTCCGCGCCCGCTTCGGACAGCTTCTGGGCAATACCCCAGGCGAGGGATTTCTTGTTCGCCAAGCCCATGATCAGGCCGCGCTTGCCCTTCATAATTTGGTTCATAGATGGTCCTTTTGCTCTAACCTATTGCGCCCTAGATAGCCGCCAGCGAGTTGATTTTCCAGCAAATCATCACAGCGCCTCTTCCGAATCGGTTTCGATCCGTCCCGGCCGGTCGGCGAGCGCCGCGTTGAGCTCCGACCCGATCACCATGCCCAGTCCGATGAGATAGAAGAAGATCAGCGTGATCATCACCCCGGCAAGACTGCCATAGGTGAGTTGATAATTGGCGGCATATTTCAGGAACAGCGGCAACAACCCGGTAATCGCCAGCCACCAGCCGCTGATGAACACCGCGCCAGGCCATTTCGGATAATGGCGCGGCCGATATTGGCGCGGGGTGAGCAGCCGGAACAGCAGATAGAGCGTTATGAACAAGGTGATGAACGGCAGCGCATTGGACAGCGACAACCACAAGCCATCGGTTTCGAGGCCCGGAAAATATTCCCCGAGAAACCCGGTCAGCGCCGCGACGACAAATTGCGCGCTCAACGCCAGCATGGCGAAAAAGACC
Source organism: Parasphingorhabdus sp. W113 (assembly GCF_055693205.1). Taxonomy (NCBI): domain Bacteria; kingdom Pseudomonadati; phylum Pseudomonadota; class Alphaproteobacteria; order Sphingomonadales; family Sphingorhabdaceae; genus Parasphingorhabdus; species Parasphingorhabdus sp. W113. The sequence goes on along the minus strand of NZ_CM146328.1, from coordinate 211,928 downwards.
GACAGGATGATCAGGCCCACCGAGGTCAGGCGATATTCCCAGAACGCCCGCTGCGCCTGCACGCCATAGGCGCGATGGAGAATTTCGCGGATCGTCTCGATCAGGCTCGCGGTGGTCCATAAACCCACCGCCGCGCTGAACCACAGCAACGGGCCCGTCCGCGCGCCCATCGCGTCATTGATCGGGTCGTGCAGCGCATTGGCGACCGACGGCGGAACGGTCTGCAGAAACGCCTCGACAAAATTGGTGCCGACGGTGGTCTGGCCAACGCTGCCGGCAATCGCCGCGGCGACGATGAAAAAGGAAAACACCGCCAGCAGCGCGAGATAGGCAAAATTGCCGGCAAAGGTGAAGCCGTCGCTATACACGCCGACCGCGGTGCGCTTGACGACAGAGATGACCTGGCGCGGCAGCGGTTCGCTGGCCAGTTCTTCCGCCGCGCGCGACCGGCGCTGACCAGAGTCCGTTTCCGCCGCGCTGCGGTCCTGACGGCGCGCTTCTGGGGATAGGGGGAAGCTTCAGACATCGGACCAACGGCACCGCACCGCCGCTAAGAGGCCGGAAACCGGGTCGGAGGCTCCACCGGCCAAGGCTAAACGCCCATATGTCCGCGCGGATTGCCGGCGCCGTCCCAATTTTTCACAAATTCGGCCAGCGCGGCATCATCCTCCGGCAGATCGATCATCAAAATCACCAGCTGGTCACCGCGACCACCGGATTTCTTGTGAAAGCCCCGCCCCTTGAGCCGCAGGGTCTTGCCGGATTCGGATCCCTTGGGAATCGACAGCATGACCGGTCCATCGACCGTCGGGACCTTGATCTTGGCACCTTCGACCGCTTCCTTGAGGCTGATCGGCAACTCCAGCGTTACATTATCGCCATCGCGTTCATAAAAGGGATGGCTGTTGATGTGGATCGTCACAATCGCATCGCCCGCTCCGCCGGCGCCCGGACGGCCTTTTCCGGCGAGCCGCATTTGTGTGCCTTCCTCGACGCCCTTGGGCAGGCTGAGATCAATGGTTTTGCCGTCTTCCAGCGTGATCCGCTGTTTGTCGAGGGTCGCCGCGGCGATAAACTCGACCTTGAGCCGATAGGAAACATTGGCGCCCTTGGGCGGTGGCGCGCTACGCTGGCGCGAGCCGAACGGGGATGACCGCCCGCCGCCGCCAAACAGGCCTTCGAAAATATCCCCAAAATCCGCGCCATCATTGCCGAAATCAAACTGCTGGCCGCCCGCCCCGCGATTATAGGCGCCGCCGGCCCCGCCGCCAAAGCCGAAACCGGCCGGATTGCCGTCGGCATCAATCTCGCCGCGGTCAAATTGCGCCCGCTTGTCCTTGTCCAGCAGCAGGTCATAGGCTTTGGTGACATCGGAAAACCGTTCCGTTGCCTTGGGATTATCCTTGTTGCGGTCGGGGTGGAGCTCCTTGGCCAGCTTGCGATAGGCGCTCTTAATCTCCTTCTCGCTCGCGCCTTTGGCCACGCCCAGTGCCTGATATGGATCTGCCATTACTCTACCTTTTCAACTCCTTACCCTGTATAACATTGGGTGATCGGACGCCTATTTCAACCAGTGTCTTATTGAGGTACTACGGCATCTGCAACTCTATTGTGGCGCGATGCGCGCACCAGCAAATAAAGCGTCAGACCAAAGGGCCCGAGCATCAGCACGAAGAATAATATCGGTATCTGCAGCCAGCGTGCAAATCCGTAAGTATCCGCATTGCGGGCCACCCACAGGCCGACAAACAGATCGAAGGCGAGATAGTGGATCCAGCCAATCGTCGCGCCGCCTTCACTGGACAACAGGGCCTGGACACCGGCCAGGGTCGAGAAACTGCCTTCTCCGCCGCCCTCGATCATACTGGTCATCAGCGGAATGATGATCACCGCATAGGTCAGCGACAGCAAACCGACACCGCCGTAAAACAGGCCCTTCAGAACAATATCCCGGCGCGGCGCCAGCGCGAGGATCAGCCACATCAGCAAAGCCCAGCTGTTGGTAAGTGTGAAAATCAGTTCCCAGTCCATGTCATCCTGCCCCATTTCCTTGTTGCCCAGCGACTAGCACGAAACCGGCGAACATGAAATTGCGCAAAAGCGCATGCTGCTCAAACCGCGCGGACCGGTTCCCCTGGCCGTTGCCGGCTTTGCCACTGGTCATCCATCCAGCTCGGCGCATCGGAGGGTGGCAACAGGGCATGGCCAAGGATCATGTCGGACACGCGTTCCGCGACCATGATCGTCGGTGCATTGATATTGCCATTGGTGACGGTCGGAAAGACCGACGCATCGACAACCCGCAGCCCGTCCACGCCGATCACCCGGCACGCGCTGTCGACCACGCTTCCGGGATCGTCTGCCGCGCCCATTTTGCAGGTTCCGCAAGGATGATAGGCGCTTTCGACATTCTCTTTCACCCAGGCATCAATCTCGGCATCGCTCTGCACATCCGCGCCGGGCTGGAGTTCCGCACCGCGATAGGCGTCCATCGCCGGCTGGGCGATAATCTCGCGGGTCAGGCGAATGCAGTGGCGCCACACCGCGATATCATCTTCATGCTGCAAATAGTTGAACAAAATGTCCGGCACCGCCATGGCTGCGGCCGATCGGATATGCACATGGCCACGGCTTTTCGGTTTGTTGGGGCCAACATGCACCTGGAACCCATGACCTTTGAGCGACGGCGTGCCGTCATAGCGGATCGCGGCGGGCAGAAAATGATACTGGATGTCGGGGGATTTGCGGCTGGTTGTTGACCGGATGAACGCGCAGGATTCAAAATGATTGGTCGCGCCCAGTCCCGATTTGAAAAAGAACCAGCGCGCCCCGATCCACAGCTTGCTGAGCCATCCCAATTTGCTATTCAGGCTGATCGGCTGGGTGCAGTGAAACTGGAAATAGACTTCGAGATGGTCCTGCAGATTTTCCCCGACGCCGGGCAGCGCATGCACGGTCACCACCCCCGCCGCCGCCAGCACGGCCGGAGCCCCGACACCAGAACGTTGCAGGATTGCCGGCGAGGCAATCGCCCCTGCGGACAGGATGATCTCGCGACCGGCACGGATCGTCTTTTGCACGCCATCATGGGTCAGCACGACATGGTCTGCGCGCTTGGCCCGACCCTCTCCGCTATCATCCGTGGCAAAGCCGATATGATCGACCACCGCCCCGGTCCAGACCGTCAGATTGGGGCGGTGCTGCGCGGGTTGCAGATAGGCCCGCTTGGTTGATTGCCGGACACCGCCCGCAACGGTCATGTGCATCGCGCCAAAACCTTCCTGGCGGAATCCGTTATAGTCCTCGGTATGCGGATAGCCGGCCTCGACGCCAGCATCTATAAACGCCTGATAGAGCGGGTTGCCGGTCATGTTATTGCCGCCACTGACCCCCAGCGGCCCCGCGCCGCCGCGATAGACATCCGCGCCGCCCTGCCAGGTTTCCGACCGTTTGAAATAAGGAAGGCAATGGGCATAATCCCACTGCTCCGCGCCCGCGTCCGTCCATTCCTCGAAATCACAGCGATGCCCGCGCACATAGACCATGCCATTAATCGCCGATGTACCCCCAAGCCCCTTGCCGCGGGGGCAGGAAATCTGCCGCCCGTCGAGACCGGGTTCTGCCGCGGAATCATAGCCCCAGTTATATTTTTCCGATGCCATCGGATAAGACAAGGCGGTGGGCATATCGATCAGGATATCGCGCGCCTGACCGCCGGCTTCGAGCAACAACACCCGATGCGCCCCGTCCGCGGTCAGCCGGTTGGCCAGCACACATCCCGCGGAGCCAGCCCCGATAATGATATAATCCCATTCGGAATCCGTTGTGACCGCCATGTCTGCTAGTCCTTTCCTGCGATCGCCCTAGCCAGCCGGTCGCTCCGTTGGAAGGCCAAAGCATAGATCGCGCCATAGAGACCGATCACGACCATGCCGATCCATTCGATCTTGAGCGGGGTGAACTGGTAGAGCAGGATCAACCCGCAGAGCAGGCTCCAGTGCAGCAGCACATATTTCTCCGTCCCCAACCGGTCGACGGTGAGGTCGAGATTCTCCGAATAGAGCCGGGTCAGCGAGTCGAGGGAATTGATCACGAAGATGATGCCCACAACCACCATCGCGGCCTGCAGCCCCCCGGTCAGGACCAGCGCCTCTGCATGATAATGATAGAGGATGGCAAACCACAAGGCGATCGGAACAGAGGGCAGGATCAACAAGGCGCCCAGCAATTGCGGCGGCGTCAGCCCGCCGACAAAGCGCGCGACAAACTGGCCGATCATGATGCTCCAGGCGAACCACCAGAATAGGTAGAAGGCGTGGTAATCGGTTAGCGGCGCGACAAACCGATGCAGATTGGCGAAATAGCCGCCGAGCTTGCGGCCGCTCTCGACCATGTCAGCGGCGCCCATTTGACTGGCGAACAGCATTGTGACCGCCAGAGCGAGAAACAGAGCAAAGGAGGCAAAGCTCAGCCATTGGACAAAACGCAGGTCGGTGCTCGAACAAACCGCAGCGAGGACGACCAGTCCAACCAGCGCATAGCGCGCAGCCGGCGCAATATCGGTGATATAAGTGGGCAAGTAACTGAAAAAGAGGAAGCCGGTAAACGCGCAGGTACTGATGATCACAACATTATTGACCAGTTTCACCCAGCCAATTTCAAACAGCTTGAGCCGCGGTTCGATGACGCAAAAATAGAATGTGGTGAGAAAATAAAAGCCCCAGACCAGAAAGCCCCAGAACCCGAACTCAATCGCCAGCGGATTGGTGAAGGCATAGGGCGTTTCGGTTGCATAGGTCGGGAATTCGGTCAGCGGAAACATGATCAGACCAACATCAAGGCCGGATGTGAACAGGATGGCGATAAAGGCCAGGAGGCTGCTCGGTTGCGCGCCGACCATTTTCAAATGGCGGTAACGCAGCACCAGAAAGACCGAACTCAACAGGGTGATCAGGATTGCAGCGGTCAATATGATATGCGCAAGGGGCAAATGGCATTCCTGACAATCGTGTTGGCGCCGCGCAACCTGCACTGGAACGCCGGACAGTTTACTAGGCTTTTCAAACCCTAACCGCCTCTTTATGGGTGCGATAGCGATTTTTTGCGGATGGTGTCAGAAACAGCGAAGGGGGCTGTGCGGTGGACTATAATACAGCCTTGCTGATCCACGCCGGTGCGTTGCTCTATATTGTCGCTTTTCTCATCCGTGACGAATTGCGGCTGCGATTGCTCGTGCTGGCAGGCTCGTTCTTCTATCTGCTCTATTATTTCTTCTACCCCGCCATCCCGCTATGGGATGCGATTATCTCGACCGCGATCTTGACGCTGGCCAATATCATCGTGCTGTTCCGGATCATCCTCGAACGCACGATGTTTGCGCTGAGTCCACAGGAACGACAGCTGTTTCAGGCTTTTGAAGGGTTCAGCCCCGGCCAGTTTCGCCAGCTGCTCAAGATCGGTCGCTGGGCCATGGCCGATCAGCCGGTGACGCTGACCGCCGAAAAACAGCCTCTGACAAAGCTCTATTATATCATCGATGGCGCGGTTCAGGCGGAAAAAGGGGCGCACAGCTTCACGCTGCAGGCCGGCACATTTATCGGTGAGATCGCCTTTGTTCTCGACGGCTTGCCCACCGCGACGGTCACCGCTCCGGCCGGAACCGACTATGTTGAATGGGACAGCGCCGCGATCACCGCCTTGATGGCCAAGTCAACCGCGTTCGAAAATGCCATGATGGCGCTGCTGAGCCGCGATCTGGCAGACAAGCTGGCGACCAGCATTCAGCCGCAAATCGACAGCGTCCAACAGATTGCGGTTTGAAGGCCCGGCTGACGCAATCGGTTTGAGGGACTGGATGCCCGCTCAGAATCGATAATCATCTCCGATGATGACCGGCGCGCGGCGAAATCCGAATGTGCCCTCACCAAACCAGTTCTTGCCATCGGGAAACCGCAGTTCGACGCCGGTCAGATCACTGCCCTCAAACAGCTTCATATTCACGCCCATGCGATCATTCTGTCCGCTGCTGGCGACAAAGGCTTCAGTCAAAATCCAGTGCGTGGTTGCGCCGCAGCGGTCGCAGAAGCGGATTTCGACCGCCGGCTCGGGATAATCCCGGCGCGTATAGCCCTGACCGGCTCCTGAAACCGTCACGTCCGCTGGATCAAAATAGCCCCAGATACCGCCGCTCTTGCGGCACAAGCTGCAATCGCAATCCTGCATATAATCCGGACGCTGCGCAATCGTCACGCCAATCGCACCGCAATGGCAACGGGCTTCCAGGGGAGGCTGTTTGATCATGCCGGTTTTCTCCTCATGCGTTCCGGAGACGATAGCTGAACCCGGCATCGGCGAACAGTTTAACAAGATGTTTCCGGCACGTTATTTTTTTCATCACCCTGTTTGTTGGAGCGAATCTAACTTTCTGTGCTTAACGATGTGTAACACGCCAGACGGGAGGAAATGGATCGCCGGGGGTTTCACAGCCGACCGAATGGCGCTCCTCATATCCCCAAAAGAAAGACGAAGACTACATAGCCGATGACACAATTAGACGTTAAGGCGCCCCGTTCCGGCACCGCCAAACCCCATGTCCTGATCATCGAGGACGATCATGTCAGCCAAGTGATGATGGCAGAAATGGTGAATCGCATGGGCTATATCTCAACCGTCGCCAGCGATGGACTAAACGCGCTGGTTCTGTTGAGCTCAGCCCTGTCGGAAGGCTGGATGTATGATCTGGTACTGACCGATCTGGACATGCCCAGAATGGACGGGTTTATCACCGCGCAATCGATCCGGGTGCTCGGTCTAACCGAACAAAATCTGCCGATTATTGCGGTCTCCATCGATGATGACTCGGCGACCATTGCCAAAGGAAAAGCAGCCGGTCTCCAGGATCACATCGCCAAACCTGTTATGATGGATGCGCTCAGAAACACGCTCAAGAAATGGACCGGCCGCAAAGCCGTGCGAGACGCAGCGCTGTAGCAAAAGCCGGCCAGGGCGCGGTGGTTCCGGCGGCAACAATATGATAAGACGCCGCATGATGTTCAGATTTATGCCCGCACTCATGGCCGCTCTTCTGATCGGTTCCGCGTCCCAGGCGCAGCCCGTCAGTCCCCCGATCGAAGGCACCGGCCCGGTCCGTCTGGTGTTCGTGGTGGATCCCGATTTTGTCGGCGTGGTCATTGAATCGCCCATGGCCAATTATGGCGTCACATCGGACCTGGATTTGCCGGCCCGCAATCATGGCGTGCCTGATTTTCAGGACTATCGGGACCTGCGCGCGCGGCTTTCGGCAGCGATCAATCCCGATATCGAAGGCATTGAAGCTTCGGTCGGTTCGCATTTTGCCTTCACCCCCACGGCGGGCTGTCGATATGACGAAGGCAGCGAGAGCATTTTCAAACAGGACGGCGAATGGATTGTCAGTTTCGATATTGAATTTGTCTGTGTGAACAAGGCCCGGTTGAAGGATGTTTCGATAAACCTGTTCGATCTCGGCGGCTTTTCATCCGGGTCGGCGAAGGTGATCAATGGCGATGCGGAAACCACGGTGGACGTGAACGGAATTCAGCGCAAAATCGATCTTTGGTAGCGGCCAGTGGCCCGGCGGGGCTTAACCGAGAACATCGCGCCTTTGCGCTTTGCCCGGGATTTTTTCTGCGGCCCACCGGTTGCGATGGAGGAAGAAACAACCGATGGGCCTTGCAGACGGCCGGGCGAACCGGCCAGTGCTTTCATCGACACGCCGCGCGGCGCGCCAAGTCAGCGTTCAGGCCGCGACGCTCAGTCGAGGTCAAAGCGGTCCAGGGTCATCACCTTGGTCCAGGCCGCGACAAAATCCTCGACAAATTTGGCCTTGGCATCGTCGGCGGCATAGACTTCGGCCAGCGCCCGCAATTGCGAGTTGGAGCCAAAGACCATGTCGGCGCGGCTGCCGATCCATTTGAGATCACCGCTGGTGCGATCCCGGCCCTCGATGACGGTTTCGGCTTCCGACGTTGCCCCCCAGCCGGTTTCCATATCGACCAGATTGACGAAAAAGTCGTTGGTCAAGGCGCCGGGCCGGTCCGTGAACACACCCAGGGACGACTGGCCATGATTGGTATCGAGCACCCGCAGGCCGCCGATCAATACGGTCATTTCCGGCGCGCTGAGAGTCAGCAGCTGGGCCCGGTCGAGCAGCATTTTTTCCGCCGGGATGGTGCATCCTTCTTTCATGAAGTTGCGGAACCCGTCGGCTTGCGGTTCCAGGGCCTTAAAGGATTCGACATCGGTATCCTCTTGCGCCGCATCAGTCCGGCCAGGGGTAAAGGGCACGGTCAGGTCATGACCAGCAACCTTGGCCGCCTGTTCAATCGCGGCGCTACCGCCAAGAACGATCAGGTCAGCGAGCGACACCTGCTTGCCCGTTTGCGCCGCGTTGAACTGCGCCTGGATGGTCTCCAGCGCGGCCAATACGGTTTGCAGCTGGGCCGGTTGATTGGCCTCCCAGTCCTTTTGCGGAGCGAGACGGATACGCGCCCCGTTGGCGCCGCCGCGCTTGTCGGACCCCCGGAAGGTCGACGCCGAGGCCCAGGCCGTCGCGACCAGTTGCGATACGGTCAAGCCACTGGCGAGGATCTGATCCTTGAGGCTGGCAATATCGGCATCGTCAATCAGGTCATGGGTGACCGCCGGAATCGGATCCTGCCAGAGCTGCGGTTCGGCCGGCACCATCGCACCCAGTCCCAGTTCATAGGGACCCATGTCGCGGTGCGTCAGCTTGAACCAGGCTTTGGCAAAAGCATCGGCAAATTCGTCGGGATTTTCATGGAACCGTTTTGCGATCACGGCATAGTCCGGATCCATTTTCATCGCCATGTCTGCCGTCGTCATCATCAGCGGCTGGGTTTTGCTGGCATCATGGGCGGCCGGCGGTTGATCGGCGTTTGACGCCGCCGTCGGGGTCCATTGATGGGCACCGGCCGGACTCTTGGTCAATTCCCAGTCATAGCCGAACAGGACATCAAAATAGCCATTGTCCCACTGCACCGGATTGACCGTCCACGCGCCTTCAATGCCGCTGGTAATCGTGTCGTCGCCAGCACCGCTGCCGAAACTGTTGGTCCAGCCGAGGCCCTGCTCGGAGAGGCTTGCGCCTTCCGGTTCGCGGCCGACATATTGATCGGGATCGGCCGCGCCATGCGCCTTGCCGAAGGTGTGACCGCCGGCCACCAGCGCCACGGTTTCCTCGTCATTCATCGCCATGCGCGCAAAAGTGTCGCGAATGTCAAAGGCCGAAGCGAGCGGATCGGGATTGCCATTGGGGCCTTCCGGATTGACGTAGATCAGACCCATTTGAACGGCACCGAGCGGATCTTCCAGCGCACGGTCGCCACTATACCGCTTGTCCCCGAGCCATTCGGTTTCGGGGCCCCAGTAGATATCTTCTTCCGGCTCCCAGATGTCGACCCGGCCACCGGCAAAGCCGAAGGTCTTGAAGCCCATGGTTTCGAGCGCCCGGTTGCCTGCGAAGATCATCAGATCGGCCCAGGAGAGTTTCCGGCCATATTTCTGTTTGATCGGCCACAACAGACGGCGGGCCTTGTCAAGATTGCCATTATCGGGCCAGCTGTTGAGCGGTGCAAAACGTTGCGATCCGGACCCGCCGCCGCCGCGACCATCCTGAATCCGGTAGGTCCCGGCACTGTGCCAGGCCATGCGAATGAAAAACGGACCATAATGGCCATAGTCGGCCGGCCACCAATCCTGCGAGTCGGCCATCAGCGCATCGACATCCTTGGCCAGCGCATCGAGATCGAGACTTTCAAACTCGGCGGCATAGTCATATTCCACGCCCATCGGATCAAGCGCTGGCGGATTCTGGTGCAATATCTTCAGGTTGAGCTGGTTGGGCCACCATTTCGGGTTGGACATTTCGGTTGATGCGGCATTTTTGCCGACGCTGCCCATGACCGGGCATTTGCTGAGTTCGTTCATGACGGGGTCCTTTCCTAATCTGTATCTGCACGCGGTATATCAGCAACCGACTGATCGATTAAACCAATATAATGTTTTAGAGAGAGTGGCTTTTCCACTAAGTCTCGATCTTGGCGGCGCCCGCCGGCCACGGGAAAGCCAACAAGTTCTCTTTCCTCGCCTCTAGCACGCTGATAAGGCGGGCGTATGACACAGGATCCCTTCACGCTGTTTGACAGCTGGTTTGCCGAAGCTCGCGAAACCGAGCCCAATGACAGCAATGCGATGACCATCGCGACCGCCAATGCCGATGGCCAGCCGGCGGCCCGGATGGTTTTGCTCAAAGGCCATGATCCGGACGGCTTTGTGTTCTACACCAATCAGGAAAGCCGCAAGGCCGCCGATATTGCAGCCAATCCGCAGGCCGCTATCCTGTTTCACTGGAAAAGTCTGCGCCGGCAAATTCGCATCGAGGGCCGCTTGTCGACGGTCGCCGACGCGGTGGCCGATGCCTATTTCGCGACGCGCAGCCGGGATTCGCAACTGGGGGCCTGGGCGTCTGCTCAATCGCGCCCGCTCGACAGCCGCGCAACCTTTGAAGCGCGCTTTGCCGAAATGCAGACCCGTTTCGATGGTCAGGAGGTCCCGCGTCCGCCCCATTGGTCAGGCTATCGGCTCCGCCCGCAACGATTCGAATTCTGGCAGGATCGCGCCCACCGTCTGCACGAGCGCCGGACGTTTGACCGTACTGACGACAGCTGGACAGAAGGAATGCTGTACCCATGACCATCGCACCGCCGACCCCGAACCACAATTTCCTGCATTATTATCACGTCGATGCTTTTGCCGACCGGCCCTTTGCCGGAAACCAGGCCGCGGTGATTCCGCTCGAGACCTGGCTGGATGACACCGTGATGCAGGCGATTGGCGAAGAGAATAATTTTGCCGAGACCGCATTTTATATCCCGGACGCGACCGGTGCAGCCGACTATGAGCTGCGCTGGTTCACGCCAACGATCGAGATCGCCTTGTGCGGCCATGCCACGCTGGCCTCCGGTCATGTCATTCTGGCGCAGGACCCTGATCGAGACCGGGTGACCTTCCGCACCCGCCAGGCCGGTATCCTTTCCATGGTCCGTGATGGTGATGGCTATGCCCTCGACCTGCCAGCCTATCCGCCGACCCCGATGGCGCTGCCCGAAATCACCGCCCTGGTCGGCGGCGAACCGGTCGAGACCCAGTTTCACGAGGGGCGCTATAATGTGCTGCGCTATGCCGATGCCGATGCGGTGCTGGCGCTCAAACCCGATTTCAAGGCGCTCGCGGCGCGCGGCAATGAACAGCTGATATGCACCGCTCCGGGCACCGACACCGATGTGCTCAGCCGGGTCTTTGTGCCGGGCGCCGGGGTCGATGAGGATAGCGTGACCGGCTCTGCCCATGCGGTTCTGACACCATTCTGGGCCAAACAGCTGGGGCGCGATGCGTTCACCGCCTATCAGGCCAGCGGGCGCGGCGGCTATGTCCGCTGCCGCCTGGAAGACGATGCCGAAAATCCCCGCGCCTGGCTCGGCGGACAATGCGTGACCGTCGTGGAAGGGCAGTTCCGCCTTTAGATTGGGCGCGCTTCGCAGGGTGGGCTCCGAACGGACCAGCTGGAGCCATGGCAGCGAGCCGCTGCGGTTCAGGGCCTGTCCTACATCGGTCGTTTCGTGCTAGGCACAGCTCCGGTTCTTTTCAGGTCGAAAAAATATCATCCCGGGTTTGGCCGAAAATGTCAAATCCAGGGCAAGTATTTGTAAAATAACCTGAAACAACTCTAATCTTCGGATCTGCAGGCTGTGAATTGTGTGAACTTTGGTTGGAACAGCCTGCCTATTCGACCGGGAACAAGGCGACGATCCGGCCAATCTGGTCGCTCATCGGTCGGTTGACATCATCCTGGGTCTTGCCGAGCCGGACCACTGTCAGTTTCTGGTCCGGTGAAACGACAATCTGCTGGCCGAGATGCCCGAGCGCGGCGAAGACCGTATCGGGTGCCATGTCGGGGAACAGGATCTGGTTGCGCCCCTCCGGCCGCCGCTTGTTGAGCCAGATATGCCCGCCATAGGCTGGATCATTTTCGGACGAGGTCCGCATGAACTGCACCCAGTTGACCGGCAAATGCTGCGCGCCCTTGCGCGCGCCATTATTGCGCAGAAATTCACCAAATTTGGCATAGTCGCGGGCGCTCGCCTGAATGATACTGCCGCCGAGAAACGTGCCATTGGCATCAAATTCAAAGAAGGTCCCGTCCATATCGAGCGGCTCGAGCAACCGTCCGCGGATAAACCGCATGGCGGCGTTGCGGCGCACTTGCGGATCGGTGCTGCTGGTCAAGGTCCGGGTGATGATATCGGCCAGGATCATGCTGGTCGCGGTGCTATATTCAAACTTCTCTCCGGGCTCCGCCTCCATCGGGCGGGCTTCGGCATAGCCGGCCATGTCGGCCGACCCGTCGAGAAACAGCATCTGCTGGGTATCGGCCTCATAGAGCGTCTTGCCGTTTTCCTCCGCGACTTCGGTATGATCAAGGCCGGAGGACATGTGGATCAGCTGGCGCAGGGTGATCGCGCCGCGCGGATCACCGGGGCGTTGCCAGGCCGGGACCGGCGCCGGATCGTCGAGCACCAGCCGTCCATCGGCGACCAGAAAACCGATCAGCGCGCCGGTAAAGGACTTGGCCATCGACCAGCTGATAAACCGGGTGTCCTCGTCATAGCCTTGGCCATAGCGCTCGGCGATAATCTCGCCGCGATGCATGATCAGCACCGCACGGGTTTCGGCCATGGCCGGGTCTTCGAACAACGGCGCAATGGCCGCATCCAGCCGGCTTTTGCTGATCGGGCTGGCGTCCGATATATAAGCCAGCTCTTCCGCCGTCTTGGCGCGCGGCACCGCCGCTTCGTCACTGGCGGCGCAGCCGGACAGCACAAGAGCCAAGGCGGATAGGGTAGCGATTTTCAACTTGTACATGATCATGGGTTGCACCAATAGAAGCGCCTATGGCAACTGTAAAAGACAATCCCGCACCGCCGTCATCGAAGCGCCGCCTGGCGCTGATCATAGTCGCGCTGTTCGCCCTCATCCTCGCTGCCGTCTTTGCCTATAATTACAGCTTTATCAAAGGCCAGCTTGGCATCGGCACCGCCTATGGCGCCCGGGTCGCCTGTTCCTGCCATTATGTTGGCGGGCGCGATCTGACCGACTGCGAAAAGGATTTCGAACCGGGCATGGAAGTCATCGGCCTGTCGCTGGACGACGAGAAGAAGCGCGTGACCGCCTCGGTGCCGCTGCTCGCTTCGGCAACTGCGGAGTTTCGCGAAGGCTGGGGCTGCGTCATGCTGACACCGGACGAAGCAGATCAATAAGCCCTGATCGATCGGGTCAGCAACTCAGACCGCAGCGGCGGCCAACCATTGCTGTGACACGGCTCCGGTTTTTTCGATCCAGCCGCCGCCGAGAACCCGCTCCTTGTTATAGAAGACCGCTGCCTGACCCGGCGAGACCCCATATTCGGGATTGTGGAATCGCAGCTTACCCTCTTCGAGGCGCGCGTGAGTCGGCTTCGCCATTGAGCGCACCTTGACCTGCATCGGCCCCTCAAAATCTCCGCCAATCCAGTTGATGTCGCGCAAGCTGGCCGATGCTACCGCCAGCGCCTGCTTCGGCCCGACAAACACCCGCTTGGTTTCCGGTTCGAGACGAATCACATAAAGCGGTTCGGCCTGTCCGCCAATTTCCAGACCCTTGCGCTGGCCCACAGTATAATGGATCAGCCCCTTATGCTGGCCCATGACGGTGCCGTCGATATGGACAATCTCGCCGCCATCATCGGCGTCGGGTCGCAATTTGCGGACGACCTTGGCATAATCGCCATCGGGCACGAAACAGATATCCTGGCTGTCGGGCTTGAACGCAACCGCCAGTCCCATCTCTTCGGCAATCTCGCGGACCTGGGCCTTGGGCATGGCGCCGAGCGGAAAGCGCAGATAGTCGAGCTGATCCTTGGTCGTCGCGAACAGGAAATAGCTCTGGTCGCGCGCCGGATCGATCGCCCGGTGCAATTCGGCCCCGTCAGGCCCCATGATCCGCCGGACATAGTGGCCAGTGGCGAGACAATCCGCTCCCAGCTCGCGCGACAGGTTGAGGAGGTCGGTAAATTTCACGCCCATATTGCACTGCACACAGGGAATCGGCGTGCGGCCGGCCATATATTGATCGGCAAACACATCCATGACCGATTCCTGGAACCGGCTGGCATGGTCGAACACATAATGCGCGATACCCAGTTTCTCGGCCACCGCCCGGGCGTCGCGAATATCCTGTCCGGCACAGCAGCTCCCGGCCCGGCCCACGGCTTCGCCATGATCATAGAGCTGGAGGGTGATGCCGATAGTCTCCGCACCGGTGCGAGCGGCCAGGGCGGCGACCACGCTCGAATCGACTCCGCCGGACATCGCCACGACGATGCGCTTGCCGGTCAGATCGTCGCCGAGCTGAAAATCACCCTTGATTCGTTCTTCTGTCATGGACATCCCCTTAACCGCCAAGCGCCCGAAGCGCCAGTATGCAGCGGTTCGTGCGCCATATTTCCGAATATGGTTCATATTGGGACGAAAGCCCGGTTCCACCGGAAGATTTGCTTAACCAGTCCTAAGACCGCGTGAACGCCGCCTTTACGTAAGTTTATATCTTCGGCGCTAGAACCGCGTTTATGGAAATGAACTTCCCACATAAGAGTCTGACTGCAGACGGCACCAGCGATGATGGTGATGCAGGCGAACGGCTGAACGCGCTTGTGGCGCATGCCAGCGCGCGCCAGTCGCTGTCATACTCGGCCCGTGCGGTCGTGGCTGATCGGGACGGCTGGTTTGAAGAGGCGGCAGAAAATGACACCGCTTTGGACGACCGCATCCGGCTGTTTGCCGGCCAGGCGCTATCGAAGACGTTCTTTCCCAACGACCGGCGCGGCGATGCGAGAGGGCATTTCTGGACCGGTGAGACCAGTGAAGACACACCAGATGAGACGGCAACGAGTCAAATATGAACGCGCTGTTTACCTTGGTGATTTAGTAGTTTGAAAAGCCCAGTAGCTAGAGATGTAAAAACATCCGGTGAACAGCAAAAGCCGCAAGGCAAATTTGAGGGTAGTATGATCGAGAACCAAAAAATTAAACCTGCACAAGTTGTCGGACCTTTGGGTGAGCCACTGACCGTGGATGACTTGCCAAAGCCAGGCACGACCCGCTGGGTTGTCCGGCGCAAGGCCGAAGTTGTTGCAGCCGTCAATGGCGGATTGCTGACCGTTGACGAGGTTTGTGATCGGTACAGCCTGTCGCTCGAGGAATTTGCTTCGTGGCAGCGCGCGGTGGACCGGTCCGGGATGCCCGGTCTGCGGGTTACCCGCATCCAGCATTATCGCGACCTCTATGAGCGTCAGCAGAAATATTGATCATCCGACCGATTTCATTGCCATCCTTCAGGCCCTGCGGAGCGATCCGCAGGGTCTTTTTTGTGCATGGTGCAAGGAAGGCCTGACCTTCAAAAGGATGGCGCGCCGTCCAGCCCATCCAGTGTTCCGCAGAAATGCCAGCCCTCTTTTTGCAATAAATTGCGCATGTTTGTGTTTGATCTGCTGGTCGATGTCCAGACTTCGCGGTGATCATCCGCGACGGACTCGATCAACGCACGCCCAAACCCCAATCTTCGGGCATTTTCGGCGACAATCAGCAGAGAAACAAACGGCTTTTCAAAGAAATAGCTGCTGTCACAGCAACAAAAACCAACACCCTGTCCGCGTTCAAACGCCAATGTCAAACCGCCTCGTTCGGCGATCGCACGAATGTAGCTGGCGCGGTCGCCCGTACCCGTTTCACGCTCGTCAACGGCGATGGCTAAGTTGATTTCCTCTGCGGCTTTGCCCGTTCGAACCTGCATGCTGTTCGTATATCATAAATTCTGTTCGAAGACACTTGCCTCAGGCGCGGTGGATGGCGTGCCACCGCCCCAGGAAATCGCCCATTTTTCTCGCTGCAATCTGATATCCTTGGCGGTCAAACCGCGCTGTCGCCTATCTTTTCTCACGAACGTCCAGACCGGTTTTTTTGAACATTTTCTGGCCTGTTTCCCAGTTTTGTATATTAGGGGCGGCATAGCCGGGGATCCGGCCAGTATAGTGTATCAGGAGGATAATATGATCAATTTCATCATCGCACTCGTCATGGGTGGAATCATCGGATGGCTCGCCAGCATGGTGATGGGCCGGGACGCGTCCATGGGCATTTTCTGGAATATCGTCGTCGGCTGCGTCGGATCGATGCTCGGCGGCTGGCTGTTCAGCTTTCTCACCGGTGGCACATCGAATCTTCGCGACGCGCCGTTCAGCCCGATGACCTTGCTCGTCGCCTTTGGTGGCGCGGTTGTCCTTTTGGGCATCGTCAATCTGATCAAGCGCGGGCGTATTCGCTAAGCGCTGAGCCGACAGGCTCTGACCCAAAAATTTGAACCCGGTCCGCCGCGCGGGCCGGGTTTTTTGTGGCAATTCGGACTTTTCGCGCGCGCGCGCTGACGCTATCGCCTAATCCACAAGGAGCGAGCCCAAATGTAAGGGCTTGTCGTGAGTGATTTATTGATATAACACAGTGCCATTGAAAACTACGGCTTTCCCCTGATTTGGTTGAATAATTGGTATATTGCTCGACGAAAATACGGTATGGGCCGGGCGGAAGAGAGCGCGTATGAATTATGAATCGACCATTTCCGGAGACGATGTCGACGGTTCGTCATTAAGTGACAGTGAGGAACAGGGACGCAACAAGCGCCGGCTGATCATCGCTGCTGCCGTGGCCATTGTCGTGATATTGGCTTTCATTGCCTATCAGTTTCTGCCGGGTGGCGGCGAAGGGGCTGCCGCAGAAGCGGCGGAAGAAGGCGGGCAGGCGCCAGCCGTGACCGTTATCATTCCGGGCAGACAAAATGTCGCCCGCACGATCAATTCGACCGGAACTCTGGCTGCGCGCCGGGAAATTCCTGTCGGCGTGGTCGGTGAAGGCGGACGCGTCACGCGCGTGCATGTCGAGGCCGGCGACTGGGTCAAGCCCGGACAGATCATGGCGAGCATCGATCGCTCGGTACAGAATCAGCAAGTGGCGCGGCTTGAAGCTTCGGTGTCCGCCGCGCAGGCCAACCTCAATCTGGCGCAGACCAACCTTGATCGGTCGCTGCAACTGGTTGAGCGGGGCTTTATCTCAAAGGCCGATATTGACCGTCTGACCGCGACCCGCGATTCGAGCGCCGCGCAATTGCGCGTATCCCAGGCCCAGCTGGGCGAAGCGCGCGCGCGCAACCGGTTCCTCAACATCATTGCGCCCAAAGGCGGCCTGGTGCTCGAGCGCGATGTCGAAGTTGGCCAGACGGTCAGCGCAGGCAGCGGCGTGCTGTTCCGGATCGCGCAAAATGGCGAGATGGAACTTCAGGCGCAGTTGAGCGAGAGCGATCTGGCGCAAGTGTCGGTGGGCACATCCACCGAAGTCATCCCGGTTGGGACCAGCCGCGTACTCGATGGCCAGATCTGGCAGATTTCACCGATGATTGATGCGCAATCCCGTCAGGGCATTGCCAAAATAGCCCTCGCCTATGACCGCGCCTTGCGGCCCGGCGGATTTGCCAGCACGCGGATCAGGAGCGGCAGCTCCGAAGCAGCCGTGCTGCCTGAATCCGCTGTTCAAAGCGACAGTCAGGGCAGTTTTGTCTACGTGGTCGGCAAGGACAACAAGGTTGAGCGCCGTGATGTAGAAATTGGTTCGGTGTCGTCCGCTGGCCTGTCCATCAGCTCGGGCATTGAGGGCAATGAACGGGTTGTGTTGCGGGCAGGCGGTTTCCTGAACCCCGGACAAACGGTCAATCCGACGGTGGAGAAGGGCAGCGCACCCAAAGCCAGCCCGACCGAGACCGAAGAGGCGGCGTGAAAGAGTAAATCATGAATCTCCGCAATATCTCTGCCTGGTCCACCCGCAATCCCGTTATTCCGCTGGTGTTGTTCACAGCCCTGTTGCTGGCTGGCCTGCTCAGCTTCAACCGGATGGACGTGGTCAACAATCCCGACGTCGAATTTCCGGCGGTCCGGGTTGTGATTTCTCAACCAGGCGCCGCGCCAACCGAAATCGAGAATCAGATCACCCAGCGCATTGAAGCTGCGGTCCGCTCGATCAGCGGGGTGAAGAATATCAGCTCCACCGCGAGTGAAGGCAGCAGCCGGACCTTTGTCGAGTTTGAAATTGGAGCCGACGTCAATGACGCGGTCAACGAAGTCAAGAATTCGGTCGATCAGGCCCGCGGCTCTTTGCCCGACGGCATTTTGGAACCGCAGATTTCCAAGGTCGATGCGGTCGGTGGGCCGATTGCCTATTTTGCCGTAAAAGCCGACGATATGACGGTCGAGCAGCTGAGCTGGTTCGTCGACGATACGGTCGCGAAACGGTTGCTGACGGTTCAGGGCATGGCCGAAGTTGATCGCTTTGGCGGCGTTGACCGCGAGATCCGCGTGATCTTGCAGCCGGCCCGGATGCAGGCGCTCGGTGTGACGGCCAATCAAATCAACACCGTCTTGCGGCAGGTGAATATCAACGCTGCTGGCGGACGCGCAGAAGTGGGCGGTACGCGGCAATCGGTACGTGTCCTTGGCAATGCCGAAGATGCCTATGCGCTGTCCCAGACCCAGATATCGCTCGGCAATGGCCAGACGATCAAGCTGGCCGATGTTGCGGACGTCAAGGATTCCTTTGGCGAGCGCAGTTCGATCAGCAAGGTGCGCGGCGTCGAAGTGGTGAACTTCTCGATGACCCGCGCCCGCGGCGCATCCGACGTGACGGTTTACGACACCGCTGTCGAGATCATGGATCAGATCGAGGCAGAAAATCCCGGCGTCGAGTTTATCCGGCTTGGCAGCAGCGTGGACTATACCAAGACACAATATAAGAGCTCGATGGCCGCGATGGTCGAGGGCGCGCTGCTGGCGGTTGTCGTCGTCTTCTTGTTCCTGCGCGACTGGCGTGCGACACTGATTTCGGCGATTGCCATTCCGCTGTCCGCCATTCCGACCTTCTGGTTCATGGACCTGATGGGGTTCAACCTGAACTTCCTGTCCCTGCTCGCGCTGGGTCTCGTCGCCGGGGTGCTGGTTGATGATGCGATTGTGGAGATCGAGAATATCGTGCGCCATATGCGCATGGGCAAATCCGCCTATCAGGCATCAATTGACGCCGCTGATGAAATCGGCCTGGCGGTGGTCGCAACCTCTTTCTGTATCGTGGCGGTTTTCCTGCCGGTCGGGCTGATGCCCGGCATTTCCGGTCAGTTCTTCAAGAATTTTGGCATTACCGTCGTGATTTCGGTGCTAATGAGTCTCGCCGTTGCGCGTATGATTACACCGATGGTGGCTGCTTATTTCCTGAAATCCAAAGGCCACGCCGAACATGGTGAAGGCAAATGGATGGACCGCTATATGGTCCTGCTCGAATGGTGCCTCGATCAGACCGCGGCAAAGAAATATGCTGAAGGCGGAGGACGCGGACGGCGCTTTGTTGCCAAATTCCTGGATCACCGCATCTGGCTGATGGGCATTGGCTTGCTGGCCTTCGGCATCACAATTGTGTTGTTTGCGATCACGCCAGCCCAGTTCCAGCCGACGATCAACGAGGATTCCAGCCGCGTCCAGATTGAAGTGGTTCCCGGAACCACCCTGCAGCAGACCGAGAAAATTGCCGATCAGGTTTCGGAGCTGATGTACCAGCAACCCGAAGTCGACCGGGCACTCACCCGCGTGCGCGAAACCAACGCGACCGTCTTTGTGAACTTCAAGGAGGAGCGCGAAAAAACGTCGATCGAATTTGAACGCAGCATGGCGCCCCTGCTGCAGAAAATCCCTGACGCCCGGATTTCGTTCCAGTCGCAAAGCGGCGGCGGCGGAACCGGACGGGACATTTCGATCATGCTGACCGGCTCGGACCCGGCGCTGCTCGATGACACCGCGCTGCAACTGGTCGAACAGATGAAGGGCATCAATTTGATCACCGCGCCGCGGATCGCATCCGATCTCAGTCGCCCGGAAATCCTCATCACGCCATATGGCGACCTCGCGTCCAAACTGGGCGTCACCACGGCCGCGCTCAGCCAGACGATCCGCATCGCGACGCTGGGTGAAATCGATCAAAATGCAGCCAAATTCTCGCTGTCTGACCGGCAAATTCCGATCCGGGTCATGCTGCCGGAAGAATCGCGCACCGATCTGACAACCATTGAAAACCTGCCGATCCCGACTTCCAGTGGCGGTACGGTTCCGCTAAGCCGCGTCGCCAAGGTCAGCTTTGGGTCCGGTCCGACCACGATTCAACGCTATAACCAGAACCGCCGGACTTTTGTCGGTGCCGACCTCGCTCCTGACGTGATCAAAGGCGAGGCGATGAAGGCCATTAACAATCTGCCGATCATGAAAAATCTGCCTACTGGCGTTTCCAATGCGCCATTTGGCGAGGACGAATGGCAGCAGGAATTGGCGGTCAACTTCATCGTTGCACTGATTTCGGGTATCCTGCTGGTCTTCGCGACACTGGTGCTGCTCTACAAGCGGCTGATGTCGCCACTGGTCAATATGGGTTCGCTGGCGCTGGCGCCTCTGGGCGGTATTTTCCTGGTCTGGGTGGTCGGTCAACCGCTTTCGATGCCGGTGCTGATCGGCGTGCTGATGCTGCTTGGTATCGTCAGTAAAAACTCGATCCTGCTGATCGACTTCGCGATCGAGGAAATGAAGAACGGCGTGCCGAAATTCGAAGCGATCATGGACGCCGGCCACAAGCGGGCCCAGCCGATCGTGATGACCACGGTGGCGATGACCGCCGGGATGGTGCCGACCGCGCTATCGCTGTCCGGTGATGGCGCCTGGCGCGCACCAATGGGCACGGTTGTGATCGGCGGCCTGATCGTCTCCACAATACTCACCCTGGTGATTGTGCCCGCCGGCTTCAGCCTGGCAGATGGCTTTGAACGCCGCGTCGGCCCATGGCTGCGGCAGCGCATGCTGACCTACAAGCCTGGTGATGATGCCGAAGACAAGGCCAGAAACGGGATTCAGCCAGCCGAGTGAAGAGGTTAGAATCCACAGCCATATCGACGCCTGCCGCTGACGCAGGGGTGCAGCCAAGCCATCTCGCCCCCGATCGCAACAATGCCGGCCGGGACATGAAGATCATCGCCACCGGGTTGCTGGTGTTCATGGCCATCGTCTATTTCACCGCCAAATCCTATGAAGAAATCCACCCGGCGCTTGGTTTTGTCCGCGCCTTTGCCGAAGCGGCGATGGTTGGCGGACTAGCCGACTGGTTCGCCGTCACCGCGCTGTTCCGGCATCCCATGGGTCTGCCGATCCCGCACACCGCAATCATTCCCCGCAACAAGGACCGGATCGGCGAAACGCTGGCGCATTTTCTGAAGAATAACTTCCTGATCTCGCGAATTGTCGCCCAGCGCATGTATGGCGTCGACTTTGCCGGCGGGGTCGGGCGGTTTCTCAAGGCGCCAAGCGGCGGTGAAGGGCGGCTGCGGACCGGGGCGTCGCGGGTGATCGGTGACATTATCGGATCGCTGGATCAGGAACGGCTCGGCAGCATGTTCAAGGGCGCGGTCAAGAAACAGGCGCGTGACCTCGATCTGGCGACACCCATGGGCCAGATACTCGAAGCCGTGATGGCCGAGAATCGCCATGGTCCGTTGATCGATTCCACCATCAAATGGGCTTACCGGACGCTCGATACCAACGAACATATTATCCGGACCATCGTCCACGACCGCGCCAATACGGTGATGCGCTGGACCGGTCTGGATGACCGGCTTGCCAATGAAGTGGTCGACGGCCTCTACAAGCTGCTGGCTGACATGGCCGCAGATCCGAACCATCCGGTGCGCGCCAAGACCGCCGAAAGCCTGGCCGAACTGGCCGAAGAACTGAAGAGCGATCCGGACCTGCGCCAGCGCGTGAATGAGTGGAAGCTCGAAATGATCGACAATCCGGCCATTGCCAACTGGATTGATGGCCTCTGGGAGACCGGCCGTGAAGCGCTGCTCAAGGCGTCGCGCGATCCGGAAGCCGCCATGGCCGGTCAATTTGGAGAGGCGCTGGTCCAATTGGGCAATAGTCTGCAGAAAGATCCGTTGCTCAACAAACAGCTCAATCGTTTCGCGCGCCGCGCGGTGACCGGTGTTGTTGCCAGCTATGGGGACAATATCGTCAAGCTCGTGTCGGACACGATCCGCAGTTGGGACGCCCAGACAATTACCGACCGGGTTGAAAATGCGGTCGGTCGCGATCTGCAATATATCCGCGTTAACGGCACGCTGGTCGGCGGGCTGGTCGGCGTGACCCTGCATACGCTCGGCTATTGGATATAGCCAAACCGCCGGACCGCTGCCGCTTCGTCTAGCGGGTCAGCAAGATCCGCGCCTGCCCGGCAATTTGGGCGAGCATCGCTATCGAAGGCCGGGGTGACAGATGCGCCCGATCGACAATCTTGCGGAACTGCCGCACGCGATCGGAATTTTTTTCCACCCAGGTCTCGAGAAACTGCGCCATATCCTCGCTGCGCGCGCGCCGGAGGAAATCTAGCCGCATCTGCTGGAAATCACGCGCCAGCCCCGCGACAAGCAAACGGTCCCACGGGTCTGACGGATTGATCCGCGTCGCCGTCATCTGCGCCCAGTCGAGGCCCAGCAAGCTTCCCAATTTGGTGAAGGCACCAGCCACTTCGATCGCGTCAATCTCCCGGATTTTCGCGAGAAAGGCGATGCCGGCAGCGCCATCATTCTTGTAAATATTGGCCATTTTCAGCGCAATCTCATTGGTTGCACCCGCTTCGACCAGAAGCCGCATCTGCTTGGTTGCTTCCAGTTGCCCTTCGTCGGTGATCAGCCGGTCGACATTGTCATCGAGCTGCTGAATGCCCGGCGTCAACATTTCGACGGCTTCATCAATCGCTCCGCCTGACAGGCCAATTCGCATCAGATCCGCCATGTGCGACCGCAACACATAGGCCAAGCGGTCGAACAGGACGAGGCGAATATCTTCGCCGATTTTCGCGTTTTCCAATGCGGTCCAAAGCTGATCGGCGTCGAACAGGCGCTCGGCCATGACGAAGGCCTTGGCCACTTCGCCGAGCGAACAGCCTTCTTCCTCTGCCAATTCAAATGGATCGATCAAACCGAGACGGTTGATCATCCGGTTGGCGAGTTTGGTGGCGATGATTTCCTTGCGCAGCTGGTGGTGCAGGATCGCGTCTTGATGCTTGCTGCGCATGCCGGATGGAAAGGCATCAAGCATTTCACTGTCGAGACCGGCATCGTCACTGAGGTCGCTATTCTCGATGGCCTCTTGCAACACCAGCTTGGCGGTGGAGATCAGCACCGCCAGTTCGGGCCGGTCAAGACCGCGTTCCTCCTGGGCCCGGCGCATCAGGTCCTCGTTGCTGGCGAGCCCTTCCACAGCGCGATTCAAATGCCCCTGGTCCTCGAACTGTTCGATCAGATGGACATAGGACGGCAATGTCTTCTTGCCGCCGCTTTCGGCGATCGAGAGGCCGAGCGCCTGCAGCCGATTGTCTTCGAGAACCAGCGCCCCGACTTCGTCGGTCATGGTTTCGAGCAAGCTGTTGCGGACAGCCGGCTTCAGTTTTCCGGCCGCCATCGCGGCGTTCAACGCGATCTTGATATTGACCTCGTTATCCGAGCAATCGACACCCGCGCTGTTATCGATAAAGTCGGTGTTGATCCGCCCGCCCTGTCCGGCAAAGGCGATCCGGGCCGCCTGGGTAATCCCCAGATTGGCGCCCTCACCAATCACTTTGACGCGCAATTGCTCGGCGTTGATCCGGATCTGGTCATTGGCCGGATCGCCGACCTCGATATGATTTTCGCTCGCCGCCTTGATATAAGTGCCGATACCGCCAAACCACAGCAGGTCCGCCTGTTTCTTCAGGATCGCGCTGATCAGCTTGGACGGCGCGATATCTTCGCGGTCCGGCAAATCGAGCAGCTTGGCGATTTCCTTGTTCACCTTGATCGTCTTGGACTGGCGCGAGAACACCCCGCCCCCTTTGGATATCAGGTCTTTGTCATAGTCATCCCAGCTCGACCGCGGCAGCGCGAACAGACGATTGCGTTCCTTCCAGCTCGCCGCCGCATCGGGATTGGGATCGATGAATATATGACGGTGGTCAAAGGCGGCAACCAGCTGGATCGCTTTCGACAGCAGCATGCCATTGCCGAACACATCGCCGGACATGTCGCCGACACCGATCACGGTCACCGGGTCTTTTTGGACATCGACCCCCATTTCCGCGAAATGCCGCTGCACCGAAACCCAGGCCCCGCGCGCGGTAATGCCCATGGCCTTGTGATCATAACCATTGCTACCGCCACTGGCGAAGGCGTCGCCCAGCCAGAAGTCCGATTCCACCGCAATCTTGTTGGCGATGTCGGAGAAGCTTGCGGTACCCTTGTCGGCGGCGACAACGAAATAGGGATCATCCTCATCGCGGCGCACGACTTTGCTTGGCGGGATGACCTCTCCGTCCTTGATATTGTCGGTTATCGACAAGAGCGAGCGGATGAATATCTCGTAAGAGGCAACGCCCTCGGCCAGGAAAGCATCCCGGTCATCCGGCGGCGGCAATTGCTTGGCGTAGAAACCGCCTTTGGCACCGGTCGGCACGATGACGGCATTTTTCACGCGCTGCGCTTTCATCAGGCCCAATATTTCGGTGCGGAAATCGTCGCGCCGATCGGACCAGCGCAAACCACCCCGGGCGACCGGACCCGCGCGCAAGTGGATTCCTTCCACTCGCGGACTGTAAACAAAGATTTCACGCCACGGCACGGGTGCTGGCAGGTCCGGAATCTGTGCGCTTTCAATTTTGAAGGCGA
Source organism: Parasphingorhabdus sp. W113 (assembly GCF_055693205.1). Classification (NCBI taxonomy): domain Bacteria; kingdom Pseudomonadati; phylum Pseudomonadota; class Alphaproteobacteria; order Sphingomonadales; family Sphingorhabdaceae; genus Parasphingorhabdus; species Parasphingorhabdus sp. W113. Next base: position 186,953 of record NZ_CM146328.1, on the reverse strand, counting down.
GCGCTGTATCGGCGTGCGATGCAAATGCGTTGGTGCGCAAGATCGAGCTGATCACAGCGCGGAACAGCCGCAACAGGCGATCATCATCAATGCCGTGCACCTGAATCAGGCCGCGGTCGATATTCTTCATCGCCTGCGCTGCCGCAGCCGCACGATCACCCTTGAATTCCGGGTCGTGCCACGCTTCGAACAACGCAATCAAAGCCCGGGTTACGTCACTGGCCTCGGCCAGCGCCTCGACCACTGTGACAATCCCATAGGACAGACCGGTCTGACGCAGATAGCGAAACCAGGCGCGGATCCAAACCGTCGACTGGGCATCGATGCCGGTCGCGGTGATCAGTTGATTGAAACTGTCATTTTCCGAGCGCCCTTCGAGCACATCGGTGATCGCCGCTTCGATCTCAGTTGCCCGGGCGATCAGACCATCGCGCGATTCCGGATTGCGCAGCTGAAGCTGAAAGTCGTGAATATAGCCCAGCCGGCCATTGTCGAGCGGCGTGGGCATTTCCTCGAGCACGGTAAAACCGAAATTTTCCAGCGTCGGCACCGCATCGGACAACGGCAACACGCCGCCAAGATGGAATATCTTGAGACGCAGCAGATGCGGGGCATCGCTATCCAGCTTGTAAAGCCGGGTGGATTTCTGGCCGCCCCGTTCGAGCTGGAACAGCCGGGCAATATCAGACGCCGCTTCTTCGGCTCCATAGGTTGTCCGGTAGATGGTCGGGAAACAGTCCGCATAGCGCTGGGCCAAGATGGCAGCGCGGCTTTCAAAACCGGCCTCACCCAGATGCAATTCGACTTCCGGGCGCCAGCCACGGATCATGCTTTCCAGCTTGCGGTCGAGCACATCCGGATCGGGGATCTGACCATCCTTGCCCATGTCGAGCGTATAGCGTAGCGATGATATGCCACCCTCGCCCAGCGTGTTGGACCAGCTCAAAATCCTGGCACCGGTAGCATCGGTGAGCAGCGTTTCGATATTCTGCCGCCGTTCGGTGTTCAGCTGTTCGCGCGGCAGCCAGACAAAGGCGAAAAGATGCCGGTTGAGCGGCGACATGACGCTGTGCAATTTGGGCCGGGGCCGATCGATCAGCGACATCGAAATCAGTGACAGCCGCTCGAGATCATCCTGGCCAAATGTGATCAGCAGATCATGCGGCAAGGCGGTCAGCGCGTGAGTCAGGGATTTGCCCGCATGGCCGGCGGCAGCAAATTCGAACTTGTCGAACAGCTGGGTCATTTGCGAGCGCAGCACCGGCACTTTTTCGGGCGGCGCGGCCAGCGCAGCGCTGGTCCACAGGCCGGCCGTGATCGACAATCCGGTCACCTGGTCCTGTTCCCGCAGCGGGACCACGATCAGATCCATCAACACATGGCGATGGACGGTCGATATCTGATTGGATTTCAGAATCAACGGTGAATAACCACCGTTTTTGAACCATTTAAAGGCCCGATTCTGGCTTTCCCGAGACAGGATTGGTCGCTCACGCATCCGCGCAACGCCGAGCATGTCGGTCCGCTCACCTTTCGGGCCAAGGGTCTCATGCGCCAATAATGTGAAATTGCGATCGAGGAACCACCGCAACAGCGCCGTGCCTTCTCCTTCCGGCAAACGGTCAGCATCATCCCCGAGCGCGATCTGTAATTTCAGCCAATCCGTAACCGCCGCACAGACATCCTTGAGATTCTTGATCAATGCCTGTTCGAGAGCGCGTCGGACTTTGGCTTCCGTGCGCTCAAGTTCGATATAGATGATCGATTCCCGTTTTTCGCCATCCTCGGCATCGCTATGGATCGCCGTCAGCCGACCGTCTGAGTCGCGATTCACGCCAATAACCGGGTGGATCAGGCGCTCGATATCGAGTCCGAAACCGGCAATGGTTGCACAGACGGAATCGACCAGAAACGGCATGTCGTCATTCACGATAGCCAGGCGCATATAGCGGTGTCCGTTGGCACCACTGACGCTTTCCATCAGCAATTTGGGATCATTGTCCGGTCGCAGGGACCCGCAGTCGAGAGCGAATTCGACCGCCTTGGCGCATGCGTCCTTGTCAAAGCCGATATTCTCGCCCGGCAAGGCGCTGTCTTGAAAAGCATTGTTCAGATTTTTGCTGAGCGTGTTGTGCGCTGACGCATCGGACGTGCGAGCGGTTGTCTTGCTGCGGCTACCAGTCATGGATCCCCCAATAGAATCAGGCGGGCAAATTTCCGTCTATGACTATGGTATGGGACGAATGGCGGCGCGGCTCAAGGGCGTTCCGATAACAACCGGTGGTGACGCTCCAGATTCTTCATCCTCCGTGATATATTGGTTACATATGAAACCACTATATCACGCGTGTCAAGCAAGGCGACCGCAATGGATCGTCGTCAGATGCTGGTATGCTTGAGCGCCTTGTCGGTCAGCTTCTGGTCGCCGACAACCGGTCCAACGATCGCCAGACTGCCATTATCCTCACGCCGCGCAACGAGCACGACAAATTCAGCATCGCCTGTATCGATATCGGCGAGATCGCGACTTGGCGCGTTGCGCAGCCGGTTGAGAACGACATCGGCCTGGTCTTCAACCGGGGACACTCGGGTTTGGGATTTTCGCGCTTCGCGCTCGGCATAGACAATCGCCTTGAGCCCGCCATCATGCTTCTCGAGCAGATCGGCAAACGCACCCTTGGCAACGCCGGTCTGCTTCGCAAAGCGCAGCGCGGCGGCATATTCGGTCAGCCGGGTCTTGTCATATTGCGCTCCGAAAATAAGTTTCACAATCGGCGTCATCGGCGCGCGTTCCTGAGCCTTCATGCCCGAATCCTCGAGCAGGATCTGATAATCCTCCGGGTGGGCTTCGGTCATCAGGTAGAAATCATAGGCTTTGCCAATCGCTTCATAAAGCGCGGCACGGCTCCGCTGCTCGCAATGGGCCGCATTGTCGGCGCTGTTCCGCGCCGCAACCAGCCAATCGGCGAGCGGTGCATTTTCGTCCGGCAAATCGACGAAATCCTCGATTCGGGTAGCCCCGTCATCGACGCCATAATCATCGTCACCCGTCGCGTCCTGATCCGCGGGCTCCGCGACAAAATCGCTGTCGACGACAGCATCTGCGGTCAGCTCGAGCGGTTCCGCAATTGGACCATCGGCCCAGATCGGACCGGTTTCTGTCTTTTCGGGTGCCGATCGCATGGCCTGATAAACCTGATCTTCAAGATCCTGGGCAAAGGCGTCAACCGCCACTTCTTTCCAGTTGATCACACCATATATGAAATCGATCGTGTCATCATCGGTTGAAAAGGGCAGTAATATCCCGCGATACATGATTGTTGCGCCGCGCTGGTTGACAAATTCCGCTTCGAAACCAATCGGGGCCTGATTGGCGATAATCTGGAGATAATGGTCGGTAATGCGCGACAGCAAAGACCGGGCCGGCACTTCATCAATGGTGGTAATACCTTCGTCCAGACCACATTCTTCGCCCAGCGACTGACCAAGAAACTGGATGGTCGGGTTTTCGACGCCATTGGTGAAATCAAGCAATACGCTGTTCGGTCCGAAATCATCATCGGCTTCCGGGTTGAGATCTTCGACGCTCGGGAACTGGCGATCGCCCAGCAACCCGGCCCAGAAATTATAGGCGCGCACGTGCATCCGGCGCTCGTCCTGACCAATTGCTGGCGGTGGCTCTACGGCTTCGGCGTTATCTTCATAGGCGATATAGTCCGTTTCCGAACCGCTATCCGATCCCGTACTGCCGTCTGAATTGCGAAGATTTTCCATTCCAGGTCCCACTTTTTCTCACGTTTCAACACCGTTGTGCAGCGGATATGGTAAACATCTCGTAAAGATCGGCGGAAATTCTGCATCCAGCGCCGGATTTTCGGGCTGCGTGACCGAAAGCGCTGCGCAGGCTTGTCAGACCGCCAGCCTGCTGTTAAACGCCCGGTCGTTAAAGGAGTGTTGCACCGCAGGGCCAACAAATCCCTAACAGCCGCTTTAGCTCAGGTGGTAGAGCACATCATTCGTAATGATGGGGTCAGAGGTTCGAGTCCTCTAAGCGGCACCAGAACTCCATCCCAAAACATCCCGAAAGCCTTGCTTTTCAGCCATTTTTGGGCTAATACTACCTTTTGAATGTTCCTGCTTTGTCCCGCGTTATGCCCCCACATCCCACGCGTCTGGGGGCATGATTGGGGGCATGAAGCACCTAACAGAAAGGTCATGCCCCCAAATGTCTCTCAAAGCCGCACAAATTAGGGGGTTACAGCCATCCGATACCCCCTATCGCAGAAGCGATGAAAAAGGCTTGTATTTGGAAGTTTTTCCAAATGGATCAAAGCTTTGGAGGTATAAGTATCGCATCTTGGGGCGGGAGAAGCGGCTTGCGCTTGGCGCATGGCCCGAAGTTTCATTGGCCGAGGCACGAAAGAAACGTGACGATGCGCGCCTTTTGGTTCTGGAAGATATCGACCCTTTGGCAGAAAAGAAAAAGCGCAAGCGTGTGGCGCGGATCAATGCCAATAATAGTTTTGCCAGCGTAGCAGAAGATTTCCTGACGGTTCGCATGGTGAACAATGGCAGAGCAGAGCGAACGGTCAATAAGGCGCGTTGGTGCATTTCGCATCTTCTGCCAACAATAGGCAATCGGCCCATTGCCGATATTGAGCCAGCGGAGATATTGGAAGTTCTCAAAAAGATCGAACGGCGTGGCCACCGCGAAACGGCTCACAGAACACGTTCGGTTGCTAGCCGTGTCTTTCGTCATGGGGTTGCCTCAGCACTTTGTAAGACCGATCCTGCGGCCTTATTGGGTGAAGCACTGTCTGCACCAATAGTGAAGCACCATGCCGCAATATTGGAGCCGGAGAAATTGGGTCAGCTGTTACGCGATATCGAAAACTATGGCGGCAGTCCCATTGTCAAAATCGCTCTGAAGCTGCTCCCTCACATATATACTCGTCCGAGCGAAATGCGGCTTGGCCAATGGCAGGAGATTGATTGGGAGCAGTCGATTTGGAGCGTGCCTGCCAAACGAACAAAAATGCGCCGCGTACACGCAATTCCGCTATCCACACAGTCCGTTGGGCTTCTACGCAAACTGGAAGTACATAGCGGCGGATTTGACAACATGTTTCCAGGTCTCGGTTCCCATCTCAAAACCATGAGTGAGAATTCTATCAACCAGTCATTGCGGAGAATGGGCTATGGGCATGACGAGGTTACTGGACACGGATTCCGTTCCACCGCTTCAACCTTGCTCAATGAAAGCGGGAAGTGGCATCCTGACGCTATTGAGCGCTCTCTTGCTCACGGTGACAGCAACGCCATGAGAGGCATCTACAATCGTGGAAATTATTGGGATGAGCGCGTCGAGATGATGCAATGGTGGTCTGATTATCTAGATCAACTTCGCGACGGAGCGACAATACTCCGGCCTCGGTTCGGGCAAAGCGGCTCATAATTTCCTTCCCCGCTCATATCATTCATCAGTCGATTGTGTTTTTGGCTGGCATAAAACGCAGAGCCATATCTTAAGTATTACCTCTACGCGTTTTCAGTCTGCGCGTGTGCTAAAGGACGCGTTTCAGAAGCGCTATTTTCTAATTTCCTAGGGAATAAGAAGCTGGGTTCTGACTTCGACTGGCACTGCTGATGTAAATTGCCACACAAACATGAGCGGTTCAAAATTAAACTATATAATTAAATGAGTTACGCCGGTCCAATTTGGATGCAAATGGTGTTTTTGGGCTTGCTTTACATCCAAATAGGAATTGACACGCCCGAAATTTCGGCTTGAAACCCGCAGAGAACTAACGAAAACTACCCTGCGACCCCTCGCGTACGGTGTGCACTGATTTTGTCCACAGCTCGGCAGCCTTTTCCCGCTCATATTGTTCTCCGTTTTCTGACAGATTTGCGCACCATTGCGCACGGTCTTTTAGCCCAACGGGCGTTTGAGTTCCATAAAATATTGTCTGAAATATTGCACTTTTTTGCGCTCTGGCGACCAATTGGCCTTAATCGACAACAATGTTGCGGAAGCCAAATCGGGATAAGCGAAATCCAAAATGATGACTGGCCGGAGGTAAAGGTCTGTCAAATCTGATATCAGGATTTAATTCTATAGGATCGTCTTCTGGTAACAAATGGCCATTTTATTCATGCAAACTGCGGCGCGGTTTGATGGTGGAATACCAATGGAGAAATTGCCGTTTCGTATTTCCGAAACGACCGTTTTTATTTTTTGACTAATTGAACAAATGAAAGGCCCGGTAGCGGACGCTACCGGGCCTCGGAAAGTTGCAATGTCAGTTGCGATTAGTCGGGAGATTTAGCTTTCGCTTTGGACAGAAAATCAACCTTCTCGGCGATGATCTCGCAGCCGTAACGGGTGATGTCGTTTTGATCGGTCCACTTGGTGTAATGGATACGTCCCGTAACCATTATCATGGCTCCTTTGGTGACATGGTCTGCAACGCACTTTCCGATACCATTGAAGCAGGTAATCCGGTGCCATTCTGTTTCCTGCTGACGTTCGCCTTCGCTGTCCTTGAAGCTGCGTGTGGTGGCCAACGAGATGGTGGTAATCGTTGCATCTGACTTTGTTTCGCGAACCTCTGGATCGTTGCCTACGAAGCCGACGAGTGTGACTGAATTTTTCATGTTAAATTTCCTTTCGAAGCAATTTTGTTCGTCCAAGGGACCATCCCTTTGACTAAGCCCCGAAAGGTCCGGTTGGGGTCTGGACTGCACCGAATGAACATGAGGGAAACCCCGCTCGAAGGGGTGGTGCGGGCAGCATTGCATAGCAATGCAACACGGCCCTGAAGATGCGCGGGTTGCTGTCCAGGCATCATCCGGACAGGGGCGTGTTTATGTCGATGAAAGGGATGTCCTTTTGGATGACAAAAGTAAGTGAAAAGGGTTTAAGCGTCCGAAACTTGCAACTGTATCGACGGTTTTTTCCGAGAGCAGCTTTAACCAATAGTAATGTCGATGTGGCCGAAACAGGGCAAAAGACTGCCGCTTCGACTGACAGGGTACGTTGTCGTTTTGTGGGCCGAGGGCGGACAGTCCACTATTAAGGTATTCAAGTGGATAACTAGTCTTTGGCGGAGCGCACACGAAGGACCCGTTCGGCGATCTATGCGAATTGACTAATTGTGTTCGAAAGATCGATTGAGTTTGATTAGCGATTGCCGCAAACCACAAGATCATCAAAGATTGGGCAACCGTTCATACAGGTGGATCGATGTGAGCAACCCCCGCATCGATCAGACGCAAAGTAACTTCTGAATGACCCGACGTTTTCCGAGTTAATCCAAATGTCATGCAGGCTTGTGCCTTCGTCCAACAGGTCTCCATCAGCAAGCGCAGCTTGGAAAGAGCAAGGGTAGACTCGCATATCTTCGGAAACGTAAAGAGAAAACCGACCTGCGTCGCAAGCGTCGACAAGTGAAATGTTTGCATCCGTTCGAGCAAAAAGCCCGCTAACACAACAGGCGTCGAAGCCAACTTTTTGCTTTGCTTCGGGGGAGGTCGCGAGTGAGAAGAATTCGTCAAGCCTAGTACTATTTCTGAGCATCCGTTCCTCAAAAATTTTCCTCCCTGAAGGCTTGTAGTTCAGAAAAATGAGTGCGTTGACCGGACAGAGAAATTCTGGGGGAACCTTGAGCCATTCAATTGCAGTGTCGATACTGAAGGCGTCCAATATGAAATGCACATTTGTCTTAATACCTGACGCTGTCAGCATTTGAATGGCACTCGCAGCTTCGTCGAATGGCTCGTAGACAGACACCGCGACCGCTCCGCAGTACATTTTGGTTGCCTCGATAATTTCCTTGGTTAGGCCACGACCGTTGGTCGTATAGTTTGGAACGACTCCTTTCGAACGTGTGTACTCCAACATCTCAACGAAATCGGGATGCTGGTTGGGATTGCCACCACCGAGTGCGACTTGAAATGTACCCATTTCGGCGGCTTGGTCGATAACTGACCTATAGTCAGAAATTGACATATGTGATCCGCGCTTAGTCGAGGACTTGTAGCAAAACGTACAACCCATATCGCACCAGTTGGTAATCGATATATCCATCAACTCCGGACCGTGCGGAGACCAGAATGGCTCAGGTTTCCCATCGTCCGGCACTCGAGCGAAGAAGCCCGAGTCTTGATCAAAAAAGGAAGAGTAACCTAGGCTGCGGTATCTGTTCGCTTTCAGCATTTTTCCCTACCAGTAATTTGAATAAGCGTTGATGTGGAACTTGTCCGATTCAATCTCGAATATCGAAGTGCACATCATCATCTCAGGGAGATTGTTTTCACTGCTTAGCTTAGAAACTATTACCTTTTGGCCGTTAGATACGGCATTTTTCATTTTTTCGATGGTTTCCGCTGTAAATTCGTGACGCTCATCAAGGCCATCAATCTCCTCAACCGAACTAAGAGGGGTGCCTTCTTGGATCCGCGAGGAAAGCTCATAGAACATTTGGCTGAACAGCTCCGAAACTGGGCTGTCCGGGCTTACACCCGACGCTTTGAAGAAATCCTCTTTCTCAAGGTCACCTTCAGAAATATACACGAAGGAGGTTGATGAGCTGTTCGATACGAAATCAACTTTGACTTTCATTCTCGCCCTCCAAATCGTGGATGCACTTCATCACGTTTTCAAACTGGTTATCATCGTAGTTCTTATCTAGCGCGCTAGATAACCAAGTGCAAAGAAAGATGTTTTCCTTCTCAAGGTCATCATTACCCAAGACAATACCGTACCGGCCTTCAAGATAGCGTTCTAGGGTCCCGTATTCTACTGAATAGTACTGCTCGAATTCAAGCTTGGCGTTGATTGAATCGGAGAAGAGGCAGGCGAAGGCCCCCTCAAAAAACTGTGCTCCAATTCCTCCAGGTTCAATTTTTAGCCTCCCCAGAAAATCGTTCTCATTCGGTTGCCAAGACGTAGCGACTACGAGTTCGATTTCCTCCCAGCTTCTCATGCGGAAACGTTCCAAATTTCCGCCACGTTATTGACGATCACACTTGAACGAGAATTTGTGAGATAGTCGCGCTGTGCATGAAACTCCGCTTTAGACACCAGCGATGCAAATCGATTGCGGTTCGGTTCCAAAAACTCCCAATCAGCATAGCCAGAAATTTGAAGCATGAATGTGAGCAAGCCCATGTCCTTCGGTGGGAAGTTCTCCTCTACTCGCTCAAGGTATTCCGACACAATCCTACCTATCCTTCGTCGCCAGTCATTTTGCGAGTGCCAATGTCCGTCCGCGAAAATGGTCGCGAAAAAGGCGCGACAACCGTCGTCGTCCAGAGCGTTAATATGATCTACGAGAATGTTGATGTTTAGAATTTCAGTTGGAATTCTCCGATGGAACAGGAACGCCGCGATAACACGTACATCGTGGGCGTTCTTTTGGGCGCTCAGAATATCTTTAACCCTGTCTCTGTCTGTGTCATCCTGCATTTCGGGACTTATCAACTCGATGTTGTTCACGAAATGCTGAGCAAAATCAGGCTGCGCCTCGCAGAGTTGAACAAGGTTTGCCTTCCCGTACTTCCGGGCAAGTATGTAGGTGTAGCGAAAGACTCCTTCTCGAACCTGTAGTTCTGCCAACTTGGCTAATATCGAATCAACTTCATTGAGATCTTCTTCCGCCAAGTCGATCACGATGTAGTGGGCTAGGATGAAATCGCGCAGCTCGTCATAGGTGAACGAGATGTTCTGCTGACCAGCGGTTGCAAGTGAGGGTTCAGGCAGCTCGCTGCGAAGAATGATATCGTCGGCGATCAGCCTTTCAATTATTAACGCCTCAGACGAGTGAAAAGTGGACGTGCTTAGGTTGCTGAAACTCTCCAGCCGCAGCATTTCTGATACGACTTTATGAAGGACCGGGACGACCTGCGCGCTCAGGTGATCTTCAAACTCTCCGACCTTTCGAAGCAAGAAGCGTTCGAAGACGTCTCCCTTGTAGATCGTTGGGACAAAGCGCGCCATTGCACCTTCCTCGATCTCACAGAAAATGCGCAGCAGAAGCAGGTCATTGCGCAAAAAGTCCAACGCTTCCTGGCCGAGGGTCAGAGCGATTCTAAAGTAGTCGAAATACGCCTCAATCAGGCGATCCTTGTGTTTTTCTGACATCTCAGATCGGAGATTCTCCACATGGAATATCTGATCTGAGAAATCCTGTTGAAGCATCGACGCATACCGTTGATCGAAAAACTCGCTTCGACATGTGATGACCGCTTTGATGTGGTCATACTGTGCGACAGAACCCAAAAAACCATTGATTTGCTTAGAAAATTCCGAAAATTCCGAAACTTCATTTATGCCGTCAACGACAATGATGAACGGCATACCGTTCTCTTTAGCGACTTCATCGAATAACTTGAGGAGCCCATGGAGGTTTTGGGCGTCTGGAGCATACCGATTGTTGGCAATGAAATCAAAAATTCGCGCTGGGCCTGCGTAGCCATTCAGCTCACGCGCTGGAATGAAGATCGAGGGAATCTGAAACTTGCGAAACATGTTTTCAATTAGATCACAGACGAAGTTGGTCTTGCCCTGACCAGCCATTCCTGTGAGAAGAAGGAACTTCTTTCGACCCAAATCGATGAACTCCAGGAGGTCGTCTAATCGACGATTAAAGCCATATGCGCGGCTCTCGACCGGATACCTCCAAATCCGACTATAAGCATCAGCGTCCTCCGTAGGCTCATACCTCTCCGCGGAGCCCCGATCCATGCTCATTGGTGCGATCTTGGATCGCAATGCTTGCAGCGCCTTTGCTTCGCTCTGAAGTGCTTCGGACAGTTTATCCAAGTTTGTGGGGTTGGAAGCAAGAGTGGCTATCTTAGGCAACTCTTCGACTGGCTCTTGCTTAGCAAGGCGTAGCAAATTGTTCAGCTCTTCCAGCTTCAGGTCCGAAAGTTTCTCCGTTATCTTTCTGTGAAAGAAGAGCGGATGCGCGAAGAATCTCGCCTGCTCTTTGACTGAACTTGTCTCGATGAAAATCGACGGAATATACTTCTTCGACTTCTTCTCAAATTCGATTTTCGACTGAGCAACGGTGAGGAAGTTTTCTAGCTCGTCGCGGAATGATAGGCTGGCGTCCTGTTTCGCAAATTCGTTTGTCAGGATTTCAGCGATCGATTGGATCTTCTCGCTTTCCAGCGAGCCCAACCTTGCAGCAAGGTCCCTGTAGTCAATTATGTGGTCTTCAGGTTCAAAGGTTATGGGGAGTTCAGCAATTTTCTCTTTCAACTTTTTTGAGCTGTAACCGCTTTGTTTCTCCGTCAGAACCAGTACGTAAACCGTGTCGAAACGATCGTTCAGCTTGTACTTTTTGAACAGCTCGAGCGTCTTTATGATTTTTCCGCTAGATGCCTCCGAGGTCACTTGAATTGAGACTCTCGAGGCATCACATCCCAAATCGACCGCAGGAAAATTGTACGTTATCAGGTTCTGATTTTGTAGTTCCTGACAATCGAATAAGATGGACAGAATCGGAACGTAAAAGTCTTCTGCCACCCGATTGATATCGAACAATCCCGCTGCGTTCTTCACTTTGATCTCGTGCGCCAACCTGCCCAAGAGGCTGCTAGACTTTGTCAGATTGTCCTCGCGATTCATAAAAAATCGATGCCCCTCAATGGTGTAAGACACTCAACCATCGTTTTTAGGCAGGTATATAAAATGCACAAGAAGCTTTAGTAAGCTTTCTCATGATGATTTTCGTTATTATTTCGATCCAATGCGAAAATGAAATACCGAATTGTTCTGGAGCTGAAGAACCTGAAAAGATCTCTCGACTGTCTGCTTTGTGGTACTGAAAACTCAGTTTGGAATGACCGAAACTGGGGCGCAATTCAGACAGGCGGCAATTGGGCCGATTGCGGACTGTCCGGTGCTGCCTGCTTTGGGCGCAAAAGCGGACATCAAAAATCGATGGTTTTCAAATAATTCTGAATAGACAGGCCAAACAAATACTTAAAAGCCTTGCATGCCAAAATTCAAGGTGGTTGGCCTTTCTTTTGCGACTGTCACCGTAGCGCGCAAATACTGGATCATCTTTTGCTCTAGATTCATCACTAGGAGTCGACTTGAGCCTAAAGCTGTAAGTCGCTGTTTTTGCAGTTCGACTTAATAATTCTGCACCAGCATATCTTTACGACTGGATGCCGGTTCTGGAGGGGCGGCGAACAACGGATTCAATGCCTGGAATCTTAAACCAGCAAGTTATGGTGGGATACTAAAAGTTATGGTGGGATACTAAAATGGCCAATTCAAATCCAAAACTGTGGAAGCAGGAATTACGCAGTCGTTTTCTGGATAAGCGCCACTATTTGGACCAACAATATAATATCAAGCGGCTTTGGCGATTTGGCGCAGGCCCATTTCTGACTGAAGATTTGAAAGCGGTTCTTCCAATCGCTCTTCCCATTTCTCAAAATTTATGTTGTTCGAATTACGACCATAATACCAGCCGTCCACAAAGGCATCCATCGATGGGGTTACGCCTTTCGGTGCAACGAACGCGGTATGTGCCATGGTCACAGCAAGACGAATGGCGTGATAAGGGCTTCGCATCTGAGAGAGATAATATGACGCCAGTGCAAGCTCTCCCAAAACGGTAGCACCATAACCGGTGAGAACATGCATAAAGTCGTGCAACTGTGTACCGCGGATCGACATATATGCCATCTCTTCCGGCATACGTTTCAGCTTGCCGGAGGCTTTGAGATCATTGAGATATGCGCGAGAATCGACGGCAAAATTCTGAAGCAGATCATTGTCTACAACGAAGTCACGATAGGCTGCACCCAGTGTGCCTGGCGCATAGTCTTTCAAACCCTCGACAGTCATCGGTTCAGCAATATATCGCTCTTTGAGGAATTCGGCCGCGCCAGGGATGGCATGAAATTCTTCCATATAAGCATCCACAGCTTCCGGTGTAGCCACTTCCCACCAATCGTTGATAAGGTGATAAACGCCGTAATCTAGAGGGCGATCAACGGCGACCAAGAATTTTTCAGCAAATTCACGATCGAGAATGGGTGGTTTACCAGTGATTGCATTGGCCATAAGTATTTCCTTCATTTTGGCTGATTGAGCAAGGGTTTAGAACTGAATGAACGCAGACATCAATTTCGCAGAAGCTTTTTGTAAGCTACTATATCCAACTCCTGTTCATTCTTTTCGAATGTTTGTGTCCTATAAATTATACAATGACTTAACGTTGTCGCGGATTACTTTCTGTTTCAGTTGCTCCGAATGACCTACGAACATTTCATTCAGCACTTCTGTTGAACAGGGCCAGGTTGAGTCCGTATGCGGATAGTCTGATCCCCACATCAAATTGTCTTCGCCGATCATATCGGCTGTTTTCAAGGCCGCCTGATCATCTTCAATCGTCGCATAAAACTGGCGATGCCAAATCTCTGCGACGGGTTTATATTCCGGGCCGCTCAGGCTCTTGCCGTATTCACGCTGCCACCCCTGGTCGATACGATCCAGCCAATAGGCAATCCAGCCAGCATTGAATTCCGCGACTACAAATTTGACGGATGGATGGCGTTCACAAACACCGCGCACCATCAGTTCGACCAGGGTTTCCTGTATCATTGAAGCCGTGTTCCCATAGGTCGCGATCATATCACGGCCCGCCATATCCTTGACCCATTGCGGGATATGGGAAAAGCAGCCGACATGCATGGAAATTGGTATCTGTGTTTCGGCTGCCCGGGTCCAAAGAGGATCATATTCTTCGTCGAAATAGTGTTTCCCCTCGGGAGCATTGCTGGGGATGATCGCAGCTTTATATCCCATCTTCGCGATACGATCGAACTCGATCACTGCTGCCGCTGGATCCTGAACCGGCAGCGCTGCAATCCCTTGAAGGCGTCCGCCGGATCTGCCGCAGAAATCGAAGAGCCAATCATTATAATTTTTTTGGAGAGCAATCAGCAGTTCGACATTGGGAATACTGAACATCGCAAAATAGCCGGGATAGAGAAACTCCATTTCCAGTCCGTCAATATCCTGATCCTCGCCGCGACGAGAACCATCGGTCAAACCTGGGCGCAGCGCAGAGTAACCGCCGTTGAGATAGGCCTGAATTTCCTTGTCGAGTATCGTTCCCGCATTGGGTTTATGCCCTTCTTTTCGCTCAAGCTCTGTTTCCCGATCAAGTCGGGCAGCGGCAAGAGCCATTGCGCCAACATTGGTTCCGGAATCCTTGTTGGCCGGAATTTTAATGAAGTCACCGCCACCTTCATTGTGAATGATTCTTGGTGCCTCATCGCCATATTTGTCGCTCAACCCGGTGAAAACACCCGGTCCCTCTACCACATGGGAGTCTGCTGAAATTGGTTTCATAATCCTCGCTCCAGGTTTTTTCGTTGACACTTGGTTATTAATTGAACATGATCATTTTATGGAAACATTAAATTGAATGTCAATAGGAAATTGGTTTACTGGTGAGCACCGACGGTTCTTTTTTGTTTAAGTTCGAAGAGAACGGTCGCGTCTTTTCACTGCAAAGAGAATGCAATATGCCGCGCCCAAATTTAACGCCAAGACAAAGACAAGAAACGCGTGAGCGTATTCGAAATGTGGCCGCGACCCTTTGCAAAGGTGGTGATCCCAGAACACTGACTGTGCGGGCCGTTGCGAATGAAGCCGACATATCAGTTGGAACGATCTACAAATATTTCGAGAATATTTCGGACCTGCTGCGGTCGCTCTGGCAGGAACCTGTTGATGAATTGCGTATGGAAATGTCCAAGATCGCTAAAACAACGGGCGATCCCTTGAAACGGATTGAGCGCCTGCTCGAATCATATGCAAATTTTGCAAAGGAGCAGGATCAGGTTTTTAGAGGGATCTTTCTGCTGGTTCGCCCGGACACATCAATACAACCGGAAAAAAGGGCCTTGGACACCGAACCATTTTTCGAGTTTTTGAGCGAGGCAATAGTCGACGGCCAGCATACCGGTCGGATCATTCAGGGAGACGAAAAAATGTTGGCCCAGCTTCTTTGGGCCGCTCTGCATGGGTCACTTTCCTTGCCCATAAATATTGACGTCATCGACTTCACCCCCTCCAAAGTTGGCGGGCCAAATGATCAAGCACTTAATGATGATAGTCAGCAAAGACTGAATATGGGTGCAGTTTCAAGCTCCCCTAACATTGCGATTTCATAGTCGAGGAGATAGGTGTGGGTGAGGAAAAGCGGGCGGTGACCATCCCCACAAAGATTGCGTTTGGCTCTGGTTCATCCGCACTCGCAACCAAGGAGAATGCCTTCGACATTTTCCTTCTGTTTTATTACACTCAGATAATCGGTCTGTCTGGCACTCTTGCTGGTACGGTTATACTCATCTCGCTCGTTGTTGATGCTGTTAGCGATCCGGCAATCGGTTATTGGTCCGATAATGTCCGCACGAAATGGGGATCACGACATCCCTTCATGTACGCATCCATAGTTCCGTTAGCAGTATCATTCATACTCTTGTTCAATCCGCCGCAAGATATGGGACAGACGGCGACCTTCAGCTGGATGCTGGTCTTTGCCGTTCTGGTTCGATCTTCCATCACACTTTTTTCCGTTCCGTCAATCTCGCTGGTCGCCGAAATGACTAGAAACTATACAGAACGGACATCTCTAATAAGCTTTCGGATGTTCTTCGGATGGCTGGGCGGTATCAGTGTGGGATATTTCGCCTATTCCGTGATTTTTGCCCCATCGGGCAATTTCTCCGACGGACGATTTGATCCATCAGCATACCAGAACTATGCGCTTTTTGGCGCCGCAGTTATGATCACCGCTATTCTGATCTGTACCGCCGGGACGCATCACTTGATCCCGAAACTTCAAAAACCGCCATCAAAGGGCATCTCGTTCGCTGGTTTCTTTGACGACATCAAGACCGCACTCAGCACCAAGCCATTTCTTGTATTGTTCATTGCGGTTCTGATTACAGCGATCGCCAACGGATTCCGGGAAGTCACCGATCTATACATATATACATATTTCTGGGGTTTCTCGACTGACAATCTGTCCACCTTTCTGATTGGCCGAGCGGTGGCCGCGCTGCTGCTTTTTGCCAGTATTAAATATATTACCGCTCGCTTCGGAAAGAGGCGCCTTATCGTGACCGCCACTTCGGTACTGATGATTGCGGGCCCATTGCCAGTCATCTTAAGCCTGATTGGACTGTTGCCAAATGACGGTGGACAAGCTTCGTTTTACGCAGTGTTTGTCCAGTCCATGGTCTTGACCTATTTCGCTATCGCCTCGATGATCACCGCGATCTCGATGGTTGCCGATTCCATCGACCAGAATGAGCTGGCAACAGGCAAGCAACAGTCAGGTTTGTTTTTCTCGGCCATCAATTTTTCCGGCAAGGCGACCTCGGGCATAGGAGGTTTTGTTGCTGGCGTTACTCTTGATTTGATCAGCTTTCCGAAAACGGCCGATGTCAGTTCAATCCCTCCGGAAACGCTCGATTCACTGGGCATTGCGAGCGTCATTATTCTGACATCTTTCTGGGCTGCAGCGCTGTTTACAATTTCCCGCTATTCCCTCACGAAGGAAAAGCATGCTGAAATCGTTGCTGAGTTGGCAAAACAGAGAGAATTAAGAAACTAAACGCTTTTTCAAGCTACTCTCAAGACTGAAGTAAGAGTGTGTCGTCGGCTGCGGCTTCCACTATAGAAATCCAGACAATTCGTCACCTATCGGATGCACCAGATCATCTGGACGAGTGTCAATCTGAGTCATTTATGATCAGTTCCATCGCCGCGACGACTGTGACTATCGTTTTTGCACCTAGCAGTTCATCAACAACAGCACTTGTTTCTTCAGTCACGGCATTCGCCTTTTCGACAGCTTCCATCCCAGACGTGGTCAATTTTAGAAACCAGGCGCGACCATCATTTCCATCTCGAATTCTCTCTACCATTTTCAGGTCAATTAATCGCCGCACCATCGCAGTAATGGCCGAATCATTCAGCCCCAGTGCCTTCGCCAACATGGTTTGTGTGATTGTCTCTTCGGCGCTGATAAGAACCAAAGCAGACATTTGAGCGGTCGTCACGCCGGCAACTTGAAGCAATTGGCGGTCTGACCTTTTCTTGAGCACATGCGCAGCAATTTGCAATCGAGAATAAAATCTGAGCTGTTTTGCAGACATATTCAAACATTAGCGTGCTTCGCAATGAATGTGAATCTTCAAATTTATAATTTACAAGTGAACTATAAAATTTATACTTCTCTTCGAAAAATGTACCTTATGCCGTGATAATCAGCAGAATCCTTCTGCTATTGCCATTTTTCCAAAGATAATATACTTACTATGTGAACTAAAATAGAAACCGTGTTTTGATAGTAGCTTACCAAATCTCTCAATTTGGCAAGCCCCCGGTAAGGAAAAACTATGACCCATGACCCTAATGATTCTGAATTGAATGATCTGCGCATGTCTGACGACGGACGGGCTCTATATGATCGAGTCAAACGCTTCGTTGTTGAGGAAGTTGATCCGATCACGGAGCAATTTTATGCCATGGGTGAAGGCCGTGAGGATCGCTGGAGCTATGCCCCGGGCCAACTGGAATTGCTTGAAGGCGTAAAAAATAAGGCGCGGGAACAAGGGCTTTGGAATTTCTTTCTGCCTGACGCAGAATCTGGCGAAGGATTGAAGAATCTGGACTATGCTTTCATCGCCGGTGTGTTGGGTAGCAGCCCGCTCGCATCCGAGTGCATGAACTGCAGCGCGCCCGACACCGGCAATATGGAGGTGCTTGAGCGTGTTGGTACGACTGCACAGAAGCAAGAGTGGCTTGTCCCCCTGCTTGAAGGGAAAATTCGTTCGGCATTTGCGATGACGGAACCGGGACACCCATCATCGGATGCGCGCAATATCCGGACGGAAGCGGTACTGGAAAAAGGCGAATGGGTGATCAACGGCGAGAAATTCTATATTTCGGGCGCCGGTGATCCACGATGCAAAGTCATGATCACCATGGTTCGGACAAATCCGGACGGCCCATCCCACTCACAGCAATCCCAAATTCTGGTGCCTATAGATACACCGGGTGTGGAGATTGTGGGCCCAATGCATGTGTTTGGGGAAGACGACGCACCGCATGGTCATATGCATATCAAATTTAACAATGTCCGTGTGCCGGAAGAAAACATTCTGCTAGGTGAAGGACGCGGTTTTGAGATATCCCAACTTCGCCTTGGGCCGGGCCGCATTCATCACTGCATGCGCTCCATCGGCGTTGCTGAAAAAGCATTGGATCTGATGGTTCACCGTGGCGGTAGCCGGGAGGCCTTCGGGCAGCCTTTGGCTTTGCTTGGCAAGAATCTTGAAGTGATTTCCCGAGCGCGTATTGATATTGAGGCCATGCGTCTAATGGTCCTCAAGGCTGCCAAAGCAATGGATGTCATGGGCAACAAGCAAGCGCGCGTCTGGGTTTCCATGGTTAAGGCTTATGTACCTGAAATCGTTTGCCGCATCGTCGATGAGGCCATCCAGATTCACGGAGCAACCGGTATCTCTCAATGGACACCGTTAGCGGGCATGTATACCGGTCAGCGAACCTTGCGGCTCGCCGATGGCCCAGACGAAGTCCATCACATGGTCGTTGGTCGTAACGAAATGGGCAATGCCGGTTACAAACCGAGGTAATTGCTACTCATTTGCTAAATCACGGTACTCCCGCCATCGACTGTTATAACTTCTCCGGTAATAAATGCGCCTGCATTGCTTGCCAGTAACAGAGCGGGACCCATGATATCTTCATCATGTCCCCAACGATGTAGGGGTATCATTTTGATTTCGTGATCATATTGTTCTTTGTCCTGCTCGACTAGGCTCGTCATTTTCGAATGAAACCGGCCGGGCGCAATGGCATTGACCCGGATATTATCGTCTGCAAGTAGATTTGCGAGGTTTCGGGTAAGTTGGTGAATAGCCGCTTTGGAAACACTGTAGCTCAAACCGCTGCCGGCATTCCCCATTAACCCTGCGACCGAACCGATATTGATCACGGATGCTCTATCCTCAGCTGTGGCGCCTGCTTTGAGCAGCGGCAAAAGCTGCTGTGTGAGGAAGAACGGGGTTTTCACATTCAAATCCAACACCTTGTCCCAGCCTTTTTCGGGAAAGTCACCGATCGGCGCAACCCAGCCCGTCCCGGCATTGTTTACCAGCACATCAATGTGGCTTTCTGCGCCCTCAAGGCTGTCGGCAAAAGCCTTGATTTCATCGAGGCTGCTCATATCGCCAGGCAATGCAATGCATTCACCGCTCTCGGTCAGTGCCGATAACTCCTCGGCAGTCTGTGCACATTCATCTGCGTTGCGTGCAGTGACATAGACTCGTTTGGCACCTGCAATGAGAAATGCTTTAGCCATGGATTTTCCTAATCCGCGAGAGCCTCCCGTAATCACACAGATTTTGTCGAGCATGGAAAACAGTTGGTTGGACATTGAATTTTTTCCTCGGGTTAAAAATTGGTGAGATAGATTGCTGGCAAATGCCATCAGAAAAATTGGAAGTCAGCAGACCGCTGATGACAGGCAATCACGTTGAAGGCTATCCTAAATCATATTTATGATCGGCTATCATTCCTGATTTTTTATTGCTGTGAGCCTACTTCCCGAGCTCCCGCGCCACGGCTCTATTGACGTCTTCAGCGCCGTCGATTCCATTGCCCAAACCTCTTTAATTAAATTTTTGTCGATTAAAAATCTTATAGGGTTGAATATGAGATGATTATCTATATCATAATTCTACTATAATATAATTAGTGAAACAATCGCTAAATGAGACCGGAAAAACCGGAATGGGAGGAAAGAGTGTTGAACAATCCAAAGCGGCGCGCGCGATTTGCCTACATATCGACTGCAGGTGTACTCGTGCTAGCGTTATTTGCCACCCCGGCCTGGGCACAGAATGAAAGCTCTTCGGCAGATAGCGAAAAGCGTTCCAAAAACATAATCATCGTAACTGCAACGAAGCGGGAGCAGACACTACAGGACACCCCCGTCGCAGTCTCTGTAGTCAGTGGCGAGGCAATCGAGCAAGCCGGAATACAAGACATCCTTGACCTTCAATCTTTGGTACCATCATTTTCCGCAAATCAGCGACTGGCATCGACCAGCACCAGCTTTTTCATCCGCGGCTTTGGCAACGGCTTGAGCGCCGTAGGGTTGGAGTCATCGGTAGGCGTATTTGTTGACGGCGTTTACCGTTCACGCTCGGGCGCAGCGCTGGCAGACTTTCCAAGACTGGAGCGCGTCGAAGTGCTTCGCGGACCGCAAACAACCCTGTTCGGCAAAAATGCCTCGGCGGGTGTGGTGTCCTTCATTTCGAAGAAACCGGAATTCGAATGGGGAGGTTCCGTCGAGGGAACATACGGCAATTATGATGCTTTTCGCGTGGGCGCAGACATTACAGGGCCAATTTCCGACACGCTGGCGTTCAGTGTTTCCGGTAGATACAACAGCCGTGACGGATATGCAGAAAATCTCTTCACCGGAGGTGACCTGAACAACAGGAACCGTTGGGGCGTGCGCGGCCAATTGTTGTGGGAGCCAAATGACCGAACGTCCGTTCGGATAATAGGTGACTTTGACGACATTAGCGAAGATTGTTGTATATCTGCGAATCTGTTAGCCGGGGGCTCTCCGACAGGAACATTCAGCACACTTGGTGCGTTTAGCACATTTGGCGATGTTGTTATCGAAGACCCTTATTCCTACACGGTTTTTGCCAATTTCGACAATACGGCAGATTTGGAAACTGGCGGGGTATCGCTTCATGTCGATCATGAGTTTGATGGCATCTCGCTCACTTCGATATCCGCCTACCGAACTGTTGACTTTGCATCCCGGACAGATAGCGACGGAACGAGTTTCGATGTGGTCGATGCTGTCGGAGACGGATCGCTTAGAACATTTACTCAGGAAGTCAGGCTGACGTCTGATTATGACGATTCACCGGTCGACTGGATGATCGGTGCATTCTATTTTTCCGAAAAAGTGAAGTCCAATTCCCGACCATTGTTCCCGTCTGATTCTCGCTTGTTCTATGATCTCGCTCTTGGTGGCAATGGTGGTGGAGCAACCGTTTCTTTCGTCGAGGGATTGTTTGGCCTACCTGGAGGCTCGATCGGCGAACTTGGTCGAGGATCCAATGATAGCTTCACTCAGGACAATGATGCATTTTCAGTCTTTGGAACCGTTGATTGGCATATCACCGATCGATTGGATTTTACCGTAGGACTAAACTGGTCACACGACTCCAAGGATGTGACGCTTTCTTCGATAAACACAGATCTCTTCTCTCTGCTGCCTTCCGCCGCACTGGGTGGCGCAGCGGCACTACAGTTTTTTCCAGTGCTTCAGGGCGTTCCAAACTCGGTTGAAGATGGCAGAACGCGGGATGACAAGCTGACCTACACGCTTCGCACTGCATATGAGGTAACGGACGACATCAACATCTATGCTTCATATTCGACTGGCTGGAAGGCGACATCGTGGAATCTTTCTAGGGAATCCCGGCCTACACCTACTGATCTGGCGACACTTCTTGCGGCAGGGGAAGCGGTCATAAATCTCGAACCTGGTACGCGCTTTGCGGAGCCAGAAAGTTCGCGTGTTTTTGAAGTCGGTTTAAAAGGATTGCTGTTTGATCGTTTGGCTTTTGATCTCACCTTGTTTGATCAATCAATCAAAGACTTTCAGTCTAATACCTTCGATGGCCAGAATGTCGTCCTTTCCAACGCCGGCAAGCAATCAACCCAGGGCATAGAAATCGATACAAATTTGAATGTTACGGATGAACTTACCTTCGGTGTTGCAGCTACAATACTTGATCCGGTTTATTCTGACTTCAGCACATCTCCATTTGGCGATTTGAGCGGCGTACGTCCCGCCGGCATTCCCACATGGTCGACATCGACGCGGATCGGCTATCAAACGGAAATCAATGAATGGAGTATCTTTGCTCGTGCCGACTATCAATATACTTCCAGCACTGCGCTTACCGACGATCCTGCTACGCAGGCGCTGATCGATACAACAGGCTTTGATACCGCCTCTCATCGGGTCAATGGCGCACTTGGCTTCACGACCCCCAACGACATCAACGTCACGTTCTGGGGCAGGAACATTTTCAACGACAAGTTTATTACAGGCGGGTTTGGCTGCCCTCTCCAATTTGGTTCCGTATGTGGATACCCGAACGAGCCAAGAACGTTCGGCGCCACAGTTCGCAAACGGTTCTGATAAAAATTGCTGATTAAAGGAAATAGAAATGTTTAAGCGAATCGCAGACTCTAAAAGGCGATCAATCGGCAACGTGGGGATTATCTTGTCCGTCTCCGCCGCACTGATGGTCACCGGATATCAACCAGCCTTGGCACAATCGCAGATGCCTAAAACGTCGACGCCTCAATCAAGCGAACGGCTCAGTGAGGAACAGCTGGCGGGGATCGAAACCGTGCTCGAGCCATATGTTACTTCTGGCAGGGTTTCAGGCTTTGTGACTTTGGTCGCCCATAAAGGTGAAATTGTTCATTTTAGCTCTATGGGCCAGCGGGACATTGACGCCGATGCTCCGATGACAGCCGATACAATCGTACGCATATATTCAATGACGAAACCTATTGCCACGACGGCGGTGATGCAGTTGATCGAGCGTGGAAAGTTGAATCTGGATGATCCGGTTGAAAAATATATACCGGAATTTTCAGACCTAAAAGTATATCTCAGTGAGACTGAAGACGGTGCGATTACTTCCGTTCCGGCCAACAGATCCATCACAATAAAGGACTTGCTAACCCACACCGCAGGCCTGACTTATGGTATCATAGGAAAAACTGCCGTTCACAAACAATATCAAGCTGTCAACTATATGCAGCTCGGGATGTCTCTAGATGAATTTTCTAAGAAGATTGCAAAGATTCCTTTGATTGCGCAGCCGGGCGAGACGTTCAACTATTCGGTTTCGATCTCAATCCTTGGCCGCGTGATTGAAATTATCAGCGGAGATACACTTCACGATTACATCGAGAAGAATATTTCCCAACCTCTTGATATGAAAGACACCGGTTTCTATGTGCCCAGCGAAAAACTGGATCGTTTTGCCGATCTCTACACAACCGACAAAGACGGCAATCTGGTTCTTTTTGACGACAATGAAACCGGAGGCTTGTCGGGCAAACTTCCTCCGCTTCTAATGGGTGGCGGAGGCCTGGTTTCCACTGCTTCGGATTATTATCGTTTCAGTCAGATGATCCTGAACAAGGGCGAATTGGATGGTGTACGCATCCTTGAACCCTCGACGGTTGAAACTATGAGCAAAAGTCATTTGCCTGCTGCATCGCCCGACATCAATCTGGGTCCAGGCTTGCCTTTGAAGGGTGTCGGATTTGGCTATGGATTTGCTGTCTCGGAGAACCCGGCGCCTTACTTGTTGAAAGGAACAGGACCCGGGGAATTGTGGTGGGGGGCTTTGCTAGCACTCTTTTTTGGATCGATCCGAAAGAGGAAATTGTTGGCATTCTGATGGCGCAACAAATTCCTGCTGCCGGTACGCAAGGAATGACTTTGGAATTGCAAATGAAACTAAGGCAAACGGTTTACGACGCGCTTGCCAAATCTAAAAAATAAGGCCAGCAGCCGTGGCTCTTTCAGAGGAAAAGAGCCTCTGCTGACGGCGGGAGGCATACCGGTTTCAACACTATTGACATCCCTGACTGCACTTCAAATAGCTTGTTGCGAAGCCTGAACGGGCGTCTCCGGATTGCATCAACGCTCTGCTTTCCGTAGCCGAGTGAAATAGTCGTTCCGCAATTGTGTGACCGCCCCTATAATCATAGAAACGGTAATCTCCTCTAATAACGCCCGATCGACTTCCCCGCGCAACATGCAGTTTCCGGCGGCCCCCGGCATGTAAAAGGTAACCTCCACAGCCACCTTTGCTAGATCAAGTGGCAAATCGAAATATTGCGCCGTCCGCGAAGCTAGAAAACTTATCGCTTCACGTCGCTGGCAGTTTGCCTGATCATCATCATCAACGACGCTGGGTTCCGATTGGAGCCGTTCGAGAATCAAGCCTCGCTCTTCTATATGGAGAAGATAGGCATGGGTCACGCCCCGAACCATCTCTTCGTAGGTCTCAGCTTTCTCTACGGCTGCGATCCTCAATTTCCGGAGTTCTTTCAGTTCGCGTTTACGGAGTGCTTTAAGAAGATCGGTTACACTATCAAAATATTTATAGATCAGAGATTTGCTGACGCCGGCTTCTACGGAAATTTGTTCCAGTGAAAGACCCGCAACTCCTTTCTTGGCGACAATTTTTGCTGCCTCGTCAAGAAACATCGACCGCCTGACATCAGGGTGAAATCGCTTCTGTTTTTGTTGAGCTTGTTTATTCATTCGTCAAACATAGTCGAAAATTTTGTTTTTACTATCCCGCTTTTGGAGAGGTTGAATGAAGACCCATGCATTTTGCCGACTAGTTTGATGCCATGGTACTGAAATAAAAATTCCGAATCCGGGTGGCTCAGGTGCGAGGAAGAGCCCTTGAAGGATCGTCTTTCGCTGTCGCAATAAATATGGTGCTTGTGCAACCGTGATCAAGCCATTTTGCCACGTCAATGAGCCACTTGAAGGTTCTGCACAATGTAGTTTCAGCGCATCTCTCGGCAGATTGATGATGGGGTGACAATGGCTCTATTGTTGCAGCATATAATTCGGGTACCTGTCGCAGAAATAGCCCCTTTAAAAAATAGCGGGCGTCCGAAATGCCGTTACTTCTCTTTTGTCATGTGGGGCAGTAGTCGGAATTGTCAATTGCATCGCAAAATCGGTCGCTCTCAATCTTGCTCCGATGTCCGCTTTCGGGATATCGCGGAATGCATGGGAAGGTCGGAAATTGGGGCGCAAAGCGGACGCAAAGTTCGGCAACGGTGAATAACCGAAACCGGGAAATGGCTTATTTTTCACGTGCAACGCCCTGAGAATGCCGTACGATCAGTCCAATCGCGCACGGAGTTGGTTGGTTTTGATCCAACAATTTCCTGCCTAAAGACTCATGTCGTAAACCGCATTGTCTATCAAACACCCAACCCGCTCCGCCGCTTCCAACACGCTCCCATCATCCAAATGCGCATACCGCGCTGTCGATTGAACACTCGCATGACCAAGCAGCTTCCCAATCATCGGCAAGGTCTCCGACATTGCCGCAGCATGGCTGGCAAAGCTGTGGCGCAAGTCATGCAGGCGGACGTGCCTGAGGTCCGCCAAGTCCTGCGCCTTACGCCACACGCGAGAAACACTTCCTGTGATGTCGATGTCATTGTCGAGCTGAAATACGTTCTGCTGCTTTGGTCGCCTCGGCAATACTGCCAGCAAATCGCGAACTTCATCGCCAACCCAAACCGTGCGTGGTCCTGTCTTGCTGTCCGTCAGCAACAATCTGTTTCCCCTCACCTCCGACCATGTAAGGCGAAGGATTTCACTTCGCCTGCAACCAGTTAGCGCCAATACCTTTAAGGCTGTCACCTGAACAGGAAATTCGGATTGCAGTTTTTCAAAGGCCCTGCCCAGTCGCGCAAGTTCGGTATTGGACAGGAAGCATTCAATAGTCCGCCGCCTGTTTGGTTTGATACCGCGACAGGGATTGGAGCCGTCAAGCCGATATCCCCATTGCTCGGCCTTGGTCATTGCGGCTGACAATATCGACATGACACGGTTGGCCGCTCCCGGTCCGCCGGTGTCGCTCACCCAGGTGAACCATTTCAGCACATCGGCCTTGTCGATCTCGTCGATAAACTTTCCGGCAAAGGCGCTATCAAGATAGTTTTTTCGATATCCGTCATGGGTGCGGAGCGTGAGCGGCTTCCATCCCGGTTTGGCTTTCTGCCAATATTCTTCAAGGAACACGGCATAGCTTGGCGCGGATCGGACACGGGCTTTGGTTTCGGCGGGATTTTCTCCGGCATGCGCTCGGAGCAGGATGCGCTTGGCAACATCAATGGCTTCGGCCTTGGTCAGGATGCTTGCGTTGCCAAGCGTAACCAGACGCTGCTTTCCCGCCATTGTTGTTTGCAGGACATAGACCTTTTTGCCTGATCCATGATATCTTATGCCAAATCCGGGCAAGGTCAATGACCAGACGGTGCGGCGCGGTCGCCCTAGCCTGTTGCCCCCTTTGAATTTGACAATACCAATGGCGGCAAGTTCTTCCGAGACGATACGGGCAAGGCTATGGGCGGTCATTGGTTTACTCCCATCGCAGAAGCAATTGACGAACAAACCCGCGAGGCAGATTCCTGAACAGTCTCGTCGGCAAGATGGGCATAGCGCGCTGTCGTTTCGGGCAAAGCGTGTCCAAGCAGTTTGCCAATTACCAATAGCGAGATACCGTCCCTGATCGCCAGTGAAGCAAAGCTGTGGCGCAGATCGTGAAGCCGAACATCGGGAATGGCGGCATGATGCCTGATCTTGTCCCAGGCTAAACTCATTCCAACCGGCTTTGCCGGTTTGATCCGGCTGGGAAATATCAGACCGCTGTCGCGTTTGTTTGGCAGCGCCTCCAAAATACTCTGCGCCTGTTTGTTGAGATAGATGGTCTTTGCGCCGGTCTTACTGTCTGGCAACATCAATCGCGGCGGTTTGACATATTCCCATCTCAGCGACTGGATTTCCCCAAACCGCGCGCCTGTGAGCATTAATAGCCGGATGATGCCGACCTGTTCGGGATAGCGCTTCTGATATTTATCCAGCGCCATTCCCAGTCGGCGATATTCTGTTGGTGAAAGATAACGCTCCATCAGCTTTGTCTTGTAGCGCGGTGTTCCCCGGCACGGATTGGAGTCAGCACGGCGATATCCCAATTGCTCGGCATATTTCATCATCACCGACATGACAGGAATGGCGCGGTTGAAAGCAACGGGCCGATCCGACAAGCCATCACGGAAATGGGCAATGTCCGTCTTGCGGATTGCATCAACCGTCATGTCACCGAAATACGGGATCAGTTGCAGCTTCAAACTGCTTCGACTGCGCTTTGCTGTGGACGGTTTCCAGTGACGTGAATAGTCGGCCCAGAACTCCTCAACATAATCACGGAACAAGGGTGCGCATTTGACCTGCTCATTGGGCCTCGTTGGCAGTCCCTCTAGCTGAACCCCAGAAAGGATGCGCCGAGCCTCGCGTCTCGCCTCCTTGATAGCCATTGCCGGAACGCTGCCCAAGGTCACTGTCCGTCTGATCTTGCGCTGCCGGTAGCTGACTATCCACGTCTTGTGACCGCTCTTTCGAAATCGCAGACCAAATCCGGGATAGAGAGTGTCCCAAACTACCCGCTCGCTGCCATCACCCCTCCGCCTTGCTGTGTGGCCGGTTAGTTTTATGCGCTCGACTTGCGAGTCGTTCTGGGATGATTTTGAGGTAGTATTTAGTGCCTCAATAGAGGTCGTATTGGTGACCTTATGGTCTGTTTCAGCATGGCGAACTGCATCGCCATTGCTAGATTTAACATCAACTAAATCAAAAACTTGCTTTCTTTTCTGCAACTCCGTTGCGTACGGTGTGCACTTTGTTGTTCCCTATTCGGACATGTTATGATCTTAACGATCTTGGTCACGAAAAGAACTCATTTCTCCCCGTTACCGGCGGACTTCATAGCCGATCCGGCGTCTGATGGATAGGATTTTTGAAAGAGGTTTGTTCTCATCAAAAGGTGATCTGGTAACAAATAGCCATCTTGTTCATGCAAACTGCGGCGCGGTTTGACGGTGGAAGACAGGATGGAAAAATGCCGTTTTGAATATCCGAAACGACCGTTTTTCATTGTAGCCTAATTAGACAAAAGAAAAGGCCCGGTAGCGGATGCTACCGAGCCTTGGAAAATTGCAATGTCAGTTGCGTTTAGTCAGCAGATTTTGCTTTCGCCTTGGAAAGAAAATCAACCTGCTCGGCGATGATTTCGCAGCCGTAACGAGTAACGTCTTTATCGTCTGTCCACTTGGTATAATGGATACGTCCTGAGACCATTATCATGGCACCTTTTGTGACATGTTCGGCAACGCATTTTCCGATGCCGTTGAAGCAGGTGATGCGGTGCCATTCGGTATCTTGCTGACGTTCACCTTCGCTATCCTTGTAGGACCGGGTTGTTGCCAAGGAAATGTTGGTAATCGTTGCATCTGATTTGGTTTCCCGAACTTCTGGATCGTTGCCTACGAAGCCGACGAGTGTGACTGTGTTTTTCATGGATTGTGCCTTTCGAAGCTATTTTGTTCGTCCAAGGGACCATCCCTTTGACTAAGCCCCGAAAGGTCCGGTTGGAGTCTGGATTGCACCGAATTACAATGAGGGAAACCCCGCATGAAGGGGTGGTGCGGGCAGCATTGCACAGCAATGCAACACGGCCCTGAAGATGCGCGGGTTGCTGTCCAGAAACCATCCGGATAGGGGCGCGTTTTAGTCATGGAATGGGATGTGCTTTTGGACGTTCGATCAGATTCTTAAGGTAACGAAACACAATACAATTCTAGTCGCGATTTGACGTTCAAGGTTTGATGCCAAACGACCGCTTCAGTCGCAAAAGTGGACGATGCACATAGGAAGGTTGTTGGTCTGCAAGCAACCCAATTTCAGTCTTTCGTTTTTTTGACTATTAATGTCTGCAATGCGCCCCAGTTTCAGACGTTCCGATGGTATCCGCTTTATCCTGAAAGCGGACGCTAGCTCCGATGTTTTGGTGCCGCCATTATCTGATTTCTCTTTTTTTAGAAAATCTCTGGACAGCTTTGCATATTTTTCAGGAAACAGGTCAAAGCCGCCTAAAGTTATTTCTGGAATATGAACCAGCGTCGAATCGGAAATATATTTGCGGGCTGTTTCCGTTTCTTTTTTCAGGCTGCCATTAATGGTAATGAGCAATACAGGTTGCGCAACCTTCTGGAGTTGTTTTTCCGTCTCATAAGTAAAAACCGCGTGATAGGCCTGCCAGCAGTGAGGATAGCATTGGACGGAATCGTTGAAATGCTCTTGCCCGCGCTCCAGACTCAGTCCGGCAGGCGCAGCGATATTTGAGAACTCCCATTTTTTCGACAGATGCGAGCCATCGGCTTCCACCGGGTCCGGCTTTACATTTTCCTCATATTCCTTTTGCCTATCCTCTCCGGCAAAGAAGGGAAACCCGGGTAAAACCAATCGGCGCACTGTGTCTGGACGGGTTGCAGCTAGCTCAACGGCTATCAATCCTCCAGTATGATAACCAAGAAGATCAATCGGTTCCTTGCCAAAACCCATCGCATCAATTGCTGCCCCAGCAGACGCCGCGTAATCGTTGATCGATGGCAGTTCCGTGGGCCTGTCAGAATCCCCATATCCCGGTGTGTCTATCGCCACCACAATTCGGTCCCGTGCCATTAGCCGCATATATTTGACAAAATAATCCCCGGAATAAGGCGTTGGGTGAAACAATATCAACGGTGGCTGGTTGGTTTGCACTGTCGGTTTTGCCATCCGAACATGGACCTGGCCAAATGGGCCTGACACGAAATCACGTGTGTTTATGATATCGGATTGCACCGGACTATCGTGAATTATCTGAGATTGAGCTGCCGAACAAGAAGCCAGACAGATCAGCGTTAGAAACGAAAATTTATGAAGTAGTGATGGGCGCACAAAATATCCTCTCAAGTTCGGCATTTCATTTTATAGGCCGCAAATGCAGATCACAGACGCTGTCTGAGCGGCTGTTGAACTGAATCTAACACCTATGGCAGTGATTTTGGAAGGTCTAGAATATTTTGTCCGGACAAAATATTCTGGATTATCTCGACTGTTGAAAAGCAACTCAATGCAGCCCGTCGTATAAATTCAAAATAAATCCAATCGTCAATGCCAAATGAAGGTTGACTGCTAGCCGCATCAACTAACTCATGCGTCCGCTTTTTGCGCCCAAAGCGGACGCTAAAGTACATCGCTTTCCGAAAGTGCTAGCGCATCTTCAACTTCGACACCTAGATATTTAACAGTGCTATAGATTTTGGAATGACCTAGAAGCAGTTGCACGGCTCTTCGATTTCCAATCTCCCGATAGATCAGCGTTGCGTTAGTCCGCCTCAATGAATGAATAGCACAAGCTCAGCTTGGAAGACTTATTGATCTAAACCAGTTCGCTGCAATTCTGGAATATTGCCGTGTTGAAAGATGATTTGACCTATCTATTTGCGATGGAAACAGCCAATCATAGGGAGATAAATTGGGGTGAGAACAACAAAGTTCGAGGCCGTTTCGTGTGTGTTTTAGAATTTAAAACGGACAGCGTTTCTGGTTCTTCGTTAAATGATTTTGACTAGGCTTTGGAACTCATCGCCAGTGCGAACATCGCTAACTTTCAAACCTACAAGGTCACACCCTCGAAGTTTGCTATCAATTGCAAGATTGAAAAGAGCCAGACTGCGTTTTCGGTTTGCCAATTTCAATTGAACTCTGATGGCCCAAAAGTCTTGTTGTTTCAGCGGTGCTTTTGGTAGAGTTTTTGAATGTCCTTAGTATGGTTTTGCATTTTTGATCTCCTCATCGAGAAGGTCAAAGCCCGCAGGCAATAACAAATCGTTATCTAACGTCCGTTTTAGACGCAAAAGAAAAGCTTGCCCGTCTGTCTTACGCGAATGTTCACTAGCTATGGATAGATGATCCCATTTGGTGTTTGCGCTCAGATGGTCGACAATATGGGTCACTATCTAAACGTAGAAGAGTTTAGCGCCCGTCTATCGACCTCAGCATAATTTCATTTGGTCCAGTTTTTTGTACTGAAACATCCCCTGTGAGTTTCAGGAATTCAACAAATGACTCCGGATCATCCGCATCAAAGACACCCGAGAATTTCGTGTTAGCCAGCTTCGCATCCGTTATCTTTATCTTCAGCGCATTGTAGCGGCCGAACTCACCGACGATTGATTGCAGTTTGTCACCTTCAAATGAAAGCTGTCGACTGCGCCACGATGTAGCAGCGGCAACATTTGCTACGGGCGCAAATACCGGGTTTTGTAAAACGCCCAGATTGATCTCTTGGCCCGTGGTAAGCAGTATTCGGCCATCGTCCAACCGCGATGGTGTTACAGCGCCGCTGATTTGCTCGGTTGTAGATCCGGGTACTGCTTTGCTTTCTTGATCAGCTTCAACGGCAACCTTGCCCTCAACAACAACAACTTTTGCACCGGCCTCTGTCACACGCACATTGAATTTTGTGCCTATAGCTTCTGCGACTGTCCCATTGGCCAAAACCTGAAATGGCCGATCAGGATCGTGCTCCACCTCAAACATGGCTTCGCCTCGCAGCAGGTTTACCACGCGCAATTCCTTGGTGAAATCCACCTCGATCTGAGACAATGTATTTACATGCACAATGGATCCGTCGGGCAACGCAATAGACCTCTGTTCGCCCAAAGCGGTTGCATATAGCCCTGCCTGTTCGGTTTCGCTTGCGGGCGCGATACTAGCCGAATTGTTGAACCATAACGTGCCAACCAGCAGTAAACATGCCACAGCTGAAATCATCCCGTAGAGCATTGGCTTGCGTCGATGATTTCGACTGGCAAAGATTTCGTCATTGTCATTCAATGCCGGACTTTTCGAATGTCGATTTAGCGGGATGGCATCAGGTGCGATATTCTCCAGCAACTCTTCAACCGACAGGCGTTTCCAGGATTTGATATCATCCATTCCTGTAAACAGGGAGGCAGCAAGCAGGAACTCATCAATATGAAGTGGCGATTTTTTGAGCCACAGCGCAAGCGCCTCGCTATCGGCAACGGAAAAATCACCAGCATCAATAGATATCGCCCAATCGGCAGCTTCTTCAGCTATTTTCGGATTTTCAAGTGCAGTCTTCATGATTCCAGTTCCATCCACAAAGTGCGGCATCGCAAAAGCGCACGTTTGAGATATTTGTGTACGGTGT
Organism: Parasphingorhabdus sp. W113; assembly: GCF_055693205.1. NCBI lineage: Bacteria > Pseudomonadati > Pseudomonadota > Alphaproteobacteria > Sphingomonadales > Sphingorhabdaceae > Parasphingorhabdus > Parasphingorhabdus sp. W113. The sequence goes on along the minus strand of NZ_CM146328.1, from coordinate 154,943 downwards.
GATGAGAGATGTTCAGTTTTTCGGCTATTTCACGATGCGAATAGCCATCTCGTTTTCTGAGCAACAACACCGCTTGATAAAGCGGTGGCAATTGATCGAGTATTTTTGCGAGCTCGGCGATTTCAGCTCTTTGGTCAATTTGGTCAGCGAAGGTTGCGCCGTCTTTCTCTTCAATCGTTTCGCCGACAGCGTCGATATCGACGGTAAAGGGCTGTTTGTTTTTCTTTTGCAAAAATTCATTTGCCAGATTTGATGCAATACGAAAAAGGTAGGCATCGGGTTCGCGGATTAAATCCGGTTCGGCGACGCGGCACAAACGGAAATAGGCTTCTTGCGCGAGATCCTGAGCATCAATGTCATTGCCCAGCCTTACGGCCAAAAAGCGCTTCAACTTCGGCGCGTATTCTGTGAAGCTGCTAGTGAGACGTGGATCAGGCGTGGAACTTGGTGCTGATTTCTTGATCATCTATCCCCCTCCCGTCTAACATCAAAATACTCATTCAGGCACTGCGCGATGCCTGGCAACTTTTTGCCACTCCTACAGTAGAGTGCAATCGAACAGAGAATTGGGTACTAATAATCACTTCTTTTTCGCATTGTAATGCTAACATGGCATTTCACCGTAACAAAATGTCTTTGGAATCAAAAAGTTTAAAATAATTTTGAAAATTCGTACCCATTTTACGGAACCGTACCGCTCCTTGGTGGTAGGCGTCATTCAATGAGAAAGATGCGCCGGATCATGAGGGGGTATCAAACGATGTATCAGACAAGAAAACAATCACAGGCCACATCCGGAGCCAAAAAAGTGAAAGCTGCACTGCTCGGAGTTTCAAGTTTGATCGCAATCAACGTGGCCTTCGTCGCCGGCGCACAGCAGGCAATTGCGGCGGCTAACGAAAACAGAATCCAGATCAGTATTCCGGCCCAATCGATGGAATCCGCCCTCAACAGTTTTGCAAAACAGGTCGGGAAACAGATTGTATTTTACTCTGATGATGCAAAAAGTCTGCGCGCTGGCCCCATTTCCGGCTCATTAACGGAACGCGAGGCGCTGAATAGGATATTGCGACAATCGGGACTTGAATATTTGTACGTTAATGACCGGACGATAGGCATTCGTCGCAAGCCTGGTCTTGTTGGTTTGACGAAGACGAGTTTTCAGGCGCAGAGTTCTAGTACTGCAAATCAAGGGTCGCCAGGCCGGGTTCAAAATTCGGATGGAACGATTGTTGTGACGGGGCGAAAGCTCGATCAAGTCACTGCAATTGCGAAAAAGAAGGAAGCAAAGCAAATCATCGACACGATCACAGCGGAACAGTCCAGCCGTCTGCCGGACAATAATGTGGTTGAATCCCTGGGCCGAATTCCAGGCGTTTCTTTCCAACGTGATTCCAATACCGGTGATGGTACGAATATCTCGATCCGAGGCCTTGATTCCGCGTTGAACAATATTCAATTTGACGGCATTAATGCTGGCACTTCGGGCAATGATGGTACCCGGCGTGTAGGCCTGGAGGGGATCAGTGCCGATGATATTGCTGAACTTCGTGTGGCAAAATCGCTCCTGCCCCAAGACGAAGGCGAAGGTATCGGTGGCGCCGTCAATATTATTACAAAAACTGCACTAGAACGGGGCAAAGACCGGTTTACTTTTGGCGTGGAAGGGCGTGCTTATGATTTTAACAGTCGCGAAGGTTTCCAAGTCAACGCAGGGTTTACAAAAATCTTCAGTGACGATTTTGGCATAAATCTCTCAGCTTCATTCCGCCGTCGTGAAACGCTGAACTACAGAATAAACTCTTCCGACCTTGAACCATTTCAGTTTTCGCAGGTTAGATCGATAGACGGGCAGGTCATCACAGCCGCAGACCTTATCGCCCTCAACAACGCGCAAAACGCGGCAGATCTTGCTGGAGGGGACACTACCCCTGATGATGACTATCTGGATGCAGGCACGCTTTTGAACGATCTGCTTCCCGGCCAATATTCAACCAATGACTTGGCGTTTCAAAGACAGTCCTATTCGGTCAATGATCAGACTCGAGACACGTTCAACATTTCAGGCAGCCTCGATTGGCAAGTATCGCCAAGCACGAAATTGACACTGGGCGGTAGATTCAATCGTGAGACACGTGATCAGGATATTCATAAATTTGATTTCTCAGCCGAGGATGAAGATTTTTCACTGCGGCCGGACGGTATGTTGCGGACTGATTACTTGTCTTCGATAACAGGTTTTCGTTTGCAAATTGCCGATCGTGAACGGACAAGTGCAAGCGTTTATCTCCGCGGAAAATCAGATTTTGGCCGTTTAAGACTGGACTATCTGGCAAGCTATTCGACAGAAGAAAACAAATCTCCTGATTCAGAGGTCGAGTTCAGACAGAACAATACCATCAGGAACATATTCCGGGGTAGGGATGCGTCTGTACCCGTTACCTCTGCCCAACAGTTTGCACCGTTCACTTTTGCCAGCAGGTATATCCCATCCCCAAATCTTGGTGTTTTGACCATACCCGGGTTCCAACAAGCTCTGGGAGATGTGAACAACAGTTATAAATCTCAACTGTTTGATATCCAGCAGGTAGATGACAATAATAACGACCGTTACGCATTTCGGTTTGATGGCGAGTACGATTTAGAACTTGGGAGTTTCCGAACCGTAAAATTCGGTGCCAAATATGAACGTTCCGACACGACGACCAACTCCCGACGGTTTACATTTGGTGATGGCAGGGTCGGACGAGATGGAACATTCAGCCCGGTCAATAACTCCGTGGACGATGATGTGGCATTCGGAGACTATGATCTGTTAAATACGAACGAATTTGTTTCGTTGGCCAAGATTGGCGATCCGCTTGCAGGTTACCCCATAACAGGTATTCCGCGCATCAATCCCGATGGCTTCAGAAGCATCGTATCCAACTTTAACAATACGGTTGATGATCGGGCACCCAGTAATTTTACGATCCGAGATCTGCGTGAAGAAATTTGGGCTGGCTATGCTCAGGCAGAATTCGAATCGGACAAGTTCCTGTTGGTTGGTGGTGTACGTGTCGAACATTACAAGGGTCGCTATGACACCACGCAACGGATCGAGACGGCACGGATCGTTTTAGATAATCGGGGAGCGCCTCTTAACGGCGTCAGAACATTTATTCCGCTATTGAACGAAGGTAGTCTTAGTGACCAACTTGCGCCGGTCAATACTGGAAACACTGATACGCAAATTCTACCGCGGCTGAATGCGCGATACGAGATTACCGACAACCTCTTTTTGAGAGGCGGCTTTGGCTATTCTCTGGCCCGGCCTTCACTACGCCAATTGAGCCAGGCGGGAGAGATTGATTTTGATATCAACATTGATGATGCGCCAACGTTGCTGAATGCGACATCAGTGGCTGACATTGTAGCTGCAGGAGGGCTTCCAGTCGGTAACATCAGAGTGTCCAGTTCAACCGACCTTGATATTGAACAGGGCAATCCGAACCTGAAACCGGCCCGATCGCGTAATATTGATTTGAGCCTCGAGTGGTATCCGCAACCTGGCACGTCGATCTCTGTTGGGCTTTTCCACAAACGGATTAATAACTTCATTTTCATCAACAATGAACCAGTGGGTACATTTGATGCAGATATTGCTCTGACTACACTGACGGATCAATTTAGCCCAGATACCGTGGCGCTGTTCGCACCATTTGGTGGGCTTTCAGCATTTCTTACCGGGCCTGGGGCGGATCTTATCGACGTATCGCTTCTACAACCACAAAACGGCGGTACTGCGACGATTAAAGGAATTGAATTTGGAGTGAACCATCAGTTTGACTGGGCAACCGGCTTCCTGAAGGATTTCGGATTTAATGGCAATATTACACTTACCGACAGTAATGCACAGCTTCCCGTGGGACGGTACGATTCCTTTACCGACCTGAATGTTTTACTTGGAGATGCGCAATTTCTTGAAGATTTGCCTATGCGCAGGGTTCCGTTTTTCAACTCACCAAAAATTACTGGGAATGCGTTGCTCTATTACGATGCCCATGGCCTCGATATCGGCATATCATACAGCTACCAATCCTCCTCTTTTAATGAACTGGATGAGTTTGGGTTGAACCAGTTTGATGACTCATATGGGCAATTCGACTTTTCGATATCCTATGAATTACCGAAAAAGATTTTTGGTGGTGAGTTCAAAGTCTATCTTGAAATCCCCGATTTTACGGATGGAGGTTCAAAACCAACCGCTGTTCAGACCATTGGCAGGGGAACCAACTTATACGATCTTGCAGCCTTTAATGGTCGCGAATATCGTTTTGGTATCAGGGGGAAATTCTAGAATAGCTGCCCGTCTTTGGCGTTGGAGATTTGGTGATGAGTGATTTGCCAATGGCTACTTTAGAATTTTTGGAACGGAGAGGTCAGCTGACCTCTCCGTTTTCGATTCTAAATTGCACCATGTCCCACTATCAGTGTAATTGAAAACATGATGCCTTTTTGTAAATTTTCATTCTTGATGACTGCACTCGGATTGCTCTTGGCTGGTTGCATGACAGCTTCCGCCACTGGCCAAACATCGAGTGCAAAAGCTGAGACTTTACCGCCCATTGTCGCTATCGGTGACATGCATGGCGACTACAATGCCTATGAAAGTCTGATGCGTGAAGCGGGCCTGATTGACACTGATGGCAATTGGAGTGGTGGTGACACCATTTTTGTGCAAACCGGAGATATTCCGGATCGTGGGCCAGATACGCGAAAAATTATCGAGAGCCTGCAACGTCTTGAGAGACAAGCCCCGAAGGCGGGCGGTCAAGTTATTCCAATGGTCGGCAATCACGAAGCGATGAACGTGTATCGCGATCTGCGCTATGTGCATCCTGGAGAATACAAGGCTTTTGCGGGGAAAAGGTCTGGGAAATTGAGGCATAATTACTATTCCGCCAATCGCGCCGATATTGAAGCTAAATATAGAGTAACGAACCCTGAACTGACGTCCGATGAAATCAAGGCAAATTGGGAACGGGCTACGCCGCTTGGCAAACTGGAACATGGTGCTGCCTGGCATCCGTCTGGTACTATCGGCAAATGGGTTGCTGGAAACCAGGTCGTTGCCAAGATACGCGGTTATCTGTTCGCGCATGGTGGTTATAGTCAGGAATTCAACTGCTTTTCATTGGATGATATGAACAAAGCGGCGGGAGCAGCATTGCGAACGCAGGATCGATCTCGCGATTCAATCCTGCGGCACGAACTGGGGCCGCTCTGGTATCGAGGCAATGTTCGCGGACGAGAGAATGATCCCGAATTTGATCCCGACAAGGAAATCGATCAAGTGCTGCAAACTTATGGTGCGACGCACATCATTGTCGGGCACACGCGCAATGAAAAGGGCATACGCGTTAGCCGCAGCGGTCGGCTGTTGCAGATCGATACAGGAGCATCAACCCATTATGGCGGTGTGCCATCTTTCCTGCGGATCGAAAACGGCGAATTTTTTGCTCATACGCTCAAAGGATTTAAAAAACTGAAAGTCGCCGCAATCAAAGCGGAATAGGAATGAGGTTATGCCAATTTTGCATTTGCCAATCGGCGGAGAACTGGCAATGATAGCTGAGGAAGCATAAGCTTCTGCATTAAGAGATGAGCCTATGGCTCACGCCAACCTGCCAGACCGGCAAGGTGGTGGTCCCTAATCGGACGATGCGGCCAAATGGCAACCGGTCCTTCACTGGTAGCTTCAGCCCTATCGCTTCCGATGCGAGAAAAAGGAGTTTGAAGTGAAAGCACTGGTCAAAGCAAAATCGGAACCAGGACTGTGGATGCAGGATGTTCCAGAACCCGAAACCGGGATCAATGATGTTCTGATCAAGGTGAAGCGCACCGCGATTTGCGGGACTGATATGCATATCTACAAATGGGATGACTGGGCGCAGAAAACCATTCCAGTTCCCATGACGGTTGGCCATGAATTTGTTGGAGAGATCGTCAAAATCGGCGACAATGTTCGCGGCTATGAATTGGGTCAGATTGTCTCCGGCGAGGGACATGTTGTATGCGGTCGCTGCCGTAACTGTATGGCGGGACGCCGTCATATGTGTGCCGATGCCGATGGCATAGGCGTCAATCGCCCCGGCGCCTTTGCTGATTATCTCGCACTACCTTCTGCTAATCTGTGGCTCCACAACGATGGAATCGATTTGGATGTCGCATCGCTGTTTGATCCATTTGGCAACGCCGTCCACACAGCCCTGCAATTTGATGTGTTGGGCGAAGATGTCTTGGTGGTCGGGGCTGGCCCGATCGGCATGATGGCCGCCGCGGTTTGTCGTCATGCTGGTGCGCGTCATGTTGTGATAACCGATGTTAATGAGAACCGGCTGAAAATGGCGCGAAAACTGGGCGTCACCCGGGCAGTCAATGTGACGCGGGAAACCATTGAAGACGTTCAGGAACAACTTGGCATGAGCGAAGGATTTGACATAGGCTTGGAAATGTCGGGCAATGAGGCAGGGTTTTCCTCGCTGATCGACAATATGTGCCATGGCGGAAAGGTCGCAATATTGGGGCTGCCGGAAGCCGGCATGGCAATTGACTGGTACAAGGTAATTTTCAATATGCTCACGCTGAAGGGTGTTTATGGCCGAGAGATATTTGAGACCTGGTACAAAATGTCAGTATTTATAGAGAGTGGCCTCGACATTTCTCCGCTGATCACGCACCGCCTCCCCTACACAGATTTTGAAACTGGTTTTCAGGCAATGTTGTCCGGCGAAGCGTGCAAAGTTGTGCTGAATTGGGAGAACTAGATAATGTACGGGAATTTTCAGCAGCATTTGCAGGGCGAACTCGACCAGATCAAAGCGGACAGCCTTTACAAGGATGAACGGTTGATCACCTCTCCTCAGGGTGCATCGGTTGATTTGAAAGATCGCAAGGTGATAAACCTGTGCGCCAATAATTACCTAGGCCTTGCCCAGGATGTTGGTGTCAATGCCGCCGCCAAAAAAGGTCTGGATGACTGGGGTTATGGCATGGCCTCGGTTCGTTTCATTTGCGGCACCCAAAGCCAGCACAAAGAGCTGGAGAACCGGCTTTCAGCTTTTGTTGGAATGGAAGACACTATCCTCTACCCATCCTGCTTCGATGCCAATGGCGGTTTGTTTGAGACATTATTGGGCCAGGAAGACGCGGTCATCTCTGACGAACTGAACCATGCCAGCATCATTGACGGAATCCGGCTCAGCAAAGCCAAACGATTCCGGTACAAGAATAACGACATGGCTGATCTTGAAACACAATTGCAGTCTGCAAAAGATCAGGGCGCGCGCTTTAAAATGATCACAACTGACGGTGTGTTTTCCATGGACGGCACAATCGCGCAGCTTGATAAGATATGTGACCTCGCCGAAAAATATGATGCACTGGTCCATTTTGATGACTGTCACGCAACTGGCTTTGTCGGCGTCAGGGGGCGCGGCACACATGAGTATCGCGACTGTATGGATCGCGTCGATATTACCACCGGAACATTGGGCAAAGCCCTTGGTGGCGCGAGCGGTGGCTATACCAGCGCAAAGCGCGAAATTGTCGAATTGCTGCGCCAGCGCTCCCGGCCTTATCTGTTTTCCAACACCGTCGCTCCGCCCGTCGTTAGCGGCGCGATTGCGGCCCTGGATGCCATTGAGCGATCACCCGAACGCTTGGAAGATCTAAATCAAAAAACCGCATATTTTCGAAAAGCGATGGCAAAGCTTGGCTTTGATTTATTGCCCGGTGGACACGCCATTGTTCCCGTAATGTTATATGACGCCAAAATCGCGAAGACCTTTGCCGATGAAATGCTGCAAGAGGGCGTTTATGTCATCGCTTTTTCTTACCCAGTGGTGCCCAAGGAAAAAGCCCGGATCAGAACGCAAATATCAGCCGGATTGTCATATTCCGAAATTGATGAAGCTATCGCGGCATTTGCAACAGTGAAGGTGAAACTGTCAATCTGACCTGTGGATGATGGCTGGCTGAGCTGATCTACAAGGGCCGCACATAGAAATGGCTTACGATTTTGAAGGTCTTCGAACACCCAATACCTTTCCACCTTTCAAGATCACAGGTAATACTTGGGATGATCGAATGGCAATGACGCTCTCGAGAGGATTCAAACCTCTGCCGTCTGCCTTCTGCCTTCTGCCTTCGGAGATCACTTGTATGTGGTCTATTCGTAACAATATCAACGACTTAAGTATCCTTGGCGATCATAGGTAATCAAGGGCAGCAGGCAAAAGCTTGGATGTACAGAACCTCCCTGTGAATTGCGAGTGAGTTTGTGACCGCTTTGTCCTGAAAGCATGCGCAATTGTCGGAACTGATTACGAGTCGAGTTCTCGTTAGATTGCTGTTTTTCATCAGCAACTTAAGGGATAAGAAGATGGGATTTTGTATGGGACTGGATGTGGCGCAGCATTCTGTTACGCTTTGTGTGATAGATGGTGACGGAGAGATTGTAATGGAAAGGGCGCTGGCCTGTGAAGTCGATGCAACCACCAATTGCCTGGGAGGTCTGGATTATCGGGTAGAGCGAATAGCTTTAAGGCCGGCATTGTTGGCATTAACTCGCATGGGCTCGTCAACCCGCGCGCGCCATTTGGGGGCGTAATGCAATCTGGCCTGGGTCTTGAATTCGGGCAAGAAGGCCTCGAATCTTTCCTCGAGACAAAATTGATTACGACCTGTTGTTAGCCTTTGTCGTTTTTCCAGATACATGCGCAGAACTATTCCAGAAAAGCTGTAATGGCAGCAGCGCGTGACGCATCATCTTTGATAGTCACATGTTCTGCATTGCTGAGCGTTTGCCGCGCGAGCGCCATTCCTGGGCTAAGATGAATGTCCTCATTGCCCATGCATAATGTGGGAATAGTGACGAGCGGCAACCGCTTGACAAGATCATGATTGAAAACCGCCTGATAGGGCAAATGGTACGTTTCCAGCGAATTGAGCACATCCATAACCAGCCCGTGCAATATATCGGGATCAAATGTGCCGCCGCTGCGCAAATGCTCTGCATCCCTTTTATAATAGGGATAGAAAATCATCTGATCGCGAATAAATTGCCAGGCCCAATGAAATTGCGCACCGGTCGCATCGGGTGATTGTGGCGGGGCGTAATGGGCTTTATACTCTTGCCTCTCGTCATCTGAAAAATGGGCCAAGCCCTCGATAATCAACCTGTTCACGCGAGCCGGATTGCGGATTGCCCATTCGATGGCAATATGTGCGCCGGTATGCGTTCCGTAGAGATTGACGGTTTCGAGATCTAAGGCATCGGCCATCCGATCCATAGCGCCTGCATAATATTCCACATCGGGGCTCTCGGTTGCGGGGGGCGGAGAGTTGCCATTGCCCAAGGTATCGGGCGCGATAATATGATGATCTTCTGCCAATGATCCGATCAAAGGTTCCAGCGATTTGGAAGATGACGGCGAGGCGTGCAGGAAAACGAGAGACACGTCCCGTTTATCCTGCCCGCCTGTTCGGACATGCAACTGGCCTTCGTCTATCGAAACAAAATCGCGCTTGATCATATATGCCCTCTTTTTTTGCCAACATCCGGCCAAAATATGCTTTACATGATCCTGCGGTATCTCACCTAAGTAACCTGTAAGATACAGTTTGATCGATATAGAGATAGTTTGTGAAACACTAAGCCGGTGTGTAACTTCATTCAAACTCCAGAACATGTGAAAAGGCCAGGCTATGCATAAAAAAACCGGCAGCTTTGGAAAAAATATTCCCGTGCGGGCCTATGGGGCGTCAGAATACGGACAGCTGCACTACCGGATTGCCAAGCCGGAACAGGCAGATCAGACGCCGCTGATGTGCCTTCATATGAGCCCTAGCTCAAGCCGGATTTATACCAGATTATTAAGCCATCTTGGCGAGGACCGTATCGGCATTGCTCCCGATACGCCCGGTTTTGGTGAATCCGACCCGCCGCCTGCACCCCTTGAGATAGAAGATTTCGCACGCACCAATTTCGCTTTGCTTGATCAGCTTGGTATCTCGGAACCCATTGATATAATGGGATATCACACAGGTTCTATGACGGCCTGTGAAATGGCACATCAGCAGCCTTCTCGCATTCGGCGGATCATTCTCGTATCAACCCCTATCTTGACTGAGAGCGAGATTGAACAATTCAAGAATGCCGACCTGTCACAAGAGCTCCACGCCGATGGCCGTCATCTCTTGAACAGATGGAATATGCTGGTTCAGTGGAGCGACAAACGCCAAACGTTGGAGAGTATAACGGAGCATTTTGCTGAACAAATCAGAGCCGGAGAAAAATATTCTTGGGGTGTAGATGCTGCTTTCAACTATAATCTGACCCAGGTGCTGTCAGAGCTTACCCAACCTGTTCTTTTGCTCAATCCGGAAGATGACCTACGTGAACAAACCAACCGCGCTGCCCCCCTGATGCGAAATGGACGCACACATGATCTGCCCATTTGTAATCATGGTTTTCTCGACGTTGTCACCGAAGATGTTGCTGCCATTCTGAAGGATTTTCTCGACGGGAATTAGGATGAAAGTTCAACATTGCATGGCCGCTGCCATCAAAAACATTTTCACAATGATATAGGATCGTCCATTCACAGACTGCATATCATCTAACGTCGTCGATTTCCGAAACACTATCCAATTTCCCCTTCCAGCAGAGGAATATTGCCGCAGACGATATTGGCAAATACGTCGGGAAATACTCGGAATCGTTAAGTGTCGCGGACAGTTTGGTGCGACAGCACCCAGATTTCTCGTCCCGGCCAACTATCGAAGCCTTCTGGTCTTCTGAGACTATTGTCTTGGGAGGCGTGGAAACAGGATAGGGTCGCGCAGCTCATAGAATCGAGGCTTGCCTTTGAAAAGACACGCGCGGATATTGCGCTGAAGAATGGCGGAGTGGTAAACGTGAACGGCAATTTGGAAAATGGTAGAGGCGCGCTGGCGACCATTGCGGCGAATCATATTCCTGAACTTACGGATTTATTTGCTCAAGGCGAGTTGCGTTGTTTCAGACAAGGGGAAACACTTTTCTCTGAAGGACAGGTTATTACCCATATTGTTGATTTGGTCTCCGGCACTGCGTCGGTTTCGCGCAACGGTAAAAACGGGCGGCGACAAATATTGGCTTTCATGGGCGCCAGACAAATAATAGGCGGTGCGTCGACTGCACTCTATCCCAATTCTGTGGTTGCTCTCACAGAAGTTGAAGCGATAGCTTATCCAAAATCCGTACTGGAAAGAGCCGTCGCGATTGCTCCAGAATTTGCCAAGCATTTCCAGACATTATTGGTGAATATAATTGAATCTCGGGACGACCATATTTACACGATCGGGCAGCGTACAGCCAATGAACGTGTTGCATCGTTTTTACTGCATCTGCGAACCAATCAGGCCCGCTTTTCCGCTGGGGCTCCGCGGGGTCAGAGCAATATCATTGACCTTCCCATGACCCGAGTTGATATTTCTGACTATCTGGGCTTGAGTGTGGAAACGATAAGCCGCGCCTTTTCGTGGCTCAAGCGGCGGGGGATGATCGATTTCTCTGACTCAACACATTGCGAGATAACCGACCTGCCAGGGATACAGGAATTTGGCGGGCGAGATGATTTTACCCAGCATAGGGGCAGTGCCAAAATGTAATTCGGTGGAACTCTAGAGAGATTGATCTTCTGTCGGGATTTCCGACCATGATAATTATCAAGGCAGACAGAAGCTCTCAAAGCTATGCATCCCGCATGAGCATTCTCCGCCATGATGGTGAAGCATTCGATCTGACGATACCGGTTTGCATTGTCGGGGCTGGTGGCTGCGGACTGACCGCTGCTGTTGCTGCCGCAAAAGAGGGCGCGCAGGTTGCGATATTTGAAAGCGACGCTTCTCCCGCTGGCTCGACGGCGATGACAATTGGGCTAATCTGTGCTGCAGGAACAAAACAACAAGCTACGTTGGACATAGAAGACAGTAGCGCGCTTCTCTTTGACGACATCATGGCTGCAACCCGCGAAGAGACGGATGCAGATCTCGTGCGTTTTCTTGCCGAGGAATCCGGACCTGCAATGGACTGGCTATGTGATGATGTCGGATGCGACTTTACCCTTGAAACAAGCTGGATTGGTTACGGGCATTCGGTGGCCCGTTGTCACGGTACACCCAACCGGAATGGCGAAGAATTGATCGCCATGTTGATGAAGGCTGCGACAGAAGCTGGCGTTGACATCGTTACCAATACCGCCGTCACCAGCCTGATCGTGAACGATGGCAAGGACATCGTCGGTGTCGTCTGCAATACTCCGGATGGCGAAATGAAAGTCGGTTGCGACGCTCTTATCCTCGCTTCGAGCGGCTATGGTGCGAACAAGGATATGGTGGAAAAGTTCATACCGGAGATGGCCAATGCGGTTTATCACGGTTCCGAAAATCATCGCGGCGACGCTGTGATCTGGGGCGAGGCTCTGGGTGCGAAGATCGCTGATCTGGGTTCTTATCAGGGTGTGGGTACATTAACGCCATTCGGCTTTGGGGTACCACATAGTCTGATGATCGAAGGCGGTTTCAAGGTGAATGCGCATGGGCGGCGTTTTGAAAACGAACTCGATAACATTTCTACCCAAACCAAAACCGTTTTGGCCCAGCCGGGCGGAGCCGCTTGGATTATCTATGATCACGAAATTCATTGCAAAACGGCAGCACTTTTTGGCGAATATCGTGATCACAAGGCCATGATCGAAACGGGATGCAAAGCTGATACTATCGACGCAATTGCACAAAAAATGGACATGCCAAAAGACTCATTACACGAGACATTTACCGATGTGACCAGCTATATCTCCAAAGATGCGGTCGACAGACTTGGCAGAGATTTTGAGGGCACACGAAATCTGGAATCGCCATATTATGCGATCAAGGTAACCGGCGCGCTGTTCCACACCCAAGGCGGCCTCTGCATCGACCGGTCGGCGCGGGTGCAGCGCAAGGTAGGCGGTTCCATCCCTAATCTATTTGCCGGCGGAGGCGCTGCGCGAAGCGTGTCCGGTCCAGCCGAATGGGGATATCTGCCCGCTATCGGATTGGCCACGGCCGTGACATTTGGACGAGTCGCTGGACGTGAGGCGGCAAAGCTGGCGCTAGGTGAGAAAGCGTTAGCATGAGCAATAAATTTCCCACATTCTTTCAAAATATTCAGTTTCAGGAGACACTATGAACACGGTGCAACAAATAGTTTTTGCCAAGCCAATCGACCTCGCTCCCACAAAAGAGCATTTTGACCTGGTGGACACGGACATGCCCGCAATTGCGGATGGTGAAATGCTGGTGCGGGTCGCTTACCTTTCTATCGATCCCTATATCCTGTCGCGATTGCGCGGGCGACATATCTCCGGACCTGCGCCTGAAGTCGGTGAGCTCATTCCGGGCATGGGCTTGGGTGAAGTGCTGGAATCCAAGGCGGAAGGCTTCGCAGCTGGCGACTATATTGTCGGAGAGACTGGATGGCGGACCCACGCAAATGTCCCCGCCTTCATGACCCGCAAGATAGATCCGACACTCTTCTCTTCGCTTTCCACTCATCTCGGTGTTGGAGGACTGCCCGGCCTCACCGCTTATGCGAGCACGTCCAAGCTTGCAGAGGTCAAAACCGGAGATAATGTTCTTGTATCTTCCGCTGCCGGACCAGTCGGTGGGACGGTTGGTCAGTTGGCCCGTATTCAGGGTGCCAAAAAAGTAGTTGGCATTGCCGGTTCGGATGAAAAATGCCAGCTGGTGGTTGAGAAATACGGGTTTGACGCCTGCATCAACTATAAAACAGAAGATGTAGCCGAGCAGATCGCTGCTGCCTTTCCGGATGGTGTTGACTTCTATCATGACAATATCGGCGGAGATATTCTTGCTACGGTTTTGCAGAATCTGGCCAATTATGGGCGCGTAGTTCTATGCGGTCTAGCGTCACAATATAACAGCAACACACCGCCACCGGGACCAAACCCCGCCATTTACATCGTCAAACGCGCCAAAGTCATGGGCCTTGTCGTCTATGATTTCATGCAGGAGCAAGACAGCTACGCGGCACAGGCCAATACATGGATCGAGTCTGGAAAGCTGGCGGTGATCGAGGACCGGGCTGAGAGCCTGGCAGGTGCACCGGCTCTATTCGCAAAACTGGCGCAAGGCGAGAATATCGGGAAAACTGTTGTAGCGGTTGATCCTAGTTAGCGCCCAAGCCAATCAATGATGAAGTCGTGGAGGAGAGAAAATGAGTAAAACTATTATGGTGCCGGGTGCGCGGGTCGCACTGATTTTCCTCTTCATCATATCTTTGTTCAACTATGTAGACAGATTCGTTCTCTCGGTCTTGTTGCCGTCGATCAAAGAAGATTTGCTGCTGTCCGACACGCAATTGGGCGCGATGGGAACGGCTTTTACGATATCCTATGTTCTGTTCGGTATTCCCTTTGCCCGGTTTGCGGATCGGCATAGTCGGAAATTGATTATATCGGTGTCGCTTGCCGTTTGGAGCGCGATGACCGCGGCTAGCGGTTTGGCTCAGAACTTTATTCAATTGGCCATTGCGCGCACTCTGGTTGGTGTCGGAGAGGCCGGTGCAACGCCATCAAGCCATTCGATGATATCCGACTATTTTCCTCCCGAACAACGCACAAGAGCGCTGTCCATCTATGGCATTGGCGCGCCGGTGGGTATCATGGTGGGTTTCATAGCGGCAAGCTGGCTAGCAGAGGTATATAGTTGGCGGGTGGCCTTTATCGCGCTTGGCCTGCCTGGCATAATCTGCGCATTTCTCGCCTATGCGTTGATAAAAGAACCGCAAAGAGGCGGTGCTGATGACGAATATCATGTCAAGGAAGCCGAAGAGGCTCCCGGTTTTTGGCAATGCGTTAAAACGCTCATGTCTTCCCCCAGCTACCGGCACATCGCCTTCGGCACCGGTCTATATACAGTCGTCTATCTTGGTGTATTAAACTGGTTGCCATCCTATTTCATCCGCTCCTTCGGAATGAGCCTGACCGACGTTGGATTCTGGTTGGCAATGAGCCTGGGGATTTCCCAATTGATCGGCATGCTGTCATCCGGGGTCCTGACCGACAAGATGATCCGGAAAGACCGGCGGTGGTATTGTTGGATACCAGCAACTGCCATGTTTGTGTCTACGCCGTTATTCATCATTGTCTTTGGAACCGAGAGTGCCATTTTGGCGGCTGTCGCGCTGGCACCTGCGTTCATGATCGGGGTGTTTCAGGGGCCTGCCTCTTTTGCTGCAATTCAAGCAATTTCGCATATTCGAATGCGCGCCATGGCGGTGGCCCTGTTTCTGCTGATCGTAAATTTGATCGGTGGTGCAATTGGCCCGCTGCTCACTGGCTGGCTTAGCGATCAGTTTGTGGCGACCTATGGTGAGGAGTCTCTCAGATGGTCGCTGATGATCGTTTCGTTGATCTTCGGACTATGGGCGGGCTTGCACTATTTTCTCGCTGGCCGAACGATGACGCAAGAAATGGACGTGCGTTTGAAAGAGGGGGTGGTTTGATGCTTTGCAAATATGTCACTTTGCCAGATGGTCAGCAGATCCATTATCGGCAGGCAGGTGAAGGACCACCGCTGATCATATTGCACCCGTCGCCACAAAGTTCGGAGGCGATGATACCTGCCATCAATGCGTTTTCCGATATCTGCACCTGCTTTGCGATTGACACCGCCGGCTATGGTCTTTCTGACGATTTCGATTGTGATCAACCGACAATAACCGATTATGCCGACAATTTGATTGCGGCGATTGATGCCATCGGAATCGGGCAATTTTGTCTTTACGGTGCCGCCACTGGATCACAAATCGCCATAGAAATTGGAAAAAAATATCCAGCGCGCATCAACCTGTTGATGCTGGATGCGAATGGCCATGTGTCTGACGATGATCGGGCGGTCATGCTGGAAGGATATTTCCCTGATGTCATGCCCAAAAGAGATGGCAGCCACCTTCTGACCTATTGGGACATGTGCCGCGATCTTTTTGCTTCCTTCCCTTGGAATTCCGGAAAACTCGCCGACCAACTACAATTTGATGTCCCACCGGCAGATGTTATCCAAGATGTAATGAACCGATATCTTCAGGCGGGTGAAAACTATGCAAAGGCTTATAAAACAGCCTTTTATATCGAAAACCGCGACCATATGAATGGCCTGGACGTGCCCACAACGATGATGCGCTGGGAGGGTAGCCCGGTTGTGTCGATTGCGGATGATCTGATCGTGCAAGGATTGCCCGATTGCTTGGAATTGCTGCATGCAGGACTCCCCGTTGAGCAGCGCTATTCGGTTCAGAAAGACAAGCTACAGTCAGTGATCAAAAACCTTCCGCTGCAAAATATTGAACCGCCACAGTATGCCGCATCCGATAATGCTGCGTGGCAACGCACATACTTCAGTATAGAATTTGGGCAGATCCACGCATATCAGAATCAGTCAAAAAACGGGGCACCCTTGGTCATACTCCATAGCGCTGGAGCATCCGCCAAGCAGATGCTGGAACAAGCGGAGGTTGATGCCAATGATAGACCCATTTTGATTTTCGACCTACCCGGCCATGGCGCATCCTTTAAACTACCCGATGAAAGCGACCTGTCATTGACGCAATTGGCCGATCCGATCATTGCTGTCTTGAAAAAGCTGGGATTTGCTTCAATCGACATTTTCGGCAAGGGCCTTGGCGGAGCTGTTGGAGAGCTTGTCAGCAAGCACATCAAGACCAACAATTTGCAGATGGCGGCTTCAAATCTCTATCAAGCTGAAGACAAAGACCGAATATTATCACACGGATTTGTCAACCTAACGCCGCAAATTGATGGTACTCATCTGGTAAAGGCATGGTCCTGGGTTCGTGACAATAGCAGATATGACCCATGGTTTGATCGTTCGGCAGCAGCCTTGAGACAACAAGATGCAGATCTGTCACCTGAAAAATTGCATGATCAAACCGTCGACATCCTGAGAACAGGGGCAAGTTGGCACAAGTTGAAAATCCTGGAAGTGCAACACAGTTAAGCACGCCGTTTTGAAAATCCCAAATCGTGTATGAATGGGAGAAATCTGATGTCCGTTTTTACACCTAAAGTGGAAATTCAACAAAGCGAGATGATATGTCCCCGATTAGTACCAGCCAGATGTCAGCTTTGTTGAATATCCGAGTTCCAACCAGACAGTCCGTAAACGGCCCAAACATTGACCTGTCCGTTTTGCGCCCCAATTTCAGACGTTCCGACGGATTCCGCCTTATCCCAAAAGCGGATGTTAGCATGAAGGCTATGGCGACTTGAGTATAATTGATCCGCTTTATGCTTATCGTGAGTATTTACCAAAACGAACACCATTAATTTGGTCTAGGTCAAATCTCAAAAACTGTTATTGAGGCAAAAGTTTTTGAAAAAGGCAGCGGTCCCAAATGGGAAAATCGAAGGAAAAACCACAACAACGTTTCGACCGCAAAGTTCGCCGGTCGATGATACTCGACAGTGCTGCTGAGCTTATTGCCGAAGACGGCGTGTCGCAATTGTCTTTGGAAGTGATTGGTCAAAAGGCCAATGTCAGCAAGACTCTCATGTACAGATATTTTGGCAGTCAGATGGAGCTGCTGAGAGAGTTGCTTGATCGCGAATTCACCAGCCTTCGGAACCAGCAGGCGGAAGCCGCTGAAAAGGCCGAAACCTATGAGGAGTTGGTTCGCAATATAACCAGAGTATATCTGTCTTATATCGAAGAGCGTGGCCTGATCATCGAAAAGCTACAGGCTTATCCAAATATATCAGATACACAGGATCCAACTCATTATCGGCGCGAAGCTGCGGTGAAATATCTAGCACAACTGGTGTCAGACAGTTTTGATATTCCGATGGATGTAGCGATAGCCAGTACTGATATTTCTTTTGGTCTGCCTGCATCGGCAGGCGATTTTTTGCTGCGAAGCAAGATGGATCGCCAAAAGATCGAGGACCTCACGGTATCCATGATGATGGGCGGTATGATGGGCGTGCGATACGGTGTTTCCGTGGCAGAAACGAAACTGAAAAGAACCGATCGCAACCAACAACAATCATCTGATGTCACTAAAAAGAAGGGCGGATGAATAAATTCACCCGCCCAAAGTTATCCCGGGAGATAGTTGGGATTAAAATTTGAACCGAAAAGACCCGCCATAGGTGCGCGGCTGATTCCGATACCCTGATAGTGACCCGGGCTGTCCCGTACTTGGGAAGATAAGAGTTGTGTAAGCATTATTGGTAATATTGCGTCCCCACACAGAAAAATCCAAACCGTTTTCCATGCCGAAGGTGATCGAGCCATTCAGTGTTTCAACAGCACGGCGGAATTGCGGAGCGCCCAGGGAAATCTGGACATTGCTCTCCATCAGATAGTCCGCATGGAATTTGAGGCTATTCCCACCACCAAGTTCGTGGGCATATGTGCCGCCAACCGCGATTGACCATTTGGGAACGCCTGCCGGGCGCTGGCCCGACAAATCGGTTGGCACGACCCCAAAGGTTGGCGATAAAGCGTTACCGCCAGTGAAGCGATCGAATTTGGAGTCCAGATAGGATACCCCAGCTGTGAAATTCAGTTCCGGGATTGGCGATATAATCGCATCTAGTTCAAATCCTCTGACCGACTGCTCCTCAGCGTTGCCTAGGATAAAGCCAGTTCCGGTAAATACGTTGGCTTGGAAACCTTTCAGCGTCTGGTCAAAAAGCGCCAGGTTGACGGATAAGCCATCCCAGCTACCTTTGACCCCAATTTCATAAACTTCCGCCTCTTCTGGCCCGGCAAAACGGGATCCGGTTGTCAGATTGTTGACGGCCAGACCGGCATCACGAATGGGAGATGCCGCCGGTGGTGGGGATCCAAATGGCGAACCGGGAATAAAATCCGCCGCGATCGGGCGGGTGTCATTGGACAGGTTGAAAGATGATGCCTTAAATCCGGTGGCGTAAGTCGCATATAGACTAAGATTGTCATTGGCATCATAGGACAAACGGAAAGTGTAAGAAAAGTCGCTGTCTTTGGTGCGACCATCTTCTACCGCGTTAGGGAAATTCAGATAAGGCGGATTAAACTGAAGCCCGCGTAGTCCCAGAAACGGATTGGCGGCACTGGATGCCAGCGCTGATGCCTGGGCCGGTGTTGCGCCATTGAAAATCGCGAGGTTAAAGCCTGCCTGAACCAGATCGATGCCGGAAAAGACATCGGTACTGACATTGTTCGCAGTCACTTCTTTTTTGTCATGCGTATAGTTGCCGCCGACGGTAAAGGTCAGGCGATCGGTTATGTCAAAATCCAGCTGACCGAAGACCGAAAAGGCTGTGTTTTGATATTGCATGTCAAGGATACGGCCTTGACCAACACCGCCGAATGTTCCGGCCGGAATGTTAGGGATCAAAGCGCGCAGCGTGGGTTCAACCGCACTATAGGCGCCGCCAGAAACGGCGTTGGCAAAGCGGACGAAATCTGGTCCGTTTTCAAACCTTGCACCTCTGTCGATGTCCTCATGAAATAGGAAGCCGCCAATCAGAAAATTGAGGGGCCCATCAAAATCAGAAGCCGCTCGTATCTCCGCCGTATATGTGTTGATGTCGACCGTGTTGATGTTGACACCAATGGAATTCAGGCTGGTGAAATCGCTATCCTGATTGGCAAAGCCATCAGAACGGCGATAGGCTCCTATGGCGGTCAGATCGATATCGCCCATCGACCAATTGGATTGCAGCGAAATGCCGTAATTTTCGATTTTGTTTTCCGGAGCGTAATTCACCGTACTGAGGAGTGATAAAGGTTCGTTCGAAATGACTTGTCCGCCAAGAAACTGTAGTACCCCGCCTAAAGGGCCATCGACAATATTGACCGCCCCACAGCAAACCTCATCAAGTTTGTCATAGTCAGCGATCAAACGGAAACTCAGGTCATCACTGGGTTTAAACAATAACTGCGCGCGGACACCCCAGCGGTCTCGGTCATTGATATCGCTATTTATCACAACATCACGGATGTAACCGTCTCGTTTATTAATATTGCCAGCAAGACTGAATGCCAGAGTATCGCTAATCGGCCCGGTGATATCTGCCTTTGCAACGATAGCGTTATAGTTGCCGTATGATAGTTCCGCCGAGCCGCCAAATTCGAATTGTGGTTCCTGGGTCACGACACTGATGATACCGGCAGATGCGTTCTTGCCGAACAAAGTAGACTGCGGCCCGTTTAGCACTTCGACACGTTGCAGATTCGGAAGGTCTCCAATTTGCGAGGCCGACCGAGAGCGATACACGCCATCGATGAACACGCCGACTGAGGGTTCAATTCCTGGGTTGGCGGAGCCGTTACCGAATCCACGAATGATGAAGTTAACATTTGAAGACAGGCTGCTCTGGCTAACGCGCAGAGACGGAACAAGAGTTTGAATGTCGATCAGATCTCGCACTTGCGAATCCTGAATCTGTTCAGCGGTGGTAACAGACACTGCGATCGGTGTTTCCTGCAACGTCGTTTCGCGCTTGGATGCGGTGACAATAATGACATTGCTATCCGAGTCGGCCGCCTCGGAAACTTCCTGAGCCAGCGCGGTCCCGGAGACTCCACATAGGGCTAGGCTACTGACCCCTGCTAGAAATATATTCTGAATATTCAATTGCTTAGACATCGATTCATTCCTCCCATCAAAAAACATATTTGTGAACCTTTAGTCCACATAATGCGCGCCATATACCGATATATAGAGAATTGAAAAGCATTATATTGACTTTAAGTATACTTGAAGGGTAGGTGGTAAAAATCATCATGGTGGCTAGGCTTGCAATTTCGACAGCTATGCAGCCAGATCAAGTTTGGCCCTAATTGCGGTCTGAAATGGAGACAAAGGAATGAAACTTTCCCATCTGGGTTTATGCGCTGCGCTGCTGCTATCGGCCTGCGCACGAATTTCAGGCAGTTCAGAATTACCGGAAGATTCCGTCATTAAAGGCGTAAGTTATGTTGGTGCTTCGGTTAGCGATCTTGATAAAACGATCGAACTTTATCGGAACGCAGTAGACCTGAAGCTCGTCGACGACTCGAAAATCACCGGCAATCCTTTGTTTGATCAAATTGCTGGTCGTTCGGGTGTCGAAGCTGACACACGGATGATGCGCAGCGTAAATGCGCAGGTGCGGTTCATGTCATTTATGAACCCTTCCGATGAAGCAAAGGCCACCCCGCATATGGAAGTTCAGGGCCCCGGCATCATGCATGTCTGTTATCAGGTTGTGCAGGAAACCGAATCCTATCAAAAATTTCTTGCTGGCGGTGCCAAACATATGGGCGCTAAAGAAATGCAGCAACTCAATCCCAAAAATCCGGTCTATTACGCCTATTCACGAGATTTTGACGGCTTGATTGCCGAGATTGAACATGTGGACATTTCCAAGCTGAACTTGCCCAAACCGCCGAAAAACCAGCACCGTATAAGGCATGTGTCACTTGCTTCTCCCGATCTTGATCGTTTGGTTAAATTTTATTCGGTATTTCTTGATCAACCTTCCCCGCGTCGCGGCGGTGAATGGGCATTCACGAGATCGTCGAGTGAAGAAGGTGACAATGTCAGCGGTCTAAAAGGCGGCGTGACAGAAGCAGCCTGGTTTCAGGTTCGAAATCTGGAGCTGGAGATGTTTCAGTTCCATAGCCACCCAACCAAAGACCTTGAAAAGCCACGCCCAATTGATGCGCACGGCTATAACATGATCGTATTTGATGTTGCTGACATGAAGTTGGCTCGCGAACAGTTCGTCAAGGCGGGCGGTAAAGTTGTGACGGAACCCGGCCCGATGGATGGCGGACAAATCATGTTCGGGCGTGACCCTGATGGTAACCTGATTGGGCTGCAGACTGCACCCACGGATGCGATGGTTTCATCACGCAATTTCAAGAATAACGGTATTGAGTAGAAGGAATTTAGCAAAATGATGTTTGATCTTTCGGATCACGTTTCCGTCGTTACTGGCGGAAATGGAGGGCTCGGCTTGGCCTATTGTCGCGGGCTGGTGAAGCATGGCGCCAAAATCGCAATCTGGGGCCGCAACAAGGACAAAAATCGCGTTGCGGTTGAAGAGCTTCGTGCAATGGGCGCCGAGGTCGAAGCCTACCCCTGTGATGTTACCGATGAAGCGCAAATTGCCGAGGCCTTCGAGAAAACCTTGGATCGCTATGATAAGATCGACAGTTGCTTCGCCAATGCCGGCGGTACTGGTTATCGCGGCTTTTCACATCAGACAGACAGACAGACCTGGCTTGATACAATCGACCTCAACCTGATGAGCGTCATTCAAACCTGGAAGCCTGTAACCGCCCATATGATGGAAAGAAAAATTCCGGGTCGTTTGATCGTGACATCATCAGTCGCCGCATTGGGCGGCACCGGCATGGCAGCTGGCTATTCCACAACGAAAGCAGCTGTACGCGGATTGGTACAAGCGCTTGCCGTCGAATTGGGGCAAGCCGGCATCCGCGTCAATGCCATTATGCCGGGTTTCATCGAAACCGAAATGTCACTTGATACGAGTGAGGCTTTTCAGAATGCAGCACGTCGGCGCTCCGCCATTGGCCGGATCGGCGAGCTGGATGACATGGAAGGGGTTGCAGTCTTTCTGGCTTCCTTGGAGAGTGATTTCATGACAGGTCAGGGCATTGTACTTGACGGCGGATCATCCATTTTTCCACTTTGACCGCCATAGATTTCGGCTTGGATGTTGCCGGAAGGGAGAGAAGAATTGATCATTTCAAAGGTTCTGCACTGGGTCTTCATCATATTGCTTGGTTTGATGGGACTGGTCCTGACGCTGCTCGGCGGATTTCTGGTCTACCTTGGCGGCAGCCCCTATTATATCCTTGCGGGCATCGCGACGCTGGCAGTCACCTATCTGGTCATCAGGCGCAATCCAAAAGCGCCGAAGCTTTATGCAGCACTATTGGTCGTCACTCTGATCTGGTCGCTGTTTGAAGCGGAGCTTGATTTTCTATCCCTGCTGCCGCGTCTTGCGACATGGCTTGGGTTTGGAATATGGTTCCTGACGCCTTGGTACAGAAAAACACTGGCCAAAGTGGCGGATAAAGATTCAACGACAGAACCGTCGGCACCTCCCAGTAACTGGTGGGTCGGAGCGCCCTCGCTTGCATCGGTCGCACTGCTTCTGGTTACCAGCATTCCGAGCTATGTGCAGAATAGCACCGGAACGGTTCGCGCCGATAGCAAAGTCGCCGAATCCGATGATTGGCGGCACTATGGCAACACAGAAGGCGGCACGCGTTTCGCGACTGTGGAAGACATTAATCTCGAAACCGTTGGCGGCCTGAAGGAGGTCTGGCGGTACCGGACAGGTGTAGAGGAAGACTTCAAGGCGACCCCGCTCAACATCGATGGTGTCCTGTATCTATGCGCGGCGCGCAATGTCATGATGGCGATTGACGATACGACTGGCGAGGAAATCTGGCGTTATGATTCTGGCATCAAGCCGCCGATGGAAAATCAATATGCCCGGACCTGTCGCGGCGTCGGATATCATGAAGCGCCCGAGAGCTATACAGGTCAATGCAAGAAACGCGTGGTCACCGCGACGGTCGACGCGACCATTCTCGCTGTGGATGCTGCAACCGGCAAGCCATGTACCGACTTCGGAGAAAATGGTGTTGTCAATCTGTGGGAAGGCCTGGGCGATCACGAAAGATTCAAGTATTGGGTAACCTCCGCGCCATTGGTAGCGGGCGATAATCTGGTCATTGGCGGCCAGGTTGCGGACTCTCAGGATCTTGGCCTGCCTTCCGGCGTAGTGCGCGCTTTCAATGCCATGACCGGTGAACTTTCGTGGGCATGGGATCTGGGTAATCCAGGCAACAATGACGCACCGGCGGAGGGAGAAACCTATACACCGGGTACTCCTAATGCTTGGTCGATCATGAGCTATGACCCCGAACTGGACCTAATTTACGCCCCGACCGGCAATGCATCCCCAGACTATTTTGGCAGCGCGCGCAGGGATTTCGACAATGAATATTCCTCAGCGGTCGTGGCGATTGATGCGCAAACCGGCAAAGCCAAATGGAAATATCAAACCGTCCATAATGACATCTGGGACTATGATGTTCCCGCGCAGCCCGTGCTGGTAGATGTGAAACGTGACTGGGAAATGGTTCCTTCTGTCGCCGTTCCTACGAAAATGGGTGATATATTCTTGCTGGATCGCCGTGACGGATCGCCTGTCCATCCGATCGAGGAAAAACCAGCGCCGCAAACGGGCGGCGTAGAGAGTGCATATCTCTCCCCAACACAGCCGTCTTCACCGCTGCCGAATTTTCATCCTTATCGCTATGAAAAAGATATGTGGGGCCTGACGCCGATCGACCAGTTGGTTTGCCGGATCGAATATCGCACGATGAATTATAAGGGCATGTATACGCCGCCATCTCTTGCTACTGGTATCACCCAGACAGGCACCATGCTGTATCCCGGAAACTTTGGTGGGTTCAATTGGGGTAGTGTATCGGTTGATGCTGACAATGGCTTGCTTATTGCTGCGCCGATGATGCTCGCCCATCGCCTGATCATGGTCACCCCAGAGCAAGTTGCAGAGGCTGGACCTCTTGCCGCTTTGCTGCTCGGTGAAGGTCACCCCGCGGTCAGAATGAACCCGGATGACCCGATGCCTAAATTGGGTGATGCCGATCCCAACGATCCTTATGACATTCGCCAGATCAAGGCCTATGGCTATCCGCAGCCATTCATGTCGCGTCTGGGCACACAGGTTCCATGTTTCGAACCACCATGGTCGCAAATTGCCGTGATGGACCTCAACACCAAGGAATTGTTGTGGAGCCGTCCCGCTGGAGACATGAGCCAATCCGGTCCGTTCAACTTGCGCTCGGGCATCCCCTATGATGTTGGGACAGCGGTGCGAGCAGGAACGCTCACCACTCGCGGCGGCCTAACCTTCCTGAGCTCAACAATGGATGCCAAGGTTCGCGCTTATGATATCCGAACAGGCGAGGAAAAATGGGAGTCGCCTCTGCCCGGCAATGGTCTCGCCACGCCAATGACCTACCGCTCGCAAAGGGACGGTAAGCAGTATCTGATTGTCACTGTTCCAAATCCGACATGGCGTTACCCACGGGACCCTTCCACAAATGAATATATCGATTCCCAAAGCCAACGGGATGGCAAAGGCGGATATGTTATCGCCTACGCCTTGGAAGATTAGTTAGCGGCTGTGGGGGCAGCAGCTTAGGGAGTAGTTGATGCTGCGATGATATGTTTGAGGATTGCAGCGGTAACTTCATCCGCCTTGCGTACATGCGGCCAATGACCGATTTCCGGAAACATCAGCAGCTCTGCATCGTCGGATAGGCTCATCATCCGATCGACCGCTGGCTGGCTATAAATCTGGTCATTTTCTCCCCAGATATACAGCGCAGGAACAGTTACCCGCGCTTCTCGTGAAGGCCAGAAGTCTCCTTCGGAAATTTCGTCTGGGCTAGGTAAATTGGCGCGGTACCAATTTATATGGGCATTTATCCGTCTGGGATCGCCCGTAGCAGCTCGGAAGAGTTCGCCTTCCTCATTGGTAAGCTTGCCCGATTCAACTAGAGGCTTATAGGCCCCATCATAAACCGCCTTGTCCCCTCCAAGCGCAACAATCAGCGCCGGATTGGCGCTCTTGAAGCTCTCGACATATTTCGCCGTTTCACGCGACTTCTCATCTGTCTCCAGAACATGCAGGCTGACATTCTGCGACGTTGCCCCAACGCCGGTTACCGAGATGACGCGATCCGGGTAACGCTGCGCAAATCCGATGGCAAAGGCCGATCCCCAGTCATGCCCCACCAGATGCACTTTCTTCGCACCCAGATGATCAATTAGGGCATTAAGATGCTCTGCCATTGCCTCAAGTTTATAAGGCTCACTCGCCAACGGTGCATCCGATTTTCCGGCACCCAAACCATCGACCGCGACGACGTGATAGTCATTTTTCAATCCTTCAACCTGACGCAGGAAGGAGAACCAATAGGATGGGAAGCCGTGCAGGAATATCACGGTCTCGCCTGTCCCGACTTCGACATAGTGTAAATTCAGTCCACTATGCTCGAAATATGCCTCCTGCAATTGAACCGCCTGCGATCCCGTAACATTGGCATGCACCATCGCCGGATCAGGAGTCGATTGGTCTGAACGCACCGGTGTAACGGACCATTTCAGAACGAATACGGCAAAGATAAAAATGCAAAACAGCAGTCCCAATATTGCGCGTTTGGCCATCAACATATCGCATATCCTTCATATAGCAGGAGCATCTCTGGAGCATAAGTTTACTTTAAGTCAACAACGTAGTGGGTGTCAGCCCTTTTTGTATTGTTTTTTGTTGGATGTCGGCGAGACCTTGATGTCATAATGCCGGAAGCTGTCAGATGTGCGTAAATTTGATTCCGACATCGGTCGATGTGGTAAAAAATGCATCTTAATTCTCGATGTTTTGACAAATGTTTTTCAAGAAAAACTATAGCGCAGATTCCAGTAATTTCTAACGTCCGCTTTTGATGCAGTGGACGGCGTGCACCGCCAGCCGGTTCGGGCTGGTATATTGAAGGTGGCGATGCCGCCAGCATAGGAGCACGGACAGATGAAGAAGGATATTTCGGTAGTAGGATTGGATTTAGCCAAGTCGGTCTTTGAGGTTCACGGGATTATTGATGGTGAAGAGGTTGTGGTGCGCCGCAAGCTGTCCCGCTCGCGGGTCTTGGCTAGTGGTAATTTTTTGGCCAATTTCGTAACTGTCTTCTCATTGAACTATGACCTTTTGCTTTATTGGGTTAATCTTGAGAAGCGCTTGCTCCGCGACGGCTTTGGATTGGGTGCACATACCGGACGTTTCATCGGACCATTCTCCGAAAGCGCATATTGCCATTTATTCAATTTACATGGTGGCCTCCACCTTTTTGATGATGGTGAGGGTGAGACTATGAAGGCGGTGGACATTGGTGATGGTGTGATTTCTACCATCACCGATACTATTCAGAACCAGCAGCGACTTCCAGTGTACGTTGCGGAAGGTACAAGTGCACAAAAAATGAAGAAGATCAACTCAGTCGCTTATCTTCGGTTTTGTTATAATACATTGAGGAACAGCGCCGCCTCAATATTCGTTTACGGCCACAGCGCAGACGAAAACGACGCACATATTTACCGTGCCATTTTCGAATCTGCTGCGAAACACGCGTATTTTGGCGTCCATCAACCCGATGAGCAAAAACTACGAGGTCTTGATGGACTTTTAGCAAAGTATCAAAGGGCATCCGGTACCAAAAAGGGCTATACCTTTTTTGATAGCCAGAGTGCTGCAGTTTGGTGATTCAAGTTGCCTCAAAGTTTGGCAATAATATTTTAGGATCACGCCGCCGAAGCGTCTGAGTCCAAGCGTATGGAACTAGAGAAAGCCGCCGGCAAGAAGCCTGTTCAGGGTGTCCAAACTACAAAAGAATCACCGACGCAATTGGACACGGTTTTCTGGATCAGAATATTGCCCGCGATGCTTCGCACCGAGGCAGCAAAATGGATACACACCTCACGCACGGGTGCATCAAGCTTTTCTGCGGTTTTTGGAGCGCGCCATTAGCGCGCTCTGCGCTGGGAGATATTCACAATGGCGATTTTCCGGGCGTTTTCGAGCGCGCTATCCGCGCGCTCTAGGTTTCATTTTACATTGCGTGCGGTGGTGAGTCATCGAGCCGAAAATTTGACAGTTATTTTCTGTCATTGAGCGTCTCGTGGGGGCAAGAAAATAGCTAAGTTATTGAAAACAAACGAGCGGGATTCATAACTTGTGCATCGAACAGATTATTATTTATATAATTCAATGAGATAAATGCCATTATGGGGTCCCGATGGGCCATAAATTGCTGGGGGCATCAGTGGGGGCATGACCAAAATCACTCACAACATTACCAATTAAAAACAAGTAGTTAGTGACCAAACGTGGTTCCTCTAAGCGCACCATTGGCTTCTTCTTTTTTCGATCCAAGCTTCACACAAAAACGGGTGGCGATATTTGCCACAACCAGCTCTTGCCTGCGGCCTGGCAATCTCGATTATAGAATGAACGACCACCAGACTGTCCTTTGAAGCAACCGAAAGTCACACTCACCGCTTGTATCAGCCCCACCCGCTATCCGGCCTTTGTTTTCGCGTGACCAAAATCATCCAGCAATTTGTGCAGGCCGGATGCCAGTTTTTCCATGTCGACATCTTCGAAGGCGGTATCGAGGCGGGTGTTGATCGCCTGAAACGGCGCGCGGATGGCGTCGAGCGCTGCGCGGCCTGCGGGCGTGACCTGCAATATCCAGGCGCGGCCGTCGGTTGGTGACCGTTCGCGCAGAACATAACCCGCCTTGATCAGACGATCGGCCATCGTGGTGATCGCACTTTCCCTTTGCAACAGCCGGTCGGCGAGAAATTTTTGTGACGCTGGGCCTTCCTGGACCAATATCCCGATCACGGCCGCCTGCGCCGTCGTGATGCCGCCGGCTTCTGCCAAAGCGGCATCGGCCTCTTTCTTCAGCGCATGCGCACTGCGTTGCAACAAAAAGTAAAGACGATGCTGTGAAGCCGACACTGATGCTTCTCCTGCCTGTTGACTCTCCTTTAACAGGATTATACTACATATGTGTAGTTTATTCCAAAGGAGCTTTCATGGGAGCGATAGACGTCTGGGCACAGATTACAACCGAGCGGATGGCGGCTGCGCCATGGCTGGCGACGCTGCGCCGCTGGACCAGTCAGGATGACGCGCCTTTGGTGCCCGATCCCGCCACTACGCTGGAAGCCATGAATGCTGCGGATATTGACATTGCGCTCTTGTCGGCCTGGCATGGCCCGCAGGGATCGTTGATCAGCAATAGCGAGGTCGCCGCCCAGATTGATGCCGCCCCCGACCGATTTCGCGGTCTCGCGACGGTTGATCTCACACGGCCGATGGAATCGGTGCGCGAATTGCGCGCGCTGGTCGATGGCAAGCGGTTTGTCGGTGTCCGGATCGTGCCGTGGCTCTGGGATCTGCCGCCCAATGACCGGCGTTATTATCCGATTTATGCGGCCTGTATCGATCTCGGCGTGCCCTTCTGTACCCAGATCGGCCATACCGGTCCGCTGCGCCGGTCGGAAACCGGTCGGCTCATCCCCTATCTCGAGGATGTGATGCTGGATTTTCCGGAGCTGGTTGTGGTCGGCGGCCATGTCGGCTTTCCGTGGATCGACGAATTGCTGTCGATGACGATCAAATTTCCGAATTTTCATGTCGATACTTCGGCTTATGCGGCCCACCGACTCCCCCCGGATTTCGTCACCTACATGAAAGGACTCGGCGCTGATCGCGTGCTGTTCGGAACCAACTGGCCGATGCTGTCGCCGGTGCAATGCCTCAAAAATATCGCCGCTCTGGATCTGACCCCAGACCAGACCGAAGCCTTTCTTAGCGGCAATGCCCGCCGTGTGTTCAATCTCTAGCCCTTTCCCAACCCCAAAAGGAGTCCCCCGATGCCTTCCAGAAATCACGTGCAGAATTTTGTCGACCGAGTCGTTTCCGGCGACCATGTCGGCGCGATCAAGGATTTTTATCACGCCGATGCCAGCATGCAGGAAAACAACCATCCGCCACGCGTCGGCCGCTATGCCCTGATCGATCATGAACAGCAGGCCTCGGCCAATATCCAGGCAATGCGGGCCCATCCGCCGGAACCGGTTCTGGTCGACAGCGACCATGTCGTGATTGGCTGGACTTTCGATATGGTGGACCAGACCGGCACCACCAGACGGTTGGAAGAAATTGCACTGCAACAATGGTCTGGAGACCGGATCCACCGCGAGCGCTTCATCTATGACAGCGCCCGGGCATGGCACAAGATACCGGCCGCTCAGACCGAAAGGATCGCGTCGTGACCCAATCTGGTCCCGGCATTGACCCCGCGATTCTGGACACGCTGGCCTTTTCCGGTCTGGATGAGGCTGCAAAGCCAGCCTGAAAGGGGATCGCCGGGTGCGGGTTTATCCTCACGGCCCGGCTTGACCCAAACCAGTTTTCCCTTGCCCCAGAACCGTGATCCGCTTATCCAACGGATTGCTACAGGTTCCCGGAGACGGGATCAAAAGGGAATTCGGAACGGTCCTTCAGGATCCTATCCGAAGCTGCCCCCGCAACTGTGATTGGTGAGCCGATCCGTCATAGCCCACTGGATTATGCAATCCGGGAAGGGGATGGATCATGCGATGACCCGAGAGCCAGGAGACCTGCCGGTAGCTGTCGTTCTATCATGTGGACGGGGTGTGCCAGATGATCGAGGATTTCCTCGCGTGGCGACGATTAACTTCGGGCTGCGCATGTGGGGACTCCACGAGCGCCGATATGCGTGGCCTTTTTGAATGATTGTCAAAAAGGAAATATCGTGCACCCATATCTATCCACTCTCTCCGTTACGCCACTGGCAGCATTGCTGTTGGCGCCACCTGTCCTCGCTGAAACCGCTGAAGCTGCGCAAGGGGACGACATCATCATTGTCACCGCCGGCCGCGCCGAACAGAATCTGTCGCAGACCGGACAAACCGTCTCTGTCCTCGACGCCGACCGGATCGCGCGGGTTCAAAGCGTCACCGTCACCGATCTGCTGCGCACTGTTCCGGGCGTGACGATCAACAGCAATGGCGGTGTTGGAACAGTCAGCGCCGTCAATATCCGCGGCGCCAATGCAAGCCAGACCGCGGCGTTGATCGACGGCGTCAAGATCAACGATCCGGCCTCGCCCGGCGGCGGATTCAACTTTGGCAATCTGCTCACCGGCAACATCGCGCGCATCGAAGTGCTGCGCGGTTCGCAATCCGTGATCTGGGGCAGTCAGGCGATTGGCGGCGTGGTCAACATCATCACGCGTGAACCGACGGAGGATCTCCAGATCAACGCGCGCGCCGAATATGGGTCCCGCGACACCGCCCAGCTGGTCGGCAATATCTCGGGTGCTTTTGGACCGGTCGCCGCGAGCCTGGGTGCCGGTTATTTCACAACCGATGGATTCTCCGCCTTTAATGCCGACCGCGGCGGCGTCGAGCCGGATGGCTACCGCAATTTCGGCGCGAACGGAAAGGTCAGGGTCACATTGAATGACGCCCTGTCGGTTGATCTGCGCGGCTATTATTCCGACGGCAAGACCGATATTGACGGCTTCACCCCGACCTTCCAGTTTGGCGACACACCGGAGACCAGCGAGACCGAGGAATTTGTCGGTTATGCCGGGCTCAACCTGGCGCTGTGGGATGGCCGGTTTCGCAATCGCTTCGCCTTTGCCTATACCGATATCCGCCGCGACAATTTCAATCTCGATTTTCAGACATTTGAATCACAAGGCGAGAATGAACGGGTCGAATATCAGGGAATCATCGCCATATCCGATGTCTTCGGCGCCACCTTCGGAGCCGAAGCCGAAAGATCGAGCTTCAGCGCCACCAGCTTCGGCAGCGTGACACCCGTCCAGGATGCGAGTTTGACCAGCTTTTACGGGCAATTGCAGATATCACCGCTCGAGGGGCTGACCGCCAATGTCGGCGCGCGTTATGATGATCATAGCAGTTTCGGCGGCGAAACAACCTTCTCCGGTGATCTCGTATACAGCCCCAATGCGGGCAACACGACCTTTCGCGCGAGCTATGGCGAAGGCTTTATCGTGCCGTCCCTGTTCCAGCTGTTCAGCGACTTTGGCAATCGATTGTTGCAACCGGAAAGCGCGAAAAGCTGGGACGCCGGTGTCACCCAGCTGCTGGTCGACGGCAAGCTGGAGCTCAGCGCGACCTTGTTCCGGCGCAACAGCCGCAACCTGATCGACTTTATCGGCTGTCCGGTCCAGACCGGCATCTGCACCGACCGGCCCTTCGGCACCTATGACAATGTCGGCCGGGCGCGGGCCCAAGGGGTTGAGCTGGGCGTTACCCTGCGGCCGACGGCGGCCTTGACGATTGCCACTAACTATAGCCTGATCGATGCCGAAAACCGCGACACCGGGCGGGCCCTGGCCCGGCGGCCGCGCCACAGCGTCAACACATCGGTCGACTATGACTGGGCTTTCGGTTTGAAAACCGGCGCGACCGTTACCCATGTCAGCGCGAGTTTTGACAATGCGTTCACTACGACGCCGACGCCGGGCTATGTGCTGGTTGATCTGCGGGCCGCGATGCCGATCACCGACAGGATCGAGCTTTACGGCCGGGTCGAAAATCTGTTTGATGAAGATTATGAAACGATTTTCCAGTTCGGCACCGCTGGCCGGTCGGCCTTTGCGGGAATCAGATTGCGCTATTGAGAACGGCCTGGCCGGAAAGCCAGAACCGATAAGGTAAAACGGAAACCGAGGGGGAGGATGCCATGTTTGCCAAACAGATAAGCCTGGCCATTCTCTGCCTCGGCCTGCTGCTGTGGCCAGCGCATCTCGCCGATGCCCGGAATATGATGCAGGTTTCAACAGCGCCGCTGCCGGAGCGGCCGCGACGGATTGTATCGATCAATCCATGCGCTGATGCGCTGCTCATGCACCTCGCAAGCCCCGATCAAATTGCCGCGATCAGCCACTATTCCCATGATCCGCGCGCGACATCGATACCGCTCAAACAGGCGCTGAAATTTCCGGCAACCGCGGGCACGGCGGAAGAGATACTGGCGATGCAGCCGGATGTTGTGGTGGCCAGTACGATCGTGTCTCCGGCGACGAGTCTTGCGCTCGAGCGATTGGGCATTCCCTTGATCAAGCTTTCGATTCCGCAGTCCGTCGCCGAGAGTCAGCAGCAAATTCGGGCCTTGGCGGGCGCGGTTGGCAAACCCGAGCAGGGGATCCGGCTCAACGCCGCCATTTCCCGCGCGCTGGCTGATGCCGTACCGGATGACAATAACCGCATCCCGGCGCTGATCTGGCGCAGCGGTGGCCTGGTTCCCGGCGCCGATACGCTGCCCGGCGAACTGATGCGCCGGACCGGCTTTGAGAATATCAGCGCCACTTATGGCCTGGCCCAATGGGATATTCTGCCGCTCGAACTCCTGGTTGCCCGGCCGCCGCAGGTGCTATTCTCAAACGCGCCGAACCGCGCCGGTAAGGGTTGGAACCCTCAGGACCGCAAGCTGTCCCATCCGGTCCTTGCCAAGCTGTCCCGGACCATCACGATTGCCCATTATCCGGGACGCTTGCTCAATTGTGCCGGGCCGGCGCTGATCGATGCTGCGGGCACGCTGGCGGCCGCACGCCGGAAAGTGATCGCGCGATGACCGCAGGATGGCGGCTCAATAGCCTGTTGCTGGTACTGCTCGTGCTGGCCATGATCCTGTCCCTGGCTGCGGGCAAGATCTGGGTCTCTCCCGGCGCCTGGCTGGGGGATGATTTCGCCGGGCTGGTGATGATGGAGTTACGGCTGCCGCGCGCGCTATTGGGGGCGATTATCGGCGCCGCTCTGGGGATGGCAGGCGCCACCATGCAGGGCTATTTGCGCAACCCACTGGCTGACCCCGGCATTTTTGGCGTGTCGAGCAGCGCCGCCCTTGGCGCCGTCTGTTCGCTCTATTTCGGCGTCGCGGCCACCGCCTGGGTGCTGCCTGCCTTTGCTCTCACGGGCGCGGGTATCGGCATGGCACTGCTGGCGTTGCTCGCCGGACGCTCGGGCAGCATCATCCTGTTCACCCTGGCCGGTGTGCTGTTGTCGAGCCTCACAGGATCGCTGACGTCGTTGATGATCAGTCTCGCCCCGACGCCCTTTGCCACCGCCGAGATTGTCACCTGGCTGATGGGCGCGCTGACCGATCGCAGCTGGCACGACGTCTGGCTTGCCGCACCCCTGGTCGCTGTCGGCATGTTGTTTCTTGCCGCAACCGGCCGCGCCCTCGATGCGCTGACCCTCGGTCAGGATGCCGCCCGTTCGCTGGGCGTGAATATCACCCGGCTGCAATGGCTCACGGTTGCGGGTGTCGGGCTGACCGTCGGGACCTCGGTTGCGGTGGCCGGCATTATCGGTTTTGTCGGCCTGATCGTTCCGCATCTCGTGCGCCCTTTTACCGGCCATCAACCCTCGGCGCTGTTGCTGCCTTCGGCGCTGGCCGGGGCGCTGCTGATGGTCGTCGCGGACAGCCTCGTGCGGATTTTGCCGAGCGTCAGCGAACTGCGTCTCGGGATTGCCATGGCGCTGCTCGGTGCGCCGTTCTTCCTTTATCTGCTGTACCGCATGCATCGGGAGCTCGCGTGATGCCGCTGGTCTTTGATCATCTCGATCTCACCTTGCGCAAGCGTCCGATATTGCGCGACGTCAGCGGGCGATTTGAACGCGGCCGGGTGACCGTCATTCTCGGCGCCAATGGCGCGGGCAAAAGCAGCCTCCTATCCTGCCTCTGTGGTCTGCGCGCACCCGATAGCGGTACGATCACTCTCGCCAACCAGCCGCTCGGCAGCCTGTCGGATCAGGCCCGCGCCCGGCATATCGGCCTATTGCCACAGCAGACCGAAATGCATTGGGATGTCGATGTGAAGACGATCATTGGCCTGGGGCGCCTGCCCTATTCCAGCCGATGGGGGCTGAGCAGCGCGGACCGCGAAGCAATTGCCGGCGCGATGGAAGCAACCGATTGCACGGCGCTGGCTGATCGCAAGGTGACCCGTTTGTCCGGTGGCGAGCAAAGCCGGGTGCTGCTCGCCCGGGTGCTCGCCGGCCAACCCGATTGGTTGCTCGCCGACGAACCGCTGGCCAGCCTCGATCCGTCACATCAGTTTGACATTCTCGAACGGCTGAAAGGCTATGCCCGGGCAGGCAACGGGGTGATCACGGTCCTGCATGACCTGATCCAGGCCGCACGGGTCGCCGATGATATCATGATCATGAAACAGGGCGAGATTCTGGCCGCCGGTCCCTGCGAAACGGTGCTGACCGCCGACACGATTGCCGAGGCCTATGGCGTGGCGGTGGACATTGGCCGCAATGCCGACGGCCAGTTGCTCGTCATACCGGTACGGCGGCTTTAACGGCGCCCATGAAAAAGGGCCATCTCCGGTCGGGAGACGGCCCTTTGTGCATTGTGATTCACCGAGTTAGCGGTGTGATCAGTCTTCTTTCACTTCATAATATTGCGGCGCGGCAATATTCAGAATTTCGAGAATCTTGGTCAGCGCGGTTGGCTCGTCAGTTTCTTCCATCGCCGCCAGTTCCCGGGCAAGCCGGCTGGAAGCGGCTTCGAAAATCTGACGCTCGGAATAGCTTTGCTCCGGTTGGTCGTCGGCGCGGAACAGGTCGCGCGTCACTTCGGCGATCGAAACCAGATCACCGGAGTTGATTTTCGCTTCATATTCCTGAGCCCGGCGCGACCACATGGAGCGCTTGACCTTGGGCTTGTCTTTCAACGTTTCCAAAGCCTCTTTCAGCGTTTTGTCGGAGGACAGTTTGCGCATGCCCACGCCTTCTGCCTTGTTCATCGGAACCCGCAGGGTCATCCGTTCTTTCTCGAAACGGAGGACATATAGTTCCAGTTGCATACCCGCAATTTCTTCATTCTGAAGTTCTATCACACGGCCCACACCATGTTTTGGGTAAACAACATAATCGCCCACATCAAAGGACAGCGTATTCGCAGCCATAAAAAGCCTTTCTTTCTCTATGGAAAAGAAGGATGATTCCGGTCAAATTTCTCAAAACCCCGACGAAAAAACCCTTTTGTTCATACGTATAACGACCGAACACCCCCCGTGCCCAGCCGTTAACTGACATTGGTTTTAACAGATTCGTCACAAAAAAGCAATTTTTCGTTGCAATGCACAACTTGCTTCGTTCGCGAAGGATTATTGGCTTTGGTGAAACGCGTGCTGGTTTGGGGGTTGTTGATGCCGGTCAGCGGCTGGCGGAGGGAGGAGAGGAGAGGATTCTTTGTTTAACCTCAGGCGCCGGGATTTTTTGTTTAACCTCAGGCGCCGGGCGCGGGGAGGAGTCTTTATTGGACCTCAGGCGCCGGGCGGCGACATCCGTCGCCTTGGCTATCGCGCCAGTAGGCGCGGCGGCCGGTCGGCCTTGCCTCGCTGCGCTCGGATCACCGACCAACTGGCGGGCACCAATCCGACGCATCGCGTCGGCAAGCGCGACTGCGCGCCCGAGCTTATGCGAGGATAGCCAAGCGGGCGGATGCCCGCGCCCGGCGCCTGAGGTTAAACAAAAAATCCCGGCGCCTGAGGTTAAATTATAACGGCACTGCCGTTTCATATTTGATCCGCTCCATCGTGAAGCTCGCCGACACGTCGGACAGCGGCACCACCTTGATCAGCTTTTTATACACCCGGTCATAATCGGCGACATCGCGGACCAGCAGCTTGAGCAGATAATCGACCTCTCCGGCCATGCGATAAAATTCGACAACTTCCTCAATTGCAGAGGCCGCGGCAGCGAATTTCTCGAGCCACTGGTCGCTATGGTCGCTGGTCCGCACCGCGACGAACACGGTCATGCCCAAGCCGACCGCTTCCGGATTCACGATCGCCACTCGCCGGACGATAATCCCGTCAGCCTCCATCCGCTTGATCCGCCGCCAGCAGGCGTTGGTCGACAAATTGAGCCGCGCCGCCAGATTTTCCAGCGACAAACTGCTATCCTGTTGCAAAGCCCTTAGGATGTTGCGGTCGTTATTATCAATATTTTTGATATTATTGCTCATTTTTAGATTATTATCACAGTATTGAGCGATTCCAAGCAAATTTCGACAAGGAATTTCTACCGCCGCCCGCTTATCAGCATCGAATTAACCGAAGGGGAAGACATGCTCGATCAAGTTGGTAGAAGTCGCAATGACGTGTTCCGGTCGCTTTCAGGATTAATCGGCAACACGCCGATGATCCGGGTGCGGCTGCGCTGTGATGATCAACCGATTACCGTCTATGCCAAAGCGGAAATGTATAATTTCTCCGGCAGCATCAAGGACCGCATGGCGCTTAATATCCTTGAGCAAGCTTCGCGCTCCGGTGCGCTCAAGCCTGGCCAGCGGATTGCCGAGGCAACCAGTGGCAATGCCGGTATTGCGATGGCGGCACTGGGTAGCGCGCTGGGTCATCCGGTCACGATTTTCATGCCGGACTGGATGAGCCAGGAGCGGCGCGCAATTTTGGCCAGCCACGGTGCGGATCTGCGGCTGGTCTCCAAAGCTGAAGGTGGTTTTCTCGGGTCGATCGCGCTGGCCGAAAAAATGGGCGAAGAGCAGGATGCCTTTCTTCCCCGGCAATTTTCCAATCAGGCCAATTGTGACGCCCATTATAAAAGCACCGGTCCGGAAATCTGGGCGCAGGTCGCAGCCGATGGCGCGCACCTCGGCGGCTTTGTCGCGGGTGTCGGTACCGGCGGCACGGTCATGGGCGTCGGCCGTTATCTCAAGGAACGCGATCCATCCATTTCCGCCCATCCGGTGGAACCCGTCGAATCACCGACCCTGTCGACCGGCTATAAGGTCGGTCACCACCGGATTCAGGGCGTGTCGGACGAGTTTATTCCCGAAATCGTCAAGCTTGACCAGATTGATGACATTATCGACGTCAATGATGGTGACGCGATCCTGATGGCGCAGAAACTGAGCCGGCAGTTCGGACTGGGTGTGGGTATTTCCAGCGGCGCCAATCTAGTCGCAGCCATTCGTCTGGCGCTGACCCAGGAGCCGGATGCGAATGGCGAGCGCAAGGCGATTGCGACGATTTTCTGTGACAACAGCACCAAATATCTGTCGACTGATCTGTCCCGGGAAGAACCATGCCGCGACTGCTATCTGACCCAGCATGTCGACCTGCTGGATATGCAGACGATCCGCTGAACAGAGTCCGAGAGGCGTTCAAAGTTCACACAATTCACACCCTGTTTGCCGGGGCGGCGTGCGATTGCCGCTTTGATATTCAAGACTGAGAAAGAGCCCGTCCGGAATATCAGAAACACCGGCGTGTAGGAAAGCCGGACGATGGTGTTGATGCTGAGGCGGATTGTGGTTTTGGCGGTGAAGGTTTGTGCCGCGAGTGCGGGTGGCTGGCGGTGGGAAGAAGAGTTTTTATTTAACCTCAGGCGCCGGGCGGCGACATCCGTCGCCTTGGCTATCGCGCCATAAGGCGCGGCGGCCGGTCGGCCTTGCCTCGCTTCGCTCGGTTGTACGACCTCAAGCTAGGCACTAATCCGACGCATCGCGTCGGCAAGCGCGACCGCGCGCCCGAGCTTATGCGAGGAAAGCCAAGGGCGCGGATGCGCCCGCCCGGCGCCTGAGGTTAAATAAAAACTCCTATCCCCTACCCCAGCACCGCCTGATTGCGTTTGCCATCATTCGTCACCGTCACCCGTTCACCGATCAGATCGGTTTCCACCGGCGCATCCTGCAGTAATCCGATGCATGGGATTCCGGCCTCATCTTCGAGCCAGACCGTCGCGGCGCCCGGCTCGCCTTTGACATAGGGCAGCGCGTAGCTTTTGATCATCGCCTGGCCCGACGTGAAATGGGCCGGTTTGGTGCCGGGATCCGATGGCAGAGCATTGGGCACCGCGATCCGGTCGGGCGACCATCCGCCGGCCACTGGTTGTGCGGCATAGATACCAACCGATTCCTTGTTGATCACACCGCCATTGGCCGAAATCAGGCCAGGCTTGCTGCCATCCTTGCGCAGCGCCTGAACCAGCGCGACAATCGCATGGGTGCTATAGCTGTTGCCCGGGCCGCCGAAAAAGCTCAGTCCGCCGGTCAACGTATAGGAAGAGAGTGGCCGCTCCGGCTGATTCATCGCCTCAATCGCGAGCGACACGGCGACCGGAAAGCAGCTGTAAATATCGACCGGGCCAATGGCGCTGGCCTCGAGTTCTGCGAGATCGAGCGCCGTGTCAAACGCCCACGCCATAGCCGGCGACCGCGACAGGTCGGTCTGTTCGCTCATGATCGGGGCGCTCGCATCGGCGCCGCTGTGGAGATAAATCCACTGCTCTTCGGCAATGCCCAGTTCTGCCGCGTGACCCGCCGTGGTCATGATCACCGCCGCGCCCAGTTCCACCGCATCCTGCGCCACCATCCAGCGGCGATAGGGATCGTTGATCCGGTAATTGGCGCCGCCGTCTTCGAGCAAGGCATCAGCGCTCCACGCTTTGGCAAACTGGGCATGATCCCGGGTGGCCGCGACCTCCGAAAAGGCCGACCAGAGCGCCGCCATGTCCGCCGCATAATCGTCGCGATTCTTATCGAGCCGCTTGCGGCGGGCATTTTCGAGCAGGCCATAAGCCATTGGCATGGAGATTATCCCGTGGCGAATCTCATACATGGTGAGCACCGCAAAATCGGAACGCTTGTCCTCAAAATCGCGCTCCGAGGGCTGGTTCCAGTCCATCGCGTGGCCGGTTTTCTTCGCTCGCTTGACGGTGCCGGTGGTTTCCGATCCGCACAGTACCGCCGCCTTGATCGATCCTTCATGCAGCTGCACCGCCAGCGCGTTGAGATGCTTCTGCGGACTCTGCCCGCCGACATCGCCATAGATCAGCTTTGCAGGGTCAACCCCGGCGGCCTGCGCGATCGCATCGGGCAGATTGTCGGGCGACCCAAATTGATGGGGCAGCCCGCTGTCATGAAACAGCCGTGTCGCCAGCAGGCAATCCACCGATGCCGTGAGCTTTTCGGCCGCACCGCTATCCGCCAGCGCCGTCTTGACCGCTGCCGAGGCGAGATCCACGGGTGATGGCCAGTCCAGTCCGGTCGAGCCGCCACTGGCCTCGCCCACGCCGACAAGCACCGGTGCCTTTGGATCTGCTATGGTCAATCGTCATCCCCCAAATAAACAGTTCATCAATCGATTAAAGCTGATAACAGACAGACCACAAGGTGCACCTAATAATTTGGAGCACTGCAAAATATGCGCATGTTCAAGGGAGATGATGATGAGCGGATGGCCGAAACTGGAATGGGAAACGGAACCGACCGGTCCGCTCAAAGGACTCAAGATTGTCGATATGTCGACGGTGGTTCTGGGCCCGTTCGCGACGGTCAATTTCGCGGACATGGGCGCCGATGTGATCAAGATTGAAAATGACCAAGGGAAATTTCCCGGCGACATGATGCGCCACGCCGGCGACAGCCCAACCGGCGATCTCGGGCCGATTTTCGCCGCGCTGAACCGCAACAAGAAATCGATCACGCTCAACGCCAAGGAAGAAGCCGACAAGGCGGTGATTGTCGAGCTGCTCAAACATGCCGATGTCTTCTTCCACAATGTCCGGCTTGCCGGAATGGAGCGGCTGGGCCTCGACTATGAGGCGGTCAAGGCGATCAATCCGGGTATTGTCTACGTCCATTGCGCGGGCTTTGGCAAAGGCGGCGATTATTCGCACCGCCAGGCTTATGACGATCTGATCCAGTGTTCCTCCGGCTTTGCGTCGCTGTTCGAAATGCGCGGCGACAGCGGGCGGCCGCTCTACATGCCATCGCTGGTCGCCGACAAGACCATCGGACTGTTCGCTGTGAACGCCACGCTGGCGGCCATGTATCACAAGGAGAAAACCGGCGAAGGGCAATTTGTCCAGGTGCCGATGTTCGAGGCCTTTACCTGGTTCAACATGGTCGAAAATCTGTGGGGTGAAACCTATATTCCCGGCAATGGCCGGCTCGCCTATACCCGGTCGGTCAACCCCAATCGCAAGCCCTATCCGACCAAGGACGGCTTTATCGGCCTGGTCCCCTATAGCGATCAGCAATGGGAGACCTTCTTCGAACTGGGCGGCAAGCCGGGCGTGTTTCAGGAGCCGCGCTTTGCCACCTATTCCGAGCGCACCAAGAATATCACCGCGCTCTACGCGCTGATCGAGGAAATCGCGTCGACCAAGACCACCGATGAATGGCTGGAACTGCTCGACGAGAATAATATCCCGGCGATGCGCTATAACAAGATTGCCGATGTGCTCGAGGATCCGCATCTCCAGCAGGTCGGATTCTGGAACGAACGCGAGGGCGAGAAAACCGGCAAATACCGGTCGATCAAACACCCGGTTCACTATTCCGCCAGCCCGGCCAATGTCTATGCCGATCCGCCCACGCTCGGTGCCGACAATGCAGAGATTCGCGACGCCATCGGCATGCCCAAAGCCGAGGAGGGATCATGAGCGACAAAGCGCCGACCGAGGCCCCCGTCCATGTCATGGCCAATTTCACGGTTCATGATGCGGCAGCCTATCGGATCTATGAGAAAGGCTTTTTCCCGATCCTGAAAAAGCATGGCGGGACGTTCATCACCTTTGATGATGCATCGACCACCTTTGAGGGCAGCGCCCCGCCCGAGGGCCGGGTGGTGTTGTTCAAATTCCCCAATGCCGAAGCCGCCACCGCCTGGTATAATGACCCGGACTATCAGGCGCTGTCCGAGCACCGCAGAGCGGGAACCGAACTCCGGTTCCTCACCATGCTGCACCCGATACCGGGGCGCTAACCCCTTGCGGAATCGTTATTTTGCCGGAACCGCGAGCCGGTAAAACTCGACCTTCTTCACGCCCGGAGTGAAATAGCGCTTGCTGGTTTCCTGATAGACCGGGTTGTTGCGCAACTTGGTAAAGCCGTCGAGCGTGTCCCATTCGACAAAAGTCAGCTGCCCCGGCGCTTCCGAAGGCGCGGCATGGGCTTCAAATTGCGGGTTCCTCATCTTGTAGACAAACCGTCCACCGGACTGATTGACCGCTTGCTCGATGCCTTTGAGATAGAGCTGATAATCCTCGGAATTGTCGGGATTGGTCCAGGCGACCACCAGCGTGTAGGATTTGTCCGCCTTGAACGGCAGATTGAGATCCTCGGCCAGCGGCGCGCTATAGATTTTGAGCTCGTCCCAGGCCGCCGGGCGCAACGCCTTGATCGCTGGCCAGTCGGGATGGTTGGCGAGACCGGTTTCCGATGCCTTGTCGGGATAGGAATAGAAGATCACCGCGCCCGGCTCATAGTCGCTGATGATGATATTCTCGACCGTCAGCATCGCCTCCCGCTGCAAGCCGAACTGATCCGCCAGGGTGAATGCGCTCTTGTAATAGGCTTTGCGCGCATCCTCCGCGCCGGCCTTGGCCTGAGGCACAACAATTGACAGATATTGGCCCTGCTTGAGCGCGAGGCCCGGTTCTGCCGAAGCCACAACCGCGGCTTTGTCTTCGGTGGCCGCAGTACAGGCCGGCGTCAGGGCAGCGATGCTGACCGCAAAAAGACCATAGGCGGAGAGACGTTTGAAATGCATTATGCTTACCTTCTTTAACGAGATGCCGATACCGAATCACCCATCATTGTTGCGTTATCGCACCGTATAAATCGATTTCTTCGAAAATAATTGGATAGATTTTGGGATTGAATGGTGCAATATTGCACCGATGGACAATTGGGACGACTATCGCTTCATCCTCGCACTCGAGCGCGCCGGCACGATACGCGGCGCCGCGCAGCAGCTTGGCGTCAACCACAGCACCGTGTCGCGGCGGCTGGCGACAATCAATACGCGCTATGGCGGATTGATTGTCGAGCAGGCGACCAATGGTTATCAGCCAACAGCGCTCGGCGCCGAAATGGCGGAGGCCGCGCGGCAGATGGAAGCGATCAACTTTGCCGCAGACCGCCGGCAGAAAGCGGCCAGTCAGGATCTCGCCGGTCCGATCACGGTCTCGCTGCCGGGCGTGCTCGGGCAATATCTGCTTAGCGATATGCTCAACCGGTTCAGCCAGGACTATCCTGCCATTCAGTTGCGCGTCGAAAGCAGCTACCGCTTTGCCGATCTCGATCGCGCCGAAGCGGATGTCGTGGTGCGCGGGGTCGAACGGCCACCGGATCATCTCGTCGGCCGCCGCTTGCTGCCCTACGCGCTCAACCATTATTGCAGCCGCGACTATCTCGCCCGGACCGCGCCCGAAGACCGCCGCTGGATTACCGGTCTGCCCCATACCAACCCGGCCAGCTGGATTGCTGAAACGCCTTTCCCGGACGCCCCGGTCAGCTGGCACACGGACGATATCATGATGCGCCATGTCGCAGCGCTTGCCGGCCACGGGATGATCCGCGCGGCTTGCTATATGGCGGATACGGAGCCCGGTCTTGTTCCTTTGCCGGGCAGCACGCCCGCGGCTGGGCTGCCGCTATGGGTGCTGACCCATCCGGACTTGCGCGAAACACCGCGCATCAAGCTGCTGATGCGGGAGATCGCTGCTGCGATCCTTGCGCAACGGGACATAATCGAAGGGCGGTTGAGCGGCGGCTAATTTTCCGGCCGGGCGTCAGCGCGCCAATATTCCCGCCATGATCAGATCGACCGTTTGCTCGCGATAGGCATCGCGCATCTTTTCATCGAAATCCTCGCGGCCATAGCAATATTTCCAGACCAGCTTGCCGGTGAAAAACCGGTCCGCAGCGCCGGTCACCGCCGAATAGAAGAGCTCGGGATCAAGATCACGGAACACCCCGGTCTTGATGCCATCGCCGACAAAAATACTATAGGCTTCCGACAGCGGCTTGAGATATTTGGTCGCAATATCGCGCGCGCCTTCGGGCGGCAGGTCGCGGATCAGGCGCATCGTCAGCCGGTGGATATAGGGATATTGATAATAGGTATCGATGACCGCGCCGATATGGTGACGCAGCTTGTCTTCCGGCGGCATGTCCTTGGCGATCAGCAAGCCGACATCTTCGACAATCTTGGTCATGTCGCGCTCGAGAATCGCCTCGAGCAGGCCGTCCTTGTTGCCGAAATAATATTTGACCAGCGCGCTGTTCAGGCCGGAGCGGACCGACAATTCGCTAAAGGAAATATCGATCGTGTCGCCTTCGCGCATGATCTGGCTCGCGGTTTCAATCAGTTTGCCGCGGGCATTGGCATTGTCGAGACCGGATTCTGCCGGACTGTCTTTTTTTGCCAGTTTATCATCGCTCATCGTCCATCCCCTACTCAAGCGATTACTTATAAACAGGTTCCTCCCACCAAGGGAAGCTATCGGGCAAATCCGAAGAGACTTTATCTGGATAGGATGGGGATCGTTTCTCGAGAAAGCTTGCGACACCCTCTGCGGCATCGTTGGATTTGGCCCGGTTATAGATCAGCCGGCTGTCAATCTTGTGCGCTTCCATCGGGTGGTCGGCGCAGGGAATCTGCCACAGCATCTGGCGGGTCAGGGCGATCGAGACCGGCGCGGTGTTCTCGACAATTTCCTGCGCCAGCGCATAGGCGGCGGGGAGCAGATCTTCCGGTGCGTGGAGCGAGCGGACGAGCCCGCCATCGAGAGCATCCTGCGCCGGGAACACCCGGCCCGTGAGACACCATTCGAGCGCCAGCGGACGACCGACAATATGCGGCAGGAACCAGCTCGCGGCGCCATCCGGCGCGATCCCGCGCCGCGCGAAGACAAAGCCGAAGCGCGACATGTCAGCGGCCAGCCGAATGTCCATCGGCAGCAGCATCGTCGCCCCGACCCCGACCGCAACCCCATTTATCGCGCCAATCACCGGCTTGAGACATTGATAAATCCGCAAGGTCAGCTTGCCGCCGCCATCACGGACCCGGGGATCGGAATAATCCTCGACCGGATCGGAACTGGCAAAGGGCTTGTGGCCATCATCCGGCGTCAGATCGGCCCCGGCGCAAAAAGCCCGGTCACCGGCCCCGGTCACCACCACCGCGCGAACATCATCATCGGCGTCGACACGGTCAAACGCATCGATCATTTCCTTCAACATCGTGTTGGTGAAGGCGTTCATCTTTTCCGGGCGGTTGAGCGTGATCGTCGCGACATGGTCGGCGACATCATA
Organism: Parasphingorhabdus sp. W113; assembly: GCF_055693205.1. Classification (NCBI taxonomy): domain Bacteria; kingdom Pseudomonadati; phylum Pseudomonadota; class Alphaproteobacteria; order Sphingomonadales; family Sphingorhabdaceae; genus Parasphingorhabdus; species Parasphingorhabdus sp. W113. The sequence continues at coordinate 110,019 of NZ_CM146328.1, read as the reverse complement.
AAGTATCTGGGTGTAGGTCATGGGGAGGATCCTCTTCTTAATACGCCTCTCCCTTGAGGCAGAGGAAACGAGAGCTTGGCAGCTTGCCTGCCTAGCGAAGTTGGTGAGGGGGAGAGGTTCGCGTCTGCTCTCGTCCCCTCACCAAGATTTTCTAGTCCGAAAACGGACAGGCAAATCTGTCCTCTCCCTCAAGGGGAGAGGATGAGCGTCTTTTATCGCGGCGCCATCCGGATGCCGCCGTCGAGCCGGACATCCTCGCCGTTGAAATAGCCGGTTTCGATCATGCACATCGCCAGTTTGGCATATTCGTCAGGCATGCCGAGCCGCGGTGGATGGGGCACCATGGCACCCAGCGCGTCGCGAACATTTTGCGGTGCGCCAGCAAGCAGCGGCGTATCGAAAATACCGGGCAGAATGGTGTTCACCCGAATGCCTTCGCGCGACAGATCGCGGGCAATGGGCAGGGTCATGCCGACGACGCCGCCTTTGGACGCAGAATAGGCCGCCTGGCCGATCTGGCCGTCTTCAGCCGCGACCGACGCGGTGTTGACCATTGCGCCGCGATCGCCATCGGTGAACGGATCCAGAGTCAACATGCCAGCCGCCGATTTGGCGATGCACCGGAACGTGCCGATCAGGTTGACCTGAATGACAAAGTTGAATGCATCCATCGGAAAATGCTTGATCGAGCCGTCTTCCTTCGACCGGCTGGCGGTCTTGATCGCATTGCCAATACCCGCGCAATTGACCAGGATACGCTCCTGGCCATGGGCGGCCCGGGCTTTTTCAAAACCGGCATCGACGCTGTCATCCTCGGTCACGTTGACCTTGCAAAAGGTTCCGCCCAGTTCCGCTGCCAGCGCTTCGCCTTTTTCTTCATTGAGGTCGAACAGGGCGACCTTGACGCCTTTTTCAGCCAGCCGCCGCGCTGTGGCCGCGCCAAGACCGGATGCGCCGCCGGTAATGACGGCCGAGGTGTTCTCATTCAGTTCCATAGTGAGTCTTCTTTCTAAAAATAGCGCCAGGCCGAATTCTTTTCAGCATGGCAAACTGGGGTTCAGTTCAACCGCTCGATAATCGTGACATTCGCCTGTCCACCGCCTTCACACATAGTCTGCAGGCCGGTCTTGGCGCCTTTCTGCTCCATTGCGTTGAGCAGGGTTGCCATCAGCTTGGTACCCGATGCACCGAGCGGATGGCCGAGCGCAATGGCGCCGCCATGGACGTTGATCTTGCTGCGATCCGCGCCGGTATGCTTGAGCCACGCGAGTGGCACCGGTGCAAAGGCTTCATTGACTTCATAGAGATCGATATCATCAATCTTCATGCCGGCGCGTTGCAGCGCCCGGTCGGTAGCGAACAGCGGCTCTTCGAGCATGATCACGGGATCACCGGCGGTCACGGTCAGATTGACGATCCGCGCGCGCGGGGTCAGGCCATGGTCTTTGAGCGCCTGCTCGGAACAGACGAGAACCGCGCTTGAACCATCGCAAATCTGGCTGGCATTGGCGGCGGTAATCGCGCCGCCTTCCTGCAGCAGCTTGACGCCGCCGATGCTTTCCATGCTGGCGTCGAAGCGAATGCCTTCGTCGACCTTGTGCATGTCCTCGCCTTCGGGGGTTTCGATCTTCACGGCGACAATTTCATTGTCAAACCCGCCAGACTGGGTTGCCGCAATGGCTTTCTGATGGCTTTCCAGCGCGAATGCATCGAGATCATCGCGGTTGAAGCCATGTTTCTTGACCAGCATTTCCGCACCCATGAACTGGCTGAACTGTACGCCGGGATAGGCCTCTTCGAGCCGTTCGCTCTTGTTGATGCCGAGCCCCGCATCCTTGAACAGCTTGAACGTCGAACCCATCGGTACGCGAGTCATGCTCTCAATGCCGTGCGCCAGAACCATGTCCTGGGTTCCGGACATCACGCCCTGGGCCGCAAACTGGATGGACTGCTGCGATGATCCGCACTGCCGATCAATCGACACCGAAGGAATGCTGTCCGGGAGTTTCGAGGCGAGCACGGCGTTGCGGCCGACATCGCCCGACTGTTCGCCGCCCTGCATGACGCAGCCGGTAATCACATCTTCAATCGCCGCGGCATCAAAATCATTGCGATCAGCAATGGCATCGAGCGTCGCTGCGCCGAGATCCACGGGGTGTATTCCAGCCAACCGGCCACCGCGCCGCCCACCAGCGGTCCGTACTGCGTCTACAATATAGGCTTCTGCCATAATCCTGCTCCTTGTTCTGTTCGAGTCTCGTGAAATTTAATTGATCGGTTAAACCGCGTCACGGCAAGCGTCAAACAAAAAAGCCGGCCATCACAATAGTGATAACCGGCTTTCTGATCAGCGCGCGCGCCGCTTAAGCGGGCACATTGTCTTTCTTCACCGTGATCACCTGCGGATAGGTGAACTCGAGCAGGCCTTCCTTGCCATATTCGGCGCCAAAGCCCGATTGCTTGTGGCCGCCAAAAGGCGCGAAGGGCGACAGGTGGAGAAATTCATTGACCCACACCGTGCCGGTTTCGAGCTGCTCGGCAATTTCAACGCCCTTGTCCGGGTTGGCGGTCCATACCGCGCCAGCCAGACCATATTCGCTGTCATTGGCGCGCTGAATCACTTCTTCCTCGGTGGAGAATTTCATCAGCGGCATGACCGGGCCAAATTGCTCTTCCGCCACAATCCGCGCGTCTTCGGGCGGATTGTCGAGGATCGTGATCGGCATATAATAGCCCGGGACGTCGGGATCATGATCGCCGCCAACGAGGAATTTATAGCCATTATCCTTAGCGTCCTGCACCAGCTCGAGCACCCGCTCATATTGCTTCTTGTTCTGGATCGGACCGACAGCCGTGCCTTGCTGCGCGCCATCGCCGACTTTGACATGCTTGGCATATTCGGCAATCGCCGCGCTCAACTCGTCATAAATATCTTCGTGGATATAGATGCGCTTCGCGGCAACACAGATTTGACCGGCATTGGTAAAGCTCGACCAGAACAGTTGCTCGGCCACTTTCTCGACATTGGCGTCCGGCAGCACGATCGAGGCGTCGTTGCCGCCGAGTTCGAGCGTGATCCGCTTGAGATCCTTGGACGCGCCTTCCATGATTTTCTTGCCGGTCGCAGTGGATCCGGTGAAGGTGATCTTGTCGATATCGGGGTGGCCGGTGATCATTGGTCCGAGATCATCCTCGCCGGTGATGATATTCACCACGCCCGCGGGTACGACATCGGCAATCAGCTCCGCCAGCCGCAAGGTTGTCAGCGGTGTGAACGGCGATGGTTTGAGCACGATTGTGCACCCGGACAACAAGGCCGGCGCAATTTTCTGGACCGCCATCATGACCGGGAAATTCCACGGCACAATGCCGCCGACCACGCCGACCGGAACCCGCCGGGTGCGGCTCAGCCGCTCGTCGCTATCTTCGTTAATTTCGTCATCAAGATCGAGGGTCGACTGTGCGCCGGCCATCATCGAAGCCCCGATAATTTCGCCTTGCGCCTGAGCATGGGGCTTGCCCTGCTCGCTGGTCAACAACCGGAACAGTTCGTCAGCATTTTCCTTGATCGTCGCCGAAATGGCCTGAACCACAGCGCGGCGCTCTTCGATGGGTTTCTTGCTCCAGGCCGGAAACGCACCCCGCGCGGCGGCAACCGCCTCATTCAATTCGGCTTCCCCGCATGCCGGCACCTGGCCGATGACTTCTTCATTGGCCGGATTGACGACATCCAGCATGGTGTCGGTGGCGATCATCTTCCCGTTGATCAGATTCTTATATTGGATAATCATTTCGCTCTCCTTTGGGTATTTTTGCCTGTTGCTTGTCTGTGGTGCCTATTTTGGGTGCTGATAGCCAATTACAAGGCGGCAAGCGCCTCTCATTTTGATAGAGTGTATCGAATGGGCAGCGTTTTCAGCCCGCCGACAAAGGTCGACTGCGCCCGCTTCGGTTCGCCCGCCAGTTCCAGCGTCTCGATCCGGTCGAGCAGCTCGTTGAACAGAATCTTCATCTCCATCCGCGCCATGTGCAGGCCGAGACATTGATGCGCCCCGCCGCCAAAGGCGAGATGGCGATTGGGCGACCGTGATGCATCAAAACGCCGCGGGTCATCAAACACCGCCGGATCATGATTGGCGGCAACATAGCTGATCATCAGCCAATCGCCCTTGGCGATCGCCTGCCCGCCGACTTCCGTGTCTTCTGCCGCCGTGCGCATGAAATGCTGTACCGGCGAGGTCCAGCGAATCGCTTCCTCGATCAGACCCGGCAACAGATCGCGATCGGCTTTGAGGCGTTGGAACTGGTCCGGATCCTGCGCCAGCGCCATCATCGCCCCCGCGGTTGAAGCCGATGTCGTGTCATGGCCGGCCGCAGCGAGGATGATATAATAGCCCGCCATGTCCCGGTCGCTGAGATGGGCGCCATCCACCTTGGCATTGGCAATCACGCTGGCGACGTCATCGCTCGGGTTGGCGCGCTTTTCTTCGGTCAGCTTGGCGAAATAGGCTTCAAAATCCGCCACCGCGCCAACCACCAGCTGAGTGATTTGTTCGGCTGTCATATTGGCCATGCCGGTCTTGTTGAGATCTTCGTCCTGTCCGCCGAACATCTGCTGGGTGAGAAACAGCATGCGCTGTTCGTCGGACTCCGGAACACCGAGAATCTGCATGACCACATGGAGCGGATAAGGCGCCGAGACCAAAGGCACAAAATCCGCCTCCAGCCCGGCCGCTACCAAGCGGTCGACGGTTGTCTTGGCAAGCTGGCCGAGTTCCGCCTCCATCTGCCTGAGATTTTTGGGCATGAACCAGTCCTGGGTCAGGCGGCGATATTTCGGGTGGGTTGGGGCGTCCAGGGCGACCAGCGAATTGACCAGATGCGGACTGCCCCCGGTGATCGCCTTGACCATTTCTTCGCCGGCGCGCAAGCCGAACACGACCTCGCGCGGTGCGTTGAGAAAGGTGCTATTGTCCTTGCTGATCCGCATGACATCATCATAGCGCGTCACCAGCCAGAACGGATCGTGCAGCGGGTCATTTTCCACCCGAGCGAGACCGGGCTTGCTACGCAGATCGTCAAATAGATCGAGCAAATCATCCCATTCGGCATAGACTTTGGGGTTGATCAGCGACTGAGCAACCGGGGCGGGAACCGGCATGTTATCGGTATGGGATGCAGTATTTGTCATGGTCTTTACCTGTCTAGTGTAAGCTCTGCGCCCCGGCGGCAAAGCCGGTGGTCGGAAGAGCACTCATGTAAATGATGATCTGCCTGATCCGGCCATCATCATCGCAATGGAAAAAATTACAGTTATGCAAATCGCTCTGCGCTCCGGTCCGGGCGTCCTGTAAATGGATGTGAAAACGGACGGCAACGCTGGCCGTGTCGGGGTCCGCAGTTGTGACAAATTCGTCAATCTGGATGGCGCTATAGGCGTCGAGAAAATCCTCGAAATGGGCCTGGATATCGGGCTTCCCGCGAAAGGCGATGGCCAGCGGCGGGATTTCCATCGTGGCATCCGCCGCAATATTGGCCATCAGTCCCGCCATGTCGCGCGCTGCCACCCGGCCGAAATAACCATCGACAGCAAGGTCACGCAGGGCATTAGCGGAGAGCGGAGCGGTCATCAGACGATCTTGCTGCCCTTCTTGCCCCAATATTCATCCCGGAGCAGACGCTTGTAGAGCTTGCCCGTCGCTTCGCGCGGCAATTCGGCACGGAAGTCGATTTGCCGGGGCACTTTCACCCCCGACAGGGTCTGGCGCAGATAGGCTTCCAGTTCCTGCGCAAAGGCATCGCCGGCATCCGCCATGTCCATGGGCTGGACGATGGCGACAACTTTCTCGCCCATATCTTCATCGGGCGCGCCGATCACCGCCGCGTCGGCCACTTTCGGATGAGTGACCAGCAAATTCTCGATTTCCTGGGGATAGATATTGACGCCGCCGGAAATGATCATGAAACTCTTGCGGTCGGTCAAATATAGGAAACCATCCTCGTCCACCTTCCCGACATCGCCGAGCGAGGTCCAGCCATGCTTGTTCGCTGCCGCCTTGGTTTTTTCCGGATCGTTATGATAGGCAAAGGGGGATCCCCCTTCGAAAAAGATCTGGCCTTCTTCGCCGACCGGCACCTCGTCATCATTTTCGTCACAGATGCGGACCGTTCCGAGCAAGGCCCGACCGACAGAGCCCTTGTGTTTCAGCCAGTCTGGGGAGTTGATGAACGTAAAGCCATTGCCCTCGGACCCGGCATAATATTCCATCAATATCGGGCCCCACCAGTCGATCATCGCCTCTTTCACCGGCACCGGACAAGGGGCCGCAGCATGGACCGCGCTCTTGAGGCTCGACACATCATATTTGGCGCGCGTCTCGGCAGGCAGCTTGAGCATGCGATTGAAATGGGTCGGCACCCACTGGCTGACATCGACCTTATATTTCTCGATCAGCGCCAGCGCATCCTCGGGATCGAATTTCTCCATGATGATGACCGTGCCGCCAAGCTTGTGCACGGTCATGCACCAGCGCAGCGGGGCCGCGTGATAAAGGGGCGCGGGCGACAGATAGGTGCAACCCGGCTGAAATCCGAATGCCCCCTGTGCCATCATCACAAGCGCATTGGATTGCCCGATATCTTCATCTTGCGGAAACGGAATGCGCACGCCCTTGGGCCGGCCGGTGGTGCCCGAGCTGTAGAGCATGTCGGTGCCGTGCCGCTGATCGGCAATCGGGGTAGCGGGCAGGCTCTCCAGAACCGGTTCGATCGCACGTTCTGCTTCGCCGCCATAGAGAAATTGCGTCACATCTGGATTGAGCTTTTGGAGCTCGTCCGCGACCGGGCTTTTCATCGCCGAACTGATCAGCAAGGATGCACCGCTGTCCGACAGGATATAGGAAGCCTCTGCTGCGGTCAGCCGGCTGGGAATCGCCACATAGTAGAGCCCGGCCCGCTGGGCCGCCCATACAATGTCGAAAAAGCGCGGGTGGTTTTCCATGAGAACAGCCACCGTGTCTCCGATTTGCAGGCCTTGCTGACGGAACAAATGGGCCAGTCGGTTGCTCGCGCGGTCGAGCTGCGCATAGGTTTCAACTTCCCCGGATCCGGCCATGATGATTGCGGGTTGATCAGGTTTGTCCTGAGCATGCAGATAAGGGTGCATGGGTGTTCGCTCTCCGATTGGGGCGATCGCTTTGGGTCACGATTCGCTTCTGCACCATCATGGTTTAAGCGTGCGATTAAATCAATCACTTGTCGTGGCGCTGTGCTGAGCCCGGCTTGGTCCCGAAAACCGTCAAATTCACCGGTTATCGTGGCCGCATCAGCCTATGCAGTTCAAAGCAAACAAAAAACATGCTATGCGCGGTCCAGGGGAAGGAGTCGGCAATGTCGGATATTCTGCATATGGGCGAAGCCGCTTTCGGCAATTTCACCATTTTGACGCTGTCCGAAGGCCTCGCGGCCCACGCCCATGAAGAAGCACAAATCGTCGTTGCGCTGACGCCGGAAACACAGGACATCATTACCGTCAACGATCGGCCATTGACGCTGAGCTACCATGACGCCGTTTTCGTTAATCCGATGGAAAAACATGACCATCAGCTGGTCACGCAAGGCGGCAAGTTCCTGGTCATTTACCTGCACAGTCATTGGTTGGTCTCGACATTTTCAAAGCCAGCACCGGGCGCGCGGTTTTTCGACAACATCATCCGGCTGACGAGCAAGATGCGCGAGCTGGTCAATCAATTCGTCAAGGCGAACGAGGATCGCCTCCCGGCAGACGAGGCGACTTTGTGGGTGGAACAGTTTATCAACCAGATGACGCTGATGGATGGTACAGCGCGCGACAGCCGTTCAGCCAACCCATCGGATGTTCAAGCCGCAGAAGCGAAGATCGGCGCCGCAATTCACTATATGCGCGGCCACATGCATTTGCACGATGACGTAGAGACTGTGGCGCGGAAAATCGGTGTGTCACGGCAACGGCTGTTCAATCTGTTCCGCTTTCACCTGAACACGACGCCGAATATCTGCTGGAACGCGCTGCGCATGGTCTATGCGAGAAATCAGCTGGCGACATCCTCGGACAGTATAGAATTTCTCGCCTCCGAGCTCGGTTTCTCAGAACCCGGTAATTTTTCCCGCTTCTTCCGACACCAGACCGGATTCTATCCCAGCCAGTTCCGTAGCGCCGCCAAGACCAGAGCCGTGAGCCAAGACCATGGTACCATCCCCGCAAATACCGGCAGCGCTTCCGCTGTCGAACCAAATTGACAAATCTCGTGCCGGGACATAATCACCAGGACTGCAAACGCGCACCAAACCGGTTTCCAGCGGGACGGCCGCCGCGCCATGAGGCGAAGATCATTGTCCTTGATGGAAGTAGATAAGCCATGAACCGACAGCAGAAAATAGTGGCGGACCTGGACAAGATCTTGTTCGAACTCGACGCGCTTGGCCTCTCGGTTGCGGCTTTGAAAATCGCCGAAGCCATCAGCCTGCTGGAAGATCAAGACGATATGCCGATACAATCTTCATCGGTTGTTCAGCGGATTGCTTCGTCAACTGGACCAGCCGAATAGCGAGAATAGATCGTCCGTCAGACCCGGTTCTTGGCTGGCGCCCCAACCGCCCCCTCCAAATAAATACGAAATGATATGGGCATGCGATTCGCCGACTGCCATAGCGGCTTAGTCGAATTGTAAAACCGTCGCGCCAACAGTCGGTTTAATTCGGCTTATCACGCTGGATCGCGCTCACCATGAGACGGTTCGCGAAGCCGCCGGGGGGCACCAGGTTGAAGACATCGAATTTCAGTCCACAAGACGCCATTCCCAATCCCAATAATCCGCGGGGCCGAAATCTCGAGCTTCTGGCGCTGGCCCGGTTCATTCTCCGTTGCAACCAGCAGCGGACGGATTTCATACCGGGCATGGATTGGAGCGATCGGTCGTGGGACATCTTGCTCGATCTTTATGTGACCCCTGCAGAAATGACTGACAACAGCGCCCTTGCCATTGGTCGCCGGCACAAGCTGTCCGAAGCGATCAGCCGCCGGTATATTTCGCTATTGATCGACAGGGCGTATCTCGATGAAGTGAAAACCGGAAATTATCCGCAAAACAATCAGTTCAAGCTCAGTCCAAAAGCCATTGCGGCGATCGAAGACTGGTTGCGGTTTTGTATCGGCGAAGGTCAGGAAAGACTGAACCCCTAGTTTTCCACATAGATATCCACAGGTACGGTCAGGTCGGCAAAGACCCGGCCAATCGGCGCCATGCTGCTCGCGCCCTCGTCAATGGCTTGTTCCAGCTGCATCTGCGCGGCCGCACCGTTCAGCAGCACGAGCACCGTGCGCGCCTCGCAGATGGCGGCCTTGGTAATCGTCACCAACGGGGTGTCGCCATCATCCGGCATGATCCCGACGGCGCGTTTTTCCTTGGGGCCATCCATCGCTTCCTCGATATCGGCGCTGTCCTTGAGGCCGGCCGTGCTGCCATCGGCGCCCATGCCGAGCCAGACCAGATCTGGTGGCCAGTGCAAATCCTGAAGCCGGGCGTCCGCTGCGCCACCGGCTAGGTGATAATCTTCATTCTCGGTGGCGATCGGCAGGACCCGTGCGCCGCGCGTGAGGAACAGCTGTGCCAGTGTCTTGACATGGCTGCGCGGATCATCAACCGACACCAGATAGTCATCGGTTGGAATGATCGTCACATATTTCCACTTAATATCTTTTTCAGCGAGCGCCTCGAGCACCGGCATGGCGTCCGCATCAGCCGGCAAGGCGATGAGCGATTGCCCGCGCGCATCGAGCGCACTTTCGATGATGAATTGAATATCGCCGGTCACCGCTTCGATCATGCTCTGACGGTCGTCAAAATCCCACCATTCGAGTTGCGAGTCTTCGCCTTCGGGCAGATCATCAATATCCCAGGATTCGTTGTCGCTCATGATATGTCCTGATACTCCAATTTCGTATTCATTGCCGGCAATCGTCGCCTAGGCTTCTAATCGCTGCAGCCATCAGCACAAGGAAAATCCCTTTTCAAATGCGCTCTTTTGCGCCAATTGCGTCGGGACAGCGAAGGCGACTTTTATGACTGAAAATTATATTCTGACCCTGACCGCAACAGACCGGGTCGGACTGGTTGCCGCGGTGACCGGCTTTCTGGCCGATCATGACGGTTTCATTCTCGATAGCCAGCAATATGCCGATCTCGCAAGCGAGCGCTTTTTCATGCGGGTCGATTTCAAACGCGCGGGCGACCGCTTTCCCGACGGGCTCGACCAGTTGCAGGAAAAATTCGCGGTCATCGGATCGCGCTATGCACTCGACTGGGCGTTGGTGCGGGGTACCGACAAACCGAATATCGTGATCGCGGTATCAAAGGGCAGCCATTGTCTGAACGATCTGCTCCATCGCTGGAAAACCGGTAGCCTGCCAGTGAATATTGCCGCGGTGGTGAGCAATCACGACAGCCTGCGCGCGCTGACCGAATGGCATGATGTGCCGTTTCACTATCTCCCGGTTGCTGACGACAACCGCGCCGAGCAGGAACAGGCGATCCTCGATATCATGGATCAGCAATCCGCCAGCTATCTGATCCTCGCCCGCTATATGCAGGTCCTGTCGGACAAGCTTTCGACTGAGCTTAGTGGGCGCTGCATCAATATCCATCACAGTTTCCTGCCCGGCTTCAAAGGCGCAAAACCCTATCACCGCGCGCACGCCCGCGGGGTCAAGCTGATGGGTGCAACGGCGCATTTTGTCAGCCCCGATCTCGACGAAGGCCCGATTATCGAACAGGCTGTCGAGCGGGTCGATCACCGAGCCAGCGTCGAGGAGATGATCCGCATCGGCCGCGACATCGAGGCCCAGGTGCTCGCGCGTGCGGTCCAGTGGGCCGGGGAACACCGAATCCTGCGCAACGGCAACCGCACCGTCGTGTTCCGCTGAAAAGCGCCTGAACGACCTTGTCTTTATTGACCGGACGGGTTTTGTGGCGGTGCAGGAACCGGCGCATCCAGGACAATACCGGCAGGCCGCAGGATGGTGAGCGATGCGGGCGCGCCGCTGGCCGCGTCCTGAACCGCAATATCCACCTGGATGAACTGCCCCTCTTCGGTCAGCGTGGCATTTTGGACCCAGATCCAGGTCCGGCCGCCATTTTCCTCCTGGCCTGATGATTCGCCCAGCGAAGGCGGGCGGGGATCGGTCAGCAATTCCACTGCCCGATTGCGCGCGACCGACTGGGCAACCACCCGCAATTCAAGCTCTCCGCTATTGCGCGTGGTATAGCCTTGCAGCCGGATCAGGGCGAGCGCCGCCAGACTGAAGACCGACAGCGCGACGAGCATCTCGATCAGCGTGAAGCCGCCTTGCCGGGGTGGTCTTGGCACCAGACCCGTCATGGCTGAACCTCGTCATTGACCAGCGCAACGTCGCCCATTGGCGCGATGACAATGGATCGTGAAACATCCTGATAGGTCAGTTGCAAGGTCGCCTGATCCGCCGGCAAGCCGGTGCTTTCAAAACTGATCAGCAACGGACCCGCTTCGCCAACCGCCGCAGAGACACCAGGTGACCAGTTGGTCGACCGGAACGGCTTGGTCTCGATGACCGACCAGGCGCCCTTGCGCCGTTCGAGAAAACTGTAGCCCGACGGGGTCACCTGCACCGCCATCGGCCGAGATTGGAGAATGGCATTGTCACGCAGCGCCGCCGTGCGCGCCGCGAAGGTCTGGGCGTCCCGATCCAACCCGTCATCGCCATCGGGGAGCGCGAGCACCGCTACCGAAGCCATCAGGCCGAGAATCACAATCACCACCATCAGTTCCACCAGCGTAAAACCGGCTTGCTCTTGATCTTCTTGCAATTTTGGACAGGATATCATGATCAAAGCTCATCCCTTGGCGCGGAACCCTCTCTTGCAGAACCGGAGCGGGCCTGCAATGGAAGAGCGATCAAAATACAGCCAGGAGTGGGGACAAGATGAGCGACGTCGTTTTATATGACAAACAGGACCGGGTGGTCACGATCACGTTGAACAAGCCGGAGACGCGCAACGCTCTGTCCGGCGACGTGTGCGAGGCGCTGGTCTCCGCGATGAAACGCGCCGATGCCGATAGCGGTGTCAGTTGCGTGGTCCTCGCCGCCAACGGCAAGAGCTTTTCCTCCGGCGGTAATCTCCACGAGATCAAGGCGATGACCAAAGAGCAGAACATGACCCCGCTCCAGATCGAGAATTGGTACAAGACCGGCATCCAGCAGATTCCGCTGACCATGGCGCAGATTTCGGTTCCGGTCATTGCCGCGGTCAACGGCCACGCGATCGGCGCGGGCAATGATCTGACCACGATGTGCGACATCCGCATTGCCGGCGAAGATGCGATTTTTGCCGAGAGCTTTCTGCGTGTGGGCATCATTCCGGGCGACGGCGGAGCCTGGCTGTTGCCCCGTATCATCGGTCAGGCGCGTGCCAACCAGATGCTGTTTACCGGCGAGTTTATCGACGCCCACAAGGCGCTTGATTACGGGCTGGTCTCGGAAGTGGTGGCCAATGACGGGTTGCTCGCCCGCGCCTATGAACTGGCGGAGATGGTCGTCGGCCTGCCACCGCTCGCGATTCGCAAGACCAAGGAACTGGTGCGCACCGCGCAAAGCGTGACGCTGAAGGAAAATCTCGACCAGGCCGCCCTGTTTCAGGGCGTGTTGCAGCAGCTGGACGACCATCAGGAAGCCATTGATGCGATTCTCGAGAAGCGCAAACCGGTGTTCAAGGGGCAATGATCATGACCAAATCCGCATTCGTCACCACCGTTACCAAACTCGCCATGCTGGCCTCCGCGCCGCTTTTGATGGCAGCGGGAGAACCGCCGGAAGGAATCGCCACCGGCGCGACCAAGGCGGCCAATGACCGCGTCGCCGCGCGCTTGCCAATTGCCGACCAGACCGATTTCGACAATGCCAATCGCGGATTCCTGGCGAAGATCGAGGACGCGCAGATTCTCAACCCCGACGGGTCTGTTGCCTGGGAAACCGGTCAGTTTGATTTCGTCAAGGATGCCGCCCCCGATACCGTCAATCCCTCGCTCTGGCGCCAGAGCAAGCTCAACAGCATCCACGGCCTGTTCAAGGTCGAAGAAGGCATTTACCAGCTGCGCGGCTATGATCTTGCGGTGATGACTCTGATCGCCGGCAAGACCGGATGGATTGTCGTTGACCCCCTGACCACCCCCGCTCCGGCCAAGGTGGCGCTCGCGCTCGCGAACGAAACGCTGGGTGCGCGGCCGGTCAAGGCGGTGATCTTCACCCATAGCCATGGCGATCATTTTGGCGGTGTCAGCGGCGTGCTGACCGCGCAGGATCAGCAATATGGCAATGTCGAAATTATCGCGCCCCATGGGTTCCTCCGCGAATCCATTGGCGAGAATGTGCTTGCCGGAACCGCGATGAATCGCCGGGTCCAGTTTCAGTTTGGCACCAACCTGCCAGCCGGACCAGCGGGCCATGTCGGCACCGGACTGGGACAATTTCTCTCAACTGGCGATCTTGCACTGCTCCCGCCGACCAAGACGATAGGCAAGGAAGGCGAGACCGTCATCATTGATGGCGTCACCTTCGAATTCATGGATGCCAGCGAAACCGAGGCGCCGGCTGAACTGGTCTTCTATCTGCCGGAATTCAAGGCCCTGCACAGTGCCGAAGTGGCGACCCGCAATTTCCACAATGTTCTCACCCCGCGCGGGGCGCTGGTCCGCGATACGCTGAAATGGAGCAAGGTCATCGACACCATGCTCGCCAAATATGGCGATCGGGCCGCCGTGCTGCTGGCCAGCCATCACTGGCCGACATGGGGCAGCGAGAATGTCCGGACCGCGCTGACCAACCAGCGCGGCCTGTATCGTTATGTCCATGACCAGACCCTGCGACAAGCCAATCAGGGTGCAACTATGCACGAGATTGCCGAGAATATCGGAGAACCGGATTTCGCCGCCACCGATTTTGGCGTGCGCGATTATTACGGGACGCTCAACCATAACAGCAAGGCGGTCTATCAGCGCTATTTCGGCTGGTGGGATGGCGTGCCGGCCCATTATCACGCCTTGCCGCCGGTTGCCGCAGCGCGCAAATATGTCGCCGCCATGGGCGGCGCCGAACGCGTGCTGACAATCGGGGAAGCCGCCTTTAACAGCGGCGATTATCGCTGGGCGGCCACGGTGTTCAACCATCTGGTGTTCGCCGCACCCGACAATGAACAGGCGAAAAAATGGCTGGCATCGACCTATGAGCAACTGGGTTTTCAGGCCGAAGCCGGCACCTGGCGCAACATCTATCTGTCCGGCGCCAAGGAATTGCGCGAAGGCAATGATCGCGGATCGGGCGTTGCCACCACCAATGCGCGGGTGCTCAACAGCATTCCCGCGATTGACCTGTTCGATGCCTTGGCCGCCCGGTTCAATCCGGCCAAGATGCGCAGCGCCGGCGGGATCATCCAGTTCACCTTCCCGGATCGCAATGAGGCGGTCAGTGTTGATCTGAGCAAATCGGTATTGTTTCCGCGCGCCGGCACCAATGAGCGGGCGATTGCCAATATCACCGTCAGCCGGAGTGACTTCACCCAGCTGCTGATGCAACAGGTCGAGGCCCGGGATCTGATCGTATCGGGAAAGATGAAAGTGCTTGGCAATGTCATTCTGATGGCGACCATGTTCAACGCGCTTGATCCGGTCGACCCCCAGTTCAACATCGTCACTCCCTGAATTTTCTCTGACAGAGGCCCATTGCAATGCAACGTTTCCGTTTTCCCGTCGTCCGGCCTGACCCCGCGCTTGAAGAGTTGCGCGCGGAGCTCCGGGCCTTTCTCAAGGCCGAGCGCGAGGCGGGTCATTTTCGCCCCGAACCGGAATGCTGGATGGCCTCGGCGGATCCGGAATTTTCCCGGAAAATGGGTTCGCGCGGCTGGATCGGCCTGACCTGGTCGACCCAATATGGCGGCCAGGGCAAGACCGCGCTCGAACGCTATATCGTGACCGAAGAGACCTTGCGCGCCGGCGCGCCGGTTGGTGCCCACTGGATTGCCGATCGCCAGCATGCGCCGATGCTGATCGAGCATGGCACCGAAGAACAAAAGCTCGATATCCTGCCCCGCATCGCCGCCGGAGAATGCTATTTTGCCATCGGCCTCAGCGAACCCGGTGCCGGTTCCGATCTTGCCAATGTCAAAACCACGGCAGAGAAAGTGACCACGGAATCGGGCAGCGGCTGGAAAATCAGCGGCCAGAAAATCTGGTCCTCGGGCGCGCATATGAGCCACTATATGGTTGCGTTGCTGCGGACCTCGCCTGCCGATGGCCGCAACCGGCATGTCGGTCTTTCACAGATCATGATCGACCTCAGCCTGCCTGGTGTCACCGTGAAGCCGATTACAGATCTGTCCGGCGATGCCCATTTCAACGAAGTCTATTTCGAGGATGTGATTGTCCCGGAAGACGCCCTGCTCGGTGAGGAAGGCGGCGGCTGGAAACAGGTGACCGGGGAACTGGCGATGGAACGGTCGGGCCCGGAGCGCTTCCTGTCGAGCTATATCACCCTGGAAACCGCGCTCTATCAATTGCACGGCAAATTGGGCTCCGACAGCCAGGCGCGGCTCGGCAAGCTGATTGCCAATTTACGCACCTTGCGTGGCATGTCCTGGGGCATCGCCAATCTGCTTCATGAAGGCGTCTCGCCCGAAACCGAAGCGGCGCTGGTCAAGGATCTCGGCAACCGGCTGGAAAATGATCTGACCCAGCAGGTCCGGGCGATGCTCAACGACCTGCCCGAGGCCGAATGGTCCGAAGAGATGCGGCGGATCATGACCATCGGCGTGTTGCGCTCGCCGCCCAACACCCTGCGCGGAGGCACCACCGAAGTCATGCGGGGCATCACCGCCCGGCAACTGGGCCTGAGATAAGAGATAGCACCATGATCAATACCGAAGCCATGGTCGCCGAGACCGCCGCGAAAATCTTTACTGACCTGTGCGATCGCGAAGTGCCGCACGCCGCCGAAGCCGGCACTTATCCGCAAGCACTGTGGGACGCGTTGCAGGAAAACGGCCTGCCGCTGGCCTGGGTCAGCGAGGATAATGGTGGCTTTGGCGCGGATATCAGCGAAGTGTTCGGCGCCATCTGGGCCTCTGCGTCGGCCGCATCGCCGGTGCCCTTTGCCGAAACCCTAATCGCCAACTGGCTGCTTGATCAGGCCGGCCTGCCCCCGGCACCCGGCAGCGCCAGCTTCGCGCTGAGCGGACAGGAGCCGGCTGCCACCATTCCCTTCGGTACGCAAACGGACCATGTCGTGCTTTTCGATGACAGCCAGAATGCGATTTCGCTGTTCGAAAATCCCACTGGCGGGCGCAAGGCCATCGATGCGCTGTCGCCTGATGGTGCGACCCATTTCGCATTTTCCGGCCAGCGCGCGATTGCCTCGGCGCAGACCAATTTGTCGCGCCGGGCCGCAGAAGCGCTGATCCTGACCGTCCGCGCGGTTCAGATGGCAGCCGCCATGGAAGCGGCGCTGGCGCTTTCAATCGCTTATGTTTCCGACCGGGAACAGTTCGGCCGGCCGCTCTCCAAATTTCAGGCAATCCAGCATCAATTGGCAGTCGCGGCTTCCGAAAGCGCCGCCGCGACCATGGCCGCAACCCAGGCCGCGGCGAGCTTCGCCGACCATGCCGACAACCCCGATCAGGCCTGGCATCAGGCGGTGATCGCGAAAGTCCAGATCGGCCACAGCGTCGAAGCGATCACCGTGCCTTTTCACCAGGTCCACGGCGCCATGGGCTATACCCAGGAATATGACCTGCACCACTATACCCGCCGCCTGTGGGCGTGGCGGGACGCGCTCGGAAACGAGCATCACTGGTCGCGGCTATTGGGCGCAGAGCTTGCCGTAGCGTCACCGGATCAAATCTGGAAAGGCGTGACAACCGGCGACTGGACTGCTAGTTAATCGCACGATTAAGATTCTCTGTTTCCGTCCCGGCGGGACTCCATAAGCGAAGGACAAACCTCTCATGAAAACACGCATTACCGAGCTTTTTGGCATCGAACATCCGATCATTCAGGGCGGAATGCATTATGTGGGATTTGCCGAACTGGCGGCCGCTGTGTCCGAAGCGGGTGGCCTCGGAATCATCACCGGTCTGACCCAGAAGACGCCGGAAGATCTCGACAAGGAGATCAAGAAAGCCAAGGCGCTGACCGACAAGCCAATTGGCGTCAACCTGACCTTCCTGCCGATCGTCAACACACCCGACTATCCCGGCTATATCAAGGCGATCATCGACAATGACATCAAGGCGGTAGAAACCGCAGGCAATAATCCCGCCCAATATCTGCCCGCGCTGAAAGAAGCCGGCGTCAAGATCATCCACAAATGCACCGCCGTGCGCCACGCGCTCAAGGCGCAGAGCATTGGTTGTGACGCGGTCTCGGTCGACGGCTTCGAATGCGGCGGCCATCCCGGCGAAGACGACATTCCCAACATGATCCTGCTGCCCCGCGCGGCGGATGAACTAGACATCCCGTTCGTGTCGTCCGGCGGTCAGGCCGATGCGCGCAGCCTCGTCGCCTCGCTCGCCATGGGCGCCGAAGGCATGAACATGGGCACGCGCTTTATCGCCACCAAGGAAGCGCCGGTGCACCAGAACGTCAAGGATGCGATTGTCGCGGCCAGCGAGCTCGACACCCGCCTGGTCATGCGCCCGCTGCGCAACACCGAACGCGTGTTGAACAACTCAGCGGTCGAGAAGCTGCTCGAGATCGAAAAGGAAAAAGGCGCCGACTTGCAATTTACCGATATTATCGAACAGGTTGCTGGCGTCTACCCACAGATCATGATGGAAGGCACGATGGATGCCGGCGCCTGGAGCTGCGGCATGGTCGCGGGCCTGATCAATGACATTCCGACCTGCAAGGAACTGATCGACCGGATCATGAGCGAAGCCGATGCGATCATCAACGAACGCCTGAAAGGCTTTCAGGCGGCCTGAGCGTGATACCCTATCAACCGCTAAGCCGTTCAATCGCTGGCAAGAAAGCCATTGTCACCGGCGCCGCCAGCGGTATGGGCCGGGCCACCGCGCATCTGTTCGCTTCGGAAGGCGCCACCGTGGCGGTGACCGATCTTGATCAGGCAAAATGCGATGCCGTGGTCGAGGAAATAGCCGCCGCCGGCTATGCCGGGTCGGCGGAAGGCTGGGCGCTGGATGTCAGCAATCCCGATGCGATCAAGGCGGTTGTGGGCGAGATTGCGACGGCCTTTGGCGGCATTGATATTCTCGTCAACAATGCCGGCTTTGCGATCCCTGCCGATGTCGCCGAAGACAGCTATGAAGACAGCTGGGAGCCGACTGTGGCGGTCATGCTGGCCGCGCATCAGCGGATGATCCGGGCCGCCTTGCCCCATCTGCGCGAGGCCGAGCATCCCCGTATCGTCAATATCGCCTCGACCGAAGGCCTGGGCGCCTCGCCGGGCAACAGCCCCTATGTCGCCGCCAAACATGGCGTGATCGGCCTGACTCGCGGACTGGCCGTCGACCTTGGCCGAGAAGCCATTACCGTCAACTGCATCTGCCCGGGCCCGATCCGCACCGGCATTACCGATGCTATCGCCGAAGAGCACAAGACCATATATGCCAAACGCCGAGTGCCGCTACGCCGCTATGCCATTCCCGAGGAGGTTGCCCATATGACGCTGTCCTGCGTCCTCCCTGCTGCGAGCTTTCTGACCGGCGCGGTAATTCCGGTTGATGGCGGCCTGACGATCAAGAACGCCTGACCCGCCCTCGCCGGTCGACGGGCATCGGCAAACTGAAAAGGAACGCCCATCCGCCCGCTGCTCAAAGTGATGCTGGTCATGCTCGGCTTTTTCGGCCTACTGTTCCTGTTCGGGCACGGTTTTGGCTGGCTGACCGCTGACACCATCCGGGCGGCGCTGACCGAAGCTGCGTCACTGGACCACCGCTATCTCTTCGCGCTGGTCATCATCCTGCTATTTGTCGATCTGTTCGTCACCGTCCCGACCTTGACGACCCTGTTGCTGGCGGGATATTTTCTCGGCTTCCCGATCGGTGCGCTAGCCGGATTTCTCGGCATTGGCTGCGGCGCGGCGACCGGCTATTGGGCGAGCCGGCAATGGGGTGGCCGGGCGATCGCCACCATCGTGGGCGATGCCGACCAACGCGAAGAGCTGACCACGACATTCAACCGCCACGGCCCGGTGATGATCCTGCTTGCACGCGCTGCGCCCATGGTCCCGGAGATGACCGCCTGCCTGGCCGGCGCCACGCGAATGCCGTTCTGGCGCTACGGGCTGTTTTTCACCCTCAGCACCGCCCCCTATGTGCTGATCGCCGCCTATGCCGGATCGATCAGTTCGCTGGAGGATCCCAAGCCGGCGATTTTTGCATCCTTGCTGCTCTATGCGGTGCTGTGGACCGGCTGGCTTGTCTTTCGGCGGCGCCAGAGCAAAGCCGAACCGGCGCCTTAGCAGCGCCCGAATTCAGGACTTCCGGACATTTTTCTGGGGTTGCACATTGGCTTGCAGTTCAAACACATCCGGCCGCGCGTAATGGCCGGCGACATCCATGTCGAACTTGCCACGGGTCCGGTCGTCGAGATCAATAGCGGCGGTGAGAATCACCTCCTCGCCAAAGACCGGGCCGGCGAGGACCGCACCCGACGGACCAATGATACAGCTGCCGCCGCTGATCAGCACGGTGTCGGGGGCATTGCCCTGCAGCGCGTCAAAATGCCTATCATCAAGACTGATTATCCCGCGTTCGAGATATTGGCAGGCCGAGAGAACAAAAGCACGGCTCTCCAGCGCGATGGTCTGCATGGTCGGCAGCCACACTGGCCGATCGTCGACCGTCGACACGCAATAAAAATCCGGCTGTGCGTCATAATAATAGCTGCGCAGCAGCGGCATGTAATTTTCCCAGCAGATCGCGCTGACCAGCCGGCCGGCGCTGCTGTCCATGACCGGTAGATCGCTGCCATCGCCCTGCCCCCAGATCAGCCGTTCCATCGCGGTCGGGACCAGTTTGCGATGCACGCCCAGCAGGCTGCCATCTTTCTCGAAACTGAAGGTGGAACAATAGAGCGTCGCCCCCTTGCGTTCGATCGCGCCGACCACCGCCGCCAGACCATTGGCCGCCACCGCCTCGCTCAGCATCTCAAATTCCGGCGACCCGAGCATGATGGCGTTGTCAGAATAGAGCCGGAACAGGTCCCGCCCGGCATCATCACGCGAGCCGACCCGGACGCCAAAGTCGACACCCTTGGGATAGCCGCCGACAAAGGCTTCGGGAAACACCGCGAGATCGCTTTTGGCGGCCTTGGCTTGCGCCAGAAGATCGGCAAATTTCTCTAGGGTCGCTGGCGTGTCAAATGGGTCCGAACCCGCCTGAACGACCGACACTCTGCGGCTGCGGTTGTTGCTGCTCACCATCACACCTCTTTCCGCTCAGGCCTCGCCCCACAAGGCCAGAACAGAGCGCAACGCGGTAACAAAAGCAAGCGGCTGATCGAGCATCAGATGATGTTCTGCCTCCGGCACCGCAATCATCGGGATATGGTCTCCACCCAATTCGCGCAGAAAGGCCGCGCTGTCATTGTCGAACAATTTGCTGTTCTCGCCATAGACGATGGCCAGGCGGTGCGGCAGATTGACAATCCGATGCGGCGCACGAATCCACTGCTCCTGATCGCTCACGCTGCGCTGGAAAACTTTCGGATCGAATTTCCACGACCAGCCGCCGTCTCCGGCCGGTCGCAGCGAATGATAGGCCATATAATCGAACAGGAAGGGCTGCTGCACCGGTTGCGGCGGCGACAGGACAAAGCGGCCATACGCCGTTTCATAGTCGGGATAGACCTTGTTCGGACGATCCGCGCGCCCCGATCCCGGTGGCCCGCCGCCTTCCTTGAAATGCGCCGCCAGTCGTTCCGGCCGCAAGATCATCAGATCACAAATGACCAGGCCGCCAAACCGCGCCCCGGCCAGCTCCATCGCGGTCAGCGCGACACCCGATCCGAAGCTGTGGGCAATGATCTTGGGTGGCACCGGTCCGGAAAACAGATCCAGAGCATCGGCAATGGCCACCATCTGCTCGGCGCGCTTGGTGCCATCGCAATCGGTGATCATCTCGCTTTCGCCCATTCCGGCCAGGTCATAAGCAATAATGTCATAGTCGGCCGCAAGAAACGGCGCGATAAAGGCAAAGCAGCGCGCATGCGCGAGAAAGCCGTGAGTCAGCAGCAGCGGCGGATTGCCGCGCGTGCCCCAACGGAAATAGTGCACTTGATTGCCATCCACTTCGACAAAAGCGTCTTCCCGCGGGACGGCCATGGCAGCGGTGAACCAGTCCGGAAGCGCGTGCCCCCTTGCCCAGCGATCGACAATATCGGTACTGCCGGTTGCGATTTCGTCAGACAATCGCGATCGCCTCGATCTCGATTTGCAGCCCCGGACCGGCGAGCGCCGAACATCCAATGGCAGTGCATGCCGCCTGGTGACCGGCCAAAAACTCCAAGATCTGCCCAAAGGCGTCATTGCCGCGCTCTTCGGTATAATCGACAATGAATACCCGCGCCGACACGATATTTTCCGGACCGGCACCGGCCGAAGCCAGGGCCTTGCCAAGATTATCAGCGGCCAGCTTGGCCTGTTCGGCAATCGTCGGCGGCGGCGGATCGCCCGCTGGCGTCCAGGCCACCTGACCCGAGATGAAGATCATCTTGCCTGGTGTGCAGGTTGTCACCTGAGAATAGCCGATCGCGCCAGCGTCGGGCAGGCTATCGGGATTGATGCGCTCGATATCGGGCATTGCTATTCGCCCTTCCATTCCGGCTTGCGCTTCTGGGCAAAGGCGAGCGAGCCTTCCTGCGCATCCTTCGAGGTGAAGACCGGCGCGGTGATTTCGGCCTGTTTCTTCCAGGCTTCTTCGCTGGTCCAGTCATAGCTTTCGTTGATGATCTTCTTGGTTGCCTTGAGCGCCAGCGGGCCGTTGGCGGCCACCGTGGCGGCCAGTTCAATCGCGGCATCCAGCGCCGGACCATCGGTCAGGCGATTGACAAAACCGACATCATAGGCGCGCTGGGCGGAGAAAAAGTCTCCGGTCAGTGCCATTTCCATCGCCACCCGCTTGCCGACCAGCTGCTGCAGCTTGATCACCCCGCCAGCCGCCGCGACCAGCGAGCGCTTGACTTCGGGAATACCGAATTTGGCGTTGCTGTTGGCAACACACAGGTCACAGGCCAGCGCCAGTTCCAGACCACCCGCCAGGGCATAGCCCTCGACCGCCGCGATGATCGGCTTTTCCGGTCCCTTTTCGGTGATTCCGCCAAAGCCATAGCCTTTCACCGCTGGCGTTTCGCCGCGCAGAAAGCCCTTGAGATCCATGCCCGAGCAGAACGTGCCACCGGCGCCGGTGATGATCCCGGCATTGAGGCTGTTGTCGTTGTCGAGCTGTTCCATTGCCGCGCGAATGCCTTCCGCGGCGGCCTTGGTCATCGCATTTTTAGCCTCGGGCCGGTTGATGGTCACGACGATGAAACCGTCCTGAATATCCGTAAGTACTTCTGACATTTTGCTCTCCTTTTCAGTTATGTGCCCCTGCGAAGGCCGGGGTCCATCTCCCACGATCCTAATTCACCAATGCGGTGAGAGATGGGCTCCTGCCTTGGCAGGAGCACGGATGGGTTTATTCAATCAAATAGCAGCCCTGACAGTTTCGACCGCTGATAAGCGGCATCACCGATCAGCGCGCCGCGGAATATCGCCTGGCGCCGATGCAACTGGGCATCGCAATCATGCGTGAAACCAAAGCCGCCATGAAACTGGATCGAGCGATCGGCCGCCCGGCTGTAGCTGCTATGCGCCTGCGCCGCGGCCATCCGCACGGCAACCTCGCCGCGGCCCTGCTCGCCCCAGCTATGGGCGGCGCTATAGAGATGCGTCCGCGCCTTTTCATATTCGACATAATTGTCGACCGTCGGATGTTTGAGCGCCTGATAGCTACCGATAATCTTGTCAAACTGCTTGCGGGTGCGCAGATAATCCAGCGTATAGTCGATCACCGCCTGCGCGCCGCCGGTCATTTCGGCCGCGTGAATCAGCCCTGCCACCAGTTCGATCTTTTCGATGGTTTCCCGCGAACGGCTGGCGTCAAACAGCGCATCGGCAGCGACCGACACACCGTCCAGCGTCAGTTCAAAACTGCGCGCGGTTTCGTCGATAATCGCTTCCCGGCGCAGCGCGCCATCGGTCAGATCCGCGCGCTCGATCAGCGCAAAACGCACCGCACCGTCGACCATCACCGAGACAATGATCAGCGCGGCACTGTCCGCCCACAAAACCAGTTGCTTCTTACCGGAGAGCTGGACGCGATCGCCATCCGGCTTGCCGGTGCAATCAATATGGCCCAGATCCCAGTCGCCATGATCTTCCCGCAGGGCGAGCGTAGCCGCCGTGCCCTCGGCAATTTTCGGGAGCCATTCCGCCTGCTGCGCTTCGCTGCCGCCGGCCAGCAGCGCCTGCGCGGCGAGCGTGGTTGATCCGAACGGTGTGTTCATCAGGTTGCGGCCCATCTGCTCGGCAATCGGCACCACTTCCGCCATCGACAGCCCGACGCCGCCATGGGCTTCGGGAATCGCAATGGCAAGCCAGCCCAGTTCGCCGATTTCCTGCCACACCGCCGGGTCATAGCCGAGCCCATCGTCGATCAGCGCGCGGACCTTTTCAATCGGGGATTTGTCGCGACAGAAATTGATCGCCACGTCCATCAGTTCAATTTGTTCTTCGGTCGTGCCGATTGTACCTAGATTATCCATTATTTCCCAATCTCTCTCCGCCCAGCATGAGCAGGGTTTTCCATCCGTTTCGCTTATCGCGTTTTCGGCAAGCCAAGCGCATGCTCAGCGACAATATTACGTTGAATCTCCGACGTTCCGCCACCGATGGTCGCGGAAAAACTGTTGAGATAGCTGCGATGCCAATAGCCGTCATCAACCGCATTCTCGTCGCCGACATAATAGCCCGCCTTAGTGCCCTGAAAGCCGAGCGAAAACTCGGTTAGCTCGCGAATCAGCTCGGTCCGCGCCAGCTTGTTCATCAGCGGCAGGCCCATCGGCTTGTCCTGCATCAGTTGCGGCATCCGGCGACGGGTATTGTTGAGGTTCAGCGCCTGAATATCGATCATATATTGCGTCATCTTGTCGCGCATGACCGGGTCGTCGAGCAGGGGCTTGCCGTTGCGCATCGATTTCTTGGCGAGCTCGACAATCTGCATCACGTCGAGCTCCTTGACGAAATAGCCGCCAACCGGCTTGACCTTGGCACCGCGCTCATATTCCAGCGTCTTCATCGCCATCGACCAGCCATTGCCCTCGCCGCCGAACAGGCAGTCGGCGCTGATCCGCGCATCGGTGAAGAAGGTTTGCACAAAACCATATTCACCAGTCAGCTTCTTGATCCGGCTGGTGCTGATCCCGTCAATCTTCATCGGATTGAGGAAGAAGCTCAGGCCCTTATATTTGTTTTCCGCTTCAAAATCGGTTCGCGCGAGCAGGATCATATATTTTGCGCGATCGCCCAGCGAGGTCCAGATCTTCGACCCGTTGAGCACATAGTCATCCCCGTCGCGCACGGCTTTCAGCTGCGCATTGCCGAGATCGCTGCCATGTTCCGGTTCCGAAAAACCCTGGCACCAGATATCTTCGGCATTCAGCATGCCCTTGATATAGGTCTGCTTCTGCTCTTCCGATCCGAGATCGAGGATCAGCGGCCCGGCCCAGCCATTGCCGATGGCATTGAGCATGATCGGTGCGTCATATTTTTTCATCGCCCGTGTGGCGACGCGCTGAAACTCGGTATGCAGGCCGCCGCCGCCATATTCGCTGGGCCAGCTGGCGCCGAGATAGCCCGCTTCGTAAACCTTGCGCTGCCACTCGCGCAGAAAATCAAATTGCTCGTCCGTGCTCACTTCCATAAAGGTCAGTGGCAGCATGAAGCCGGGATCGCGCACGGTGTTTTCCTTGAACCACGCATCGGCGGCTTCGCCATATTCTTTTAACTCGGCGGCATCGGGTTTCTCGGCCATGGATTGTGCTCCTCGTGCGGTTTGATTGCGAACGTCCCTTATCAATAGGGTCAGTGGAAGAATCCTATCGGTTCCCCTACTCTCAATTTAACTGAACGACTAAATTGCAAAAAGCAATGGTCCACAACATCTATCGGAGACTGAAATGGCGATCGAACAGAAACATGTAATGTGCCGGGCCTGTCACGCCCATTGCGGGTTGATCGTCGATTTTGAAGATGGTGTTCCGGTCGCGACCCATGGCGACAAGGACAATCCCGAATTTGGTGGCTATAGCTGCATCAAGGGCCGCCAGCTCGCCAATTATCACAGCCTGCCAACCCGGCTGCTGACCAGCTATAAAGGCATGCGCGACGGTGATCAGCAGCCGATCCACTGGGGCGATGCCGCACAGGAAATCGGCGACAAGATCCAGGCGATCGTCGCCGAACATGGCCCCGATGCGATTGCCTCCTATGTTGGGACCTTTGGCTATAACAATCTCAACGGCCATGCTTTTTTCCTCGCGCTGATGGACGCGATCGGATCGACATCGGTCTATGACAGTGTGACTATCGACCAGCCGGGCAAGGGTGTTGCCCGGGCGCTGGTCGGGTCCTGGCTCGCCGGGGCCCCGCGGATTGACAGCTGGGACGGGCTGATGCTGGTCGGCACCAATCCGATCGTTTCGATGAACGGCGGTCTGGGCATGAACCCGGCGAAGAAATTGCACGACGCCAAAAAGCGCGGGATGCAGCTGGTGGTCATTGACCCGCGCAAGACCGAAAGCGCACGCCAGGCCGATGTCCATCTGCAATGCCGCCCCGGCCAGGACCCGATCCTGCTCGGCGCGATTGCCAAGATCGTGATCAACGAGAAACTCTATGACGCCGAATTTGTCGCCAAGGATGTGCAGGGCTTTGAGGAGCTGAAAAAAGCGGTCCAGCCGTTTGATGCCGGTCCCGCTGCCGAGCGCGCCGGGGTTGCCGCCGAAGATATCGTCAAGGCGGCACGGATGTACGGATCGTGGAAACGCGGCAGCATCAGCGTCGGCACCGGACCGAATATGTCGGGCGGTTGCAATATTACCGAATATCTCAATCTCTCGCTGACCTCGATCATGGGCCACTGGCTGCGCGAGGGCGATCGCAACAAACGCAGCGGCGTGCTGATGAAACCCGCGCCGGCGATTGCTGCCGCTTCCGGGCCGATGGATGCCTGGGGTTTCGGCCGCAAATTGACCAGCCGCGATCTCGAACAGACCATCTCGGGGATGCCGACCGCAGCCCTGCCGGACGAGATCCTGCAAGATGGCCCCAAGAAAGTCCGCGCCCTGATCTGTCTGGGCGGCAATCCCATGCTCGCCTGGCCCGACCAGATCAAGACCTTTGAAGCGATGAAAGATCTTGAGCTGCTGGTCTGTGTCGATCCGCGCATGTCCAAGACGGCCGAAATAGCCGACTATGTCATCGCCCCGAAACTGCATTATGAAGTCCATGGCAACACCGCCGCGCCGGAAATGTTTGGCGGCTTCGGCGCCGGCTGGGGGTTCGAAGACAATTATGCGCAGGCCAGCGCCCCGATCATGGAATCGCCGGAAGGGTCGGATCTGTGTGAAGAATATGAATTTGTGCACACATTGGCGACCAAGATGGACAAGACTCTCAACGTCAAATCCTGGTCCCTGCTCGCCTATCCCGAGGAGCGCGAAGCGAAAGCCACCGCGATACCGCCCGGCGAAACGCCCGATCCGATCACCGCATGGGGGGCCTCGCTTAACGGGTCGCCGGTGCCGATTGCCGATGTCTATGCCGATCCCGAAGCGCATAAGGGCAAGATCATGGATGCGCAGGCGCTGCTCGTGCAGCCCAAGCCGGAAGGCTGGGAAGGCAAGATGTCGGTAGGCAATGCCGACATGATGGCTGAACTGGCGGACTTTGCCGCGGTGCTCGGCGAGCCGGTACCCGAAGAGGAATTCCCGATGCGGATGATCTCGCGGCGGATGTCCGAAATCCACAACAGCAACTGGCACGAAGATCCGGTCCAGCGCAAGCGCGTGCCGCATCATCCGGCCTTCATGAACCCGGATGACATGGCCGAACTGGGGATTGCAAACGGTCAGGTCGTGGAAATCGAATCCGCGCGGTCGATGATCAGCTGCGTCGCGAAAACCGCGCCGGATGTCCGCAGCGGCTGCGTTTCGCTGCCACATAGCTGGGGCGGCAATCCCGATGAAAAAGCCGATCCGCGCGGCGCCGGCGGCAATACCGGCAAGCTGTCCTATAATGACCGCGATTTCGACGAAAAAACCGGCATTCCATTGATGAGCAATATCCCGATCCGGGTGCGTCCGGTGGTTGAAGAAGAAGTCATCGCGGCGGAATGATCGGAAAACCCGACGGCGCTCCGGCAGGGCGTGGTTTTACGGAGACAAGATCATGACCAATCCGCTGTTCGACCTGACTGGCGAAGTGGCCGTCATCACCGGCGCCGGGCGCGGCATTGGCGAAGGCATGGCAAAGACACTCGCCGATGCCGGATGCGATGTCGTTTGCGCCTCACGCAGTGCTGATGAAATTCAATCGGTCGCCGACGAAATCAACGCCAGCAATGCCGGCGGCCGCGCGATCGCACAGGTTACCGATGTGACCAGCGCCGAGGACATGGACGCGCTCGCCCAGCGCGCGGTCGATGAATTTGGCAAGCTCGATATCTGGGTCAATAATGCCGGCGGTTCACTGGTCTCCGCGCCGCTGACCGAACTCGACGAGGCGGAATGGAACAAGACCCTAGCGGTCAATCTGACCTCGGTTTTCCACGGCGTCCGTGCCGCCTGCAAGCATTTTGGCGAAGGCAGCCGGATCGTCAACACCAGCTCGATGGCCGGCCAGGACCCGTTCCCCGGCAGCGGCCATTACAGCGCGGCCAAGGCCGGCGTGCTGATGCTGACCAAGACGCTGGCCCACGAACTCGGCCCCAAGACCCGCGTCAACGCGATCCTCCCAGGCTTTGTCCCGACCGAAACGGTCAAAAAGGCGTTGAGCATGACGGATGCGGATTTTGTCGGCTTCGAAGATACTTTGGGCCTGCCCGCCGGCCGACTGGGTACCCCACAGGATATCGGCGCGCTGACCCTCTACCTGTGCGCACCGGCGTCGGAATGGGTGACTGGGCAATGTATCCGGATCGCGGGTACGCCCTAACGGGGGCAGAGCATTCTGGATATGAAAGCTAGTCTTTCACCATGATCGGAATGTGATCGGGTAATTCAAGCCAGTCATTTTCCGTTATGGAATAGTCTTCTTTGCAAAACTGGATGGCATCATCGAGCGTGTCATACAGATCGTCTCGGGTGCACAAACCCTTCGCAAGCCTGCCATTGGGATGATTGCTGACTTCTGGCCATTGGAAGATTTCCGGGAGGTTGATCCCGATCTTTGGACGTCAGGAACTGGGGCACCCGGCTTGTGCAGCTTTCGCTTCGATTGATTTTTTGTTCTGCGCGACCCGGTCACGCAGCGCATCGAGTTTCATCGCATCGTCCGCGCTGATTGATCGGCGATGCTTCGCCCCCTGACTTTCCATGGATAATATGTCGAGCCATGATTTGAGAAACCCCACTTCCAACGCGAGCAACGCCATGCTGCTGCAATATATCCGGCCGCGACCCGCGCGGCCTTCGGTTTTTTTGAGGCTGGTCCGGATCGAGGGAAATCGCTCTGTCACTTTTTTCTTGGTATCGGCGCAGCAGCCGATCCTTGCCGCCAATCCGCCATAGGAGGCTTCCATTCCGCCGACTTCCATCGCCAAACCATTGAACCAGCTGGAGCGATCGGATCCCGCTCCGGCCGAGTTCCGCTGACCAGCCGGCGCGAACAGCTTGCGCGCTTCCGCGGGAAAGAGCCTGGCGATATAGGTGCCCGCAATTTCAGAGCCGCCGCGATAGGCAATTTTGAACATCTGGAGCGGCTGACCGGTCCGATAGGGATTGCGCGCATGGTTGACCCGGCCGTTTTGAAAGGCCAGGCGCGGGTTGTCCTGATTAAAAGCGAAGGCGCGGTTGCAATAAATATAAGCCGCATCGTGGGCAAGATCGGCATCGGAAGCGACACCGGGAACATGGTCCGGCTTCATGGGATCTGCCGGATGCGCTGCATATCGGTCGCAACCGGCAATCGCCTGTTCCGACGTGAGCGATTGCCAGTCGGGCACGGCAGGGTTTTGCGCCCAAGCAGGAGCCGAAAGGCAAAAGGCCGCCATGGCTGTCGATGCCGCTCGTGATCGCAAATTCCGCATACCGGTCGCCCCTGATTCATGCTGTCTCAAGCGTTTAAGATACTGAAAATGGATCATAACTCAACTGCCCTCGCAGCGGCTCAGAATTGCAGTCTCCGCCTTGCCACCGATCCGCAAAATCCCGAAAGTTGAAATAAGAGAAAAAGCTCAGTCTTTTTTGGCGATGCTTGGAATATCAGTCACTGAGAGACGAAGATGTCATTTTCTGCAAGTCTACCAACTGCTCAGCGCTCAGACGTTCTTCACCCTTCGCATAGTTGCGGGCGATGGTTTCATAGAAGCTGGCATTGAAAAGGGTACGCGCGGAATTGTCCCGCTCACCAATTACTTTCGCCGGAACGCCGGCGATAATGGCGTTTTCCGGGAATATTTTATTCTCGTTGACGATCGAATGGCCCGCGACGATGGAGTTTGCGCCAATCTTGGCTCCGTCCATGATTGTGGCATTGATTCCGATCAGGCACCGGTCACCAATCTCGCATCCATGCAGGGTGACATGATGCGTGATAGAGCAATCCTCGCCAACGATGGTCGGTGTGAAACTGCCCACATGGATCATCACGAAATCCTGAATATTGGTGCGAGCCCCAATTTTGATCTCATGCATTTCTGCGCGCATGACCGCGTTTGGCCAGACCGACGCGCCAGGGCCGACATAGATCTTGCCAAAGAGCTGGGCCGTATCATGGATGAAGGCCGGATCATCCAATGTCACGTCAACGCCGATATGGGGCATAATCAATATCCTCAAAGGGCTATAGTCTGGGCAGCCTTCCGCTGTGCAAAGACCGGTCTTCAGAGTTCGGACGGCAGTTTTCATTGATATGCAGCAGGTTTGCCCGTTACGCAATCTCCGCCTCTGCCTGCGTAACGACCTCCCGCAAAAACAAAAAGGGCCCCGAACCATGTCCGGAGCCCTTCCCAAATTGGTTATCGTCCGAGTTTATCCAACGACAATCATTGCCAGCGACCGCGCGATCAGGGCCGGGGTTTCGATGCCGTCAATTTCCACCGTGACATCATAGGTCATCAGCCAGCGGCCGGGCTGTTTCTCCACCGCATCGACCAGCACGTGGCGCGCGCGGACTTTGGAGCCGGCGCGGACCGGGTTGAGGAAGCGGACCTTGTCATAGCCATAGTTGATGCCCATGACCGCGCCCTCGAGGCCGAGGGTACAGCCATAAGACATGGCCGGCATCAGCGACAGGGTCAGCAGTCCGTGAGCGATGGTGCCGCCAAAGGGCGTATTCTTGGCCTTTTCTTCGTCGACATGGATAAACTGATGATCTTCGGTGCAGTCGGCAAATTTGTTGATCCGGTCCTGGCTGGCTTCAAACCATTCGGACACGCCGACTTCCTTGCCCTTCCAGCTGTCCAGTTCGCTTGCGTTGATTATTGGCATATATCTTCTCCTGTTTGGGGTCTTCTAGCCCTTCATGACTTCCTGCATCCGGCGGAAGAATTTGCCCCCTTGGCCGCCACCATTGGCATATTCCTGCATCCCGGTCTCGTCGAGAATCTGATCGATATTGGCGGCAATGGATTCCGCATTGCGATCGGCTTCCGGCAGCCAGATGCCCTCGGTCTCGAGGATTTTCGCCGCGGCGAAGCCGCCAGCACCGGCGGTCAGGATGGTCTTGGATGGCGCCCCGTCGCTGCACAGATAGACCACCGCGGGCGTCACCGCTTCAGGGACGAGCAATTTCAGCGCTTCTTCCGGCATGATGTCTTCGGTCATGCGGGTGGCGGCGACCGGCGAAATGCAGTTGGTGTGAATGCCCTTGCCCGCGCCTTCCTGATGCAGACTGTTCATCATACCGACCAACGCCAGTTTCGCAGCGCCATAATTGACCTGACCGAAATTGCCATACAGGCCGGTCGATGAGGTCGTCATGACAATCCGGCCATATTGGCGTTCGCGCATATGGTCCCACACCGCCTTGGTGCAATTGGCGCTGCCGGTCAGGTGGACATCCATGACAAACTGGAAATCTTCCATGCCCATTTTGTGGAAGCTCTTGTCGCGCAGCACGCCGGCATTATTGACGAGAATGTCGACATGGCCCCATTTGGCGATCGCATCGGCAACCATTTTTTCGACCGCCGGCATGTCGGTAACGCTGCAACCGGCCGCCATGGCTTCGCCGCCTTCGGCTGCGATCTCGGCGACCACCTGTTCGGCCACGGTTGCAGAACCGCCTGTGCCATCCCGCGCGCCGCCAAAGTCATTGACCACCACTTTTACGCCGCGCCGCGCCAGTTCCATGGCATGCTGTTTGCCGAGACCGGCGCCCGCGCCGGTCACGATTGCTACGCGGTCATTAAATTCTACACTGCTCATCGGAAAATCGCCTCTCGGTTAGGAATTTATCGCGCTGAGGGATGCGCAATCCGACCGAGTGAGTCAAGCCAAGGTGTGGAGATTCGGTTTGCAGCTATTTGGCGGCTTTCCTGCGACCCTTGCCTGCCGTAGCGGCAGCGGAGGTCATCCGCTTCTTCGGTTTTTTTGCAGCTGTCTTCGCCCCAGACTTGCTGGCCGTCTTTTTGGACTTGGCCTTGCGCGCTTTCGCCGCCTTCGCCTTCTTGGCCGCCGCCATCAGATCGGCAAAAGCCTGCTCCGCCATCCCGATATAGACCGCCGGATCGGGCAGCATCTCGCGATCCGCCGTGATCGTCAGCATCAGCTCGCCATTATAGCTGGTGACGGTATGGAACACGCCCATGCCATCGACCGGCAGGCCCATGCCAAAGGACCGCTTTAGTTCCGAACCGGCGAAATACATCGCCATCGGCGGGCCCGGAACATTGGTGACCACCGTATTGATTTGTGGGGCGACCGTCTGGCCGAGGCCCATGCGGGAGGCGAGCTTGGTCGCGGCCGCGGTCAGCCCGGCCGGCATCGCGCCGCTGAGATCCATCAACGCCTTGGCGCCGACGGCTTCGTTCATGCCCTTTGACCGGCTGGTTTCCTTGGCGATAAATTCCAGACGCTTTTCGGGTTCGGCAATATGGGTGCCGAGGCCGATCTGCATCATCGACACCTGGTTGCCACCCGCCGCATCACCATTGTCGTCACGCAGCGATACCGGCGCACCGGCTTTGAGCGTAGCCTCCGGCAGTTCGCCCTTGCCGCTCAAATAAGCGCGCAATGTGCCGCCAACCACGGTCAGCATCACGTCATTAACGGTTGCGCCCGGAAAAGCGGCGCGAATAGTCTTGATATCGGACAGCTTGAAAATCGCCGCGTCATAGACCCGATGCGGGGACATCTTGCGGTTGAGCCGGGTCTTGGGCACCGCCGTCGCGGCATCCTTCTGCTGTTTGTTGTCCCGCAAAAAGTCATACATTTGCTTCGGCACCGGCAGTAATTTTCCGAGATTGCGCAGACCCCGGACCGGATTGGCGACATTGTTGACCTGGGCCCGGGCGAGCAGTGTCAGATCATTGGGCGGGGTTTCCGGCTTCCACTGATAGTCAAAGTCCTGCGGCGCCATTTTTGCATCGAGATCATGCAAGGCGAGGGTCATCTGCAGTCCGGACTGGCCATCCATGGCGGCGTGATGAAACTTGTGCAGCACGGCATAGCTGCCCTTCGGCACACCGGCGACATTGTCGAGACCTTCGATGACCGTAAATTCCCACAGCGGCCGGTTCATATCGAGCGGCCGCGCATAGATCCGCGCCGCCTGGATGCAAAGCTGGCGCCAGTCGCCCGGCTGCGGCAGCGCGATATGGCGGACATGATATTCGAGATCGAAATTCTCGTCCTCGATCCAGTAAGGGTGATCGAGATCGAGTGGCACGCGGACCAGTTTCTGACGGAAAATCCGTGCGCCATCGAGCCGGCCTTCAACATAGGACAAGATATCCTTGAAGCCGACCTTTCCGCCCGGAGCGGTTGCGGGATCGTAGATCAGCAACTGGCCGATATGCATCGGAACATTGCGGGTTTCGGTATAGGCAAACATCGCATCCAGCGCACCGAGTTGTTCCATTATTGTCCCCTTTTCCTGGTCTTGGCCAGTGTTTGCCGCAATCCATGCTGCATCTATGCTGCACCCATGTTGCGCAGCATAAACAGGAATGGTTAAGGATGCGAGTCTGTTAAGCATGTCGCGCAGACCATGCCGAAAGGATCAGTTGCTCAGCGAAGCTTCCTGCCGGAAAAGCCGAGTCAGATTGTCGAGCAGCATACCGAAAAGCGACCGGCCACGCGCGTCAATCTGTACTTCGCCCGGAGTTGTTTGCAGCGCGTCACCGTCACGATAGGCCTTTTTGGCGGCGATCAGCCGCACCCGGTAATAGGCTTTGCGCGGCCGCAAGACGCCATCTTCGTCATCCGCTGCAATGGCACCGCCATGAACCGAAGCAAGAATCGGCTGATCAATCCGTTCCACCGCATTGGATGATTTCTCGACCAGCTTGGTCGCGCGCGAGGCCTGGACCGGATCATCGGGGACAAAGCGACCCAGCGCGTCCGGTTCGATCCGCCAGATATCGTCTTCGCTAACATAGGCTTGCACATCATAGTCATCGGACGTCACGATATGGGCGACGACCTCCGCCCCGCCTAGCCAGCGGCCAGCATGCATATCGGGCGTAATATCGGTGACAATCCCGTCCAGCGGCGCCCGCAGGATCAACCGTTCGCTGCGCAGTTCGAGACCGCTGAGCTGATCCTGTTCCTGTTTCAGCTCGCGGGCCAGCACGACCCGGTTCGACAGGTCGACGGCATCGGCCGCGCCGCGCCCCAGCTGCAATTGCAGCCGGGCGATCCGCACCTTTGTGGCGGCGACCGCCTGTTCCAGCTCCGGGGCGGATAATTGGGCAATGGGCGCACCGGCTTTGACCCGTTCGCCATTGCGGACGAATATCTCTTCGACCTTGCCGGGGTCTCCTGCCACAATCGGCGCCGCCCCCACCGGCGTGAGCACCGCGGTGGCACTGATATGCCGATCCAGTGGCAGAAGGCAGAGCAGCAGGCCGATGCCCGCGAAAAGCATCAGCAACCGGCTGCGCGATGTCGCAACGATCCGGTCTTTCATGCTCGCCCAGACCTTGAGTTCGGCGAGCACTGGGCGCGCGATGAAGACGGCGATCTCGACGACAAACAGGACCACGCCCAGCAGCTTGAAGAACAATGTATAGACCAGCAGCGCGATGCCGATGAACAGCACCAGCCGATAGAGCCAGGTCATCCAGGCATAGACCACCATCGACCGGCGCAAGCGGTCCGGCACCTGTTCCGGCGGGGCGTCACCCAGCGCGAACAGCAATTCGCGCAACCGCCAGCGGCCAAGCGCAAAGGCGCGCGGCTGGAGATTGGGCACGCCGAGCCAGTCGGACAGGACATAATAGCCGTCAAAGCGCATGAACGGATTGAGATTGATCGCCAGGCTCATCACCCAGCTGGTGGTCGCCAATATGAAGGCCACGCTGCGCAGCATGCCATCGGGCAGCAGCACCCAGGCCATGGTCGCCACACCGGCCACCATCAACTCGACCGCCACACCGGCACAGTCGATCATCAGCCGCTTTTTCCGGGAGGTCAGCCGCCAGGCTCCGGAGGTATCGGTATAGAGCACCGGCATCATCACCAGAAAGCTCACCCCCATGGTCGGTACCCGACAGCCAAAGCGGGTCGCGGTATAGGCATGCCCCAATTCGTGCAATATCTTGATCGCGAACAGGCCGAGACCATAAGCGATCAGTCCCTGCAGGCTGAAGAAATAGAGAAAGGATGCCATGAATTGATCCCATTGCCGGGCGACCAGCACCAGACCGGTCAACGCCAGCAGGGCAAAAAACACCAAGCTCGGAAAGGACCAGATCGGCGCCACCCGGTCGACCGTGCGCTCGAGAAAGGCGGCCGGCTTTACGATCGGGATGCGGATGAACAGATAATTGTCCAGCATCCATTTCCACCACGCCTTTTTCGCGGCCTGCTGCTGTTCGGTCAGGCTGGCAACCGTGTCGCCCAGTGGCGTCACCGTCAGACTGTTGGACAGCGAAAATTCGACCACGCGGCCAAACGCATCGTTAATATCCTTTTCGTCCAGCCCTTCCGCACCGAGATCGTCGTGGACCTTGGCGAGGTCACCCGCCGCCCAGCGCGACAGGATTTTGAACTCGATCCGGCCGAGCTGAAAGAACAGATGCCGCACCGGATCAAACAGGGTCCAGCTGGGCGCGCCCGTTACCAGCGCCGCGCCAGGTTCAATCCGCAGCTCTTGCCGCAACGGCGGCAGAAGCGGAGGTTCCGCACCAAGCGCCGCGCTGTCGGTCATAGCCCGATGGTTTGCCGGAAGCTGGCAATGGGGCGGCGCAACAGGGAATAAATCAGCGGCACCCACTCGCCATAAAGCTGTGCGGTACCGCGCGATCCGATCCGCGGATTGCCAGAGACCGGTTTGGCGGTCACCGCAAATGCCAAGGTGCCATCGGCCGTTGGACGCGCCTGATAGCTGGCATTTTCAACCTTGCCTTCGATCGCCCAAAGCGGCTGGGCATCGAGCCAGACCTTGACCCGCGCGCCGCTTTCCAGCGCCATTTGCTCCGCCGCCGGCAGATCGATCCGCAGCGCGATATCGCCGGGGTCGGCCACTTGCAGAATCGGATCGCCAACATTGACCGCACGGCCCTCCCAGTCCCGCCGATCGCTGTAAATCGCCATCCCGCTGCGCGGTGCGGTGATTTGCGACAGGTTCATCACGTCGCTGGCAAAATCATAATCCGCCTGAGCCAGATCATATTCCGCGCGCAACGTGGCTATTTCACGGGATTCATCCTCTTCGCCAAAGGCCGAATTGGTCGAGCGATCAACCCGCGCCTGCGCCACGGCCAGTTTTTCCTGCGCCAGTTTCAATTCGTTGGACAGCTTCACATCGTCGAACGACAGCAGCAATTGCCCTTCTTCCACCGCCGCGTTGGGCGGCACGTGAATCCGCGATATCACCCCGGAAAAAGGCGCAGCAACCATGAACGGCCGCGCCGCGACCACCTCAACCGGCGCCAGCGCGGTCATCCGGACCGGGAACAGGGCAATGACCAGCAACGCAACCGCCACGCCGATTTTCTCCCGCCGCCCGAACCGGCCGAGACGACGCACCGGACGGTTGTCGGTCAACGCCCGCCAGCTATGGCCGATGGTTTCGCTGACCCGGGCCAGGCGAAAAAACTCGCTTTCGCGGAACATATCGTCGCGCATCACCAGCAAGCCGCCAAAGGCTTTGCCTTCGGCATCCTGCAGCGGCTGCCAGCGCGCGACTTTATAAGGATATTCCGCCAGCGCGCCGTCCTCGCTCATCGCCGTCAGCTGAAATTCATGCGGGCTGTCCAGACCATGATCCTTCGCCAGCCGCACCAGCAGTTTCTCGATCGCCTGAATCAGTGGCGCATTGCGATCAACCGAAGCGATGCTCGACGCACAGACGATCTGGAACCCGTCGCCGAGCCGCGGCTGCCGGGCGATGAACATCTGGTCATAGGGCACGATCCGGCGCATCTCGTTGGCGACATGATATTGCAGTTCGGCCACGCCCGGCTGCCGGCGGAGTTCGGCTTCAAACTGCAGCAGGCTGGCGAGCAGATTGGCGTCACCGGACAACGGCGCGGAGCCCGCCGCAACCGGCAGAACGGTCACCCGATTGGCGTCGGAATCAGGAGGGCTGGCGGCCATTGGCTTTGTCCGTTCCGGAGGCCTGATCAGGGCTTTTGACGGGCGCGTCCGGCTTTTCGGCAACCTTGGCCCTGGGCTCGGCAAACACCGCGTTGCCGCTCATGCCCGGCAGCACGAGACTCTCGGTCCGATCGACATTGCCGGTCACCCGGATCGTCTTGCTCACCGGATCCACCGAGGCTCCAAGCCGGGTAATCTGGCCGGTGACCGGCGCGCCGGTTTCGTCAATCGTGAAGGTGAAATCCGCACCGGGTCGCAACCAGGTCAGCCAATTGCTCGGAACGATCAGCTCGACCTCCAGATCGCCGCCGCTCTGGATGG
Source organism: Parasphingorhabdus sp. W113 (assembly GCF_055693205.1). Taxonomy (NCBI): domain Bacteria; kingdom Pseudomonadati; phylum Pseudomonadota; class Alphaproteobacteria; order Sphingomonadales; family Sphingorhabdaceae; genus Parasphingorhabdus; species Parasphingorhabdus sp. W113. The sequence continues at coordinate 72,591 of NZ_CM146328.1, read as the reverse complement.
TCAGCAACGGCTGGCCACTCGCGGCAATTTCACCACGATGGGCGATTTCCTCGACCACGGTGCCGGAAAAAGGTGCGTAGACTGCACAGTCGGTGAGGGTTGCCTCTATCGCATTGGCTTCCGCCTGGGCCTTGCCGAGATTGGCTTTGGCCACCGCCACTTCATTCTTCCCGATCGCTTCATATTGATCGAGTTCGACATTGGTATCATAGGTGACGCTATAGGCATTGGCCGCCGCCCGGGCTGCTTTCAGCTGCGCCCGCGTCGCCGAACAGTCAAACCGGGCGAGCAGTGCGCCCTTGCGAAACGACCGCCCCTTGCCGAACGGCATTGACGTGATCCGCGCCGTCATCCGCGAGGCGATGGTCGATTCCATCTTCGGCTTGATGACCCCGCGGACATCCGGTTCGGGCTTGGCGACCGGCTCTGCAGCGGCGTCTTTTTCGGCCTGTTTTGCATCAGCGGTATCAGCGGCCTCCTTGGCGGCAAGCTGCGCTTCGTTCTTTGACCAGTCTGGCCGGTTATCGCCGGTCGCCAGGCCGATGCCCAGCGCCGCCACCAGCGCAATGCCGCCCGCCCAGAACCAGGGCGCGCGGGAAGGCGTTTCTGACTCCGGTTCCGGATTCAACTCACCGCTTTCATCTGTCATCTTCTGCGTCCCTTCCGGCGCTGTGGTCCCGGATCGCTTACTCGCTCAGCGACATCGCCATTTCGCGGTCCTGCCACAATTTTTCCAGCGCGTTGCTCAGCGTCGCGACATCTTCCCGTCCGGTCAATTCGGGACTGAAATCGTCAATCCCCATCGAGGCGAACAGGTTGGCATAAGCATTTTGCGCCTCGGCATAGGCAATATCATATTTGACCTCGGCGACCAGCGTGTTCATTTCCTCGCGCAGCAAGGTCTGCTGGCTCATCGCGCCGGCTTTGTGACCGGAGCGAATCTGATAGAGAATCTTGTCCTGCAGACGGTGCTGATGCGAAGCGGATTCCAGTTCCGATTGCAGATGACCGAAACGTGCCCGCGAGACGTGAACCTGCGTCATCACCGCCATGGTCAGCGCCAGTTCGCGCTGCCGCAGCAGATCATCCTGAGCCCGCACGGCCTTTTTCTTCGGTCCGAGTTTGAACAGGTTGAGCACATTCCAACTCGCCTGCGCGCCATATTGGAACCAGTTATTGTTGAACAGAAAATCGTTGGAATCGACGTTCACGCCGATAATCCCGCGGAAGCTCGGCAAGGCGGACAATAGCGCCGCATCCAGTTCCTTCGAATTGATCCGCTGGCGATAGCTGACTTCGCGCAACTCGGCGCGGTTTTTGAGCGCCGTCATCATCATGTCCTCACCGGAATATTTGACGCTAGGCAAAGTGTCGTTGCGGTCGGGCAGAACCAGCGCGAAACTCGTCCCCGGGCGCAGATTCATCAACGCCGCCAGTTGGGCCTTCGCCACCACCAGCTCGCGTTGCAATTTGCGGATCTCGGACTGGATCTCGACCAGCTCGCGCTGATAGGTCAGGGCCGTCAGCGGCGCCGACAGACGTCGTTCGGCGAGCCGTTCGGAATTGGTCAGGGTCGTCGTGACATTGCCTTCCAGTTGCTTGAGCTTGTTGAGCAGCCGCTCGGCGCTGACCGCCCGCCAGTAGGACGTGCGCACATCTTCGATGATCCGGTTGGCGACCTTGCGGCGGCGTTCCTGCGAGATCAGCACCTCATCGGCTTTCTGCTGCGTGCGCACATAGGACAGGCCAAAGTCCAGCACATCCCAGCTGAGCGACAGGTCGCCGGTAAACAGGTCGCGCTCCGCCGAGGTCGAGGGTTCCAGCGACTGGCGCCGGGTAATCAGGGACAGCGAACTGGCGCCGGAAAAATTATTGCGCCCGGCATAGCCGGCATTGGCGACGAGCTGGGGCAGCATGTCATAGCGCGACAGATTGAGCTCCCGCGTCTTGAGCGTTTCCTCCATCAGCTCGACCTTGTAATCGAGATTATATTTCAGCGCCCGGGCCATCGCGTCATAGAGCCCGATCGGAGCGGCGACCGGCTCCTGCTCCGCATCAACAGCGAGAATATTCTGGCGCGCCGTCGTGTCGATCTGCGACGGCGTCAAGGGTTCCGGCGTGACCGCGCAGCCCCCCAAAAGTGCGAGCAATGAACTGCCGAGGATGAGTTTCTGCTTCATGTTGCTTCCCTTACCTATGCCTGTCTTGTCTAAGCCTGAAACGCAGCAAGCAGCTGCGCGGCTTCATCTGCGGCACTGTTGTCAGCCAGTGCCATGGTGCTGCCCAATGAGGCGGCGCCGCTCGTGTTCTGAGAAAGACTGGCTTCCTCATCAATCTGGATTTCGCCGGTCGCCCCCTGGACCACCACCGGAATTTCGATCACCGCGCCATCGGCCCGGATCGCCCGGACGATCAGACGGATGGTTTCCGCATCCACCGGCCGCTCGATAATTGCGAGACCGCGTGCATCCATCCGGATCCATCCCGGCAGCGGACTGCCATCGCGGGTGCGGAGCTGATATTCGGTGATCCGCGGATCGCTATCGGCGCCGATATCCCGGACTTCCATATAGATCACCCGGTCGCGGACCACGGATTCGATCATGATCTGGTCGCTGCCAGTATCGAGCTGGCGCACCGAAAAGCCGGTCAGCCCTTCGACCAGGAAATCACCAAAGCGCGGATCGAACAGGCGGTCTGCCCCGAAGCGGAGATCGCGGATATGATCGAGATAATCGACAACATCGGAAATCGGATGCCCCTCGCTGTCAAATGTCCCGATGCCGTTGAGCGACCGCAGCCCGTTAACCGCGGTCAGCAGCGGCCGTTCGCCGCCAAGATCCGGATTGGGGTTGAGCGACTTGAAGCCATTGACCGTGTCATCGATGATCAGCGGGGTCGTGATAAACGCACTGGTCTGATCGAGCGTGGTGCTGAGCGGTTCGCTGTCCGGATAGCCAATGCCGGGATTGCCGAGCAATTCGTTCACATTGGCATTGGCCTGGGTGACCGTCACGGTCACAAAGGATTCGACAAAGCCGCCCTGGCCATCGCTGACAATATAGGTGATCGTCGCGACGCCCTGGAATTCCGGTGCGGCAAAGTGCGAGATGGTGCCATCGGGATTGATCACCACTTCCCCGACATCGACCTTGGCGAAGAACACGGTGAGCGGATCACCTTCCGGATCGCTGCTGTTGTCGAGCACCGGAATGATGGTCTCTGCCCCGCCAATGCCGAAGACATTTTCATCGCCATCTACTGGTGGTTCATTGGTGTTACGGACAATCACCTGCACCGTTGCAAAATCGGTTCCGCCATTGCCGTCGCTGATCGCATAGGTGATTGTATCGGTGCCGAAAAAGTCGAGATTCGGCGTATAGGTGATCGTCCCGTCCGGGTTGATCACCACCGTCCCATTGGCCGCCGAAGCGCTGGTAACGGTGAGCGGATCACCGTCCAGATCAACATCATTGGCGAGCACCGGAATGACCACCGGCCGTTCTTCGTCGGTGCTGGCAATGTCATTGGCGGCGACCGGCGGGTCATTGACCGGATCAACCGTGACGGTAATCGTCGCCGTCCGGAAGCCACCCGCGCCATCGCTGACCTGATAGGTGATGACATCCGTTCCATTGAAATTCGGATCGGGCGTATAGGTCAGCGTGCCGTCCGGATTGATCGTGACCGTGCCGTTGGGTGAGGTCGCGCTGACAATGGTCAGCGGATCGCCATCGACATCGTTATCATTGGCCAGCGGCGTCAGCACCACCGGCGTGTCTTCCGGCGTGCTGGCAATATCGGGCTGCAGCACCGGCGGATCGTTAATCGGTGTCACCGCCACCGTGACGGTCGCGGTGGTGGTCCCGCCCTGCCCATCGCTCACGCTATAGGTGATCGTTGTCGGTCCGTTAAAGTCCGGATCGGGAGTGAAGGTGATCGTGCCATCGGGATTGATCACCACCGTGCCGTTGGGTGAGCTCGCATCGGTGACCGTCAGTGGATCCCCGTCATTATCGCTATCATTGGCGAGAACCGGGATAGTCACCGGACTGTCTTCCGGTGTCGTCGCCACATCATCCTGCGCGACCGGGACATCATTGACCGGATTCACCGTAACGGTGACCGTCGCGGTGGCAAAGCCACCCTGACCATCGCTGATCGTATAGGTGATGACGTCGGTGCCATTGAAATCGGCATCCGGCGTGTAGGTCACGGTGCCGTCGGGATTGATCGTGACCGTGCCATTTGGTGCGGTGGCCGCTGTGATCGTCAACGGATCACCGTCGGCATCGCTGTCATTGGCCAGCAGCGGAATCGTGACCGGTGTGTCTTCATCGGTCTGGCTGACATCGGGGAGCGCCACCGGCGGATCATTGACTGCACCAACCGTCAGCGTGACTGTGGCCGTCGCTGTTCCGCCCTGACCATCACTGATCGTATAGGTGACGGTGGTCACGCCGTTAAAGTCCGGATCAGGGGCGAAGGTCACCGTGCCATCCGGATTGATCGTCACCTGCCCGTCGGGCGAAGTGCCGCTGGTGACGGTCAGCGGATCACCATCGACATCGCTGTCATTGGACAAGACATTGAGGGTGATCGGCGTGTCTTCCGGCGTGGTCGCCACATCGTCAACGGCGACCGGATCATCATTGACCGGATTGACCGTCACGGTGACGATGGCGGTCGCGGTGCCGCCCTGGCCATCGCTGATTTCATAGGCAATGGTGTCAATGCCGGTGAAATCCATATCCGGCGTATAGGTGATCGTGCCGTCCGGATTGATGATCACCGTTCCGTTCGGCGCCGTGGCGCTGGTCACGGTCAACGGATCGCCATCAACATCGCTGTCATTGGCCAGCACCGCAATCGTGACCGGGGATTCTTCATCCGTTGCGGTCGTGTCATCCACGGCCACCGGCGGATCATTGACCGCACCAACCGTGACCGTGACGGTCGCCGTGGCGGTGCCGCCATTGCCGTCACTGATCGTATAGGTAATCGTATCCACGCCGTTGAAGTCCGGATCGGGCGTATAGTCTATCGTGCCGTCTGGCAGGATTACCACCGTGCCGTTGGCGGCGCTCGCTGTCGTCACCGTCAGCGTGTCGCCATCGGGATCACTGTCATTGGCGAGGACCGGGATATTGACCGGCAGGTCTTCGGAGGTCGCCGCGCTGTCATTGACCGCGACTGGCGGCGGGTTGCTGATTGTCCAGGTAAAGCTCTGGTCAACCGTTCCGCCCTGACCGTCATCGGCCGTGATCGTCACGCTATAGACACCGCCGCCAACCTGGCTGGCGTCGCTGTCAATCGTGCCCGAGATCACGCCGGTATTCGGATCGATGGTCAGGCCGAGCGGCAGACCGGCGGCGCTATAGCTGAGCGTATCGCCATCCACGTCCGAGAAATTGGCGGCGACCGGTACCGAAACCACCGCGCCGTCAAGCGCCACGCGCGGGACGATCGGGGTGGCGACCGGGGCATCATTCACTGCCCCGACGGTAATTTCCACGGTGGCGGTATCGGTGCCGCCATTGCCGTCGCTGATCGTGTACGTGATTGTGTCCGGGCCGTTATAATCCGGATCAGGCGTATAGGTGAGCGTCCCGTCGGCGTTAATCGTCACATCGCCGCGACCCGCAGTCGCGAGCGTCACGGTCAGCGCATCGCCATCCGGATCGCTATCATTGGTCAGCACCGTGATCGGCGTGGGCGTATCTTCGCTCACGGCGACCGGGCCATCATCGGTGGCCACGGGCGGCGGGTTGGTAACCGTCCACGAGAAGGTCGTGGATACGGCCTCGCCATTGCCGTCATCGGCGGTGATGGTGACCATGTAGATGCCATCACTATCCGGCCCGCCCTGGGACGCACCGGGGTCAATGGTACCAATAATATTCCCGGCAGCATCGATCGACAGACCAGCCGGCAGGCCGGTCTGGCTGAAGGTCAGCATGTCGCCATCGAGGTCATCGAAATTGTCGGCAACGGAAAAAGCGATGATATCCGCATCCGAATTGCCGCGCGCCGGCAGGGCAGCGGCGGTTGGCGCATCATTTTCGGCGCCGACGGTCACGGTGACAATCGCGGTGGATGTGCCGCCCTGCCCATCGCTGATCTGATAGGTGATCGTGTCGGTGCCATTGAAATTCGCATCAGGCGTGTAGGTCAGCGTTCCGTCCGGATTGATCACGACCGATCCATTGGGGGCGCTGGCCACGGTTACCGTCAGACTGTCGCCGTCAGGATCATTGTCGTTCGCCAGCACCGCAATCGGAGCGGTTGGCGTGTCTTCGGTTGTCGATGCGCTATCGTCGGTCGCGGTCGGACCCGGATTGGCAATCGTCCACAGGAAGCTTTGCGTGGTTTCCAGACCGCCATCATCGGTCGCGGTAATCTCGACCTGATAGACGCCGCCATTGACCTGGCTGGCCCCCGGATCAATCGTGCCGGTAATCGCTCCGGTGGTCATGTCGATGGTCAAGCCGGCGGGCAGATTGGCTGCGCTATAGGTCAGCGCCCCGCCTTCCGGATCGCTGAACAGGTCGCCAAAGGGCAGCGAGACCACATCGCTGTCGAGGCCCTGGCGATCGGGCAGGATCGTCGCGTCGGGTTCGTCATTCACCGCGGTAACGGTGATGGTGGCGACAGCCGTGGCAAATTCGCCATTGGCATCCTGAATCGTGTAGGTCACCGTCGCGACGCCGTTAAAGTCGGGGTCCGGCGTGAAGTTAATCGTTCCGTCCGCGAGAATGACCGCGATGCCATTGGTGGCATCGGCGGATATGATCTCGATCGGGGTCAGCGGATCGCCATCGGGATCCACGTCATTGGCCAGAACATCAATATTGACCAGCGTGTCTTCCTCGGCCGTGGCGGTGTCATTAATCGCCCGCGGCGGTTCATTGGTGATCGTCCAGCTAAAGGTCGTACTGACCGATTCGCCAGCGGCATCGGTTGCCGTGACGGTCACCGTATAAAGCCCGCCGGGAACGTCCGAAGATGCCGTGACCCCTGTGGTGCCGCTGACCGTGCCGGTTGCCGGATCAAAGGTCAGGCCGGTTGGCAGACCGGTAATCGCATAGGTCAGCGTCGCATCATCGGCATCACTGAACGCGGCACCAAGCGGAACGCTGATCGCCTCGTTGTTGGAATCGAACAGATCCGGCAATCCCACCGTCTCTGGTGCATCATTGACAGCACTCACCGTCACGTCGACCGTCGCGGTCGCAGTACCACCATTGCCATCACTGATCGTGTAGACAATCGTATCGGTGCCGTTGAAATTCGGGTCCGGCTGATAGGTCAGCGTGCCGTCGGCTTCGATCACCACGACCCCATTGCTCGACGTTGCCGAAATCACCGTCAGGGCATCGCCATCCGGATCATTGTCATTGGCCAGAACCGCAATATTGACCGCCGTGTCTTCGGTTGTGCTAGCTGAATCATTATCCGCCGTCGGCGCCGGGTTGGTGACGATCCAGGTGAAGGTCGAGTCGACCGTCCCGCCATTGCCGTCATCGGCGGTGACGGTCACTGCGTAGATGCCGCCGCCAAGCTGGCTGGCATCAGGATCGATCGTCCCGGTGATATTGCCATTGGTATCGATGGAGAGACCGGCGGGCAGACCGGTGGCGGTAAAGCTCAGCACATCGCCATCAAGATCGCTGAAATTGCCGCTCACGTCGACCGCAACGGTGTCAGAATCCAGATTGGTCTGATTGGTCAGCGGCGGATCGGCAACCGGTGCGTCATTAACCGCGGTGACGGTGACCGTGACCGTTGCGGTGTCGGTGCCGCCATTGCCGTCGCTGATCGTATAGGTGATCGTGTCGGTGCCGTTGAAATTGGCGGCCGGGGTGTAGACCAGCGTGCCGTCGGGATTGATCACCACCGTGCCATTGGGCGCGGTCGCCGAAACAACCGTCAGATCATCGCCGTCGGGGTCATTGTCATTGGCGAGCACGGCAATCGGCGCGCTGGGTGTGTCTTCCGCCGTGGTGGCAACATCATCGGTTGCGGTCGGCGCGGGATTGGCGATCGTCCAGACAAAGCTTGCGCTCACGGTGCCGCCATTACCGTCATCGGCGGTCAGGGTAACGGTGTAGACACCGCCATTGGTCTGGCTCGCCGCGCGGTCAATCGTTCCGGTGATATTGCCGTTCGCGTCGATCGACAGGCCCGCCGGCAGGCCGGTCGCGCTGAAGCTTAGCGTGTCGCCATCGAGATCGCTGAACTTGTCGCTGATATCGAGCGCGATCACGTCGGAATCGAGATTGTTGAGATCGGCCAGCGGCAGGTCGACATCCGGCGCGTCATTGACCGGAGCCACCGTGACCGTGACAGTGGCGGTTGCGGTGCCGCCATTGCCATCGCTGATCGTATAGGTGATCGTGTCGGTGCCGTTGAAATTGCCATTGGGCGTGTAGGTCAAGGTACCGTCGGCTTCGATCACCACCGTGCCATTGGGCGCTGAAGCCGAGGTTAGCGTCAGATCATCGCCGTCCGGATCATTGTCATTGGCCAGCACCGGAATATTGACCGGCACATCTTCATCGGTCGACGCGCTGTCGTCGGTTGCCGCCGGTCCGGGATTGGTCACAGTATAGGTGAAGGTGGATGATACAGTGCCGCCATTGCCATCCGAAGCGGTGACGGTCACTGTGTAGACCCCGCCGCCGATCTGGCTGGCCTGGTTGTCAATCGTCCCCGAAATAATGCCGGTGTCCGGATCAATGGATAGTCCGGCCGGCAGACCGGTGGCCGCAAAGCTGAGCGTATCGCCATCGAGATCAGTGAAATTGCCGGCAGTCGCGATCGCCGGACTGTCGCCATCCAGCGCGGTGGCATTGGGCAACGGCGCAGTCACCGTCGGCGCGTCGTTGACCGGATTCACGGTGACGGCAACCGTGGCGGTCGCCGTCCCGCCATCGCCGTCACTAATCGTGTAAGTGATGATGTCATCACCGTTGAAATTGGCATCGGGCGCGTAGGTGATCGTGCCATCGGCATTGATCGTCACCACGCCATTGGCAGCGGTCGCCGAGATGACCGTCAGCGCATCGCCATCGGGGTCGCTGTCATTGGCAAGAACCGGGATCACCACCGGAACATCTTCATCGGTTACCGCCGTGTCATTCACCGCATCGGGGGCCGGGTTATCGACAACCCAGCTGAATGTCTGGTTGACCGTGCCGCCATTGCCATCATCGGCTGTCACCGTGACGCTGTAGACGCCATCTCCGGCCGGGCCGCCTTGCGAGGCGGAAGGATCCAGCGTGCCGCTAATCTCACCGGCGGCATTGATTGTCAGACCCAATGGCAAGCCGGTCGCGGTAAAGGTTAGCGCGTCGCCATCAACATCGGTGAAGTTGGTCGCAATCGACAGCGCAACGCTATCGGAATCGCTGTCATTTTGCGGCGCGATCGGCGTCGTGACCGGCGCATCATTGACCGCCGTCACCACCACGGTCACCGTCGAAGTCGCAAAACCGCCTTGCCCATCGCTGATCGTATAGGTGATTATATCCGTGCCGTTAAAGTCGGGATCTGGCACATAGGTCACCGTGCCATCCGCGTTGATCGTCACGGTTCCGTTCGGCGCATCGGCGGCAGTGACGGTCAGCGGATCGCCATCCGGGTCGCTGTCATTGCCCAGCACGGCGATATCCACCGGAGTGTCCTCTGGCGTCGTGGCATTGTCCGCCACCGCGACAGGGATGTCATTGACGGCATCCACCGTGACCGCAACCGTGGCGGTCGCCGTTCCGCCATTGCCGTCGCTGATCGTATAGGTGATCGTTGTCGGACCATTGAAGTCCGGAGCCGGCGTGAAGGTGATCGTTCCATCGGCATTGATCACCACCGTGCCGTCCGGCGAGCTTGCCGCGGTGACCGTCAGCGGATCGCCGTCCGGGTCGCTGTCATTGCCCAGCACACCGATGGTGACTGGTGTGTCTTCGTTGGTCGTGGCATTGTCATTCACCGCGACCGGCGCATCGTTGACCGGATTGACGGTCACCGTCACCGCGGCTGTCGACGTGCCGCCATTGCCGTCGCTGATCACGTAGGTGATCGTATCCTGGCCATTAAAGTCAGCATCCGGCGTATAGGTCAGCGTGCCGTCCGCCTCGATGACAACCGTGCCATTGGGGGCGGTGGCCGAGGTCACGGTCAGCACATCGCCATCCGGATCGCTGTCATTGCCCAGCACCGCGATATTGACCGCTGTGTCTTCATCCGTGGTGGCGCTGTCATTGACCGCGGTCGGGGCCGGATTGATCACCGTCCAGGTGAAGGTCTGGCTGGTCGTCAGACCGTCGGGATCGGTGCCGGTGACGGTGACGCTATAGACCCCGCCCCCGACCTGGCTGGCGTCGCGATCAATCGTGCCGCTGATGATCCCGGTGGTGGGATCGAGGCTGAGACCGGCGGGCAGACCGGTGACACTGAAGGCCAGTACATCGCCATCCAGATCGCTGAAGAAGCTGCCGGTATCGACCGACACCGCCTGATTGTCTTCATTGTTGATATTCGGGATCGGCAGCGATTCCGGCGCGTCATTCACCGCCACCACATCCACCGTCAGCGTCGCCGTCGCCACGCCGCCCTGGCCGTCAGACACGGTGTAGGTGACAACCGCCTCGCCATTGAAATTCTCGGCTGGCGTGAAGGTCAGCGTGCCATCCGGATTGACCACAACCGTGCCATCGGTCGTACTTGCCGAGGTGATCATCAGGGGATCGCCATCGGGATCGGTGTCGTTGGTCAGCACAGCCACCGTGACCGGCGTATCTTCGGGTGTGGTTGCCACATCATCCACCGCTACCGGCGGAATATTCTGAACCGAATAGACAAAGCTGGTCGACACCGACTCGCCTGATGGATCGGTCGCGGTAACGGTCACAATATAGGGCCCGTTGACCGACGTGTCCGGATCCAGCGTGCCGGTGATCAAACCGGTATCCGGGTCAATTGACAAGGCCGGCGGCAGACCGGTGGCGGAGAAGGTCAGATCATCGCCATCGACATCATCAAAGCCCTGCGCCGTGGGAACCGAAACGGTTGCGCCGTCATCGCCATTCTGATTGGCGAGACCCACCGTGGTCGGGCCGTCATTGACCGCATTGACGGTCACCGTCACCGTCGCGGTCGAAAAGCCGCCTTCGCCATCGCTGATCGTATAGATGATCGTGTCTTCGCCGTTGAAATTGGCATTAGGCGAATAAGCCAGCGTGCCATCGGCATTGATCGTCACCGTGCCATTGCCCGCTTCCGCTTCGGTGATCGTCAACGGATCGCCGTCGCTGTCGACATCATTGGCGAGCACCGGAATATTGACCGCCGTGTCTTCATCGGTGGTCACATTGTCATTGGACGCCACCGGTGCCGGATTGGTCACGGTCCAGGTGAAGCTGGTCGAAACGGTTCCACCGCGCCCGTCATCAGCGGTCACGGTGATCGCGTAGCTGCCGCCACCCACCTGGCTGGCGCTGCGATCGATGGTGCCGGAAATAACACCGGTTGCCGGGTCAATCGTCAGGCCTGCGGGCAAGCCGGTTGCGCTGAATGTCAGGCTATCACCATCCGGATCGCTAAACGCGCCGGCCACCGGCAGGTCGATGATCTGGCTGTCGAGATTGGTCTGATCCCCGATGGAGCCTGATGTTGTCGGCACATCATTGACGTCTGCCACGGCGATGGTGATGGTCGCGATATCGGTGCCGCCTTCGCCATCCGAAATCTCGTAGGTCACAATATCGGTGCCGTTAAATCCGGGATTGGGCGTATAGGTGAGCGTGCCATCCGGATTGATCACGACGCTGCCATTTTGAGCGGACGCCGCGGTGACTGTCAGATCATCGCCATCCGGATCGCTGTCATTGGCCAGCGGCGTTAGCGTCACCGGCGTGTCTTCATCGGTACTGGCGCTGTCGTCCACGGCATCCGGACCCGGATTGGTGACGTTGAAGGTGATCGTCTGGCTGGTGGTTCCGCCATTGCCATCCGACACCGTAACCGTCGCCATGTAGGTGCCGCCATTGGTCTGGCTGGCGCTGTTGTCAATCGTCCCGGAAATGACGCCGCTGTCCGGATCAATTGACAGGCCCGGCGGCAGATCGGTCGCCGCATAGGTCAGCGTGTCGCCGTCAACATCGCTGAAGTTGCCAGCCACGGGAACCGACAAGGTCGCGCCATCTTCCGCGTCTTGCGGCGGCAAGGCGGTGCCCACTGGCGCATCATTGACCGGCGTGACGGTCACGGTGATCGTCGCGGTGGCGGTGCCGCCCTCGCCGTCGCTAATCGTGTAGGTAATCGTTGCCGTACCGTTGAAATTGGCCGGCGGAGCATAATTGACCTGATTGCCGACAATTGTCGCCTGTCCAACCGATGCCGCCGCTGCGATCAAGGTCAAGGGATCGCCATCCGGATCGCTGTCATTGGGCAGCACGTCGATCAGCACCGGCGTGTCTTCGGCGGTGGATGCGCTGTCATCGGCCGCCACCGGACCGGGATTGGTCACCGTCCAGCTAAATGTCTGCGTGGTGCTGAGACCGCCGGCATCGGTGGCCGTGACCGTGACGGAATAGACGCCATTGGTGCCGCCCTGACTGGCCGACCGATCGAGCGTGCCAGTGATCAAACCGGTGGCGCTGTCGATTCCGAGACCGGCTGGCAGCCCGGAAACAGAATAGGTCAAGGTCGCATCATCGCTGTCGGTAAACCCACCGGCCGTCGCCACGCTGATACCACCATCGGCATCCGCATTGGTCTGCGGAGGCAGCGACCCGACCGGAGTCGGCGCATCATTCACTGCGGCAATGGTCACCGCAACGGTTGCGGTCGCGGTGCCGCCTTCGCCATCGCTGATCGTATAAGTGATCGTGTCGGACCCGTTAAATCCGGCATCGGGTGTATAGGTCAGCGTGCCGTCAGGATTGATCACCACTGTGCCATTGGCCGCGCTCGCAGCAATGACCGTTAGAGCATCGCCATCGGGATCATTGTCATTCGCCAGCACATTGACTGTGACGGCCGTGTCCTCGGTGGTCGAGGCGCTGTCATTGGCGGCAGTGGGACCAGGATTGGTCACCGTCCAGGTGAAAGTCTGAGTCGCCGCCATGCTCTGGAAATCGGTGGCGGAAACCGTGACCGTGTAGAGCCCGTTGGTGCCGCCCTGGCTGGCGCTGTTGTCAATCGTGCCGGTGATTTCGCCGGTGCTGCTGTTGATCGACAGCCCGGGCGGCAAGCCCGTCGCGCTATAGCTGATCGTCGGACCATCCTGATCCGCGAAACCCGATGCCGTCGCAACACTAATCCCGGCGTCTGCGTCGCTATTGCTCTGGGGTGGCAGGGTGCCCACCGGGGTCGGACCATCATTCATCGCGACGACCGTCATATCATAAATGGCGCTGTCGGTGCCGCCCTCGCCATCGCTGATTGTATAAGTAATGATGTCGCGGTCGTTGAAATCCGGATTGGGTGTATAGGTCAGCGTACCATCGGGATTGATCACCACCGTGCCATTGGGCGCGCTGGCCGAGATCACCGTCAGCGGCGAATCGCCGTCAGGGTCGCGATCATTGCCGAGCACATTGATCGTCGCTGGCGTGTCTTCCGGTGTGGATCCGCCATCATTATTGGCTTGCGGCGGCGGATTGGTGATCGTCCAGGCAAAATTCTGCGTTGCCGACTCACCACCGGGATCGGTGGCGGTCACCACGATCGAATAGACACCGCCAGACCCGCCCTGGCTCGCGCTGTTGTCGATCGTGCCGGTAATCGCGCCGGTGCTGCTGTTGATGGACAGGCCGGGCGGCAATCCGGTTGCCGAATAGGTCAGCTCATTATTGCTGTTATCGGCATCCCGAAAGCCTTGCGACGTCCCCACGAAAATGCCCTGCGCGGCATCCACATTCTGTTGTGGTGGCAGGCTGCCCACCGGCTCCGGCGCGTTGTTCACCGGTGTCACGATGATATCGACCGTCGCGGTCGATGTCCCGCCGCGTCCATCGCTGATCGTGTAGGTGATCGTATCGGTACCCGAAAACTGGTCATCCGGCGTATAGGTGAGCAGCCCGCCCGCGCCGATGGTGACGGTGCCGTTGCCCGCATTGGCGGCGATGACCGACAGCGTATCGCCGTCGCCGTCAAAATCATTGGCCAGCACATTGATACCGGTGATCGGCGTGTTCTCCGGCGTCGTGCGATCGGCGTCATTGACCGCGGTCGGCGGATCGTTAATCTCGACCACATTGATCGTCGAGGTCGCCACGTTGGAGCTCAAAACCGAGTTGGCAAAGCTGATCGTGATATTGCGATCGACCGTCGCCGGGCGCTCGCCAACCGATTCAAACGTGATCGCCCGCAGCGCCAGGCGATAGTCGCGAGCACTCGCCGCGCCGGTCAGTTCGACCCCGCTATCCGTGCGGGTATAGCTAATGCCGCGCACCGTACCCGAAGCCGCGTCCGATCCGTTGACCAGCAGCCGGTCGCCGGATTGCGCATTGGTCAGAGCGATCGAAGCGGTCTCGACTTGCCCGTCGGGATTGGTAATCCGTACATCCCGGTCAACAATGCCGACACCGCTGCTGTTCTCGACATAGGTGCCTTCATAGGCCGAACCCGTTGCCGTGCTGTTGTTGCGATCCAGATCGAGACGCGGGATGGAAACCGTAACGCCGCCCCCGCCGAGATTGAAATCGGAATCCCCGTCATGACTGAACGTCGCGCCACCAATAACCGACTTCACCAGGCCATAGGTGGCATTAAACCCTTTGGTATCGAGCCAGTTGAAGCGCGCTGCTGACAAGCTGGTTGGTGGATTGGCCGTTTCATTCTGGGTGCCGGATGCCGTAACCGTTCCGGGCTCATTGGTGAACAGGATATTGGTCGTCCCGCCGCTCTGGTATGATGACAGAGTATCGGTATCAACCGTGATAAATTCCCGGGACAGCGGGTTGCCGCCTACACCATCGACATCGGCGATGGTAAAGCTGACGTCGGTTTCGACGGCTGTTGTCGTGCCGGACAGCACCACCGTCCAGCGGATATCGAGCAGCGCAACACCGACATTGTTGCTCGCGAGAATCTGAAAACCGAAATCATCACTGCCCAGCGTGTTGGTGCCGGGGCGGAAGAATCGGACCGTGTCATTGCCGGTAATCGAAACAACTTCAGCAACCACATCGACGCTATTGCCATCAACCCTGCCGACGTCCGACCAGCGCGCAACCGCACCGGTGCCCAGACCAATGGTGCGGTTATTGCCGTCAAAGGCGACCGGATTTCCCGCGGCATCGGTCACGGATATGCTGTTTCGGTCCGCGCTTAGTCGCGCCGGCGCCAGCAACCCGTCCCAGTCGCGCGCCACCAGCGTCGCCACGTCAACCTGTCCCAGCCGGTTTTCCAGCGTCCAGTCCCCGCCGCGCAAGATACTGCCCGTATCATCGATCGAAGCGGCAATATCCGCCCCGGTGACCGCTGCCAGCGCGTTGATCAATTGCTGCCCTGCTGCGTCGGCGCCAACCTCGCAGCCATAAATCAGGATATCGCCATCCGCGGAAAGCTTGCCGCCGATGGCCGCAAACGCCGCTGACAGCGAACCGGAAACCGAACCGCTGTCAATCTGGGTGGTGCCGAGCCAGAACACCCCTTCGTCGCCATGGCTGACCAGATGGATCGCGCCGACATTGCTCGCCCCGGCCAAAGCCGCCATGATCTGCTCGACCCCATCGCGGCTGCTGTCGAGCAGCACGATCTCGCCCTTGCCGGCCCAGCTGTCGACCAGCGCCTGATAATTGTCGACATTGCTGTCGATGAAAATATAGTCCTGTGCATCGCTGGCCGCGCCCGGCACCACTTCGCGCGGCAAGGCGGCTTCGGACAAAGCAACGGGCGTGCCCAGAGCCGACCCCGGATCCCGTGCCAGCAAGCCCTCGCCCTGCTCTGCTGGCGTCGCCAACGCATCAGGGGATATCAAGCGCATCTCGACCTGGCCAAATTGCAACAGGCTGTGGCTTGGCGACATGGCGCCCATGTCCCTTGCTCCGGCAAACCGGTAATCCTGTTCGATTGCCACCGCCACCGGGCTGACCAACCGGCCCGGACCGTCACTCGCAATACCGGTCGCAGCCGGTTGCAGCACCACCGGCTGCAAAGCGGCATCGGATGCCGCCCGCGTCAGGGCGTCTGAAGCGGCGTCTTCGGCGATCGATGAACCGGACAGGGTGATCAATTCTTGCCGACCATCCGCCACACCGTTCTGGTCGACCGGAAGCGCACCAAGGGGCACAGCCATCCGCTCGGTGAGCTGCGCGGAGCGCCCGTTATCGACCAGAGCGGGATCGCTGTCATCCGATGTCAAAGCCGATTCCGGGATCGTCACACGGGCCGACAAAGCCGCCGAAGCGCTGCTCGTGTCCGCCGCAAGTCCCATCGATTGCAAAGCCATTGGCTGGAGCGCCGCCACCTCGGGCAAGTGCGAACCGAAACCATTCGTATCAAATCCGGCGAAACCGCCAGGCATCCCGCCATCCGCCACGGTCAGCGCAGAAGCGGCCGTCACCACCGCAGCGCCATCGAACATCATCCGTGGTTCAAGCGCGATAAGATGGCCTGATGGCGGTGCGGAAGATTGTGGCGCGCGCCGTTCAGACGCCGCGCCGGATTCGAATGGATGCTTCGTCTTCGACGTGAATTTGCTAGCCATTCATTTTGCTCCCGAGCACGACCCAATCAACATTCGACCGATAACCATTTGTAAGAAAACAAATAGCTAATGCCCCGGGACCAAATGTTACCAAAGATGGTTAACAGAAAGTTCGGTGCCCCCGCAAGCCTCTAAAATGCGGGGATTCCGCCAAAAATGTAAAATCTCACCGCCCGATCCCGTGCCGCTGTGCGAAAACTTCCCGACAAAAGACGACAGGTCGGTCCACTAGCGCGACCAACGGAAAACCGCTTGCGGCACGGCGAGAGTCGATATGCGGTCGATTGGTCAAATTTGCGTGAGAGCAGTGGCGCTAGGCACAGAAATGCCAGCTATTGCCAAAGGTTACAGATCTCGCTTAGCGGGGCCAATTTAAGTCATCGGAATAGATTAATGCAGATCCGCTAAAAAGCTCGTAGCCGTCAACTCAATATGCGCGTCAAGCGGCGGTCGGATTGCGAAGGCTTTGGGTGCACGAGCAAAGTCCCATACGCGAAGGAGTTGCCAGTCGTTCTTCCTCTGATTGGCAACGGCCAATTCGTTGCGTGAGATATGAAATGGCGTTCGTTCCCATCCATTGGTGGTCTTCACTTCAATCAACTTTTCACGCCCATCGGCCTCAAAGCTGTGTATGTCGTAACCATAGCCATCCCCATCCTCCACGGAAGTCCAGCGTATATTCTCGACCAAATCTTTCCTACCTGCCTGGAGAAGGCTGTGGCGCTCATGCCTGAGAACCATTTCTTCGCCAGCCTTGCCCAAAGTACGATTGCGCGCATCGCGCCCGGCCACGTCATATTTGCGTCCAATCGCCGTCACAAAATCGGGATCAATTGGTGGCGGTTCGTTCCGCTGTGTCGGGGGCGGACCAACCCACAAAGACGGTGCCTCCCGCAACTTATCCGCCGATTGTTCATTAGTTGTCCGAGGCGACCAGTCAGCCTGAATATCCAAACGTCGCAATACGCAATCAACCAGCGAATTTTGGAAATTTGCAGCTGGCTTATATCCTTCGATCCATGGCTGCCCAAGGCCAAGCATAACCGCACTGATATTCTGATGCTTAAATTCAATCGAGCTGCGACTGCGCGAAATCAATTTCTGCAAGGCCCGATTATGCTCGGCCTTGATGAAGCGACGTCCGGCCAATTCGTGAGTCAGCATCATGAAATAGTCTGAGACCACAAGGTCAATCTCGTCTTCACTCCAGGCATCGACCATAGCGGCTCCCTCTTTTACGCCACCATAGAGCCAAGAAAAGCGATGCCTATCAATAGTTTCGCATTAACACCCGCTAGTAGCCTTTGTCGCCCGATGACCAGAATTAAACGGCAGATGATCGATGTTTGATTGCGCTGCCAATCGCACGCGCTGCTTAGGCTTTGACGAACACTTGCGAACGTATAAATGGTGCCCAGAAGAGGACTCGAACCTCCACATCCTTGCGAATACTAGCACCTGAAGCTAGCGCGTCTACCAATTCCGCCATCTGGGCATCCGGACATTTTGCAACGTCGGAGCGCGCGATTAGCGGCATGGGGAGGCGATTGTCAATGGTTGATCTGGGATTATTCGCTGCGCCCTGCCATCCCGCCGCAGAGCAGGCAAAGCGCTGAAAATATGCTATGCATAGGACGCAAAGGATATTGCGCATCGCGGACGGTCATGCAAAAGCGCTTCGGGACAGGACCGGGGCGCGCAAAGCCTGATGGTCGCAAGGAATTGGAACAGTGGTATGGCGCTCGACGGACAGTTGATTTGCATTTTTGGCGGCGGCGGATTTCTCGGCCGTTATATCGCCCAGCAGCTGCTGGCGCGGGGCGCGCGGGTCCGGGTGGCCGAGCGCGATCCGAAAAATGCCATGCATATCAAGCCGCTGGGCAATCTCGGCCAGACCCAATTTGCCAGCGCGGATGTCACCAAGAAAGACAGCGTCGATCATGCGGTGCACGGCTGCGACGCGGTTATCAATCTCGTCGGCATTCTGAAGGGCGATTTTGACCAGGTGCACGTTTCCGGCGCGCGCCATGTCGCAGAAGCGGCTGCCGCTGCCGGTTGTCGCTCGCTGATTCACATGTCGGCGATCGGGGCCGATCCCGAATCACCATCCCGCTATGGCCGCAGCAAAGCCGAGGCCGAACTGGCGGTCCGCGCCGCCTTTCCCGACGCCATTGTCATGCGGCCTTCAATCGTGTTTGGCCGGGAGGATCAGTTTATCAACCGCTTTGCTGGTCTGATCAGCCTCCTGCCGGTTGTGCCGGTCATTGGCGGCAATGCCAAATTTCAGCCGGTCTTTGTCGGTGACGTCGCTCAGGCGGTGGCAAAGGCATTGGAGAATCCGGACCAATTTGGCGGACAGCTTTTCGCACTGGGCGGGCCGGAGGTAATCAGCATGGGCGATCTTAACCGCCGGATTGCAAAAATGGCCAAACGCGATCGCGCGTTTGTTGACGTGCCCGATTTCGCGGCCAAGCTGATGGCCACCTGTACCGGCTTTTTGCCGGGCGCGCCAATCACCTCGGATCAGTTCAAAATGCTGCAACAGGACAATATTGTGGCGGACGGCGAAAAGGGTCTCGAGGCCTTTGGCCTGACCCCGACGCCGCTGGCCACTGTGGCCCGGGGCTGGATGGAGAAATATGCGGTCCACGGCCGGTTCGGCGCCCGCGCCAAGGCCGGTTAGCGCTAGAACAGCAACAGCAGCGCCGCCCCCATGGCGACCCGATAGATCACAAAGATCATCATCGACGCCTTGCGCAGGAATTGCATGAGGAAGGTCATAGTTGCAAAGGCAGCGACAAAGGTGAGCGCGCCGGTGATCAGCGCTTCTTTCAGCAAATCGCCGCTGGCATCCATCAGATCCGGCACAATCAATATGCCGGCCCCGGCAACCGCCGGAATCGACAGGAGAAACGAGAAGCGCGCGGATTCGACCCGGCTATAGCCGAGGAACCGGGCGGCCGTCATGGTAACGCCGGAACGGCTGGTGCCCGGGATCAGCGCCAGCGCCTGCGCCAGACCGACAATGATGCCGTCTTTCAGCGTCATGTCTTCGAAGGATTTGACCTGTTTGCCGATCCGGTCGGCAATACCCAACAGCACCCCATAGACAATCAGATTGATGCCAACCAAGGTGGTGCTGCGAAACCCTTCGAGATACCCGCCGGTTTTGAGAAACAGGCCGACAATCACCGCCGGGATCGTCCCGATGATGATCCACCAGAACAGCCGCCGTTCGGCTGGTGCCTGTCCGATCCCGATGCTGGCGAAGCCGCCGCGCGCGAGGGCCAGCACGTCCTTGAAGAAATAGGTGATGATCGCCAGCAGCGAACCGACATGAACCGCGATATCGATCATCGGCCCCTGATCGGCATAGCCGGTAAAGACAGGCAACAGGATCAAATGGCCCGATGACGAAATCGGTAGAAATTCGGTGACGCCCTGCACGATGGCGAGGAGCAGCATCTGTAGAAATGTCATGGTGAGATCCGACTAAACCAAAGAGAAGCCAGCTTATAGAAGCGCTGGGCGCATTTGTCGTCCGAGATTATAGGTCCGTATCGGTACATAATTGCTGGACAGCCAACTGGCCCGCCATAGAAAATCCCAGTTTTGCGTAATATAGGTAAGTGATTATGGCCTATTCGGATGTTTTTGCGTGACTTCCCTTGGCTTTTTGGCTATTCCCGATCGACCGTTTGAACAAACGAGCGGGTCGTCACAATCGAAAATAACAAGAATCGGGCAAACGGCATGACAAAAACGCCGCAAAAACTAGATATGCTGCAATTTGTGGATGAGGGCCAGGCCTATCCGCAAAAGCGCGAACCGGAGCTCCGGGCAGAAGATTTTCAGGAAATCGCCGACCGCTATGCGCCGGAAAAAGCCGCCGAACAGGCAGCGCGCTGCTCGCAATGCGGCGTGCCTTATTGTTCGACCCATTGTCCGTTGCACAATCATATTCCCGACTGGCTCCGTCTGACCGCCGAAGGCCGGTTGCGCGAAGCCTATGAAATGTCGAACCTGACCTCGACCATGCCGGAAATCTGCGGCCGTATCTGCCCGCAGGACCGCTTGTGCGAGGGCAATTGCGTGATCGAATTTTCCGGCCACGGCGCGGTGACCATCGGCGCGGTGGAAAAATATATCACCGACACCGCCTGGGAAGAGGGCTGGGTTGAACCGCTTGTTCCCGGCGCGCCGCGCGGCCAGTCGGTCGGCGTCATCGGCGCCGGACCCGCCGGTTTGACCGCAGCCGAATATCTCAGGGTCGCCGGCTATGACGTGCATGTCTATGACCGCCATGACCGCGCGGGTGGGCTGCTGACTTATGGCATCCCCGGGTTCAAGCTTGAAAAAGATGTCATCATGCGGCGCGTCGACCGGCTGAAACAGGGCGGAATTGTGTTCCACGAGAATTTTGAGGTCGGCGAAGACGCCACGCTCGAACAATTGCGCGCCCAGCATGACGCGATCCTGATCGCAACCGGAGTCTACAAGGCCCGCGAGATCAAGATGCCCGGCGTCGGCGCACCCGGTGTTGAGAAAGCGCTCGATTTCCTGATCGCCTCGAACCGCAAGAGCTTTGGTGATGACGTGCCCGACTTTGACAATGGCCGCTTTAACGCCAAGGGCAAGAATGTGGTCGTGATTGGCGGCGGTGATACGGCGATGGATTGCGTCCGCACATCGGTCCGGCAAGGCGCCAAGTCGGTGAAATGTCTCTATCGCCGGGATCGGGCCAATATGCCCGGGTCCCAGAATGAAGTGAAGAATGCCGAGGAAGAAGGCGTCGAATTTGTCTGGCTGTCCGCGCCCAAGGCGGTCGAAGGCACCGAACAGGTTACCGCAGTCAAAGCAACGGAAATGCGCCTCGGCGCACCGGATGCCAGTGGCCGCCGGGCACCGGAAGTCAAGCCGGACAGCGAATTTACGCTGGAGGCCGATCTGGTGATCAAGGCGCTCGGCTTTGATGCCGAGGACCTGCCGCAGATGTTCGATAGCCCGGATCTCAGCGTGACCCGCTGGGGCACCTTGCGGGTGGATCACAAGTCGATGATGACCAATCTCGATGGCGTCTTCGCCGCTGGCGATATTGTCCGCGGGGCTTCGCTTGTGGTTTGGGGCATCCGCGACGGCCGGGATGTCACCGAGCATATGCACAAATATCTACGCGCCAAAGCCCATGCCGAAAGGGCAGCAGCATGATCAGACATTTGCTGCTGAAATCAGGCGTCCTGCTTGGCGCCGCGCTGCCTCTTTGGGCGCCCGCCGCCGATGCGCAATCGCAGGCCGCGGATGCGCAAGAGGCGTCCTCCGCGCTCTACGCCGCGGCCTATGAGATGACCAATCTCCAGGTCGGTGGCGTTGCATTCAGCCCGACCCTGAAACAGGTCATGCGCGACCAGATGATGCAGGCGTTTGAAAGTGACGCGGGCTTTCTGGAACTCGAAGCCGAATTTCCCGGTGTCACGGTTGCCGTGATCGATGCGATTGTCCCGGTCGCAATCAGACAGACCGAAGCCACCATGCCCGCGCTTATTGACCAGCTGGCGGAGCTTTACGCCGCCGAGATGGACGCCGAGGAAATTGCCGTGGCAACCCGGTGGTATTCCAGCGATGCCTTTGCCCGCGTGAGCACGCAGATGGAATCCAATTTTGATCTGCAGAAAATCATCAATGATGCGTTGCGAGACGAGACCGCGACGGTTTCCAGCGAAGCGCTGAACACCATGGAACAGAACAGCGCAGCGCGGACCGCCTCGGCGATCAGTCTCGAGGACCGCGCCGCGCTGTTGCGTTTTTCAGCGACACCCGCGTATCGCAAGCTGGAAAATCTGAAAGCACGGGCGCTCGCGATCGAAACAGCGTGGACCAACGAAGACAGTCCGGAAGATGATGCCGAACTGGATGCGATCACCACCAGGGCGCTGGAAGAGTTTACCGGCCTTGATCTGAGTGCCGCAGAATGATGCCCCCCATAACCGGAGTGAAGACCAAGATGAAAACCATATGCACCGCAAGCGCCAGCGCTCTGGCTTTGATGCTTTGCAGCCCCGCTATCGCACAGCAGGACACCGCCACCCCGCCCGCGGCAACCGAAAGCGCGCCGGTCGATCCGGCCCGACTAGAAACCGCGCAGGCCACGGTCGACTATCTGTTTCCGCTCGGCACCTATGAGCGGATGATGAAAGGTACGATGGACCAGATGATGGATGCCATGATGATGAATCTCGGCAATATGCGGATTGGCGATCTGGCCAGCGCCGGCGGCGTCGCCCGAGGGGATATCCCCAATGGCGAAGGCGAGAAAACGCTGAACGAGGTCGCCGAGGAAATGGATCCGGACTATAAGGAACGGATGCAGATCTCGACCAAGATCATCATGGACGAAATGGTCGGCCTGATGACCCAGATGGAACCCCAGATCCGCGAAACCCTGACCACCATCTATGCGCGCAAGTTCACCATTTCCCAGCTCAACGAAATGAACAGCTTTTTCGCCACCGATACCGGCACTGCCTTCGCCCGCGATTACATGATGGTCTTTGTCGATCCGGAAATGATGCAGGCGATGATGGGCATGGTGCCCGAAATGATGCAGGCCATGCCCGACATTATGAAGAAGGTCGAGGCGGCAACCGCCCATTTGCCACCGGTCAAAACGGCCGCGCAACGGATCGAGGAAACGCTGAACGGCGAAGACAGTAATGCCGATGACGATGATTTTAGCAGCGACGATGACACGACCTGGGAGGATTCGGAAAACTGGTCAGCGGAAGACCGCGATCTGGTGAACAAGCTGAGCACCGAATCCGACAATGCCTTCGAGAAATATTACGAAGCGCTGGAACAGGCCCAATCCAACGCCCGAGAACGGATGCAGAAAAAGAAATAGGCCAAAAGAGACCCGGCGGCGGCAGACATCCTGCTCCGCGCTCCTTGCTGATCAATTTGATTGAAATGAAATGACCATGACCCACAATTATCCCACCGCCGAGCATAAGCGCCTTGCCGAAACCGGCATGTATCGCCCGGAGTTTGAATCCGATGCCTGCGGTGTCGGGCTGGTTGCGGCCACCGATGGCAAGCCATCGCGGCGCGTGGTCTCCTCGGCCATTGATGCGCTGAAAGCGGTCTGGCACCGGGGCGCGGTGGATGCCGACGGGATGACCGGCGACGGCGCGGGCCTGCATGTCGATCTGCCGGCGCGATTCTTTGACGATGCGATTGCCGACAGCGGCCACAAGGTGCGACCCAACCGCTTGGCGGTCGGAATGATTTTCTTGCCGCGCACCGATCTCAGCGCCCAGGAAACCTGCCGGACCATTGTCGAGGCCGAAATCATTGAATCGGGCTATACGATTTATGGCTGGCGCCAGGTGCCGGTCGACGTGTCAGTGATCGGCGTCAAGGCCCAGAATACCCGGCCTGAAATCGAGCAGATCATGATTGCCGGACCGATGCCGGACCGCCAAAGCGCTGCGGAATTTGAGAAAAATCTCTATCTGATTCGCCGCCGGATCGAAAAAAAGGTGATCGCGGCCCAGATTCATGACTTTTACATCTGCAGTCTGTCCTGCCAGTCGATCATCTACAAGGGCCTGTTCCTCGCGGAATCCCTGTCGGTCTTTTATCCCGACCTGACCGACCCCCGGTTCGAAAGCCGGATCGCGATTTTTCACCAGCGCTATTCGACCAACACCTTCCCGCAATGGTGGCTTGCCCAGCCGTTCCGTACCCTCGCCCATAATGGCGAAGTGAATACCATTCGCGGCAACAAGAACTGGATGAAGAGCCACGAAATCAAGATGGCCAGCCTGGCTTTTGGCGACCATTCGGAAGATATCAAACCGGTTATTCCAGCCGGCGCCTCCGACACCGCCGCGCTGGACGCCGTGTTCGAAACGATCTGCCGCTCCGGCAGAGAAGCACCAACCGCCAAGCTGATGCTCGTTCCGGAAGCGTGGCAGAACAAGCCGGATGTCGATCCCGCGCATAAGGCAATGTATGAATATATGGCCAGCGTCATGGAACCCTGGGACGGGCCAGCCGCACTGGCGATGACCGATGGCCGCTGGGCCGTAGCGGGTGTTGATCGCAACGCGCTGCGTCCGCTGCGCTACAGCAAGACCAGCGACAATCTGCTGATCATCGGATCGGAAACCGGTATGGTCGTGGTGCCCGAAAGCCAGATCATCGAAAAAGGGCGCCTGGGACCCGGCGAGATGATTGCGGTTGATCTCGACGAGGGCACCATGTTCTCGGACAAGGAAATCAAGGACCGGGTCGCGGGCGAAGAGCCTTATGCCGACCGCGTCAAAGGCTTCCAGACGATGGAAGACTTGCCCGCCTCTCCAGACGAAGACAAATTGCAGTTCACCAAGGAAGAACTGATCCGGCGCCAGACCGCTGCGGGT
Organism: Parasphingorhabdus sp. W113; assembly: GCF_055693205.1. Classification (NCBI taxonomy): domain Bacteria; kingdom Pseudomonadati; phylum Pseudomonadota; class Alphaproteobacteria; order Sphingomonadales; family Sphingorhabdaceae; genus Parasphingorhabdus; species Parasphingorhabdus sp. W113. The sequence continues at coordinate 47,457 of NZ_CM146328.1, read as the reverse complement.
CATACGCTGGAAGATATGGAAGTCATTCTCGCGCCGATGGTCGAGGATGCCAAGGAAGCCATTGGTTCCATGGGCGACGACACGCCGCTCGCAGTGATCAGTCTCAAGCCCCGCCAGGTCAGTCATTTCTTCCGCCAGAATTTCAGCCAGGTGACCAATCCGCCGATTGACAGTCTGCGCGAACGCCATGTGATGAGCCTGCGCACCCGCTTTTCCAATCTCGCCAATATTCTCGAAACCGACAGCCAGAATGAAAATGTGCTGGTGCTCGACAGTCCGGTGCTAAGCTGTGCGGCATGGGAACGCCTGAAAGCCAGTTTCGGGGACACGGTTGCCGAGATTGACTGTACCATGTCGGTATCCGGGGGTGCCATCACCCTGCGTGACGCGATCGCGCGGATACGCGATGAAGCCGAACAGGCGGTGCGCCAGGGCCAGACCGAAATCTTCCTGACCGACGAGAATATTGACGAAGACCATATGGCCATATCGATGGTCATTGCGACCGCGGCGGTGCACACCCATCTGGTCCGCAAGGGACTGCGCGCTTACGCGTCGGTCAATGTCCGTGCGGCAGAATGTCTTGATACCCATTGCTACGCGGTGCTGATTGGTGTTGGCGCGACGACCGTCAATGCCTATCTGTCGGAAGCCGCGATTGTCGATCGGCAGGCCCGCGGACTGTTTGATGGCCTGAGCCTCGCAGACTGTATCGCCCGCCACAAGAAAGCGGTCGATGACGGGTTGCTCAAGATCATGTCGAAAATGGGCATTGCGGTGATCTCCAGTTATCGCGGTGGCTATAATTTCGAGGCGGTGGGTCTGTCGCGCGCGCTGTGCAACGACCTGTTTCCCGGGATGCCGACCAAGATATCCGGTGAAGGCTATGCCTCGCTGTTCATCAACGCACAGGAGAAGCATGAGGCCGCGTTCGAGCCTGCGGTGGTGCGCTTGCCCGTCGGCGGATTCTACAAGCAACGTGATGGCGGAGAGGCCCATGCCTATAGCGCCCATCTGATGCATCTGCTGCAAAGTGCCGTCGCGCATGACAGCTATTCGTCCTATCTTCAGTTCTCGCAAGGCGTGCGCGAACTTGAACCAGTCTATCTGCGGGATCTGCTCGAATTCAACTATGCGCCGGAGCCGATTGCGATTGACGAGGTTGAGGCGATTACCGAGATTCGCAAACGCTTCATCACGCCCGGCATGTCGCTCGGCGCGCTGAGCCCCGAAGCCCATGAAACGCTCGCCATCGCGATGAACCGGATCGGCGCGAAAGCGGTTTCCGGGGAAGGCGGCGAAGAGAAAAAACGCTACACGCCTTATGAAAATGGCGACAATGCCTCGAGCCCGATCAAGCAGGTTGCATCCGGCCGCTTTGGTGTCACGGCCGAATATCTCGGCGCCTGTGAAGAGGTCGAGATCAAGGTTGCCCAGGGCGCCAAGCCTGGTGAAGGCGGACAGCTGCCCGGTTTCAAGGTCACTGAATTTATCGCCAAGCTGCGCCATTCGACGCCCGGTGTCACGCTGATCAGCCCGCCACCGCATCACGATATTTACTCGATCGAGGATCTCGCGCAGCTGATCTATGACCTCAAGCAGATCAACCCGAAAGCGCGGGTGTGCGTCAAGCTGGTCTCTTCCGCCGGCATCGGGACGATCGCCGCCGGGGTGGCCAAGGCCCATGCCGATGTCATTCTGATCTCCGGCAATACCGGTGGCACCGGTGCGTCCCCGCAGACCTCGATCAAATTTGCCGGGACGCCCTGGGAAATGGGATTGAGCGAAGCCAATCAGGTGCTGACCCTCAACAATCTCCGGCACCGGGTGAAGCTCCGCACCGATGGCGGCCTCAAAACCGGTCGCGACATTGTTATTGCCGCGATTCTCGGCGCCGAGGAATTCGGGCTGGGCACGCTCAGTCTGGTCGCGATGGGCTGTATCATGGTCCGGCAATGCCACTCCAATACCTGCCCGGTCGGGGTTTGTGTCCAGGACGAGAAGCTTCGCGAGAAATTCACCGGCACACCGGAAAAGGTCATCAACCTGATGACCTATATGGCCGAGGAAGTCCGTGAAATTCTGGCCCGACTGGGTTTCCGCTCGCTCAACGAGGTGGTTGGCCGTACCGAATTGCTGCGCCAGGTGAGTCGCGGCGCGGAACATCTCGATGATCTCGATCTCAATCCCGTGCTCGCCAAGGTCGATGCGCCGGATACCGAGCGGACCTTCAACCTGCCGACCCATCGCAATGAAGTGCCCGACAGTCTCGATGCACAGATGATTGTCGATGCCAAGCCGGTATTCGAACGGCGCGAGAAAATGCAGCTGACCTATACGGTCCGCAACACCCACCGCGCGGTTGGCACGCGTTTTTCCGCCGAGATCACCGCCAAATATGGCATGACCGCGCTGAATGACAACCATGTGCATGTCCGGCTTCGGGGCAGCGCGGGGCAGTCGCTGGGCGCGTTTCTCTGTCAGGGGATCACGCTGGAAGTCTTTGGCGATGCCAATGATTATGTCGGCAAGGGCCTGTGTGGCGGCCAGATCATCATCCGTCCGATGGTCAGCTCGCCGCTCGACAGCAAGGCCAATACGATTATCGGCAACACCGTGCTCTACGGCGCGACCTCGGGCCGACTCTATGCGGCCGGGCAGGCCGGCGAACGCTTCGCGGTCCGCAACAGCGGTGCGGATGTCGTGGTCGAGGGCTGCGGCGCCAATGGCTGTGAATATATGACCGGCGGCAACGCGGTGATTTTGGGATCGGTCGGCAATAATTTTGGCGCGGGGATGACCGGCGGCATGGCCTTCATCCTCGACCTGGATCGCAATTTCGAACAATGCGCCAATCCCGAAAGCATCGTCTGGCAACGGATTGAAAGCGACTATTGGGAAGCGCATCTCAAAGCGTTGGTCGAAGCGCATCACAAGAAGACCGACAGCAAATGGTCGGAGACGATCCTGCGCGACTGGGATCGCTGGCGCGAGCGGTTCTGGCAAGTCTGTCCGAAGGAAATGATCGACCGGCTGGATCATCCGCTCGGCGATGATGCCGCGATCGAGGCGGCGGAGTGATCAGATTCGATTGAGACCGACAAGTTTTGACTATTATAAGTTTCGGTTCCGCCAGGAGTGGAAGCTTTGGGCGACTCTGATCATATTGGTTTCCGTTTTTACTTACGTAATGGTTTTGAAAACGGATGGCGTCGGGAGTGTCCGGAATCAATCCGGAATTCCCATAGAAGGCCGAATCTCAAATATCGTCAAGATTGCGTCTCAATATTCATTTCCCACGACCTCCTATCTGGACATAAAATTGAGGGATGGGCGGACAATCAAAGTGAAAGAGGAGGTTTCTTTCATCGTCACATGCCGCATAAATGATCGGGTTGAAGTCAGAGAGACGGTCGCCGATAACGGAAAATATTTTTACCGTATCGAACCGGAAATATGTGTAAGCCCTGCTGTGCCTTGAACCCTGCCAGTTCAGAATAGACAGCGTCGAAACTTTGTCTTTGGTCGTTTTATTTGGGAAGTCAGTGCGATCCCAATCCCAATTCTGGAGTCCCTGCCATGCCCAAAATCACGCCCAATTATCTCGAGATGAAAGCCGCCAATCTCCCCGCCAGCAAGGCCTTTTACGAACAGGCCTTTGACTTTGCCTTTACCGACTACGGCCCGGACTATGCCGCGGTTGAAGGCGGTGCGGTGCAGATCGGGCTGGCCGCCGGAGCGGAACCCGCAGCCCCCATGCCGACCTTCGAGACGGATGATCTTGAAGCGGCCCTGGCTCAGGTCAAGGCGGCGAAGGGCACCATCGTTCAGGACATTTTCACCTATCCCGGCGGACAGCGATTCGAATGTCTGGATCCGGCTGGCAACCGGCTGGCGATCTACAAGCCGGACTGAAAAGCGGCTTTGTTACAACAATTTACCGCTCGCAGGCGGATGGCGCACGCCAGTTCAGCTTTCCCTCAGATCGGCGCTGCTAGACAGGCGGTGATGACAACGATCCGAGGAGGCTTGCATGCGATCACCAATTACCCTTCCCCTTTTGGCCGTGGCGCTGAGTGTATCTGTGCCGGCCATGGCCCAGGACCGCAATGATGACAGCGAGATCGTCGAGAAACTGAACGATCCGGTCTTTCAGGACAATATGGTGACGATGATGTCCGGACTGATGGGCGCCATGATGGAGCTGCCCGTCGGCCCGTTTGTCACCGCAATTGAACAGGCCGTCCCGGCCGATATGCAGGGCGATGCAGCCTTGTCCGGCATCGCTCCGGATGCCACGCTGGGCGATCTCACCCGCGGCGACGATCCGGATTTTGATCGCAATATCGAGGACAAGATGCGCAAGGGCACCGCAATGATGGGCCTGCTGGCCAGCGAATTCGGCGCGCTATTGCCGCAGCTGAAGGCGATCGGCGAGCGCGTCAAGAACCGGATGGAAGAGCAGGACTGAACCGCCGCAGCATCGCACGCACAGGATGCAGATATGGTAATCGGCGCGCCGTTTGCCTGCTAATCTGCAATTCCCGCATCAATCCTCTTCCCCCGCAGCACAAACCCGATTAACAGCAATATTATGTGGCAGTTGTTCCAGTTTCCACTTTGTCCGTTTTCGCGCAAAGTCCGCCTGCTTATGGGCGAAAAGTCAGCCGGCTATGAGCTGGTGCGCGAATCGCCCTGGACCCAGCGCGACGAATTTCTCGATATGAATCCCGCCGGGCGCACTCCGGTGATGCGGCACAGCGAAAGTCATATCACGCTGGTCGACAGCAATGCGATCTGTGAATATATTGAAGAAACGGTGGAGAAATCGCCGATGATCAACGGTACCGCGGTCAATCGCGCCGAGATTCGCCGGTTGGTGGCCTGGTTCGACGAACAATTTTACGGTGATGTGACCGCACCGTTGCTGTTCGAGCGGATGCACAAGCGGATCATTCATCGCCAGCCCCCGGATGCGAAAGTGCTGCGCGAGGCGATGCGCCGGGCCAATGTTCATCTCGACTATATCGACTATCTGATCGACCATCGCAGCTGGCTCGCCGGGGCCACCATGAGTCTCGCCGATCTCGCCGCGGCCGCGCAATTGTCGGTGGCGGACTATCTCGGCGGAATCGACTGGACCGGCCACGAGCAGACCAAGGCCTGGTACGCCATGTTCAAGTCGCGGCCCGCCTTCCGGCCGCTGCTGTCCGAACGGATGGAAGTCATCGCCCCGCCGGCCCATTATGAAAAAGTGGATTTCTAAGCCGGCGCCGTTTCCTTTGCCGCATGGCCGGACAGCGGCCGGATCATCTGCACCTTGTCCATGCCAGGCGCAAAACCGTCTTTTTCGGTCGTCCGGGTTTCAAAACCGAATTTGGCGAAAAACGGGGCAACCTGTGGCGTGGTAAACAGCTCGACTTGGGTATAATCGCCAGCCTTTTCGATTTCCCGCAACCGGTGTTCGGCCAGACATTTTCCCAAGCCGGCCCCGTGCAGGGCGTTGGCAACCATTCCCCAGGTGAAACGGGCCTGACCGTTTTCCTCGCGCGCAATACCGCCGCAACCGCAAGGCTTGCCGTTTTGTTCCACCACATAATATGTGCCTTTGGGATCATCGAGAAAGGTAGCGAAATCATCCCGCTCGCTGGCATCGAAATAAGCCGGAATGTTGGAGTCGAAAACCGCAAGGCAGGCCGGCTTGTCGGCCAGATTATAGGGCCGAACGCGGGTTGTCATTGATGCACCACCGTCATCAGATAGTTGAGCGTGAGGTCATCGGACAGCTGAAACCCGTGCGCCGGGCTGTAGGACAGGCCGGCTGTATCCAGCACTTCGAGGCCGGCCTCGTGCAGCAGGGCGGTTGCCTCTTCGGGCGTGAAAAACTTGTCATGATCATGCGTGCCGCGCGGAATACGGCCAGTCCATTCGGCCAGTTCGACCAGCATCAACTTGGACAGGGCGGTGCGGTTGGGCGTCGACAGGATCATCAATCCCTCGGGCGCCAGCGCCGCCGCCAGACCGCGCACGAAGCCGGCCGGGTCATTGACATGCTCGATGACTTCGAGCGAGGTCACGAGATCAAATCCGCTTTCCGCAAACGCCTCGATCGCGACATTCTGATAGCGGATACCGAGCTTTTGTGGCGCCGCATGCGCGGTGGCGGCGGCAATATTCTCTGGCGCGGCATCAAGACCGGTTACTGCAGCCCCCAGCCTGGCCAGCGGCTCACAGACCAGACCAGCGCCGCAACCCACATCGAGCGCGCGCTTGCCGCGCAGGGGTTTCAGCGCCTGGGCGTCGCTGCCGAAATGCGTGTCGATGGCGTTTCTGATATAGCGCAGCCGCACCGGGTTGAGCTTGTGGAGCATCGCGCTGGACCCGTTCGGATCCCACCACTCGGCCGCCAACGCCCCGAAATGGGCCGCTTCGTCGGGATTAATCGTCGTTCCGGTTGCATGTGAAACCGCTTGTCGACCCGAGTCGCTTTCTGCGGGCATGCTCTTACTTGCGTTTGTCATGGCGCCTCTTTATCACAGCTTGCGCGTCGCGTTCAGACCCTTTTCAGCAGAAAGTTCAATTCCAGACATCATGGCCCGGATAGTGATGAAATTTGGCGGCACATCGATGGCCGGAATCGAGCGTATCCGCCGTGTGGCGCAGATCGTCAAGCAGCAAGCCGATGCCGGGCACGAAATCGCGGTGGTGGTCTCGGCCATGGCCGGTGACACCGACCGGCTGGTCAATTTCTGCCGGGAAGCCAGCTCGCTTTATGATGCCGCCGAATATGATGTGGTTGTCGCTTCCGGCGAACAGGTGACGTCCGGCCTGCTCGCCATTGCGCTGCAGTCGCTTGGCGCCAAGGCGCGCAGCTGGCTGGGCTGGCAGATGCCGATCCGGACCATGGAAGCGCACAGCAAGGCGCGGATCGAGACGATCGATGCCAAGGCGCTGACCCAGTCGATGCAGAGCGGCGAGATTGCGATTATTCCCGGCTTTCAGGGACTCAGCGAAGATGGCCGGATTACCACCTTGGGCCGCGGTGGCTCGGACACCAGTGCGGTTGCCATTGCCGCGGCGGTCAAAGCCGATCGCTGTGATATCTACACCGATGTCGATGGCGTTTATACCACCGACCCGCGGATCGTGACACGCGCCCGGAAGCTGAAAACCGTGACCTTCGAGGAAATGCTCGAGCTGGCCAGCGTCGGCGCCAAGGTCCTGCAGACTCGCTCGGTCGGATTGGCGATGAAGGAGAATGTCCGCATTCAGGTGCTGTCCTCGTTCACCGAAAATGGTGCCCCCAGTGCAGATGATCTGCCGGGCACGATGATCGTCAGCGAAAGTGAAATGGAGAAAAGTGACATGGAACGCCAGTTGATCACGGGCATTGCCCACGACAAGAATGAATCCAAGATCACCCTGACCCGCGTGCCCGACAAACCCGGTGCAGTGGCCAATATATTCGAGCCGCTGGCCGATGCCGCGATCAATGTCGACATGATCATTCAGAATGTCGGCCGCGAAAAAGGCGAAACCGACGTGACGTTTACCGCACCGACCAGCGATCTCGACCGTACCAAGCAGGTGCTCGAGGAAGCGCAGGCCGGGATTGGCTATAACCGTCTCATCGCTGATACCAATGTCGCCAAAATCTCGGTGGTCGGCGTCGGCATGAAGAGCCACGCCGGTGTCGCGTCAACGATGTTCAAGGCGCTAGCAGATCGCGGCGTGAACATTCAGGCAATTACCACATCCGAAATCAAGGTCAGTGTCCTGATCGAAGAAGATTATACCGAACTGGCGTTGCGGGTCCTCCACACCGCTTATGGGCTGGATGCCGAAGACGCAGCCTAGGCCTGAAAAGAGCGAAAGAAAAACATGACCCAATCAAAACTCTCCTCACTCATGCAGCGCGGCACCGATCTGCTGGGCAGCGAAACCGCGATCATGTGTGGGGCCATGAGCTGGGTCTCCGAGCGCAATCTGGTGAGCGCGATATCCAATGCCGGCGGCTTTGGCGTAATCGCCTGCGGCGCGATGACACCGGAATTGCTGGACACGGAAATATTGGAAACCCGCAAGCGTACGACCAAGCCATTCGGGGTCAATCTGATCACCATGCATCCCGACCTGATGGCGTTGATCGCGATTTGCGGGAAACATAATGTCAGCCATGTCGTGCTCGCCGGCGGCCTGCCCCCCAAAGGCAGTCTTGAAGCGATCAAGGAAACCGGTGCCAAGGTGATCTGCTTTGCGCCCGCCATGGCGCTGGCGAAGAAATTTATCCGCTCCGGCGTCGATGCGATTGTCATCGAGGGCATGGAAGCCGGCGGCCATATCGGTCCCGTGTCAACATCGGTTCTGGCCCAGGAAATCCTGCCCGAAATCGCGGACCAGCTGCCGGTCTTTGTCGCCGGTGGCATTGCCCGCGGCGAGGCGATTGCGAGCTATCTCGAAATGGGCGCCAGCGGCGTGCAGCTTGGTACGCGGTTTGTTTGCGCACATGAATCTATTGCCCATCCCGATTTCAAGAAAGCCTTTATTCGCGGCAACGCCCGCGATGCGGTGACCAGCGTCCAGGTCGACCCCCGCTTGCCGGTCATTCCGGTCCGCGCGCTGAAGAATAAGGGCACCGAAGAATTTACCCGCAAGCAGATCGAGGTCGCCAAATTGCTTGATGCCGGCGATATCGAAATGGGCGAAGCCCAGTTGCAGATCGAGCATTTCTGGGCCGGGGCTCTGCGCAAGGCGGTGATTGACGGCGATGTCGAGAACGGATCGGTCATGGCCGGCCAATCGGTTGGCATGGTCAAGGCCGAAGAAAGTGTGGCCGAAATTATCAAGTCGCTGACCGATGAAGCGGTGGCCGCGCTCGCCCGTTAGCGCGCTGGCATCGCCGCCAGACGCTATCTGTCTTGCCTAAATAATACAGCTGCGGCATAGGGAAACCATGACCGAAATTGCTTCCGACAGCGCCCCCGACGATCCGCTCACCCGGTGGGAACAGGATCAGGCGGTCAGCTATAACCAGGGCCTGACGCCGCTCCATCCACCACAAAAGGCGCTGATCCGGGTCAATATCGCGATCGGCATGCTCATTCTGCTGGCGGCGGCCTGTGTCGGAGAATTCATCCTGTATGACAATCTGCCCGGGTTTTCCGGTGCGATCATCGGACCGATCGCCGTCATCGCGCTGTTCCTGCTGGTCTTCCTGCCGCAGCGGATCTACCGGCGTTGGGGCTATGCGATGGACTCGGCCGGCGCGGAGGAACAGTTGCGGGTGTTGCGCGGCTTCCTGTGGCGGACCGATACGATCGTGCCGTTCAACCGGATTCAGCATATCGACGTCGCGCAAGGCCCGTTGCAGCGCTATTTCGGGCTCTCGACACTGATCGTCCACACCGCCGGGACGCATAACAGCATCGTCGTCCTGCCCGGCCTGAGCACCGCCGATGCCGAAGCGATGCGCGACACCATCAAAGGGCATATCCGTCAAGACATGATATGACCGAAACGGCACCCCCGATCATCGCAGGACAACCGGAAGACGTCAGCACAGAGCCCCCTTTCTGCGGCTCCACCCGCTCAGCATCATTCTCAAGTCGATCGCGATCATCAGCCAGAACCTGATCGCGCTGGGGGTGCTCCATTTCAGTCTGTTCGATGGCAATGGCCGCTATACTGCGATAGCCGCGGCGGTGCTGTTAACCGCCATCATCGGGATATCCGCGCTGATCTGGTCGCGCTTTTCCTATCAACTTGGTGCGCGGGAAATCCGGATCAAGAGCGGACTGCTGAGCCGCAACAACCGCTCGATCCCGCTCGATCGCATTCAGGATGTCAGCCTCGAACAGAAACTTGTCAGCCGGATATTCGGTCTGGCCATGGTCAGGCTCGAAACCGGAGCATCAGCGGGTGAAGACGACAAGCTGAACGCCTTGTCGCTCGCTGATGCCGAAGCGTTGCGCGACCGGATCAGGGACTATAAATCCCAGGCCGACGAAACCGCTCCGGCCGATGCAATCATGGTGACGGACACGGATGATCAGCCCCCGTTATTCGCGATGGACAATCGCCGCTTGCTGATTGCCGGTGTGTTCAATTTTTCGTTCGTCCTGTTTGCAATCATCGGGGCCATTGCCCAGAATCTCGATTTTCTGGTGCCCAGCGAATATTTCAACCCCTGGTATTGGGCCGAACAATTCGGCCAGCAAGAGGTGATCAATGGCCTCAGTCTATCAACCCGGATTTTTGGCGTGATCAGCGCGCTGCTGGCATTGATCGGGATCGGTGTGATCAGCGGGATTATTCGCACGGTCATCCGGGACTATGGTTTTCGCCTCGACCGGGTCAATCGCGGCCAACCCGGTTTTCGGCGGCGGCGGGGCCTGTTCACGCTGACCGATACGGTGATGCCGATCCATCGCGTGCAAGCCGCAATCATCCAGACCGGCCCCATCCGCGAGCGGTTTGGCTGGTATCACCTGAAGTTCCAGTCGCTCGCCAGCGACGGCAGCGGAGAGAGCGATCACAGCGTTGCCCCTTGTGCAAGCCCGGACGAAATCGCGCCCATTTTGGCGCCAACAGACATTAGCGAGGCGGATGATGCGGCGGCTTTCCATGGCGTGAACCCCGCCATGTGGTGGCGCGACGCGCTGATCTTTCTGGTGATCTTCGGTGCGCTTTCGATCGGCCTCGGGCTGTTTTTTCATCCCGGCTTGTTCGCTTTGGTGCTGATCGGCCTGCCGATCGCGGTGATCCAGTTTCTTAATTGGCGGAGGCATCGCTATGCGCTGGACGGTGGCCAGCTGTTCGTCACCAGCGGATGGTGGCGGCGCAAACGCACAATCCTGCCGATCCGCAAGGTGCAAACCGTTGATATCAGCCAGTCACCACTCGACCATCCGCTGGGGCTGGCCACAGTCACCATCGGGATTGCCGGCGGATCGGCCATGGCGCCCTTGAAGATCCATCATCTGGACCGCGCCGCGGCCACCCGCCTGCGGGAACGGCTTCTGCCGCGCCAATAGCCAAAATCCTGCTTGACTATTGGTCCCGAGACTTCACGATGTCCGGCATCATATCGAGGGGATACATTATGCGCAAAGCACCGTTTTTGATCACGTTATCAGCGCTTGCGATCAGCCTGCCGACGCTCACCAGTCCGGTGCTCGCCGAGACCGTGCAGCCGGAAAAATCGGCGGCCTTGCATCAGATTATCGACGAATATTGGGCCTATAGCCTGGACCAGTCTCCGGTCTTCGCTTCATCACTGGGCATTGCCGATCCGGAGGGACGGGTCAGCGACAACAGCCTCGAAGCCGAAGACCAGCGGGTGGCCAAGGCCCGGCGCTGGCTCAGCCAGCTTGATCGGATTGATCAGACGCAACTGTCCGAAGCGGACAAGACCAATTTCGGCATTTTGCGGCGCAGCCTGGCGGAGCAGATAGAAGCCAATAGCTATGGCCAGCGGACGATCAACTTCACCAATCGCAGCGGCTGGCACCAGAGCTTTGCCAGCATGCAGAACAATCTGCCATTCCGGACAGTCGAGGATTTCCAGTCCTATATCAATCGGCTGAAACGCTATGCGTCCGTCAATGATCAGGGGATTGCCGTGGCCAATCAGGCGCTCGCCGGAGGCTATGTCCAGCCCTGCGTGTCGATGGTGGGTTATGAAAAAAGTATCTCCGGCCTGATCACTGATGACCCCAGGGAATCACGGTTCTTCCAGCCCTTTACCAAGACCCGGCCCGACGGCATTGACCAGGCGACGTTTGATGGATTGGCCGACAACGCTGCCGACACGATTGCAACGGTCATTCGGCCCGCGCTTGAAAAGCATCTCGACTGGTATCTGAGCGCCTATGCACCCAATTGTGCCAAGGCACCGGGCGTGTCGGCCCAGCCCGGCGGCGACAAATATTATGACTTCCGCATCCGGCAGATGACCACGACCGACAAAACGGCGGACGAGATTCACAATATCGGCTTGTCGGAGGTTGCCCGGATCCGCAGTGAAATGGTCGATGTGGCGAAACAGGCCGGGTTCGAAAGCCGCGAAGCGTTTATCGCTGATCTGCGGACCAATCCGAAATATTATGCCAAGACCCCCGAAGAGCTGATGGAAAAAGTGGCACGGGTCACCAAGATTATCGATGGCAAAATGCCGTCGATTATCGGAAAGCTGGCCCGCCTGCCTTACGGGATCAAGGAAATTCCCGCCGAAACAGCGGAAGGCACCACGACCGCTTATTATAATCCGGGTTCACCGGATGTGGGCATCGCGGGCTTTTACTACGTCAACACCTCCAAGCTCGATCAACGGCCATTCTGGGAAATTCCCGCGCTCAGCGTCCACGAAGCGGTGCCGGGCCACCACATGCAGATCGCGTTGCAACAGGAACTCGATATGCCGGACTTCCGGAAATATGGTGCCTTTTTCACCGCTTTTGTCGAAGGCTGGGGGCTTTATTCCGAGCGCCTGGGAATCGAGATGGGGCTCTATGACACGCCGGCCAAGGATATGGGACGCCTGTCCTATGAGATGTGGCGGGCTTCCCGTCTGGTGGTCGACACCGGCATCCATTCCAAAGGCTGGAGCAAGCAGCGCGCAATCGCCTTCATGACCGACAATACCGCGCTGAGCGAGGCCAATATCGAAGCCGAGGTCAACCGCTATATCAGCTGGCCCGGTCAGGCGCTGGCCTATAAAATGGGGGAACTGAAAATCCGCGAATTGCGCGCCAAGGCCACCGAAGCGTTAGGCGACAAATTCGATTTGCGTGAGTTTCATGACGTCGTGCTCGGCCAGGGCGCGGTCCCGCTGAACATGCTGGAAGCACAGGTCCTGCGCTGGATCGAAGGAAAGTCATGATATGAATATTATCCGCACAGCCACCATTGGGTTGGCCATCAGCGTTCCGGCCCCGGTTATGGCTCAGGCCACACCCGATACCATTGCACAAGCCATGATCGCGGATCTCAAAACCGGCAATGCGACAACGGTGATCGAGAATCTGATCGCGCAAGCCCCGCTTATCGCCGTCGGGCCGTCGGAAAAGACCAATCTGATCAACACGCTGAACACATTTCTCAGCAGCTACGGCGCGGTGGAAGGCGGCGAGTTGATCCGTTCACAAGAGGCGGCAGACCGCTATGTCGCTCGGCGATATATGATTTTTCAGGAGAAATATGCCTTAAGCTTCGACTTGAAATTCTATCGGGGCGCCAGCGGCTGGAAACTGGTTGCCTTCTCGTTCAACGACAAGATGGAAGATATTCTCGAGGCTCATCAGGCCGAAAAATTCAATCAATCTGTGGAGGCCCTCACCGAGAGCGACTAACCGTTTACTGGTCGTCCGGCTGATTGTCTTCGGGCACTTCGTCGGCGCCCGGCGGGACAGCGAGATCATTGGTGGCGCGGGTTTCGGCTTGCTGCGCTTCCAGTGCCGCCGCGTCCTGCGCTTCTAATCGCGCGCGTGCTTCGGCCGCGCCGGCTTCCCGGGCTTCGCGCTGGGCTTCAATTTCCCGCAGGCGTTCTTCAACCGCTTCCGCTTCACCGTCGATTCGGGCAAGACGTTTCTGGCGCTCTTCTTCGATTAGCCGGCCCCAATTGACCGTGTCATCCTGTCCGCGCTCCGCATAGGCTTGCGTCAACAGGCGTTGGGTACAGCCGGTAAAACCGCCCGCGCCAACCGGAGAACAGCTTTGGGTTCCGGTCTTGCCCACATATTCATAGGCGCGCACCCGTTCCGACCAGGCCTGATTCTCGGCCGCATTGGGGTTGTTGCGCAGGGTTTCGGGAATCCGATAGCGTTCGGATTCATCCTTGCGCGCGCAAACGACAATTTCGCCTTCGCTGCTTTGGGGGCAGGGATCATCGCCATAGATGACCAGCTGATTCACCCGATCGCCACCCTGGTCCTGGGCCATTAATGGCGTGGCTGCAAACAGGCTGGAAAGCAGCGCACCGGTCGTGATCAAAACTGTTTTTTTCATGCTAAGCCCTTTGTCATACCATCAATGAACACGCGCTGAAGCCGCGCCGATCGCTTACACCCGCTTGGACAGCCCGATCGCAAGCTTGCAACCCAGCCGGATCGCTGCGCTGAGCACCGGATAGCCCGGTGTGTCTTCCGCACCCGCCGCGATCGCGGTTTCCTTGTGCTCGAGCTCTTCTTCGCGAAATTCCGCGATCAACCCTTTCAGCTCGGGATCATCCTCGGATTCGAGTTGCTCCAGCTGTTCGCGATAATGTTTGTCAATTTCGGTCTCGACCGCAGCGGTACAAGCCATGGCGGCGCGTGGTCCCATAATCGCGGTGCCGGCGCCCAGTGCATAGCCGGCGGCCTTCCAGAAGGGTTGCAACATTGTCGGACGGACATTGCGCTCGACAATCATCCGGTCAAACGCGTCGAGATGGCGCTGTTCCTGATCGGCCATGTGATGAATGGCGCTGCTGTCCGGGGCGTCATCGCCCATCACCGCAAGCTGGCCCTTGTAAATCTGGGCCGCGCCATATTCACCAGCCTGATTGACCCGAATCATCGACGCAATATCGACATTGCTGCTTCCGATCGCCTTGTCAGTCATATCACGCTTCCTTTCGGCCAACGAACATCAACACCAAGATGAGCATGGCACCGCCCACAGACAAGAGGAAATTATATCCGGCCAGCGAAATGCCAAAAAGCGACCAGGGCGCCACATCACAGCGGACCAGCGGCGCATTCATGATCGAGTCGAGCATGTCCGCCCCCTCGGCGACAACGGTCGCGCAGGAGGTTATGCCTTCCCACCAGCCATATTCCACGCCAGCATGAAAACCGCCGATCAAACCGCTGATCAAAATGGCCAGCGCCGCATCAAGCACGAGGAATTTCGACCAGCGCTGCTGGCGCACAAGCAAGGCAGCGAGTGCCAGGACAATGGCGGCCAAATGCGGCCAGCGCTGCCACACGCACATTTCGCAGGGATACAAGCCGAAGCCATATTGGCTGATCAACGCCCCACCAAGCAAGGCCGACGGGATCAGAAGAGCCAGCCAATAAGCGGCGTGGGAACGGGCCAACCTGGCCTCCTAGTTTTTCGCTACCGCCGGTTTGGTGGATTTTTTGGGTGCCGCCTTGCTCATCGCGACCTTCAAACCTTCGGGCCCAAGACGGCCGATGGTCTGCAGGGCATAGTGCAACTGGAAGTCCGTCACACCCTCTTTCTCGAGCTCTTCCGCGGTTTGCTTGAACCGGGGATCATCCTTGGTGTCCTCTTCCAGCACATCATCTTCCAGCTTCACTTCATTGACGAGATGACGCCGCAGATCGGATTCGCGGAACCGTGGACGGGTTTTATAATCCGGGTCGGACAGTTGCGGCACGATGATATCCGGCTCGATGCCACCTTCCTGTACTGATTTCCCGGACGGCGTGTAGTAGCGTGCGGTCGTCAGGCGCAGGGCCGATGTGTTGGACAAGGGCAATAAGGTCTGAACCGAACCCTTGCCGAAGCTCCGTTCGCCCATGACCAGACCGCGATGATGGTCCTGCAAGGCCCCGGCGACAATTTCCGAAGCCGATGCCGAACCGGCATCAATCAGGACAATGACCGGCAAGCCATTGGCGGCATCGCCGCTCTTGGCAAAATAGCGTTCGATATCGGACTTGCTGCGTCCACGTTGCGACACAATTTCGCCGCGCGACAGGAACACGTCGGAAACATTTACCGCTTCATCGAGCAATCCGCCGGGATTGGAGCGCATATCAAGCACATAGCCCAGAGGTTTCTTGCCCAGTGCCTTGTCGATGCCGGCAATTGCGGCTTTCACATCCGCACCGGTATCGTTGGAGAAGCTTGTGATGCTGATCACGCCAATCTTGTCTTTCACTTCCCAGGTCACCGGCTTCAGATCGATGATGGCACGATTCATCGACACGTCAAACGGCTTGTCGCGTCCGGGCCGGACAATTGTCAGCTTGATCGGAGATCCGGGACGGCCGCGCATTTCTTCTACCGCTTCATCGAGCGATCCGCCGTAAATCAGTTCGCCATTAATATGGGTAATATAGTCCCCGGCTTTGACACCGGCCTTGTCGGCAGGCGTATCCTTGAACGGCGCGATCACCTTGACCGCCCCGTCTTCCATCGTCACCGAAAGACCAAGACCGCCATAATTGCCGTCAGTCTGGGTCCGCAAATTGTCAAAATCCCGAGCATCGAGAAAACTGCTATGCGGGTCGAGACTGCCGAGCATCCCGTTGATCGCGCCCTTGATCAGCGCCGCGTCATCAACCTGGTCGACATAGTCGGTCCGCACCCGGTCGAACACGCTCATAAACTGTTCCATCTCGCGATAGGTATTGGCATCGACTGCCGAGATCGCGGCGGTCGTGGCGGGCACGAGCGCGACCGTCAAAACAAGGGCGGCTGCCTGCAAAACGGGTTTTTTCATCAATGCTGTCCTGTCTATCTCTATTGGCCGTAAATATAGGCCTGAATCGGGCTTAAAGCCAAGCACCTTAACCAAAAATGACAACAGTCTTCGATCAACAGCGATTCCGGATCGGATTCAGACGCGTCCGACGCGGCGATTCGGCTCAGCCAATCAGCGCGGCGATATCGATCGGGCGGCCGTTGCGGCGCAATTCGACCGTGACCGTCGGATCATCGGTTCCGGACCGGCCGAGCGGCGCGCCCTGGACGATACGATCTTCAACCGCGACACTGGCGGTTGCCAAATTGGTGATCAAGCTGGTCCAGCCGCTACCATGTTCGATAATCACAATATTGCCATAGCCCCGATAGCGCCCGGCATAGGCGACAATTCCGGCCGCCGGCGCGACAATCTGCGCTTCCGGTGCAACAGCCAGCGTCAGACCGCGCGAGCGATATCCGCTGTCCGATATCTCGCCGAGGCCGGTCACGATATCGCCGATCACCGGCAACCGATAGGCCGTCGCAACATCCGGATTCTGCGCGGTCTCCGGCACCTGCTCTTCCCCGCCCTGCCCGTCCCGCAAGACCGGCCCACTTAGCTGGGCCAGCGATTCACGGACCGCGCCGCTTTCCCGGATCTGGTCCATCAGATCGAGAATATCCCGGGCCTCTTCACCCAATGCCAGCGCACGGTCCTGCTCCAGGCCGGCATCGCTGGAAAATTGCTCCGCATCGATCCGGACATTGGCTTCAAGCCCTGCCAGTTGCTTGCGTCGGTCGGCCAGGCGCTGCTGGCTTTCGTTCAGGGAAATGATCGCCCGGTCGGCCTGCTTGCGCAGTTTTTCGCCTTGGCGGACCTCATCACGCAGAGTCGCGGTGCGTTCCTCGATCTGCGGAATAACCGCGGCCATAACCGATCGCATATAGATTAACTCGTCGAGCGACCGGGGTTCAACCAGCGCCACTGCAGTGGGCTTGCGCGTCATCATCTGCAACGCGGCGGTCAACCGCACCACCGGCCCCTGCTTTTCCGCGAGCCGCGCCCGCTGGCGGCGCTGCAACTGTTCGACAATCGCAATGCGGGACTGCGCCGCTTTGATATCGGCTTCGGCAGCCTGGATTCGGGCGGCGAGCGCCGCGGCCTCATTGCCGACCTTGTCGGCCCGGTTGGTGGCCGCTTCCGCCTGGCGACGCAGCGCATTGCCGCGCTGTTGCGCTTTTTCAGACTGTTCGCGCGCAGAAATCAGGGCGCGTTGCTGCTCTTCGAGGGACGGTTCGGTGACCTGTGCGGACAAGGCGACGGCACCGAAACCCAGAACCACGATCAGGACCGAAACTAACGCGGATGCGCGCATCATTGCTTACCCTTCCCTGTGATAGGGATGCCCGGCGAGGATCGCCGTTGCCCGAAACAATTGTTCCGCCAGCATCGCTCTGGCCATCATATGGGGCCAGGTCGGTTTGCCAAAAGACAGGAAATGGTCCGCGCTGTCGCGTTCTTCCGCGCTCAGCCCGTCCGCCGCACCGATCAGGAAGCGCGCTTCACGCACCCCGTTGTCGCGCCATTGGCCGAGCGTTTCGGCAAAACGCATCGATGTCCAGTTCTCTCCAGTTTCATCCAGGGCAATAATCTTGGTCTGGTCGGTGGTCTTTGGCGTCTTGCCCCCTTTGTCGGGCAGCTCGCTCACCTGGCATTGCCAGGGAATGCGCTGGACATAGCGGTCCACCAATTGCTGTTCCGGGCTGCGGCCAATCTTGCCGCGGGCAACGATATGAAGCCGCATGACCGTTCGCCCTGATTAAAGCTCAGCCGCCTCGGCTTCGGCCATCTCGTCTTCGCCAACCGCCCACATCCGTTCCAGATTATAGAAGCTACGCACTTCGGGACGGAACAGATGGACGATAACGTCACCGGTATCGATCAGCACCCAGTCGGCATTGGCCAGGCCTTCAATGCGGGCTTCGCCGCCTGCCTGCTTCACGCGTTCCGCCAGTTTCTGGGCCATGGACGCTACCTGGCGAGTCGAGCGGCCTTCCGCGATCACCATATGATCGGCAATATTGCTTTTTCCCTCAAGGGCAATCGATACGACATCCTGCGCCTGATCGTCATCCAGCGATTTCATCACCAGGGCATAAAGGGCGTCTGATTCAGCCTTTCCTTCTTTGGAATCGGCGGCTTTCAGGGCCTTTGTTTTCGGTTTCGTCAAAATTAATCCTAATCAATCTGTTGGGCAAACCAGCCGCCTCGTCACGGCGTCGCGAACGCAGTGGTCAGCATAGAGTTTGTGCCAATGGGGCCGGGCCATCCGGATCGCGGTGGCCGAGCGGGGGTCGGGACGATAGCGCAAGAATGTCAGCGCTGGCGTACTCCAGTTAGTCCAGTTCCTACGCTGGCTCGCGGGCCGGACGGAGCGCCGGAGCCAGGCCATTGCGGGAGCCGCAAGAGCATCGTCATCATAGCCGGGACGGGCAATAACTGCAATCGGCAATAAGCGGGCGATTTTTCGCCAGTCTTTCCACCGGTGAAACTGGGCGAGATTGTCGGCGCCCATGATCCAGACAAACTGCCGTTTGGGATAGCGCCGTACCAAAGCCAACAACGTGTCATAAGTATAGCGCGTGCCGAGCATCTGCTCGATCGCAGTTGGCCGGATCGCGCTGCGCCGCGTCATTTTCTGCGCCGACGCGAGGCGCGCAGCCAGCGGTGCCATGTCGCTCGCCCCGGCCTTCAGCGGATTCCCGGGAGACACCAGCCACCACAGTTCATCCAGCGCGAGTTCTTCCATCGCGAACAGGCTGATCGACCGATGCGCGCCATGGGCCGGATTGAACGAACCGCCGAGAAGCCCTGTGGTCTTCATCGCTGGCCAGACCCGGATGGATGGTTGATTTTCCTGGAGATGGTCGCGCTCAAGGTCGGATTTGCCCGGTGCCGCGAACCACCCATTTATAGGTTGTCAGTCCTTCCAGCGCGACCGGGCCGCGGGCGTGCAACCGTCCCGTGGAAATTCCGATTTCCGCGCCCAGGCCAAATTCGCCGCCATCGGCAAACTGGCTCGACGCATTCCACATCACAATCGCGCTGTCTGCCCGCCGGATGAAAATGTCGGCCGTGGCGGCGTCTTCGGTCACGATGACATCGGTGTGCTGCGACCCGTGCGCCGCGATATGGGCGAGCGCTTCCTCGACTCCCGACACCATGCGCACCGCCAGAACCGGTGCGAGATATTCAGTGTCCCAATCGTTCGCATCCACCGGCACGGTCCGGGCGTCGAGTTCCATGATACTGTCATCGCCGCGTATCTCGCAGCCGGCGTCGATCAACGCGCGGATCAAAGGTCCGGGCGCGGCATAGTCCTGATCGATCAGCAAGGTTTCCATCGCACCGCATATGCCGGTCCGTCGCATTTTGGCGTTCACCGCAATCGTTATGGCTTTGTCCTGATCGGCGGCCTTGTGGATATAGCTATGGCAAATGCCATCGAGATGCGCGAGCACCGGCACGCGCGCCTCTTCCTGGACCCGCGCGACCAGCGACTTTCCGCCGCGGGGGATGATGATGTCGATATGTGCACGCGCGCGCAGCATCGCGCCGACCGCAGCGCGATCCGTTACCGGCACCAGCTGCACCGCATCGGCCGGCAGGCCCGTCGACGCGATTCCTGCCACCAGCGCGTGATGAATGGCGCGATTGCTCTCGATCGCCTCTGATCCGCCGCGCAAGATGACGGCATTGCCCGATCGCAGGGCCAGCGCCGCAGCGTCAGCGGTTACGTTGGGCCGGCTTTCATAGATGATGCCGATCACCCCCAGCGGGACCCGCACCCGCTCCATGATCAAGCCATTGGGCTGCTCCTGGCGATCGATCAACACACCAACCGGATCCGACAGTCTGGCGACCTTTTCCAGGGCTGACGCCATAGCGTCGAGACGTCCTTCATCGATCATCAGGCGGTCGAGCATGGCGTCACTCAAACCGCTGTCCCTGCCGCGCGCCATATCCGCCGCGTTGGCGGTAATAATTTCGGCCTGATGGTCGCGCAGGGCGCTGGCCGCCGCCAGCAACGCCCGCTCTTTGTCGGCTGCCGTCGCATGGGCCATGGTGTCAAAAGCCGCCCGTGCCTTTGCGCCCATATCTGCCACCATTGTTTCATGATCGGTCATGCCGGTCTGCTAGCATGGCTGCTCGCGCAATTTAACCCTCTTCGCGCGCTGTCATCAGAGCACGAAAAAACAGGTGGAGAATGTGACAAATCGCACAAACGAATCGTTCAAAACCGGCTATTGTCGGTTAATTTTACATTAATTTGTCAACTCACCGCACGAGTCGTCCCATTCGTCACGACTCGTCGCGGGATGATTCGCGCGACCATCCCCCCTCTGCTACGCGCCTTTCAGGGGATTAGTAAAGTAAGACGGGTCATGCACAATCAACCAATGAAGGGTGGGCTCAAAGCCCGGCTGGATCATATGTTCACAGATCGCGAATTTTTCATGCGCGCCAACGGACAGGTCCGGTTTCTTACCATATCGGCGACGCTGCAGAAGCGGGTGGTCTTCGGCATATCGGCCATTCTGGCGATCTGGCTGATCATCACTTTGGCGATGACGGTCAATCAGCTGACCGTGTCGGGCGAACGGATCGCGCTTGCCAAGAAGGAAGCGGCGGTCAACAGCTCGGAGAGCCGCGTCGCGGCCTATCGGGAATCGGTCGATGGAGTCGCCAGCGACCTCAGCAAGCGGCAAGATGTTCTCGATCAGATCACATCCCAGTTCATCGGCGAGCTTTCTGCAGAAGACACTGCGAACAGCTTGACCGAGGAAGACAAGCAGCTGTCTGAAAACACGAAAAAGATCAGCGCCGCCTTCCCCGAAGCCTCTCAACTTGCCGAACTGGAAGCGCGGCAGATCGCCTTTGCGCACAAGCTTACCCGAGCGGCGCAGAAACGGTCTGCACGGGTCGAAGCTGCGATTCGCAAATTTGGCTTGAACCCCGAGAAACTGTCACCGGCTAGCGGCGGCGCCATGGGTGGTCCGTTCATTCCCTTTTTCGGCGCGGACGAGGAAGAGCTCCACCCGACTTTGGAACGGCTGAATCTGGCGCTGCAACGGATGGATCAGCTGGAGCAGACATTGCTTGCCATTCCGTCCGCGATGCCGGCCGATGTATCGATGATGTCCAGCAACTACGGTTATCGCCGGGATCCGTTTACCGGTGCCAGTGCAATGCACAGCGGCATCGATTTCAAGGGACCGCATGGCCAGCCCATTCTGGCGGCTGCAAAAGGGCAGGTAACCCATGCGGGATGGAAATCCGGCTATGGCAAGACCGTTGAAATCACCCATGGCAACGGGTTGATGACGCGCTATGCGCATCTTTCGAAAATTCACGTGACCTCTGGTCAAACCATCAAACAGGGCATAGAATTGGGGGCTATGGGCAGCACGGGTCGGTCCACGGGTACGCATCTCCATTTTGAAGTGCGTCTCAATGGCACCGCGATTAATCCCCGGCCATTTTTGGAGGCAAATACAGATGTTCTCAAAGTCAAAGCCGTCGCAAGACAGCGCGCAACCGCCCCAAAGGAGCGTTCCAAAAAGTCAGGCTCCAGCCGTGGCTAGAAGCAGCGCAACCAATGGATCCAGTTTCTCCGTCATCGGGGATGGTATTGTAATCACTGGCAATATCGACGCCAAGGTCGATCTCCACATCGATGGAGAAGTGATCGGTGACATCCGGTGCCTGTCGCTGGTGCAAGGCCCGTCGAGCAAGGTCAAAGGCGCGATCGTCGCCCAGAATGCCAGCCTGTCCGGTGCCGTGGAAGGATCGATTGATGCCGGTGATCTGGTGATTGCCTCGAGCGCGCGAATCGGCGGCGACGTGACCTATGAAAATGTCACGATCGAACAGGGCGGACATGTCGACGGCAAATTCAAGCACAAGAGCAGCAAATCACCCAATCTCGCCAAAACCACGGTCGACATGGCAAGCAAGTCCCCGCCGCTCGAACTGACCGAAGGCGACAAGGCGGCCTGACTCGGGTATTTTTACCGGACTTCTGAAGATATTCCCTAGTTGCGCGGCGGCTGTCGCCGGTAGCTGAGGGCTTCCGCAATATGAATACGCGTGATCTGCTCCGAATCCGAGAGATCAGCAATGGTCCGCGCCACCCGCAACAGACGGGTATAGCTCCGCGCCGATAGCCGCAGGGCTTCGGCGGCTTGGGCCAGCAAAGCCTGGCCCTGCGCAACCGGAGTCGCTGTTTCCTCCAGCGCGTCCCCGTCAATCTCGGCATTTGTCCGCTGGCCATATTTTTTTAGCCGATCCCGTTGGCGGTCACGGGCCCGTCGAACGCGCCCGGCGACAGTCGCGGAATCTTCGACCGGCGCCGGCATGGTAAGATCTGCTGCCGATAGCGCCGCCACTTCGACGTGCAAGTCTATCCGGTCGATCAGGGGCCCGGACAGCTTGGCCTGATAATCCGCGGCACAGCGCGGCGCCCGCGAGCAAGCCCGAGTGGCATCGTCGAGATGGCCGCAACGGCACGGATTCATCGCGGCGATCAATTGCACCCGCGCCGGAAAGGTCACGTGCGCATTGGCACGGGCAACGCTGACTTCGCCGGATTCCAGCGGCTGGCGCAGGGAATCGAGCACCGATCGCTGGAATTCGGGAAACTCATCGAGAAACAGCACGCCGAGATGGGCAAGGCTGACTTCGCCCGGCCGCACTTTCAACCCCCCGCCCACCAATGCTGCCATCGAGGCGCTGTGATGCGGGGCGCGATAGGGGCGTGCCCGGCTCATCTGTCCGCCGTCCAGTGTTCCCGCGACACTGGCGATCATCGACACTTCCAGCGCTTCCGCCGGAGACAAAGGCGGCAAAATGCCCGGAACACAAGAGGCGAGCAGCGATTTTCCCGATCCTGGCGGCCCGATCATCAGCAGATTATGACCGCCAGCTGCCGCAATTTCGAGCGCCCGCTTGGCGGTCTCCTGTCCTTTGACGATCTTGAGATCCGGCCCATAATCCGGTTCCGGCGCCTGACCTGTTTCCGGCGGGGTCAACACCGACTGGCCCTTGAAATGGTTGAGCAAGGCCAGCAGATCCGATGGCGCCAAAATCTCGACATTGCCGGCCCAGGCGGCTTCGGATCCCTGCAGCGCCGGGCAGATCAGCCCGAGATTCTCTTCCGAGGCATGCAAGGCCGCGAGCAGGATACCGGGCGTGGCGGCAAGCCGGCCATCGAGCGACAGCTCTCCCACGACCACATAGCTTGCCAGCGTCTCGGCATCGATAATGCCCATCGCCCCCAGCAAAGCCAGCGCAATCGGCAAATCATAATGGGATCCCTCTTTTGGCAAGTCGGCCGGCGACAAATTGATTGTGATGCGTTTTGGCGGCAGCGACAATCCCAGTGCCGCAATGGCTGCGCGGACCCGTTCGCGGCTTTCCCCCACCGCCTTGTCGGGCAGTCCGACGACGTTAAAGGCCGGCAGCCCCGATGCAACCTGACATTGCACTTCGACCGACCGGGCATCGAGACCAAGAAACGCAACCGTGGGCACCAAGGCTACCATGTATCGATGCCCTCGGGTTGTTATGCCTCATCACCGGCCCTCTTTGACAAGCGGGCGTTGTCAAGTCGAGCGCGAAGCGCGTGTTGGCCCAAAGGGTCAACCGTTCATCCATTTTGGATGTGATTGCTCACCGTGGTTAACAAGCCATAAACCAGCCGCGCGTACGTTTTGGCAACAGCTTCGTGACAAAAGGCCAAATATGGACCGGTTAACGAAACAGAAACGCGACGCCATGCGCGACACCCAAATGACCGCCGCCATTCGCCTTGGCGAACGGGGCCTGTGGGTTACGCTGATCAGTCTGTGCGCACTGTTGCTGGTTCCAACCCAACAGGTCCATGCCGGCGAAATCGGCTATACCGTCACCGAAACGGTTGAAACGGTCGAATATCAATTGGTCGAACCGGCCGGGCGCGCCGTACAATCCGCGCCCTATGCCGGGCAATTTGGTCCTTTCCGGGTGATTGCGGCCCATCTCGTGGAAATGGAAGGCACTGTCGACAGCCACAGTCCGGCACAATTCCGTCAGATGCTGCGGCAATATCCCAATATTCGCCGGATCGAAATGATCGACTGCGGCGGATCGATCGACGAAGAAGCCAATCTGGAGCTGGCACGGCTAATCCGACGGGCTGGCATCAACACCCATGTTCCAGCCAATGGGTCGGTACGGTCCGGCGCGGTCGAACTGTTCCTCGCGGGCGTGCAGCATACCGCAGACGATGGCGCAGAGTTCGTCGTCCACAGCTGGATGGATGAAGACGGGCTGGAAGCGGACGATTATCCTGCCGACGATCCGGTCCATGCCGAATATCTCGACTATTACCAGGAAATGGGGATTCCGGCTGACAAGGCACGCGCCTTTTACGCCTTGACCAACAGCGTCCCCTTCTCCGGACAGCTGAAACTCTCCCGCAACGATCTGGCGCGCTTTCAGCTTCTGCAATAGGCACCAAAAGCGCTGACAAGGGGTGTGCCCTGGAGCGCAATAAGCGGCGTTCATCTTCTGGCCATATGCTTGTGGGATAATCGACCAGCGGCAGGGATAATTCGACGACATGGCTTGCAGCCATGCGCGCGATGCCCCACATTGCCAGCTATGAAGGAGACTATGGACCATAAATTCAAGAAGAAGCGTCTGCGCTATACCTCCGGGTCGCGATTCGCATTGTCCATTCTCGGATTCTTCCTGATGTTGATTGCGCCGATCGTAGGTGCGATTCCCGGTCCAGGCTTCATCATATTATTCCCGATTGGTTTGGCGCTTGTGTTGCAAAATTCCCGCTGGGCAAAAAAGCGCTACGTCGATTTCAAGCGCCGGTTTCCGCAATATGGCAAATGGACCGACTGGGCGATGCGCCGGCGGCGCCACAAGGAATTGCCCGATGATTTTGAATTGCCGATCTTTGGCAAGGTGAAAACCAAGTCCGAAAGCTGATTTCGCGCATCGGCACAGCACCAGATATAAATCCGCCCTAACGCTTGACTTTCCGCGCCTCTCCACTTAATTGCAGCGCCGAAGCACCAGCCGCTCTTGAGCGCGGCTTTTTTGTCGAAAATTTGATTTAGGATAAACGCGATGAAGCGCACATTTCAACCGAGCCGGCTGGTCCGCAAACGCCGCCATGGTTTTCGCGCCCGCAAAGCAACTGTCGGAGGCCGCAAAGTACTGGCTGCCCGCCGTTCGCGTGGCCGCAAGAAGCTCTCCGCCTAACGCCTCTGCTGCGGCAGACAGGGCGGTGATGCGGTGACGACACCGCAAACCCGATCATCATCAGCATCCCCGGTTCGCAAGATCGAAGCGATTCGCAAACGACCGGACTTTCTTGCCGCCAATCGCGGCAAGCGATTCGTGTCGCCCGCTTTCATTATCCTCGTCCACAAGCGCAAAGACGTTCTCCCGGTCGATTCGGACATGGTCCGCTATGGGATCACGGTGACCAAAAAAATTGGCAACGCGGTGGTCCGGAACCGGATGAAAAGACGGTTCCGCGTCTTGCTAACCGAACTATTGCCCCAATATGGTATTACGGGCGCCGACCATATCATGATCGGGCGCAAACAGGATGCCGAACGGGATTTCGATGACATGAAGACAGATCTGACCAAAGCCTTGAAACATCTCGCCAAAATACTCTAACCGCGATGCTCAAATCGATTCTCATATTCTGTGTGCGATGCTGGCAATGGGGGCCATCCCGCATTTTGCCACCGACATGCCGCTACAGCCCGAGCTGTTCTGCCTTCACAATCGATGCGATCCAGAAATACGGTGCAATTAAGGGTGGCTGGTTGGGCGGGAAACGGCTATTGCGCTGTCATCCATGGGGGGCTCTGGCTATGACCCGGTTCCCTGACATATAAAACCGGTGTCCGCACCGCATATTGACCAGAGCTTAGGATAATTGAGTGGACGACAAGCGTAATATCATCATGGCCGTGTTGCTGACCGGTATCATCCTGTTCGGGTGGCCGCTGCTGATGGAAACATTTTTCCCTGACATGGTGAACAAGAACGAAGCCGTGGAAGCGGCGGACAGTCCCGCTAACGCTGCCGTCGATGGCGGCACGCCAGCGGTTTCCACAACGCCTGCCGCCGGGACCATCGGTGCCGCCGGTGCTGCGAGCCAGGTCCGCAAGCTTCCGGTCGTGCTGCAGGAAAGTCCCCGTATCGCCATTGAAACGCCGCGCCTGAGCGGATCGATCAACCTGCTCGGCGCCCGGATTGATGATCTCACCCTGACCGATCACCGCACCGCACTGGCCAAGGACAGCCCACCGGTTCGCCTGTTCGCGCCAGCGGGCACAAAAGACGCCTATTTCAGCCGCTTTGGCTGGGCCGGTGACAATGTCGCCCTGCCCGATGACAAAACCATCTGGGCCGCCGACCAGAGCAAGCTGACGCCCGAGAGTCCGGTCACGCTGCGCTGGGCCAATGACAGCGGCCAGACCTTTGCCATCACCCTCTCGATCGACGAGAATTATCTGATCACTGCGGAACAGAGCGTCACCAACCGCGGGGAAAACACGATTGCGCTCAATCCCTTTGGTCTGATCAGCCGGGTGCGCGATCTCGACAAGGTTCCGACCGCAGAAGCGGACAGCTGGACCATCCATATCGGCCCAATGGGCGTGTTTGACGGCACCGCCAATTTCGACACCGACTATGAAGATGTCGACGAAGCGGGCGCCAGCGGGATTTCCGGCAACGCCACCAACGGCTGGATCGGTTTCACAGACAAATACTGGCTCGGCGCCCTGATTCCGGACAGCAAATCCAAGGTCGATGCCAAGTTCCGGGCGGGCAGCGGCGACGTTTATCAAGCCCAGATTGCCCGTGAAAATGCGCAGGTCATTGCACCGGGCAAAGTTCTCACCACGACCACCCGACTGTTTGCGGGTGCGAAGGAAACGGCACTGCTCGACACATATAAAGAGCAATATAATATCACGCTGCTCGACCGGGCGATCGATTGGGGCTGGTTCTACTGGTTTGAAAAACCGCTCTTCTATCTGCTCAACTGGCTGTTCAAGATGGTCGGCAATTTTGGCGTGGCGATCATCCTGATGACCTTCGTCGTGCGCGGAATCATGTTCCCGATTGCCCAGAAACAATTTGCGTCCATGGCGCAAATGCGGGCGGTCCAGCCGAAAATGAAAAAGATCCAGGAGAAATTCAAGGACGACAAGCAGAAGCAGCAGCAGGAAATCATGAAGCTGTACAAGGATGAAAAGGTCAATCCGCTGTCCGGCTGCCTGCCGATATTCCTTCAGATCCCGATCTTTTTCGCGCTCTACAAGGTGCTGATGCTGTCGATCGAAATGCGCCATCAGCCGTTCATGCTTTGGATCAAGGATCTGTCCGCGCCCGACCCGCTGACACCGGTCAATCTGTTCGGCCTGATCCCGTTTGATCCGCCGAGTTTCCTCGCAGTGGGTATCTTGCCGATTCTGATGGGCATCACGATGCACTTCCAGTTCAAGCTCAATCCGCAACAAATGGACCCGATCCAGCAACAGATATTCAGCCTCATGCCGTGGATATTGGTGTTTATCATGGCGCCCTTTGCCGCTGGCCTGCAGCTCTACTGGACGGTGTCCAACGTGCTGACTATCGCGCAGCAGAAATGGCTCTATTCCCGCCATCCCCAGCTCAAGGAGCAGATGGCGAAAGATGCGGAAGAAAAGGCGAAAAAAGCGGCTGAAGAAAAAGCGGGCGCATGACCCCGCTGCATCCGAAAATCTTTTCCGGGCCGATCGCGTTTCTGAAATCGGCCCCACAACTGCAGTTCTTGCCGGATCCGACCGTGCCCGAAATCGCCTTCGCGGGACGCTCCAATGTCGGCAAGTCCTCGCTGATCAACGCGCTGACCAATCGCAACGGGCTGGCGCGAACATCCAATACGCCGGGCCGGACCCAGGAACTGAACTTTTTTGATATCGGTGATCCGCTGATTTTCCGGATTTGCGACATGCCGGGCTATGGCTTTGCCAAGGCCCCGCCCAAGACCGTTCAGAAATGGCGCTATCTGATCAACGACTATCTCCGCGGCCGACAGGTGCTCAAGCGCACCTTTGTGCTGATCGACAGCCGGCACGGGATCAAGAATACCGATGAAGATGTGCTGACCATGCTCGACAAGGCGGCGGTCAGCTATCGGATCGTGCTGACCAAGGCCGACAAGGTCAAGACGGCCGAACTGGAAAAGACCTTTGAAAAGGTCGTCGCGGTTGCCAAAAAACACCCGGCGGCACACCCCGATTTGATCACCACATCTTCCGAAAAGAAGATCGGCATTGCCGACCTCCGCGCCGCGGTGCTCGAAGCGGTCCAGATATAGCTGCATTTGGCACTCGACTTCGCGCGAACGCACCGTCTAATATGCGCGGATGAAACTGATAATCGGAAACAAAGCCTATTCAAGCTGGTCCATGCGTGGCTGGCTGGCCTGCAAGCAATCGGGCCTGTCGTTCGAAGAATTGACCGTCCCGCTTTATGGCGAGGACTGGGAAGATGTCCGCAACGGCGAGCATTTTGCGCCGTCCGGCGGCAAGGTCCCGATCTTGTGGGACGGTGAAACGGTGATCTGGGACAGTCTGGCGATTATCGACTGGCTCGCCGACAAGACCCACCGGGACCGGTTCTGGCCCAAGGACGAAACCGCACGCGGCATGGCCCGGTCAATGGCTGCCGAGATGCATTCCAGCTATATGGCACTGCGCAAACAATGTCCGATGAACACCCGCAAGCGCTATGAAGGGCTGCAGTTCAGTCCCGAAGTGCTCGAGGATGCTGCCCGCATCATGCAGCTCTGGGCGCAGGCAAGAGCGCGGTTCGGGCGCGGGGGACCGTTTCTGTTCGGAACCTTTGGCGCCGTCGATATCATGTTTGCGCCGGTCATATCGCGTTTTCAGACCTATGGTTTCCCGATACCCGGTTTTGCCGCTTCCTATATGGAAACGATGCTCGAACACCAATGGCTCACCGAATGGATGGAATCCGCCGAGGACGAACCATGGGTGATCGAACGCCTCGAACATCCCCCCAAAGGCGAAGGCTAGAATTTCATGACCAACACCGCGGTTCAACAGCTCGCCGAGCGGCTGATCGCCTGCCCGAGCATCACCCCCGCCACCGGAGCGGTGTTTGCCGAACTGGAAGCGATGCTGGAACCGCTGGGATTTGCGGTCACCCGGTTCATCGCCGGCGATCGTCCGGAAGAGGCGGATCTGGGCGGGGCGGTTGAAAATCTCTTCGCGATACGCACTGGTGCCGAAGGGTCCCGGCATTTCGCCTTTGCCGGCCATCTTGACGTGGTACCGCCCGGAGAAGGCTGGAAAAGTGATCCGTTCGTTCCGGAAGTGCGCGGCGAGTTGCTGCACGGCCGCGGCGCGGTTGACATGAAGGGCAGCATCGCGGCCTTTGTCAGCGCATTGCAGCGGCTGCCTGCCGATCTCGGGACCATCAGCCTGATCATTACCGGTGACGAAGAAGGCCCGGCGCGGTTCGGCACGGTGGCGATCATGGACTATATAGCGCAGCAAGGTATCACACCTGATCTTTGCCTGGTTGGCGAGCCGACATCGGTTCATCAACTGGGTGACATGGTCAAGATTGGCCGGCGGGGCTCCGTGAACATGTGGATCACCGTCAACGGCACCCAGGGGCATGTCGCCTATCCCCATCTTGCCGACAATCCGATCACCAAGCTCGGCCGAATCCTGACTGAGATCGAAGCCGTTCAACTGGACGACGGCACCGACTGGTTCCAGCCGAGCAATATTGAGTTTACCGATCTCGAAGTTGGCAACCCGGCCCATAATGTGATCCCGGCCAAGGCCAAGGGGCGGCTCTCAATCCGCTTCAACGACCAGCATAGCGGCGAAAGCCTGAGCGCGCAGATCCGGGACATTGTCGAACGTCACGGCGGAAATCTCGAGCCGATTATCTCCGGCGAACCGTTCCTCACCCCGCCGGGAGAATTGTCCGAACTGGTCAGCGCCGCGATCACAAAGGTGACCGGGCTACAACCAGAACTGTCGACCACTGGCGGCACGTCTGACGCGCGCTTCCTGTCGAAAATCGTACCGGTGGTGGAATTTGGTTTGTGCAATGCAACGATGCACAAGCTCGATGAAGCGGTGGCCCTGGCCGACCTCGAAAGCCTCAGCCAGATCTACGAAATGATCGTCGAGTCAGCGCTGTCGTCGTCCTGACCCGCCCGCTTTAGCGGCGGCGACGCAAGATGATGTAGAGCGCCCCCGCCCCGCCATGACGCGGATGCGCCCGGCGAACAGCGGCAATATGGGAAGCATGGCGCGAGGCTGCCAGCCAGTCGGCAATCGCCGCGCGAATGGCGCCACGCCCGCCTTCGCGCTGGCGCTGTTCGGCGCTGCGGGCCTTGCCCGTGATCAGCAAAATCGCCCGGTGCCCGGCCGCGATGCTCAGTTCGAGCGCGCTGTCGAGTCGGCCATGGGCAGAGGACAGGGTATAGCCATGCAGGTCAATCGTAACATCCGGCTGGACCACCCCCTTGTTGAGACGGCGATCCCAGTGCCCGTCAAGACCGGCTTTTTCCGGCACCGGGACCTGATCACGCAACGGCACCGCCCGGGCCGGAGGCCCCCAAAAGTCTCGGCGGTGATCGGTCCCCGCACATCCGGCAGTTTCTTGGCCACGGGCAAGGCCTTGACGCGACTGACGCGCCCTTGGTCAAGCGGTTCGACCGTCTCTATAACCTTTTGCCAGAGCGCCTTTTCGCCGGCGGTAAGCGGCCGGTCCGACACCCGTTATTCCGCGACTTGCGATTGCCGATCGCGCAATTTCGCAACGCTGCCCTTGGGCAGGAATATCAGCGCCTGGCCACGCGACGCCATGCCACCGGCGATTTCCTTCGCTTCCGCGCCCGCACCCCAGAATGTATCGAACCGGTTGGCGCCCTTGATTGCGCCGCCGGTGTCCTGCGCCACCCAGAGACCGTCAGCAATATTATGCTCGAGATCGAGAAACACCGGAGCGCCCAGCGGCACGAATTTGCGGTCAGCAGCGACCGACGTCCGGCCCACGACAGGCCGCCCGAGCGCGCCCAGCGGACCAGGTCCGGTCAGTTCGCGAAAGAAGATATAGCTCTTGTTTTCGCGCATGATCTTGCGGCCTTCTTCCGGATTGGCGCGCAGCCACTCGACAATGCCCTGCATATTGGTCTTGCCATCGGCGAGCAATCCGCGCTCGCGCATCACCCGGCCGATGCCGGTATAGCCGCGGCCATTTTGGCCGTCATAGCCAATTCGCATCACCGATCCGTCAGGCAAGGCCAGCCGGCCGGATCCCTGGATCTGCAAAAAGAAAAAATCGATATAGTCGGCCGCCCAGGCGAGTTCCAGCCCCTGGCCATCAAGCGCGCCATTGTCGATTTGCGCGCGCTCTTCGAACGGTACCAGCCTGGTACCTGCAACTTTTCCGCGAATGCGCTTGTCTTTCAGCTCATCGGAAAACTTGCCAAGATCGACATCGAGCAAAGCAGGAGGACGGCGATAAATCGGAATCTGGTGGCCAGCATCACGAATCCGCGATCCTGCGATCTGCGGTTCGAAATAACCGGTGGCAAAGGCCCGGCCATCGCCGACTTGCGCGGTCTCGAAATAAGTCTCGAAAAAGGTCACGGCGTCACCCGTCCAGCTGTTTGCAGCGTCACAGGATAGTCGCCAATCGGCCTTTTCGGTCAAGCCGCTATTGTCTGTACGATTGACCAGCGACGGGCAACTGGTCCGAAAGGACGAGAGCGCTGCGCTGGCTTTGCCGGGTTGCAGACGCAAGGACGGAATATCAGGGCCGAGCGCAACACCGGCCCCAAGCGCGCTGGACTCATCGGCTTCAAGACGGGTCAACTGGTCGCCTGGCACGGCCGCAATAGCACCGGCGGTTTGCGCCACGGGACGCTGGCTTTGGCGGTTGGCGGACGCAGGCGTGGCCGCCGAGGTAGACGCGGGCGCATCGGAAGGCGCGCTGCGCGCTGCGCCTTCGGGAATAATTGACAGGGAACAGGCGCTGATCAACAGCACACCCCCCGATAGCCCCAGCCATTTCATGATTGCGATGCTCTGCTTGAAACGCGGCTTAGGCGTCATCGGTTTCGTCAAGTATCCAGTTCGGATTGGCGCTCGTCAGATCGCGCATGAATGTCCACGCATCATGGGTCTCGACCGCATCGGTCAATGAACCGCCAATCAACTTGCCATCCTTGTCCTTCACAACGGCCACAATATCGGCATCCATCCGCATGGTGATCCGGGCCATTGGCCGGTCATAGTCGGCATCCACGATCCGCGCTTCTTCGATCCGGACGACCCGGTTTTCGAGAATTTCGCCTTTTTCTTCCCGCGCATCTATCGCCGCGACAAAGCTTTCATAGACATCGTCATCGCACAATTCCTTGAGCTCTTCGCGATCGCCTTTCCAAAAGGCTTCGAGAATCATGACATAAGCCGCTTTCGCGCCCTCAACGAATCGCCCGGCATCGAAATTCCGATCAGCGGACAGGATCGCCCGTATGCCCGATTCGGCAGCGGGATCGTAAATCATTGTCGGCGCGGTTGCCGGCGCAGGGTTGGCAGGGGTAATGTCCGGAACCGGACTATCCTGACTTTCCTGCGGCATCGGGCGCTTGTCCAAGCCATTTTCTATATTGCGCGGTGTGTGCTCCTGTTCGTGACCGGTCCGCTTCCCGAGCACAGAATAAAGGCGCAGGCCGAGAAAAGCAGCCACCATCGCGAGCAAAACAATTTCTAAAGTCACGATATCTCCAATATCTTCTTTGCCTCTACATAGGCAGGAACTGCGCCAGTTTCAAATGCCTTTCCGATATTTGCTCCATCGGAACCCGGTTTGGCAATCCGAACCGTTTGGTTTTTCTTCAACCCATACCCGATCCCACGCCCCATCCCATGCCCGGCTCATAATGAACCCATGCTGACATATTATCTCCAGGGTTGGTCGGTTTCGCGGCGGCTGCGTTCACCGCGTTCGCTTTATTTGGGGCATTGCCCTGCCCGGAATCCCCTGCTAGGCGCGCTTCAACGGCGCAATGAAGCGTTTTGATAACACGCATATCTTTCCGGAAGGACCTGCCTCATGGCTGACGACAATGGCAATATCACCACTCCCGATCCCGCAGCAAACGGCGCGGACAATCAACCCCAGATCGGAGTAATCTCTCAATATGTGAAAGATTTGTCTGTCGAGAATCCGAATAGCCCGGATGTCTATCAATGGGATGCCCAGCCGCAGATCGACGTGCAATTCAATATCGGCGCAAAAAATGTCTCCGACGAAGTGCACGAAGTCGAACTGAAAATTGACGTGGTTGCAAAGGCCGACCAGGGAATCGCGTTCCAGATCGAACTGCTCTATTGTGGTCTCTTTGGTTTGCGCAATATCTCGGACGAGCAAGCCCACCCGTTTCTCTATGCCGAAGCACCCCGTCTGCTATTCCCGTTCGCACGCGCCATCATTTCCGATGCCGTCCGCGACGCCGGATTCCAGCCACTCATGCTCGAGCCGATCGATTTCACCGCCTTGTACATGCAGCAGCGCGAGCAGCAGGCGGCGATGGACACCGGAGAACAACCGGTTGGTAACGCCTGAACTTCCGGGACCCAGACAGCCAACCGGCAGGCGGGCTAGCATCGCTTTTCTGCAGGCGGGGGCTGCCCTTTCCGCTCCACACCTGATCCGGACCAGGCAGTGAATCTGCTCAAGTCGACAGGAACCATTGCCGGATTGACGCTGGTCAGCCGGATTTTCGGATTTGCCCGCGACATAATCCTGGCGCGGGTGCTTGGTGCCGGCGCCGCCGCCGATGCGTGGCAACTGGCCTTTCAATTGCCCAATATCTTTCGGCGGCTATTCGCGGAAGGCGCTTTTTCAGCGGCATTCGTGCCCTTGTTCAATCGCAAGATGGAAGAAGATGAGCAGCGGACCGCCGCCCAGAATTTCGCCATTGATGTACTCTCGGTATTTGTCCCGCTGCTGCTGCTGTTCAGCGCAATCATGATGCTCGCCATGCCGGGAATCATCTGGCTGATAGACGATTTTGGCGAAGGCGGCCGGACCACGGATTTTTCGATCGCGCTGGCGCGCATCACCTTCCCCTATCTGGCGCTGATCAGCATCACCACCCTGTTTGCCGGCATATTAAATTCACTCAGCCGCTTCGCCGCCGCCGCTGCGGCCCCGATCATGCTCAACATTTGCATGATCACCGCCCTCGCCACCGCGCTCTTCCTCAATGGCGGAACCGATCAACGGCAAGCGGCCTATTTTCTGGCCATCGCGGTCGCCACATCAGGATTGCTGCAGATGCTGTGGCTTTACTACTGGGCCCGCAAAGCCGGTTTTGCCTTCGCGTTGCACAAACCGAAATTCACACCGGACGTTAAGGAACTCGGCGTGCTGATCCTGCCGGCTGTCTTTGGCGCCGGCATCTACCAGATCAGCCGCTTCATTGACCTGTTCTTCCTCGGCCGCCTGCCGGAAGGCAGTTTTGTGTATCTCGCCATGGCCGACCGTTTGAACCAACTGCCGCTCGGCATTATCGGTATTGCGCTCGGCACGGCCATCTTACCCGCCTTGTCGCGCTTCATTGCCAAGGATGATCTGGACGGTGCGCAGCGCATTCAAAGCAACGCGATCGAGCTTGCCATGCTGCTGACCATCCCCGCCGCGATTGCGCTGTTCTTTGCGGCAGGACCGCTGGTCACGTCCTTCTATGTCGGCGGCAATTTTCAGGCCAGCGACGGCGCAACAACCGCGGGTGTTGTCTCGGCGCTAGTGGTTGGTCTGCCCGCCTATGTCCTGGTAAAAGTCCTGATTCCCGGCTTTTTCGCCCGCAAGGACACCCGGACACCGGTCTATACTGCGGGGATTTCCTTGCTGATCAACATCGCGCTCAATCTGCTGTTGATCCCGCTATACGGTATTATCGGGCTCGCCTTTGCCGGAGCCATCGCCGCCTGGGCCAATTGTGCCATGCTCTATACGATGCTGCACCGCCGCGGTCATTTCCATCTCGAACTGTCGCTCCTGCTGCGCATCGGTCGGATCACACTTTCTGCCGCCGGCATGGCGGTCGCACTGATCTATGCAGTCCCGATTGGTGACGGGCTTTACGATGGCTCGGTCTGGCAAAGAGTGGGATCGATTGCGGCGCTGGTCAGCGTCGGCGGACTTGTCTATGCGGTGCTCGCATGGGTAACTGGCGCGGTGGATCGCGACAAAATAACCATGTTGACGAAGAAGAAGGCAGCCGAACAGTCGGCTCATGAAGGATAAGATTATGCGCACCGTTTCCGGCATTCAACCCACCGGCAATCTGCATCTGGGCAATTATCTCGGCGCGATCAAGAACTGGGTCAAACTGCAGGAACAGTCGGATTGTCTGTTCTTCCTTGCGGATTTGCATGCCATCACGGTGCCCAATGAACCCGCTACGCTGTCGCAAAATTGTCGGGAAATGACGGCGGCGCTGATCGCGGCGGGGGTCGACACCGACAAATCGATTCTGTTCAACCAGGCCCGCGTGCCCGGTCATGCCGAGCTGGCCTGGCTACTGATCTGCAACACCCCGATGGGCTGGCTCGACCGGATGACCCAGTTCAAGGAAAAATCCGGCAAGCACAAGCAGCGCAGTTCGCTGGGCCTTTACGGCTATCCGGTGCTCCAGGCCGCCGATGTGCTGATCTATCAGGCCACTCATGTGCCGGTGGGGGAAGATCAGAAGCAGCATCTCGAACTGGCGCGGGACATCGCCGCCAAGTTTAACAGCGATACCGGGACCGAAACCTTCACCCTGCCAGAGCCCTATATTTCCGGACCCGCCGCCCGCGTGATGAGCTTGCGCGACGGCAACGCCAAAATGTCGAAGTCCGATCCTTCCGACCTGAGCCGGATCAACATGACCGATGATGACGACATGATCGCGAAAAAGATCAAAAAGGCACGGACCGATGCCGAGCCCTTGCCCGAACAACTCGCGGGACTGGAATCGCGGAACGAAGCCCGCAATCTGGTGGGTATCTATGCCGCATTGGACGACAGCAGCCCGGACGCTGTTCTGGCCGAATATGCCGGACAGGGATTTGGTACGTTCAAACCAGCACTGGCAGATCTTGCGGTCAGCAAACTCGGCCCCATCCGCCAGCGGTTCGAAGAATTGCGCGAGGATCAGACGACCATCGATGCGATACTCGCAAAAGGCGGCGAACGGGCCCGCGCGCAAAGCCAGCCCACGGTTGACCAGGCTTATGCGGCCCTGGGATTGCTCCGCGACAGCTAGCCGGGCTGAACGGTCGGCCCAGCCGCCGCGATCTGCGCCCAGACCGGCAAATGATCAGACGCCTTGCGCGCCGCAGGAGAGACGTACACGCCGGTCGCGGAGGCGCGGAGCTGGTCGCAATGCATGATCCGGTCGAGCCGGGCGACAGGGTTGCGGCTGTGAAAGCTCTTGCCACTGTCCAATATCTGGAAATGCTGTTGAAAATCCCGGAGGCAACCCCGCCCGGCACTCCATTCGTTGAGATCGCCGAGCAGCAGGGTCCCGTCAATATCCGTTTGCGCCTTTGCCAGCTTCACGATCGCGGCGGCCTGTTTGCGACGCCACAGGCCGGACAGATCGAGATGCATGCCGATGACACAATAGCGGCGGCCGCCATGCTCGATCCGCGCCATGACCGCGCCCCTGGGTTCGAGACAGGGGATATGCACGATATCCTGGGCCAGAATAGCGGCCGGTTTACGGACTAAAATGGCGTTGCCATGCCATCCCATGGAATCGGTCTGCACATCCAGGGGTACAGCCTGATAATCACTATATTTTTCGAGCAGCAACGGCGGGATTGCGGCGGCGCGGCTTCCGAATCGGCGGTCCGCTTCTTGCAACGCAACAATATCGGCATCGAGCTCGTTGAGGACATCAATGACCCGACCGGGATTGCGGCGGCGGTCCGTGCCAATCGCCTTGCGAATATTGTAACTGGCAATCTTCACGACCGGTTCTCGTGCTCCGTGACATCCATCGGCAACCGATAGCCGTTCCCGGTTTTTCCGCAAACTGTTATGTCAGGCCGGTGATCTCGGACCACCGGTCCAGGCAGATCAGGCTTAACCGTCCTGGTTGGCTGCCGCGGCTTTGCCCGGCTGTTTTTCTGGCCTTGGGGCAGCGGATGCCGGTGAATCGGCGGCAAAAAACAAGCTTTCGTCGGTGGGCGCATCCTTGCTTTGGCGCTGACGCATCTGTTCGAACAATGTACGCATCATCTGGTCACCCTTGCGGGTCAGATAGGTGTAGACTCTCCGGCGGTCGGTCGAGTCCGGTTCCCGATAGACCAGCTCATCATCACAGAGCAGGTTGAGATATCGCAACATGGTGGTTTGCGGCACGTTGGATTCCAGTCCCAAGGCGGACGTCTGTATTTTTCGGCCATGTTGTTGGGCCTGAAACAGTTCGAGGAGGATATCCCATCCGTGGTCGCTGAAATATTCGGCCGGAAACATCTTGTCGCGCGCGCGGCGAAGGTCAAACGCGAAGGAGCCGATATCGAAGGGATCGGCATTTGGTCCATTGAGCTGGTCTTCCAGCCGCGCCAACCGCGCCTGAATATCTTGCAAAATACCTAATAGATCCGGTTGTTCCTGCATTTTTCTCCACAACTGGAATGAAGTTAAAGCCCCTTATGCTCCGCTTCACCATGTTCGTTATACCGTATATCGACAGACGATCGCGGCGATGTAACGCAAACACGTGTCATGATACCAAAATTTACAAATGGCCGGGTTTAGCGCCGCTTCCTTTGGCCGCGTCGGATTTATCACTTTTGCGTGGCGTATCCTCGTGACAAATATCGACAGGGGAAGCGTGATAAGCTTTTATTTAGACTTTAACCGGCAAAGTCCCACCCTATGAACCGACACATTACCGGCCTGCCTCTCTGTGATACGCCCGCTGCGCTGTGGAGCTATTGCATTCGGACGGTAAAGGCCTTGGGATTCCGGGCGGCCGTTTACGCGATGCCACCGCCGAACAAGCGTCCGACCGATCCCAAAACCATCATTCGCCTGCACGGCATCACGCCCGAGGAATTCCAGAAATACGCACTTAACGGTCTGATCCGGGAAGGCCATCTCACCACTGCGAACAGCATGTTCAAGGCGCAACCGTTTCGGTGGACCGATATCGGCACTTTCACGAAACAATCCGAAAGCTTCGAGAAGCTGAGCGAATCCGCAATGGATATCGGGCTGACAAATGGCTGGATCATACCGGTCTATGGTCCGCAGGGGCGATCCGGCCTGGTTTCTTATGGCATTCCCAGCAGTGACCGGCTTCTGGACGATGACTATGCGCCGCATCTCCAGCATTTTGCGCAACTGGCGCATCTGCGCCTGTGTCAACTGACACCCTATCTGTTCGAGCTGAACAAGCCGCTGTCCAAACGCGAAACCCAGATCATTGCCTGGGCGGCCCAGGGCAAGTCCAATTCGGAGATCAGCATGATATTGGAACTGTCGGAAAACTCGATCGACAGCTATTTGCGGCGCGCCTATGCCAAGCTGGGCGTCCATGATCGGACATCGGCGGCGGTCAAGGCGATCAGCATGGATCTGATCCGCATTTAATCACAGCTCCCACCGCCCCCAAACGCGCTTGCCTATGGCGTCATTTTCGCTAAACAATTGCGATGGATATTATCTCGATACGCGGCGGCCAAAACCTGTCCGGCACCATTCCCATTTCTGGCGCCAAGAACAGCGCCTTGACATTGCTGCCTTGCGCTCTGCTGACCGAAGAGCCGGTCACGCTCCGCAACTTGCCGCGCCTCGCCGATGTCGACAGTTTCGGGCATCTGCTCAATCAACTCGGCGTCTCCACCGCGATCGAAGGCGCGCGGCCGGAGGATTTTGGCCGGGTGATGACGCTCAAGGCTGGCAAGATCACGGCCACCGAAGCCCCCTATGACATTGTCCGCAAGATGCGGGCTTCGATTCTGGTGCTGGGCCCCTTGCTCGCACGGGCCGGTGAATGCCGGGTCTCGCTGCCCGGCGGCTGCGCGATCGGCAATCGTCCGATCGATCTCCATCTCAAGGTGATTGAAGCGCTCGGCGCCGAAATAGAAACCACCAGCGGCTATGTCACCGCGCGACAGCCCGACGGCGGTTTACCAGGGGGAGAATATAGCTTCCCGGTGGTCTCCGTCGGCGCGACGGAAAACGCGCTGATGGCGGCGGTACTGGCCAACGGCACCAGCCGGCTGAAAAACGCTGCGCGGGAACCGGAAATTATCGATCTGTGCAATATGCTGGTTGCCATGGGCGGCGAAATTGAAGGCATTGGCAGCTCCGACCTGATCATTACCGGCGTGCCGCGTCTGCACGGCTGCACCTATCGCGTGATGGCTGATCGCATCGAGGCCGGCAGCTATGCCTGTGCAGTCGGCATTGCCGGCGGCGCGGTGGATCTTGCCGGTGCCAAAGCGGATGAAATGGAAGCCACGCTGGCGGCCTTGGTCGAGGCGGGACTTGAAATTGAACCCTATGCCAAGGGGATCAAAGTGGCGGCCCAGGGCAAGCCCCGCCCTCTAACCTTGTCGACAGCGCCCTATCCTGGCCTCGCCACCGACATGCAGGCACAGCTGATGGCGATGCTGTGTATGGCGGATGGTGCCAGTGTCCTGACCGAGACGATATTTGAAAACCGCTACATGCACGTTCCGGAACTCAACCGGATGGGCGCCAATATCGAAACCAAGGGCCGCACGGCCGTCGTCCATGGCGTCGATGAGTTGACCGGCGCGCCGGTCATGGCCACCGACCTGCGCGCCTCGATGAGCCTGGTGATCGCGGCTCTCGCCGCCAAGGGCGAGACCCGATTGCAACGGATCTACCATCTCGATCGCGGTTATGAACGGCTCGAAGAAAAACTCGCCGCGGTCGGCGCCGATATCGAACGGATTAGCGGCGACTAGGCCAGATAACCTAGCACTTATGGCAGCTTGCCAATCTGCCGCTTTTACCCTGTAATCTCTCCCATAATAAGGAGAGGACAGAGTCCATGTTTACCGGGCCTATCGAAGACCGTCTGGCGATCCGCGAGCTGCATGACAGCTATTGTGATGCCGTTTTGCGCAAAGACCCTGATGACTGGGGCGCCTTGTGGACGGAAGACGCTATATGGTCGCTCATGGGAACAGAAGTGGTTGGCCGCGAGAATATCGTCAATTTGTGGAATGGCGCGATGAGCGCTTTTGATGCGGTCAGCTTCCTGGGTATTCCCGGCAGCCTGCAAGTGACTGGCGATACTGCGTCCGGACGCTATCAAACCCATGAGATACTGGTTGAAAAAGGCGAGCCGCGCATTGCCGGGGGGCGGTATGATGACGAGTTTGTCAAAATTGACGGCCAGTGGCTGTATAGCAAACGCATTTTCAATGTTGTCGCGCAACTGGGCGGCCAAAAACTCTAGGAATTTACAAAAATGGCAAAAATACTGATCGCGGCGCATATCGATGTTGATCCGGCAACCCGCGAGGAATGTCTGAAAAAGGCACAACCCTATATTGATGGCGCGCTCTCGCAGGAAGGCTGCCTCTGCTACAGCTGGTGCGCCGATATGCATAACCCGGCGCGCATCGAAGTGTTCGAAGAATGGACCGACGAGGACGCGCTGGCCAAACATTTTCAGAACACCCATTATGCCAGCATGCTAGCGCATATTGGCAGCTTTGGCCTGACCAACGCGGTCAGCGCAAAATATCGGGTCGATGCCGAAGGCCCGGTCTATAATGCGGAAGGCAAGCCCACGCCCTCCTTTGACTGATTTGTTGATAGGAACATCACCATGAACGAAGCCGTATCCAAATCCCTGTTTCAACCGGATATCCTGGTTGACCCTTTCGACTTTTATGAAGAACAGCGCGCTAAAAGCCCGGTCTTTCTGGACGAGGCGAGCGGCGCCCATATCGTTCTCGATTATGACCTGATCTCGGAAGCTGTCGGCCGGCTCGATGATTTCTCGAACAATTTCACCGCCCTGCTCTCCGGCGGCAAATCCGACGAAGAGCTCGCGGCAGACGAGGAAATTCAGGCCATCCAGGCGAAAGGCTGGCCCCAGGTCAACACCCTGCTGACCGCCGATCAACCGGTGCACACGCGGTTCCGGAAGCTCGTCAACCTCGCGTTCTCGATGCCCAAAGTGAACAAACTTGAAGACAGCATGCGGGCCATGTCGAACGAGCTGATCGATAATTTTATCGACCAGGGCCAATGCGAGTTCATGGAAGATTATGCGATTCCGATGCCGGTGCGGACCATCGCGGTGCAGCTTGGACTGGATGTGGCTGATGCAGAAACCATCAAGCGCTGGACCAATGCCTTTGTTGATCGGCTGTCCGGCATGATGACCCGCGAACGGCAGCTCGAGACCGAACGCGAAGTGGTCGAATATCAGCACGCGCTCAAGGCCAATATGGACGCCCGTCGCAAGGAAGCGAAAAATGATATCCTGTCGGACCTCGTCAACGCGCAGGTCGATGGCGAGCGGCCGCTGGATGATGCGGAATCGCTGTCCATCGTTCAGCAGTTGATGGTCGCGGGCAACGAAACCACCACGGCGGCGCTGGGCGAAGGCCTGCGCCTGTTCGCGAGCAACCCGGATCAGTATAAGAAGATTCAGGACGATCCGTCGCTGATCCCCAATGCGGTTGAAGAGGTTTTGCGGATGTCGAGCGGATCGTCCGGTATCTGGCGCGTGATGCACCGCGACGCCGAACTGGGCGGCGTCATGCTGCCCAAGGGGGCGATGGTCATGATGCGTTATCATGCCGCCAATCGCGACCCCAAACAGTTTGAAAATCCGAACCAGTTTCAGGTCGACCGCAAGAATGCGCGGACCCATCTCGCTTTCGGCAAGGGCATTCACATGTGTGTCGGCAACATGCTGTCGCGCAAGGAAATGACGGTGTCGTTCCAGCAATTTGCCAAACGAATGGACAATATCCGGATTCCGGAAGGTGCCGAGCTGACCTATCCACCCAATATGATGCTGCGCGGGCTCGCCAATCTGCCGCTGACCTTCGACAAGAAATAGGACCGCCGATTATGGGAACGATGGATGGAAAAGTCGCGCTGATTTCTGGTGGCGCGGAAGGCATTGGCGGCACTGCCGGGCAACGCTTTGTGGAAGAAGGCGGATCGGTCATGCTGGCCGATATTCAGGTCGAAAAAGCCCAGGCCCATGCCGCTGCACTGGGTGACCGCGCCGCAGCGGTGGAGCTGGACGTGCGTGATCTCGATCAATGGCAAGCCGCTGTCGATGCCACCAAAAACCAGTTTGGCAAGATTACCACCCTGTTCAACGTCGCCGGTATTTCCGAACCCGGGTCGGTTGATCAGGTCGATCTCGACAGCTGGAACCGGACCATCGACATCAATATGCACGGCACATTTAACGGCTGCCGCGTTGGCCTGCCGGCGATTGTGGAAAGCGGCGAGGATGGCGCGATTGTCAATATCGGCTCGATGCTCGCATTGCGGCCGAGCGCCCAGTTTGCGGCTTATTGTGCCAGCAAAGCCGCAGTGACGTCGCTCAGCAAGTCGCTCGCGCTGCACTGCGCGGCCGAGAAATATCCGGTTCGGGTCAACACCGTGCATCCCGGCGCGATTGATACACCGATGTACCAACGCTATCTCGAAGCCTATCCGGGCCCGCGGGATGAAGCGATTGAGGTGTTCAACCGCAACCACCCGATCAATCGGGTTGGACTGGCCAGCGAAGTTGCCGATGCGATGCTCTGGCTGGCCAGCGATGCCAGCAGCTTCACCACAGCCTGCGACATCAATGTCGATGGCGGCGGCAGTTTCCGGGAATAGCAGTCAGGCCAATTACCACAGGCCAAAAAAGGGGCGGCTTGCGCCACCCCTTCATGGTCCGTCCCGCTACGCATCGTTTGAGTGAAATGCGGCGGGAGGCCCGAAGCTGATTTCAGCCGTCTGTATCAGCGCCCGTTGCTGGCGACAATATCGACCACCGTACCACCGCTTTTGCGGCTGTTCAGCGTGATCACATAAGCGCCATCATCTTCGCCG
Source organism: Parasphingorhabdus sp. W113 (assembly GCF_055693205.1). NCBI lineage: Bacteria > Pseudomonadati > Pseudomonadota > Alphaproteobacteria > Sphingomonadales > Sphingorhabdaceae > Parasphingorhabdus > Parasphingorhabdus sp. W113. The sequence continues at coordinate 3,803 of NZ_CM146328.1, read as the reverse complement.
CGGGTACCGCCGAGCACATGCTCTGCGCCCCGCTTGAGATATTCCGCGCTATAGCCGCCGCGTTTCGCTTGGGTATAATAATAGTCGACGACATTTTTCATCGGGCTGGAGGTGGTGAAACTGACGACGCGCAGGTCGCACAACCCGCCTTCAACGCCCGCCGCTTCCTGGACATTGGCCCGAGGATAGATCGGAAACTCTGGTGGCATGCGATTGGCCCAACCCATGTCATAGCTGAGCTTTTGATCACAGGTCCCTTTGCCGCGCCGTGCCGATTGCGCTTCCGCTTTCGCGCCCAGCGTCATGCCATCATCGGAGCCGCCGCAGTTTGTGCATTCATCGTCCGATGTCATGTTGCGCGGTTTCGGTGCGCTCATCAACTTGCCTTCAAATGCCGCATTGGCCGCCGCTTTGCCGCCCGGCGGGACCGACCCGTCAATCGCGCCACTGGCGCGGCGCACCGCATTGCCATTGGCCTGGCCGGTCAGGTCAGGATCGACCAGGATCTGGTCTTCCAGCGCATCCTGCATGGCAGGGTCTGCGGTGAGATTGTCGTCCAGCTCCGCCAGCTCGGCTTCGTTGCTTTCATTGCTGCCGCAAGCCGACAAGGACAAAGGCAAAGCCATTGCTGTGGCGACCAGCAAGACGGAACGGGATAGGTTTGACATGCTTTACTCCTGAATATGCAGGAATAAATGCATCAAAAAGCGTTAATAATCCGTTAGGGAATGTGGTTAAACCGGCTAAGTTTTGTTAACCACCTGTCCCAATTCTGGACTCTCAGCCAAATCCGTCCGAGCCGTCCAGTTCGCCAAAGCGAATCAGCCGCGATGTCAGCACGGCGGCCTGACGATTGACAACCGCTTTCTGATAGTCCGGATCGGTGACCATTTCGAGAAACGCACCACTGGTGGGATAGCGCGCGATAAACGAGGCATCCCATTGCTTGTCCTGCGGACCAATAAGCATCGCTTCCATCTTTCCGCGCCAGATGATCGTCCCGCCGACCCGTTGGAAAATCGGCCCACTGGTCGTGCCATATTCCGCATAAGCGCGTTCTCCGCTCCAGCCTTCATTGGCGTTGGGATGGTCGTCAGGATAGTGTGCTTTTTCGTGGAATTGCAACAGGTTGAGCATGTTGATCGGAACATCTCTCGGCAGCGCCTTAAACGCATCAAAGCTCTCGCGGGTCGGATCGAGATAAGTTTCAGTGGCCATTTCAGCAACGCTCCTAGGTGAATTTTTGCCGGTTCTGTTGCCACTGTTCACGGCTTTGTCCCCAATCGTCAACCCTCGCGTCCTGATAGGGTGCCGGCAAGCGGGTTGGCCCGCGATTGGTCGAGCCGAGACGCTCAGCCAACCGGATCGAGGCCAGGTTTTCCGGGTCAATTGTGTGGCAGATGTCGGTCCAGCCGAGCACGTCCACCACATAGTTCATGCTCGCAACCGCGGCTTCGAGCGCATAGCCCTTGCCAGCATAATCCGGTGCGATGCCCCAGCCAACTTCGGTTCCGGGCCAGCTTTCGGGATACCAAGGCCCGATCCGGCCGATCCATCGCTGATTCTCTTTGAGGATTAGCGAAAACATCGCGAAGCCGCGAACATGCCACGCCCCGACCATGCCGCAAAGATCCCGCCAGGATTCGGCCCGGCTCTTGACCCCTCCGAGATAGGTCATGGTCGCTTCATCGGCCTGAAAGGCAGCCCAGCCTTCAAAGTCGGACCCATTGGGCGGGCGCAGGATCAGCCGATCGGTTTCCAAGCGGATATCATCAATATGCATAGCTGTATCTTCTCCCGCCAAAGAGCATAAGCCAATCAGATAAAACCGCAATCTCTTGAATTATTGGTGAGCTACTCCTATAATACAGTTATGGCAAATTTGATCTCCATCCTTATCGGCGGCATCGCCTTGATTATGTCCTTTGTCGGGTTTGTGCCGTTTCTCGGTTGGACCAACTGGTTCATTCTCCCGATTGCGGCCGTCGGTGCACTGTTCGGGCTGATCTCGTCCAAGAGCAGCGGAATGTATTTCTGTCTGATCGTGATGCTGATTTGTGGTGGGCGGCTGTGGATGGGCGGCGGCATTATCTGATCCCGCCGGCCACGGAAATCGGACCGTCCCAACAACCGAATATTTATCCGCCCCAATTGAATAGTGATTGCCAGCCCGTCGGAGCACGCCTAATCGCGCTTTGTGACTGATCAGGAATCCGGCAGCCGTCTCGGCCTTGTCCAAGCCTTGCTTGCGTGCCTGTTCTGGGGCACCATGCCGGTCTATTTCAAGCTTCTGGAATCCGTCCCGGCGATCGAAGTGGTCGCCCATCGGGTCATCTGGTCGGTGCCGTTGCTGCTACTCATCCTGTGGTTTCGCAAAAATCTGGTCGGCCTCAGGGACGCAGTCAGCAATCCCGGCGTACTCAAATTTCTGCTGCTGAGCGCGGCATTGATCACCGCCAACTGGCTGGTCTACGTCTGGGCTGTCCAGACCGACCATATTCTCGCTGCGAGTCTCGGCTATTTTATCAGCCCGCTGCTCAACGTCTTTCTCGGGCGGCTATTCCTCAAAGAGAAGCTCAGTCGCAACCAATGGATCGCCGTCGCGATCGCCGGTCTCGGTGTTTCCGTTCTCGCGGTACAGGCGCTCGACACGCTGTGGATCAGCCTTGCCCTCGCCGGGTCGTGGGGCTGCTATGCGCTGGTGCGCAAGGTTGCGGTGGTCGGCCCGGTGGTCGGACTAACGGTTGAAACCAGCCTGATCTTTCCACTGTTTCTCGGTTTTCTGCTGCTCGTCCCGGCGGCTCCGGACCGCACCCATTTGGGAGACGTGCTGACCATCGACCTGTTGCTGATGGGCGGCGCGATTGTGACCGCGGTCCCGCTGATGCTGTTTGCCGCCGCGGTTAAGACAATGCGCTTGAGTGTCATCGGCCTGCTGCAATATCTCGCACCAACCTTGCAGTTCGTCATTGGGGTCTTCATCTATCGCGAGCCCCTGACCACCTCGCATCTGGTCTGTTTCGGCCTGATCTGGATCAGTCTCGCGCTCTTCTCTGCCGACACGATCCGGACCGAACGCCGCAAACGCGCAGCGCTGACGCCGGCCTGACCGTCAACCGGCGCGGGCCACAATTGTCCAGGGCAATTCCTGACCGGCGTGAAACGGAATGACAGCACCATCCGCAACGCTGATCTGATCCGGAACGCACTCGGGCTGGCGGGCCAGTGTCACCGTGCCGCTATTGAGCGGCAAACCGTAAAAATGCGGCCCGTGCTCTGATGCAAAGCCCTCGAGCTTGTCGAGCGCTCCTTCTTCGTCAAAAACCGTCGCATAGCTTTCCAACGCGAACGGCGCGTTGAAAATGCCTGCACAGCCACAGGCCGATTCCTTGGCCTGCTGTTCGTGCGGGGCGCTGTCGGTGCCGAGAAAATATTTGGCCGAGCCAGAGGTTGCCGCGCGCCGCAGGGCGAGCCGGTGCTCCTCCCGCTTGGCCACCGGCAAGCAGTAAGCGTGCGGCTGGATTCCGCCGACCAGCATGGCGTTGCGGTTGATATGCAGATGCTGCGGGGTAATCGTCGCGGCGACTTGCGGCCCGGACGCATCGACAAATGCGACGGCATCCGCGGTGGTGATATGCTCGAAAACCACTTTCAGTCCTGGCAGATCCGCCACCAGCCGGGACAATGTCCGGTCAATAAAGGCCGCCTCCCGGTCGAATATGTCAATGTCATCATCAGTGACTTCGCCATGGATGAGCAGCGGCATGCCGATGGCCTGCATGCGTTCGAGCACCGGCATGATC